>JBFLYH010000001.1:0-1116777 GCA_040756875.1 candidate division FCPU426 bacterium
AACAACAGCAGCAGCAACAACAGCAGCAACAGCAGCAACAGCAGCAACAGCAGCAACAGCAACCGCCGCCGCAACAACAACCACAGGATCAACCGCCACCGCAGCAGCAGCCTCCTCCTCCGTTGCCTCCGGAGATGCAGGACAAGCTGGACAATGCGGAGCAACAGGACCGCGACCAGCAGCGGCAAAAACAACAACGGCAGGATAAACAGAACAAGGACAAGTTCAACCAGGCTTGGGGAAAGGAAGACAAGGATTGGTAAGCCAAACGCTACGGGTGATGGGCTTGGATCCGGGTTATGGACGGTGCGGTTGGGGCGTGATTCAAGCCGAAGGCCAGCGCCTGAACGCAGTGGCGTGCGGGGTGATCGAAACCTCGGCCAAGACCGCGTTCCCGGCCAGACTATTGCGACTGCAGGATGAAATCCAAACGCTGATCAAGGCGCATGCGCCCGGGGAAGCGGCCATCGAACAATTGTATTTCTCCAAGAACGTCAAGACCGGCATTGATGTCGGCCAGGCCCGGGGGGTGGCCCTGGTCACCTGCGCCCGAGGCGGCCTGGCGATCAGCGAATACAAGCCCGTGGAAATCAAGCTGGCGGTTACGGGGTTCGGCGCGGCGCCCAAGAGCCAGGTCCAGAGAATGGTCAAACTCCTGCTCAAGCTCGAACAGGAGCCGGAACTGGACGACGCGGCCGATGCACTGGCAGTGGCCATTTGCCACGTGCATTCCCGAGCCTTGAAACAGCACGCGGCAAACCGAACGCGGCCCGCGTAACGCGGACAGGGTGGGACAGCATGATTGCATTCCTTAAAGGGATCATGGAAGCGATTACGGATCATGGATGCCTCGTGGACGTCAATGGCGTTGGGTATGAAGTGCTCATGCCGGCCTCCCAGATCAGCCGTCTGCCCGCCCTGGGAGAACCGGTGACGCTCTATACCTGGCACATGCAGCGCGAGGACGGAGTGCAGCTTTTCGGTTTTCTGGCTCCCGAAGACCGAGGGTTGTTCAAACTGCTGTTGGGTGTCACGGCCGTGGGTCCCAAATCCGCGCTGGCTGTCCTTTCCGCCCTGACCTTGGCCCAGCTCGAAGACGTGGTCGCCCGCCAGGATACGGCCGCGCTATCACGCATCCCGGGCATCGGCCGCAAGACGTCGGAGCGGCTGCTGCTGGAATTGAAGGACAAATTGAAGACGCCGGCGGCGGGAACTCCCGTCCTGCCCGCGGCTGAACAGGAGACTTTGGCCGAGGCTTTGGAAGCCTTGGCCGCCCTTGGCTATTCGCGCGTCCAGGCGCGGCAGGCGTTGCAGAAGGTTGCGGCCGAAGCCTTGCCCACAGGCCATAGCGTCGAGGCGAGGCTGGCCGAATGGGTAAGAAGGGCGTTGAGGTTTTTATAATTTTTTGAGGTTTCCGACCTGTCAGACAGGTCGGACGAGTCGGACCTGTCTGAAAAGCGCAAAACAGGAGAGTCAGCGTGAAGACACCTTCAACCGGCGAACCCGGAGAACCCCGGGTGCTGGCATCCCAACTGGCCGAGGACGAGCGGCAGGGCGAGTGGTCGCTGCGCCCCGAACGGCTGGATGATTTTGTGGGCCAGGCCAAGGTCATCGCGGCATTGAAAATTTTCATTCAGGCGGCGAAACAGCGCCAGGAACCCCTGGACCATGTGCTTTTTCTGGGTCCGCCGGGGTTGGGCAAAACCACCCTGGCCATGATCATGGCCAGGGAAATGGGCGTGCACATCAAGGTAACCTCAGGACCGGCCATTGAAAGGCCCGGCGATCTGGCCGCGATTCTTACCAACCTGCAGCCCAATGACATCCTGTTCATCGATGAAATCCACCGCCTGAACCGGTCGGTGGAGGAGATACTGTACCCGGCCCTGGAAGATTTCGCCCTGGATATCATCATCGGCAAAGGCCCCAGCGCGCGTTCCATCCGGCTGGATTTGCCTCGCTTCACCCTGATCGGCGCGACCACCCGCGCCGGTCTGATCACCAGCCCCTTGCGGGACCGCTTCGGCGTCAGCCACCGACTGGATTTCTACCAACCCGAGGAATTGCAGGCCATCGTGCTGCGTTCCGCGAAGCTGTTTGGTTTTCAGCTGACCCGGGACGGCGGGCTGGAGATCGCGCGCCGGTCCCGGGGCACGCCCCGGATCGCCAATCGGCTGCTGAAGCGGGTCCGCGATTTTGCCCTGGTCCACAATGCGCAGGCCAGCGATGCGGGATTGGTGGGACGGGCCCTGGATTTCATGGAAATCGACGACCGCGGCCTGGACCAGATGGACCGGCGGCTGCTGGCCACGATCATCGACCATTTCGGCGGCGGCCCGGTGGGGATCGAAACCCTGGCCGTGGCTTTGGGCGAGGAGACTGGCACGCTGGAGGACGTTTACGAACCCTTCCTGATCCAGATCGGTTTTCTGCAGCGGACTTCGTCGGGCAGGAAAATAACTCCGCAGGCGTATGCGCACCTCGGCCGGCCGCTGCCGGCCACGGAACAGGGTAAGCTGCTGTGAAGCGGCTGCCCCGCATCCGGGTAGCGGGCGTGGCGGTCAAAGGCGACTGCCTGCTGCTGGTCAGGCACCGCCGGGACGGCCGCGAATATTATTTGCTGCCCGGCGGCGGATTGGAATGGGGCGAAACCTGCGCCGAGGGCCTGGCCCGCGAATTCATGGAGGAACTGTCGCTGCGCGTTTCAGTGGGCCGGCTCCTGTGCGTGAACGAATCGCTGGAACCGCGCGGACGCCGGCACATCCTGAACCTGACTTTTCACGTGCGCCTCCGGGGCGGACGCCTGCGGGTGAACAGGGACCGCAGGCTGCAGGGAGCCTGCTGGGTGAAGCGGAAGGACCTGGGCCGCCTGACTTTCTATCCCGAGATACGCCGGACCCTGATCCAAGCCTGGAACCGCCGCTTTCAGGGCGGCGCCAGGCTGGTGGAGACACCCTGGACATGACCCTGGCCAACTGGCTGACCGTACTGCGGATCGTTTTGATCCCGTTTTTCGTGTCCGCGCTGATATACCGCGAACCCGGCTGGGCGCTGGCTTTTTTTATTTCCGCCATTGTGACCGACGCGCTCGACGGTTTCGTGGCCCGCCGGACCCAAGTGACCTCTTTGGGACGTTTTTTAGATCCCCTGGCGGACAAACTGCTGCTGGCCACGGCCTTCGTGCTGCTGCCCATCCTGGACGGGATTCCGGTCTGGGTGACCGTGGTGGTGGTGTCGCGCGATGTGATTATCGGGCTGGGGTATTTGCTGCTGTATCTCCACTGGGGCTCCACGCAGATCAAAGTCCGGCCTCTGGGAAAGATTACGACGTTTCTGCAATCCGTATGCGTGGGCGGCGCGCTGCTGAACATGCTGTTGGCCGGACCGGAGTGGATGTCCATCTACCTGGCTTATCTGGCCGCCCTGGCGACCGCCGGCTCGGGCATTGATTATATCCTTCAGGGCGTGCTGCGCGCCAACCAGCTGGCAGGGTCCCGCAAGTCAGGCGCCGACTGAAGCACACCGCCTAAGAAATAAAAAAGCCCGGCCGGATTAACTCCGGCCGGGCTTTTTTATTGGCGATATTTATACTTTAGAAACCAATACCAATGGCGAGTCCCAGCCCGAAAAGGAAACCGCTGAAACTTACGCTGTCAGAATCACCCAAACTGTTGGTCGCGCTGACCGAGCCCATGTTGTAGCCCAGGTTGATATAAGGCGAAAGCACGAATCCGACTTTTTGTCCGAAGATCCATTTGTATCCCAATTGTCCATAAATGGAATAGATCATCGAAGTGCCGGAACCGCCATCCTTGATGCTGGAGGTGACGCTTAAAATGTCTACTGAGGGGCCCACATACAGACCGCGGGGGGCCTTGAGGTCGTCGTTCAGGTAAAAGCGCCACGAGAGGCCGCCGCCGACAGAGGTTGTGGTCCAGTCGCCCAGAGTCCAACCGCCGAACTTGCCGCGGACAGCCAGGGCATTGGTATCGCCCATGGCGGTCTCAAACTCGATGTCCGGCCCCCAGCCGATAAAGCCCAGAGGATTCACGGTAATATTGCTGCTGATTTCAGCATGAGCGGCCGAAGCCATACCCGCGGCCATCAACAACAGGATTGCCAATACGCTTGCGCTTTTTCTTACCATACCACCCCTCCTTGAATTGAGATTGAAAGCTAGTGGTGCCATTATATATAATCGGCTGAGGTTTGACAATTCTTTATCCCGAATAGGGGCGGAACATCGGTCGGTGTAGAGGAGAGGAAATGAACGTCAACGGCAAACCGTTTCATTCCATTTGGCTGGAGCCGGGAGATCCGCCGCGGGTGCGTTGCCTGGACCAGACCCGGCTGCCGCACGCCCTGGTGATCGAAGACCTGGACAGCCTGGAAGCCTACGAGCGGGCCATCAAGGACATGCATGTGCGCGGCGCGATCCTGATCGGCGTGACCGCCTCTTTCGGCATGGTTCAGGCCGCGCGCGAAGCGGCCGGGCGCGGACAGGGCCTGGAAGCCCTCGAAACCGCGGGCCGGCGCCTGAAAGCTACCCGGCCGACTGCGGTCAACCTGGCCTGGGCCGTGGAGCGTCAATTGGCCAAACTGCGCGTCACCCGGCCTGCGGACTGCGTGAAGATCGCCCTGGACGAAGCCCGGTCCCTGGCGGCCGAGGAGGAAGCGGCCTGCCGCCGCCTGGGTGAAAACGGCCTGGAAATTATCCGGCGCCTCAGCCAGGCCAAAGCCGGCAAGCGCGTGAACATTTTGACCCACTGCAATGCCGGCTGGCTGGCCTGCGTGGATTACGGCACGGCCACCGCGCCGCTGTACGCGGCGTTTAATGCGGGCCTGGATATCCATGTGTGGGTGGATGAAACCCGCCCCTGGAACCAGGGCGCGCGGCTTACGGCCTGGGAACTGGGACAGCACGGGGTCCCGCACACCGTGATCGCGGACAATGTGGGCGGCCATCTGATGCAGCACGGCCTGGTGGACATGGCGATCGTGGGCAGCGACCGGACCACGCGGACCGGCGACGTGGCCAACAAGATCGGCACCTACCTCAAGGCCCTGGCCGCGCACGACAACCAGGTGCCGTTTTACGTGGCCCTGACCGCTTCGAGTTTTGACTGGTCGGTGCGCGACGGAGTGCGCGAAATCCCCATCGAGGAGCGCAGCGGGGAAGAGGTGCGGACCATCTCCGGCTGGACGCCGGAAGGCGTCCGAAGCGTATTGCTCACTCCATCCACCAGTCCGGCCGTCAACTACGGTTTTGACGTCACTCCCAGCCGTTTGGTCACGGGCCTGGTGACCGAACGCGGGGTTTGTCCGGCCACGGAATCCGGGATTGCCGGCCTGTTTCCCGACCTGGCAGGGGCTAAATGACAACCGAGGGTGTCGTTAAATTTTCCTGCCATTGGAACCGGCGGCCGCCTGAACCCGGGTGGCCCCCGCAGGAACTGAACCGCTGGCGTTCCCGTTTGCACGCCCTGGGCCTGGTCGGGGTTTATCCCAACCGGATCGGGTACGGCAATGTGAGCCAGCGGGCGGAATACCCGGGCCAATTCGTCATTTCCGGCACTCAGACCGGCGCCTGGGAGCAGCTCGGCCCCGAGCATTATACGCGCGTGGTGTCCGTGGATCTGGCCGGCAATGCCGTGACCTGCGAGGGGCCGATCCGGGCGTCATCCGAATCCCTCACCCACGCGGTCATCTACCAGTCCATACCCGCGGTCCAATGCGTGTTTCATGTCCATCATGCCGCGCTGTGGACCCGCCTGCTGCACCACCTTCCCACCACCTCGGAAGCAGCGGCCTACGGCACTCCGGAACTGGCCCGCGAGCTGCTGCGCCTGGGGCGGGAATTGGCCGGGCAGGCTTGCGGCCTGGTGGTGATGGGCGGCCACCCCGAGGGGCTGCTGGCTTTTGCAGAGCAGCCCGAGCAGGCAGGCTCGCTGTTGTTGAAATACCTCGCTGAATAGACGTCCTCAGGCATTTCCGGTCTTAAACGACTCCACTGACCCGGTCTGGACGATAGCCGTTGACAGGCCAGGGTATCTTTGCTACACTTGGTCCCGTTTCCGGAAAAAGGCTTGTAATTAATAGCTATTTCACCTTTTCGACCCATACCCGGATTACTGGCCCCAGAAACCCGAACCAGGCCTCTGCGCTGCGGAATGAACAAAGTCCCGCGGCAAGCAGAGGGAAGATTCACCATATGGAGCGCTAGTGCCTGCAGAAGCGATTATTAATATATTGGTCGTTATCCCGGGTTTGCTGCTGGGGATCGTTTTTCATGAAGTGGCGCACGGCTGGATGGCCGACCGCTTGGGCGATCAGACCGCGCGCATGGTGGGGCGGCTGTCCCTGAATCCGCTGCGGCATCTGGACCCCTGGGGTACGGTTCTGCTGCCGCTGTTTTTACTGCTGCTGTCGAAAGGCAGCATGGTGTTCGGGTACGCCAAGCCCGTGCCGATCAACCTGCGCAATCTGCGGAACCTGCGCCGGGACGTTCTGCTGATTTCCCTGGCCGGTCCGGCGGCGAACCTGCTGACCGCCATCGCCGTGATTCTGCTGGCCTGGGTGGCCCGTTTTTCCGGGTGGCTGGAAAACCCGGGCCTGCGCGAGGTGGCCTACGCGGCCATGTACATCAATATCCTGCTGGCCGCGTTCAACCTGCTGCCCCTGCCGCCGCTGGACGGCGCCGAGATCGTCGCTTCTCTGTTGCCTGAACCGTGGTCGCGCCGGTTTCAGCAGCTGGCGCCGTACTCGTTTTTAATCTTCATGGTGTTGTATTTCACCGGTTTGTTGGGCGTGCTGCTTATCCCCATTACGCAGGTCATCCGCATCCTGCTCATCCCCCTGGGCAATCCCTTCGCCTAGAAATCGGAAAGGAAACACATGAGCGGTCAGAAACCCGTCATTCTAAGCGGCATGCGGCCCTCGGGCCGCCTGCATCTCGGCCATCTGGCCGGCGCGTTGAAAAATTACCTGCGCTACCAGGCCGAGGGCGCGGTCTGCCATTTCATGGTGGCGGACTGGCACGCCCTGACCAGTGAATACGCGGCGCCGGCCGCGATCCGCGAGAATTCGCGCGAGCTGCTGCTCGACTGGCTGGCCGTGGGCCTCGATCCCGAGCGGGCGGTCCTGTTCGCGCAGTCCGACATCCCCGAGCACGCGGAACTGCACCTGATTCTGTCCATGCTCACGCCTCTGCCCTGGGCCGAACGCTGCCCGACCTTCAAGGAACAGCAGCAGGAGGTGACGGACCGCGACCTTAACACCTACGGGTTCCTCGGCTATCCCATCCTGCAGGCCGCGGACATCCTCCTTTACCGCGCCACCCACGTTCCGGTCGGCGCGGACCAGCTGCCGCATGTGGAGATGACCCGGGAGATCGCCCGGCGTTTCAACTTTTTGTACGTTCCCGAAGGCGCGCCGGTGCTGCCCGAACCCGAGTCCGTCCTTACCGAGAGCCCGCGGGTGCCGGGCATTGACGGCCGCAAGATGAGTAAAAGCTACAACAACGCCATTTTTCTGGCGGACGACGCGGCCGCGGTAGAGCGCAAGGTCATGCAGATGTATACCGACCCCCAGAAGCTGAGGGCGGACACGCCGGGGCAGCCGGACAACTGCGTAGTGCTGGCGTTGTTCAAACTGTACCTGCCCGACGCGGCCGCCGGCGTGGAAGGCGAGTGCCGGGCCGGCAAGCGCGGCTGCGTGGCCTGCAAGCGCCAGTTGCTGCCCGCGCTGCAGCAGGTGCTGGACCCGATCCGCAAGGAGCGCGAGCGCCTCGCGGCGGACCCGGGCCGCCTGGAGACCGTGTTCGCCGACGGCGCGCGACGCGCCCGGGCCGCGGCCGCGGACACGATGGTGGAGGTCCGCAAGGCCCTGAACTGGCGGCAGCGGCCATGACCTACCGTCTGCGGTTGGACGTGTTCGAGGGGCCGTTCGACCTGCTTTTGTACCTGATCAAAAAGAACGAGATCGACATCTACGACATTCCGATCGCCAAGATCCTGGACGAATTCCTGGAATACGTGGAGCTGATCCGCGAACTGGATTTGGAAGTGGCCGGCGATTTCATCCTCATGGCCTCCACCCTCATGCAGATCAAATCGCGTATGCTCCTGCCCAAGGAGTCGCTGGCCCTGGAGGCGGGGGAAGAGGTCGACCCCCGGGCGGACCTGGTCCGGCGGCTGCTGGAATACAAGCGTTTCCGCGAGGTGGCCGGGGTGCTGGAACACGACGAGCAGGTCCAGCGCGGGCGGTACTGGCGGCCGGTGAGCGTGCCCACGGAAGAGGAACTGGCCGAGGCCAAGGCGGCTGACCTGACCGGCCCGTTCCAGGAGGTCAACCTGTTCGACCTGCTGGCGGCCTTCAAGCGGGTGGTGGCTTACGCCGCGCCGGAGACATTCCGCGAAATCCGGCCCGAGGAAATCAAGACCAGCCAGAAGATCAACGAGATCCTGGACGCCCTGGAGGAAAACGATACCATGGATTTCACGGCGCTCATGCTCAAACAGCAGAGCCGGCTGGGCATGGTCACCGTGTTCCTGGCGATTTTGGAACTGGCGCGCCTGAAGGCCATCGAGGTGTACCAGGAGAGCGCCTTTGGCGACATTAAAATCAGACGCGTAGATGAATTCACCGCGGCTGCCCGGCAGGCGACGGTGGACAAGGAGGCCGTGTAATGGAACCGCAGGAACTGAAAGCCGTCATTGAGTGCCTGCTGTTCGTTTCGGACAAGCCGTTGTCCCTGGGCACGCTCCAGGGGCTCTTGGAGGACGTGGACCGGCGCACGCTGCTGGCGGCGCTGGACGAGCTTAAAGCCGATTACGATCAGGGCCACCGAGCCTTTCAACTGGTGGAAATCGCCGAGGGCTACCAGCTGGCGACCCGGGTGCAGTACGCTCCCTGGATCCGGAAGCTGTACAAAAGCCGCGCGAGCAGCAAGCTGTCCCGGGCAGCCCTGGAAACCCTGGCGATCGTGGCCTACCGCCAACCGATCACCAAGGCCGAGATCGAGGACATCCGCGGCGTGTCCGCGGACAGCGTGGTGAACATGCTCCTGGAACGCAAGCTGATCCGCATCGTGGGCCGCAAGGAGGTGGTGGGCCGTCCGATGCTCTATGGCACCACCAAGGAATTTCTCCATTACTTCGGCCTCAAGGATCTGAACGACATGCCCATGTTGAAGGACCTGGAGGACATTCTCAAGGAGGACGAGGCGTCCGAGGACTGGGAGCTGAATCCGTCCGGCGAGCTGGTGGCCAAGATCAAACCCGGCGCCGAGTCAGTGGCCGGGGAAGGGGAAAGCGCGGGGCCGACGGTTGAAACCGAGGGAGGGGCAATCCCGGCGGCTGAATCCGCGGAGCCCGCCCAGACCGCCGGAATCACGGAAAACCTTGAACCTGCTGAACCCGTTGGGTCCGTTGCACCCTCCGGACCTGCCGACGTTGTGGCTGACGAGGAGATCGCGGCCGCGCCCGAGACCGATGCCCCCGGCGAAACGGAATCCGTGGACGATCAGGAACTCGAGGATGTGCTGGTCGAGATCCAGGAGGAGACCGGGGCGCTCGAAGACGAGGAACTGACCGCGGCCCTGGAGCCGTTGCTGCAGAGCGAACCGCCGGAAGACCCCTCGGTGAATTGAATGAGCGGCCTGCAACCTGATTCCCATCGGCGGTTGACCCAGTTTCTGGCCGATGCGGGCGTTTGTTCCCGCCGGGACGCGGAGGAAATGATCCGCCGCGGCGCGGTGACCGTCAACGGCGCCGTGGTCGCCGATCCCACGGCCCGGATCGATCCGGACCGGGACGCGGTCAAGGCCGCCGGGCGCCTGGTGCGGCCCGAAGCGCCCGTGTACGTGCTGCTGAACAAACCCGCGGGATTCATATCCACGCTCGACGACCCGGAAGGCCGGCCCACGGTGCGCGACCTGTTGCGCGGCGTCCGGGCCCGCGTGTATCCGGTGGGCCGGCTGGATTGGAACACCGAGGGCGTACTGCTGCTGACGAACGACGGCGACTTGGCGCAGCGCCTGACCCACCCCCGCTACGGATTTCCCAAGACTTACCTGGCCAAGGTGCGCGGGTTTCCCGAAGCCGGCGCCTTGCGCAAGCTGGCGCAGGGCGTGCGCATTCCCGGCTGGAATGGGCGCTATGAAAAGACGCTGCCCGCCCAGGTGCGGGTGCGGCAGCGAGTGCGCGACGGCGCGCTGCTGGAAATCACGCTCCGCGAGGGGCGCCAGCACCAGGTGAAAAAAATGTGCGCCAGCATCGGCCATCCCGTGCTGGCTTTGGCGCGCATCCGGTTCGGTTTTTTGACTCCGGCCGGACTGGCGCCCGGCCGCTGGCGCCACCTGACTCCCGCGGAGGTCAACCGGTTGAAAGCATACTCTTTTTCCCCGACAGAGGAATCGCCCTCCCGCCGCAGGACGACGGGAGCATAACCGAAAGCACGGAAAGGAAAACCGGATGGGATTCACTGCCTGGCATGCCTTGGTCAAGAGCGACTGGTTTATATGGTTCCTGCTCCTGGTGGCGCTGGCCGTGGCGTGGGCTTACCCCATGGTCAGCCGGGTGCTCCAGGACCTGTATTTTGACCCCCGGACGGACGCACCCAAATGACGAGCGCCGCCTCAAAGTGGGACAGCCTCAAAACCCGCTTCTCCAAACTGACGCCGCAACAAAAATGGTGGCTCAAGCTCGGACTGCTGGCGCTCTTCGTGCTCATATCGCCTTCGGGCGGCCGGCTGCTCGGTCCGCTGTTCCTCCTGCTGTTTTGGTCACTGGCCAGCGCGGAGAACCGGACCATATCCTGGCAGAGCATCGGCGTAGCCGCGGTGTGGGGATTGGTGGCCCTGGTGCCCGCCGCATCGATCGTGGAAACGCCGGTGCTGGCCCTGGCCGGCGAGGAAAATCTGTGGACCGCAGGCTGGTGCACGTTCGTGGAAGTGGCGCTGGTCGGCGGCAGTACGGCGGCGCTGCTGCTGTGGCCCAAGAGCCGCCTGCGGCTGACCGGGGGCATTTTGGATTACGCGATCCTGGGGCTGGCGGTGGGCGCCGGGTTTGAAGCCGGTTTGGGCGTCTTGTCGCCCACAGCCGCCGGCTTTCACGGCATTCCATTCAGCGTGCTGCCTCAACTGCCCGGCCTGCTCGGACACCCCACCCAGCCCTCGGCCACGGCCAGTCCGGCCAGCTGGGGCCTGGCTTTCGGACTGTGCGCGGGCCTGCTGCGGTATCTGTTTGGCCCGGATCTTCACGGTCTGAAAACCCGGCTCCTGGCCGGCGCGGCGGCCGGATTGCTCTTGGCCTGGCTCGTGGGCGAGCGCCTGGCATACGCCGCGGGCGCGGATGCGGGCTGGTGGAGCGTTTGGTTTGCCGTGGATTTGAAAGGCCGGCTGCTGGCCTATCTGAGCGGCATCGGCACGGGCGTGATCATCCTGGTGGAGTGGCTGCTGCTTCAGGGCCGGCCTCATTCCGAGCCGCTGTGGCAGCCGCTGGCGGATTACAGCGCGGCCTGGACCCGGGCCGGCGCCGATGCGCACGCCACGCTCTACTCCCGGCTTCAGGCCCTCCTGGGTCTGGAGGAGTGGCGCAACGCGCTGCGCGAATACCTGCAAGCCGAGGAAATACGGCCGCTGCTGTCGGCGGCCGATCAGGCGCGGCTGGAACTGCGCCTGGAGCACCTGCGGCGGCGCCTGGCCGCCCGGGAGGGGGAAGGGGCATGAAACTGAGCAACGTTCGCCTTGCGATCGACCGCCTGGACAGTCAAATCGTCCGCCTGCTCAACCAGCGGGCCAAACTGTCCGTGGAGGTGGCGGACCACAAGCGCCGCACCAACAGCCCGGTCTTCTCGCCGGAACGCGAGAGCCAGCTGTTCGCACGCCTTCAGCGCTTGGGCCAGGCCGGGCCCCTGCCGTCCGCGGCCTTGCAGGCCATCTACCGCGAAATCATCTCGGCCTCGATCGCCCTCCAGGCCGTGCAGACCATCACCTATATGGGCCCCGAAGGCTCGTTCACGCACGAGGCGACCAAGCTGCAGTTCGGCTCCTCGGTGCGCTATCAGCCGGTGCGCGGCATCGCCGACGTGTTCCGCGAGGTGGAGCGCGGCCGGGCGGATTACGGCGTGGTGCCCATCGAGAATTCCACCGAGGGGGTGGTCAACCACACCCTGGACATGTTCGTGGACAGCGAGGTCAACATCGCCGCCGAAGTATCGCTGCGCGTGCGGCACAACCTCCTGGCGCGCAGCGGCAGGCTCGCGGACGTGCGCCGCGTCTACATCCATCCGCAGACCCTCGGCCAATGCCGCTTATGGCTGGACGGCAACCTGCCCGAGGTGGAACTGGTGGAGGTGTCTTCGAATTCCAAAGCCGCCCAGCTGGCGTCCCGCACGCCCAAAACCGCGGCCATCGCCTCGCTGCTTGCGGCCAAGCTCTACGGACTGCAGGTGCTGGCCAAAAGCATCGAGGACCATCCGGACAACATCACCCGCTTCCTGGTCCTGGGCCGGCAGCTGCCCGGGCCGAGCGGCCGGGACAAGACCTCGCTCATGCTCGCCATCAAGGACAGCGTGGGCGTGCTGCACCGGATTCTGCTGCCTTTTGCCAAGAACCGCGTGAACCTGACCAGCATCGAATCCCGCCCTTCGCACAAAGGGCTGTGGAACTACATTTTCTTCATCGACTGCCTGGGGCACGTCACGGAGCCGCGCATCAAGCGGGTCATGGCCCAGCTGCGGCCCCTGACCGTGAAGCTGAAGGTGCTGGGGTCCTACCCGCGGGGAGAGGAATAATGGACCGCGGGATTTCATGGCGGCCGGGGCTCGAGCGCATCGCGCCCTACCAGCCGGGCAAGCCGATTGAGGAAGTGGAGCGCGAGCTCGGCATCTCGAACGCAGTGAAACTGGCCAGTAACGAAAACCCCCTGGGCCCCTCGCCCCGCGTGCGGGAAGCCTTGCGCCGCGCGGCCGGGGCTGTCCACCGCTATCCGGACGGCGCCTGCTTCGGCCTGCGCGCTGCGCTCAGCCGCCGCCTGGGCGTCAAGCCCGGGGAACTGCTGCTGGGCAACGGTTCCAACGAGCTGCTCGTGCTCCTGGGCCAGGCTTACCTGCGGCCGGGCGACGAGGTGCTGACCTCGCGCCAGACCTTCGTGGTGTACGAAATGGTGGCCCTGCTCGCGAACGCCAAGCTGGTCGCGGTGCCGCTGCGCAATTATGCCTACGACCTGGACGCGCTCCGGCGGGCCGTCACGCCCCGCACGCGCCTGATCTTCATCGCCAACCCCAACAACCCGACCGGCACGGCGGTGGAACCCCGCGAGCTGCGGGCTTTCGTCGACCGCGTGCCCGGGCGCTGCCTGGTGGTGCTGGACGAGGCTTATTTCGAATACATGGATCCGGCCTTTCAGGCGGACACGCTGTCTTGGGTGCGCAAACGGAGCAACCTGGTGGTCCTGCGCACCTTTTCCAAGGCCTATGCCCTGGCCGGGTTGCGCGTGGGCTACGGCGTGGCCCATGCCTCGGTGGCCCAAGCCATTGAACGCGTGCGCGAACCCTTCAACGTCAACCATCTGGCCCAAGCCGGGGCCGTGGCCGCATTGGCCGACCCTGCGCACATGCGACGGGCGGTTTCGCTGGCCAAACGCGAACGCAAGCGGGTCAGCAGGGCCCTGGCAGACCTGGGCTGCGAAGTGGCGCCGAGCCAGGCGAATTTCGTGTTCGCCAGAGTTCCGCGCGGCGACGGCCGGGCGTGCTACGGCCGCGTGCTGCGGCTGGGAGTGATCCTGCGCCCCATGCCCGGGCCGTACGTGCGAATTACCTTGGGGACCAAGGCGGAAAACGATAAAATGCTCTCGGCCATGAAGGCGGTTGTGGCTGTTTTATAAAACGACTTTTCAATTTTCATCCCTCTCCCTAGAGGGAAGGGGATAAAGGGGAGGGTGTGGCCCGCATCACCCTCTCCCTCGCCCTCCCCCCTCAAGGGGGAGGGGAGATCGCGGATGCAAAGGACGATCAAGTTCGGAGGTTTTCATGATCATCGTTTTGCGCAAGGACGCCACCGAGGCTCAGCTTCAGCACCTCCTCGACAAGCTCAAGGACAAGGGCCTGACTCCGCACGTGTCGCGCGGCACGGAGCGCACCATCGTGGGCGCGATCGGCGACGAGCGCGTGCTCCAGACCGTGCCCCTGGAGGCTTTTCCCGGGGTGGAGCAGGTCATGCAGGTGCTGCAGCCTTTCAAGCTGGTGTCGCGCGATTTCCGGCCCGAATCCACGGTGGTGGACGTGGGCGGGGTCAAGATCGGCGGCGGCCATTTCGCTGTCATTGCCGGGCCCTGCTCCGTGGAAAACTGGGAATT
Organism: candidate division FCPU426 bacterium; assembly: GCA_040756875.1. Taxonomy (GTDB): domain Bacteria; phylum Oederibacteriota; class JAAXVQ01; order JAAXVQ01; family JAUVAV01; genus JBFLYH01. Next base: position 14,358 of record JBFLYH010000001.1, read on the forward strand.
GCTTGCCACCACCGCTACGAAGGTCAAAGCAGCGGGCGCCCGCATGCTCCGGGGCGGCGCCTTCAAGCCGCGGACCAGCCCGTACGTCTTCCAGGGGCTGGGAGAGGAAGGGTTGAAGCTTCTGGCCCGCGCCCGCCAGGAAACCGGGCTGCCCGTGGTCACCGAAGTCATGAACGTCAACCAGGTGGAACTGGTGGCGCGCTACGCGGACATGCTGCAGATCGGCGCCCGCAACATGCAAAACTTCGACCTGCTGCGGGCCGTGGGCGAGATCCGCAAGCCGGTCCTGCTCAAGCGCGGACTGTCGGCCACGATCAAGGAGTGGCTGATGTCCGCGGAATACATCCTGGCCGGGGGCAACTACCAGGTGGTGCTGTGCGAGCGGGGCATCCGCACTTTCGAAACCTACACCCGCAACACCCTGGATCTCGCGGCCGTGCCTGCGGTCAAGGAACTGTCGCATTTGCCCGTGGTGGTGGATCCCTCCCACGGCACGGGCCGCCGCAGCTTGATTCAGAGCATGTCCCTGGCCGCCCTGGCCGCGGGCGCGGACGGCCTGGCCATCGAAGTGCATCCCAAGCCCGAGGAAGCGCTGTCGGACGGTGACCAGTCGCTTCTGCCCGAGGAGTTTGACCGGCTGATGCAGGCCTTGAAGCCCCTACGGCCGGTCATGGGCCTGAAAGATTGAAAAGAGGATCACGAAGAGCACGAAGGCAAACCAATAAGGCGGAAGGATGTAGAGGTTAAAGATTCCAACCCTGGCCTTGTTTTTTCGTGCTCTCATTATTCATTCGTGTCCTTGGTGATCCGCTTTGAAAGGGGAAAGGTCCTTGAAACGACCGCAGTGGCGAAAAGTGGTGATCGCAGGCGTGGGCCTGATGGGCGGCTCGCTGGGCCTGGCCATCAAGCGGGCCAAGCTGGCCCGCTTGGTCACGGGCCTGGCACGCAGGCCCGCCACCCTCAGGCAGGCCAAACGCCTCGGCTGCCTTGACCAGGGCACGCTGGATCCCCGGCAGGCGGCGGGCGCGGATTTGGTGGTGCTGGCCGGGCCGGTCAGCAGCATGCCCGGTCTGCTCGCTAGCCTGGCTCCGCATTTGCCGGCCGGCTGCCTGGTCACGGACGTGGGCAGCACTAAAACCTGGTTGTGCTCGCAGGTCAAGGCCCTGCTTAAACGTCAAGGCCTGGTCTTCATCGGCTCCCATCCCATGGCCGGTTCGGAGAAAGCGGGCGTATCAGCCAGTCGGGCGGATTTGTACGATCAATCCCTGTGCCTGTTGGTTCCGCCGGCCGCCGGGGCGGTGCCGGCCGCCCGGCTGGGGCGGTTGCGGGCTTTTTGGCGGGCCGTGGGCTGCGGCCGCGTGTTGACCGTGTCGCCGGCCGTGCACGACCGGCTCACAGCCGCGGCGTCGCATGTGCCGCACGTGGCCGCGGTTTCGCTGGTCAATGCCCTGGCCGAGGAGGCGGGGCGCGACCCGCGCGTGCTGGACGTGGCGGCTTCGGGATTCCGGGACACCACGCGCATTGCAGCCAGCCTGCCCGGCATGTGGGCGGACATCCTGCTCACCAACCGGACGGAAGTGGGGGTCCGCCTGCAGCGGTTGGCCGGCCGCCTGCTGCGTTTCCGCCGGCTGCTCATCGCCGGACAGCGCCCCGCGGTTCTGAAAGAATTGGAACGGGCGCGCGCCGCTCGACTGGACTTGGAGCCCCGTCATGGCAAACGCTAAATTCATCCAGCCGGTGCGGCGCCTGCGAGGCGAACCGCGCCTGCCGGGCGACAAGTCCGTCTCCCATCGGGCCGCGATCCTGGGGACCCTGGCCGAAGGCGAAACCCGCGTTAGCAATTTCCTCCTGGCCCAGGACTGCCTGAATACGGTGGCTGCCTGCCGGGAGCTGGGCGCCCGCATCGACCAAAAAGGCGCGGACCTGGTCATTCACGGTCGGGGCCCTGCCGGACTGGCCGCCCCCCAGCGCGTCATCGATTGCGGCAATTCCGGCACGGGCGTGCGCTTGCTGGCCGGCGTGCTGGCCGGCCAGCGGTTCGAAAGCGTGCTTACCGGCGACGAACAGGTGCGGCGCCGGCCCATGCGCCGGATCATCGAGCCCCTGACGCGCATGGGCGCTTCCATTGACAGCGAACCCGGGCAGCTGTGCCCCCTGCGCCTTCACGGCCGGCCGCTGGCGGGCATTGACTACCCCTCGCCCGTGGCCAGCGCCCAGGTCAAATCCTGCCTCCTGCTCGCCGGCCTGTTCGCTTCGGGCCAGACCACGGTCCGCCTGCCGGCCGCCTCCCGCGACCACACCGAACGCATGCTGCGGCATTTCGGGGCGCAGGTGGAGCAGGGGACCCGGGAATCCAGCGGCGGCCACTGGAGCGCCTCGGAAGGGGAGTGGGTCACAATCCAAGGCGGTCGCTCCCTGCGCGGCTGCGACATCAGCGTGCCCGTCGACATTTCCTCGGCCGCTTTTTTCCTGGTGGCCGCGGCCCTGGTGCCTGATTCGGAACTGCTGCTGAAAAACGTGGGCGTCAATCCCACGCGCACCGGCGTGCTGGAGGTGCTGGAGCGCATGGGCGCGGGCATCCGGCTGGAGTCCGGGCGCGACGCGGGCGGCGAGCCCGTGGCCGACCTGGCCATCCGCAACACCGGCCGCCTCAGGGGCCGCAGCATCAGCGGCGCCGACCTGATCCCGCGCCTGATCGACGAGCTGCCGATCCTGGCCGTGGCCGCGGCCATGGCCGAGGGCGAAACCGTGATCGAGGACGCGGCCGAGCTGCGCGTCAAGGAAACGGACCGGATCAGCGTGCTGGCCGGCGAGCTGCGCAAGATCGGGGTGCGGGTGGAGGAACGCAGCGACGGCCTGGCCATCCGCGGCGGCGAGATCCGCGGCGGCACTGCGGATTCGCACGGCGACCACCGCCTGGCCATGAGCCTGGCCGTGGCCGGACTGGTGTCCGGCGAAGGCGTGCGGATCGAGCGCCCCGAATGCGTGGACACCTCGTTCCCCGGATTTTGGGAACTGCTCGCGGAGGTTTCGGCGTGAGCCGCCGGACCCGGCCCATCATCGCCATCGACGGCCCGGCAGGCGCGGGCAAAAGCACGGTGGCCAAGCGCCTGGCCGCGAAACTCAATTACCTGTACATCGACACCGGGGCCATGTACCGGGCGGTCACCGTGGCCTGCATGCGGCGCCAGATCGCGCTGAACGACCAGGCGGCCGTGGAAGCCGTGGCCCAGGCGGTGCGGCTGGAATTCGTGGCCGGAAAGCCGGGGATCATCCTGCTGGACCGCGAAGACGTCTCTTCGGAAATCCGGCTGCCCGAAGTGTCCTTCAATGTCTCGGCCTATGTGGCCAGTTACCCCGGGGTGCGGCGCGTGCTCGTGGCCAGCCAGCAACAACTGGGCGCCCGGGGCGGGGTGGTAATGGAAGGCCGGGACATCACGACCGTGGTGTTCCCGGACGCGGAACTCAAAGTTTACCTGGATGCCTCCCAGGAAGTGCGCGCCCGCCGGCGCTTCGACGAGCTGACCGCACAGGGCCGGCCGCAGGCGTACGAAGCCTTGCTGGCTGACCTCAAGCGCCGGGACGAGGAAGACCGCAACCGGCCGGGCGGCGCTCTCCGCCAGGCGCCCGGTGCGCTGGTGGTGGACACCACCCATCTCAGCATCGGACAAGTCGTGGAAACCCTGGCCGAAGCAGCCGGCCGCTTCTGCGCCGCAGGCGGTGCCGCGTGAACCTGATGTACAGGGGTGGATTCCTGCTCTCCGCCGTCTGGATGTATCTCGGTCACCGGCTGCGGGTGCATCACCGCAAAAGGATCCCCAACCGCGGCGGCTTCATTCTGGCCAGCAACCACGCCAGCATGTTGGATCCCAACGCCCTGGGCGTGGCCATCTGCAAACGCGAGCTGCATTTTATGGCCCGGTCCACGCTGTTCAAGCCGGCCTGGTTCGGCTGGCTGCTCAGGAGCGTCAACTCCCATCCCATTGTGCGGGGCAACGGCCCGGACCAGGACTGGGATGCCTTTGTCCGCCTGGTGCAAAGCGGCCGCGTGCTGCTGATTTTTCCGGAGGGCACGCGCACCGAGGATGGAAACCTGCAGCGCGGCAAATCGGGCTTTGGCCGGCTGGTGCATCTGGCCCGGGTGCCGGTTTACACGGCTTATATCGAGGGAAGTTTCGCCGCCTGGCCCAAGGGCGGAAAGTTCAGGCTGCGGCCCGTGACCGTCACGTTCGGAAACGAAGTGCCGCTTCAGGACCTGTTGGACCTGCCCGGCGAAAAACGCGTCCTGCGCCAGATTTCGGACCGCGTCATGGAAGCCATCGGCCGTTTGCGGGAGGAAGCGCTCCGCGAAGCCGGAATCCAGGAACCGGCGTCCACGCCCGCCGCCGGACCCAGGCAGCTTGACCATGGAAATTAGGCTGGCTAAGCACGCAGGCCATTGTTTCGGCGTTAAAGCAGCCATTCAAACGGCTTTTAAGACTGCGCGCCGCGAAAAGCAGCCTATTTATACGCTGGGGCCGATTATCCACAACCCCCAGGTGGTGGACAAATTGCGCTCCGAAGGCGTAGCGCCGGTTAATAACTTGAGCGAGATTGGGAAGGGTGTTATAATCATCCGTTCTCACGGGGTTGCGCCCCAGGTGCTGACCGAAGCTCGCGAGCGGGGGTTGAAGGTGGTGGATGCCACCTGTCCGTTCGTGAAAAGGGCTCAAAATCAAGCCCAGGAGCTGGTCAAGCAGGGGTATGCCTTGGTGATCCTGGGGGACATGTCGCATCCGGAGGTGGAGGGCATTCTGGGCACGGTAAACGGCGAGGCTGCGGTCGTCTCCGACGGCCGATCCGCCGCCCAGCTTCCCATGAAAAGCCGCTACGGCCTGATCGCCCAAACCACCCAGAGCCTGGAAAATTTACAGGAAGTGGCCTGCAGCCTCCTGACCCGGGCTGTGGAGCTCAAGGTCATCAACACCATCTGCAACGCCACCACCCAGTTGCAGCAGGAAACCCGGGAACTGGCCGGGGAAGTGGATGTAATGCTGGTGGTGGGAGGTCGCAACAGCGCCAACACCTCGCGCCTGGCTTCGATCTGCCAGGAGACAGGCGTAAGGCATTACCATATCGAGACCGCCTCGGAGATTCAGCCCGGGTGGTTCGAGGGAGTAAGCCGCGTGGGGGTCACGGCCGGCACTTCGACTCCGGAATGGGTCATTGCCGACGTGATGGAGCGGCTGCATCAAGTGGAAGGATCAGGAGGCAGTTGAACAGCATGGAAACCAAACCGTCCAATCACACTCCGGCCACGGATGATCGGTATTTTTCCGTCGGCTCCGGAACGCCCTTGCACGACAGCGACGACCGCGGGTCGGCGGTGTATGCACCGGCGGAGCACCTGAATCCCCTGGTGGGGATCGGTCCGGGAACGCCTTTGAACGATCCGGAACCCGAAGCGAGAGGAACCGCACCCAGCCCGAAACCGGAACCGATGCCGGCTCCGGCGCCCGCGCCGGTTTCCGCGCCGGCCGAAGAACCGGCCGCGTCGGTGGCAGAGCCCGAAGCCGAGGAAGAAGCGGAGGAGGAAGGCAGCTTCGCCCGGGAAATGGAGCAGGCTCTGGAAGCCGAGCCCGTGCTGGGCGACATCATCAAAGGCCGGGTCCTGCGGATCGACGAGGAAGGCGTGGTGGTGGACATCGGCTCCAAATCCGAGGGCATCATCCCCCGCGAGGAATTCCTGGATGCGCGCGGCGAATTCGCCACCCGGGTGGGCGAGGAAATCGAAGTGCTGCTGGAGCGGCGTGAAAACCGCGAAGGCCTGCTGGTGCTGTCCAAGCGCAAGGTGGACCGGCGCCGGGTGTGGAACCAGGCCAAGGCCGCCCTGGCGAACAATGTCAGCGTTACAGGCGTAATCTATCAAACCTGCAAGGGCGGGTTCATGGTGGACCTGGGCGGCGCCCAGGCGTTTCTCCCCGCTTCCCAAGTGGACCTGGCCACGGCCAAGAATCCCGAAGCCTACCTGAACCAGCGGCACCAGTTCAAGATCATCAAGATGAACAAGGAGCGCGGCAACATCGTCGTCTCCCGGCGCAACCACCTGCTGGACGAGCGCCAGAAAAAGCGCGACGGCATCATCGCCGGCCTCACGCCCGGCCGGCTGGTCCACGGCGTGGTGAAAAACCTGACCAACTACGGCGCCTTCGTCGACATCGGCGGCATGGACGCCCTGCTGCACGTCAATGACATGTCCTGGTCGCGGGTGACCCACCCGCGGCAGATCGTTAACGTGGGCGACGAGATCGAGGCCCTGATCCTGTCCGTGGACCCGGCCTCGGGCAAGGTGGCCCTGGGGTTGAAGCAAAAAAGCGAGGACCCCTGGCAGAACCTCGCGGCCAAGTACCCCGTGGGCAGCCTGGTCGAAGGCGAAGTGGTGACCTTGACCGACTTCGGGGCTTTTCTGCGCCTGGAAGAGGGCGTGGAAGGCCTGTTGCCGATTTCCGAAATGTCCTGGACCCGTCGGATCAAGCATCCTAAAGAACTGCTCAAACTTCAGGACCTGGTGCGCGTCAAGGTCCTGGCCCTGGATCCCCAGGCCAAGAAGATCACCCTGGGCCTGCGCCAGACCGAGCAAGAGCCCTTTTCCGCCTATACGGACAGCCACCGCGCGGGCGAAACCGTGACCGGCGAGGTGAAGTCCCTGACCCGGTTCGGCGCCTTCGTCGAACTGGCAGAGGGTGTGACCGGCCTGGTGCACCTTTCCGACCTCTCGTGGGACGGCGCGCTCAAGGATCCGGGCGAAGTGCTGAAAACCGGGGACCGCATCCAGGTGAAAATACTCGATGTGCAGCGGGATAAAAAGAAGATCGCGCTGGGCATCAAACAGCTGACCCAGGATCCCTGGATCGAAGCCGCCAAGAAGTACCCCGCAGGCGCGGTGGTGAAGGCCACCGTGGTCCGCAACACCAAATTCGGCGTCTTCGTGCAGCTGGAGCCCGGCGTGGAGGGGCTCATCCATGTCTCCCAGCTCGACCGGCCCAAGGGCCAGGCCGATCCCGCCCCGATTCCCGAGGGCACGGTGGTCGATGCCAAGGTGGTTAAAGTGAATCTCGCGGAGCACAAACTCGGGCTTTCCATCCGGGAAGCCATGCAGGAGCAGGAGGCGGCTGAGGTCCAAAAATACCTCTCGCCCACCAATAAGCCGACCATCTCCCTGGCCGAAGCCTCGGGGGTGGATTGGGAGGCGTTGCGCAGACGCGTCAGCGGCGAAGCGCCGTCGGAGTGAACGGGTAAGCCAGCAAGGACAACCGCCAGGGGGTAAATCATGCCGACCTATCAGGAGATCTTCCAAAAATACGGGAAGTCCTACGCATCCGGTTCCGTGATTTTCCGGGAAGGGGACATCGGCGAAGAGATGTTCATCATCCAAACCGGCCAGGTGCGCATCAGCAAGTCCACCAACGAAGGCGAAAAAACCCTCGTCATCCTCTCGGAAGGCGACTTTTTCGGCGAAATGGCGGTCATTGACAGCGGCCCGCGCTCGGCCACGGCCACGGCCATGGCGGACACCAAGTGCATCGTGCTCAACCAAGCGGTGTTCGAGCAGACCATGCAGAACAACATCCACATCGTCCAAAAAATCCTCCGCAACATGAGCGCCCGCCTGCGCGAGGCGAACAAGCAGATCGAAAACCTGCTGGTCAAGGACCATAATCGCCGGGTGGCCAACACCCTGGCGCTGATCGCCCACAAGCACGGCCAGAAAAGCGACAAAGGGATTTCCTTCAGCATCCCGGTCAATGCCACGGAAGTGGCCAATGCCGCGGGCCTGACCGCCGAACTGGCCAAAGTAAAAGACATCCTGAACAAACTGGCCAAGGCCAAGGTCATCCGTTTCGAGGGCGATCAAATCGTCATCATGTCCCTGGAAAACCTGGAGAAATTCATTCGCTACCTGGAAATGAAAGAGGAATTCGGGGAATAGGCCGCCGGCCAGGCGGACCACTCATACCAGCGAAGGGGGACGACGACATGCGGCGGAGCAAGACGGTCATCGCGGGAATCGCACTCGGGTGCCTGCTGGGGTTGGGCTGCGGCGGGCAGGATCCGGACGTTCGCCGGGGCGATCTGTTCTATCAAAACGGCAAATACTACGAAGCTTTCCAGGCGTATGAGCGCGCTTATGCTCGCGACGCCAAGCTGTTCGAAGTCCCGGAACTGCGCGACCGCTTCAAGAACGCCTATTACTACCACGGCGGCCAGATGGAGCTGGCCGGAAGCTTGGAACCGGCCATCAAGTATTACGAGAAGGGCTTCGATCTGGTGCCTAATGATCCCGGCATGTGCGACAAGCTGGCTAAGTTTTTCTGGGCCGAGGAAGATTTCGAAAAATCCGCCAAATACTTCGGCCGCCTGGTGGAGCTCGACGCCCAGGCCCCGGACACCGAGAAAAAGTGGCAAGTGCTGGGCGACGATTACTACGCGCTGGGTTACTCGCTTTCGAAGGTTAAAAAATACGACGAGGCGATCGCGGCCCTGCAGCAGTCGTTGAAGGCCGCGCCGCGCGGGCAGTACGCGGCTAAAGCCAAAAGCGCGCTGGAAAGCGCCAAGTACGAGGCGAAAAAGCAGAAATGAGCAAGTCCGCGGGCGACCGCCGGGTTTTCACGGTCACGGAGATCGTCGAACGCGCCCGGGCCCTGTTGGAAAACGAGTTCCCGCGGGTGTGGGTTGAAGGCGAGCTTTCGAACTTCAAGCAGCACACCTCGGGTCACTTCTATTTCACCCTCAAAGACGCCCAAAGCCAATTGCGCGCGGCCATGTTCCGGGGCGCCAACCGCCTGGTCCGATTCCGGCCTGAGGACGGCCTCAAGGTCCTGGCCGGCGGCCGCCTGTCCCTGTATCCGGCCCGCGGCGATTTCCAGATGGTGGTGGAAGAACTGGAGCCGGCCGGGCTCGGCGCCCTGCAACTGGCCTTTGAGCAACTCAAGAAAAAGCTCGCCGCCGAAGGGCTGTTCGATCCCAAACGCAAGAAAAGCCTGCCCGCTTTTCCCCGCAAGATCGCCGTGGTCACGTCGCCCACCGGCGCGGCGGTGCGCGACATTTTGAACGTCACGGGCCGCCGGTCGCCCCTGGCTGATATCGCCGTGTATCCGGTGCGGGTCCAGGGCGCGGGCGCGGCCGAAGAAATCGCGCACGCCCTGGAACGGTTGAACGCGGTGGGCGGGTGGGACGTCATCATTTGCGGCCGGGGCGGCGGCTCCCTGGAAGACTTGTGGGCTTTCAATGAGGAAGTGGTGGCGCGGGCCATCGCCGCGTCCGCCATTCCCGTGGTTTCGGCCGTGGGGCATGAGGTGGACTACACCATCGCGGACTTCGTGGCCGACGTGCGGGCCGAAACGCCCACCGCGGCCGCGGAAATGGTCCTGCGGGACCGGCGCGAACTGCTGGAACAGCTCCGCAGCCGGGAACGCCTGCTGGCCGGCCGCATCCGGGAGCGCCTGCGCGAGGGCCGGCTGCGGCTTGAGCGCGTGCTGGCTTCGCGCCTGTTGCGCCGGCCGCGCGCCGTGCTGGAACCCCTGGCCCAGCGGCTGGACGACCTGGGCAGCCAGTTGAAAAACGGGCTCAAGAACCGCCTGCGCCTGGCGCGCGAGCGCTGGAGGAGCCTGGGCGCGCAGCTGGAAGCGCTTTCGCCCCTCAACGTGCTGCGGCGGGGGTATTCCCTGGTGTACCAGCTGCCCGGCGAAACCCTGGTGCGCGACAGCCGAGAGCTGTCGGCCGGGGACGCCCTGCGCATCCGCTTCCACCGCGGCGAGGCGCGCGTGCGCGTGGAGAAAAAAGGACAGGATTGAGGAAAATTTCTTTTCTGGCTGCGGAACTCGTCCCCTGCGAGGACTCAGGCAGTCCTCGCTGCGAAAAGTAATCTTCCTCAATCCCCGCCAGAAGGAAGATTCCGGGAAAATACCTGCTTGCCACCAGGCGGGTGAACAAGGATAATAGCTCGTTTTTGTTTTTAAAGGAGCCAAGGCCATGAGGAAAAAATCCCAAACCGCGGCCGCCAAACCGGCACCGCCCTCCTTTGAAAAAGCCCTGGCCCGGCTGGAGGAGATCGTGTCCCAGCTGGAAAGCGCCGAGGTCCCGCTGGAAAAGGCCCTGGCCTGGTACGAGGAGGGCGTGGGCCTGGCCCGCATGTGCGCGGAGCAGCTCAAGCACGCGGAACGCCGGGTGGAGCTGTTGGAAGACACGGGCCAGAAACTGGTCAGCCGGCCCTTTGCCGATCCGGAATCCGGGGACGGAACCGAAGAGGATGAGGATGAAGAAGACGAAGAGGACGAAACAGACGAGGAAGAGGATTCCAGCGAAGGCCAAGAAGACCAGGAAAGCCTCTTCTAAGGCGCCTGGCTTCCCGCTGGCCGCCTATTTGCGCCAGCGCGGGCAGCTGGTGGACGCGGCCCTGGACAAATTCGTGCCGCGCCGCGATTATTTCCCGGCCAAACTGCATTCAGCCGTGCGTCACAGCCTTTTTTCCGGGGGCAAACGCCTCCGGCCGGTCCTGGTGCTAGCCGCGGCCGAAGCCTGCGGCGGTTCTGCCCGGGACGTGCTGCCTGCGGCCTGCGCCCTGGAATGCATCCACACGTATTCCTTGATCCACGATGACCTGCCGGCCATGGACGACGATGACCTGCGCCGGGGCCAGCCGACCTGCCACAAAGTGTTCGGCGAGGCGGCGGCCATACTGGCCGGGGACGGCCTGCTGACCCTGGCCTTTGAGCTTATGGCCCGCTGTCCGGTCCGCGACGACCGCCAACTCGCGGCGATCCGGCTGCTGGCCCAGGCCAGCGGCATGGCGGGCATGGTCGGCGGGCAAATGGCGGACATCGACGCAGAGGGCGAGGAGGTCAGCCTCCCCCTGCTGCAGTACATTCATACGCACAAAACCGGCCGGCTGATCCAGGCTTCGGTTTTGATCGGCGGCGCCCTGGCCGGCGGCACGCCCGCGCAGCTCAAGGCACTGGGCGTGTTCGGCGAAACCATGGGGTTGGCGTTCCAGATCGCCGACGATATTTTAAACGTGGTCGGCACCCAGGAGCAGCTGGGAAAAAGCACGGGCACGGACAGCGCGCGGGGCAAGGCGACCTATCCGGCTTACTTCGGGCTGGAGGAATCCAGGCGCCAGGCCCAGGCCCTGCTGGAGCGCGGGCTGGCCGCGCTGGAACCTTTTGGACGCCGGGCCGCGCCTTTGCGGGCCCTGGCGAATTTCACCGTGCAGCGCGAGGTGTAAGGTGGAACGCATGCTTCAGTTCGGATTGGATTCCTGGGAGGCCCTCAGCACCATCCTGACGCACCGGATCTTTCTGGTTACGCTGACCGCCTGGCTGGCGGCCTCGCTGATCAAGGTGCTCATCCATTTAGTGCAGCACAACCGGTTCGACTTCATGCTGCTGCTCGACACCGGCCGCATGCCCAGTTCCCATTCCGCGTTCGTCGCGGCCCTGGCCACCTGCCTGGGCCTGGAAGCCGGCTGGGGCAGCCCGCTGTTCATGCTCGCCCTGGGGTTCGCGCTGCTGGTCATGAACGATGCGGCCGGCGTGCGGCGCGCGGCCGGGCACCAGGCCCACATCCTGAACCGGATTGTGGACGATATGTACGAAAAAAGGCCGTTTCGGCCGGAACGGCTGAAAGAGTTTCTGGGGCACACCCGGCTCGAGGTCATGACCGGCATGACCATCGGCCTGGTGTGGTCCCTGGTTTTTTATTGATGCCATCCGCTGGTGAAGCATGAGCGATCCATTGCTGCCTACGATTCATTCCCCCGCTGACCTGAAAAAACTGCCGCTGGCGAGCCTCAAGGCCCTGGCCCAGGAAGTGCGACAGGAGATCATCCAGACCGTGTCCCAAACCGGAGGGCACCTGGCCTCCTCCCTGGGCGCGGTGGAACTGACCCTGGCCCTCCACCGGGCATACAACACACCCGAGGATCTGATCGTGTGGGATGTGGGGCACCAAACGTACGCCCACAAGCTCCTGACCGGCCGCCGGGAGCGGTTTGCCACCCTGCGCCAGGAGGGCGGCATTTCAGGTTTCCCCAAGCGCGAGGAGAGCCCGTACGACGCTTTCAACACCGGGCACTCCTCGACCTCGATTTCAGCCGCCCTGGGCATGGCCCGGGCCCGCGACCTGGCCGAAAAAAAGCACAAGGTCGTGGCCGTGATCGGCGACGGTTCGATCTCCAACGGGCTGGCTTTCGAAGCGCTCAACGACGCGGGCCACCAAAAAACCGACCTGCTGGTCATCCTTAACGACAACCGCATGTCCATCAGCAGCCCGGTCGGGGGGCTTTCCAATTACCTCAACCAAATTCTGACCGGCCGCATGTACAACCGTTTGAAAGGGCAGGTGGAAGGGCTGGTGGCGGCGATCCCGGCCGTGGGCAAAAGCGCGCTCAAGCTGACGTATTACCTCGAGGAGATCGCCAAGGGCCTGCTCGTGCCCGGCGTGTTGTTCGAGGAGCTGGGCTTCAGGTATTTTGGGCCGGTGGACGGCCACGACCTGGAGACCCTGCTGGCTACCCTGGAACGCGTCCGGTCGCTGTCCGGCCCGATCTTCCTGCACGTGCAAACCCAGAAGGGCAAAGGCTTCGAATTCGCCGAACAAGATCCGGTTGCGTTTCACGGCACGCCGCAATTCGACGCCGGCACGGGGAAGAGCAAGGTCTGCTCTGTGCCTACGTATTCCCAGGCGTTTTCGCAAACCTTGCTGCACCTGGCCCGTCAGCATCCCTCGTTGGTGGCCATCGTGGCCGCCATGACGTCCGGCACAGCGCTGGAGGAGTTCGCGCAGACTTTTCCCAAGCGTTTTTTCGACGTGGGCATCGCCGAGGGCCATGCCGTGACCCTGGCCGCGGGCCTGGCGGCCGCGGGGTTCCGTCCCGTGGTGGCCATTTATTCGACTTTCCTGCAGCGCGCCTACGACCAGGTGCTGCACGACGTCTGCCTGCAGAACCTGCCGGTGATTTTCGCCCTGGACCGGGCGGGCGTGGTGGGCGAGGACGGCCCGACGCATCACGGACTTTATGACCTGGCCTATCTCCGGCACCTGCCGAATCTGGCGGTTTTCGCGCCGGCCGACGAAAAAGATCTGGTGGCCATGCTCAAGGCGGCGGTGATGCATCCCGGGCCCGTGGCCATCCGCTACCCGCGCGGCAGCGTGGCCAGCGGCTGCATCGACCTGGATGAGCCTCAGGCAAAAATCGGCCAGGCCCGCGTGGTCAGGACCGGCACCGATGTGGCGCTCCTGGGCCTCGGCAACATGCTCGCCCCGGCCCTGGCTGCGGCCGAAAAACTGGCCCGCCGGGGGGTACAGGCTCTGGTCATGAATCCCGGCAGCGTGAAGCCGCTCGATAGCGCGGCGTTGCGCCGCGTGGCCGGCAGCGTCCGGGCGCTGGTAACCATCGAGGACCACGTGGTCTGCGGCGGATTCGGCTCCGCGGTGCTGGAATGGCTGCAGGCCGAAGGAATGGCCCGCCTGCCCGTGCGTTGCCTGGGATTTCCGGACGAGATCATCGGCCAGGCCACCCGCGACCAGCTGTTCTCGCGCTACGGCCTGACCGCGGATCATATCGCGGATGCGGCCTGGCGGCTGCTCCAGCCCGCGGCCAAAGCCCGGCGCGCCAAGAAAAGCGCGGCATCCGGCGGCCGGCGGGGCAAGCGTTCCTGATGCGCACTGCGAAAAAACTCCGCCTCGACCAGTTGCTGGTGGAACGGGGGTTGTTCGCCAGCCGCACGCAGGCGCACGCCGCGGTCCTGGCGGGCGAGATTTTTTCGGGCGACCAGCTGCTGACCAAACCCGGCCATTTGGTGGATCTCCACCTGCCGCTGTCCCGCCGGAGCCGGCGCGCGCGTTTCGTGGGCCGGGGCGGCTACAAGCTCGAAGGGGCGTTGCAGGACTTTCAACTCGACGTCCACGGCTGGAACTGCCTGGATGTCGGGGCGTCCACCGGCGGATTCACAGACTGCCTGCTGCAGCACGGCGCCGGGCACGTGTGGTGCGTGGATGTGGGCAAGGGCCAGCTGGATATTTCCCTGCGCACGGATCCGAGGGTGACTTTTCAGGAAGGAGTCAATGCCCGCCATCTGAAGCCCGAGGATTTTCCTGAAACCTTCGACCTGGCGGTCATCGACGTGGCGTTCATTTCCCTGACCAAGATTCTGCCTGCGACCGCGCGGACCGTGAAAGTCCGGGCGGGAAAGGTACTGGCCCTCATCAAGCCGCAGTTTGAGGTCGGCCCGGCGGCCATCGGCAAGGGCGGAATTGTCAAGGACAAGCCGGCGCGCGACCGCGCCATCCAGCACGTGATCGAAAGCCTGGATGCCTGCGGACTGCGTAAACTCGGCCTCCGGCCCAGCGTCATCACAGGCGCGGATGGAAATCAGGAATTTTTTCTGCTGGCGGAGCGGACCTCATGATGCTCGAATTGTCGGTGCGCAACATTTCCCTGATTCCGGCCCTGACCCTGGAGCCTGGAAAAGGTCTGGTCGTGCTGACCGGGGAAACCGGCGCGGGAAAATCCATCCTGCTCGGCGCCTTGTCCCTGCTCCTGGGCGAACGGGCTTCCAGCGACGTCATCCGCGCGGGCAGCGAGACTGCGACCGTGGAAGCCCTGTTCGCAGTCGAAGGCCTGCCACAGGTGGCGGAGATCCTCGAAGCCCAGGGCCTGCCGCCCTGCGAGGATCAGACCCTCATCCTCAAACGCGTGCTGGCGCGCAACGGTAAAAGCAAGTGCTATGTCAACGGCGGATTCACCACCCTGTCGGTTTTGGAACGGCTGGGCGCGGAACTGGTGGACCTCCATGGTCAGCACGAGCACCAATCCCTGCTGGAACGCAGCCGTCAGCGCGACCTGCTGGACGCCTGGGCGGGCCTAATGGAATTGCGCCGCGAACTCGGCACGGCCTATGCGGCGCTCAAGGCCAGCCGGGAAGCCCGGGAACGCCTGGCCCTGGACGAGGCGGAGCGGACCCGGCGGCTCGACCTGCTGAATTACCAGGTGCAGGAAATCGACGCTGCGGCCGTCAAGCCCGGCGAAAACGCGGTTTTGCAGGAGGAGCGGGAGCGCCTGGCCCACGCCGAGCGCCTGCTCGGAACGGTTCACGAGGTTCTGGACATTCTGCACCGCCGCGAGGAAAACGCCGCCCGCGACGGTCTGGCGCATTCGGCCAACGCGCTGGCCCAGGTGGCTGCCTATGACCCGCAACTGGGCGCCCTGGCCGACGAACTGCGCTCCGCCGAAGCCATTGCGGGCGAGGTGGTCAGCCAGCTTTCCAAATTCGCCGATTCGTTCGAGGCGGACCCCGAACGCCTCAACCAGGTGGAGGAACGCCTGGACTTGCTGCAGAAACTGGGGCGCAAATACGGCCCGGGCGAGGAAGCCATCCTGGCCTACCGCGACCAGGCGGCGCGCGAGCAAAACCAGCTGGCGCACCGGGACGAGGAACTGGCCCGCCTGGCGGAATCCGAAGCGGGCCTGGCGGCAAACCTCTCGCAACTGGCCCGGCGCTTGTCCGACCAGCGCCGCGCGGCTTCGGAAAAATACAGCCGGGAAGTGAAACGGGAGCTGGACGGCCTGGGCTTCATCCGGCCGGAATTTATAATCGCGGTCTCCCTGCGCGAGGATCCGGAAGGCTGGGTGCAATGGGAAGGCAAAACCTACGCCTGCGGCCCGGCGGGCGCGGATGAACTGGAATTCCTGATCGCGCCCAACCCGGGCGAGGAGCCCAAGCCCGTGGCCAAGATCGCCTCAGGCGGGGAGCTTTCGCGCCTGATGCTGGCCCTGAAAGTGGCGGCCGCGGCCGCGGCCCAGGTGCCCACCATGATTTTCGACGAAGTGGACGCCGGCATCGGCGGCGCCACGGCCGAGGCTGTGGGGCGCAAATTGGCTGCCCTGGCCAAAAACCGCCAGGTCGTGGTCATCACCCACCTGCCCCAAATCGCGCGCTTCGCGAACCGCCACTTTTTGGTCGCCAAACGCGTGGAGCAGGGAAGGACCGTTTCCAGCGTCGAGGCGCTGTCCGGCGAGACGCGGATCCGCGAGGTCGCCCGGCTCATGGCCGGCGAGCAGATCACCGAGACCGCCCTGCAGCATGCCCGGGAGCTGATCGAAAAGCCTTGAAATTCAATCCCTTTCGCGAAAGAACTACTCGGCAGGCTGTTTCCAACGGGGTTGACAGCCCTGGTTCCGAGTGCTACAGTGAAACGATTTTGCCGCGTTCTTGCGGCTTTCAGGAGCTATCAGCATGTTTCGCGTAAAAGTAGACCCCAGACGCTGCAAGAGTTGTGAGTTGTGCCTGGCGGTCTGCCCGAAAAAGATCATGGTCATCACCCACGAGCGGAACGAGCACGGATTTCACGTGGCCGCCTGCCGGGACGAGCGGGAATGCACGGGCTGCCTGGCCTGCGCCCTGGTTTGCCCGGACGTGGCTATCGAGATTTTCGAGGACAAGGACTAATGAGCGCGCCGATGTTCATGAAAGGGAATGAAGCCATGGCCGAGGCGGCCATCCGGGCGGACTGCCGGTTTTATTTCGGCTATCCCATCACGCCGCAGAACGAGGTGCCGGCCTACATGTCCCGGCGCATGCCCGAAGCGGGCGGAACGTTTCTGCAGGCCGAGTCCGAACTGGCGGCCATTAACATGGTCTTCGGCGCGGCGGTCGCCGGCGCCCGGGCCATGACCTCTTCCTCCTCACCGGGCATTTCGCTGAAGCAGGAGGGCATCTCCTACATGGCCGCTTGCGAGCTGCCGGGCGTGATCGCCAACATCATGCGTGGCGGCCCGGGCCTGGGCAACATCTCGCCCTCGCAGTCGGATTACTTCCAAGCCACGCGCGGCGGCGGACACGGCGATTACCGCCTGATCGTGCTCGCGCCCCACACGGTCACCGAACTGGCCGAATTGACCATGGACGCCTTCGACCTGGCGGATTACTATCGGAATCCGGTCATGATATTAGGAGACGGCCTGCTCGGCCAGATGATGGAAAAAGTTGAGTTTCCGGAACCCGAAGCGCGCCGGCGCACGGGGCTGCTGCGCGGGCGCCCGCTGCCCCCCAAGGACTGGGCCCTGACCGGCGCCCAAGGCCGGCCGCCGCGCTTGATCCGCTCCCTGCTCATGCAGCCGGGCGTGCTGGAACAGCACAATTTCCATCTGGCGGAGAAGTACGCGCGCATCGAACGGGACGAGCCCCTGGCTGAGGTGATCGGCTGTGAGGATGCGGACGTGGTGCTGGCGGGATTCGGCACCAGCGCGCGCGTGGCCAAGCAAGCCAGGGAGATGCTGCGGGCGCGGGGAATCAAGGCCGGGTTGTTCCGCCCCATCACGCTCTGGCCTTTCCCCTATGCCCAGCTGGCCGCGATCGCCCGGACGACGCGCCGTTTTCTGGTGGTGGAAATGAACCTGGGCCAGATGATCGAGGACGTCCAACTGGCCGTGGCCCGCGAACGGAGCCTGAAGGACGCGACCATCGCCCTTTTGCCCCGGCCGGGCGGCGGCGTGCCGGTTCCGGAGGAAATCGTGGACAAAACCCTGGAGGTGCTGCGGTGAGCCGCCAGCTGTTTGCCCGCACGCCGGGCCTGAAGGATACGGTCACGACCTATTGCTCGGGTTGCGGACACGGAGTGGCGCACCGCCTCCTGGCCGAAGCCATCGAGGAGTCAGGCGCCCGCGAGCGCACGGTGGCCGTGGCGCCGGTGGGCTGCGCGGTCTACGGCTATGATTACTGGAATTTCGACACCACCGAAGCCGCGCACGGCCGCACGCCGGCCGTGGCCGCGGCCATCAAGCGCGTACTGCCGGACCGCCTGGTGATCAGCTACCAGGGCGACGGCGACCTGGCTTCCATCGGGCTGGCTGAGATCATGCATGCGGCCAACCGGGGGGACCGGATCACGGTCATCTTCATCAACAACACCAACTACGGCATGACCGGCGGCCAGATGGCGCCCACCACGCTGGCCGGGCAGGTTACCACGACCACCCCCCTGGGGCGGGACAGCGCCACGACCGGGCAGCCGCTGAAAGTGGCCGAACTCCTGGCGACCCTGCCCGGCGTCAAATACGCCGCGCGCGGGGCCCTGCACAAGCCCGGTTTGGTGCGCAAGGCCAAATCCCTGATCCAGAAAGCGCTGGCCGTGCAGGAAGCGGGCCTGGGTTTTTCGGTGGTCGAACTGGTGTCGCTGTGCCCCACCAACTGGGGCCTGACCACCCTGCAGTCCGTGGAACTGGTGGAAAAACAGATCGTGCCGGTGTTTCCTCTGGGCGTTTTCAAGGACGAATCCGGCGCCAAGGCGGAATGAGTATGCTGGAACAAATCATTATCGCGGGGTCCGGCGGCCAGGGGATCCAGTTCTGCGGACAACTGCTGGCCCGGGCCGCGGTCCGGCAGGGCCTGGAAGCCACCTACGTTCCTTCGTACGGAGCCGAGCGCCGGGGCGGCCCCTCATTCTGCTCCGTGGTCGCGGCGGACCGTTCGATCTACGCCTCGCTGTTCAAGCATCCTGACATATTCCTGGCGCTGGACCAGCGGGCGCGCAACCAGTACGCTTCCAGCCTGCTGAACGCCGGCATCATGCTGGTGAACACGGATCTGGCCGGACAGCCCGCAACCGGCGAACAGGCCCGGGTTATTGGCCTTTCGGCCTCGCGTCTGGCGGAAAAAATCAATTTCGAGCAGCCGCCCCTGAACCTGGTCATGCTCGGCGCCTATCTGGGCCTGGACCGGGGCGTGAGCATTGAGGCGGTGCGGGCCGAATTGGAAGCCCGCTTTGCCGGCAAACCGGACGTGAAGCAACGCAACCTCCAAGCCCTTGACCTGGGCTGGGAAGAAGGCAGGAGCCAAAGCCGATGATCAGGAAAGCCACGCTTCAGGACGTACCGGCGATCCACCGGTTGATCAACAGCCGGGCCAAACAGGGCCAAATGCTGGCGCGCTCCTTGTCCGAAATATACGAGAATATCCGCGACTATTTCGTGGCCATCGAGCGCAAAGCCGTGGTGGGCGTGGCCGGCCTGCACGTCAACTGGGCGGATTTGGCCGAGATCAAATCCGTGGCTGTCAATCCGGCTTATCAGGGAAAGGGAGTGGGCCAGGCTCTGGTCCAGGCCTGCCTGGAGGAAAGCCGGGTTATGGCCATTCCCAAGGTGTTCGTGCTGACTTACGTGCCGGGTTTTTTCCGGAAACAGGGGTTTAAAAAGATCAAACGCGAAGCCTTGCCGCACAAGATTTGGAGCGATTGCATCAAGTGCCCGCATTTCCCCAATTGCAACGAAGAGGCCATGATCATCGGCTTGCGCCGCTAGCCCATCCGCCGCGTTCCGAGGAATCTGCCACCCATGCCCGATGAAACGAATGCTGCTTTCACGCGGATAGCCGACCGGAGGGAAATCGGCCTTCAGCAGGTTGTCGATACCCTTAAAATCGAAGATTGCCTGAAATCCCTGCAGGACGCGCATCAGTTGTCACCGCAGAAAACCGAGGAAATGAAGCTGATCGCCGGCGAGTTGGGCAAGAACGTCGTCAAGCACGGCGGCCAGGGCAAAATCATCATCACGCATTACGCCGCTGTCTTTCCCTGGGTGGAAATCATCACTGAAAACGTGGGCGCCCTGCCCGCGGACGCGATGAAAGACGGCGTTTCGACGCGGAACACCCTGGGCCTCGGCTTGGGCATGGTGTCACGGCTCTCCGACGCCTTTATCCGCGAGCAGGACGGGTATATTCTGCGCATGCGGGCGGTCAAGTACTGCCTGGATTTTCCCAACCGATCCGAAGTGGCGGTCCTCTCCTATCCCGTCATGATGCATGAAAACTGCAACGGCGACGCCTATTTTATCCACAAGGGGCGCGAGGACACGTTTTGCGTCATCGATGCCCTGGGCCACGGCGAGGAGGCGCACAAAAGCGCAGCCGCTGTTCTGGCGCACCTGAATTCCAACCCCGGGAAACCCGTTGATCACCTGGTGTACGGCGCGCACGAACTGTTAAAAGCGAAACACTTGCGCGGGGCGGCCATGGTGGTCGTACGGTTGGATTACGAGGCCCAAACGGTTCTGTTTGCGGGTTTGGGCGACGCGTTGGTGAAAATATTCCCTCCGAACGAAAGCGGCAGCCTAAGCCTGCTGCCGCAGGAGGGAATTGTCGGCGACGTCTGCCGGACGTTGGAAATTCAAAAGCAGGCGTTAGTGCCGGGCACGCTGATCGCCGTTTATTCGGACGGCATTTCCAGCCGCCTGGCCATTCCCTGGGAACATCGCACCCAGCCTCCATTGCAATTGGTGAACGAACTGATGGCTAAATATGGCAAACTCCACGATGACCGGACTCTCTTGCTGGCTAAAATCCTCTAACCCTGTTTCAGTCTCGCTAAAAAAGCCTTGAATCTAAAGCAAACTAGTAAAATCACCGAACCTAAAGTATAATGAAAACCACTCTTAATACGGCCTTTAGCAGGGGCTAACCCGCGGACAAGGCCGAAATCTTTTTATGGCCGCAGGAGGAACTATGGCAACTGTCCAAATGAACCTGACCAAGCTTCGCTGTCCACAGCCGATTTTGAAAATCACGGCCAAATCCATTGAAATGAAGCCGGGCGATGTTTTGGAAGCAACCGCCGACTGCCCGACGTTTGAAAATGATGTCCGCACGTGGTGCGAAAAGGTCGGCAAGGCGCTTATTTTCCTGCAAAAGAACGCGGACGGCGTTTTTCACTGCAAAATCCAGTTCTGACCCCCTGGCGCACTCACGGCGCGGACCGCTTTAGGCGGCGCCCGGCGGGCGTGGATAAAAACGCACCGAAACCAAAGGAGATAAACGATGACCGCTCACCCGATTTCCCCGGAGCTGTTGAAAGAATTGGAAGCCCACTTCAATGCGCTGCAGAAACTGGAACGCGGTGACGCTCAAATCCAGGCCCGCGAAGATTCCTCCGTGGAGATTGTTTCGCGCATGGGCGGCATGATCAATCAGCTGGCGAACATGTCCCGGGAATCGATCAAGCTGTCCATGGAGATGTCCCTGGCCATCGCCCAATTTCTGGACGTGCTCAACCAAATGGCGGCCGGCAACCTGAAGGCCCGTGCGCCGATTGATTTTGAAACCGAGGTCCTGGCGGCCTTGGGCAAAGGCATCAACACGGCCATTGCCAAGGTCCAGGAACGGACTCTGCTTGAGGAGCTCTTGAAGGAATTGTCCACGCCGGTTCTCTATGCGTGGGAAGGCGTGATCGTTATGCCCCTGATCGGCACCCTGACCAGCGACCGCGCGCAGGAAGCCATGGAAAAGCTGCTGAAAAGCATCACCCAGCATCATGCCCGCGTCGCCCTGATCGACATCACCGGCGTGCCGGTCATCGATTCCATGGTCGCCCAGCACCTGATCCGGACGATCAAGGCCGTCAAGATTCTGGGGAGCGATGCCATCATCACCGGAATTTCAGCCGAAGTGGCCTCCATTTTGGTGAAGATCGGCATTGAAGTGGAGCAATTCATGACCCGCAGCAGCCTGCATGAGGGGTTGAAGCAGGCGATTAAAATGGTCGGAGCGAGCCAATAAATGAAGGTCCCGGTTCCCCTCATCAAAATCGGCCAAGTCGTGCTGGCGCCCATTGAGATCGAGCTGACGGACGAGATGGCCGAAGAACTCCACTTGGCGATACTCAAGAAAATCGAACTGACCCACGCCAGGGGATTGGTCATCGACGTCTCCCTCGTCGAAGTCATTGATTCCTACTTTGCCCGGATCCTGATCAACATCGGCCGGGCGGCGCATTGTTTGAATTGCATGACCGTGGTGGTCGGCATCACGCCGGAGGTGGCCTTCACCCTCACTCAGATGGGATTGACGTGGCGGGGCGTGCGCACTGCGCTGACGGTGGAGGAGGCTATTTCCATGGTTCAAGCCCATGGATGACAGCTTTGTCATGCACATCGCCAGTGAGCAGCATATTCTGGCGGTGCGCCATGCGATCCGCGAACTGGTGAACCAGCGGCTGCAGTTCAATTCCCTGGAGCGGATGCACGTCATCACCGCCGTATCGGAACTGGTCCGCAACATCTACAACTATGCCAAGGAAGGCGACGTCGAAGCCAAGATCGTCCTGTCGCCTGCGGGAAAAAAGGGGATCCGGATCAAATTTGCCGATCACGGCCCGGGCATTCTGGATATCGAGAAAGCCATGCAGCCAAAAAGCATCCGGGAATTCGGCAAGGGCATGGGCATCGGCCTGAGCGGCAGCAAAAAACTGGCGGATGAGTTTTCGATCGAATCCCAGCCCGGGCTGGGAACGACCATCATCTGGACCCGCTGGGAGCGGTACGGCTGAAGGGCGGGGAAGGGGTGGCGGGCCTGTCCCGACGACATTTCTCTGGGAGTCATGAATGCCCGGTGATGCACTCAAGATGGGCTTGATGCTCTGCAAATGCGGGAACACGATTTTTCAGGCCGTCGATTTCGACGCTGTCGTGGCCTGGGCCCGGAAACGCCACGATTTGCAATTCGTTCTTTTTCATGACCTGCTTTGTTCCGCGGAAGGCCGAAGCTACACGCTGGAAGTCCTCCAACAGGAAAAACCCGACCGCTTGATCATCGCCGCCTGCTCGCCCAGGGCCCACGAAGCCACCTTCCGGGCAGTGGCGGAAAAGGCCGGCTTGAATCTGGCCGCCATCCACATGGCCAACATCCGCGAGCACTGCGCCTGGGTGACCACGGACAAAGCCGAGGCCACTCGCAAAGCCATCGCCCTGATCCGGGCGGCGGTCGAACGCGCCCGGCGGCACGAGCCCCTGCAGCGCCGGAGCGTGGAATGCAACACAGACCTGGTCGTAATCGGGGGCGGCATTGCCGGCATGGAAGCCGCCTTGCTGGCCTCCCAGGCCGGAAGGAAAGTGACCCTCGTCGAGCGGGACATCTCCCTGGGCGGCCGGCTGATGCAAACCGAGGAATTGGCCCCGAACATGGAATGCGCCCCCTGCCTGCTGTCGCCGCGGCTCTTTAAAATCAAGGATGATCCGAACATCACCATTCTGACCCATTCCGAGGTCACCGGAGTTCTGGGGTTTCACGGCAATTTCACGGTCAAAATCCGCAAGCGCGCCCGGTACGTGAACCAGAACTGCGTGGGTTGTGAAGCCTGCTTTCCGGTTTGCCCGGTGGAGGTGAAAAGCGGGTTCCACCTGGGCTTGGGCACCCGCAAGGCTGTTTATACGCTCTTCCCAGGCTCGGTTCCCGCCGCGGCGGCCATTGACAGGCAAGCCTGTCTGCATTTCAAGGACGGCTCGTGCCGGGCCTGCGCCGAAGCCTGTTCCTTCGGGGCCGTGGATTTTGAGGATAAAGACGAGGAAAGGGCGATATCCGCCGGCGCCGTAATTCTGGCCACGGGTTTTACGCCCTTCGATCCTTCGCCGCTCGCCCGCCTGGGCTATGGGAAGATACCGGAAGTTTACAGCCTGCCCGAATTCGAACGGATCTCAAATTCCAACGGCCCCTCTCAGGGCACGATCCGGCGCCGGGACGGAAAAATCCCGGCTTCGGTGGCTGTGATCCACTGCGTTGGATCGCTGCAGGATACGGCCTTGCCCTACTGCTCGGGCATTTGCTGCCTGCTGGCCGCCAAGGTCGGGGAAGTCGTGCGCAAGCAGAACCCGAAGGCCAAGGTGTTCAATATCCACGACCGCCTGGTGTTTGCCGGCCAGGCGGCGCAGGAATTTTACACCGAGCAGGTCAAGGCCGGCACCCAATTCCTGGCGACCAGGGATTTGGCCAAGGTAACGCTGGTTCGGAAAAAAGGCGCCGTGGAAATACGAATGCCCGGCCAAAAACCCTTTGGCGTCGACATGGTGGTATTGGCCACTGGCGCCGGCCCGGCCGGTGATGCGGAAACCCTGGGGACATTGCTTCAGATCGAAAGCGGGCCCGCCGGTTTCTTCAAACCCGACAGTCACTTCCTGCATTCCATCGGCACCAGCCTGGACGGCATCTACCAGGCCGGCGGATGCGCAGGCCCGTGCCTGGCTGACCAAGCCGTGGTGCAGGCTCAGGCTGCGGCCGGAGAAGCTGTCAGCCAGTTGGTGCCTGGCAAAAAGATCGAGTTGGAGATTCAGACTTCGATCATCGATCCCGATTTGTGCAAAGGCTGCCGGCTGTGCGAAGCGTTGTGCCCTTTTTCGGCCATCGCCTACCGCCCGGAACTCAGGGTGTGCGAAATCAACGAGGCCGTTTGCCGCGGTTGCGGCACTTGTGTGGCAGGCTGCCCCAACCTGGCCATCGGCGCCAGGCATTTTCAAGACGCGCAATTGCAGGCGGAATTGGAAGGGCTGCTCAATGACTGATTTCGAACCGCGAATTGTGGCTTTTGTCTGCAACTGGTGCGCCTATGGGGGCGCAGACCAGGCTGGCGGACAAAAACTCGCGTATCCCGCCAATGTCCAACTGGTGCGCGTGATGTGCAGCGGCCGGGTGTCTCCCCGGTTGGTCCTGGAAGCTTTTCGGATGGGAGCAGACGGGGTGATGGTGCTGGGCTGTCATCCTGGAGACTGCCATTACCGAAATGGGAACCTTAAAGCCGAGAAGCGCTTTAAAACCTTTAAAAAAGTGCTGGCCCAGCTGGGCATTGAAGAAGCGCGCTGTCTGCGGGATTGGGTGGCGGCCTCGGAGGGGAAGAAGTTCCAGGAACTGGCTGTCGCCATGACGCGAACGATAAAGCGCCTGGGCCCCTTGCGCTTAACGGCGAAACCCGGTCCGGGAGGCGGGACATGAAGAAAAAGGCCGCTCCCGGCATTATCCTAAAACAAAGCAGACCCGCCAAGCAATCCGCAGGCAGCGATTATTCCGCGGGTACAGGGCCGGAAGTGTCCTTGCTGCTCAATGGCGAGGAAATATCCGTGGCCCGCGATACGACGATATACGATGCGGCTGTACAAAACGGCGCGTGTTTCGCCCGCCCGGAGGACGTGGCCGAAACCTCTTGGATTCACAACGGCGATTGCTATCTGCTTAGCATTGCGGAAGTCAACCAGGTTTTGATGCCGGTGGCGGCGATGAAAAAGAGGCCAGTGGCACAGGGCATGCGCATCAACACCGAATCCCCTAAAATAAAGGCCAGCCTGCGCGACCGGGTCAAGCAATTGCATGAACGGCAGGAATGCGCCGTTGTCAGGCAAATCCAGGAATTGTGCGCAGCCGAGGCGGAATCCGCCGGATTTGTCTCGGCGCCGGAAAGGGAAAAGTGGGGTTTCGCAGACCGCCTGACCGGGCCGTCCATTTTGCATGAGCCGAACAAATGCCTGCGCTGCGAAGCGTGCGTCAACGCCTGCAAAGACCTCCAGGGAGTGGACGCCCTGCGCAAGGATCCTGCGTTGGGGATCGTGGTGGACGAAACCAAATGCGTGCGTTGCGGGCAGTGCATTCTGGCTTGCCCCATGGGCTCGCCGGAGAACCTGGCCGCCTATCTTGACCTGATGGGATGCCATATGTGCCCGTTTTCACGGCCCTTGGGCGCAATGAGGGAGCAGGACGATACGGCCAGGGTGTTGCAAGCGCTGAATGATCCGGATCAATACGTGGTCGTGCAATTTGCCCCCTCGGTCAGGGCCACCCTGGGCGAGGCCTTCGGCATCGCGCCGGGCGCTTTAGTCACCAACCAATTGTACGCCGCTTTGCGCCGGGCCGGTTTTGACCGGATCTGGGACACCAACTTCGCCGCTGACCTCACGATCATGGAGGAAGGCTCCGAACTGATCGCGCGCCTTCAGCGGCAAGGGCCTCTGCCGCAACTGACCTCCTGCTCGCCGGGCTGGGTCAATTACATCGAAACCTTCTATCCGGAGTTGCTGCCGCTGGTTTCCTCCGCCAAATCACCCCAGCAAATGTTCGGCGTGGCGGCAAAAACCTATGCCGCGGAAAAATTGCGCGTCGCTCCGGGGAAAATGACCGTGGTATCCATTATGCCGTGCACGGCTAAAAAATACGAAGCGGCCCGCAAAGAAATGAACGCAGCCTGGGAATACTGGCGCCGGAAGGGGCTGAACCAAGACCCCTTTCAGGACGTGGACGTTGTACTGACGACACGCGAGGCGGCCAAGCTTTTAAAAATACTGAACATCGATGTGTCAAAAATGCCAGAGGAAGGCCCTGATCCGCTTTTAGGCGCGTATTCCGGCGCAGCACCCATTTTCGGACGGACCGGAGGTGTCATGGAGGCTGCCTTGCGGACGGCCTACGAGCTGCTGACCAATACCCCTCTGGGTGAGCTGGAGTTCTCAGAGCTGGGAACCGTGGAAGGCATAAAAAGGGGCCGGGTCCTGATCAACGGGTCGGAAATCAAAGTCGCTGTGGCCCACGGGCTGGCCAATGCCCGGCAGGTGCTGGAATCCATCAAGCAGAAGGGCGAATTTTCCCGCTACCATTTCATCGAGATCATGTGCTGCCCTGGCGGGTGCGTGGGAGGGGGAGGTCAGATTGTTTCCACCAACCTGCCCCGGATCGTCAAACGAACCCTTGGCATCAATCAGGATGACCGCCAGCGTGAAATAAGAAAATCCCATCAAAACAAGGAAATCCAGGCGCTATACCGGGATTTCCTCGGACAGCCTTTAAGCCGGCTGGCGCATGAACTGCTGCATACCAAGTATTCCGCCCGTCCACCCAAGTAAGTGCTTGACTCGACCGGAAAAATCCGTATATTAAATGGACTTTGATCAGCAGTGGCGGTGAATTTAACGATCATCCCTGCTTTTCAGAACGTTTTTTAAGTGCATGCAAGTCATGGGCGGATAGCTCAGTTGGTTAGAGCGCCTGCCTTACAAGCAGGAGGTCACAGGTTCGAACCCTGTTTCGCCCACCAGCGTTTCGCCCTGGCGGGCGAAACGCAGAGCAGGCGAGCAGTTGAACAGTTGAACAGGAGATTAAAGCGAGCCTGCGGTCACCTGCTCTGCTGTTCCACTGGTCGATTTTTCACATGATCGTTTTAATGAATTTAAGCAGTTGAACAGCTGGACAGGTGAGCTGATTCGCTGCGTTTATATGGGGTCGTAGCTCAGCTGGTTTAGAGCGCCTGCCTGTCACGCAGGAGGCCGCGGGTTCGAGCCCCGTCGACCCCGCCAGTAAATAAAAAGCCCGGTCCAAAAGGACCGGGCTTTTTATTTACTGATAGGAGATTGATGGGAGATTCGAACTCAAGGGGGTCTGGGGGAGAAGCTCCCCCAGGCACTCGGGGTGACAGCGACGAGCTTGCGAGGAGCGCCAGAGGGGCAGAGCCCCTATGGAGAGCGCCGGGAGGCGCGAGGGTTCTAGGCCAAAGGCCGGAGCCCCGTCGACCCCGCCAGAAAATAAAACACCCAGCCCTTTCAGGCTGGGTACTTAATTTTCTGCAGGTGTTCGGAAGACGAGGCGAGAACTCAGGGAGTATGGGAAAGATATCCCCCTGCTCGAAGCGTCGGCATTTAATCCGGCGTTTCGACGCGCAGACGATGGACGTCCGGGTCCAGACCCATAAAATGGGTGCTGCCAAAATACATTTTCTGGGGCGGTATGATGATGCGAATCCCCTTTTGGACCCATGGTTGATGCAGCTCGTTTAACGCGGCCGTACCCGTGACCGTGAAGCTCAGCTCTGCCGAGGCGCTCATGGCAGGGGCAGGAGGTTGCAGCTTGTTGCGGTCATAGATGGAGAATTCGAAACCATGATCGAGCTTGAACATCGCATAGAAGGGGGACGCTAAAGTGGGTTTTTGATTGAATAAATCCGAATAGAACGCCGAGCTTTTGACGATATCGATGACATAAAATAACACTGCGTTTGGTTGGGGCATACCGACCTCCCCTATTATCAAATCGTTCGTTTTGCCGCTAAAAACATTTTCTGTCAGCAACGCGACCTAAGCATTGGACCCCTGAATAATTGGATCTGTGGAATCGGAATGGAACCGTTGTATCCCTATTAATGGATGGAGTATACCCGCGGGCGCAGAGAAAAAACTAGCAATTTCAATGTTTTTATGGGATTTTGTTAAACGCGGCCACTAAAGACTGCGGGCTGTCCAGGCACCTGTTCCATTTTTAACTAAAAGTGGCCGCTTTCATGATAACGGGTGGCCGTTTGGGCCCGGCGCATGCAGGTGACGAGAAACCGAAGTCCCGAGGGGAAGCATGAATTTATTTATACGGAAATGGTATTTAACCGGACTTACTATCCTGCTGTCCGGCGGATTGATGATTGGGGGCGCTGCCGGGTTGGGATTCAAGGCACAAGGGCAGGACTGGCGGCAGGCTAAACGGTTGTTCGCGTGGCAGGCAAGCAAAGCATCGGTGAAAACGAACATCGCCATAAACTCCCAGGCGGCTAAAGCAGGGGCAAATGAAAATTGGCTCAGCCAAGTTATAAGGCGGATCGAAACCCAGGAATATACGGCGTTGAAAAACGCGGAAGGCCAATGGCAGGCGCCGAATAGGAAACAGCGGTTGCGGACGGTTTTTGCGAGCGACGGCATTGAAGTGGCGCCGCAGTTCATTTCCCGGGGAACCGCCGGACAACTGTTGCCGGGCAAAGGACCTAAGACCGTTCAGGTTGCTCAGACACAAAGCGCTCAATGGACATGGCGATGGCAGACCCAGGCAATCGGGAGGACGGGCGCTATGCGCTCTGTGCCGGACATCGCGCCAAAAGCCGAAGGCAACCGGGTGGAGTATGCGCGTGAGGATTTCGTCGAATGGTATGAGAACAAACCCGAAGGCGTGGAACAGGGATTTGTCATTCATCGGAAACCGGAAATCAATCGGGGCGCTCAACCGGACACCGATACAGTGGGCATCCAATCCCAGCCCATCCTGGGCTTGATCCCCCGTTTATCCCCGGACCAACAGCGCATCGAATTTCTAGATCAACATCAGGCCAAAGTTCTGGAATACGGCAAACTGCTGGTTCGGGATGCGCGCGGAAAGGTTCTGCGCTCCGAACTTCGGCTGGAAAACAACCGAATCATGCTGGCTTATGATGATCACGCTGCTGCCTATCCTGTGCATATTGATCCCTTGCTGACAACCCCGGCCTGGACTGCTGACGGGGACCAGAACGGCGCCTATTTCGCCTGGTCGGTGGCGAGCGCCGGGGATGTGAACAACGACGGGTATGGCGATGTGATCGTAGGTGCGTCCCATTACAGCAATGGCGAGACGTATGAAGGCCGCGCGTTTGTGTATCATGGGAGCGCCTCGGGACTGGCCGCAACCCCGGCGTGGACCACTGAGGGCAACCTGCTTGGTGCCTATTTCGGCCATTCGGTGGCGAGTGCGGGTGATGTCAATGGCGACGGATACAGTGATGTGGTTGTAGGCGCTTTTAATTATAATAACGGGGAAGTGGGCGAAGGCCGCGTGTTTGTTTATCACGGAAGCGCCTCGGGACTGGCCGCAACTCCGGCCTGGACCGCCGAGAGCAACCAGGCCGGTGCGCATTTCGGCTATTCAGTAGCGAGTGCCGGGGATGTGAACGGCGATGGGTACGCGGATGTGATCGTGGGCGCCCGCTATTATACCAATGGCGAGTCGCGGGAAGGCCGCGCCTATGTGTATCATGGGAGCGCCTCGGGACTGGCCGCAACCCCGGCGTGGACCGGCGAGAGCAATCAAGTCGATGGGTATTTCGGCTATTCGGTGGCGAGCGCCGGAGATGTGAACGGCGACGGATACAGCGATGTGATTGTGGGCGCTTACAACTGCTATAGCGGCGAGGCGGGGGAAGGCCGCGCATTTGTCTATCATGGGAGCGCTTCCGGCTTGGCCGCAACCCCGGCCTGGACTGCGGAGAGCAATCAGGTTAATGCTTGTTTTGGCTATTCCGTGGCGGGCGCGGGGGATGTGGATGGCGACGGATACAGCGATGTGATTGTGGGCGCCATCGCGTATGACAATGTAGAGGCGAATGAGGGCTGCGCGTTCGTGTATCACGGGAGCGCCTCGGGTCTGGGCGCAACCCCGGCGTGGACCGCCGAAAGCAATCAAAACAGTGCGGAGTTCGGCTATTCCGTGGCGGGCGCAGGTGATGTGAATGGCGACGGATACGCTGATGTGATCGTGGGCGCTTGTTTATATGACAACGGCGACATGGACGAAGGCCGCGCCTATGTGTATCTTGGCGGCGCTTCAGGTTTGGCTGCAACTCCAACTTGGACTGATGAGGGAAATCAATACAACGCCCGGTTCGGCTATTCGGCGTCAAGCGCCGGGGATGTGAACGGCGACGGGTACTCGGACGTGATGGTGGGCGCTTATTTATATGACAATGGCGTGCCTGATTTGGGCCGCGTATTTGTCTATCACGGGGGCGCTTCAGGGCTCGCGGCTGCCCCGGCCTGGACAGCAGAGAGCGATCAGGCAAACGCCAACTTTGGCTGGATGGTGTCAAGCGCCGGGGACGTGAACGGCGACGGTTACAATGACGTGATCGTAGGCGCGCGCGGATACGATGCCATGGGCAGAGTTTATGTTTATCATGGCAGCGCCAGCGGACCCTCCCTGGCACCGGACTGGACGGCCGCCGGGGATCAGGCAGGCGCTTATTTCGGCAATGCGGCGGCGGCGGCCGGGGATGTGAACGGCGACGGGTACGGTGATGTGATTATCAGCGCCCATTGGTACACCCACGGCGAGACCAATGAGGGCATGGTTTATGTGTATCACGGGAGCGCAACCGGACTCTCGGCCACGCCCGACTGGACCGCGGAAGGCGACCAGGCGAGCGCTTATTTCGGCACCAGCCTGGCGGGCGCAGGGGATGTGAATGGCGACGGGTATGCCGACGTGATTATCGGAGCACCCAACTATGACCATGGCGAAGCGGATGAAGGCCAGGTGTTTGTCTATTGCGGAAGCGCAAGCGGACTTGGCAGCACTCCGGCCTGGACTGCTGAAAGCGACCAAGCCATTGCCCAGATGGGCTCGTGCGTGGCTTCGGCTGGAGACGTGAACGGTGATGGGTTCAGCGATGTAATTGCAGGCGCGCCTTTTTACAGCAATGGCGAGTCGCGGGAAGGCCGCGCGTTTGTTTATCATGGGTACGCGGGTGGACTTTACGTCACCCCGGCTTGGACCACGGAGAGCAACCAGGTGAATGCCTATTTGGGGGCCTGTGCCAGTGCCGGAGATGTGAACGGCGACGGGTACGGCGATGTGGTGGTGGGCGCTTATTTTTATGATAATGGCGAGGTGAACGAAGGCAGCGCCTACGTGTTTCACGGCAGCGCCTCGGGGCTGGGAAGCACCCCGGTTTGGACCGCGGAGAGCAATCAGGCGGATGCCCGTTTCGGCCAATCCGTAGCCAGCGCCGGTGACGTGAATGGCGATAGGTATGACGACGTGATGATAGGTGCACCGAATTTTAGCGACGGTGAGACGAATGAAGGCCGCGCGTTTATATATTATGGCGGCGCGACCGGGCTTGCGGGGGCATCGGCCTGGATGACCGGGGGCAACCAGGCGAATGCTCGTTTTGGTTGGGTGGCGACTGGCGCCGGAGATGTCAATGGTGACGGCTACGGCGACACTATTGTGGGCGCGCCTTATTTTTCCAACAGTGAAAGCAATGAAGGCCGGGCGTTTGTGTATCTCGGCAATAGTGGTACAGCGCAAGCAGTCAGGCTTCGCCAGGCAAGCGCTGATGGATTACGGTTGATCGGACCCGCTGGAATGGCTTCGACAGATGCCGGCAACACATCCTTCCGGGTGCGTATTTTCAGCCGAGCGAGCCAGGGCCGGAGCAGGGCGAAGCTGCAACTGCAAACTGGGGAACCAGGACAGCCATTAATGTCCGGGACCTTGACCGCCCAGGCAGGATACACGGATCTGGGAGTGGCGGGTACGGATCTGGAATTCCCGTTAAGTGGCCTTGATTCTCTGCAGGCTTATCATTGGCAGGCCAGGCTGTTGTATGATCCTGCCCAAGCTTCCAATGGAAATCTGCACGGCCCGTGGCACAACCTGTCGTGGGGCGGATTATGCGGCAATTCGGACATGCGCACCGGACCTGTTCCTGCGCCAACCGCCACACCGACCATCACTTGCACGGCGACCCAAACCTGGACTGTGACACCGACTGGGACGCAAACACCGACGGTGACGATGACTCCGACCGGGACAGAAACCGGAACCGCGACACCGACATTGACGGCCACGCCGACCGTGACTTTGACTGCGACGCACACGTTGACGGCAACGGGAAGTGAAACCTCAACTGCGACACCAACGCCGACTGCCACGCCGACAGTCACATTGACCCGGACCGGAACAGAGACTTTAACCGCGACGCCAACCGCCAGCGCGACGTCCAGCATTACCCCGACGGGCACACTGTCGACCACACTAACGGTCACGCCGACAACAACCACGACGGCAAATGAAACACCCGTGCTTTCGAGAACGCCGACTTCGACGGCAACAAACAGTCCGGTCATTGTTGCCACGCCCACAATTACCGCCGGCATGACGGGCACAAGTTCGCCTACCCTGACGGCAAGTCCGGTGCTGGCTGGCCCAGGCAATAAAAAAGTATTGGTTTATCCCAGTCCGGCCAGTGATAAGATGCGATTTGTAATGAATGTGGAGGAGGCCGGTCGGGTTATGATAATGATTTACAATTTAAATGGCGAGAGGGTAGCTGCCCTAAACACTGATTTATACTCCGGCCGGGAAACCATCACATGGGACTGTTCCGGATTGGCGCCGGGCATTTACCTGGCGCGGTTGCTGCTGGAAGGAAAGGAAATCGGAAAAGCCAAAGTGGCGGTGGTGCGCTAAGCGTCCGCCAATTCCATCCGGTACCAGGTTCGAAATTCGTTCGCTCGCCCCCGCCCGTAAATAATAAAACCACCCACTGAAGGTGGCTTTGTTTTTACTGGAGCATTTGAGATTAAAAAGTAGAAATTAGGCAATAAAATCTCAAGTGCGGTCTACTCTCGACTTTCTACTCTCCGAACTTTTATTTTAACGACAAGGATGCGCGATCCGCGATCGCCTTTCGATATTCCTTTTTAATGCATTTACTTCATCATTCAAATCCAACATAATATCCCCGTGGTGGAAGTTGCCCCTGGATATCGAAAAGTAATTGATTAAACATCAGTTAAAAAGGAGACCTCGGAGCCATGAAACAAGTCAATCTCGGATCGCAAGGCCTGCGGGTGCCGGCCATCGGCTTGGGTTGCATGGGAATGCCGGATTTTTACGGCTCTTCTTCGGAGGCGCAAAACATCCGCGTGCTCGAACGGGCGGCGGAAATGGGGTGCACGTTCTGGGATACCTCGGATATGTACGGCCCGTTTACGAACGAAATACTATTGTCAAAAGCGCTCAAGGGGCGCCGCGGGCAAATCACCTTGGCAACCAAATTTGGCGTTTCCCGCGGCGAAGACGGCAGCTGGCAGGGTATCAAAGGAAATGCGGGTTATGTTAAGTCGTGTTGCGATGCCTCGCTGAAGCGGCTCGGGACAGATTACATCGATCTCTACTACCAGCATCGCGTGGACCCCGAAACACCGATCGAAGAAACGGTCGGCGCCATGGCAGAACTCGTGAAGGCGGGGAAAGTGCGCTACATCGGCCTGTCTGAGGCGGATCCGGAGACCATTACCCGCGCCCACCAGGTTCATCCTATCACGGCGCTCCAGACCGAGTATTCCTTGTGGTCGCGGGACGTTGAAGCTGACATTCTGCCGACCATAAAACGGCTGGACATCGGATTTGTGGCTTACAGTCCCCTGGGCCGGGGATTTTTATCCGGGGCCATCCGTTCCCGAAGCGATCTGAAGCCCGGAGACTGGCGGTTGGAGAATCCGCGATTTACCGAGGAAGCCATCGCCAAGAACAGCCGGTTGGCCGATCTCGTTGCAGAAGTCGCGAATGAAATGAAAGCCACAGCAGCTCAAGTCGCATTGGCGTGGGTTCTGTCGCGCAATGTCCCCCTCGCCGCCATACCAGGGACGCGGAAAATTGAACGCCTGGAAGAAAACTGGGCGTCACAAGATGTCACTCTGCAAAAGGAACACCTGGACCGTCTTGACTCCCTCATTAAGCAGGGTGTGGTGGGCGACCGGTATTGATCCTGACCTCACCCCGTCAACCGAAGTGGCCGGCAGGTCCGCGAGGACAGAGACGGGGAAGCAGGGAACGTTGATAAGTATATGAACGAAAAAGCACGTGCAATAAAAATATCTATTTATCAATGGTCTCTTGTATTCGACGATACTATATATTTATATTGAAGAAAGTGTCTATTTACATCGTAAACAAGTAGAATACTGTTAAGCGCAATCTATGCCGGAGGAGACATTACCATGCAAAGAAGCTTGTTCAGGGTTGTCTTTAAGTTTGTCCTTTGCGCGAGCTTATTGTATATCCCATCCGTGGGTTTGGCCGAAGAACCGGCAGCAACAGGTGAATTGGCTGCCCCGATAACTGAACTGATGCTTTTCGAAATGCCGTCCGTTGTCACGGCTTCCAAAAAAGCGGAGTCCATTGACAAGGCGCCGGGAGTCATTACGGTCATCACCGCCGAAGAAATAAAGAAATTCGGCGGCCTCACCTTGTACGACGTGCTGCAAAGGGCGCCCAGCATCCAACCTGTTGGCTCCCATTTGTTCCGGAACAACGCCATGATTGTCCGCGGGGACCTGGTGTCGCATTATGACAACCATATCCTGGTTCTCATCAACGGCAGGCCTTTCAGAGACGATATCGCCGGCGGGCAAAATGCGACGCTCTACGAGATCTTTCCCGTCGAGGTCATCGAACGCATTGAGATCATCCGCGGGCCCGGGTCGGTTCTTTACGGGACCAACGCCATGGACGGGGTCATCAATATTATCACCCGGCAGCCTGCGAAGGAACTCGAGGCGGACCTCACAGCCGGGGCCGGTTCTTACGGGGCCATGATCGGCAGGGGAACCATCGGATATAAAACCCAAGACTTCAACCTGCTTGCCACTGCCAACTATTTTAAAAATGACGGCTGGGATTTTCAGGCGAGCACGGTTTTGCCGAGAACCACCAACACCGAAGGGTCTATGAAATATTACAACCGCGATGCCAGCGGTTCATTGTTTCTTGGATATAAGAACTTCACCTTCAATGTCTATCATGCCGTTCTGAAGGACGGGAACTTGGGGATTAATCCCGCTTTTCAATATTCCGGCGGAGAAGGCCAAAGCTGGCTGGATTTAAGCCGCCTTTTTGCCGATGCCGGATACTCTCAACAAATCTTTGGCGAGTATACGGTCAACGCCAACGTCACTTTGAACCACGTCAGATTTGCAGCCCACACCAAGCAGGTACCGGCGGGCGAAGCAACCTCCGATCTTCTAGGGGAAATATCGGTTGGCGGCCCCATTATTGACAAAATCAACATGGTTGTCGGCGGGTTGTTATCGAATAGCCAGAGGGCCTTTTCAGAAAATCCGCACTTCGCTGAATTCAATAAAAACAATCTATCCGGTTATGCGCAAGTCGATTACACTCCCTGGGACGAGTTCAAACTGATTGCCGGGGCCCAATATAACAAGCCCTCGAATGTCGACGGAGTCACGGTTCCCCGGCTGGGAGCCATCTATCAATGGACTGACAAACTGGGAACCAAGGTTTCCTACGCGGAAGCGTTCAGGGCGCCCTGGGCCATGGAAACCGCGATATCGTTCCCGGGGGTCATCATTGGAAATCCCGACTTGAAACCCGAGATCTGCAAAACAGCCGATATTCATGTTTTTTATAATGAAAAAACGGTTCAATCGGCGGTGACCTTTTTCAGGACTCGATACGAGAACCTGATTGCGCGCATCATGAGTCCTTCGATACCCAGCACCAGCACGTATGACAATGTAAGCTCCATGGATATTTCAGGCGTTGAGTTTGAAACCAAGATCCCTTTGACGCCGGATATTTTGATTGAAGGTTCTGCGTGTTATCAGGAGGAACAAAGCGACCTGCTTCTTACGCCTAATACTATGGTGAAAGTTGGGGTGAGTTATAGCACCCCTTTTGGATTAAGCCTGGCTGTTTTTGATAATCATTTTGGGGACCCCAAGAAAAATGCCGGTCAAGCTCTTAATCCCGAGGCCAAGGCCATCGATTTAATCAGCCTCAATATAACCTACAACCCTCCTATGCTGAAGTCAGCGAAGCTGAATCTTTTCATTCAAAATGTATTGAATCAGGCTTACTTTTTTCCGGAATTTGATAAAAATTGGGTCAACACGCTGCCTCTGGAGCCGGGCAGGGCCATTTTTGGCACAATCTCGTATGAGTTTTAATATGCAAATGCAACCAGGGAAGTCATGATAAACAAATAGTGACGAAAACCTTCGGGAGGAACAGGGGGCGATGATAAAGCTATTAGCAGAAGCACTGGGGTGTTAGTCCTTTGTAGTTGTTTTTTAAGGTTTCCTATTACATTCCGTCTCAATCCAAGTTTCGAACTTTATCTAAAATGGGCCGCTTGCGAGGGCCAGTACTCGAACGCGAAGGGTAACCCATGGGGATGACGGCCATGAACTCACCCCGGGGTTCTTCGAGCCACGCCAAGACATCCTCTTTGATCAGATAGAGTATCCCAAGCCAAACCGAGGCCAACCCCAAAGAAGTCGCGGCGATGAGCAGATTCTCGACCGCGGCGGCCGAGCTTTGAATCTCCATAATGCGGAAAAAATCGCGCGCACATTCCAGGTCGGCCGGAAAAAAACGGGCGCCCTGATCGACCAGTTCGCCGGTGTTTATCACTGCAATTGAAATGGGAGCGCAGGCGATCGTCCGCGAGGCCATGCGCAGCAACGCTGAAACTTCACGCGGAAAACCGGATGACTTGCGGTTGATCAGTTCCGCCAATTCTGCTTTTTTGCGGCCGCGAATAATGATAAATCGCCAGGACTGCTGGTTGTGGGCTGAAGGCGCATTGTTTGCAGCTTCTAGCAGCGCCATCAGTTCTGCTTCCGGCACCGCTTGCCCGGTAAACCGGCGGATGCTATGCCTGGCTTTAATGGTTTCTAAAACGTATTTGGACGAAATGGGGTCGTGTGCCAACATGGTTGTAAGCCTCCATGGACTGGACTTTATCGAAAAATGGACGAAGTAAGCAGTCCGTATCGGATGTAATTTATTAAGGTGCGGGGGCTTCCCAACGCGGAAAGCATTTTGCGAACAACATAGCCGGGCCGGGTATAAAATGACCGCAGAGTATCACGCCGGAAGTCCCGGAGCACCTGACTGGAAAGGAACCGTGTGCCGCGGGTCGGGGTGCTGAAATAATCCTTTCCCAACGCGGTAAGGTCAAGCAGTCCCTCCGTTTTGACCATCTGATAGAGTGGCGTCCCATAAAAAGGCATGGCAATGTGCAACTCGATAAAGTCAGGAGCCAGTTGAAACAGGTGAGTCCGCGTGGCGTCAAGATGACCCTGGTTTTCCCAAGGCAGCCCGATCATGAAGAAACCGAAAGTTTGCAACCCCGCTTGTCTGCTCAGACGGGCGGCCCGGTGATTGTCTTCGAGGGTGGTGGACTTTTTGATTTTGTCCAATGTCTCTTGGCTCCCGGATTCGAAGCCGAAAGCCACCAGCCAACACCCGGCCGCCTTCATCTGCTGCAAAACCGGCAAAGACAAGGGTTTGACCCGGGAATTAGCCACCCAATGGATGTTGCCCCCCAGGGGCGAGGATGAAATCCTGCCGCATAATTCCTGGACCCACGCCGGATCAAAAGTAAAGGTGTCAGCTTTGAAAAAGAAATTGCGCAGCCCGTATTTTTGATGGCACTCCATGAGTTCGGCGAGGACATTTTGCGGTGACCGGTAGCGGAGCCGCTTACCGGAGATAAGGGGCGTCAGGCAATATATGCACGAAGCGGGACACCCTCGCGCGATGGTAATGGTAGCGAGGGGTTCCTCGGTATCCGGACGAGTATATAAGCGGTTATTCATACGGGCCCGGTCGGGAAAAGGACAGGAATCCAGGTCCGTTTCCCATGAGGAAAAAGAGGTCCGGTGCCATTTCCCCTTTTTCCGATACAAGATGCCAGCGATCGATGCCAGAGGCGGTTGCTGCCGGAAATGTGCATTAACGAGCCGGTCCACGATAAAATCGCTTTCGCCCCCTATCAAGTAATCGGCAGAGGAAAGATCCAGTTGCGAAAGGAATTGGTCTTCCGGATCGAAAAAGATCGCTCCTTTGAGCATCACCATCAGGTGGGATGATTCCGCCTTCAGTTGGGCCACCAGTTGAAGATCCTGAAAAACCGTGGCATTTGTCGTGCTGATAAAAAGCGCGTCGGGTCGATAAGCCCTGAAATCCGTTAAAAGATCATGCCATACTTTTCTTTCAGTTTGATAATCACGCAGGAAAACCTGGTAGCCGGCGTTCACCAGTCGGGAAGAGGCATAGCCTAGATCATTGCATGCGCGTACGGTCGTGGCTGATGATTTCCCGACATTCGCCTGACAGCGATCCTCGCCACGTTGGTAGAGGTTGCCCGGCGGATAAATCAGCATGATTTTTATCATGGCCATGTTAGCGAACAAGGTCCATTCCGGCCCGCGGCTTCGAAAAAACCGTGGGCACTAGTGTTCAATAAGTTCAGAAAAAACTGAAACAAACATTCACCAATAATCGAATAGTGGGCTTCATGATTTCTTTCTTATTTCGGGGTGAAGTTCTTAAGAAAATCCAGCATTTTACGGCTTTTGACGGTGTCGCTCAAGAGGCGGTTCATGATGCTGTTGGCCGTGGAAAGGATTTCTTCCATCTGTTCCAGGCGGGCCTGGATTTTTTTATCCTTTTCCAAATCCGCTTCTGCCAATAGATAACGGAGGGAATGCAACGCCGGGTCAAACTCTCTCTTTTTCCTTTCCACCACGATACGGAAAAACATGTTCCAAACATCCGGTTCAATCACATAAAAATCGCGGCGGTCTCCTGGTTGGTTGATGCGACGAATCAGTCCCCAGTTGCGCAGTTCCTTGAGACACATGCTGGCATTGCCGCGGCTGATATGCAACCGGTTCGCCACTTGGTCCAGGTCAATGGGGGAGCTTTGCGCCAGAAGGAAAGCGTGAACCCGGGCCATGGAGCGGTTGATGCCCCATAACACTCCCATGGCGCCCCAGGCTTCTATGAATTGGTTTATGTTGTTAATGTCCATAAGTAATATTTAGAACATTCAGAATTAATTGAATATTAGTACCAATTAATCATATTGTCAAGCAGCATTTTGTTTATACCTGTGTCAGTTCTGTCGTTAATGATCATAGTGGACAACCTATTGATAAAAATGGCATGATGATGTTTGCCTTGCAATTCCAATAAAATCGGGAGGGTCCATGCGTAAACAAGCAGCTGGGGGATTGCTTTGTCTCATGCTGATGTTGAGTGCGGGAGCGGCTTTCGGGGACGAGGTGATAGCCGAAGGAAACGGCGCCGGGATCACCGAGTTGTACCTGTTTACGGAGATCCCGAAAGTGAGCGTGGCTTCAAAGCGCCTGGAATCAGTGGAACAGGCCGCAGGCGTGGTCACGGTCATCACCGAAAAGGAAATCGC
Source organism: candidate division FCPU426 bacterium (assembly GCA_040756875.1). Classification (GTDB taxonomy): domain Bacteria; phylum Oederibacteriota; class JAAXVQ01; order JAAXVQ01; family JAUVAV01; genus JBFLYH01. The sequence goes on from JBFLYH010000001.1 coordinate 53,949, forward strand.
CCAGTTTGGCGGCAACAACCTGCTCGACCTGATCGAACGGATTGCAGGCGTATACACTTTGGGTTCCTACATGTTTCCCAACAACAAAGTCTCCATCCGGGGCGACTTTCTGACCCATACGGATGACTCGGTTTTGATCCTGCTGAACGGCCGGCCCTTGCGCGAATCCATATCCGGCGGCTGGAACTACCCCGTATACGGGGCGTTTCCCCTGGAGGCCATTTCCAGCATCGAGGTCATCCGCGGACCCGGTTCGGTGCTATACGGATCCAATGCCTTCGTGGGGGTCATCAATATCATTACGAAAAGCGGTGACGAGGACTTCTCCGGAAAGGTAACTGCGGGCGGCGGTTCCTTCGGAACCAAGCTCGGATCGCTCAGCGCCGGCGGCAAGACGGGGGATTTGAAGGTCTACGGCGCGTTTAAATACTTCAACCGCGAAGGGTGGACGTATAAAGCCGTGGATGAATACGGCCGGTCTGATGAGGCCAACCGGCAGGAAATCTATCAGGGGGCGTTTGTCAATCTGCAATACCAGGATTTCACCCTGAACTGTTTCCAGACCAAATCCCGGCAATGGCACATCGGCTCTTCGCCGGACTGGAGGCAATCAGGCACGCTGGACCCCGAACGGTTTTTCGCGGACTTGGGTTATAAACTAAATTTTGATGAAGCCTGGTATGCCACCGTCAATGTGACGTTCAATTACCTCAACAGCGTGTTCAACCCGGACCCCCAGCCCCTGTCAAAGGCCAGCGATATTTTAGGCGAGGTCACGCTTTTTGGAACGATCAGCAAGGAACTGGATTTCATCGCCGGGGCAGTGGTGGATGACCGTTTTTGTTCGGAAAATGGGGACCTGATCGATATGCCCGGCAGGCCTTGGGATGGCCTGAGGACCAATTACATCGATCCGTTTGATCAGAAAAATTATACCGCCTACCTGGAAGCGACTTACCGACCGTTGGATATTTTGAAACTGATTGCCGGTCTCCAGTACAATTATCCCTATAATGGCAATGCGGACGTCGTTCCGCGAGCTGGGGCGGTCATCAATTTTATGAATGATTTTGGGGCGAAAATACTCTACGGGCAGGCTTTCCGGTCTCCTTGGCCCATCGAGACCAACATTCATCACTATGTTCTGGGCGGCAACTCCGAATTGAAATCGGAAAAAATCGACACCTCCAGCGCCCAGTTGTTTTATAAAACCGCCCAGTTGTCTTTCGCGTTGACCGGGTTTTACAGCTATTACACGGATTTCATTACTCGCAAAGCGACCGGCCTGACCCAGCCTCAATTCACCTATATCAACAAAGGCAGCATGGTCTCCAAAGGCGCGGAATTGGAAAGTCAGGCGCAGATTCTTTCCAACCTCACGGTGTCCGGCTCCTATTCCTATCAAACCAACACCAATTCTGACGGCCAAGTGAACGTGACTGAAATTCCCAATCACATGATTAAAGTGGGGCTGGCTTACAATCCGCTGGAAGGGATAAATCTGGGGCTGTTCAATTCCTATATTGGACAGGCCAATCCGGTGAAAAATATAAATCCCGCGGTCAGGGAAGTGAATCCCGATGCCGAGCCCTACAACTGGATGACGGCCAAAGTGGCGTTTGATCTGTCCAAATTATTGGATTTTTGGAAGGAACATCCGGTGGGCATCGAATTCTACGGCGAGAATTTGCTGGATGAATCGGTTTATTACCCGGAAAACGGCCGGCGCCGGATCAATACCTTGCCCGGCCGCTCGGGCCGGGCGATCTACGCGGATGTGACCGTGCAATATTGACAAGGTATTTAAAAGCCAAATAACCAAGCGTGTCTTTCTGTTCGCTCTTCATTTCCCGTGGAGGCTTTTGCACGCTCCTGTCAATCCCTCCGCAGGACCTTTGGCCAGGGAGAGGATTTGCGGGATTGAATTGCGGAGGGAGTCCGCTGGGATAGAACGGCCATGGTATACCCCTGCCTGCAAGCTGAAATGACAGGAAAACACTCTGACCCCTATTGTCGCGAGGAACATGAATCCGTTTCTATTGGTGTCCCAGTTACTCCCGCTGATCGTTTTTATTGTCGTTGATTCCCTGGTCAAAGACGTCCGTGTATCCATTCTGGCCGCCGTGCTTTTTGCCGCAGGCCAGTTGGTCTATACCTACCTGAAGGTCCAGCAATTCGACTGGTTTGTCGTGCTCGATGTCGGCCTGATCGTCGCGCTGGGCGCGGTCTCGATCATTTTCAAGAACGACCTGTTCTTTAAGATCAAACCTGCGATCATCGAAGGCGTGACGATTATCTTCATGCTGGCCCTGATTCTGGCCAAGGATGGGTTTCTCGCGGGATACTTCGGGCGCATGCTGCCCGGGGGCATGGCGTTGAGGCCGGAGGCGATCGGCCTGATGAAAACCATGCTGGGCTGGATGTGCGTTTATGTCCTCCTTCACATCGGCGCCGTGCTCTATACGGCGTTCTATTCAAGCCGCAAGGTCTGGGCGTTGGTTTCAGGGCCTGGTTTTTATTTGATCTTTATTCCCATCATGGCCATCGTAGTGGCAAGAGCGATCAAAGCGAGGGCAAGAACCGGATCCAAACAAACGCCCAGCCAACCGACTCCCGGTGAAAAACAGGCTGTTGGTGACAAGGACTTGTTGCTTTCGGCAAACAGAACTGCGGGCAAAAATTAATCCCCCTCTGCACCTGAGCGAGCTTCATTCGGGAGAGCGGGGGGATTTGATGAAGCCGACCTCAACGCATGATGGCGACCTTTAAAACCTCGTAAACCTCATTATCCAGTGTAATGACAACCAGATACAGGCCGCTGGCCACGTCGCCGCAATTCCAGACGATTGTTTGACCGGCTCCGGCGGGCAGCGACTGCCGGAGCAACGCCACTTTTTCCCCGCCGAAATTGAGAATGGAAATCTGAACGGCTGACGGCTGACTCAGATGCAACAGGAAGCTCATGCGATCTTTGGCTGGATTGGGATAAGCCAGGACGCGTTTGTGGTTAAGGGCGACCTGTTCCAACCCGCCCCCGGTTGCAGTTACGGTCAGCGTGACAGTGGCTGTCGGCGTAGCCGAGAGCGCCGGGGGATATCCGATTGGAGTGGGAGTGAAAGTCGGCGTATCCGGGGCGATCGGCGTCATGGTCGGCGTGGGCGTATCAGTCTGCGTAGCGTTCAGCGTGGGCGAGGCGGTAGATGAGGCCGTGCCGGTGGCTGTAACTGTGGCCGTGGCTGTGCGCGTAGCCGTGGCGGTGGCCGTAACCGTTGCGGTCCCTGAAGGCGTAGCGGTCCGGGTGTCAGCCTGAGTGGCCGTGAGCGTAGCGGTGGCCGTGGCGGTAACCGTCGCGGTCCCTGAAGGCGTGGCGGTCCGGGTGTCGGCCTGAGTAACCGTGGCCGTGAAGCTTGGCGTCACCGTGGGCGTGGAGGTGACGGTTCGTGTGGCGGTGAAGCTCGACGTGGCCGTGAAGGTCGGGGTGATGGTACACGTGGTGCTGGGTGTGACCGTCGCGGTGGAAGTGAACGTCGCCGTGGGCGGAGTGAGCGTGGTCGCGGAAATCGTGTTGGAATAATAACTTTCATGCATTCCGTTGTAGGCCCGAATGCGGTAGAAATAAGTGGTGCCCGGGGACAGTCCGGTCACGGGATAGGAGACCACGTTGCCCACATCTTGGTTGGCATAACCTGGGACCAAATCCGTGCATTCCGCGTTCGTGGCCACTTCCAGCAGATAGCCGGCGGCGCCGGTCGCGGCGTTCCAGTTGGCCGTGTAACCAGACAATCCCACTCCGGTGGCTGCCGTGGCCGTCGGCAAGGAACCGTTGTATTCGCAGGCGCCTTTGTCCGCGGTACCTGAGCGCAGATATCCCCGGCTGTCCACGAAAGGCGCGCTGTTGCCACTGGCCGGATCGATGACCTGGCTGCCGAGGTTGGGAAGGTGCGTGGAGACATAACCGCCGTTGGTACTCAGGGCCGCCAGGTTGGCGTTTTGCTTGGCTGCTTCCGTGCCCACGATGTCTCCCGTGGTCCAGGTGTAGGTTTGCGAGCCGGTCGAACCGATCAAGTTGTAGCCGGAGGAGCTAAAGGAGACCGAGTCCCCACCGTAGAGGCCGGCGGTATCCAGAAAAATGTCCGTGTCGCCCATGCCATTTGAGGGCAGATTGCCGGCGATGACCGTATTGCGCAGGTTCACGCTGCCGGCGTCCGCAAAGAGCCCGGCTTCATATTGGGCGGATACGTTGGACGTAACCGTGCAGTTGATCAGGCTCAAGCTGCCAGTGGAATTGTGGACAATGGCCGAATCGGCGTACGAGTTATTGCCGCTGATCGTACAGTTGCTCAGGGTGGCGGTTTTTCCGGAAGTGCCCCAATTGCAGAGCGCCGACCCGAAGTAGGCGGTATTGTTGTAGAGGACGCAATAGGCCAAGGTGAGGTTGCCGGCGGTGTAAACCGCCCCGCCTTCGCATCCGGCTGTCATGGGGACCGAGTTCATGTAAACAGAGGAGCGAAGCAGCGTCAGCGAGGCGCCGGAAGGAACGTAAAAACCAGCTCCGTGGTTGCTGCCGCCAATGAGAGTATTGTTGACCAGGCAGCACTCGTCCATGGTGACCACGGCCGTGCCGCTCAGGCGGACCCCGGCGCCGTTTTCGCCGCTGCCGCTGACCCGGCCGTTGGCCAATGTCAGCCGGGAAATGGAAACCGTGCCTGAAGTAATATCGAAAACACGCCCGACATTGTTGCCCGAGACGATCAAGTAAGCGGCGCCTGGGCCACGGATGGATAGGTTTTTATTCACTGTCAAGGCGGAGGCTAAAGTAATCGTAGCCGGATAAGTCAGGGAGAAAACGATGCTGTCGCCGGGCGAGGCGTCGGTAATAGCCTGACGCAAGGTGTTGGCCCCGCTGTCCGCCGTGCTGGTGACGGTAATAAATGCGGCCTTGGCCTCCGTATAAAAAACCGCGAAAATAAAAAGTGAAAATGCCAGTGTACGTATAATGGATGCGGCACTTCGTTTCATGAGAAGGCCTCTTTTCTTTTTTAAAAACTTGCATTTTATTCAAGCGCTGTTTCAAGACTACATGGCGTCTCAACGCGAATATTCATTGCCTATCTACTATTTTCGTCATTACGGGGTATGAATTTATAGGGAAGTGCAACAAATATGAAGGTGGATCTATTATGAGATCCGCAAAGAAAGCTTGTTGATTTATTTAGAATCTGTGATATATATTAGTAAATAACTAAATTAGTAAATAAGTAAACAGGAGAAAAAATGAATATTCCGACCACATTAAAACACAAGCCGGTCATTGTCTGTGAAAACTATGAAAATATCGACGGAAGATACGCTTATCGAACGGATACGAAAGGCCTTTCCTTGGGCCTGGCGCAATGGAATGACCGGGGTAAAGTGGAAATATCAGCCAAAGTCTGGCGGTATACGGGCGAGAAATGGTCGCGCCAATCCGAAGAACTGCCATTGCATCGTGTCTTGGATTTGGCCATCCTGGTTTGCAGGACGCGCCAGTATTTCAACCAAGCCTACCGCTACGAAAAGTTGTACGATTCGGCAAAAACCGTTATTGACCGGGTGGGGCTGCAAGGGGATGCCATGACCGTCGCGATTTGCACTGCCAATGACAAGATCGATGAGGATATCAAATTGTTCCAGCAGGCGCTCAGTCAGGACGACGAATTAATCAGCGAACGGTTGCACACGCTGGCGAGAATTTTAAAAGAATTGGAGATTTGACTTCACCAAGTCTGTTTTTACAGATACACTGAATGTGAAACCTCGCTCTCTTTCAAGGAAACCAAATGAGCAAATTATTTAAAAATTATCCCTTGCCGGCTTTTTTTCTTCTGGCGTTTTTCTTTTCTTGGGCGTCATGGTCGCTGCTGATCGCCACCACGCCGCCGGGGAAGATGATGGAAACCGGCCCCAGCCCCGCTTTTCTGGCCATCGCCCTGTTGGGCGGAATGGGGCCCAGCCTGGCCGGAATGGCCATGGCCGGCCTCCTGGAAGGGAAAGCCGGCCTCCGCGGCCTGTTATCCGGATTAACCAGACCGCAGGGCGGCTTGCGCTGGTACTTGGTGTCCCTTTTTACCGTTCCGCTTTTGAGCCTGGCGGTCCTGGGGTTGTTTTATTTGCTTCATCATTCGCTGCCTTTGGGCGACCTGCGCAGTCGGTTGGGCTTGGGGTTGACGTGGCCGTTGTTTTCCAGCTTGGGAGAAGAATTAGGCTGGCGAGGCTTTGCTTTGCCCAGGCTGCAGCAGCGTTTCAAGCCGGCAGGCTCTGCACTCGCCATCGGTTTGCTGTGGGGCGTGTGGCACTTGCCGGCAGACTACCTGGGGATCGGCAATCAGGGGTTATTGTTTATTTTGAATTTCGTCATTCTGGGACCGGTGATGCTTACGGGTTTTTCAGTATTGATGACCTGGGTGTACAACCGGACCAAGGGAGATTTGTTGGCCATGGTTCTTTTTCATTACAGCATTACCTTCAGCGCCATTGTGCTGACTGTGCCCGGCCTGGCGGGAACCGAGGGCGTGCAATTCAATCTTCTCTCCGCGGCCGCGGTCTGGGTGGCGGCCGGGTGGGCTTTAGTCCGCATGGCCAAGGCAAGCCAAGACCGGAAAGAGGCAGGAACATGAGCAAACCAGACTATGTGCACGGTTATTCGGAGCTGGAGGCCGAGAGGTTGTTTGACCAGGCCAATACGCTCGCCGAATTATTGCATCACGACACCCGCTTTCCGGCCGGGCACACCGTGCTGGAGGCAGGGTGCGGGGTGGGCGCTCAAACGGCCATCGTGGCCGGAAAGAATACCGGGGTGAAGTTCGTCTCCGTGGACGTTTCCGAACCGTCCCTGGAAACCAACCGTAAGCAATTGGCTGCTAAAGGGATAAACAATGTCGATTTGCGGCAGGCGGATATTTTCAACCTGCCGTTTCCCGAGCGAAGTTTCGACCATGTGTTTGTGTGTTTTGTCCTGGAACATCTGGCTGAACCTGTGAAGGCCCTGGAAAAACTGAAGCGGGTGCTCAAACCCGGCGGCAGCATTACTGTGATCGAAGGCGACCACGGCTCGAGTCTGTTTTCGCCGTTCAGTAATAAAGCCTGGGCAACCGTCCAATGCCTGATCGACGTGCAAAAGCGGTTGGGCGGGGATTCGCTGATCGGAAGAACGCTTTTTCCGCTCCTGCGCCGCGCGGGATTCGAAAAAGTCGCGGTCTCGCCACGCTTTGTTTATGCCGATGACAGCCGGCCGGAATGGGTGGAGGGTTTTACCCGCCGGACTTACATTGCCATGGTCAAGGGAGTCAGAGAACAGGCGCTGGAAATGAACCTGATCAGCGAAACGGACTGGGATGAAGGAATCAGGGATTTGGAGCGAACAGCCGGACCGGACGGGGTTTTTTGCTACACCTTTTTTAAAGCCACGGCCCACCAGGCCGGGGTGTTGTCCCCGGAGAAGGAAGAGACGCATGCCTGACTTTCAGGCGCCGACAGCCCTTGGGTGGAGCCCTTTTTTTGAAAAGCAAATTGCCCCGGAGGAACGGCATTTACTGGCTGCCCGCGTTGCGGCCGTGCACAAGCATCGTTTTGCGCTGGTGGGCGAGTCAGGCGCGCTTTCGGCCGTGGTGGCGGGAAAAACCCTGCACATGGCCGCGGCCGAAGCTGATTTGCCGGTGGTCGGTGATTGGGTGCTGGCCAAACCGCCGGTCGGCGGCACCACGGTCATCGTGCGGCGCCTCGAACGCCGCTCTGAGTTGTCGCGCCGCCGTCCGCTTGACCGCAATGCCAGCACGGCTTCTTCCGAACGCCAGGTCATGGCCAGCAATCTGGATTTTGTTTTCATTGTCATGAGCCTGAACCAGGATCTGAATCCGGCGCGCCTGGAGCGGGCGCTGACCGTGGTCTGGAACAGCGGCGCCGTGCCGGTCGTGCTGTTGAGCAAAGCGGACATTTGCCCGGAGGCGGATTTCAAGGCCGGGGAAATCCAAGCCGTTGCCATGGGAGCCGACGTCCATTTTTTCAGCGGCCTGCAGGGTCAGGGGCTGGAACGCATCACAGCCTATTTCAAAACCGGCACGACCGCCTGCCTGATCGGGTCGTCCGGCGTCGGAAAGACCACCTTGATCAACGCGTTGTGCGGGACCCGGCAAAAAACCCTGGCGATCCGGGAAGACGACAGCAAAGGCCGTCACGCCACCACCGGCCGCGCCTTGTTTTTCCTGCCGGGGGGCGGGATGATCATCGACACGCCGGGCTTGCGCGAAATCGGCTTGATGGATGACGCCGATTTACGGGCTTCGTTCGCGGATATCGCCGGATGGGCGGGAAACTGCAAATACTCCGACTGCACCCATCAGGTCGAACCGGGGTGCGCGGTGCTGGCGGCCGTGGCCGACGGCCGGATCAAGCGCGAACGGTATGACAGCTACCTGAAACTGTGCCGGGAATTGGCCTTTCAGGCGGGCAGGCAATCCGTGGCCGGCCGCCTGGAGGCCAAAAAGAAGCAGAAACAGCTGGGGAAGGTGATCAAGCAATACCAGCAAGAAAACTTCAAACGCAGAGATTAATTCCGGGCAGCCGCCGGGCGAAATTGCGTTTATCCATTCAACCTCTGATGTCTCCTTGAAACATCCTGGTCTTGACAAACACTTGAGGAACCATATAATGCATATATATGCAAAAAGGCGGCATGGCCTATGAGACCTAAGAAAACCCGCTGGATTACCTGCGAGCCGGGCGAACGTTGTTTCAGGCCCCATTGCAAATCCCTGGATGAATTGCAGGGCGTGATTTTGACTTTGGACGAATTTGAAGCGCTGAGGTTGACCCATTTGACGGGTTATGACCAGACCCGGATTGCCAAAGAGATGAAGCTTCACCAGTCAACCATTTCACGAATACTGGATTCTGCGCACCGGAAAGTGACGGACGCGCTGGTGAACATCAAGGCCATCAGGATCGAAACCGGATGCTGCCAGATCAAGGGAAAGAAACGACAATGAAAATGTGGAAAAACATTTTATGGATGACGGGGATATTTCTTGGCGTCTATTTTCTGCCGCTGGATAGCGTGCGGTTCAATGCCGCCCTTTACGAGGCTTTGGCGCTGACCAAATGGTATGCGCGCGAACATGTGCTTTTGTGCCTGGTTCCGGCTTTTTTTATCGCCGGTGCCATCACCGTGTTCGTCAGCCAAGCGTCGGTGCTGAAGTATTTTGGGGCCAAGGCCAACAAAATGCTGTCATACGGCGTCGCTTCGGTTTCCGGAACCATTCTGGCGGTGTGTTCCTGCACCGTGCTGCCTATTTTCACGGGTATTTACAAGCGCGGCGCGGGCTTGGGCCCGGCCATCGCGTTTCTTTATTCCGGCCCGGCCATCAATGTTTTGGCAATCATATTGACCGCCAGGATATTGGGGTGGGAACTGGGTTTGGCCAGGGTGATAGGCGCGGTGGCCTTCAGCGTGGTCATTGGATTGTTGATGCATTTTATTTTCCTTAAGGAAGAGCGCGAACGCCACGCCGGAGAAGGTTTCGCGCTGCCCCAGGAGGAACAGGCGGGCAGGTCCCTGTTCCGGACGGCCCTTCATTTTGCCTCCATGATCGCAGTGCTCATTTTTGCCAACTGGGCCAAGCCGCAAACAGGGGATCAGGGGTTGTGGGTGGTCATCTACAACCTTAAATGGTGGCTGACCGCGATTTCCCTGGCCAGTCTGATCGTCATGACGGCCTTTTGGTTCAAAAGGGGCGAAGTGAAGGCCTGGGGAAGTTCGGCCTGGGATTTTGCGTTGCAGATTCTGCCTTTGCTTCTGGGCGGGGTATTGGTCTCCGGCTTCCTTTTGGGGCGCGCGGGGCATGAAGGCATTATTCCGTCCCAATGGATCACGCACCTGGTGGGCGGTAATTCATTCTTTGCCAATTTCTTTGCGTCTGTGGTTGCTGCGTTCATGTACTTTGCCACACTGACCGAGGTGCCGATTTTGCAAGGGCTTATCGGCGCGGGTATGGGAAAGGGCCCGGCTTTGGCGCTGCTGCTGGCCGGCCCGGCGTTAAGTTTGCCGAGCATGCTCGTGATCCGGAGTGTGATCGGGTCCAAAAAGACAGCGGTTTATGTCTCGCTGGTTGTTATCATGGCGACGTTTTGCGGCATGCTCTTTGGCGCGATCGCAGGCCATTGAAGGACAATTCTTTGGAAGGGATCGAACCATGAAAATCGAGATTCTGGGTACCGGGTGCCCGAAATGCAAGAAGCTGACCGAGCTGGCAACCGAAGCGGTGAAGGAGCTGGGGATCGCCGCGGAGATCAGCAAGGTCGAGAAGATCAATGACATTATGAATTACGGCGTCATGGTGACCCCGGCGCTCGTGGTGGATGGCAAGGTGCGGGTGGCCGGGCGCATGCCTTCGAAAGAGGAGATCAGGCAATGGATTGGAAAGAAATCGTAAAGGAGAGATGAACCATGGGTGAATGCTGTGGCGGAAGCACAAGACTCATTTATGCCTGTTCCGGGGCTGCGGATGTGGGCGCTATCAGCGACCAAGTCGCCAGAAGGTTGAGCAAGGAAGGTTTTGGCGGCATGACCTGCCTAGCGGCTATTGGGGCCAATTTAAGCGGATTTGTGGAGTCAGCCAAGTCGGCGGAGAACATCGTGATCGACGGCTGCAATGTGGCTTGCGGGCGGAAAAACCTGGAGCGCATTGGGGTGAGTGGCAAGGTTTTTATATTGACGGATATGGGGCTGGTTAAAGGGAAAACGCCGGTTGAGGATGCGGTGATTTCGGAGATGGCGGCCAAGGTCAAGCAAGGCATCGGCAAAACGGCGCCAAGTGCCGGAGCAACCTGCGCCTGCAATGGCAACTGCGGATAAGGAGAGTCATGAGGATGATAAACAAGAAAAGCAGAGGTTGTCTGTCCATTCTCGCCATGCTGGCCACGACGCAGACAGGATGCGGACAAACTATCGCCCAAGAGCAGCAAACGCCCCCCGGAGAGCGTGGGGTTGTTGAGGCGGCGTTGCCTTCTGAACCAGCGGATGCATCAAATGTGACGCAGGCGGATGACGGAACCGCGCCCATCATGAAGCCGGCGCCTGTTCTGGCAAAGGAACCTCAGGTCGCGAAAGTGACATTTGTCGAGCTGGGTTCTGTGCGGTGCATTCCCTGTAAAATGATGCAACCCATCATGGCGGAGATCGAGAAGGAATACGGCGCTCGGGTGAAAGTGGTGTTCTATGATATCTGGACCGAGGCGGGCAGGCCATACGCCATGCAATACCAAATCCGGGCTATTCCGACCCAGATCTTTCTTGATCAGGACGGCAAGGAGTTTCACCGGCATACCGGCTTTTATCCGAAAGAAGAGATTGATAAAGTGCTGAAAAACCAGGGAATGAAGTAATGCTGGTTCAATTATTTTCTTGGCTGAATAATACCTTGAACGGAGCACCCTTGATTGCTTTGTCCGGCGCTTTGATCTGGGGGATTTTAAGTATCCTCCTAAGTCCTTGCCATCTGGCCAGTATTCCTTTAATCATCGGCTTTATTGATGAACAAGGACGAATTTCCACGAAGCGAGCCTTCCTGCTTTCGCTTCTGTTTTCAACGGGTAATCTGCTTACCATTGCCTTGATAGGCGTGATTACCAGTTTGCTGGGGCGTATTGCCGGAGATGTCGGTCCGTGGGGCAATTATCTGGTGTCCGGTGTTTTTATTGTTGTGGGTTTGCATTTGCTGGGAATTATTCCACTGCCTTTCGTGAACCAAACCGGGCAGCCGAATTTCGGGAAAAAAGGTTTGGCTGCCGCCTTTTTACTGGGACTTATTTTTGGAATGGCGTTAGGTCCCTGCACGTTTGCCTTTATGACTCCTGTACTAGGCGCGGCTTTCAGTTTGGGCGCGTCCAACCTGCCCATGGCCACGGGGTTGGTTTTGACATATGCGGCGGGACATGTGGTGGTCATTATTCTAGCCGGAACCTTCACTGAAGTGGTGCAGCATTATCTGGACTGGAATGAGAAATCCAAAGGCGCGTTTATTTTGAAAAAAGCCTGCGGCGCGCTCGTGCTGGCGGGCGGGATTTATATCGCGTTGAAATAACTCACATACTACTAACCAAAGCCTAACCGTGGATTTGATGAAAAAAGATACACTGTGTTCCAGATCCGGCGTTTGGCAGGCAAGCTGAGCCACCTAGGCGGAAAGAGGCTATACAATGGGACGAGATAAAATCCGGGTTTTGTTTGTATGCATTCACAACAGCGCGCGCAGCCAGATGGCCGAGGCATTTTTAAACCATCTGGCTGGCGAACGCTTCGAGGCTTTGAGCGCGGGGCTGGAACCGGGTACATTGAACCCGCTGGTGGTGGAAGCCATGCGGGAAGTTGGCATTGATATTTCCCGCAATCAGACCAAGAGTGTTTTTGATTTTTATAAAAAAGGGGAATTGTTCAGATATGTCTTTACCGTATGCGACGAAGCCAGTGGGGAACGCTGCCCGATATTCCCCGGAATTTCAGAAAGAATCCATTGGGGGTTTCCCGACCCCTCGGCTTTGACCGGAACGCACGAGGAAAAAATGCGTGAAATCCGCAAGATTCGCGATGCCATCAAGGCAAAGATCGGCGAATTCGTTGGTTCGAATAGTTGAGGGGGCGCGCACTATGCCCGGTGCCAGCCCCGGCAAGCTGTCTTTCTTGGACCGCTATTTAACCTTGTGGATTTTTATTGCCATGGGGGCGGGGGTGACGTTGGGGTACTGTTATCCGGCTATAGCTGGTTTTTGGAACCGCTTCCAATCCGGCAGCACCAATCTCCCGATCGCCCTGGGTCTTCTTCTCATGATGTACCCGCCTTTGGCCAAAGTCCGCTATGAAGAGATGGGCATGATCTTCAGGAATAAAAAGCTGCTGACCCTGTCTTTGCTGATGAATTGGGTCATCGGGCCGCTGCTCATGTTTGCGCTGGCCGTCCTGTTTCTGCGCGAGTATCCCGGATATATGATCGGCGTCATCCTGGTCGGCCTGGCGCGCTGCATTGCCATGGTGATTGTTTGGAACGAGCTGGCCGAGGGCGACCGCGAACTGGCGGCCGGCCTAGTGGCATTCAATGCGGTTTTTCAAGTGCTGTTTTATGCCGTGTATATCTATTTGTTCATCACCTTGGGTTTGAATTGGCTCGGTCTGGCTGAAAATGCAAACATCCACGTCTCCATGCTGGATTCAGCCAAGACGGTTTTAATCTATCTGGGCATCCCATTTCTGGCTGGTTTGTCGACCCGCTGGCTGGCATTGAAAATCAAGGGCAGGGAATGGTATGAAAAGCAATTCCTTCCCAAGATCAGTCCGCTGACGCTGGCCGCGCTGCTGTTCACGATTGTGGTTATGTTTTCTTTAAAGGGCGAATACATCATCAAGTTGCCGCTGGATGTTTTGCGCATAGCCCTGCCGCTTTCCATCTATTTCGTGGTCATGTGGTTCGCGGCTTATTTCCTGTCGCGCTGGCTGCGCGGGTCGCATGCCCAGACCGTGGCTGTGTCGTTTACCGCCGGCAGCAATGATTTCGAGCTGGCCATCGCCGTGGCGGTCGCCATATTTGGCATCAACTCCGGCCAAGCGTTTGCGACGGTGATAGGCCCACTGATCGAAGTGCCGGTTCTGGTGTTGCTGGTCGGCGTTGCGTCCCGGCTTAAACCCAAAAGGCACACAGTGCCGGATAAGAAAGGCACATCCGTCTGAACCCAAAGACGGCTTTTTGTTCATTTGCCCGGTTTACCCCCTGCCCAAATGCTGGTATGATGACCCCCGAACATGCAATCATCTTTGTAAGGCGGCGATATCCCTGACATGATTGATATAATTAAAAGTTTCTCGCCCTTACAGCAGGCATTGGTTGCAGGATTATTCACTTGGGGTGTCACAGCCCTTGGCGCCTCGCTGGTGTTCACCACGCGCACGGTGAACCAGCGCCTGCTGGACGGCATGCTGGGATTCGCCGGAGGCGTGATGATCGCAGCCAGCTTCTGGTCCCTGCTGTCGCCGGCCATTGCCATGTCGGCAAACGGGCCGTTGCCGGCCTGGGTTCCGGCCGCCGTGGGCTTCGTGCTGGGCGCGGCTTTTTTACGCTTGGTCGATATTGTTTTGCCCCACCTGCACATCGGCTTTCCCACGGAAGAAGCGGAAGGCCTTCCGACGCATTGGCGACGGAGCACGCTCCTGGTTCTGGCCATCACCTTGCACAATATCCCCGAAGGCCTGGCCATCGGCGTGGCGTTCGGCGCGGTGGCCGCCGGTTTCCCCGAAGCCACCCTGGCCGGCGCCGTCGCGCTGGCCATAGGGATCGGCATCCAGAATTTTCCCGAAGGGTTTGCCGTGTCCGTGCCGCTCCGGCGCGAAGGAATGTCCAGATGGAAAAGTTTCTGGTACGGCCAGCTGTCTGCGGTGGTCGAGCCCCTGGCTGCGCTGGCCGGGGCGGCCCTGGTCGTGGCCGCCAAGCCATTATTGCCGTATGCCCTGGCATTTGCCGCAGGCGCCATGATCTTCGTGGTGGTCGAGGAAGTGATTCCCGAATCCCAGCGCAACCAGCACAACGAAATCGCCACCGGCGGCGCGATACTCGGATTCTTGGTCATGATGGTTCTGGATGTGGCTTTGGGGTGACTGCGTTTATTTTCAACGATAGGGAGGCATGAAATGAAGACGCTGGTCGTGTACGATTCCTTTTTCGGAAATACCGAGCAGATCGCCCGGGCCGTCGGCCGGGGGTTGGGCGTGCCGGCTTCCGGCGTACTGCGTCCCAAGGATGCCGGGCCCGAACAAATGGCCGGGCTGGAATTGTTGATCGTGGGCTCGCCCACCCGGGGCTTCAGGCCCACGGAGGCAGTCGCCAAATGGATAGGAAATTTGCCTGGGAATTCGCTGCAAAACGTGCGGGTGGCGGGGTTCGACACCCGGATCGCCCTGGAAGACATCAAAGCCTCGGCTTTGCGTTTGCTCGTGAAAATCGGAGGCTACGCGGCCAAACATATTGTTTCGGCCTTGAAGAAAAAAGGCGGAAAGGTTATTGCCGAACCGGAAGGTTTTTTTGTGGCGGATGAAAAAGGCCCGCTTAAGGCCGGCGAAACGGAACGCGCCGCCGAATGGGCCAAGCAACTGAGGTGATCTGAGATGGCCGCGCCCTCCCCGTCAACCCTCCGGCCGCTGCTGCCGCTCATCGCCTTTAGCGCCGCTTATTTTCTGGCCGGGTTGGTCCTGATCCTGGTCCGGCAGGATTACGAATTCCTGGTATACATCGGCGTCATGGGCGCGGTAGCCGCGCTGATCGTGCATGTCCATCGCCGGGTCAATTTATCCCTGACCAGCTTATGGGGGATGAGCGTCTGGGGTCTGTTGCATCTGGCCGGAGGGTTGGTGGCGGTTCCGGCGGATTGGCCGGTCGAAGGTTCAAGAGTGTTATATTCCTGGTGGCTGATCCCTCAAGCGTTGAAATTCGACAATATCGTGCATACCTACGGGTTTGGAATCACAACCTGGATTTGCTGGCAGGGGATGGCCGCCTCCTTGCGCAGCCAAGGCCTGGCGCCCCGTCCGACGCTCGGCCGCCTGACCCTGGCCGCCGCGGCCGGGCAGGGGTTTGGCGCACTTAACGAGGTGCTGGAATTCGCCGTCACCCTGATCGTTCCCAACACGAACGTGGGCGGGTATGTGAACACCGGCTGGGATTTGGTGTGCAACCTGCTGGGGTCGCTGACCGCCGTGCTGATGATTGCCTGGCTTACCCCTCGTCCACGTGGATGAGGGCGGCGATCAGCGTGGCATTGTCCGCCGTGGTCTTGCGCAGGCGCCCGGCCAGGGACCGGGCGATCTCCCGGACGACGTAGAACCCGATTTTGGGATTGTCGGCGCACAACCTTTCGAAGTCGCGCTTGCGGAGCACGAAACATTCCACCCGCGTCAGGGCGCAGACCGATGCGGAACGCAGGTCGTCGTCCATTAACGCCACCTCGCCGAAAAAAGCATTCATGTCATCCGTCAAGTTGGCCACCACGAACGGATCCTTGGCGAGGGTCTTTTTTTCCACCCGCACGGAACCCCGGTTCAGGATATACATGGCGTCGCCGCGCTCGCCTTCGCGAATGATGCAATGGCCGGGCGGGAAAGCCTGAGTGCGGATTAAAGCGGCGACCTTAGCTAGCGCTCCCGGGTCGTCCTTCAGCTGCTTGAAGAGGGTGATCTGACGGAGACGGTCGACGACGGTGCTCATAGCGGCCTCTTGAGGACCAGCACGGCCAGCGCGTTGGCGGGCACGGGGTAATTTTCCTCGGGATTGAGGTTGGGCTGGTTGTGCTCCAGTTCCCGGGCATTATGGAGGTTTTTCACCAGTTGGCCGACATCCGCGGTTTTTTGCGCCTGGCGGACGGCTTCCTGTTTGCGTTCGTGGAAACTGCCGGCGTTTTCGACCAGCCCGATCAGGATCGCACGGGAGTGGCGGCGGAAGTGTTCGCGCAGCTCGGAAAAAGGCTTACCGAGGAACCCGGGCGGGATGGATTCGGTGACGATGAAGGCCGGCGTATGCGCGCTCAGCAGATCGTTGACCACCTTGGCCATGCCGACCTGGGAAAAAGCGTTCGCGATCAGCACTTTGCTGTATTCGTTGGTATAGATGATGTCTTCCACATGGGCTGAACGCAGATAGCTCTCGAACTGCACATCCAACAATTCGGCGCAGATGCGCACGTCCCGGGAAAGGGTGCGGATGGTCATGGCCGCCATGACGGTTTTGGAGTCCATCTCCGTGGACGAGGCGTTGGGGGCGCTTTCGTCGGCCAGCAGGAACACCTGGGCCGCGGCCGCCACGTTGGCCTTGCGCAGCATGGCCTCGTTGTAGTGTTCGCCGCGCAGGATCGTCACCTTCTGGAAGGCGGGATACTGCTGGTGGAACACCTCGATGATTTCGGGTTCGACATTGGCGATGACGATGATTTTCCGCAGGTCAAGACGGGGATTGTTGTACACGATCTCGTCGAGCAGCTTGTTCATGGCCTGCTTCCAGCCGCCCAGGATAAAGTGGTTGCGATATTTGGAGAGATCCATGACTCCCCTCCGTTCCATTAATTTTTTAGTGGTCAAGGCCGACGCCAGGTTGGCGGTGAACATCGAAACCGTGGCAATGCTCAGAAACAACACCAGAATGACCAGCAGGCGGCCGGCCGTCGTTCCCGGCGCTATGTCGCCGTAACCGCACGTGGATATGGTGACAATGGACCAGTAAAGGGCCGTGACCAGCCGCTCCCAGGATGCCGCAGTCTGGGCCGGCGGATGCACTGCGGCCACGCGCTCGTATTCCAGGGAAAGAAAGAGCAGTCCGGCGACCAAAACGAAGGCGGCCAGGAAAAGAAAATACCTGAAAACCTTTTCCCGGCGGAAAAGGAAAAACAATGTGCGGTATTCGCCGAGCAGACTCTCGACTGCGGCGAAGAGGTTTTCCCACCATGAAAAGCGATGCATGCCCGACTCCAAATCCTAATGTTAAGCAAAAGCGGCTGTGCGGCGTCGCTGGCCATCACGCGGCTTCGGTAGTTCGGAAGCCGCTCATACCCGGGGGTCGTTCACAAATGGGATTTGGCGCGCTGATCCAGTTCGCGGTAGGGAAAGAGAGCCTGGTAATCCACTAAACTGGCCAAAGCCCGGGACTGCACCCGGATGCCGTCCTCTTCCAGGATGGCAATGGGGTTCAGGCCGCCGATGACCACGGCGCCGGCCCGCCCTTCGCTCACCGGAATGTCCAGCAGCGGCTGGCCGGGCCAGCCGATGGTCATAAACCCGCCCAGCCCCACTTGGTTCAGCCGTTCGGCGATTTCCACCACCCGGGTGCGGCTGTCCGCCGGAATTTCCCTGAAGCCGGCCCCGATGCGGCCGTTGCCCGTACCCGTGGCGCCGATATAATCCGTCATGCCCGTGCGGATGAAGATCTCCAGAGGATCGATGGTGGTGCCTTCGTAATTGATGAGTTCCACGAAGCGCCGGGGCTGGCGGTCCTGGATTTCCAGCAGCCCGCCATAGCGGGATTTGGTGGGTATGCCGTGGCTGAGCAAAACGCCGTTCAAGGTGACCGAGCACACCGTACCCACGCCCAGGCAATCGTCAGGCACGGTCAACTCCCCTACACGGGCGCCGGGTTGGAACAAGGTCAGCAACTGTCCCATGGCATAACCGGCGGAGAAGACCTTTTTAATGAGGGGCACCGAACGTTTGACTTTTTCCAGCGGCAGCATGCTGACATTGGTGATGACCGAGCCGCTCTTTTTGTCCAGATCGAACGTCATGTTATAGGCGAGTTGATCGATCTTGGCGGCCATGAACCCCACTTTTTCGTAGGTCTTGACCGCGGACAGTTCCTTGCTGCCCCGCGGGGTGATTTTGCGCCCCCGCTTGCCGTAGTTTTTAGTCAAACCTTCCCGGTCAAGTTCCAGCAGGTACAGGCGGACCGTGCGCCCGCTGACGTCATGACCCTGATCCTGCAACTGCCGGGTCAATTTGCTGCTGCTCAGGCATTCGCCGGTTTCCTGCAAGAGCTTCAAAATCGCCAAACGTTTCTTTTCGGTTTTATCGCGCATGGTAGAAATGATAGGGGGCAAACTACCAATTGTCAAACATAATATTGGCAAAATTGCCAATAATACCGACAACATTGAAACCGTTCCGGAAGATGAAAGGGTTTGATTCCAGCGTTTTCGCAACCGTGAGGTTGAAGCACGGGAAAAAAAACGATTCGCTAAATTCCACATATTTACGCCGATTCGGCAAAATTACCAACCTGGCGCTGCCCAGGGCCGCCGCACGCGCGCGCCCCTGAATAAAAAACCAGCTGGGTCGTTGACAAACGGGAACTGTTTTGGAAGAATGGGCAACGTTTTGCCAATTCCGCCGATCCGACCGGCATGCCGGGCGGGCGGAAGGCGGCGCTTCGGCGCCTATCTGTTTTATTCCAAGGGGGTCCGTATGATTCAATGGCCGAAAAACAATGACGCGTTGGGCACCATCAACCGGGGCAATCCCTGCGAGTCGGGGTTGTGCACCTTGTGCGAATCCGGCTGCAAGGGCAAGTGCGAAACCTGGCTGTCATCCATTAAAGGGCGCAAATTGCTGTATCCGCGCGACTTTGGCTCCATTACCGCGGGCAGCAGCAACACCACGCACCTGGGCGTGAATTACAACGCCCTGCGCATCAATGGATACAATTATGGCGCCACGGGGCTGCCCAAGGGCCTGTCCAATTCAGAAGACGAATGCATTTTTCCCAATGTGAGCCTGGCGACGGAATTCGGGACCGCGGTCAAAACCAAATGCCGCGTGCCGATCATGACCGGCGCCCTGGGCTCGACCTTCATCGCGGCCAAATACTGGGAGTCGTTCGCTGTCGGCGCGGCCCTGGTCGGTTATCCGATCGTGGTCGGCGAAAACGTAGTGGGCATCGACCGCCAGGCGGAGATCAAGAACGGCAAAATCAGCAAAGCACCGGAACTTGACCGCCGGATCGAAACCTTCCTCCGCTATCATGACGGTTTTGGGGCGATCATCGTGCAGATGAACGTCGAAGACACCCGCAACGGCGTGGCGGAGTACGTCATTGGGAAATACGGCGACAAAGCCATCATTGAGCTCAAGTGGGGGCAGGGCGCCAAGGACATCGGCGGCGAAATCCAGGTGACGAGCCTGGATTATGCCTTGTTCCTGAAGAACCGCGGCTATGTCGTGGATCCGGATCCGACCAAGCCCGAAGTGCAGGAGGCTTTCAAGAACAAGTCCATCAAGTCCTTCGCCCGCCACAGCCGCCTGGGCTATACCAAACTCTCATCGGCCGAACAGGTGGAGAAGTCGTTCCATGAAGCCGTGGCGTACCTGCGCAAGATCGGCTACAAGCGCATCTCGCTCAAAACCGGCTCTTACGGCATGGAAGCCCTGGCCATGTCGATCAAGTTCGCCAGCGACACCAAGCTCGACCTCCTGACCATCGACGGGTCGGGCGGCGGCACAGGCATGAGCCCGTGGAACATGATGGAAACCTGGGGCGTGCCCTCGCTCTACTTGCACGCCAAAGCCGTGGAATACGCGGATATCCTGGCCAAGAAGGGCACCCGGGTCGTGGACATGGCGTTCGCCGGCGGACTGGCCCGCGAGGACCATATTTTTAAAGCCCTGGCCCTGGGGTCGCCTTATGTGAAGCTGATCTGCATGGGCCGCGCGCTCATGATCCCCGCGTTCCTCGGCGCCAATGTGCAGGGTGTGCTGCAACCCGATAAGCGCCAGGCGCTCAACGGCAACTGGACCGAACTTCCGCCCAATGTCACGCAGAACGGCGGCACGACCGTCGAGGAAATTTTCGCCGGGTATTTCGATGTGCAGAAGAAAGTCGGCAAGAATGAAATGAAAAACATCCCCATGGGCGCCATTGCGGCCTGGACCATGGCTGACAAGCTGGCTGCTGGCCTGCAACAATTGATGGCCGGCGCCAGGCGGTTCAGCCTGCCTGCGATCAGCCGCCACGACATTTTCTCGATGAATCGGGAAGTGGAGGCCATAACCTGCATTCCCTTCATCAATGATATGGACGATGATTGCGCCAAAGCCATCTTGGCCGGCAAAGGCGCGAAAAAGAGCGCGAAAAAAGCCACTAAGAAAGGTAAATAACCTGTAGCAGGTTTGAAGAGGCGGCGGGCATTTAACGCCCGCCGCCTTTTTGTTTTAATCCCTCCGCAAGAATCCCCGGGCTTTAGCCCGGGGAGAGGTTTGCGGGATTTGTTTGCGTAGGGAGGGAGCCCCGGACTTTAGTCCGGGGGTCGCTCCACTCGACCGGGACAAATGATAATTAATAATGATTTTTATCATTTGCTGGCCAATAAAGGGTTATAATGTGCCGTATTTGCAGCCGGATGAATACCGCCTGCCTCTTCTTGCTGCACTAGCCACCTCGTTTTCGTTTTTCACGCATGCTTGAGGAAGCGGAAAAACTCCCCACGTTCGGTGTGCAAATAACACCTTAATCCTCGGTGATTAGCACCGTGGATAATAGTATTGGGCAGTCAAGGCGTGTTGCCGTTATCCAGGGCAATGGCAGTCCGCTTGAGGGAGTTATTGCATGCAGGAAATCCTCCTTTCCCAGCTGCTGGACCGCATTTTTATCCAAAATCTGATCGACGCCTGCTACCGCACCACCGGCATGCCCCTACAGGTGTTGGATGCCCGCGATGGTTCGGTTTTTGCCAGCGCCGGCATGCCGACTTCGGATCGCAACGGGTCCGGCCGCCATTTAATGGCCGCGGAATTGCGCCCGCAGGTTGCCGCACTGGAGTCAATCCGTTACGAATGCCGCCAGGGAATATGGGAAGCGGAACTGCCCCTGATGGTTCGGGACCGCCTGCTGGCCGTGGTTCATTCCGGCGGGTTTGTCATGAAAGATTCCGCCTTTCTCGACACCCCGGACGCATTCTCCGGCCCGCCGAACCAGCTTCCGCTGTTTGATTCCCAGACGGCGGACGCCGCGCTGGAATGCCACCGCACCGTGGCGAGGTTGCTCGTCCGGATGGCCGAAAACGACCGGCCGCCAACCGCGCCCGCCCAGACGAAAGCCGCCGAATCCGCCCGTCCAGACCAGGAATCGCTGCTTCACCTCCGCTACTTCGAAAACATGGACCACATCAACCGGATCATCCAGCAAACGAGCGATCCGGAACAAATGATGCGCGACCTGCTCGATGCCGTACTGGCGATTTTCAACTGCGACCGGGCGTTTCTCGTTTATCCTTGCGAACCGACCGCCACCACCTGGACTTCGCCGATGGAACGCACGCGGCCTGAGTATCCCGGCGTGCTGCAGCTGGGACTTGAAGTTCCGATGGATCCGGAAGTATTGCGCGTTTACCGGACCGTGAGAGCGACACCCGACCCGGTGACATTCGGCCCCGGGTCCGAACTCCCCTTGCCGCAGGGCACCACCGAACAATTCCATATTCTATCCATGATGAGCATGGCCGTTTACCCCAAGAACGATCAGCCGTACATGTTCGGGATACACCAGTGCTCTTATGCTCGGGTGTGGAACGAAGAGGAAAAACGCCTCATGCGGGGGATCGGCGAGCGGTTGGGCGATTCATTGACCAGCATGCAAGCGTATCGCCATTTGCAGGAAAGCGAGCAACGCTACCGGGAAATATTCGAGAACATCACCAACGCCGTCGTGCTTTATGAAGCCTCCCCGGAGGGCCGGTTTAAAATACTGGATGTCAATCCCACCGGTGAGCGCATTCTGGGATTGCGCCGGACCGTCTTAGTCGGGAAGTACCTGGACGAAATGGAGGGCGAGGTCTTCCGATCCCAGTTTGAGAAAAACCGCCTCTGTCTAAAAGGCAAAGCGCCGATCAGCTACGACCGCCAAATCGATACGGCCACGGGCCAGTGGCATATTTATACGACGCTGTTGCCCATGGCCGATGCGGCGGGCGTGATCCGGCGGATCATGGAAATCAACCGCGACATTACCGAACAAACGCGCGCCGAAAAATCCCTGCGCCGCCTGAACCGGGAACTCCATGCCATCAGCAATTGCATCCAGGTCCTCATGCGGGCCGAAGACGAGGACATCCTGCTCAATGATATCTGCCGCATTATTTGCGAGGAAGCGGGATACCGCCTGGCCTGGGTGGGATATGCCGAGCCTGACGCCGGCAAAACCATCCGTCCCAAAGCCTGGGCCGGGTTTGAAGACGGTTATCTGGCTACGGTCCGCCCCAATTGGTCCGAGGACAGCGAACGCGGACGCGGCCCTTCGGGAATTGCGGTGCGCTCCGGCGAAAAGTGCTTCATCCAGGACATAACCACCGATGCGCGGATGGCCCCCTGGAAAGAAAACGCCGTGAAACGCGGTTACCATTCCATCATTGCCTTGCCGTTGAAAGACGAAACCAACGCCCCTTTCGGCGTGCTGGTGATTTACTCCGGTGAAACCGACGCTTTCACGGGGGACGAGGTCCGGCTGCTGGAGGAGCTGGCCGCTGACCTGGCTTTCGGCATCTGCAGCTTGCGCGCCCGCGAACGGCTCAAGCACGCGGAACGCGAGCAACTGGCGCATCTTCGGTACTTTGAATGCATGGATCAAATCAATCATGCCATCCGCCAAGCCAGCGACGTTGAAAAAATGGTGGGCGAGGTCCTCGATATGCTGTTGGCGAATTTTGATTGCGACCGGGCTTTTTTAATCTATCCCTGCGATCCGGAGGCTGATTCCTGGAGCGTGCCCATCGAACGCACCCGCCCCGAGTACCCGGGAGCCAACGCCTTGCAGGCCGTGGTGCCCATGACCGCGGAAACGCAAACCCTGTTGAGGATCGTGCGTTCGGAGGACGGGCCCGTGGCTTTCGGCCAGGACTCGCTGCATCCTTTGCCGCCGATAACTTCCAAACGGTTCAATATCCAGTCCCTGGTCGCCATGGCCGTGTACCCCAAGCAGGACAAACCTTATATGTTCGGCCTGCACCAGTGTTCTTATCCCCGTGTGTGGTCCGAAGAGGAGAAGTGGCTCCTGCGCGGGATCGGAGAGCGTTTGGGCGACGCGTTGACCAGTTTGCAGGCCCACCACCAACTGCAGGAGAGCGAACGCCGCTACCGGGAAATATTCGAAAACACCACCAATGCAGTCATGCTCTACGAAGTCACTCCGGAAGGGCGCTTGCGTGTCTTGGATATCAATCCTGCTTTTCAGCAAATAACGGGATACAAAAGCGAAGACTTGGATGGAAGATATATGGACGAATTCGGCTGCGACACACATTACCGGGAGTTTCTGGAAAAAAACCGGGTGTGTCTGGAAAGCAAAACCCCTGTCAGTTATCAACACCAGCTGAAAACGCCGACCGGGGAATGGCATTTCCAGACCACCCTGGTCCCGGTCAGCAATGCTGCCGGTTCGATTTACCGCATCGTAAACATCAGCCGTAATATCACTGAACAAATCCTGGCTGAAGCGGCTCTGAGGGATTCGGAGCAGCGGCTGTCCGAAATTTTTAATTTCCTGCCGGACGCCACCTTCGCCATTGACCGCCAAGGCCGCGTCATCGCGTGGAACAAAGCCATCGAGGAGATGACAGGCGTCAAGGCCGAGCAAATGCTCGGCAAAAGCAATCACGAGTATGCGCTGCCTTTTTACGGCGCTCGCCGACCGATCCTGATCGATCTGGTCCTGTTGCCGGATGAAATCGTCGAGAAGAACTACACGTTCGTTAAAAGGGAAGGCGGCGCGCTGGTGGCTGAGGCGGATGTGCCCATCAACGGCAAAGAAGCCCGTCACCTGTGGGGCAAAGCCGTGCCGCTCTATGACATCCACGGCCAGCTGACAGGCGCGGTGGAAGCCATCCGCGACATCACGGAAAAAAAACGGTGGGAAGAAGTCATCCTGAATTCAAAAATCTTTTTGGACAGCCTGGTGGAGCAAAGCCCGTATTCGATGTGGATCGCGGATGACCAGGGCACCATGCTGCGCATGAATCCGGCCTGCCGCGAATTGCTGCAGATCAAAGACGATGAAACGGTGGGCAAGTACAACCTGCTGAGAGACAACATCGTCGAACAGCAGGGCTTGATGCCGCTCGTGCGGAGCGTCTTCGAACAGGGCGAAAGCATACGCTTTGAACTCACCTACGACAGCGCCCAACTCAAGCACATCTCGCTGGCAAAAACCGTGCAGGTGGTTCTGGAAGTCACGATATTCCCCATAAGAAACAGTTCGGGAAAAACCACCAACATCGTCGTCCAGCATATCGATATCAGTGCACGCAAACGAGCCGAAGCGGAAAGGGAAGCGCTCATCAAGGACCTGGAAACCAAGAACGCCGAACTGGAGCGGTTTACCTACACCGTTTCCCACGATCTGAAGAATCCCTTGATCTCAATCAAGGGGTTTTCCTCGCTGCTGGAAAAATTGGCCAAGGACACCCGCCGCGCTGAGATCGAGGATTACGCGGGGCGCATTTCCCGGGCCGCGGATCAGATGCGCAAACTACTCAACGATTTGCTGGAATTGTCCCGCGCCGGGCATGCCATGAATGTTTTGGAGGAGTTTTCCCTGGATGAGATGGCGAAGAGCCTGGTGGAAGCCTTGCATAACCGTTTTCAGGATCAGAATGTGGAAGTGGTTTTTGCCACGCCACTGCCGGTCGTCAAAGGGGATCCGCTCCGGCTGCGCGAGGTGCTGGAAAACCTGCTCGATAATGCCCTGGCTTATATGGGCGATCAACCAAAACCGAAAATCGAGCTCGGAATGTGCTATAATGATGACCGGCAAGTGATATACGTGCAAGACAACGGCATGGGTGTGGAACCTAAGTACCATCAAAAAATATTCGGGCTGTTCGAACGCCTGGATGCCGATAACCCTAAAGGCACGGGGGTGGGACTGGCGATCGTCAAGAGGATCGTGGAACTGCATGGGGGGCGGGTATGGGTTGAATCCGAAGGCGTCGGTCGCGGCAGCAGGTTTTGCTTCACCCTGCCGCATTAGACTGCCGTAAGGAGGGTGCGATCATGGTAGATAGAGAACCTGTTTTGATCCTTCATGTCGAGGACAATCCCGATCACGCCAAGCTGGTTCAAATCTGCTTTTTAGACCATCCGGTACCCAACACCATCAAGCATGTCAGCGACGGCGAGGCGGCCCTGGATTACCTGTTCCGGCGGGGGCCCTTTGCCAACCCGGAGGCCAGCCCTATCCCAAAGGTCATTCTCCTGGATTTGCGACTGCCGAGAATGGACGGTCTGGAAGTTCTTAAAATAGTCAAGGAAAACGAACGGCTGCGTGGCATCCCCGTGGTCGTGCTCACCACCTCGGAATCCGATTCGGACATCCGCCAGGCGTATCAACTTCATACCAACAGTTATCTGGTTAAACCGGTGGATTACGAATCGTTCTCGAAAATGATGAACGACATGGGCAGTTATTGGTTCGAACGCAACCGGGCGCCGCGTTTATAATTCTCCTCGGGGTTTCTTCGGGCCGGACGCCGCTTTCGGCAATAAATCCTGCCAACACGGGAAACGGGCTTGCATTCCAGCGGAGGGGATGATACACTTTGGTGTAAACTGACGGTATACTTAATTACAGGTGCATGCAATGGGAACCCGCGAACGCAAACAACTGGAGAAAAGGCTCCGTCAAGAAGACATTCTGCGCGCCGCGGAGAAACTGTTTTTTGACCGTGGCATCAAACTCACGACCATGGACGATGTGGCCAAGGCCGCGGAATACAGCAAACGCACGGTTTATTGCTATTTTAAAAGCAAGGAACAGATGGTTCACGCCCTCGTTTTGCGCGCCCTTAAGATCCTCAATGAGCGGATACGAGCGGTCATGACGGTTCCGCCCGCCACAGCCCTCGACACCATCCTGGAGCTGTGCAAAGCCTTTGTGGATTACGCGTCGTGCTATCCGGATTATTTCAGAATGCTGTCTTTTTACGAACAATGGGAACTGGACCCCAAGGAGCGGGATGAATATAAGGAGGCCTGCCTGGTGGAAGGCCGGCGGATATTCGAACTGATGGTAGACGTTTTGCGCCGGGGGCAGCGGGACGGGAGTATCCGCCGGCAGGCGGACACTGCCGGCACGGCTTTGGTGCTTTATGCCCATGTCATGGGAGTGGCCAACCTGCTGATCAACCGCAAAAAGTATTCCGCGGCCGTACAGCCTAGAACCGCCCGCGAAGTCACTTCCACCATGACTGATTTCGTGGTGAGGGCTTTGCGTGGAAAAGCCTAGAAGGGAGCGGGTCATGCTGGAACGTTTTTCGAGGTTCGTCATCCGTCACGCCAAACTCATGGTGGCCCTGTCCCTGCTTGCCACGCTGGGCTTCGGTTATCAGCTGCGCTACCTGAAAATCAATTCGGATGTCCTGACATCCCTGCCCCAGGACGATCCCGTGATCAAGACCTTCAACCAGGTGGGGGAAACCTACGGCGGCAACGCCCTGGCCATCGTGGCCGTGGAAGCGGACGACATCTTCACGCCAGGCACCCTGGCCTCGATCCGCGACCTCACCAACCGCTTCCGGGCCATCCCCGGCGTGATTTCAGTCGCCAGCCTGACGCATGTGATCGACATTCACGACACGGACGGACAGATCGAAATCTCCCAACTCATTGATGAAAACGATTTCCCCCGGACGCCCGCGGCCTGCCAGGCCTTGAAAACCCGCGCCTTGTCCAAAACCCTGCTGCGCGGCCGGCTGGTTTCGGAGGACGGGCGCCTGACCCTGATCGTCTGCCGCCTGCTTAAAGACAAGGAAAAGGTCAGCAGCCGGATCAGGGCCGAAGCGCTCCGGGCCCGGGTCCCGGAAAAGCTTTATTTCACAGGCATGCCTTTCCAGTCCAACGAGATCTACCGGTTCATTGTCAGCGATTTGATGGTGCTGATCCCCATCATCGCGGTCGTTATGAGCCTGGCGCTCTTCCTGAGTTTCCGCACTCTGCACGGGATCTGGCTGCCCCTGCTGGCGGTGGGCATTTCCACGCTCTGGACCCTGGGGATGATGAGCCTGTTGCGCGTTCCGCTCTCCATTTTTTCGAACATTATTCCCGTGGTGCTCATGGCCGTGGGCAGCGCCTACAGCATTCACGTGATCAGCCATTACCACGAATCCGGCGCCAGCCTGGATCCGGAGGAACGGGCGGTCGGCAACCTGAAGGATGTCGGGGTGCCGGTGATCCTGGCCGCCGTGACCACAATGATCGGTTTCGCCTCCTTCATCTTTGGTTCCTATCTGACCATGATCAAAGAGTTCGGCGCGTTCGTGGCCCTAGGCATCGGCTTCGCCCTGTTCAACTCCCTGACCCTGGTTCCGGCCCTGCTGTATTTGATCCACCCCCAGGCCCGCCGGCCCCATCCCTCCGCGGACGGGCGGCTGCCGGGGCCAGGGCGCCTGAGCCGCTTCTGGGCGGGTTTGGTCGTCAGGCACCGCGCCGGCCTGCTGGCCGCGTTCGGGCTGATCGCCGTCGTCTGCAGCCTGTTCATTCCGCGCATCGACCGCCGGGTGGATTTCCTGGATTACTTCAAACCCGGTTCCGAAATCCGGAAAGCGGAGAACATCATCGGGCGGTATTTCGGGGGCTCGGTGCCCACCCAGGTCATCGTGCGGGGGGACATCCAGGATCCGGACGTGCTGGCCGCCATGGCGAAGATGCAGGAGGAATTGAAACGCCAACCCGAACTGCGCAATCCGCAGTCCATCGTGGACTACCTGGTCGAGATGAACGCGGTCATGGGCGAAGGCCGCCGGCTGCCGGACACCCGCGAAAAGGTCGCCAATCTGTGGTTCCTGCTCGAGGGCGAGGAGGTCATGTCCCAACTGGTCAATCCCGACGCCTCGGAAGCCATCATTCAGGCCGTGCAAAAAAGCGCCTTCAGCCGGCAGAACAGCCAGATGGTGGAGCAGATTCAGGCCGCCTGCCGGGCGCTGGGGAGCGATAAAGTCTCGTTTGAATTGACCAGCCAGCCGGTAATTTTCAAAAAATTGGACGACAGCCTGATGCGCAGCCAACGGTCCAGCATGAGCCTGGCTTTGGGATTCATCGTACTGTGCCTGGTGCTGATGCTGCGTTCCCTGAAAAACGGCCTGCTCAGTGCCCTGCCCATCGCTTTTTCGCTGCTGGTGATGTTCGGGTTCATGGGTGCGGTCCGCATCCCCCTGGACGTGGCCACGGTGCTTCTGGCGAGCATTACCATCGGCATCGGCGTGGATTATTCGATCCATTTCGCCAACCGGCTGCAGCGGGAACAGGGGCTGGGTTATACCCCGGACCCGGAGCAGCTGCTGGCCCGCGCCCTCAGCGGTACGGGCAAGGCGATCTGGATCAACGTGGTCACCGTGGCCGCGGGTTTTCTGGTCCTGGTGTTTTCCAATTTGGTCCCGATCCAGCGGTTCGGCATCCTGGTGGCCCTGACCATGCTCAGTTCCGGACTGGGCGCGATCGCCATCATACCGGTCCTGCTGCTGCCCGGCCAAAAGCGCCCGCTGGCGCCGCAACCGGCGCAGGCCCCAAAGACCGCCGCTCCGGCGGAAATCAAAGGAGGGAAGTGACATGCATAGCGTTCGATTGGGTTTGATAGGACTGGCCTGCCTGCTCCTGGCCGCGCCGCTGGCCCTGGCCGCGGAGGAAACCCTGACTGGCGGCCAGATCCTGTCCAAGGTGGATGACGTGTTCATGGCGCCCAAGGACAAGACCGTCACCACGACCATGGTGCTCAGGGACAAACAGGGGAACGAAAAAACGCGCACCTTGCGGCTGGAAGAAAAAGGGCAGGACAAGCGTTTGACCAAGTTCCTGACCCCCAAGGATCAGAAGGGCATCGCTTTTCTCTCCCTGCCCGGCGAGCGCATGTACCTGTATTTGCCGGCCTTCAAGAAAACCCGGCGCATCGCCTCGCACGTCAAGAACCAGCGGTTCGCGGGCACGGATTTTTCCTACGAGGACATGGAGCCCAAGCGGTATTCGGAAAAATGGAACGCCCAACGGCTGCCGGACGAGGGTGACGCTTACGTGCTTGAGCTGGCGCTCAAGCCGGGGCAGACTTCGGAATACAGCCGGATCAAAATGTGGGTCGGACAGGACAACTTTTACACCCGCCGCAGCGAGTATTACGACCAGTCCCAACAGCTGTACAAAGTCATGACCTTGAGCGACATCCGCCAGCAGGGCGGCTACTGGGAGGCCTTCGAAAAAACCATGCAGGACGTGCGCACCCAGCACGAATCGCGAATGAAGACCGACGAAATCAAATTCGACACCGGGATTCCGGACAGCCATTTTACCGAGCAATACCTGACTCAATAGGAGGCGCATGATGCGGTTGAATCGGTACGCCCTGGCCCTGTTTTGCCTGGCGTTGGGAATGGCTCAGGCTGCGCCCGGCCGGGCCCTGGACTGGAGCGGCTATCTGCAGGCCGAGAACCGGCTGGCCATGACCAGCCCCTATGCCTCGGCCTGGCATGAATACCGCCTGGATCTGCGGGCTGAAGACAATTCCTCCGAACACACGAGGTTTTTCGGCGAACTGTGGGTCCGTTCCCTCGGGTACCCCACCGCCGGATCCGCCGCAGACCTTTCCGTGAGATCCGCGGTAGCCCCCCAGGACGTGGACTTGCGCGAGGCGTATCTGGACGTGCGCGGCCTGCTGACGGACGGATTGCGGTTGAAGCTCGGGCGCCAGCGGATCGCCTGGGGCCGGGGAGACAAGATCAATCCCACGGATAATATCAACCCGAACGACCTGGAGGACCTGTGGGATTACGGCCGTCATCTGGGTTCGGACGCGCTGGTTCTTTCCTATGCCATGGGCGAGACCACGCTCACCGCGGTTTGGGTGCCTTTTTTCACCCCGGCCGTGCTGCCCGCTGGCGCTTGGCGGCAGGCGCTCATGCCTGATCAGGCCCTGCCGGAAGCGCTGGCGCAAACACCGGTTACGGACCGGGTGCTGCTGCCTCCGGCTGATTTGTCTTCCGGGTCTTCGGCCGCGGTCAAGCTGAGCGGCAACCTGGCAGGCTACGATCTTTCCCTGAGTTATCTGTACGGCCGCGACGACCTGCCCCTGGTCAAGACCGTGCACATTGCCTCCGGCCTGACCGGCTTCACGGGCGTAACCGCGGATTTGGTCTATCCGCGGCGGCACATCATCGGCCTGGACGCGGCCGGCGCCATCGGAGACGTGGGCTGCTGGGCCGAGGCGGCGGTCATTTTTCCGGAAGCCGTGATGCTGGCTTTTGATCCGGACCCGGCCACCCGCATGCTGATGGCTGCCTATTCGTTTTCTTTTCCCGAACAAGCCGCGCTTGAAGCCAAACCGTATGTCCGCTACTTGCTGGGCGCGGACTACACTTTCCCGGGCGGGGTTTACGTCAATGTCCAGTACCTGCACGGTTTTGTCCACGAGCGGAGCGGGGGGGCGCTGGGCAACTTTGTTTTCATGAACCTGGACTGGGACGCGGTTCCGGACGTGCTTAAGCTCACGCCCGTGGGCGGAGGCCTGGAGATCCGGGACGTGGAGAGGTTTTGGGACCACTACAGCTTCGTCGCCATGCCGCAGGCGGAGTACAAACCCTTCGACAATGTGAGCCTGCTCCTGGGCGCACGCTGGATCTGGGGCGCACCGGGGACCATCTTCGGCCAGGCCGCGGACCTGGATGAAGTGTTTTTAAAGGCCAAATACAGTTTCTGAGCACTCCGGTTCTTTTCGCGCACCGAACCATCCTGTCCGGCGTTATAATATCCCGACGTATTTCCCGCCCGTGGGGCGGCATGGAAAAAAGAGGGAGGGATCTTTTCGTGACCCGCTTGCCGGTGTTCCTCGTTTTTGTTTTGGCTCTAAGCGTCGCCGGATTCGCGGCCCAACAGGAAAAATTCGGCGGCCTGGGTCTTGCCGTGGCCCAACTCTATACGCCGGAGACTCCGGATCATCAGGGCCCGATCGTGGTCCTGAATGTATTGCCCGGTACGCCGGCCAAAGCCGCCGGCATCGAACCGGGCGACGTCATCACCCACGTGGACGGCGATCCGGTCGAAGGCAAGGAGTTCCGCACCATTGTATTGAACATGTTGCGCGGGGAAGTGGGCAGCTCAGCCCGACTGACCGTGAAGCGGGGCAGCGAAGGGGAGAAAGGCCAAGGCAGGTCCGTGGAGGTGAAGCGCGTGGAGATCAAAGGGTCAACCGGCGCCGCGCCGGGCGGCAGCATGCATCATTACCAGATCAACGGCAAACCGGTGTCGTACAAGGAATATCAGGAGTTCCTGCAGACCCTGACCGGCCAGGAACACTGGAGCTGCGCCGAAACCAATGACGGCGGCATCACCAGCTGGGAAGCCAAGGATGCCAAAGGCCGGCGCTACGAAGTCCGCGCGGTCTCCGGCGGGGACAATACCAGCACGATCACGCTGCTGGACCTAGGCGAGTAGGGGAGCGCCGCGCGCTCCTATTTCACCACGCTGACCTTGAGCGTGGCCTGCAGGTTGCCCTCGAACAAGACCCGGGCGAAGTAAAGGCCGGGCGCCGCATCCGCACAATCCCACCTCAACAGCAGGCCGCGTCCGGCTGGAAGCGATTCTTCCAGGCGCGCCACCCGTTCCCCTGAAGCATTGTAGATCGCGATGGTTACGCGCGCCGGCCGTTCCAGGTGCAGCGCAAAGCGCATTTCGCGGGCCGCGGGGTTGGGATAGGCTAAAACGATTCTGCCGCCCAGGTCCAGGTCCTGCAGCGGATTCGCGGTTGTGGCGGTCGGGGTGGCCGTGTCCGCGGGCGTGGGCGAGCGGGTCGGCGTGGGGCTGGCGGTGAAGGTGGGGGAGACGGTGGCCGAGGCGGTGGCCGTACCAGTGACCGTGCCTGTGGGCGAATGGGTGGCTGTCAGCGTGGCCGTGGCGGTCGCGGTGGCCGTGGGCGTGGACGTGGCAGTCAGGGTGATGGTGGCGGTCACGGTCTGCGTGTCCGCCGGCGTGCCCGTGGACGTGGGAGAGGCCGAGAGGGTGGGCGTCGCGGTCAAGGTGGGCGAGGCGGTGAAGGTTTCGCTTTCAGTCGGCGTCGGGGAAAGCGTCGGCGTGATGGACGGCGTCGGGGTCGGCGTTGACGTGGGATTGAGCAGGGCGGCGTGCAGGAAGCCCGCATACACGATATAGTTGGCCGAAGCGGCCGTGTCGATTCCGACCTGGCCGATGGCGGAGAGCGCGGTATAATTCGCCGAATTCGCGGTGTTGCCCCCGGAATCCTGGACATCGTCCACGCCGATATAATTGCCCGAGGCAAAGCCGCTGTGCGCCCAGGCTGCCGACAGGCCGAGAGGCGCAGCCAGCAGCAAACCGATCGCCGTTTTCAGGATGCGGTTCATGGCCAGTCCCCGGGTCATCGAACTAAAAAGCCGCCATTTGGGCGCCCGAACTGTCCTGATTGCAGATTCCGTCGGGTGTAAACGGGTTGACCGGCAACGCGCCGGTGGCCAAATTGATGATATCCCTGCTGGCCGCGCCGCCGTAGAACGCGTTGTAACTGATCCGGCCCGTGCCGCCATTGGTCAGCCCAACGGCGTAGGAACCGGTCGGAGTTCCGGTGGTGATGTACAGGATGGTGTTTTCCAGAATGCACAATTGCGCAGCCGCGTTGCTGTTGTCGGTGATGCCCGCGCAGCCCGAATTCGAGGCGTTGGTCATGTCGATGACGCAATTTTCCACCCGCACATCCGTGGACTGCTGCACCAGCACCGCCCAGCCCGGCGTGAAGCCGATGCACAGGAGGGAGGAGTCCACCACTTCGCAGTGCTGGGCGCCGGTCAGCCGCAAAGCCAGGGTGCAACTGCTGGCCTCGAGCTTGCACTCCCGGAGCGTGCAGTAAGCCCCGCTTTGCACGTCCACCGCCGGGTTGGCGCTGTCGCACTGGATCAGCAAGGATTCCAGGGCCGTGCCCTGTTTGGGCGAACCGGATGAACTCATCTCGATGGAATTGACGGCCAGCTTCGTGGCGTTCCAGCCTTGGCCGCGTATGGTCACCCAGGACGGCAAGGTCACTCGGCCGTTGAAGGAGGGATAATTCGTGCCGGGTTCGGTGTATTGCCCGGCTTGCACCTCGATCACCCAGGGCGTGGTGACGGAAGGGGCGGGCGATAGCGCGCCCTGGCTGGAAAAGGCGCCCGCGCCCATGAGCAAGTCGATGGCTCCGCTCACCGTGCAGGTGTCCCCGCCGTCCGCGGCCACGGTCAACACCTGTTGATACACCACTTTCCTGGAGGCCATGGCGTACGCCGCGTTGCTCAACAAGTGCCGGGGCGACATCTCGGCCGCCTCGCCCTGCACGCGCAGGGTCAGGTAATACGCCCGGCGGAAGGGCAGGCCGATTTTATTGGAAGTGCCGAGCACCACATTGAAGATGCCGTTGGTCACGGTGACATTGGATTGCAATTCGCTCCACAGCGCCATGCCGCCGCTGGCCGTATCATATATATAGAAGGTGATATTGCGGGTCCCGTTGATCGGCACCCCGCTGCTGTTGGTCAAATACCCCTGGTAATTCATCCTCTCGGGGATTTGCGTCAGGGCCGATGCGGAGTGAGCCAGCAGGGCGGCCAGGAAAACCGCCAGGGACGCGACACGCGGATAACGGGTTGCTTTCATTTCCCCTCCTTGATCCGAAACGAAGTGCCTGCCACCGCCTCATTATAGTCCCCCAAGCCGGAGATACAAGCCCAATCCACCCGGCGGGAAGGCGAAATCATGAAAATATCGAATTGACGGAAAACCGAAATAGGCTATGATTCAACATTATGCAGAAACCGGACATGAAACTTCTGGCGAGGAAGCGCTTCCTGCACGTCATCCTGCCGCTGTTCATCGGTTCGGTCATCGCCTATCTGGACCGGGTGAACATCGCCTACGCGGCGCTGACCATGAACCAGGCCCTGGGATTTTCAGCCGCGGTGTTCGGCATGGGGGCCGGCATTTTCTTCGCGGGGTACGTGCTGTTCGAAATTCCCGGCGCGCTGATCGCGGAACGCTGGAGCCCGCGGGTGTGGCTGGGGCGCATTCTGGTCACCTGGGGGATCGTCTCGGCCCTCATGGCCTTTATCCGCACGGACTGGCAGTTCTATCTGGTGCGGTTTCTCCTGGGCGCGGCCGAGGCGAGCTTCTATCCCGTGGCTTATGCCAGCGTGATCCCGCGCTGGTACACGCCCGAGGAACGGCCGGCGGCCATCGCCCTGATGCTGACCTCGCTCCAGATTTCGGCCATCATCGGCTCGCCGCTGGCAGGCTGGCTGCTCGGCCTGAATGTCATGGGACTCCAAGGGTGGCAGATCCTTTTCCTGACCGAGGCGGTGCCGGCCTGCCTGTTCGGGATCATTCTGTGGTTCTGGATCACCGACTGGCCGCAGCAAGCCCGCTGGCTGTCCGAACCCGAGCGGCAATACCTGGCGGACTCCTTCGCCCGGGAAACCGCGGCGAAAAACCAGGCGCGGCATTATACGGTCTGGGAGGCCCTGAGCAACGGCGAAGTGCTCAAATTGTGCGGGATCTATTTCCTGTGGATCACCGGGTTCTGGGGCTACAATTACTGGCTGCCCACAGTGCTGAAGGAAGCCTCGGGCTGGTCCGCCCTCGCCATTGGCTGGATCATCGTCATTCCCATGAGCCTGGCGCTTTTGGGCATGCTTTTCGTGGGCTACTCTTCCTCGCGCACGGGCGAGAAGCGCTGGCACGGCGCCTTGCCCATGTTCCTGGCCGCCCTGGCGTTTTTGGCGGGCACCTGGCTGCAGGTTCCATGGCTGGGTTTTGTCGCGGTGTGCCTGGCCGGCGTCGGCGTGTACAGCGCCTTTGGAGTGTGGTGGTCCTATCCCACGACTTTCCTGACCGGCGCCGCGGCTGCGGGCGCCGTGGGACTGATCAATTCCAGCGGCAACGTGGGCGGCTACGTGGGTCCCTATCTGACCGGCCTGGTCAAAACCCTGACCGGCTCCTTTCAATGGGCGTATGTGTTCCTGGCCGTGTCCCTGGCCCTGGCCGGGCTGCTCATGCTCACCTTGAAAAAACGCTGACCCCGCACCCTTAAAAATACCATCGCCCTGCGACCGAAAAGAGGTCGTTTTCGCCGGCGCTTGAAAAATACCGCTTCCAATCCAGGCGGAGTTTGAGCGGCGAAAAGAGCCGCGCGGAAAGGCCCAGGCCAAAATCACCCACCCGCTCGTCGGGATAAACCTGTTTTTGCTCGCCGTAGCCGGCTTCCAGGCTGAGCGCAAGCGGAAGCGGAAGCGAGAGCGTCACGCCGGCCTGCCAGTTGTTCCACAGCAAGCCGGACATCAGGGAGGACAGGGCCGAAACGCCTGCGTCCGTTAGGCCGGGATCAGCGGCCAAAGCGGTCTGGACCGGGTCGTCGGAATAGAAATAACAGGTGCCCGAGAGGCCGGCGCTCAGCCACTCCGGTATCAGCGCATAGTCGACAAACAGCGTGGGCGCCGCCTGGGTCAGCCGCACGGATTGCGCGGAGGTCGCGGTGCCGCCGGTTTCCGAAGCCGTTGCTTCCAGTTCGGCCCGGTAAAACATCAGCGAGCCGTCGAATCCCAGGGTGAGGATTTCTCCGGGGTCCGGGGACGGCCCCAGCCAGGTGTAAAACAGGCTGATTCCCGGCCCCAGGGAGGCGGTGCGGTCGCTGTCCTGGGAATAGGTGAAACTTCCGCTGACCAGTAAGGTTTCGGCCGCAAAATGGGCGAGCTCCAGGTACCAAATATCGTACCAGCCGGCTGTTTCGGGCTGGAGAAACTGTGATTTACTGTACGACAGATAGCCGTTCCAGTTGCCCTCCCGATCCAGGTCGGCGCTGGCGCTGGCTTTGTATCCCCGGTAGTCCTGGCCCCAGGTGAATTTGGTCTCGGCGGAGTTGCCGGCCATGGCCCGGGAGGCCAAGGCCATGAGCAGCATGAGCAAAGAAAGGGTTCTGGCAGGCAAAGCGTTGTCCCTCCGGTGTCGGAGGGAGCGGAGGGAATGCCCGGCCTCCGCTCCCTCCAAGTGGGTCTATTTTCTGCCTTTGGAGTTTTCCCCGGCTCCATCGCCGCCGGTTTTCTGCTGGATTTTTTCCTGGAGCTGCGTGCTGATTCTTTCGCGGGTCCTTTCGCGGGTCATGGTCTTGGCGCCGTCCTTTTGCTCCTGCGTTTGTTCCTTGAGGGCGGTCTTTTCCCTTATCCGGTCCCGGGTTTGGAGTTGGTTTTGGGTGCCGGACGAATCATCCTCGCCCTCGCCGTCATCCTGGCCGTCCTGGATGCGGGCGCGTTCGCGGACCTGGTTCTGGACTTGGGCAGCGTCCCCGGTTTCGTTCTGTTCCTGATTTTTCAATTGGGTGCGGGTTTGTTCCTGGGTGCGGGTGCGCACCTGATTTTGGGTTTGGCCTTGGGCTTGGGTGCGTTCCTGGATTTGATCCTGGGTCTGGTTCTTCATTTTGACCTGCGCGCCCGGGTCCTCGGTTTCCAGGGCCAAAGCGGGCATGGCCAGCGCCAAACCCAGAGCGCAGCCGAGCGCCATCACCATGGTTGAAATCTTCGTCTGCATGATATCACCTCGCAAATGAGAATTGGCAAAGATGAACTGAAACGTGCGAAAACCGCGACCCCTCCTTTCCTGAGAAATTACCACATTCGCTCCTGCGGACTCGATAGAAATAACACCGCTGGCAGCTGCAGGTTGCAGAAAAAATGGCGGTAATGGTTCTTGATTAACGCCTGCATTGGGCCATGACCGCTCTCTCCGCATGTCCTGGGAAGGGTTCTTTCTTCAAAATTGCCTGCATTTATTAGATCCTCACATTTCCGGGGCATGTATAATAGGAACACCCTTGGGGTCTCATCATGACCAAGAACCGTACCCGAGCCAAACGTAAAAATGGTGAACCTCCCCCGGCCGTGGCCAAACAGGGCTGGCGGTTCCACCACCTGGGCATACCTTATCGCCGGCCCCGGCCGGGAGAACGGCACATCCCGCATCTGAAAATTTTCGTTTCCGGATTTGAAACGAGCCCTTTTGGCGTCGAATGGATTCGGTTTGAGACCAGGTGCCCGCTGCCTGCGCTGATCCGCAAAGTGCCGCATCTGGCCTTTGTCGTGGATGACCTGAAAAAAGCGTTGCAGGGGAAGCGCGTCGTGGTCCCGCCGAACTCGCCTTCCGACGGGCTCCGGGTGGCCATGATCGTGCATGACGGTGCGCCCGTCGAACTGATGGAATTCACCAAGGCGCCCTCGCGGCGCAGACCCAAACGGAAACTCTGATTTCGGGGGACGACTATGAAAAAGGAAGAACAGTGTTTTGACCGTTATCCGGCCGGGATCGTCGCCGTTTCGGCGGCGCAAGCGCTTCTGATTTACCTGGCCGGCGCAGGGATCATGGCCCGCGCCGGGCTGGCGGCGGCAGGAATATATATTGCTTTTTGCCTGTGGTGCGAATACCGGGTTTTAAGCGGGAGTTGTGTCCACTGCGCGTATTACGGCAAACCCTGCGCCTTTGGGCGGGGCCTGCTTAGCTCGTGGCTATTCAAACAGGGCGATCCGGCCCGATTCAATGCGCGCCAGATCACCTGGGCAGCCATGGTTCCGGATCTGCTGATTTCGCTGGCTCCATTGGCCGTGGGGGTCTTTTTTCTGGTTACGGCCTTTTCCTGGCTCCTGCTGGGTTTGGTGGCCGCGCTCGTCATTCTGGCTTTTCCGGTCACGGGCCTGATCCGCAGCCAATGGGCCTGCGCCCACTGTAAACAGCGACTGCTCGGTTGCCCGGCGGAAAAACTGTTCGCCGGGCCGGCCAAGCCGGATGCCTGCTAAAGCGTGAGCATGCCCATAAGCCTGGTTGACATTCAGCCCCCAGACGAAACCCTGCTGGTGGAAATGCTGTTTCTCGCCCTGCACGTTCCGCCGGGATATCCGCCTTTCAGCCGGGAAATCCTCCGCGAACCGGAGATCGCCCGCTATGCCGCGAAGTGGGGCAGGCCGGGTGACGAAGGGGTGTTCGCGCGGGAAGGGGATAAAACGCTCGGTGCGGCCTGGATGCGGCTGTGGCCGGAGCCTGCCCAAGCCGGTTACGGATTCATCGCGCCGGACATTCCCGAACTGAGCATGGCCGTTTTGCCCGAACGCCGCCATCAGGGCATCGGCACTGCCTTGCTCGGCGAAATGATCGCCCGGGCCGGGCTGCGCCACCCGGCCCTGAGCCTGAGTGTCTCGTCAACCAACCCGGCCGTGCATTTATACCAGCGCTTTGGATTTCAGATTACCGCGAAGACCCCCGACCCGCACGGTTTTTCCTACACGATGATCAAAAGGTTTCGTCAGGCGGTTGAGGGAGATGCGAGGGGAAGATAAAAAGCGAAGCACACGCCGTGCTCCTGCGGCGGCACGGGCGAAACCACCTTGAAATATCCCCGGTGCGCCTCCACGGCCAGTTTGCAGAAGGTCAAGCCCAATCCGGTCCCTGAAAACTGGGCGTCTTTTTCCCTGACCCGGCTGAACATGTCGAAGACCTTCTGCTGGTGGGCCTTGGGGATGGGTTCGCCCCAGTTCGTGACGCTGACGCAGGCCTCCTGGTTTTGGAGTTCGGCCGCAACGCCGATCTCCGTGTCCGTGGGCGCGTATTTGATGGCGTTGTTCAGGAGGTTGTTGACCACGCGTTCGATGA
Organism: candidate division FCPU426 bacterium; assembly: GCA_040756875.1. Classification (GTDB taxonomy): domain Bacteria; phylum Oederibacteriota; class JAAXVQ01; order JAAXVQ01; family JAUVAV01; genus JBFLYH01. The sequence goes on from JBFLYH010000001.1 coordinate 93,181, forward strand.
TTTCCGGGTCCAGCTCCAGCGTGAGCGGGGCCTGGGGCACGTGCACGGCGATTTTCAGGGTCTTGCCGGAAATGGTTTTTTCCATCATGCGCGCGCAATCGGCGATCAGCTGGGAGAGGTCGGTCGGCCGGGTTTTCAGGGCGAATTCCCGGCTTTGCATGCGGCTGATCATCAGCAACTGCTCGATCATGCCCAGCAGCTTGGTCCCGTGGCGGTCCGCGCCCAGCAGCATTTCGTGGAGATTGTCCGGCAGGTTGAACTGGTTTTTCCTGAACAACTTCAGCGTTCCCAGGACGGCGGTCAGCGGGTTTTTCATGTCGTGCACGATCATGTGGGTCAGCGCTTCCTTGGCCTCGTCGAGCGACTTGAGCTGCTCGGTCTGGTCGTTCAATTTTTGGTTGTTCAGGACCAGGCGGGCGTTCACCATTTCCAGGGCCTGGGTGCGGTCCTTCACTTTCTGCTCCAGGTTTTGGTTCATGAGGATCAGTTCGAGGTTTTTCAGCACGGTTTCCTCGATCACTTCGTCGTTTTTCTTTTCGTACGCGGCCAGCTGCAGCTTGAGCTGGTTGATCCGGGCGACGTATTTCTCGACGATATCCTGGAAGGCCCGGCCGGAATCAATGTCCCGGATGGCTGAACTGCCCAGGCCGGCCGGCGGATCGGCTTCCTTTTTTTCCGCGGCCGGGGCGCTGGCGGACAAGTCCAGCGAGGTGCAGAGCAGCTTCTCCAGGCTCGGTTCTTCGGCCGGGTTTCGCAGTTCGGGTACTGGCGCGGAAAAGGGATCGGGCATGGCCGTCTCCTGGAACCATCGTGTGCTTCAAGCCGTCGCTGCTAGTCTCGACACGGCCCGGGCGGGACTTAACCGCATACGCGCCGGTATCGTGCCGCTGTTCATCATTAGTCACTCGGGATTCACAAGCTCCGCCGGCGGGGTCTAAATACCATACGGCGTGAAAGGCGGTGAGGGGCATGACAGCCATCCGGGAAGTGGACGAAATCTTTCAAAGCCAGACCACCCGCGAAGGGGCGGGCGTGCGGCTCAAACGCGGCTTCGGTTTTCACCAGCTGCCTCGCTTTGATCCCTTTCTCATGCTGGACGATTTCCGCTCGGACCGTCGCGCGGACTATCAGGCCGGGTTTCCCTGGCACCCGCACCGGGGCATGGAAACCATCACCTACGTGCTGGACGGCCAGGTGAACCACGAAGACAGCCTGGGCAATACCGGCAGCATTGCGGCCGGGGATGTGCAGTGGATGACCGCCGGCAGCGGCATATTGCACCAGGAAATGCCCCGGGGAACGGACGCGGGACGCCTGCAGGGGTTTCAGTTGTGGTTGAATTTGCCGGCCAGGTACAAAATGATGGATCCCCGCTATCAGAATATTTCGCGGGATTCGATCCCGACCGTGGAACTGCACAACCAGGCCCGGGCGCGGGTTATTGCCGGACAACTGGGCGCGGTGAGGGGGCCCGTGGAGGACGACACCTCGGACCCGGAATATTTGGACGTGCAGGTGCCGGCAGCTGCGACGTTCGAGTATCCGGTCACACGGGGGCGCACGGCCTTTGCCTACGTTCTCGGCGGCACGGCGGCCTTTGCCGGCCGGCCTGGATTCGTGGGAGACGGGAACGTGGTCCTGTTCAAGGATGGAGACCTCGTCCGGTTGCGCAGCGGGGACCAGGGAGCGCATCTGCTGCTGGTTTCCGGCAAGCCGCTGGGCGAACCCATCTCCTGGTACGGACCCATGGTCATGAACACGCACGAAGAGATCGAAACAGCCCTGGATGAGCTGGACAAGGGCACGTTCATCAAGCAGCGCGGCCGCGCCGCCCGTTAGGCGGGGAGCCAAGGGGAGTGCGCCCGGGGAGGACCGGAGTTAAAAGAGTTTTTTCATCCAGTCCGACATGGCTTTGGCCGCCAGTTCCCAATGGTCTTCCAACATGACGTTGTGGGCCGTGCCAGGCACCATGAACAAATCCGATCCATACGCCCGGGCCGTGGCCTGCATTTGGGAGGGTTTGAAGAGCCTGTCCTGTTCAGCGCCGATGACGAGCGAAGGCACCGGCAGTTTGGCGAACTTGGCGGGCGTGACCCACAGCAGTTCCAGAAAGATAAGAAACGATTCCGGGACGGTCCGCTGGAAATAATTCCGGATTTTTTCCGGGGCGAGGCCGGGGCTGTAGAACGCTTCGTGGACCAGGGCCGGGGTGCTGACAATCGGATAAAGGTCCTGGGAAGCGAGGCACTGGAACGATTTGACGGGATGGCGGCGGAAAAGCCGGAAGACCATCCGCGCGATGCCCCAAACCGGGATCGGCGTGATGAGAACGGCGGCCCGGGCCGGATGGTTTTTCAGGTAGCGCCGGACGATGTCGCCGCCCATGGAATGGCCGATCAAAATGGGCGGGGCGGGCAGGCTGGCCGCGATCCGGGCCAGGTCGTCCACGTAATCCGCCATGCTGGTCCAGGCCAGCTTGTCCCGGCCCTCGCTGCGGCCGTGCCCGCGCAGGCTGAACGCATGGACCGCGTACCCGCGCCCGTAAAAAAACGGAAGCATATAATCCTGCCAGCAGTCCATCGCATGCCAGCTTCCGTGCACGAACAGCAGCGGCGGCTTTCGTTCCGAACCGGCCGGAATGAGGGAAAGGGCGTCCAGTTTCACAATCGCTCCAGGGAGAAGGATTCGCGGGTATCATATCATCAAGTCCGGGCCAGGACAATGCCGGCGGAGAACAACGGATGCACGGGCGGCTGGAAGGGTGTATAATAGCGGTCATTGAGCGCCGGAAGGGCGTTCACTACTCGCGATCAAGGGAGACTGTCATGGCCAGCCATCCTGAGCAGCCGTTCAATTCACGGGCCTTTGCCGCCCTGACCCTGGCGCTGGCGGCCCTGGGCCTGCCGGTGACCGGCTATGTCAATCATCTGCTGGCGTTCGATCCCATGTCCGGCGCGCGTCACGCCTGGATGGCGGCGCACAACGTCCTGGGCGTTCTCTTCGTGGTTTTCGGCTTGTGGCACCTGGTTCTCAATTGGCGGCCCCTGCTCAAGCACGCACGGGGCATTTATGACCGGATCTTTGCCCTGAGCCGCGAAGCGGTATGGGCCGGCGTGGTGGTGGGCCTGGCGTTGCTGGTGTTCGTGGGCCACGCTTTTCTGCTCAGATAAAACGGTAACCAGGCGGGGGCGCGCATGGGCAGTGTAAAAGGCAGCATGTGGAACGGCGTACTGGATTATATCGGCCAGGAATTCGGCCCGGAAGCCGCTGGCCGCGTGCTGAAGACCATGGACGTCAAGGATGCAGCACTGCTCTCCCAAAAAATCCTGCCGATCAGCTGGGTGGATTACGGCGCCTATGTCCGGTTTCTGATCAAGGCGACCGAGGTGTTGAAAGGCGGAGACAGGGTTTTGCTCGAAGAGTGCGGGGCCTACAATGCGCGCCGGTCGGTGAACGGCGTCTTTCAGGCGTTTCTGCGCATTCTCAATCCCTCCACCGTGCTCCACAAAACCGCGCAACTCTGGCGCCATAGCATGAGTTCGGGCGTGATGACGGTCAGCGCCGAGTCCGACAACCGCGTGGAGCTCAAGGTTACGGATTTTCCGGACATGCCGGCCCAGCATGATGTGGAACAGGGCGCTTTCATCGCCGAGGTGGCGCGGATGACCGGCATCGAAAGCGTCAAGTGCACGCATCCCCGCTGCCTGGGCCGCGGGGATGACCACTGTTTGTACGTCCTGACCTGGAAGTAACTCCGGCTCGGGTTTTCGGGCCGAATCTATTTAAAAAAAAAGATCTGGAGGGCTCCGTGTCGCAGCGGAACAGTCAAAATCCCGTTCGCAAAGAACTCAGTTTTAAGAAAGAAAGCAACCGCTTCCTCGGCCAGGCCGCCGGCCGGGCCGGTTCGGTGCCCGGAAGCATGAACTGCCCGTCCTGCGGGGAGGTGGTGCCGCCCAAACCCGGGTTCAGAATGTCGTCCCTCAAGTGCCCGAAATGCGGTGCGGGCATGCACAAATAACCGCAAGGCGAAAACTCCCACTTTAAATGTGCCGGCCGCTTTTCTGCGGTCAAGACCAGGCAGATTAACCCGATAATTCATACTGACAGCCGGCGCAGGCGCAGAACACGGCCAGGTCACCCGGGTTGACACCAAGGAGGCGGGTCCATGAACTGTTGGGAATTCAAAAAATGCGGCCGGGAAGCCGGCGGAGCCAAGGCGGCGGAATTGGGCGTTTGTCCGGCGTATCCGGACCACGGGCGGCAATGCGCGCGCATCGCCGGGACCCTGTGCGGCGGGATTGTTCAGGGGACTTTCGCCTCGAAACTGCACAATTGCATGAAGTGCGAGTTTTACAACAGCGCGCATTATCTGCTGGGTAAGACGGAACCAAAATAGGACGCCCGCCCCTCGGGAGGGTCGCCCCGCTTGGGCGGATTAAAACCGTGGCGCGAAAGGCCGGCGTATTGATGATGCGGGGTCGCCGGGTAAATCTTGAAAAAGCAAAGAAACCTGTCATAATGCTCTTCCTGCTGGATATCTCAATGACAATCGCTCGGGAGGACTGGCGATAATGAAGAAAATACTATGGATGACAATCATGGCCGTTCTTTATGCAGCCTGGGGAGCGCTTCCATTGCCTGCCGACGAAGGGAGCGAAGTCATTCAAGCTCATCCCATGAAGGTCTATTCCAACGCGGAACGTCGGCACGCCGGAGACCGGAACCAGTTGCTGACCAGGGATGCGATTGCCGTTGTCAGGCGGTTTTACGAAACCAATCCACAAGCCGGCGACCGGATCGAACCGTACCAAGCCGAGGGCGAGAAGGGTTTTCAGGTGGTTTTCCATCGCACCATCGAGGGAAAGGAACAGTCGGTGGCGGAATTGATGGTTACCGAGCGCGTGCCGGACGGGACCATCCTCCATCCTGCGCTGGGCGAGCTCAAAGGCTTGGTCATGAAAGGCCTGCATTCCGAGGACGAGTTCAAGGCGATGGAAAAACAATATAAAAGATTATCCGCTGCCTTCTACCGCCAGGTGGATGACGGCGAAGGCGGCCTGGTTGACGAGGGGGAGCGGATTTACCGCCAGGCCCGGGACCAGGCCCATGCAGGGGAGAAATTCGAGGTGGATAAGACCGAATTGGCCGAAGGCAAGGCCAAAGCCAAGGAACTGAAAAAACAGATGAAAGCGCTGAAAGCCAAGGGCGATATTGCCGGCATGATGAAGCTGGCCCAGCAGAGCCGGATGGCTCCGCCCAAGGTCGCGGGCGAGGCCATGCAGGCCGCGGCCAAGGACACCTGGGACATCTGGGTCGGCTGCCTGCGCGACCTCAAGGCCGCGGCGTACTGGACCAAGTTGCAGTACCCCGACGCGGTCCTGCCCGCCGGGGAATGACCGGAGGCGCGCCCGTGCTTTCGCTGATCAAACGCTATGGTTTGTACCTGCTGCGCTGGCAGCTGTCGACGCCGATCCTGGCCGCGTGCCTGATTTATTTCCGCCCGCTGGGCAGCTTGTGGGCGACCGTGCTGGCCAACCTGGCCGGCGGCCTGGTGTTTTTTTGGGTGGATCGCTTCATCTTCACGCACCACTGCCTGGGGAACCTGTGGGAAGTGGAAGAACAGGTCCGCTGCGCCGACTGCGGCAGCGTGGAGCGGGGATACCGCCTGGTGTGCGCGGATTCAGGCAGATATGACAAGCGCCAGGACCCCAAACCCGAGTTCCGCTGCCAGCGGTGCTCGGAAAAAAAACGGCAGGCCCTGGCCGCTGCGGGTAAAATCTGACCGAACATCCGGGCCGGCGCGGCCAGAATCGCGGGGCAGGGGATGGCGCGGGTGACGCTTACCCCAAGTGAATGAGCCATTTCCAGGCTTGGGGGTTGGAGTCGTCGCGCGTGACGCGGGTGTTTTTCGCGCCGGTCAAGTCCACCAGGCCGGCGATATAACCGTTGAGCAATTCGCGAAAATGGAGTGGAAGCTCCGGATACTCCTCGACCACGAACGCGATTTCCTTGTCTGCGAGCCGTTTCACCGAAGGCCGGCCCTGGTCGTGATAGGTTTTCCAGATCACGGCCGTCTGCTTGATGATCATCTCCACGGTGAAGATCTTGAGCAAAACGTGGTAAATGCCCTTCATATTGTCCCCGGCCCCGTCATAGCCGATTTGCCACAGGCCCTCGCGCAGCGGTTTGCCGGGGTACAGCCAGGGCACGAGCAGTTCGAAAAAACGGGTCGATTGTTCGATGGGCAGCTTGCTGGAAGGCAGCAGCTTGAAGAACAGCTTATCCTCTTCCGGAGTCAGCGATTTGCGGAAGTTTTCCAGCGCGGACGAACCCAGGGCGCTGAGCCGTTCCCGGGCAAAGATGAGCACCGTGGCTTTGGTTTGACCCATGTCGCACCTCTCGTTGGTTCAGGCTCCTGGCGGCGTTTGTCGGGGGGTCCTGCGGCTGCGCCAGGGCCTGGTTACTGCTTTCGTTCCTCCGCGATCAGCGCGGCGATGGCCTTGAGGCCGGACATGCCGGGCAGGGAAAGATAGCCCGCATATTTTTTCTCCAGGGCCGCCCACCTTCCGGGGTCTCCCGCCGCCTCGGTTATGTCGGCGAAAAAAGCCCTTTGGCTTTCCAGGGCGCTGCGGCCGGAGACGTCTCCATGGCCTGGAACCACCATGACCGCCGGGTAAGCCGCAAGCATCCCGTCCAGGGCCTGCATCCATTTGCCGATGTGCGTTCCACCCTGTTTCATGGCCACCGGAATCCAGCGGTTGAACACCAGATCACCCGTAGCCAGGAGCTTGCGGTTCTCCAGATAAACCACCAGGTTGTCCCAGGCGTGCGCCTGGCCCAGGTTGCGGATTTTCACGGTTTCGTCGCCGATGGCGAGCGCCGTCTCCTCGCCTGCGGCCAAACGGGTCGTTTGTTCCCCGGCGACCCCGGAATCTGCGCCCGGGCCGGTGATCAACCGGGCCCCCGGATACAGCGGGTTGCCGCTGATGTGATCCGCATGCTCGTGGGTGTTCACGATCACCACCCGGGCCCCGGGCGCCCAGGAATCCACGTAGGCTTTGAGCCGTTTGGCTCCGGAACCGACCTTGGTGTCCACGATCAGGACGTCGCGGTTGTCCGGGGATTTGAGCAGGACCGTGTTTCCGCCTCCGCCGAGCATGATGACCAGGTTCGGATCAGGCTGAACGAGGGAAATGCTCAGGAATTTGGACATGACCGGGCCCAGATACAAACCCGCTGCCGCGCCGATCAGGATCAAAACGCCTGCGGTCCATAAAAGGATTTTTTTCATTTCAGCCTCCTGGCGGGAATGGAAGGAGCGGGGTTCGGGGTTTGCTCCATGAGCGAAAGGATTTCGCCGGCAGCGCGCCGGACGTCAGGATCAGGGTCGGTTGCGGCGTTCCTGACCTCGGCTGCGACCGGGGCTGGCAGGAGCAAGACCCCGGGGCTGGCCCGGCGGATCCGGGCCTTCAGGAACGGCAGCAGCGTTGAAATCAGTTCGGTTTTGGCGCGGCCTTGGGATGCGCCCAGGGCCGCGGCAAAATCCGGCGCCAGGCGCTCCAGCACGGCTGGCGCCTTGCCTTTGAGCCAGACAGCCGCCTGCAGGCGCTCGGCCGGGTCTCCGCTGCGCAGTTGCGCGGCCACGGCCAGTTCCTTTTTCCGGTAGCTGTTCGCCATCCTCGGCACGATGGTCGCGCCGACTAGGAAGGCCACGGCCACGAAAATCCAGAAAAACGACAGATCAGGCTTGCTCCGCAGGCTCTCGGTCCGGCGCTCGAAGTCGAAACGCAGGCCGCAGTGGGGGCATTTGTCCCCGATCCGCGTGGACAGGGGAACGACCCGCCCGCAATTTCCGCAGCGTTTGAAACTTGCCATCGCGCACCCGCCTGTCCGCAAACCGGGTAGATGATAGGGGTATTGTAATATGCTGCGGGAAATCAGGCCACAAAAACGATCGTCCGCTTTCGGGAAGTGGCGACGGACGCCGGCGGTTTTCGTGTAATAAACAGGTGTCAATCGGATCAAATCATTATAAAATCCGTTTCGCGATGAATGGGAATCATGCTGCATCCGAAGGAGAGCCATGTCCCTGATATCCCCCGAACTGATCGAAATGTTCAACCAGGCGGCGAAGCTGGCGCGCGAGGAGCATTATGAGGAATCGCTGGCCCTGTGGGAGCAGATCCTGGACCCCAAAAAGCGGCCGGGCCATCAGGCCTCGGACGAGCGCATGGTGGTGACCGGCGATTTCCTCGGCCAGTCCATGCTGAGGAAAGCCTGGGTCCTGATGGACCTGGAACGGTACCCTGAGGCCAGGGAGGTCTTCGCGAGCGACCTCATGGAAGCCTGCCTGGGGCAGTTCGAACTGGACATACTCTACGAATATTTTTTCAGCTTTGGCAACACCCTGGGCTCGCTGGGGGACATCGAGGGCATGGACGACAAGCTTTCGCGGGCCATGAGCATTGCCGCGGAGGAGCTCGGTGACTATCAGAAGCTCCGCCAGTGCTGGCTCAACCTGCTCGACCATGCGGCCAGGAACCGGGACTGGAAATACATTCTCCGGGAAAGCGATGTCTGCCTCAAACTCGCCCAAAACTACAAAGACGAGGAATTGGCCGAGACCGCCGAAAACGCGCGCGAACAGGCCCGGAACGGCCTGAAAGGCCGGTGAGCGGGCGGCACTTTTTGCATTCGGGGAGGTGGAGGATGGAACGCGAACTGCTTCTGCGGCAAATGGCTCCCTGCGGCCTGGATTGCGGCCGCTGCGTGCGTTACCAGGAGGGGACGGTCGCCCGGGCGGCCCGGAAACTGGCGGAAAGCCTGGAAGGGTTCGGCCAGGCGGCGCCCCGTTTCGCGAAGGGGATGCCGGCGTTGGAGCGTTACCCGGAGTTCGAAGCGGTGTTGGGCCTGTTGGCCGGCGCGGATTGCCCCGGGTGCCGGCAGGCGCCGGAGAAATGCTTTCCGGTTTGCGCGGCCAAGGACTGCCACAGCGACCAGGGCGTCGATTTTTGCGCGGAGTGCGATGAATTCCCCTGCCAGCGCAACCAGTATCCGGAAATGTTCAAGCAGCGCTGGCAGGAGATCAATAACCGGATCAAGGAGATCGGCGCCGAGGCTTATTACCACGAGCAACTGCGGAAACCGCGGTATTGAAGGTCAGAAGCAGCGGCCGCCTTTCATGGCTGGGCGCATTTTTTATTATCTTTTTGAAAGGGAGAATTCCTTGAAACCATTTATTTGGGCGGGACTATTGGCGGCGTGGCTGATGCAGCCGCATTCCGCGGCCGCGCTGACCCCGGCTTTTCATATTGCCGTCAACGGCGAGGAATCCAACACCGTGACCGTGGAAGCCGCGCCCAACACCTTCGCGGTTTATGTTACGGTCAGGGACGAGGACACGGGGTTCCTTTTAAACGCCAATGTGGCGTTTGTTTTGGAAGCATTTCAAGCCGACCTCTCCGGCCCGGGCCTGGGAACCTTGCAGATTAATTTCGGGGCGACCATCAACGGCGAATGCCTGATTTACAACCAGTATACCCAGGCGGAGAATATCCGCATCCGGGTCAGAGATGCTTCGGGTCTGGGGACGCCCCTGCCGGCTTATTCCGCGGAACTCCAGGTGTTTCCTTCGGCACCGGCGAACAGTCTGATGTGGGCTGATCCTCCGGCGCAAAACATGGGCGGTTTTATCTATGCCGTTCCTTCCAATGTCACGGCCCTGGTCAAGGTCATGATTCTGGATGCCAACAACAATCCCATTGCCGGCCTGCCCGTGGATTTCGCCATTCTGGCCGCTCCGGTGGGCAGCACCCTGGCAGCCGCGGGGTCGAACACCACGGACGCCACGGGCCTGGCCGCGGCCTGGCTGCAAACCGGCCTCCTGTCCGAAAGCTTTGACCTGCAAGCTGCAGCCGGTTCTTTGACGCCTGCATTGCACATCGGCGTATTTGTGCCCACGGCCACGCCCACGATCACGCCGACTGCCACAATGACCCCCACGAGCACCGCAACGCCTGCGGCGACTTCGGTCCTGGCGCTGACAGCCACTGCCACGCCTACTCCCACCTCCACCCCAACGCCAGCCAATCCGGCCCAGGGCATCGGCGCCTATCCCAACCCGGCTGCGGGCATAGTGCATTTCACCTGGACCGGGCAGGCTGACCGCGTCCGCATCCTGGTTTACAACCCGGCCGGCGAGCGCGTGGCCGAGGTCAGGTCCGAACCCGGCGCCAACTCCGCGCGCTGGGACGTCGGCGGCATGGCCAGCGGCGTTTATCTGTACCAAATCATCTTTGACCGCAACGGGAGCACCACCCGGACTTCCACCCGGAAAATCGCCATTGTGAGGCATTGATCAGGGGCTGCGACGGCAAGGTCGCTGTCTGTATAAAAAAATCCCCGGGCTTCCAGGCCCGGGGATTTTTTGTTTTAAAAAGAGGGTTCAAACCGGGGGGGATGTTCGCGGAATACGAGCCGTAATCATTTCAGCAAATCATTTGACCGCCAGCTTGCCTGATTGGGTCTTTTGGCCGTTGACGTAAATAACATAAAAATAGAGGCCGCTGCTCAAACCCTGTGTTTTCCAGACCAGGTCAGGCTGGCCGGGGCTGAGATCCCCGCTCAGCCGGCTGACAAACTTTCCCGCGACATTGAAGAATTTTACTTCGGCCTTCACGGGCCCGGAGGCCGCAAACCTGAATGTGACTTGGTCCCCGGCCGGCTGGGGGAAGGCTTTTTGCAAAGTGACGGTCGCGGGCAGGACGCTCTGGGGAACGCCGTAGGTATAGGTCAGGGTCGAGGATTTGATGGGGCGGGTGTCGGCGAACCGGGCGTAGGCCCTGGCGGTCAGCACGTAAGGTTTTACGGTGGTGCCTGAATTCCAGGTGCAGGCAAAAGGATAGGCCGTCACTTTGGCCAGCAACAACCCGTCGACGTAGAACTCCACCCAGCGGACATTGTCAGGATTGCCGATGCCGGCTTCCAGCCGGATCACGCCCGGCGACGTGATGGCAGGGTAAAGCAGATTGACGGCATAGGAATAATCGGATTTGTATTCAAAAGCGCCGATGGCCGGGGTGGCGGCCTGGTAGCCCAGGACCACGGGGTCGCCTGTGTTCCAGGAAATGGCCGCTTGCACGGTAATGGAATTGGCGGCGAAATCAATGCTGGCAATGGCCACCGGGCTGCCGGCGCCGACTTTAATCACGTCGCCTTCGATCAGGCCCTGCCCGTCGGTGAAGAACCCCGCGTCCGCCACGGAAATAACCGTGCCGCTGCCTGAGGCTGAGTTGACCGTGGTCATGGCCTGGCCGGCGTTGAGGCAGTTGGACGAAGAACTCAAATGCAGGTCGTCCTGGCCGTAATCGGCGAAACGGATGCCGCTGGTCACCGCGCAACTGGGATCGCTGCCGGTTTCTTCGCAGGCATTATGGCTGGCCGCGGCCTGGTTGCCAGCCACGATGCCGATGATGTTGCTGGTGTCCGTCCGGGTCACCCGGTAGAAGATGTTGTTGAAGACGTGGTTGTTGAGGCTGTAGTCCGTGCCGGACGGCCAGGGCTCCTGGGTGAAGCCCACGGTGCTCCATTGTTTGGGCGAACTGGCCAGGGAGAAGTCGGCAAAGGTGTTGTTGTACAGCCGGACGTAATCAATGGCCCCGAACTGCGCCACGTAACTGCCGTGCCGCAGGCCGACATTGCCCCGGATGATGAAGTCCTTTTCGCCCAGCAGGCTCTCGTCGCGTATTTGGTTGAAGTGGGAGTTGGCCTCGAGGTTGTCCGCCAGCCAGTTGTATTCGAAGATGTTCCGGTCGTTGTAGGAGCCGGCGTAGGGGTAGGGCTGCCAGCCGTCCACGTGGGCCGAGTCGCCCGAGCCGTCGGGAAAATCCGAGTTCCGGAAATCGTGCAGGTAATTGTTGCGGATGATGTTGCCGCCGCCCGTGGTGTCCACGAAGTCCAGGGTGTGGGAGATGTCGTTGTATTCGATGAGGTTGAACGTGCCGAGCAGGTTGACGCCGTTGGCGCCGACCGCCTGGCCGGCCACCCCGGTCGGGCAGCCGGTCCACATGATGGTGTTCCCGCGAATGACGTTGTAATCCGAATTTCCGTAGTAATTGCTGTTCCGTATGCCTTGCCCGTAAATGTGGTGGATATAATTATGGAGGATTTCGCAGTGGGTCGTGCCGTTGATCTGCACGGCGTGGGTGAAGCCGATGCCGTTGTGGGTGATTTCAAAGCCCATGACCCGGATGTAATCCCTGTTCGTCAGCAGGACCTGCCGGATGACGACCTGCACGTTGGGCTGGGCGGCATAGGTGATGAAATTCCCGGCGGTTCCATTGGCCGAAGGCTGTATGGCTTCTTCGTAGACGCCTGGGCCCACCATCACGGTGTCGCCGGGGAGCAGGGCGCTGTTGGCCTTGGCCAGGCTTTGCCAGGCGGTTTCAGACGACGTGCCGGGGTTGGAATCCTGGCCGGTCTGGGAATTGACGTAATAGACCGCAGCCTGGCTAAAGGCCGGGAGGAGAAAGACCAGGCCGCAGAGCAGGGTGAAAGACAAGCCGCGTGTTTTCATGCCGCCCTCGCGCTGTTTGGTCATAGCTTGGCGATGATCTCCTGCAGGCGCACGACAAATTCCCGGTATCCTTCCTTGACCCGCTCCAGCATCCGGATGACCGTTTGGCGCTCGGATTCCTGTTTCAGGAAATCGTCGTCTTTCGCGTACAACTGCTGGACGCCGGCCATGATAATTTGCGCCGTGCGGATTTCGTGGAAGATCCTCACCAGCTGGTCGAGGAGTTCGCGCTTCAAAAAAGCATAGCTGGTCATGTTCCGGTAGAAGGTAATGTCAGGCTCGATCTCGGTTTTAAAAAACAAATCACTTTTGCGGCCTTCCTTGAGGCCCTGGACGCATTCCTCGATTTCGCCGATTTTATCCTGCCGGTATTTCAGCATTTCGCCCAATTCGGCCTTTAACGCCACACGCAGGGCTAGGTTTTTTTTGGATTTTTCGATCAACTGGGGGAAGAAGGAAAAGCAAAACCCCAACACCGCGCCAAAAGCGATTTGCACGAAGGAGATGTCATACCAGGGTTTCATGGCGGTCTGTCCTTTTGCGGACGCGCTATTAATTCAAAAGCAATGGATTAATGATAGATAACTTTACGCCGGGTGACAAGGGCTTTCCAGGATGGAAGGCAAGCCGGGCATCATCTGACAGTTCTTTTATACCCGCTCGTCATCATCGTGCATCCTGGGATGCGGACAGTACTTGAAGCCTCAGAACCAGGTTTGCCGCTTATAAACCCGGTACGCCTCCCCGAACTGGGCTTCCAGCGCGGTTTCCTCCAGGCGCTGCCAGAAAAGAATGCCAGGAACGCACACCAGTCCGAGGGCCAGGCTGATAGCCGCGCCGTTGAATACCACCCAGCCGGCGATCCACAGGATGAAGCCCGCATACATGGGATGGCGGAACTTGGAGTACAAACCCGTAGTGACCAAATGATCGATGTTTTCCACTCCCCGCAATTGAATTAACCCTCCCACTGCCAGGACCAATGCCACTGCCACCAGAACCAGCCCGGCCCGGCTCAGGACCGCGGGGAGGGCGATGCGCCAGGGGTCCAAAGGGCAAAAGAAAGGCCAGCTCATCAGGAAGACGCCCATGGCCGTGGCGATCGCGGCAAAGACCACCGGATTCTTGGTGTCCACCCTGCCGGCTTGCTTGAGGAGTTCATAGCCCGTGCGGGCGAGAAAAGCGAGCAGGCACAGGCCGGCGATGATCAGATAGGTTTTATCCATGGCAGGCCTATCTCCAGACCGCGAGCAGGGCGCCGACCAGACCCATGGCCACAAAATGGCAGCCAACTCGGATCCCGAACAGTTTGAACGGGATCTTTTCCCAGATCAGCTCTCCGACCTCCAAGGGCACTACGAAGCCGACCCAAGCCAGGATTCCGATCGCGATCCCGCCGGCCACGGTCGTGGCTTGCGCGAGGGCAATAAACACCGCCAGTACCAAAGCCACGAGCAAATGGCCGAGGATGCCTGCAGGCATCCAGCGGACCGCGGGCTTGGAATCGGACTTGGTGAGCTCGGCCCAGGCTTTGCCGAAAAGCAGGGGCGAGAACCAGAGCAGGTTCGAAACCATGTGGATCAAGCCCGCGACCAGAACTGCCGGATAATTCAATTGCGACCAGACAGACGCCAGCATGAGGCCTCCTTGAGGTGGAGAAATGATGTTATAGGCGAAATTATACCTTGTGCGGCCCTGGGCAGGTGTTTTTTGTGTAATAAATGCGTGCATTCCCAGTCAAATAATTATAGAATCCGCTTTATATAACCCCCCCAGGAGGAACCCTCTTTGCCTCCTACTGCAATCAAGACCATCCGCGATCTGATCTTCTGGGAATACGCCAAACTCATATCCCAATCCGCAGGCAAAGGCCGGGACAACTTTGCCTTTGTGATGTTTAAATTCAAGGAACTGCAAAGCAGGGCGATTTCCTGGTCCACGATCCTCAGGGAAGACCTCAAAACCTCCCGCGATGAATGCGCGTACTGCGGGGCCAAGTCCAACCTCAGCCACGACCACATCGTTCCCAAGCGGGAATGCCACTACGACGAGATCCACAACATCGTGGCTGCTTGCAAGTCCTGCAATTCCTCCAAGGGGGACAAGGATTTGATCGAGTGGTATGGCCTTGACCGCCGCGCCGAAATCCCCAGGATCGTAATGGGGAAATATCTGAAAATGCTGTACATCTGCCACGAATGCCGGGGGACATTGGCGAAGCGGGATATCAATAAGGATGGGAAGGTCGATTTGCTGGATTTGGGGTGGATATTCAAGGAGACGTGCGGGGAGAAGGGGAGTGCGCTTAAGTAAATAAGTTAACTCCTGGAGTTCCCCTGATCATAGAATTCATAAAAAACGTAAGGGCGGAAAATTAGGAGGTCTAGAGTGAGTGAACGGCTTGAGGAAATATTTAAACTGCCAAAAGACACGCCGCCAAAAGCCCTTTACCACTACACTTCGCGAGAGGGTCTGCTGGGTATTTTAAAGGAACGGGCTATTTGGGCGACAGATATCATGTGTCTTAACGATTCGATGGAATTTACTTATGCGGTCGAAATTGCGCGACCACTTGCACTAGAAATGATTAATAATTGTACGGATGAACAAGAGAAAAATGGATACAGAATGATAAGTAGTTTACTTGAAGAGAGGAATATAGGGCAATTCCGATCATACATTGTTTCCTTTTCAGAAGAAGGAGATTTATTAAGCCAATGGAGGGGCTATACCCGCGCAGGTGATGGTTATGCTATTGAATTTAACCCGGATATACTTGAACAACTGATTAGAACTAATATTTTGGAGAACAAGGAGTTCTATCTTGCAAAATGCAGGTATGTATTAAATGAACAGAAGAAAATTGTGGAAGAAGTACTCGAAAATGCACGAAAGATATCCAAAACTGAGGTAGAAGCAGGAATTCCAATTTATGCGGCTATCGTTAAAAATTTTCTTATTCCTTTTTTATTCATTGCACCTCTTATCAAACACCCGACCTTTAAGCAAGAACAAGAATGGCGGCTTATTGCCTTCTTAGCTGATGCGACTAACATACTTCAGTTTAAACCGGGCAAGTCAATGCTGATTCCATACATCTCCTTTAAGTTTGATGAAACGGGGTTGCCTTTTAATAAAATAATACTTGGCCCAAATCCTCATCCGGAACTTAATCGACGAGTAGTTTTGGAACTTTTAGACAAATATGGTGCTACTAATGCAGTATGCACAAGTTCTTCAATACCATATAGGGATTGGTAATAGAAACAAAATGGGATTAATAAATTTAAAGATGCCGTAATGAATGGGGACGGAGTGGCCCCGTTCACACGGGAGGAAGAATGACTGATGAACCGGGACGTTGTTTAAATGTCAAAATGACCCGCGGCCTCCCCAATTGTGCAAGAGGTGCTTGCACAAATTGCTTAGTGTAAATGGGGACGTTGTTTAAATGTCAAAATGTTTACAGTGCTGATATTCACCTGACACCTCCGCCTTTTGCTGGTTGAGCTGCCGGGCTGCTTTCTGGTGTCCCTTTTCCCGCAGATGTTTTAACGCCCAAT
Source organism: candidate division FCPU426 bacterium (assembly GCA_040756875.1). Taxonomy (GTDB): domain Bacteria; phylum Oederibacteriota; class JAAXVQ01; order JAAXVQ01; family JAUVAV01; genus JBFLYH01. The sequence continues at coordinate 109,318 of JBFLYH010000001.1, forward strand.
GCCAGTCGCCTGTCCTTCACGACTTATCTCATAAAACCTTTCTCAACTGATGAAAAACGCATTGAAATCCCTCGCCACCGGTCTAATGGATCAAGAATGTGCGAGGGGGAATATTATGCCCGGCGAAAAAAGAAAGACGCACTTCCAAACCCAGCTCCATAGCCTGCCGTATGATTATGCGCAAATTCTTGCTGAGATAAAACACAGAATCCATAGTGAACGGTTGCGTGTTGCACGGGCGGCGAATTCTGCCCTGGTTATGCTGTATTGGGACATTGGCAGGTTAATACTAGGCCGCCAGAAACACGAAGGCTGGGGAACACGTGTCATAGACCGGCTTTCGGCGGATTTAAGGACGTCTTTCCCGGAAATGAATGGTTTGTCCCCGCGAAATCTTAAATATATGCGTGCGTTTGCCTCGGCATGGCCGAATAGATCAATTGTGCAAGAAGTGCTTGCACAAATTACTTGGTATCATAATCTTGCTTTGTTGGAAAAATTGAAACCATCAGAAGAAAGGCTGTGGTATGCCCGAAAAAGCCTTGATAACGGGTGGAGTCACAATATACTTGTAATTCAAATCGAAAGCGGCGCACGCGAACGGAGCGGAAAGGCGCTGCATAATTTCAAAACTACCCTGCCTGCGGAGGATTCGGATCTGGCGGGCCAGGTATTTAAGGACCCATATGGGTTTTGATCGGGGCCGGAGTTAACTTGTTAACATAGCCAAGAATGGTGCCAGCCGCCATTTCTCTGTTTACTGTGCGGGAAATACTTGCGCAAATGACTTGGTACCATGGAGATGCGGGACACTGTGTCCCTGAGATTCATTCAATCAAAACAGCAGGCGTGCTATTATGGGGAATATATTAATTATATTTAGGCACGGGCTTTATTAAATAAAATGGAGATGAGAATGGAAATACAAATAGAGCCATTGTCTTCCGGAGAACAAGCTCCGCTGGATTTACTGAAGCTTGCTGATCCATCTGAAAAAATGGTCGCTTTCTATTTAAGCCAGGGAGAGTGCTTTGTTGCTAAAGAAAGTAATGCTGTGGTGGGAGTTATTATTAGTATGAAAACGAAGCCGGATACTTTTGAAATAATGGCCATAGCTGTAAAAACAGAGATGCAGAATAAGGGTATTGGTAAAAGGTTGATTGCTTTTGTACGGGAAAAGGTGAAAAAAACGGGCGCGAAATATTTGGAAATTGGGACAGGCAATCCCGGTGTGCAACAAATGCTGCTTTATCAAAAATGTGGTTTTAGAATAGTTGGCGTGGATTTGGATTATTTCAGAAGAAATCACGATGAAAAAATAATGGTAAATGGCATTGAATGCCGGGATATGATTCGCATGCAAATGGAATTATAAAGACTAGGGACGTTTTTTAAATGTCAAAATGTCCTGCGCTCCAATAATCACCCCCTTTACTCCTCCCTGAATACTTCTGCCCTAAATGTTAATAATTGTAAATGGGGACGTTGTTTAAATGTCAAAATGTTTACAGTGCTGATATTCACATGACACCTCCGCCTTTTGCTGGTTGAGCTGCCGGGCTGCTTTCTGGTGTCCCTTTTCCCGCAGATGTTTTAACGCCCAATGCCAGTCGCCTGTCCTTCACGACTTATCTCATAAAACCTTTCTCAACTGATGAAAAACGCATTGAAATCCCTCGCCGCCGGTCTAATGAATTAAAACTGTGCGGAAGGGAATTATATGCCCGGTGAAAAAGTGAAGGCGCGCTTCCATACCCAGCTCAATGGCCTGCCGTATGATTATGCGCAAATTCTTGCTGAGATAAAACACAGAATCCAAAGCGAACGGTTGCGTGTTGTGCGGGCGGCGAATTCTGCCCTGGTCATGCTGTATTGGGACATTGGCCGCCTTATACTTGGTCGGCAGAAACATGAAGGCTGGGGAACACGCGTGATAGACCGGCTTTCGGAGGACTTGAAGGCGGTTTTTCCGGAAATGAGGGGTTTGTCCCCGAGAAACCTCAAGTATATGCGGGCTTTTGCCTTGGCCTGGTCTAATAAGGCAATTGTGCAGCAGCTTGCTGCACAATTGCCCTGGTATCATAACTGCATGCTTTTGGAAAAAATTAATGCGATCCCCCTGCGTCTATGGTACGCCAAGATGGCGCTCACCCAAGGATGGAGCAGGAATATACTTTCACTACAGATCGAAAGCGGTGCATACGAACGGAGCGGAAAAGCGCTGCATAATTTTAAAACTACGCTGCCGGCGGAGGATTCGGACCTGGCGAACCAAGTATTTAAAGACCCTTATTTATTTGACTTTCTCGGCATGGCTGAGCTTAAAAGAGAAAAGCAGGTCGAACAAGCTTTGGTGGATCATATTCAGAAGTTTTTGCTCGAATTGGGCGCGGGGTTTGCTTTTGTCGGGCGGCAGGTTAGATTGGACGTTGGCGGCCAGGATTTCATCATTGACCTGCTTTTCTACCATCTTGCGCTCAGGTGTTATATCGTTATAGAACTCAAAGCCGTGCCATTTGAACCGGCGTTTGTTGGCCAAATGAACCTATACCTATCCGCTGTTGATGATCGTATGCGGCACGCGGAGGATAAGCCGACGATCGGGTTGCTGCTGTGCAAAGCAAAAAATCGCTTGATCGTGGAATATGCCCTCCGCGATTTGAAAAGGCCGATCGGTGTGGCGCGATGGGAAACGAAGATCGTCAGGTCGCTACCTAAAAAGTTTGCTGGGATACTGCCTTCGATCGAGCAGATCGAGGAGGAGTTGAAACGTTAAAGCCTTCGACAGTAGGTTTATACCAACCCGATTCCCCTGCCTCTCCCATACCCCGTATGCTAAAATGCCTGGGGACGTAGTTTGAATGTCCGGATGTCCAGCAGTCTCTCCTGCTCTTTGTGGACTAAAAGATGTCGTATTATTTTAAGATTAAAAGGTTAAAACAGCCGATGAGCATTATAAATATACCAATGAAACATCCCTTGGTATCTATTTTAGTTTTCCTAATGCTGATCTGTTTAGTCTCAATTACCCCTTCCTCTGCCCGCGACTGGCCTGAGTCCCGCACTGCGACTATCTACTCCCAAGGCGCCCGCATTCCTTATCTCCCATCCGGCGGCACGGAAAGCAAACCATCCACCTGCCAAGGCGCTTCCACGCAATTGCGGATCACCCAGGTTCTGGCAAAAATGCCCCGGCACGACGTGGACCTGGGCCGGACTACGCTGACCTTGCTTTCTTTGGATGGCAAGAAGGAGCTGCTTAAAGAGACCTTTACCGAGGTTTGGGAATGCCTGGGGTACAATCCAACCGCCAAGCGTTATGTCCTGATCACCAAGAATGAACACGGCACCAAAGTCACTTTGCGCGGCTTGGTCTATTTGGAAGAGAACCCGGCGAGGTTCAAGGATTCGGTGTTTGGAGAAAAACAGTTTGAAGCTGCGGCGTCCTTGCCCGGGCCGGATGGGAACTATCTGGCGCTGATCGGCGCTCCGGAAGGGGAAGACACCTACAAGCTGTATGTCCTGAATCTGGTCGCGGACAAACTGCAACTCCTGGGCGATGCGCCTGGCCCTCCGCCTCTGACCAAGGAAGATTTGGAATGGCCGGAAGCCTTGGACATGATGGCAGCCTGGGAAGCGCCGGAACGGCACTACACTGAGCTGGAACCAGGCATCTGGTCCTTCACGAACCCGTCCACCCTGCAAGTCAGCTATGGCAAAGACACCTATAAAGCCCGCAATAAAAAGCGCAGCATAAAAACCTGGGATTTAAAAAGCCTGTTCAAACCAATTTAGGGACGTTGTTTGAATGTCCGGATGTCCCGCGGCCTCGCCTTTTCTCCTCAAACTTGAACCCGTAAATGTTCGATTTCCTTTAAGCATGGGCGCTTCATCCCGGACCCTTTGCGAAAAAGCCGGGAAGGGGAAAAGAACCAAGGGGATTGAGGGTTGACACTGAGAGCGTAATCTTTTATTAATAGTGAAAACGGGCTGTCCTCGATATAACCTCCGAATCAAACCGGCTGGCCGTAATCAAAGCGCGCGAGGTATAGGATGAGAAAAAATATCTGGGTCATGGGCATGATCATGTGGTTGGCCCTTCCTGCCATGGGGCAGGCGGTCACCTTCGGGGAAACCGGCACTGGCACAGCCGGCAGCACGGTGAACGGTTATCTGATGCTGTGCCAATTCACCTGCCCGGCGGATGGAACCATAAACCGGATAAACTTGAGAGTTGATTATACGAACGGCAGCGGCCGGGTGGCCATTTACTCCAATGCCGGGGCCGATCAACCCGGCGTGCTGCTGGCTGAAAGCGCTTCCCAGGGCGTCAGCACCGGCTGGAACACTTTTACCGTCGCTTCTACGGCCGTGAGCAATGGAGCAACCTATTGGCTGGCCTTTCAATTGAATTCCAGCATTACCGGCGTCCGCTATTACACGGATTCAAACCTGAATAAACAGCGGTATTACAATTACGCCTATGCCGCTTTTCCGGCCAACTTGTCCGGCAGCCCGCCCAACGGCTCCCTGGCGGCCCGGACCTGCATCTATGCCTTTGACGTCGAAACGCCGACGCCGACGCTCACAGCTTCGGCGACCGCGACGCTCTCCGCCACCATTTCCCCCACGGCGACCATCACTCCCACTGTTACTGACACGCCCACCCTGACCTCCACGGCCACGCCCTCGGATTCGCCGACCCGCACCGTCACCACGACCACAACGCCCACAGGCACGATCACCCCGACCGCGACCATCACCTTGACCTCCACCATCAGCCCGACTTTTACGATCAGCCCGACCGCAACCGTTTCCCCGATGGTCACGGCAACCGTGTTGCCCGCCTCCAGCCTGACCTCCACCCCGAACCTCCTGGCGGAGGTATTGTTAAACGGGAAGCAGGCGATGGTTTTCCCCAACCCCGCCCGGGATGAGGTCCGGTTCCTGGTGCATCTGGACCGGGCGGCAACCCTGCGGCTGGACCTGTTCAATTCGAACGGTGAAAGGATCGCGGGCCTGGACGCCGCTTTGCCGGCCGGCCGGGGGCAGGTCATTCAATGGGATTGCCGCGATGTGGCGCCCGGCGTATACCACGTCCGCCTGCTGAAGGACGGGCAGGCCTGGGAAAAGCTAAAAGTGGCGGTCGTAAGGTAGAGAAACAGGGTGGTGAATAGAGACGTAGTTTCTGAATAGGGACCTGGTTTGAATGTCCGGATGTCCCGCGGTCTTGCCTTCTCCCCTCGTGTCTAAATCGGGAACTCCGGTAGTACAAAAAATCGGGAGACACCAAGATTGAGAACAGAGTCTGTTTGCTGGTTTAGAAGAAGCGCGTGGAAATGAGCGGCGCGGGGGGACTAGCTCCAGGTGAATTCGAGGACGCAATGCGATTTGCCCTGCCGGATGCATTGCAATTGCCGGGCCCGGACGCTCTCGGCGCCGGAGTATTGCAGCGCCGTGGAGACCCAGCCTTCGCAACCCACGCAGACGGATTGTTTCCAGACCTGCGTATCGTGCATGTGATATACCACCCGTTTGTCTGCGACCTCGGCCACGCTCATGCTTCCGGGCGTGAAATAGCGTTTGAAAATAGCCGGCACCCGTTTGGCGATGAACAGGGGAGTGCCGATCTTTAAAAAAATCGTCAGGACCGTGCTGAGATCGTGAAAAGCCGAAAAAGCGGCGAGTTCCCGAAAAAGTCGGGGATCCCCGTCATTTAAGGAAGCCAGGTAGTCGTAGGTTTGAAGAAAGAGGCGGCCCGGCAAACGGGAGACAGACAGCACCTTGTCCGAGGACCAGTACTCGGCGTCCTGCGGGGGCAGTTGGGCCAAAAAACGTTTATACGCCTCCTGGCCCAGGCTTTCTTGAAACCAATGCCTGCCCCCCAGGAGCAGGGTGGCGCGAAAAAGCGGGTCTGCCATAGGCGGCGGCTTTCCCTTCTCTGCAGTATCTGCCTTATTCATAGTAACGTACGCGCGGATGAAACTTAAACAGATAATCTTTGTTAATTATTTACGTCTCCCTTAATCCGCCTGCCCCTAAAATACACAAACCTAAATCAAATGCAGTCTCACCGGAGCTTAAGCAGCTTTACGATATCTCCTTCAATCTGGAGCGGCCGGACAGCCGGGGCATAGCGCTTGAACGGCTTGCCGTCCCGGCTGATCAGGAACTTGGTGAAGTTCCACTTGATCCTGCCTCCGAAGGGGCCTCCGGGCAGGGCTTTTTTCAGGTAGGCGAACACTGGGTGGGTCTTCTTGCCGTTCACGTCAATCAATCCGCTCAACTGGAAAGTCACCCCGAAATTCACTTTGCAGACCTGCACGACGGTTTTATTGGTCTCGGGTTCCTGCCCGAGAAACTGGTTGCAGGGAAACCCGAGCACGACCAGGCCGTGGTCCTTATATTTTTGGTGCAACTGCTCAAGTTCGACGAACTGGGGGGCCAGGCCGCATTTCGTGGCTGTATTGACCACCAGCACCACCTTGCCCTTGTACTCGCTCAGGTTTAAAGTCCTGCCGATCGTATCGCGGAAAGATAAATCGTAGAATTCCATGGTTAACACCCCGGTTGGTGATGGTTGTATGCAATAGCCTGTAATACTTGGACACCCATTATATGCCTTGGCCGTGATTTAAACCGCGTTATTCCGCCGGAAGGGTGCCGGCGTTGATAAACCGGGACGTTATTTATGCGTCCGCATGACCCGTGTTTCGCCTGCTGAAAATTAGCCGCAATTAAAGAGGAGGGGCATGGATAAGTAAATAAAAAAATGAGATACTCTGATGGAAATGCTTATATAATTATCAACGTTCCCAAGTGCTCACTAACGCAGGTATGGGTGGGCAGCCAGAACTGGCGCAAGCCGAAAGCGGCAGATCAGCGGCTTGAGGCGCTGCGATTACGCTCCGGGAGAAGAGGGCATGCCTAAGAACAAAGGAACCAACTATTACTTCACCACCACCAAACTGCTCGAAAAAAGCGGCCCCAGTGCCCGGCAAAAATTCCTGGAGCAGCTGACCCCGGCGGAGCGGGCTTTTCACGAGAAGGCCCTGGAAATCAGCTGGCTGGATGCTGCCATGGTTTCCGCCAATCTGGCCAAGGCGGCCAGGATCATCTTCCCGGGCAGGGACCATCCGCTGCAGGAATGCGGCCGCCTCGAGGCGCTGGACCACCTGACCGGCATGTACCGCATCTTCTTGAGATTCGTTTCGGTCGAGATGGTGATGAAACAGGCCGCGAAAATATGGCGGCAGTACCACGACGCCGGCGCTGCCTATGTCAAGAAAACGGGTGATAAGCGCCTGATTCTCTTCGTGGAAGCATACCCCGAGCTGACCCCGGAGTTGCGGGACATCGTGGCCGGGTACTGCCAAGGGACCATTGAACTGACCGGCGCGCGCGAAGTCGTCATTGCCATCAATGACAAAAATCCGGCGCAGTGGCAGTTCGAAGTGAGCTGGAAGTAGCGCGGCGCGAGCCCGCCAGGGAGCGGAAAATCCGCTCGTTTTATGTATAGATAGGAAAACGCCACACCTAGCTTGCGAGGAACGCATGGCTGCGCCCACCACCATTACAGCCCCTCTCATCGCCCCCTGCGGAATGAACTGCGCCATCTGCCTGGGGCATTTGCGCGAGAAACGCCATTGCCCGGGCTGCACTCTCCTCAACCAAACCGAAGATGTGTATGTGCGTAAATGCGTCCTCCGCCTCTGCCAAAAGCGGGGCAAGCGGAAACACTGTTTTGCCTGCGGGGATTATCCCTGCCGCCGGCTCAAACAGCTGGACAAGCGCTACCGCCTGCGCTACGGCATGAGCATGCTCGAAAACCTGGCGTTCATCCGGGAACAGGGCATCCGGGCGTTCGTGCGGCAGGAGCGGGTCCGCTGGCAGTGCCGCAGCTGCGGAAACCTAGTGTGCGTGCACCGGGAAAACTGCCTGTCCTGCGGCGCCGCGCGGCGACCTTAGGAGGAGTCGTGGGAAACGTCATTTATCACATCCTCACGCGCAGCGACCTGAAGGAATCAGTCAAAAACAACTCCTACCAGCCCGCCCGGTATGAAAGCGACGGCTTTATCCACTGCGCCGCAGACCCCGCGACCTCCCTGCAGGTGCTGGAAGATTATTTTGCGGGCCTGGCCGAAAGCCGCGAAATATTGATTTTGGAAATTGACGTAACCAGAGTGAAAGCCGAAGTGAAATTTGAAGCGCCGGCCCCGGTCGCGGGCCTTGGCCCGGGCCATGCGGACAAGCACGTTTTGTTCCCGCATATTTACGGGCTCCTGAACCTGGACGCGGTTGTCGGCATCGGGAAAGCCGCAAGAACCGGCGATGCCTTTGTCTGGCCGGAAACCTTCGAGGATCCGAACCAATACTTCTAATCAACCCCGCCAAGCGGTGTTGCCGTCCTGTGGAAATTCCTTCGAAAAGACCGATTGCGCATATAGGGGTCAGCCGGAAACAGCCGATACTGGAAGGGAAGGGATAACTCCGCCGGGGGGCGCCTGCCCATGGCCGGAAAAACCGAAGATTATTTCGTCTATTACGTGGAAGTGTCGGGGCTTTGCAATTACCGCTGCCCCTCTTGCCCGAACGGCAACTATCCCCGGCCCCAGGCCAAGGGCTACATGCCTTTGGACCTTTACGGGGCGATTTTGGAAAAAATCGCCAAAACCTCGCCGGGCCGCTCCACCATCCTCTACCTTTTCAACTGGGGCGAACCGACCCTGCACCCCGAACTGCCGCGGATGATCGAAATGGCGCGGGCGCTCGGCCTGGCGCCGCATTTATCCAGCAACCTGGGGGCCCCCAAAAACCTGAGGGAAATCGTCCGGGCGCGGCCGGCTTCGTTCCGCATATCCCTTTCCGGTTATTTTCAGGAAACGTACGCCCAAACCCACCAGCCCGGGGACATTGAACAGGTCAAGGCCAATGTCCGGGCCCTCCACTCGCACCTGGACGAGCAGAGGGGCGGTTTCCCGGTGGAATTTTTCTACCATAAATACCGGCACAACCTGGGCCGGGATTTGCTGAAAATGAAAGAGTGGGCCGCCGAGCTCCGTTTTGCCCTGACCGCGCTGTGGGCCCAATACATGCCCGTGGAAAAACTGCTGGCGTACTACGACGGAAATCCCGATCCCAAGGACCGTCCGCTCCTGGAACTGCTGGCCATTACTCCAGAGGAGTTCCGGCAGGTCTCCCTGGCCCTGCGGCCCGGGCATCCGGACTGCGACCTGCGGGCCCGCCAAATGTGCATTGATTTCGACGGCGCGGTGTCCCTGTGCTGCGCGTCCTATGACCGGAGCAATTTTCTGGCCGGCGGGTACCTGGATTGCTCCCACGAGGAGCTGCAGCAGCAGAAATACCGGCATCCCCTGTGCGCCCGCTGCCTGCGCGAGGGGTGCGACGTGACCTATGTCTACGGCGGCTTGAAGGAGTTGGACGCTTTGGTCGAACGCAAATGGGGGTCAGAGACGGCTTGCCCCCATCCCTCCGCCTGCTGATATCCTTCTGTGAGTCAATTGCCGAGTTGATACAGGGCCAGATGGCTGACAGCGATGGAAAAAGGGCCGGGATCTCCGGGAGCAAGCGCGGCCAGGCGCACGCGCACCCTGCCCTGGCCGGCCCGCAGCCAGGCCGGGTCCAAGGGCGCTTTGAACAGCGCGCTCTCGGGCTGGTAAACCGCGTGCCGGCACAGCTCGATCCCGCCTGCCGAGAGGTCCAGGCTGAAAAAGTGCTCTTCGGTTTGGGCGCAGAAAATCCTGAAGACCAGCAGTGTGGGCGTTTCCAGGGCGACGGCCGGGAGCTGCAGCCAGGCTTCAGACGAAAGGTTGATGATGGACCGCAGGTCATGGGTCAGGCCGTCCATGGCGATCAGCGGAAATTCGCCCTGGAGCATGTTCCAGCTTTCAGCCGGGAACACGTTGCGGAGGTCCTGCTCTGACGCGGACTGCACGTCCGGCACCAGGGAGGGCCGGGTCAGGAAAGGCCTGAGCGCCTCGGGAAAGCCGTCGTAAACCCCCTCCGCCTGGCGGCAGGTCCGATTGAAAGTTTCCTCGCTCTGCTTCAGGGCGTGCTGCGGAACAGCCGCCCCTTTTTTTCGCGCCACCATCTGCAGGGGCGCGCCGAAAATTTGCGCCAGCTTCAGGATGAAGTCCCCGTCTTCGCGTTCGGGCAGGGCGTGGAGTTCCCGCCCCACGCGCTGGGCCAGGGCGCGGATCTCGGTCTCGTTCGGCAGCGAACGGCCGGCCCCGGCTTCCCGCGGGGTCAGCAGGGGCAGGGTTTCCCGCGCGCCGGCGAGCAGGTGCGCTTCCAGGCCGGCCGCGATTTTCCAGGCCGGCTCCTGCCGCTGCTGCATCAGGCTTTTTTCCCAATCTCCCATGCACGAGGCAGTGGAGAGGAACACTGAGAGGATGTCGCAGCTTTCCTCGGTGATCTCCAGCAGGGTGGGCAGGGGCATGCTTTGGTTTTCCACCATGCCGAAGAGGCTTTCGGGCCGGCTTCCCAGGTAGGGTTCGGCCACGGTGGTCAGCAGGCCCAGCTGGTTAAGCTTGGATTCCAGGGGCGAAAATTCGTGCGGCCGGTTGCAGCGGAACTTGTAAAAGCACAGGGAACGGAGCGTGGGTTCGTTCTCCAGAAACAGCAGGCCGCCCGGTGTCAGGACCCGCATCATTTCGCGCAGCACTTGCGGATAGTTCCAGGTGTGGTGCAGGGCCGAACAGATGAAGGCCACGTTGAAGGAGGCGTCGTCAAAGGGCAGGGAATGGAAATCGCCGGTCACCCGCCTGGGATTGTCCGGGGCCGCGCCCGGGGTTTCGCCCAGTTTCTGCCCGAGGCGCAGGGAGTGGCGGGACAGTTCGAACAGCGTGACCCTGGCGCCCAGGCGCTGCGCCAGGGCATACCCCGTGGTGTGGGCGTAGCAGGCCACTTCCAGGATATGCAGGGACCCGGAGGCGCCGGCGCCGTGCTGGCGGATGATTTGCGCCACTTCCTGGTAATGCCGCTCGCTCTCCGCGGCAATGCGCGGGTCCACGATCAACGAATGCCAGGCGGATTCACCCAGCAAGGGCAGCAGTTGCGTTCCCAAGGTTGTCGGCAAGAGGCCCCCCTCCTCACGGCACGCCTGGCAGCAGGCTGAAGTTCTGTTTAAATTTTCGGCTGCCCTTGGGCTATAATGAAGCGCAATTTATCCCCGTTCCAAGGAGCGCCATGCCTGCCATCCCCCCTGTCCTGGCTTTTCCTGACGCCAAAACCTTCCGCGCCTGGCTGGCCAGGCATCACACCCTGGCCGAGGGTATCTGGCTCAGGTTTTTCAAGAAAGACTCAGACAAAAAAAGCGTTACATATGATCAGGCCTTGGACGAAGCCTTGTGCTTCGGCTGGATCGACGGCCAGGCCAAATCCCATGACGAAAAATCCTGGCTCCAGAAATTCACGCCGCGCCGGCCCCGGAGCGTGTGGTCCAAACGCAACCAGGAGCGCGTGGAACGGCTGCGGAAAGCCAAACGCCTGATGCCGCCCGGCCTGGAGGCGGTGGCCGCGGCTAAGGCTGACGGCCGCTGGGCAGCTGCCTATGATTCGCCCCAGAATATGCAGGTGCCCAAAGACTTTCTGGCCGCCCTGGCCAAGCATCCCAAAGCCGTGAAATTTTATCAAACCCTCAACCGCGCCAATACGTACGCTATTGCCTGGCGACTGCAGACCGCCAAGAAACCCGAAACCCGCCAGAAACGGCTCGCCGCACTGCTGGAAATGATGAAACAGGGCAAAAAGCTCCATTGATACGCCCTTCGCGGTCCCTTGCCTTGATCCCTCTGGAACAGTGCGCAGGACTATCCCTGTTTCGCCGTTGAACAGCCTGCTGTTTTCACTCTTTTCAAATTTATATTTCGGCCGATACTCTCTGTAAGGGGTCTAATATTATTGTGTCCCTTGCATCATCTATGGGATTGCCTGCCTGGTACGTGCGGTCCAAACCACTCGGGAGGGACAAGCCATGGAAAAAAACCAGAGGTGTTATCCCCGCAAGGCCTTCAGGTTTCCGGTCCACTATAAATACTTTGAAAACGGAAAAATGTTCCATGCCCTGACCGGCGAAGCGATGAACATCGGGGCCAAGGGCCTGGCCATGCGGAACGACCACCCGATCCAGCACGGCCGGAAACTGCTCGCCACCTTGTGGCTCCCCCTGTCTGAAATGCGCGGGAATTTCTACGGGCCTGAGGGCGAGATGCGGGACAACCTTCCGGTCATGGTTTTCTCGCAAGTGGCGTGGTGCCAGCGCCAAAGCCAGGACCAGTATCTCACCGGCCTGCAATTCCTGGCTTTGGACATCAGCCACCAGCGCCGTCTGCGGCAATTCCTGGACAACCACGACATTTACCGCCAGGCAGCCTACGACGATTTTCCGGTCAGCGACGAAAACGAACCTTGACTTCAGGGCGCCAAGACGCCCGAGCCTTCCAGCCCAGCCTGTTTCCTGCAACTCGCACCGACGGTTTCATTCCTTGCATCGCATAAACGGCCTTTGAGTTGCATTGAAAACTTCGCCAAGAAGCATTCCTGAAAAAACCGGGGCCCTTCTTTTTTGCCTTCCTTGATTCACGGGTACTGGATAAAATATGTTCATATCCGGGCGGCTGTCGCATGGTTTGGACGGCTCGCAGGATGCCCGAAAGAGGGGAGCGGGTTTTAGGCTCATGGACAAACTCCTGCCCGGGGCGCGCCTGGCAGCCAGGTTCCTGGCCGCCGGCTTGGCCCTGTTCATTGCGCTGTTCGCTGCGGACGAAATCAAAACGCCTTTTTCCGCCCTGGCGCTGCTGATGCATCTGCTGCCTGCCCTGGTGCTGGCCGCATTGGCCTGGCTGGCGTGGAAAAGGCAGTACCTGGCCGGCGTCGTATACCTGGGGTTGGGCTGCGTATTTTGGTTTTTCTTTGGCAGCCGGGCTTTTTTCGTAATCAGCGGCCCGGTGCTTTTTCTGGGCGTGCTTTTGGTCGCGACAGCGGAAAACGGTTCCGGACGCCTGCGGGAAACGCTTGTGGGCGCGGCGGTAGCCGGATTGCTGGCCGTGGATTTTGCGGCGCTCCACGATATTGCAAAATCCGAACCGGACCCGACCGCGGAATATATCGTGCTGATATTGTCAGCAGCCCTTTTGCTGGCGGCGCTGGTCAGGGAGCGATTCCGGATATCTCCGCCGGTGGCCGGCAAAAAAATAATATATTAGACAAAACTAATATGATGTGCTAGACTGCCGCCGGCCTGGGAAACAGGCCGGCTTCCCGCCGGCAAGGCGGGAGGGGAAAGGAAACTCGCCATGCCGCGTTACGTTTACCACTGCCCGCAGTGTTCGCAGTCCTTTGAAGTGGAAAAATCCATGTCCCGGGTGCTCGAACCCGAGGCCTGCCCGGCCTGCGGCCAGTCCGGGACCCGCGTGTTCACTCCGCCGGCGGTTTCAGCTACTAAGTTTGGCGCTCCGGCTGCCGCCGGCCAGGCGGACAGCGGCTGCACCTCGTGCTGCGCCAACGGCGCCTGCGGATTGTAAACCGATTCTCCCTGCATTTTCGGGTTGAGTTCGCGGCCTGCGGCTGTGATAATCCTCGGAAATCCATTTGTTTCGCGAGGCTGCCATCAACCCTGCTAGCCCTGTCAACTCCAAATCCGAACAGTCCGTCCGGCGCGCGGCCCTGACCATCGCGGTGTTGGGCGGCTTTTTGACGCCTTTCATGGGTTCGGCCGTGAACATCGCCCTGCCGTCCATCGGCCGCGAATTTTCCCTGCACGCCGTGGGCCTGGGCTGGGTGGCCACGGCCTATCTGCTGACCGCGGCCACGTTCCTGCTGCCTTTCGGCCGGCTGGCGGACATCATCGGACGGAAAAAAATCTACGCCTGGGGCCTGGCGCTCTATACCCTGGCTTCGCTGTTGTGCGGGCTGGCGCCTGCGGCCCCCCTGCTGATCGGCTTCCGCGCGCTGCAGGGGCTGGGCGGGGCCATGATATTCGGCACGGCCGTGGCCATCCTCTCCTCGGTGTTTCCCGCGCAGGAGCGGGGCCGGGTGCTGGGGATCAGCGTGGCCTCCACTTACCTGGGCCTGTCCGTGGGGCCGGTGGCCGGCGGCCTGCTGACCCAATTCTTGGGCTGGCGCTCCATTTTTTACGCCAACGTGCCCATCGGCCTGCTGGTGTTGTTGCTGCTGGTATGGAAGCTGAAAGGAGAGTGGGCCGAAGCCAGGGGCGAACGCTTCGATTTGTCCGGCTCCGTGCTTTATGGCCTGGCTTTGATCGCCCTGATCTACGGTTTTTCCCGCCTCCCCGGCTGGCTGGGCGCTGCCTGCCTGCTGGCCGCGGGTTTCGGATTTTGGGCTTTCGTGCGCTGGGAGCGGGCCACGCCCCAGCCGGTCCTGCACCTGGACCTTTTCCGCAACCGGGTGTTCGCGTTTTCCTCCCTGGCCGCTTTAATCAATTACAGCGCCACTTTTGCCGTGGGCTTTCTGCTCAGCCTCTATCTGCAATATATTAAAGGACTGCCGCCGCAAACCGCGGGCCTGGTCCTGATCGTGCAGCCGGTTTTCATGGCCGTGTTTTCACCCCTGGCCGGCCGGCTGTCCGACCGGATCGAGGCCAGGTTGGTGGCTTCCCTGGGCATGGCGTTCACGGCCGCGGGCATGCTGCTGCTTCTGCTGCTGGGGCAGGGGACTCCCTTGTGGTTCGTCCTGGTCAGCCTGGTGTTCATGGGTTTCGGCTTCGCCCTGTTCTCCTCGCCCAACACCAACGCGGTCATGGGCTCCCTGGAGCGGCGGTTTTACGGCGTGGGCTCGGCCACCCTGGGCACCATGCGCCTGACCGGCCAGATGTTCAGCCTGGCGATCACCATGCTGGTCATGGCCCTGTATTTCGGCGACGCGCCGATCACGGCCGAGTCGCACGGCTTGTTTCTGGCGAGCATGCGCGCGGCCTTTGCCGTGTTCTCGGCCCTGTGCGCGGCCGGGGTGCTGGCGTCGCTGGCCCGGGGTTCGAACAGCGCCGGTAAACAGACATGACCGTTCCGGCCGCGCCCCGCCGCGCTCTCCCGATTTTATTATTCACAGTTTTCATCGATATTATGGGGTTCGGCATCATGATCCCCATCATTCCGATTTTACTGGCCGACCCCAAATCCCCGTTTTTCCTGCTGCCGCCGGGCATGACCGTAAGGCAGGGTTATATGTTGCTGGGATGCCTGGCTGCCAGCTTCGCCTTCATGCAATTTTTAGCCGCGCCGGTTTTCGGGCAGCTTTCCGACCGCTACGGGCGCAAGAAAATTTTGGCCATCACCCGCGCCGGTACCAGCGTTTCGTATTTCCTCTTCGCCCTGGGCATTGTCTGGAAAAACCTCCCGTTGCTGTTCGCCGCCAGGGCGCTGGATGGCGCCACCGGCGGCGTGGTCGCCGTGGCCCAGGCCGCGATCGCCGATCTGACCGACCCGGGCAAGCGCGTGCGGCGTTTTGCCCTATTGTCCGCGGCTTTTGGCCTGGGATTCATCGGCGGTCCGCTGCTGGGAGGCAAGCTTTCCGATCCCAGCCTGGTTCCGTGGTTCAATGCCACTACGCCTTTCTGGGTGGCCGGCCTGCTGGCTTTGGCCAACACGCTGTTCATCAGCCTGTTTTTGCCGGAAACCTTGGCGGCTCCGGCGGCAGCGCGCGGGGCGATCCGCTGGGACCAGTCCTGGCGGAACGTGCTGCAGGCTTTTTCCCATCCTTCCCTGGGCGTTCTGTTTCTGACCGCGTTCCTGTATCACGCGGGTTTTTCCTTTTACGCTTCGTTTGCCAGCGTGTTTATGATCAACCGTTTCGGATTCAACCAAGGGCATATCGGCGATTACTTCGCTTTTCTGGGCGGAGTCGGACTTCTGACCCAATTGGTTGTCGTGCGCCGGTTGGCCCTGGTGTGGCCGCCGCAGCGGATTCTGCGCGTTATGTTCTGGCTGGCCGGGGCTTTCATGTTTCTGGCCAGTCTGGCGGCGGTATGGTGGATTTTTGTCGGCATCATGTTCTTGTTCGCGGTCAGCAGCAACCTGATTCAAACCAACAGCACGGGCCTCATCAGTTCCAGCGCCGGCGGTGCGGTGCAGGGCGAAGTGATGGGCATCTCCTCAAGCCTGGCGTCTCTGGCCATGGGCATCACGCCCCTGTTGTCCGGCTTTTTGGCGGCGGGCGTTTCTCCGGAGGCGCCCTTGCGTGTGGCGGCGGTTTTGATGTTCGGCGCGGCCTTGATTTTTGCGCGGAAGTTTGGCATCGCTTCCAACCCGGGGTGAAGCGTTTCCACCAGGCCGGTTGCCAAAAAAGCCCCAAAAGACCTGCCCAGACAGACTGGGTCCTGGTACAATAACCACTCGACCGGCAGTTCATCCCCACAGGGGGCTTCGCGCATGTCCAACCTCAAAGGCACGGATATCCTCAGCATCCTGAAACTGGTAAAAAAAGCGGGCGACAGCTTTGAACGCGATCTCCTGCAGTCCCTGTCCGAGGAGGCCCGCCGGCTCGCCACCACGGTGATCCCGGTTTCCTGGGTGCCGGTCAGCCTGGCGAGCGAGCTCATGGACAAAGCCTCCAAACTGCTGTATCCGGCGGAAAAGCTGCCGGTGGCCAAACTGGCCGAGGAGTGCGCCTACGACCACTACCACGGCGTGTACCGCGTGCTGCTCTCGCTGCTGACCACGCCCGAAGGGCTGATGCGGCGCGGCGCCAAGCTGTGGCAGACCTTTTACGACCGGGGCGAGGGCCGGGTGGAGGAGCTGCCCCCTGCGGGCGACCGCAAGGTGACGGCGTTCGTGGTGACCAGCATCCCCGATTTGACGCCCGTGAACCGGGAATTCATCGGCCACTGGATCATGACCCTGGCCCGCATGGCCGGCATGAAGGATGTGCAGTACCGGCACGACGGATCCAACCCGGACCGCTGGGTCTGGACCTACACCTGGAGATAGGGGGCCTCCCGTGACGCCCAAAAGCCTGGCTGAAGTGGATTTTGCCGGATTGACGCAGGGCGCTTTTTTTCCTTCGCCCGCGGCCTGGGAAGACCAGGTGCTGTACTTCATGCTGGTGGACCGGTTTTCCGACGGCCGGGAAAAAGATTACACGGACAACGACGGACGGCCCGTGACCCAGGGCCAGACGCCCCGCTTCGCGCCGGCTGACCGGGGCAATGCCCTGGCCACGCCCCAGGAGCAACAGGCCTGGTTCGACGCCGGCGGAAAATTCGTCGGCGGCACGCTGTCCGGCTTGCGCGGCAAGCTGGGCTACCTGCAGCGCCTGGGCGCGACCGCCATCTGGATCAGCCCGGTGTTCAAGCAGGCGGCGTGGACCGATTCCTACCACGGCTACGGCATCCAGAACTTCCTCGACGTAGACCCCCATTTCGGCACGCGCGAACAGCTCCGGGAAGTCGTGGCCGAGGCCCACCGCCTGGGGATCTATGTGATTTTGGACATCATTCTCAACCATACGGGCGACGTGTTCGAGTACGCGCCCGACCGTTACGAAGTCAGGGACGCGGAAGGCCGCCTGACGGGCTTTGATGCGCGCTGGGACGGGCGTCCTTACGCGGTGGCCGGATTCAAGGACGCCTCGGGCCAGGCCAGCCTGCCGTTCGGGCCCGTGGGGGCGCAGGCCTGGCCCGACGCAGCTGTATGGCCCGCGGAGTTCCAGGCGCCCGAGACTTTTTCGCGGCTGGGCCGGATTTCCAACTGGGACTATGACCCGGAATTCCGCGAGGGCGATTTCCTGAGCCTGAAGGACGTGCATCTGGGCCGGGGCGGCGCGGATGACTACCGGCCTTCGCCGGCCTTGCGGGCTTTGTGCGAAGTGTACAAGTATTGGGTCGCCTACGCGGACCTGGACGGGTTCCGCGTGGACACGGTCAAGCACATGGACGCCGGGGCGGCCCGCTTTTTCACCTCGGTCATCCACGAGTTCGCGCAGAGCCTGGGCAAGGAGAACTTCTACCTGGTGGGCGAGATCACCGGCGGCCGCCAGCGCGCCTTTGAAACCCTCGAGACCACGGGCTTGAACGCCGCCTTGGGCATCGACGACATTCCGGACAAGCTCGAATACCTGGTGAAAGGCTGGCGCAATCCGCAGGAATACTTCGACCTGTTCCGCAACTCGCTGCTGGTGCAGAAGGAATCGCACGTGTGGTTCCGCAACCGCGTGGTCACGACGTTTGACGACCACGACCAGGTGCGCAAGGGCGGGAACAAGGCGCGCTTCTGCCACAACGAGGCGCCGGGGCAGGACAACGCCCGGCTCGTGTTGAACGCCCTGGCCCTGCTCGCCACCACGCTCGGCATTCCCTGCGTGTACTACGGCACGGAGCAGGGCTTCGACGGCCACGGGGACAACGACCGGTACTTGCGCGAAGCCATGTTCGGCGGCGCGTTCGGGCCCTTCGGCAGCCGCGGCCGCCACTGCTTCGACGAATCCCAGCCCGTGTATTGCGAGCTGGCCAAGATCCTTGCCTTGCGGCGGACTCATCTGGCCCTGCGCCGGGGGCGTCAGTACCTGCGCCCCGTTTCCGGCAATGGCGTGGATTTCGGGCTGCCCGTGCGCTGGGGCGAGGGGCCCATGCGTTCGCTGGTGGCCTGGTCGCGGATATTCAACGACCGGGAAATGCTGTGCGCGCTCAACACCGACCCGGCCGGCGAGCAGAGCGCCTGGGTCACCCTGGACGATTCGCTGCACGCGGCCGGCGAAAAGCTGAAGTGCCTCTATTCCACGGACCCCGGCCAGATCAACGGCCAGGCGGCCGTGGAAGCGCGCAACGGCAAGGCCGTGCGCCTGAAGCTGCCTGCGGCCGGGTTTGCGATCTGGGCCTAGCAGGCTGATGACTATAGTCGATTGCGTTGCATGGAATACCCCATGAAAAATAAGAGATTTTTCATGGGGTAGCAGGTGCTGGCAGAACATATATGGTTTTTTTAGCACCCTGCTAGCCCAAGCGCGGGCGGTCTGATATACTGGAAAAAATTCCGACAGGGAGGGCAAGCGAGTGAAAAAAATATTGGTTGGCGCCATGGTGTTGGGCCTGGCTGCGGGCCAGGCCGGCTTTCTGCAAGCCGGACAGGCCAAGGGACCGATTCTGGCCCAGGACATCATGCAGTGCGCCCTGGCCGGCACGACCGTGGGCTTTTCCGCGGGCATGATCGCCTACGGTGACAGCGGCAACACCGAGCCCCGGACGATCCTTGTGGATTCCATTTACGGCTTCCTCGGCGGTGCGGTAATGGGCACGGGCCTGGGGGTCTATGAGATCACCAACAACGGCACGGGCGTGGGTTCGACCATCGGCGGGTATGTGGCGGCCGGGACGTTTATCGGGGCGTTCATGGGAATCATCTATTCCTTCATCCCCTACGCGCTGGACGACGAGAACAACGATGCGAACAATTTCGCCGTGGGGTCCGTGGGCCTGGGACTCGGCGGCCTGATCGGCGGCGGCCTGGGGCTGGGCGTGGCGATTTTGGACCTGAGCCTGCGGGAACCCGGAGGCAAGCAGGACGACCTGCTGTTGTCAGGCACCGTGGGCCTCCAGCCCGAGACCCGCTGGCTGTCCGTGACCGGCGAACAGCCGCCGGCCATTTGCTGCCGGGTGCTGGAACTTCGCTACCGGTGAGCGGGGAGAAGGGGGCAGAGAGATGAAACGGATACTGGGCCTTCTGGTTGCGGCCGCCCTCGCGGGCTGCGCGGCGACCGTGCTGGTAAAACTGCCGCCTGCGGTCGAACTGGGCCAATACGGCATCGTGGGCATCGTCCAGTTCGAGGCCAGCGGCGGCGAAAACGAGGACCTCGGCCTCCTGACCACGCGACGGTTCATGCAGGCCGTGCAGGAAGCCCAGCCCGGGACCGCGTTCCTGGAGCTGGGGACCGAGCGGCAGGTGCTGGAGGCCATGAAGAGCGGCCAGTTCGACTTTGACACGGTCAAGGCAATCGGGGAGAAGTACAAGATCGGCGCGTTGGTGGTTGGCGGTCTGGACGTTTCACCCGTGAGGCCGAAGATTAAAGTGGCGCTGGATTTAAGCGCGCTCAACGCCCAGGCCCAGGTCAACGCGGCCTTGAATTCGCGCCTCTTCGACGCGTCTACCGGGGCGACGGTGTGGACCGGGTCGCGCTCCGGGACCTGGACCCTGGCCAGCATGCGGGCCGGGGACCGGGGAGGAATCGGCGTGAACGTGAGCGATCCGGAGGGCAAGTACCGGGAAATGGTTGTGGATCTGGTCCGCGCCGTGACCAGGGATTTCAATCCGCGCTACGAGCGCCGCAAGGCCGTGCAGGAATAATTCCGTCCGGCTTGGCGCCGGCGGCGCTTCATTTCGCGCTTTGATGCCACCAGGCCGCGGCAATCCCGCCGGCCGCGTTGGCCGCCAGCACGACCAGCGGCGCCAACTGGCCCCAGTTCAGCCCAAACATGCCGGCCGTGGTGTGCTGCGGAAAGACATAGATCAACTGCACCAGGGTGGGAAACAGGGAAAGCACCAGGCCGCGCCAAACCGTGCGGGACTTGAGGATGGGCAGCCAGAGCAGGAAACCCCACAAACCGCCCCACACCACCTTGCCAAATAGAAATGAAACGGTCAGCGCCGGCGCAATGGCCACGTGCAAGACGCGGGAAATGCCGAGCTGGCCCAAAGCCCACAGGGTCAGGCCGGCGGTCAGGCCGCCCAACGCGCCTGCGGCGAAAGATAAAGAAGTATTGCGGCTGAAGCTCATGGTAAAGACCTCCTGAAATGGGAAACCGTGGTTGCTCTCTTTGGCAGCGAGGGCTTTATTATAAAGCGCGGCCAACCGGGCGCCAAATACATTTCTCGTCCCGCCCAGGCGGGCCGGAAAAGGAGGCGGGAGATGAAGACGAACCTCAAACGCTGTCCGTGGTTGATGTTGCTTTTCGCGCTGCTGGTCCCGGGTCAGGGCTGGGGCCGGTCCCTGGAAGGCAAGGTGGCTGTGTCCCTGCAGGGAGGCGGGAACTGGGTATGGATGCAGGACGTCAACCGGCTGATCTCGGACCGGCACTATGTCTTCATCGACAGCGAACCCAACGAAGCGCTGGCGCCGGTCGGTTCCGCTTTTTCCGGCGGTTTGGGAGCGTATTTTGGCCTGATGCGCGACTGGCTGGTGGGGTTTCAGGTCAATGCCATGCTCCCTTTCACCGAGATCCGCATTGGATCCGCCCTGAACCCGGACCGGGTCTACACCGTGGACCTGGGCGCCCTGGAATACGGCATGGGCGCGAAATACGCCTGGCTGCATGATTCCTCTTGGCTCTTGACCGCGGGCGTGGAGTTCGTGTACCTGGTGCTCAACAACGCCGGCGAAGTCCGCAAAGTGAGGAACGCTCTGGGCCTGCCGGGCAGCATGACCGCCACGGACCGGATCGATTACCACGGCTCCACGCTGGGGTTCAAAGTCAGCGGCAGCGCGGACCTGTACCTGTGGGACTTTTGGAGCGTGGGCCTGCAATTGGGATACCGTTACGCCCGGATCGAACGGGTGAAGGGCATTGATTTGAACGGGAAGTCCTATACGCTGAAAAACCCCGGCGGCTCCGATTTTTCCCTGGATTATGGCGGGTTCTTCCTGGTCGCCGGCAGCACGGTCTGGTTTTGACCCCGGGCTCCGGGCGGTCGCAAAAAGACGGTGTCCAATGGATGGTAATTATGGTATAAGAATACCTTAATTAAGGGCGCGCCGCGGGCAAGCGGCGCTGGAAAGGCTTGATCATGACGTTGCTGGATTTAAAGTGCGGCGAGACCGTGAAAGTCAAGACCGTGGGCGGCGGCAAGGCCCTGTTGGAGCGCCTGCGCGGTTTCGGCGTTTTCGTGGGACGGAGGTTCCGGCTGGTCAAATGCGGGCCCTTTGCCGGACCCCTTCTGCTCGAGGACGCGGCCAACGGCGCGCGGGTGCTGCTGGGACGAGGCATGGCGGGGAAGGTTGAGGTCGAGCGTGAATCCCTTTGAACCCGCCCGCGGCCGCGGCCACGAGCTTGTCATCGCCCTGGCCGGCCAGCCAAACTGCGGCAAGTCCACCATCTTCAACACGGTCGGCGGCTTCAAGGTCAACACCGCCAATTTCGCGGGCACGTCCGTGTCGTATGCCGAGACTACGGTTTGCTTCCACGGGCGCACCTTCCGCCTGATCGACCTGCCTGGCACGTATTCGATTTCCTCCTTCGACCTGGCCGAAAAAGTCACGCGGGACTTTTTGCTCTCCGGGCAGGTGGACGTCATCATCAGCGTGGCCGACGCCTCGCTCCTGTCGCGGTCCCTGGAATTCACCCTGCAGCTCCAGGAAATGGGCGTGCCCATGGTGCTGGCGCTCAACATGATCGACGAAGCCCACCGCAAGGGCATGCAATTTGACGTGGAGCGGTTCCGGGAACTGACCGGCGTGGCCGCGTTGGAAGTGACGGCGGTCCAGGGCAAGGGCATTCCGGAACTCTTCGCCGAGGCCATCCGCCTGGCCGAGGCGGACTACCGGCCCATCCTGCCCCAGTACGACCGCGATGTGGAGCAGTGCCTGGCGGGGATCCTGGGCCGGTATCCGGCCGCCCTGGCGACGCCGAACTTGAGCCCGCGGTTCGTGGCCATCCGGCTGCTGGAGATGGACGAACATTTCGGCCGCCTGGCCCGGGAGGCGGACCCGGCTTTCGCCGATTTCGTCGACGATCAGCGCCGGCAGTTGGCTGAATTGCACGGCTGGCCCGAAGCCGGGGTGCTGGCCTCGCACCGGCATGCGGTCGTGCTCGACCTCTACGAACAAATCGCCACGCACCGCCGCGGCAGCAGCGAGGGCCTGCGCGAGCGCGTGGACGCGTTCATCACCTCTCCCCTGGGCGGCTTGGCCACCCTCGCGGTTTCGCTGCTGGCCATGTTCTATTCGGCGTTCTGGCTGGGCGACGTGATTTCCGGCTGGCTGGAGGGGCCGTTCGCCCGGCTGAGCGGAGCCATTCTCGCCCTCGGCGCCGGTCCGTTCGAATCTATCCTCATGGGTCTGGCGCAGGGCGTGGAAGCCGGGGCGGGCATTATTTTGCCCTATCTGATTCCGCTGCTGGTCCTGCTGGCCCTGTACGAGGACACGGGCTTCCTGCCGCGCCTGGCTTTCCTGCTGGACGGCCTGCTCCACCGCGTGGGCCTGCACGGCAAGTCCATCGTGCCGCTCATCATCGGCTACGGCTGCAACGTGCCCGCGATCATGGCCACCCGCAACCTGGACAATTGGCGCGACCGCATGATCGCCATGCTCGCCATCCCCTTCATCACCTGTTCGGCCCGGACCGTGGTCATTTTGGCGCTGGCGGGGAAATACTTGGGCGCCGGCTGGACGGCCTTCATGTACCTGCTGGGCCTGGCCGGCGCCATGCTTCTGGCCTTCGCGCTGTCGCGGACCAAGGCCGGGTCCCTGCTCGGCGTGATCATGGACATGCCGCCCCTGCGCCGGCCGTACCCGGGCATCATCGTCAAGAAAATCTGGCTGCGCCTGCGGGAATTCCTGGTGGTGGCCTGGCCGGTGATTGCAATCGCGAGCGTGGTTCTTTCGGTGCTGTCGTTTTATGGGTTTGACCGTTATGTCAACGCCGCCCTGGCCCCGCTCACCTCGGGCGTCATGCACCTGCCGGCTTCCACGGGCATCGCTCTGTTTTTGGGCGTTTTCAGGAAGGAACTGGCCTTGGCGATTCTCGGGACGGCTCTGGGAGGGGACATCGGCGCCGTGCTGTCGCACCAGCAAATCCTGGTGCTGGTGGTTTTTACCACCCTCTACATCCCCTGCCTGGCCACCCTGGCCGCGTTGTGGAAAGAGGGCGGATGGAAGACCTGCCTGGCTTCGGCGGCCCTGAATTTGCTGGCGGCCCTGGCCGTGGCCGGCCTGTTCGCGCGCCTGGCGCTGATTTGAAAACAAAAAGCGCCGGGCGGAGAAGCTCCGCCCAGCGCCTTGAGGAAGACCGCCGGTTTATTTCGCTGACTTGGCCAGTTTGGCCAAATCCATTTTGTTGACCAGCCGCTGCAGCAGGGCAACGTCGTCCATACCGTTGGCCGTCAGCTTCACGGTGAAGCGTTTGGCCACCAAGATCACGATTTCGGCCGTGGGGCTTTCGCCCCGTTCGACCCGTTCCGAACCCTGGAAGCCCTGGATGGTCACGTTTTTATAATACCCGGCGTCGGATTCGGCTTCCATGCCTTGCATCATGGTGGAAGCCATTTCGCTCATGTCCACGCCGCCGTAATTCATGGTCGCGGCATTGTCCTCGATCCTCACCTCGATGGTCTGCAGGTTTTCGTCGCCGCCTTTTTCATAGGTGACCGAGGCGAAGGACATGGACATGCCGAACGCGGTGTCCGTGGAACCTTCCACAGGCAGGCGCTTGAAGCCGGCCAGTTCCAGCGTGGGCAGAATGGCTTGCAGGGTCTTGTAGTTGACGGCTTTGGGCGTCTTGGCCGCTTTCGCGGCTGCGGCGGGAGCGGACGCGGCCAGGCCCAGAAGACAGGTTAAAACCACGGCATACGATACGGCTTTTTTCATGCTTGCACACCTCCGGGGACGGGATGGGCGTTCGGATGAGCGGAGGTAGCATAGCACAAAAACCGGCTGCGGAGAAGCCGCCACCCGCGGGTTTCGGGCTTCAAATCAGCCGCGTTCTGTTGTATAACCCAAGTACCCGGCCCCAGGCCGGGGAGTAAATATGCGGATGGGCGGAACCATGACCAGCCTTGCGGGCGAACGCGTTGAAAAAGATCTGCTCGGAGAGCGGAGCCTTCCGGCTTCGGCCTTGTG
This sequence comes from candidate division FCPU426 bacterium, assembly GCA_040756875.1. Taxonomy (GTDB): domain Bacteria; phylum Oederibacteriota; class JAAXVQ01; order JAAXVQ01; family JAUVAV01; genus JBFLYH01. Next base: position 134,116 of record JBFLYH010000001.1, read on the forward strand.
GGGCATCCACAGCCTGCGGGCCCGCGAGAATTTCCCCCTGCCGCTCAATCCCGTGAACCCGCGCCTGATCCACGCCCTGGGCGAAGTCAAGCTCGCCTGCGCGCAGGTCAATCTCGACCTCGGGTACCTTGAACCTATCCGGGCCAAGGCCGTGCTGCAGGCCTGCCGCGAGCTCGCGGACGGGATGCTCGACGAACACATCATCGTGCCCGCCCTGCAGGGCGGGGCCGGCACCAGCCTGAACCACAACGTGAACGAGGTCATCGCCAACCGCAGCCTGCTTCTGCTGGGGCGCCAGCCAGGCGACTACGCGCACTGCGATCCGCTCGAGGACGTGAACCGCCACCAGTCCACGAACGACGTGTTTCCCACGGCTCTGCGGGTCGCCGCTTACCGCGCCCTGATCGAACTGGAGCAGGCCGTGACCCGGCTGCAGGAGGCGCTGCAGCGCCGGGAGCGGGAGTTCGACTCCGTTCCCAAGCTGGGGCGCACCGAGCTCATGGACGCGGTGCCTGTCACGCTCGGCCGGGAGTTCGGCGCCTGGGCCGAGGCCCTGGCCCGCGACCGCTGGCGGCTGTTCAAGTGCCAGGAGCGGATCCGGGTGGTGAACCTGGGCGGCACGGCCGTGGGCACCGGGCTGGGCGCCCCCAAGGACTACATCTTCCGGGCCGTCGAAGCGCTTAAGCGCACGACCAACCTGCCTCTGGCCCGGGCCGAGAATCTGCTGGAAGCGACCCAGAACCAGGACGCTCTGGCCGAAGTCATGGGCATGATCAAGACCCATGCCTTGAACCTTTTAAAGATGGCCCGGGACCTGCGCCTGCTGGCCATGGGCCCGGCCGGCGGCCCGGCGGAAATCAAGCTCCAGCCCCTGCAGGGCGGCTCCACCATCATGCCCGGCAAGACCAATCCCGTGATCCCGGAAATGCTCTGCCAGGTGGCCTTCCAGGTGATCGCCGCCGATGCCGCGCTGGCCTGGGCCGTGGGCTCGGGCGAGCTGGAACTGAACGCGTTTCTGCCGGCCGCGGCCGACAACCTGCTGCGCAGCCTGGATCTGCTGATAGCCGCCAACCGCGCGGCCGCGGACAAGTGCATTGACCTGCTCTCGGCCGATCCCGCGCAGTGCGGCCGCCTGCTGGCGGCCGCGCCCTCCGCGGTGACCGTGCTCGTGCCGGAGATCGGTTATCACCGCGCCGAAGCCATTGCCAAGGCCATGCAGGAGCAGGGGCTCGACCTGCTGCAGGCCTGCGAGCAGGCCGGCGTGCCGGCCGAGCGGGTGCGGCAGCGCCTGTCGCCGCAGGCGGTGAATGCCCTGGGCTCCGAACCCGCGCCTCCGGAAAGGGCCAAACCGTGAGCGCCTCCCTGCACGAAGCGCCGGCCGGCGTGCGCCTGCACATCGGCCTGTTCGGCCGCCGCAATGTAGGCAAGTCCTCCCTGATGAACGCCCTGGCCGGCCAGGCGGTGTCCATCGTCTCTCCGCAGGCCGGCACCACCACGGACGTGGTGAGCAAGGCCGCCGAACTTCAGCCCCTGGGCCCTGTGCTGTTTCTGGATACGGCCGGCCTCGACGACGAGGGCGAGCTGGGCCAACAGCGCGTCCGGTCCAGCCGCAAGGCCCTGGAGCGCACGGACTTGGTGCTGCTGGTCGCGGAAGGGAAGTGGACGCCTTTTGAGGAGGCGCTGGTCGCGGAGCTCAAGGCCCGCAACCTGCCTGTAATCGCCGTGCTTGCCAAAAGCGATCTCCACCGCGCGGACGAGGCCCTGCGGCTGGCGGCCGGGCGCGGGGCAACCGAGGTTGTGGAGGTGTCGGCCCTCACCGGCGAAGGCCTGCTGGCGCTTAAGGAAGCCGTTATCCGCCACGCGCCCCGCGAATCCCTGGAGCGCAGTTCGATCCTGAGCGGGCTGGTGGGGCCGGGCGACTGGGTGGTGCTGGTGGTGCCGATCGACCTGGAAGCCCCCAAGGGCCGCCTGATCCTGCCCCAGGTGCAGACCCTGCGCGAGGCGCTGGACTGCGATGCCAAGGCTGTGGTGGTCAAGGAGCGCGAATTGTCCGACGCCCTGCGCCAGCTGGGCAGCCGGCCCAAACTGGTGGTGACAGATTCGCAGGCCATCCTGAAAGTCGCCGCGGACGTGCCGGACGACGTTCCGGTGACCGGGTTTTCGGTGTTGTACGCCCGCTGGAAGGGCGACCTGGCGACGTTCGTAGAGGGCGCCGGCGTCATTGACCGGTTGCAATCGGGCGACGCGGTGCTGATCGCCGAAGCGTGCACGCACCACGCCATCGCCGACGACATCGGCCGGGTCAAGATCCCCCGCTGGCTGGCCCAATACACGGGCGCGCAGCTACGTTTCGAACACAGCGCGGGCCATGATTTTCCGCCCAACCTGAAGGACTTCCGGCTGGTCATCCAGTGCGGCGCCTGCATGACCAACCGCCGCGAAATCCTGTCGCGGATCCTGGCCGTGCAGACGGCCGGCGTACCCATCACGAATTACGGCCTGGCGATCGCCAAATGCCAGGGCGTACTGGAGCGCATGTTGTCGCCTTTCCCGGAGTTTTCCGGACAGTTGCATTCCCGGGCGGGTGTGCTAGAATACGGAGCTTAGCAGGCAGAATACGGCCGTGAGCCGGGCAGGAGGCTGGTTATGGATCGCGATTCGCGGTATTGGGAAGCCCGCAACTGGGTGGTGGCGCTTAAAATTTTCTACATTCACCTGATCGCCTACGTGGTGGTGAATTTCGGATTGATCGTACTCAACCTGACCACGTCGCCCAAACAGCTGTGGTTCTTCTTCCCGCTGTTCGGGTGGGGCATCGGCATCCTGGCCCACGCGCTGGCGGTTTTCGGCTTGGGCGGCTTTCTGGGACGCAGCTGGGAAGATAAAAAGATCCAGCAATACCTGGAAAGGAAAAAATAAGCGCCTGCCCGCGCATGGTTTTTTGTTCCCTCTGGTCTAAGGTAAGGGAGGCCCGGCTGGCCGGATGCGCCGGACCCCTTACCATCAGGGGGCGAAACCATGACCGAAGAAGGAATGATCAGCATGACCGAATTTAAAACCGTGGTCGAGGAATTCCGCTCGGATCTCCGCAAAGTGGTCGAAGTCATGAACTTTCGTTTTGACCGCCAGGACCGCCGGATGGACGGGATGATGGAGCAGATTGCCTCGCTGCAGGAAGGGCAGACCTCGCTGCGCCAAGGCCAGATGACTTTGGAGCAGGGTCAGGTGCGATTGGAACAACGCCAGGGCAAGCTGGAAGAACGCCAGGGCAAGTTGGAAGAGCGCCAGGGCAAGCTGGAAGAACGCCAGGGCAAGTTGGAAGAGCGCCAGGGCAAGCTGGAAGAGCGCCAGGGCAAGCTGGAAGAACGCCAAGGCAAACTGGAAGAACGCCAGGGTGGTTTGGAAGGACAGGTAATGCTCCTGCAGGAAGGACAGATATCCCTGGAATGGAAAATCGGGCAAGTGCAGCAAAGCCAGGAGGAAATGAAGGCCCAAATTTCACTCTTGCAGGAAGGCCAGGCGGCCATCCGGGCTGACCTGCGCTATAAAGCCTCCTACGAAGACCTTGATCAACTTGAAAAACGCATGAAAAGCAAAAAGAGCGAATGAACGGCGGCTTTTGGACGTGCGCGTTCCCGCCTCGCTCGTCCCGCTCCTCCCACTAAGGAAGCAAAGGCGCCCCTGTGCCGGCTTGTGTATCTCCGCCTGCTTCGGGAATTTCGGTGCCTGCTTGCGCGGTGGAGGTTAAAGGCAACAGGGCTGTCACCGCCACGATGGGTGAAGGCGGCAGAATGCCTTTTTCCAGCAGCCGGTGGTTGATCCAGGTTTTCCTGAACTCGGTGAAACGGTCCGGCGCGAGCGGCGAATGCCGCAGCGGGGAGGGCAACACCGCGGCCAGGGCCACCGCCTCCTCCCAAGAAAGGTCAGCCGCTGACTTTTGAAAATAGTGCCGGGCCGCGGCCTCGGCCCCGAAGACGCCGTGGCCCCATTCGGCGATATTCAGGTATAATTCCAAAATCCTTCGTTTTCCCAGCCGCTTTTCCATGCGTTTGGCCAGCATCGCTTCCTTCAATTTTCGGAACGGGGACTTTTTTGGCGAGAGAAAGAGATTTTTCGCGGTTTGCTGGGTAATGGTGCTGGCGCCGCGTCGGAACCTGCCGCGCTGCAAGGTTTCTTTCCAGACAGCGCGGATTTCCTCCCAGTCCAGGCCGTCATGTAGGTAAAACATGTCATCCTCGGCCACCAGCACGGCCTGGCGCAAAGCCGGGGCGATCCGGCTGAGCGGCACCCATTGATAATGGATGCGCAAGGGCCGGTGCCGGCGTTTGGCTTCCTGCTGCCGCAAATCCATCAGGCGGGATCTGGCTGGCGGTTGGGAAACGAGCCGGTTGAAGCCCGGAGCCCACCACAGCCAGATTCCGAAAACCACGGCAGCCGCGCCGGCTGCGGCGGCACCTGCGCGCCAGGTTGTTTTGAGGGTGACATTTAACATTCGGCTTTGCCTCCGAGGTGGGCACTGTATTCTATAATGAACTGGATGTCAACCTTCCCAGTACTAATGCCATAAAACTGCTGGGTTTTTATTTAGAACGGTTCTATAATCAGGGACCGGAGGATGATGATACCTATTATGATCACGAAACGTTATGCCGCCTGGACCTCGGTCCTTGCCGCAGGCTTGCTGGTGTTATTGAAACTGGTCGTGGGTCTGGCCACCAACAGCCTGGGTATTTTAGCGGAAGCAGCCCATTCTTTTTTGGATTTAGGCGCGGCCTTGATGACCTTGGTGGCGGTTTCCATTTCTGACAAACCCCCGGATGAAAGCCATCATTACGGGCACGGCAAGGTTGAAGGTTTGTCTGCTTTTCTCGAGGTTCTGCTTCTGCTTCTGACCTGTGCATATATCATGTATGAGGCGTTCGAGAGGATCCTAGGTAAGGGCGGACATGTGGAAGTCAATGTGTTTTCTTTTGCCGTGATGGTCATTTCCATCGTTGTGGATTATTCCCGCTCGCGGATGTTGTACAAGGTGGCTCGCCAAACTAAAAGCCAGGCCTTGGAAGCCGATGCCCTGCATTTTTCCTCGGATATTTTCAGTTCCCTGGTCGTTATCGTCGGCTTGGTGGGATATCGCTTTTTCCATCTGCCTCTCGCGGATCCCCTGGCGGCTCTGGTGGTATCGGTGCTGGTGATCGTGATTTCCATCCGTCTGGCTAAACAGACCTTCGACGTACTGCTGGACAAGGCGCCGGCCGGATTGCGCGAACAGGTGGCAAGCACAGTCATCCGGCTGCCCGGGATCCGGCGCATCAACAACCTGCGCGTCCGCACCACAGGCGCGCAGACTTTCGCCGACATCCGGGTGGAATTGGTCGGGAGCCTGTCGTTTGAAGAAGCCCACGCCCTGGCCGAACAAGTGGAAGCCAAGGTGGCGGAAATCATTCCCGGCGCGGACATCATCGTGCACGCGGACCCGGCGGACGGTTCCCGGGACCTGGAATGGATCCGCAAGGAAATCGGGAACCTGCTCCGCGCGCACACCGGATTTTTCCAGGGGTATCACAACCTGCACATTTTCAAGCATTTCGATCAATACTACGTCAGCTTTCATTTGTGCATGTCCGGGCAGACCCAGTTGGAAGACGCGCACAAAGTGTGCGACCACCTGGAAAACGAAATCAAGCGCAAGTTCAAGAAGGTCAAAGTCTCCATTCACTGCGAACCGGCCAAAACCGAGGCGTAGTCCCTCCGCGAGAGTCCGCAAACATCGCTCCGGCGAAAGAAAACAGGGATTTTAAACGGACGGCTGAACCGGTTTGCCCGTGACGCGCAGCAGGACCAGGCTGGCCAGCAGTCCCAGGCCCATGGCCCACCACAGCGGCGCCGAGGGATCGATCCGGTCCCATAGCAGGCCGGCCAGGAACGAGGCCGGAAAGGCGCACAACCCCATCACCATTTGGAACCCGCCCAGAAGGCTGGCGCGAAACGCCTGCGGCACTAGTTCGGCGATGAAGGCTTTCTGCACGGTTTCCAAACCCGCCAGATGCAACCCGTACAGCAAAAAGGCCGACACCACGGCCACCGGGGAATGGGAGAACAGCAGCACCGAGGCGGTCAGCACCCAGACGAGGTAACTGAGGAGCAGCACGGGCTTGCGTCCGATGCGGTCGGAAAGCCGTCCGCAGGGCAGGGACAGCAGTGCGCCGGCGGCCGTGAAAATCAGATAGAGCAGGGGCAGCGTGCCCACGCGGAAGCCGAACGATTTGGCGTACAGCAGCAGGAAGGAGTAGCTGAAGGAACCCAACGAGAAAATCGCCGTGGCGGCCAGGAGCCAGCGGAGGTTGGGCGTCAGCTGCGCGAAGGAAACGCCCTTGTACACCTTGTCGCCGTCCGACGGGTCGTGGGTTTTGAACAGGATTAGCAGCGCGCTGAGCAGGGAAGGGGCCGCGGCCAGCATGAACAACGCCCGGTAGCCCAGACGTTCGAACAGCAGCAGGCAGATGACAATGCCCACCAGGGCGCCCAGGTTGTCCATGGTCCGGAGCAGCCCGAAATGACGACCGCGGTTCCGGTCGTTCGAAAGGTCCGCGACCATGGCGTCGCGCGGCGCACCCCGCATTTTTCCGGCGCGGTCGAGAATTCGCAGGGGGATGATCGGCGGCCAGGAAGAAGCGAGCCCGTAGCCCAGGCGGGACACCGCCCCGAACAAGTAGCCGGTCCATACGAACACCTTGCGCTTGCGCAGGCGGTCGGACCAGTAGCCGGAGACCGCCTGGGAAATCGAGACGATGGCGTTCCCCAGCCCGTCGATCAGGCCCAGCACGGCCACGTTCGCGCCCAGAATGCTGGTGATGAACACCGGCCAGATGGGATAGATCATATCCGACCCCATGTCGTTGAAAAAGGAGGCCCAGGCGAAAGTGCCCACACCTTTGGCGCGAGGTTCGGTCGTTTTCATGGAGCGGTCTCTTTCTCCCGTTTGGCGGGTGTGGATTCGGCCGCGGCCTCGGGGTGGACCCCGTGCCACAGCCCTTCGAGGAAATGCCTGACATTGACGCCCAGATTACGGGTGTTGTATCCGCCTTCCTGGACGATCAAAGTGGGCAGGCGCAGGTCGCCGATCATACGGCCGTGCCGTTCGAAATCGCCGGGCAGCCATTCCCAGGTTCCGGTCGGATCGCCGCGCCCCGTGTCCGCGCCGAACGCCACCACCAGGAACTGCGGCCCGAATTTCTGCACGTGCTTGAGGGCCGTGGCCAGAACCGGCGTATAAGCCGTGGGCTCCAGGCGTTCGGGCAGGGGAAAGTTTAGGTTGAAGCCCTGGCCAGGGCCTTGCCCGGTTTCGTCCCGGAAACCCGAAAAGTAGGGGTAGGCGAAATTAGGGTGGGCGTGCAGCGAAACCGTGAAGACGTCGCTGCGCTGATAGAAAATTTCCTGCTGCCCGTTGCCGTGGTGGTAATCCACGTCCAGGATCGCCACCTTGCCGTAGCGGCTGAGGTAATGGGCGGCAATGGCCGCGGAATTGAAGTAACAGAATCCGCCGAAGGCCCGGCGTTCGGCGTGGTGGCCCGGCGGCCTGACCAGCGCATAGGCGAGGTGGCGGGTGTTGAGGATGTGGTGCGCGCCGGTGAGGGCGCAATCCACCGCGCGTTTGGCCGCGATATAGGCGTTGCGGTTCAGCGGGGTGAAGGTGTCGATACCGTAGTAACCGGCGCAAACCGACAACTCCCGCGGCGGGCGCGTGAGGTTGCGGACCGGGAACACGTACGGGTAAACGGACTCGTTTTCCGGCAGGGACTGGCACACCCGCCGGAAGTAGCGCACATACTCCTGGTCGTGCACTTCGTTGATGTACTTGTCCGCCACGCGCCAGGCTTTCCAGTGCTGGAAGAGGCCGGTTTTGTCGATTTCCCGGAGGATGGCCGGAATGCGGACCGGCGCTTCGACGTATCCGCTTTCCTTGACGTGGTGGATTTCGTGCTCTCGGTTCATGAGCAGGGCGATCTGCTGGGCGGCCGGGACCGGCGTCCTGGGCTGCGTGCGCGGTTTTTTCAGATAGCGCGGTTCGCGCACCTGCACCGGGTCATCCTGGATGGACGCCACCACCATTTGTAGGTAATCCTTGGGCACCACTTCCGGGTACTTGCGTTCCAGGATCGCCCGCACGATGCTCTTGGCCATCTCCCGGTGCAGCTTGGTGCCCTGGCCCAGGTCGTCGAACAGCAGGTAGGGGGGATTGTCATCCTCGGCGGTCAAGGGGGTTTCGTAGCGGGTGTTCGCGATCGGCCGCGCGCCGTAATACTCGTAGAATTTGAGGCGCGCCATGTTTTCCTTCAGCACCTCGGGGTCCCGGCACAGCTTGGGATCGTCGGGCAGGCACTCCAGAAACAGGCCTACGCTTTTCAGGTTCGACGCCTCCTCGCGGACTCGCTCGTAGAGGGCGCTGCCGATGCCGCGGCCCATGGTCTGCTTGCTTGTGGCCAGGAGGTCCAGATAGCAAAAATTCAAGTCCGGCGCGTGCAGCAGCAAGGCGAACGCCTCGACCCGGCCGTAGAAATTTTCGCCCACAAACAGAATGGTCCGGAAACGGTACTTGAGCGGGTTTTTCAGGCGGGCCGGGATTTTGGCGATTTCCTTTTCGGGCAGGGCGGAGAACTGGCTGCGGATGATGGCCTGGACCTGCTCGATGGCCTGCTTTTCCGCCGGCGTGGCCGCGTCGTAGATGGGGAAGATGCGAAACATGCTCGGACCTCGGGAAAGAAGGAATGACGAAGCATTATAAACCCTCGGTTAGGTGGGGCTGTAAAAAAAACGCAGAAAAGGTTGGCCGCCCTCCCCAAACCACCTCAAGGCCTTCGATGTGGTTTTCCGGATTCGGAATACAAATCCGAATCCGGAAAAAGGCTTTGCAGTGGATAGGATGGTGAGTTGCTTTTGGGAGGGCGGCCAACTTCGGCGAGGAGCGCGGAGCATGTTTCGTGGACGGGAAGAGACCTAAAAAAAAACAGCTGCAAAAAAATAATGATGGACAAAAATCGGGATAAGCTCTATAAAAAAAGCAGCAGCCCGGGCTTGCTGCCTAATCGGCGGGTTCCCGGGGCGGCCCGCGCGGCCGCCCGCCCGCGTGAGGTGTGATTCAACCACTCATCCATGAAGACCGCAAATGGGTCTTGCCTGACTTTCCAGCCTGCTTTCCTCCGCCCGGATGCCAGCCCCGCGCACAGGAGTGTGATGACGGTGTAAAACCAGCGCCACGCGTTGGGCAACCGCACCGCAGGCCTAGGGCCGCGGTATCTCATCCACCCCCTGAGGGGAGAGGACAGCATGGAAAACGAACTGTTGAAGGAAAACGACGAGCCTCCGCTGGAAAGCCTGGCCGGCCTCCCGTCCCTGCTTGACGGCCGCCATTTGGCCGAAGGTGTCCTGTTTAAAAACGACCGTCTGATCCGGCAGTTGTGGCCGGACGTGACGCCCGAGCAATGGAACGACTGGCGCTGGCAGATGGCCAACCGCCTGCGGACCGTTGAGCAGCTGATCGACCTATTAAACCTCAAACCCTACCAGGTTTCCAAATACCGCCGCCTGCTGGAAGTTTTTCCTTACGCGGTCACGCCGTACTATTTTTCGCTCATCGACTGGTTCAACCCCGAAGATCCCATCCGCAAGCAGTGCCTGCCGGACATCAAGGAACTGGATTACCAGGTGGTCGGTGACATGGATCCCCTGGAGGAAGAGGAGGACATGCAGGTTCCGGGCCTGGTCCACCGCTATCCGGACCGGGTGCTGGCCGTGGTCACCAATGCCTGCAGCATGTACTGCCGCCACTGCACCCGCAAACGCGTGTGGCGCGGGGGCGAGGCCGCCTGCTCCAAGCTGGACCTGCTGAAAATGCTCGAATACGTGCGCGCCACGGCCGAGATCCGGGAGGTCATCGTATCCGGCGGCGATCCGCTGACCATGAACCTCGACCTCCTCGACTGGTTCCTGGGAGAACTCCAGCGCATCACCCACATCGAAGTCCTGCGCATCGGCACCCGGGTGCCCGTGGTGCTGCCCATGCGCGTCACCGACGAGCTGGTGCGCATGCTGGCCAAGCACCGGCCGCTCTGGGTCAACGTGCAGTTCAACCATCCCAACGAGATTACGCCCGAGTCGCGCGAGGCCTGCGACAAGATCCTGCGCGCCGGGATACCGCTCTCCAACCAATCCGTGCTCCTGCGGGGCGTGAACGACACGGTGGAGACCATGCGCGATCTTTGCCACGATCTGCAGCGCATCATGGTCCGGCCCTACTACCTCTACCAGTGCGATCCGGTCAAGGGCGTGGAGCACTTCCGCACCAACGTCTGGAAGGGCGTCCAGATCATCGAGATGATGCGGGGCTATACGGGCGGCCTGTGCGTCCCGACCTTTGTGGTGGACGCGCCCGGCGGCGGCGGGAAAATCCCGCTGCAGCCGTTTTACCTGCTTTCGGCCACGGAGCGCGACGTGCTGCTGCGCAACTACGAAGGCATGATCATCAAGTACCACAACCCGCACGAGCTTGACCTGGACCGGGGCCGGCGCCAGAACGGCAACGGCAAGGAAGGCGGCACGGCCAACCTGATCCGGGGGAACGAAAAAGCGCTGGTGCCGGAAGCCACGCCGCGTTACCGCCGCCGCAACCAGAAAAAGTCGCTGTTGAAGTTGAAGGGGGCCGGCAATGCGGATCGGCCTGACCTATGACCTCAAAGCCGACTATCTCGCGCGGGGCCTGACGCACGAGGCGGTCGCGGAATTCGACAGCGAGGAGACCATCGCCGCCCTGGCAGAGGCTTTGACCGGCGCGGGGCACGAACCGGTCCGCGTGGGCAATGTCTTCGCCCTGGTCAAGGCCCTGGAGCGGGGCGAACGCTGGGACCTGGTCTTCAACCTGTGCGAGGGCTTGTGGGGCCGCAGCCGCGAAGCCCAGGTGCCCGCCCTGCTGGAAGCCTATGGCATCCCCTATACCTTCAGCGACCCCCTGGTCCTGGCCCTGACCCTGGACAAGGCCATGGCCAAGCGGATCGTGCGCGACGCGGGCTTGCCCACGCCTGGATTCTTCCTGGCGGCAACGGTCGAAGAGATCCGCGCCCTGCACGGCGCTTTGGATTTTCCGCTGTTCGTCAAGCCCGTGGCCGAAGGCACGGGCAAGGGCGTGACTCCGCACTCCCTGGTCCATGACCGCGCCGCCCTGGAGCGGCAGGCCGGGCGCCTGCTGGAGGAATTCCGGCAGCCTGTGCTGGTGGAGAATTATTTGCCTGGCCGGGAAGTCACGGTGGGGATTCTCGGCACGGGTCGCAAGGCCCGCAGCCTGGGCGTGCTGGAAATCCACCTGGGCGAAAAAGCGGAGCCGGGCCTTTATTCCTACAGCAACAAACAGCTCTACGAAGACCGCGTGACCTACGCGCTGGTCGCCGACCAGGCCCTGGCCCGGGAAGCCGAAACCCTGGCCCTGGCTGTGTATCAGGCCTTCGGCTGCCGGGATGCGGGCCGCGTGGACCTGCGCGCGGACCAGGACGGCCGGCTGCACTTCCTGGAAATCAATCCCCTGGCCGGAATCCATCCCGTGCATTCAGACCTTCCCATCCTCTGCCGGCTGCTCGGCGTGCGCTACGCCGAGCTCATTGCCGGCATCCTGGAGTCGGCCTGCGAAAGGCTGGGCCAGGTTCCCGAGGTCGTCGGCCGCGTGGCCGGCGCCTGAACCCCTCCCGTGAAGGTCGCTCTCCTCTATAATCAGCCGCTGGCCCAGGCGCCGGATGCGGCCGACGTCCTGGACCAGGTCAAACTGGTGGAATCCGCCCTCAACCAGACCGGAACCGCCTGCCGCGTCTTCGCCCTGCCGCCGGACTGGCCGGGCGTCAAGCGTGAATGGGACGGTCTGACGGCTTATGCGCCGGATGTGGTGTTCAATCTGGTCGAAGCCCTGGGCGCGGACGCCCGCGGCCAGGCGCGCATCGCCGGCCTGCTGGAGTTAAGCGGATGGGCGTTCACGGGATCAGGCTCGCAGGCGCTCGTGCAAACCACGGACAAGGCCCTGACCAAGTCCGTGCTGGCGGCTTGCGGGTTGCCCACGCCCGCCTGGCAGGTCGTCCGCGAACTGCCGGGGCGGACCATCGTACCCGGCCCCTGGATCATTAAACCCCTGGCCGAGGACGCTTCCGTGGGCATCGATGAAGACGCGGTCGTCAGGAACGCTGGGGAGCTGATCCCGCGCCTGACCGACAAACTCAGCCGTTTCAGCGGCCAGGGCCTGCTGCTGGAAACGTTTTTGGAAGGCCGGGAGTTCAATGTGTCTTTGCTGGAGCGCGTCCCCGGCCGGGTGGAAGCCCTGCCTCCGGCGGAAATTAAGTTCGAAGCCTGGCCCGCGGGCCAGCCGCGGCTCTTGACCTACCGCGCGAAGTGGGACCCCGCGGCATTCGAATACAGGCATACACCGCGCGCTTTCGTGCCGGCCGGCGCCCTGGCTGCCGAATTGCAGGACTTGGCCACCGCGTGCTGGCGTGCGTTCGGATTGAGGGGTTATGCGCGGGTGGATTTCCGTCAGGATCAGTCCGGGAAATTGTGGGTGCTGGAAGTGAACGCCAATCCCTGCCTGTCGCCGGATGCGGGCTTCATGGCTGCGGTCAAAGAACGGGGCTTAAGCCCGGGTGAGGCCATTCAAACGATAATGGAAGCGGCCGCCTATTAATTCCCAAAAGCGATGTCGTCGAAGGTGAACGTGCCGGGATTGATCACCCGGAGATAGATGCTTCTGATCCGTGACAGGTCCACATCGGTGAAATCGCCCAGTTTCCAATGGACTTGTTTCCAGTTGTTCCGCGAGCTGGTGTCCACGGAAATCTGGGTCTGGCTCTTTCCACCGTCGTCCCACAGCGTCAGGTAGATCGGATCGTCCCCCTGCTCGTCGTAAACCCACACCCAGAACTCGTTCGCGCCCGCTAATTTAATGGTCAGGGCGCAGGGGAACACTCTGACCGTGCCGTTGTTGTCCTTAGGCATGATCTGCAGGGCCCGCTTGCCTTCGCTGACAAAGGTGGAGAAGTCCGGGCTGGAGCCGTTGACGTCCTGATAATACAATTCCGGCGTGCCGTTGCCTTCCTCGAAATTCTGGAAGCTGACCGGCGTGGGAGTAGGCGTGGGGGTGAGCGTGTTGGTGACGACCGGTGTAAAAGTGGCCGTGCGTGTCGCGGTGCGCGTGGCCGTGCGGGTGGTGGTGGCCGGCGGAGTCGATGTGCGCGTGGAAGTGGCCGTGGCTGTGGCAATGCCCGCCGGGGTGGGGGTGCCTGTGACCGGGACCGCGGGAGTGGCGGTGCTGCTCATGATGCCCGCCGGTGTGGACGTGGCAGACCGCGTGGCAGTAGACGACGACCCTGGCAACGCCGGGACGGGCGTGCAGGAGGGTGTGGCCGTGGCCGAGACGATTGGCAAAGGCGCGATCGGCAGTTTGGGCTGCAACGGCGCTTGAATCTTGCTGCATGCCGCCACGGCCAGCAGGCAGGCGCAGGCCAGCACGCTGGTCAGACGCAATTGCTTGAGATTCTTCATGGTGCGTCCTCTCAGAAACTTCCAAATCTTACGTCGTCAAAACGGAACGTGAGTCCTTGCGAATAGGGTTGGATCGTGAAATAAATGATATCGGTCAGATCGACGTCAAAGGGGCCCAGGTTCCAATAAATCATCGTCCATCCGCCGGGATTGGTGGCGGAAGCGGAGCCTACCATCTGCGATGATCCGCTCGAACTGGTCAGGATCATGTTGAAGCCCTGCTCGCCCACGGAATCGTTGACCATCATCCATATATTGGTGTGGCTGGACAGGTCGAGCGGCGAACTGGCCGGATAAATCCGCACCTGTCCGGGGGCGCCCACGCCGAATGAAACTTCCAGCGCCCGTGCGCCTTCATAGACCGTGGTGGTGAAGGCGGCGGTGCAGTTGACCAGGGAACCGTAATACGCTCCCTGGGTGCCGTTGCCGATTTCGAAATTTTGGAAATGGCCGACCGGCGTGGGCAGCGGAGTCGGGGTGTTGGCTGGCGTGGGAGCAGGCGTGCGGGTGAGGGTGGGCGTGGCCGTGCCCGGCGTGGCGATAGGCAGTGGGGTCAGGGGCACGGGCGCCAAGGGGGCAGGCACCCGCGTGCAGGACAAGGCCGTGCAGAAGACCAAAACCGCACTGGCCAGGATGAAAAGCCCGGCTTGGATGAATGCGCGCCTATTCATTATATATCACCTCGCAAAACAGATGGGTTGGCGGGGAAAAATAGGAGAGGGAAAGCGGCGTCGTTTATTGGACTCTATTCTATCAAATTGCGTTCCTGTTTCCCAATGGGAAAACAGGCTTGGGTAGCGTATCCTGGGACCGGTCTTTTTCGGAACTCTCCGGATTGCTTTGCGCCGGAGTTTGGATATAATACAGGAAAACCCGGACAGGAGAGCCAATATGCCCAGACGCCTTGCGATCGAATCCGCCCCGCTGCCTCCGTTTTCGCCGGACACGGCTCCGCGGTTGCGGCCCGTGTGGTTTCTGGCCGCTGCGGCCGGGCACGCCGTTTACCTGGCAGTGTTTTATTATCTGCTTTCAGTGGAAAACGCCTTCAATTTCAACAACAACTACCCGGTGCTGGGATTTCTCACCTGTCTGACGGTTTTAATCGCCCTGGCGATCCTGGTCCTGGCCGTGTCCGAGGCCCGGCCGTTGGCCGAAGGCCGCCCGGACCACTCCCAGACGACGTTTTTTTTCGTGGCCTCGCTGTCCCTGGTGGCCTTCCTCGTGCTGCCGGTCGTCTATTATTTCATGCTGCTGGATGATTTCGCCGTGACCGCCCGGCAATGGCTCTCAGCCGGCCTGGCGCTGGCCGCGATGTGGCTGGCCTGGCGGGGATGGTGGCGCCACCTGGCCTCGCCCCGCGGCCTGCTGGTCCGGGCCGGGTTCGGCCTGTTATGCGTAGTCTTGGTTTTGCTGATGATGAACATGCTCTGCGACGTGATCCCGACCCCTGCCGGCAACATTAAGGAAAACGTCCTGCTGCCGCTCTGAACCGGCGGCGAAAGGAAGACCCATGGAACCGAACGACGACAGCCGGGCCTGGCGGCGGCGCCAGATCATCGAAGGCGTCCAAAAGATTCTTTCCGGCCTCTTCCGGCTGGGGCTGATGGCCCTGCTCCTGTATTTGATCTTCAAGTATTTCGCCAAATGAAGGCGCCCGCTTCCGAATCCCGAAGAACCGCTTCTGATCCCGCCTGGCTGCAGGACTTTTTCAATTATTTGCGCGCGGAAAAAGGCTTGGCGCCATTGACCCTCTCGGCTTACCGGCAGGACATCGACCACTACCTGGGTTTTCTGGACGCCCGCCGCGTGGCGTTTGATCCCTGTCTGCCTCCGGACCGGGAGACGATCCAGCTTTTTCTGGCGCAACTTCAATCCCAGGCCAAGGCGTCGGCCACCATCGTGCGCGCGTTGGTGTCCCTGCGCTCCCTGCACCGGTTTCTCAAGGAGGAAGGCGTGGCGGAGCGAGACCCTACCGAGGATTTCGAGTCCTATCGGCTGTGGAAAAAACTGCCCTCGGTCTTGAGCGTGGACGAGGTGGGGCGGCTGCTCCGGGCGCCGGAACTGACGGCGCGCAACGGCTTGCGGGACCGGGCCATGCTGGAGCTGCTCTACGCCACCGGTTTGCGCGTTTCCGAACTGGTGTCGCTCCGGTCGGGCCAAATCAACTGGGAAGAAGGCTTCCTGCGCGTCCAGGGCAAGGGGCGCAGGGAACGGCTGGTGCCAATCGGAAGGCCGGCCCTGCTCCTGGCGCGGCGGTATCTGCAGGAACGCCCGCCGGCCGGAGACGAGGCGCCGTTGTTTATCGCCCGCGGCCAGCGCGGTTTCTCGCGGGTTGGTTTTTGGAAGCTGCTGCGCCGCTATGCCCGGCTGGCCGGAATCGAAAAGCACCTGTCACCCCATACGCTGCGGCATTCTTTTGCCACCCATTTGCTGGCAGGCGGAGCTGACTTGCGCCTGGTCCAGGAAATGCTCGGCCATGTCAACATCAGCACCACCCAGATCTACACCCACGTGGACCGCCGTCGCTTGCAGCAGGTGCACAAACAGTTCCATCCGCGACCATAGTATACCGGGACAACGGGTGGATCAGAGAGGGCCTGATGAAAACCAAACCGTCCCATCGCGAATCCGCCGATCTTGCCCCCCTGATGCGGGAGCGCTTGTCCGGCCCGGTTCTGGGACGGCTGCGCGCGGCCGGCAGGACAGCCGAACGCCAGGGCCTGAAAATTTATGCGGTGGGGGGATTTGTCCGGGACCTGCTGCTGGGCCGCCAGAACGAGGACGTGGATCTGGTGGTGGAAGGGCCGGGCATTGCCCTGGCCCGGCACTTTGCCCGGCAGTGGCGCGCAGAGGTGCGGGTCCATGAACGCTTCGGCACCGCCGCGCTCCGGCTCCCAGGAGGCGGGAAAGTGGATGTGGCCACGGCCCGCGCGGAAAGCTATCCCCAACCCGCGGCCCTGCCCCAGGTTTCAGCCGCGGGTCTCGAGCGGGATTTGCGCCGCCGGGATTTCACCGTCAATGCCATGGCCATCCGGCTGGTTTCCGCGGCTTTTGGACAACTGGTCGATCCCCTGGCCGGAGCCGAGGACCTGGAAGCCGGCCTGATCCGCATTCTTCATCCGCAAAGCTTCATCGACGATCCGACCCGCATCTTCCGGGCCGCGCGATTCGAACAGCGGTTCGGCTTCCGGCTGGAAGCGGAAACGGGCCGCTGTCTGGCGGCCGCCGTGGGCCTGGTCAGCCGGCTGTCCGGGCCGAGGGTCTTGCACGAAGTGCTGCTGGTGCTGGACGAGGCGCAGCCCGCCGGGATTCTCCGCCGCCTGTCCCAGCTCGGCGTGCTGGGACAAGTGCGTCCGGCCCTGGCAGACCCCGGCCGGCTGGCCCGGGGCTTCGACGCGGCGCTTCGGTCTCTTACGTACGCGGACCGGCATCTGGGCCGGCCCGTGGACCGCCGCCTGGTGCTGCTGATGGCGTTGCTGGACGACCTGACCGTGGCCGAGGCCGAGGCCTGGGCGGCGCATCATCAGCTTCCGCGCGGCCTGAAGTCCGTCCTGCTGCGGGAAAAAAGCCGGGGTGCTGCGGCCCGGCAGCAGCTGGCGTCCGGGCGCGAGGACGAGGTTGCCCGGGGCGCCGCTGTTTTCAAAACCCTGCCGGAAGAAGTGCTTCTCTTCGCAATGGCCAAAACCAGCGCCCTCCGGCCCGCCGAGCTTCTACGGAAATTGCTGCGTGAACGCGGCGCAGTCCCTGCCCGCACGCATGCTTGATCCGCGTCTGGTCCGATGGGTGCCGCGGCGCCTGCTGGCCTGGTTCCGCCGCCACGCCCGGAAGCTTCCCTGGCGGTCCCATCCCCATCCCTACCGCGTTTGGATTTCGGAAATCATGCTGCAGCAAACCCAGGTGGCCACGGTCTTGCCGTATTACCGGCGCTGGCTGCGCCGTTTTCCCACGGTTCGCAGCCTGGCGCAGGCCAGCCAGGGCGAGGTGCTCAAAGCCTGGGAGGGATTGGGTTATTATTCCCGCGCCCGGAATCTGCACCAGGCCGCCTGCCGCCTGGTCCGCACTAACCAGGGACGGCTGCCGGATACGGCCGCCGGGTGGCAAATGCTCCCGGGCATCGGTCCCTACACGGCCAATGCCATCGCGAGCATCAGCCGGCAGGAGCGCGTGCCCGTGGTGGACGGGAACGTGTCGCGCGTCTGGGCGAGATTCTTCAAGCTGGCCGGGAACCTGGAAGAGCCGGCTGTCCGCCGGCGATTGTGGGATCTGGCGGAGCGGCTGCTGCCGGCCGGGACTCCGGGCGATTTCAACCAGGCGGTCATGGAACTGGGCGCCCTGGTCTGCCAACCCCGGAACCCCCGCTGCGCCGTCTGCCCGCTCTCGGCCCGCTGCCGGGCCAGGATCGCGGGGCAGCAGGAACGCTATCCCCGGCGCCGTCCGCGGCGCGCAGTTCCGCACCATGAAGTGGCGGCTGCGGTGATCAAACGCGGCGACCGCTATCTGCTCGGCCGGCGGCCTGACCGGGGGCTGTTGGGCGGATTGTGGGAGTTTCCGGGAGGCAAAACAGAGCCGGGCGAAACCCTGGGCCAGGCGCTCGAGCGGGAGCTTGAAGAGGAACTGGGGGTGCGCGCGCGGGCGGGCAGGGAGCTGGTGTCCGTGGACCACGCCTACACCCATTTCACCGTGACCGTGCACGCCCTGGCTTGCACGCTCGGCCGCCAAAAACCGCGGCTGAAGTTTCATCACGCCCTGCGCTGGGCCACGCTCGCGGATATGCGGCGGCTGGCTTTCCCGCGCGCCAACCATGCCATTATAGCTTTTCTACGGAAGGAACCTCGGAAGCGGAGTGCCCGGATCCGGACAACTGGCGTTCGGCCAGAAAGCGGTCATAGTCGGTTTCATTCGGCAAAGAGAGTGTAAAGGTCGCCCCCCGGCCGGGCAGGGATTCGACCTGCAACGCGCCGCCGTGGTCTTCGGCGATTTTATGGCAAATGGCCAGGCCCAGGCCCGTGCCCTGGCCCATAGGTTTGGTGGTAAAGAGCGGGCTCCAGATTTTATCCAGGGCCTCGGATGGGATGCCCGGCCCGTTGTCCTGCACGCTCAGGTGCAATTGGTTCTTGCTCGCGAAAATGCGGGCGGTAATCGACGGATCGGGGGTGCCGGCCAGGGCGTCCGCGGCATTGGCGATCAGATTGACCAGAATCTGGGTCACCTGCACGGGGTTGGCCTTGACCTGGAAGGGGATGTCCTGGGCTTCAACCTGGACTTGGCAGAGATGCTTGGTCTTGGGCAGGCAAATTTGGATGGCGTCGGCCAGGCATTGCTTGGGATCGAGCGCTTCGATCTTGCCGCCCTGGCCGTGCGACAGGGAGCGCATGCCATCCACGATGGCCCGCAACCGGCGGACCGCTTTTTCGGCATTCTCGATCATCTCCGCCACGTCCTGCGCCTGCGGTTGGTAACCGCCGCCCGGCTCGGGCAGTCCGGCCAGTTGCTGAAAAATCTTGCCCCCGAATTGGCGCCAGAAATGCTTCAGCAGGCCGAGGTTGCCCTGCACGATGGTCAGGGGATTGTTGATCTCATGGGCGATGCCCGCGGCCATGGTCCCCAGCACGATCATGCGGTCCGCGCGGACCAGTTGCTGGGCGCGCTCCTGGGCCAGTTGCTCCAGGTCCTGGGAATACTGGGTCAGGCGTTCGTTCGTGATTTTCAGGGCGTTTTCGTAATTCGCCACCCGCACGCCCACCGAAATCCTGCTTTTCAGTTCGTCCTTGTTGAATGGTTTGGTGATATAATCGTTCGCGCCCGCGTCCAAGCCGATGGTGATGTCTTCGGGGCGGTCGTTCGAGGTCACGAGGATGATATAGACGAAATTGCTGTCCTTGCGGGCGCGCTGGCGGCGGCAAATTTCGAGGCCGTCCAGTTCGGGCATCATCCAGTCCAACAGGGCGACATCCGGCTGAGGCGAGGTCGTCAGCAATTGCCAGGCTTCCGGACCGTTGTGCGCCAGTACGATTTCATAGCCGGAGTTTTTAAGTGAATTCTCCAGCAGGCGCAGGGTGATGGGATCATCATCGGCCAACAGTATTCGCATGCTTGTTTCTCCCGGGAGTGCAAAGATCTCCCTCGTGAGTATCGGCCTAAACCGCCACGGACTAATGCTCCGTAATTGCGCCCAGGGTAGCCAAAGGCGGGATGTTGGAACGGAATGAAAGAGGCATAGCCTTTTGGCGAGTTGCAATTTGTAACAAGGTTAATTATAATCAGCAAAAATAAGGAAAGCAAATCGCGGTGGCCGTTTTTGGGCCATTCTGCGGGGGAGAACGGAAAACGATTTAGAAATAAGAGCTTTTCAGGTGAGCTGCAAAAAAATAATTCCCCCAAATGAATGAACTTCACAAATTAAGATTGGTCTAATATAATTGAATACTTATATTTGAACCAGAAGCGTTCCCGAGGGAACGGAACCGGAAGGAGCGGCCATGTGGGAATATAGCGAAAGCGTTAAAGAACACTTTCTTCATCCGCATAATGCCGGCGAGGTGCAAAACGCCAACGCCGTGGGCGAAGTGGGCTCTTTGGTCTGCGGCGACGCCTTGCGTCTGTCGCTGCGCGTAGATCCCCAAAACGAGAAGATCCTGGAAGCCAAATTCAAGACCTTCGGCTGTGGCAGCGCCATCGCCTCCTCAAGCATTCTGACCGACATGGTGCTGGGCAAAACCCTGGATGAAGCCAGCCGGATCACCAACCGCGACATAGCGGACGCATTGGGGGGGCTGCCGCAGGAAAAGATGCACTGCTCGGTCATGGGCATGGAAGCCCTGGAAGCGGCCATTGCGAACTACCGCGGCCACGGCCAGCCCCAGGCCCACGAGGAGGAAGAAGGCGAGATCGTGTGCAAGTGCTTCGGCGTGACCGACAAGAAGATCGAACGGGCGATCCGGGAAAACCACCTGACCACCCTGGAACAGGTCACCAATTACACCAAAGCCGGCGGCGCCTGCGGCAGCTGCCACTGGCGCATCGAGGAAATTCTCCGCAAGGTGCTCGCGCAGGCGCAGCAGGCCGCCGGCGCGCCCAAGCCCGGTGGATTGACCAACCTGCAGCGCATGAAGCTCGTGCAGGAAACCCTGGACCGCGAGGTGCGGCCGCAGCTGCAAAAAGACGGCGGCGACCTGGAACTGGTCGACGTCGAAGGCAAAAAGGTCAAGGTGAGGCTGCTTGGCATGTGTTATGGGTGCCAGGTGGCGACCTTCACCCTGCGCGACCTGGTGGAAGGGAAACTGCGCGAATTTGTGGAACCGGACATCACGGTGGAGGAGATCAGAGCATGAACCCGGTCATTTACCTGGACAACAACGCCACCACTGCGGTCGCGCCCGAGGTCCGCGAAGCCATGCTGCCGTATTGGGGGGAGAAATACGGCAACCCTTCCAGCATGCACACTTTCGGCGGGCGTCTGGCCCGCGATGTGGCCAAAGCCAGGTCCCAGGCGGCCGCGCTGTTCAACGCCCGCGACACGGAGGTCATTTTCACGAGCTGCGGCACTGAGTCCGATAATGCCGCCATCCGCGGCGTGCTGGAAGCCCTGCCTGACCGGCGGCACATTGTCACCACCCGCGTGGAGCATCCGGCGGTCCTCAACCTCTGCAAGCACTTGGAAAACCGGGGCTACCGCGTGACCTATCTTCCCGTGGACGCCAAGGGCCGGCTGGATTTGGAGGCCCTGAAGCTGGCGTTGACGCCGGACACGGCGCTGGTTTCGATCATGTACGCCAACAACGAGACCGGCACGGTTTTCCCGCTCGCTAAAATCGCCGAACTGGTCAAGGAACGCGGGTTGATCTTGCACACGGACGCCGTGCAGGCGGCCGGCAAGCTTTCCCTGGACATGGAGGCCATTCCCGCGGACCTGGTGTCCATTTCCGGGCACAAGCTGCACGCGCCCAAGGGCGTGGGCGCCCTGTACGTGCGGCGCGGCACGCGTTTCGTGCCGTACCTGATCGGCGGGCACCAGGAAAACGGCCGGCGCGGCGGCACGGAAAACATGGCCGGCATCGTGGGGTTGGGCCTGGCCGCGGAACTAGCCCGCCTGCATCCGGAGGAAGCGGCGCAGCAGGCGAAGCTCCGCGACCGGCTGGAGCAGGGCATATTGCGGGCCGTGCCGTATACCCGCGTCAACGGCGATCCGGAACACCGCCTGCCCAACACCACCAACATCAGCTTCGAATACATCGAGGGCGAAGCCATCCTGCTCAAGCTGGACGAAGCCGGCATTTGCGCCTCGTCCGGCTCGGCTTGCACCTCCGGTTCCCTCGAACCGTCGCCGGTCCTGCGGGCCATGGGCGTGCCGTTTACGGCCATCCACGGCTCCATCCGGTTCTCCCTTTCGCGTTACACCACCGAGGCCGAGATCGACCGCGTGCTCTCCGTCCTGCCGCCCGTCATCGCCGGACTGCGCGAACTGTCGCCTTTCTGGGCGCGGAGGGAAGCGAGCCCCGCAAAACCCTAGGGGCCTGGCTGTTCGCCCTGCGAGCCCCGGGTGTCACTGCCCGTCCGCTTTTCCTCCGCCTCCACTCAGTCGCAGATTCCGTGGACTTCATATTTAATCCGCTGTTTTACCTGCCGATACTTTCCCTGCATCCTTCGCAGGGGGGACCAGCATGGGAAAACGCGTTTTAGTGCTGACCGGCGGCGGCGACTGTCCGGGTTTGAACGCCGTGATCCGCGGCATGGTCAAGCGCGCGGGGCAGTTGGACGCTTGGGAGCTCATGGGGTCCGTGGAAGCTTTTCACGGCATGCTCCGCGAACCCATGGAATTGGTCCGCCTGACCCGGGAGACCGTGGCCGGCATCCACGTGCGCGGCGGCACGATCCTGGGCACGACCAACAAAGGGTCGCCCTTCGCCTGGCCGGTCAAACGCCCGGACGGGACCTGGGAAAACGTGGACATCTCCGACGACCTGATCCGCAAGCTGCAGATCCAGCAGATCGATGCGGTGGTAAACATCGGGGGCGACGGCTCGCAATCCATTTCCCAGCGCCTGTACGAAAAGGGCGTGCCGATCATCGGCGTGCCCAAAACGATCGACAACGACCTGTCGTGCACGGATTTCACTTTCGGCTTCCAAACCGCGGTGGAAGTGGCCACGGACGCCGTGGACAAGCTGGTGACCACGGCCGCCTCCCACAGCCGTCTCATGATTTTGGAAGTCATGGGGCGGGACGCGGGCTGGATCGCGCTTTCGTCCGCCGTGGCCGGCGGCGCGGACGTGGTGCTTATCCCGGAAATCCCTTTTGACATCGAAAAAGTGGCGGTCAAAATCCGGAGCCGCATGAACGGCCGCAAAGGCTTTGCCATCGTGGTGGTGGCCGAGGGCGCCCGGCCCAAGGACGGCGGCCAGGTGTCCAAGCAGAGCGGGGAAGCGGGTTATCAGAACGTGCGCTTGGGCGGGGTGGGGTACGCGCTGCAGGAGGCTCTGCAGGCGGTTTTTCCCGAGCTCAGCATGCGCGTGACCGTGCTGGGGCACCTGCAGCGGGGCGGCACGCCCTGCGCGTATGACCGCATCCTGGCCACCCAGTTCGGCGTCAAAGCCGTGGAGCTGATCCGGGACGGCCGGTTCGGCCGCATGGTCGTGTACCGCCATCCGGACATCGTGGACGTGCCCCTGGCCGAGGCGGTCGGCACCTACAACCTGATCCAGCCGCAGCATTACCTGCTGCAAACCGCCCGCGGCAACGACATCTGCCTGGGGGATTAAAAGAGAGGGCGGCTCGCAGGCTTTTCTAGCTGCGGAACTCGCCCTTCGGCAGGCTCAGGCTCAGACAGTCCTCGCTGCGAAAAGCCTGCGAGCCGCCCCTGGGGTGAGGTTGGGAAGGAAAAACTCCTGCCCACCAGGCTCCCCACCCCTCTTTTCTATGGCAATTCCCGGTTTATTTCGCTAAAATACCCGCCGTTTTTAGACCGTTCCCAAAGCTCAGGAGGAAACCGCGTTATGTCCCAACCAACGTCCGCCCATCCGGATATGATCCGCACGTGGGAAGCCACGGAAAAGAACCATTCGTTGTTCGAGGACCAGATCCGCCAGCTGCCCCTGCCCGTGCTGGCCACGTTCCAGGACCAAGGCGCGCTGGCGCCGGCCGGGTTCGCGCCGGCCGCGGACCTGCGACTGACCACCAGCCACGATCCCAAGGCCCTGCAGGCCCATTTCCCGAAACTGTATCCCAAGATCGGCGAGCAGGTGCTTGAGGCCCGGCCCGCGGACCGCCCCCGGGCCGAAGGCAAGCGCGTGGCCGTGCTCTTTTCCGGCGGGCCGGCGGCCGGCGGCCACAATGTGCTAGCCGGCCTGAAAAAAGCCCTGGGCGCGAAGAACACCTTGCTCGGCGTCCGCCAGGGTCCCAAGGGACTGTTGAACGGGAAAATCTTCGAAGTCACGGACGCGGACATGGCGCGGGTCTTCAACACGGGCGGCTTCGATTTCCTCGGCTCCGACCGCACCAAGATCAAGAGCCACGAGCAATTTAAGCAGGTCAAGGCCGTGTGCCAGGAACACCGCCTGGACGCCCTGGTGATCGTGGGCGGCGACGATTCCAACACCAACGCCGCGCTGCTCGCGGAGTTCCTGGCTGACAACGTGCATCCAGACGGCCGCGGCGTGCAGGTGATCGGCGTGCCCAAGACCATTGACGGCGACCTCCAGGCCGACGGCCTGCTGCCCATTTCCTTCGGCTTCGACACGGCCACGAAAATTTATGCGGAACTGGTGGGCAACATCCTGCAGGACACGCCCTCGTCGCGCAAATACTGGCATTTCGTGAAGCTGATGGGGCGCAGCGCCACGCACGTGGGGCTGGAAGTCGCGCTGCAGGCCAAACCGTCGGTGGCCTTTGTGTCCGAGGAGATCGCGGACAAGAAGCTTTCGCTCTCGCAGATCGTGGACATCCTGTGCCGGGCCATCGCCCGCCGCGCGGCCAAAGGCATGGATTACGGCGTGGTGCTGATCCCCGAGGGCCTGATCGAGTTCATTCCCGAGATGCGCAGCCTCATCCAGGAACTCAACGAGATCATGGGCAAGTACGCCAAGGTGCTGGCGGACACGCGCACGCTCGCGGAAAAGAAGGATTTCATCTTTGGCAAGATTTCCCCTCAGTCCGCCAAGCTCATGGCCTCCTTGCCCGATGAATTCGAGGACATGCTGCTCCTGGACCGGGACGCGCACGGCAATCTCCAGGTCTCCCAAATCCCCACGGAAAAACTGCTCATCGAGATGGTCCAGACCCGGCTGCACGAGATGAAGGTGGATCCGTCCGGTTTCGTCGGCCAGGAGGCCGGGCAGGTGGACCTGACTCCGGCGGAAGTGGAGCGTTTCCAGAAATCCAAGTTCGCGACCAACAACCACTTCTTCGGCTACGAAGGCCGCTGTGGCGCGCCCAGCCGGTTCGACGCCGCCTATACCTTCAACCTGGGGCTGACAGCCGGCTCCCTGGCCCTTTCCGGACACACCGGCTACATGGTGGCTGTCCGCAACCTGGACCAGGGCGGGCAGGCCCTGGCCCTGCCGCTGACCGGCCTGCTGCACCAGGAGCGCCGGCATGGCGAGGATGAAATGGTGATCGAAAAGGCGTTGGTGGAGGTCGGCTCTCCGGCGTTCAAATATTTCCTGGCGGTGCGCGAGCGTTGGGCCCAGGAGGACCGCTTTGCCTCGCCCGGTCCCAGGCAGGCGTGGGGCCCGGTTGCCAACCAGATGCCCGTTACCGTGGCTATGAACCAGGGATACGCCGGGTTGAGTTTTGACCTGGGTCCCGAAGTGAAGGTGGTTTTTTAAGCACGGGCTGAAAACCGCCCGTCAAGGCGTTCCGCCGGCCGCCGGCGTTTCAAGATGCCGTTCGAGCCTGCGGCCGGAAACAGCCAGTTCCGCCAGCACGGCCTCGAGTTTGGCCGCGCCCTGGCGGGTTTTGGCTAGTTCCTCCAGCTGCTGGGCATTGGCCGCCACGTGTTCGCACGAGAGGTTCGCCGCCGTCCCCTTGAGGGTATGCGCCAGCTGCCTCACTTCATCGTGGCGTTCGGACTGGGCCGCCGCCTGGAGCTTGGGCAGGGTGTCGCGCATCTGCCGAATGAAGTCCTGCAGCAGTTCCCGCAGCAAATCGCTGTTGCCGTCCGCGCGTTCGAGGGCCACGGGCCAGTTGACGACCGTCGGTTTCGCCGACGGACCGGCCGCCGACGGGCCGGCCGGCTCGGCGGTCGTTCCGGCCTGGCGGCCGTAGCGGTCCAAAAGCGCATACAATTCCCGGCGGTCGATCGGCTTGGAAAGGTAATCATCCATGCCGGCGTCCAGGCAGCGTTCGCGGTCGCCTTTCAGGGCGTGGGCCGTCAGCGCGATGATCGGAATGCGGCCGCCGCCCTCCTTTTCCAGCCGCCGGATTTCCCGCGTCGCCTCGAGCCCGTCCAGCTTCGGCATTTGCACGTCCATCAAAATCAAATCATAGGTCTGTTCGCGCCACCGCGCCAGCGCCTCCTCGCCGTCTCCGGCTTCGGTGACCGCATCGCCATGTTTGGCCAGCATGGTCAGGAGCAGTTGGCGGTTGATGGCATTGTCTTCAACCGCCAGGATGCGCAGGCGGCGTCCGGTTTCCCGCAGGTGATGCTGCGTAATCAGCGGAACGGATGCTTCGCCGGGTTTGGCGGGCGCGAGCACGGCGGAGACCGCGCGCTGCAGCTCCGACCTTCTCAGCGGCTTGGTCAGATAGGCATCCAGCCCCAGCTCGCGCGCTCTGGCGCCGTCGCCGCGCTGGCCGCCGGAAGTGATGAGGATGATCTTCAGGTCGGCGCCGAGATCGATGGCCTTGATTTTTTCGCATACCCCGAACCCGTCCATCTCCGGCATGCACTTGTCCAGCAGCAGCAGCTTGAAGGGCCGGCCGGAGGCGCGCGCCTCGGCCAGCCGCATGAGCGCCTCGTTTCCGGAGGAGGCCTCGGCGATTTCCATTCCCCAGGGCTGCAGCAGTTCGCGCAGGATCTGCCGGTTGATGTCCAGGTCGTCCACGATCAGCGTTTTCACCCAGGCCAGACCCACGGCGGCGGCCGGTTCCACGGGTTGCGGCTGGGATTGCAGGGGGAAGGGAATGTCCACGGTGAACGTGCTGCCCTGGCCGGCCCGGCTCGCCACCTGGATGTTTCCACCCATCAATTGAACCAGCTGCCGGCTGATGGACAGGCCCAAGCCGGTTCCGCCGTAGCGGCGGGTGGTGGAGATGTCCGCCTGGGTGAAGGTCTCGAAGATCGTATCCAGTTTGTCCTCCGGGATGCCGATGCCGGTGTCGCTGATCTGGAAGCGGAACTCGGCCTTTTTATCGGTCTCCGACAATACGTTCACGGCCAGCATGATTTGGCCGCGTTCCGTGAATTTGATCGCATTTCCGAGCAGGTTGATCAAGATTTGCCGCAGCCGGCCCGGATCGCCCACCAAGCCGGTCGGCGCTTCGGGCGGGACGCGGCAGATGAATTCCAGTTGCTTCTCCGCGGCTTTGGAGGCTAGGGTTTCAGCCGCGTTCTCGACGGTCAGACGGAGATCGAAGTCGATTTCCTCCAGGAGCATATGGCCGGATTCGATTTTGGCAAAATCCAGAATGTCGTTGATCAGGCGCACCAGCGCGTCCGAGGCCGTCATGGCTTTCTCCAGGTAATCGCGCTGTTCCGGTGTGGTTTCCGTGTCCAGGAGCAGCTGCAGCATGCCCATGACGGCGTTCATGGGCGTGCGGATTTCGTGGCTCATGTTGGCGAGGAATTCGGTTTTGGCCAGGCTGGCCTGCTCGGCCAGCACAGCCAGGTCATTGGCCTGGCGGACCGCTTCGCCCAGCAGGTGGTTGGCGTGTTCGGCCTCCTCGCGGGCCTTGTGCAGGGCCGAAATGTCCACCAGGGCGGTCAGCAGGGCGGGTTCACCCTCGAGTTCAATGGTCCGGACCGTGCGCAGGATCGGCAAAGCCGGCATGTCGGGCCGGAGCAGCAGGGTTTCGGATTCCATCTCCACGCCGCAGGCTCCCTCGCCGGCGGTTTCGCCGAGCTTGAAGAAGTCGGAACAGGAGCGCCCCAGAGCGTCTTCGGGGAGCGCCAGGCCCATCATGGACAGGGCGGCTGCGTTTACCCGGCGGATGCGGTGGTCGAGGCCGGTTATCATCACGCCGACCGAAAGGTTTTTCAGGATCGCGCGGGGAGTTTCCAGGGCCTGCTCCAGTTTGGTTTGGACCTGCTGGCGCTGGATGACGCTCGAAAGATTGCCGGCCAGCGAGAGCAGCAGGTAATCTTCGTTTTGGCTCCAGGTGTGCTCGCCTTGGCAGCTCTCGAAGCCCAGAAACCCCCAGGCGCGGTTGTCCACGCGGATGGGGAGCAGGCGGATGGAAACCACGCCCAGGGACTCCAGGTAGCCCCGCTCGGCGGGCAGGAGGCTCTGGGTTTCGCTGCGCACACCCTGGCCGGATTCCAACAGCCGCTGCCAGCGGGTGAAAACCGGACGGCTGTACAGGCAGTTTTGCGTTTCCGGATTGGACATCTGCTGGCTGTAGGGTTTGACCGCCCATTCGTAGCGCCGGCTGAAAGCCGGGTCGCCGGTTTCCGGATGAGGATGATTCTGGCACACGTACGCCCGGTGATAGCCGGTAATGGGAACGATCGAGGCGAGGATTTCATAGAGCGCCACCTCATAATCCTCGTTGAAATCCATGATCGAGAGCAGGCGGTTGGTGGCTTCGTTCAAGGTCTGCAGCAGGAGGGCCTGCTGTTCCCGCTGGCGGTTTTGCTCATGGTGGAATCCGATTTCGATCTGCGTCAAGTCGCGCAATTCGGCCAAATCGC
The DNA here is from genome assembly GCA_040756875.1 of candidate division FCPU426 bacterium. Taxonomy (GTDB): domain Bacteria; phylum Oederibacteriota; class JAAXVQ01; order JAAXVQ01; family JAUVAV01; genus JBFLYH01. The sequence continues at coordinate 162,527 of JBFLYH010000001.1, forward strand.
GGGTGAGCTGGTCGAATAATTCCTCGACCGGCCGCTGGGAGGAAGGATTGAGCCCCTGGGATTCCCTGCGCATGGACCAGCCGGCCAGGACGCGCCCCAGCACCCAGGCTGCTGTAAATCCGATCGCAATGCCGAGGGCAATCTGCCAATACGCCACCAGGCGCCTCCTGCGGGCCGGATTCCATTTAAACCGGAAAACCCGCTTCGGACTTGTTCCTACTCTGCAAGCTTCCTGGTTATTGTCGGCTGTTTTTCCATCCGACTGAATGGCCGGTCCGTTAAAACCCCTCTTTTTAAAGGAAAATAACGCTTGCATTCGCGCGATGGCACGGCTACAATACCGCCTGTTTTTTAATCATGCCCAACTTATCCGCCCAGGAGGCCAGCATGCCCAAGAAAATAAAAATCGAAAAAGTCAGCGCTTTGGAGATCCTTGATTCCAGGGGCAATCCCACGGTCCGCGTATTCGTGACCGCGAAAGGGCAGGATACGGTGTCCGCCTCGGTGCCCTCGGGCGCTTCGACGGGCGAGCACGAAGCGGTCGAATTGCGGGACGGCGACAAATCGCGTTATTTGGGCAAAGGCACCAGCAAAGCCGTGGCCCATGTCAACGGTGAGATTGCCGAGGCCGTGACCGGCATGGATGTGCTCGATTTCAAAGCCGTGGACAAAGCCCTCTTGAAATTGGACGGTACGCCCAACAAAGGCCGGCTCGGAGCCAACGCCATCCTGGGCGTGTCCATGGCCGTGGTCAAAGCCGCGGCTCAAGCCGAAGGGCTGCCGGTTTACCGGTATCTCGGCGGCGCCAAGGCCAAGCAGCTGCCGGCGCCCATGATGAACATCATCAACGGTGGCAAGCACGCGGACAACAGCGTGGATTTCCAGGAGTTCATGGCCATGCCCCTGGGCCGGCCGTCCTTCCGTGAAGCCCTGCGCGCAGGCGCGGAAACTTTCCACCATCTGGCCAAGATTTTGAAGAAGAAAGGGTACTCCACCGCCGTTGGAGACGAAGGCGGATTCGCGCCCAACCTCAAGAGCAACGAAGAGGCCTGCGAAGTCATTCTCGAGGCGATCCAGGCCGCGGGGTACCAGCCCGGCCAGGACATCATGATCGCCCTGGACCCGGCCGCGAGTTCGCTCTACGAAAACGGGAAATACAACCTGGCGGATTCGGGCAGCGGTTATAAGACCACGGACGAAATGATCGCCCTGTGGGAGGCCTGGGTGCAGCGCTATCCGATCGTGTCCATCGAAGATCCCCTGTATGAAAACGATTGGACGGGATTCCAAAAATTCACCCAGCGGGTGGGCAATAAGATCCAAGTGGTGGGCGACGATTTGTTCGTCACCAATCCCGCCTTTGTCAAGAAAGGCATCGAGCAGAAGGCCGCGAACGCCGTGCTGGTTAAAGTCAATCAGATCGGGACCATCTCCGAAACCATCGCCACCATCAAGCTTTGCCAGAAGGCGGGTTGGAACTACATCATTTCCCACCGCTCCGGCGAAACCGAAGACACGTTCATCGCCGATTTGGCCGTGGCCATGGGCGGCGGGCAGATCAAGACCGGGTCCGCCAGCCGCAGCGACCGCATCGCCAAATACAACCGGCTGCTGGAAATCGAGGCCGAGCTCGGCAAAAAAGCGCTGTACCGGAACGTAGTGACCAAACGCTGACGCGGTTAGAATCAACCCTCGGGGCGGGCCTCTGGCCCGCCCCTTTTTTTTCAACCCTTCTCTCCCACCTAACCTTTGCCTGGCCGGTTGCCGATCCTAATGACGAACCACGCTGCTCCATATTTGTGCGTCGCGGGCCACGCGGGAGACTTGCATGCCGGAAACGCCGTTTTCCATACCGGGACCTCAAGCTCTGCAATTTCCGCAGGGAGCCGACCCCTATGCCATGCTGCCCTGCCCGGACCTCGGCCTTTGGCATTGGGACTTGCCCACGGGCAGTTTCAATTACGACAACCGCTGGAAGGAAATGGTGGGCTGCCCGCCGGAGGCAAACACCCGGACGCGGGCGTGGTGGGAAAACTTGATCCATCCCGAGGACCGGCCGCACCTGGCCGGCGCGGTGGAGCAAATCCATATTTACCAGGTCCCGTTCTACGAGGTGGAATACCGGCTGTGCCTTCCGGATGGGAGCTGCCGCTGGATTCTGGACCGGGGCTGGGTCAGCGCCCGGGAGGCGGATGGCAGCGTGTCCCAACTGATCGGCCTGCATTTTGACATCACCCGCCGGCGCGAGGAACAGGAACGGGCAAAGCGGAGTTACCAGACGCAGGCGGTGTTGCATGAACTGATCAATCTTTCCCTCGAAACCTGCCAACTCAACGAATTGCTGGTCAAAGTTATCGAACGCCTGGTGACCGTCCCCTGGCTCAGCCTGGAGCCGGCCGGCGCGGTTTTCCTGGCCGAACCCAACAGCGAGGCGTTTGTCCTAATGGCCGCCTTGAACCTTCCCGGACCAGCCTGCCGCCAGTGCGCCAAGATCAAACCCGGGAATTGCTTCTGCGGACGGGCGGCCAAACTGGGCCAACCCGTGATCGTGGACACGGAACGTGAAAACCTTTCGGCCTTCATGCCGCCCCATCTGCATTACAGCCTGCCCCTGCTCACGTCCGAGCAAAGCGTGCTGGGCGTGCTGAGCCTCTACGGCAAAGGCGGACGCGTCCCGGATCTCAATGAGGTGGCGTTCCTGGTCAATGTCACCCAGGTCGTGGTCGGCATTGTGCAACGGGCGCGGGCCGAGGAAACGACGATCCGGGCCAGGGAAGCCATTGCGGCCAATGCGGCCAAAAGCGAGTTCGTGGCCCACCTGAGCCACGAGCTGCGCACGCCCTTGAACGGCATCATCGGCATGACCGACTGCCTGATGGAGACGGGTCTGTCGGTCGACAGCCGGGACTGCGCCCAGGTGATCCGCAACAGCGCCGACGTGCTGTTGACGCTGATCAACGGCGTGCTGGATCTCTCGAAGATCGAGGCGGGCAAAATGACGCTCGAGGAGCGGACGTTCGACCTCTGCCGGCTGCTGGAACAGCGCCGCAGCCTGTTCGCGGCCCAGGCGCAGGAGAAGCGCCTGGAATTCGTGTGCGCGGTGGCGGCCGGCGTGCCGCGGCGGGTGACCGGCGATGAAGCCCGGCTGTCCCAGGTGCTGATGAACCTGGTGTCCAATGCGCTCAAGTTCACCTCCGCCGGGAAGGTCGGCCTGGAAGTGAGGACGCAGGTGGAGACAGCGGAAACCGCGCTGCTGGAGTTCAAGGTGAGCGATACGGGCATCGGCATTCCCATGGACCGCCAGGCCGTCCTGTTCCAACCTTACGTGCAGGCCGAGGCGTCCATCTCGCGGGATTACGGCGGCACGGGCCTGGGGCTCTCAATTTCCCGGCGTCTGGTGGAGCTGATGGGAGGGCGGATCGGGCTGGAAAGCGAGCCGGGCCGGGGCTCGACTTTTTGGTTTACCGTGGAGGTGCGCAAACCGGCCGCCGGCGAGGAACCTGGGCCCAAGACTGAATCCCAGGGGGAAAACCACGCCCGGCCGGATGAAAACAGGGTCAAGGGAAGCATCCTCGTGGCCGAAGATAATCCTACGAACCAGAATGTGATCCGCCGCATGCTGGGCAAACTGGGTTACCAGCCGATCCTGGCCGGGAATGGCCGGGAGGCCCTGGAATTGCTTGAACAGCGTGCGTTTGACTTGATATTCATGGACATCCAAATGCCCGAAATGGACGGGCTGACCGCCACGCGGAAAATCCGGTTCGGAACGCTGCCCGAACTCCGGCGTGCGATACCGATTGTGGCCATGACCGCGCATGCGCTGGCCAGCGACCGGGAAAAGTGCCTGAACGCAGGGATGAACGATTTTATCACCAAACCGATACGGCTCGACGCGCTGGCGGAGACGCTGCAGAAGAACCTGCCGGCAAACCACCCGGCCCCGGCGCCGGAATCGGAGCCGAAACGCGAACCGGCCGCGGAGGACGACGGAAAGGTTTTTTCATACTCGCAGGCTTTGGAACGGTTCGGAGGGGACAGGGAATTGCTGATTGAGATTTTGGACACTTTCTCGCAGGATGCGCCGGCGCAGATCGACGGCTTGACCCGCGCCTGGTCCGGAGGCGCGGAAGCGCAGGAGGTGGCCAACCGCGCCCATACGCTCAAAGGCGCCGCCGGCAACGCCGGCGCCCTGAGCCTGCAAGACATGGCCGCGGCTTTGCAACACGCGGCTGAAGCCGGCGACCTGAAAAAGGCTGAAACGCTGGTGCAGGCCATTCCCGGGGAGTATGCGCGGTTTCAAGACGCCTGGAAACGGTTCAGTATACAGGCATCGGAAGGAGGAGCGTATGCGAACGCTGGTGGTTGAGGACGATTTCACCAGCCGGAAGCTGCTGCAGCGTTTCCTGGCGTTCTACGGGGAATGCGACGTGGCGGTCAACGGCACGGAGGCGGTGGAGGCTTTCAGGGAGAGCCTGAAGAGGGGCGACCGTTATGATCTGATCTGCCTGGACATCCGCCTGCCGGAAAAAAACGGCCATGAGGTGCTGGAGGAGATTCGCCGCATCGAGGCGGAACGGGGCATCAACGGCCTGGACGCCTCCAAAGTCATCATGACGACCGCGGCAGGCGACGCCAAGAGCGTCTGCTCCGCGTTCCGCTCGCAATGCGACGGCTACCTCGTCAAACCGTACGACCGCAGCAAGATGGCCGTGCAGTTGAAGGAACTGGGGTTGATCAAAATCTGAACGCCCCGGCTCATTCCAAAACGTGATCGAGGCCTGATTTGACCAGCGCTTCGATATGTGCGTCGATCAGGCGGTAAAAACAGGTTTGGCCGGCGCGGCGCCGTTCCACCAGCCGGGCGGTCCGCAGTTGGCGAAGTTGGTGGGAAACCGCGGAAATCGTCACGCCGAGCAGCCTGGCCAACTGGCCCACGGACCGCTCCCGATCTGCCAGCAACATCAACAAATGAAGCCGGCAGGGATCGCTCAAATGCCGGAACAGGTCGGCCGCCGCCTGCAACCGGGCGCGATCACCGGACTTCACGGCTGCCTCCGGCCGGAATCAGGCACTTGGTAACCCGCTTCCTGCACCGCCCGGGCCAGTTGTTCGCGTTCCAAATCCCGCCCCCATACCAGCGCACAGCCGTGTTCCAAATCCACGCTGACATTTTTCACGTTGGGCAATTTGGACAGCGCGCTTTCCACCCGCCGGGCGCAGGACTGGCAGCTCATGCCCGCGACCGGCAGTGAGGTCCGTTCTTCCTGGGCGCGCCGACTGCGGCGGCCGAGCCAGGCTGTAGCATCCAGCCACGACCAGCGTGCGATCAGGGCCGCCAGCGCAGCCGCGGCCAGGGCGCTGACAACCTGCCAGACCGGCGACGCAGTGTGATGATGGTGAAGGCCGAGGATCCAGCCCGAGGAATTGCCCCCCAGCCAGGTTTGGAAGATCCAGCCGAAAACCATGCTGCCCAGGACGATCGTGGCCAGATACACCGCGAGGTTCTTCCAGCCCAAGGTCCGGTAGACCGCGCCCACGGTGGCGGCATTGGAGGCCGGGCCGGCCATTAGAAACACCAGCGCGGACCCCAGGGGCAGGCCGGCTGCGATCAGCGAGGCTGCGATGGGGACCGATCCCGTGGCGCAGACGTACAGGGGCAGGGAGATCAGCAACATCAGCAGCATGCCCAGTGGTCCCTGCAAGGCCGGGATGTGGGCCAGGGACTGCGCGGGGAACACGACCGCGATCAGGGCCGCGATCAGAATGCCGGCCGCGAGGTAGCGGTAAATGCCACCCAACAGCTCTTCCACGGTATAGCTGTAAAAGACCTTCAGCCCTTGGGTGAACGAAAGGCGCGCGGGCGAAGCGGCAGGCCCGGGAGTAGGGGGCGGCGCCGGAGCCGAAGCGGACGGACGGCCTTCCAATCCGTGCGTCACCAGGCCGCCGACGACGCCGGTGACCAGGGCAGCCGCCACCTTGAACAGGGCGAAAGGCCAGCCAAAAAACGAGGCGCTGACCATCACGGAATCCAGCCCGGTCTGAGGCGTGCTGATCAGGAAACCGACCGTGGCGCCATCGCTGGCGCCGGATTTTTTCAGGCCCAAGGCGGTCGGGATCACTCCGCAGGAACAGAGGGGAAGGGGAACGCCAATGGCCACGGTCTTAAAGATGCTCGACAACCTGCGCCCGCCCAGGTGCCGCGAGACGAAGTCAGCGGGCAGAAACAGCTTCAATAATCCTGCAATGGCCATGCCCAGGAACAACCAGGGGGCCAGTTCGGTCAGAATAGACCAAAGGGAAAACAGGTAATTGCTTATCAAGGACCACATGGCAGGTCCTCCTTTCACAAGCCGCTCCGCCGCAAAATCCGGCAGTAGTCGATATTTTAATATTTGAATAACTATTCAAATAAACAATACAACGGTATTGCCCGTTTGTCAAGGGGTGGAAAAGAGCTCAAGTATGGGGGTGAAGCCGGGTGACGATGGCGGCGGAGGTCAGGCGAAATCCCGCGGCCGAAGCTTCCGCGCCGCGCAACCGGATGAGGTCGCCGCGCCGCAGGTCCGGAAATACCCGGTTGGAATCGGAGACATCCCGGGGATGCAGAGCCAGGCCCACGCGGCCTGCGGGTCCGCAAGCTAGGAAACGCCAGCGCCCGTTTTTGGAACGCATGCGTTCGGACACGATCAGGAAATCCTCGTTGCCGGCTTCCGGACGGGAATCAGGGGCGGGTGTCAGAACCAACAGGGAGGCTTTCAGCGTTTCCTTCTTGAACCCGGCCCGGATGATCAGGCGCTTGATAAACGCGCCGGGCTGCCACTCCCACTCCTGATGGCAGCTGTCCACCGGCGGGACCAGGGCCGGACAAGGGGCCGGAGTCAGGCAGGGGGCGGCCAGGCCGAACCCTTCGGCCAGGGCCTGATTCCGTACGTGCAGCAAATCCCTCGAGGTGGCGGTCAGGGCGGGTTCGAGGATCACCAGCCACCCGGAACGCCTGAGCAGGGGACGCAGCCCGGCCAGCAAGGCGGTCCGGCGCCGGATCCGGTCCGGCGCGCCGGACCAAAGTTCGTTCAAAACGTGCTGGAACCCTATGGCGTCAAAGCTGCCGGAAAGCCGCGTTTCGTCCAGGGGGTTCCACTCTCGGCAGTCGTGCGGCAAACCCGCCAGTTGCGCCAGCCGGTCCGCGAGCCGGAGGATTCTGCGGCTGCGGTCGGCGAAAGTCGCCCGCCGCGCGCCCAAATCGAATGCCGCCGCGGCCAGGGGGCCGGCGCCTGCGCCCAGTTCCAGCCAGGACTGCGGCACGCGGGGCAAACGGCGGAGCGTATGGAAAGCCTGCAGATAGGAGAGCGGCCAGAAGTAGAGCAGGTAGGCGCCGAGCAGGTCGGGGGCCCGGAAATAATCCTCGCCGGCCAGGCGGCGTTCGCGCGTCAGGCCGTGCGAGAGCTTCTGCATGCCCCGGACCACCGTCCGTTCTTCATCCGGCGAGAGGCGTGCTGACGGCCCGGACGGCAGGCCGGCCGCCTCCCGCCAGACAGCGGTCAGGCGCGGCCACCAGCGGTCCAGTTCAGGCCCGGGCGTTCGCTTGGGGGGCATGTCCGGGGAAGGGAACTAACGGGTGACCTTGGCTTCCAGCTTGGCGAACTTGTCGAACGGCTTGGCGTCCGTGGAGACCCGTCCGCAGCGGCGCAGCACCGCTTCCTCCTCGGGCGTGGGCTGCACCAGATAGGTGGTGGGCGTGAAGTGGTCCAGTTTCCGGCCCGCGCGTTTCAAACGGAGCGTGTTTTGTTCCAGACGGCGGTAGCTCAGCGGCTGCATGGAGGCCATGCGGTAGGTCCAGCCCATGCCGAAGCAGGGCATATCCACGCGTGCGGTCAGCAGGCGGGGGAATACCGAGGTCAGGGTTTTATAGATGGTGGCGAAGGATTCCGGAAAAAGAAAGTAATTGTCCGTGTGGATGGAAAGGATGCCGCCGGGCTTCAAGCGGGAGCGGCACAGCCGGTAGAACTCCCGGGTGTACAGCATTTTCGATGGGCCGTGAGGCTCGGTCAGATCCACCACCAGGACATCGAATTGCTCGCGGTTGTCCTCCAGCCATTTGCGCGCGTCGGTGTAAATGATCTCGATGCGCGGATCCCGCCTGACCCGGCGGATGACGGGGTAATGGCGCGTGCAGAAATCCACCACCCCGCGGTCGATCTCCAGCATGAGGATGCGCTCCAGGGAGGGGAACTTGGCCGCTTCCTCCAGGGCGAAGCAGTCGCCGCCGCCGAGGATGCACAGGCTGCGGGGCCGGGCATGGGCCAGCAGCGGCGCTGACACCAGGTATTGGTGGTAGCGGTTTTCGTCGCCTTCGGAAATCTGGATCTTGCCGTCCAGAAACAGCAGGGTGCCGAACGTGCCGTGTCGGAAGATTTCCATGCTTTGGAACTTGGAGCGCCCCCTGTAAAGGGGCCGCCCGAGGTAGCAATGGCCGAAGTCGTTGTTTACCCATTCGGTTTTTTGCGCGCTGGTTTTGCCCATGAAAGACCCTCCCGTAAATTGATGAGCGCACATTATGCCATAAACCTTTGCCTGCCGGGTAAAAAATGCTTGCCGCAGGGGCGCGCCGGAGGTATAGAATAAGGCCGGATTGAGGAGGGGAAACATGCCCAAACCAGGCGGATATCGGAAGGCGGCAGTGGCGGTCATTCTGGGCGGATTATTGGCCGCCGGTTGCGCTACCCGGCCCGAATCAGGCCCTGCGGCGGCCACGGAGGTGAGCGGCATGAAGATCAGCAGTCCTGCTTTCCAGACAGGGCAGCCCATCCCTGCCCGTTATACCTGCGACGGCGAAGACCTTTCTCCGGCACTGTCCTGGTCCGGTGTTCCGGCCGGCGCCAAAAGCCTGGCCATGATTTGCGAAGACCCGGATGCGCCCATGGGCACCTGGGTTCACTGGATTGTCATCAATATCCTGCCGGCTGCTTCCGGCATTCCGGAGAGCGGCCCCTTGCCTGCCGGCGCGGTGGAAGTGAAGAATAGTTTCGGCAAAACCGCTTACGGCGGTCCCTGTCCCCCCGGAGGGACCCACCGCTATTTTTTCAGGTTGTATGCCCTCGACACGGAACGTCTCGATACGCTGACCCTGGCCAATTACCGCACCCAGCTTCAGCCGCACATTCTGGCGCAGGCAGAATGGATGGGAACCTACCGCAGAAACCGTTGATCTTGGCCGGTTTTTTATAACCCGCTGTTTTCCCGCTTAGGCCAGAACTTTCCCTCCCTCCGAAGGTCTAAGAGAATGTGCAATGGACATTCTCGAGGGGTATGATCATGCTTTTAAAACCGCTTCCACCCTAACAGCGCTTTCGATCCTGGCAAGTACATTTTGATTGTGTTCAATGGGTGCGATGGATAGAATATATCCACTTTGGCCAAGGAGGCAGCTAAAATGAAAAAAATCGTGATCGGGTTGATGGCAGGAATGGTTCTGATGGGGCTGGCGGTCGGCTCGCAAGCAAGGGTGACGGAAAAAGTCGAAGCCATGATCGCGGAAAACACCCCTCTGAAAGTCAATGACACGGATTTGTGGATTCAAGTCGGTTATCCGCTGCTGGTGGGACTGCAGTACGACAAATATGCGACCGGCAATCTGGTTTTGGGCGGAGGCGCCGGTTCCTATCTGAACGGCTTTTCCCTGGATTTATCCGTGAAATACCTCTTTTTAACCGGAAAATTTTCGCCTTTCATCGCGGCCGGCCCGGTGCTGTACTACACGGATCCCAATAAAAACCTCTTCGGGATTTATGGGACCGCCGGGCTGGGTTATTTCTTCGACAGTGGTTTGGGGCTTTCCCTGGGCGTGACCTTTGTGCGCGCCATTACCGAGAGCGCCCAACCGTGGAGCTATCCCTGGGTGAATGACAAGCTGAGCCAGGCGTCGGCGCAGTTCGGCTTTCATTGGAATTACTAAATCGTCCGCCGAGACAAAACTCAAAGGAGGGATTGGCAATGAGAAAATGGTGGTGGGTAGGCGCGGTGGTTCTGAGCGCGGGCCTGTTGGCCGGCTGCGGCATGGAGGTCAAGCGGATTTCGCCGGACGAGGTCGTGGACCTGTCCGGACGCTGGAACGACACGGACTCCAAGCTGGTGGCCGAGGAAATGGTGAAGGAAGCTCTGGCCAGGCCTTGGCTTTCCAAGTATATGAAAGCCCACGGCGGCAATGAGCCCAAAGTGATCGTCGGGACCATTGCCAACAAGAGCGACGAGCATATCGCCATCGATACGTTCGTCAAGGACATCGAGCGCGAGCTGACCAACTCCGGCATGGTGCAATTCGTCGCCACCAAGAGCGAGCGCGAGGAGATCCGCGAAGAACGCGAAGACCAGCAGACCTGGTCCTCACAGGACACCCGCAAGGAAATGTACGACGAAACCGGCGCGGATTATATGATGAAGGGCGTCATCTCCAAAATCACGGATTCGCGCGACAGCAAGGCGACCTTCTATTACCAGGTCGACATGGAGCTGGTTGACCTGCAGAAGAACCTGAAGGTATGGTTCGGCAACAAGCAGATTAAAAAGTACATCAAACGCCCGGGCGCCCGCTTCTAACCGGCCCCCGCAGCGTTTCTCATGACGAGCCGCCGGCCGTTGCCCATCCTGGACGCGTCCCGAACCGGAGCCGAATCCGGCCCGGTTCGGGGCGTTTCCCCTGCCTTCACCCCCGCTCCGGGCAAACGGACCGCGGTTCTGGCTTTTGTCGTGCTCTCCGCCTGGCTGCTGACGGGGTGCGGCGGGGTGCGCGTGGCCAAACAAGTTGCGGCTGACGCGGCGGCGGGGAATTACGGCGCGGCGCTGCAATTGATGGAAAAAGAAAAACAGCAGTATTCCGGCCCCAATAACCTCCTGTATTACATGGATAAAGGCTCCCTCCTGCAACGCGTCGGCCAATACGGGGACAGCACCCAGGAACTGGAGGAGGCCGAGCGCCTGGTGGAGGAGTTGTACGGCACGAGCGTCAGCGAAGCCGCGGCCTCCATGTTGGTCAATGACATGAGCCTTTCCTACACCGGCGAAGACTTCGAACAGGTTATGATCAACGCCCTGAAGGCGCTCAACTTCCTGTATATCAACGATCTGGAAGGCGCCGGCGTGGAGGCGCGGAAAGTCAACACCCTGCTGCTCAAACTGGCGGACAAATACGGCAACGACGCCGTTTACCAGCAGGATGCTTTTGCCCGCTACCTGGCCGCTTTCGCGTATGAGGCCGGCCGGGACTACAACAACGCCTACATTGATTATAAGAAAGCCTACGAAGGATTCCAGTGGTACGAGAAGCATTTCGGCATGCCCATGCCCGCGTTGATCAAGTCGGATCTGTTGAGGCTGTCCCACCGGCTGAGGTTCGACGACGAATACCAGCGGTGGCGGGGCGTATTCGGCCCGGATGTTCCGGAGCCGGGCTCCAGGCCTAGGAAACAGGGCGAAATCCTGCTGGTGGTTTACGACGGGCTCATCCCGGCCAAGGAAACCCGGTACGTGGCCACGGAGATCACGGATCCGGACGGCCACCCTTATGCGCTCAAGGTGGCGTTCCCGATTTTCCGTCCCCGGCCCAACATAGTGGAGCGCGTGCGCGTGGGGCTGGAGGACGGCAGCACGGTTGACAGCGAATTGATGGAACCCCTGGACGCCATCGCCTACCAGAACCTCGAACAGCGCATCGGCCTGATTTCAGCCAAGGCGATCGCGCGGGCCACGGCCAAGTACATCGCCTCCTTCCAGGCCCGCAAAGCCGCGCGGGCCGGGAGCGAAGGCGCCGGCATGCTGGTGGGCTTGGCGGCCAATGTCTTCACCTGGGCCACGGAACAGGCGGACACCCGTTCCTGGCGCACGTTGCCAAACCGTTTCCACGTGTTGCGCCTGCCGTTGCCGGCCGGCGAACACCAGCTGGAAGTCCGCTTGAAAACCATTTATGGCGACGTCCGCGCTCTGCCGCCTTTGACGGTGAAATTGAAAAAGGGCGAAAAAAAAGTCATCCCGCTCTACGTTCCGCGCTGATAACCGAAACCCCGGCGGAAAAACGGGGTCAAAAGAGATGTAGCATACCGGTCCGTTTGCATGCAGGGAACGGGCGGCACTTGAAAGGAGCAATAGCCTTGTCGCGCACGGCCTTGGAAATTCCCGGATTGAAACTCGTCAAACAAGGAAAGGTGAGGGATATTTACGACGCGGGGGAGGATTTGCTGCTGGTGGCCTCGGACCGCGTCTCCGCTTTCGATGTGGTCTTGCCCACGCTGATCCCGGGCAAGGGCGAGGTCCTGACGCAGTTGTCCTGTTTCTGGTTCGACCGCTTTTCCGGTCTGGTGCCCAACCACCTTTCGCCCCGTCCGCTCTCCGAACTGATCAAGGACGCCTCGGTTTATCAGGCTTTGGAACGCCGGACGATGCGCGTGAAAAAAGCCCAGCCGCTCGGGGTCGAGGCCATTGTCCGGGGGTATCTCTCCGGTTCCGGGTGGCAGGAGTATAAAAAGTCGGGAACTGTATGCGGCGTGAAGCTGCCGCAGGGATTGCGGGAATCCGATCCTCTGCCCGAACCAATTTTCACGCCTTCCACCAAGGCGGAGATCGGCCTGCACGACGAGAACATCTCTTTTGAAAAAGCCGCGGACATCGTCGGCCGGTCCGTGGCGGAACAAGTCCGCGATCTCAGCCTGCGCATTTACCGCGCAGCCGCGGAATACGCCCGGACGCGGAACATCATCATCGCAGACACCAAATTCGAGTTCGGACTCATCGGCGGCACCCTGGTGCTCATCGATGAAGTCCTCACCCCTGATTCCTCGCGTTTCTGGCCGCTGGCCCAATACCAACCCGGCCAGGGGCAGCCTTCGCTGGACAAGCAATACGTCCGGGACTGGCTGTTGGCCTCAGGCTGGGACAAAACGCCTCCCGGCCCCGAACTGCCCGAAACGGTCGTGCGCAATACCGCGCAGAAATATAATGAAATTCTTCAAATACTGACCAGGATTTGAGGGGAATAAACAGCCTGGCAAGGGAGGGCAAGTCGTCATGCGCAAACGTTGGATTTCGTACCTGGTGGTGGCAGTCGCGGCGGGGATGGCTTTCACCGTTTGGGCCAAACCCCGGATTTACAAATGGGTGAAGGACAAACGGGTCTCCTCGGAACTGGTGCTGCAGCGGTCGCAGTTCCAGCGGGTGGTGCCGGTGACCGAAGGCCAAACCCAGGAATTGGTCAAACAGGTCATGACCGATGATCTCTACCTGGCCCTGGCCCAATACCACACCACCAAGCACCAGCAGGACGCGGAGACCACGGTGGACTCAGCGCTGCCTGAAGAGGTGGTCAAGCAGGCCACTGTCGATCTGATCGATGAGGACTACCGTTTCGTGCTGGAAGTCCAGTTGAAAAAATTCGGCAGCCGCACGCGCGTGACCGCCAAAGCCTGGCCGGTTTACCGCCTTCGGGACCTAGAAGCCGAGGACGCCAGGGACGAAGACAACACGGCTGGCAACAGCATCGAGGTGAAAGTCCGGGCCGACCAGGGCAACGCGGTGGCTTTGGGGCCCATGGTGATTGCGCCGATCCTGGGCATCCCGGGCGATTATGGCATCACCCCACTGCCCGACGGAGCGGAGCGGGCCGCGGAACTGGTCCGCTCGTTCATGTACCTGCTGGACAGGCGGGTTTCGCAGGCCCGTCCCCGCGTCAGCCAGCCGGTGCAGCCGGTGTCGGCAGGGGAAGCGGACCAGGCGCAAGGCGATTCGGCTCCTGCGACGCAGATCGGATCGGAATCGGCCGGTTCTGGCACGGAAGTGGATATCAAAATGCAGAGCCGATAAAGACGGCAGGAAATAAAAAACCGGAGGCCGGTGAACCGGCCTCCGGTTTTTTATTTTCCAGAACCTCAGCCGATGGCGGCCTTGCCTTTCTCCCGCGTGCGGATCCGGTAGCATTCCAGAAGATCCAGCACGAAGATCTTGCCGTCGCCGATGGTGTCCGTGCCCGCTGCGTCCATGATAGTGTCAATGGTGGTCTTTAGAAAGTCGTCATTGACCGCGATCTCCAGGCGGACTTTTTTCAGCAGGTTGACGCTCATTTTAACGCCGCGGTAGCTTTCCTCGTAGCCCATTTGCTGGCCGCATCCCAGGGCGTTGGTGACCGACATTTTACCGACGCCGGCGGCCGCCAAGGCGTCCTTTACTTCCGTTAAACGGTGCGGTTGGATGTACGCAATGACCAGTTTCATCGTCGTGTTCCTCCTATTCAGTACTGAAAATCTGGAAGCCGGCGTAGGATTCCGCGCCGTGCTCCGTGATGTCCAGGCCCCGCAGTTCCTCTTCCTTGCTGACCCGCAGACCGATGGTGGCCTTGAGGATGCCGAAGAGCACCAGTCCGCAAGCCAGCGTCCACCCCAGGACCGAAGCGACGCCGATGAACTGGGTCTTCAGCAGTGCCAGGCCGCCGCCGTCCAGCAATCCCGAGACGCCGCCGAAATCCTTGGCTGCGAAAACCCCGACCATCAGGGTGCCGAACATGCCGCACACGCCGTGCACGCTGATGGCGCCGACCGGATCATCAATGCGCAGGACCTTGTCAATGAATTCCACCGAGAACACCACTAGCATGCCGGCCAGGAATCCAATCATCACCGCCCCGCCGGGCGAAACGTTATTGCAACCCGCGGTGATGGCAACCAGGCCGGCCAGCGCGCCGTTGAGGGTCATGGAGGTGTCGGGTTTTCCGTTCTTGAACCAAACGGTGAACATGGCGCCCAGGGTCCCGGCTGCAGCCGCCAGGTTGGTCGTGACCGCGATCAGCCCCGTATTCATGGTAGCGGCCGTGGTGCTGCCCGGGTTGAACCCGAACCATCCGAACCAGAGGATGAAGACGCCCAGGGCGGCCAACGGAATGTTGTGGCCCATGATGGCTTTGGATTCGCCCTTGGGCCCGTATTTGCCCAAGCGGGGTCCGAGCAGCACAGCGCCGGTCAGCGCCATCCAGCCGCCGACCGAATGCACCACCGTAGATCCGGCAAAGTCGATCATGGGCGTAGAGAGCTTGCTCAGCCAGCCTCCCCCCCAAATCCAGTGGCCGACCACCGGATAAATCACCAAGCTGATGACCGCGCTGTAGACGAGATAAGTAGTGAACTTGGTCCTCTCGGCCATGGCGCCGGAAACGATCGTGGCGGCCGTGGCGGCAAATACGACTTGGAACATCCAGAAGGCATATTGCCACAGGCCGTCTTTGCCCGCGGTGTTGCCCGAGGAGAGAAACCAGCCGCTGGTGCCGAAAAGCCCCAGCTTGTCCGCGCCGAACATGATACCGTAGCCGATGGCGAAGAAAGCCAGGGACCCGATGGCGAAATCCAGGAGGTTCTTCATCATGATGTTGCCTGCGTTTTTAGCGCGGGTCAGTCCTCCTTCCACCATGGCAAATCCGGCTTGCATGAAGAAGACCAGGAAGGCAGCGACCAGAATCCAGACCCAGTTTGCCGAATCCTGGGCCGTGGCGGCCGCGGTTGAGGCCGAGTCGATTTTGGCGGCCAGCTCATCCATCGGCGCAACGACCGCCGGAGCCGCAGAGGAGACGACTTCCTCCGCCCAGACCGGCCCTGCGGCCATCAAACCGGTCAGGAGCATTGTGAAGATGAGAAGTTTCTTGGGGAACGACATGACATTCACCTCCGTCGAGTTAGAAGCTGAAGCTGGCTTTTAAAACCGCAACTACGTAGCTGGTTTCGTCGCGTGCTGTTTGAATCTCCGAATCCAGCAAAGCAATATAGGAGACGCTGGGCGTGAGCGTGACCGGATCCAGGCCCAACGGCAGAGCCAGCGTGGCCACCAGGTCCACGGGCGCCGCTTTGTCCAACCCGAAGTAAAAGCGGTTGTAGGAGCCGCTCCCATAGCCGGCGGTCAGGCCCAGGTCCACGCTTTTCAAAGGCGCCAATTCGAGCCCGAAGCTATGGGCCAAGGCGAGCAGGAAATACGATCCCTTGACTTCGTCCACATCGCTGTACACCGTGAGGCTGGGTTTGGCCGGAACGTCGGCGGCCACGCCCAGGAACAACTCGTGGGTGGTTGAACCGATGCCCGGGAAGACGTAGGAAATGACGCCACCCGTGACTGAGAGCGGTCCGAAACCATAGCTTTCACTGAGGGTCAGATCGAGTTCCGTGAATTCGCCGGAACGGTTGCCGTAGCCTGCTTCTTCGCCGTATCCGGTGAGGTCCATATTGCCCCACAGATTGAAACTCAACCCGTAGGGCATGGGCACTGTCAGGGACGGTTGCAGGACGGCTTCCTTGTTGGCTTCGATCCCGCGCCAAACATACTTGCTGACAACCGGTACATCCAAAGCAACATCGGCCGCGGCAGCGGCGGTGGCCAAGGCAGAGGCCAACGCCCCGGCAACCAGCATGACGGTCACTCCTGAAAGTTTTCGGTACATGATGAACACCTCCTGTTTTATTGGGAAAGACGCTTTCCCTTGATTTATAGGTAAAATCAAATGCAGAAAGCGTGCCAACGGTAAGAGAAGAGAAAATCCCTGTGTTTAAAGGAAAAACCGTCAGGAAAAGAAACGAGACAAATTACAAAAAGGATATTATAATAAAAATAATTACAATAAAGTAATTATATGTAAATAGTACGCAAGTGTTAGTCGAACTCGAAGTATAACTGCCCGAAATCAATGCCCCCGATCATTTTTTTCACGCTCTGGTAATCGTATTTAATCCGTTTGCGCGCGTCGGAAAGTTCGTGGCTGGAACTGCCGTTGCTGATCGCTACATCGGCTTCCAGGAAGGCGGCCAGTTCGTCCGCGGCCCTGACCAGGTGGCCGTCGCGGGGGTTGAAACGATCATGGTTGTAGTGCTCGTTGATGTCGTCACAACTGATGCTTTCTCGGGTGCGGCCTTGATCTTCCACCAGATTCGAGAACTCGTGCTCGGTAAACAGACGCATCTCTGCGTGCCATTCCGGCGGGAGCAGGCTATAGACCTCTTTATGCATCAATTCTTTTTCGTATTCCTTGATCAGGTCACTGAGGCCTGCGACCGATTTCTTGACCGGGGAAATGATGTCGCGGGTCAGAACTTCCGGCAGATCGTGGAACAGCCCCGTGAAGAAATTGTTGGAGCGGCGGCGCGGGCTCGCCTTGACCTGGAGGGAAAAGAGGTAAGCCAGGATTCCGACGAACAGCATGTGGCCCATGACCGACGTTTTGGGAATGCGGTGCAGGTTGGCCCAGCGGATTTGAAAACGGAGCTCTCCGCACAGGTTGATGAAGCGGGTCAGGAGCTTGTCCTTCTCCGGTTTGCCGGCCTCATGTTTCAGTGCCTGGATCCCCACCAGGTCTTGGTACCGCTCCTGCTTGGAGTGGAGGTCTGCGGCGATATCTTCGATGTCGTAACTCGTGGGGTTTGCCTTCTGAATGATGTCGAATTCCCACTTGGTGGCGAAGAAGTGGGCGGCGTTCAGGATCCTTCGGTTGATGTTTTCTTCGGGCTGCGCGAAATAAGCCTGGAAGCGGGAACAAAATTCCGGGCCCAGAGGCTTCAGCGTATTCTCGAGCACGCCGAAGACCCATTGGTTGAGAAGCCGGTATTTGGCGGCGTCGGCGCGGATGCGATGGAAAATCGGGGGCTTGATGTCCGTGACCACCATACGTTGCAGAAGCTCGAAGATACCTCCCTCGATGATTTCGATCCAGTCGAACCCCGCATCTTTTTCCTGGAGTTTGCCCAGAATATAGGCGATGACCATTTTGTGCGCCTGTTTGTCCAGTTCCACCAAATCCACGGGCCTGACTTTATCGTTCCACCGGAGCATATAGGCCGCGTCAAACAGCCGCAGCAGCAAATCTTTGGTCAACATGTGAACCTCCTTCGCCCGGGCGCGCTGGGCGGGTCTATCTTGGCAAAAGCGCCCGGCAGGTGCAATAGAAAAAGGGTTTTATTCCGGTGTCAAATCCCCGGGAATGGAGGTAGAATATTTTTCCGGATGGATGAGGTCAGAGGAGGTTTGACGTGGAAGCATATGCCAAACCGGGATCTGCCACGGGACGCACTTCGGCCTGGGGCGTGCAGCCGCTTATTCTTGACCGCTGGTCGCCTCGGGCGTTTCTCGACCGCCCGATTGCCGAGCGGGATCTGCTGGGGATTTTGGAGGCCGCGCATTGGGCGCCCTCCTGTTTCAACGAGCAACCCTGGCGGTTTATCGTGGCGAGGACGGAGAACGACCGCCGGCAACTCTCGGCCTGCCTGACACCGCAAAATCAGGTATGGGCAGGACGCGCGCCCGTGTTGTTGGTGGTCTTGTCCTCCCCGAATTTTACCGAAACCGGCAAGCCGAACCGCTGGCATGCCTTCGATGCGGGCACGGCGTGGGGATATTTGGCCTTGGAGGCTTCAGCCCGCGGGTTGAACGCCCACGCCATGGGCGGATTCAGCCAGGATAAAATCAGAGCGCTCTACGGCGTGCCGGAAGGTTGGGGAATCCATGCGGTGGTGGCCGTGGGACACCACGGTCCCAAAGAATCGCTGCCTGAGGATTTGCGGGACCGGGAACTTCCCAGCGGACGGAAGCCTCTGAATGAGTGCTGGGCCGAAGCCAAGTTTGCTTTTTAAATTACGGGTTGGGTGCTGGGACGGTCGCGAGGCCAATGCCGTGGGAACCCCCGACATCAATCGGCGAGGGAATGCTCCAGGGCGGTTTGCAGTTTTTCCAGTTGATTAAGCCGGTCGGAAGGGATATACCCGTACATGGAGAGCACCATGAGCTCCCAGCGGGATTTGGCGAGCGTATGGCGGCAGCGCGTACGATACAGACGGCCGTCGGAAGGACGGGAGCAACGCAGCCAACGGCGGTAATAGCGGATGACGCGGCTGATGAGTTGGAGCCATTCGCTGGTATATTCACGGGGTAGGGTACAGGCCGTGGCGCTGCATTGCTGCCACCAACGCTGGAGCAGGTGATCGGAAACGAACGGCGCGGAAACAGGCAGCATGGAACCCCCCGGAGATCGGCGGCCGGTCATCCTCCACGTTTCTCGAGAACAACAGGCCGGGTGATGGTGCGCCTGCCAAAGCACGCTGTAAAGGTGTGGCGGCGAGGCGAAGGCATGACGGTAGGTCGCGTCACTATAACTATCGGCCCATCAAGCGATCGGGTTAAGTGTAAAAAGAAATAAAGGAGGAAAAGATGACCACACAGCGCGTTTGGCGCGGGGCGATGGCCCTGGCGATACTGGGAATGGTGTCGGGGGGAACCACGGTTGCCTGGGGGGGCTCGCAAGGGGGATTGAGCCTGTATGTGGAGGCGCAAAAAGGGTATCAGACCATGGCGCCTGTCACTAAAAGCGCAGAGGAATGGAAAACCCAACTGACTCCGGAGCAATTCCGGTTGATGCGGCAAGGCGGCACTGAATCGCCATTCAGCGGAGCGTTTTGGAACAACCATGCCTCGGGCATTTACCACTGCGCCGGATGCGGAACGGATCTATTCAGTTCGAATGCGAAGTTTGACGCCGGTAACGGTTGGCCCAATTTTTGGCAGCCGATTTCCGGTGCCAACCTGAAAATCAATGGCAACGAGATTCTGTGCGGGCGGTGCGGCGCTCATTTGGGCTTCATTTACAACGACGGTCCCAAACCCTCGGGACGACGATATACCGTGAATTCGGGCGGTCTTACCTTTACGGCGAAATAAACCGACGGATCCGGCTTGTTCACAGAGGGCGTCTTGTCCCTTCACCCGCCACTGACACGATAACCGCGCTGTTGCAGCCAGATTTTGATCGCAGTCTGATGATCGCCTTGCAACTCGAGGCGGTGTTCCTTGACAGTGCCACCGGTGCCGCAAAGCTGCTGTAATGCTTTAAGGAAGCGGCGCAATTCGTCGTCCGAAATTGCCAGGCGTTCCACCACCGTGACGGTTTTCCCAGCCCGGCCTTTTCTTTCCAAACGCAGCACTGCCTTGCCAGTGCCCGGCGCATGGCCCGGCATTTCCTTTTTAAAACGGCTAGGATCGTCGGAATAAACCAACCGGGCTTTTAAGTCATCCATTTTTCCCTCCGGAAGCAATTCGTCCTCTGGGTTCATCCTTGCAACGCAGAAAATCCCGGGCCCTTCGGCCGGGAGACCCCATTTTACCTTTTTCCAACGAGGGCGTTAAATTTTCATTGACATTTTTATAAATATACATTACAAAAAGCATGATAATACTAATGAATTAAAAAGGCCAAATATATATATGAAAATTTCAACCAAAGGAAGATATGCTGTCAGAGCCATGGTAGAATTGGCGATAGCTGACAGTCCACGGCCAGTGTTATTGGCTTATATTGCCAAACGTCAGGAAATTCCCGAACGCTATCTGGTACAGATTTTTGGGTCTCTGCGCCGGGCTGGTCTGGTGAGCAGTTATCGGGGAGCCAAAGGCGGATTTCAATTGTCCCGTGCGCCTGCGGAAATTACCTTGGCGGAAATCCTGGAGGCCTCAGAAGGGAAGCTGGAGTTGGTGGAGTGCCTGCGCGACGACGAGGACCGCTGCAACCGCCAGGGGGCATGTTCCACGCGCGCCATGTGGGCTGACATCAACGGGCAGGTTCGCGCGCTGCTTTCCAAAATCACTTTGGCGCGCATGGTCGAAATGCACCGGGCGGATCAAACCCGTCTGGGAGCAAGCTATTCCATTTAAGGAGAGA
This sequence comes from candidate division FCPU426 bacterium, assembly GCA_040756875.1. Lineage (GTDB taxonomy): Bacteria > Oederibacteriota > JAAXVQ01 > JAAXVQ01 > JAUVAV01 > JBFLYH01. Next base: position 183,243 of record JBFLYH010000001.1, read on the forward strand.
CGGGATGGGGATCGCAGCGGATGTGCTCGGCTTGATCGGCAACACGCCCCTGGTAAGGTTGAATCGGGTCACGCAGGGCGTGGAGGCCGAAGTCGTCGTTAAAATGGAATCGTTTAACCCGTGTTCCAGTATTAAAGACCGGATCACCTGGGCCATGATCCTGGCGGCGGAGGAAAGCGGCGCCTTGCAGCCCGGTGGCGTGGTGGTGGAGCCTACCAGCGGCAACACGGGCATTGGTTTGGCCATGGTGTGCGCGGTCAGGGGCTATCGCCTGATTCTTACCATGCCCGAAACCATGAGCATGGAACGCAGGCAGATCTTGAGCGTGCTGGGCGCGGAAGTCATCCTGACGCCGGGAACGGACGGCATGCGCGGAGCCGTGCGCCGTGCGGAGGAGCTGGTCAAAGAGCTTCCGGGGGCGTATATGCCCCAGCAATTCAACAATCCGGCCAATCCGGACATCCACCGCCGCACCACTGCCGAGGAAATTTGGCGGGATACGGACGGCCGGGTGGATGTCCTGGTCGCGGGCGTGGGAACCGGCGGCACGCTGACCGGGATCGGACAAGTCCTGAAGGAGCGGAATCCCCAGGTCAAAGTCATTGCGGTTGAACCCGCCACTTCACCGGTGCTTTCCGGCGGCAAACCGGGGTCGCATAAAATCCAGGGAATCGGCGCGGGCTTCGTGCCCCAGGTTCTGCGGCGCGAACTGATTGACGAAGTCATTACCGTGCTGGACGAGGAAGCCGGCGTCATGGCCAGGCGGCTGGCCAGGGAAGAGGGCCTGCTGCTGGGAATATCGGCCGGGGCGAACGTATGGGCCGCGGTCCAGGTGGCCGGGCGGCCGGAGCACCGCGGGCAGCGCATTGTCACCATCGGCTGCGACACCGGGGAGCGTTATTTATCCACCTGGGCATTCAAATAAATCAAGTCACCTGCACGCCGGGCGTGCAGGCATTCCGGCTGTCATACCTTGAAATCCTGCCCGCTTTTTTGGCGGCAACAGGTGGCAGGGTGCGGCAGCGGCGAGGAGCGCATCATGCCAGAGCCGAAATACCGTTTTGAAACCCTGAGTTTGCACGCCGGCCAGACAGCGGATCCCTGCACGTTTTCCCGGGCCGTGCCCGTGTACCGGACCAGCAGTTTTGTGTTCAAGAACACCGAGCACGCGGCCAACCTGTTCGGGCTGAAGGAACCGGGCAACATTTACACGCGGTTGATGAATCCCACCCACGAGGTGCTGGAAAAACGCATGGCCGCCCTGGAAGGCGGGGTGGGGGCCTTGGTACATGCCTCGGGCACGGCCGCGGTCTTCAACACCATCATCAATCTCTGCCAGAACGGGGACGAGGTGGTGGCTGCGCGCAACCTGTACGGCGGCACCTATACGATGTTCGACGCCATCCTGCCGCAATTCGGCATTAAGGTGAAGATGGTGGATCCGGCCAAGCCGGAGGCATTCAAACAGGCGCTGACCGACCGCACCCGGGCCATATACGTGGAGACCATCGGCAATCCCACCCTGGAAATAACGGACCTGGAGGCTGTGTCCAAAATCGCCCAATCGGCCCATGTGCCCCTGGTGGTGGATTCCACGTTCACCACTCCGTATTTGCTCCGCCCCCTCGAGTACGGGGCGGACATTGTCGTGCATTCGCTCACCAAATGGCTGGGCGGACACGGCACGGCCATCGGCGGGGTGGTCGTGGACGGCGGCAAATTCGACTGGACGGACAAGAAGTTCAAGCTGTTCAACGAACCGGAACCCAGCTACCACGACCTGCGTTTTGCCCACGACCTGGGCGATTTGCAGCCGCAGGCTTTCATCCTGCGCCAGCGGCTGGTGGCCATGCGGAATCTGGGGGCCTGCCTTTCGCCGGACAATGCCTGGCTGTTTCTGCAGGGGCTGGAAACGCTGCCGTTGCGCATGCAGCGGCATTGCGAAAATGCGCTGGCTGTGGCCCGCTTTCTGAAACAGGAGGACCAAGTCAGTTGGGTCCGGTATCCCGGGCTCGAGGATGATCCCGCCCACGGCCTGGCCAAACGGTATTTGCCGCGCGGGGCCGGCGGCATGGTGGTTTTCGGAATAAAAGGGGGGGCGCTCAACGGCCAACGCTTCATTGAGGCGCTGCAGTTGTTCTCGCACCTGGCCAATGTCGGAGACGCCAAGAGCCTGGCCATCCACCCGGCTTCAACCACGCACGCCCAGCTGTCCGCGGCCCAGCAGCAGGAGGCCGGCGTGACGCCGGATATGATCCGCCTTTCGATCGGCCTCGAACATGTGGACGATTTGAGGGAAGATCTCCGGCAGGCCCTGGTGCGGGCCATCGTCTAAGCGGATACGGACTCATGCCCAAGGCGATCGCCCTCTACTCCGGCGGCTTGGACAGCACGCTGGCTGTCGCCCTCATGCGACGGGCCGGCGTGGAGGTCATTCCGTTGACCTTTACCTCGCCTTTCGGGGGCGGCTCCGGTGAAGAGGGCAGGATGCGGGCCGTGGCCGACACATTCGGCCTGGAACTGCAAACCGTGCCCTTTGCGGAGGAATTGATCGCCCTGGTCAAATCGCCCCGGCACGGCCACGGTAAAAACCTGAATCCGTGCATTGACTGCCATCTGCTCATGCTGCGCAAGTCCAAGGCGCTCTTGCCGGCGTATGGGGCGGATTTTGTGGTCACGGGCGAGGTCTTGGGACAGCGTCCCATGAGTCAGCACCGGCAGGCATTGGACCTGATCGCGCGCCAGTCCGGGCTGGCGGAACTGCTGCTGCGCCCGCTCAGCGCGCGTCTTCTGCCGCCGACTCTGCCGCAGGTTAAAGGCTGGGTCGGGGAGGAATGGCTGCTGGACATCGCCGGGCGGGGCCGCACGCGTCAGCTGGAACTGGCGAAAAGCCTGGGGCTGGAAAAGTACCAGCCGCCTGCGGGCGGCTGCCTGTTAACCGATCCCGGCTACACCCGCAAGCTCCGCGATGTCATGGATTCAGGCCTGCTGACCGAACATGCGGCCGAGGTCATCCGCCACGGACGCTACTTCAACCTGGGTCCGGCCGCGAAGCTGGTGGTGGCCAGGCAGGAAGCCGAGTGCCGCCGCCTGGAGGCTTTGGCGCAGGCGGAGGAGTGGCTGCTGGTGCCCGGCGACGCGACCCGGGGGCCTTCGGGTTTGCTGTTGGGACCCGAGGGCGAATCGAACCTCGGAGCGGCGCTGGAAATCCTGGCTCATTACTGCCGGCCAGCTCCTGCCATGGAAATGGAAATCGGAAAGCCGGGCGGGCAACGCTCGCTGGTCCGGCTGCCCGCGGAGATGGCGGAAGAACGCTTGCGCGCTTTATTGGTGGGGTAAACGGCGCTTCAATCCCAACGCAGGTGCCAGCGCCACGTCAGGGGATTGCTCTCGTCTTTTTGCACTTTCATATTGGGCAAATGCAAAAGTTCTCCCACGCCTAAAAAATATCCGCTCAAATATTCGCGCATGTACGGGGGATATTCGGGGTAATTGCTCAGAACAAAGGTCATCTGCTTGGGGCCGGTGTTTTCCACGGAAGCATCCCCGCTGTCGTAAAAGCTGCGCCAGAGCACGGCCACGCGCTTCCAGACAAATTGCGGCGTGGGGATGCGGATGAAGATTTGGTAAAACCAGGGCAATCCTTCCTTGGCCATGATGCGGCCCAATTCCCGCAACGCCCGGTTGGAATCCCCGGGAAAAAGCACCAGAGCTGCTTCATATAAGACCGATCCCTTCGCTTCGAGCGGCAGCGGGTTCCATGAAACCGCCAAGGTATCGGCCTTCCAGACATCGATATTTTCCTGATCCAACAGTTCGAGGAGTTTGGCTTCCATGGCCGGTCCCCGGTCCCGGACGATTTTTTTCAGAATCAAAGTTCCCGAGCCTTTAACCTTGTTCACGATATGTCTCCTGAAACCAAGATGAACAGCTCTAAAATACTTTAATCATCCGGAAGGCGTTTGTCAATTCACAAGCTTTTTCAAGCCTTATCCAAAACCCGCGAACCAAACCCGGCTGACGGTGTCTCTTGTTATACATATAAAGGAAATCTAATATAAAATCGCCGGGGTTTTAGGGGTCATTGGAACAGGCGTTCAATTCCTCTTCAGTCATTCCTGAGTTGCCGTTGGGGAACGTTTTACAGGATTGAGTTGCGGAGGAGGGAAACTCAGCCACCGAAAAGCCTTGGGAAAGGAACAGGGGAGATCATGATCCGGGTGCGATGGATGATCGGAATGGGGCTTCTTATTTTCTGGACGGTTTCAGGGACTGTGTATGGACAGGTGGAGACGGGCTGGCAGGCAGGTGCTTTTTTCAACGGGGGCTTGAGCGGGCCCCGGATTAGCATGGACCGGATGTTCCAGGCGGGAATCAAAAGCGCGTTGGAACCCAAGGCTTATTTAGGGCGGAACGCGCCCAATGGGCAGGCAGGTGAGCGGGCGTTCCCTGGATATTCCAGCCGGATTGAAAACGAAAGCAGTCCGCTGGCAAAGGCTTTGCACGACCCCGAAGCGCTCCGGGCGGCATGGATGAACTTCCTAAGCGGGGACGGCATGGATTCCAGGGGGCGCTTGGATCGCGAACGGGAGTTCGTCATGGCCATGGTCCGCTATATGCAGCAAACCAGGGCATATGCTCCTGCGGATCATGACCGCAACCTTCGTTTTTTCAGCGATTTGCTGGGCTCGGTTTCCAACGTTCGTTCAGTGCAAATCGCGGATGCGACTTTTTCAGGCTTTACCGCGCCTTTTACAGTGCCCGAACAATTCCTCAAGCCCGGACGCCGGGGCGCTTTAGGGGCGATTCTCGACACCCTGCAGGGCTCAAGTTACGTGGTCCGGCCGCAAGTCAGGCACTGGTTCGAGAGACCGGCTTGGCTGCGTTGGTTCGATTCAGCCGTGTGAGGGTTCTTGCCTGCAGAGGCAACCCAGGCGGGCGGTTTTACCCCCTTCACCAAGGCTCCGCAGCTTGCCGCTGGGAGTTTCGTCCGCCTGGGTATTTTCCGTACCGTCAATAATCATTGACACGCAAGGGTTTCCTGCTTACGATTAAATTGCGATGGTGGTTCGTAACCATTCGCTTTCCCGTTGAAGAAGGATTCGGCCAATGCCCGACACCCCCCGCGATTTTTCCATCCCCCAGCCGACCCCCTTGGGCACCAAGCTGACCTGGCAGGATTATTGGGGTGCCGTCAAAGTCCGCTGGAATTGGGGCCGCGGCAATTACGCGATGCAGCCGGGTTTGTATTCAGTCAACGAGCCAGACGCGGATTCAATCGTCCTGCTGTCAAGCAACTACAAACTCAGCCTGGACATGCTGCGCAAGCATCTCGGCCGCATGAAAGCCTGGGTGCTGGTATTGGATACCCGCGGCATCAACGTCTGGTGTGCGGCCGGCAAGGGGACTTTCGGTGCCGCGGAAGTGGTCCGCCAGGTTAAGTCCGTCCAACTGGCCCAGAGGGTCCGGCACCGCCGTCTGGTGGCTCCGCAGCTGGGTGCCCCGGGGTTGTCAGCCCAGGAAGTAAAAACCGGCTGCGACTTTGAGGTGGTGTTCGGGCCGGTGCGGGCGCAGGATTTGCAGGCTTTCGTCGAAGCCGGGTTCCGAGCCACGCCCCGTATGCGCCGCGTCGAGTTTTCCCTTGGAGACCGGCTGGTGCTGATTCCCGTGGAGGTGCTCGGCCATCTTAAACTGTTGGCCATCGTGGCCTTGGTTTTCGGCTTGGTGGACGGGCTGTTCCGCAACGTTTATTCCGTGAATCATGCGATAGCCGGCGCCCTGACCGCCGCTTTTTTCCTGGCGCTCGGTTTGTTCGCGGGATCGGTTCTTACACCGCTGCTGCTTCCCTGGGTTCCTGGCCGGGCTTTTTCCCTGAAAGGGGCGGTCGCCGGCCTGGTTGTGTTCATTGGTTTTGGGAGTATATTCCGGACGGTTTTGGTCTGGACGCCTTTGGTGGCTGCGGCCTGGCTGTTGCTGGTGCTGGCTACGGCGTCGTTTACAGCCATGAATTTTACCGGCAGTTCAACCTATACCTCCCTCTCTGGCGTTAAAAAAGAAATGAGTCTGGCTTTGCCCTTGCAGGCCCTGGCGGCGGTCGCCAGCTTGGTCTTGCTTATTCTGGTGCGGTTTCGATAAAAGACAAGATGAACGGTTTTCGTTATTTAAAAAACGTAACCACCCTGCGTTTCAACCCCGAACGCTGCAACGGCTGCCGGTTGTGCCTTCAGGTTTGCCCGCACGGTGTCCTCGAACCGGCTGAAAAACGGATTAAAATCGGCGATGCGGACGCCTGCATGGAATGCGGAGCCTGCGCCCGCAATTGCCCGACCCAAGCCCTGCAGGTGAAAGCCGGCGTGGGTTGCGCCGGCGCCCTGCTCACCGGCTGGTTCTACCGGACCGAACCCACCTGCGACTGCGCTTGCCGTTCGGCCGCCCCGGTAAAAACGAAATAGAAAAACTTTTAAGCTTTTTCACTCCTGCCAACCTGTTCGAATTTAGCGCGGTTTTTCCCTCGTTTTGAAACACTTGCAACAAGCCGGATTTTAGCCACGAATGCTTGCTCCGAATAATCCTTGCAAATAAGACATTTTCCAGGTGCCGGTATGGATGGGAAGTTGGCATCAATCCTGCTCTATCAATGGGCAAATGCAGGAAACTTCGAAAGGAGCGATTCATCATGACCCTCATCAAATGGCAACCGTTCAGAATGTTCAACTGGCAGGATCATTGGGACAATTGGCTGGATTCCCCGTTGCGCGGGACCTGGGCGCCGGCTTCCGAAATAAGGGAATCGAAAGATGGGTACACGATCCATCTGGAATTGCCGGGAGTGAAAAAGGAAGATCTTAAAATCGATCTGGCGGACGATGTACTGACCATTCAAGGCGAGAAACGCCACGAAAAGGAGTTGGCAGAGGACGAACAGAGGAGCAGCGAAAGGTTCTACGGGACGTTCACGCGGAGCTTCGCGTTGCCCGGGCAAGTCGCGGCCGACAAGATCAAGGCTGAATACCGGGACGGCGTTCTGCAGGTGACTGTTCCCAAATCCGAACAGGCCAAGGTCAAGCAGATTACCGTTCAATAAAGCCGTTCATTCCGACGGCGCGAGGATAAAATCGGACCGTCGGTCGCGGCCGTTCCCTCTGCCCGGGGTGAGAAACCCATGCCTCGGGCAGAGGGGAATTTAATAAATATCCGTCAGGAGGCCTATCGGGTCTGCTGTGAAAATAACGCCGGCCGGATCGGCTGCAGAATGCCGGTCCGGACGGCGTGTTATCATTCCTCTAACAAACGCAGCGCTTCCTCCAGAGAACCCACTACATCCACCGGGATGGTATAACCGGCGTCCTTGCCCGTGCGCTCGAATTGCACTCGCGCCAGCACGTTCTTGGGATCCACGATCCGGATGACGCGCCGGACGCCCTGCTGCCGCATGAATTCCTGGACCCGTTGGATTTGTTCCGCGCCGCGGCCCGAGGTTGGCAGGGTTTGGGTGATGTCGTTGATGATCACGAATCCCGGCTTGAGTTTCGTGGCTTCGGCGATGGTTTTGTCAGCGATTTCGACGGTCAGGTTTTCCGGAAAAAATCCTTTGAAGGTGATGTAAAGCCGGTTTTTATCGATATCAGCGCGAATGTCGTAAGAAATTTCTTTACTCATGTTGACCCCTTTCTTTCCGTGGGATTCCCGTTGCCGGACGCGGCTTGGGGAAGTCTGCAAACATAACAATTATCAACTGTTATCTCGCCTGAATCAAGATGTCCCGGATGTCCTGAGGTTCCAAACGAACCGGATTGTTCCGGTTCGGCGTTTTGGCGGCGATAGCATCGGTCTCCTCAGCGGTCAATCCATAGGCGCCAAGCCGGGGGATTTCCAGGCTCCGAGTCCAGGCGTCCAGCTGGTTGAGCAGGGCTTCGCAGCCTTCTTCCCATGAATGCACGACGCGGCCGGACAGCAGTGCGCCTGCGGTTGCATGCTTGCGGAGCGCGGGCAATGCTTCGGCGCCTGCCTGGCGCAATTGATCGAGGTTGCGGCGCATGCCGGGCGCCAGCAAAGCGCCGCAAATAACGCCATGAGGGATGTCGCGCAGGCCGCCGAGGACCGACGACAGGGAATGGATGATTCCCAAACCCGCATTGGCCAAAGTGATTCCCGAGAGCAGCGCGGCGTACGCCATGCCCGTGCGCGCCTCCAGGTTGGTTTGGCCGCTTTCGAAAGCCGGCAGCAGGTGGTCGCGCACGGCGGCCAAGCCGTTTTCGGCCAAGACGTCGGTCAGCGGGAAAGCGCGCGGGGAAAGATATGACTCCAGCAGCTGGGCCAGGGCATCCATGCCGCAGGCCGCGGTGAGGGCCGGCGGGCACGTCAGGGTGAGTTCGGGATCGACCAGCGCCACGTCCGGAACCAGCGCTTCGTGTCTGAGCGAATTCTTGAATCCTTCTGGACCCAGGCGCCGCAGGGAGGCGTTCTTGGTGGCTTCGGTGCCCGTGCCGGCGGTGGTGGGCACGGCCAGGAAGGGAAGCTTGGTTCCGGGGTGGCTGCGGCCCTGTCCCGCGCCTTCGAGATACGGCAGCACGGATTCGTTGAGCGGCAGCATGGCGGACAGGGCTTTGCCCGCATCCAGCACACTTCCGCCGCCGATGGCGACCACCAGTTCCAAACCGGTTCCGGCCAATTGCTTGACTGCCGCATCCACCCATGCTGCTTCCGGTTCGCCGGATACCGCAAGTTCCCGCACGGTCAAGCCGGCATCTTTCCAGGTTTCCTGCCATTCTTTCCAACCCGGAGAGCGGCGAAGCGAAGCGTGGCCTGTCACCACCAGGGCTCTGCGGCCAAAACGCCCCATTTCCGTCGCCAGTTCCCGGCGCGTTCCGGCTCCGAAGAGGATTTTAGGACTGCGCCCCAGGGAGAAGGAGGGAATCACCATTGTTCCGGATCCTCGGGCGCCAGAGGGCGATGCGGCACGCCTTCCCGGGGTTTGGCCATCCAACCGGCCACGGTTTCCTTCCACTTATTATAGTGGGGCGTTTGCTTGTGGGCTGCAGCGTCGGCTTCGGATCGGTAAGCTTCATACAGGAAGAACCGGCTGGGGTCCGAAGCGCACTGTAGCACATCGAACCGCAGGTTTCCGGCTTCCGAACGGGACGCCCGGTGGTTTTCCAGCGTCGCCTGGATGAAATCTTCGATGCGATCGGGCTGGACGAAAATGGTAATGCAAGTCACGATCATGCCGCACCTCCCGGCCTGGCAATGGTGGAAGCGGAAAATCATTTTATCACAGCGCGGGAAAGTTGAGGCGGCCGGGCGTGTTTTTTTTGTACACGCCCGGCGTTTTGTGCCACAATAAACGGCATGAACATCCGTCTGCGAGTCCTGGTGCCGCTGTTGTGCGCCGCAGCCTGGCTGGGCGGCGTTTCTGTCTGCCCGGCCGGATTGATGTCCGAGGCGGAAAAAACCCTGTTCATCAATTTCATGGTGGACTACGCCACGCCCGAACGGTCTGCTGAGTGGAAGGGCTGGAATTACAGCAACAGCCAGGTCAGTCACAATCCCGATCAGATGGGTCCTGACCAGCGCCGCGACATCGCCTCCTGCCTCTATCCGCTGGTCGGGGTGTATGACATGAGCGATCCCATGATCGCCGAGTACCATTGCCAGCTGATGAAGATGATCGGCGCGGACGCCGGTGTTTTCACCCTGAGTTTCAACGAGGATCCCAATGCCGCCAAGCCGCAGATGCGGAACCTGCAGCGGCGGGTGATGGAAAATTATTTCCGGTATCTCAAAGCATACAGCCTCAAGGGCGTGCTTCTGTTCGAGGACAAAGCGCATTGGCTGTGGAACGACCGGCATAAAACCAGAACCGAGACGGTCTGGGCCGCCTTCGCGGATTTGGACCAATGGCTGGGCCAGTTCCGCGACGTCCAGGTCCAGGTGGCCGGCCGCCCCCTGGTGCTGCTATTCAGCTACAGCCAGCAGGTTCCGGGCCGGGGTGAGAGCCGTTTTTCGCCCGATGAAATCGGCTATTGGATGAAATCCTTCGAAGAAAACCAGCGGCCGATTCTGCTGGCTCAGTGGTTCAGCCCCGAGTACCGCGGCTCCCTGGACGGCTATTACGAGTGGCCCCATGTGGTCGGGCCGCCGCCGGCTGGCAGGGATTGCCGCGTGTTCAACGACTTCGACCAGGAAGTCAAGCTGTGGGAGAGCCGGCACGAGGAATTGTATTTTAACCTGGCCAACGGGCATTACCAGCTGGTGATCGGCGGCGTGTGGCCCGGCTTCGAGGATACGGGCTGCTACGGGTGGGGCGGGGGCTGCCGCATCATCCCCCGTTACAACGGCAAGGTCTATGCCTATCATTGGAAGCGGATGATCGAATCGAATTATCCCCTGGTGCAAATCGCCACCTGGAACGACTGGGGCGAAGGCACGGCGATTGAGCCCAGCCGCGAATACGGCACCCAGTACCTGGAATTGACCCGGGAATGGTCGGCCCGGTGGCGGAAAACCGACGCTCTGACCGGGAACCTGCATGTCCCCGCCTGGATCTATGTCCTGCGCAAAACCTCCAAGCAGCAGAAGGCGCTGGAGGCCGCGAAAGCGGCCAGCGCCGCGATTCAAAACGGCCGTTTCGACGAAGCGGAGCGGCTGCTGCAGCCGTTCGTCCAGCCCCTGCAACTGGAACGGAAGCTCCCCTGAACCGCCCGCCGGTTTTTTGCGGGCTCGCCCATTAAAAAACTGGCAAAATTCCGATAAATGGATAAAATGTGGGCAGTTTCCGGAGGGGGGCTTGATAATATGAAGCGAATAGCAGCCGTGATCGGCATCTTTCTGGCGCTGGGCGCCGGCGGGTGCCAGCAAGCCATGGTGCACGTCAGTCCCGGCGAGGTGGCCTTTCAACCGGGCGCTGAACCGCCGGCGGTCCTGGCTTATTATTTTACCGGGTATGAAACCCCGGTCCGGAGCAACCGCTGGCGTTTTTGGTCCTGGGAACAGAAACCCCGCCGCCACAACCCGGACCGGATGTTTCCGGACGGCCGGCGCGACATTGCCGGCATCCACTATCCCCTAATTGAACCGTACGATTCAATCGATGAGGACGTGATCGAATACCACATGCTCCTGGCCAAGGCCGCCGGTTTGGACGGGTTTGTGGTCGATTGGTACGGGTTCAACAATGAATTCGGGCAGCCCCGCTACGAAGACCAGGTGTTTCGGAAAATGCTCGCCCTGGCGGAGCGCTTGAAATTCAAAGTCTGCCTCAGCTTCGAAGATAAAAGCATGTTCCCGCCTTTTCAGCGTCTGGCTGACCGCAAGGCCAGCGTCGCCCTGGCGCAGCAAACCATCGCCCAGGCCTGCAGGCAATACGGCCAGCAGCCGGGCTATTTCAAGCTGGACGGCCGTCCGGTTCTGACCGGCTATAATTGGAACCTGGCTACCGAGGAAGCGCCCCAAAACGGGGCCTTCACGGTTTCCGAATGGCAGCGCATTCTGGCCGGCATGGGTCCCAAGCGGCCGGTTCTGATCTCCAACGTCCACTGGCACTGGAACCGTTCCCTGGCGGACACGCGGTATGCCGAAGTGGCGGACAGCCTGTATCCCTGGGTGGCCAACAGCTGCAAGCAGCTGGACCGCTTCTACACCGAGGAAGCCCGGCTGGTGGCCGGGGACAAGCTGAAGTTCTTAAGCGGCGTGGTCTGCCCGGGCGCCGACAATTTCGGCACCTGGGGCGGGGACGAGAGCCGCACTATTGTCCCCAGGAAAAACGGCGAGGTTTACAAGAACACCTGGCGCGAGAGCCTCAAGCACAAACCCCGCTGGATCCAAATCGCCACCTGGAACGATTTCCCGGCGGGCAGCACCATCGAACCGTCCAGGGAGTACGAATATCAATATCTCGAGATCACCTCCGATTTTGCGTCCGCCATCCATGGCCAGCAGCCGGATTACCAGGCCCTGCGTGTGCCAAAAAAGATTTTCGATGCCAAGCGGGAACTGCGCGAATTGAGCCAGACCAAGGCGGCAAACCGGTCGGTGCTTGACCTACTGCAAAAGGACATCGGCGAAGCCGTGGACTTGATGGCGGGAAACCAGACGCGCCAGGCGGACGCACTCATCAGCCAGACGCTGCGCGGGCTGGCCGGTGAACGAGCCAAAGTGCAGCCCGAACCGGAGTTGATCGTAACGCTTGAACCCGAGAAACTCAGCCTCCATGCGGGGGAGGCGAAATATTTCTGGGTGGAAGTCAAAAATGCGACGCCCAAAGCCGTGCGCGGCCGCATCAAGCTGGACAGCGACCGTGATTTGCCCGCCGATTGGTTCAATCAAAGCACCATGCCCGTGGATTTGAATCCCCGGCAAAAAACCAAGCTGCCTTTCCGGATCAAGGTTCCGGAGGAGGCTGGCAATATCAAAGCCTTGCTCGAAGCGCAGTTGTACGCCGGCGGCAAGTTCATCCGGTCGCGGGTCTCAACCGTGGATGTCGTCACTCCGTATTTCAACGTGGATGTGGGTTCCCGCAACCTATACCAGCTGGGCGAGGAAGCGGAGGTGCGCGTTTTGCTCGCCGGTCTGGAGGAGGACAGCGGCAAAATCCAGCTGATTGCTCCTGCCGGCTGGCAGGTTCGGCCGGTTGAAGTCGAATATACGCTCGTCCCGGATCAGCCCAGCGAGGCGGTTTTTTGGGTCAAACCCACTACCAGCCAGGCCGGCTTGCTGACCGCTTCGGTGAAAAGCCGGACCCAAGGACAGGTGCGGGTCCAGGAACCCGTGCAGGCGTTGCGGGGCGGGGAAACCGTGGCGCTCCAGGGTGACGTGGACAACGACGGCGAAACCGATTTCGTACTGGGTAACCGCCGGGTGGAGGTCCACGTCAGTTCCACCCATGGCGGCCGCATAACCGGGTTTTTCCTTAAAAGCGACGGCGGTGACAATCAGTTGTTTTACGATCCCAACCTGTCCCGCCAGCGGGCGGCTGCAGAGACCGACCAGTGGATTGAATATGGAGGCATCAACGATACCTTTCCCTTGAATTGGCCGGGCGAGGTTTGGAACAACCGCTGGCCCACCCGTATCGTGGAATCCGGCCCGGGCAAAGGGTTGGAACAAACAACGCGTGCGGCCAACGGCCTGGCATTGACCCGCCAGCTGCGCCTGCGGGACGATTCACCCCGCCTGGAAGCGGTTTACTTGGTGAAGAACACCGGATCAAAGAAAATCAAATACCGGTGGCACAATCACCCGGATCTGTCACCCGGTCCGAACGACGAAGCCCAGCGTTCCATACGCATCCAGGTTCCCCAATCCGGAGGAGTCGTTAACGTCCCCTTTTCAGGCAACCTGACCAAGGAGCATTATCCGCCGTCGCAAAACTGGTGCCTCACCTGGGACAGCGAATCGGACGAATACTTTCTGCAACAGTTCGACGCGCGCCGGGTGGAGAAAATCGGGGTTTGGCAGGGCAGGAATTTTTTCACCATGGAAATCATTTCCAGGGAGGCGGTTCTGGAGCCGGGCGCGACCGACCGCTTCCGCGTGGATTATATAGCCGGCAAGGGAGATTGGGAGAACCAATTGCCGCTTTTTTCCACCCGCTGAGGGGGCGGCCGCCGGAACGGAGGCTTCTTCCGGACGCGGCGAAAAACGGAGCCGGTAGAAGTAAGCATAGGAGACGGCCGTGTCCTGGATCGCTTTATTGCTGGTTGCCGTGGGCTTGGGTATGGATGCCTTTGCCGTGGCTGTGGCCACGGGCGTCAAGCTCTGCCGCGTGAACTGGCGCCAGGCCGGCCGCATGTCCCTGGCTTTCGGTTTTTTCCAATTCGCCATGACAGCCGCGGGGTGGCTGGGCGGCCGCACGCTCAGCGGATTTTTACATGCCGTGGACCATTGGGTGGCTTTCACCCTGCTGGCCGTGGTGGGCGGACGCATGGTCTGGGGCGGTTGGCACCCCGAACAGGCAGGCTGGCGGGCCGAGGATCCGACCCGCGGCTGGCTCCTGCTCACTCTGGCCCTGGCTACCAGCGTGGATGCTTTGGCCGTGGGGTTTGGGTTTTCACTGTTGCAGATCCCGATTTGGGGGGCAGCCGGGCTCATCGGCGTGGTTGCTCTGCTGATGACGCTCGTAGGATTGCACATCGGCTGCCGGGTGGGGCTGACGTTCGGCCAACGCATGGAAATCCTGGGCGGCCTGCTTCTGATTGGCATCGGAATTAAAATCCTCGTGGATCACCTCACCTGAACTTTTCCCGCCGGAAGAATTACATAGGCATTTTAATATTCCGATAGTATGATGAAAGCTCATTGCGCTTAACATCCGAGGAGGACTGGGTTATGACGACGCGGTTGATGCGAGGATGGGTGATGGTGGCGCCCATGGCACTCGTGGTTTTATGCGGGCATCCCGGCTGGGCGGCCAAAAAAACGGCCAGATCCGTCAAACCGCCCAAGGTTGAAAAGACCGCGGAGCAGCTGCGCCAGGAGGTGGCAGCCGCGCCGGACCAGGCCCAGTTGCAATACGAACTGGGCGTGGCCCTGGCCAAAGAGGGCAAACCGCAGGACGCTGTCAATGCGCTGAAGAAAGCCACGGAACTGAAAAACGATTTTACCGCCGCCCATTATACTTTGGGCGCGGTCTATTACAGCCTGAAACGCCCGGACCAAGCCAAAACCTCGTTTCGACGGGCCGTGGAGCTGGATTCCCGGCACGCCAAGGCCCACCTGGGCTTGGGAACCTTGTGGCTGCAGGAAAAGAAATACGCCGATGCTGTCAAGGAATTGGAAGCCGCCTTGCGCGCAGACTCCCGCCTGCCTGCTGCGCATTACCAGCTGGGACTCGCCCACTTTTACCAGGGACAGTACCGGCCCGCGGCCGCTTCCTTGCGTCAGGCGATTGCGCTGGGCAAACGGGATGGGGAAACGCATTACACCCTGGGCAATGTTTATCGGAAACTAGGGCAATGGGAACAGGCCGCGGCCGCTTTTTTGGACGCCACCAAGGCTGAACCGAAAAACGCCAAAACCTGGAATGAATTGGGATACGTCAAATATGAGCAGAAAGAATTCAAGGCCGCGCAAAAGGCCTGGGAAACGGCAGTGTCGCTGGACCCGCAATCCGCCGAAGCCCACTATGGATTGGGGCTGGTGCACCTTCAGGCCAAGCGCTGGGACCAGGCGCAGGCGGTGTACGAGCAACTGCGGAGCTTGGACGCCGAATTGGCGGCTGACCTGCTTTCCGAACTGGAGGCCAAACGGCCGAAGGAGAAGTGAGGCGGTCCGGTCAGGTATAAAGCGGCGAGTTCATGTCATCGAGTTCGAAATCCACCAAAAACTGCTTCAACAGCTTGCGGCTCGAAGGTTCGAGGTCCAGGAATTCCACGCCCACGGCGTAGCGTCCCTCGCCGCGGGGCTTGGACCAAGCCACGCGGGCCAGAATGCTGACCAGATTACATTCGTCCTCTTTAAAAACGCTGGCATCCACCAGTTCCCGCCGCTTGGATTCGGGCGGCAGGAACAGCGTCAAGGTCAGGAGCTGCCCCCCCTGCAGCGGGGATTGGCTGCTCATGGCCAGGCCCTTGGCCCCCAGGTCGTCAGCGAGGCTGTGGCTCACTTCGAAGCGCGATTTTTCGCCCCGGATGAGGATGCGGTATTTCAGCTTCATCCTCAGGGGGATGCGAGGATATCTCCGGGATTCAACAACCACCATCTCGCCCTTTAAATCCGGCTGCTCTTCCATGGCCATTCCTCCTCGCGGTCTGCCTTGCCTCCCGCCTAATTTTATACTACCACGCGCAGGGCTTGCGGCACCACTTCAATATCCACGGGCATATGCCCAAGGTATTCGCCGTCCAGCTGCAGATGCTCCCGGCGGTTCAGTACGGTGATGCGGCGGCACTGTAGGTATTCGACATCCAGGAATTTGTCCAGCGCGCTGTGCTGCCAGCCCCAGATGTAGCCGAGGAAATGCAGAAAACTGCGGCGCTTGAAAATGCACACGTCCAGCTTTCCGTCCTGCAGGTCGGCCCGCGGCAGCAGCGCCATGTTGCCGCCGTAATATTTAACGTTGCCGGCGATGACCAAGTATCCGCGCCGGGGTTCGGGTTGTCCGTCGATGCGCACCCAGACCTGGCGGAAAGGGTAGAGAAAGAAGGCGGCAATGCCCGCCACCAAGTAAGCGAACGCGCCGGTCAGGCGTTTGAGCCTCCAGTCGGTATTCTTGATGACAAAGGCGTCGAATCCCACCCCGGCCATGCAGGTGAAGTAGCGCTGATTCACCCGGCCCAGATCGATGGCGGTCTGCCGTCCCCGCGCCAGCAGGCGGCAGGCGGCGTCCAGGTCCAAGGGGATGTTCATCTGCAGGCTGAAGAGGTTTACGGTTCCGGCAGGGATGACGCCCAGCGCGGTGGAGGAACCGGCCAGGCCGTTGATGACCGCGTTGATGGTGCCGTCGCCTCCTGCCGCGACCACCAGATCGTAGCGGTTTTTAACGCATTGCCTGGCAGCGGCCGTGGCTGCGCCGGGAGACAAGGTCAGCACCGGTTCGGCCTGGAGTCCCTGGTTCCGCAGGGCCTCGAGAATTCGACGGAGATAAACCTGGGGGGATTGGATTTTGGACTGCGTTAACGCGCCCGTCCAGGCGAGCGCTCCGCCCGAACCGGACTGCGGATTGAAGATCAGCTTGATTTTTTTCAGCCGGGGTTTCCGTTGGCCGGTCCTCGCCGGCGCGGCAGGCGGCTTGCTTCGCATCATATCCCCTCGTTTCCCGAATGGGGCGAACAGGCGGTTTGGCGCCGGAACGATTTCGCGCCCCTCCGCCGATTGCACCGCCGCTGGCCTCGGAGGAATTCATTGTAGCATTTTTGACCCCCGCTCCGACCGCCAAAAAGAATCCAACGCTTTGCGGATTTAGGAAAAATGTGCTAGGATTAAAATCCTGGAACAGTCCCGGTCCTGCGGGCCTTGAAAAGGAGCAGCGGCGTGAAACCTGGCAACATCATTCTCGCTCTTTTTCTGGTGATCGGCGTATTCTTGGTGATGATGGGACTGCAGATCGTGTCCTTCAGCACGGCATTTATTTTCATCGCCGTGCTGACGGTGATCGCCCTGATACTGATCGCCGTTTCCCTCAATAAAGGGCCGGAAGCGAAAGCCGCGGCGGCCGCGGCGGCCGCCGGAACGGCGGTCAAGACTCAGCCGGCGCTCATCGAGCCACCCAAGCCTGAATTGCCCAAAATATTGCAAAGCAAGACCCCTGAAACCCCGGCCGAAGCCCCGACTCCTCCGGTGGCTGAACTGGTGGTTCCCAACCAGCCCCTGGAAGTCATCACGCATTTGGCTGAACCCGAGCCTGCGGTAGAAGCGCCGGTTTCGGCTCCGGAATCCCTTGCCGCCGAGCCGGCGGTTTACGCAGAACCCCAGGCAGCAACGGTTGAAATCCAACCCCCCGTTTCTCCGGATACCGAGGTAAAGCCGGAAATAGAGCAAACCATCGAACTGGTCGCTCCTGCCCCTGTTCAGCTTGAACCCGCGTCAGAACCGGTTGCCGAACCCGCGCCAGTGCCAGTGCCTGAGCCCGTGCCCGAGCCTGCTGCTGAATCCGAGTTCGCGGCAGCGCCTGAACCCGAGCCAGCCTCCGAACCGGAACCGGACTGGGCGTCAGCGGTTGAAGCGGTGCCTGAACCGGCGTTCGAACCCTCGCCCGAACCTGAGCCTGCGGCGGCGCCGGAGCCATTGCCCGAACCTGCCGCCGAACCCGTGATGGCAGCCGAACCGGAATCAGCGCCACTGGCCGTCCCTGAGCCTGCCGTGGAAACCCAGCCAGAACCCGTTACGGCGCCTGGGCCTGAGGTCCAACCCGAACCGAAAGTCGAGGTTGAAGCCCAGGACCGGCAGGAAACCCCGGCACGTCCTGAAAGCCAAGCGGTTGCCGTGCCGGAAGCAAACGCCAGTCCCAGGCCGTCCTGGGCGCCGATGGAAAAAGAGCTTACAGGATCCGCGGCGCAGCCGGAGGAGCCGGTCTCCGCCCGCTTGGAAGTGCCGGCTGCCCACCCCCCGGGCGTGGAAGAACTGGTCGTGCCCAGCCGCGATGTGTCCCGGATGGAAGTCCGGACGGTTCCGTCGCCTGTCATTCCAAACCGGCTGAACCGCGGCGAACGCGGCAGCGCGGAGACGCGTTCCATTCCCGCGGAATTGGGCCAAAGACTGGCCCAGCTGCGCCAGCAATGGTTCGAAGCCTGGGTGGAAGGCATACGCCGCTTCAACCGGCAGCAGCGTCAAACCGGGGTCCGGATTCCGCTGGAGCACTCCCGCTTGGGCGGGGAGGCGGAAATCGCCCTGCGGGTTTACCAGGTGAATCTGGTTGCGGATTATCTGCGTCGTTATCCATACCTGCCCGGCCAGGAAGCGGTTGATTTCCTGGCCAAACTCGAGCAACAGGTTTTCGGCGCCGAGCGGGAGGTCTGCTTGTCATACCGGAAAAAGACTGAATCCGACGAGGCCGATCCGGTCGGGCGCTTCGCCGCGCACGTGCCCGCCGTCAGCGCGTATTTGGCCGGGAGGAATCCCGGCGACCTGGTTGCCAAACTGCTGCTGGACAAGCTGCCGGCGTGGGTGGAAGGCAATCAACTGGAAATCGCCCAGGCCCTGGGCGACAAACGCACGGCCAATAAACTCGGCAACCGGCTCCGCCAAGGCGTGCGCTGACCGGGCCGGCAAAACGGAAGGCGAGGGACCGCGATGAGTTCACTGCTCGAATTCAACCAGCAACCCAGCCCGTTCATCGACGACGTGCTCGTGCTGTCGGTCAGGGGCTCGATCGATTCGGAAACCGCGCCGCGGTTCGAAAAAGAGTTGTCCGCACTGCTGACCGGCGGCCATTCGCGGGTGCTGGTGGACATGGCTGAAACTGAATACGTCAGCTCGGCCGGGGTGGGCGTTTTCATCGGCATGATCCAGGAATTCCGTTCGCGTCCCGACGGCGACATCAAAGCCTGCCGGGTTTCCAAAAAAATCCTGAAAATATTCGAGTCCATCGGCCTGGACGACATGCTCGATATTTATCCGGATGCGCAGTCCTTGACCATCTGGACCGCGGCGCCCCAGATCGAAGAGACACTCAGCCGTTTCGCGCTGGCGGTTCCCGCGGCCGAGGTCTATTGCGGCGAGGAATTCGTTCTGCGGGTCGAGGCCAGGGATTCCAAGGGCGCGCTGGCCATGGACTACCAGGCCGCGCCCGCGTTGCAGGTCTCGGCCGGCATGATTTTTCCCGTAGAACTCCTGGGGTTTTACCAGGGTTCGTGGCAAGGCAAGGTTAGGGTTACGGCTTCCGGAGAACTCACACTGACCGTGAAAGACGGCCACCACGTCGGCAACCTGACCCTGGCCGTGAAGGAACGCGAGCGGAAAGCGGTCTTTCCCATTGTCCACCAGTGCCCCACCTGCCGCGCCCAGATTCAGGTCCAAGGACCGGACTTGTATCGCTGCGAGATGTGCGACGAGACCTTTCGCGTGGATGATTGGGGGCATGTTTTCACCCTGAAGCCGGGCAGCCTGGCGCGCCGCCGCAAATCGCGTTACAAGGGCATCGACATCCGGATGAACGCGGATGTGAATTACCTGGGCGTCATCCGCCAAACCGTCAGCAGCATCTGTCAGAAAGAAGGCATGGACGATGTGACCACCAACGCCGTGACCCTGGCGGTCGAGGAAATCCTGCTCAACATCATCGAGCACGGCAACGACTATGATCCCTGGCAGATCCTGCGCCTGCGCCTGGAATTCCAAAAGAAGCAGGCCAAAATCCAGATCAGGGATTACGGAGATCCCTTCGATGTGACCAAACGCAAGGATTTGTCGCTGAAGTCGAAGATCGCCCAGGGGGCCAAGCGCGGGGTGGGCGGCCTGCTGGTCAATCAGTTGATGGATCAGGTCAAATATGAAAGCCTGCCCACCTACAACCAGCTGACCCTGATCAAGCGATACGGCGAAGCTGAACCTGGAACCGCGACCTGAAGCCCCGCCGAACAGACATGGATGAAGGGAAATAAAAAAGCCGGGAGCTGTTGCTCCCGGCTTTTTGCATTTATCAGGTTTTTACTGGGATTCCTCGGTTTCGCTTTCTTCGGAAGACTCATCCTCGCCCATCTCTTCGTCTTCGGCTTGATTCTTGTCCTCGCCCATGGTTTGGCCGCCGGATTGGACGGTTGTCTCTTTCTTGCCTCCGTTAGAGCCCATGGCCTGCGCACTGCCGTGAATCCAGGGGATTAAGGCCGCGACGAACAATCCGATCAACAACCCCATCCATACTTTACGCATCCTACGCTTGCTCCTTTCTATGAGATGTGGAACAGGATTGCTAGTATAGCATAAAAACCGGCTAAAAAATCATCGTTGGTGACGGGAATCGCCTCCGGTGATCAAACGGGAAATTTTTGCCATGAACGTGCCGGTTTCGGTTTTCAACCTTTTAAGCAATATGCGCGCCCAGGCCACTTCAGTAGCCAGAATGCCCAATCCAGCGGCGATCACTAAAAGCCCTGGGCCGGGGGTGATCAGCATGACCAAACCGGCCAGCAGGACGGTGGTTCCGATCAACACCACCGCCAGACGGCGCAGTCCCTGGTACGTTACTTGCGCCAGCTGGCCGAGGTCCTGGGCCAGCGGGGAGGCGGGATCCGTGCCAGGCCGGGGAGCGATGAAGATGGCCGCCAGCAATCCTCCGGCGACCAGACAGCCGATCACCGCCAGGACCGTAAGCGGCCGCAGGGGGCGGAGCGGGTCCAACACCAAGACCAGGCCTAAAAAAAGCAGCAAAAAGACCTGGCTGAGGCGGATGAACCGGAGCCGGCTCATGAGCGAAGCCAGGGCGAAGTACAGGGAGCGAAGCCCCAGGAGGGAAAACAAAGTGGCGGTCATGGCGATCCAAGGGTCGTGGGTGACGGCAAAAATTGCGGGAACCGTATCTGCGGCAAACAGCAGGTTGGACGTCATCACCAGCAACAGGGCTGCGAACAACGGGGTTGCAGCCGGCCGGCCTGCGGAGGGCACCCAGAAGCGTCCGCCGGCCTGATCCGCAACGGACGGGAATAAGCGGCGGCTCAGCCAAACCGCGGGATTGCGTTCCGGCAGCAGGTGCCCCTGCCGTGACACCGCCAGCTTGACTGCGGTGGCGATAAGCAGCAGACCGAACAGGTAGTCGATCCAAAGCAAGCGGTGCACGAGAAACGAACCCCCGGCCAAGGCCAGCGATCTGAGCGTGATCATGCCCGCCAAACCCCAAAACAGGACGCGGTGCTGGCATTCCAGGCAGATGCGCAAGGAGGCGAATATGCAGGCGATGAGATAGATATTGTCCAGGCTGAGCGACTTTTCGAGCAGAAAACCCGCGAAAAACTGCCGGGCAGCCTGGCGCGGCGTCAGTGAGGAAACGGCGGCTATGGCCGGATCGGAGTAATAAAAATAAATAAAGAAATTAAACAGCAGGGCCAAAGCGAACCACACGGCGGATAAAAACCAGGCCCGGCTGATGGACAAGCTTGCAGCCGGCGGTTGCAGGATCCGCGTTTCCAGCAGCAAAAGCAGGATGGCGACCAAGGGAAGTAAAAACCAAGCCCAGAGGGACATCACAGGGCCTCCCCAAGTCCCGGAGAAGCAAAAAGGCGGCGGCGGTTCACTTGCCCTGGCGGCTGAAACGGCCGAGCGCATCATCCAGCCGGTTGGTTTCGGGGTGGAGGAAAGGAAACGCCGACGGACTGACGGTCCGGATGTCTTCCACGGTGTATACAGCTTGGGGATCGTGGCATTTGACGATCTCCAGAATTTCCCGGATGCGTTTGCGCTTGACGATGGAAAACAGCACTTTGACCGGGCGAAAGAGCCCTTGCCCGTCGATGGTGGTCACGCCGAACCCGCTTTCACGCAAATTGGCCAGCAAATCCGGCGTGGGCTGGGGCGTGATGATGCGGATGATGGACAAGCCCATGGCCAGACGGTTTTCCAGCCACATGCCCGCGAAGGTGCCGGTGGCGAATCCGCCGGCGAAAGCGAAATACGTGGCCAGATTGTTGAGGTTGCGCATGAGCTGAGTGATGGCCAAAAGCCAGATCAGGACTTCGACGAATCCGATGAGCGGCGCCCAATACCGCTGGCCGCGGGTGATGAAGATGATGCGGATGGTGCCCAGGGTGACGTCCACGACGCGGGCGCAAAAGATCAAAAGCGGCAAAAGCACCCACTGGAAAACGCTGCTTTGCGCCCATTCGCTCAAAATCGGCATGGGGTTCGGACTCCTTGGCAGGGTGGCCTATTCCCGGTTGCGGGACTCCATTATCACCGTAGAGTATCGGAAGTCAATGAATTATGGTTGACCGGTGCTTGCAGGATGGCCGTCAGGCGGGTATGATAGGGGCGTTCGAGGCGCTAGGAGGGAAAATTCCAAGCGGGGAGGGCAGCTGCCATGTTGAAAGCGAAGCATGTCATGACCACCGAGGTGGTCACCATCGGCCCCGAAGCCACATTGGCCGAGGCCATCGGAGTGTTGTTGGAAAAAAAGATCAGCGGTATGCCGGTCGTTGACATTCAGAAGCGTTTGGTGGGGATTATTTCCGAAAAGGATATGCTCAATTTT
Organism: candidate division FCPU426 bacterium; assembly: GCA_040756875.1. Classification (GTDB taxonomy): domain Bacteria; phylum Oederibacteriota; class JAAXVQ01; order JAAXVQ01; family JAUVAV01; genus JBFLYH01. Next base: position 205,858 of record JBFLYH010000001.1, read on the forward strand.
GCGTTCAGCGGCAATCTGGCACTGACCAAAGTCGGGGAAGCCATGACCCGCGAGATCGTCAGTTTTCCTCCTGAGACCGACGTGGCGGAAATTGCGCTGGCCATCGGCCAGCGCAATTTCCGGCGCGTGCCGATCGTGGAAGCGGGGCGCGTGGTGGGTATCGTTTCCCGGCGCGACATTATCCGGGTGGCCCTGCTGGGCAAGTAAACCATCCTGCGGCAGCCGGCAGAAGCGATGGATCAGGGCCGGAAATGAAGCGGTCATGCGGACCGTTCCGCATGACCGAAACTGCCGCGTTCACTCCCTCCCGAAGCATCCCCGGGGAGGCCACACCCTTCCTTTGCGGAAAACCACGGGTCCTGCCGCGCGCCTGCACTTGCGCCGGCCGCCTGCGTATTACGAGTTGACGTAATAAAATAAAAATGGTACAACAATACCATAATAAGACTGGAGGAGGATGAAATGGCGGGTTTGCTGAGGGTGTCGGAAGCGGCCACCTTGGGATTACATGCGCTCGCTTTCTTGGCGCAGAATCCCGCGCGCAGGAATTCCAGCCGGGAAATGGCCCGGGTTTTACAGGCTTCGGAAGCGCACCTGGCCAAGGTAATGCAGCGGCTGGAGCGTGCGGGGTTGGTGCGCGGGCGCCGCGGGCCGGCTGGCGGCTTTATGCTGCTGGTTCCGGCGGAAAAACTTTCCTTGCTCCGCGTGTATGAAGCGATTGAAGGACCGCTGCAGAGCGAACAGTGCCTGCTGGGGCAACCGATCAGCCGGCATGCCTGCCCATTGGGAAGGTTGATTAAGGGCTTGGAGAGAGACTTGGCGAAAAAACTGGAGGCGGCCACCGTAGCGGACTTCGCCACTCAGGCCAATCTGCGTAAATGTTCGGGATTCAAAGAAACGGGAGGGAAAATCCATGCAGCTCAGCGGCGCAACGCGGGTTCAAGAACTGCTTGAAGCCCATCCGTATTTGATCGACTTTTTAGCCGGCTACCACCCTAAATTCCACCTTCTGAAAAATCCTGTCATGCGGATCACCATCGGCCGGGTGGCAACGTTGAAGATGGTGGCTGCCATGGGCGAAATCGAACTGGGAAAACTGCTGCGGGATGTCCAACAGGCCATCAAAGCAAAGACCCGCACCCTGGTCGAGATCGCGGAAACGCTGCCTGAGGAGGACCGCCAAGCCAAAGTGGAAGCTTTAAAGGCCATTATTCAAGGGTTGCATGCCAGCGGCGACATGAACAATGCACGGCAGCAATTCAATTTGCTGCTGCAGGATGTGCAGGCGGATGAGATTCGCCACCTGGAAGAGGATTTGGTCAAGCAAGGCATGCCCGTGCAGGAGATCCAGCGGCTGTGTGATCTGCACGTCGGTGTTTTTAAGGACGCCTTGGAGAAAAAACAGGAGGCTTCAGTGCCGCCTGGACATCCTGTGCACACCTATCAACAGGAAAACCGCCTGCTGGAAGCTCGCGTTGAAGCTCTGGATTGCCTCCTGAAAGCTTTGGGACAGCCGCCTGACAAGGGGAAAATGCGGGAATTGAAACCGGAGTTTCAGGCCGCCGTTGCGGGGCTGGCGCCATTGGAATTGCACTATGTGCGCAAAGAAAACCAACTATTTCCCTTTATGGAAAAGCACGGCATCACCGCGCCACCCCAGGTGATGTGGGGGGTGCATAACGAGATCCGCGCCCTGGGCAAGCAGGTGAGGCAGGCGCTGGCTGCGGACGATGCCCATACGCTGGCCGAACAAGGCGCAGCCTGGTTGCGGGCGGTTGTTGAAATGATCTATAAGGAGGAAAAAATCCTATTTCCCATGGTTTTGAACGCCTTCAGCCAAGAAGAGTGGAATGAAATCCGGCACGGCGAGGATGAACTCGGTTATGCCGTCGCTCCGGGCCAGGAATGGCAACCAAACGGAGGCGGACAAATTCATCAAAAGGAGAACCGACCTATGCAATCCCAAGTAACCCTGAAAACGGGCGGTCTGACAATGGAGCAACTGGACCTGATGCTGAAGCATCTGCCGGTGGATGTCAGTTTCGTGGACGAACAGGACGAGGTGCGTTACTACAATGACGTCAAAGACCGGATCTTTCCCCGCTCGCCGGGAGTCATTGGCCGCAAGGTTCAGCAATGCCATCCGCCTAAAAGCGTGCACATGGTCCAGCAGATATTGGATGAATTCAAGGCCGGCCGCAAAAACACGGCGGAGTTTTGGCTTGATCTGCATGGCCGCAAACTGCACATCCGGTATTTCGCGGTGCGCGACCAGGCGGGACAATACCGCGGCACTTTGGAAGTCAGCCAGGATATCACTGCCATTCAGCGTTTGGCTGGGGAGCGGCGCCTGTTGGATTGGGAAAAGCCCTGAGTTGCGGGAAAACGGCGCGAACGGAACGACTTGACGAGAGGTGAGGAAATGGACCAGTCCGTGGATTCGATTCGCGGCCAGGCCGGTCGTCTGGCTGCGTTGGTGGATTATCAGACCGGAGCGGTCGTGAGCCGCACGCTGATTGACAAGAGCGCGGGCACGGTGACTTTGTTTGCCTTTGACCGCGGCCAAGGCTTAAGCGAACATACGGCGCCTTTCGATGCCCTGGTTTTCATATATGAGGGAGCGGCGGAGGTGACCATCAGCGGGGAAGGGCGCCGGGTGATAGGCGGTGAAGTGATTCTCATGCCCGCCCGTCAGCCGCACAGCCTGCGCGCTTTGGAACCGTTTAAAATGATGCTGGTGATGATCAGGCAATAAACTCAGGCTTTGGGCGCGGTGCGTTTGGCGAACTGGTGGCGCAAAAATTCCCAGACGGCGGGAAGTATTGAAACGAAAATGATGCCTAAAATAACCAGTGTGAAGTTTTTCCGGACCATGGGTAAATTGCCGAAAAAATAACCCCCGTAAACGAACATGCCGACCCATGCCACCCCGCCGATCACGTTATAACTGATGAATTTCAGATAATTCATCGTCCCGATGCCGGCCACGAACGGCGCGAACGTGCGGATGATGGGGATGAAACGGGCCAGGATGATGGTCTTGCCGCCGTGCCGTTCGTAAAACCGGTGGGTTTTTTCCAGATGCTTTTTATTCAGCAGGAAGAGCCGTTCCGAAGAGAACACTTTGGGCCCCAGGAAGTGCCCGATCCAGTAGTTGACCGTGTCGCCCAGGATGGCAGCGATGGTCAGGAGGATGAACAAAAGATGGGCGTTCAAGCTGCCCAGCGCCGCAAAAGTACCGGTGGCGAAAATCAGGGAATCGCCGGGCAGGATCGGCGTCACGACCAGCCCGGTCTCGCAAAAAATGATCATAAAGAACAGGACATACACCCACGGGCCGAAATACGCGATGATTTGGCCCAAGTGATGATCCATGTGCATTACATAATCCCATGCCAAGTGAATCAATTCCATGTCAGTCCCCGTTTCTTTTGAAAGTCGGAAGCGGAAAGCAAACTCACTGTTTGACGCCTTCGGCCGTGAACCGGCGGACGTGATCCACGAGGCCGGCGAGGTCCAAGCGCATGACGCCCACGCGTTCATCGGCCGCGCCGTAGCTGATCAGCAATTCGCCGCCCAGGCGGATCAGGCCGGTGATGAAGATGCAAGGCGTTTTGAATTTGTGCGGCTGCTCCCAGGATTCCCGGGCGACCAGCAGGCGCTCGGAGCAGCGGTGGGTGATGCGGGGCGTGCTGTCCGGCACGTCCTCCAGGATCATGAAAGACTGGGTATAACCCACTTCCGCATCCTGTTTGCCATGGTAGCACAACAGCCATTCCCGGTCCGAGATCCTCAGCGGCGGCGTGCTGGCGCCGATGCGGTCACCTTCCCAAGGAAAGACCGGAGAAGCAAATACGGTCTGGTTTTCCTCCCGCCAGAAATGTTCAAACCGCTCCGCGCTGCAGAGCAGGATGGACGGTTTGAGCGGCCGGCCGACGGCCGGGTAGGCTTGGGGCGTGAAAGGCCGGTGCAGGCACACATAGCGGGTCTGCCCGCGGATTTGCATTTTTTCAGGGAACAGGACGACGTCCCGGTTTTCGCCGTATTCGGGATTGGTCAGATGGATGACATAACGGAACGCCCGCTCATACTCGCGCCGGGTCAATGCGTCGAGGTCCACTTCGTAGAGGACATTGTTGGTCACGTTTTCCCGGGCGGCACGGCCGAACGGCTGGTCCGGAGCCAGGATCCATTCGGGACTGCATTGGACCGGATCGTCATGCTCCCAGTAGGGGCCAGGCGGCATCAGGCGGGTGGCTGCGATCAGGTAGCAGCGCCCTTCCAGCCAGAAAAGCCGGGGGTCTTCGATGCATCCGTTGGCATAATTGACCACCTGTTTGCCCTCGCGGTTGGTCAGGTATAGTTCTTCCTGGCGGTAAGACAAAGCAGGGGCAAGCGCGGGGCGTTCCCAGTCGATTTGCCAGGTGCGCCCCTGGTCGTCGCTGCCGGCAAAACCCAGAAAAATAGGGAAGGGCAGGGGCTTGCCCGGCAGGCGTTTTTGCGGATAAGGGCCGGTGGCCCGGAACAGCATGATCACGTTGCCGGTCTTGGGATCCTGCGCCAGGCCCGGATTCAACACCATTTCGCCGGCCCAGGCGGAACCGAGTTGGGGTTCCATGACCAGGGTTCGCGAGAGAATGAAAGGAAAATCGTTCAACCGCCGCCTCCCAGGAAAGAGAGTGAGCTTGCCGCAGGCAAGTCGCAACAGCTTAGGCCATTTGACCGCAACCGTCAAGCGCGGATTTGGAAGGGCGCGGGGATTGACAGAACCGCAGCGGTATTATAAAGTAATACCCATTCCGGGGCACTATGGGAGGCCGAACATGCGGGCGCCGAAGCAAGAGATTGTAACCTTCAAGCTGGACCGCCAGCTGCATCAGGACCTCTGCCGGATCCCCAACAAGTCCGAATTCATCCGTTCGGCCATCCAAACGGCGCTGTCCGGCACCTGCCCGTTGTGCCAGGGTTCGGGCAAACTGACCACCCACCAGCGCCGGCAATGGCGCGCTTTCACCCGGCAGCACGCAGTTCGCACCTGCAAGTCATGTCAGGCTCTGCACGTCAGACCGGATTGAGCGCGCGTCCATGAGAACCCTTGCGGTCCTGTGGCTGCTTGGTTGCCTGCTGGGAGGCCCGGCCCTCGCCGGAGCGAAAACGCTGCGGGTGGTCACCACCTTGTTTCCCTGGTTCGATTTTGCGCGAACCATCGGCCAGGACCAGGCGGAGGTCAGCCTGCTGCTGCCACCGGGCGTGGAGGCCCATACCTATGCCCCCACGCCGCGGGATTTGGAGCGCATCGCACAGGCGGATGTGTTCATTTACTCCGGGCCGTCCATGGAACCGTGGGTGGAGGACCTGCTGGCCGGCTTGCAACTGAAACATACGCGGGTGGTCAATGTCAGCGAGGGGGTCAAAGCCGGCGCGTCCGCCGAACCGCACGCCGGGGGGATTGAACACTCCGGCCATGACAACGGACCTGATCCGCACTTCTGGCTCGACCCGCAACTGGCCAGCCAGGCAGTGACGGTGATCGAGCAAGCCCTGTCGGCCCAAGCGCCCGACCAGGCGAAAGTATTTCACCTTCATGCCGGGGCTTTACGCCGTGAGCTGGCGTCGCTTGATGCTGAAATCGCCCAGGGCTTGCAACAGTGCCGGAGCCGGGAACTGGTCAGCGCCGGACACAGCGCCTTCGCCTATTTCGCCCGGCGGTATCATCTGCACATGCATGCGGCATATCCCGGTTTCTCGCCCAATGCCGAACCGTCGCCCCGCGCCCTGGCCCATCTGGTTGAAGACATCCGCCGTCTGGGAGTTCGCACGATATTTTACGAGGAATTGATCGAACCCCGCGTGGCCCGCGCCCTGGCCGCGGAGACTGGTGTGGCCATGCTGCCGTTGCACGGAGCCCACAACCTCTCGGCCGCAGACCGCGAACGCGGCCTGACGTATCTGCAGCTCATGCGCGAAAACCTACGCCGCCTGAAACAAGGATTGGGGTGCGAACCATGAGCGTACGCCTGGACAACCTGGTGGTCCAGTACGGGTCCGTGTCTGTCCTGGACCACGTAAACCTGGAGATCCCGACGGGCGCTTATGTGGGCATCGTGGGGCCCAATGGGTCGGGCAAAACCACACTCATCAAAGCCATCCTGGGGTTGACGCCGAAAACCTCGGGCCGCATCGAATTGCTCGGCCGGCCGCTGGAGCAATTCGACCAGTGGCAGCGCGTGGGTTACCTCCCTCAATTCATGCCGCTGGCGCGCCAGGGATTCCCGATCCGGGTGCGGGAAGTTGTGGCCATGGGCAGGCTCGCCAACCGGCCTTTTCCGCGGCGTCTGCGACCGCCGGACCGCACGGCCGTTGCGGACATTTTGCGCGAGCTGAAAATCTCGGACTGGCAGCACCAGGAATTCGGCAGCCTGTCCGGCGGCCAGCGCCAGCGGGTGCTCCTGGCCCGCGCCCTCGTTTCCCACCCGGATTTGCTGATTCTCGACGAGCCGACCGCGGCGCTTGATCCAGAAACCCGGATCGTTTTTTACCGGATTCTGGAGGACTTGAACCGGCGGCTCGGGACCACGATCCTCCTCATCACGCACGAAAGCGGCACCATCGGGCAATTTGCCCAGCGGCTGCTGTATCTGGACCGCAAAGTCATCTTCTACGGCGGTTTCAAGGATTTTTGCCTGTCACGGGAAATGACGAATTACTTCGGGGATTTCGCCCAGCACATCATCTGCCACCAGCACCAGGAAGGACAGGGTTCCTAATGGCGGAATTTTGGCATTTGGGATTCATGCAAAGGGCGTTGATCGCCGGCGCGCTGATCGCCGTGGCGTGCTCTTTGCTCGGCGTGTTTCTGGTTTTGAGGCGGCTTTCGCTGATCGGCGAAGGACTGGCGCATTTCGCCTTTGGGACCATCGGGCTGGGGCTGCTCCTCAACATCTATCCCTTCCCTTTGACGCTGGTGCTGGTCGTGATCGCTTCCTGGGGAATCCTGTATCTGATGGACAAGACCAACGTTTATGCGGATGCGGCCATTGGCCTGGTTTCGGCGCTGGGAGTGGCTTTGGGGGTGATCCTGGCCAGCAAGGGCCGCGGATTCAACGTGGATTTGTTCAGCTATCTTTTTGGAGACATTCTGGCCGTGACGCCCGGCGAGGCCTGGATCGCGGGCGGCCTGTCCCTGGCCGTCACCGCCACGGTGGCCCTGTTTTATCATGACCTGTTGGCCGTGACGTTTGACGAGGAGTTTGCGCGCACCCAGGGGCTTTCGGTCCGTCGCCTGAATCAGTTCCTGGTCACGCTGACCGCCCTGACGATCGCCCTGGGCATCCGGGTGGTGGGCACCCTGCTGGTGGCCAGCCTGATGATTTTTCCGGCTGTGACCGCCCTGCAGCTGGCGAGGGGCTTCAAGGCCGTGCTTCTGGCTGCCGCGGGCACGGCGCTGGTTTCCGTGGCCGCGGGCATCCTGTTGTCTTATGTGCTGGATTTGCCGGCCGGCGCCAGCATCGTGCTGGCCAATTTCGTCCTGTTTTTGGGCGCCGCGTCCTGGCGCCTGATCGCGCGCCGCTGAACCTTCACCATTTCTTAAAAATGAAAAACACAGCCGAAACGATCAGCGAAAAACCCACCAGGTAATTCCACTTCAGCTCTTCCTTCAAGTAAAACAATGAAAAGGCGCAAAAAACAACCAGCGTGATGACTTCCTGGATGGTTTTAAGCTGCGCCGCGGTGAATTGTCCGTGACCGATGCGGTTGGCAGGCACCATGAAACAGTATTCGAGAAATGCGATCAACCAGCTGACCACGATAACGAGCGGCAGAGGCGAGTCTTTGTACTTCAAATGTCCATACCAGGCGAAGGTCATGAAAATATTAGAAATGCTCAACAGCACAATGGTTTGCATCTGGACCTCGTTTGCAGACGTGGTGACTGGGATGGGAAGAAATGGCCAATACCTTAACGGGGGAAAGGCGGAATGGCAATCGTTATTTGAAAAAAATATCGGAAGGGCCGGAAGTTGGGATTGACGCCCGCGAACCCGATCCGTATAATGAGCCGCCGTTTATTGATGTAATGCTTGAGATGTATTCAAGTCCAGCCGAATGACCGTACGTTGGAGGCCGCATGCTTTCGAGACTTTTCCCCAAAGAGACCCAGTTTGCCAAACACATGTTGTGTTTCGCCGATCACATCGAACAGGCGGCGGAGCGTTTCAGCGGTTTTATCCGCCAGTTCGATCCCGCCCACCTCGACGCCTGGGTGGAGTCGATCAAGGAACTGGAACACGCCTGCGATCTGAACACCCATCAAACCATGAATTGGCTGGAAAGCACCTTCATCGTCAACTACGACCGGGAGGACATTTTGCGGCTGGCCGGGGACCTGGACGACATTCTGGATTTTATGGACGCGGCGGCTACCCGGATATCCCTGTACAACTTCAAATCGTTCATCCCCGACATCATCCAGATGGCGGAAGTCCTCAACCAGGCCTGCAAGGAAACGGCCAAGGCGGTCCGCGCCATTGCGAGCCCCAAACTGAACCGCAATGTCCTGGAAATTTGCCGGAACATCAAGAATTTCGAGGAACAGGGTGATGATATCTACCACCACGGCCTGGCCTCTTTATTCCGCGGCGGGATGGAACCGCTGGATGTCATCAAATTCAAGGAGATCATCGAGGAGATCGAACGGTCCCTCGACAAGTGCAACCAGACGGCCATGAACGTTGAATCCCTCATTTTTAAATATGCCTAGCCTATGACCGAATCCCTGCTGAATCTGCCGGTTTTTTTCTGGGTGGTTATTTTCGCCGCCTTGGCGTTCGATTTCGCCAACGGCTGGAATGACACGGCCAACGCCGTGGCCACGGTTATTTCCACCCGGGTTTTACGGCCAGGAGCAGCCATCATACTTTCGGCTGTATTGAATTTTATCGGAGCCTTGCTGTCCACCAAGGTAGCCAAAACCATCGGCGGCGGAATCATCAATCCGGCTGCAGTGCAAAACATTTCCGGCTCCTACGTCATCCTGGCGGCTATGCTGGGCGCAGTGGCCTGGGTGGCCATTACCACCATAAAAGGGTTGCCGATCTCCGGGTCGCATTCGCTGATCGGCGGGCTGATCGGCGCGGCGGTGGCCTTCTTCGGCTGGAAGGTCGTGGTGGTGGGCGGGATCATCAAAGTACTGGTAGCCATGCTCCTCTCGCCGGTCTTGGGTATGTTGCTGGGATTTATCGTGCTTAAACTGTCTTATAGGGTGGCCTCCTGGATGCGGCCGAACCGGGTCCAACGCGTTTTTTCGTGGATTCAAATTGGAACCGCATCGGCTATGTCGTTGATGCATGGCCAAAATGACGCGCAGAAAGTCATGGGTGTGATCACGTTGTTGCTTTTTACCGGCGGATATTTCGGCGCCGCAGAGTTCAGCCAGGTGCAGGTGCCGATCTGGGTTATGCTGGCTTGCGGAATGGCTATGGCCCTGGGGACCGCCACCGGCGGGAAACCGGTGATTAAAACCCTGGGCAGCCGCTTGTCCCATTTGCGGCCCATAGAAGGCGCGGCCGCCGAATCCGCGGCTTCCATTGTTCTGGAAGCCGCGGCTTCGCTCGGCGTGCCGGTATCGACCACACATACCATCACCGGCAGTATCGTGGGCGTGGGCACGGCCAAACGCATGAAAGCGGTCAAGTGGGCCACGGGTTTCAAGATCGTCTATGCCTGGATCTTCACCCTGCCCATCACCGCACTCGCAGCCGCCGGCTTCGCCTGGCTGATCCGTCTATTGCTGCCGCACTGAAATCCCGCCTTCCCTCCGGAGGCGGGCCACCTCCCGGCCTTGCCGTACTTTTGCCTTGTTCTCGCCTCGCAACCCCATTACAATACTGACACGGATCGCCGAGGATCACGATAGGAAACGTCCTGGGTCCGGAGAAACGCTCCGGAGGGGTAAAGCAGATGGTCGGGCCGCCATCTAACAGGGTGCTGAGAAACCCAATATAAATTCCGCTGGCACCCTGTTACCCCAAGAAAAACCTCTGGCTTTTCTTGGGGTATTCCAGGCAATGCCAGCGACTATAGTCATCAGCCTGCTAAAACGCCGTTCTGGGCAGTTGGGTTATTTCGGGGGGTGCCATGGCCAAAAATCTTTTCGAACGCTCCTGGCAGACGATCAAGGACTCGCTGACGCGCGCCGCAGAACGGGCCGAACGGCTGCGGGAACTGCAACATGCGGCCGACCGCGAATCGCTGACCGATCTCGTCAACCGCAAACTCAAGGGACGGCAGCTGATCCTGGCCTCCCACCGCGAACCTTATGTCCACATTTTGTCGGACGGAAAAGTTTCCTGGTACCGCTATGCCGGCGGGCTGACAATCGCCCTGGATTCCATGGCTGCGGCCTGCCAGGCGGTCTGGGTCTGCTGCGGGAGCGGCGAAACGGACTTCGCCGTGGCGGATGCCAAGGGTCTGGTCGCGGTCCCGCCCAACCGCCCGGCTTACCAGCTGCGGCGCCTGCTTCTTACCCCTGACGAGGAAAAAGGCTATTACGAGGGTTTTGCCAACGAAACCCTGTGGCCGCTGTGCCACGTGTGCTATATCCGCCCCCGGTTCGCGCCGGAAACCTGGCAGACCTATCAGGCCGTCAACCGCAAGTTCGCGGACGCCATCCTGGACATGGCCACGCCCGGCAGCATCGTGTTTCTGCAAGATTATCATTTGTGCCTGGTCCCTAAGTACCTGAAGGAAGCCCGCCCGGACCTGACCACGATCATGTTCTGGCACATTCCCTGGCCCAACCCGGAAATTTTCCGGATCTGCCCCTGGAAACGGGAAATTCTGGAGGGCTTGCTGGCCAATGATATTCTCGGGTTCCACGTGCAATACCACGCCGCCAATTTCATGGAAACCGTGGGACTGGAACTGGAAGCCCGGCTGGACTGGGAAAAGACGCAGATCATCCGCAACGAGTCCCAGACCAAGATCAGAGCATATCCCATTTCCATTGACTTTCAATCCATCTATCAGCAGGCGGATGCCCGCACCACCACCCAGGCATGCCAACAGCTCGGCGCGTCGCTGGGACTGGAAGGGAAGAAGGTGCTGCTCGGCGTGGACCGCTTGGATTACACCAAGGGCATTCCCGAACGCCTCGACGCCCTGGACCGGCTGCTGGAAAACTATCCGGAGTACCGCGGCGCCATCGTGATGATCCAGATCGGCGTGCCCAGCCGCGCCAATCTGGAGGATTACCAGCAGGTGGTGCAGAAGATCGAATCCCGCTGCGACGAAATCAACGCCAAGTACGGTCAGGCGGGATGGAAACCGGTGATTTTTCAAAAAGGCCACCATGACTTCGACACCCTGATCCCGTTTTACAAACTGGCGGACGTCTGCATCGTGAGCTCGCTGCACGACGGGATGAACCTGGTGGCCAAGGAGTTTGTGGCCGCTTCCAGCAACGACCGCGGCGTGCTGCTGCTTTCCCGGTTCACGGGCGCCTCGCGGGAACTGGAACAGGCGCTCTTGATCAACCCCTATGATCTGGAAAACTTCACGGCCGCGTTGCATCAGGCCCTGCAGATGCCGGTGGAGGAGCAAAAGCAGCGGTTGGGGCGCATGCGCCAGACTGTAGCCGAGCAGAATGTCTATCAATGGGCCCAGTTATTGTTCCAGGACGTCGTCAAGCTGGCCGAAGACACGGCCGTGACGGCCAAAGCCTAGGGGCCGGCCGCATGGCGCGCTGGTTTTTTACCTCCGTTGCAGGCCGCAAGCCGGCTCGGGACCTGGCAGCCTGGCAGGCGGCGCGGCCGCGGCTGCTGCTGCTGGATTTCGACGGCACGCTTTCGCCGATCGTCGCCTCGCCCGGCCGCGCACGGCTGGCGCCGGGCATGCGCCAGGTGCTGTCCTCCCTCGGCCGTTCGCAGGGCACGGCCGTCGCTCTTCTGAGCGGCCGCTCGCTGCCGGATCTCAAGCAACGGGTGGGCGTGCCCGGCCTCTATTACCTCGGCAATCACGGCGCCAGCGGCTACGGCGCGCCGGCTGTTTCACCCGCCAGGAGGGAACGGTCACGCCGGCTGGCTGCGGCACTGCGCCCCCTCCTGCGCCGCTGGCCCGGCGCCTTGCTGGAATCCAAAGGACTGGATCTGAGCCTGCATTACCGGCAGGTGGCGCCCAAACGGGTGGCCGGCCTGCTGACCGCGGCACGCGCCGCAGCGGCCGGCCACCCGTTTGATTTGCGCGACGGCAAGAAAGTCCTCGAATTCCGCCTGCCCGGTGCGAGGGGCAAGGGCGACGCCGCCAACCGCCTGGCGCGGTCCCTGGCGCGCGGCTGGCGGCGCACGGGCCTATGCCTGTGCCTGGGCGACGATGCCACCGACGAGGACGCCTTCGCCGCCATAAAACGCCTGGGCCCCCGGGCGCACAGTTTCAAAGTGGGCACCGGCCCGACTGTTGCGGACTACCGTCTGCGCGATGTCGGGGAAGTGGGCCGCCTTTTGCGGGCTTTGGCCGGTCCCGTGCAATCCACCACAGGCAGGAGGACGCGATGAACAACCTGGATATTTTCTGGCTGAAACCCTGGATGACGTTCATGAACGACGCGACCGCGTTTGCGCCAAAGATCGTGGCCGCGGTGCTGGTGCTGCTGGCCGGGCTTTTTTTCGGCTGGCTGGTCAGGAGCCTGGCGCACCTGCTGTTCCGCTGGATCAAGCTCGACCAGAAGGCAGGGGAGATCTGGCTGTTCCGGCTGTGGTCGCGGAGCACCCACGGGCATCTCTTGTCCGATTCCGGCGCCAACTTTTTCTTCTACGCGGTGATGTACGCGGCCATCCTGCTCGCCGTCAGGTTCCTGGGGGTGGGCGATACCGTGCTGCGCGCGCTGCTGGATCTCGTGCCCCGGGTTTTCGGGTTCATCCTGATCCTGCTGCTGGGCGCGCTGATCGCGATGTTCCTGTCCATCCTGACCCAGCTTTTCCTGGCCACGACCCGGCTGCAACATCCGAACTTCTGGGGCAAGGTGATCGCCTGGAGCGTTTTCGGCGTGACTATGATTTACTCTCTGGAGCAGCTGGGCCTGGCCGGCCGGTTCCTTACGCTGGCGGTGTTCCTGGTCCTGGGCACGGCCGGCCTGGCCGGCGCCCTGGCCTTCGGACTGGGCTGCAAGGACCTGGCGCGCGAGTTTTTGATCGAGTTGCTCAAAGAGGAGCATGGAAAAAACGGAACCCAAGAGTGAGCGCATGCCCGAGTCTTTTCATTTCCTGACCTCCATCCAGGCCATCGGGCTGACGGGCTTGCAGGCCCAGACCCTGGCCGAACTCTACCAGGGCCTGGAGCAGGTGGACGGGTCCTCCATCTACCATCATACCTACCGTTTTTTGCGGTCCCTGCACTTCCTGCCGGACACCCCCCGCTCGGATTTCGCCTCCTGGCTCAGCGAGAAGCTGCGGGAGGAGGAGCTGGCCGAACAGATCGCCGTGCTGGACCTGCGCGCCTATCCCACGCTGCGGGACTTGCGGCAGGCGCTCCTCGCCATCATCGGCCGGGCGCGCAACGACCCGCGGCGCTGGACGCGCACTGCGCCGCCGGGAATGGAATTCCACTTTGGGCGTTCGACCAGCATCGTGCTTTCGACCGGCTACGAAGCGGCCGGCCAGCCTGAATTGGTGCACGCCCTGGAGCGGGTGGACGTGGGCAGCCTGTTTTTCCACCTGGTGGAGGCGCCGCTGCACCAGACCTCGCCCAGCCCCTGGAACAACGATTTCTCAGCCTGGCTGGACGGCCAGCTGCAACTGGGCGCCGAAGCCAAGGCGATCGCCGCGCTGGACGTCTACCAGCTGGATTTGGAAACCATCCGGGAGCGGATGATCGCCATTCTCGGCGGCAAAAAATGGCAACGCGCCTTCCGGCGCGCCCTAGACCGTCCCGGACCGTCCTCGCTGTCGCCCCTGGTGCGCGGCTGGCTGCGCCGGTTCAAATCCAACCCCTGAGGCTGCCCGTGGCGTCCCCCCTTTCCGAATACCGCAAACTGATCGGCGAGACCGAATACCAGCTGCTGTGGAAGCTCGGGGCGACCTTGCGCGGGTTGCGCGTGGTCATGGTCAATTCGACCCGCGAGGGCGGCGGCGTGGCCGAGATTCTGCAAAACCTGGTCCCGCTTCTGAACGAACTGGGCCTGGACACCACCTGGGAAGTCATCGGCGGCGCGCCGGAGTTTTTCAACGCCACCAAGACCCTGCACAACGCGCTGCACGGCCGGCCGGAGCCCCTCACGCCGGAGATGCTCGCGGCCTATGACCAGGCCACGGAAGAAAACAGCCGCCGCCTGCGCGGCGCGCTCAACCGCGACCTGGTGTTCATCCACGACCCCCAGCCGGCCGGGCTGATCCAGGCGCTGCGGAAGCCCGAGCAAAAGTGGGTTTTCCGCTGCCACATCGACCTCTCCAACCCGTATCCCGAGGCCTGGGAGTTTTTGCGCGCGCACATCGCGGCCTACGACGCCTCGGTCTTTTCCCATCCGCGGTTCGCCCAGAAATTGGAGCACCCGCAGTTCATGATCGCGCCGTCCATTGACCCGCTCTCGGACAAGAACCGGGAGCTGCCCGACTCCCTGGTGCGGCAGACCCTGGAGCGGTTCGGCCTGGACCCCGAACGGCCGCTGGTCACGCAGATCTCGCGCTTCGACAAACTGAAGGACCCGCTGGGCGTGATTGCGGCCTACCGGTTGGTCAAGAAAACGCACCCGGACGTGCAGTTGCTCCTGGCCGGCGGCGGCGCCAGCGACGACCCCGAGTCCGGCGAGATCCTGGCGCGCCTGCGCGAGGAAGCCGGGAAGGACCCGGACCTGCACCTGCTGGACCTGCCCTCGGGGTCCAACCTGGAGATCAACGCCCTGCAGCGGGGCAGCACGGTCATTCTCCAGAAATCCCTGCGCGAAGGCTTCGCGCTCACGGTCAGCGAGGCGCTGTGGAAGCGCAAACCCGTGGTGGCCTCGGACGTGGGCGGCATTCCCCTGCAGATCCTGCACGGCAAGACCGGCTGGCTGACCTATACGGTCGAAGGGGCGGCCTACTACGTCCGCCGCGTGCTGAACAACCCGGCCGAATCCCTGGCCCTGGCCAAGTTCGGACGGGAGCATGTCCGCCGCAATTTCCTCATCACGCGGCATTTGCGCGAATATATCAGCCTGTTCCATTGCGTGCGCCAGCCGGGCCAAAATATCATCCGCTTGTGATCCCCCCGGCCGAAGGCCGGGGTACCGCGAAATAACCTTGCCTCATCCGCCGCCCGTCCCTTTTCCCGCACTGCCGGAATTCTTCAGGTTATAATCGTGTCCCGACGATCCTATCTCTGTCGTCGGACAGGTGACAGATCCGCAAGCCTGCGGTGTTATATCCCTTGGGAGGGGAAGCGGTTCGATGCCCGTGGATATCGAGTCCTATTATCGAAAATACGGGCCCATGGTGCTGAGGCGCTGTCGGACGCTGCTGCGCCATGAGGAGTGGGCCCTGGACGCCCTGCAGGAGGTCTTCGTGAATCTGCTGCGCCATCAGGAACGGCTCCACGACGCTTACCCCTCCAGCCTGCTTTACCGCATGGCCACCCGCGTGTGCCTGAACCTGCTGCGGACCCGGCGGCGCAAGCCCGAGACGCCGGACGAGGCCCTGCTGCTTTCCATCGCCCACGAGCCGGAGACGGAAAACCGCGTGCTGGCGGGCGCGATCCTGGACCGCCTGTTCGCGCGCGAACGCCCCTCCACGCGCGCCATGCTGGTCATGCTGTACGTGGACGGGCTGACGCTGGAGGAAGTGGCCAGGGAAACCGGATTGTCAGTCTCGGGCGTGCGCAAGCGCGTCCGGGAATTCAAGGCCAGGGCCCAGGCGGAAAAGGAGCAAAACCATGGCTGACCAGCTCCCGGATTATCTTTTGGAGCGCTATTTGCTGGGTGAGTTGCCGCCCCGGCGCCTGGCCGAGATTCGCGCGGCCTTGGAACAGGACGCGGATGCCCGGGAACGCCTGGAAGCATTGCAAGCCTCGAACGCCGAGATTCTGCGGCAGTATCCCGCGGAGCGCATGGCGCCCGCCATTCAGAAACAGCTGGAACGCGAATCCCCGGCTCGGGCCAGGGGCTGGCAATGGCTTCCGGTGTTTTCCCTGGCTGCGGCGGCGGTTGCCTTGCTGGCCGTGGCGCCGGTCGTGGAACGCGCCCTGTTCGCGCCCGCGGACACGACCCGGCTCAAGGGCAGGGACATACGCCTGGTGGTCTACCGCAAAGAAGGGAACCAGGCCATGCCCCTGGCCGACCAGGACCGCGCCAGGGACGGAGACCTGCTGCAAATCGCCTACGCCGTGCCGCCCGGAACCCACGGCGTCATTTTCTCGCTCGACGGCGGGGGCAAGGTCACCCTGCACTTTCCCGCCGCCCCGGAATTCTCCACCCTGATGCCGCAGGGCAGCGGGAAGGTGCTGCTGCCCGTGGCGTATGAATTGGACCGCGCCCCGGGGTTCGAACGCTTTGTCCTGATGACCGCGCCGTTTGAACTGCAGGTTCCGGCCGTGCTGGCCGCGGCCCGCGAGGTGGCGGCTGACGGCCGCACTGCCCGGACCCGGCCGATTCCCGCGCCTGCGGGCGCGGAACAAATCACACTGGTCTTGACAAAGGACACGCCATGAAAACCATCCGCCTGTTTCTTCTGCTGAACGCGTTTGTGCTGGCGGCCGCGGTCCCGGCGCCGGCGGCGCCGCAGGATTCCATGCGGCGTTTTGCCCTGGTGGTGGGCGCGGACGACGGCGGCCCGGAGCGCGGCCGCCTGCAATACGCCGAATCCGACGCCCGGCTCATGACCCGGCTGCTGCAGAAGCTCGGCGGCGTGTTCCCCATTGATTGCGTTTTTCTCCTCCAACCCGACCGCGAGCGCCTGCTCGGAGGGTTCAGGGATTTACAGGAAAAAATCCGGCGCGCCCGGGAGACGGCCAAAAGAATCGAGCTGGTTTTTTATTACTCCGGCCATTCGGACGAGGAAGCCGTCCTGCTGGGACAGGACAGGTTGTCGTATCAGGAGATCAAGCGCAGCCTCGACCGCGTCCCGGCCGACGTCAGGATCGCCATTCTGGATTCCTGCTCTTCGGGCGCTTTCACGCGGCTCAAGGGCGGCCAGATGCGGCCGCCGTTTCTGCTGGACGAAGCGAACGACATGAAAGGCAGTGCCTATCTGACCTCGAGCGCCTCGGACGAGGCCTCCCAGGAGTCCGACAAGCTGCAAAGCTCGTTTTTCACGCACTTCCTGACTTCGGGCCTGCGCGGCGCGGCGGATACGTCCCAGGACGGCCGCGTTTCCCTGCATGAGGCCTACCAATACGCCTATCACGAGACCTTGAACAAAACCGAGAAAACCCTGGGCGGCCCGCAGCACCCGAACTACAACATCCAGATGACCGGCACCGGCGACGTGGTGATGACCGATATCCGCAACAGCTCGGCGATCCTGACCTTTGACCAGGACCTTTACGGCCGGTTCCTCATCCGCGACCAGAACGAGCGCATCGTGCTGGAGATGCGCAAGCCCGAGGGCCGCAGCCTGCAAATCGGCCTGGAGGAGGGCGTTTACCAAGTCAGCAACGAAAGGGACCAGCGGCTGTTCGAGACCCGCGTCGAGCTGACGCTGGGCCAGGAACTGGTGTTGAACGCGGCCGCCTTCGGGGAGGTGGCGCGCGAGGCCGCCCGGCTGCGGGGCGAGGAACCGGCGCCCGAGAACAAGTTTGCGGCCCCGGGCTACCAAGTCGTGCCCTGGGACGTGACGCTGGTCCCGGATTCAAACCGCTACGCGCGCACCATCCATTACTGCGTGCTGGGCCTGGTGGGGAGCACGAGCGCCAAGCTGGACGGATTCGCCCTCAGCCCTGGGCTGAGCCTCGTGATCGAAGAGGCGCGGGGCGTGCAATGCACGGGCCTCGGCAATTCAGCCGGCCGGGAGATGGAAGGGGTGCAGCTGGCCGGGCTCTTCAACAGCTGTGCAGGAAGCATGAAAGGCGTGCAGTCCGCCGGGATCCTGAATTCGGCCAAGGGGCAGATGGCCGGCGTGCAGGCGGGCGGCGTTCTCAGCCTGAGCCAGGGCGCGTTCTCCGGCCTGCAGAGCGGAGGGGTTCTCGTGCACAGCGAGGACCGCCTGAACGGCGTGCAGGCCGCGGGCGTTTACACCCTGGCCAGGGGCAAGGTGTCGGGCGTGCAGGCCGCGGGCGTCTTCGCCTATGCGGACAAGGATTTCGAAGGCGTGCAGGCTTCCGGCGTCTTCAATTATACCGGCGGCCGCCTGCAAGGCCTCCAGATCAGCACGGTGAATCTGGCCGAAACCAGCGACGGTCTTCAAATCGGGGTGGTCAATCTGGCCGGGGAACAGCGGGGCGAATCCCTCGGCCTCGTCAGCCTGGCGGAGAATGGGCGCATTGAAACCACGGCCTGGTGGGACAATCTGTCAGGCTTCAACCTCGGCGTCAGGTTCCGGGCCAATCACCTGTATTCGCTGCTGTCCGTTTCCCGGAAGTCTCCCAGGGCCCAGGAAGCCGGCTGGGGGGGCGGAATTCACTTAGGCGGGCGGATGCTCCTGGAGCCTTTTTATGTCGATCTGGATCTGGGCTTTTCCGGGGTCAACAATCCGCCGGCTGACCGCTTCGACGAAACGGACCTCGAGATCGCCGATCTGCGCCTCATGCCCGGCGCCACGTGGGGGCGTTTCTCGGTTTTCGCGGGCATCGGCATGGCTTATATTTACCGCGGCCGGCTGGACACCCGGGAGGGAATCAAGGACGGGGCAACCGTGAAAACCGACTTGTGGACCATGATCGAACAAAAATGGTCGCCGCTGTACCTTGTGGGCGCCGCGTATTCTTTTTAAGCCAGCCGCCGGGGAAGGGCATGCTTCCTTTCCTCCGGTCCAACATCGTTTCTTAACCTCGCTGTCTTCGCTCGTCCCTTCGCAACCTAACCCGGCCAATTGCCCCCGCAGGGAAACGCTGCTCCGGGGGGCCACCCTGTTCCGCCTGAAACCGTTCCGGACGCACGACTTTCACTGCCAGGTGACAATCCGGCCGGGCATTGGTGTTTAATCTTTTAGCAGGCTGATGAAAAAGTCCGCAGAGCGGCCTTTATCGTCTGCACTGCTTAGAATACCCCTTGAAAAATCAGAGATTTTTCAAGGGGTAACAGGCTGCCAAATGAGCATATAAGAGTTTTTCAGCAGCCTGTTAGAACCTGCCAATCCCTTGCGCGGAGGAGCGAATCATGACTGACATCCACTGGCTGATGCTGCTCAAATCCAGCCCCACCCTGATGGTCCTGGGCGTGTGCTCGCTGCTGTCCCTGGTGTTCATCATTGAACGGGGGATCTATTATTTGATCAATCTCAACGGATCGAAAAAACTGGCCGCCGGGCTGCAGCCCATGATCGAGGACCTGGGCGTTGAGGCTGCCATCGCCCACTGCCGGCACCAGCGCGGACCCATGGCCAGGGTGGTCGGGGCCACGCTGAAGCATTTCCGGGAATCGCGCGAGAGCCTGTCCAGCCTGCTGGCCAGCCTGATCAAAAAGGAAGAAGTCGCGCTCGAACGGTTTTTGGGCATTCTCGGCACCCTGGGCAACACCGCCCCCTTTATCGGCCTCCTGGGCACGGTCATCGGGATCATCAAAGCCTTTCAATCCCTCGCTTTAGCGGGCAGCGGCGGCCCCAACGTAGTGGCCGCCGGGATCGCCGAAGCCCTGGTCGCCACGGCCGCGGGCCTGGTGGTCGCCATTCCGGCGGTCATTTTCTACAACTATTACATTTCCCGCGTGCGGGAGACGGTCACGGACATCGAGGCCGCGGTGGAGCACATCCTGTTCGTGGTCAAGGACAAGTAGGAGCCCAGCATGATCGCGAACGCCCGGAAGCCCATTGTCACCATCAACCTGACGCCCCTGGTGGACGTGAGCCTGGTCCTGGTCGTCATCTTCATGGCCACGGCGCCTATGTTTCTGCAAACCGGCATGAACGTCACGCCCGGTGAAAAGCCGGCGGACGCCGAGCAGGCCGCCCAGGCCGGCGCGGACGACACCCTCCTGCTGAAGATGGAAAACGGCCGGTGCTGGCTGAATGACCAGGAAGTCGCCGGCGGACAGCTGGCGGCCGCGCTAGCCCGGGCCGTGGAGCGGTCGCGGAGGAAAAGGGTGGTGGTCATGCCCGGCGAAGGCGTTTTGCACGGGGAAGTCATCCAGGCCATGGATCTGGCCAAACAGGCCGGGGCGAAAAAGCTGGTCATCATGGGGACCGGATCCCGTTCAGGAGAATGAATCCATGCTCCAGAGCCGCATGCGCAGCGAAAACCCGAAAGCCCTGATGACCGAGATCAATGTCACGCCCCTGGTGGACATCTGCCTGGTGCTGGTCATCATCTTCATGGTCACCACGGCCATGTTTCTGCAGCCTCCCTTCGAGGTCAGCCTGCCGCCCGCGCACGCCCGCGACCAGGCCGGAACCGGGCCGGTGTTCGTGGCCATCGGGGAGGACGGCCGGCTGGCCATCAACGAGAGCCCGGTGGCGGAAGACCGGTTTGAGGATGCGATCATGCTGCGCCTGCTGCAAAGCCCTTCCAAACGGGTGATCATCCGCGCGGACGCCAAGGTGGCCAGCCTCAAGGTGCTGAAAACCCTCGAAGCCGTCAAGGCCGCGGGCGCGGAGCGGATCAGCTTCGGGACCGAGGAGGTCCGATGAATCACGCGGGGTTTGACCATCTGGCTGTCCGCATCCAGGCCGCGCTCCTGGTTTCGGTGCTGGTGCACGCGGCCGTGGTCTCGCAACTCGGCCCCAGGCGTTTTTCCCGGCCCGGGCAGAATATCGCGATCACCGAGGTGGAATACATTCCCAATTTTTCCCGCCCCCGCGGCCCGGCGCGGACGCAACCCCGGCCCAAACCCAAGGAAGTGGTCTCCCTGGCTCCCAAACCCGCGGCCGCCGAGCCGGTGGCCCCGGCCGAGGAACCGGAACCCGAAGAACCGCCGGAAGGCCTGGCGTTCAATCCGCATGAACCCGGGGGCGGGTTGTTCCTGCCGTTTTACGTGGTCGAGGAAGTCGCCGCTTTCAGCCGTCGCGTGGTGCCGGTCTATCCCGAGTCCGCGGTCAAACTGGGGCAGGCCGCCAAGGTGGTGCTCGAGGTCTACATCGACGCCGCCGGCGAGGTGAAATTCGTCCGGGTGGTCAAAAGCGGCGGCCCGGCGTTCGACCAGGCGGCCATGGAGGCGGTCAGGAATTCAGGGTTCAAACCGGCGCGCATCCAAGGCCGGCCCGTGCCGATCAAGCTGCTGATCCCGTACATTTTCTCGCTGGAAAATTAAGAAAGGACGTGCCTGCCATGAAAAAGCTTCCTCCGCTGATGCTGATGTGCCTCCTGACCCTTCCGGTGTATGCCGGAGCGGCGGAATACGCCGGGCAAGTTGTGAATGAACTGACCGGCGAACCCCTGCCCAAGGCCAAGGTCGCCAGCCTGTCGGGCGAAAGCGCCCAGACCGACGGGAACGGGCGCTTTATCCTGGAATGCGCCAATCCCAACGTGGTCGTGCAAATGCCCGGATTCGAGGAAAAATACTTCATCCTGCGCCCTGGGGAGCCGCTTACCCTGGCCGTCGGCTTGAAGGGCGTGTACGAGCTCCAAGCCGTGCGGGTCCGCGCCAAACCCGAGGCTAAAAAAGTCCTGGTCTCCAAGCAGAACGTGTCCCAGGAAGCCATCAAGGAAACCACGACCACGCTTTTCCCGGACGTGGCCCGCGTGGTGCAAGCCCTGCCGGGCGTGACCACCAACAATGACATGTCCGGCCTGCTTTACGTCCGCGGCGGGGAGCCGAACGAGGTGGTTTCGGTGCTCGACGATATGATCATCCTGGACCCCTACTTGTGGGGCGGCCGGCTGACGGTCTTTAATCCCAATCTGGTGGAGAACGTGGAATTCTACGCCGGCGGATACCCGGCTGAAGCCAATCAGGCCCTGTCCGCCCTGCTGCAGGTGAAAAACAGAACCGGCAATGCCGAAAAGGTTTCGGGGTTCCTCGACCTGTCGGTGGCCACCACCGACGCCGTGATCGAAGGCCCGCTGGGCCTGGCCGAGGGCAGTTCGTTCATCGTGGGGCTGCGCCGGACCCATTACGATCTCATGGTCAACGCCTCGGCGACCGGCAACGTGGTTTATCCCTTCTTCTATGACGGCCAGGCCAAGCTGACCCTGCCCCTGGACACCGGGACGCTCAACGTCCAGTCCCTGTTCTCGTATGAAGGCATGAACCTCAACCTTTCCGAGGCCGAGGGCTATGGAGAGGACCATTCGGAGAACACCCGGTTTCACTATGCCGTCAAGGCCAGCAATACCAGCATCAGCTATGACCATCGCTGGTCAGACCGGCTGAGCCTGCTGACCCTGGTCGGCCTGGGCTGGCAGGACGGTTTTTTCACGTTCACGGATCCCAACATGCCTTCGGAAAGACAAATCACCCAGTCGATCTGGCAGGTGCGTCAGGTGTGGCAGTGGGTGCCGGACGAACGCCACCTGGTGAAAGCCGGCTTGTACGCCCTGAGCAGCGTGGTCGACGCCTCGATCAACTCGACCGTGCGGACGCCCACCCTGGCGGGATACTATGTGGACAAAATCGAGACGCGCTTCGACTTGCGCTGGCCGGTTTTCGCGGGCTTCTTCGCGCAGGATGACATCGAAATCCTGGAGGACGCGGTTTTCGTCAATCCCGGCGTGAACGGCCAGTATTACTCAGGCAACGGCCAATGGGTGGTTTCGCCGCGCCTGGCAGTGAAATGGAAAATGACGCCGGAGTGGGAATGGCACCTGGCCACGGGGCTGTACGCGCAGCACCCCCTGCAGGCCCAACTGCTGGATAAAACCTACGGCAACCCCGGGCTCCAGGCCGAAGAAGCGGTCCATTACATTTTCGGGTGCCAGCTCGACCTGGCCCACGGGTTCCATGTCCAGGCAGAAGCCTTTTACAAGGACTACTTCCGGCTGGTGGTCGGCGATCCCGATCCGGCCATCCGCTATACCAACGCCGGTTCGGGCAAAGCGTACGGCCTGGACCTGATGGTCCAGAAAAAACTCGGCGACCAATGGGACGGCTGGCTGACCTACAGCTACGTGGACTCGGAGCGGTACATTCGCGACCGGAGCCGGGCCGAGGATTTCGGACAGAATCCGGACCTGGAGCCAATCCGCACCTGGTACACGTCGCCGAGCGAACGCCCTCATACCCTGAATTTGATCTTCAACTACGAATTCGCCAGGCAATGGAAGCTCGCCCTGTCCCAGAAATACCTGGCCGGAACGCCCGAAACGCCGGTGGCCGGCGCGGCCTATGTCGCGGCGATCGACGAGTATGTCCCCCGCTACGGCGCTTTCCAAAGCGAACGCCTGCCTGCGTACCTTTCCACGGATGTCAAAGTCAGCATGCCGTTCTTCGGCCTGAACGGCTGGAGCGCCTATGTGCAAGTCACCAACCTGTTCGACGCCAAAAACGTGGACCATTATTATTACAACGATGATTACAGCCGGCGCAAAGCCATGTACCAGTTGCCGCGTATGTTCATGGGCGGCATCCGTTGGGATTTTTAAACGGGGATCAAACCTGGAAAAGCGCCCGGAAGGGCAGGTAGAAGTCGGCGGTTTCCGGCAGGGCGCCCGGCTGTCCGCAGACCGCCGCGGCCAGGCTGCTCGCCGCCTCCAGCAGGCGGGGCGCATCCCAGCCGCTGAGCCAGCCCAGGGCCAGGCAGGCTGAAAAGGCGTCGCCCGCGCCCACTGGGTCCACGGCCGGCGGGGCGGAGAGACGGTGTTCAGTCAGCCGGCCGTCCTGCCACCAGTAGCTGCCTTTTTCCGCCAAGGTCAGGCAAACGGCTCCGATGGAAAATCCTCCGGCCAGAGCCGCCAGCCGGGCCTCCTGGGAACCCGCCAGCCCGAAGTCCTCAGATACCTGATCCAATTCCTCGTGATTAAGCTTGAGCAGTTCGCAGGTGCGCAGGCAGTATTCCACGGTCTCCCGGGTGAACTTGCCCGGCCGCAAGTTCAAATCGCAAAATTTGGGGGCCGGGCATTCGGCCAGCAAGCGGCGCAGGGTGCTGCGGCTGTGCGGCCCGTGCTGGAGAGTGGTGCCGAAGTAAAGCAGGTCGTACTCCGCCAGGGTCCGGGGCGGGAGCGGCGGGAAATCCAGGAACTCGGAAGCCACGTTCGTGGGGATGTCGTACCGGGGCTGGTTGTTTTCATCCCGGCGCACGATGACGGTTTTGGTGCGGCGGACGGGGTCCACCTGCAGCAGACGGGAAGGGAAGCCCCGGCGGTCGAGCTCAGCGCGGATGAACCGGCCCGGTTCGTCCGCGCCGATGCGGGCCGCGAAGTCCACGCCTCCGGCCTGCAGGCAGTGGACGTGATAGGCGAAGTTGAACTCCGCCCCGCCCAGATAGCGCTTCTCGCCCGCTTCCGGCGAGGCGGGATAAATATCCAGCAATACGCTTCCGGGCACCAGGATTTTAAACAGAGGCATGGAGGCGGGTCAGAAAAGCTTCAACGCCAGCCCCACGCTGACCGTGAAGAAGTGCAGCCAGTTTTTCACATAGCCGTCGCTCACAGCCTGGTCGCCTCGGTTGGTCCCCACCGCGCCGCCGCCCAGATAGCGGAGATTGATGAACGCCTCCTGGTCGTTTTCCAGGTCCAGGCCCAGCCGCAGGCTGGCGTCCAGCAGGGCGCCGGTAATTTCCTCGTCGCTGCCGTTGAGATAGCTGACCGGGGCGTAGATGCCGTCCGCCTCCGCGCCCAGCCACCACTTGCCCGCCCAGGGCTGACGCCAGCGGAATTTCAGCAGCGGGACCGGCCCCACGTCCGCCTTGCGGGCGAGCAGCGTTCCGTCCAGGCTGGAAAACACGATGTCCGCGTTGCGGACCTGGAGGGAAAAGCCAAGGGCGAGCTCCTGCTCGGAGTCCGGATCGAAGTCGTAAAGATAGCTGGCGCGGTAAAAGGGGAATCCGTAAAAAAAGCGCATGGCGGTTCCGGCCGGGAAAAGGGTGTTGTCCACGCGCAGGTCGTGACGCAGCGTATCGCGGGTTTCAAGCTCCAGCGGCTGATAGAGCAGGATGAAGGTGCTGATCTCGTTCACCGCGGCTTCGACGCTGAAGCGCGTGGTTGCAAACAGCAGGTCCTGGCCGCCGTCGCGCTGGTAGCGGAACTCGGTGCCGTTTTTGCCGAATTGGATGAGATGGTCGGCCACGCCGAGAAAGCCGATTTCCACGGCCAGGCGCAGGCAGGGATATTCCATGCCCGGCAGTTCGGAAACCAGGGAAGGCGGGGCCACTGCCACGGAGGCGCGGCTGTCCTGGCTTGGACGCTGGGGCGGATCGCACTCCGCCTCGTCTTCCAGGCTTTCGTCGTCAACCGGCATCGCGGCCCGGGACAGGGCCGGCGCTCCGGAGAGCAAGGAAACCAATATAACCAACAACAGCATAGGACGGATCACGGGCATGGGACTGCGCTCCTCGGGAAAAAGGGATGAAAGAACGGCCAACAGTATAGCCGAAAAAGCGCGCAGGGGAAGCAAAATGATTAGGAGGCGCAGGGTCAGCGCCAGGTGGGGACCAGGTTGTCGTAGTAGCTCTTGGTGAGATTGCGGGCATTGGTTCCGTCGGCGTCCATGACAAAGATATTCCAGGCCCCTTCCCACTGGGCAATGTAGGCGATCATGGTGCCGTCTGGAGAATAGACCGGATCGTCGCGGTCAAGATCATCCTTGGTCAGGCGCTGGTACCTGGAATTAAGAAGATCAAAGATGAAAAGTTGGCGTGTACGGGGCGAAAAAAAGTCCGAGGTGAAAATCAAATACCGTCCGCTGGGGCAAAAAACCGGGTCTTCGTGGTTGGTCAGTTCGCCGGATTGGATGAGCATCTCGATTTTATGCGTGAACAAATCCATGACGTGCACTTGATGGATATTGTTGACTTCGGTTTCGTAAGCAATGCGGTCGCCGCCGGGCGAGAAGCTGTAGGCGTGGTTGACCCCCTGGGTGGAGGTGAGCATTTTAATTCCCGTTCCATCGGCGTTGATCATGCCGAGCTGCTGGCGATTGCCGTCCACCTGGGTGAAAACGATTTTAGTATCGTCCGGACTCCAAATCGGGTTGGTCTTGTCACCCGGCCCCTGGGTGAGCTGGTCGGTCTGCCCGGTGTCCAGATGCAGCAGATAGATTTGGAAAATACCTCCGTTGCGGTTCGAGGTGAATGCGAGGTGTTTGCCGTCGTAAGCGAAATGCGGATCCCGGTCGAACGCCTGGGTATTGGTCAGACGCACCAGGTTGTTTCCGTTTGCATCCATCATATAGAGCTGGTAGTAACGGCCGCCGCCACGGGTGGAAGCGAAGGCGATCTGGCGGAAACCGCCGCCCGGCGGCGTGGGCGCAGGCGTGACCGTTACCGTGGGGGTGGGCTGCACCGGGAAAGAAGGCCGCTCCTGGATATAGAGTTCCTTGGGTTTGGCCGCGGCCAATTGCGCCGGCTTGGCCGGACCCGCGTGTTTGGAGCCGAAGTCCGGAACCGGCGTGGCTTCCGCCACTTTCGGCTTGTAGGGCTGATAGCACGGGCCGACCATGACCATCATCAGCAAAAGCAAAAACGACAAGACGAGCAGCGCTTGCAGCGAGAACCCGTCGTCATTGTTGAGGTCAATGAGTTTTTTGATGCGTTCAAGCAGGTTCACGATCGCTTCCCAGGTGGAGAAGGGTTGGCTGGCAGTCAGCCTGAGAGTGGAGTGCCCCCCGGGCTAAAGTTCCCCTGCGGGGACTGTTGCCCGGGGCTCCCTCCCTACGCAAACAAATCCCGCAAACTTCTCCCCGGCCAACGGTCCCTATGGGAGCAAAAGCCCGGGGATTCTTGCGGAGGGATAAAATATTGGACCAGATCATAACATGAACGGTTCGATAAAAATCCAAATATTCGACCAAATCAATGGGGAAACCGGGCTCGGAAGGCCTTTTACAGCAACCCTCTTTTCGGAGTACGCGGGTTCATCCCCGGACCTAAAAGTAAGGGCCAGGGTCAAAATAGTAAGGAAACCGAATAAGACAGGAGCTGTGATCATCATGAGACCGTTGTTGGCGGCGATATTCATGGGAATTTGGTTCCTGGCGGGAATAGGAGGAGATCCAGCCATGGCTAAAACAGACCAGCAATGGGAGACAGCCATAGTAGCGGGCGGTTGCTTCTGGTGCTTGCAGGGTCCGTTCGAAGCACTGCCTGGTGTTAAAAAAGTCACGGTGGGATATACGGGCGGACACAAGGATCGTCCCACGTACGAGGAGGTTAGCACGGGCCGGACCGGGCACTATGAAGCCGTCAAGGCGGAATTCGACCCGGCGCAAATTTCCTATGAACGAATTCTCGAGGCTTTTTGGCGGCAAATCGATCCCACGGACCCGAACGGCCAGTTCGTGGACCAAGGCAGCCAGTATCGTACCGCCGTTTTTTACCTCACTGAGGAGCAAAAACGCGTTGCCGAGGCATCGCGGAAAACCTTGGCGCAAAGCCGCCGCTTTGCCAGCCCGATCGCGACGGAAATCAAGCCCGCGGCCGCGTTCTGGCCGGCTGAAGAGCATCATCAGGGATATTACCGCACTTGCCAGGTGCAGTATGAGTTCTACCGTTCGCATTCAGGGCGTGATTCATTTATCTCCAAATTCTGGGGGCCCAAGGCCGTGTCGCCTCATCCGGAACCCGCGAAGCAGGAGTACCCAAAACCGCCGGATGCGGAATTGCGCAAGAAATTGACGCCTCAGCAATATGAAGTGACCCAGGCCTGCGGCACGGAACCCGCTTTCCTCAACGCCTACTGGGACAATCACCGGGAAGGCCTGTACGTGGATGTGGTGAGCGGCGAGCCGTTGTTCAGTTCCCGCGACAAGTTCAATTCCGGAACCGGCTGGCCGAGCTTCACCAAACCCCTGACCTCCGGGAGCGTGGTGGAAAAAAAGGACGCCAGCCACGGTCTGGAAAGGACCGAGGTGCGCAGCCGCCAGGCTGACTCCCACCTCGGGCACGTGTTTGCAGACGGACCCGGGCCGGACGGCCTGAGGTATTGCATCAACTCCGCGGCCCTGCGCTTTATCCCCAAGGAGAACCTGGCCCAGGAGGGCTACGGCGAATATCTCCGGCTTTTCAACGGACCCAGCAAGACCGCGAAGTGAAAGCTCCCGCAGCCGAAGCCCGCAGGGCAGGCTTGACAATCGCTATGGCCTGTGCTAAATTTCATCCAGCTTCATTTTGAGAAAGGAAGTTGCATCCATGCAGCGAGCTGGCATGACCCACACTGCTCCCGCAGATCTGCGCCTCGTCGGCGTAGCGGTAGTCGTGCGCGTCGTAGACGCCAGCGCGCTGTAGCGGGACCGCTTAGAGCCGACCCCCCGCTGGCGCGAGCCGGCGGGGGGTTTTTATTTTCCCGCCAGAACCGGCCGCAGCCAGCAGGGCATTTCATCCTCAAGGAGGAAACTGCCATGCCCAAGCTGACCGGAGCCCACCTGATCGTCAAATTGCTCGAAAGACAGGGAATCCGCGTAATCGCGGGAATTCCCGGAGGATCCAACCTGCCGCTGTACGACGCGCTGTCCGCCAGCCGCCTGATCCGTCACGTGCTGGCGCGCCACGAACAGGGCGCGGGCTTTATGGCCCAGGGCATGGCGCGCGTGACCGGACGGGCCCAGGTGTGTTTTGCCACTTCGGGCCCGGGAGCGACCAACATCCTGACCGCCATTGCGGACGCCAAGCTGGATTCGGTGCCCGTGGTGTGCATCACCGGCCAGGTGCCGGGCAGCCTGATCGGCACGGACGCCTTTCAGGAGGTGGACACCTACGGCATGACCATCCCCATCACCAAGCACAATTTCCTGGTGCGCAGCGCGGAGGAACTGCTGTCCACGGTTCCCGAGGCGTTCCGGATCGCGGCCAGCGGCCGGCCCGGCCCGGTGCTGATCGACGTGCCCAAGGATGTGCAGCAGCAAACCGTCAACGTGGACCGCTGGCCAGGACCCGGCCGGCCCGATCCGCCGCCCCGGATCCCCGGGCCGGCGCTGAAGCGCATCGCGGACCTGATCAATGCCGCCCAGCGGCCGATTTTGTACCTGGGCGGCGGTGTGATCAGCGCCAACGCCGGTCCGGCGGCCGCACGCGTGGCGGAAAAAGCGGG
This sequence comes from candidate division FCPU426 bacterium, assembly GCA_040756875.1. Classification (GTDB taxonomy): domain Bacteria; phylum Oederibacteriota; class JAAXVQ01; order JAAXVQ01; family JAUVAV01; genus JBFLYH01. The sequence goes on from JBFLYH010000001.1 coordinate 235,087, forward strand.
CCTGCCCGTGGTGGGCACGCTCCTGGCCCTGGGCGCGCTGCCGGACGGGCATCCGCGCTTCCTGGGCATGCTGGGCATGCACGGCAGCCGCCACGTCAACCTGGCGCTGGAAGAATGCGATCTGCTCGTTGCTGTGGGCGCGCGTTTCGACGACCGCGCCACGGGCAAGGCGTCCGAATTCTGTCCTCAGGCCAGGATCATCCATATCGACATTGATGACAGTGAGGTGGGGAAGGTCAAGCAGCCGGCGGCCGCGTTGGTCGCGAATGCAAAATCAGCCTTGGAAGCGCTCCTGGCCGGCCTCCGGAAAAATCCCCGGGCCGCTTGGCAGGAAAAAATCAGGGCCCTCAGGGCCGCCCACCCGCCGCAGCTCCCGGGGCTCGGCGATCCGGCCGCACCGTACGGGCTGATCCGCCTGGCGGGCGAAGCGCTGGGGCCTGACGCCATCGTGGCCACGGACGTGGGGCAGCACCAGATGTGGACCGCCCAGGCGTATCCCATCCGGCGGCCCAGGCACTGGCTCACTTCCGGCGGCTTGGGCACCATGGGCTTCGGCCTGCCGGCTGCCATCGGCGCGGCCCTGGCTGAACCGGATAAAACCGTGGCGCTCTTTACGGGCGACGGCAGCCTGCTGATGAACATCCAGGAAATGGCCACCCTGGCCGAGGAAAGACTGAACGTGAAGATCATCCTGCTGAACAACCGCGCGCTCGGGCTGGTGCGGCAACAGCAACACCTGTTCTACGGCCGCCGCATCTTCGCGGCGGATTTCCGCCTGCACGCGGATTTCACGGCGATTGCGCGCGGCTTCGGTTTGCCGGCCGTGGACCTGGCGCAGAGCGGCGATCCGGCCCGGAGCCTGGCGCAGGCCCTGCGCCGGCCGGGGCCGGTCCTGATCCATGCGCCCATTGACGCCCGCGAGCAGGTGCTGCCCATGGTGCCGCCCGGCGCAGCCAACCGGAATATGATAGGGGAAGGTGATCGCCATGCGCAGCGATAGAACCGGACAGCAGAGGATCGTGCTCGAACTGACCGTGAACAACCATCCGGGTGTCATGTCGCACGTGAGCGGCCTGTTTGCACGCCGGGCCTACAATGTGGAGGGCATTCTGTGCCTGCCCGTGGGCAGGGGAACCACGAGCCGCATCTGGCTGCTGGTAGACGAGGAGGAGCGGCTGGAGCAGGTGATCAAGCAGGTGCGGAAGCTGCACGACGTGCTGAACGTGCGGCGGCATGGAGCCGGGCACCGCGTGTTCCTGAAACTGGAAAAAGTTTTCAGGGAATGATACTACGGAGGCAATACATTTCACCACGAAGACACGAAGGGCCCGAAGGAAAGAATGGTCCGGAGTTAATGAGTTTCAACCCAGTTCCCTTCGTGTCCTTCGTGGTCATTTCTTCGTGCGCTTCGTGGTCGTCTTTCTAAAGCGTTCCGCTGATTTCCTGGTCCAGGCGGTTGAAGAAGGATTCCATGAACGCGTGGCGCTCCTCGGCCAGGCGCTTGCCGCTGGCGGTCAGGATGCGCTCGCGCACGTGGCGCAGCTTGACCCGGTATTCGCGATAGGCCGTGTCCTCGGGGGAGTAAGCCGGGGTCTCTTCGATGTCCGGCCGGGGATTGTGCAGCTTGGCGCCCACCTCGCCGGCGAAGAGGAACGCCCGGCCGATGCCGACCGCGCCGATGGCGTCCAGCTTGTCCGCGTCAAACAGCACCTTGGCTTCCAGGGTTTCGGGCGCCGGGCCTTTGCGGAAACGGTGGGTGCTGATGCAGTGCGCGACCGCATCAATCACCGCCGGTTCCAGGTGATGGCGCCCCAGAAGCGTCCGGGCCAATTCCGCGCCCCGGGCCGCGTGATCCAGGGTGCCATTGGACAGGTCTTCCTCGGCCCGGCCGATGTCGTGCAGCACGGTGGCCAGGCGCACGATGCCCAGGTCGGCGCCTTCGTCGGCCCCGATCCGCTCGGCCAGGGCCAGCACGCGTTCCGTATGCTCCCAGTCATGCGAGCCTTTGGCGCCCCGAAAGCGGCTTTGGACTTCGAATTTAATCGTCTCGAACAACGCTTCAGTCAGGTTCAATGCCGGCCGGCCTCCCATAAAGGATGGCGCATTATAGTATGTAATCATAAAATATGGGGCTGAAATTTACGCTTGACTAATAATGAGCATATGCTCAAAATGACGCTGGAGGACGACGCCATGTCCAGACCCCGTTTCTGCCGGCGTGTAGCCGGCACGCCCATCGCTCCGGTTTTCAAATCCGCCGGCATACCGGCCAGCCAGCTCGAGGAAGTGGTCCTGACGCTGGACGAATTCGAAGCCATCCGCCTGGCGGACGGAGAAGCGCTCTACCAGGAACAGGCGGCGGAGAAAATGAATGTCTCCCGCCAGACCTTTGGCCGCATTATCGAAAGCGCGCACAAAAAAATCGCCGATTGCCTGGTCCGCGGCAAAGCCCTGCGCATCGAAGGCGGGGTGGTGGCCGTAGCCGGCAAGAGGACTTTTGTCTGCGGCCAGTGCGGGCATCAATGGCACGAGGAATTTGGAACCGGCCGGCCACAGGTCTGTCCTGCCTGCCAGAGCCCGTCTCTGCGGCGAATGGACGGGGGTTGCGGAGGCCGCGGCCATGGGCAGGGCCGTTGGGGCAGGGGCTGGTCCGGCGGAGAAAACGCCTGAAAGCGGCTTTCGGGGTTTGCGGGCTGGGGGCTAGGGATCGAAAAAATCGGAGCATCAGTCTCCAAAGGAGGCAGGACATGAAGATAGCCATTCCCATGGCTCAAGGAACCTTGAGCCGCCATTTTGGACACTGCGAGGAGTTTGCCCTGGTGGAGGTGGACGAAGCGCAGAAAAAAATTACGGGCCAGACGCGCGTCACGCCGCCGCCGCACGAGCCCGGCGTACTGCCGCGCTGGCTGCATGAGCAGGGCGCGCAGGTTATCATTGCGGGCGGCATGGGGCAGCGGGCGCAGGATCTTCTTGCACAAAGCAGCATACGCGTCATCGTGGGCGTGGAGTCGGAAAGCGTGGAGGAATTGGTGGCGTTGTTTTTATCCGGAAGACTGCGAACCGGCGCCAATCTTTGCGACCATTGAGGCAACCGCCTACAGCGGCGGAATGAAGAAAAAGGAGGATTCGATCATGCCAAGAGGAGACAGGACTGGACCAAGGGGAATGGGTTCCATGACCGGAAGGGCGGCAGGTTATTGCGCGGGGAACAACATGCCGGGGTATGCCAACGCTGTTGGTGGACGCGGAATGGGAGCCGGCCTAGGGAGAGGCCGGGGTTTTGGCGGGCGCGGAGGTGGTTTTTGGGGCCGCGCTTTTGGCGGAGGCGGCCGGGGCTGGCGGAATTGGTTTGGAGCCGTAGCCGGGCCTGGATATGCGGCTTCGGCAGCGCCCAATCCATCCCTTACGCCCAAGTCGGAAAGGCAGGCTTTGAAAAACCAGGCGCAAATGCTGCAAATGGAAATGGCCAACATTCAAAAGCGCCTGGATGAGATGGATGCGGCCGGTAAAGGAGAGGAATAAATGAAACTTGGGGTTATTATTACCCAGACTGATCCGGAAACGGTTTTTAACGCGCTTCGTCTGGCGTTGTATAGCCTGGACCAGGGCGATCAAGTGCGAATCTTTCTATCGGGACGCGGCGTGGAAATCGACAGGATCGAGGACGCCCAGTTCAAGGTTAAATCCCTGGCCGCGCAACTGTTGGACAAAGGGGGTAAATTTTTAGCCTGCGGCGCTTGCTTGAAACTTCGCGAGTCGGCAGGTTCGGAAATATGCCCGCTATCGACCCTGAAAGACCAGTATGAGCTGGTGCGTGATTCGGACCGGGTCCTGACTTTTTAACCCGGTTTTTGAGGAGAGGAAAATGAAAATCGCTTTCACGACTTCCGGGGAAGACCTGAACGCCCCGCTGGACAACCGTTTTGGGCGCGCCGCGAAGTTTTTGGTTTACGATTTGGACTCCAAAACCTTTGCGGTGGTTGACAATCAGCAAAATCTGAACGCTGCGCAGGGCGCCGGCATTCAAGCCGCCGAGACCGTGGTCAACACCGGCGCCAACTTTCTGGTTACAGGCCACTGCGGCCCCAAGGCGTTTAAAGTGCTGATGGCGGCTGGAATCAAAGTATTTAATACCCAGGCTGCCATCGTATCTGAAGCACTGCGGCAGTATCTTGACGGAAAGCTGGCCGAAGCCCGATCCGCGGATGTGGAAGGTCACTGGGTATGATCGTGGCCGTGGCTTCGGGCAAGGGCGGGACCGGCAAAACCACGGTTTCGCTCAACCTGGCCAACGCCTGGCCCGGGCCGGTCCAGCTCGTGGACTGCGATGTGGAGGAACCCAATTGCCATTTGTTTTTACAGGGCTTGCCGGCTGGGGAAAAACCGGTCGCATTGCTGATTCCGCAAGTGGACGAATCGCGGTGCGACGGCTGCGGCGAGTGCAGCCGCTTTTGCCAGTTCCATGCCATTGCCGCTGCAGGCGGCAAGGCTCTGGTGTTTTCTGAATTGTGCCATGCCTGCGGCGGTTGCAGTCTGGTTTGCCCGCGCCAGGCGATCCGGGAGGTTCCGAAGCGCATTGGGGTCGTTAGTGTGCTGCAAGCAGGCCAGATGACCTTGATTCAGGGTAGACTCGATGTGGGTGTGGCGACAGCGCCGCCGCTCATCCGGGCGGTCAAGGCCTGCGTGAATCCGGCGCTGCCTGTGATCGTGGACGCGCCCCCTGGAACTTCCTGCCCGGTGGTCGCCGCGGTTCGAGAGGCGAATTATGTTCTCCTGGTCACCGAGCCCACGCCTTTTGGTTTGCATGACTTGACGCTGGCTGTGGATACCATTCGGGCGCTGAAGCTTCCCTTCGGCGTGGTGGTGAACCGCATGGGTGTGGGCGATGATCGAGTGCAGGCGTATTGCCGGCAACAAGGAATAGAGATCATGCTGGAAATACCGGACGACCGGCGCATTGCCGAGGCCTATTCGCGCGCCGAACTTGCGGCCTGCGTTCTGCCTGAGTATGGCGCACTGTTCCATACGCTGCGAAATCGGGTATTGAGCCGGATGGCAGAAGCGGAGAGGAACGTCTGATGGCAGCCGAAAGGAAGGAACCATCCTATTGCCGGTCATGCCATGCGGCTTTTTGGCAGGGCGTCTTCCAGGCGGAGACGGCGTATCTTGAACGGCATTTGCGGGGTTGCAGAAAAGTGCTCAGCGTGGGCTGCGGTCCGGCTAATATTGAAGGGAACCTGCTTTGCGCCGGCTTCGATCTAACCGGATTGGATGTTTCCCGGGAAGCGCTTGCAGGCGCGCCAGAAGGGCTTCGAACCATGATCGGCCGGGCGGAAAAACTGCCGTTTGTGGAAAATTCGTTTGATGCCGTGGTGTTTATCGCGTCACTGCAGTTTGTGGAGGATTACCGCCAGGCGCTCGCGGAAGCTGCGCGGGTGCTGCGGCCCGGCGGGAAGGTGATCGCCTTGCTCTTGAATCCGAAATCGCCTTTTTATCGGGAACGCCGCGCCAATCCCAATTCGTACGTGAGGCACATTAAGGCTGCCGGCGTCGAAGATATCCTGGCGGCTGCAGAGGGCAGGTTCAGCGTCCAGGACGAGTATTTTCTGGGCATACGCGGTGAGACGGTTTACGAGAGCCGCGATCCCTCTGAGGCAGCCATATACGCGATCAGAGGCATAGTTCGATGAGCGTGGAAGAGGAAAAATTCCAGGAGGTGTTGCAGGATGAACTCCGCGCCCGGGAGGCGGCATGCAGCCTGCTGGGTGTGCAACCAGGTGCTGGGACAGAGGTGTTAAAAGCCGCGTATCGGCGGGCAGCCATGACGCAGCACCCGGACCGGAACCCCGGGGATTCTGCGGCGGCGAGGAAATTTATACTGATCAAATGCGCATATGAACTGTTGGCCAATGGCGTGCAGTGCGGAGAACTGCTACGAAAGATCAGCTCTTGGAACGACATGCCCGAGACCGTCCGCCACCAATTGGATAGTCCTTGGGGTTACTTCACATGGTGGCGGGACAATTATTTTTAACCAGGATACGCGGGCGGCAGGGCGGCGGAAGAGAACCGTTTACTCGGCCGACGATGAAAAGTGAAAAGCGCAGGCTTTGAAAGAGGGGCCCTAAACGGCATGACGGGAATCAATCTGGGAAAGCGAACGACGGTCGCCGTGCTCGGCGCCAGCGCCAAACCCGAACGGACCAGTCACCAGGCGGTCCTGCTGCTGAGCCAAATGGGATTTGACGTCTTTCCGGTGCATCCGGCAATTTCCCGGATCGCCGGCCTGACGGTTTATCAATGCCTGAGCGACATTGAGGCGGGCCTGGACACCATTACCGTCTATCTGTCGCCCGAGCGTTCCAGCGCTTTGCAGATGGAATTGCTTTGCGCCCGGCCGCGGCGGGTTGTTTTCAACCCGGGTGCGGAAAATCCGGTCTTGGCTAAGACGCTGCTGGATGCCGGTATTGAGGTGCTCAACGCTTGCACCCTGGTTCTGCTTCAAACCGGCCGGTTCGGGCCGCCGCAACAGCCTGCGCCGCTGCGGTCATGCGCGGCATGCGCGCCCTGCTTCATCCGGCAGGCTGAGGAAGCCCTCACGCTTGCCGGAGTGTCCGGCGAAACCAGGGAAGCCTTGCTGCGGGAAATAGCGGAACTGGCCCGATCCGGCAGCCAGGGGGCTGTGCCGCCAGAGGTTAGCCAGCGCATCCAGCGTCTCATCCGGGACCGGACTGGATGTCAAGATCCATACCGGAAGATGAAGTCCGAGCTGAACCAGGCTGCCTTGTCCTTGCTGCCGGAGGTGATGCGGAAGATCCCGGAAAAGATGACAGCGCAGGAGGCGGCTGTGCGCCTGTCCATCGGCGGAAACATTCTCGACGCCGGCGCGAAAAGCGGCCTGGAAATGGACAAAGCATTGGGGACGCTGGAACGCGTGTTTACGCAACCGCTGGTGGGTGATTGGAGCGGATTGTTCGCGCGAACTGCAAGTGCGCGGCGGATTTTATTTTTAGCGGACAATGCGGGGGAAATCGTGTTTGACCGGCCGTTGCTTATGCTCTTGCCTCGGGGTGCGGTGACCGTGGCGGTGAGGGGTAGGCCTGTGATCAACGACGCCACGCTCGAGGATGCGGCTGCCGCAGGGATCAGCGACCTTGCGGCGGTTATGGATAACGGGTCGGATGCCCCGGGTACTCTGCCGGGAGATTGTTCGGGCGCTTTTCGCGCGGCATTCGCTGCCAGCGATCTGGTTATTGCCAAGGGACAGGGAAACTATGAAACCCTGGCCACGGAAGAGAAACCAATGGTTTTTCTTCTGCAGGTTAAATGCCCGGTGATCGCGGCGCATACCGGCGCGGCGGTGGGAACTTTGCTGGTTCGGCATCAAGGAGTGAAAGCGGCATGACCACATCGATCAAGGAATTGGTCGTGATCAGCGGCAAGGGCGGGACCGGCAAGACCAGCGTGGCCGCGTCTTTGGCGGCGCTGGCCGAACGCCCGGTGATCGCCGACTGCGACGTGGATGCCGCGGATCTGCACCTGGTGTTGGCTCCAAAGGTGAGGGAACGCCGCGATTTCTACGCAGGCCGCGAGGCGGTGATCCGGCAGGCGGATTGCACCCGCTGCGGCGAATGCGCACGGCTCTGCAGGTTTCAGGCTGTCGTGAGGAAAGACGGCGGCTATCTCATTGATCCGGCGTCCTGCGAAGGCTGCGGGGTCTGCGTGCGCTTCTGCCCGGCCAAGGCCATTGATTTTCCGGAACGCCGCTGCGGGGAATGGATGATATCCAACACCCGTTTCGGCCCCATGGTTCACGCCCGGCTGGCGGCGGCGGCCGAAAACTCGGGCAAGCTGGTTTCCCTGGTCCGGCGCGAGGCGCGGCAAATCGCGGAGCAAGAAGGCCGCCCCTGCGTCATCGTGGACGGGCCGCCGGGCATTGGCTGCCCGGTGATCGCTTCACTGGGAGGCGCCACGCTGGTGCTGGTGGTCACCGAACCCACCGTTTCCGGGGAGCATGATCTGAAACGGGTGCTGGCGCTGGCGCGCCACTTCGGGGTGCCGGCTGCGGTCTGCGTGAATAAATGGGATATCAATCCGGCCATGGGAGAAAAAACCGAGGCACTGGCGCTCCAGGAAGGGGCGCGTCTGGCAGGGAGGATTGCTTACGATCCGTTTGTGACCCGGGCGCAACTCCGGGAACAAACCGTGGTGGAGACGTCGGCGCCCTCGGCCGCGGCATTCAGGGATTTATGGCGCGACTTAAACTCGTAGGAGGAAGTGCAGCCAATGGGATGCCAAGAACTTGAATCGCTTTCAGAGTACGCGCGGGATCACGCGGCTTATCCGCGAAATCAGGGGCCGATGGAACGGTACGACAGTTATGCACGCATGACCGGACCATGCGGGGATACGATGGAATTTTGGTTGAAAATCAGCCAAGGCAAAATCGAAAAAGCCTCTTTTACCACGACTGGTTGCGGGCCGTCGCTGGCGTGCGGCAGCATGGCCACCTGCCTGGTCAAAGGTAAAACGGTGACAGACGCAGCCGCTGTGGAACCGCGGCACATTTTGGAGGCTTTGCACGGGTTGCCCCCCGAACATGAGCACTGCGCCTTATTAGCCGCCACGGTGCTGCGGGCAGCGTGCGCAGCATGGTTCGAACAGCAGCGGACGCCCGGTTTTGCCAAGCAAGAACGGGCTTCTTCCTGCGAAACCTGCGAAGACAAAACTTGTCCGGCTATCGCTCCCCGCGGGGACGAGAGCCAAAAAGAATTCGAGGAGCGCCGCAAACTGCAATCCCGGCTCTGCCGCATCCGGCGTAAGATCGTGGTGCTTTCGGGAAAGGGTGGCGTCGGCAAAAGCACGGTAGCCGTCAATCTGGCCACAGCCCTCATGCTGGCGGGAAAACGCGCAGGCCTGCTGGACGCGGATATTCACGGGCCGAGCATACCCACCATGCTGGGTTTGGAAAACGAGAAAATCGAAAGCACCCCGGAAGGATTGGCGCCGGTGGAGTTGGGCGGCTTGAAAGTCATGTCCCTGGGTTTTATGCTGCAGAGCCCGGATGACGCCGTCATTTGGCGCGGGCCCATGAAAATGGGTGTGATCCAACAGTTTTTACGGGATGTGGATTGGGGCGATTTGGACTATTTAATTATCGACTCCCCGCCTGGCACAGGCGACGAACCGCTTTCCGTCTGCCAGCTGATCGGCAAACTGGACGGGGCGCTGGTCGTGACCACTCCGCAGCAGGTGGCGGCCGTGGATGTGCGCAAGTCCATTACTTTTTGCAAACAACTGCAGGTGCCGGTGCTGGGCGTGGTGGAAAACATGAGCGGTTTTGCCTGCCCCAAGTGCGGTGAAGTGACGCAGGTGTTTCAAAGCGGGGGAGGAAAGCAAATAGCCGAAGATATGCAGGCGCCGTTCTTGGGATCGATTCCCTTGGATCCGCAAATTGCCGAGGCGTGCGATCAGGGACGGGCGTTTATCCACCGCTTTGCCTCGACTCCGACGGCGAAAATGCTGAGGCAAATTATCGAGCCCATCATCGCCTTTGCGGAGGACGTCCGGAGCGGCAAATCATGAGCCCGGTTCTGCGGCAGAGAGAGCTTGAGAACCTGAGGAACGCACGGCATGGCCGCTGCGTGGCCTGCGGATCGGACAATCCGCAGGGCCTGCAGCTCCGCTTTCAAGCCCTGGCCGAAGGCGGCGTGGAGGCGGTTTTTGCATGCGCGGAGCGGTTCGCGGGGTATGCCGAACGTCTGCACGGCGGCATCACCGCTTCGCTCTTGGACAGCGCCATGACCAATTGCCTGTTCGCTTGCGGCCAGGCGGCGGTCACGGCCGAACTGAACGTCCGCTACCATGCGCCGGTGGCCATCGGCCAAAGCGCCGTGATCCGCGCCCGGCTGGAACAGCATTCACACGGGATGAGCCGGGTCCGCGCCGAGCTTCGCCAGGACGGAATGCTCAAGGCTTCGGCCTGGGGTAAGTTTATTCAGCCCGAGCATCTTCCGGGGGCCCGCAGTCGTGCCGCCTAGAGTCCGCATCACAATCGTTGTCAACGACGAGGCGCGCGATACCGGCCTGCAGGCCGAGCACGGCTGGAGCGCCTGGCTGGAATGCGGCGGCCGCCAGGTCCTGATGGATACCGGCCAGGGTCCGGCGCTGGCGCCCAACGCGGCGGCGCTGGGTTTGTCCTGGGAGCGCCAGGAGGCTGTTGTGGTCAGCCATGGCCACTATGATCATACCGGCGGCCTGGCAGTGGCGCTGTCACAGGCCGCGCGCTTGGCCGTGTATGCCCACCCGGCGGCTTGGCAGCCGAAATATGCCTGCCCAGCCGGAGAACCGGCGCGCGATATCGGCACCGCGCCCTCTTTGGCCGCCCAAGCCCGCGCTCTAGCCGGAAACTGGGTCGAAACGACAATGCCGGTTGAGGTAATCCCTGGACTTTGGCTCACCGGGCCCATCCCGCGGCGCACGGCTTACGAGGATGCGGGCGGGCCTTTTTTTTATGGATTCCGGGTGCCGGCAAGCAGACGAACTGCCGGACGACCAGGCCCTTTTCTTCGAGACCCGGCAGGGACTGGTTGTGCTGCTGGGCTGCGCCCATGCCGGAGTGGTCAATACCGTGGAGTATATTCGCGGCTTGAAGCCCGGTCGGCCGTTCCAGGCCGTGATCGGCGGCATGCACTTGCATGCCGCCTCTGCGGAACGGATGCGCCGGACGCTGGAAGCGCTGGACCGGTTTGCGATCGGGTTGCTTGTACCCGCACACTGCACCGGCTCCTTGGCAACAACTGCAATGCGGCGGCGTTTTGGAGATCGGTGCGTAGCCGGCTTGGTTGGAATGCGGTGGACTTTTGATTTGCGAAAAAAACTGACTCGGAAACGGCAGCGTGAGAATCGTCGTTTTCGGAGGAACGGCCGCAGGCTCCACGTCTGGCTGGCCAGGGAAGCCGGCCTGAAAACCGGCGCGACCGGCGTTTGGCGGGGTTCGCGCAGGCGCGTGAAAGGACGAAAGCGTGAAAAACCACTTTGACCGCGAGGCGGCCGCTTGGGATCAAGATGAGCGGAAAATCCATATGGCGGAAACGATCGCTGCAGCCATGACGCGAAAACTGGACTTGAGCCCCACCCAAGTCTTGATGGATTATGGGACCGGCACCGGTTTGATTGCCTTAAAATTGAGGACGAGGGTCCGGGAAGTAATCGCCGTGGATAATTCCCGGGGTATGCTGGAAATGCTCAAGGCGAAACTGGCGAAATATGCAATCCCTCCGCAGGAATCCCCGGGCTTCAGCCCGGGGAGAGGATTGCGGGATTAGTTTGCGGAGGGAGGGAGCCCCGGACTTTAGTCCGGGGGGCACTCCACTCGTGAATGTGAAGGTCTTACATGCGTCCCTGGAAGATGAAAAGGGACGTCTGCCTGCGGCGGATGTCATTGTCAGTTCGATGACGCTTCACCATATTCCGGATACTGTCAAAGCAGCCCGGGCGCTGTTTGCGGTGTTGAATCCGAAAGGCCAAATCGCGATTGCGGATTTGGACGAGCACGACGGCGGCTTTCACTCGGTTCAGGATGCAAACGTGCACAATGGTTTTAACCGCCAGGCGCTGCAAAAGGTGTTTTTCAGCGCCGGCTTCCGGAAAATCGAATTTTGCGAAGCATATACGCGCCGCAAACAACTGGCGGACGGCCGGGAAAGGGATTTCAAGATATTTTTAATGACCGCGCGGAAAAGCTTCTGATCACTTAAAAACCGGCCGGACGGGGACCCGGCCGGTCACGGTTTCACCCGGCTTATGCTTGAATCGAATGCGGTTTCCGTTCGCGGCGTCCGCGGGCTTGGAACCAATATTTCAAGGCCAACAACACAAAGAACAGACCTGCAAAGCCCGCCACAATCACCGGCGCGGTGGGCAGGTCGAAGCGGTAGGAGGCCATGACGCCTGCCATGCTGACCGCCGTCCCGGCCAGCCACCCGGTCAGCAGGATTTTAACTGGTGCCGTAAAGAACAACCTGCCGATCAAGGCCGGAATGACCAGAAACGCAAAGACCTGAAGGATTCCGGCCAACTCAACGGATTTTACCAGCACCAAAGCAAAGGTGAAGAAAAACAGGAATTCCCAGAAGTATCCGCCTTTCGCTTCGTATGTCATCGCCAGAAAGCGTTTTTGGAAAACCAGGTGCACAGCTCCGATGACAGTATAAACCGCAAAAGTCGAGAGCAAGTCCGCGGGCATAACCCAAATGATGTTGCCGTTGAGGATGTTTTTGAATTCCTCCAGGCCGTGCGGCGTTTTATCCAAAATGAGGATTGCGGCCGAGATGGAAAAGATATACAGCACGCCGATGAACGCCTCCACATTGACCTGCCGGGATATTTTCTTGCCCAGGGCCAAGACGGCCGATCCAACCAGCGCGGCGGCCAGGGGCAGGAGCGCCGAGCGCTCCTGCCCGAAATAAAAGGCCAGCGCCATACCCACTCCGATAAATTGCGCCAAGGCCAGATCCACGAAAATAATGCCGCGCTGAAGTATGTGCACGCCAAAATACGCGTGGATCAGCACCAGGAGCAAGCAGGCCAGGAACGGGTACAGCAGCAAGGGGTCCATTATTTTACGGCCTCCAGGACGGTATTAATAAAGGCAAGATAATCCCCGGTTTCAGGCACAGCTCCCACATCGTGCGGAAGCAAAATCACCTTGACCCCGGTTTGAGCCGAGATATAGGCTGCCTCTTTTTTCGAGGAATAGGGTGAGACCAGAATGCCGTCCGGTTTAGACTGCTCCATGCTTTTTAGCAGGGTTTCGATGTATCCGGAGGAAGGCGGAATGCCTGGTTTGGGTTCGACATACCCGGAGATCGTGAACCCGTATTCTTTGGCCAGGTATTCGTACATCCGGTGGTGCGCAACGAAACGCTTGCCTTGCAAAGGCACCACGGCCCAGGTTTCCTGCTTGGCCCTGAGCCTGGCCGCAAACGCCTCGGCGTTCGCCTGGTACCAGGCAGCCTGCGCCGGGTCCAGTTGTCCGAGCGTTTGCGCCATGCCTTCCGAGATCTTGAGGACCGCCGGGGCCGAAAAATGATAATGCGGATTGCCCAGGGGATGCACGTCCCCCTGGCGCCGATCCACGCTTTCCGGCACTTCGATCGGATCAACGAACCGCGAGCAGTCGAAATATCCGGGTTTGTCCGGCTGGATTTTCGGATTGCGGGAAGAATCGATCAGAAGCGGCACATAGCCGATCTCCAGGTCCAGGCCGTTGAAAAACAACGCGTCCGCTTTGCGCGCGGCCAGGATCATGCCGGGCTTGGCCTCGATCATGTGCGGATCTTGCGAAGGTTTGACCAGCATGGTGACCTGGATTTTATCTCCGCCGATTTCGCGCAGCACGCTGCCGATCCAGGGGAGAGTGGCCACCACCTGCATCTTTGCCCCCGCCGGAACGGCTAAGCCCAGCAAGAGCATGAATCCCCATAACGTTCGTTTCATGGGGTGCCTCCTTAAAACTTGTGCGCGCCGTGCACGCCCAAGGAAATATCAATCTGCATTCCGCACGACCAGCCGTTCACGTTTCCGTCGGCCAGCGCGTATTCGCCGTAGGAACCTTCCCAGCGCAAGCGCGAAAACTCCGAAAAACTCCAATCTGCCATGAACGTGGTGCGGCGGGTCGGATCGAACGTCGCCGCGCTTCCGTCGGGATACTCAACGCGGTTTAGCGATCCCAGGTGGTCAAACCTCAATCCTATCCGCCATTGCGGCCAAAGGCCGTAAATGGCTTGTGCGTATAATCCGTCCTGCAGCTTTTGCAGATACGCACCCGCCATTTCAGCGGCCAGGTCATGCCGGTATATTTGCATGCGGACATGGCGGACATAGTATTCCGCTTCGACGACGATATCGTTCTTTCCCATGGGAGCCGGGTCGTCGTATTTGTAGACCAAATCAGCGCCCGCAACTTGGGCCCAGCCGGAAAGCCAATGATCCGCCGCGCCGTTTTCGTCGCCGTCATGCTCTTCCTGGCGAACGCCCTGGATGAAGCTGGCTCCGGCCAGCAGCGAATGTTCCAGCCCGAGGTCAGGCCCGGCTTTCAGCCAGGCCACGCCGGTCCGGGGCGAGTTGAACTTTGGCAGGGGCGGCTCGCCCAGATAAGCAAGGCTGTTTTCCTCGCCGCCGGTCTCGAATCCCTCCAAACCCAGTTCGAGATAGAAAGGCAGGCCGGCCAGATACGAGACCTGGAGCCCCAGGTCATTGATGCCGTGATGCCCGAAAAACAGCTGATTCACCATCGGCGCGGTAATGAACGGCCATTGATGGCTGTGCTGGGCGTTCAGACGGCCGAAGTCGGAGAAAAATTTACCGGTTTTGACCTTTAATCCCAACGGCAGCTCCAAAGTCTCGATCTGCGCGACTTCCAGTTCCGCGCCTTCGGGGCTGATCGCGGCTATGACCCAGGCTTTGAAAAACGGGTCCACCGAGCCGCTGAAATTCAACTCGGCGTGCCGCCAATTGAAACCATCCGCAGGCTCGTGGGCGTGCGTTTCTTCGCCTTCGTGATGATGGCCGGCTTCAAATCCGGCGATTTCCGAAAAGACGTGCGCGCCGTCTTCATCTGTCGCATTGAAGTGGTCGTAATAGACATATCCGTCCAAAATCACGGATAGATCCGGATTCATTGTCAAACCCGGGGCAGCAGCCCGGGCGGACAGGGAGGAAAGCAATAAAACAGCAACCGGCAATATTGTTTTTAAAGCAAAGCGCATGGAAATGCCTCCTGGGAAATGGCAGGAAAGGACATAGTCCTTCCCTGATCTTAATGAAGGAACAGGTGAAACGGTGGCTTGGAAAAGTCAGACGGAAGGAGGGCCGTGATTGACCGGATGTTCCAAACAAACAGGGGTGACAGCCAGGATGGCGTTGCCTACAAGCCGGGTCGAAATGGCAGGCAGACCGGCGGATGGGTGGGGAGCGGTCGGGACCGGCTGGTCGGCTGAGGACAATTGGTGAACGACCTGGCAGATGGAACAATGGCGGGAGTCGCCTGTTTCGTGCGAATGGCCGTGGTGAATATGCACGGACGCCAGCAGCGCCCAAAACAGCAGGCTTGCGGTCAAGGGCAGGGAAACCAGGCGGGATCCGGCGCGCGAAACGAAAGCGGAAAACATAAAGAGGAATATAGGCGGGGCAGGCAACGAAGTCAAGGGGAAACGCGGGTCAGGCCCTGATCTGAAGCCCTGAACGCGCCGGGGATACGCGCTCCACCCGTGATTCAGGACCCAGCCGGCGGGTAGTGCCCTCGCCGGCGACTCCTTTCAGAGTAATGATCTCGCCGGGTTTTAATTTAAACAGCACCCGATTGGCGTCCGCGGCGTCCGCGGGCGCGAGCCGGAACGCCACCCGCTGGCCTGCGCCGCAGGCCAGTACTTCGATCTCGCGGGTGCGGAGGCGCCGCGGCTCGGAAACCGCCAGCCAGCGTTCAGGGCCGGAAGACTCCGGAACAGCCGGGGAAAACAAAAGCAAAGTCATTTTCAGGATGCGTTTATGCAGGCCGGCGCGCTGCCACAGGGCGTGCACGGCTTCGGGCGCGGACCACTCGCTTTCCGCGTGGCAACTGTCGCCCGCAGCCAGCGTGGGACAGGGCTGCTGGTGCAGGCAGGGAAAGCGCGCTGCCCAGCCGTTTTGCAGCAGGCGGTCGCGGACTTGCAATGCAGCCTGCGACGTATTTTTCAACGCCGGTTCGACCAGAAGCAAATGTCCTTGCCCGGACAGCCTGTCTTTCAAACCGGAGAGCATGCCCGCAATTTTGCCGGGCCGGCCGGGGTCGCCCAGCCACAACTCATTGCCCAGGTGTTGTGCGGCGATCAAGTCATAGGAGCCGACGGCCAGCCGCGTGTTTCGCGACAGATCCTGCTGCGAGACAGTCACAGTTGCGCCTTCGGCCTGCAGCAGCAGCCGGCCCCAGCCCAGGGCTTTGGCGCTGCGGTCAACGAGATGAAGGTTGCGGCAGCCCAAACTTGCGGCAGCGGCTGACAGCGGGCCGGCCGCACTGCCCAGTTCGAGCACAGAACAGGGGGGATCGGGAAGCAGGCTCAAAGCCAGGCGCGCCTGGGCATAGGAAACCGGCCAGAAATATAATAGGTAGGCGCCGGCCTGGGCTGGATCGGAGAAATACACCTCGCCGGCCAGCTGCCGCTCCCGGGTCAGGCCCTGCGATAGGCGCTGAAGCCCTGCGGCCACGCTTTTGGCCTCGGCCGGAAGCAGGCGGTCAGGCGGTGCATCCGACCACTTGGACCCGGATTCCCGGCGCCACAAGCGGATCAGGCGCGGGAGCCAGGCGGATAGCTCGTCTTGAATGGTTGCTGCGAGAGGATCCATGAAGCGCCTCGAAACACATCCTGTTCCGATAAACCCGGAGAGTGAAATACTGTAGGGCTTTTTCCCACTGCTGACAAGGGAAATTGGGCCGCCCTGGACGGCGCCGAATATGCTTGAGTCTTGACGCAGGATATTGAAGAATAGAAAGACTATTTTTCACCGAGGTGTGGTTATGTGCCGTTCACTGACTTTTCTCCTCCTGGCCCTGGGTCTGACGGTCCCTGTTTGGGCCGGGGACAAGGCCCTGGAAATCGTCCGCCGGATCGACAGCAACGAGTCGTTCAAAACCGAGTCTTTCCAGGCCACCATGACCATCCAAAAAGGCAGCCGCACGCTGACCAAAGTGTTTTTCGGCTTTGGCCAGCGGGAAGGCCGGAAATCCTTCATGGAATTCACCAACCCCGAGGACCGGGGCGTGAAATACCTGAAATTGGACAACGAGATGTGGATCTTTTTCCCGGATGCGGACGATGTCATGAAAATTTCCGGACACATGCTGCGCCAGGGCATGATGGGCAGCGACCTTTCCTACGAGGACATGCTGGAGAATGAAAGCTTGGAGGAACGCTACCAGGCGGTGCTGCTGCAGGACGAAACCGTGGACAACCGCGCCTGCAACGTGGTGGAACTCACGGCCAAGCGCCCGGACCTGACCTACGAACGCCAGAAAATCTTCGTGGACCAGGAACGGTTCGTGCCCTTGCGGCTGGAACTGTATGCCCGCGGCGGCCGGCTGCTTAAACGGATGTCCCAGGAGGAAGTCACGCGGATCGGGGACCGCTGGGTGCCTCTGCGCATCACCATCCAGGACCTGCGCCGCAAGGATTCGAAAACCGTGGTGGCTTTCCAGGAGATCAAGTTCGACGTGGCGTTGCCCAAGGATGTCTTCACCAAGCAATACCTGATGCGCTGAAGGAACCTGTTCATGCCTCTCGCGATGAGGACTGTCTGTGGTTGCCTGGCGCTGCTCCTGTTCGCCGCTGTTTCCGGGCGGGCCGAGCTGTCGTTGACCGGCGCTTTGCGCAATGATGCGGCCTGGATCGCGCTGGATTCCGGCGGCCACTTCGTCAACCTGCTGGAAAACCGCTGGGTGGTGGAGAACAGGACCGACGCGTGGCGGTTTTACGGCGACCTGCGGGTGTGGGCGCTCGCCAGTCCGGACCTGCCCCTGGAGATTAGCGAGGCCTTTGCGGTCAGAATCCCCCGGGCGTTCGTCCGTTATCTCTCGGAACTGGGCGTTTTCAGCCTGGGCAAAACCTATGCGGCCTTCGGCTTGCTGGGCGTGTTCAACCCTTTTGAGCTCGACCAGTCGGTCAATGTGGCGGATTTGGGTTATGTCAAGCAGGGCCTGCTGGGACTGACCTGGGAACTGGGCCTGGGCGACTTATCGGGCCTGCAGGCCTTCGTTAGCCCGGAAGGAAATTCGCAAACCACGGCCGCCGGCCTGGGCCTGAACACCCATGCCTTGGGATTCGACGCCGGCCTGGTCGTCCTGCGACGGGGGACCGGTCAGAACCAGGCCGGCCTGTTCCTCAAAGGCGATCTGGAGGTCGAGGTGCAGGCCAGCGCAGCCTGGCATGCGGACGACCAGGGGAAGAACGGATATGGGGAGGCGGTCGCCGGGCTTGATTACAGCCTGTCGGACGGCGAATGGCTGTTCGGCGTCCAGTATGCCTTCCAGGAGCGGGCCGCGGCCAGGAAAACGGACCAGGCGGCCTCGGTTTTATCGGGAACCAGCATGTTCAACGGCAAGCAATATATATATGGTTGGCTGCAGTACCTTCCGGACCAGTTTTTTCAGGCCCGTTGCGACGCGTTTTGGAACGTAGAGGACCGCAGCAGCCTGGTGGTGCCTTCCGCCACTTGGGTGCTGGCTGACGGGCTGAGCGCGACCCTCCTGGGCATGATTCCCACTGGGCCCGGCAGGGCGGAGTTTGGTCATGAAAGCCTGGGCCGGGCCGCCCTGGATGCGCGCGTGGAGGCGAAATTTTAGACCAAGACCAATGGGTTAAAAAAGCGTAGGGGCGTTCAATTGAACGCCCCTACAGAAGAGGACATCCATGCTGCTTGAAGTGAAACACCTCAATAAAACCTACCAGGCCGGCAGGCTGGGGGTGCTAGCCCTGCAAAACATCAGCCTCACCGTGGACCGGGGTGAATTCACGGCCATTGCCGGGCCCTCGGGGTCGGGCAAAACCACGCTCTTGAACTGCATCGGCACCATCGACCGGCCGGAACAGGGTGAACTCATCCTGGACGGCGTGAACTTGATGGGCAAGAGCAGCGACGAGCTGGCGGCCCTGCGCCGGGAATATTTCGGGTTCATCTTCCAGACCTACAACCTGATCCCCGTGCTGACCGTATTCGAAAACGTGGAGATGCCCCTGAAACTGCTGAGGCGCCTCGCCCCCGGGGAAATCCGGGACCAGGTCATGGACATGCTGGCCAAGGTCGGCCTCAACGGCCTGGAAAACCGGCGCCCCTTGGAACTGTCCGGCGGCCAGCAACAGCGCGTCTCGATCGCGCGCGCCCTGGTCAAGCATCCCAAAATGGTGCTGGCCGACGAACCCACGGCCAACCTGGATTCCAAGACCGGCGAGGAGATCGTGGATCTCATGAAGTCGCTGAACGAACGCGAGGGTTCAACTTTCCTGTTTTCCACGCACGACCAGCTCATCATGAAGCATGCCAAGCGCCTGATCAAAATCCGTGACGGGATGATCGAGCCATGACCTACCTGTTCAAGCTGGCGCTTAAAAACATCCTGCGGTCCAAGATCCGGACGGTCCTGACCTTCCTCATCCTGTCCTTTGGCGTGGGGATTTACATCCTCTTCGCCTGCCTGATGGCCGGGTTCGACCAGGAATCGATCAAAAACCTGATCGATTTCGAAACCGGCCATTACAAGATCCGCAGTACGGCCTGGGACGAGGACCGGCCCTATGAGACGGCCAACTACCTCCACGATCCACAAGCCGTGGAGGCGAAGCTGCGCACCCTGGGCTTCGTCACCGGCGTCGCGGAGCGCGTGCAATTCCTGGCCGAGGCGGACAACGGCGTGGACAGCATGCCCGTGGTGGCCGTGGGCATCGGCCCGGACGACCAGCGGGTTTTCGACCTGCGCAAGTACCTGGTGGCGGGCAAACTGGAACCCGGCGGCGTGATCATGGGACAACAACTGGCCGATGACCTCGGCTTGAAGCTCAACGACACGGTTTATCTGACCTTCAGGACCCAGCAGGGCATGCTGACCTCGGTGGAATTGCTCATTACCGGATTGCTCGTGTCTGCCAATCCGCAGGTGAACTCCTCCCAGGTGTTCGTTAACCTGAACGAGGCCCGGCAGTTCCTGAACACCCGGGACGCGGCCGAAATCGCGATCAAGACCGACGCGTTTTTCAAAGTGGCTGAATACGAACCGAAGCTCAAGGCGGCGCTGAACGGGCTTGATGCGCGGGTGTACAGCTGGCAGGCCCTGTCCGAGGATTTCCGCAATTTGATGGCCACGAAGCGGAAATTCCAGAACGTCCTGGTGCTCATGATCATGATTATCGCCATCGTGGGCATCATTAACACCATGCTGATGTCGGTGTTCGAGAAAAAGCGGGAAATCGGCACCATGAAAGCCCTGGGCTTCACGGACCGGGAGGTGCAGCGGCTGTTTCTGGTCGAGGGCGCGCTGATCGGCGTGGCCGGCGGGCTCATGGGACTGGTGCTGGGTACGCTGTTCAACGCCTATTTCGCCTTTGTGGGCATGGACCTGGACACCATGTTCGGCAAACAGGACCTGGGCATGCCGATCATGGGCGTGGTCAAATCCGCCTGGCTGGCCGGCGCGTACGTCAACGCCATGATTTTCACCTTGGTAGCCAGCCTGCTGGCGAGTTATTACCCGGCCAAGAAGGTGACCAAAATGCAGCCTATGGAGTGCCTCAGAACGGTGCAGTGAACAGCGCGGTCCGACGAGTCCGGCCGGTCAGACCGGTCGGACCGATGGAAGACTGGAGACCCTCATGCTCATGAAATTCGCTTTACGCAACGTGCTGCGCAACCGGCGCCGGAGCTTTTTAACGGCCCTGGCCGTGTTTTTCGGAGCCATGATCGTGGGCGTGGCCCAGGGCTGGATCAACGGCCTGGTGAACCTGTTCATCGGGAATTACATCGTTTATCAGACCGGCAATGTCCGGATTACGACCGAGGAGTATCTGGAACGCGAACGCTTCATTCCCGTGGATACCTTGATTCCCGACGCTAAAAGTTTGAGCGACCGGATCCGGGTATTGCCCGGCGTGAAAGCGGTGGAGGAACGGATACGGTTCGGCATCCTGCTCGGGCACGGCGACAATACGGTCGAGGCCTTGGGCGTCGGGCTGGATCTTGAACACAGCGCCTTTGGCCTGGGGGAAAAACTCACGGCCGGCACGCTGGGCCCCGAGGGCCTGTACCTGGGCAAGGACCTGGCCGCACGGCTTGGTGTCAAAATGGGCGACGAATTGCTGCTGGCCACCAAAACCTCGGAGGGCGGGCTCAACGGGATCAAGCTGCCCGTGGCCGGGCTGGTGAAAACGGGAATCGGCATGTATGACAAAAAACTGTTTTTCATTTCCCTGGCCGACGCCAAGCGCCTGCTGAAAATACAGGACGGCACGACCGAATTGTATGTCCTGACGCAGGAGGAAAAGCAGACCGACGCGGTGGACGCCGCGGTCAAATCCCTCCTGCCCGCGGGGCTGGCCGCCCGGACGTACCAGGAGCAGCTGGGCCCCCTGTTTTCCAGCTTCCACGTCATGCGCATCATGTATATTTTCATCGAAGCCCTGATCCTGTTCCTGGCCTCGTTCGTGGTGATCAACACCATGATGATGGCCATCTTCGAACGGCTCCACGAAGTCGGGACCTTGAAGGCCATCGGCATGACGGACCGCGAGCTGTTCGTCAACTTCACTCTCGAGGGCGCGCTGATCGGCGCGGCCGGCGGCATCCCCGGCGCGCTTGTGGGCTACGGCTTCGTCGCGCTCCTGCATTTTACGGGCGTGAACATGGAGTCGTTCATGAAGTCGGTCGAGATGCCGATCGAATACGTGATGCATCCTTCCATTTCCATCCTGGCCGCGCTGATAGCGGTCGTGCTTTCGATCGTGGTGCCGGCTCTGGCCGCCATGATTCCGGCGCGTTATGCCCGCAAGCTGCAGCCGGCCGAAGCCTTGCGCAAGTAACCCCGCGACCATGCCCGAAGACCAGCCGTATCAAGCCGGTTTCCTGGCCGGCCTCATCAAAGCGTTCGGATTATGGACCGCCTGGCGACCCGGCCGGATCGCCGCGCTCCTGGCCCGCCTCTGGCATTTCTGGCTGAGCGCGCGGCGGCGCGCGCGCTGGCAGCGGCGGGAAGGGCTTCAGGTCCCGCCCATCCTGATCCTCAGCGTGACCACGCGCTGCAACCTGACCTGCGCGGGCTGCTACAGCCGGGAGTACGACCAGGAACGGGAACTGACGCTGGAAGAAATGGATTCGCTCTTCCGGCAGGCCAAGGCCCTGGGCGTGACCTGGGTGGTGCTGACCGGGGGAGAGCCCCTGCAGTGCGAAGGCCTGCTCGACCTGGTCTCCGGGCATCCGCAACTGCTCTTTTTCCTGTTCAACAACGGCACCTATCTGGACGCTCCCGCGGCGCGGCGGTTGGGACGCATGCGGCACGTGGTTCCCATCCTCAGCGTGGAAGGGGACGAACGCTTGACCGACGCCCGCCGCGGTCCGGGCGCTTATGCGCGGGTCATGGAAGCCATGGCTCATTTGCGCCGGGCCGGCGCGTTTTTTGGTTTTTCCTGCATGGCGACCCGCGCCAACCTGCCCTTGCTTTCGGCGGACGCGTTTATCGACGAGATGATCCGCCAGGGCTGCCGCTTCGGCTATTTCGTTGGGTTTGTGCCCTCGGCGCAGGACAGTGACCAGGCCCAGGTGCCGCCGGCCGAGGAGCAAGCCGCGTTCCGCCGCCGGGTCAAAGCCTATCAGGGCGGCAAGCGCATTATTCTCGTGCAGATGCCCGAAGATGAGTACGAGATCGCCGGATCGTGCATGGCCGCGGGCCGGGGTTTCGTGCACGTCAACGCCCTGGGCCAGGTGGAGCCGTGCCCTTTCAGCCATTGGGCCAAGGATTCGCTGCGGACAGGATCGCTCAGGCAGGCGCTGGCATCGCCCTGGCTGGCGCGCATCCGGGAGCGCGCGGAGTGGCTGGGGCCCACGCTCCAGGGCTGCGCCCTGTTCGAGCACCGTGCGGAATTGGAACCGCTGGCGCGCCGGGAAGGCGCGGTTCCCACAGAGCGAAGACGTGCGTAGCCTGGTGCTTGCGGGATGTGCGGCTGCGTGCCTGGCGGCATGTCCGGCCGCTTTGATGGCTGGGAAACCGGATTTGCAGGGGCGCTCCGAGTACCGCGCCTTCATGCACAATGGCGTGAAGCGCGGCTACCTGCTGTATCTGCCGCGGGAGGCAGGCAGTCTGCCCTTGCCCCTGGTCATGGCCCTGCACGGCGGAGGAGGCTCGGCCAGGAAGTGGGCGACGTATACGCAATACGGTTTCGAACGCCTGGCGGATTCAGCCCCGTTCCTGCTGGTGTACCCTGACGGCCTGGAGGGGCAGTGGAACGATGGCCGCGAAATCGAACAGTCGTACGCCCACCGCACCCGCGTGGATGACGAGGGATTTTTGTCGTCGCTTCTCGAATACTTATGCAACACCCTGCCCGCTGACCGCAACCGCGTGTTCGTCACCGGCGCTTCCAATGGCGGCATGATGGCGCTCGTGCTGGCCGCCCGGCACGCGGACCAGATCGCGGCCATCGCGCCGGTCATCGCCTCGTTTCCCGAGCGTGTCGCAGCCGGCCTCTCACCCGCTGAACCCGTGTCCGTGCTCATGATCAACGGTACGGAGGACCCCCTGGTGCCATGGGAAGGCGGATTTGTCAGGATCGGCAAACAGACCCGGGACCGGGTCCTTTCCGTCGAACAGACAGTGGCGTTTTGGAGGCGGGCAGATGGTTGTGTTTCCGAACCTGTGACGAGCGACTGGCCTGATCTCAATCCCCAGGACGGCACCCGCACCCGTCAAACCGTTTATGCCGGCGGCCGGAACGGAACGGAAGTGTGGCTGATCGCCATCGGGGGCGGCGGCCATACCTGGCCCGGACGCCAGGAATGGCGCGGCCCGCTGCTCAAAATGGTGTTGTCAGGCGTGGTGGGGCGCAAAGGCCGTGATTTCGACGCGACGGATGTGATCTGGGAGTTTTTCAGGACCCATCCCAAACAGGACCGGCTGTAAACCGGGCCGGCAGAGACTTATTTCGGCGCCTCGGCCCGGTAGGCGATGACATTGGCTTTCTCCAGGGTGATGAGCCCTTCGCGCACCATGTCATCGAGGTAGGGCAGAAAGGCCGCGATCTTTTCCTCGCTGTCCACGATTTCGATGATGATGGGCAGGTCCTCGGACAACCGCAGCAGCTTGGTGGTGTGCAAGTGGCTCTTGCAGCCGAAACCCATGAAGCCCTTGATGGCCGTGGCCCCGGCCAGTCCGCGCTGGCGCGCCAGGAGCACGAGGGCTTCGTAAAGGGGCTGCCCCTCCCATTTGTCCTGCTCGCCCAGAAAGATCCGCAGCAGTTGGCCGTTCGTGGGGATTTTCATGCCGCCTCCTTGGTCAGACGAGATCGATCAGCATACGCCCGCCCCGGAACAGCGCAAACCCCAAGAATACGCTGACCGTTACGTTCAGTAAAGCAGCCAGCCATTCGCCTTCCCGCAGCAGGTTGTCGGTTTCGAAAATAAAGGTGGAGAACGTGGTGAACGCTCCGCAAAAGCCTATCATCAGCAGGAGCCGGGCGTCCGGCCCCAGCAGGAGCTTGTCCTCGGCCAGGCCGGCCAGCAGGCCGAGCAGAAAGCAGCCGGCGAGATTGACGGCCAAGGTGCCGTAGGGAAAACCCGCGCCTGCGACCCGGTAGACCGAGCTGGCCAGGAGATAGCGGGCCAGCCCGCCGGCCGCGCTGCCGAGCAGCAAATGCAGAAATTTCATGCGTTCACTTTCCGAACAGGTTTTTCAGCTGTTCCTGCGCTTTTTGCTTGGCCTGGTCTTCGGCCTGCTTTTTTTGCTGATCCACGGCCTGTTGGGCCGCGGCCTGCTTCTCCTGGACGGCCTTCTGGATGGCCGCGATTTTATCCTGCACGCTGCCTTGGGTCGAAGTGATGTCGCCCAGGGCCCCGGATTTGGAGAGCCCGTACTGGTCCAGCAGCTCCTTTTGCTTGGCGGCCGCGTATTTGTTGATCTCCGCCATGAGCTTGGCGCGCACCTCGGCCAGCTTTTCGCCGGCCATGGCTTTGAGCCGGTCGCCCAGCAGCCGGTCCAGGTCCGACGAGAGCGAGAGCTGTAAATCATCGCCCCGGCCTTTCACTTTGGCCTGCAGGTTCACGCGGTTGACGCCCTGCCACAGTTCGGCCAGCAGTTTCTTGGCTTCGTCCCCGGTCCCTGCCGCCGGCGGCTTCAGGCCCGAAAGCGCGGCTTGCAAATCCGCCTCCAGCTCATCGCCCTGCAGGGTGAAGCGGCTGGAAAAAGCCACCTGGCCCGCGGCCAGGTTGGGCATATAATCCGACGAGGGCAGGTGCAGGCTGGAGGCGGCCAGCCCCTGGGCGGAAAGGGCCACGGTGTCCTTGGGCACGTCGGCCGTGTGGTCCAGCACGGCGGTCACGTCGTAGACGCGGCCGGACTGGGCGCCTTTGATTTCGGCCTTGGTCGGCAGGCCCAGGAGGCGCGGGTCGGAGGTGATGTTGGTCACCAGGCCCACGAAATCCACCGGCTCGCCGGTCTTGCCCGGCCCGCCCGTGCTGCCCGTGAGGGAGAGCTTCTGGATCAGGAAGGCCGGGGGCACTTGGGCGAGGGGGAAGCTGACATCCAGGCCGTGCAGCCGGGGCTGCACGACTTTCTTGTCTTTTTCCTTGCGAGGCGGCATATACCGCCGGGCGGTGTTGGCCAAATCCACGAATTGCCGCACCCGGGACAGCCAGAGCGGGCCCACCAGGCTGCGGGTCAGATTTTCAAAGGACAGAGAAGGCAGCTGGAGCTGGCTGGAGAGCGCGGCCAGGTCCTTTTCCTTCCACTCGTTCAGCTTTTGCGTCAGCGAGGCGGCCTGGCCGAAGTCAGACTCAGCCTGGGCCTTCAGTTGCTGCAACTGCCCTTGCAGGGCCTGCAGCTCCTGGATCTTGCGCTGCGCGGTGTCGATCTTGTCCTTGGCCGCGGCCGCGTCCTGCGCCGAGCGGATTTGCATTCCCTTGAGTTCTTCGAGGGCGGGTTGCACGGCCTGCACCTTGGCGGCCACATCCAGGTTTTGCAGTTTCTGGCGGTACTGGCCGGCCTTGTTCTGGGCTTCCTGTTTCAAGGCTTCGGCCTGCTTGAGGGTTTCCAGGTTCTCCGGTTTGACCACGCCCTCCAGGGACAGCGACGAGATCTGGTTCTTCACTTTTTGGATGTTGTCCCAGGCCGGCAGAGCCTGCCATTCGGTCTCGGCCTGGGTTTCGAGCTTGGCCAGCAGTTTGCCCGTGGGGCTGTCCGCCGGCGCCAGGCGCGCGGCGTAGCTTTTCTGTTTGGCCGGCGGCAGGGCACCCGAGGTTTTGCGCTCCGTGCCCCAGCGCAGGCCCGTGAGGCTCGCCTCCTCGATGTTCAGTTTCTTGGAGAGCAGGGGCAGGGGCTTGATGGCCAGCCGGGCGGATTCGAATTCCACCAGGTTGGTCATGGGATTGTCCTTGTTGGCCGCGGCCACGCCCCGCACGGTCAAAGACAGGTCCGACCATTTCAGCTTGAGGCTGGCGATTTCCACTTTGGCGCCCAGAGCCAGTTCGCCGGCCATGATCAGGCCGCGCTTGAGGAGCGCGTCCAGGAAGAAATAATTGAACGCCAGGACCAGGCCGATGACGATGGCCGCCGGCAGGGCGTATTTCCAGCGGATCACTCCGGTTTTCTTGGGTTTGGGTGTCTTGGGTTCCATCACAGTTTCTCCTTGATGCCCAGGGCCGTATTCAGGCCGCTGAGCCACTTGACCACGCCCACTTTGCCCACGCGCTCCCGCCAGTGGGCGCGGTAATAAAGGATGAAGGCGCGGGTGAGGAAGATGACCGGGATCACCAGGATCAGCGCCAGCACGAAGCTGCCCAGGACCACAGTGTTGTTGAATCGCGTGAACGGCACGACCGGCAGGTTATACAGCGCGGTCCAGAACGGGGTCAGGCTGTCGTTGGAAACCAGCAGGGCGAATCCCAGCTTGTGCGCCACCGGGTCCAGCAGCGCGGCCAGGCCGGAGAACAAGGCCGTGGCCACGGTGGCTGAGGCCACGTTCACGTTGAGGAAAAAGAGCAGAATCATCAGGAGGTAATTCTGCGGGCCGTTGAAGGGCGAAAATCCCATGAACAAACCAATGGCCACGCCGCCCGCGATTTGCATGGGCGAGTTTTCCGACTGTAAAATGGTGAAAACGCTTTTAACCGCTCGCAGACCGATCATGTCAGCCTCCGGCTGAGGGGATGGATTTAAAAACGGCGGTATTGTAGCGCCCTTTTCCCGGACTGGCAAGGGGGAAGAAAAGGGAACCTGACCGCGGGGGGACGCTCCACAAGACGCTCGCCCTGATTGTGGAAGTTATATATAATGGAAGCATGCTGCCCAGGACCGCCACTGTGAGTGAAACCCTGGTACCGCTCTCTTCCCGCGACAAACTCCTGGCGCTCGAACAGGCGGGGTTCAAACGCACCCGTCTGGCGCGCCTGGCCGGCGTGGAATACATGACTATTTACCGCTGGTTCACAGGCGCCAGTGAACCGCGAGCGCGTCTGGGAGGACGCATCGACTCGCTCTATCGCGAGCATATCGACCTGCAGCCCCTGGTCGAGAGTCTGCAGAGGCCGGATCTCCTGGAAAAATTGCGGCAGCGCTCCGCGCTCCGGGAACATTTCTTTCTGGAAGCCACCTATCATTCCCTGGCGCTGGCCGGCGCCAAGCTGACATGGGCCGACACGCGCGAGGCGCTGGCCGGCGTGCTTCCGGCCGGCGCGCTTTCCCCCGGGGCGACGGCGGCGCTGAATCACCGGGAGGCGCTGGCCTGGATGGTGGAACAGGCGGTGCGGGAATCCGCGCTGGGCGAAGCCCACCTGCTTGAGATGCACGCCACGGCCATGCGCGGCGAGCGGGAAGCGGCGCCGGGCCGTTTACGCGGCGCGGCGGACGGGCTGCGGGGCTGGCTGGAAGCGTGCGGCCGTCCTGATTCCCATCCGGCGGGCCGGGCCGTACGCCTGCACCATGCTTTCCTGCGCCTGCGCCCTTTCCACCGGGGCAACGGCCGGGTCGGGCGCCTGCTGTTGCAGGCGCAGCTGCTCGCGTGCGGATTGCCGCCGGCTTTGATCCGCGTGGACAACCAGCGCGAGTACGAATGGGGGCTGAATCAGGCGGATCAGGGGGATTTCAGGTATCTGGAGCGCGTGGTCAACGAGGGCATCTTGCGCGGGCGCCGCCTGCTGTCGGAGGGGGAGCGCAGTGCCTAGGCGCGCGGGCTGGTATTGGCTGGCAGGCTTGTGGTGGATTGCGGGCGCGGCCTGGGCGGCGGAGCCGGTGCGCGTGGTGCCCGGGCCCGAAGACCTGCCCCGCGTGTCGCCTGAAATGCGCACGGCCGATTTCTGGATCGGCCGTCTCGAAGCGCCGGACGAAGTGCTGGTGTCAGCCGGCCAAGCCCAGGCCGAAGCCCGGGCCTGGCAACAGGCCGGTTATTTGATCGATGTCTTTTCGCTGCCGGACCCCGTGCCGCGGGAACTGTTGCGGGAATGGCTCCGCAGCGACATCCCGTACCTGCGACGCGTCGGACTTTACGGCAGACAGGGTCAGCGCCTGGGCGAGGCGGATTACCGGCGGATCATCGACAACCTGGCGCTGGCGAAGGTCAGGGCCGGCACGCCCCTGGCTTTCGGCCTGGCCGTGCGCCGCACGCCCCTGCGCCTGTTTCCCACGGAGGAGACGGCCACCGCCAAGCCTCTGGATCTGGAATTCAACCAGTTGGTGCATACGGCTTTGCGTTTCGCCGAACCCGTGGCTATCCTGCACGCCAGCCAGGACCAACGCTGGTGGTTTGTGGCCGCGGAAGCGGGGCGGGGATGGGTGCTGGCTGAGGACATCGCCCGCGCCCCGGACCCGAAGATGGTGCGCGAGTACGCATTGCGCGCGAACGTGAAAATCGTGGACCGGACCGCGCGGTTGCGCGGGGATGACGGCGCGCTCTGGACGGAAGCGGTGGAAATGGGCTGCGAACTCGCTCCCGGCAGTTCGGGCGAGAGCGTGCTGGCGCCCAGGCGGAAAGCGGACGGCGGGTTGTCGTTGGCGCCCGCGCGGGTCGAACCGTCCGAAGCCGCGGCGGCGGGCGGATGGCCCTGCACCCGCCGCAATCTCCTGATCTTGGCGTTCCGCCTGCTGGACGCACCCTATGGCTGGGGCGGGGAAAGCGGGTTTGGCGACTGCTCGGAGATCATCCGGCGCATGGGACTGGCCTGCGGCCTGCGCCTGCCGCGCAGCACGGCCGATCTGTCCCGGGCTTTGGCCGGCGAGGAACTGCCCGCCGGGCCGCGGGCCAAAGCCGCGCGCCTGGCTGCGGCCCGGGGCGGCGCGGACCTGATCCTGCTGCCCGGGCACGTCATGCTGGCAGTGGGAACAGTTGAAGGACGGCTGTTTGTAGTGCATAATCTTTATGGCATCCAGGCGCGCGACGCGGATGGCGATTTCATCCGGCGTCTGGCGCGTGTGGTGGTCAGCGACCTGTCGCTGGGCGCAGGCAGCCGCAAAGGTTCATTGGAACAACGTGCCAGCCGGCTGCTGTCGATCAATCGGCAAGGGGATGCCGGGAAACTGAAAACGGATAAGGAATGACTGAAAACGGAAAGCAAACATTCGCGTTTCTGGACGTTTTCGGCTTTCCCGACCGGAGGCTGGGGCATGTTTGACTGGTTGATGAGGCGCGCGGGCGGAAAGATGCTGCTCCTGGCTGTGGGGCTGATCGCCGCGCTGTGGGGCGCTGGCTTGGCCTGGGTGGCTTCCTCGCCGTTGATACGCGTGATCGTAAGCCGGTTGCCGGAACTGCACTGGAACAGGGATGCCGTCTACTTTTTCGAGACCATCGTGGTCTACGAACAGCACCGTGCTTCTATTTGGCTGCTGTACGGCCTGGACAGCGTCGCGGCCGCCGGGATTTTTCTCTTTTTCGCCGCTTGGTTGGGGTGGGCGCTGCGGCGCGGGCAGGCAGGCCCCGCCGGCCCGGCCTGGGTGCTGACCCTCCCGTTTCTGGCGTTGGTTGGCGATTGGTGGGAAAACAGCTTCGTGCTGTTTTTCATTTCGCTCTATCCCACGCCCCTCATTATCCAGCTGTTTCCTTTGTTCCGCTTCGTCATGCTCGCCCATTTTGCTTTGTTGGCTTTGAGCGGCCTGGCCGTCCTGGCGGCCGCAGGCGTGTGGGGGCTGCGGAAAATTATCGGAACCAAATCCTGACGGCTGGTCAGCGCCCGGTGCGTCGTTCCTGGGCGCGCAGGTAGAGCACTGCACCGGCGACTTGCGCGGCCAGCAGCAACAGGCCCGCGGCCAAAAAACCACCCTGGCCGAGCAGGGCGAGCACCAGCGACAACAAAGCCGCGTTCAGGGCGGCGATGGCGTACATGAGGAATGACTGGGAACTGAGCCAGTTGAAGTAGCGCGGATAAGCGGCGTCGGTGTACATGCCGCTCTGGTTGCGGAACCCCAGGGGTTTCATGTCCAGGAAAAGCCGGCGCTGCTCGTTGAGGTAGCGCATGCAGCCCACGAAGTAGACCCGGTTGCGCACCACCAGCCCGAACAAACCCAGGCCGAAACACAAGGCGATCAGAAAACCGGCCACAATGGCCAGGGTCAGGTCTACGTGTTTCTCCACCGCGAATTCGAAGAGGCCGATGCCACCGCCGGCGATCACCGTGAAGAAAGTGGCCAGGAATTTGAAAATGTCCACGCTCTGGGAATCATAGTGGCGGGCCTGTTCGAAACACCGGTCGAAATCCGCCTGTAAAAATTTAAGCCCTGCGTCCGCGTTTTTAGCCATTGGTTACTCCCATGTGAATTCCCACAAACAATATTCGTCTTTGCGGGCCATGCATTTGGGGTGCTTTCCCCTGGGATTCTTGCCGTTGGACATGCGCACCAGTTCTTCCATGAACGGCGTATGGGAGAACTCGTGATTTAAAGGGATGTCGGGATATTCGGACAACTGAAGGATGCTGAGGTGGTCTTTTTCCTCGATGACTTCCATTTTTCCGACGTCGAAATACTGGCGCCAGACTTGGGCCGCCCGTTTAATGACGAAGTGCGGCGAGGTCAGGGAGATAAAAAACTTATAAATGCCGCTGAAATGCTTGCGGGCCGTGTACCGGGCCGATGCGTCGATCAGGGAATAATCGCCTTTGCCCAGCACTTTGTCGGCGGCGAACATATAGCGAAGATAAGCGCCGTAATCCAGCCACATGACCGGTACGATTTTTTGGCGCCACAGGGCCTGGTCTTCCGGCGCGAGAGAATCCAATACGCTGCGTACGCCATCCGAACCGTAAGTCTTTGCAATAAACTCCTGCACGTCCAGCCAACGGGTTGCTTTCACATTGCCCATGGTCAGCCTCCATGCGAATGATCATCTATTTTAAACGATATTTATCTTTGCGTATGCTTTAAAAATGCGGATAATAGGCCGGTGTTCGTGAAAATGACGGAGGGGTCCGCCCGTTTCTCGGCTTGGCCTTGCCTATCCATTCCACAAAAGCGACCCGTCTTCGCGGTATCTATCACTCTTGGGAGGGAAAAGGAATGAGTCTGACGAAAAAAAACGGGATGGCACGTCTGGTCTTGCTCGCAACCGCGGTTTTGGCGGCTGCGACGGCCCGGGCGGCCACGATCACGGTCACCAGCCTCGAAAACAGCGGAGCCGGCACCCTGCGCCAGGCGATCCTGGACGCGAATAGCGGGGACATCATTACCTTCGATACCACGGCCATGGGCGGGAATTCCATCACCGTGTATTCGGGGATCAATCTCGGCAAGCAGCTCACCCTGGACGGCGAGGACAAACAGGTGGTGATCGGCGCATCCGGGGGGTTCATCATCTTTTACTCGGATGCGACGGGTTCGGGCAGCATTATCCGCAATTTGTCCCTGGTGAATTGCGGCCAGGCCATTTATCTCTATCAGGCGGACAACGTCCAAATTTTAAATTGCCGGCTGGGGGTGGATTGGTCGGACACGGACCTGGGCAATTCCTGGGGCATCATGGCTCATGAATGCGACGGCGTAATCATCGGCGCGCCGGGCCAGGGAAACGTGATTTCCGGCAACAGCGAATACGGGATCGTCCTGAGGAATAGCTCCCGCGCCGTCATCCAGGGCAACCGCATCGGCACCAATGCCGCGGGCACGCTGGCCATGCCCAACCAGATCGGCATCCGCGTGCTGGACGGCAGTTTCAGCACCCTGATCGGCGGCGACCGCACGGCCGGCGAAGGCAACGTGATATCCGGCAATTCCATGCACGGCGTTGAAATCAGCAACAGCGACGGCTACGGCGGCACGGGCGAGCCCGCAACCGGCAATACGCTGGCCGGCAACACCATCGGCCTCAGCTTGAACCAGGGCGCGCGAATCCAAAACAACACCCACGGCGTCCTGCTTTCCTACGCGCCCTATAATCAGATCGGCCTGCCGGAAGCGGGCAAGGGCAATGTCATCGCCGGCAACGGCAATTATAACCTCATCGTCCAATATTCGAGTTTCACCCGGGTCCAAAACAACCGCGTCGGGATTAATGAGTATGATTCGGTCAGCTTTACCAACAACTACGGCATGGCCATCAGCGAGTCCAGCGGCTGCCTGATCGGCGGAGACCGTCAGGTGTCGGCTTACGAGCGCAATATTATTTCCGGACACAATATCAGCGGCCGGTTCGGCATCAATTGCGGGGCCGCCAACGCCATGGGCAACACCATTTCCGGCAACATTATCGGCCTGGATTCCACCGGAACCGTGGCCAGACCGAATTCGATCGGCATTTATTTAAGCGGCCGTCAAAGCTGCGTAGGCGGCGCCAATACCGGCGGCGCGTATGGCAACCTGATCAGCGGCAACGCTGAGGTCGGTTTGGACATCCGCGGCCGGGAGAACGTGGTGCTGGGCAATTGGATCGGGCTAAACGCCGCCGGAGACGCGGCCCTGGCCAATGGCATCGGCCTCTCGCTGACCGGGACGGCCTCGGTATACAACGAAATCGGCGATGGCACAGCCGCGGGGCGGAACGTGATTTCTGGCAACGCCCAGGAGGGGATCAAATGCTCGGCCGGATTCGGGCACCGCATCCTCAATAATTATATCGGAACGAGCGCCGACGGATTGCAGCAAGTCAGCAACCAGAGATATCCCGTGCGGTTATATGGGGCCGCTGGCTGCCTGATTGGGCAGGAGAGCGCCGGCAACCTGATTTGTGGCCGGTCAGGCTGGCAGGGCGTCAACATGACTTCGCCCGAATGCGCAGGCAACACCCTTGTGGCCAATTCCTTCAATCTGCTAGCCGACGGGTCCCTGGCGCCGGAAGCCATTACGGCTTCTGTCATCATGGAAATTGGCCCGCACGACAACTCTGTGGGTTTGAGAAGCTCGGGAGTGGGCAACCTGCTGGTGGGCGCGGACAATGCCATTGCCCTTTATTCCGGCACCACGGTGAACAACGGCTTTTTCGGCAACACCATCTGCGGTTTCACCAATACCATCACTGCGCTTGGCATCAGCCTCAATAGCGGAGCCAATAACGGAAAGGCCGCGCCGGTCATTGCCGCGGCGTTGGCGTCGCTCATCTCTGGAACCAGCGGCGCGAATGATTATATTCAGATCTTCCGATCCAACCGTGCGGAAGGCTATGCCGGCGGCAGTCTGGCCTTGCTGGGGACCACAGCCGCCGATGTGTCAGGCGACTGGTCCTGGACTCCTTCGGGTCTTGTTTATGGCGATGTGGTGACAGCCCTGGCTACGGACCCGGCCAAAAACACTTCCCAGTTTTCGAATAATGTGTCCGTGGAGGGACTGGCCACACCTACGCCCACGCCTACGCCGGTGATCAGCCCGACTCCCACAGCGACGAACACTGCCACGCCCGCGGCCACCGGCACTCCGTCCAATCCCCTGGCCAACGCGGACCTGGCTGGCAAGGCCGTGGTGGCTTTCCCCAATCCGGCCAAGGACCGGATGACCTTTGTCTTCCATCTCGAGGCTGCGGCCAAGGTGGAAATCCGGCTGTACAACCTGGCGGGCGAGCAGGTGGCGGCCTTGTCTGGCGACTTCGCGGCCGGCAGGGGACAGAGCTTGGCGTGGAACCTGTCCGGCATCGCTCCGGGCGTGTATGTGGCGCGGATGCTGGTGAATGGAAATGAAAAAGCCAAAGCCAAGGTGGCGGTGGTGAAATGAAATAGGGGTTTAATAGTGGCCCTTTAACGCGCAAACGGGATTTCCCGGGGGTGGAAAACATGAAAAAAAGATGGAGTGCGATGCTTGCCAGCGCGGTAATTATTAACTGGGCCTCTTCAGTCCTGGTTTATGCGGCCAATTTCACAGTCACCAACAATAGTGACAGTGGAACCGGGTCTTTGCGATGGTGCATCCAACAAGCCGATGGGAATGGCGAGGCGGACAGCATTTATTTCAACAACGTGGGAACCATCGTGCTGCTCTCCCAGATCCAAATCACCGAGGACAACCTCCTGGTCGGCGATTCCGATGATTCCGATGGGATCGTAATTGACGGCGGCACGTTAACCACGGCCATGATTCAAGTCTCGGCCTCCTATGTGCGGTTCCGTAATCTTGCCTTCATCCACTCGGGGGCGCTTGGCGGAGGCAGTACGGGCATCGCGCTCAGCGGCACCATGTCGGGCATCAGTTACTGCCGCGTGGGCACGGATTGGAACAACACGACCGGGGTTGGGTTTTATACGAACCTTTGGGTGGAAGGCGGCACCGATGTCTATATTGGCGGCAGCATCTCCGGCTCTGGAAACGTCATCGCGGACGCCCTGACCGGAATTTACGTGAGCAACTCGATCGGGACCAAAATCCAGGGAAATTACATTGGCACCAACCAGAGCGGACTTGTCGAAAATCCCAACGGCAATGCCATTGTCCTGGACACCGGAGCCGTGCAGACTGCGATCGGTGGCACCACGGGCTACCGCCGCAACCTCATTTGCGGAACCAATTACGGCATCGATATCCGGAACGGCGCCTCGGGCAACACGGTTGTGGCCGTTTGGATGAACCTGTTGGCCAACCGGACGCCCTCGTCCAACCAGTTCAGCCGTGACATATACCTCCGTTCGGGCGCGCGCGGCAATTTCATCGGACCCCAGGGTGGAGGCGCACTAGGCAATCTGATTTACAGCGCCTATCTGCGTCTGGAAGACGACACCACAGATAACAACAGCATTTTTGGCAACACGCTGGTGGCCGTGGGCGTCTCGCCCATCGACCTTGTCAATGCCGGAACCAACAACGGCAAAGCCGCGCCGGTCATTACTTCCGCCCTGATCGGCAGTATTCAGGGCACGGCCGGGGCCTCGGATTACATCGAGGTGTTCGAGGCCAACCTTGCCGCCGGACAACAGGGCGGTGCCCTACGGTTTTTGGGGGCAGCCACGGCGGGTGGCGGCGGCAACTGGAGCATTGTACCGGTTGGCCTGTCAGGCAATGAGGTTGTTACCGCCCTGGCCACCGACGTCCTGAACAACACCTCGGAATTCGCGACTAACGTGCTGGTTCCACCGCCCACGCCCACCTCGACGAACACGCCCACGTTCACGGTTACACCTACCGTAACCCGGACGCCCACGGCTACACCGTCTGCCACGGTTACCTATACTCCGACCATCACCGTCACATCCACCATTACGGTCACATCCACCATCTCGGCCACTTCCACCATTACACCGACGCTTACTGTAAGTCCAACCTCTACTATCAGTCCTACCTGCACGATCACTCCCTCCTTGACTGCCACGCTGAATAATCCCCTGGTCAACGCAGACCTGGGCGGCAAGGCCGTGGTGGCTTTCCCCAATCCGGCCAAGGACCGCGTGACCTTCGTCTTCCACCTGGACGCAGCAGCCAAGGTGGAGATCCGGCTGTACAACCTGGCCGGCGAGCAGGTTGCGGCCTTGTCCGACAGCTTCGCAGCCGGCAGGGGACAGAGCCTGGTTTGGAATCTCGCCGACGCCGCGCCGGGCGTGTATGTGGCGCGGATGCTGGTGAATGGCAAGGAACAGGGCAAGGTGAAGGTGGCGGTTATTGGTAAATAAACGCCGGGCAATTCAACTGCTTTTGCCTGATATAAAACCGCGTGTTTGACTCCTATTTAACCAGGGCGAACTTTGCCCGCTTCACGCTTTTCCCGTCGGCTTTTAAATCAGCTAGATAAATACCCGGCGCGATATCCTGGCAATTCCAGGTGATTGTACGGGAGGA
This sequence comes from candidate division FCPU426 bacterium, assembly GCA_040756875.1. GTDB lineage: Bacteria > Oederibacteriota > JAAXVQ01 > JAAXVQ01 > JAUVAV01 > JBFLYH01. Next base: position 271,040 of record JBFLYH010000001.1, read on the forward strand.
GGACGCGTCCGCGGTTTCGCGGATCACGGCAATCCGCTCGCCGTATAGATTATAGATGCCTATTTCCCAACTCTGTGCTGGCGGTAACACGAATTGGATATGTCCGCGCGCGGGATTGGGAAATACTTTCCCCGTCCAGGCGGCTAGCAGGCCGTCCGCCGCAGAGGTGGCAGTGACGGTCGCCGTGGGGGACATCGAAGGCGTGGGGGTGAATGACCGGGTAAAAACAGGAGTGGGGGTTCCAGTGGGAAGCAGCGTGGCGGTGGCCGTGGGGGTTGCAGTGGAAGTGGCCGTGGGCGGCAGGGTTCCGCTGGGGGTGGCCGTGGCTGAAACCGTGCAGGTGGGCGACGAAGTGGAGGTGGGAGTGCAACTCGGGGTCGCGGTCGCGCTGGACGAAGGCGTCGGCGTGGCGGTATTGGTCGCGGTCGCGCTGGGCGTGGGTGAAGGCGGCGGGCTGACCAAAACATTCAGGCTGAAAGCCGACGTACTACCTGCGGCATTGGTCGCCAGGGCGCACACGTACTGACCGTATTGCAATCCCGTGCAGACCGCGCTCCAGTTGCCGCTTCCGTCGGCATTGCCCTCGCCAACCAGGCGCAGGCTGCCGCCCGCAAGACCGGCGCCCCGGTCTGATACGAAGACCTGGATCTGATCATTGGCGTCGGCATTACCCTGCACCAAGCTTAAATCGGCGCTTTGTATTGCCGGCGCAGCCTTGCCTTCGTTAGCGCTGCCGAGCAGTTGAATGCCCTGGCCCGAAAAGGCGCAGATGGTATTGGACCAAAAGCCGTTGCGGAGGCAGGTGCCGTTGCCGAGTGTGATGCCGTTGACGGCTCCGGCCAGCAAATTGCCCAAGCCGCCGGCCTGGCCGATCAGGTTGTCTCGGGCGGTGTTGGTAAGGAAAACCGCGTGGGTGAAAGTGGGCGACGTGGGTTCGCCGGTGGCCAGCACGCCGATGAAGTTGGCCGCGCAGGTGTTGTTGCCGCTGTTGCTCACATATATACCGGACAACTCGCCGCCGGTTCCGCCGCAGATGACATTGGCCGCGGGCGTGGTGCCGCCGATGGTCGTGAAGGAGGCGCCGCTGAGGTACACCGCGCTCAGTTGGTTAGTGACCAGGCCGGTGCCGTTGACGTTCGTTCCCAGGTAATTGCCCGTGATCTGGTTGCCTGTCCCGCCGGTCAGGACGATGCCGTACTGGGTGTTGCCGGCGATGACGTTGCGGATGGACACATCCGAACCGCCGACGACGGTCCTGCTGCAATCATTGCCGTACAATCCGGAATAACCGTTGGGAAGCGCGGAAACGCCGCCGGCGTTGAGGCCGATCCAGTTGCCCTGAAACAGGTTGTCGATTAAGGGGCTGGCGAAAAAGGATTTGTTCATTACGACACCGTAGCCATTGTTGCCGGAGATCAAATTGCCCAGCCACTGCCCACCCAGGTTGGGGCCGCCCACCAGGTTGTTGTGGCCTCCGGCCAGATGGATCCCGTGCCCGTTGGGCGCCGCGCCGCTCCCGTCCGTCACAGTGCCGATGTAATTGCCTGCAAAGGTGTTGCCGTAGCCGTCTTCCATGCTGATGCCGTTGCCTGCGTTTCCGGAGATGATGTTTCCCTCGCCGGCCAGGCGGTTTCCACCGATCAGGTTGTTGCAGGCGTGATACATGCTGATGCCGGAAGCCTGGTTAGGCCTGGGCGTATCGTCCGGCAGGATCCCCACATAATTGTGCTGCACCACGTTCCAGCGCGGGGTAGGTTCGGTTTGATAGTTGCCGTTGAGGACGATGCCGTTGCTGCTGTTGCCGGCCACGATGTTCTCATAGCCCGTGGGAGTCAGCCCGACGTAATTGCCCTTGGCGCCGTAAATTTCAATGCCCGTCGAATTGGCGGCCGTGGCGGCCAGGGAAGGGAGCATGCCCACAATATTACCGCAGAGCGTGTTGCCCATGGCGTTTTTGTCCATGTACAAGCCGCGGCCGCTGTTGCCGCCGATGACGTTGGCTTCGCCGGCCAGGCGGTCGCCGCCGAACCGGGTGGCGCACGTCCCGTAATCGACGTCGATGCCGATGGTGTTGCTCAAGACGGAGTCCCCGGTGGATTGGATGCCGAAGTAATTGCCCCGCACCGTGCAATAGGCGGCAAAGAGCGTCTGCAGGCCGATGGGATTGCCGCAAAACACGTTGCGTTCGGCCGGCGTGCTGCCGCCCACGTCGTTAAAATATCCCCCCAGCGTCATTGCGTAATAATTGCCCAGGCCGCTGTTGTCCTGCCAGTCCGTGCCGAAGCGGCAGCCGTAAATGCGGTTGCACGAGCTGGAAACCTGCAAACCCATGGCTTCATACGCCGAGGCGAGGACAAACGCCAGGCCAGTCACGGTGCTGCCCTGGCTGGCGCCCACCAAACGGAGAATGCTGCCGCTTGAATTTCCGGACAACACCACTTGGCCGCCGCCGTCCAGCAGCAAACCGTCGGTCACCGAAATGACACCGCTGGTCACGGTGATGCACATGGGTCCCGAAAAAACCACGACATCGGGCCCGGCGTTCCCGTTGGCCAAGGTGATTTGCTCCCGCAGGGATCCGGCGCCGCTGTCCGCGTCCGAGGTGACCGTGTGGGTAAGCGCCTGGGCAGTCCCGGCCAAAGCCAGACAGGGCAGCAGCAACCGTGCCGCGTTTAATGCGAGTCTCTTTTTCATGTCACCCTCCAAATGCCAGACCTTTGCCTGGTTTTTATCGAAATAAAAATCCCCCCTGTTTCAACACGGCCTCTAAGAACGGGGGAAACCCTTGAAAATCGGGGTGGTCGCGTCCTGACTTCCGTTTTTTAGACCGCTGTCCAGAACGAGAATGACGTCCGAAAGGCGATTTCCCATTTTAAATAGTTACGGTTGCAGACGTTATCTAGTAAAATGGAATCCGGGCCGTTTGTAATGCTTCGTCTCTTCCGCGGATTTTCGGCTGCACGGGCGCCAGGAGAAATCCGATCAGTGCGTGTCGAGGTCGGCGGAGGAATTGCGGGCTGTCTGTCATTTAAACCCCTCCGCCCCTTTGGGATCTTCGGACCGGAGAATGATTTTGCAGGGGTGCTTTACGGAGTGAACCCCGGCCACAGGTCTCCTCTCGGGAACTTCAGCCCGGGGAGGCCTTCGATGGCTGTGGGAGCCCTGCGGTTGAGGTATTGCCTTTGCCGAGCCAATCACCGAAACCGGTTCCGAAAACCGGGCTGGCCGACATTGTCGCGGACTGGCTGTGGGTGAAACTGCGCGAGTGGGTGGAGCAGGGAATCATCCGGCCGGACCAAAAACAGGCCATCGAAGATTTGTATATTTGGCCGCCCCGCCTCATCAAACAGACTCCGGCCAAACCCGTTAATCTTATACTCGCCCTGGAAATCATCGGCGCCCTGCTGATCGGCATCGGCCTCATGACCTTCATTGCCTTCAACTGGCCTCATTTGCCCAGCCCGGTCAAATTGGGTCTGGTTCTGTTTCTGATCGCGGCCATCCACCTGACTGCCTATGGGCTGGTTTACCATTCGCGCTACCACCTGGCCGGACAAGCCGTGGCGTTTCTCGGCAATTTGACGTACGGCGGCGGGATCTGGCTGGTGGCGCAGATCTATCATTTGCCCGCCTCTTTTCCCAAAGGCATGCTGATCTGGGCGGCCGGCGTGCTGCCCATGGCCTTGGTGTTTAAATCGAAGCTCAGTTTCTTCCTGTCCGTCGGCCTGTTCCTGGCTTGGACGCTGGCCCTGTCAATGGGGTATCAACTTCCCCAACCCGTGTTTCTGGCGGTGTTGCTGGGCTTGCTGGTTCCGGGAGCCTATTATCTTCGTTCGCGGATCGGGCTTGCCGTCTGCCTGGCAGTGGGCGGGCTCTGGCTGTACCTGAATTTATTTCTGTGGGCCGACCTCCGGGTCTCGGCTTTTCTGCTGGTCCCGCTGGCCTTGTACGGCCTGGTTTTGCTGGTTGTGTCCAATGTGCACGCCGGCAAAGCCCGCTTGCAATCGTATGCGCCGGTTTATCGCCTGGTCGGAGCCGTCATTCTGGCTGCTTTAATCGTGAGCCAGCCGTTTTACGGCATCTGGTCCGTCCAGCACGCCCGGATGGAATTGGCCGCCCTGCCCTGGGCGTTCTGGCTGTGGTGCGGCCTGCTCCTGGCCGGCGGAATCATCCTGGTTTTTATCCCCCGCTGGAAAGCCGATGACCCCTCCAGCCGGTTGACCCGGGCCTGGCTGCCTTATCTCGCGGCCGCCTCGCTCTATTGGCTGGCGCTGCCGCTGATTAAAATATCGGTCCTGCCCTCGCTGCTGGGGATGTCCGCGGCCGTGCTCGGCCATTGGCTGGCCACGCGTTCCCGGAGCCTGATCCAGGCCGCCATTGTCATCAGCCTGGCCTGGCTGGGCAGCTTGAATTTGGAATGGGAATTGACGTGGTGGTTCATGGCCCTGCTGATTTTATGCGGCGCGGCGCTGTATTTGTACGGCTGGGACCTGCGCCGGCCGCCGGCCAAGGAACTCGGCCTGGTTTTTCAATTGCTCGGCTTGTGCCTGAGCCTCGGGCCGCTTTTTCTGCTGACCTTCCATTCCATCAACCAAAAAATACTCGTCGCCATCCTCCCCTTGCCGGTCCATCCGGATTACTGGATTTTAGCCGGGCTGCTGGGCGCCGCGTGGCTGGCTGGCTGCCGGTTGATCTTTGCTTACGCCCATCCCAAAGCCCCCCACGGGCTTCTGGCTGAAGAGCGGGTGCTGGCCGTGCTCCTGGGCCTGTCGCCCTTTGCCGTCACGGCGGCGCGATACGCCGGGCCGCCGGACAACTGGTTCACTTTTGCCCTGAACGCCGCATTCTTTTTCGTTTCGGTGATGTTCCTGATCACAGGCTACCGCCGGCGGGAGCCGCACCTGAAAGCCCTGGGCTTCGGGTTGATCTCCCTCCTGGTGGCGTTCCGCTTTTTCGAAATGGACTGGAGCCTGTTGTATAAATCGATCCTGCTCGTCTTCAGCGGCATCATCATCATGGCCACGGGTATCCTGTTCGAAAAAAACAAGGAAAAGGTGGCGGTCCTTGACTAGGCGCAACGCGGTCATCTTATCGCTGTTCGTCGCGGCCCTGGCGCTGCAACTGGGGATCCTCCTGGCGTTCCAGTTCAGCCGCCAATCCGCACTCGACCAGGGGCGACGGCTCGTGGTCAGGGCCGAACCTGTTGACCCGCGGGATCTCTTTCGCGGGGACTATGTGATCCTGCGCTACGGCTTCTCCCGGATCGACCGTGGCCAGGTCAAGGACGCCTTGGGCGAGACGGACCTCAGGGGCGCCAAGGTGTACGTGAAAATCAAGCAAGCCGCTCCGGATGCCGGCTGGACGGCGGTGGACGTGCGCCGGCGGCCGTTCGAACGCCTGGCTCCGGACGAGGCCATGCTGGCGGGCAACATCACGGACCATTCGCCTGAAACGCTGAATGTCGCTTACGGCTGCGAGGATGTTTTCGTGCCCGAAGGTCAGGGCAAGCCGATCGAAAAAAACCTGCGCGAGCACAAAGTGACGGTCGAACTGTCCGTGACCAGGCGCGGGGTGGCGCAGCCCGCCAAACTGTTTATCGACGGACAACCGGTTGAATTCAAATAACCCTGGCCCTGCTTTGGGCCGGTAATAATTGTTCGGGAAAGGGACACCCCATGTTCGTCCATACAAGACTCCTGCTGCTCATGCTGGCGCTGGCGGCACTGCCGCTCGCGGCTGCGGCCGAGGAAGCGGCGGTGGCTGACGCCGCTTCCACCCAAACCGAAGAGGCGCTGCCTGACGATGCGGCGGACGTCGACTTGGCGGAGCCGGAGGAGGCGGTCGCCGAGCCTGAACCCGAAGAACCCGCCCTGGCGGTTGCTGAGGAGCAGGAGTCGAAAGCCTGGGCGATTCTGGTCGGGTTTCTACAGGGCGGCGGGTCGCTGCTCGGTGCGGACGCCGAGGTCCTGATTTTCGATGGTCTGGCCGTGCAGGCGGGCGCCGGTTATTTGGGTTACGGCGCGGCGCTCAACTTCCATTTCGAACCCACCCTGCACAGCAACTACGTGTCCCTGGTCTACTGGCACCAGGGATTCGATCAGGACCTCAGCCAGCAAGCTGTAGGCCTGGCTTACGGCTTCAGGGCTTTTGATTGGCTGACCGGCCAGATCGGACTCGGGTATGTGCTGGCGCGGGGTGAAACCGCCGCGGAAAATTTACGGACCGCCTATCACACGGGTACATTGCCGCAATTGATGCTGCTGTACAGCATTGGCGGGTATTTTTAATTTTTTGTTGAAGTCCGGCGGCTTGGGGCTGGGGTCTAAGAAGCGGCTCCTTCCAATGTGTGAACAGGCGGGTTGTTGCTTTTGCATGGCGTGCATGCCGCAAGGTGGTGGTGGGATGGAGAGCGTTTCAGGCAGTCGCCGTTTGAGCGCAGGGCCCAAGCCGAGGCTGGCGGGGATAAAACTTTAGGATAAAGGAGTCCATATGAAATGGCGTTTGGTGGTGGGCACGGCAATGGCGATGGTGTTTGCAGCCAATATGGTTTTTGCCAACTCGGCTTCCTTCAAAGGCTATGCCTTTGAAGCGTATGTCGTCAAATCCAACGGCAAAAGGTACACGGAATTCAAGGACAACAACCAAGCCACCCTTAAAGTGAAGCCCAAGGAAGAGTACTCCATCGTAGTTCGCAACCCCTTGCCTGTGCGGGTCGGGGTCGCGGTTTCCATCGACGGCCTTAATTCCATCGACGGCAAGCGCACCTCCCCCCGCAATGCCAAGAAATGGATCATCGAACCCAATTCCTCGATCACGGTTTCCGGCTGGCAGACCAGCAGCCAGACCCTGCGCAAATTCCTCTTCACTGAAGACACCGCGGCTTACGCCCAGTGGAAGGAAAAAAAAGAAGGCAAGCCTTACACCCGCAACCTGGGAGTGATCGGCGTGGCCTGGTTCTGGAACAGCCATGAACTGGACATGGCCCTGCACCCGCCCCAGCCGTTTGAGGAAGAGAAGTATGCGCGCGACGGCGTGCGTTCGCGGGCCGAGATGAAAGCCTCGTCTGCAGCGCCCAGCGCCGCCAGTGCCGAACGCCGGGCCGGCACGGGCATGGGCGACCAGCGGCAGCACGCGGTCACGGAAGTGGAATTCAATCCCGACGCGGGGATGTTCTCGGTCAGGGACGTGCTGAAAATTTATTACGAATTCGCCTCCGAGCCGCCGGAGCCCATGCCCTTTGTGGACGACGACGACGAGGACGGCCGGTTTACGCCGGATATGTATAAATAAATATAGCGAAGAATCCCTATTCGTCAATCGTAGGGGCGTTCAATTGAACGCCCCTACGATTTTTCCTGAAGGATTTATACCCATATGATGAATTCCTTTCCGCATCCCCAGCCTGTCTTGCAAACGCAGCGTTTGTCTCTGCGGCCTTTCCGCCTGGAAGACGCGGCCGACGTGCGCCGCCTGGCCAATGAACGCGACGTGGCGGCCATGACCTACCGCCTGCCGCATCCCTATCCCGCAGGCCTAGCCGAGGAATGGATCCGCGGCCAGGAACCGGCGTATCGCGAAGGCCGGGAAACGGTGTTCGCGCTGACTTTGCGGGACAACGGCGGTCTGATCGGCAGCATGGGCTTGATGGTTAAAGCCGAGCATGAACGGGCCGAAGTGGGATACTGGCTGGGCAAACCCTATTGGGGGAAAGGGTTTGCCACCGAGGCGCTGGAGGCGGTTCTGGAATACGGGTTTGGCACCTTGGGGCTGCGGCGCATTTTCGGCCAGCTTTTCGCCCCCAACCAGGCTTCGGCCCGGGTCATGGAAAAAGCCGGCATGATATATGAAGGCCGCTTGCGCCAGCACGTGAACAAATGGGGCGAATACCAGGACCTGCGGATCTACGCCATGCTGGCGGACGATCCGCGGCCGTGGAATAAACGGGCAGGCGAAAAAAAGTGAAACCATCCGGCGGGTGCGGGGTTATATTTCCCAGGAGGTGAATCAATATGAAAAAGGTCTGGTTGCTGGCAGGAGTGATGGTAAGCGCGTTGGTGCTGGGCGGGATGGCCCGGGCTGAACAGATGCAGGGGTCCACCATGCAGGAGGACCCGGGGCGCATGGAGCAGCCGGGCGCAGGGTATGAGCAAGAGGGCGTCATGGGCGCTTCGGCCGGGCCGGAGCAGGCCATGCAGGGCTATGAGGAAGAGGACGCGGCCGGGGCGGTGACCGCCGCTTCGGCGCAGCCGGGTTCCAAATCCTCGGCGCCGGGCAGGGGATATATATGGGTTAAACCCTACCGCCTGCCAAGCGGCCTGTGGGTGTCGGGATTCTGGCGTCCGCGGGTGATGGCGGGATTCACCTGGGTGAATGGCACATGGGATGCCAAATTGAACATTTACCTCGGCGGTTTTTGGCGGCCCATGCGGCCCAAGCCCGGTTATGTGTGGGTGCCTGGCTACTGGCTGGGAGGCCGGTGGTATTCCGGGTTATGGCGGGCGGCTTCGAGAAAAGGTTTTATTTGGACGCCCGGCCATTGGAACCGCAACGGCGAGTGGATATCCCCCCACTGGAAACCCGCCGGATCGGCGCCCAGCGGACAGGTTTGGGTTCCGGGATACTGGTCGCCCCAAGGCGCCTGGGTGGCGGGATTCTGGCGGCCCACCGCGCGTCCGGGTGCTGTCTGGGTGGCAGGTTACCACTCCCGTCGCGGCGTGTGGGTGCCCGGCCACTGGCGCTCCGCGCCTCCGGCACCACCGCGGTTCGAGCGCGGCCGGGGCAGGGGTCACAGGCGGTAGATCTATCAATCAATGGGTCTTGCGCATAGGGGCGTTCACACGAACGCCCCTATTTTTTTTCTTCCGGAAGCGGCAGTTGGTAATCGGAGTACTTTTCGTCCACCTGCACGTGCAGGTCCGCCAGGGTGAAGATGAACGCCACCTTGATGTGAAGCTCCAGGTGGAAAGCCGACGGCAGCCACCAGCCCTGCATAGGCCGGTAGTCCATGGCCGCCTGCATGGCCTGCAGCCCCGCGGGCAGGCGCGAGGGCGTGAAAGACAGAAACGCCAAGTCGTAGGTTTCCGGCAGCACATACCCGAAGCCCCGGACCAGCTTGCTGTCCGGAACCAGCGGTTCGAAATCCACCTTGATGACTCTGCGGCCCGCATATTCAGCCTCGCCCCCATCCGAAAAGCGGTATTTGGACATTTCGCTGGGCACGAAAGGCGACTCGCCGCGCTCGCTTTTCATGCGCGCCAATTCGGCCGCGCGTTCCTTGTCGTCCAGTTCCTTCCCGTTGATGGACATGAAGGTGTATTCCTGCTGGTACTGGTCGGGCTGGGTGAAACGCACCTGGCGCACGCTGATCACGGTTTTTTCCAGTTTGCCGTCCGCGGACAGCTGGCGGGATTCGGATTCGGCGGTATAGGCTGCGCTGGGCAGCGCCCGTTCCAAGGCCTCGGCGCGGCTGCGGATGCCGGCCAGGGCCTGGTCCCAGTCCGGGGTTTGGGCCCGGACCGCCGGGGCGATGAGCAGAAGGACAGCCAAACATGGGAAAGCGGATTTGCATGAAGGCATGGTGGAAGCTCCTGAGTGTGGCATTGGGGCGTATCTTACCAGCCGGCCGGCCGGCAGCCCATCGTTTTTTCACACCGTCATCCGGATTGGACCCCGCTTCCCGAAAAATTATTGAATATTTCGGTTGTGCCATTTTCGATATCGCGGTACAACTGAAAACGTTCGTTTGAGGACAGCGAGACCGGGTCCTTCTCCGGATTTCGTATGGGGGAATAGCTTAGAGAGGAGATCGCGTGCATGCTGGAAAGTGAACGATTGCGATTGAGCAAGGAAATCGAGGATCTCGCCGCCCACTACCATTACCAGCGCCAGGGCCTGCTGCCCATCCTGCAGGCCATCAAGTCCAAACACCATCATCTCAGCGATTTCGCGCTCCAGGAAGTCGCGCGCCTGCTTTCCATCCATCCGGTGGAAGTCTACGGCGTGGTCAGCTTTTATTCCTTTCTCTCCACCAGCCAGCAGGGGAATTTCGTGATCCGCCTGTGCCGGACCATATCCTGCGATTTAGCCGGCAAGGACGCGGTGGCCCGGCAGCTCGAAAACGAACTGGGGATCAAATTCGGGGAAACCACGCCCGACGGCCGCTTTTCGCTGTTCTGGGCCAATTGCCTGGGCATGTGCGACCAGGGGCCGGCCTTGCTGGTCAATGACTATGTCTTCACGCGCGTCACGGCCGAACGGGTGTTCGACATTCTGGAGGCCTGCCGGCGCAGTTTCGGGGTCTTTGCCCTGGAAGGCAGCAACATCATCAAAAGCGAAGCGGCGGTGCAATCCAACTTGAAAACCGGCGTTTCCGTGGAATCGGGCGTGCTGTCCACAGAAAGCCTGAACCAGGGGCTCAAGAACGCCCTCGCCGGCGCGCCGGAAAAAGTGATCCAGATCATCAAGGAGTCCGGGCTCAAGGGCCGGGGCGGCGCCGGTTTTCCCACGCACGTCAAGTGGGAGTTGGCCGCGAACAGCCGTTCTGATAATAAATATGTAGTGTGCAACGCGGACGAAGGCGAACCCGGCACCTTCAAGGACCGGATGCTGATTTCCGATTATCCGGACCTGATGCTCGAGGGCATGACCATCGCCGGATACGCCCTGGGCGCCAAACAGGGGCTGGTTTATCTGCGGGGGGAATACTCCTACCTCAGAAAGTCGCTGCAGAAGGCGATCGACGCGCGCCGGGCGAAGAACCTGCTGGGCCAGGACATCCTGGGCAAAAAGGGATTCTCGTTCGACGTGGAGATCCGTCTGGGGTCGGGCGCCTACGTCTGCGGCGAAGAGACGGCCCTGATCGAGTCCCTGGAAGGGCAGCGGGGCGAGCCGCGTAACCGGCCGCCTTTTCCCGTCAACACCGGGTACAACGCCAATCCCACCATCGTGAACAACGTCGAGACCTTCACCATGGCCACCCACATTCTGGCCAAGGGTCCGGCTTGGATGAAGCAGCAGGGCACCAAGGTCTCGACCGGGACCAAGCTGTTTTCCGTGTCGGGTTACTGCCAGCATCCGGGCATCTACGAATTCCCCTACGGCGTGACCATTGCGGAGCTGCTGCGCAAGGTCGGCGGCGAGGGCGCCAAAGCCGTGCAGGTCGGCGGGGCGGCCGGCCACTGCGTGCCGCGTTCCCAATTCGACCGCGTGATCGCCTTCGAGGACATTCCCACCGGCGGTTCGGTCATCGTCCTGGGGCCGGAAACCAGCATGCTCGAAGTGGTCAAGAATTTCCTCGAGTTTTTCAACGAGGAGAGCTGCGGCCAATGCACGCCCTGCCGCATCGGCAACGCCAAGCTGCTCGAAGGCGTGGAGATGCTGGAAAAAGGGGCTTGTTCCATCAAGTATCTGCGCGAGTTGCAGGACCTGGGGCGGAGCATGCGCCTGGCCAGCAAGTGCGGCCTGGGGCAGTCCTCGCCCAACGCTTTTCTAAGCATCACCGAACATTTCAAGGATGAGATTCTCGGCAAAGTGCACGCGCCAGCGGCCGCCGATAAAGGAGGAGCCCGCCTGTGACTCCGGAAAAAACGCCTGTTTCCATTCCACGACCCTGCAACACGGAGAACCGCACGCCGGTCAGCCAGCGCCTGAACGAGGACGAAGTCAGCTGCCGGATGGCCGAGGAAGGCGTGATGGTCAAGGTCGTCATTAATCAGCAAACCGTCGAAGTTCGGGCCCGCACCACGATTTTGGAGGCGGCCAAAAAGATCAACGTCCACATCCCCACGCTCTGCTACCATCCCGACCTGTGCGTGGCCGGCGTCTGCCGGATCTGCGTGGTCGAAGTGGTGGGGCAAAAAGCCCTGCAGACCGCCTGTTCCTATCCCATCACCGAACCGATCGTGGTCCACACCTCGACCCCCCAGGTCCGCCGCGCCCGCCGGCACATTCTGGATCTCATGCTTTCGGAACATTACGGCGAATGCTATTCCTGCGTGCGCAACAACAACTGCGAGCTGCAAAACCTGGCCAAGGAATACGGGGTGGATTACTACCGCTTCGGGCACGTGCGCCAGCCCAAGTACGTGGTGGACAGTTCCTCCTATTCGGTGGTGCGGGACATGAACAAGTGCATCCTGTGCCGGCGCTGCGTGCGCACCTGCATTGATTTGCAGGAAGTAGGCGTGCTGGAGGCGATCAACCGGGGCGATCAGACCAAAATCACCACCTTCATGGACAAGCCGCTCATGGACGTGGTGTGCATCAATTGCGGGCAGTGCATCAACCGCTGTCCCACCGGGGCCCTGCGGGCGAACGATCCCTCGGATGACATTTGGGCCGCGATCGACGATCCGGACAAGCACGTGATCATCCAGACCGCGCCCAGCCCCCGCGCCGCCATCGGCGAAGCCTTCGGCCTGCCGCCAGGCACGTCCGTGACGCGGGAAATGAACACCGCCCTGCGCCGCTGCGGGTTCGACCGGGTTTTCGACACCGACTTTACCGCGGATTTGACGATCATGGAGGAAGGCACGGAATTGTTGCTGCGGCTGAAGAAGGCCCTGGTGGACAAGGACCCGGGCGCGGCCCTGCCGCAGTTCACGTCCTGTTCGCCGGGCTGGGTCAAATATCTGGAGCATTTCTATCCGGAGTACATACCCAACCTGAGCACGGCCAAAAGCCCGCAGCAGATGTTCGGCGCGGTCATGAAAACCTATTACGCCGAGAAAAACAACATCGATCCCTCCAAGATCGTGACCGTGGCCTTGATGCCCTGTTCGGCCAAAAAGTTCGAGTGCAACCGGCCGGAGATGGCCGCTTCCGGGTACAAGGACATCGATTACGGGCTGACCACGCGGGAAATGGCCCAAATGATCAAGGAGGCGGGCATCGACCTGCCTTCGCTTCCCAAGAGCGGATTCGACGAGCCGTTCGGCGAGGCGTCGGGCGCGGGCCTGATTTTCGGGGCCACGGGCGGAGTCATGGAAGCCGCTTTGCGCACGGCTGTCGAGCTGGTCACGGGCCTCAAGGCCGAACAGGTGTTCGAAAACCTGGTCGTGGAGCCGGTGCGCGGCTTTGAGGGCATCAAATACATGGAACTGAAGATCCCTCAGGTCGGGCCGGTACCGGCCATCCTGAAAAACCTGAATATCCCCAGCTGGGATTTCCTCAACGGCGCGACTTTGAAAATCGCGGTGGCGCACGGGACCGCCAATGCCAGGAAAGTGATGGAGGACATCAAGGCCGGCGGGAAATTTTCCGAGTGCCACTTCATCGAGTTCATGGCCTGCCCGGGCGGATGCCTGGGCGGCGGCGGCCAGCCGATCCCCACTTCGCCGGAGATCCGCGCGGCCAGGGCCAAGGCCATTTACGCGGAGGACGAATCCCTGGAGCTGCGCAAGTCCCATGAGAACCCGCATGTCCTGAAAATCTATCAGGAATTCTTCACCGAGGGCCCGTGCGGCAAGAAGAGCCACCATTTGCTGCACACCCATTACATCAACCGGGGCAAGGCCATCGTATAAACCGGGCCGGAAACAGGGACGGGGGCGGGCAGTGTCCGCCCCCGTTTTTTTTTCACGGCCTCCGGCTTCCGGCAAAGGCGCGGAGGAAATTGCCCCTGGAAAGGCCGGGGCTGTGATATGATCTCCCAATTTCCCCCGGGGTCCGGCAATTCCGCCCGAGTGCGGAGCGGTTGAAACCGGCGGCGGCAAACGGCGGGAACCAGGGTGAGGCCATGCCTTCCGAACGGATGGGACAACTGAGCATTCTGCTGGCCTGCGTGTTTTTCGCGGCGGCCGCGGTTTCGGCCAAGTATTTGGCCGCCGGGTACTCGGGCCTGTTCGTCTCCCTGGTGCGCTTCGGCCTGGGCGCGGTGTTCTGCGTGCTGGCGCTGGCCTGGCTGCGGCGCGAATGGCGGGTCCAGGGCTGGCGCGTCTGGGCCATCCGCGGCATTCTCGGCAGTCTGGCCATGTCCCTTACCTACTGGGCCATCCAGCTGACGAGCAGCGGCCGGGCGATCCTCCTGGCCGACACCTATCCCATTTTCGTGGCAATATTCGGGTACCTTTTCTTCCGCGAAGCGATCACCCGTCGCCACGTGGGCGGGCTGATCGTGGGCATGCTGGGCGTGTTGCTGGTGTTTTACGACCGCAGCCAGTACGGCTGGCTGGGCAACCTGCTGGCGTTTGGCGCGGGCGTGGTGGGCGGCGTGTCAGTGCATTACGTCAAACTGGCCCGGTCCCGGAACAACCCCTTTCTGGTTTACCTGTCCGCTTGCCTTTTCGGCCTGATCTGGTGCCTGGTTTCCGCGGGCGAAGTCCGGCACCTGAACGGCCAGGGCGCTTTCGCGCTGGTGCTGGTGGCGGTTTTCGGCTTCGTAGGGCAGGTGCTCGCGGGCTACGGGTTTAAATATGTCAGCGCCACCACGGGCGGGATCGCCGGCCTGGCCGAAGTGCCGCTGACCGTGGCCTTCAGCGCGCTGCTGGGCGAGGAGATGCGCCCCCGGTTCTGGCTGGGAACGGTCCTGATCGTGGCCGGCATCCTCATCAATTATTATCCGGGCAGGAGGGCGAGAGGCGACCGTGAACCGGCATGAACTGCTGGAGTGGCTGAGGACCGACGACCCGCGGAGCCTGCAGCGCCTTTGGCGCCTGGCGGATGCGGCCCGGAAAAAGCATGTCGGCGACGCGGTGCATTTGCGCGGGCTGCTGGAGATATCGAATTATTGTTCGCGGGCCTGCTGGTATTGCGGGCTGCGGGGCGGGCGGCGGGGTCTCAAACGCTACCGCATGACCCGCGCGGAAATCGAAGCCTGCGTCCGGCAATTGGCGGCTTTTGGCTATGGCACGGTCGTGCTGCAATCAGGCGAAGACCCGGGGCTGGCGCCCGAACGCATCAGCCGCCTGGTGGCCTGGATCAAAGCCCATACCGCTTTGGCGGTGACGTTGTCCTTGGGGGAACAGCCCCGGGCGGTTTTGCGGCAGTGGCGGGAAGCGGGGGCGGACCGTTACCTGCTGCGCATCGAAACCACGAACCGCCGTCTGCTGGCGCGCATCCATCCCGGCGAACCCCACGGCTCGAGGATGACGCAGTTGCGCTGGCTCAGGCAACTGGGCTATGAAGTCGGCTCGGGCATCATGGTCGGCATTCCGGGCCAGACCTATGACATGCTGGTCAAGGACCTGCTTTGGTTCAAAACCATGGATCTGGACATGATCGGCATCGGGCCGTTCATCCCCCATCCGGACACTCCCTTATTCGCCCTGCGCCGGAAAAAACCGCCGGCTCCCGGGCAGGTGCCGGCCACGGAAATCATGGTCAACAAAGTCGTGGCCCTGGCGCGCCTGATGTGCCCCGAAGCCAACCTGCCGGCCACGACGGCCCTGGCGTCCATCAACGCCGTCTCGGGCCGGGAACAGGCGCTGTCCCACGGCGCGAACGTCGTCATGCCCAATGTCACCCCGCAACAGTACCGCGTGCTGTATGACATTTACCCGGGCAAAGCCTGTGTCAGTGAAACCGCCGAGGTCTGCCATGCGTGCATCCGGCGCAGGATAGAAAAGCTGGGAAGGACCATCGGCAGCGGGCCCGGCGGACGCGTCAAAAGGAAAAGCGGCGTCCGCTAGGGATCAAGGCGTCGGTCCGCCGAATTCGAGCGCCACGCCGATATTAAGGCTTGGACAAAGGGTGTGGAAAATCAAGCTGCGGTCCGGTTTTTAGCGCTGAACGCTCTTGCGGTTTCCAGCAGCAGCCAAGCGCTCAGCGCGACCAGCACGATTCCCGTGACGCCCCCGATCCACAGGCCCGGCGAAAGGGGCAGAAGGGCCGGCTGGAATAGGGCGCGTAAAAAATCCCGGATGAGGAAAAACAAGGACCAGACGGTCACCACCAGCATGAAACCCATGGGCAGCCAGGCGTGCCAGGCGTGTTTGCCGCTTTTAATCAGCCAGGCGGAAACGGCCAACAGCGTTAGGCTGGCCATCAGCTGATTGGAGGAGCCGAAAATCGGCCACGCGACCAAATAGGCTTTTTCGCGCGCGGTCAGCAGAACGGCGAGGGGCACGAGCAGCGTGATCAGCGTCGCACCCAGCGCGCCGGCCAGGCTTTGCCACCCGGTGAGTTCCTGCAAAATGTAACGCGCCAGGCGCGTACACACGTCCAGGGTGTCGTAAACGAACGTCGAAAAAGCCAGCAGGGCAAAAGCCAGCGCCAGTTGGTAGTTTACGCCGATCAGGCCCAAATAGCGGGCCAAGCCATGGGCGTAGATCATGTTGGGATCGCCCTTGAGCAAGGCGTCCGAAGGCGCCAGGATCATGAGCGTGGCCAGCGCCAGGACGGCCACCAGCGCTTCCAGGAGCATGGCACCATAGCCCACGGCTTTGGCGTCGGTCTCCTGTTGCAGTTGTTTGGACGTGGTG
Organism: candidate division FCPU426 bacterium; assembly: GCA_040756875.1. Classification (GTDB taxonomy): domain Bacteria; phylum Oederibacteriota; class JAAXVQ01; order JAAXVQ01; family JAUVAV01; genus JBFLYH01. Next base: position 287,458 of record JBFLYH010000001.1, read on the forward strand.
CCCGAACTGACAATGCCGTGGAATCCCGAACACGCGCCGCACGCCACTGTGATGAACAGCACGGGAAACATCCACTTGCCGTTGAGCGCACTGCTTAATCCCGCCAGGTTGACGGCCGGGTACTGCAGGGGCAAGCCGCCCGCCAGCGCGCCCGTGAAAGCGACGGCGATGGTGAGGTACAGCAGCCAGCCGCCCAGATAGCCGCGTGGCTGGAGCAGCAGCCAGACCGGGATCAGGGAAGCGCCGAAGCAGTAGACGAGCAAAATCACGTCCCATTGCTTGACCGTGACCGCGGCTGCGGCCGCCAGCCAGACGCCGGGCAGGTGTGGCCCCAGCCATACGATCAGGAGGACCAAGGGCAGGAAGACGAGGGTGGCGACGCCTAAGCCCGCTTTAAAATGACGCAAGACCAGCCCCATGACGAGGCTGAGCAGCAGGTAGAGGCCCGAGGACAAAGCCACCGCCGGTCCGAACGCCGAATCTTGGGATACAACGGTGAATGTCTGAGAGGTAATATCCGTAAAGGCAATAATGACGTAAACCAGGGCCACCCAGACGAAGCCGAGAAAAAGGGTGTGGGCCCGGGGTGAAATATAACGTTTGACCAATTCGCCGATGGAAGTCCCGCCGTGGCGGACAGAGCCCACCAAGCTGGAAAAATCATGCATGCCGCCGATGAAGATGCTGCCCAGAATGATCCACACCAAGGCCGGCAGCCAGCCGAACCAGATGCCGGCCAGGATGGGGCCCACGATAGGCCCGGCAGCGGCGATGGCGGAAAAGTGCTGGCCGAGGAGCAGGAAGGGTTTAGCCGGCACATAATCCAAGCCGTCGTTGATTTTACACGCGGGCGTGGGGCAGGCGTCGTCCAGGCTCAGACGCCTGGCCAGCCAACGCCCGTATGTAACATAAGCAATCCCCAAACAAGCCAGGGACAGGAGGACGACAAACGCAATCATTCGGCAGTGTGGTTTTTAAAACAGCCCTTTCATCATCTTTTGCACTTCCGGCGGAATCTGGTCCTTGCCCTGGCCGTCGTCTCCGCCCTCGTCTCCGCCTTCGTCCTCGCCTTCGTCCTCCTCTTCATCCTCGCCGCCCTGGCCGCCTTGCATCATTTTATCCATGTCCTGCACTTTCGCGCCTTTCGGCAGTTCGAACATGGAAGCCGGCACGGCTTTGTTCAGGACCAGGTCCGTGACCACGGACTCGGTAGTGGAAGCGGGCACCGTGGTTTTCATGCCCATCATGGTCATGGCTTGCTTGGGCGTGCTGACGATGGTCTTCATGGGGAAGTTCTTGCCGGTCCAGACCCATTCCTTCACGTCGCTGGTCAGGCCGCCGAAGGTCTGCTGGTACGCGTAAATGGTGCAGGGTTTGCCGCTGACGGTCTCGGTGCCGGATTTTTTGGCGTTTTTGCGGCGCTCGGCCGCCTGCTGGAACGCCTCGCTGTCCATCATGCCCGTGAACATGCCGCGCATCATGGCCCCCATTTTCGTGGCGGTTTTTTCCTTGGGATTGTAAATGTATTCATCCTTGCCGTCGCCGATGATGATCATCTGCTCGCCGGTCCGGCGGTCCTTGGTTTCCATGCGCATTTTGTCGCCCGAGATCCAGATTTGGCTGGAGGTTTTGGTGACTTTGCCGCCTTCTTCGGTCTGCGTCATCTGCGACGTCCACTGGGCGTGCTGGTAATCAAAGCCCATGTCCCGCATGGTTTTGGCCAGGCTGTTGCCCACGCCTGCGGCTTTGCCTTTGGCCGCGAGGGAGGCTGTGCCGCTCCCTGCCAGCAAAACGGCGGCCGTCAAAACCGCCACCACCACACGACTTGTACGCATGTGTTGCTCCTTTCGGTCGACCCTTGGGGATGATGGGCCTGTGCCCATTCCAAACCGCCCGATTATCGTACAAGTGGCGCGGATGATCAACCATTTCTTGGCTTTCCATCCGGGCCGATCCGATGGACAACGGGGAGGAAATTCGCTGGCAATGAAATGCGAAACACGCTAACATACTTCCTATTGTTACCGAGCCGCCCTATGCCTTCATCTGACAAGAAACCAAACGATTTTGTCCCGTCTGACGCGGCCAGGTCCCGCGGCCGGTTGGTTGCGGCCGCAGCCCTGCTGGCCCTGACGGCAACCGTGCTTTTTGCCCTGGGGCCCGGCAGGCGCCTGGAGTGGCTGGCCACGGACTGGCTGCAGCGGGTCCAGGCCGGCTGGCAGCCGCCCCAGACGGACCTGGCTTTCGTGGTGCTGGACCAGAAGAGCCTGGATGTCGGCGAGGCGGAATTCGGCCTGACCTGGCCCTGGCCTAGGGAATCCTACGCCCAAGCCTTGGATTTCCTGAACCGCGCCGGCGCCAAAATCATTCTCTTTGATTTTACTTTTTCCGAGCCTTCTAGCTACCAGGCCGGGGACGATGAGACCCTGGCAGCCTCTCTCCATTCGGCGGGCAATGTTTATCTGCCGGTCATCACCTATGACACCGGATCACCGGCTACCACCGCCCACCTGGCTTCCCGGCGGCCTGAGCTTTTCCTGCACCCGGCCATGGGGCCGGGCCTGCGCCAGGCTCCCCGCCAAAGCGTGAACCTGCCGGTTGATCCGCTCCTGTCCGCGGTCGCCGGCCTGGGCGAGGCGCGGTTTCAACCGGATGCGGACGGCGTTCAGCGCCGCGTGGAGCCCTTGGTCATGCTGGGAAGCGGCGCCCTGCCGGCCTTAGGCCTGGCGCCTTGGATGCCGGCCCGGACCTCCGTGAGCGTCGGCCAAAACCGCCTCCAAATCGGCGGCCGTTCGTGGCCCCTGGATTCGCAAGGCAGGCTGGTGCTGCGTTATCCGGGCCGCTGGCAATCCTATCCCCGCGCCAGCCTGTCTGACGTGATCAAGTCCAACGTCCTGCTCCAGGAGGGGCAGCCTCCCCTGGTGGAGCCCGGCCGCTTCCGGGGAAAAGTGGTGGTGATCGGCTCCACGGCCGCGGGTCTGATGGATCTGCGCAAAACGCCCCTGGATACGGATACGCCCGGGTTCTTCGTTTCGGCCGCGCTCTGGGCCGCGGGCAAGACCAACCAGGCGTATGACGAGACCTGGCGCGGACGCCTGGCCTGGCCCCTGGCCGTATTGCTGATCGTGATCGGCGCCTGGGCCGGCACGCTCTCAGTGGGCCGCGGCTTGCTGGCGTCGGGAGCGGCGCTGGCGGGGTTTCTCGCGGCCGCGTCCCTGCTGTTCTTTTACCGGGGGCTGCTGTTCGACCTGCTGGCGCCGGTCCTGGGCTTGATTGTGGCCCACGCCTCGGCCTGGGGCCTGAGCTACCGCGCCGAACACCGGCAGAAGCGCTTCATTCAGGGCGCGTTCAGCCAGGTGCTGTCCCCGACCGTGCTGGAGCGGCTGATGCAGGAGCCGGGCCGCCTGCATGCCGGCGGGGAACTGGTCGAAGCCACTGTGTATTTTTCCGACCTGGCCGGGTTCACCACGGTCTCCGAGTCCCTGGACCCGCGCCACTTGGTGGAAGTGCTCAACCTCTATCTCGGCGAGATGGTGGCCACGATTGTGGACGAGCAGCAGGGGTACGTGGATAAATTCATCGGCGACGCGGTCATGGCGTTCTGGGGTGCGCCCCTGCCGGACCCGGACCAGGCCTATCGCGCCTGCGTTTCGGCCTTGCGCAACCAGGACAGACTTGCGGCTTTGCAGGGCCGGTTGCGCGACCTGGGCCTGCCGGCCGGGCTGTCCATGCGCATCGGCCTGCATACCGGGCCCGTGGTGGTGGGCATGATGGGCTCGCCGAAAAAACTGAATTACACGGTCATAGGCGACACCGTGAACCTGGCTTCGCGCCTGGAAGGTGCCAACAAGCAGTACGGCACCCGCATTCTTGCCAGCGGCGACCTGATCGACCGGGTGGCCGGCCGCGTCGTGGCGCGCGAGGTGGACCGCATCCGCGTAAAGGGCAAAACCCAGCCCACGCGCCTGTTCGAACTGGTCGGGCTGCAAGGGCAAGTGGGCGAAGACCTGATGCAGTTTGTCGGTGTCTATTCGCGGGGTCTCGAGTTATATTACCAGCGGAGCTTTGCAGCCGCGCGCCGCCAGCTGGAAGAGGCGCTGAAGCTGCGTCCCGAGGACGAACCGGCGCGCGTGCTGGTGGAGCGGTGCCGCGCCTTCAGCCGCAAGCGGCCGCCCAAGGACTGGGACGGCGTGACCACGCTGACGAGTAAATAAAACAGTTTGAACCATGATCAGTAGGGGCGTTCAATTGAACGCCCCTACTATGAATGCCGGTTGCAGGAGGTCCCCATGCTGAAACGCGTTTTCGCAATGGTGGTGCTGTTGGCTTGGTTCATTCCCGCCTGGGCGCAAGCCGAAGTGAAGTATGTGCAGGTCAACCAGACGCGTCTGCTGGAACGCGCCACGGCTTTTTCCAAAGCCAAGGCCGTGCTGCCGTACCGCACGGCGGTTGACGTGCTGGGCCAGCAGGGCGCCTATTATCTGGTGAAGGCCGGCAAAGCAAAGGGTTATGTGGCCCAGCGTTCGCTCACGGTTAAAAAACCGGCCTATTCGACGTCGGGGTCAGGGTCGCGCGAGTACGTTTCCTCGGACGAAGTGGCCATGGCCACCAAAGGCTTCAACCAACAGGTGGAGGCCGAGTACCGCCGGGGGAATCCCGATTTGGCGTACGCCGAACTGGACCGCCTGGAAAAAGCCACCGCCTGCCCTGACCCGGGCAAGACCTACAAGGCTTTCCGCAAAGCCGGTTGCTTGGGAGAGTTCCAGAAGGGAGGCGGCGCCCAATGAACCGCATCCTGTTATGGGTCGTACTGGCGGCCTGGGCGGGCATGGCCTCGGGCTGCGCCACCCTGGGTTCGGCCATCAAAATCGGCGGTCAAATGACCGGATACCAGGACTTGGCGGACATGGGCACCAGCATGGAAAAGGCCAACCGCGAGTTCAATGAAGAGGAAAAATATTATATCGGCCGGACCGTGGCCGCCACGCTTCTGTCCGAGGACCACTGGCTGAATCGCGAAGGCCTGAACGCCTACGTGAACGCGGTGGGGCAGACCCTGGTGCTGGCTTCCGAACGGCCCGAGCTGTTCCGGGGGTATCACTTCGCGGTGCTGGACGCCGCCGGCAAGGTCAATGCCTACGCCTGCCCGGGCGGGTTCCTGTTCATCACCACCGGCCTGCTGAAGCTGTGCCGGAACGAGGACGAACTGGCCGCGGTCCTGGCGCATGAAATCGCGCACATCATCCGCGAGCATCCGGTCCAGGCCATCCAGGCCAGCCACCAGCGCTCGGCCGTGGCCTCGCTGGTCAAATTCGGCATCGCCAAGGCCGGCGAATCCAGTTCCGAGATCAAGGAACTGAGCGGCCTCTTCGACGCGGTGGTCAAGGACGTGGTCAAAGCCGTGGCGCACGGGTATTCGCGCGACAAAGAACAGGAAGCGGATTTGATGGCCGTGGACATCCTGGGCCAGGCCGGTTATCCGCCCCTGGCTTTGGCCGGCGTGCTGGGGCGCATGGACCAAAAGTCCTGCTATCACGGGGATCCCAAGGTCAGGGCCGCGGCTGTGACTTCGGCGGCCGGCGAAAAATCCTACGGTGCGCAGCCTTTGAAGGCGCGCGACCAGCGCTTTGCGCGCGAAGCCGGAAAGTAGGGAAGCGACCATGGCAGCCAAACGATTGTACCGCTCGCGCTCCAACCGCATCGTGTCCGGCGTGCTCGGCGGCCTGGGGGACTATTTCAACGTGGACCCGACGCTCTTGAGGCTGGCTTGGGTGGTTGTGACGTTGTTTTCAGGATTCGTTCCCGGCCTGCTCGCCTATTTGGTCGCCATCGTGATCATTCCCCTGCGTGCGGAATAAAACCCAGACGGAGCGTGAATCCTTGAACCTGCATCGGCGCCTTTGGCGATTACTGTGGTACACCTGCCTGGGTTTGGTCCTGTTTCCGGCTGCGGCCAAGTCCGGCGCGGATGAAATCGCCCTGCCCGGATACCTGGAGCAGGTCCGGCAGCAATCCTCGGCCTGGCAGGCGGTGCAGACCGGGCAGGAAGCCGAGCGGAAGCTCGCGGCTGAACGGGGGCTGATGACCGCGCCTTATCTCCTGGGCGAGGCGAAATACGGCAAGGACCAAAGCCCGGATCTCAATGACATCTTTTCCGGCGAAAGCCAGAGCCAGGCCAAGTGGATGCTGGGATTCGAACAAAAAACCGCGTACGGCCTGAGCGCCCGTCTGGCTTACCGCCTGTTGCGAACCATGATCGAAGGGCCCGGCAGCCTGGATTTCACCCTGCCCCTGCCCATGCCCCTGGGCCCGGTGGATTTGTCGTATCCCCTGATCACGGAACCGGATTACTTCACGGCCCGGGCTGAAGTGGAACTGACCTTCGACTTGTGGCGGAATTTCGCGGGCAACGAGGTGCGGGCCACGGCCGAGGTTTTGGAACAGAAGCACCTGAGCCAGGGCCTGGAGCGTTCTTTCCAGGCGCGGCAGCTGCTCGCGCAGGCGGAAACGGTTTATTGGAAATTGGCCCTGGCGCAGGATGTGATCCGGGTGCAGGAGGAACTGCTGGCCCGCAGCCGGCGCCTGTACGACTGGGTGGCTGAGCGCGTGCGCCTGAAGCTTCAGGACGCTTCGGACCTCCTGCAGGCCGAAGCTCAGATGCAAATGTACCAGCTGGAGCTGGTGCGCAGCCAGGATCAGGCCCGCACCGCGGCCGCGGCTTTCAACCAGTTGCGCGGCCGGGAAGGGGACGGGGTCGAGGAGAAGCTGCGGCTGCCCGCCGAAACGGAGTTGGGCGTGCCCGAACTGTCCGCCGAGGCGCCGCCCCGGCAGGACGTGCTGGCGCTGGAGGCCGGCATCCGGGCCGCCGAAGCCCAGAGCCGCCTCAAACAGGAAGGCCTGCTGCCCGAGCTGACGCTGAATCTGTCGGGCGCCCTCGAAGGGCAGAACGCCGGCCTGTCCGAAGCCGTGGCCGGGAGCGGCGATCCGAACCGTTCGGTGTACGGCGCCAGCCTGGAGCTGCGCCTGCCCCTGGACTTCATCAGCCGCGGGGACCTGCGTTCGGGCTACGGCCTCGAGGCCGAGGCGGGCCGGAAGCACCTGGATGAGCGCCGGCTGCAGGCGCAGTCCGACTGGAAGTCGCTCGCGCGCCGCCTGGCCGCGGCCCAGGAACAGTTGCGCCTGGCCCGGATTCTCGAACAGCTGCAGCAGCGCAAGGCGGACCGCGAGCGCGTGCGCCTGCAGCGCGGCAGCAGCGTGACCTTCCAGGTGCTGCAGTTCGAACAGGATTGGGGCAAAAGCCAGCTGGGCCGCATCGAGGCCGAGCTGGCCCTGCTGGAACTGCTGGCGCAGCTGAAAGTGTACGGGGAATGACGCGGTCAAAAGAAATTCTGTCTGAGATTGCCGCGCGCCCTTCGGTCGCTCGCAATGACAGCATGGAGACGAAACTAGTCATTGCGAGGAACCCTGAGCTTGTCGAAGGGTAACGAAGCAATCTCGAAGAGGATATCTACATGAGCATCGCCGAAACCGCCATCCGCCGCCCGGTGTTCATCACCTGCCTGGTGATCCTCATGCTGGCCACGGGGTTGCTGTTCTTTTCGCGCCTGCCCGTCAACTTTTTCCCCACGGTGACCATGCCGTTCATCCGGGTGCTGACCCTGTATCCGGGCGCGGGCCCCAAGGAAATGGAAAGCCTGGTCAGTAAGCCCGTCGAAGAGCAGGTGCGCACGATCGCGGGCGTCAAACGCGTCTTTTCCTTCAGCAGCGAGGGCGTGTCCATGCTGTTCGCGGAATTCGTGCTGGAGGCCGACCCGGTCGAAGCCGAGCAGCAGATGCGCGACAAAGTGGGCCTGGCGCGGGCGCAGATGCCCAAGGAAGTCGAAGACCCGCTGATCCAGCGCTACGATTACGCCAATTTTCCCGTGGCCTCCATGGCTTTGCAGGGCCCGGGCACGACCGACGACCTGTACGCCATCGCGGAGAACGAGATCAAGCCCAGCCTGGAACAGGTGCCCCAGGTCAGCCAGGTGAGCCTGTTCGGCGGTTCGCGGCGCGAGGTGCAGGTGCGGCTGAACCGGGACAAGCTCGAAGCCTACGAGCTGTCCGTAAGCCAGATCGCCCAGGCCATTGGCATGGCCGGCCAGAACATCCCCCTGGGCAAGCGGACCGACGCCGCCCATCCGGACCGGGAATGGCTGTTCCGCTCCCTGGGCGAATTCACGTCGCTGGACATGATCCGCAACGTGATCGTCAAATTCGTGGGGAACGACATTCCGGTCCGCCTCTCCGAAGTGGGGGAGGTGGTTGACGCCCACCGGGACGAGACCAGCCGCGCTTTTGTCGACGGCCGGCAGTCCCTGGTGGTCGAGGTCAACCGCCAGAGCGGCGCCAACACTGTGGCCGTGTCCGACGGCGTCAAGCGCCGCATGGAACGCCTCAACCGCGAACTGGCCCTCAAGCATCCCGGAACCCGGCTGGTGTTGATCCGCGACGGGGCCAAGCCCATCCGGGCCAGCATCGAAGACGTCAGCGAATCCATCGCCATCGGCATCGTGCTGTGCGTGGTGGTGGTGTTTTTCTTTCTCGGCAACCTGCGTTCCACGCTGATCACGGGCGTGGCCCTGCCCAATTCCCTGATCGGCGCCTTCATCCTGATCGCGGCCGCGGGGTTCTCGGTCAACGTACTCACCCTGCTCGCCCTGAGCCTGGCCGTGGGGCTCCTGGTGGACGACGCCATCGTGGTGCGCGAGAACATCTTCCGCCACATCGAACAGGGCGAGCCGCCGGCACAGGCGGCGGTGCAGGGCACGCACGAGGTGATGCTGGCCGTGATCGCGACCACCCTGGCCATCATGTCGGTGTTCGGCCCCATTGCCTTTGTGGGCGGCATCACGGGCAAATTCCTGCGCGAATTCGGCCTGACGGTCTGTTTCATCATGCTCATCAGCCTCTTCGACGCCCTGACCATGGGCCCCATGCTGTCGGCCAAGTTCGCCGGCGTGGGCGAGAGCCGCTTCTGGCTGGTGCGGGGCTGGAGCAGCCTGATCCGGCCGGTGGTGGGCGGCTTCGGGCGCTTTCAGGCCTGGCTGGCCGAAGTGTACGGCCGCCTGGCCGCCTGGACCATCCGGCGGCCCGTGCTGGTGCTGCTGGCCAGCACCGTGATTTTCGTGGCCAGCAGTTCCACGATCGTCTGGCTGCCCAAGACCTTCATGCCCACGCCCGACACCGGCGAGTTCCAATTGCGCCTGGAAATGCCGCCGGGCACGAACCTGGCGGCCATGGAGCGCGAGGCCCTGGCCGTGGACGCGCTCCTGCGCCGACAGCCCGAAGTGCTGCACACGTTCCTGGTGGCGGGGCGGGAGCAGGGCGATCCCAGCCGCTCCTCGATCTATGTGCGCCTGATTCCAAGCAACCAGCGCAAGCTGACCAGCAGCGCCTTCAAGGACAGGATCCGGAAGGACCTGGCGGCCTTCAAGCACGTGCAGATCCAGATCAATGATTACGACGAGCTTTTCGGCGGCCAGCGGCCGTTCTCCCTGAACCTCATGGGCAACGACGGCGCCCAGCTGGAAAAAACGGCCAAGCAGGTGCTGGAGATCGTGAAGCGCCATCCGGGGTTCGTGGAGGCTGACTGGAGCCACCGGCCGGGCAAACCGGAAATGCGCCTGGTGTACGACGAACGCCTCACCAAACGCCTGGGCGTGTCCACGCTCATGGCCGGCGCCGAAGTGCGGGCGCAAATCGAGGGCGTCACGCCGGCCAAGTTCCGCGACGCGGGCGAGGAATACGACATCCGCGTGCGTCTGCGGGACCCGGACCGGGACCTGCAGCGCGACTTCGGCCAGACCCTGGTCCCCAACCTCAACTACCGCCTGGTGAACCTGTCCCAGGTGGCCAGGCTGGTGCCGGAGCAGGGGCCGGCCACCATCAGCCGCCAGAACAGCCAGCGCCTGATCGAGGTCAACTCGGACATCAATCCGGCCTACGGCGTGGGCGACTTGATGGATTACTTCAAGAAGGAAGTGGCGGACAAAGGGCTGCTGCCGCCGGGCGTAACCTATGCCTACGACAGCCAGGGCGAGCAATTCGAGGAAATGAGCAAGAACATGTCCCTGGCCGCGGCCCTGGCCGTGCTGTTCATCTACCTGGTGCTGGCCAGCCTTTATGAATCCTTTGTCACCCCCTTCAGCCTGCTGCTGCCCCTGCCCCTGGCGGTGTGCGGGGCCCTGGTGGCCCTGTGGATCGGCGGGCAGTCGCTGAACATCTATTCGATCATCGCCATCATCATGCTGCTGGGCATCGCCACCAAGAATTCCATTTTGCTGATCGATTACACCAACCAGCTCGTGGCCCAGGGCCTGGCGCTGGCCGAGGCCCTGGTCGTGGCCGGCAAGCGCAGGCTCCGGCCCATTCTCATGACCTCTATGACTTTGGTGGCCGGCACCCTGCCCGTGGCCATCGGGCTCAACGAGGCGTCCAAGCAGCGCACCAGCATGGGCTGGGTCATCATCGGCGGGGTCATCAGCTCGACCCTGCTGACCCTGGTGGTCGTACCCGCGGCTTTGACCCTTTTTCGCGGCCGCGCGGCCGCCGGGCAGCGCGCGGCGGTTCCAGTAAAACGAAAAACCAAACGGAGCGTGACGAAATGAAAGTGACCGGAACGGGTTGGCTGATCCAGTGGCAATACTATCAGGAAAAATATTCCCCTGCGGATCTGGAACGGGTCAAGGCCGCCCTGGCTCCGGCTGACCAGCAGGAACTGTTCGGGCGCGCCGTCCTGCCGGTCTCGTGGGTCGACCTGGGCGCGATCATGAGTTTCATGCTGGCGGCGGACCGGCTGCTGGCCAAAGGCGACAAGGGACTGATCGGCGATGTAATGCGATACAAGGCGCAGAAGGAGTTTACGGGCATTTACCGGTTTTTCCTGTCTCTGGCCTCACCCAAGACTATCATGCGCAGGGCTTCGGTCATCTGGAAAAAAATGTATTCGGAAGGGGAAGCGGTGGTGCTAAACGAGACCAAGACCAGTATTGATATCAAGGTGACGGAATTGAAGACCCAGCCGCCGTACCATGACCTGTCGGTGGTGGCCTATGCCGAGGAAGTGATGCGCATCGCCGGCTGGCAGAACCCCCGCGGGGAGATCAAGAAATCGCCCCGCCTGGGGCACGATCACATGCTCATTCACTATACCTGGGATTGACAGGAGGCAGGGCTGCAAGCACGCCTGCCCCGGTCACCCCGCCGATCACCAAGCCAGCCGCGAGGCTGGCGCTCAGGAGCGACGCCCCGGTTTCCCAAACCGACATCTGCTCCAGAGGCAGGGCAGTTTCGAGCGACAGGACGACCAGACCCAGGCACCAGCCCAGGGCATTGGCGGGAATCCACAGTCCCGCATGCGCGCTGTGGCGCTTCAATTCCAGCCATTGCACGCCGCCGAAGACGCCCCCGAAAACCAGGCCGATCAAACCGCTCCACAATATCAGGAGCGCGTGGGGGTGGGGCGTTTGCAATGCCAGTCCGGCGGCCAGGGAGACGGTTGGGAGGGTTCCCAGGAGCCAAGCCAAGCTGGCGGCCAGCACCGTGGCCCACAACCAATTCCGGAGTTGAAGTTGGGGCAGCAGGCGCCGCCATCCTTGCCATTGAAACCAGCCCAGAACGAAGCCTTCGGCCACGCCCAGCAGCATCATGATAACCACTTCGGCGATCCGCGCCAGCACGCTGCCGCCGGGTTCCAATTCCCGGATGATCAGCCAGCCCGGCCAGGCGACCGCCAACAGACCGCAAAACTCCCCAGCCGCGCAGTAACAAGTCCAGCGCAGCCATGAATTGAATTTAGTCTCTGGCATATTGCACCTCCGGTCAGATATATTGCCAGGCTGGCCAGGAAAAATCAAGCTGCGCCTGGGAGCTGGCCAGAAAAGGTTGACTTAGGCCTAATTCCGGGTTAAATCAAGTAAGCTTAGATCCCTTTGCAGGAATCCCCGGGATTCCGCTCCCAAAGAGACCGTTGGCCTGGGAGAGGATTTGCGGGACTGTTTTGCGGAGGGAGAAAGCCCGGCTATAAGTATCCAAAGGGAATTTAAGTCCAAGGGGCACGCCACTTTTCAAAGGAGGAAGGTATATGGAATCCTTACTCAACCGGCATTGGCACCATCTACCGGCCGAAGAAATCATCCAATTACTGAAGTCCTCGCCCTCCCGTGGTTTATCCGCTTTCGAGGTCAAACACCGCCAAACGCATTTCGGGCCCAATGCCATCACGGCCCAGAAAGCCATGAGTCCCTTCAAACGATTCTTGCTGCAGTTTCACAACCCGCTGATTTATATCCTGCTCGCTTCGGCCCTGGTCACCGCGCTGCTGGCCGAGTGGGTGGATTTTTCCGTCATTTTCGGCGTGGTGCTGATCAATGCCGTCGTCGGCTATTTGCAGGAAGCCAAGGCCGAGCATTCCCTGGAATCCTTGCGAAAGTCCGTGACCACTATCGCCACGGTCACGCGGGATGGGGAGCAAATCAAAGTGCCTTCCATGGAATTGGTCCCCGGCGATCTGGTTTGGCTGGAATCCGGGGATAAAGTCCCGGCTGACCTGCGCCTGCTTAAAACCCGGGAGTTGCGCGTCGATGAGTCTCCGCTGACCGGCGAATCGCTGCCTGTGGAGAAAGCGCCGGTGTCCCTCCCGCAAGACACCGTGCTGGCGGACCGCGCCAACATGGCCTACTCCGGCACCCTGGTGGCCACGGGGCGCGGCCACGGCCTGGTGGTCAGCATCGGTGACAACACGGAAACCGGCCGCATCTCCGGGTTGATCGCCGCGGCGGTCAACCTGCAAACGCCGCTGACGAAAAAGATCGCTAAATTCAGCCGCACCCTGCTGTGGGTCATTCTGGCGTTGGGCGTCCTCACCTTTGCCGTGGGTTTGTTCCGGCACCAGCCGGTGTTCGATATGTTCATGGCCACGGTCGCTTTAGTGGTGGGCGCCATTCCCGAAGGGCTGCCGGCCGCAGTCACCATCGTGCTAGCGATCGGTGTGAACCGCATGGCCAAGCGCAAGGCCATTATCCGCAAACTACCGGCCGTGGAAACCCTGGGCAGCACCACGGTGATCTGTTCGGATAAGACCGGCACCCTGACCGAGAACCAGATGACCGTGCAGGAAATCATGGCTGGCGGCCGGGTATACGAGGTCAGCGGCAGCGGCTACGCGCCTGCGGGCGAGGTGGCGCTTAAAGGGGGCAGCGGCGCGGTGGACCTGACCCGGCATCCGGCGCTCAAGGAATGTCTGCTGGCCGGCCTGCTATGCAACGATTCCAAGCTCCGGCAGGAGAATGGCGCATGGAAGGTCCAGGGCGACCCTACGGAAGCCGCGCTGCTGGTATCGGCGAGCAAAGCCGGTCTCGATCCCGAAACCGTCAGGGCCGGCCTGCCGCGCCTGGACGCCATACCCTTTGAATCTGACCGGCAATACATGGCCACGCTGCATGACACCGGGCCGAACCACCCCAATCCGGTCTACGTGAAAGGATCCGTGGAAAAAATCCTACAACGTTCGGTGGCCATGCTGGGTCCGGACGGTTCGCCGCGGCCGCTCGACCACGCGCAGGTGCTGGAAGCCGCTGAAAACATGGCCAGGAACGGCTGGCGAGTGCTCGCCATGGCCAGCAAGCAAATGGGTCATTTACACAGTACGCTCGAGTGTTCCGAGGAATCCGGCCATACGCCCGGGAAGATGACCTGCGGCGATGTCGCCTCCGAGCTGACCTTTGTGGGCCTCCAAGGCATGATCGATCCGCCCCGCGCTGAAGCCGTACGAGCCGTGGCCGCCTGCGCCCAGGCGGGGATCCAGGTCAAGATGATCACCGGTGACCATGCGGCCACAGCCACGGCGATTGCCGCCCAACTGGGCCTCAAAGGACCGGAGGCGGCGCTCTTGGCCATTACCGGCCAGGCCCTGGAAGGTTTATCGGACAAGGAATTGGTGGAAACTGCGCGTAGAACGTCGGTCTTCGCGCGGGTTGCGCCCGAGCAGAAACTGAAACTGGTGGAGGCGCTGCAATCCCTGGGACACGTGGTGGCCATGACCGGAGACGGTGTGAACGACGCGCCGGCCCTCAAGCAGGCGGACATCGGCGTAGCTATGGGCTTGGGCGGAACCGAAGTGGCCAAAGAAGCGGCGGACATGGTACTGACCGACGATAATTTCGCTACCATTGAAGCTGCGGTGGAAGAGGGGCGGGGAGTGTTCGACAACTTGACCAAGTTCATCGTCTGGACCCTACCCACCAACTTGGGCGAGGGCCTGGTCATTTTAGCTGCCATTTTGTTCGGCACCGCCCTGCCGATCTTGCCGGTGCAGATCCTGTGGGTGAATATGACCACGGCCCTGCTGCTGGGTTTGATGCTGGCCTTCGAACCCAAGGAACCGGGGCTTATGTTGAGGCCGCCGCGTGAAACCAACCAACCGATCCTGACCCGGGTCCTGATCTTCCGGATTTTACTTGTAGCCGGCGTCATGCTGCTGGGCGGGTTCGCTCTGTTTAAGGCGGAGCTGATAGCCGGCGGTACGCTGGACCAGGCGCGCACCGTAGCGGTGAATATTTTCGTTATGGTGGAAACGTTTTACCTTTTCAACTGCCGATCATTGGACAAATCCATGTTCCGCCTGGGTGTGTTTTCGAATCCGCTGCTTTTGGCCGGTGTAGGAATCATGGCGTTGCTGCAGATGCTTTTCACCTATTGGTCGCCCCTGCAGACGGCCTTTTCCACTTCCGCGATCGGCATAAGAGAATGGGGCTGGATCCTCGCTTTTGCGTTGGCTGCCTATCTGATGGTCGGGCTGGAGAAGTGGCTGCGTTTCCGGCGTCGGTCGACAGCCCGCTGATGTCTTCCGCTGCCGCCTCTTCTCCGCGGGGCTTTCCCCCGGAGTTCGTATGGGGAACCGCCACTTCGGCTTTTCAGATCGAAGGCTCGCCCGCGGCGGACGGCAAGGGGCCTTCCATCTGGGACGAATTCTGCCGCCGGCCCGGCGCGATCCGGGACCGGACGAACGCGGATGCCGCCTGCGACCACTACCGCCGCATGCCGGAGGACGTGGACCTGCTGGCTTCTTTAGGCGTGAAGGCTTACCGGTTTTCCATTTCCTGGCCACGCTTGTTTCCTGAAGGCAGGGGAACGCTTAATTCCGCGGGACTGGATTTTTACCGCCGCTTGACGGACGCGCTGCTCAGCCGGGGAATCGAACCCTGGGCCACGCTGTATCATTGGGACCTGCCGGCCGCGCTGGAACGCGAGGGCGGATGGGGCAAGCGCCGGACCGCGGAATATTTTGCCGAATACGCCCACGCCGCGGCCAGGGCCCTGGGAGACCGCGTCCGGTACTGGATGCCTGTCAACGAACCCGGCGTGGTCATGGCCTTGGGTTACGTCCTCGGCGGCCATGCCCCGGGCCGGCGTTCGCCTGTCCTGGCTTTGAAAGTCATGCACCATTTGTTGCTCGCCCACGGCCTGGCTACGCAGGCGGTCCGCGCCGCGGCGCCTTCGGTGCGCGTCGGCCCGGTCATCAACTTCAGCCCAGTGTACGACCGGACCGGCCGCCGGTTCGTCAGCCGCGGCTGGCGGCACGCGCTGGCCAACCGCCTGTTTCTCGACCCCGTGGGCCGGGGCCGCTATCCGCTCGGCTTGGGCATCCCGCTGCGGGCCATGGGCTGCTGCCGGCCGGGCGACATGCAGGTCATCGCCCAACCGCTGGATTTCATCGGCGTCAATTACTACTCGCGGCAGCAGGGGTGGGGCCGCCGGCCCGGCCCCCGGACCGCCATGGGCTGGGAAATATTTCCGCAGGGCCTGTACGACCTTCTCTGCTGGCTGCACCAGGCCCTTCCGGCCTTGCCCTTGGTGGTGACTGAAAACGGCGCCGCTTTTGACGACCAGGTGGAGAACAGTGCGGTTCACGACCCGGAGCGCCGGGAATACCTGCGGGCCCATCTGCAATCCGTGCGGCAGGCGCTGGACCGGGGCGTTCCGGTGCAGGGATACTTCTGCTGGTCTTTTTTAGACAACTTCGAGTGGGCCGAGGGCCTGAGCCGGCGCTTCGGGCTGGTGTACGTGGATTACGCGGATCAGCGGCGGATCGTCAAGGACAGCGGACGCTGGTTCGGCCGGGTCTGCCGGGAAGGGCTCATTCCGGACGAAAGTGGGGAACCCGCGTGAGCATCGCCGTCATCATCGCCGTTTATCTGCACCCCCGCCGCGTCGCGGACATGATCCGGGCCCTGCTGCGGGACGCCTACCCGGACAAGGAAATCATCGCGGCCGTGGACGGCGAGTCCACGCCGGAGATCGAAGCCAGCCTCGCAGCCTTTGCCGGCCAGATCACCGTGCTTTACAACCACGAACACCTGGGAAAAGCCGCCACGCTCAACCGGGTGGCAGCGGCGGCGAAGTCGGACGTGCTGCTGTTTTTGGACAACGACGTGTTGCTGGGGGACAATCCGGGGTTTTTAAGCAAGCTGGCAGGGGACATGGAAAAGTTCGACCTGGCGGAAATTCCCAAGGAGGCGCGGGCGACCTCCTGGATTTCGGCCATGATGGAATTCGAATTTTTGGATTACGCCATCGTCACCTGGCTCTTTTCGCACCTGACCGGGCACTGCCCGGCCATGAACGGCGCGGCCTTTGCCGTGCGGCGGGAGTGGTTCAGCCGCCTCCAGGGATTCAGGCCGGTGGTGAACGAGGACATGGATTTCGCGGCCCGGGCCTTTCGGCTGCACGCCCGCTTCGGGTTCAATCCCCGCTTGAAGGTCGGCAACGAGGTCCCGACCGAGATCAACGGCTGGCTGAGGCAGCGCAAACGCTGGGCGCTGAACAACATCCTGTGGCTGCAGGAAAATTTCATCAATCTGCTGACGCGCAGCCTGCGTTCCCCCCGCCTGCTGCTGCCCTTGCTGGCGTTTTTCGCCCCGTTTTTCGCGATCATGCTCGCGTTTGTGGTTTTCCGCAGCGCGCACCTGACCGTGTTGCTGCCCAGCTTGTTCATGCTGTCCCAGCATTTTCACGGTTTGGCGGGTATTTTTCTCGGCGTCACCCACTATCACCTCATCATCGCCGACGGCCTGCTGCCCACGGCCCTGGCCCTGGCACTGTCCTGGGCGTTTCACTTTGCATTCGCGCGCATCCTGAAATATCCCTTCAAACCCCTGTTATTTCTGGTGTATTACTTCCTGTATGCGCCGGTGTGGATGCTGGCCAACCTGGTCATCTGGGCCCAGCTTGTTTTGCACGGCCGGGTGCAAACGGAGTGGAAGGTTTAACCGGAACAACGCCGGTGGGCGCGCGAGAAAACGTGGATCTGGGACGGGGTGAAGCGGCCGCCCCGGAACACCCGGGTTTCGATCAGAAAGTGCTTGGCTTTAAGGCGGATCACGTTGTATGAATGCGGCCGGCTGAAGGTGCGGCGGGAAATCGCGGTGCCGGCCTGGGCCATGACCATGGGTCGCTCCAGCCAGGGGTAAAATTCCTGCAAATTATCCACCAGCAAACGATGGGTATGTCCGACCAGCACCAGGTCCACCCGGCAGCCGGACAGTATTTCCACGGCGGCTTTGCGGTGAAAGACCAGGTCGCGTGGGAAATGGCGGGGGTGGGGCATGAAGGGGTGGTGCGACATGAAGATGCGGAACCGTTGGTCGCTGCGCCCGCAAAAAAACTTCTGCATCTGTTCCAGCTGCCGCTCGGAGAGCTGGCCGCGGCGCCAGCGGAACCGCCGCGTGGAATTCAGTCCCAGCACCAGCATCTCCTTGTCCTTGAAGTCCGATTCAGCATCCTTGGGGAAATAGGAGTGATAGGCGGCCAGGGGATTAATGAAACGGCGGTAAAGGTTGAACAGGGGCACGTCGTGGTTGCCCGGCACCACTAGCTTGGGCGCGGGAAAGCGGTTGAGGAATTCGGCCGCGCGCGCAAACTGGCTCTTGCGGGCGCGCTGGGTCAGGTCGCCGCTGACCAGCAGCAGGTCGGGCTTGACCCGCAGCAGGTCATGGGCCAGGGCCTCGACCACCTCCGGCACTTCCGTGCCAAAATGAAGATCGGATAAATGGGCGATACGTCGCATAAGCGTCGGGTTCATTATACGTCCGTCCGGGCCGGAGCGCAATGCCGGGAACAAGAAGGGAATTGGTTTTTCCCCGGCGTCACGATACAATATTATTATCATGACGGTTTCCAGCTGGGCAAAGACCGGATGGATGGGTTTGCTGGCCGCCTGTTTCGCCGGCTGGGCGGCAAGCGCGGGAGCCACGACCTTCTATGTGGATTCCGTGGCCGGCAATGACGGCAACAGCGGCACGGACAGCGGCGCGCCGTGGAAAACACTCTACCAAATCGAGATAGTCACTTTTCAAGCCGGCGACCGCATCCTGCTCAAACGCGGCTCTGTCTGGCGGGAATACCTGGATATCCGCAGCTCCGGCGCAGCGGGGAATCCCGTGGTTTTCGGGGCCTACGGTTCGGGCAGCCTGCCGGTCATTTCCGGCGCCAACACGCTCTCCGCCTCCACCCACGAGTGGCGGTTGTCCACTGGCGGAACCAATGAGTACTACCTGACCGCCCTCGGCGGCGCCAACCCCGGCCTGTCCCAGGTCCGCCTGCTCTGGCGCAACCAGATCTCCCAACCCCGGGGCACTCTGGGCTCACTGCAAAACAACCAGTGGAATTGGGGCAACAACGATGCCCTGGGGTTCAACACCCTGTACTGGCGCCGCGATACCGGCACGCCGGGTTTTGCGGGCGATTGGGAGGCAGGCGCCCGATACCGGCCGGTGGATCTCTACCAGGTTTCCTACGTGGACATCGAGGATTGGGAAATCCGACAGGCCAACGGCGAATGGGGCGGATGCCTGGGCATCGGCGAGTCGGATCATGTCAATGTGAGGCGCTGTCTGTTGCGCGAAGGCCATGATACCGTCGTATTGGTGTACCACATGTCCGGCCGGCCCTTGTGCACGAATTTTATTTTTGAAGACAATACAATATCCGGAGCGCGCAATCACGACGGCCCGTCCGGCATTCTGTTCCTCTTGGACGCGTCCAACTGCATTGTCCGGCGCAATGCGCTTTCGGAGACCACGTACACCCTGTTGAATGTGGAAGGCGATGGCGGCGGACACCTGATCGAGGACAACGAGTTTTCGGGGTCGGACAAAGCCCTGCTGACCATCGATGAGGTCCTGGGGGGCAACAACGTCGTCCGCTACAACCGGCTCCACGGGGTGTCCGGACCGGGGAGCTGGACCGGGATTTATCTGGGCGATTCGTCCGGCAACACCCTTCATTCCAACCTGATCTACGACATTGATGGATACCATGCATTGCAAGTCGAGGGAATCACGACTACGCCCGCCGCCAACTGGATATACAACAACACCCTGGCTTTGACTGCGGCCAATGTGGCCGGGATACAATGCGGAGGAACCGTGGGCGGCCTGGAGATCAAAAACAACGTGATCGTGGTCGGCGGCAACGCCCAGGCCCTGATCGTGGAGGCGGTCAGCACGGCCGGCGTCGTTTCCGATCACAATCTCATGCGCAATACCTTCGGCGCCCTGGTTGCCTGGGCGGGCATTTCCTATCCGCTGGCGTCCTTCGCCGCCTATCAGGCCGCGTCAGGCCAGGATGCGCATTCCCTGACCTCGGATCCGCTTTTTCAAAACGCCACGGCCTACGATTTCCACCTCCAGACCGGTTCGCCGGCCATCAACGCCGGAACCGGCGTGGGTTTGACGCGCGATTTCGACGGCGTGAGCGTGCCCATGGACGGCCTGCCGGACATGGGCGCCTATGAGGCGGTGCCAACGGCGCGGGCGCTGTCCTTGCAATGGGTGTCAGCGCCCTTTGCCCTGGTTTTCAACCAGACCCAAAACAATTTTGCTGGGCAGATCGACTGCCAGATCCTGGATCATGACCAATTGCAGAGCCTGCGCGTGCAGAATCTCGGCACGGCCCGCGCCGGCGAAAGCATCAGCCGCCTGCGCTTGTGGCGCCGGGCGAACGGCGCGCAGTCCGGAACCGTGACGTTTGATCCCCTGCAGTGTCAGCCGCTGGGCGATTTGGCCGCCACGGCGGACCGGACCTGGGACTTGACGCTCAACCAGACCCTGCTGCCGGCGGACGCGCTGTACCTGACCGTGGACCTGGCGGCCGGGGCCCAAGCCGGACAGACCATCCGCCTGTCCCTGCCTGCCGGCGGCGCGGTTTTCGCCTACAGCACGCCCCTGATGGCCTCGGCCATCAGTGCGGCCAATGACCTGATGATCCAGCGCCAGCAGATGACCACGCTGGCGGTTTGCTCCCGTCTGCTGCGCAATGTCGCCGTCGGCCAGCGCGGCCTGGACCTGGGCGACGTCGTGGTGGCCAATGTCAGCGGCCAGACCCTGGCCCTGACTTCGCTGCGACTGGCGTTGCAGGACGGCGCCGGCCGCAGCCTGGCGCCCGGCCAGGCGGGAGAACGCTGGTGGCTGGAACAGGGCGGTGCCGCGGTTTCAACGCTCCTGCCGCCGTTTTCTGGCGGCCTGCTGTTCACGTTTTCGCCCGCCGTCACCCTGTCCGACCAGGCGCAGGCCGTGTTGACGCTGAAAATGGATGTCAGCGCCCAGCCTGAAACCCGCAGGTTCCAGGTTTCGGTGCCGGACGCCCAAACGCTCAACTGGGGCCAGGTTTCAACCGCTCCGGCTTCGGGTGCAGGCTTTCCGCTTGCGTTCGACGCCGCCAATCTGCTGGCGCCCGAACTGTCCTCCTCTTTCCACATCTACCCCAATCCCGTCCGGCCCGCTGCGTCGCCGGCCAGGATCGTGTATTATCTGGAGCAGAGCGCCCGCGTGCAGCTGACGGTCATGACCCTGGACGGCAGGCGGGTTTACAGGCTGGGGTGGCGGCAGCAAGGTCCCGGCATGCAGGAAGGCGCTTGGGACGGGCGCAACGAAAACGGGTTGCAGGTCCGCAGCGGAGTCTATGTCCTGAAACTGGAAGCGCAATACGCAGGCGGAAAGCGGGAAACGCTCACGCGCAGGCTGGCCGTGGCGCATTGACGGGGAATTACATCGGCACCAGGAAAGTAAGTTCGGCGTGGCAGTCCCAAAAGCATTCTTTGCAGTTCAAAGCCTCCAGCCGGTCCTGCCGCCATTTCGGGCTGTTCCACAGCTGTTTCAGGCTCTTGCCCTTCGGGTCCCATTGAAATAAAAAACGGGCTGTGTTCATGTAGGGGATGCAGCGGTAGATCTTGAAATCCGCGCCCATGACCAGATGGGTGTAGCCCGCGTTGCAGCGTTCGGGCATGACCCCGCCGGTCATGACGTGGTAGAACCCCCGGAGGTATGAGGAGCTGTTTTCGAGGGGCAGGCCGTAGCGGTGCGACAGGGCGAGCAGGGTCTCGTACAGGTTGGGGCTGACTTTTTCCGAGCGGGCGAGGAAACTTTTGCCGTTTGCGATGTCGTGCAGGGGGATGAAACAAATCCGGTCCGCGCCCGAAGGCGCGACTTTTTGGAACAGGACGTCCAGGTCGTCCACGTTCAGGTCGCTGAGCGTGGTGACCGCGGTGATGCTGAATTTCTTCCCGCGCGCGTCGCGGGCCCGCGCCAGGGCGCCAATGCGGTCCAGCACCCGCGCCAGCACGCCCTTGCCCCCGCGCAGTTGGTCGTTGATTTCCTCCCGCCCGCTGTCAATGGACACGTTGACATTGTCGAAATCCACTTCCAGAAGATCGGCGATCCCGGCTTCGGTCAGGAGCATGAGGTTGCTGTTGAGCGTGACCGTATTGCGCGGGCTTTTGGCGTGTTGCAAAAGCTGCAAGGCGTCGGGCCGGGTCAGGGGCTCGCCGCCGCTGATGGCAATGCCGCCCAGGCCGAGCTCGTGCAGCTGGTCCAGCACCTGTTTCCAGGCGGCCGTGGGCTGGTTGTTGGGGTGGCTTTGGAAGCGGTGCGGCAGCACGCACATGGGGCAGCGCAGGTTGCAGTTTTCGGTCACGACCAGGCCGCAGGCCAGGGGCGGCGGGGAATAGCCGGTTTTCAGGCGGCTTTCGATTTTCAGGAACAGATAGGTATAGGCTTTGTGCAGCAGCCAGAAAAAATCGAGGCGCTTCAGGCGCTCCCAGATCACCGAGGCGTAGATTTTACGCTGCATGCCGCTTCCCTGAGGCCGAGGGCAGCCAGGATTCAGGCAGGAACGTGATGCCCCACATGATATACCGCCAAAACCAGGGCACATAGGCTTCGACTGCTTTGGCCCTGATCGCGCGCCGGATGCCGCGGGCCACGGCCGCGGGCCGGGCGTAAAGGGGGTTTTTGGGCAGCGCCGCGGTCAGGGGCGTGTCTGTCAGGCCGGGCTTGATGGTCACGACCGCCACGCCGGCCGGACGCAGGCGCTGGCGCAGGCCCTGCAGGAACACGGTCACTCCGGCTTTGCAGGCCGCGTAAACGTACTGGTCGCGGCGGCCCCGGTCGCCGGCTACGGAGGTCAGCACGGCGATGGTGCCGCGCCCCTGTTGCTCGAACCAGGCCGCCAGACGCAGCAGCAGCAGGAGGGTGCCGGTGAAATTCGTTTCCACTTCAGGGGGCAGCAAATCGGGGTTCTTTTCAATGGGCCCGGGAAAGACCGGGGTCGCGTGGGCGATCAAGGCCACGTCCGCGCCGCCCAGGGCTTTGATCTTTTGCAGCAGCAGGGAATGGCGCTGCCGGCGGTTGACATCCAGGGGAAAACAGACGGTTTTGGTTGCGCCCAGTTTCCGCAGTTCCGCGGCCAGGGCGGACAGTTTTTTCGGATCGCGGGCCGCGAGCAGGAAAGCGGCCCCTTCGCGGGCGTACAAGCGGGCGGTTTCCCGCGCCATGGCGGAAGTCGCGCCGATGATCAGGATTTTTTCCACGGGTCAGCCTTTCCGAAACAAGGCCAGGCCTTCGGCCACGGGCGAAAGGCTGCTGCCCGCTCCGAAAACAAGCGGCGGGCATTCCTTGAGATGGGTTTTCCACCAGGCTTTATCCATCAGCCCCTGCATGTAGGTCTCGGATTCAGCCTCGTGGGTGAACACATACCCGCCTTTTTTAAGGCGCGGCCAGAGCGATTTCAGGCAGTCGCGGGCCGAGCTGATTAAATCCACGTCCAGCACGATAGCCGCCGGCTTCACGTTAAGCCGCGGCAGGGAGCGGTTGAAGAATCCGGGCACGAATTCGCAAACCTCGATCGCGCCGTATCGCGAGATGTTGCCCTTGATTTCGTCCAGCGTGGCCGCGTAGTCGCCTTCCTGGTAAGTATGCGTGCGCGAGTCGTTGAAGATCTTGACCTTGGCCTCGGATTTGGACGGCGCGGGCAGGCCCTGGAAGGAATCGCAGACGTAGAGCTTGCGTCCCGTAGCCCGGGCGATCAGCGACAGTTGGGCCGAAGAACCGCCCTTGAAGGAGCCGCATTCCACGATGGGCCCGGCTACGTCCAGGTCCAGGAGGAATTTCGCGACCTGCGCGAAGTGGAAGGGGAAGTGCAGGCACAGGATGCTGCGGTAAATGGTCTTGAACCGCGCCAGCAAATCGGCGCGCAGGCGGCGCCTTTCGGGCGTGGCTGCTTCGGCGATGAATTTTTTTTCCTCGGCGCGCAAAAGCAGGAAGAGGGCGGCGGCTTTGGTCAGGCCGAAATACTTCAGCGCTTGGCGGGCGGCCCCGATAAAACCCGGGCGCATTTCGCGGTGGATGACAGGCTGGGACTCGTTGGGCATGCGGCAGCTCCGGAAAGGTGGAAGTCGGCGGAAACGAGGTTCCGCAGGTGAGGAAATTGTACGATAAATCCCAGCCGGCCGCAAAATGTTTCCGCGTCAGGGGTTCTTTTCTTTAGCGGCCGGTTTTTCCGGGGCGGAATCCTGGGCCGGCGCGGCGTGGGAACGCTCCGAGGCTTCGATGGCCTGGGTGGCCGCCTCGATGGCTTTGGTGGCCGCCACAATGACCTCGGCGGCCGCTGCGGCGGGTTTCGGGGATTCCGCAGCCGCTTCCTCCTTGCCGCCGCGCTTTTCCTGGTCCGCCTGCTGCTTGATCGCGGAAATGGCCTGGGTGGCCGCTTCCACGGCCTGGGTCGCAGCCGCCAGCACATCCTTGGGCGCCGGCGGCGCGGTTTCGGGCTTCACCAGCTTGAACCAGTAAAACGTGTGGGGGCCGAAGCTGAGGGTATAGGGGCTGTCCGTGATTTTGGGAAAATGGGCGCCGCCGATCAGTTCCACGGGCGTCCAGCCCGGGTATTTCTTCAGGTCGATCTGGGCGAACTGCACGTAGCGGGAGAGGTTGTTGACGATCAAAAGCGTTTCGTCCTGATACTCGCGGATATAGGCGAGGATTTTTTGGTTGCTCGGCGCCAGGAATTCCAGGGTGCCACGGCCGAAGGCCTTGTGCTGCTTGCGGGTCTGGATGAATTTCTTCATCCAGTTGAGGAAGGAGGTAGGCGTGCGTTTTTGCGCCTCCACGTTAACGGCCTGGTAACCGTAGACCGGGTCGCTGATGACCGGCGCATACAATTGGGCCGCGTCGGCCGTGGAGAAGCCGGCATTGCGGTCGCCGTTCCACTGCATGGGCGTGCGCACGCCGTTGCGATCCCCGAGATAGATGTTGTCGCCCATGCCGAGCTCGTCGCCGTAATAAATGACCGGCGTGCCGGGCATGGTGAACAGCAGGCTGTTGAGCAGCTCCAGCTGGCGGCGGCCGTTGTTCATCAGCGGCGCCAGGCGGTGACGGATGCCCAGGTTCAGCTTGGCCTTGGGATGCTTGGCGTACTCCCGGTACATATAATCGCGTTCTTCGTGGGTGACCATTTCCAGGGTCAGTTCGTCGTGGTTGCGCAAAAACAGGGCCCACTGGCAGTTGGCGGGCAGGGGCGGCGTCTGGCGCATGATGTCGATGATCGGCTTGCTGTCCTCCATGCGCAGGGCCATGAAAATCCGCGGCATGAGCGGGAAGTGGAAGGCCATGTGGCACTCGTCGCCGTCGCCGAAATAAGGCCGCACGTCCGCGGGCCACTGGTTGGCTTCGGCCAGCAGCACCTTGTTTTTGTATTTTTTGTCCAGCCGCTGGCGCAGGGCTTTGAGATAGGCGTGGGTTTCAGGGAGATTTTCGCAGTTGGTGCCGTCGCGTTCGAAAAGATAGGGCACGGCATCCAGCCGGAACCCGTCCACGCCCGTGTCCAGCCAGTAGGAGAGGGTGTTCAGCATGGTGCGGCAGACGATGGGATTGTCGTAATTCAGGTCCGGCTGGTGGCTGAAAAAGCGGTGCCAGTAATACTGCTTGGAGACCGGGTCCCAGGCCCAGTTGGATTTTTCGGTGTCTGTGAAGATGACCCGCGCGCCCTCGTACCGCTTGCCCGGCTCGTCGATCCAGACGTAGAAATCGCGTTTTTTGGACTGGCGGGCCTGGCGGGCCTCCTGGAACCAGACATGCTGGTCCGAAGTGTGGTTCATCACCAGCTCGATCAGCACGCGGATGTCGCGCTTGTGGGCCTCGCGCACGAAGCGGCGGAAATCCTTCAACGTGCCGTATTCCGGCTGGAGGCTGCGATAATCGGCGATGTCGTAGCCGTCGTCCTTCAGGGGGGATTTGTAAAAGGGGAGCAGCCAGATGCAATTGACGCCCAGTTCGTGCAAATAATCCAGTTTTTGGATCAGTCCCGGGAAGTCGCCGATGCCGTCGCCATTGCCGTCGGAGAAGGCTTTAACGTGCAGTTCGTAGATGACGGCGTCCTGGTACCAAAGAGGGTCGTTTTGCATGCGGGTCTCCTTTTGCGCTGTGCAAATTTTACACTAGCCTGTCGGAATGTTGAAAGACAAAATGCGCTGCCATATAAACCGGGATAGAAGCCGCCGCCGGCGGCGCGGAGATTGTAGACGAAAAAACTTGACCAATAAAATAAAACAGGTACTATATTACCTAAATAGGACGGGCTGAGGAGGCTGGATCATGAAACGGAAGATCATACATATTGACGAAGACCGCTGCAACGGTTGCGCGGCCTGCATCCCGAACTGCCCGGAGGGAGCCCTGCAAATCATCGACGGCAAGGCCCGGCTGGTCTCTGATTTGTTCTGCGACGGCCTGGGCGCGTGCCTGGGGCATTGTCCGGAAGGCGCCATCCTCGTGGAAGAACGCGAAGCCGAGCCGTACGACGAAAGGCGGGTGATGGAAAACATCGTCCGCCAGGGCGCCGGCACCATCCGGGCGCACTTGATCCATTTGCAGGAACACGGGGAAGACGCGCTCTACCGCCAGGCGGCGGCCTACCTGCGCGAACAGGGGATCGGCAATCCCTGCGAAGATCCGGGCCCTTCCCGGGCCGAACACGGCGGGTGCCCCGGGTCCCGCCTGCGCACGCTGAAACCATCCGGCGCGGCGCCGGCTGCACCCTCGTCCGAACGGCCTTCGCAGCTGCAGAATTGGCCGATCCAAATCCACCTGGCCAATCCGCGGGCGCCCTATTTCCGCGGCGCCGACCTGCTGCTGGCCGCGGATTGCGCCGGATTCGCGGCGACAGACCTGCACAACCAGTGGCTTGCAGGGCGCGTGACGCTCATCGGTTGCCCGAAGCTGGATGACACCGAAGCCTACCTTGAGAAATTGACGGCGATTTTTAAGCAGAACGAGCCCCGTTCCCTGACGGTTTTGCACATGGAAGTGCCGTGTTGCGGAGGCTTGGTGGCATTGGCCCGCGAGGCTTTGACGCGTTCCGGCGCCCAGACGCCGTTTACTGCCGTCCAGATCAGCCTGCAGGGCGAAATCCTTCGGTCCCTGCCCGTGGCATAAAACCCAAATCTGTTTCTTGGGTTTTGTGCCGATCCCCATCCGTGCTATAATTCTGACTTCAATAACCGCCGGCTGTCCGCGCTTTCAGACTCAAGCGGACGGCCATTCGGGAAGGATGCCGAGATGAAGGTTCGCCATTTTGGCTGGGTGCTAGGGTGCGTCGTCGGACTTGCAGGGGCGGCGCGTGCTTTGTCGAACATGACCTTGGCGGAATGTTACCAGGCGGCCCAAAAACAAAGCGAAATCCTGGCCGGCCAAACCGAGCTGGTCAACCAGGCGGAAGCCCGCTATCGCCAGGCCCTGGCGGCCGTGTTGCCCGGTCTTTCGCTGCAGGGAATTTACCTCCACCAACAGGAGAAGAGCGGCCCGGCGTCGGACCAGACCGTGGCCAAGCTGGCCGCGGTGCAACCGCTGTTCCGGGGGTTCCGGGAATACGCGGCCCTGCGCCAAACCCAAAACCTGATCACTGCCGAAAAAGAAGCCAGACAGTGGGCGAACCTGCAGCTTTATCAGGACGTGGCTGAGGCGTTCTACACCGTGCTCTCCCTGGAAACCGAGCAGGCGCACCTGGAGATCCAACTGCGCCTGTATGACCAGCGGATCAAAGATTTGCAGGACCGGGTGCGCATCGGCCGTTCGCGGGACAGTGAAGTTTTGTCGGTCCAATCCGCCCAGGCGGGTTTGCAGGCCCAGGTTCAGGAGCTGCAAGGCTTGATCGACGTGGCCAAGGAACTTTTGACGTTCCTCACCGGCCTGCCGCGGGACAGCCAGTGCCAGGCTCCGGCGCCGTTTGCTCAGACTTTGGAGCCGGTGGAGACCTACCTCGACCGGGCGCAGAACCGGCCGGATATCGCGGCAGCGCGCAGCCGGGTTGAAGCCGGCCGTGATGCTGTCGGGGTCGCTACGGGCGGGCATTGGCCCTCCCTGGATGCGAGCGCCAATTACTATCTGTATGAATCCGGCGTTTCCCAGGAAAACACCTGGGATGCACAGCTCGCCCTGACCCTGCCGCTGTTCTTGGGCGGGGCGGTGGCCGCCACCACTGCCGAGGCCCAGGCGCAGCTCCGGCAGAACGAATTGACGTGGGAACGGTTGCGCCGCTCGGCCGAGCAGGAGATCCGCGGCCAATATGCCACAGTGCAGACCGGGCTGGCCCAGCGGCAGGCCTGGGAAAAAGCTTCGGCTCTGGCGCACCAAAACTATCTGGCCGTGGTGCGGGACTACAACCTGGGCCTGGCCACGAACCTCGACGTATTGAAGGCTCTGGCCGACGACCAGGACGCCCTGCGCAGCCTCGACCGCGCGCGCTTCGGCGTCTGGATAGGCTATAGCCGCCTGTTGGCTTCCTCCGCCCTGGTCCCGGCGGCGGAGGTTGCCGGAAACCAACAGCCGTGACCCTCTCCGATCTTTCCATCCAACGGCCGGTTTTCGCCTGGATGCTGATGGCGTTTCTGATCGTTTTCGGCGGGCTGGCCTTTTCGCGCATGGGCGTGAGCCGCCTGCCGGACGTGGATTACCCCGTGATTTCGGTTTCATTGCAGCTTGAAGGCGCCGCGCCGGAGATCATGGAGACCGATGTGGTGGACGTGGTCGAGAGCGCCCTGATGACCATTCAGGGTGTGCGCACCATCAGTTCCTCGTCGCGCAACGGGTCGGCCCGCATTACCGTGGAGTTTGAACTCAACCGGAACATTGATCTGGCCCAGCAGGACGTGGAAGCCAAGCTGCAGCAAATACAGCGCAGGCTTCCCAACGATCTGGACCCGCCGTCAGTGTCCAAAACCAATCCTGAAGACCAGCCCATCCTCTGGCTCACCCTGGAAAGCGAAACCGTCCCCCGGCCCAAACTCATGGCCTATGTCCGGGACCAGTTGCAGGACAAGTTTACGACCATCAGCGGCGTGGGGGAGGTCCGGCTGGGCGGATACGTGGACCCCAACCTGCGCATCTGGGTCTCGGGATCGGCCTTGAAGCGGTACTCCCTGACGGTCAACGACGTAGTCGCCACCGTGGCGCGCGAGCATTCCGAACTGCCGGCCGGCGTGCTGCAGAGCGGCAAACGCGAGTTCAACGTCCGCACCCTGGGCGAGGCCAGCACGGCCGAGGAATTCGAGAACCTGATCATCTCCCAGCGCGGCGGCCAGCCTAACTACGTGCCCATCAAGCTCAAACAGGTCGCCCGCATTGAGGAAGGGCTGGCGGACATCCGGCGCATCAGCCGGGGCATGGGACGTTCGGCCGTGGGGCTGGGCATCATCAAGCAGCGGGGCACCAACGAGGTGGAGGTGGCGCGGGCGGTCAAACGCCGCATGCGGGAACTCGGCCCGACGCTACCGGAGGGCATGGTGCTGGCCCTCAACGTGGACAACACCGAATTCACGGAGCGGTCCGTGGCGGACATGAATTTCACACTGGTCCTGTCCGCGGTGCTGACCGCCCTGGTCTGCTGGCTGTTCCTGGGTTCCTGGTCCTCCACCATCAACGTGTTGCTGGCGATCCCCACCTCGATCATCGGCAGTTTTCTGGTGCTGTATTTCGCCGGCTTCACCCTCAACCTGTTCACTCTGCTGGCTCTCTCCCTTGTCATCGGGATCGTGGTGGACGACGCCATCATGATGCTCGAGAACATCATGCGCCACCGGGAACGGGGCGAAGGCCGCATGGCCGCCGCCCTCGTGGGTGCGCGGGAGATCACCTTCGCGGCCATCGCGGTCAGCCTGGCCATCGTGGCCATTTTTCTTCCCGTGGCGTTCATGCGGGGCGTCATCGGCAAATACTTCTTCCAATTCGGCGTAACCATCACCGTGGCCGTGCTGCTGTCGCTGCTGGAAGCCATCACGCTCACACCCATGCGCTGTTCGCAGTTCCTGGAAGTCGGGGCCCGCACCACCTGGCTGGGCAAGGGGGTGGACGCCGCCTTCCGCAGCCTCAAAATTCTGTATCAGCGCCTGTTGGCAGGCGCCTTGAAGCACCGCTGGAAAGTCGTGCTGGTCTCGCTCCTCTTCTTCGCCTCTAGTTTCGCGACCCTCCCCCTGCTCAATAAGGAATTCCTCCCGGCCGAGGACCAGAGCCGTTTCGGCGTCCGCCTACAGACCCCGGTCGGCTCGTCGCTCGAATACACGGACGCACAATTCAAACAAGCCGAGGCGTTCGTGCTTAAACGCCCCGAAGTAGAGCGCGTTTTCGCCATTGTGGGCGGGATGGGCGGCAGCGCGGTCAACCAGGGCATGCTTTTCATCACCCTCAAGCCCAAGTCGCAGCGCCCCGTGGATCCCGAAGTGGGGCACCCCCTGACTCAGCAGGACATGATGGCCCTGTGCCGCAAGGTCATGAACCAGATCCCGGACGTCAAGGCCGTGGTGCAGGATTTCTCCCTCAGAAGCTTCACCGCCTCGCGCGGGTTCCCGGTGGAATTCACGGTCCAGGGCCCGGATTGGGATAAACTGGCGCAATACAGCGACCAGATGGCGCAGAAATTGGAAAAAACCGGCCTGGTCACGGACCTGGACGTGGATTACAAAGTCGGGCAGCCGGAGATCAAAGTGATCCCGGACCGCAACCGGGCGGCCACACACGGCGTCAGCGTGGCTTCGATCGGCGAGGTGGTGAATGCCACCATCGGCGGCGTGGTGGTCGGCACCTACCCCAAGGGTGGCCACCGCTACGACATCCGCGTCAAGCTCGAGGAGGACGACCGGCCCCGTGATGAGCGGATCAAGGAATTGTTCGTGCGCAACAACCGCGGCGAACTGATCCCGCTTTCCAGCGTGGTGCGCCTGGAGGAGCGGCCGACCCTGCAGCAGATCACGCGCCAGGACCGGCAGCGCGCCATTTCGGTGTTCGCCAATGTAGCGCAGGGGCAGTCCCAGGAAAAAGCCCTGGAAGCCGTGCGCCGGGTCGCCAAACGGATTTTGCCCGAGGACTATCACGTGGAGATCAGGGGCAGTGCCCAGACGTTCCGGGACTCCTTCCAGGACCTGTACCTGGCCATGGCGCTCGGCATTTTGGTGGCGTACATGATCCTGGCGTCCCAGTTCAACAGCTACCTGGATCCGCTTTCGATCCTCATGGCCCTGCCGTTCAGCGTGTCCGGCGCCTTCCTCGCCCTGTTGCTAACGCACCAGTCCCTCAATATTTTCAGCCTCATCGGCCTGATCCTGCTGCTGGGCATCGTCAAAAAGAATTCGATTCTGCTGGTGGATTTCACCAACCACCTGCGGGAACAAGGGTGCAGCCTGCAGGAAGCCCTGCTGGAGGCCTGCCCGATCCGGTTGCGGCCGATTCTCATGACTTCGACCGCCATCATCGCCGCCTCCCTGCCCGTGGCCCTGGCCATCGGGCCGGGCGCCGAGAGCCGTGTGCCCATGGCCGTGGCAGTGATCGGCGGCGTGATCGTGTCCACGCTGCTGACGCTGTTCGTGGTACCCTGCGTATACAGCCTGTTTTCGAAACTGGAAGGGAAGCAGGCACACCGGGCCAACCTGGCGGCCGCGGTCGAGGCGGTGCAGTCTAAAACGCCCCGGGCCAGGCCCGGGAGCAGGAAGAACCGGTAACCAGTAGGAAAAACCGAATCCCTCAGGCCATGACCTTCAACCTCCGGCTCCCGGGCCGGGGGCATCCAGGCCTGCGCGACAAAAGGCCTGGATGCTTATGGACATATTATTCAACTTCGGACACCAGCCTCTCCGCTTTTCCCGTCCAACTCAGACCGTTGTCTGCCACGATCCGGCCGGTTTGCCGGGCGTTTTTCAACGTGTCGAGCGCTGGCTCAGGGCAGGCCATTACGTCGCCGGTTTTTTCAGTTATGAGGCGGGGTATGCCTTTGAACAACGCCTCGCTGATCCGCGGCCGCGGGCGTTCCCGCTGGCCATGCTGGGCGCCTATCCTCCTCCTGAACGCCGGCCGTTTGCGGAACGCGTGGACAGCGCCTATTGCCTCGACGATATCCGGATTCGCACGCCGCGTTCGCGCTATGCCGAGGACATCCGGCGCATCCGCCGGTACATCTCCCGGGGAGACGTTTACCAGATCACCTATTGCATGAAAATGGGGTTCCGGTTTTCGGGCGATCCCCGCGCCTTGTTTTTCGATCTCTATCGGCACCAACCGGTCCCGTACGCCGCCTACCTGGATGCCAAGACATTTCAGATTCTCTCCCTCTCGCCGGAACGCTTTCTGCGCAAACGGGGGGAAGCCATCCTGTCGGAACCGATGAAAGGCACCTGGCCCCGGGGAACCGGCCCTGCCGCGGACCGCAGGGCGCAGCAGCGGTTTCAACGGGACCGCAAGAACCGCGCGGAGAATGTCATGATCGCGGATTTGCTGCGCAATGATCTGGGGAGAATAGGCACGTGCATCCGGGCGCCGAAACTTTTTACGGTCACGCCGTACCGGACCCTGTTCCAAATGACCTCCACCGTTACCGGCAAAGTCCCTTCCCGGCTGCGGTTGCATGACCTGTTGGCTGCGGTTTTTCCCTCCGGTTCGGTGACCGGCGCGCCGAAAATACGCGCCATGCAGATCATCAGGGAGCTGGAGGTCGAGGAAAGGAAGATCTACACCGGGGCCATCGGTTATATCACGCCGAACCGGGATCTCTATTTCAACATTCCCATCCGGACATTGCTGATATCGGGCGGGTTTGGCGAAATGGGCGTGGGTGGCGGAATTGTTTGGGATTCGACGGTCCGGGGCGAGTGGGCCGAAGGCCTGCTAAAAGCCCGCTTCCTTTCCGATGTTTCCGGCGCCCCCATCTGTGCGACGGCCGCCTGCGCCGATGAACTGCTTGCGGAAAGCCAGTGGGATTGATAAAATATGCGTGGATTGAAATCATAAACGTGCAAAGGAGAAGGAATGCGCTTCATCCAATCGGTACTGACGGGTTGCTTTTTCATGGTGGCCGTTTTGGCGCAGCCGGTATTGTCGGCCAAGGCCGACGACCTTATTTACGAAGGGTCCGTGCCGATCGGGGAATACATCATCGTAGAGGCCGGCAAAGCTTTCAAAGAGAAGTATGGCGTCAATTTCGACGCTATTTACACCAGCGGCACGGATGTGGCCCTGAAGTCCCTCCAGGAAAACAAATGCGATGTGGCCGGAATCGCGCGTTCCCTGACGCCCGAAGAGAAGAGTTCTAAATTTTATTTCCAGATCATCGGGTACGACACCCTGGCCGTGTTCGTGAACGAAAAAAACCGCGTGGAAGGTTTGACGACCGAACAGTTAAGAAGGATTTTTACGGGCGCGGTCCGGAATTGGCGCGAGGTCGGCGGCGCCGACCTGCCGATCCGCAAGGTGGTGGACGGCACGCCCGGGCGCACCCTCAACAACGAATTTAAAAAGCTGGCCTTGAATAGCGAGGAATATTTCGACGTGGAGATGACGGCCAATCCCCGCGAGCATTTGCTTCAGGTCACCACGGATGTCGCGGTCATCACCTTCGATTCGCTGCCGTTCAAGCCTGAAGGCGCCAAGATCCTCGAGATCGACGGCCACGAAGCCACGGATAAGAATGTCCGCTGGGGCGTCTATCCGCTGAAAAGGCCCTTGCACCTCATGTGCAAAGGCCAACCCCGGGGCAACGTCAAGAAATTCATGCGGTTCATGCTCACGCCCGAAGGCCAGGCGATCGTGGGCAAAGGTTTCGTGAGAGTGAAATAAATCAGTCCCAATCCGCCATCGCCGCCGCCAGGTGGCTTTCTTTCATCGCGCCCGTTCCGGGGAAATCCGAATCCTGACCCCAGGTCTGCATCCGCCGCAGATGCCTGCCCGCAGCCAAGCCGGCATTGCGCAGCCAGCGTCCCAGCAGTTTGTCATCCACTTCCGAATGATTGGTTGAAACGAACAACGTTCCGTTTTGATTCAATACCTCGAGGCCGGCTTTGATCAGCCGGGGCAAACCGGTTTTGACGGTGAAAACACGCCCTTGGTGTCTGGCAAACGACGGCGGATCGAGGATGACGAGGTCGAAACAGTTACTTCGTTTGGCCGCTCCTCTCAGATAAAGGCCGCAATCAGCTGCCACAAATTCGCCATCCTTGACCGGTAGTTGGTTGAGGCGGTAGTTCTGTTCTCCCCAGGCAAGAACCTTCCGGCTGATGTCCACATTGACCACCTGGCTGGCCCCGCGGCTGCAGGCATGAACACCAAAGGCGCAGGTATAGGCGAAGGCATTCAATATTCTGCGGCCTTTGGCCCGCTTGGCCACGCGCAGGCGGTTGGCGCGCA
The DNA here is from genome assembly GCA_040756875.1 of candidate division FCPU426 bacterium. Taxonomy (GTDB): domain Bacteria; phylum Oederibacteriota; class JAAXVQ01; order JAAXVQ01; family JAUVAV01; genus JBFLYH01. The sequence continues at coordinate 321,489 of JBFLYH010000001.1, forward strand.
TGTCGAGAAACAGGCCGGGATTGACCGCGTCGCGGAGGTCCACGCGGAAATGCAACCCGTGTTCCGTGATTTCAGTTTGCGGTCCGGCTTCCTCCAACCAGACTTCGGCCCGGGCGATGCATTCCGCAGCCGGGAGCGTGCGGTTTTTACTTATGATATAAGCGGCGGGAAAGCGGGACCGCACGTACTCGGCCAGCAGGGAAGGGGACAGCGCCGGGCGGGCGCTGTAGGTTTGGATGAGGAAGTGGCGGTCAAAACGATCCAGGGTGATGCCCGGCAGGCCGTCGCCCTGGCCGTTGACCAGGCGCAGCGCATTGGTATCCGCCGCCAGCAAAGCGCGGCGGGCGATCGCTTTTTCGACGAGGGCGGCCCGCTGCGGGTCCATCAGCCCTGGGGTTCTGCCAGCCAGTGTTCGATTTTAGCCTTGATCTGGTCCCGGACCAGCCGGGTTTGCTGCAGGCGCGCTTCATGGGGGCCCGTGAAACGGGAAGGATCCGGGAAGCTCCAGTGCAGGCGCTTCGCGGGTCCCGGGAAAACGGGGCAGCGTTCCGATTGGGATTCGTCGCAGACCGTGACCACATAGTCGTATTTCCGGCCTCGCCGGTGGAAATCGAAAACGCTCTTGGTTTGGTTGCCGGAAATATCGATGCCCGCCTCCTGCATGGCTTCGACCACCAGCGGATTGAGCGTTCCCGGCTCCAGGCCGGCGCTCTCCACTTCGCAGCGGCCCCCGCCCAAGTGTTTCAACCAGGCCTCGGCCATCTGGCTGCGGGCCGAATTGTGGATGCAGACGAACAGGACTTTGATTTTTTCCATGCTGTAAACCTCTTCCGGCGAAGTGAAATATACTTGAAGATACTATACTTTGCAGGGATGTCAACCGGGGAATCCGGGAATGAGGATGGGAAAAGGGTTTGAACGCGATGGACGGTATGGTACGATGCCCACGACGATTTATCGGGAATGAAGCGTATCGGATTGTTTTTTGAGGAATCAACCGTTCTATGACGACCTGGCGCGGGCAAAGGGATGAGCTTCCGCCGCTGCATCTCGGGTGAGACTGCGAAAACCAACCCGTGAGATAAAAGGGAATATACTGATGAATCCGGCTGTTGTCCAAACATCCGAAGTGCTTGCGGTCCGGGTTTTGCGAAAGTCTTTCGGCTCTGTCACCGCGGTGGATGGAATCTCCTTCGAAGTCCGGCCCCGCGAGATCGTGGGGCTGCTCGGGCCCAATGGCGCGGGAAAGACCACGACCATCAATATGGTGCTCGGCGTGCTCGCCCCCGACGCCGGCGCGATTACGGTGGCCGGCCTGGATTTGGCCGCCCGCAGGCGCCAGGCCCTGGGGCGCGCCAATTTCGCCGCGGTGTACGCCCCCCTCCCCGGGAACTTGACGGTCGCGCAAAATCTCCGGATATTCGGGCTCCTGTACGGCGTACGCCGCCTGCGGGAACGCCTGGAGGCGCTGCTGGACCAGTTTGACCTGAAACGCTTCCGGAACGTGAAGTGCGGCCTGCTTTCCTCCGGGGAACAGACGCGCGTCAGCCTGGCCAAAGCCGTGCTGAACGAACCCCGGCTCCTGCTGCTGGACGAGCCCACCGCCTCCCTCGATCCGGCCACGGCGCGGGATGTGCGGGCCCAGATCCGGGAGTTCGCCGACCGGGGCGACTGCGGCGTGCTCTGGACCTCGCATAATATGTACGAAGTCGCGGAAGTATGCGACCGCGTGTTCTTTCTGTCCCGCGGCCGCATTCTGCTCGCCGGTGATCCCCGGACCCTGCCTCAGGAGCACGGCAAGACCACCCTCGAGGACCTGTTTGTCGCCGTGGCCCGAGAACCCCTGACCCTCGGGCCGGCGGAGGGCGCATGAATTTCCGCCGCGTGCTCGCCGTCATGCTCCGTATATACTTCCTCATGCGGGGAAGCGTCTCGCGCCTGGTGCCGCTCTTTGCCTGGGTGGCCATTGACATCGTGCTCTGGGGGTTCATCACCCGCTACCTCAACACCGTGGCTTCGCCCGGGTTCAATTTCGTGCCCGCCCTGCTGGGCGCGGTGCTGCTGTGGGATTTCTTCACGCGTGTCATGCAGGGCGTGACCACGGCCTTTCTCGAGGATGTCTGGACCCGGAATTTTCTCAACGTCTTTTCGACCCCGCTCTCGACCGGCGAATACCTCACCGGCTTGGTGCTGACCAGTTTTGCCACCAGCCTGATCGGGCTGGCGGTCATGCTGGCGCTTGCCACCCTGGTTTTCGGGTTTTCTTTCCTGGTGTACGGGCTGGCCATCCTGCCGTTTTTATCGGCGCTCTTCCTGTTCGGCATTGCGCTGGGCATTCTCGGGTGCGCGTTGGTCCTGCGCCTCGGCCCGGCGGCCGAATGGTTCATCTGGCCCATTCCCGCCCTGCTTTCGCCCTTTGCCGGCGTCTTTTATCCGCTCGCCACCCTGCCGCATTGGATGCAAGGGGTGGCCCGCCTGCTGCCCCCTTCCTACATTTTCGAAAACCTGCGGGCCATCGTCGCCGGCGGCCAGGCTTCGGGTTCGGCCCTGGGGTGGGCCGCGGGCCTGGCGGTGCTCCACATTGTCGTGGCCGCCTGGGTTTTCAAGCGCGTCTACCGGAACGCCGTGCGCAGCGGACTCCTGGCCCGGTACAGCGCCGAATCCGTCAGCTGAAGCATGCCGCCCGGCCCGGTCATTTTCGGGTTGTCTGCTGCAACTTGAAATGGCACAATGAAACGCATCATGGCTGGGACGATGCCCACTCTTGCCCACGCCGGCTGCAGCATAATTCCGAGGAGGGAACCAGATGCCGAATGTAAACCGTATTCCCCGTTTGATGGCAGGCGCAGCCCTTTTACTGCTGTGCGCCGCCGGAGCGGGGGCCGCCACGTATGACGTGACCAGCATCGAGGATTCGGGAGCCAACACCCTGCGGTCGGCCATCGCCCAAGCCAATGCCAGCACGGGGGTGGTGGATACGATCAACCTCGCGGTCTCCAATTCCATTACCGTGTTTTCGGCCTTGAGCGTCACGGACCCGGTGGTCATCCAGGGAAACGGCACCACCCTGGGCGCTTTGAACCAGAATTTTATCGTCTTGAATATGGGGATTGGTTCGAACGGCAGCGTAGTCCAGGACCTGGCCCTGGTCAGCGGCGGCACGGGTCTGAACGTCCTTTCGTCCGGCAACACCATTCTGGCCTGCTGCTGCGGCACGGATTGGTCCGGCGCCGCCAACCGCGGCAACACCACGGGCGCCTGGATCGCCGGCGACCACAACATCATCGGCGGCAGCGCGGCCGGGCAGGGCTGCGTCTTCTCCGGCAATTACCTCGTCGGCCTGCTGGTGGACGGGCAATACAACCGCATCCAGGGCAGTATCATCGGCCTGAATCCCGGCGGTACCGCGCAGTTGCGCAACGGCGGCGTCGGGCTGAATATCAGCGACCACCGCAACATCGTCGGCGGCCTGGCGGCGGGGGAGGGCAACGTGGTGTCCGGCAACGGCAGCCAGGGGCTCAACCTCACGGGCGATTACTGCTTGATTTTGGGCAATTACTTCAGTTTCAGTCAGGCCGGGGATCTGGTCATTCAAAACGGCAACAATACGGACATGATTGGTTACGGTGCCTACGGTTGGTATGAAGGAAATCATTTCGGCCGGCGGATGTTTTTCCTGAACAGCGGGGCCATCGGCAACACGATGGTTGCCAATGTGGTGGGTATGTTTCCGGACGGCAGCGGGTTCTCCGGTTCCGCCTACAATGGCATTTATCTGGGTGGGTCCAGCGGTCCGACGGATAACTGCATCGGATTGCCCAACGGCAATGGCAATCTGTTCGCCGATACCAGCGGCCCGGGTGTTTATATCTCCGGGGCCACGGCCCTGCGAAACAGCGTGATGAGCAATACGATCGTGGCCTGCGGCAATCTCCCCGTCTTTTTGGAAAACGGTTCGAACCAGGGGCAACTGCCGCCGGTGGTGATCGCCGCTGCCCCCGGAGGGCCGGTCCGCGGAACCGCGGATCCGGGTGAATACATCGAGGTGTTTTTGGCCGAGGGCAACGCCGCCAACGACGGCACCGTGCAATACCTCGGCTATGCGGTAGCCAACGGGTCCGGAATCTGGCAGCTGAACTCGGCGGCGGTCGTTTTGGGGCAATACGTCTGCGCCCTGGCCACGGACGCTCAAAACAACACCTCCCAACTTTCTGCGAAAGTCCAGGTCCAGATGCCCACGGCCACACCCACGGCCACGGTCACGCCGACGATCAGCGCCACGCCGACGATCACCCCCACTCCCACGCTGACGCCCACGGCCACGGTTACATCCACCGCTACGGCCACCCCCACCTCGGCGCTGGCCGGCCTGGATCTGGGCGGCAAAGCGGCCCTGACCTTTCCCAATCCGGGCCGGAAGCAGATCACTTTTGCAGTCAACCTTCTCCAGCTTGCGACGGTCAAAGTGGTGCTCTACAATCTGTCCGGCGAACGGGTCGCGGAACTATCATCTGAATTCGGGAGCGGGACCCAAGGCTTGGTTTGGAACTGCGCCGACGCGGCGCCGGGTGTGTACCTCGCGCGGATCTTGGTCAACGGCGATGAGAAAGCCACGCTTAAAGTGGCGGTGGTAAAATGAGGAAACCGCTGGCCGCGCTTGGCTGCCTGTTGGGGATTGCGATCCTGGCAGCCGGCTGCGCCACCCGCGGCCCCCTAGCCAGCCTTCGCCCGCAGCCGGGCAAGGCGCTGGTAGTGGGCCGGGTTGAAGTTTACTACAACCAAAAACTCCGGAATGAACAGGTTGAACTCCGGTTCAAGCAACTGACCAGGGTGGCCAAGGACAATACGTTTTATTACGGCCCGGGTGAAGCCGGTCCGAACATTCCCCAACCATACGGGTTGGATGCCTCAGGGCTACTGGTACTGGCTTTGGAGCCGGGCGAGTGGATCCTGGAACGCATTTTGTGCCATTTGGGTGAAAACCGGGGTGACATGCTTTATGCCTTTTACCGGGAAAACCCGGTCTTCAATCTGCCGCAGGCTGGAAAAGTTTATTACCTGGGGGACCTCAACATTCGCTGGCAGGGGCCGGAGACCAAGGATTGGGACCTTTTCAGGACGCTGGATCCCACCGCCCGCCCGGTCAACGACGGCGAGTTGCAGCTTGAAATAAGCGAGGACGCGGAGGGGTTGAGAACGGAACTTAACCGGCGGTATGGCGCGGTGCCGGAATGGGAGCACGCCGTGCCTGCGATCCAAACGTCCGTTGCCCCTGCCGGGAATACGGTTCCGGCGCAGACGGTTCCGGATTCCCAGTAGAAAATATGGTATAATACCTGCCGCATTGCCGTGCGTGTGGGCAGCGAGTCCGCAAGGGAGGAATGACTATGTCGAAATATCTGTGGTTGCCGCTGTTGCTGGTGCTGGGAACGATGACCGGTTGTTCGAGCATGAACGTGTCGTTGGGCGGGGAACTCGGAGGCGCCTCCTTGGGCGCCAATGTCGATCCGCTGAACAAGAACGTGAACGTCAATGCCGGCAAGACCATCAAAACCGGCGGCGTCGAGACCACGGTCAACACATCCACCGACGGCTCGGGCGTCGGCATGGACACGGATGTGCAATACGACCCGGACGCGGAAGAATAACGTTCTTTCCCGAAAACGAACAAAGGGGCCCGGCCGGTTGGGTTCATAGCCACCGCCGGCCGGATCCCGGGAAGTCCGCCGCATTTACACCCCGCCCTGCCTTCGCAACCCTCCGCAGGTTGACCAGCCCTCATGCCAAGCTAGAGATCAGATTTTTTCGAAGATTTTGCGAAAATGAAACCCGTAAATGGCGAGGGTGACGGCCAGAGGAAAATGGCGCGGTTTGCGAAACAGCGACCAGAGCAGCAATTTCCAATACTGCAGGCGCTCTTTGCCGATGATGCCCAGGCGGACAATAGATTTGAAAAAAGCCGCCAGGGTGACGAATTCGAAATGGTAATGGCGGCGCGCCGGCGAACGGTATTCTTTCAGGAAACGGATAATGCGGGCGTAATAATTAGCCGGCGCGTAAATATGAGTGACGATTTTCCGGTATCCCGCCAGGAGGGCGTCTCGGTTCATCCGGGGTTTGAAATTCAAGGAATAGTTGGTATTGTCTCCGGAGGAGGTCTGAACCAGGCGTTGTTCCTTTTCCAATTTGGCGTGCAGCCGGGTGCCTTTCATCGCGTTGAGCAGCCCGACCATGGCGGTGACAATGCCGCTTTGCTGGATGAAGGCGATGGTGCTGTCGAAGATGGAAGCCGGGTCGTTATCGAACCCGACGATAAACCCCGCCTGCACCTGCAATCCCGCTTGCTGGCATTTTTGCACCGCGGCCAGCAGATCCCGGTTTTTATTTTGGGTTTTCGAGCATTCGGCCAGGCTGGCCTCGTTGGGCGATTCGATCCCGATGAAGACCATGTTAAACCCGGCCTTCACCAGCAGCGGCAACAGCTCGTCGTCGTCCGCCAGGTTGATGGATGTTTGCGTTAAAAAAGTGAAGGGATGGCGGTGGCGTTCCATCCACTCGCTGATGGCCGGCAGGATGGAATGCTTCAGTTTTTGCGTGTTGCCGATGAAGTTATCGTCTACGAAGAAGACCGGGCCGCGCCAGCCACGCTGGTAAAGGCGGTCAAGCTCCTCGAGCACCTGCGCCCGGCTTTTGGTTCGGCTGCGGCAGCCATAGAGCACCGTAATGTCGCAGAAATCACAGTTGAAAGGGCAGCCGCGGGAATATTGGATGCTCATGGCAGCATAGTGCCGTTTGGAAATCAGATTCCATTCCGGAGGAGGCGAGCTCGTCAGATCGGCCCACTCGGAAGTGGCATAAACCGGCTGCGGGCAGCCGGCTTCCAGGTCCTGCACGAAGCGCGGGAGGGTGATCTCGGCCTCGTTCAGAACCAAATGATCGATGCCCTGAAAATCGCCGGGGGCCGAGGTGAAGAGCGGTCCGCCGGCCACGATTTTAACCCCGGCCTGACGGCAGCGCTCGATGACCTTGAGTACGGAGGCGCGCTGGATCGAAATGCCGCTCAGGAAAACGTAATCGGCCCACTGCAAATCCCGGTCCCGCAGGGATTTGACGTTCAAATCCACCAGCTTTTTATTCCACGCGGCCGGCAGCTGGGCTGCGATGGTGAGCAGTCCCAGGGGCGGAAACGACGCTTTCTTGGAAATGAAACGCAGGGCGTATTTAAAACTCCAAAACGTCTGCGGATGCTTGGGGTAAACCAGTAGAATATTCATGGTGAGAACGCTCCTTGTCAACGCGGGCGGATACGAACAGGACATGGGAAGCGGAGAAGTGCTCGACCGAAGAAGTCTCAAGACAGGCTGGTTCGGAGGGCGGTAATCATTGGCGCCAGCGAACGGCGACTCCCGGAGCGGCGCCAGTGGCCGAAATTGCTCCCCAAACAAGTATACAAGAGCGGCCTGGGAAAAGATAGCCCCGCTTTCGAAGGGACGAAAATAAAGCTTGCCATGATCCCGCTTCTTTGGTACTGTATATGCCGATAGCGCAGTAATTTGCCTTCCAACCTTCCTTCAGGCTTACCGAGAAAGAGCGGCAGGAAAATTCCCGCTAATCAGAACAAAATCCATTGCCGATTCCGTTTTAACGGTCCGTATGGGGAAGACCGGCTTTATGCCGGGCTTCGCCGGGACTGCTGCCAGTTTAGGGCGGTAGGAGTGGGTTTAAAACCTCGCTTGCTGGCAGGCAAAAAAGGAATGCAATGAAGTTCGAAGAATTACAGTTGGACCCCCGCGTGGCGCAAGGGTTGCAAGCCGCCGGGTATGAAGCAGCAACCCCCATTCAGGAGGCCGCGATTCCCACGGCCATGGCCGGCCGGGATTTGATCGGAACGGCCCAGACCGGGACCGGAAAGACCGCGGCGTTTGTGCTGCCGATTTTACACCGGCTACTGCAAAAGCCCGGCCCAGGCCGGACCCGCGCCTTGATCGTGACGCCCACCCGGGAATTGGCGGAGCAAATCCACGGCGTCGTTAAAATTCTGGGTCAGCATACGCGCCTCAAATCGGCCACCGTGTACGGCGGCGTGGGTATGCAGGCCCAAATCGAGGCCCTGCGCCGCGGTGTTGACATCATCGTGGCTTGTCCCGGACGCCTGCTCGACCATGTGGCCCAGGGCCATGCCAAGCTGGATGCGGTGGAAATACTGGTCTTGGATGAAGCGGACCGGATGCTGGACATGGGCTTTCTGCCTTCGATCCAAAAAATCATCCGGTTGCTTCCGGCCGAGCGGCAGACCATGCTGTTTTCGGCGACGTTCGACCAAGCCATGGAAAAATTGATCAAGCATGCCCTGCGCCAGCCACAGCGCTTCTCCGTGAACTCCGAGGCTCCGGCCGATACGGTCGAGCACACCCTCTATCCGGTCGCCCAACACATGAAAAACAGCCTGCTGCTGCAGCTGATCAAAAAAACCGTGGCGCAGTCCATTTTGGTCTTTACGCGCACCAAGCATCGCGCCGACCGCGTGACCGAGATCATCAAACGCGCCGGCCACCCCGTAGCCGCGTTGCATGCCAACAAATCGCAAAGCCAGCGTCAGCAGGCCATGAATCAGTTTCGGTCCGGCCGGCTTTCCATCCTGGTGGCCACGGATATCGCGGCCCGCGGACTGGACGTTGCCAGCATCTCCCACGTCATCAATTACGACATGCCGGATTCCGCGACCACCTATATTCACCGCATCGGCCGGACCGGACGCGCTTCGCGCACCGGAGACGCGCTGACGCTGGCGACCTGGGAGGATGCGGACGTGGTGAAGGAGATTGAAAGGAAACTGGGTGCTCCGATCCGGAGGGAGACGCTGGAGGAAATGACCGACAGCACGGTTCTGCCTGTGGCCGCGGCCGCCGCTCCTGCCGTCAAAACCATGAGCAACCGTCACACCGTTTCCGTGCGCCGGCGCTTGTAGTACGCGGACGGGAGCCGGAACCTGTTTTTCGAAGGATTCGCCGGTAGGGAAGGTCGTATTGGTTAATCGCCCAGGCGCAAGCGACGGGGCAATACGGTTTTCAGCCAGGGGACGGCCGCTGGTTTGGACCTGGCCGTTTCGGGCGCGTCCAGCATCTGAGAAGCCACGAGAAATTCCGGACGGTATTCAAAATGCATGGTATCAAAGTGATGCCATTTCCCGCCCCAAATGAATCCGTGACGTTCGAAGATTTCCACCAGGCGCCAGGGGACTTCTTCGATCCGGCCCGCAACAGGCCTTTTCCACTCCCAATACTTGGGCAGCCGCGTGAAGGGATTGTTGATATCCAGGGCAATGCCGAAACTGTGGGCGGAAAGCTGCCGGGTGCCGGCCACGCGCCGCCATTCCCACGAGGTAATGTAGCGTCCCTGGCGCAAACCGGCGGTGCGGCCTCTTGAGAAACGGCGCCAGTAAGGGCGGGCGATTCGTTCGATATAGGTGCACACTTCAGGGTCGGCTTTCATTTCCCGCACCACGCCGCGCAAAGCCGCGGCTGCGCCGTTGCGGCGGTTGAACCAGACGGCATTCCCGAAAAAATCCACAACTTCCAGATTGCGGCGGACTTCCTGCGGCGTTCGGCCGTACGCGGCTCGCAACAGATCATAGTGGCGTATCCGCCCCGGGTCCTGGCCGCTTGGCCTGGGAAGCGGAACCGGACCGAAGGGATACGGTTGGGACAGGATTGAAGCCAAGTCCGGATGGTCGAAACGTTCCTGCCAGGACATGAAACGGCCGGCACTATACCATTCCTCCCGCCGGTCATTAAAAGTGATCAGCCAGCCGCCAGGCGTGTGGGTGGGCCGGTCGATCGCTTCAGGATAGGCCTGAGCGAGAATTTGCGGGTAAGAAGCATACTGCGGGGGCAGGAGCAGAAAGGATCGGGGCCCCAGCAGCACCACGCCCGCGGCTATGACCGGCGCCAACCAGCGTGGTTTGAAAGCAGCAAGAATGATCCGCTGATAACGATTGAGAACAACCAGGGAAGGGACCCAGGGGATTTGAATGGACGGTTGACGGCTGCCCGGTTCCGCTGGAAGAGCGGGCGGGAGTGAGAGCCGGGTCCTGGAAACCGGAACCAGCGGAATGGACAATTTCGACTGGTGGCGTTTTCGCTTCCGGTTTTTGCGTTTCTTGTGTTGGCTCATGGTTAACAAAGCCTAAAGAAACATTATTTAATATCCGATAACTCAATTATATCTTATTATTGGCAGAGACCAACAAGTGATTGAGCCGAAACATGTGTGATAACCATGGCAAATGCAGTTTGATTTCGAGCGGGGGTTATTATAAAAATAAAATCGGTAATGATTCTTATAATCGAGATATACGTTGACAAATAAAAGGTATTATTGTTAATATAAACCCCAACTCAGAGGCCATTTGACCTATCGCCGCCTATTCGTTTGCTCCATATAAATAATCATCCCCCAAGGAGTTGAACATGCCGGCAGAATCCGAAAAAAATCAAACCAGTGGACCGATCCAGCTTCAGGAACTTGCCGCGCGCGTGGCCAAACTGGAAAAAAACGCCCCCCAGGACCGCCTAACCCTGGGTGTTATGAAAGGCGACCTGGATTACACCATGGCCGCATTCATTATCGCCCTGGGAGCCGCAGCCTACGACATGCAGGTGGATTTGTTTTTCACCTTCTGGGCCACAGCCTCCCTGCGGGATCCCAAGAAAAAGGCCAGGAAGGGCCTGCTGGACAAAATGTTCGGCTGGATGCTGCCCCGGGGGTCTTTCCGGCTGCCCCTGTCGAAGATGCAGATGGCCGGCATCGGCCCCCTGATGATCCGGCAGGTGATGAAAATGCGGCACGTGAAATCCCTGGAAGGGCTCATGGCCGAAGCGGCAGCCCTGGGCATTCGCATCCACGTATGCACCATGTCCATGGATGTCATGGGGATCAAGAAAGAGGAACTGATCGATTATCCGCATATGGATTTTGTCGGCGTGGGAACGTTTGTGGACATGTTCTCCAATTCCAAACAGTGCTGGTTCATGTAGGCGGCCGGCGAAGGAGCGCAAATGAACACCGATGAACTGAAGGCCCTGAAAGTTGACAAGGAAGTGGACGCCCGCGGCATGGCTTGCCCCGGCCCCCTGCTTGAAGCCAAGCGGGCCGTGGCCGAGGTTTCCGGCGGCCAGGTCATGCAGGTGATGTCCTCGGACGAAGGCACGCTCTCGGACATGCAGCGGTGGTCGCAGAAGATCGGACATGAGTATCTGGGCCACATTGAAGAAGACGGCTTCTGGAGCATCTTCGTCCGGATCAAAAGCTAAGGACACAGGCTGGCCGGTCATGCCTCCATCCCCCAAGATATTGGTTTTTTCCACCAATAATATTTCCGATCCCGGAATCGACTTCGCGGGCAGCGCGCACCTTCACTATTCGACCGCGGTGCGCGTGGTAGCCTTGCCCTGTTCCAGCGGGATCAAGCCCGCCTGGATCGAGCACGCCTTGAAGTCCGGGTTCGACGGGGTGTTCGTCGCGGCCTGCGGAGGAGACTGCGCCTTCTTGCCCAATTGCAACCAGTTGACGGGCCAAGTCGTGCAAAAGGCCCAGGCGCTGCTCAAATCGTCCGGCCTCAATCCCAAACGGCTGAAGATGGCCGCCATTTGCTCGGTGTGCGCCGAGCAGTTCGTCACGCACATGCACAATTTTGAGAAGGAACTCGTCAAACTTGCCGCCTCTTGAAAGCAGTCACCACCACTATGACGCGTTGATCGTCGGCGCGGGCACTTCGGGCATGGAGGCCGCCCTCACGCTGGGCGACATGGGCCATCGCGTGCTGCTGGTCGAAAAGGAACCCAGCATCGGCGGGAAAACCATCCTGCTGAGCAAGGTGTTTCCCACCCTCGACTGCGCCAGCTGCATCTCCACGCCCAAAATGGCGGCCACGGCGCATCATCCGAACGTGACCTTGATGGTTTCCACCGAGGCCGAAGCGGTCGAAAAAAACGACGGCCGTTTCCGGATCAGGCTGCGCCACCGGGCCACTTCGGTGCATCCTGACTTGTGCACGGGCTGCGGCCAATGCGAAACCGCCTGCACGGTCGCGGTGCCGGACCAGTATAATTACGGCCTGGCCGCCCGGCGGGCGGCGCACATTCCCTTTCCCCAGGCCATTCCCAAGAAAGCGGTGATCGAGAAGGAAGGATCCGCGCCCTGCCACCGCGCCTGTCCGGCCGGGGTGCACGCCAGCGGATTCGTCTCCCTGGTGCGGAGCGGCAAATACCGGGAGGGCTTCCTGCTCCACCTTGAGGATGCGCCCCTGGTCGGCGTGCTCAGCCGCGCCTGTTACGCGCCCTGTGAAGGGGAATGCACGCGCACCGACCTGGAAGGCGCGGTCAACATCCGCGCCGTCAAGCGTTTCATGTCCGACCGTTACTACGCCGACCATCCTGAACCTGAATACGGCCCGCCTGCCGAACGCCTGAACACGCGCGTGGCCGTGGTGGGTTCCGGGCCGGCCGGCCTGGCCGCGGCCTTTTACCTCGCCCGCCAAGGGCACGGCGTGACGATCTTCGAGTCGCAGCCCGAACCCGGCGGCATGCTGCGCTACGGCATTCCGGCCTACCGCCTGCCGCGCGAAGTGGTGGACCGGGACATCAGGAACGTCACAGCCCTGGGCGTGGAGATCAAGACCAACGCCAAAGTGGAATCGCTCGCGGCCCTCCAGGGCCAAGGCTTTGACGGCGTCGTCGTGGCCGTGGGCGGGCAGGTGCCCCGCATCGTGCCGCTGGCGGGCGTTGAACGGGTCGACCAGGACGACTGCATGAATTTCCTCAGCCACAGCCAGAGCAAACAGGCGGAGATCCGCAACCGGCACGTGGTGGTGATCGGCGGCGGCAACGTGGCCATGGACGTGGCGCGTTCGGCCGTGCGCCTGGGTGCGGCCGCGGTCTCGGTGCTGTGCCTGGAGTGCCGGGCTGACATGCCGGCCCACCCCTTCGAAGTGGTGGAAGCCGAGGAAGAGGGAGTTAATTTCCATCCGGCCTCGGTCACCAACCGCATTTTCAGCGGGCCGGAAGGCCCGCTGCTCGAGTTCGTGCAAATTCATTCGTTCCAAATGGTGGAAGGCAAACCGAGTTATCAAACCATGCCGGGCAGTGAACGGCAAATCCGCGCGGACGTGGTGATCATGGCGGTCGGCCTTGCGCCCAGCACCTTGCCGTTCCGCGGGGAAGTGGAGCTCAACCGCAACCAGACCATCCGCGCGGACGAGGAAACGCTGGAAACCTCCCGGCCGCTGGTTTTTGCCTGCGGCGACGCGGTCATGGGGCCGGCCATCATTGTCAAATCCATCGGCCAGGGCAAGCGGGCCGCGCACTATCTGGATTTGAAGCTCAAGCAACAGCCTTTGGCGCCCGCAGCCTGGATGGCTCTGCCGGAGGCGGCTGACAAAGTCGCGGTGCTTAAAAATGAAAAAGGCGCGCCGAGGCGGGAACCGGCGGCCCAGCGGATGAAAACTCCCAAGGAACGCGTGGCCAGCTTCGAAGCGTACGAAGGCGCGCTGACGGAAGCGGAGGCGCGCTCAGCCGCAGGCCGCTGCCTGGATTGCGCGGTCTGCTCCCAGTGCCTGGAGTGCGTGCGCGTCTGCCCGGCGAATGCCGTTGATTTCGGCATCCGTCCGCGCATGGAACAGGTGACCGCCTCGGCCGTCATCCTGGCCGGCGGGTTCGAGATCCTCGATCCGGCCGCCAAGCCGCTGCTGGGATTCGGCCGTTATCCCGACGTCCTTTCCGCGCCGCAGATGGACCGCCTGCTGGCTCCCACGCGGCCGTTCAACGGCGTGCTGCGCCCGTCCGACGGCCGGGAACCGGAACACATCGCCATGGTGCTGTGTTCAGGGGCCAGGGACCATACGGTTTGCAACCCCCTCTGCTGCCGGATCGGGTGCATGTACGCCCTCAAACAGGCGCAGTTGCTGATGGGCGCACTGCCCCTGGCCGAGGTCACGATTTACTACATCGACATCCGCGCCTTCGGCAAGGGGTACGACGAGTTTTTCGAACAGGCCAGGGGCATGGGCGTCAAATTCGCGAAAGGCAAAGTTGTCCGCATCGAGGAAAAGCCGGGGGGCGGCCTGCTTCTGCATTACGAGGACATGGCCGCGGGTGCGGGCCCCAAAACCGCGGAGCATGACCTGGCCGTGCTGTCCGTGGGCCTGCAGCCCAACCGCGCGCTCCTGGACCGGCTGGGAGCCCTGCGGCCGGAAACCGACGAGCAGGGATACGTGCGCGAAGCCGGCGGCATGACTGATCCGGCCGCCACCAATGTTGAAGGCCTGTTCGTGGCCGGCGCTTTTCCCGGGGGCCGCGACATCCCGGATGCGGTGCTGCACGCCGCGGCCACGGCCACGCAGGCTGCGCGTTATCTGGCGAAAAAAGAAAACCAGCCGGCCGGACCGGCGCAGGAGGGCCGCTGATGGCCGCGAACCCTTCCCCGGAAAAACGGATCGGCGTGTACGTCTGCTACTGCGGCGGCAATATATCGGATTACGTCGATGTGCAGAAGATCGCGGAAGCGGTCAGGCAGGAGCCGGGCGTGACGGTTGCCCGCAACCACATGTTCACCTGTTCGGATGCTGCCCAGCAGGAAATCATCCAGGACATCAAGGATCAGCACCTGGACGGCCTGGTGATCGCCTCCTGTTCCCCCAAACTTCATATGTTCACCTTCCGGGGCATGGCCGAGCGCGCGGGCATCAACCCCTACCAGTATATCCAGGTGAACCTGCGCGAGCAGTGCTCCTGGGCCCACCGGCAGGAGCGCGACCAGGCGACCCAAAAGGGCGTGGCCTTGGTCAAAGCCGGCATTGCCAAAGCCCGTTTCACCGAGCCGCTGGCCCCCATCCGGGTGACCACCAAGCCCAGGGTCCTGGTGGTCGGCGGCGGCATGACCGGCCTGGCCGCGGCCCGGGCCTTGTCGGACCTCGGAATCGGGGTGGACCTGGTCGAGAAAAGCGGCCGCCTGGGCGGATGGACCGCCGAGTGGGAGCGCGTGTATCCGGGCGGTCAGGACGGAGTCGCCCTGGCCAAGGCCCTGGCCGGGGAAGTGGCCGGGCGGCCGAACGTGCGGGTATGGACTGAAACCGAAGTGGTGGACAAAGGCGGACACCTGGGTGATTTCGAAATCACCGTGCAGTCGCCCGACGGCCGCCACACACTGTCCGCCGGCGCCATCGTGGCGGCCACGGGTTTTGATCCTTACCAGCCCCAGGCCGGGGAATTCGGCTACGGCCTGCCGGACGTGGTGACCCTGCCGGATTTCAAGAAAAGGCTGGGAACGGGGAAGCCGCTGGCCACGGCCGACGGCCGGCCGGTGAAGAAAATCGCTTACATCTACTGCGTGGGCAGCCGGCAGAAAAAAGCGCCGGGAGCCAATACCCACTGCTCCCGTTATTGCTGCACCGCAGCCTGCTTTTCCAGCGTCAGCGTGCACGCGGCGGATCAGGAAGTCGTCCAGTACCATTTGTTCCGCGACATCCGCACATTCGGGGAACACGAGCTGCTGTACGAACAGGCGCGCCGGGAGGGCGCCGTGTTCCTGCGCTACGAAGCCGGGGAACCGCCCCAGGTGGAGTCCGCGGAACAAGGCCTGCTGGTCTCGGTCAAGGATCAGCTGACCGCGGGCGAGCTGCTGGAGATTCCGGCCGACCTGGTGGTCCTGGTCACGGGCATGACACCCCGTAAAAACGAGAATCTGGTCAATGTCCTGAAGGTGCCGGTCGGGAGCAACGGTTTTTTCAATGAAATCCACCCCAAGCTGCGGCCTGTGGAAACGGTCATGGACGGCATTTTCATCGCCGGCGCGGCCCAAAGCCCGCGCCTGATCGGCGAGGCGGTCGGATCCGCCTTGGCGGCGGTGAGCAAATGCGGCGCCCTGCTGAAGAAGGGGTTCGTGGACCTGGAACCCTTGATCGCCACGGTGCGCCAGGATCGCTGCGAATGGTGCGGGCTGTGCCAGCCCGTATGCCCCTACCGGGCCATCGAGATGGTGTCCTGCGACGGCAAGGACAAAGCGCAGATCATCCCCTTTTTATGCAAAGGCTGCGGCGCCTGCGTGCCGATGTGCCCCAAAGACGCCATTGACGTCAAAGGCTACAGCGACGAGCAAATCACATCCATGATTTCAGCTTTGGCTGGGGAGCGGACAGCATGAGAAACCTGAGGACCGTCATGCGCGATGAAATGGTCAAACGCGACGAAATCCTGCGTTTGCTGCAGGACGGCCCCAAAACCGTTCCCGAGATCGCCCGGGCCCTGAACGCGCCCACGGCGGATGCGGTGTTGTGGATGATGGCCATGCGCCGGTACGGCTGGATTGCGGAAACCGGCCGGCCGAATACCGAAGGCTATTTTGCCTATGCCCTGATCAAGAAGGACCAGCCATGACCCGGGTCAACGCGGAATTCCCGAAGACATTCGATGCCACGGGCGAATTCGACGCCGCGCCCTGCATGAACTGCGGCACGTGCACGGCGTTGTGCCCCATGGAATTGACCAGCCTGCCGCGCGAACTGTTCCGCTACGCCCAACTGGGAATGGCGGACAAAATCGGCCAGCACGCGGAGACGGTTTTTTCCTGCCTGCTCTGCCGCATGTGCGAGGTCAACTGCCCCTCCCAGGTGAAGATCGCGGGCAATGTGCGGGCATTGCGGGCCTACCTCAACCGCAAGGAGGGCGTGTGAGCGCGAACTCCCTGCCGCGGAAACATGTCATCGGCATCCTGGCGGACAACCTCCGCCTGCGGGGAAGCGTCATGCCGCTTTCCGGCCGCCGCCTCACCGCCTGGGCCAGGGGTTTGCATCTGCCTCGCGGCGGGGACACCGTGATTTACACCGGCCACATGTATCAAATGATGCCCGCCCTGGGCTCTCTGGAGGCGGGGCTGGCTCTGGCCGCGAAACTGTCGCTCACCCGGTTGATGGGCCTCGGCCGCTGGGTGAACCGGCTGGTCGACCTGTCAACGTTCATGACCTGGCCATCAGGCCGGGAGCAGCGCGAGTACGACGGCCGCTTGCGCCGGATCGCGAAACGGCTGCTGGCCGCCAAGGTAACCTTCGGGTATCTGTACGAAAAGGAACTGTACACCGGCGCGCTGCTCTACGATTTGGGGGCCGAGGAGGTCTTTCGCAGCCATGCGCAGAAGGTCTGGCACCTGCTCAAGGCGCAAGGCGTGAAACGCGTGATTACCGTCGATCCCCATACCATGGATATGCTGCGCGAAGTCTATCCCCGTTATTGTCCGGATTACCGGATGGAAGTCGTCAGTTATCTTGAAGTGCTATCGCAGGCAGAGGCGCCCGCAGCGCCAAACGCCGGCAAGATGGCGAAGGAGTGCGTGGCGCTCCACGATTCCTGCCTCTATGCCCGGGTGTTGGACGTTGTCGAACCGCCCCGGCGGTTGCTGGCGCAAGACCGCCGGCCTGAGGCCGAACATGCCCAATCGCGGGCCGCGACCCATTGTTGCGGCGGCCCGCTTGAATCCCTGTTTCCGGACAAAGCCGAGACAGTGGCCAGGACCCGGTTTGCCCAGTTGGAGCAGACCGGTTGCAAATCCGTTGCCGCCATGTGTCCCATCTGCCTGCACAATCTGCGCAAAGCCGCAGCCGGGAAGGGAATCGAGGTCAGGGATTTTTCGGAAGTTTTGGACCGTTGATGGCAGGCTAAGTCCCCCAATAAATAAAAACCTCGCCTGAATCAGGCGGGGTTTTTATTTATTGGGGGATGATCGAGGCTGGTTTACTTCTGTTTGAAAATATGGTCGTTTTTACGGACTTTTTCATCCACCTTGATGCCCACAGCCTGGCCGGCAGCAGCCTGGCTGACCGGAGCATGCTCAATCTGAATAGAACGGACAATCTGTTCGGTATTGGTGGTAAAGCCGCGGATGGAAACCATTTCGCCTACGGACAAAGGCGCTTTCAATGTAGTCAGAATGACTTCCAAGTGGCTGAGATAATCCTCCACTACTCCGGCTAAAACTTCGTTTTGACGGGGTTGATGCCAGGCGGGTTCTGCGGCTGGCGCGGAAACCTTCTTTTTTGCCGGCGCGGATTTAATGGCGGGCTTTTTGACTTTCTTAGATGCGTTTTTTTTAACCGGCTTTTTAGCCCGTTTGATGCTTTTTTTAACGGGTTTTTTCGCGGCTTTGGCGGAAGCTTTCCGCTTCGGTTTGGCTTTGGATTTTTTGGCTTTTTTCTTCGCGGTTGGCATGGTCAGGCTTCACCCCCGTTTGAAAGATTTTGGAAAGAAGAAGCTTATCTGCCTTATAGCACTTTCGGGATGGAAAGGGAACAGGAAAGTAAAAGCCTGAAAAATGTCCTGCGGCCCGCCCTGGGCCAAGGCGGGTGGCGGTTTTCGCATGATTTAAATTGGATATTTAGGCTCGTTTTGGATTGGCCCATCATCCTGAAGCGGTAAGCGGATGATGAAGGTGGTGCCTTGGCCGCTTCGGGTGGTGACGTGGATGCTTCCCTGGTGACGGTTTACGATGATGTTGTGGGCAATGGTCAATCCTTGGCCCGTGCCTTTGCCTAC
This sequence comes from candidate division FCPU426 bacterium, assembly GCA_040756875.1. GTDB lineage: Bacteria > Oederibacteriota > JAAXVQ01 > JAAXVQ01 > JAUVAV01 > JBFLYH01. The sequence goes on from JBFLYH010000001.1 coordinate 340,067, forward strand.
TTCTTTGGTGGTGAAAAAGGGGTCGAAAATGCGCGTCAGCAGGTGCTCGGGAATGCCGGTGCCCGTATCAGCGACTCGGATCTCCGCATGGGCTCCCTCCATCCGGGTGCTGATGGTAATCTGACCCTTGCCTTTGCCCCCGCCTTCTGTTACGTCGCTGATGGTGTGCGCGGCATTGACGATTAAATTAAGGATGACTTGGTTGAATTCGCCCGCGAAGCAGGGCACCGCCGGGAGTTGAAGATCGAAATCGGTCACGACCTCCGCGATGTATTTCCATTCATTGCGCGCCACGATCAGGGTGCTGGAGATTGCTTCGTTGAGGTTGACGAGCGTTTTTTGAGAACTGTCCGGATGGGCGAAGTCTTTCATGGCCCGGACGATGGTGGTCACGCGCTTGATCCCTTCTTGAGCCTGCTGGATCGCCTTGGGAACCTCGGTGGAGAGGTAGGGGAGGTCGGCTTTGGACAGACTCGTCTCCACCTGTGCGACCAGCGCGCGGTCGATTTCACCCTGACGGGCTGAATCCAACAAGGACGTATACCCGGAAATCACCGGTTTGATGTCCTCGAGGGATTCCTGCAAGAACCTCAGGTTGTCTCCCACGTATTGTGTCGGTGTATTGATTTCGTGCGCGATGCCGGCGGCCAATTGCCCGATGGACTCCAGCTTTTGGGCTTGCAGGAGTTTGGTTTGCAGGCGTTCTTTTTCCAGCTCGGCCTGTTTGCGTTCGCTGAGATTGCGGAAGATGCCCTGAATGATCGTTTTCCCCCGGATGGAAACCACGGAGGCGTTTATTTCCACCGGGATGAGTTTGCCGGTTTTGGTCTTGATCTCCGCCTCGTCACCGACCGTGATTTTTTGGCTGATGCGCCTTTTGAATTCCCCCTCATAAAAGGTCCGCTTCTCCTCGGGATAGATCGATATGGCTGGCCGGCCGATCAGGGCTTCGCGGGGAGTTTCCAAGAGGGCCTCGGCGGCGTGGTTGCATTTAAGGATCAAGCCGGTGGAAGTGTCCGCCCAAAAGATGGCGTCCTTGGCGTTTTCGAACGCCAGCCTGAATTCTTCCTCGCTCTCGGTCAAAGCCTCTTCGACTTTGATCCTTTCCGATATTTCCACCAGCAAGGCGTCGCGCGAAACAGTGGTTTTTTCGAGCGCCACGGTCATTTGGTTGAAGCTGTCGGCCAATTCACCGATTTCGTTGCGGGAATGGATATCGATGTGCAGATTCATGTTGCCGCGGCTGATTTCGCGGGTGGCGTCCCGCAAACGGATAATCGGCTCGGTGATCTTTTTGGAAATCAGTATGCTGGCCAAAAGAACCAGCAACAGGCTGAGGAAAACAGCCCCGAAAGACATTTTCAACCCGCGGATCACGTTTTCGTAGGCTTCGGTCGCCGGCAGTTCCACCACCACCGCCCAGTTCGGCATGCCGAGATGGACGTGGTTGGATACGACCCAGGTGTTGAGAATGCCTTTGACGATATCCGTGTTGGTGGTATGCGTCTTGGTATCCCCTTGGGTAAAAATGTCAACCTGTTTGAGGTACTTAAGGTTTTCGGCCTTTAATACGCGGCTGATGTCCTTGAAAGCCAATAGGACGCCTTGGTCGTTGACGACATAGGCCAATCCTTTTTTACCGATCTTGAGATTGTCAATCAATTCCCAAATGTACTTCAGTTTGACCTCGGCCAATAATACTCCTTTAAAATCGCCGAAGATATTGTTGATCGGAACGCCCATGATGACCATGGGTTCTGAGGTTATTTTATCCACGTAAACCGGGCTGATATATTGATCGCCTGGCTTTTGCAAGGCGCGGATCTTGCCGTCGATTCGGCCGTAAAAACTGCTGGAATCGAGTTTGGACAAGCGGGAGAGCTGGGTGATCTCGTGGTATTGGGGATTGAGGATCGCCAATTGATTGAAGGAAGCTTCGGCCCCCATTATTTTGTTGAGTGTCAGTTTCAGGTTGGCCGAGTTCTCTTTGGCTAGATTGCCGAGGAGAATGGCGTTGGATAGGATCGTGAATTTGTCGTGAAGATACTCTCTGACGTGGTCAGTCGCATTTTGGGCAATGAGGTGCTGTTGCGAAACGATAACGGTCTTTTCATATTGATAGCTGGCGAAAATGATGATGAGATACGAAAACAGCAGTACCAGAGTACAGAGGTGAAAAAAGGTTGAGAAAAGCGTGAAAGTCAAGCCCTGGAAACGAATGTTGTGCAAGCCGAGTCTGGAGACCAACGCACGCCAGGCTTGGCGCAGACGGTCAAACCACGAAGCCAAGCCGGGCCATGAATATCTATGTAAAGTGCGATTCGATTTCGAACCAAGCGTCATGTCAGCGAATGACCTCGTCGGCCCTGTTTAATAACCCTTCATCGACCTTTAAACCGGCTTTAATCGCGGCTTTGTAATTGATTTGAAGGTATGTTTCAGCTGAAACCACGGGAACCGTGCCTGCCGGGGCGCCTTGGAACACTTTGTGGACGAGAAAGGCCGCTTGCTTGCCCTGGGCGATGTTTTGCGGAGTAAGCCCAAAGACGGATTCATAACCGCCGGCTGACATCATGACCCCGCCGATGGGGATCCGGCGGCGATCGGCAAATGCCCCTAAAGACTGGAACAGTTCCGGTGTGACACTGAGAGGTTCGATAATAAGAAGGATGGCGTCAGGAGGTCCGGATGCTTTTAATTGCTGCTTCAGGTTGGATTCAAGTTCCTGGGGAGTCGTTGCGGGGATTTCCACCAACGAAAACCCCTGAGAGGTACTGGCCTGCTTAAGAATGTCCAATTGGCAGGGGAGTATGGGATAACCGCGATAGTAGGGCACCCATAATTTGCTTAAACGGGGAACCAACTCTTGCATGATCTCGAGGCGTTTGAGAACGATGTTCGGACCCAGCCAGCAAACGCCGGTTATATTTTCGCCGGGCGTGCGAATGCTGTCCACCAGCCCGGTGTTTTCCAGAAAGACGTTGACCGCAACCACCGGAGTTTTAGTGCCTTTGGTAAGGGTTTTGGCTTCCATGGAGGCTTCGGTTGGGAACGCCAGGATCAAATCAACCTTGTCATCCAGGAATTTCTTCACGATATTTTGGTATGAGGCGATATCGACGTTTGATTTTTGGATGTCATAGACGACATTCTTTCCTTCGATATAGCCGAACTCCGCCATCTTTTCTTTGAATCCGTCGCTGATGGTGGAAAAGTAATCCAAACCGGAAAGAATGCCTATGCGGTAAACCGGATGTGAATTTGTACTGCAACTGCTCGTTAGACAAAAAACGCCAAAAGCGAGTAAACACGGGAGGTAAAATAATTTCGAAGCCGTATATGACTTTGGCATTCTCATCAACTCCTTTGCTGATAGCTTGAATAGCCCCAGACGGCAGGAATAATCGGCATTTATGCCTCGCTATTAGAATCGGCAATTCAGCCTTGAAATGTAGCCGAGAATTCCTCGGGGGAAACCTGAAAAGGCTTGAATTATATACGCGAATGCAAACCGGGGTGTTCCGGCTGGGGTACGAAAGGATGCCAAGGCCTGGAAGTTCGAAAGAAAGCCGGCGTGCTGAATGAAGGGATGTGATGGGAAAAAATAAGACCGGCCGGGATTTTTATGAAACGGCATTCGATTCTGGTGTGATAAAATGCGTTTCAAAACAAATGGTCGGCGTCAGGGTCGGATGGATTTCGAAAGAACTTTACCCGGGCCGGAATTCCCATTGGGATGATGATGAAAATATACTTGCGACAATTGGGCATAATTATTAAAAGGATGGCGCTGGGCGCCGTAACGTTGGGTCTCGCGGGAACGGCTCCTTGCTTTGCCGCAGAGTTGTTGCGCAGCGTTGGATATGGAAACGTAGATCCGCTTAGAGACGGCGCTACTCCGCCGGCGATAACCATGCGCATTATATCCAGCGCGCAATTCAGCGCAGATCTGCCTTTGAACATCGGGGTGGGTGACTGCATTATTTATGATTCGGGAACGGATCATGTTTATGATTCCGTCGCATTCATTTATCAGCGCCTGGATGCCCGTAACTATCAGGTTTGCGATGCCGCCGGACAGGATCCCGTTACCACTACTGGATATATTCAGGATTGGAGGATTTACCGGGCGTATGCTTCGTTAGCGGATGCAGCCCGGGGTCTGGAAAATCCTGGGATGAGCGGTTTTTCAGGATGGAATTTTGACAATCACATGGCCAGCTTCGCCATGACGGATTCCTGGAGCTTTGCCTGTTATGCGGATGCCCCCAATACCAATACTGCGGATTTCAGCGCCTGGATGACCGCCATACCCCAAAATAGATTGAAAATATTCGTTCCGGCTATCACCACTTCCGGCGGGGAAGTCGGTGTTTCTCAGAGGCACAACGGCGTGTGGAGCGCGAGCGCCTTTGTGTTCGTGGTCGGGAATTCAACCGGGCTGAATGTGATGAGAAATACAACCATTGAGGGCCTGCAATTTCAGAATACCGGCGGCACTGCCAATATTGCCGCCGTATACGGGGCATTCATCACGGATTCGGATGTGCGAATAACGAAATGCATTTTCCGGGGACCCGGGGGCTCAACCGACGCCGTTCTCCATGCGCTTGATTTTGGCAATATGAACGCGGGAGAAGTCAAAATCTGGAACAATATTTTTTATGATTATAAAACCATTGCCGAAGGAAATGCGGCCATCTATGCGACCTCCACGGCAGCCGGCTTTCTGATTCATTGTTACCACAATACCATTGTGAATTGCGAAAGCGGTATTAACGCGGCGAACCAAGCGGTTGCTTATGCCAAAAATTGCATGGTTTTGGATATCGACCTCGCGTTGGGCGCCAGTTACAGCGGAGTGGCGGCAGCCGGTTCAACCAATAATCTGTCGAATGACGGCATTCTTCCTCCTGGGGCAGGCTCGAGGAACGGCACGCCGCTGTTTGCCGATGCCGCGGGCAAGAATTTCCATTTGGCCGCCGCGGACACGATAGCCTGCAATCAAGGCGCGGATTTAACCGGCGATGCCTATTTGTATATCAACGATGATATTGATGGGAATATTCGGGGGGCATATGACGGTTGGGATATTGGTGCGGATGAACTGGCCCTGCAGCCCACTTTTACTCCGAGTGTTTCACCAACCATCAGTCCGACCCCGACTCAAACTCCGACACGGACGACGACCCCCTCGCTAAGCGCCTCCCTGCCTGAACCTGCCCAGGAAATCGCTTATCCCAATCCTGCCCGCAGCGGTGTGGTGGCTTTCACCAGCAGGCCCGGAACGGGTGAACGTGTGACGGTCCGGGTTTTCACCATGGCTTACCGCCAAGTTTGGCATGCGACGATTGCGGGTGTCCCGGGCCAGATCAATCGGATGGAATGGAACATCAGCGGCATGCCTCCGGGGATCTATCTGTACCAGATCGAAACCGGCTCCAGAAAAACGCCATTTAAAAAATTGGCCATCATCAAATGAAACCTTCCTGCCTCATCTTTTTGATTTTATCTCTCGCAGGCGTTCTGGGAGCCCGTCCCGCTTTTGCCCAGGCGGCGGGCGAACTGTTGCTCCTTGATAAAGGGGCGCGCGCGGCAGCCTTGGCCGGTGCTTTGTGCGCTTCTCCGGAATCAGGTCCTTTCGGGTTTGTCTACAATCCGGCCGGATTGGCGGCTCAAAACGTCTTGGCTTTCGGTTTCGAGCATAATGAATGGGGACAGGGCATGCGCGGGGAATATCTGGCTGCTGCCAGCCCGCTGGGGTCCGGAACCCTGGCCGGGGCACTGGATTATTTTTCGTACGGGACCTTGGAAGTCACGGATGGAAACGGCCGGATCAGCGGTGAAACCCTCGCACCCTATCTGCTAGGGGCAAGATCCGCCTATGCCCTGTGGGTACGGCCTCGTCTGGCAGCAGGGGCCCAAGTTGATTTTTATATGGAAAACATCGGCGACTTCACCGAGCTGGGTGGCGGACTCTCTGTGGGTGCTTTCTGGAAGTCGCCCTGGCAGGGGGTGAGCGCTGGCTTGACGGTGCGAAATCTCGGGCTGACCCGCTCCGGCTATAGCCTTCCCAGCCGGGTGATTTTGGGCTGCTCCTGGATGAACGCCCTGGTCGATCGATTAGCACTCTACCTGGAAACGGGATTTAATTGGGTGGATTCAGAGGCGGCTGTGGCTTTGGCCGCAGAATATCAAGCCCTTTCTTGGCTGGATCTGCGACTGGGATATCGCCCACATCTGTCTATGGCGGAAACCGCCCCCTTGGGTGTAACCGCTGGGATCGGGTTTCATTGGCAGGACTGGCAGCTGGGATATGCCGTGGTGCCTTTGGGGGAATGGGGCTGGGCTCACCGGCTCTCGCTGGAAATGGCGATTAAACCGGCTCCAAACCTGGAACAGATTCCCGGTAAAACTGCCGCAGTGTCGTCACAGCCTGCTCGAAAAACCGCCGAGGACATGGCCAAACAACTGGCCGGCGTGGTCAGAAAACGGTTTGAATTAGGGCTGAAACAATATCAGAATGGCAATTACAAAGCCGCCATTCGCGAGTGGAAAATGGTATTGGATATTGCTCCTCATCATGAGGAAACCAAGGAATACATACAAAAAGCGGAAAACAAGTGGGAGGCACTGCTGGACAATTACCGGCAGAACGCCAGGCAGGCCCGGCTGCAAAAGGATTTGGCGGAAGAGATAATGAACTGGAAGGACGTTTTGGCATTGGTACCCGGAGATCAGGAGGCGCAACAGGGGTTGGAGAGCGCCCAGAAACTGGTGCCTGCCATGGCCCAGGCCTATTACAACGCCGGCCTGGATGATTACAGCAAGGGCCGTTATCAGGAAGCAATAAAGAATTGGGAAAAAGTCCTGGCGTTGGATCCTGGTCACTACAAAGCCATGGAAAGCATCCAAAAAACCAAGGAAAAATTGATAAAAATCGAATAACCCATTCCATCCGAAGGGCTCCTGGCCCTTCGGATGCTACCTGGTTTTCATGTTGCGCGTTGATTCGTCAAGCGCATCGGCCACGTCGGAAATTTCCTGGGAACTGTTTTTAACCGAGACCATCGAGTTGTTCAGCTCTTCCATGCTGGCGGAGATTTCCTCCAGCGCCGAGGCGTTTTCATCCGCATACATTGAGATTTCGTTCGTGATTTTACGAAAAGGATCTATCCGGTCCAATTGCTGCTTGGAAATATTCGACATGGAAGAAATGCGTTCCTCGAGCAAAGCGGCGGCTTCGACGATCTTTTTCAGCGAATCGTCGGCTTGATCCATGGCTTCGCGTCCGGAAGCGATGTGTTTGCCTCCGGTGGACATGGCTTCCAAAGTGGCTTGGTTTTCTTTTTGGATACGGCTGACAATGGCCGCGATTTGCTGCGCGGAAGCGTCGGTTCTTTCGGCCAGCGTGCGGATTTCTCCCGCCACCACCGTGAAACCGCGGCCGGCATCGCCGGCGCGCGCGGCTTCGATGGCCGCGTTTAAGGACAACAGGTTCGTCTGATGCGTAATTTGTGTGATCACCTCGATGAATTGGACGATTTCCTGGATGGCGGCCGCCAGTTCCTTGACGCGTTTGGCAATTTGCTCGAATAAATTGAAAACCAGGTTCATCTTGCCTATGCCCGTCCGGATGATGCCGCCGCCTTTCTCGGCCGTTGTCTGCGTCAAATGAGTGACCTGGATGAATTCGTTAAAGTCGTGAATGAACTTCTTCATGGAGTCGGCCTGTTCCGCGATTGCTTGCGCCGCAGACTGTATCCTGTCCCGCTGCAATTCCGCATTTTTTGATACCGAGGAAATATTGCCGGTGATTTCTTCCGAGGCGGCATTCGTCTCTTCTGCCAGCGCCGAAAGATGCTCCGAGGTTTTTTGCAAAGAGACGCTGAAAGTTTGGGTTTGGACGATCATGAGCCGGATGGATTCGCTGAATCGGTCGAAGGAGGATGCGACTTTGCCTATTTCATCATGGCCGGAATAATTGAGGCGGCGGGTGAGATCGGCTTTTCCCGCTGCGAAATCCTGCATATGATTGACCATGATGTCGTTCACGTTTCGCAGTTTCGCCAAAATGCGGATCACATAATTCATGAAGAAAGCGAAAGACAAAACGACGATGCCCGTGGTGCCCACCATTGAGATGATGAACAACCGGTGGTCGGCTATGCCGCGTTTTTTAAGGTCCCTGAGAATGCTTTGGTTTTTAGCCGACAATTGACCGATGATGCTTGTTAAAAGATGCAGCTTTCCTTCGCCTGCGGAAACGGTGGAATTATCCAGGGTTCCTTTGATGGTTTTGACGGCATTGATGAGCAATTTAATCTCGTCGATGTCCTTGCGATACTGGACGGGAATGGCGGAAAAACGGTTGTTCTCACGGTCGACGGATAGGTCTCCTCCCTGCAACATGACAGGGATGGAAAGCGTAAGCAGGTCCAACTGGGCCTCCATTTCATTCTTGAGGTTATAAATCTCGAAATCCTGGTTTGCCGCATAACGGCGCAAAAGATTGGTCTGGATCAATTTGCGGCTTACCGATTCGATCAATTGATTCTGATAAAGCAAAAGCCTTTCGTGGCGGCGGGTTTTTTCCTGCTTGTTATAGATAAACAGGGTGAAAATCAAGGAAATCCCCAGCAGCAGTGGAATGAACACCGTAATGAGCAGGGTGAGGGAGTCGATTTGGCGGGATCTTTTAGTCATGGCTGTTTGCTGGGATGGGGAAGGCCTGGAGGATAAATAATCGCCGCGTGAGCGGTCCGCGGGGGAGGGCGGGGGCGAAGCGGGCAAGAAAAGAGGTGTGGAAAAGACCATTCCGTTGTCGAAATGATTTGCTGGTTATGGCTGGCACGCTAGGCATTATGCGTCGGCTGCTCCTGGCACTGAGGCTATTTGAAAATGACAAATTTATCTCCTGCTATCGAACTGATGAAGACTTTATCGAAAAAGCTGTGGTTGCTTGGCCCGACGACCGAAGGCAGACCGGTGCCCGCATTGTAATTCGACATGGTTTCGAGGGTTTGCATAAAACGCTTGCGGGTGAGCTTTTTGCCGCACCGTTCCAGGGTGGTTATTAGGATTTTGGCGTTTATAAACCCTTCCAGGGCTACGTAATTATAATTTTCGTCGGGGTAGTATTTTTTATACAATTCCTGGAATTCTCTGACGGTTGGATTTCGTGAATCATAGGGTGATGGCACCACCTGTGTGACCAATACGTTTTTTTCCACTCCGCTCGTAAACGACAGCAACTGTTCGGCAAAGGCCTCGGATCCGACGAAAGAAACCGTATGAAACTCTGCGTCTGAAAGGCCCTTTTCTTTCGCCATTTTGACGAAATGGGCCAGCGGCGTATACGTGCCGACCATGACGATTCCGCTCGGGGCGGCGGCCACGATCTGATCAACGGCGTTGACATCGGGTAATTCTCCCCTGGAATAGGTGGCGGTGGTTAAGACTTCGAGATTATGACGCGCCAGGGCGAGTTGCACTCCCGCCAGGACGGAGTAGCCGAAATCATCATTCTGCAGAAAAACCGCTATCTTGGTTTTGCCACGGGCGGCCCAGTAATCAACGATGGCTTCGACCTCGGCAAAATAGGAGGCGCGGACGTTAAAAATGTAAGGCTGGAAAGGGTTCCGCAAGAACTCCGCGCCCGTAAAAAGCCCCAAAATGGGTGTCTGGTTTTCGTTGACGATCGGAACCACTACTTTGGCCGTCGGCGTTCCAACATAGTCAAAAAGGATGAAGACTTTGTCCTGGTTGATGAGTTTCCGGGTGTTTTCCGCGCATCGGGTGGGTTCATATCCGTCGTCATAGCATATGAGATTGATGGTCCTGCCATAAATCCCGCCCTTGCTGTTTATCTCTTTGATAAGCGCCAGAGATCCTTGGGTGAGTTGGGTGCCCAAGAAGGAAGCGTGTCCGCCGAGCGCGGCCGAAGAACCGATCGTTATTTCGCGCTTGTCGATCCCTTGCGTTTCATTGGAACCGGCGCCGAAAGCTGGAAAAACAAGCAAGATCACCGCGGCTGACAAAAGCAAAGACGAAAACTTGAATTTGGACACTGTTTCAACCTCCGGAAGACGGCTTGGCCTACCCATGAGGAAGCATCGGAAAACCGCAAAAATACATTATATAATAAACGGATCATATTGCTAACGGCAATAAACGGCCGGCGATTAAAGGTCGCCAAGCGAAACATTAAAGAATTTACGGAATTGGTGCGAAATATAAGGATGGAGCGGGCCGGGGGCACAAACCAGGGAAGGTGCGTGCCTTCAATGATCATCGCCGCCAGCCAGGTTTCATTTCAGCAGACGTATCTGAATGTTCAGCAACAATCTATCGAGGAAAAATTGAAAGCCTGGATTGGACCGAGGCCGCAAACCGCCCCTGCGTCCGAACCGGCACTGGCTCGGGATTCGCTCGAACTGTCCGCTCGGGCGCTTGCCGCCTGCCGGAGTCAGGTGGAGGAAATAGAAGCCGCTCTCGTGGAGGACAGGGACGGGGAAAGCGAACTGGACCCCAAACTGCGGTTGATCAAGCTGCTGGTGGAGAAGTTGTTCGGCCGCCGGATTCATATTGTGACGAGTGCGGAATTGCAAACCGCGGATCAAACGGAAGGCCAGCCGGCGCCCGGAGAGACGGAAACCAACCGATCGTCCTCGGATCCGGGATACGGGGTGGAATATAATCGCCGCATGCTGACATACCAGATGGAAAAAAACACCTTTCAAGCCCGCGGTACTGTGCGGACCCAGGATGGCAAGGAGGTCCGATTCAGTTTGAGCCTGGAGATGCAATGGGAACGGCTCACCGATGAACAAGTCAGCATCCGTTTGGGCAATGCGCTGCAAGACCCGTTGGTCATCAATTTCGACGGCCGGGCGGCCGAACTGTCGGACGTGCGGATGAAGTTTGATTTGGATGGCGATCAAAAAATGGATTTGGTGAATACGTTAAAACCCCATAGCGGCTTTTTGGCGTTGGACGTCAACGGAGACGGCAAAATCAACAATGGCATGGAATTATTCGGCCCGCGGACCGGAGACGGATTGCGGGAATTGAGCGCTTACGACAGCGACCAGAACCGCTGGATCGATGCCAACGATGAGGTTTTCGGCCGGTTGAAAATCTGGAACCGGAACGAGCAAGGCCAGGATCAAATTCGCACGCTGGCCGATGCCGGAATCGGCGCGATCTACCTGGAGGCGGCATCCGCTCCATTTACCCTGCGCGGCGAAGATCAGCAGGTTCAGGGGCAAGTCAAATCGACGGGATTGTATCTCAATGAAAATGGAAGCGCGGGGACGATACAGCAAGTGGATTTGGCTGTTGCCTAGGCGCCTTTGCCTTGGGGTAACGGGCGCTTGCCGGAATTTACCAGCGTACGGCGGCCCCGGCCCAACTCAACCCTCCTCCGAACCCTATCAGAAAGACGTGATCGCCTTTGGCAAAACGGTTTCCTTTCCAGGCCTCATCCAGGGCCAAACCGATGGAAGCGGACGAGGTATTGCCAAAGCGGTCGATATTCATGACAAACCGGTCCATGGGGATTCCGCGGGTTTCCGAAACAGCTTGGGTGATGCGAAGATTGGCTTGGTGGGGAACGATGTGGAAACGGGCCTGCGGTGAAAGCCCGGTTTTCTCCTTCAACCGGTCGATCACATGGCTGATCGTGCGGACGGCAAAGCGGAACACTTTCTGCCCGTCCTGCCAGAAAAAAGGATCGCCTTCGCGGGCGCCCATTTTGACGTAATCCGATCCGCTGGCGTCGCAACCCAGCTCGGTGGCGATGATTTCGTGCTCAAAGCTGTCGGCCGACAAAAGCAGGGCAGAGGCGCCGTCGCCGAACAGGATGCAGCTTCTGCGGTCTTGGTAGTTTGTGAAAATGGACATTTTTTCGCCGGCGGTCACCAGGCTTTGCCGGTATCCCTCGGTTTTCATCAGGCTGCCGGCAATGGCCAGGCCGTAAACCAGCCCCGAACAGGCGGCATTGACGTCGAACGCGGCCAGATGGGTCCAATTCATGCGCCGGGCGATGATGCTGGCCTGGTAAGGGCAGGCGGTTTCGCTGGTTTCGCACGAGGCGAGCAGAAGGTCCGGGACAATGTCCAGGCCGGATAGGCAGTTTTGCGCCGCTGCGACCGCCAGGTCGGAAGCATGCATGCCTGCTGGCGCGATCCGCCGTTCCCGGATTCCGGTGCGTTGCCAGATCCATTCATCGGTGGTGTCGACCATCTTCTCCAGATCCTGATTAGTGAGCTTTTGTTCGGGCACGAAGGAACCGCTGGCGCGCAATCCGATGCGAGTCATTTTCCCTCCGGATGGTCGTGAATGATTTGCAAATGCGCGGCCGCTTCGTGGGTGAGGCAAATGATGGTGAAAGTGCCGTGAAAGACCAGGTCTTTATGGGACTTCAGTATGACTTCCACCACGCGCTTCCGCTTGCTGGAGCTTATGACTCTGGCTTTAGCCAGGAGGCGGTCTCCTGCATGCGCCGGGGCGATGTATTCGATCTTGGCTTCGGAGGTAAGGGTGATTTCCGCGTCGATGATGGCATTGGCGATGGTATTCGCCTGGGCAAAAAGAATGTGGCCGCGAATAATCTTGGTTTTCGCCAGGCTCATGGCTTCAGTGGTCTCCAGCAGGGAAAGCCCTTCTTTGTCCGGTTCGATTTCCAGGATTTCACCGACGATTTCCTGATGAGACAGGGGCCGGGCCTGGGCGAAAAGGCTGTGGCCTCGCTTCCTGACTTCAGGAATCCCGATTTTACGCCGGTCCGAACGCACGGTATGAATGCTGACCTCCAGCAGGGAAGCGAGATCATCGTCAGAGATAAAGGGATTTTTATCTATTTCCGCCTTGATCCGATTATGCCTTTCGAGCGGGATGTTTTTGTCCGGCATGAAACCTCCTGATATAAGTAAGTGATATCAACAGGTAGAAGAATACAGGGTGATAAAGCTTCTGTCCAGATAATAAAACCACGGTGGCCGGGATCTGGGTAGCTTACGCGAGAATAGTATAGAACAAAATAATGCATATATTTGATAGACACAGAGGGAGTCACGCGAATGTCTATTTGGAGATAGGGGAGCATACCTTATGAATGGGTTCTGATTCTCGCCCAGCCCATAAGATAGTAATCATTAAAATAAAATACCCAGGCGCTTTGGCCTGGGTATTTTATTTTAATGGCTCCCCGGAGATGAGGGCGTCTTTAGTTTACCAACTTTAATATGTAGCCCAATTGTTCAAATGACTAAATACCGTAAGGGAAACTGGTCATTTGAACAACGTCCCAGTTTGCTATTCTATGTATCAGAAAATTCCCGGAATCAACCTATAACGCACTTGTCTGGCATAATCCCGATACCCCGGTAACTCATCCTGTAGAGTCCTGTCTTCCAATATGGTTCTGGGCACCATGATAATCATTGCCGCCGCCGCTGGAATTAATGTCCATACAGAATCCAATGCCAACACAATACCGAACAAAGGTATGATATTCCCGGCATAACCCGGATGCCGCACAATCCGGTATGGACCGCTTTTACATACTGTATGCCCTCGATCCGTTTGGATGCGCACCAGAGTAGAGAAAAAACGGTTTTCCGCCATTGCCCAGATAGCAATAATATATCCGGTTACAATAAATAGAAAACCAATAAGGTTTAACCATATCGGGAACACAGGGGACCACTTAAAGCGATGATCAAGCCCTGCAACAATAACCAGCGGAAAGGACAGGCTTATTCCCATCAGTAGGGCAAGTGTTTTATCCCATGACTTCACATCTTTATTATTTCCGAAATTGGCTCGTTCTGCCAGCAGCCCCGGATGCCGCCTTTCGGCAAAAATACGTCCCCCTATACTGATTACAAAAAACAGCAGCGAAAAGACCCACGCCTGCCACCAGGCAAAATCGTTTCCGCAAACCAACAGAATTAACGGTATTAGGATATATGCCATTAGCAAACGAATCCATTGGCGGAGGGTCATTGATTCAACAGTCTTTTGATTAACTGTTTCCAATCCCATGTTATTCCTCCGTGTATTTATTTATAAAATTCAATAACAATTAATGAATCTAAGAGCAAGGAAAATAACGGCGAAAAATATCAACCATCGTAGTGGAATGGAGGACGTCCGTAAGGCAACAGGATAACGAATATCAATAATCGGGGCCGGAGTTAGATTGTTAGGTTACAGAGAAGAAACTTCCAACCACCCCGCCAACAGGAAAGCTGGTCTTGAGGCTTGCAATAAAATCGTGCCAGCGCGACAAGCAGCTTGCGCTGGCGTAAACGCGTGCCGCTTGCCTGGCTCGAGTCCATTGCCATAGTATCATATAATAAAAGGCCCATCCCTTGCGGGACAGGCCTTTTATTATCTGGCTCCTCGGGCTGGGCTGCGCCCCATCGGCCTAAAGGCCTCTCCATAGGGGCCGATGCCCCTCTGGTGGTCGTCCGCCTGGAGGAGAACTGGATGGACTCTCTGTCACCCCGATTTTTCGGAGGGTATCCCCTCCGAGCCTCCCTTGGTTCTCGCCCAGCCTGCACGATAATAGTCATTAATAAAAATACCCAGGCTTTTTGGCCTGGGTATTTTTATTAATGGCTCCTCGGGCTGGGCTCGAACCAGCAACCTAGCGGTTAACAGCCGCTCGCTCCACCATTGAGCTACCGAGGAATGGTGTTCGTACGTATTTAATTGTCGCTTTCACAAACCGAAAGCGCGGGCTGGGCTCGCCCCAAAGCCCTTCGGGCTTTCCCTAGGGGGCAATGCCCCCTTAGGGCGCTCGCTAGAGCCTCGCTGTCACCCCCATCACATGGGGGAGTGTCTCCCCCATCCCCCCACGCTAACGCTCCAACCTAGCGGTTAACAGCCGCTCGCTCCACCATTGAGCTACCGAGGAATGGTGGCAAATCAAGTGTTAAGAGTAGATTAATATAGTCTATTCCGGCAGTAAATCAAGAAAAAAATCCGTTGGAAAATGGGGCTGGTGCAAGGTTTTATGCATAAAATATAAGAACTTGGTTATATAAAACGGGTTCCAAAGCTCTAGAAAGGGAGTGAGTGTTATGGAAACGCTGATTACCCGGCAAGCGCCTGACTTTGAAGCGGAAGCAGTGATGCCTGACAATACATTTGGGAAGGTGAAACTTTCGGACTACCGCGGGAGGTATGTGGTCCTGTTTTTTTATCCGCTGGATTTTACCTTCGTCTGTCCGACTGAGATCATTGCTTTTGACGAGCAAAAGGAGGAATTTCGGAAACGTGGAGCGGAAATTGTGGGGGTTTCAGTTGATTCCGAATACACCCATCTGGCCTGGAAAGAGAAACCGCACGAGGAAGGCGGCATCGGGCCAATCGGATATCCTTTGGTGTCGGATTTGGACAAGAAAATCACCCGTGCGTACGGGGTGTTGAACGAGGAGAAATTCGCCCTGCGCGCATGGTTTATTATTGATAAAAAGGGTGTCGTCAGGCATACTCTGGTGAATGATGCGGACGTGGGGCGCAACACCCATGAGGCGCTGCGCACCTTGGATGCAATCATTTTTGCCGATGAAAACCAGGGAGTTTGCCCGGCCAATTGGCACCCTGGCGAGGACACTCTGGAACCCAACCAGCAAAGCCTTGCGAAATATTTAACGGGCAAAAAAACCTAAAAACAAGGGAGGATCGCAGGTATGTTAAATGAAAAAATGCAGAATGAATTTAATCAAAGAGTCAACGACGAGCTTTATGCTTGGTATTTATACCTTTCCATGGCGGCGTATTTTGAGGCGGAAAATCTGCAGGGGTTTGCCACGTGGATGCGCAAGCAGGCGGCGGAGGAAATGACGCACGCCATGAAAAATTTCAACTACGTGCTTGAACGCCAGGGCAAGGTGACGTTGAAACCTCTGCGCGAAGTGCCTGCGACTTTTGCTTCGCCGCTGGCGGCTTTCGAAGAAGCCTTGAAGCACGAGCAGAAAGTCACGGCTATTTACAATAAATTTATTGAAATGGCCCGCGAAGAGAAGGACCACGCGGCCGAAGTTTTTCTCCAGTGGTTCGTCAATGAGCAGGTGGAGGAAGAAGCCCAGACCAGCCAGGTAGTGGAAATCCTCAAGAAAATCAAGGATTCCATCGGCGGGTTGTATCAGCTGGACCATCGGCTGGGCAAGCGCGAATAATAGTGGCGTTTTTTAGGGGCGGTCGAAATGCTTCGGCCGCCCTTTTTATATTTGCGACAATGGCATATAATACCTCAACAGCCTAAGTATTACGGGGTGAGCCGCGGTTGGAAATCGGGCCCTGTTTTTCTAACGACGGACAGTGCATGTTCACAGTCTGGGCTCCCCGCGCCCAGCAGGTGGATTTGCTCTTGTTCGGCCCCCCGGACCAGATCCTCCCCATGCAGCCTTTGCGGCAGGGATACTGGCGCAAAACCGTCCCAACTGCCGCGGATGGCCAAAAATACGCGTTTCGCTTGAACGGCCGCGTGCAACGCGCGGACCCCGTTTCGCACGCCCAGCCCGAGGGCGTTCACGGCCCTTCCCAAATCATCGATCACCGGCAATTTTCCTGGCAAGACCAGGCTTGGCGCGGCCTGCCGCCGGAGGCTTACGTTATTTATGAACTCCACGTGGGCACTTTTTCCAATGGTGGGCGTTTTAGGGACATTATTGGGCGCCTCGACGACTTGGTCGAACTGGGCGTGACAGCGCTGGAAATCATGCCCGTGGCGGCTTTCCCGGGCGCGAGAAACTGGGGATATGACGGTGTTTTTCCGTTCGCGGTTCAACAAACTTACGGCGGCCCGAACGGGTTCAAGGCGCTGGTGGATGCCTGCCACCGTCGCGGATTGGCGGTTGTGCTGGACGTGGTTTACAACCACCTGGGGCCGGAAGGGAACTCTCTGGCGGAATTCGGGCCGTATTTTTCGGGCCGCTACCAGACGCCGTGGGGCGAGGCCGTCAATTTCGACGGCCCGGACAGCGACGACGTGCGGAATTATTTCATCGCCAACGCTTTGCATTGGTTCGACTGCTATCATGTGGACGCCCTGCGTTTGGACGCCATCCAGACGATATACGACCGCAGCGCCTCGCCGTTTCTGGCTGAACTCTCCGAAGCGACCGAGGAATATTCCCGCCGCGACGGCCGCCGCCGTTATCTGATCGCCGAGAGCGATTTAAACGACGAGCGTGTCGTTCAAACCCGTTCGGCCCGCGGCCTGGGATTGGACGCCAATTGGTGCGATGATTTGCATCATGCTGTCCACGCCTTTTTAACCGGCGAACGACAAGGGTATTACCAGGATTACGGGGACTGGGCGCAGGTGGTCAAAGCCCTGCGGGACGGGTTCGTGTACGGCGGCGAATTCTCACGCTATCGGGGCCGTCGGTATGGCAATTTCACCCCCCAGATACCGCCCCGGCGCCTGGTAGTCTCCACCCAAAACCACGATTTGGCGGGCAACCGCCTGCTGGGGGAAAGAACTTCCCGCCTGTTGCCGTTCGGCGCCTTGAAGTTATTCGCCGCCACGGTCATACTTTCCCCGTATTTGCCGTTGCTATTCATGGGCGAGGAATACGGCGAGACCGCGCCTTTCCTGTACTTCACCGATCACGGAGACCCGGATCTGTCCGAAGCCGTCCGCCGCGGCCGCCAGGATGAATTCGAGCGTTTTGCCTGGCAGGGCCAACCGCCTGATCCGGGAGCGTTGGAGACTTTCGAACGCTCCCGCCTGCGTTGGGACCAAAGAAAACAGGGGCAGCACGCGCAGCTGCTGGTGTTTTACCGGCAATTGCTGTCGCTGCGCAGGAATGTGCCGGCCTTATGCCTGCCCGGCAAAACCGGCTACCAGGTGAAGGACTGGGAATCCGAACGCGTCATTACCTGGCAGCGGCAGTTGGGCGAATCCGGCGTTTGGGCCTGCCTGGGATTCAACGCCGAGCCGGTCTCGTGGATGCCGGAATGGCCGGAAGGCGCCTGGCGAAAAATCCTGGATGCCGATGATCAGGCTTTCGGGGGGAATGGATCGCATTTTCCGGAACTGCTGCCGCTGCGCCGGGAGGCGCGTGACAAACTCAGGTTGCTGCCGTATACTGTGGCGGTATATCTCAAGGAGCCGGGTTGATATGGAAAGATTCATTTGCCTGCACGGACATTTCTACCAGCCACCCCGGGAAAATCCCTGGCTGGAAGAGATCGAAATGCAGGACACCGCCTATCCCTACCATGATTGGAACGAGCGCATCAGCGCCGAATGTTATGCTCCCAACGCGGCGGCGCGCATTTTGGGGCCCAAGGACCGGATCGCGGAGATCGTCAACAATTATTCCCGCATCAGCTTCAATTTCGGCCCCACCCTGCTGTCCTGGATGGAAAAAAAGCAACCGGAAGTCTATCAATCCATCCTGAAAGCGGACCGTCTCAGCCAGGAGCAGTTTTCCGGCCACGGGTCAGCACTGGCGCAGGTGTACAACCATCTGATCATGCCCCTCGCCACACGGCAGGACAAAGAGACCCAGGTCATTTGGGGATTGAAGGACTTCCAGGCCCGTTTTGGCCGGCCGGCGGAAGGGATGTGGCTTTCGGAAACGGCCGTGGATCTGGAGACCCTGGAGATTCTGGCCGCCCATCAGGTCCGTTTCACGATTCTGGCCGCCCATCAGGCCAAGCAGGTGCGGAAAATCGGCGAGAAAAAGTGGAAGGATGTCAGCCATTCCAAAATCGATCCCCGCATGCCGTATTGGTGCAACCTGCCTTCCGGCCAGCGGATTGCGCTGTTTTTTTACGATGGACCGGTGGCGAACGACGTGGCGTTCGGCCCGTTGCTGAAGAACGGGGAACAGTTCGCCCAGCGCCTCATGGGCCTGTTCAGCGACAGCGGCGGTCCGGACGCCCAACTGGTGAATGTCGCGACCGATGGCGAGACCTACGGGCACCATCACCGCTACGGCGACATGGCGCTGGCCTATTGCCTGCATTACATCGAGTCGAGGAATCTGGCCCGCATCACGATTTACGGTGAACATCTGGAGAAACATCCGCCCACCTACGAAGTGGAGGTGTTCGAGAAGACATCCTGGAGTTGTTTTCACGGCGTCGAGCGCTGGCGCAACGATTGCGGATGCAACTCCGGCCTGAACCCGGGGTTCCAGCAAAAGTGGCGCGAGCCGCTTCGTACGGCCTTGGACGAACTTCGCGACGACCTGGCCTATATCTACGAACGCACGCTGGCGCCGCTCCTGCCCGAACCCTGGCAGGCCCGCAACGATTACATCGACATCATTCTGGACCGCCGCGAGGAGCGCATCGATCGTTTTCTGGCCGAACACGCCACCCGCCCGCTGGAATACGGAGAAAAAGTCCTGGCGCTGAAGCTGCTGGAAATGGAACGCCACAGCTTGCTGATGTACACTAGCTGCGGCTGGTTTTTCGACGAGATTTCAGGCATCGAAACCCTGCAGGTGCTGCAGTATGCCGCGCGGGCCATGCAACTGGCGAAGGAAGTGGCCGGCGTGGACCTGGAAACGGCGTTTCTCGAGCATCTCCGCCGGGCGCCCAGCAATATCGCCAAGTTACAGGACGGAGTCGGTGTCTGGAAAAAATACATCGAGCCGGCGGTGACGGACCTGTACAAAGTCAGCGCCCATTACGCCGTAGCCTTGTTGTTTGAAAACCATCACCGCACGGCCGCGGAGATTTACTGCTACACGGCCGGCTGGGAGATCTACGACCGCGTGGCCCAAGGAGAGCAAAAACTCCTGACCGGCAGGCTGCAGGTCCGCTCGAATATCACCTGGGAATCCAAAGCAGTGGTCTTCGCCCTGTTGCACATCGGCGACCACAATTTGGTGGTCGGCTTGGGGGAGGACCGCGACAATAAGTCTTTTCATGAGGTCTGTCAGGCGTTGCTGGAGCCTTTCGGCCGCGACGATATTCCCGAGGTGATCCGGCTTTTCGACCATCTGTTCGACGGGCGCAATTACTCGCTGCGGCATCTGTTCAAGGACGAGCAGCGCAAGATCCTGAACCTGATCATGCGTACGGCCTTGGGCGAGGCGGAAACCTATTACCGCGCGATCTACCAGCATCACTACGCCATCATCCAGCTGCTGGATAAAATGAACCTGCCTTTGCCCAAGATATTGTCCACCACTATCGAGTTCATCCTGAATACCGACATCACCCGCCTGTTGGAAGAGGAGACGGTGGATATCGGGCAGCTTCGCCCGCTGGTGGAAGAAATGAAAAGATGGAATTTCAAGCGCGACCAGAAGACCCTGGGATACGTGGCCTCCCAGGCCGTGACCCGCCTGCTGGCGCGCTTGGCCCAGCAACCCATGGACATCTCGCTGTTGGAGGAAGCCCAGGAAATCCTGGGGATCCTGCGTTCACTGGAATTGGAATTGAATCTGTGGCAAGCCCAGAACCTTTACCACAGCATCCACAGGGATAAGCATGCCGCCTTTGAGCAGCGCGCCCGCGGCGGCGATGAACAGGCCAAGCAGTGGTTGGATTTATTCCGTAACCTGGGAACGGTGTTGCGCCTGGAGAGCGGCGAGGAGTCCGGCAACTGACAATGACCGGGCTGGCGTGGGGAATCCTGGCGGCTTATCTGGCCTCGGCGCTGACGGGGCACGGCTTGGATTTTCTCAACCGACGGCACGTGCTTCGAACCGCTGGTGATGCGCCGGCCTTGCCGTTCGGGTTGAAAGAACCCGGACTCTTGCGTAAGACCCAGGCGTATACGGTTGCGAAACAGCGCCTGGCCGGCTTCGGGGCCCTGGCCGAGCAGGCGGCTGTGCTGCTGTTTTTCTACGGCGGCCTGCTGGGATGGATGGACGGCTGGATCCACTCCTGGCGCCTGCCGTTCATTCCCTCCATGCTGCTGTTTTTTCTGCTGCTGTTCCTCGCGCAAACCCTGCTGCAACTGCCCTTGGCTTGGTACCGCCAATTCCGGCTCGAAGCGCGATTCGGATTCAACACCATGTCGACAGGCTTATGGCTGGCCGATGAAGCCAAGGGGTTGCTTCTGGGCTTCCTGCTATTGTCCGCGATCGTGTGCGCGGGTTCCTGGCTGACGGTCCTTTTTCCGACCATCTGGTGGCTTTGGATCTGGGGGTTGGGAGTGCTGCTAAGCTGGGTACTGATGATCGCCGGACCGCTCTGGATCGCGCCTTGGTTCAACCGCTTTACGCCGCTTCCGGAAAGCCGTCTGACCGACCGCATCAAAACCCTGCTTCTGCAGGCAGGCATTCGCACGGACCGGGTTTTCAGCGTGGACGCTTCGCGCCGCAGCCGTCACACCAACGCCTATTTCACGGGCATCGGCAGGGTCAAGCGCATTGTATTGTATGACACCCTGCTTGAAAGCCTCGAGGAACCCGAGGTTCTGGCCGTGCTCGCGCATGAAGCCGGCCATTGGAAGCGGCGGCACGCGCTGCAGAGGCTGGGAAGCACCGCCGCGGTGGGACTGGTGGCCGCCTATGCGGCCTATCATGTGACGAGCGGCAACGGCCTGGCTTTGGCGTTCGGATTGGAAACCGCTTCTTTTGCGGCCCGGCTCGCGCTTGCTGGACTGTTGTTTCAAGTGGCGTTTTTTCCGCTGGAACCCCTGTTCAACGCCTGGTCTCGCAGGCAGGAACTGGCTGCCGACCGCTTTTCCGCGGCCTTGACCGGAAGCCCGGACAGCCTGGGAAGCGCCCTGGTGAAGCTGCTCAGGGACAATTTGGCCAACTGGGCGCCGCACCCCTGGTATGCGGCGTTTCATTACTCCCATCCTCCCTTGTTGCAGCGTCTGGCAAAACTTGCGGAAATTAAAGAAGGGAATGTGCGTCAGGCGGAAAAAAGTGTATAATACGCCGCAATCAACGGAGGAATCAGAGTGCCGGAAAACGACCCCATCGTGATCGAACCGCTGCAGACCGCTTCCCTCGGTGAATTCGCCCGCCTGATCCGGCTGTTTTTCGAAGAAACCAAGCTGGAACCCGAGTTTCACCGCTATGACCAGGATGTCACGGCACCCCTGACGTACTATGTCCCGCCGCGAAACGGCGCCTGGTTCCTGCGGCCAAAGACCGGGCTTCCGGCTGCCGGACTGGTGGCCTTGCGCAGCCTGGCCAACCGCACCTGCGAAATCAAGCGTTTGTACGTGTTGCAGGAGGAGCGAGGAAAGGGATACGGCCAGCGGCTGCTTTCCCAAGCGATGAATTTCGCCCGCCTGGCCGACTACTTTGAAATCCTGCTGTCCGTCCGGCCGGAGCAGAAGATCGCGTTGAAACTTTACGAACAGAACGGGTTCCATCCCTGCGCCCGCTACCATCCGGACCGGCGGGCAGGCATTTTTTACTCCTACAAATTTACCGAGGAAGGTCAGTGAAGCGCCCCGCGCCGAGGCGCGGGACCTCCGAATGCCACTCGCGCCCTGAGCATTGATTCCCGCTTCATCTTCGCCCCCGGGGGCGGGACGGTCATCAAGGGGGGCAGGGCCCTACCGGAAGAACAGCAAGGTTTGCAGAATGAAGATGGGCAGCAAGATGCCGAAGGACCAGAGCATATAGCCGCCGAAGGATGGCATCTTGATATGGGCGTGCTCAGCCATGCTTTTGACCATGAAATTAGGGCCGTTGCCGATGTACGTCAAAGCACCCATGAACACCGCCCCGCAGGAAATAGCCTCCAGCAAACGAGGAAACTGAAGAGCCAAGGCGCGGAAAGAATCCGCCGAAATTCCGGAACTGCTGCAAGCCAGGGTGCTGAAGGTCAAATAAGTGGGGGCGTTGTCCAGGAAAGAACTCAATAAACCACTGGACCAGAAATACTGCCAGGGTTGGGTGAGATGGAACTCCGGCGCTTTGGCGGCCAGTACGGCCAAAGCCGGCAACATGGCGCCGAAGATGCCGAAAAAGAGCGCGGCCACTTCCTGGATGGGATGGAAGTTGAAGTGGTTGCGTTCGTGCAAATGGGCCGGTGTCAGGCGGAAGGAAAACCAGGCGATTCCAGCCAGCATCGCGGCTTGAAAGATTTTCGTCCAGGCCTCGGCTTGCACCAGCGGCAGCCTGTTTTCGAGCCGGGGTTGCAGGAAATAGCCCGCGAATAAAACCGTCGCCATGATCAATAGCAGAAACCACAGGTTGCGCTGCCCTTGAATGTGCAGTTTTTTTTCCGCGGCGGCAATCTCGGCCTCCAAATCGCGCTTCATGAATTCATCCTCGCGCCTGAAGATAATATGATCCATGAAAAAGAAAAGTGACAGCAGGATGATTTGAATGAACAGCCACTCTGGAAACAGGCGCAGGGTCCAGGCGAAGGGCATGCCGCGGAGGAATCCCAGGTAAAGCGGCGGATCGCCCAGGGGCGTGAGCAAACCCCCGCAATTGCTGACGATGAAGATGAAGAAAATGATCAGATGGACCTTGTGTTTGCGCAACCGGTTGGCGCGGATCAAAGGGCGGAGCAGCAGCATGCTGGCGCCGGTCGTTCCTAAAAAATTGGCCAGCACGGCGCCTATGGCCAAAAACGCAGTATTGATGCGCGGCAAGCCGGCAAAAGCACCGGAAATATAAATGCCGCCGCTGGTCACGTACAAAGCCGCCAACAGGAGGATGAAATCCAGATATTCCAGATAGTTGATCAGTATGTGGTTCAGGTCCCGGGTAGGAAGATAAAAAAGCAAAACGCCGGCGACTCCGCAGAGGGCGGACACGAGAAGTTTATTGCGGTTGTTTTCCCACCATTTAGCCACGCCAGGGAAGAGCGGAAAAACCGCGATCATCATCAGCAGCGATGTGAACGGCAAAATGAAAAGCATCACTTCGCCGAAGGATAACTCAGCCCAAAACGAAGGCGCGCCTGCAACCATCCGCAAACCTGCTTTCCGCGAATCCGGGAAGGTGGAAGTGAGGATCCCGCGTGTGGCATTCTAATATATTGAGCGGCGCTCGGCAATGAGAACCGGCGGGGCGGGAAATAACGTGAAGAAGCATATAAAGTGAACCAGGCGCTCCGGGGGAGCGCCTGGTTCCGGGCATGCTGCATGGGGGTCCAAGCACGCCCGCTTTTCCCGCTAAGGAAAAGACGAGAGGTTCAGCCGATGGCCAGGTTGCCGGTTTCGCCCGTGCGCACGCGGATGCATTGCAAGAGGTCGAGGACAAAAATCTTGCCGTCGCCGATATTGCCGGTGCGCGCGCCCCGGATGATGGCGTCGATCGTCGGCTGCACGAAATTCTCATTGACCGCAATTTCAATCTTGGTTTTGGGTAAAAGGTTGATATCCACGATCTGACCCCGGAAGCTCTCGGTGTAGCCTCGCTGTTGTCCGCACCCTCTGACCTGGGACACGCTCATTTTATGGACTTCCGCGGCGAAAAGTTCCTTTTTAACGGCTTCGAACTGCTCGGGCTGAATGAAGGCCTCGATTTTTTTCATGTGTGTTTCCTTTCTGTTTTCGACCGGTCCGACTGGTCTGGCTGAGCTACATGTGGTAGCCGGCTTCTCCATGCTGCGTAAGATCCAGGCCCACGACTTCCTCATGGTCCGGAACGCGAATGCCCACCAGGGCGTTGACCAACTTGATGATCACGAACGTGCCGACCAGGGACAGCGCCACGGTCACCACGGCACCTAAGGCCTGGATGGCCAGCAGGCCGGGGTTGCCGAAAAACAACCCATTGGCGCCGGAGGGATTCACCGCCGTGCTGGCGAAAAGCCCCGTGGCCAGCACGCCCCAGACCCCGGCAACGCCATGCACGCCAAAGGCATCCAGCGTGTCGTCATATCCCAGTTTGTTTTTCAGCTGGATGGCCCAGAAGCACAACGGGGAGGCCAAGGCGCCGATAAGAATGGCGAAAAGGGGCGAGATGAAGCCCGAAGCCGGCGTGACCGCCGCCAATCCGGCCACGGCACCGGACGCCGCGCCCAAGGCCGTCGGTTTCCCGCGCAGGTTCCATTCCAACATCAGCCAGACCAGCATGGCCGTTGCGCCCGCGAAGTTGGTGTTCACGAAGGCGGTGATGGCCAGCCCGTTCGCCGCCAGGGCCGAACCGGCGTTGAACCCGAACCATCCGAACCACAGCAGGGCCGTGCCCAGGAGCACCATGGTCATGTTGTGGGGGAGAATCGTGCTGCGCGGACCGGTGCGGCGCTTGCCGACGGCCAGGGCCACGACCAGAGCCGAGATGCCGGCTGAAATATGCACCACCGTGCCCCCGGCGAAATCCAGTACGCCGAGGTTGCGCAGCCAGCCGCCGGTCCCCCAGACCCAATGCGCCAGGGGATCGTAAACCAGGGTGGCCCATAACACGGTAAAGAGCAGGAAGGCGGAAAATTTGAAGCGCTCGGCGAACGCGCCCGAGATCAGCGCCGGGGTGATGATCGCGAACATCGCCTGAAAAATCATAAAAGCCTGATGCGGGATGGTGGCGGAATAGGCCGGATCCGGCGTTTGCCCCACGCCTGCCAAACCCAGGAAATTCAGCCCGCCGATCAATCCGTGGTGGTCCGTGCCAAACGCCAGCGAATAGCCGAACAGGGCCCATTGCACGCTGATCAATCCGATGGCCACGAAGCTCTGCATAATGGTGCCCAGAACGTTTTTCTGGCGCACCATGCCGCCGTAGAACAAACCCAAACCCGGCGTCATGAGAAGCACCAGGGCTGCGGACATCATGACGAACGCGGTGTCGCCGGCGGAAAGCGGATTACCTTCCGCCGCGGCGGCCAGGGATGGCAGCCCCAGGAACAATAAAGCCAAACATGCAAAACCCCACTTCTTGAACCAAACGCGCATTTTTCACCCCCATGCTTGTGATGATGTTTCCAACCTGTCCGCGGCCGCGGATGGTATGGAAACGTGTTACCCGATGGCTGCACCTCCGGTTTCACCCGTGCGCACCCGGATGCATTGCGGCAGGTCCAGGACGAAGATCTTGCCGTCGCCGATGTTGCCGGTGCGCGCGCCCCGGATGATGGCGTCGATCGTCGGCTGGACGAAATTTTCGTTCACTCCGATTTCGATTTTGGTCTTGGGCAAAAGGTTGATATCCACGATCTGGCCCCGAAAGCTCTCGGTGTAGCCCTTTTGCTGGCCGCATCCCTTGACCTGGGACACGCTCATTTTGTAGACTTCAGCGGCAAAGAGTTCCTTCTTAACGGCCTCGAACTGCTCGGGCTGAATGAAGGCCTCGATTTTTTTCATGTTTGTTTCCTTTCGGTTTTCCACCGGTCTCCGACTCGTCAGACTGGTCTGACTGAGTTACATGTGATAACCGGCTTCTCCATGCTGCGTCAGGTCCAGGCCCACGACTTCCTCGTGATGCTCCACCCGGATGCCCATGACCAGGTCCACCAGCTTGACCAGCACGAAAGTGCCGACCATGGAAAACGCCGCGGTCGCCAATACCGCCACGACCTGGATGCCCAGGAGGGCGGGGTTGCCGTAGAAGAGCCCGTTGGCGCCGGCCGGATTGACGGCCGTGCTGGCGAACAATCCCGTGGCCAGCGCGCCCCAGGTGCCGCCCACGCCGTGCACGCCGAACGCGTCCAGCGTGTCATCGTAACCGAGCTTGCCTTTCAACTGGATGGCCCCAAAACAGAGGGGCGAAACCAGCAGGCCGATAAAAACTGCGTCCATGGGTCCCACGAAACCGGATGCCGGCGTAATGGCCACCAAGCCCGCGACCGCGCCCGACGCCGCGCCAATGGCCGTGGGCTTTCCCCGGAAAATCCACTCCACCAGCAGCCAGGACAGCATGGCCGCCGCGGCCGCGGTGTTGGTCACGATGAAGGCCGAACCCGCCAGGCCGTTGGCAGCCAAAGCCGAGCCGGCATTGAAGCCGAACCATCCGAACCAGAGCAAGCCCGCGCCCAGGAGCACAAGGGTGGTGTTATGCGGCAGAATGGTGCTGGTGGGATGCACCTTGCGCCGGCCGATGATCAAGGCGGCCGTGAGCGCGGCGAATCCCGAGGCGATATGGACGACCGTTCCGCCGGCGAAATCCAAGGCGCCGAGCTTGCGCAGCCAGCCGCCTACCCCCCACACCCAGTGGGCAATGGGGTCGTAGACAAAAGTGGCCCACAGCAGCACGAAGAGAAGGAAAGCGGAGAATTTGAAGCGTTCGGCGAAGGCGCCGGTAATCAGGGCCGGAGTGATGATCGCGAACATGGCTTGAAAGATCATGAAGACTTGGTGGGGAATGGTGGCCGCGTAATCAGGGTTCGGCGTTTGACCCACGCCGTTGAGCCCGGCCCAGGCCAGGGTACCGAAAAGCCCGTGCACATCCGGTCCAAAGGCCAGCGAATATCCGAACAGCACCCATTGCACGCTGATCAGGCCCACCACCACGAAGCTCTGCATGATGGTTCCTAAAACATTTTTCTGCCTGACCATGCCGCCGTAGAAAAAGCCCAGTCCGGGAGTCATCAACATAACCAAGGCCGCGGAAATCATGATGAAGGCTGTATCGCCGGCGCTGATTTCCATTCCATTCGCCGCCGCAGCCACGGACGGCCAGCCCAGGAGGAGCAGGGTAATGGCGGCCAATCCGTATTTTTTCCAGGCCGGCTGGCTGGAATAACGATGAGGTGAGAACATGAAAGGCACCCCCGTGAAAGATGTGTATGAAACGTTCTGGCGAAGAAAGATGCAAGGAAAATGCCAAGACCGAATGGCTTGGATTTATCACGAAAGAACGGTTTCCTTTTTCCGGCAAAATCAACAAAATGGTGTTTTTGTGTACCCGGAATTACAATTATGTGGTATAACCTCATGACTAAGAACAGGTCAGTTTAAAGGCATGGGGGATCATGAACTCGCTCGCTCGCTTGGAACACATCGAAATTCTGCAGCAAACCGCTGAAATCATGGCGGAAAATTCAGATTTCAACGATATGCTGCGCGCCATTCTCAAACTCCTTTCCGACCGTCTGAAGCTTGACCGGGGAACCCTGGCGTTGCTGGATGAACGCACGGGATTGATCACGATTTCCGAGGCGCACGGACTGAGCAAGAAAGCCCGGGAGCTCGGCCGCTATCAAATCGGCGAAGGGATCACCGGGCACGTGGTACAGACCGGCAAAGCAGTGAGCATCCCGGATATCCGCAAGGACAACCGTTTCCTCAACCGCACCGGCGCCCGGGCCGATCTCGGCGACCGCCGGATCGCCTTTCTGTGCGTACCCATCAAAATCGGCAGCAAGACCGTAGGCGCGCTCAGCGTGGACAAGGAAAACCTGCAGGGCCAGGATTTCAAGGATGACCTGACTCTGCTGACATTTATGGCGCCCATGATCGCCCAGGCCATCCGCCTCCAGAAGCGGGTGGAGAAAGACCGGCAGAGCCTCGAAGCTGAGAACCTGCGCCTGCGGCACGACCTGAAAGAAAAATTTCAGGTGCACAATCTGGTGGGGAAGTCCCGCGCCATGCAGGAAGTCTACACCCTGATTGAGCAGGTGGCGGAAAGCAACACCACGGTGCTGATCCGCGGTGAAAGCGGGACCGGCAAGGAACTGGTGGCGCACGCCATCCATTATCAGAGCCCGCGGGCGGAAAAACCCTTCGTCAAGGTCAACTGCAACGCCTTTCCGGAAACCCTGCTGGAGAGCGAGCTGTTCGGCCACGAGAAAGGCGCGTTCACGGGCGCGTCGGAACGCAAGATCGGCCGTTTTGAGTGGGCCCAGGGCGGTACGCTGTTTTTGGACGAGATCGGTGATTTCCCCTTGAGCCTGCAGATCAAGTTTTTACGCGTGCTGCAGACCCGCGAATTCGAGCGCCTGGGAGGCCGGGAAACAATCAAGGTCAACGTGCGGCTGGTGGTCGCCACGAACAAGAACCTGGAAGACGCGATCGCCCAGAAGCTTTTCCGGGAGGATTTGTACTACCGGATCAATGTTTTTCCCATTTACCTGCCGCCGCTGCGCGAACGCAAGGAAGACATCGTTCCCCTGGCGGATTATTTCCTGGAAAAGTACAGCCATGAAAACCATAAACCGATCAGCCGGATTTCCACGCCGGCCATCGATATGCTGACCAGTTATCACTGGCCGGGAAACGTCCGGGAGCTTGAAAACTGCATTGAGCGGGCGGTGTTGTTGTGCCACGACGGCGTCATCCGTTCCGAGCATCTTCCGCCCTCCCTGCAAATGGTGGATACCGACCAGACGCCCCAGACCGGGTCTTTCCAGGAAATCATCCAGAACAAGGAGAAGGAACTTCTGCTTGACGCCCTTAAAAAGAGCCGGGGACAGCAGAAGAAAGCGGCCCTGTTTTTAGGGCTGTCGGAACGGATTTTCAATTATAAAATAAGGAAATATGGGATCCAACCCCGCTTGTACAAAGCGGTTTAACAGGCTGATGACTATAGTCGATCGCGTTGCGTGGAATATCCCATGAAAAATAAAAGATTTTTCATGGGATAACAGGGTGCCAGAGGAATATTCATGGTTTTTTAGCACCCTGTTAGGACAAAAAAGTAATTTATAAATCGGAATAAAAACGTTTTTGTAATAGTAATCCTATCTTCATTTTGTAAAGAAAACGATATTCCAAAAAATCCCCTTAGTATATAGTATCAAACCTGTTTTCGCCTAGAGACAGGGCGCGGGGGCCGAATTGGCATAGACCTTGCTCCCTTATTGTGCGCCGGCAATCTAATCCGGTTAATCAACGTATAGGGGGTCTGCGATGAGTGAGTTTAAGACGGCAAAAGATGTGATCAGTTTTATCGAGAAGGAGAAAGTCCAGTTTGTGGATTTGCGCTTCATGGACTTTCCGGGGTTATGGCAGCATTGTTCCTATCCGGTCAGCGAATTCGACGAGGGGACGTTCGAGAAGGGCATGGGATTCGACGGGTCCAGCATCCGCGGCTGGCAGGCGATCAACGAATCCGACATGCTCCTCAAGCCCGTGCCTTCCACCGCTTTTCTTGATCCCTTCACTGCGGCGAAGACGCTCAACATCATCTGCAATATTTGCGATCCGGTGACCGGCGAGGATTATTCTCGCGATCCGCGTCACGTGGCCCAGAAAGCGGTCAACTACGTGAAGACCCTGGGTCTGGCGGATACGCTGTATTTCGGGCCGGAAGCCGAGTTCTTCATTTTCGACGACATCCGCTTCGACCAAAACGCCCACGAAGGGTATTACCACATCGACTCGATCGAAGGCCGCTGGAACTCGGGACGCTGCGAGAACCCCAATTTGGGATACAAGCCGCGTTACAAAGAGGGATATTTCCCGGTCCCGCCCACGGACAGCCAGCAGGATCTGCGCAGCGAAATGGTGCTCAACCTGCAGAAGGTCGGCATTCAAATTGAGGCCCACCACCATGAAGTGGCCACGGGCGGCCAGGCCGAGATCGACATGCGGTTTTCGCCCCTGGTGGAGATGGCGGATAGCCTGCTCAAGTATAAATACGTGATCAAGAATACCGCCCTCCGGTTCGGCAAGACCGTGACCTTCATGCCCAAGCCCCTGTACGGCGACAACGGCAGCGGCATGCACGTGCACTTCTCCCTGTGGAAGGACGGCAAGAACCTGTTCGCCGGAGACGGCTACGCCGGCTTGTCGGAAATGGCCATGTACGCCATCGGCGGCATTCTCAAGCACGCGCCGGCCTTGCTGGCCATCACCAGCCCGACCACCAACAGCTACAAGCGCCTGGTGCCGGGCTATGAAGCGCCGGTGAACCTGGCCTATTCGCGGCGCAACCGCAGCGCGGCCATCCGCATTCCCATGTACTCGACTTCGCCCAAAGCCAAGCGCATCGAGTTCCGCTGCCCGGATCCCTCCTGCAACCCCTACCTGGCTTTCGCGGCCATCACCATGGCGGCCGTGGACGGCATTCAGAACAAGATCAATCCCGGCGAGCCGCTGGACAAGAACATCTACGACCTGCCGCCGGCCGAGGCTGCGAAAGTGTCCAAGACGCCGGGGTCGCTGCGCGACGCCCTGAACGCCTTGTCCAAGGACCACGCCTTCATGCTGAAGGGAGACGTTTTCACGCAAGATGTAATCGACACCTGGGTAGACTACAAAATGGTCAACGAAGTCCAGGCCCTGGACCTGCGTCCGCACCCCTGGGAGTTCGCACTGTATTATGATATTTAAAAAGCCGCCCACAGCGGTTTTGTAAAATATGGTCCGCTGGCGGCTTTTTATCCCGGGGAAGTCCCCTTTACCGGGATAAAAAGCAAAGAGAAAGAAAGCCCTCCGGGAGAAATTCCGGAGGGCTTTTCTTTTACTGCAGGGAAACTGGGAGCTGCTTTTTAGTGCCGGCGGAAACGTCCGGGCTGTAAAAGCTCGAAAATCGCCGCCGTCCTTTCTGGTTTAAGCTTCTTTTGGGTCGGCGACTGTCGTATGATGTGTGCATGTCCGAACCACGAAAAGGGCACTCCAAACCGACATTGGAAGCGCTGGCTTCCGCCTGCCCGGGCGTGGACGAAAGCCTGTTGCGCAATCATTTGGAACGCCTGGATGAACGGTATTTCGCGCGTTTTAATTCGCCTGTCATCGCAACTCATGTGCAGGCCCTGTCCCGTCTCTCGCCCGAGCATCCGGTGGAGATCCTCCTGGATTTCTTGCCCCAACAAAAACTGGAATGCACGGTGCTGGCCTTCGATTACGTCGGGGAGTTTTCCCTGATTACAGGCATCCTGTCCGGGTTGGGCGTGAACATCCTCTCCGGCGGCATCCATACCTACGCGCGGGTCGAGGAACCGCCGCCTCCGCCGCGCGGGCGTTCCCCCCAACGCAGGAAAGTTGCGTCTGATCCCTGGCTGCGGCGCCGCATCGTGGACCATTTCTCCGGCACGCTGGAGACGGACCTGCCTCTGGACCGCTGGGGTTCGGATCTGCGGCGGCATCTGCAGGAAGCCTTGGGGTTGCTGGAACGCGGGCAGGAGGCGGACCGTTCCGAGGCCAAACACCGGGTGAATGAACTGGTGGCCCGGCGCCTGGAACGCCTGCAGGGCCAGCAGGCGCCGGTGTTGTACCCCATGCAAATCAGCATGGAAAACGACCGCGGACCTTTCACCCGGCTGCGGGTGGTCTCCCAGGATACGCCGGCTTTCCTGTACGCGCTCAGCAACGCGCTCTCGGTCAAAGGCATTTCCATCGAGCACGTGCGCATCAGCACGGACCAGGACCGCATCGAGGACCTGATCGATTTCGTGGACAGCCGCGGCGAACAGATCACGGATTCCGTCACGCTCGACCAGGTGCGGCTGTCCGTGCTCCTGACCAAGCAGTTCACCCATTTTCTCGGCCAGGCGCCGGACCCTTTCGCCGCGCTTTCCCGGTTTGAAAAACTGGTGGCGGATCTGCTCGCCCTGCCCGAACAGGGGCACTGGCTCGAACTTCTCTCCAGCCCCCGCCTGTTGCGCGACCTGGCCCAGTTGCTGGGGACCAGTGATTTTCTGTGGGAGGACATGATCCGCCTGCAGTACGAGACGCTGCTGCCCATGCTGGCGCCGCATATGGAGGGCCGGCGCTTTGCCGACGCCCTGGAAACCCTGCCCGAACGGCTCGAACAGGCCCTGGCCGACGCCACGGACCTGGACACCCAGACCCAGCGGCTGAACGAATTCAAGGACCGCGAAATTTACCTGATCGACCTGGACCACATCCTCACGCCGGGCGCGGATTTCCGCCATCTGTCCGAATACCTGACCTTCCTGGCCACGGTTGTGGCCCGCGCGGCCGTGCGCCTGAACTACGAGGCATTGGCGGCGCGTCACGGACGGCCGCGCACGGTCGCGGGCCTGGAGGCCACGTTCGCCATCCTGGGCCTGGGCAAGTTCGGCGGCGCGGCCTTGGGCTATGCCTCGGACATCGAACTGCAGTTCGTGTACAGCGACCACGGCCAGACCGACGGCGCGGAACCCATCGCCAATTCAGAATTCTTCGAACGCCTGGTCCTGGCCTCGACCAAATCCATCCGCGCCAAGCGCGAAGGCATCTTCAACATCGACCTGCGACTGCGGCCCTACGGCCAGGACGGGCCCCTGGCCACCAGCCTGGAGACGTTTTGCAATTACTACGGCCCGCACGGGCCGGCCCACGCCCTGGAGCGCCTGGCCCTGGTGCGGCTGCGGGCGCTGGGCGGGGACCGGGAACTGGGCGAGCGGCTGGAACGGGTGCGGGACCAGTTCCTTTACGAAAGCCACGGCTACATCAACCTCGAGGCCTTGCGCGAGATGCGGGAGCTGCAGCTGGCGGAAAAGACCCAGGCCGGCCGCATCAACGCCAAGTTCAGCCCCGGCGCTCTGGTGGATTTGGAGTACGACGTGCAGATCCTGCAGGTCATTTACGGGCGCGAACACCCCGAACTGCGTACGCCCCGTCTCCACCAGGCCCTGAACGGCCTCCAGCAAGCGGGCGTGCTGGCGGCCCGCGAGCACGAGGAACTGACCGCAGCCTACCAGTTCCTGCGCCAGCTGATCAACGGCTTGCGCATGCTGCGCGGGTCGGCCGAGGATTTGTTCCTGCCGCCGGCCGGTTCGGATGAGTACCGCCACCTGGCGCGGCGGCTGGGTTACATCCAGCAGGCCGACCTCGATCCGGGCCAGCAATTGCGGCTGGAATTCGAGGCCCGCACGGCCGCCGTGCGCGCGTTCGTGGACCGGCACTTCGGGCCGGGCGCCCTGCCCGGCCGGGAGGCGGCCACGGTGGCCGACCTGATCCTGCTGGCCGAAGCCCCGCCCGAAATGCAACAGCGCATTTTGTCGGCTGCGGGCTTCCAGGATCCGGCCCGCGCTTACGTGAACTTGCGGAAATTGGCGGGCACTGACGAACAACGGCGCGAGCAGTTCCTGCGCCTGGCCATCCTGGCCTGCGACTTCTTGCAGCGCCAGCCGGACCCGGACATGGCCTTGAACAACTGGGAGCATTTTGCCGGCCGCCTGCCCGACCCGGCCGCCCATTTCGAGCAATTGCGCTTCCAACCCAAGCGTCTGGAATTGCTGCTCAGCATTTTTGCCAGCAGCCAGTTCCTGGCCGACAGTCTGGCGCGGAATCCGGAATTCCTGGACGTGGCGGTCGATCCCAAACGCCTGCAGTCCGTGCGAACCGTGGAAGAGCACCGCCAGGAACTGGGAGCTGCGCGCCGCCCGGACGAAAGCCAGGCGGACTGGCTCAACCGCCTGCGGCGCTACCGGCGGCGGGAAATCCTGCGCATCGGCACGCGCGACATCGGGCTGCACGCGCCCCTGGAGCAGGTGGCCTTGGATTTGAG
This sequence comes from candidate division FCPU426 bacterium, assembly GCA_040756875.1. GTDB lineage: Bacteria > Oederibacteriota > JAAXVQ01 > JAAXVQ01 > JAUVAV01 > JBFLYH01. The sequence continues at coordinate 374,308 of JBFLYH010000001.1, forward strand.
CCGGTTGGCCGAGGCCCTGACCCAGGAAGTGCTGGAGCAGGCCTGGGAATCCCTGCGGCGGAGCGGGCAACCGGATCTGGCGGCGGATTTCTGCATTCTGGCCTTGGGAAAACTCGGCGGGGAGGAGTTGAATTACAGCTCGGACATCGATTTGCTGGGCGTCTGCACCGAGGCGGGCGCCGAAGCGCGCCGCCGGGCCGTGGTGGAGCGCGGCGCCGACCCGTTCGCCCTGGCGCTGGAAGGCGTGCGGGCCGCGCTCAAGCAGTACACCGAGGAAGGGTACGCCTATCGCGTGGATTTCCGCCTGCGGCCGTACGGCGTGTCCGGGGAGCTGGTGGTTGCCGCCGACGCCCTGCTGCGTTACTACGCCCGTTCCGCGTCGCTCAGCGAGATCCAGGCCTTGTTGAAACTGCGGCCCGTGGCCGGCAATCTGGAATTCGGGGCGCGGTTCTGCGGACAGGTGGGTGAATTGCTGCTGGCGCCGCGCGCAGCCGGGGAAGTGAAGCAGTCCGTGGCCGACATGAGGCGCCTCGCGGTGGAGCAGCTCGGCCAGCACGCCGAGGGCATGATCGATGTCAAAAGCGGCCTCGGCGGATTACGGGACATTGAATTTTTAGTCCAGGGCCTGCAATTGATCCACGCCCACCAGTCTCCGCACGTGTTGGACGTCAACACCCTGAGGGCATTGGTCAAACTGGAGCAGGCGGGCCGCCTGGAATCTAAAACCGCGGGGCAGTTGCGCGAGGATTACATCTTTCTGCGCCGCGTGGAGCATTATCTGCAAATATTGGAGGATCAGCAAATTCATACCTTGCCAGTGGATTCCCGCGAAGTGGCGGCCTTGGCCAAGCGGATGCTGGGCCCGCAAGGCAAGGCCGAGGCGTTTTTACAAGAATTGTCCCAATGCTCGCAAAGGGTGAGGGAATATTACCAATCATTTCTGAGCACATAGCCAGTGATTAAAAATCCTTATTAAATAAGCAATAAAATCGTTTCAAAATAAACCACGCCTGTTTTTATCTTTTAAAATCAACTATATTATCAGTCCGGGAAATTGCGAGACGTTTTTTTCTGTGATATACTTCATATCTATTGGAAATGCAGCCGCCTATTGTTTCAGGAATAGGCTTATACGACAGAGCGATTGGAGTTCTATGCTGTTAAGCCTTTGGCGCCAACCCAGCATCGCGTTATGGGCCAAGAGCCTGTCGCTCGCTTTGTGCCTGGTTTTCCTCGCTCCGCTGCTGACCTGGGCCTTTGATCCGGCAACCTATCCCGCCAAACCCGGCTTATTCCAATTCAACGGGCAAACACTGGCCATTCCTGAGAAGTGGGGCACAGTGCAAACCAGTTTTGCCGGCGGCGACCGGCTGGTCATCCACCTCCAGGACCTGCACTGCAATTACGAAGTCCAGATGAATATCGCCCGGGTCATCCGTTTGCTGGCCCAGCGCCACGAGCTGCACTTTGTGGCCGTGGAAGGCACGCACCTGCCGCTTAATACCACCAAGCTGCGGACATTTCCATTGCCCGAGGTGCGGGAGGAAGTGGCGGATTATTTCGTGCGGCAGGGGCGCCTGTCCGGAGCGGAATACTACGCAGCCACGGCCGACCGGCCGGTCCGCCTGGAAGGCGTCGAGACCCAATCCTTGTACGACCGCAACCGCAAGACCGTGGATTTCATCCTGCGCCAGGAAGGGCAGGGTTATGCTTACGACCTGCGGGATTTGTTCGCCGCCCTCAAACCGAAGCTTTATCATCCGGCGCTGCTGCGGTTCGACCGGCACAGCGTTGCGTTCCAGCGCGGCCAGGCCAGCGCCCGGCAGCACGCCCGCTGGCTGGCGCAGGAGGCGGGCCGCCGGGACGTGAGCCTGGAACCGTTCGGCCAGCTGCGCGCCTATCTGCGCCAGGATCCTGCGGCCGATGCGGACGGCTTGTTCCAGGACCTGGACCGGCTGGAAGCCATCCTGCGCGACGGCATGTATCTCAACGAGGCTGAACGGGAGCTGGACGCCCAACTGGGGCGGCTGGCCGTGGTCGAACGCATGCTCGGCCTTTCCGCGAGCCCGGAGGATGTGGCCCGTTTCCGGTCCGAGCGGGAGGCGTTCCGCGTGCCGGCGTTCATCGGCTGGCTGCGCAGCCACGACCCCGAGGCCGAGCTGGAAATCGACCCGGAACTTTACGTCCTGGACGGCTACCTGAACGCGGCCGAGGATTTCTACGCGGTGGCGGACCAGCGCAGCGAGCACCTCGCGGACAATCTGCTCGCGCGCATGGAAGCGCAGCGCCAGCCGATCGCCGTGCTGGTGACCGGCGGGTTCCACACACCGCACCTGCTGGCCGCGCTCAAGGCCCGCGGCGTGTCCTATCTCGCGGTCAAACCCCGCCTGACCCAGCCTGACCTGGTGAACCCCTATTTCTCCCTGCTGAAGAACCAGGCCTCGCCCCTGGACAAACTGATGGCCAAGGATCAGACCTTTTTCTCGCTCGAACCGTACCTGCCCAAGGGCGACCCGGACCGCATTCCCGACGAAGCCGCGGATTTGAACGAGCGGGAGCGCACCTTCGCCCGCCTGCTGGATTTGTTTTTCAAAGTCAAGACCGTCACTCACTTTTACTTCCAAAATAAAATCGGCCGGGAACTGGAGCGGCTGGTCGCGGGCACCCTCGAGGCCTATCCGGCCCAAAGCCGCGGCGTGCGCGTGCGGCCGGAGGAGATCACGGTTTATCCCCGGAACGTCCTGGGGTTCCACGTCACCTCGCCCAACCAGGAAGACCTGCTGGCTGTGGCCTGGCAATCCCGGCGGCCGACGGCGCTCGCGGCCGCGGATGCCCTGCAGATCGCCGAGTTCAAGGGCGACAAAGTCGCGGTCATCGGCCCGGAGAACCAGGCCGTGGTGCAGACGAAACTCAAAACCATGCCGGCTGTGAGCCTGGCTGACCTGGATCTCGGACGGCTCATGCGGCTGGTCCTGGTCTGGCGCTGGGTGCCGCGCCTACTGGCCCGTTTGGGCCGGATGTCAGACCGGCTGGCCAAAGCCCGGGACGCAATCCGGGCGTTCAACGTCCGGCAGGCCCTGGCCCCGGGCAAGGACCGGTCTTTTAATCTCTGGCAGGTCCTGGCAGGCGCGGCGGCAACTTTCAGTTTGACGCTCACATCTTTTTATATATTCCCCCTGCAGGATCTCACCCTGGCGCAATGGGGCATGGCTTTATTTCTGCCCGTGATTGCAGGCTGGTTGACCCTGAGTCTGGGCTTCATCTTCGGCGTGGCGGCGATAACGCGGCTGCTGCCGTCCGGACGGGGTGCCGTCGACTGGAAAAAAGCCGAACAGGCCAGGCTCTATTTGGAAGGGCAAGGCGCGGATTGGGTGGAATTTGACGGAACGCCCTTGCGCTTCGGTGAATTCGCCCGCACCCGATTCCACGCGACCACCCGCAGGAGCGTGACCCTCGCCCCCTGGCTGGTGGCCCAATCGGAATCGATCTGGCACCAAAGGCTCCAGGCCCTGTTGCTGCCCATCATCTTGGCGCATGAAGCGCGGCGGTTGCAAGGGTGGTCGGCCGTAAAAATCTTTGCCTCTCTGTTGGGGCCGCACTGGGGGCTCATCCGCCAAGTGAACCGGGCTCAAAACGATTTGCTGCCCAGGTTCTTGACCGCCCCCTTGACGCCGGAAGCGGACGGTGTTTACCGCGCGTTTCTAACCGAATGGACTCTCACTCCCGCCCAACAAGAACAAGTGCACTATCTGCTGGCCCGCCTGCAGCACCGTGGCGGCCTCGCGGCAGTCGAACAGGCGCACACTTATGTGAAGGAATACTTCAAACCCTCCCCGGCCGCCCTGGTGCCCCTTTTAAGCGAGATCGAGGAACTGACGCGCCTGGCGGGCAAAAGCGCGCCTGCTTTTTTTGAGAAAGTTCTATCCATGTGGGGATACAAGCAGGCGTACCGCGAACCCCTGCCGCGGGAACAACTTCCCGTTTATCTGCGCCAGTTGACCAGCCTGTGCCGCCTCGGCCGGCCGGAGGATTCGGAACCGTGGAGCGGCGAAGTCGCATCCATGGGGGCGTGGATGAGCAGCCGCGGCGCCCCGTATTCCTTGCGACGCTGGGAGCTTCTGGCCCGCCTGGTGGGGCGCGTCGCAATCAACGACCGCTTGCGCATTTTCGCGCAATGCAAAACCGTGCTCGGCGTGATTCCGCTGTTGGAGATGATGAGCGACTCCGAATGGGACAGCTTGTTTGCCGCCCTGGAGTCGCTGGCTGCCGCAGTCGGGCCGGAGCACATGGCCGCGGTTTTAAACCTGTCCCTGGCGGCTTTAAACCGGGATCAGGATCTGCGCGCCAGCGTGCGCCGGGGACAGCTGGACGCAATGGCCGGCCATTTTCAGGCGGTGCTCCAAACGCTCGGCAACCTCCTCCAAAGCGTTCCGGACGGACAGCGCGGCCTGGTCGTGCAAAGCCTGCACATCGCCGTGCAAAGCGTCGCGGACCCGCGCCAGGTGCACGAAAATAAGCTGGAAGCCTGGACAACCGGGGATTTCGCGGCGCAGGTCTCACGCCTGCTGCAAACCTACAGCTATCCAGTAAACTCCGCCATGATCAATCTGCTGGGGCTCGTGCTGATGACGCTGAATGTCCGGGATTCCGGCCGCGACTTGTTCGCTCCTGCGAAGTGGGAACCCGTCATGGGAAAAATGCAGGAACTGGCCGCGGTTTACCGGCAGCCTTTGGCCATCCTGACGGCCTTGGCGGTTTTGCGGGCCCGCCTGGCCCGGAATCTCACGCCCGAGGCCATGCCGCCCAAAGCCGTGATCGATGTCATGGAGGAAGTAATCGCCTCCGGCCGTGAGCACCGCGGGGCTTTCTTTCCCCTGTTGCAGGCGGAACCCGGCCTGGAGTCTCTGCAACTTGCCCACGAAGGGACGGCGCCCAACAACCACTTGCGGGTCATGGAGTATTTGCTGCAAAGCCTCCCCCCGCTGCGAATGCGCAAGCCGGACACCTGGCCCGCTCCTTCCCGCACCCTCGCCCCCGGGCAGCTGGCTGAGCGGCGTTTGGAGTTTCTCGAGGCCGCCGCCGGGATCGGCGGATTTAACAACGTGCAGGTGTTGGGCCGGAAAATCATCCTGACCGAAGCAGGGGAGTCGGGCCGGCGGCTCTCCATTAAATTGATCAAATCCACGGAAGACAATGCCAAGCTGGACCATGAGGCGCGAATGCTGGCCCGCGAATCGGGACTGCCGACGCCGCTCAAGGTCGGGTCAGCGGATCAGCCGGAACCCTTCCGCTTCCGCTTTAACCTGACCCATAATCCTTTTGAACGCGAGATCCGGGAAGGGTTGCGCGCGGCTGTGCGCCAATCCGAGGACATGGGTTTCCCCATGGACCTGGATCCCGAACAAGATGAGTTCGTGGCCATTGCCATGGTGTACCCCGGGCAATCCGACTATGACACGTATCTCCTGAATGCGCCTGCGTGGGAAGCGCTGTGTTCCGGAGCCCTGAAAGCGGCCGGATGGCTGGGCGCGGACGCTGCGGCTGGAAAACTCTATCTGGCCCTGGGGGACCTTTTTCACAGCGTGGAAGGGGCCAAGAGCAGGGTTTATGTGGTGACCGCCGGGTTGAGCGCGTCCAAAGCCCTCTATACCACCGGCCAGATCACCAACGCCTTTCATGCCGTGGACACGGCCGGCATTACCGTGAACGGGGAGCCCCGGGACCTGAAGGAAGTGCAGCATGTCGCGGAGCTGGTCGAACGCGGGCGCCGCCGTCCCGAGGAGCTGCCCAGTGACCTGCAGTTCATCGCCCGCACATACGGGTTGCAGGATGCCAATTTTTACCTGTTTGAAAGCCTGCATCAATACGCTTTGGTTTTGCAACTGGTCATTGGGAATTGGCAGCGGGAGCACCAATGGACCACGATCCGCTGGGACGAAGACCGCAGCTTGGAGGATTTGTCCGGCGTGCTGCAGCGTGAATACCTGGCCCTGGCCCAGGGCTTCCTGGGAAGCGGGCACGAAGCGTTCGTCCGGAGCCTGGCCGGGGAGCTGGTCACTCCGGAGCAATGGCTCAGGTCGGCGCGCCAGTTGGCCCTGATGATGAGCGATGCCCGGCTGGCCCTGTTTGCGCCGGATTCGGGCCAGAAGGAACGCATCCGGGCGGCGGCGAGAAGCATTTGGGGCATCGAACTCACGGACGACGTCATCGGCGACTACCGGTGGCTGGAGGGGGCCGGGTTCGTGGGCCATCCCTCGGAAGACAAGCACGCCTGGAGCAAACCGGCCCTGGGGGTGAGCAATGGCGCCCTGCTGAACACCATGATCCCTGAAATCAGCAGCCTGATCTTCGGCCTCGCCATTGCCGCCAAGGCGTTGGAACAGCCGTCTGAAAGCGCCTTTGCGCGGATGATTTCCGGAATCCGGGCCAGAGCGTCTGAGCTGGCGGGTGGTCTCGGCCGGCGCCTCGGGGCCTGGGGGCGGCGTTTGTCGGAATGGACCAACAATTATCTGCCCCGCCTGACGGTCAGCAAGCGGACCGGAACCGGCCTGGCGCTGCCTGCGGTCAGCTGGCCGTGGCTGGCAAGCAGGATGCAAGGGCGGCCCGCGGGCAGGGAAGAGGAAACGACCGCTGCGATCCGGTTCAGCCTGGTCGAGGGCGCTTCCGGACAATGGGAGATTCAGGCGCTCGGGCCCGGACCGGTTTCCATGTCCGTCGGGCTGCTGCTGGCGGCCCTGAACGGAAAAATGCCGGGTGCGGCGGCCCTGGACTCGGAAGCGCGCGGGGCCCTGGAGGCCGCCCTGGGCCGCCTGGCCATCGAAGAAAAAGCCGCCGAACCCTTGGGCGCCATCGTGAATGCCCCGGCAGTCAGCCGCGCTGATCTGATCCCGCTTTTGACCGTGCTGGCGGAATTCACGGACAGCTTGCCTGCCGGGCAGACCGGCGAGGCCATGACCCGTATGGAGGAATTGCTGTCCGCGGTCAAATGCCAGCCAGGCGAGTATCCCGGCCTTGCCGGCCAGGGAGCGCGGCTGTTGAGCAAGTGCCCGCCAGGGCAGCGGCGGCTGCTCAATGACCACATTTACAATGCCCTGAATTTTCTGAACTACGTCGGCGTGCCCACCACCTCGGTGTTCGGCTATTTGGACCAGGTCAATGCCGTGAGCCGGCCCGAGAATCTGCTGATGAATATCGCGGCTCTGAAAAGAGTCATCTCCCTGTTGACCACGCTGGAAGCCAAAGGCCTGCCCATGCAAGCGAGGTTCGGCCGCGTTTTGCGCGCGGTGCGGCCCGAGGCGGTCAGCGCGGCCATCCTGTCGCTGCAACCGCTGCTGCTCTCGCTGAACGCGGAGAAAAAACCGGCGAGTGATCCCGAGTATTTGCAAGCCTGGCAGGCGGCCTGGGACGCCCTGCCCGCGCGATACGAAAGCCTTTCCCGGCTCTCGCACACGCCGCTGCAGGAGATTATAGCGCTGGTCATGGTCCGCGCCTTGCTGCCGGATTACACCCTCCACGCCATCGATCCCGATGCACTCGCGCAGGTCTTTGCCTCGGTGCAGGAAATATACCGCGGGAATCCGGTCGATCCCCACCTGGCGCTGCTTCAGTCCCAAAGGCCGTTCCTGCAATCGTTCAACTTCAAGGACGGCGGCCGCGCCTTGAATCAGGCGGGCCTCATCCTGCATTACCTTTTTGACGCCGTACCGGATATGGAACCCGCCACGCCCCGGTCTTTCCCGCAGGAGGAGGGCTTCCGTGAAACCGAACGCATCCCCCGCGTTGCCCTGGAGAGCCTGCTGGCGCGGGCGGGATTGGACCCGAAGCGCGATATCCAGGTGAAAGTCAGCGGCCGGAAAGCGGTGTTCAGCCAGGAGGGGGCGGCCCGCAAGCTGGTAGTCAAACTCCGCAAAGCCGGCGAAAACAACGCCCGCCTCCAATATGAAGGCCGCGTGCTGCAGTGGATGTCGCGGCAGGACCCGGCCTACCGCGGGGTGGACATGCTGACCGCTGATCCTGCGGAGCCGGAGGAGTACCGCATGCGCGTGGACTATGCGGGCACGCGGTTCGCGGCCGCCATCGAGAACGGCCTGGCCGAAGCGGACCGGGTGTCCCGGGACATCGCAGGCGCGGCCCTGGAGGTCGACCGCGACCACTACGTGGCCGTCGCTTACACGGACCGGGCTGACTCGACGCTGGAGGAAAACCTGGGCAGCGAAACCGTCGCCACCTGGGAACAGCTCGAATCCGCTGTCACCCGCCTGATGGGTCAGCTGGGCGGCCTGGCGCGCCAGGGGCTTTTTTACAACAGCCTGGGTGACATGTTCCACATCACCGGCTCTGATACCAGGCCGGCCTATTACGTGAGCCAGATGCTGAACAATTCCTTCGGCTATGCCTTGGGGCGGCTGACGGCCTGGAAGAAATCAGTGCGCGCGGTGAACGTTTCACCGCTGGGATTGCTGAGGGACTTGAAATACCTGTATGGAGCCGCTGGGCTGGTTGAAATCGCCGTCACGGATAAAAGCACGGATTGGAAGTCCATCGCTTTCCTTCACGACGAACATCTGAACCAGCTGATGCGGTTCGAGATGATCGGACGGTACTTCCTGACCGCCATGCTGGTGGTGGGCGCCTGGCTGGACGACCGGCAATGGCCGGAAATGAATTGGAGCCAGGAGGAGTCGCTCGCGCCGCTGGCCCGGGTCCTGGAGACCGGCTTTATTCGGTTCATGACAGCCTGGCAGGGGGAAGAAGCCGGGCCGGCGATCGCGGACATGGGCCGGCTGGTCGATTGGCGTGCCTTGGCGCGCGAGATGGTGTATTGGATGAGTTCCGCCCACGTGGAAGCCCTGCGCCAGCCGCGCCGCGGCGAACGTGACGGACGCGCGGAGAAATTTCCGGCCAGAGAGCTGTTCGGGCTGCCGCCTGAAAAAGTGTTTTTCGGCGATTACCGCGAAGGGAGCTGGGACCCGGAGCAAGGCATGATCGGCTCGCCGGACGAACGGGAATTCGCCCGGACTGCCAAGGCGCTGGGGCTGGTCAACGGCGATTTCCCGATCCAGGAGTTCCTAAGCGTCATGCTCCCCGTGGGCCTCATGCAGGCGCAAAACGCGCTGGATCAACGCTATGGAAGCCCGGCGGTTGCGGAACGCAGTTGGATCGCCAGTTTCTGGCCGTCTACCCGGCGCCTGGCGGCAACCGTAATCTGGCCCGCGCTCCGGCGCGCCGCCTCCGGCTTGGCCCGCTTTTTCGCAACCGGGCCGCGCGTGGCCTCTGCCTGGCTGCGCGCTGCCTCTCCGCGGCGGCTGTGGGAGCGGTCGCTGGCCGCGTGGATCCGCTGGCAGACCGGACGGCTGGCGCTCGCGGACCGCGGGGAATACGAACGGGTGCTGGCGTTTCTCTTCAAGCACTACCGCCTGGAAAATCCCCTGGCCCGCGCCCGAGCCGCCTATGCCCTGGCGCGCCTGGGGCTCGATGACCGCAACACCCTGGTGCTGCAAGGCCTGCTGTTCAACAGCTACCTGAAAGCGGACCATGTCCTCGAGATGCTGGACATCATGGCCGAGGCCACGCGCAAGCTGGGCCCCGAAGCCCTGCCGGTCCTGAAACTCATCAACGAAACCGCCCGGTCGTTCAGCCGCTCGCGCGAAGACGCCTGGCCCGTGGTCCAAGGCCTGGGCGGCCTGATCCGCATTCTGCCGCCGGCCGAGCTGCTTCCGGCTGTGCAAAATTTCGCTTCCTTGCTCGAAGCCGCGCGGGAGAAAACCGCGTGGGTTGAAGAGGGGGCCAACATCATCCGCTGGTCCGCTGCGGTCGCGGGGCTCGTGCACCCCGCGCAAGCCGGAGCGGCGCTGGGAGTGCTCCTGGGGGCCATCAGGGACGCCAGCCGGGTGCAAGGGCCGGATGCGGCCGATATCCTGGAGCGGATCCCGGATTTTCTGCACCCCCTGGCGCCGGAATTCAGGCTGATAGGATTGCGCCTCTTGAACGCCAGCCGTCCGGCGTTCCGCAAGCTGGGACCGGCCGGGGAGAAACAGTCTATCTCCGATTTGCAGAACAGGATCATGGCCATTACCCAGGCCAGCCGGGAACCCTTGACCGGATTGACGGCCTTGGTGGTTTTGCTGGACCGGTTGAACACCAGCCGGGTGGACGGGGAACTGACGCGCGAGCCCTTGGCCGTGGCGGATGAAGTGCTGGCGGTCTGCCGGCAGCACGGCGCCCAGGCCTATCTGCAATTCATGCGGGAAGAACCGGATTATGCCTCGGTCCCCATCCACGACGGCGGCCGGGTCACGTTGAACAAGGGGCGCTGGCTGCGACTGCTCTATCAGAACCTGCCGCCCGTGGCTATGGACATGCCGGCCGGCTTTCCCGGCCTGCCGGCAGACGAGGATGTGGAGAAACTGCCTGCCCTGGATTTGGACCAGCTGGCAGGCAAAGCCGGCAGCAACGGGCCGCTGGTTTTCACCGGCCAGGCGCTGGGCCGCGGATTGATTTTCAGCGCGCCCGACGGCCGGCGCCTGGTGGTCAAGCTGGCCAAAATCGACGAACCCAACAGCCTCCTGCAGCGCGAAAGCCTCGGGTTCGCGTGGGCGCGGCGCCAGGCCGGAAGCACGGCCGCGCCCAGGCCCGTGGCCGCGAGGGAGGGCGAATACCGGTTCCGTTTCGCGCTGGACGCGGCCGCGGACCCGGCCCTGGTCCGCAGCCTGCGGGATGCGCTGCGGCGTTCGCAAGCCGAAGCGGAAAGCGTGGGCAAACCCTTTGCGCTCCTGCCTGAGTACGTGGCCACGGCTTATGTGCTGCCCGCGGCCTCGACGTATGACCAGAACCTCAAGGCGGACACCGTGCCGACCTGGCAGGGTTTGAAAACCGCCCTGCTGCGCAGCGGCCGGACGCTGGGCGCCTGGGCCCGGCAGGGCGTGGTCCACACCTCGCTGGGCGACCTGTTCCATAATTTAAGCACGGATGAACGCGAATACGTGGTCACTAAAGGCCTGGATTTCATGCTCGATTACTCGGTCGGCCGCCTGACCGCCTGGCAGGCCGCGGTGTTCGCCCTGAACCTGTCGCCCGAAGGGGACGTGCGCGATTACAAATTCGTGCGGCACCTGGCGGAACTGGAAGGCGAGCAAAAATACCAGGAAGACGACTGGTGGTTCAGCGGCCGGCAATTCGATGCGCGGCCGCGCAATGTGCTGCTGCTGGAATTTTTCAGCCGCTATGCGCTGATCGCCACGCTGGCCACGGGCGAATGGCTGGACCAACACGGCTGGCAGGGCCTGGACTGGCAAAAACCGGAGACCCTGGCGGATCTGGCGGGCTTCCTCCGCGAATTCTACGTGACGACCGCCGCGGCCGCCGTTGGCCGCGGGCAGCTGGGCCGCATTCAGCGGCAGGCGGACCTGGTGGACTGGGACCGCTACGCCGCGCAGATGGCGTTCTTCATGAACCCCAAGGCCTCCAATGAATACCTGCGGCCGCCGGAAAGCGGCGCCGAGGCGGACACGCGCCAGTCCCGGTTCCCGTCCGAGCGCCTGTTCGGGCTGGCGAAGGGTTCCATCGGCTTCGGAGACCTGCGCGACCAATCCTGGGACGACACAGAGGGCATGGTCGGCAGCCCGACCGAACCGGAACACGTGCGCGGCAGGCGCGCCATCGGCAATGTGAACGGATCGACCTTTTTGCTGGAAAACCTGAAAGCCAGTTACATGATTTTCGGGCTGCTGGTGGCAGGCCAGGCCCTGGACGCCTACCGGAGCGATGCCTGGCACCGGCGCGCGTTGCGCCGGGCCGCAGAGGCGTTCCAGGCCCTGCGCGTCAGGCTGCTGAGTCTGCCCGCCGCCCTGGCGGCCTGGTACGAGCAGCGCCTGACGACGCGCGCCCTGGACGGCTTGCCCGCTGAAACCGGCCGCCTGGCGGCCGCGCTTTTCGAACGGTTCGCGGTTGCCGACAGCCGGGAGCGGCGGGGGATCGCCAACCGCCTGCGGCACTGGCGCCTGACCGACGGAGAAATCGAATCCCTGCGCATGCTGCTCTTCGCGCCCGCGGTCACCCGGGAGGACGTGGCGGACATCCTGGCCCTGGTTGACCTGTCGTTGCGCGAGGCTTCGCCCCAGGAGCGCAGGCAGCTTCTTAACCAGCTCAGGCTGCTTTCCGTCCTGCCGGACTTCGCCCTGTTCGGGTGGCCGGAAATCAGGCGGGCCCTGGCCGGCCGGCTGGCCGGGCAAGCGCCTGCGGCCCGGAGCCGGACCCTGGCGGCCTACCGCAGCAGCCTGAGCGTCATCGGCAATTTATATTACACCCGCGTGCGCTTCCGGGAAACCCAGGCGACGGAAAAACTGCCGGGTGATCCGCTTGTGCGCTTCTACCACGGCTTGATCATGGACCTGGGGCCCGCGGCCGGCGGGGCGGCCCTGCGCCTGATCCGGCAATCCATCGGCCTGCCGTTGACCCGGGAAACCACGGGTGATTTGCTCCGCCTGTTGGGCAAGTACCGGGACGGATTGCTTCGGATTCACGGGGCTGTGGGCCAGGAGTTCGGCGTAGTGGCGGCCTTGTCGTTCGTGCAGGCCGAGTTCGAAAGGACGCGCAAGAAAAAAGCCGAGGACAGCCTGGCAATCCTGAGGTCCGTGGCCGAAACCTGCGAGCAGCAGGGCAGCCGGGCCTATTTGGAACTGCTGAAGCAGGCGCCGACCCTGGAGACTCTTTCCATCAGCACCGAAGGCGAAGCTACCAACCACGCGGCGCGCTTCATCAAATACCTCCTGAATAATACGGTGCCGTTCCGGCTCGGACCGGCAGGCCCGCGGACCGAGTTCCGGAACAACCTCGCCCCGCAGGAACTGCCGCAAGAGACCCTGGCCACCCTGGCTGAAAAAGCGGGGTTGCAGGGGCCGCTGGTCTTCAAGGGAAACACCCTGGGCCGGAAAGTGATGTTTGAGGACCCCAGCGGACGGCAGCTGGTGGTCAAACTGAAAAAACGCGGGGAAGCCAACAACTGGCTGCAGCTGGAAGCCGAGAACATGCTCCGTTATGCCGGAGACTTCAAAGGCCAAGTCGTTCCCAAACCCGTGCTGATCGGCAAGGTTGAAGGCCGGCAAGAATACCGGTTCACCCTCCGTTTGCCGGCTGCCGAGGGAGCGGCGGACGTTCAGGCCAGCCTGCGCCGGAACGCCGAGGTCTCGGTGCGGGAGACCGGACGCGGGTTCGAGGCCGACGAGCCGCTGCAGGGCATTGCGTATGTGCTGGAACCCGGGGCCACCTATGACACCAATTTAGACCGCGAAACCGTGCCCGACTGGGCCGCGTATAAAACCGCGCTGGTGCGGTCGGCGCGCGAGCTGGGCCGCCTGGCACGGGCCGGGGTATTGCATATTTCGCTGGCGACCCTGTTCCACAATCTCAGCACGGACCGGGAATATATCGTCACCCGGCTGCTGGAGGATTCCACCTTCCCATATACCCTGGGCCGGATCACGGACTGGCTGGGCACGGTTTTCGCCGTGAACCTGAGCCGCGACGGCCAGGTGCGGGATTTGAAATACCTGCGTTCCCTCACGGACGTAGCCAGTGATCCGAATTACAAGGTCGAAGACTGGCAATTCCTGCCCGCGGCTTTCGGCGATCAGGCGGACAGCGTCTATTTGCTCGAGTTCCTCGGCCGCTACGCTCTGGTGGAAACGCTGCTGGCCGGCGCCTGGCAGCGGGCCGACGGCTGGCAGCGGATTGACTGGCAGAAGGACGAGACCCTGTCCGACCTGGCTGGGTTGCTGCGGGACGTGTTCACGGCCCTGGCCGGGGAATTGCTGGGCGAAGACGAGTCAAGGACCGTGGCCGAATACGCGGGGCTGGTGGATTGGACCCAATACGCCCGGCAAATGGCTTTCTACATGAGCAACGCCAACCTGGACTACCTGCGGCCCCGCCGGCGAAACCAGCTCGACAACCGGCACGACCGGTTTCCCATGGAGCAGCTGTACGGGGTCCCCCGGAGCCGCCTGGACATCGACGAATACCGCGACCACTGGAACGACGAGGTCGGCTTTACCGGCGACCTGTCGGAGGGCAGCCATGCGGCCGAACGCCCCTCGATCGGCCCCTTCAACGGCCCCATGCTGATCACCGAGTTCGGCACGGCCATGAGTTATGTCCTGGGGTTGGCCGTGGCGCAAAAAGCCATGGGACCCGAGGCGCAAGCCGCGGAGCCCTCCGTTCCGGCCGGGGCCACGCTGACCGAACGCTGGCGGCGAAGCCTGGCCTGGCTGCGCGTTACCGCCCCGGAGGCCGTAGCCCTGGTCCGCGCCTGGTCGAATTCCAGCAGCCTGCGCAATACCTTTGTGATGGTGCCTTTCTTATATCTGATGCCCCTGGGACTCAGCCTGCGCGATCTCCTGTTTATCTATCCGGTCGTGGCCATGGCTTCCCTGGCTTATTTTGCCCTGCGCGGCGGCGAAAAGAACTACATGCTGACGTACCCCGGCCGGCTCCAGCCGGTATACGCCCTGATGGCCAGGCTGCCCGGAATCAGGGCGCTGCTCGAACGCGGGGTGACGATCAATGACATCGGCCCCGGCTGGCCGATGCTCACCACCGGCGAGCTGGCGTCCTTTGCCCGGTCGCTCAATCCGGCGAACCGGGTTATTGCCAGCGAGCGGCCCGGACGCGTTCCGGCTTTCGTGTTGTGGAGCGAAGCCGGCGGCAACTACGCGCTCTTCAACCGGGAGGGAAGGCTGCTGGAAGTATTCGCGGAAGAAGGAGCGGTGATCAGGAAAGGCCCGCTGGCGCGCTGGAACGCAGCCAGGATCTTCCGCAGCCTGCGGCGCCAGCCGGACAGCAGGCCGGGATATATTTTGGAAGCCGTGCGGACCGAGGAAGAACTGGAACGGGGCGGGTTCGAACTGAACGAGGCGGATTTCGGCGGCGGAGTCAAAGCCGGCATCAAGCTCTGTTTCAACATGCTTTATATGTATCCGAACCAGGCACTGGCGAAGCTGCAGGAGATGGGCAAGGACTTGGAAGAGGGCGGGTATCTTCTGGCGGGCCAGAGCGTCAGCTGGGCCGGCAGCGGAACGTACATCCAGGTCTACCGCAAACAAGGCGGCGAGCTTCGGCCCCTGCAAGGCGACTTGAATCTGAACGGCGGCTGGTATTCGTTCTCCATGCAGGCGTTCACGCTCGCCCAGAGCGCGCGCATGCTGGAAGTTTACTACGAATTCACTTCCAGGCGGCAGGGATATGAGACCGACGAAATGATCCTGGACCTCAGGGCCGCGGCCCTGCCGCATGATTTGGACATCACCGGGTTCAAAGCAAGCCAGACAACCGCCGGCGAAAAACGCGGCCAGCCCGCCAAGCAGGGTCGGGGAACGTTCCTCGGCCTGGACTCGCTCTCTTTCCGCCTGGCGCGCTGGTTCGCGCCCCCGGCGCCGGCCCTGACCGGCATCCAGGAAATGTTGGCCGAGGAGTTGGGGGAAAAATATCCCGGGCTGTCCGCCCTGGAACGGAACCGGATCCGCGGGGCTTTGGCCGCCATGGCCCTGGACATTGACAACGCCAAGCAGCTCACGCAGCTGCTGAGGGCCTATTTCATCACCTCCGCAAACGTGGTGCCGGCCCTGGAAGGGATCGCCGGAATTGCAGCCGGAACGGAGCCCGCGCAAACCGCCGCAAGCTTGAAGAACCTGGCCCGGCTTTTTCAACTGCCGGTCATGCGGCGCGCCAATGCCGTGGGCGTGCTGGGTGAGGCGGCCCAGGCCTGCCGGCAGGCCCCCCGGGAAGCCGCGCCGCGCCTGCTGGCCTCCCTCGTCCGTTTGCTGGAACTGACGCCCGCGCTGGAAAACGAGACGCCGGGCAAATCGGTCCGGGTGCTCGCGAGCCTGCGCCTCGCGGCCGAGTCCCTGGGCCGCGACGATTTCGAGGATTATCTGAACGAACTGTACGACCTCTACGCCTTCCATCAGGACGACCTGTTCGTTCTGTTGGACGGCATGCTGGCCGCGGCCCGGGCCGCCGGACCCCTGGCCGGCCTGGCGGCCTTCAAGAGCCTGCGCACCATGGTGGTTTATTACCGCGATTACCAAAAACAACTCTCGGTCGCGGAAGCCCTGGACAGGATCCGTCAGGCCTACGCCGATATCCGCAGGACCACGGACGATCCCCTGACGCTCGTGGCGGCGCTGACCGCGATCCGCGTCCGCAGCCAGTGGAACCGGGATTTGCGCACCCGGACCCCGCTGGAAATCATCGGGGAAGTGGCCGGTGTTTGCAGGGAAGAAGGGAAGAACGCCCTGCGGGTTATCCTGCGGGCCGAATCCGGGGTGGACAACCTGGTCATCGGCGATTTCGGCGATGCTCCCTCCAAAATGGGCTTGTTCATCCAATATCTGCTACAAAGCCTGCCCGCGTTGCACCGGCCGGTTCCGGCCGGGTTTCCCCTGACCGTCAAACCGATGTCAGGGCCGATCGCGCGCCTGACGCCGGACGCGCTGGCCGTGCGGGCCGGACTGCAAGGCCCGCTCCGGTTCGAGCGCGCCCTGGGGAGGAGCCTGGTATTCCGCGACCAACGGGGCGCCCAGCTGGTGATCAAGCTGCGAAAGCTGCGGGAGAGCGAGGACAGCCTGCAGCAGGAATGCGAGCGGTTTGCCTGGGTTCGCCAGCAGGGCCTCCTGCCCGGGACACCGCAGCCGGTTTCCGCAGGCGAAGGCGGGGAATACCGGTTTGAATTGGACCTGCCGGGGCTGGACGAATCCCTGCGCCGGGCCGTGGCCGGGGCCCTGGCAGAAGAACAGCGGCAGGCGTCCCAACACAAAGGTGCCGGGTTTCAAGTGCATTCCGGACGGCAGGCGATCGCTTATGTCCTGGAACCGGACAGCCGCTACATGTCCTATCTGAATCCCGACGCGGTTGCGGATTGGGGCGTGCTCAACCGCGGCTTGCGCCGGGTGATGCGCACCTTGGGCCGTCTGGCGGGCCGGGGCTGGCTCCACACCACGCCGGCGGATCTGTTCCACAACGTGGAGGAAAACCGCCCCTACGTCACCACCGTGGGTCTGGGCCAGATCTTCGCGCGCGTCTCGGCGCGCACCATGGGACGCATTGCGGCCTGGCTGGAATCGGGCTGGACCATGAACTGGGACCAGGACGGCGGACTGCGGGATTATAAATACTTCAAGCACATCTCCGAAACGGCGTCCCTGCCGGAACTGCGGTCCGAGGATTGGACTTTCCTGGAGGCGTTTCGCGGCAAGATCGAAATGGTCTATCTGTTGGAGACGCTGACCCGCGCGGCGCTCGCGGGCCTGCTGGTCCAGGGCGAATGGCTGGACCGGAAGCAGTGGGCCGGATTGGACTGGCGAAACGACGGGCAACTGCAGCCGCTGGCCCGGGACCTGCGCGCCCTGTTTGCCAGCGCCGCGGAAGGGCTCCTGACAGAGGGACCCCGTGCGCCGAACCTTGAACAGGTCCTGGATGCGGTGGACTGGACCGCTTTCGCCCGGCAGATGGTCTTTTGGATGAATCCGGCGAATTATGCCGAAGCCATGGCCGAGCCGGCTTCCGGCCAGGCGGACCAACGAACCCGTTTCCTGCTGGAAAACCGGCTGATTGACCTGCCGGAGCACATGGTTCACTTCAATCATTATTTGCCGGGTACGTACCGACCGGGCATCGGTTTTGTCGGGACCCCGGCCGAGGACAGCCTGGGCCGGTTGCGTTCACTGGGCCCGGTCAACGGGCCGCTGCCCATCACCGAGTTCGCCACGGCCGCCTATTCGGTTTTCGGCCTGGCGCTGGCGCAACTGGCCCTGGAGGAACGGCAGGCTGAGCAGGCGCGCGCGGCAAAAAAGACCCTGTGGGCCAGAACCGGCCTCGACCGCCTCGTGGACCTGGATGCGCTCTTCCTCCGCCAGGCCCCCTGGCAGACAGGGCCGCTGAAGAATTCCGCGGCGCTGCTTCGCTTCGCCGCCAACTGGGTGGCGCCCAAGGTGGAAACCGGCCGGGTCGTGCTGGGGACCGCCGGGTTTTATCTGGGGTTCATGCTGCTGGGAATGAGCCCCTTCTGGGCCGGGCCGCTGGCTGTGCTGCTGACCAACGCCATCTTCGCGGTCTCGCACTTTTCCGGCGTGTTCGCCTCGGCCGGAGCGGATGAAACCGGCGTTCCATATATATACTTCAAGCGCTTCGAAACCTTTTCCCAGCGCCTGGCGGCCTGGGGCAGACTCTTTGTGCTGGGCTTGGGGTTCCATTTCGTTTTTTACGCGGCCGTGGTGCTGGCGCCCTGGAGCCAGAATGCCCAGGCCGAGCTGTCTGTCCAGATGCTGGGGTTGTTCGGGATTTATGCTTCGCATTACCTGCACCGGGCCTTCAACCGCCTGATCCTGGATCAGCCCGGCCGCGTCCCGGCTGCTTTGCGTTTCCTGGCCATGACCGGCTGGCACGAGCCGCTGGATCCCCGGCAGGTGGCTGACTGCGAGCAGGCCATCCAAAATCTGGCCGGCCCGGGCCTGGCCGTGCAGCCCAGGGACGAGAATCGCTTTTACCGTACCCTGAGCCGGCAATTCCCGGCGGCTGTGATCGAACAGGCTTTGCGCAATTTGTACGCCCGCCAGCCGCTCGCCCTGCCCACACTGGCCACCGAAATCCGGGCGGTCCTGGCGCGGACCGGCTGGCTCGATACGGCGGCCGCCGACCGCGAGCTGCAGGCCCTGCCGTTCATCGCCCGGACCGAGCAGGCCTGCCTTGAAATCCTGCTGGCCCGGATCCGCAATCTGCATCCCACGCCGACCAAAACCGGCCAGCCTTATTTGTTCAGCGAATACGAGCAGGCCGAAATCCGGCGCAAAGGCCCCGAGGCTTTTGCCGGGCACATCGGGCTGTGGCCGTATCTCAACCAAGAAGCCAAGGCAGGTTATACCCTCGACCCCCGCGCCCTCATGCTCGTGCACGTGAACGACATCGGCCTGGAGGAATTGCAGGCCCTGGTGAACCTGTTCAAAGGCGCGGAGAGCCCCCGGGAAAATCCGGAGATCATCAGCGGGCGAGCCGCGGTCAAGATTCTGGGACGCCACCGCCCCTTGGACGAGACCCGCCGTCTGGTCGAATTCCTGCGCGGAGTCCCCATGCCGGACGGCAACCGGCTGGCGGTTTCACAAACCGTCATAAGCGTGTGGCTGGAAAGCCGGTTGTCAGAAGGTGAGATCACGGACCTGCTGACCGCCCAGCCTGGTTTGGCGCATTTGAGCAAGGAAAAGGCCGAAAAATATCTTGCCCAGCGCTATATGGACCAGCGGGTGAAGCAAAACCAGAACCTGCGGCAGCGGGCCGTCAAGCTGATCAAGCGGATGGCCGAAAGGGACTTGTTGGATGAAGCCGGTGCCTTGGCCGGCCTGGCGACCGTGACCACCCGCCAGGCCGCCCTGGCCAAGAAAATCGACCGCGGCAAGGGCCTCGAGGCCGATGCCATCGGGCTGATTTTGGACGCCCTGCAGGAACGCTTTGGCCGGCGCCTGACCCCGGGGCAGGTGCAGTTCGTGGCTGAACGCCTGTCTTGGGACAGGCTCGAGGCCAAACTCGACCTGATCGAGCGGCTCTTTACCGTGAAAGAGCTGGAAGGAGTCGGCGGCGAACCGCTGGCTGCCGCGCTGGTTTCGGGCAAGCCGGATCAGGAAGTGCTCGGGCTGATCGTCTCCTACCATGGCGAGTCGGCCATCGAGCTGCGCAATGTCATCTACAGCCCCCATCCGCTGGCGAAAATCAAGCAATTGCACGACGACATGGAACTGTACGGCATGCCGTCCAACACCCGCGCCCGCGGGTACAGCGCGGCCCGTTCCCGGATCATCGACGAAATCCTGGAGCGCATCGACCGCAGCGGTATGGAGGATGCGCTGGCCGGACAGTTTTTCCGCGAAGTCACGAACAAGCAGCGGCTGTTGTTGAGCACGCTGCTCGCCCTCTTAAGCGAGGAGTCTGTGACGCCCGAGGAACTGCCGGACTTCCTGCGCGTTTTCGTGTCCGCTGAAAACCAGGCCGAACTGGCCGGAGAACTGCTGTGGCACTACCAGGACGGCTCGCCCCTGAACCGGAGCGCGCAGGAGCGGGGCGACGCCAAGGCGGCGCGCGAACTGCTGCTGCGCTTGCACGGCACGGAAAGCCTGACCCTGCTGACGTCCCTGCTCTTGGACGGCCAGGCCGGGCCGGCCGAGACCGCGCGGCTCAAGCTGCTGCAAATGCAGGACTCGGGCGAGCTGCGGCTCAACCGCGTGCGCGAGTACCTGCGCCGCTACGGCCCGTCGCGCCTGCGCATTATGGTGGAAAAACTCATGCCCGAGCTGGGGACGCTGGTGCGCAGGATCCAGATCCTGGGGCAGATGCAGCGGCACGGCATGGACCCCTCCGGAATCGTTGCACTGGAGGCGGCCTGGCAGACCGGCTGGCTGCCGCGCGAGGATCTGCGGGACGCCGCGGAAATCACGCCCCTGCAGTTTTTCCTTTTGCTGCCGGGCATGGCCGAGACCCTGGACGACCTGCCGGAAGACGCCTACCAGGCGGTGTTGGAGCTGGCGGTCCGGCTGTACGCGGACCAGCAGCGCCAGGGGGACCCGCAGGCCCTGGCGCGGGTGGACAACCTGCTCGCCGGCATGGAACCCTGCCGGTTCGCGGATGACTGGCTCGGCATCATGGAAGCCAGCCGGCTGGCTTCCGCCCATCCCCGGTTCGGCGGCAGGCCGTTCAGCGACGCCTTCTTCTTCCACGTCCTGCAATCCCGCTGGCTGGATGATTCCCTGGTCGGCTACGGCTTGATGCTGGCCCATGGGCGGGATTTCAGGCCGGCCGAAGAAAAGATTTGGGACGCCAGCCGCCGCATCGGCACAGTCGACCCCTTGCTCCAGTGGGTGCGGGCCCTGCGGGCCGGGTTGCCACAGGCGGACCGGCAAACCGCGCTGGAGTGGATGAACGGGCAGCAGGCGGAACTGGAGCGGATCGGGCCGGATTGGATCCGCTGGCTGCTGGATTGGCTGCCTGAACACCGCCTGATGCCCGAGGAATTCAAACAGGACTACGAGGAATGGCCCAAGCTGTTCCAGTTGCGCCAGGAATTCCTGGCCCTGCCCATTGACGTGCAAATGGCGGCCGTGGATGTCTGGGCCGGCCGCCAGCTGTCCTACGGCCTGGCCGCGCAAATCAAGCACGCCCTGGCCAGGGAGAATGCGGCCCAATCCGGGTTCGTCGCAGCCATACAAACCGTCAGGCGCCTGACGGCCGAACAAGGATGGAATGAATCCAGCCAAGTGGATTGGCAAGCCCTGGTGCAATCTGCGCCCGGACAAGTCGTGAGCTTGAATGCCGAACGGGCGGTGGCCAGACTGGTGCGCGCCCCGCTGGCGGACCGGCGCTTGCGCCAGGTCATTCGCAGCAACCAAAGCCGCCTTGCCGGCGGGGAGGAAGCCCTGCTCAACCAATTCGACCGCATGCCCGCCGCCAGCCGGGACGAGGCGACGGTCATCCGGGCCGTGCTGCAGGCCTTGCAGATTGACGGGCAGTCCTGGCTGGAGAACACGGACATCGAACGCATTGCGGCGCTGGGGCTGGACGCCTTCCTGCGCAAGCGCCGTCTGTGGGGCGCGCTCAACGCCTACCCGCGCCCGCCCAGCGGGACGCTGGTCGCGGCCTGCCTGCTGTCGGAAAAATCCGCGGCCCGGCTCCTCCGCGACCTGGATGTCTATTACCTGCTGGACCTGATAGCGCGGAACGGCTCGTCGCTCCTCGAACCGGCGGAGTTGCGCCGCAAAGTCCAGGCCGCCGAGCCGATGGGGTCCAGGACTGCGCTGCAGACGCTGGTCGGAACCATCGGCGCCCTGCCTGAAAACAACTGGCCCGAGGAAAACGTCCGGGCCGCTTTTCTGGCTGAGCCGGTCCGGGAGTTTCCAGCCGGCCAAATCATCCGCGACCTGGAAACCAACCGCGAAGTCCTTCAGCGCCGCATCAGCCCGGCCCGTTTCGTGATAAAAACCGTGAAAAAACTCTACGCCCGCCGGCTGCCGAAGGCGGCGCCGGTCGCGCCGCCGGAGATTTCCGGATTCCTGACCCTGCTGCAGAACGAAGGCCTGGCGGACGAAAGCCTGGTTGATGACCTGCTTTCCGATTACCGCCAGCAGCGCGACGATCCCGTGGTGATCGTTAAAATCCTGGAAAGCATGGTGGAAGACGAGGAGTTCTCCCTGGCGTCCGGGAAAATCCTGTCCCTCGCGGCCAAACTGAAGCTGGCCGACCTGCGGGACCTCTTTGTCCGTGCCAGGGAAACGGCCGGGAGAAAATCGGACTATGAGGTCATGGTGGCCGCGGTCATGGAAGCCGCGGGCCTGAAACGCAAAATCTCCGAGGAAGAACTCGATGCGCGCATCCGGGCGGACGTCATGAGCCGGAGGCAGGAAAAGGAAGAATCGGTCTTCGGCGAGCTGCGCTCGGATTTGGGCGGCGAACGGCCGGAAGACAGGGCGAATAAAATCCTCAACGGCGGGGACCTGAAAATCCGTTTGGGCCGGATGCTGCTGAATCTTCTGGCTTCCGGCCTGGCCGCCGGGCTGTCTGCGGCCCTGAGCCCGGCGGGCGTGCACTGGCCGGTTTTCGTGCTCCTGGGCGTGTTCGCCGGCCTGGTCTTCAGCGGCGTGCGCCTGCTGTACTGGGCGTGGTTGTGGCGCGTGCCGCCTCCCGGCCTGTTGACCCGGCCGCTGCTGGCGCGCGGCCAGGAAAAGCTGGCGCTGCAATTCGAAGGCCTCAGGCAGGAACTCGGGCGCCGCGGGGTGGACACTGACCGGCTGCAGCTGGGCTGGATCGCGGACGAACAGCCGCTCGGCTGGGATGAAATCCTGCCAAGGCCAGAAGCGTGGGGGACCTGGTTCCGGCTCCCGGCCGGCTGGCGCGGAAAACTGGGCGCCATCCGCCTGGGAAGAGGCGAGGGCGACCGGGTGCTGGTCCATCCCCTGGTCATGTTCCTGCCGGCCTGGGCGCAGCGCGCTATTTTGACGCATGAAATATATGAAGCGCAGGGCGCGGGACACTGGCGCGCCACCTGGGCGGAATTCGGGGGCGTGTTGCGTTTCCTGGCTGCGGCCGCGGTTCTGAGAATGCGCGGGGAAGCGCCGGTCTCGGATCAGCCCCGCCCCGCGGCCGCGCCGCTCGGCATGTATCCGGCCATGATTGAACTCACCTCGCGGGTCATGCCGCGGCTCCTGGGACGGATCATGCCGCAGAACGAAATATATATGTACAGCGCCCTGGTGACCGCGCCCTTGCTGGAATCCCTGTCCGTGGTGTTTATCATCGCCGCCAACCTGCTCCATGCCTTCAACGCCTTGCCGTTTGATCCGCGTTTGACCTGGCCGGCGGCGGTCATCTTCACCAATTTAGTCTACGCCCTGGGCCACGGCTTCGGCGCCTATGAAGTGCGGCGGAAACCCGAATCCAAGCTGGTCGAGATCGTGCCCGTGACGGTCAGGACCTGGCAGGGCCGCATTAAAAACTGGGGTCGCTTCTACCTGCTGGGCCTGTCCTTCCACGGGTTGTTTTACCTGGGCCTCCTGCTGGCCCCGTTTGCCCACGAACCGCTCGCCCACGCAGCCGCGCTGGTCTTCATGGTGCTGGGCGCCATTGCCGCGCCCTTCCTGCACCGCTCGTACCATCAATCCGTGCTGCGCAAACCGGAGGATTATCCAGCCTGGCTGCGCGTGCTGGGCATGGTCGGCGCGAGCGGGGAAATCGCCGGAACCATTCCAGCGGGGATCGGAAGTCAGGCCGCGGAAACGGCTCCCGAAACCTCGCCCCTGACCCTGGAAACCCAAGCGCCGTTCCTGCGCTCCCAGCTCCTGCAAGACCGCGTGCTCGATGCGCTGGAGGCCCTGGGCGGCCGGGCCACGCTCGAGGAACTGGCCAGGGTCCTGCGCCGCACCCAGGCTCCGGTGCGCAAGGCGGTGCGGCGGCTGGATTTCGAAGAAATCAACCGGGTGCGCGAGGCCAAGGGAAAAATGCCGCTGTATCCCGTGCTGCCGGCCCGGACCAAGCTGGTCCAGGACGAGATCATCGCCGCGCTGGAGGCTTTGGCCGGAATCGCCGAACCCGCGGAGATCGCGGCCTTTAGCGGCCAATATGTGACGGTCACGCGCCAGGCCCTGCGGGAAATGGATTTCAATCTGCTGAACCGCATGCGCGCGGCGCGGGGCCTGGCGCCCCTGACCGTCATCCTGCGGCGGGGAACGCCGGAACAGGTCGGCATCAACCGCAGCAGTTTGTCCGTGGATATCGGCGATTTGAACGGCCTGGTTGCGGAACTGGCAGCCCGAATTCCCAACCCTGCCCCGGCTCCGTACGCGGACCTCTATGCGCGGATTGCATTGCCTCTCCTGGTTTCCGCGTCCTTCCGGCTGGCGCCGCAGACCGGCGATCCCGAGGCCGACGCCCGCAACCGCGAGGATTTCCTGCGCGCCCTGAGCCAGTCGCTGGCAGACCTGGTTGCCAAACCCGAAGGCCCCTTTGCCGTGCTGGCTGCGGACCCGATCCTGGCCCGGATCTTTTGGGCCTTGTTGGTTCCTCGGGCGCTCATGATGACCGCCGGCGGGGAAGCGGCCGCCGGATTTTCCCTGGCGGCGTTTGAGCGGAATTTGGAAACCGTCCTGGCTCATTATCAAAGCCGGAGCAAACAACCGCTTCAGCCCATGTCCGTGGAGTTCGGCGGTTTGGGCCGGATCATCCGAGCCGGCGAACGTTTCCGGTCGCTGCGCCGGCAGGCCGGGGACGGGCAGCCCTATGCGTTTGCGGGCAAGGCTGATCTGCAGTCTATGTACGCCGAAAGGGTCCGCCAGGCTCCGGCTGGGCCCGCAGCGCAAACGGCGGCGCTGTCCGGCGACCATTCGGAAATCGTCAAGTCGCGGTTTGTGACGTGGCGGCAGACCGGGACCGGTCTCTTGCCCGGGGATTACCTCGAATTCGAGTTGACGCCGGGCCGGAACAAAACCCTGACCTACCAGAATGCGAGCGCAGTCTTCTCGTTCAAAACCCTGGCCGCGGCCGCGTCCTTCCAGGCGGTATTGGTGGCCGAGGAGGATCCGAACCACGGGTTGGTGGTCAATGCCTACCGCCGCGAAGCCTTCCTGTCCGGCGACTGGACCCAGCCCGTCAAAACCTTCAGGCATGCGTTCGGGGAGAACCCGTTCAATCTGGCTGCGGCGGATGTGGCCAAGGCCTTCTATTCTCCGGAGGAACTGGCCCTGCAGGGCAGGCCCTATGCGACCCGGCTGACCGAAAAAGGCCTGGTGGATTACCACCTCCCCCTGGAACCCGGCGCCGCCGCGCTGCCGGTGAAGATGATCGTGCCGGAAAAACGGTTCAGCCAGGGGGGCCTGGCCAAGGCCGAGGTGGTTTGCCGGGTGGAAAACGATCCGAACCAGGGCCAGATCATCAACACCTATCTGGCCGAGGATTTCAAGGCCGGCCGCGTGGACGCACCCCTCATGACGTACGCCATCCTGCGCGCAGGCCGCCACGCCGAACTGGTTGACAACCTGGCCCGGCTGGACATTTTAGCTGCCAGGGAAGGCAAGCCGCTGGCGCTGTTAGGGCGGGAGTTTGAAACCAGCCTGAAAATACAGACCGTTACCGGGAATCCCTACGCCTGGTTCTCGGTCGAATGGCGGGGCCGGTTCGCGCGCTTCAGCATCCCGGCCAGAACGCTCGCGCCCGAGGTGCTGGCTGCGCCGGTCAAGGTCCGCGTGGAAACGGATGAGGTTTTGGGCCAAGTGGTCCGCGTTTATTCCACGCACACCCTCCAGGGGCAGCCGCTGCTGCTGCGGACCTTCCAGTATCCGGTCGCAGCGGAAGCGCCGGCAACCGGCGGAGCCGAAGAAACCGTCCCGGCCCAAGCTCAAGCCGGGGAACAACCGGAGGCCGGCCTGGTTGAATGGGTTCGTCTGCTGGAACAGGAAAACCTGATCGGGAAAGAGACGGCCGTTGCCGTGGTGCAGGGACAAGACCGCGAGGCCGAAAAAACCGCGCTGCGGGAATTGCTCGAAACGCTGAATGATGAAGAAGTCCTGCAGCTGGGCATCGGGACGATCCGCGAAAAATCGTCCCAGGTCCCGTTGCGCGAGGTGCTGCGGGCGTTCCTGGCCCTGCGCGCCGGGGAAGCGGAAGCCGACGACTTCGAACTCATCACCGCGGCGGTCAAGCAGGCCATCGGCTACAAGGAACCCAAGTACAGCCGGGAGGAAGTGGCGGCGCGGATTACGGCCAGCATCAGGGAAAAATCTCTGCAGGAAAGGCCGGAAAGCGCCAGCGCGTTTTTCGATATGCAGCCGCAGGGCGACGCCCGCCGCAACCGGGCGGAATTCGAGCAAATCAACAACGGCTCAACCAAGTTGGGCGACCTCGGCGGCCTGATGCCCTGGCTGCGGCAGCTGCTGGTGGAACGCCTGGGCTGGATGCAGGACGCCACGTACGTAAAATGGGCCTGGGCCATCGAGGCCGTGCCCATGGGCATCGCCGGCCTGGCCGCGGCCGCGATCGCGGCCTGGACCGGGTTCTTCGACCCCGCAGCCGGACTCGAAGCCTTCGCGCTCCTGGCGGTCCGCCTGGCCTGGGGCCTGTTCCCAATCCTGCACTTGATCGTGAACGGCCGGCTGACCTGGCAGGGCCTGACCGGCACCGAAAAAACCAATGCCGTCCTCGCGCTCGCCCTGGCAGCCGTGAACCTGGCCGCTTCGCTCGCGCCGGTTCCGCTCTGGAACCTCCTGGTGTTCGGCCTGGCTTCCCACGCCGGGCTTAATGCATGGCTCAGGCTGTCACCCTGGCAGTTCAGGCTCCGGAGCCCTGTGCGTGTGCTGCAGCTGGGCACGCCGGACGGCGTTTTCAGCCTGCCCTGGCCTGTGCTCCAATCCCCAATTGTGATGATGAATTCCCTCCGGAACAACGGGGGCAACGGCCCGCAACTGCTGCGCTCCCAACTGCTGCAGGACCGGATCCTCGACGCGCTCGAAGCCCTGGGCGGCAGGGCCACGATCGAAGACATCGCGGCCGTTGTCCGCCGGGGGCATTCGCGGGTGAATGAAACCGTTAAAAAACTGGATTTCAAGGCGATCAACCGCCAGCGCCTGCTGGACGGCCGGATGCCCTTGTTCCCGCCGGTCAACGCCAAAACCATGCTGGTCCAGGACGAAATCATCGCGGCCATGGAGATGCTCGGCGGCATCGCGGCGCAGCGGGAAATCATCCGGTACAGCGGGCTGGACCGGCAAACCGTTTCCCGGACCTTGAAGGCCATGGATTTCGGATTGATCAACGGGATCCGCGAAGCCCGGGGGCTGTTCCCGCTGCTGGTGATCCATGCGGACGCCCCGGCCTACCGCTTTGACGACGCCAAAGCCAGCCGGGATACGACCCTGCAGGAGGACGTGCTCGCCGGCCTGACCGAAGACTTTGGAACCGCCCAGGCCGGACTGTTCGGGCGGACGATCCTGCCCTGGCTGCTGCACGTTTCGCAGGCCACGGTTCCGGCCGTTGAAGACGATGTGATGATGCAGATCAACCGCGAGGATCTGGTCTATATCATCATGCGCGCTTGCCGGACCCGGTTTGAGACGATGATGGCTGATTGGAGGGCGAAAAATCCCGCGGCGACCCGGCGGCAGGAGGCGGGGCTTTTCCGCGCCTATTGGGGCGTGCTGGTGCCGCGCGCCTTGAACGCCGCCTGGCCGCAGTTCCTCGCCTTGCGGCTGGATGACGAACAATACTTGGATTTTGAGAACACCCGGGTCGAGGAAGCATTTGCCGCCAGTCTGGATAAAACGGTAAGGCAGTTCGAGGGCAAAAGCGTGGTCGCGGTCGCGCGCGTGTCCGTGGACTTCAACGCGGAGCATAGGCTCGCCGAGGCGGCCGCCCATTACCAGGCCCTGCGCCGGCAAGCCGGAGACACGGAACCGTACGCCCAATTGGATGCGCGGGCCTTGGAAGCCTATTACGCCGGCCGCCAGGCGGCCGAACAGGCCGAAACCCCCGCGGGCGCCGGCCAACTGAAACCCGGCCATCCGCTGGCAGCGCACCTACTGAAGGTGCATCCGGAGCTGCTGCGGTCGCATTTGGTTGCCTGGTACCAAGCGGGCAGGGAACCGCAACCCGGCGAATACTTGCTGACCACGATCTACCCCGGAAAAACCAAGCATGTCTATCATCAGGACCAGCAGGCGTTTTTCTCCTTTATCACCCTCGCGGACAACCGCAAAGCCATCAAAACGGTTTTCCTGGTTGAACGCGACCCCAACCACGGGGTGGTGGTGAATGTCTATGAGGAGGACAAGTTCTTCCGCGGCAACTGGTCCCAGCCGCTCGGCACCTTTAAATTCGGGCCCCACGGCAGCCTCTTCGAGCCCGCGGCAGCCGACATCATCAAGGCGTTCCACCACCTGCAGGCCCTGCAGGTTTACGGGCGGCCGCTCGCGGCCCGGATCCGCGCGAACGGAGCCGTAGGGTTCACGTTCAGCCCGGATAACGCCTCGCCCAACTTGCCGGTTCGAATGACCGTTCCCGCGGACCTCATGCGGGAGCGGGATCTGGCGGGCCGGGAAGCGGTTTGCTCGGCCGAAGAAGACCCCAACCACGGGCCGATCGTCCAGATCCGGCTGGCCGGCGCCTCGGATGAATTGCTGGTCAGTTATGTCTGGCACGAAGGCAAGCAAGCCTCGCTCCCGGTGGATTCGCTCAGCCGCCTGGACATCCTTGCGGCCAAGGAAGGCAGGCGGCTGTCCGAATACAACCGAGAGTTCAGGACCCGCTTTTCGCAGCATGTGATCGGCGGCCTGCCGTACGGCATCTGCGAGGTCAAATGGCAGGGCAAGTCCTTCCGGACTTCGTTCCCGTGCAAGGACCTGCCGCCCGAGGTTCTGCAAGCCGGCCTGGTTTTGCGCGTGGCGCCGGACGCTTCGCCTGAAAACCAGGTGGTCGAAATTTATTCGGCCCTTGGATACGGCCAGCCGCAAACCAGAAGGTTGCTGAAAGAAGTCTCGCTCCCCGTCGCCGCCGAGGCGCGGGCGTTGCCGAAGGCGCCGGAAATCCCCGCCGCCTGGGTGGATGCCTCGCAAGTTTTCGCCGGCCTGGCGGAGCAACTGCAAGCCGCGGATCTTCCCGAGCCCCAGGCTGTCCTGGCCCGGACCCGCTTGGCCCGGGTGCTGGCCAGGATGCATTCGAACATGACCAGTTTGCTGGCCGGCGGACTGGACTGGAACGACAGGGCAGCGGTTCAGCAGGCGCAAAACCTTCGGTGGTACGCCCGGCAGCTGACCAACGCCCTGGAAACCGCGCTGGGCCGGGAAACTGATGCCGCTGCATTCAGCCTGTATGAACAGCTCGGCCAGCTGCTTTCAACCTACCGCGCGCAAATGACGGAAGCTGCGGCGGTGTATTCCGGCGACACCGTGGCTGATGTGAAAGACGCCCTGGCAGGCGGCCTGGATCATCTGGCCGTGGCCCTGCGCCGCCTGGATATGCGGCGCGCCGCCCTCCGGAAACAGCAACAAAAATCAGCGGCCGCGCAGCCGGTCCGACTGACCCTGCCCTCGACCGAAGTCCTGGCCGGCCCAGAGGCCAAAGGCCTGGCCGCAGTCCTGGTGCGGCGGCTGGGCGAATGGGGCATCGCGCTGGTCGAGGAGCTCGGGCTCGGCACGTCGGGGAAGAACATCGCCGCCTTCGCGGCGGTGAGGACCGACGTGCGGCTGCGCACGGTCTGGGAGGCGCTCCGGCAGGGCAGGCTCCTGCCGGCCGCGGGTGCGGCCGGTTGGCTGGCCCTGGCTTTCATGACCGCCGTGAACCCAGTCCTGCTGGCTGCCCTGGCGCCCTTGCTGCTGATCGGCCTGGGCTGGACGCAGATCGAGTATGCCGCCGGGCACCTGAATACAGACCGCGCCGAGTGGGTCGGCCGCCTGCGGGCCACCTTGCTGTTCAACGCGGTGGCCGTGGGAACCGCGCTGCTCCTGGCCGGAGCGGCCGTGGCTTTCCTCAGCGGGCCGGCCCTGGCCGGCGCCCTGCTGGCCGCGCCCCTGGCCGGCGTCCTCGCGAGCACCGCGGTCCACCGGCTTTGGAACCTGCGCGCGCCGCCCAACCTGCGGATGACGCAAGGCAAGGTCGGGATCCAGACCCTGACCGCCTGGCGGCCGGATGCAACCCTGCTGGCCGGCGATCCGACGGCCTATTATTCGCGGTTGGTGGAGACCGCGCCCACGTCCGGCCTCCGCAATTTCCTGCTTTACGATTCCGAATCCGGAAACCTGCGGGCTTTCTTCCTCAAACTGAAACCCGGCTGGCTGGTGGCCCATGACCCGGACCTGCTGGCCGCCATGTTCATTAGCGGCATCTTCGGCCCGGAGTGCCGGCTGGCGCATCGGCCGGGCGTGGGCGTGTTTCTGTACTGGCAGGACGAGGCCCGGCGGGTGATCCGGGAGAATGCCGACCTTTTTTCCGAATTATTGGGCCAGCCGCCGCAGAGCCTGTCCGATCAGGCGCTCGACGCGGCGCTGCCCGGCCTGCTGAGGCGCCTCATGAGCATGGACGCCCTGAGCGGGGACTGGCAGTACCCGGCCCAGGTGGGCCTGCTGCTGGGCTTCCCGCGGGCCGAGGCCCTCAACTACGCGCGCTACGACCAGCAGATTGACGAGGTTTACAGCCTGCTTCTGAAGCAGCCGCTGACCGCCGAGGAACAGCGCGTGGTGGCGATTTATCATCAGCCGCGCCTCGATTACCGCAACGTGCATCTGCGCGGCGCCTTGAACCAGGCCCACGTGGCCCGGCGTTCGTACCTGCGCGCGGCCATGGCCGGGATTCTGGAACGCTATCTGCCGGATCTGCCGCCCGGGCTCCGCAATTCAGTCCTGGACGAGCGCCTGGTCAGCGTGCAGGGCAGCTTCTACATGCTGGCGCATACGCCGGCGGGCCCGGCGTTCTGGGCCGCGGTGGCGCGCCGGTTCCGCGATACGGGCATGGAGTCGGCCGTGGAGCGGCTGCGGGCCCGTTATCCGTACGCGTCGGCGCTGGATCCGAGGGAAGTCCTGCGCGATCTGCTGGGCGAATTGGCTCGGGCCGGGATCCCGGGCGAAGAGCAGCGCATGATCCGCCTCTACCTCCGCTACCTGAGGCAGGGCAGCGAATTCGGCCTGCGCATCCTCGCGCCCAAACTGACCCAATTGTTCCAGAAATACAATGTGTGGCTGGCCCAGGGCAGTTTCGATCCTGCGGCCAACGCCGCGGCCATCAACAACCTGTTGCAGGCGCGGCCAGGGCCGGTCCGGCGCTGGTTCAATCCTGGGGGGACCGGTGGGATGTTGGCCTTACTGCTTCTCCTGGGCGGCGGCTTCCTGCTGGCCAACCTGGATTGGGCCTGGGCCAGAGACCTCTCGCATACTTTAGCCGGCATGGGCTGGGGGCCGGAGCACAATCTGCTGCTGGGTTTTGTCACCTTCAACGGCCTGTCAAATCCCGACAGCCCGCAAGCGAACCGCAACATTATATATACGCGCCAGGGCAACCGCCTGGTGCCGGTGCCCGGGCCGTTCGGGAAATACCGCCTCGAAAGCATCAGCGACCATCCGGACGCAATCGTCAAAAACGCGGACCTGGACCAGCGGGGCGGTTTCCCGCGCGAACTCAGGGCCTGGTGGTCCAACCACCCGCTTGCCAACCGCACTGACCTGACCGCTGAATACAGCCAAGGCCGGCTGGTCCGGGTCTGGGCCGGGGACCCATATCCGGAGAACGACCTGGCCCGGCGGGATGCGGCCGTGCCGGTCGTTTGGTTCGCGGAACCACGGTGGGCGGAAGGCTGGGACGTGGTCGGCGAGAACCGGGTTTATGTGGCCGACGAAGCCGGCCGCCTGGCCATCCAGGCCGTGGCCGGCCGGGCATACACTCAGGAAATGGTGGAGCAGTACCCCGACGCCGTGGTCAAGGGCGACAGCCTCAACCACAAGGGCGGGCTGAAGCACGGCGGCGGCCTGGTGTGGGACGCGCGGCCTGAGTTTGCTTTCCAGGATGTCACGATTGAATACCGCGGAAAACGCGTGGTGCGGGTGTGGCTCGGCGATCCCTATCCTGACCATGACCGCAACCGGCCGGACCTGGACGCGCCCCTGATCTGGTTCGATCCCGCGGTCGGGGCGGGTGAATTCACGCCCCTGGGCCGGAACGTGGTGTATGTGGCCGAAGGCAACCGCCTGGTTGCCCAACGGATCGCGGGCGGCACTTACACCGAAGCCGACGTGGCGCTGCAACCCGACGCCATCGTCAAACTGGCGGCGTTCGACTCCAAGGGCGGTTTCAAGCACGGTGGCGTCAGGCGCTGGTGGAACCTGGTCGGATACGGGGACCGGCCGGACATCACCGCGGAATACCGGCAGGGTAAGCTGGTGCGGGTGTGGGACGGCGACCCGTATCCTGAAAACGACCTGTCCCGGCCCAGCCAGGACGTTTCTCTGCTCTGGTTTGACAGCCCAGCCGACGCTGACGGCTGGTCCCTGGCCGGCCGCAACGTGGTCTATGTGCCGTCCGAGGGGCGCCTGGTGCCGCAGGAAATCGCGGGCGCGCATTACGGGATAGACCGGGTGCAGCGGTATCCCGAGGCTGTGGTGAAGAACGTCCACACGGACAAAAAGGGCGGCCTGAAGCACGGCGGGGCCAGGTTGTGGTGGAACAAGACCGGGTTCGAGAACCGCACGGACCTGACCGTAGTGTACCGGAACGGGCGCCTGGTTGAAGTGTGGGCCGGAGATCCCTACCCGGACAATACGCTCGACGTTTCGGCGCAGAAAGCCGAGCTGATCTGGCAGCCGGCCATGCCCGGGCCCCTGCAGGCGTTCAACCTGTTCCAGGCCGCGGCCGCCGCGTTCCTGCTGGCCGGCGCTTCGGCTGTCGGGCTGGCCCTGCTGGCCGCGCTGAGCTGGCCGGTCTGGGCCCTGGTCGCGGTTGGCGCGCTGCCCGGCGCAGGCGCGGCTTTCGCGCTGGTCCTGGCCGCGCAGGCCGGCCTGGCCTGGTTCGGACGCCTGGCTGCGCCGGCCACGGCGCCGGCTGACCCCGCGCTCCAAGCGCGCTATCGGGAGGCGTTCGCCGCCTGGCCGGATACGCACGTGTTCTTTACGGACAAGCTGCCGTGGCACCAACTGGCCAGGACGCGGCGCGAAGCGGACGACACCTGGACCGTCGAACTGGCCTCGTGGCTCGCCGGCCAGGCCAAGGCCAACACGCTGTTCGCCAAGCTGCAGCAAATGCTGCTGCCCATCATCACCACGCACGAGAACCTGCGGCGCGCGGGCTGGAACGGCTGGCGCGTGTATCTGGCCAAGCTGGGGCAGGCACCCACCTACGGCCGGGCCCGGCGGGCGGGCGAAACCGCGCCCGTGCCGGAAAAATCCGCGGCCGAGGAGATCGCCGGGCAACTGCTGGATCCGTCCGGCTCCAGAGAAGTGGTCATCACCGCGGATGACGGACAACGGTTCACTTTCAAGCTGGCCACTTCCTTGGCTGAACTGGACAGCTGGTTCTACATCGAGGCGCACCGGGATGGGGAACTGATCGGTGAAGCGCATGTCACCGGCGGCAATCAAATGTTCCGCATCACCGGCCGGCCGGATGATGCGGCGATTTGGACGGACAAAACAGGGTACCGGGGGCTGGGCACCGGACTACTGGCTGTGGCACTGGCCATCTGCGCCACAAGAGGGCGCCGGGAATTCTTCGTTAAAAGCGGTCAAGCGGCGGCCTATTTTTATGAACAGGCAGGCCTGCAGCCCACGGGCAAGGCCGGAGAATTCCGCTATGATCTGACCACGGGCAAGTATCCGCCGGTCGAAATTACGCGCAAGCCTGAACCAGTCCAACAACAGGCGTTCGTTCAAACTGCCATCAACGGCCGCAACCTCGGGGAACAATGGAAGGTGCTGAGGCCCGCTGATTTCCCCCGCGACCCTGGCGGCGCGTTCCGCGCCTTTACCCGCCAGGAAATGGCCGAACGCCTCCGGGCGCGGGCCGGAGAGCTGGCCGGCCGGATCACGGATCCAGTGGAACGGAGCCGGTTCGAGGAATTCGCGCGCAGAGTGCTGGAAGCTGTGTGGCCGGGCGACGACCTTCTGGCCGGCATGACCGGCGACTGGCCACTCCTGCCCGTGGAATCCGGGAGCGGGGCCTTGCACCGTTCGTTCAACCAGCTGGAACAGGCCGGCCGCAGCCTGCCGTATTTCAACTTTGCCAGCGCCTTCATTCTCGCGCGGGAAGCGGGCCGCCTGCTGGGCAGCAGGCGGGCGCCGGGCGCGCGGCGGATCTACCTGGCCCGGGCCAGCGGCAGCCACTTTGAATCCGCGTTCTACCAGCACCTGCTCGCCGGCCTGCCGGCGGACGCTTTTACCGCCCGCGTCTTCACCATTTCCAGGGACTCCCTGGGGCAGGACATGTTCGCCTTTCTGCAGCAGCTCCTGCCCGGGATCGCGCGCGGGGTTTCCAATTACGCCGAATACGAAGCCGCGGCCCTGGCCAGGCTGGACCAGGAATACCGCTCCAACCCGGCCGTGCGGCAGGCCGTGGACCAGATCTTCGACCAGGCCCGGGCAGCCGGGATCCTGGAAGGCACGGCCGACTTCCTGGTGATCGACGAAGTCGACATCGGCCCGTACCAGCTGCTGTTCAAGTACGCGGTCGAGAAAAACCTGCCGGGCGCCCGGGTGTCCCTGTTCGTGGGCAACAGCTGGGCCGAGGGCGATCCGGCCAAGGATGAATTTTTCTGGAGCCGGCAGGTATTCTCCTATTCGCGCACCCGCATCCCCGATTATCCGGAGATGAAGCTGGAAGCCTTGGAGGAAGCCTTCGGCCTCAATCCCGAGCAGGCCTGGCGCCTGGTGGAAGGCGCCGGCGACATCAGCGCGGACCTGCCCCACCCGGTGCGCGTGGACCCGGCGCGGGCCCGCGAACCGCTCGCCGGCTTCCTGGCCGAGGCTCCGGAAGTGCAGTTGGGTTCCTATCTGCGCAGCCTCGTGCTCTACAACGGCGCCGTGGAATTCGCCCGGCGCGCGCCCGGCCGCCTGGCCCGGGCGGAGATCCAATGGACAGAGCAGCCGGCGCGCGCCGACGAGCTGGCGGAAATGGCCGCCGCGGCCCTGGAACGATCGGCTGCGGATTTCGAGGCCGGCCTGGACCAGGTCCGCCGGCTGCTGGAGGCGCGGCAGACGGAATGGCACGCGGTCCGCATGGTATGGCGGCTGCTGCAGCCGTACCGCCTCGGCCAAGGCCTGGACCTGGAAGCCTGGAAACGGGACCGCAGCCGCGTGCTGGCGCTCGTGGACGACACTCTGCGTGAGGAAAAACTTCTGGCCGCCTACCTGTTCCGGACCCTGGGCGGCGCGGGCCTCGACGTTCCGCTGGCGCTCCTGGCCCGGGACTGCGGCCCGGGCATGAGCCTGCCCGAGTGCCAGGCCACGGCCAAACGCCTGGCCTCCGCAGGCCTGGTCCGCCTGAACAGCCGCGGCGAACTGACCGCGGATTTGGACGCGCTGAGCCGCCGGGCCCTGGCGCGCATCGGCCTGGACCGGATCAAATACGGCCGCCGGGAGCAAAGCCCGCCCACGTCGTGGCAGGTGTTTAGAAGCGAAATGAACAGCAGCCTGTTCCTGGGTTCCATGTACACCCTCTTCGGCCGCTCCTATTTCTACCGGACCAACGAGGAGCGGAAGGACTTCACCTACCGCAGCGTCAAGGCGCACCTGCTGGAACTCGGGCGCCGAAACGCCCTGCCGGCCGAAGTGCGCGTGCTGGTGGTCGGGTCGTCCCTGGGCATCCAGGGCTACGACGCGGCCATGGCCTGCGCGGACGCGCGCCGGGAGCTGGGCGCGGATTTCAAGATCACGCTGGTCAACAGCGACGCGCAGCACCTCAGCCTGGACCATGCCAAACGCGGCGAGTACGCGCCTGACTTTTTCGAGGAGGGATTCTGGGATGCCCCTCGGGCCGGCCGGTATTTCCAACGCCTGGCCGACGGCGGCGCCAGGATTCTGTCGCGCGCCGGGTGGCTGGCCCTGGGCGTGGACGTGCAGTTCGAGAAGCTGGACCTGCTCTCCGATCAGGACGTCCGCCGGGTTTTAACCGGAGGCGCGTTCGACCTGGTGGTGGCGGTCAATGTCCACCATGCCGCGGATCCGGACAGCGAACGCCTGGCCCTGGAAAACCAGGAACGCCTGGTGGCGCCGTCCGGCGCCTGCCTGCACAGCCACAGCGAAGGCCAGGACCTGCTGCAGCCGGAATACTTCCGGGAAGCCTCCAGCCTGCTGCGCCGGGCCGTCCGGTCCGGCGCGCCGCAATTCCCGTACACCCGCATGGCCTTGGAGGGGAAGGCAAACGTGTTGTGGGGGCTGAGAAACGTCCGGCTGGCCGATTTGCCGGAACGGTTCAAACAATTGCCCGGCGGAGCGTTGCGCTGGCCCAGCGGCCAGGAAGGCGCCATGGCTTTGCTGATCCTTTCAGACTGGTTCGATGCGCCCCGGCGCGACCTGTTGTTCCACTTGCTCTTCGAACGCTGGGCAGGCACGGTCTTGAAACCCAAAGGCAACCTTGGACGGATCTTTGATCCCGCCCGGCCGGAAACCCTGATCGCGGGATGGGATGTGTTCGACGAGTCCGCGCAAGCCCGGATCCGCGGCTATCTCGCCGGCCAGCGGGAGTGGCTGGAACAAACCTACGCGAAGATGCTGGCCGAAGCCCGGGCCCGCAGGCAGGAAGTGCCGCATTTCGAGCGCAACCGGCAGCTGGCGGACCAGATCTGGCTGGGGCGCGTTTACCGCGTGGATGAAAGCGGCGCGCTGAGCTGGGTGCAGTACCGCCGGGCCGCGCCCGCCTCCCGCTGGGCGCAGGCCTTGTGGATCGCTTTCCGGCTGCCAGGGTGGGTTTTCGGGCTGATGCGCGCCACTGTCGTCATCCGCCAACTCAACCGGCTGCGGGGCGCGGACAGCCTGGGCCGGGTGCTGGCAGCGGAAAATCCCGCGGCTGAACTGGCCCGCTTGCTGGGGCAGTCCGAAGCTGCGGTGCGCTACCATTACCAGACCCTGGCCTTCAACTTGGGCAGGCCGGCGGAGGAAGTGATCCAGGAGGCAATCCGCATCGCAGCCGCGTCGCCTGTGCTGGTGGTGCGGGGCCGGCTGACCCTGCATCCCGCCGGGCCGGTGGCCCACGCCCGCCGGGGCGTGTCCGAGGCAGGAGAGACAGCCATCTGGGTGGGCGAAAAACTCTTCAGCCGGGCCGTGACGGATGCAGACCGCCTCGAAGTGCTGCTGGCCGAGGCCGAGCACATTCTGGCCCCGGATTTCGGCCATGATGTCATCCGGCACTCGCAAAACCTGCAGGACCGGCTGACCGCCGCCGTGGTGGCTGCCGGGGAACCGGCGGCCGGCGGCATCTGCCAGCTGGACCTGGGTTCCAGGCCGGAAGCGGTTAAAGAACCGGCCGGGCTATCCAAACCGATCCAACTGGATCCGCGGGTCCTCAACCGCCCGTTGTCCGAATTGCGGCCGGGCTATATCCGGGTGCTCGAATTTTTATTTACGCCGCGCCTGAATCCCCGGCCCTGGGTCAAACCCGCGGGTTGGATGGTTTCCTCGCTGGGCTGGCTGCTGCGCCTGGCCGGGCTGGCCTATCTGGCCTGGTTGAAACCCGCGCCAGCCGCGGCTGCGGAGACAACGGCCTTTGACCGCTGGCAGGACTTCTCCCTGCTCATGCCCGACAGCCTGACCGGCCGGCAGTTCCGGGCGGACCAGGTAGAATTCCGCGACCTGGCCCTGCGCGGCAGCTGGCCGCAGCGCCTGCTGGCAGGGGAGAGTTTTGGCGCGCGCGCCGTGGAAAACGGGCGGCTGGTGATCTACCTGCCTGCCTCGGTCCTCGCCCAACAGCAGGCCGGCGGGCTGGCGCGGTTCATGCGCGACCTGTGCCTGTGGTCCCAGGCCCGCCAGTTCCACGGTGAATTGTTCGCGCCGGTGGAGGAAAGCGCCGGCCAACCCACTCTGGCCGCGCGCGTGCTGGCCCTGGTGCTCCGGCTGGCGCAAATGCTGCCCGCCTTCGCGGCCAAACCGGTCTTCAATTCGAGCCTGCGCCGCGCGCCCTTCCTATATATTAATGCCAGGCTCGGCGCCCGGGCGGGGCGTTCGGCCCTGGCCGCGGCGATAAAACAAGCCGGTCATCCCTTGCGCCAGGCCTGGATCGCCCTGAGCCGCAACCCGGGCGAGGATTCGGCCCAGGCCTTCCTGCAGGCGGCGTTGGATTACCTGGCAGGAGAATGGCAGGATGTGGAACGTCTGCGGCAAACCGGCAACCAGGAAGCAGCCGAGGCGCGGCTGGCCGGTTTGCGCCAATCCGCCGCGTCGTTCAACGCTCTGGTGGCCGGCCATCCGCTGCTGTCTTCCGCTTCCCATAAAACCTCCACGCCCTGGCTGGGCCAGTTGTGGCAGCCGGCTTTCCTCTCGCCCCGCCGGCAGGGCAGGTATTTGGACCTGCTCGAGGACCTGGGCGCGGTCTTCGACCGGCGCCGGCTCTCGCCCCAGCACCGCCGGCCTGACCGCCGCCCCTCCACTGCCGCGTAACCCTGCGGAAAGATTATCCCCTTCGCAGAACACCCCGCGCATGCGCGGGGATGAATGCGGGATATTCTGCTTCGGGGATGTCGTCCTGCCATTACAATACCGGCGAGGTCAGAGGTGGTACCCCGGGCATGCCCGGGGGGCTCCATCACCACCAAGGCATGAAGAAGTATCAAGCGATTTCGGGTTAAAGGTCCAATACCTGCATTTTCCTTCGCTTTTCTTCGTGGCTTCGTGGTGAAAGTTGTTGGTGGTTCTATTTTTTTTAGGCTATGGGCTTGATTTTGAAAGCACCTGTGTTATAGTATCAGGAATTTTGGACTGAATGGGCCTGGTGCATGAAACCTACACGCGAAGCATTGCTGGTTTTGGAGGATGGACGCGCTTTCCGGGGCCGCGCTTTCGGGGCGGAGGGGGAAATCGCGGCAGAAGTCGTTTTCAATACCGCCATGGCGGGTTACCAGGAAGTGCTGACCGATCCTTCCTACCGCGGCCAGATCGTCTGCATGACTTATCCCCACATCGGGAACTACGGGACCAATGCCGAGGACATGGAGTCCGACCGCATCCAGGTGGCCGGGTTCGTAGTGCGGGACTTGTGCCGCTGGCCCTCCAATTTCCGCAGCCAGAAGGCGCTGGAACCCTGGCTTGCCAGCCAGGGCATTTTGGGCATCGAGGGCATCGATACCCGCGCGCTCACCCGGCACATCCGCGAAGCCGGCAGCATGAACGGCGTGCTCTCCACCCGCGGCGAGTCCGTGGCAAGCCTGAAGCAAAAAGCTCAGGCCGCGCCGCACATGGCCGGCCTGGACCTGGTTTCCGGCGTCACCTGCAGCGAACCCTATTGGTTTAACAACGAAGCCGGAACCCGCTTTCGGGTGACGGTCATGGATTGCGGCGCCAAGGCGAACATCTGCCGCGAACTGGCCCGGCGCGGGTGCGCGGTGCGGGTGGTGCCTTCGACCGCCTCGGCCGCGGAAGTGCTCGCGGACCGGCCGGACGGCATCATGCTCTCCAACGGCCCGGGCGATCCGGCGGCCCTGCCCGGCGTGGTGGCGACCGTGCGCGAATTGATCGGCAAGCTGCCGGTCTTCGGCATCTGCCTGGGGCACCAGCTCCTGGGGCTGGCGTTCGGCGGCCGGACCACCAAGCTCAAGTTCGGCCACCGCGGGGTCAACCATCCGGTGAAGGAATTGGCCACGGGTAAAATCAGCATCACCTCCCAAAACCACGGCTTCTGCGTGGTGGCGGACAGCCTGCCGGCCGAGGTGGAAGTGACGCATGTCAATATGAACGACCAAACCGTGGAAGGCCTGCAGCATAAAACCCTGCCCGTGTTCTGCGTGCAGTACCACCCCGAGGCCGCGCCCGGACCGCACGACGCGCACGACCTGTTTGATAAGTTTATTGGATTGTTGAAGTAGACTCGTCAGACCTGTCCGACTGGTCTGACAAGTCCGACCTGTCAAAAGAAAGGCTTTTAATGCCCAAGCGTACGGACATCAAGAAAATCCTGATCATCGGCTCCGGCCCGATCGTCATCGGGCAGGCGTGCGAGTTCGACTACTCCGGCACCCAGGCCTGCAAGGCGCTCAAGGCCGAAGGGTACCAGATCGTGCTCATCAACTCCAACCCCGCCACCATCATGACCGATCCGGAGATGGCGGACCGCACCTACGTCGAACCCATCAACCCCGACGTGCTGGAACGCATCATCGCCCGGGAGCGGCCGGACGCGGTGCTGCCCACGCTGGGCGGCCAGACCGGGCTTAACACCGCGGTCGAGGCCTACAACCGCGGCGTGTTCCAAAAATACGACGTGCAGATGATCGGCCTGAACGTCGAGGCCATCCACCGCGGCGAGGACCGCGAAAAGTTCAAGCAGGTGATCCTGGGCCTGGGCCTGGACCTGCCCCGCAGCGGACTGGCGCGCAGCCTGGACGAGGCGCTGGCCGTGGCCCGCTCCATCGGCTACCCGGTGATCGTGCGGCCGGCGTTCACGCTCGGCGGCACGGGCGGGGGCGTGGCCGCGACCGAGGAGGAGTTCCGCCGGATCGCGGACCTGGGCCTGCACAACAGCCTGATCCACGAGATCCTGATCGAGGAATCGGTGGTGGGCTGGAAGGAATTCGAGCTTGAGGTCATGCGCGACCGTAAGGACAACGTGGTCATCATCTGTTCCATCGAAAACCTCGACCCCATGGGCGTGCACACCGGCGACAGCGTCACCGTGGCGCCGATCCAGACGCTCACGGACCCGGAATACCAGCGCATGCGCAACGCGGCCATCGCCATCATCCGCGCCATCGGCGTGGAGACCGGCGGGTCCAACATCCAGTTCGCC
The DNA here is from genome assembly GCA_040756875.1 of candidate division FCPU426 bacterium. Classification (GTDB taxonomy): domain Bacteria; phylum Oederibacteriota; class JAAXVQ01; order JAAXVQ01; family JAUVAV01; genus JBFLYH01. The sequence goes on from JBFLYH010000001.1 coordinate 415,285, forward strand.
GTGAACCCCAAGGACGGCCGCCTGGTCGTGATTGAAATGAACCCCCGCGTGTCCCGCTCCTCGGCCCTGGCCAGCAAAGCCACGGGGTTCCCGATCGCCAAGATCGCGGCCCTGCTCGCTGTGGGCTACACCCTGGACGAAATCCCCAACGACATCACCAAAAAGACCATGGCCTGCTTCGAGCCCACCATCGATTACTGCGTGGTCAAGATCCCGCGCTTTGCCTTCGAAAAGTTCCCGGGCGCAGACCCCAAGCTGGGCGTGTCCATGAAATCCGTGGGCGAGACCATGGCCATCGGCCGCACCTTCCGCGAAGCCCTGCAAAAAGGCCTGCGCAGCCTGGAAATCAGCCGCGCGGGCTACGAGGACTACCCCAAAATCGGCACCAACCTCTCGCGCGAAACCCTGCGCGAACGCCTGGTTTCGCCGCACGCGGAGCGCCTGTTTACCCTGCGCGAGGCGTTCAAGCAGGGCATGGAAATTCCCGAGCTGTACGCCCTGACCGGCATTGATCCCTGGTTCCTGGAGCATTTGCGCGAGATCGTGGCCCTGGACCTGGCCGAAGCCGGGGCCGGGCACACCCTGGAGGCGCTCGACGCGTCCTGGTTCCGCCGGATCAAGCAGGAGGGCTTCAGCGACGCCCAGATCGCCCGCTGGTGCGGAAGCACCGAGCTGGAGGTGCGCCGGCGGCGCAAGGCCCTGGGCGTGATCCCGGTGTACAAGCGGGTGGACACCTGCGCGGCCGAGTTCGAGTCCTACACGCCGTACTGCTATTCAACGTACGAAGAAGAGAACGAAATGGGGCAGCCGTCGGCCAAGCCCAAGATCGTGATCCTGGGCAGCGGGCCGAACCGCATCGGCCAGGGCATCGAATTCGACTACTGCTGCTGCCACGCCTCGTTTTCGCTCCGCGACCTCGGGTTCGAGACCATCATGGTCAATTCCAACCCTGAGACCGTGTCCACGGACTACGATACCTCGGACAAGCTCTACTTCGAGCCGCTTACACTCGAGGACATCCTGAACATCCTGGACCTGGAGCAGCCGCTGGGCGTGATCGTCCAGTTCGGCGGGCAGACGCCGCTGAACCTCGCGCGCCGGCTCGCGGACGCGGGCGCGCCCATTCTCGGCACGCCGGTGGCCGCCATCGAACGCGCCGAGGACCGCGACCTGTTCGCCCAGCTGCTGCGGGAACTGCGCCTCAACCAGCCCGACAACGCCATCGCCCGCTCGGCGGGCGAGGTGCGCGACAAGGCCGCGGCCATCGGCTACCCGGTGCTGGTGCGCCCCTCGTTCGTGCTGGGCGGCCGGGCCATGCGCATCGTCTACGACGCCGAATCCCTGATGGAGTTCGTGCAGGAGGCGTTCGACGCCGCGCAGGGCCAGCCGGTCCTGATCGACAAATTCCTCGAGGACGCCATCGAGGTGGACGTGGACGCGGTCTGCGACGGCCGCCGGACCGTGGTCGCGGGCATTATGGAGCACATCGAGGAAGCGGGCATCCATTCCGGCGATTCGGCCTGCGTGCTGCCGCCGCACACCCTGTCCGAAAACCAGATCGCCCGCATCAAGGCGGACACGGACCGCATCGCCCTGGCCTTGGGCGTGCGCGGGCTCCTGAACATCCAGTTCGCCATCCGCCACGGCCAGCTGTTCGTGCTGGAAGTCAATCCCCGCGCCTCGCGCACCGTGCCCTTCGTCTCCAAGGCCACGGGCAAACCCTGGGCCAAGATCGCCTCGGCGATCATGGCCGGAAAGACCCTCGACGACCTGGGCGTGCAGGAGCCGGCCCTGGGCGCCTACTTTGCGGTCAAGGAATCCGTGCTGCCTTTCTCGCGCTTTTCGGGCGTGGACATCCACTTGGGCCCGGAAATGAAATCCACGGGCGAGGTCATGGGCCTGGACGCCTCCTTCGGCATGGCGTTCGCCAAGTCCCAGGCCGCAGCCGGCCAGACCCTGCCCACCTCGGGCCGGGTGTTCCTGACCGTGCGCGACGACGACAAGCGCAGCGTGGTCTTTCTCGCCAAGAAGCTGGTGGACCTGGGGTTCTCCCTGGTCTCCACGCCCGGGACGTACAAGGCGCTGCGCAGCAACAACATCGCCGCCGAGCGCATGGACAAGATCGGGCAGGGAGCGCGCAGCGTGCTGGACGAGATCCGCGAAGGGAAGATCCAATTGATCATCAACACGCCTTTCGGGCCCGTGGGCCGCGACCACGTGAAACCCATCGGCACCGCGGCCGTGGCCAGGGGCATTCCCTGCATCACCACCCTGCAGGGCGCCGAAGCGGCGGTCAACGGCATCGAAACGCTGAAAGCCATGACGCTCACGGTCACGCCGCTGCAAGAGTGGCATGCAGAGGCGCGCGCCGCCTCTGCGGAGCAGCAGAGCAGGTGAGCAGGCAGACCTTAAAATAACCGGAAATTTTGCGCAGGACAGGGACGCATGGGGGGGCCAGGCAACCCTGGTCTTATGGGAAAGCAGAGGCATTTATAATAATGAAGAAAAAGCTCTCGGATTTTACGGATTTCAAGGGTTTAAATGCCGCGGGGTTCGCGCCGAAACAGGGGCTGTATGACCCTCAATACGAACGCGACAGCTGCGGCATCGGCCTGATTGCGCACCTGGACAACCAGCCGCGCCACGAACTGGTCGAGAACGCGGTCAAAATCCTCGTGAACCTCGAACACCGCGGGGCCGTGGGCGGAGACAAAGCCACGGGAGACGGCGCGGGACTGCTGCTGCAGATGCCGGACGCCTTTTTCCGCCAGGAGTCGGCGAAACTCAAAATCAATCTGCCGCCGGCCGGCCGGTACGGAGTGGCCATGTGCTTTCTGCCCACGGAGCCGGCCTTGAACCGCCGCTGCCGCGAAGCCCTGGAGCGGACCGCACAGGACGAGGGCCTGGCCGTGCTGGGCTGGCGTTCGGTGCCCGTGGCCGCGGACCATCTGGGCGAATTTTCCCGCGCCACCCGGCCGGACATCGCCCAACTCTTTGTGGCCTGGAACGGCGGCGCCAAAGACGCCCAGCCCGACGCCCTGGAACGCAAGCTCTACATCGTCCGCCGGCTGGCGGAGAAGGAAGTGGCCGGCTGGTCGGACGCCGATTTTTCGCAGTTCTACCTGCCCAGCTTTTCCTGCCGCACCATCGTCTACAAGGGCATGCTGACCGGCACGCAACTCCTTACCTTCTATCTGGATCTGCATGAACCCGTCTTCCAGGCTGCCTTTGCGCTGGTGCACCAGCGCTACAGCACTAACACCCTGCCGACCTGGAGCCTGGCCCAGCCGTTCCGCTACCTGGCGCACAACGGCGAGATCAACACCCTGCGCGGCAACGTCAACCGCATGCGCGCCCGCGAAGCGCAGATGGTTTCGGAGCTGTTCGGCGCGGACCTTGACAAGCTCAAGCCCGTGATCGTGGAAGGCGGCTCGGACTCGGCCATGCTGGACAACGCCCTGGAACTGGTGGTGGCCGGGGGCCGCTCGCTGCCGCACGCGCTCATGATGATGATCCCCGAGGCCTGGGGCGCCAAGTACCACATGAGCGAGGACAAGCGCGCCTTTTACGAGTTCCACTCCGCGTTCATGGAGCCCTGGGACGGCCCGGCCGCGGTGGTGGTCACCGACGGACGCTACATCGGCGGCGTACTCGACCGCAACGGCCTGCGCCCCTGCCGCTACTCCGTGACCAAGGACGGCCTGATCGTAATGGCCTCGGAGACCGGGGTGCTCGAGTTCCCGCCGGACCAGATCCGCCAGAAAGGGCGCCTGCAGCCCGGAAAAATGTTCCTGGTGGACCTGGCCGAGCACCGCATCGTGCCGGACCCTGAAATCAAGGCCCGGATTGCGCGCCAGCAGCCGTACCGCAAATGGGTGAAAGAGAACCGCCTCCAGCTGCGCGGGCTCTTCGAGCCGGCCGAAAATCCGGCGCTCGATCCGGACCGGCTGTTGCGCTACCAGCACGCCTTCGGTTACAACGAAGAGGAACTGAAGATGGTCCTCGCGCCCATGGCCGGCAACAGCCAGGAAGCCGTGGGCTCCATGGGCAACGACGCGGCCCTGGCCGTGCTCTCCAGCCGGCCGCAGCTCCTGTTCCATTATTTCAAACAGCTCTTCGCCCAGGTGACCAATCCGCCGATCGACCCCCTGCGCGAGGAACTGGTCATGTCGCTCATGAGTTTCGTGGGCCGGCAGCAGAACCTCCTGGCCGAAACGCCCCAGCACTGCCGCCAGTTGAAACTGCACCAGCCCGTGCTCACGCCCGAGGACTTGGAACGGATCCGCCGCAATCCGCGCTCCGAACTCAAGACCGTGGATTTGGACATCCTGTTTTCGCCCGGCGGGGGCGGGAAGGGGTTGGAACGGGCGCTGGACGAGTTGTTTGCGCGGGCCGAAGCCGCGATCGCGGACGGCGCCTCGCTGCTGGTCCTGACCGACCGCAACCTGGACGCCCAGCGCGCGCCGATCCCGTCGCTGCTCGCGGTTTCGGGCCTGCACCATCACCTCATCCGGCGCGGCCTGCGCACCCTGGCCGGCATCCTGGTGGAGACCGGCGAGGCCCGCGAAGTGATCCATTTCGCGCTGCTTTCGGCCTTCGGCGCCAACGCGGTCTGCCCGTACGCGGCGTTCGCCACGGTGCACGACCTGGCGGAGCGCAGGCTGCTGGACCGCAGCCTCACGCCCGAGGAGGCGATGGACGCCTACGTTACCGCGGTGAAGAAGGGCCTGCTCAAGACCTTCAGCCGCATGGGCATTTCCACCATCCGCAGCTTTTTCGGCTCGCAGATTTTCGAGGCGGTCGGGCTCTCTTCGCAGCTGGTCGAACGCTATTTCACCAACACCGCCTCGCGCGTGGAGGGCATCGGCCTGGAGGAAATCGCGGCCGAGACCGCGGCGCGCCACGCGGCCGCTTTCCCGCCGGCCGGAGCCCCGTCGTCCGTGCTGGACGTGGGCGGCCAGTACCACCTGCGCGAGGGCGGGGAAAAGCACCTGTGGACGCCCGAGTCCATCTGCCAGTTCCAGACGGCCGTGCGCAACGACGATTACCAGGCGTTCAAAGCCTACAGCCGGCTGATCGACGACCAGTCGCGCGAGCGGGCCACCCTGCGCAGCCTGATCGGCTTGAAGCCCGGGCAACCGGTGCCGCTGGCCGAGGTCGAACCCGTGGAGGCCATCACCCGGCGCTTCGTGACCGCGGCCATGTCGTTCGGCTCCATTTCCAAGGAAGCGCACGAGGACATCGCCGTGGCCTTGAACCGCGTGGGCGGCCGCAGCAATTCCGGCGAGGGCGGGGAGGACCCGGCGCGCTTCAAACCCCTGCCCAACGGCGATTCCAAGCGTTCGGCCACCAAACAGGTGGCCTCGGGCCGGTTCGGCGTCACCACGCAGTACCTGGTCAACGCCGACGAACTGCAGATCAAGATGGCCCAGGGCGCCAAGCCGGGCGAAGGCGGGCAGCTGCCCGGCCACAAAGTGTCCGAGGAGATCGCCCGCGTGCGCCATACGACGCCGGGCGTCACCCTGATTTCGCCGCCGCCGCACCACGACATTTATTCCATCGAGGACCTGGCCCAGCTGATCTACGACCTCAAGATCGTGAATCCCGAAGCCCGGGTTTCGGTCAAACTGGTGTCCGAAGTCGGCGTGGGCACGATCGCAGCCGGCGTGGCCAAGGCCAAGGCCGACATGGTCCTGATTTCGGGCTACGACGGCGGCACCGGCGCCTCGCCCCTCACGGCCATCAAGCACACCGGATTGCCGTGGGAGCTGGGCCTGTCGGAAACCCAGCAGGCCCTGGTGGGGAACCAGTTGCGCGACCGCATCCGCGTGCAGGTGGACGGCCAGCTCAAGACCGGCCGCGACCTGGCCATCGCCGCGCTCATGGGCGCCGAGGAGTTTGGTTTCGGCACGACGGCTTTAGTGGCCGTCGGCTGCATCATGATGCGCAAATGCCACCTGAACAACTGCCCGGTGGGCGTGGCCACCCAGGATCCGGTGCTGCGCGCGCGCTACGCCGGCAAGCCGGAATACGTGGTCCGCTTCCTGCGTTTTATCGCCCAGGAGCTGCGCGAATACATGGCCCAGCTGGGTTTCCGCACGCTGGAGGAAATGATCGGGCGTTCGGACTTGCTGGAATTCAAGCCCGCGGTCGACCACTACAAGGCCAAAGGCCTGGATTATACGTCCCTGCTCGCCCCGGCCAAGGGTGAAAACCGCCGCTGCACCCGGACCCAGGACCATGCCCTGGACCGCGCCTTTGACCGCGAACTGATCAAACATGCCCAGCCGGCTTTGGAACGGCGCGAAAAGGTCGAGGTCTCCCTGCCCATCCGCAACGTACACCGCACGGCCGGCGCCATGCTTTCCGGCGAAATCGTGAAGCGCCACGGCGTCCAGGGCCTGCCGGAAGGCACGCTCCGCTTCCGTTTCACGGGTTCGGCCGGGCAAAGCTTCGGGGCCTTTCTGGCTCCGGGCGTGGAATTCCTGGTCGAAGGCGACGCCAACGATTACCTGGGCAAGGGCATGTCCGGCGGACGGATCGTGATCAAACCCCGGGCGGGCTCGGCCTTCGTGCCCGAGGAAAACATCATCGCAGGCAACGTGATCCTCTACGGCGCCACGGGCGGGGAAGTCTTTCTCCGCGGCCTGGCCGGCGAACGGTTCTGCGTGCGCAATTCCGGGGCCGTGGCCGTGGTCGAGGGCGTGGGCGATCATGGCTGCGAATACATGACCGGCGGCTGCGTGGTGGTCATCGGCCCCACGGGCGTGAATTTCGCGGCCGGCATGAGCGGCGGCGTGGCCTACGTGTACGACGAATCCGAACTGTTCGACACGCGCTGCAACCTGGACATGGTGGACCTGGAGAGCGTGAAAAGCGCCAAGGACCAGCAGCGCCTGCGCGCCCTGCTGGAAGCGCATGTGCGCCACACGGACAGCGCCCGGGCCAAGGCGATCCTGGACAACTGGGAAACCCGCCTGCCGCTGTTCGTCAAGGTCATGCCCATTGATTACAAGCGCGTGCTGGAGCGCATGGGGCAGCGGGAGTTCGCGGACACGGAGACCGTTTCCGCCACGGAGGAAGTGTACGCGGAAGTGAAAAAATAATGCTGGCTTTTCGGACCCGTCCGACACGGCTGAACCATCAAACCGAATGATGTAGGGGCGTTCAATTGAACGCCCCTACCGGAAGGAATCAAAATGGCCAAACCAACCGGATTTTTGGAATACGCCCGCCAGGACCCGCCCAAGCGGCCGGTGGACGAGCGCGTTCATGACTACCGCGAAGTCGAACAGACGCTCAGCCCCGCGGACCTGGAACGGCAGGCCGCGCGCTGCATGGACTGCGGCGTGCCCAGCTGCCACGCCTTCGGATGCCCGGTGAAGAACCTGATCCCGGACTGGAACGACATGATCTACCGCGGGCATTGGCGGCGCGCGCTCGAGCTTTTGCACCACACCAACAATTTGCCTGAAGTCACGGGACGCATCTGTCCCGCGCCCTGCGAGGCGGCCTGCACCCTGTCCATCAACCAGAAGCCGGTCACCATCCGCCACATCGAGCTCCAGATCGTGGAACGCGGCTGGCGCGAGGGCTGGATCAAGCCCCTGCATCCTGCCCGCAAAACCGGCAAGAAAGTGGCGGTCATCGGTTCGGGCCCGGCCGGCCTGGCCGCGGCCCAGCAGCTGGCCCGGGCCGGGCACGACGTCACCCTCTTCGAAAAAACCGACCGCATCGGCGGCCTGCTCCGGTACGGAATTCCGGATTTCAAGCTGGAAAAGGGCATTTTGGACCGCCGCGTGGACCAGATGCGCTCCGAAGGCGTGTGGTTCGAAACCAAGGTCAACGCGGGCGTGGACATCACCGCAGCCGAACTCCGGGAACGGTTTCACGCAATCCTGATCGCCGCGGGCGCAGGCGTGCCCCGCGACCTGAAGGTGCCGGGCCGCGAATTGTCCGGCGTGCACTTTGCCCTGGAACTGCTCGGCCAGCAGAACCGCCTGGTGGCCGGCGACCAGATCTCTCCGGAGCAGCTGATTTCGGCCAAAGGCAAGCACGTGGTCGTGATCGGCGGCGGCGACACGGGCGCGGATTGCATCGGCACCAGCCGCCGGCACGGCGCGGCTTCGATCACCCAGATCGAGCTGCTGTGCGCGCCGCCCTCGGAACGCGCGGCGACCAATCCCTGGCCCACCTGGCCGCAGATCATGCGCACCAGCACGTCGCATGAAGAGGGCTGCGAGCGCCTGTGGAGCGTCGGCACCAAGGAAATGGCGGGGCGCAACGGCAAGGTCACCGGCTTGAAATGCGTCAAACTCGACTGGACGGACGCCAAGGCGTGCAAAGAAATCGACGGCTCCGAGTTCGAGCTCAAGGCCGATTTGGTGCTCCTGGCCATGGGCTTCGTGCACGTGGAGCACGGCCCGCTGGTGCAGGACCTGAAGCTGGAAACAGACCCGCGCGGCAACCTCAAGGTGAACATGGACTTCATGACCAGCACGCCCGGCGTCTTTGCGGCAGGCGACGCGGAAATGGGAGCCTCCCTGGTCGTGCGCGCGATATACCGGGGAAGGCAAGCGGCCGAAAAAATAAATCAATACTTGGCAAAACGCAGCTAGTCCCTCGGCGCCGGAGGCGCAAATATATCAAACCGGTCGGGGCGACGCGGAAATGGGCGCTTCGCTGGTGGTGCGAGCGATATATAGGGGAAGGCAAGCGGCTGAAAGGGTCAACCGTTACCTGGCTGCCCGGTAGTCTTCTCTCGTTCAGAATCGCTTGGGAATGCATGGGAGGGCGCAGTCCGGTGCCGATTTCCAGCCGGCAAGATGAAAATTTCATGCGCCTGGCCATTGCCAAGGCCCGCCAAGGCGTGGCCAAAGGCCAGACGCCCTTTGGAGCGGTCATCGTATACCGGGGAAAACCCGTGGCCGCGGCGCACAACCAGGTCTGGCGGCGCACGGACATCACCGCCCACGCGGAAATGACGGCCCTGCGCCAGGCTTGCCGCCGGTTAAAGACCCTCCATCTGTCCGGGGCAACCGTTTATTCCACCTGCGAACCCTGCCCCATGTGCCTCAGCGCCTGCCATTGGGCCCGCATCGGCCGGATCGTTTACGGCGCATCCATCTCCGATGCGGCGGGATTCGGCTTCAACGAACTGCGGATTTCCAACCAAACCATGCTGCGCCTGGGAAAGTCGCGCATCCGCCTGGCGCCGGGAGTGCTGCGCGGCGACTGCTTGCAGGTGTTCGGCGAATGGAAGCGAAAACACCCGAAAGCATATTGATTCCGCCGGTCGGGAACGGGAAGCGTACCTCCTCGAATTGACTGGAAAAACCGAGGGCAGTTGCGCTATAAAGGTGGCACTGCCCATACGCCGGAACGGCCCTGGAGACAACTCATGACGAAACCAAATATCATCGAAATCCGCGGATTGACCAAGGATTACCCCCTGGGCAAGACCACGGTGCACGCCCTGCGCGGCATTGACCTCAATATCGAAGCCGGGACTATCACCAGCATCATCGGTCCCTCGGGCAGCGGTAAAACCACCCTGCTTAACATCATCGGCTGCATCGACACGGCCAGTTCCGGCGCCGTGCAAGTGGCGGGGAAGGAAATCACCGGGCTTTCAGACCGGAAAATCACGGATTTGCGCCTCCACACCATCGGGTTCATTTTCCAGACCTTCAACCTGATCCCCGTGCTGGATGTGCTGGAAAACGTGGAATTTCCCCTGTTGCTGATGAAGAAACAGTCCGCGGCCGAAATCCGCAAGCGCGCGGAACGGCTGGTCGAAGCGGTCGGCCTCAAGGAACATTCCCGGCACCGGCCGGCTGAACTCTCGGGCGGGCAGCGGCAGCGCGTGGCCATTGCCCGGGCCCTGGTGACCAACCCTTCCATCGTGCTGGCGGACGAACCCACGGCCAACCTCGATTCCGAGACCGGCGCCCAAATTTTGGAACTCATGCGCGAAATGAACCGGCAGGAGGGCACGACCTTTATTTTTTCCACGCACGACAGCAACATTCTCAAATACGCCAAAAGCATCACCCGTCTTAAAGACGGCCGCATCGACGGCGGCCAAAAAGCTCAAAAAGTCCCGGCGCGGAAACGGAGCAAGGCATGAGGCTGATCCTGAAAATCGCCTGGCGCAACCTGCTGCGCCACAAGGGCAAAAGCCTGGTGATCGGCGGCATTCTGTTCCTGGGCGCGCTGCTGATGACCGTGGGCAACGGCGTGATTTCAGGCATGGACCGCGGCATCGAACAAAACGTCGTCAACGGTTTTGTGGGCGATATTCTGGTCATATCGGACAAACAGAAGTCCGACAATGTGCTCATCGACATGATGGGCTCGCTCATCGAACCCATCGCCAATTACCCCCAGATCAAACCGGTGCTGGCCGGCCTGCCCAACGTGGAATCGTTTCTGCCCGTGGGCAAAAACATGGGCATGGCGCTTTCCGACGACCCCAACGCCCAGCCCGGTTACATTTTTCTGCTCGGCGTGGATTTTGGCGTGTACCGGCGGATGTTTCCCGACAACATGTCCGCGCAGGAAGGGCGCCTGCTCGAACCCGGAGAGCCCGGGATCCTGGTTCCCAAGCACGCCCGGGAGCAGTTTTACAATTTTACCAACCGCTGGATCGTTCCCGAGGGCTGCAGCCTGGTGGAGGACAACCTGTCCAAGGACGCCAAGGAGAACCGGGCCGACCTCCTGACCATGGACAGCGTGGTCATGATGGGGATGAATGTTGAAAACAGCTCCACCGACGTCCGTTTCCCGGTCAAAGGCATCATCAAGTACCGTGCCCTGGACACCATTCTCGGCCATTTCTGCATCACGGACATCGAATCCTACCGCGAATGCATGGGCTACTTTTCGGCTTCGGCGCAGAAGATACCGGTCGCCAAGGACAATCAGAACATCCTGGCCATGCAGGATTCCAACCTGGACGCGCTTTTCGCCTCCGACAACCTGATGGTCGACAACAACCGGCCAATGGTTCCGACTCCGGGCGCCGCGGCGGCGGCTTCCGCTCCCTTGACCGGCCAGGACATCGAGAGCGGCGTTTACAATCTCGTGTTCGTGAAGCTGAAAAACCACGGCCTCCAGGCGCAGACGCTGCAGGACCTCAACCGGGCCCTGGCCGAAGCGAAGACCGGCGCGCGCGCCATTTCCTGGAAAAAGGCCTTCGGGGTGATCGGCAGCATGACCACGCTGATCAAAGGCGCGCTGACCCTCTTCGTCGGCTTTCTGTTCGTGGTGGCGATCATCATTATCATCAATACCCTGACCATGGCCGCCATGGAACGGGTGCCTGAAATCGGAATGATGCGCGCCGTCGGCGCGCAAAAGCGGTTTATCCGCGCCATGTTTTTCGGCGAGACCGGCATGCTGGCCGCGGTTTTTGGCGGCGCCGGACTGCTCCTGGGCGCACTGACGGTCAATGTCATCACCCTGATGCACATCACCACCACCAATGATTTTGTGCAATTGCTCTATGGCGGGGACACGTTCCGCCCCTTGCTCCGGTGGGGGGATCTCCTGGTCATCGTTGTGGAGATCGGGCTGGTGACGCTGATCGCGGCCCTGTATCCCGTGCGGGTGGCGAGCCAGATCAAACCCTTGGACGCGATTGCCCGTGACTGACGGGCGTGCACCCGCTTTAACGAAAACGGTTTCTCCCCTCACGGGGGAGGGGCTTCATGAAAGGATTTTATCGTTATGTTTCTTCTCCTTCGCCTGAGCCTGCGCAACCTTTTCCGGCAAAAGCGGCGCAACCTGCTGCTGGGGTCGGCCATGGCCATCGGCGTGGCCCTGCTGGTGCTGGCCAACGCGTTTTCCAACGGCTTGACCGACATCATGATGAACAAGGTGTTGCGCTGGGTCACCGGCCACGTGACCATCGGCGTTTATGAACGCGGGCGCATGATGTCGCAGGTTTTTCGCGATAAGACGGTGTTCGATTTCGTCCGCAAGGACTTCAAGGATGTGCTCCTGGAGAGCGAAGAGGCCATCGGGGTCATGGTGCGGGGCATCGGCAATGGCAAGGCCGATAACCTGATCCTCGTAGGCGTTGACATTGATCCGAATGAGGTTTTAGACGAGAAAGCGCTCAAGGAGATGGAGGAATCCTTCCACCTGGTCCAGGGACGGTGGGAGGACCTCAACGACGCCCGGTATGAAAACCCTGTCATTCTTTCCGAAGACCGCTGCCGCTACCTCAACCTCAAACTGCACGACGTGGTGCGTTTGCGGCTGCGGAACATCTTCGGCCAGGACCAGGCCGCGCGCGCGACCGTGGTCGGCATCATGACCACCGGCAATATTTTCATGGGCCCGGTGGTGTTCGGCAACGTGGAACAGGTCAAAACCCTGCTGGGCTACGACGAGCATTCCTGCGGCTCCATCAACCTGACCCTGAAGGAGCCGCAGAAAAACGCCCGCTGGGTGGCGGACGCCATTCACGACCGGCTCCAGGCGCCGGGGCTGGCGGCCATTGCCGGCACCGCCGAAGCGGAGGACGGGCGCCGCGCCCGCGCACTGGTCATGGGATTCAACGGCAATTCGACCGAGGCCCAGGCCCTGGCGGCGCACCTGGAGATCCTGGCCGGGAGCATGGAAAAAACGCGGCTGGACAAAGCCGCCTGGGTGGCGCAGCCTTTGGCGCGGGAACTGGGCGTGGGCGTGGGAAGCGCCCTTTCGGTGCGCTACACGGACAAGTGGGGCGCCCCCACGGGCAATTTTACCCTGCGTGTGGGGGGGATTTTTCGGCCGGGCAAGCAGTGGGATCCGCGCGCGATTCTGCTTACGGATCATCGCTTTTACGAGGCGTTTTACGCCCACTGGCCGAGGCCCATCACGACGGCCGACGGGTTCGTGCTGCCGGGCAAGGACCATCCGGACTACGACTTTCTCTCGCCAGAATGGATCATGCTGCCGCGTACGTACACCACCGAAGATATGATGAAAAAAGCGCGGGAACTCGGAAAAGGCAAATGGCATGCGACGGTCATTGACATCGGCACCATGTATGAAACAGCCGAAGAAATCCTGAAAATGCAGGGCGTCCTGAATCTGATCACCATTGCGGCCGTGCTGGTCTTATTCGCCATCATTTTGATCGGCGTGGTCAATACGCTGCGCATGACCATCCGCGAAAGGACGCGGGAAATCGGCACGATCAGGGCCATCGGCATGCAGCGCTCGGACGTGCGCAACGCGTTCATCTACGAGACCATGCTGCTGGCGTTCTTTTCGTCGATCATGGGCGTGCTGCTGGCGCTCCTGGCCATGTGGGGCCTGTCTTCCATCACGCTGAATATGTCGGACAACCCCATGGGTATGTTCCTGGTCAAAGGCCATTTGTATTTCCTGCCGACACTGGGCAGCGTGGCCGGCTACACGCTGCTGATCATGGTTCTGGCCGGCGCGACAGCCTGGTTTCCGGCCCGCCGGGCCGCGCGGCTTGCTCCCGGCGCGGCATTAAGGCATTCGGAATGAAACATCCGACCTGTCAGGCGGGTCCGACAGGTCAGACCCGTCGAAAAGAAGGAGAAAAACGGTGAGAACAATCGGAATTGCGCTGCTCTTTGCATTGCTCGCGCCGCTTCCGGCCTTGGCGGCCGAGGGGCCGGTAACCGGCATCCTGCGCGCGATCGACCACAACTATGAAATGCGGACCGACGGCCGGGCCGACGTAACGGTGACCCAGCAGAAGGTGGACCAAGGCACGAAGGTGTTCGGCATGCAGTACTTTCGCCGGGACGCGGACGATTCCTTCCTGATCGTCATGACCGCCCCGGAAAACGAGAAGGGCAACGGTTACCTGCGCGTGGGCGACAATTTCTGGATGTATCGCCGCAACACCCGCACCTTCCAGCACATCAACCGCGACGAGAGCATCGGCGGCACGGACGCCCGCGGCGATGACTTCGAGGAACGGAAAATGATGGAAATGTACGCGCCTGTCCTCGACCCGCAGGGGGGGGAAGCCATCGCCGAGGACCGGCTGGGCCAGGTGCCGGTCTATCGCTTCGAAGTGCGCGCCAAAATCGAGGATGTGGATTATCCGAAGAAAATTTACTGGGTTAGGCGGGATAACAGCCTGATTTTAAAGGAAGAAGCCTATTCGCTCTCCGGTACGCTTATGCAAACGGCCTATTACCTGAAATACACCCAGGTTCAGGGCGCCTTCGTGGCGGTCAAATTCCTGGTGATCGATGAATTCGAAAAAGGGAACAAGACCGTGGTGGACATAGCGAATATTTCCACCCGAAAACTGGATGACGCCATTTTTACCAAGCCTTATCTGGAGAACTTGAGCAAATGAAACGGGGCCTGATCCGTTTTTTTGCCGCCGTCCTGTTCATAGCCCTGGCGCTGCCGGTTGGAACCCGGGCTGATGACCGGCAGGCGCTGGAAGATTCGCTCTTCGACAACCCGGATGCCATGGTGCAGGCCCAGCCTGAACCCGACTCTTCGGCCATGCCCATGCCGGAGGAAAAAACCGGGGTGGGATTCTCGGGCGAGATCACCAGCGTCATCGCGGATGCGCTCGGCCGCACCCAGGCTGCTGACACGCTGTATACCTATACGGTCGGCGACGTCTTTCTGGATGCCCGTCTGGCCCAGGGCGCCAAGGTTTTCGCCGACCTGGAAGCGATGTACTACGCCCAAACCCAGCTCACGCAGGTGTCGCTGCAGGAATTCTTTTGCGACTTCAATTTCGACCGGGCCGTTTATTTTCGCGCCGGCAAGCAGGTGCTGCAGTGGGGGCGATGCACGCTCTGGAACCCCACGGACCTGGTCAACATCGACCGGCCGGTGTTCATCCGGCGGATCGGGACCCGCGAGGGCGCCTATGGCCTGAAGTTTCACGTGCCTTACGGGACCGTGTTCAATTTGTACGGGTTTGTGGATACGGCGGCAGCCGTGTCCGCGGAAAAAACCGCCGTGGCCCTGAAAGCCGAATATCTGCTGGGCAATTTCGAAATGGCCTTTTCAGGCTGGGCGAAAAAAGGCTCGGTTCCCGTTTGGGGGGCTGATTTTTCCACGCGCGTTTTCGGCTTGGATCTCGTCGGTGAAGCCAGTGTTTCCCGGGGCGATTTGAAACCCAGGCTCGAAGTGAACGGCGGCGAGTTGCTGCTGCGCGAGGACCCGGAGGCTTGGCGTCCCCGCGTCAGCGCGAACCTTTCCCGGGGGTTCCGGGTGGGTGATTTCGACGACCGGCTGCTGGTGGCAGTCGAGGCTTATTACAACGGCGCCGGGCTGCCGGCTGACGTTCTATCCGATCAAACCGCCTACCCATTGGCTGCCCCCTGGGTTGCAAGCGATGAAAGCGGGCAATTGCTGCCGGTCACTTCCGCCACCAGGAAAATGGCGCTCGAGTATTACCGGCTCCGCGAGCCCAACAATCTCTCGCCCTGGTATACCGCGGTGTTTGTGACGTTCAGCCGTTTTCTTTTGACGGATATGACGGCCACAGGAAATTACTTGCGCAATCTGCTCGATCAGTCCAGCGTGGCCAGCGTGGGCCTCACCTACAGCCGCCTGAACGGATTCAGCATCGGTGCCCTGGTCAACGCCTACTTCGGCGAACCGGAGCGGGAATACACTGTGGACGGCGGGAAACTGGAAGGCCAGCTGACTTTTTCCCTGGTGTTTTAAGCCTCGCAGAGAAATCATACGAGAAACAGGAGAAGCTGGATGTCCAAACTGAAGGCTTATTTATTGGAATTAAGGGCGCCCTTTCTGACTGTGAGCATATTGCCGGTGGCCGTGGGTACGGCCGCGGCTTTTTACCGGAATCGCAACGTGGAATGGCTGGATTTCATCCTGGTGCTGGCGACGTTTGTTTTTCTTCACCTGGGGGCTAATGTCTGGAACGATTATTGGGATGACCGCAACGGGACTGACCGCGTGAACGGGGAGTTTGTTTTTCCCTTTACCGGAGGCAGCCGTTTGCTCCAGCAAGGTCTGTTGCGACCGGGCGAAGTCTGGGGCTTGGGCGCAGTCATGTATGCGGCCGCCCTGATTACGGGCGGTATGCTGGCAGCCAGGCACGGTTACGGATTGTGGGCCGTATGGCTGGCGGGGATGCTTTCCGGCGCGTTTTACACGGCGCCGCCGTTCAAGTGGGTGCATAAGGGCTGGGGGGAATTCCTGGTGGGTTTCAGTTTCGGCCCCTTGCCGGTCGCCACGGCTTATTTCATCCAAACCGGCCGCCTGGACCCATGGCTGCTTTTGCTTTCGCTGCCCCTGGGGTTCCTGGCTGCCGCCATTTTGTTCATCAACCAGTTTCCTGATTACCGTGCGGACAAGGCCAGCGGGAAGCACCATTGGGTGGTTCGCCTCGGACGGGCGAACGCCCGTTGGCTGTTTTTTGGATTGCTCGCCGCCGCCTACGCAGCCCTGGCCTTCCTGCCGGCAACGGGCGCGGGCTTGCGCCTGCTCTGGATGGCGTTCATCGGCCTTCCGCTCGCCGTTCTGGCCTTGAAGGTTTTATGGGCAAACCACTCCGACTCCTCCAAACTCGCGCCAGCCTGCATTTCCACCATCGCCCTGCATCTGGTCACCACTCTGGCATTGTGCGGAGTTCTGATTTTCAGCTGAACCGTCCGGAACCATTATTCCAGGGAATGAACCTGGAATAAAGACGCGTACTGCTTGTCCTGTCCCTGAATATGTCCGAACCACCACTTTTTCAGGAAATCCAGCACATCCAAAGACAGCGATTTGGCTCCGTTTTGCGCCAGGGCCGCCCGGATGGCGGAGGTTTTAAAGGACATCCAACGGTGGAGAGCGCGGTGACTTTGCAGGTGCGGGTAGGCAAGGCTTTCCAGCAGGGATTCTTCGGCCTCGAAATGGGTTTGCGTATATTCGGCAAGCTGGTCGAGCAGCTTGGGTAGCAGATGGGTCGGCTGGTCGCCGTGCAGGATATCGTAGAGGCTGTTGATCAATGAAATGATCGTTTGGTGCTGCTGATCGAGCACCGGATGGTTGACACTGAAGGTTTGATTCCAAATGAGCAATTTCATGGGGCCGCACCCGTCAATACGAAGGTCAGTATAAGTATCGTGACATTCCCAGGGCGGATAAGCGGATTATTTGTTGCAATTCGTGCCGGAAGCGCTAATTGGAGGCCGGGAAGTGACGTTAATGACAAAGAGAAGGAACCCGGAGCTTGGCAAACCAAAGGATGTCAAACGTGAACAACCTGCGGGAGTTTGCGTCGCCGGAAAGCCTGTATTTGATGTTTGTCGACGGCAGCCAGCTTTATCTGACGCGCGAACATATTGACAAGGCGGCTGCCCGCTTTTGGGAGGATCCGGCCGCCCTGTCCGATTCTGTTAAAGCGGCGGCGGAATTCAAGCGTTGCGAGGGCTGCACCCTGGAAGCGGGGGAGGGGATTTGCGACGCCCTGCGGCCGGTGCTGCCGTTGCTGGAGCATATCGACAAGTTCACCTCCGTTGACCCGGTGCAAGTGGTGTATACAGGGCACGATCCCGACATCCTGCATTTTTCCCATACCGATGCCCAGACGGCGTTGGCCTATGTCTCCCTGCTCAGCCTGATTCATTATTGCCGGGCCGGTCGCAAGTTCAGAAAATACTTTTACGACATCACTCCGCTGATATCGGCCTCGGACCTGGCCCGCCGTCTCTATCTCAATATTTACTGGCTCTACCAGGGCAATGCCGGGGAGATCAAAGCGGTCATTACACACTTCAGCGAAAGCATTCGGCAGCTCAGCCAAAACCAAGTCAGGCGGTTGAGTTTGATTTCGAAAAATGATGTTTTCAACAATGCCTTGGTTAAAACGCATACAGCCACGGCCCTGCTCATGCTGGGAATTGAAAAACAAACGGCGCAGGCGTTCGCACGGTATGAGGAAACCGGTTTTTCTGCCTCTCCGCCGCGCAAGGATAACCCGCCCAGTCCGGACATGCTCGCCTCCTGAATGAACAAGCAGGGCCATCGGCCTGCTTGCATCCTCGCTTAAAAGCGGCGATAATAGCCTCCAGCCTGTACTCCCTGGATTTGGAGGATAAAAAATGAATCCTGTGCTGGATGCCATTCATCAACGCCGGTCAGTCCGCTGGTACGAAAACAAGCCTATCCCATTGCCGATTTTGG
The DNA here is from genome assembly GCA_040756875.1 of candidate division FCPU426 bacterium. Lineage (GTDB taxonomy): Bacteria > Oederibacteriota > JAAXVQ01 > JAAXVQ01 > JAUVAV01 > JBFLYH01. Next base: position 433,429 of record JBFLYH010000001.1, read on the forward strand.
AAACCATTGTCCAGGCCGGCAATGCCGCGCCTTCCGGAAACAACGGGCAACCCTGGCGGTTCGTCGTGGTCACGGACCAGGCTTTCAGGCAGAAGCTCGCCCACCTGGCTTTGCCGAGATACAAACACTGGATCTCGCGGGCTTCGGAAGACCTGCAGGCGCGGCGCCGGGAGATCGACGCCAAAGTGATGGATCCGGTGTATTATGAAGCGCCGGCGATCATCTTTGTCCTGGGCGGGGGTATGTCCAGCGATCTGGATTGTCCCATGGCTTGCCTCAATATGATGCTGGCGGCCCGTTCGCTGGGTATTGGCAGCTGTTGGGTGTATTTCGGCCAGCTTGTGACCGATGACCCGGAGATTCGCCAGGCGCTCGAAGTGAAGGAAGGGGAGAAGGTTTTCGGCCCGATTGTGCTGGGCTATCCCCGGGGTGAATTTCCGGAAGCTCCCGCCAAGAAGGCCCCGGCGATAAAATGGATATAACTCCTACGCAGAAAATACACGGTTGAAATCCGGAGGTTTTTCCGGAATCTGTTTTTAACTGCGGGAACCCCCGGCCGAAGTCTTCCTCGCGGAGAGTTTCACGCGCCTGTCAAAGGTCCCACTCTTTCCAGTTCGCCTGGCAGCAAATCCGTCGGGACTTGGTTGAAACCGATTTTGGATCCGACCTGATAACGGGCGCAACTCTGAAAATCGTGCATGCAATAGCGAATCTTGTAAAGGGAAGCAAAACGCGGCGGATTAATGGTTTGATCGGAAAAAAATGGGCAGGTTTTAAACCGCGGGCACTCCTCCATGGCGCTCACCTCGGTTTCCCGGTAATCACCGAGCAGCCGCTTTTTCTACAACCGTTTCATACCTTCATTATATCCTACCTGAAATATGAAACAAGGTCCTTTTACACGCGGATCTGCGTAATGTCGAAACCACCAGTCGAAACCCGCTGCGGCAACCACAGGAAGTCCCTGAAGGACAAGCCGCGAGGTTTTGGCGAGAGGCGACGAAAACAGGGTCAGTTGTTAGCGATGAATTCGTGAGCTTTCTGCATTTGGTTGGGCAAGAGGTCCTCGGGAACCGCTTTGACGCCCAATACTTGAGCTACCAGATACCGGGCACAGGTATCAAATTGGTTCATGCAGAAACTGATTTTATATAGTAGGGTTAACGAAGGCATGTTTTTCATCTTCTCATTGTAGAAAGGGCATTCTCTGGCGCGGGGGCAGTCACTCATATATTCTCCACCACTTGTCAATATTGTTAACTATACAATAAAAAGGGCGGTCACACAATCCAAAAAATGAATAATGACATTATATTAAAAAGATAAAAATAAATTTATTAAAAATGACCAATTAATTACGATGCTGCCATGTATAAAAAAATGGTTATATCTACGGCAATATGCACGTGTATATGTCATGCTCAATAAACCAGGCGATGTTCAAGGGAGTATTTTCTGACAGGTCCTATTTATGCAGTTTTACGATGACTGCTTTCTTGGAAGGGAAAGAACGGATTTCTCCATTGGCCAATTCCAGACGTAATTGGTAGATATAAACGCCTGGTGCCGCATTCCTGAGGGACCATAGGCTGCGGCCCAATCCCGCCTGAGCGTGTTCCTGCCTTATGGTTTTTACCTTTTCGCCGGCTACGTTGAAAATGTCGATGATCGAAGTTCCGGCCGAAGGCAAAAGATAATGAAAATACAAGGTGTCGCCCGTGGCAGGCTGGGGGAAAGCGATCACGTCTTTCTCGCTTGATACCAGGGCCTGGGAGGTGGAAGAAGGCGTGGCCGATACAAACAGGGTCGGAGTGGGTGTGGCGGTCGTTGAAGGGCTTATCGTGCTGGTGGGTGAAATGCTGGCTGTGGGAGAGTGAGTGAGCGTCGGCGGTTGGGTGAAGGTCGCGGAAGGCACGGGGGTGAGGGTGACCGTGGCCGTGGGCGTTGCCGTAAACGTGCCGGGTGGAGTCGCGGAAGCTGTCGGCGTGGGACTGCTGGTGCGCGTGGGCGTGACCGTACGCGTGGGCGTGGCGGTGGCGGTTGGCGTATGCGTATCCGTGACGGTCACGGTGGGCGTGGGCGGGTCAGCGCCGGCCAGGAAATTTTGCATGATTTCGGAGGCGGACAACGCCCGGTTGTATACCGCAGCCAGGTAAATGTCGCCCAGCCAGGAGCGGTCGTCCCAGGAAAGCTCGTTGGCCAGGGCGAACTGGTAGCTGGAGTCCCAAGTGGAGAGATCGCCGGTTTTGCTCATGTGCGTATTCGAAATGCCGTCGACGTAAATGTCCAATTGCCCCGCGTTGTCGAAGGTCGCGGCCACATGGTGCAGGTCGACGGAAAGCGCGTTGCTGGTGCTGTACAAATAGGGGCTGCCATTCAGCGTGGAGGTCGAGGTCCGAAGCCGCCACACGAGGGTGTCCTGGCTTTGGCCGAGCGTGAAATTCCGGTAACTGCCGTCCAAGGACAGAGTGAGAATGCGCGCCGGCCCGCCCTGAGTGATGTTCGCCGGGATAACCCAGGCTTCGACCGTGATCTGGTTGGTGCTCATGCAGGCATTGATGATTTTGGTTCCGGCCCCGACCGAGGCGAAGACCGTGGTGGTGTTCACGCGCACGCCGCCCGTGATCCAGGTCGTGGCGGTCGGAGTGTTGTTGTAGATTTCCAGCGGCGGCGCCACGCCGGATACGTCGTGGACGGTCGTGCCGCTGCCTTCCTCCAGCGTATACAAGGCGACCAAGCCGCTGGTCACCCGGTCCGCATTCGCCGGCAGCCCGAAGCTGAAAACTCCGCCGCCTGCCAGGATCAGGACGGCGGCTATATGTCCGAAGCGGTTGTGCCTCATCATTCGAGTATAGCAGAAAATGATTTCTTGGCTACCCCTTAAATAATAATGCCCCCGGGGGCGGCGAACCCAGTTGCCTGGACCATGTCTTTAAGCTAAAATACCGCAATTGCTCTAAAGGACAGGGAGGCTGACATGGGATCATGGCTGAAATGGGCGGGGGCGGGATTGCTGATCCTGTCAGGAGGGTGCGCGCACCTGGGCGGCTTGTTGGAGCCGCCGCGCGTCTCCGTGCAATCCTTGCGGCCCGTGTCCATCACCGCCTCGCACCTGGAATTCGTGGCCAAACTGGCGGTCGCAAACCAACTTCCCTTGTCCCTGCCACTCGAGCAACTGGCGTTTGCAGTGCAAATCAACGGCCATGCTTTTGCCAACGGCGTGCTGGCCAATCTTCCGGCTCTGGGCGCCGGCGAGGAAAAGACGCTGGACGTGCCTTTTGCAGTGGGCATGAAGGAATTGCTGGCCGTTGTGGGTGAAATTACCTCGCGTTCCCCAATGCGCGTGGATTTCCAGGGACGCCTGAACCTGGGCGGCCAGGTGCCCCTGCCTGCAGTTCCGTTCGCGCTGGGCGTGGATTTGCCCGTGCCGCGCCTGCCGCGTGTCTCGTTTGCGGGATTCTCGCTGCTCAAGGGCAATAAAGCCGTGGGTGTGTCTTTCAAATTCGAAAACCTTAATTCCTTTCCCCTGACGTTGAATGCCCTGCAAGCCCAGGTTAAACTCGATCAATCCGCGTATTCGCTGGTTTCCTTGGCCGAACCCGTGCCCATGAAAGCCGGCCAGACCTCGCTGGTGCAGCTGCAATTGGGTGACAGTTGGCAAAAAGTCGCCGGCCTGGCCGCTCAACTGATGATGGGTAAAAAACTCACGCCCCGTTTCGCCGGCGAGGCCGCGGCTGACAGCGAATACGGGCAACTCAAGATTCCGCTGGATCTCTTGGGCAAGTAGGAACAACCGGTGGAACCCAGGTGACGCAAATGTGGAAAATCGCGACAGGTATAATTGCTCTTCTGGCGGTTGGCGCTGGCATCGCTTTCTGGCTCGCCGGCTGGTTCGAACAGCCGAATGTTATGGAAAAACCCGCGGGGCCCTACCTGATGGTGTATGAGAAGTTCGAGGGCGAATACCAGCAGGCCGGTGAAAAGCTGCTGGATATGACCCACGTTCTCAAAGCACAGGGTTTGCACCCGGTAAAACAATTCTACATGTATTTCGACAATCCCCTGGAGAGCGAGCGCGGCCGTCTGCGCTACATCGCTGGAATCATCCTGGATGAGGCGGATGCCAGCCGGTTCCCGGAGATCGCCCAAACTTACGTAGTCAGGACTTTCCCGCTCCAAGACTGCCTCAAAGCCGTCACCTCCTACCGGACGCGCCTGTCGACTCTCTTCGGGATCATGAAAGTGTATCCGGCGCTGGAAAAACTCCGCGAACAACGCGGATATGCTAAAAATCCGTTCGTGGAAATATATGACGAGACCAACCAGCTGATTGTCTACTTGCTGCCCGTGGAGTCCAGGACCAAGTGGACGGAGGATTATTATCTCCGTGCTGAAGTGGCCGGGCAGGCGGCGCCCGTGACCCCGTCTGCTAAAACACCATAATCCATTCCCTTTGAACGGAGCGTGCCATGAGACTGAACAATTTCCCCAAAGCAATGCCTGGATGGGCGGCGGTCGCGCTTCTCCTGATCCTGGGGCCGGCGATGGTTCTGGCCGCCGGCAATCCTCCGCAAAACCAGGAGGCGGAAGTCCTGGCTGTAGAGGACGCGAACCTACTGCGCGTGCGGATAGGCCAAGCCGCCAGCCTGGTGCAGTTGGCTGGTTTGCAGCGGACCGGGTACGAGCTTGCGCCCGAACGATGCCAACGGGAGTCCAAAGAGCATCCCAAGGTTTGCCAGTTGGGCGATACTGTCTGCGCCGCGGGACTTGCGGAGGACGATCCATGTCATCCGCGGGTGCAGTCCTATCGGAACTTGAGGGCCCAGGCGTTTTTACAGGGATTGATTGAGGGGCAGAAAGTTCGGCTTCAATATCTTGCTTTTCAGACGGATTCCGGCCCGCGGCCGGCGCTGGTTTATCGGAGCCTGGATGGTATTTTCGTCAACCTGGCCATGGTGAGGAAGGGCTACGCCTTAGTGGCGGAAAAACCCGACTTCGAGCAGTTGGAAAGCCTGCGCCAGGCCCAAACCCAGGCCCGCGGAGAAAAGGCGGGGTTGTGGGGCGCGCCGCTGCCGGTGGAACAACCTCCCGCGCCTTAAACGAACGGCCGCTTCGCGCCAAGCCCGGCGCAAGCGGTTGGGAGTCCTCTCACAAGGTGGGCAATTCCGGTTCGGGTTTTTCCCATTCATAGGAGTCAATCACCCGATAAACCGCCATTTTCTTGTCGGTCGTCTGGCCCTGATGCTGCAGCAGGCGCTGACGTTTGGCGTCGTACCAGAAATAGTATTTATACGGCCAAAAAGACGCCAAACGGCCTTCGGCAATAGCCAGTTCGAAGCATAATGCGGACACTTCGGAGGATTGCCAGGCGAGATTCTCGGTCTTCACGTGCTTGAGATACATCGGCACCGGCCCGACCAACTGTGCGATAAGAAAGCGCAGGAACGGATCGGGAATGCGGCTGAGATTGCTTTGCACCAGTTTGAAGTTCAGCCGGCCGTTCACAGGCGGTTGAAACACTGAAAAAAGGTAAAACAGGGAACCGCTGTTGTCGAAAATATCCCCCTCCAGTGGATAACGGACGTTCAGGTCGCCTTTCATTTCCAAATATTTTTCCCGGTAATGATAAACGGTCTGGGAGGTCAACCGCCGCTCCGGATTGTAGTACATTGCCCGCATGAGGCGGTGCGGCGGTTCGAAAAAGGCGACCTCTTTGTCGCCGAATTCATTGTAATAGGTGACTACGGTCAGGCCGGGCTGGAATTCCACGACCATGGTGTTTTGCTGGTGCGTGTCCTCGATCTGCAGATCCAGGATGAATGTTTCCATGCGGACCGCGGCCGCCGGGACCGGCTGCCAGGCCGCTGCCGAGGCGGCAATGACAAGCGGCAGCATCTTTACTAGAGGAAGTAGCTTCCTTCGGGTCATGCGTTCCTGCCTTCTTCCAGCCTGTAGAGGCGCAGTTCGAGGCTCGCCGCCTGCAGGTGTTCCGGGCCCCCTTCTTCAGAAGCCTGCACACGGATCTCCAAGAACGGGTTCTTTGTATCATCCCAAAAGAGCGGATGAATGTCCAGTTCCACGGTGCGCCAGGTTTGCGTGCCGGTTTTGCGGAAACGGGCCAATTCCACTCCCGCCGGCTCCCCGGGGTTGACTTGCACAATGCGCAGGAACAACCGGTTGTCGTCAAGGAAGGTGATCTGCAGCCGGCCGGTCAACCCGCGCACCTGTTGCCAGGGCAGCGCAGCCGGCTTGAGGTTGAGCACCACCGCAGGGGGCGTTTCGGATTGCTCACGGGAGGCAACTTCCAGGCCGGCGGGCGTTTCTTCGGCCGCCCACGCCAGGCGCACATCCCGTTGGGAGAGAAGGGAACGCGCGCGGATTGTTTCGCCCTCGAGCGAAGTCAGCAGGGATTCGGCGTGTTGGTCGGGTGCATGGCTTAACGCCAAAGCCGTCTGCTCCGCGAGTTTGGACAGCCGGGAACGGATGTCAGCGGGTCCGCCCATTCGCTCCAGGAACCGTAGGAACCGGCGGCATTCGTACAGACGCAGTGGCCAGCGCAGGCTCTCGGCGGACAGGCGGAGCTTTTTCCACTCACTGATCCGGCGCTGCGTGGCTTCGAGCTCCGCATAGCCCAGCTCCCGGCTGGGTTCGATGATCGTCGATTCCACCCAGTCATTCCAGGTTTCCTGCAAAATTGTCGAGGCGCCGGAGCGGACAGCCAGGTCCCAAGTTCGTTGCAGCATGCGGCCATCTTCCCGCGGAACGTAACGCGCCAAGTCCTCGCCCCAGGCCCGGCCGCGGTGGTCGTCAAACCCGGGCCAGACGCCGGCCAGAAACAGAGCCAGGCGGCGTTCCCGCACGGCAGCCTGGGCGTGCGCATAAAAATGACCGAGATGATTGGTCTGGGCGGCCAGGTCGCCGATGCGGTCATAGGGGCTGTTGGCCGGAACCGGTGAACCGTACGGCAAGACCCAGGGATAGAACCCGTCCAGCTGATCCAGAAGCTCGGTCTGATAATGGGGGGACAGCAGCAGGGGTTCGAAATCCCGGACCGCTGCCCGCAGGGCCTGGATTTCATTGGCGGAGAAATGCGTGTCCCGTACCACGGTCGGAAGATAATCGCCGGCGCGCACGCCGAAGATCAAAATCAGCGGCCGTCCGTTGACCCGGACGCCGGCCCGGCTGTATACCTCTCCCAGAACCTGCCGCAGCGTTGCTTTGGCTGCTTCCAGCATTTCCACGCGGTTTTCAGCGCCTACCTGGTTGGTGAAATTAACCGGGATCCAGTGGATGCCAACCTTGAAGCTGTATTTCTCCGCCAGACGCGCCATGCGGATGGGCACTTGCCCGTCATGGCCCTGGCTGGTGGAAAATTCGCACAAGAACCCGTCCAGACCGGCCAGTTTGGCCAGCAGAATATGGTACTCAAGCACGTCCGGATCCAGGGTATCGTACGGGCCAATCAGGGGATAAAACGGGGTGGAGGTTTCCTTGCGGTCTGCGCCGGGCGAAAGATACAAATCGCCGCTCCATTGGACTTTTTCGCCGTGATAATAGCGCCACTGATCCGATTGGCCGGACACGTCGCGGGTTTGGAAGCTCGTGAAATAATCGGCGAAAATTTGCCGGGGTGTGGAACCGGGAACAGGGGAAGGGGCTGACATGCGCTGAGTTAAAAATAGAAATTGAATTGATAACGCACGAACGGCCCGCTGTAGTCGATGGACAAATCGCTTCCACCGGGCGTTTGCGGGGTAATTTCCGCGCCTTGGAGGTCTTTGGCCAGGATCGATTCGATCTTCGCCCACCGGTAACCGGCTTCCAATCCCAGAGAAAACCACTCCCACACCCAGAATTCCACGCCTGCCATGGCTTTCATCCCCCAACCCTGTCCACGGAAGGGAATGCCTTGGGAGGAGTATACGGTGCCGGTGAGCGTGCCCCGCGATTCCATCGCTTCGGAAGCGTTGGTCAGGGAGATGAAGGACCAGCCTGCCCCGGCCGAGAGGACCAGCAGATGATTAACCGGCCAGGCGGCCCGCACCACTCCGCTCAATTCCAGGGCCGGAACGCGCAGAATATAATATTGATCCTGCGGCGGGAAAGGCGCGCCGGCGCCCAGTTTGACCGAGGTGTCGGTGGTCAGGTAGGAAAGATCCAGGCCGGCCAGCAGATAATCGCAGATGCCGTATTGCAGGCCTGTGCCCAGGTCCAATCCCCAGGACATGGACGGAACCGAGGGGGTCGTGGGCAGGGGCAGGAGCACGGAATGCCGGACAGCCAACGCGCGGTTGAGGTCGTCCATGGAAAAGAAGCCCAGCCCCGGATGCAGCGACAGCATGAACCGCCCGCCCAGCGGCGCCGCGGGCAGGAAGGCCGGAAGCAAACCGGATAAAAGCAATACGATGAAAGACCACAGTGGCTTTTTCATTGGTGCAAATCGCCTCGGACGGGCTTTGGATAGGCCTAGTATAGGAAACAGGCAATTAAATTTAAAGAGATATTTTAAATTTGGCGTTAAGATGCCGTTAACTATCATTTGAAACGCACTTCGGCCAGAAGTCGGTAAAGGATTCAGGGGAATGGGGCCAATCAATGTTATTCCGACTTATTTGCAGGCCCCATTTTCCTTGTTATTTAGAAGGGTTTATACTATTATTACACACACGGTTTTCATTTTCCGGTTGAGGTGATTCCCTTGAGAAAGCTACTTCTGTTTTTCGCGGCTTGTTCATTGTCGATCTCAACCGCACATGCGGCTTCGGTCGAAGCGTTCACGTTTGATCCCAGCACGACCATAACGGCGGTTGCGGGTTTTTCTTTCCTGACGAACTTGGTGAAAACTACGGATGGCGGCCAGGATGGCACGTACAACGGAACTGCCAACGTGGTTGCGGTCCATCAAACCCGCGGCCCAGTGACCATCACGCCTTCCCAGGTCACTTTCACGGGCGGCCGGATCAACGGTACGAGTTTTCAAATTGATATCGCCGGCCCTATCGATGTGACGTTGACGGATACTGTCACTCCCGCGCTCACCAGCTGGGCCGGCCATGTGGATGTCGGCCCCGGGGCGGTGCATCACTTTACCACGCTGTATCAGCAAGGGCCTGTAATGCGCATAACCCAACCTGGCACCTCCACACCCGGATACACCCCCTACTGGGTTACCATTACTGCTGGCGCGCCCTGCGCGGTTTCGATCGTGGCGTTGGATATGCTGAATAACACCATTCCCATTGGCGCCACGATCACGGTGTCTGATAACTATTCAGTGCCGATCTGGTCAGATGTACAAAGCCAAATTCTTGGCATTGCCAGTTACAATTGGACGCCCAATCCGCCAACCACGGCGCCTAATTTCACTTTCTTAATCAATCCAGCCTCGCCGTATGAAAATCCTTCATTGTATCCGATTCTCGGCAACGGCGTTTCACTGGTCATTCCCACCACCTATTACATCTGGATTTCCGCACCAGCGACGGTTTATGCCGGCGTTCCTTTCTCGGTCCAATTTTCCGCCTCGGACAGCAATCTCTATAACAGCCCTCAATCCAGCGCCAGCAGTTACGTATTGCAAGTCAACGCCCTGTTGTTGGATGCGAGCCCGGGGAACGGCACGCTGACGCCGCAGACCGTGCAGATCGGCACGGATGGCACCAAGACGCAGAATTTTACCTACACCCGGGCCGAAACGATTTACCTGGACGTGTCGAAGATCTCGCCCACGGGCAGCGGCACGCGCACCATCGAGCGCGCCTTCTCGCCGCAGATCCAGGTGATGGCCAGTTCGCCGACGCAGATTTCGGCTTCGGCCGCGCCGACGGCCATCCAGGCCGGCAAAACCTCGGTCATTTCCGCGACCGTGCTGGACGCCTACCAGAACCCCGTGCCCAATGTCCCGGTCAGCTTCACCAAGACCCAGGGCTCGGCTGAATCGGTCATTTCGCCGGCCACGGCCCAGACCAATGACAGCGGCGTGGCGCAGGCAACGCTGACCGGCGGCATCACGAACGAGACCGTGGCCATTGAATGCCGCGCCAACACCCTGGTGGCAAGCACGAGCGTCCGGGTGTCCGTGGCCTCGCCGGACGGCGATGCCATGATCAATTATCCGAATCCCTTCGACCCCAACGAGACGAAAACTTCCATCAATTATTTCCTCAATTACGAATCGGAAATGGAAATCCGAATCTATGACGCCTTTGGCCGCGTGGTGCTGGCCAAGGATCTGAAACCCGGCCAGGGCAGTGGCGATTTCGCCAATGCCACACTGTCCGGAGGCGCCAATTTCCTCTGGGACGGCCGGAACGGGGAAGGCCGTGTGGTCGCCAACGGCATTTACCTGGTCAAAGTCAAAGCCAAGAGCCGAAACGGCACACAAGAATTTAAACGACGCGTGGGGGTGATTAAATGAAGCGCCTGATCCGCACCCTGGGAACGATGCTGCTGTCCGCGGCCCTGGCTTTTTCGGCTGAGGGTGTGTGCCTGGCCGGCTCGAACGGAGACGCCGGCCAAGCCGGAGCGTTTCTCACTTATGGAGCCGGCGCGCGCGCCATCGGCATGGGCCGTGCCTTTGTCGGCTTGGCCGACGACGCCACGGCTGTTTATTGGAATCCGGGCGGCCTTTCCGGCTTGCGGCAAAATCAAGTGTTGCTGCAGCACGCTTTATTGGTGGATGGCAGCACGTACCAGTATCTCGGATACGGGCATATCCTGCCTTATATCGGATCAGTTGGATTCGGATTGCTCATGTTGAACCAGGGCGATGCCGAAGGCCGCACGATCGACAACCAGGTGACCTCGAGTTTCAACAACCGTCAATTGGGTGTGTTGCTCGGGTTTGGCTCGGATCTTACCCCCCAGCTGGCCGTGGGCGGCAGCCTTAAATTAATCAACCAGACTTTCTACAATCTGAGCGGAACGGGTTTTGGCCTGGACCTGGGGCTGATGTACCGGGTTTTACCTATGCTTAATCTCGGCCTGGCGTTCCAGAATTTGCTGGCGCCGTCGATCACCCTGAAATCCGCGGCTGAAACCTATCCAATGAACATGGCTTTCGGCGTGGGCGCCCTGTTGTTTGAGGAACGCCTGAAGCTTGATTTGGATCTTGCTAAAAATATGGAACAGGATTCTCTCAAACCCCGGTTCGGCTTCGAGCTGGCGCCGGTGCCCGACCTGCGCGATTTATGCGTGCGCGCCGGCATTGATGACACTGAAATAGGCGTGGGCGCGGGATATGCATATCAGGGTTTTCAATTGGATTATGCCCTGGGCTTCCAGACAGTCGAAATGATGCATAAAGTGACCCTGTCTTACGGTTTCGGCGGTTTCGTGCTGGAAGTGAATCCGGAACCGGCCTCCTTTTCGCCCGTGGGCATCAATAAAGTCTCCGTCCTTAGAATCAAGTCCCATACCAAATTCCAAATTCGCGTCTGGACCATGGAAATCACCAACGAAGCCGGCGCCTTGGTGCGGAAGTACACCGGCGAAGGCATGCCGCCTTCCCATATCGTTTGGGATGGGCTGCAGGATAACCTCACTCCCATGCCAGATGGGAGATACCAGGTGGTTCTGACCGTGGAAGACGCCTCCGGTGCAACCAGAAAATCCTCGGAAGCCTGGGTAAGCATCCAGAGTGTCTTGCCTTTGGGTGTATCGCCGGTAGAAGTGGTCGAGTAAACCCTGGCAACGGTAGCTCGCTAGCGCGTGGGTCCGGAAAGGTCTCTGGACAACCGAATCCTATAAACGCCTTTTTGACATTTCTTAAAACCTAGATTCCTGCCAGGGGATTGAAAAACAATAATTTTTCAGTACTCCTTGACTTCCGGAAGATAAATTGTTAATATTTGTCTAGTTTTTGGGGTACCTGTATTTTATTGTGTTTTTCCACCAGGCTCGCATTACAGAGCCAACCATTCCATCACAAAGGGGAGACCCACAGTGGCCCAGCAGGCACAGCCTCAGCAGCCGACATTTAAACGCAAGCAGATTTACATCAATATGGATCTGCAGTTTAAATACTCCCTGATTCTTATTTTCACCATGTTCGTAGAGATGGTGATCGTTGGATTGGCCCTGCTGTATGTTTTTTCCCAGCCTAAGCCCGACATTCCGGGGGCCAATATCTATTTCATCTATAAAGTGGTTTTGGCCATCATTATTTTCCTGACCTTGTGCAACATTACCGTGGGTGTTTGCCTTTCCCATAAAGTGGCCGGCCCCTTGTTCCGTTTTGTCATGGTTTCGCGTGAATTAGCCAACGGGAATTTAAAAATCCAGGCCAATCTGCGCAAAGGCGACGAGCTTCGCGAACTGGAGGCCGCATTCAATGATATGACCGAGCGGCTGCGCTCTGTCATTCGGGATGACCGCAAACGGCTTGAGGATATCAAGGACGCAGTCAAGGTAATCGAGGAGAATGCCCCGAAATCTGGAAAAATTCAGGAAGAAATACAATTTATCCGGGAGGCCGTTGACAAGGTAACCAGATATTTTACGATTTAGTATCACCGGTTGCAGTCGCGGTTGTGTATGCTGATGAGGGGTCATGTGAAAAAAATAGCCTCGGCAGGCTGGCTATTCAGCCTGCCGTTTCTCTTTTGCGGATCTCCCGCCCAAAGTGCAACCTTTTCCGAGGATTTCGACACCACGGTATACGAGGATTCGGCCAACACCACGGCTGACTGGAACACCGGCGCCAGCCGGGTGCAATTACTACCCACCTATTCCTTCACACAGCCAACCGGCATCGCCAACTGGGGCGGGCAGATCAATACCGTTGCTACGAACGGCGCCAATTTCCTCATCGGCGGCGACGGCGCCAAACTCAACCTGTACGACGGCTCCTCCAGCACCGCGCTTTCCAACACCCTGGTGGGATACGCCGGCAACAATATCCGCGCCATTGCCTGGGGTGTCAATTCACAATGGTTTATCGCGGGTAACAACGCCAAGCTCAACGCCTATAACGGGAATTTTGCGGTGGACCTGTCCAACAGCCTGACCGGCTGGGGCACCAACAACATCTTAACAATAGGTTACGGCGGCGGTAGCACGGAAAATTTCTGGCTTTTTGGCGGCGGCAGCTCCAATGTCGGCAAGCTGACTAAATATAACGGCACGAGTTTTTCCAATTTGGAAAGCACTTCCGGCTTTTTTGGCAATACCTATACGGTGTACAGTTTGGCTTTCAATGGCAGCGGCTGGCTGATCGGCGGTAACAGCGGGCGGTTGTCCTATTACAGCGGAGGCGCGTTTACCGACCTGTCATTCCGCCTTTCGGGCTCCGGAGCGGGCGAAGGCAATTTTGGGAATAACATTGTCTACAGCATCGGTTGGGACAGTGTCAACAGCCGCTGGCTGATCGGCGGCTCGGGCGGCAAGCTGGCTGCCTACAACGGCACCTCCTTCTCTGATCTATCAAGTTCGGTCTCCACCTTTAATAATATCTATTCCCTCAGTCACAATGGAAGTTACTGGCTGCTGGTGGGCAATGACACCAGCGGCGCCACGGAATGCTATTCGTACGACAATTCCACATTTCGCGATCTGTCGGCGAACTTGATCGGTATGGGCAGCAGCCTTCCTTTGTATACCGTGGCCGGCCATTCCACGCTGTGGTTGCTGGGCGGGGCCCAAGCCAAGCTCAACGATCATACCGGCGGCGCAACATCCACGGTTTTCAACGATCGTTCCAACCGGCTCGCGGATTTCGGCACCAAGCATATCCTGGCTTGTGCCTACAACAGCACATTCGGCTACTGGCTGGTGGGCGGTGCGGACAAACGCCTGAACCGCTACAACGGCGTGTTCTTTACCGATATCTCCAGCGACCTGGCTGGCTACAGTTCGACTGACGACGTGTTGTCCATCGATTGCAACGGCACTTATTGGCTGATTGGTGGAACCGGAGGCCGGCTCACCCGTTATAACGGTACGGGTACGGATTTGTCATCTTCGCTTGGATTCGGAAGCAATGCGGTCTATGCCATCAAATGGGATGCCGCGGACAGCTTGTGGATGATCGGCGGGGAAGGGCCGAGTTTGAAAACATACAATGGCGCCAGTTTTTCCGCCAGTCTAACGGGTTCCATGGTGAATTTTACGGGCACGGTCCGGGGCATCAGCTATTCGGGCGGCTGGTGGATCATCGGCGGCACGAATGCCTCGATCAACCGCTACAATGGGTCGAGTTTCAGCGATCTCTCTTCGGGCTGGGGAACCGGCGACATTTACACTATCGGAACAAATGACAGCTACTTCCTGATCGGCGGCGCTTCGGCCAAGGTGAGGCAGTTGTATCCCGTCGTATGGAGTTTCGTCGGTGTTTCGCTCACGAGTTTCACCGGGGCCGACGTGCGCAGCCTGGCCTACAGTCCGGCCTTTGGATATTGGATGATCGGCGGGACTTCGGCCCGGTTGAACCGTTATAACGGCACTTCCACTTCCGATGAATCCGGCAATCTGATTGAATTCGGCAATTCGAACATCAACACCCTGGGCTGGGGCAGCGATCATTGGCTGTTCGGCGGGGACGACGCGCGCATCAACAAATACGGTCCTACCTATACCACTCCCGGCCAGGCGCAGTCCCTGACCACGGTTACGACCGGCAGCTGGTTCATGCGCGCCACACTGACCGCGGTCCAAACACTCAACGGGCAAGCCATTGTTTATTATCTCTCGGCCAACGGCGGAACGAATTGGGAAGGCCCGGTGACTTTGGGTTCGGCTTGGACGTTTGCGAATACCGGGGTTGACCTGCGCTGGCGCGCGGTTTTGTCCACCTCGGACAGCGCGCTTTCCCCTTTCTTGGATTCCCTGGCCATTGATTATGTAGTGCCCACGCCCACGTCCACCGCTACGCCGACATTCACAGCCACGCCAACTTATACGGCAACGCCGACCATGACCCGGACTGTCACGCCCACGCCCACGTTTACCGCCACGCCGACTTCCACCGGCACGCCGACCATGACCCGGACCATCACGCCCACAGCCACCCATACTCCCACGGATACCGCCAGCCCGACCATGACCTCGACTTCCACGCCGGAGCAGAGCCCGACCTTCACGGTCACCCGGACTTTTACTTCCACCTCCACCCCGACGTTTACGGCCACGCCAACCTTCACAGCGACCCCGACGTTTACCACCACGCCGACTTTCACGGCGACCCCGACGTTTACGGCCACCCCGACGTTTACCGCCACGCCGACGGCGACGGCAACGCGGACCTCGACTTCGACTGCCACGGCGACGCGGACGCACTCGCCGACGTTCACGGCCACTCCGACGTTTACGGATACCCCAACGTTTACCGCCACGCCGACGGCGACGGCAACGCGGACTTCAACTTCGACCGCCACGCCCACGCGGACGCATTCGCCGACGTTCACGGCCACGCCCACCTATACGGATACTCCGACGTTTACGGCCACGCCAACGTTCACGGATACATGGACAGCCACACCGACCTTCACCGCTACGCCAACTTTCACGGCGACTTCGACTGCCACGTTTACCCGGACGCATTCGCCGACGTTCACCGCCACCCCGACTTTCACGGCGACGCCGACGTTTACCGCCACGCGGACAGCAACTTCGACGCGGACATCGACCCCGACCGCCACGGCCACGCGGACGCATTCGCCGACGTTTACGGCCACGCCGACCTTCACGGCCACCGCGACCGCTACGGCCACGCGGACGCACTCGCCGACGTTTACAGCCACGCCGACCTTCACGGCCACTGCGACCGCTACGGCGACGCAGACGCATTCGCCGACGTTTACGGCCACGCCGACGTTCACCGCCACCCCGACTTTCACAGTGACGCGGACCTTCACGTCGACTTTCACGGATACGCCGACGTTTACGGCCACGCCGACGTTCACCCCGACCTTCACCGCGACCCCGACGTTAACGGCTACGCCGACATTTACTGCATCCGCCACTTTCACCCTGACATTTACAGCCACGCCGACCTTCACGGCCACGCCGACTTATACTGTGACCCGTACTTCCACGGCCACTGCCACGCATACGCCAACCTTTACAGTGACGCCGACTTTCACCGCCTCAATAACAGTCACGCCCACTGGGACACATACGCCGACCTTTACGGCCACGCCGACCTTCACCGCCTCAATCACCGTTACGCCCACGGGGACAAACACCCCGACCTTCACGATCACTCCTACCCGCACTGCCAGTGCGACCTTTACCGCAACTGCCACTGCCACCCTGACGGCAACAGCCTCAGCTTCTCCGTCGGCGACTCCCAGCCGGACTGCAAGTCTGACACCTTCCCTTACGACCACGCAGACTCCTACCGCGACTTCCACTATCACCCTGACTTCCAGTCCGACGCGGACCGTCACAGCCACGCAAACTCCGCTGGCTTCAGCGACAATAACCCCAACCCTTACCGCCACGCCGACCAATCCGCCGGTTTTGCCTTCCGCCACTCCGACCGCGACCTCTACGCCGACCGCGACCTCCACCCCCATGATCGAAATACGGGTTTATCCCAACCCGTTCAAGCCCGACACGGCGGTAGGCGGTACGCTGAAATTTATCGGATTACAGGCAACGGATGTATTACGGATATATACCGTAACAGCGGAAAAAGTTTATGAGACCAGAGGGCATGCCGGCCGCTTTGAATGGAATGGTAAAAACCGGGAAGGTTCGGCGGTTGCCAGCGGTGTTTATATATGGGTTCTGGAAAGGTCAAACGGCGAAAAATATATGGGAAAAATAATCATTATTTCCAACTGATTAAATCTTATTGCAATTTTTTTGGAACCTATTTGTCAATCATTCGCTCCAAAGTATCATGAATATCTTGTAAAGCTCGAGATCAATAATGACGATGCTTTTTTCAGATTATGGATTGACTGTTAATTTTTTTTGGCATAAAATTTTACATGAATAGGTGCTCTAAAACTTAACAAATATATTTTACATATTTTTACAAATGCTATTTTAAAAAAAATTTTAAGAGGGACAGGAACCATGAAAAAAACAATTGTCCTGCTCGGGATTTTTTGTCTTTTTTCATTATCCGCTGAAGCCGCTGGCCCGGGAACGACCAATGCCAACTTTTTAAAGGCAGGCCAAGGTGCACGGCCGATCAGCATGGGTGAAACCTACATCGCTTTAGGCGACGGCTTGGACACCTTATATTGGAACCCTGCCGGCTTGGCGCAACTTGCTTCGCCCACCGCCTCCTTCATGCACAGTTTTTGGATTCAAGACATCGGAACTGAGTACCTGGCCTATGGGTTGCCGCTCGGTCCGTTGGGTGCGGTGGGTGGTGGTTTGAGTTTCTTGCATGCCGGCTCGGTTACGGAGACTTTTGAAGACCAGTATGGGAACTATGCAGGTGAAGGCGGACAAGTGTCGGCCATGAGTTTTGCGTTGATTGGCACATATGCCCAGAAGCTTTCCCGGCTCATGCCTGTGCAAGACCCGTTTTTCAGCAACATGCTGGTGGGAGCCAGCTTGCGGATCGTTACCGAAAGCATCGAGGAAGCCAGCATCTTCGGCGGAGCGCTTGACATCGGAGTGATCTGGCGACAGACCGAGGAGATCAAGCCCATGGAGATCACCTCGGCGGCCGGATTGACGCCGCGGGAAACAGGGAAGCCCCTGGTGCGCGACCGTGGCTGGCGGCTGGGTTTGGTCGGCCAGAACCTGGGCATGACCAGCGACCAGTTGATGCCGATCAATCTGAGGGCTGGCGCCGGCTATGTGTTGCCGGACCTGTTTTCCCCCAATGGCCGCGGCACCATGGCCGTGGATGTCCTGGTGCCGATCGACAATGATGTGAAAATATCCGTGGGCGCGGAATACGCCCACTTGAGCCCCAACACGGAATTTGCCGCGCGGGTCGGTTACAAGATTGGTAATGAAATCAAGGATTTGGATTCCCTGGCGGGCCTTACCGCGGGCGTGGGCGTGGCGATCCAGGCCGGGTTCATCAAATATCAGGTGGACTACGCTTTCGTTCCATACGGCGAGTTGGGCTCGACCCACCGTGCCTCCCTGACCCTTGGATTTTTACCCTCGGCCAATGTGGTGAAAACCCAACCGGTCAGCGTGGTTCCTTCCGGCGTGGATGAAATCGCGCCACCCTTGGCCGCTTCCGCAAAACCGGCGGAACCGAAGCCGGTTGTCAAAGCCCAGACCCAACCCAAACCCCAACCCGCTGCGGAAACGGTACCGGTCGTCAAACCCGAAGTGGCGCAACCCGTGGAACCCACGGCGCCAGCGCCGGCAGCCGAACCCGGCAAGTTGGCGCAAGCTTTACGAATGTTCCAGAAACGCATGGAAGCCAAACTGATCATCCCCGTGCAATTCGATACCAATAAATCCATTATTCCCGATGGCAGCAAAAAAAGCCTGGATATGCTGGGTAAAATATTGGAGCAAAATCCCCAGGGGCAGGTGGTCATCACTGGTTACGCGGGAACGGACGCCAAACTTGCCGAAGCCAGGGCGCAAGCCGTGGCACGTTATCTGAAAATGACTTATTCCGTGGCTTCCGACCGCTTGGAAGTGCGCAAAGGCGATGCAGCCGCAAAGCCGAAGAATGTTGATATCAGCGTGGAAGCGAAGTAAAGCTGCTGGGCAAGGAACGGAATACCTGAACCCATTGTAATAGGCGAGTCGTGCGGTAGGGAGAGATCTCATGCTGATATCCAAACGCACGTTTATCAGGATTTGCTGTTGCGCGGCCGCCGCATTGGCAATCGTCCAACCTGTCCTTGGCGATACATTCACCGAGAATTTCACCTCCACCACCTATCAGGATGTCCTGCAGACCTCCGCCGTATGGGATACATCGGCCGAGGAAGTCCGGCTACCTTCCACCTATACGTTTGCCCAGCCTTCCGGCGTGGTGGTTTGGGGCGGACAAGTCAATGCCATCCAACAGAACGGCAGTTATTGGCTGATCGGCGGCAACGGCGCCAAACTGAACCGGTTCAATGGATCTTCTTTCTCCAGCCTCAGCGATGGAATCCAAGGCTTTTCGGGAAACAACATCTATGCGGTGAATTATGGCAGCGGCTATTGGCTGGTTGGCGGCGGAAGCCAGAAACTGAACAAGTACGACGGATCGGTGTTCACAGATTATTCCTCCAGCCTGGTCAATTGGTCCGGCGCGGATGTGCGGGCCGTGGCTTACGGCGCGGGGACGGAAAATTTCTGGTTGGTCGTAGGCAGCAACGGCAAGCTGAACCGCTACAACGGCACCTCCTTTGCCGACCTGTCGGGCAGCACAGGCTTCTGGGGCAGCACGACCACGGGTTATGCGGCGGGATTCAACGGCACCTACTGGCTCCTGGGCGGCAGCAACGGCTACCTGGTGAGGTACCAGAGCGGGACGTTCACGCCCCTCTCGGCCTGGGGCAGCGGCATTGTGTATTCAATCGCGTGGGACAGCGGGAGCTCGCAGTGGCTAATCGGCGGCTCGGGCGGCCGGCTGCTTTCCTACAACGGGACCAGCTTCACGAACCAATCATCCAAAGTCAGCACGTTCAACAACATCTACAGTATTGCGCACAACGGCAGCTACTGGCTGCTGGCGGGGAACGACACGACGGGCGCGAGCGAAGTTTATTCGATGTCCAGTGATTTCGCCACCTACTACGACCGATCGGCGAACCTGGTGAACATGGGCGCGGGTGTGCCGCTGTATGCGGTGGCCGGAGACAGCACGGAATGGCTGCTGGGTGGGGCTGAAGCCAAGCTGAACAACCACACGGGAACGATCAGCTCCACGACGTTCGAGGACCGTGCCAGCCAGTTGGTGGAGTTTGGCATCGATGCCATCTACGCTGCGGGCTACAATAGCACGGATGGTTATTGGCTTATGGCCGGTGCCAATAAAAATTTGAACCGTTACAGCGGTGGAGTTTTCACAGACGAAAGCAGCGTGCTCTCGGGCTGGGCGTCAAATCAGGCGGTGACAGCGGTTGGGTATAATGCCACGGATAATTATTGGCTGATCGGCGGCGCTGACGGCAGGTTGAACCGCTACAACGGAACTTCCTGTACGGATCTGACCAGCAGCCTGGGCTTTGGCACCGGCGTGGCGGTGAACGCCATCCGCTGGAACGGCAGCCTATGGCTGATCGGCGGTGACAACGCCCGGCTCAGCAGCTACAACGGATCGAGCTTTAATTCTTTGACCCTGAATAATTTCAATCCCTTGGGTTCGAATGAATCCGTGCGCGCCATTGAATACACCAACGGCTATTGGCTGATCGGCGGCGCCAATGGCTGCATCAACCGTTACAACGGCACGAGCTTTACCGATTTGCGGGCGAATTTGCAGGCGACCTGGGGTGGATATTACAACGTCAATTCCATTTCCCAGGACGGGACCTTGTTCTGGCTGGGGGGAGACAGCGGGCATGTGGCCAGCTATTATGCGGTCATCAATTTGTTTACGAATTATTCCAGCACGGATCTGGGGACGATTTTCGGCAGCAACAACGTTCTGTCTGTTTACTGGAGCACGGGCTTCAATTGCCTGATGGTGGGAGGCCAGAATGCCAAACTGGCGTTCCTGTACTTACCCAGCACTGTGGACGATCATTCGGCGGATTTGATCAACTACGGAACCAACAGTATCAACAGCATCAAGTTCGGCGTGGATACGTACTTTCTCGTTGGTACAGCCGCGGCAGTGAACACCTATGGCCCGATTTACGAACAGCCCAAGTGGGCCCAGTCGTTGACCGTGGCCGAGTCCACGGAAAATTTCTATTCAGTCACGCTGACAGCCACTGACAGCATTCCGGCAGGCACGTCCATCCGCTACTGGCTGACAGTCAACGGCCAGCTGTCGGATCCCCATGAATACTGGATCCAAGCCACACCCGGCGTGGCCACCATTTTCACGGGGTTGTACGAGGGCATCCGGCTGAAATGGAAAGCGGAGCTGGTAACGAACAACCTGACCATATCACCGCGCATTTACCAGATCAATTTGCAATACCAGATCCCGCCCACGCCCACGCCCACCGATACTTCCACGCCCACGCCCACGGTCACACCGACGCCATCGGTCACACCCAGCGCGACCGCCACGCAAACGCCGAGCTTCACGGTCACGCCGACTGCCACGCCCACGTTTACCAGGACGCCGACCGACACTTCGACGCCGACATTTACGATCTCCCCGACTTCCACGGCCACTCCGACGATAACGCCTACGCCGACTGATGTGATCTTCAGCCCTACGATAACGCCCA
Source organism: candidate division FCPU426 bacterium (assembly GCA_040756875.1). Lineage (GTDB taxonomy): Bacteria > Oederibacteriota > JAAXVQ01 > JAAXVQ01 > JAUVAV01 > JBFLYH01. The sequence goes on from JBFLYH010000001.1 coordinate 454,701, forward strand.
CGCCGACCCAAACCCTGACCTCGACATTTACGCCGACTTTCACCCAAACCTATACGATTTCGCCCACGTTTTCCGAAACGCCCACCATGACTTCCACGTTTTCAGTGACCGCGACGCTGACCATCTCTCCGACCATGACCGAAACGCCGGTGGTGAGTCCGACCTCCACTCCGACGCCGTCAGTGACCCAAACGTGGACCGCCAGCCCCACGGCCACGCCCAACCCGGAATTTACTTTCTACTACGGTTCGCTTATCATCCCCATGGACACAGCCTCCGGCCGCACCAACCAGGACCGCGGCATGTGGCGGGCATACGGCTTGGTGTACCGCCTGCTGCAAAACGGCATCCCGGTGCACTGGGCGATCAAGTCCTATAAAGATTATGAAGAAATCGACTTTACCTGCACCCAGACCCAGGATATCAGAACCCTGGCGAGTTACACCAATCCCAGTTACAACGGCGGGCCGTTCGTGATCGATGCCAGCAACTCGCCGCAGGCGGTGGCCATCATCACGTCTTGGAACTCGGGCCAGACCAACATCGTGAATGTGCACCAGTACACGGACAACACCCAGTCGTTCAACGCGCCCATTTTCCGCAAACTCAAGGCCGCGCCCAAGCTTGCCATTTATCACAACTCGGATCCGCGCGATACCTGGACCTCGGCGCGCAGTTATCTTTATGCGGCCGGAATCCGGGATTCGAACGGCAACAACTGGCCGTCCACCTCTCCGGACGTGCTGGACGAGAACGAAATCGCCGGACCGACGAGTTCCAGCCATACGGACGGCGCCCTGTTCCTGTCCGGCAGCGGGCTGCCGGCGTACGCCATGCTGATCAACATGCACTGGCAGGCTTATCCCATCGGCGTGCCGAATTCCGGAGATTTGGACGACATCACCTACGGTGCGGACTATAGTATCAGCGGATATGAAGGCCAAGGCCCGTCCACGGGTCCCGGGCATACGGGCGCTGGCACTTACGGTGGAGGGTGGGATTCCGGCGGGGAAGTGTATCAAAACGTGACCGCGCGCGCGAACGTGATCGAAGCCTCGGCGGAGATGGATTACTACTTGCGCAGCGGAACCGCGCATATTTATGCCCAGTGCATCGGCGTGGCGGCGCTGGAAAACAACATCGTCGCCACCACGCCCTATTGGAATGATTTCGTTTACGGCGGATATGGCCATTGGCTGACGACCAACGGCGTGATCGACACCAGCACTCTGCCCGGCAGCACGGCCGCGGATTACCTGAACAACCTGCCGGACGCGCCGGCCGGCCAGGCGACCGGGAACTGGACCTATTTGCCAAGTTCGTCGCAAGCGGCTTTCGGTCTGGCGCCGGGGAGCGCATTCTACGGCGGCGAATCCTCGCTGATCGTTATCGACAGCGTGAGTCCGGGCAACTATCCCTATCTGTTCATGAACGGCCACTACAAGGGCATCACCAGCGCGGGGAAAGCGTCGTACCTGATCGGGCACGAGTCGAGCTACTCGCTGCCCTATTCGACGAACTCGCGGGCGCCGATGATGAGGTATTTCTACAATACAATCTATGAATCGCCGGCCGCATCGGAAGCGGTTCCGGAGATGTACTTGGAGAAGAGCGGCCCGTCCGAGGCTGAAATCGGGTCGAACATCACGTACACGATTACGTATCACAACGTATCGGGTGTGGCGTACAATGTGTCCTTGTCAGATCCCTATCCCGCCAATTCGACTTATGTGTCGAACACCGGTGGCGGCGTGCCGGGCGCCGGCCGGGTGACGTGGACATTGGGGACCTTGGCAGCCGGGGCGTCGGGAAGCGTGACCGTGACCTACAGTCTGCAAAATCCCGCTCCGGCGAGCGGGTGGGCGGACCAGGCGAATGTGATCTACTATTCGGGGCCGACGCAGTTCACGCGTTATTCGAACGTGGTTTCGACCCTGGCCGTGATCTTTACCCCCACGCCGACAGTGACCTCGACCCAAACCATCACGCCCACGTCCACCATCAGTCCCACGGCCACGAACTCGGCTTCGGCCACGCCCAGCCTTACACCGACGGATTCAGCCACAGACACGCCTACCATCACCGAAACCTGCACCGCAACGCCGACCGAGACGCCCACGGCGACCATTTCGCCAACCGCGACCATTTCGCCGACCATCACGGCCACGCCGACCATCACGCCCACGGCGACGATTTCTCCCACTTCCACGCATACGCCGGTGCTGACCGCCACGCCTACGGATACGGTGACAGTCACCGGCACCATCACGCCGACTTATACGATTTCGCCTACAATGACCCATACGCCGACTGTCACCAGGACAGCCACTGTGACAGCCACCGGCACCGCCACCTTGACCATGACTTCTACGGCCACAATGACCTTGACCTCTACGGCATCGCGGACTGCCACGGCTACGCTGACCGCGACCATTTCGCCGACCATGACCGAAACGCCGACCGTTGTGTTGACGCAGACGTTCACGGTTTCTCCGACGATTCCGGTGCCCACAGTCACGCCGACCCAGCCGCCTTCCGCGGCCACCGCCACACCGACCCCGACCGCCACCTCCACTCTGGTGCCGCCGGGAGCGGAGATCAGGGTGTACCCGAATCCTTTCAATCCCGGCAAGGCCTTTGGCGGCACGTTGAAAATGGAGAATGTGCCGCGGGGCACGGTTGTCAGGATTTTCACGGTTAGCGGCGAATTGGTGCGGACATTCAACGGCACAGGCCAGAGGATATACTGGGATGGTAGGAATGAATCCGGCGAAGAAACCGTAGCCGGCGTTTATCTCTATCTGGCGACCTATTCGGATGGAACCAAGGTCGCGGGTAAAATATTCCTGGTGCGATAGCAGAATGCCCTCGAGTTTCGGATAGTATAGACGAAACTTAAAATATGGGGTATTCTGTATAAATGTGAATCTGTTTGGAAACACGCCCCTGCGGGGCAAAGGCTGGCCGTATGAAACGATTTAACCGTATCATAGGGGTCGTCGGGTGGCTGGTCGCGGGTATCAGCCTGGCGTCAAGCCTGCAGGCCGATACTTTTACTGAAAATTTTACCTCCACCACGTTTAAAGACGAATCCCAGACCAGCGCATTGTGGGATACCACGGGCAGCGGCGAGTTGCGGTTGTATTCCACGGATACTTTCAGCCGTCCCTCGGGCGTCATCAACTGGGGCGGCCAGATCAACACCATCAGGGAAAACAGCGGTTATTGGCTCCTGGGCGGAAACGGCGGCCGCCTGAATAGTTATAACGGCACTTCTTTTACCAACCTCAGCGATTCCCTGGAAGGATTTTCCGGAAACAACATTCTGACCATCGGCTATGGCAACGGCTATTGGCTGATCGGCGGCAGCGGCCAGAAACTCAACCAGTTTAATGGAACGGTTTTTACGGATTATTCCTCCAGCCTGGTCAATTGGTCCGGCGCGGATGTGCGGGCCGCGGCTTATGGCGCGGGAACGGACAATTTCTGGCTGGTCCTGGGCAGCAACGGCAAGCTGAACCGCTACAACGGCACCTCCTTCGCCGACCTGTCGGGCAGCGCCGGCTTCTGGGGCAGCACCACCACGGGCTATGCCGTGGCGTTCAACGGCACCTACTGGCTCCTGGGCGGCAGCAACGGTTACCTGGTGAGGTACCAGAGCGGGACGTTCACGCCCCTCTCGGCCTGGGGCAGCGGCATTGTGTATTCGATCGCGTGGGACAGCAGCAGCAGCCAGTGGCTGATCGGCGGTTCGGGCGGCCGGCTGCTGTCCTACAACGGGACCAGCTTCACCAATCAATCCGGCAAGGTCAGCACGTTCAATAATATCTATAAAATTGCCCATAATGGGAGCTACTGGCTGCTGGTGGGGAATGACACGACAGGCGCGAGCGAAGTGTATTCGATGTCGAATGATTTCGCCACCTACTACGACCGGTCGGCGAACCTGGTCAACATGGGCGCGAGTTTGCCGTTGTATGCAGTGGCCGGAAACAGCACGGAATGGCTGCTGGGCGGCGCCGAAGCCAAGCTGAACAACCATACCGGCAGCCTGAGCTCTACAACCTTTGAGGACCGCAGCGGAAACTTAGTGGGCTTTGGCATTGATGATATCTACGGCGCGGATTACAACTCCACGGACCGGTACTGGATCTTTGTCGGCGCCAACAAGGACATCAACCGTTACAACGGCGTGTCGTTCGAGGATATGAGCAATACCCTGGTCGGTTTTTCCACTTCGGATGCGGTCCGTTGCGTGGCCTACAATTCCACGGGCAATTACTGGCTGATCGGCGGCGCTAACGGCCGGCTGAACCGTTTCAACGGCACTTCCTGCACGGATTTGACCAGCAGCCTGGGTTTCGGGGCCGGCGTGGCGGTGAACGCCATCCGCTGGAACGGCAGCCTGTGGCTGATCGGCGGGGACAGCGCCCGGCTCAGCAGCTACAACGGAACGAGTTTCACCTCGCTGACCCTGAATAATTTCAGTCCCTCGGGCTCCGGAGAAGCCGTGCGGGCTATCGACAGCATGAGCGGCTACTGGCTGATTGGCGGCGCCAACGGCTGCATCAACCGCTACAATGGAACGAGTTTTTCCGACCTGAGGGCCAATTTGCAGGCGACCTGGGGCGGGTATTACAACGTCAACTCCATCAGCAACGACGGAACTTATTTTTGGGTGGGTGGAAACAGCTCCCAGGTGGCGAATTACCTGGCTTTGGTGAACATTTTCCAGAGTTATTCGTCGCTGGCGGGCCAGGTTTTCGGCACCAAGCACATCCTGTCGGTCTATTGGAGTTCGACCCGGAACGCGCTTTTTTTGGGCGGCCAGGGAGCTACCTTTGCCCAGCTGACCTTGCCAGATACGATACAAGATTATTCCGGCGAACTGATCAGTTTCGGAGCTTCGGACATCAACAGTGTAGCCTTAGGGGCGGATGCATTCATGCTCAGCGGTGTGAACGCGCGCTTGAACCGCTACGGGCCTGAATATGAACAGCCCAAGTGGGGGCAATCCACGATTGTGGCCACCTCGCCGGAATTTTTCTATTCCGTCACCTTGACTGCTACGGACGACACGCCGCCGGGCACCAGCATCAATTATTGGATGACAGCCAACGGCCAGCTGCCTGACCCGCATGCGTACTGGATCCAGGTCACGCCCGGTGTGGCGACGATTTTCTCCGGACTATACGAGGGCACGCGATTGAAGTGGAAAGCCGAATTGACCACCACGAATATCAGCGATACGCCCCGGGTGTTCCAGTTGAATATCGAATATTACCTGCCGCCGACGCCCACGCCGACCCATACGGTCACACCCACGGCCACCCAGACGCCGACGGATACGGCCACCTATACGGCCACGCCTACCACCACGCCGACCTTCACACCCACGCCGACTGACACTTTTACCAGCACGGACACCCCGACGATCACACCGACCCCGACCGTGACGCCTACGGACACGGATACGCCGACCTGGACGCCCACGCGCACCTATACGCCCACGGTTACTCCGACCGATACACCGACATTTACGGCTACACCGACAGATACGTATACGTCCACGGCTACGCCCACCGATACGCCGACCGATACGGCCACATGGACCTACACGCCGACCGACACGCCGACCTTCACCGCCACTCCGACTGCCACGCCTACTGCGACCGCGACGTTTACCGCCACCCCGACCTCCACCATCAGCCCCACTTCGACCATGACCCCGACGGACACGGACACGCCCACCATCACGCCCACGCCCACGGAGATCATTTTCTCTGCGACCATCACGCCAACGTCCACCATTTCGCCGACGATGACCGATACGCCCACCATGACCAGCACTTTCACCGCAACGCCCACGGACACGGACACCTATACCGCCACGCCGACGTTCACGACCACGCCCACGGATACGGATACGCCGACCCGGACTTCTACCGTCACGCCCACGGACACGGTCACCAGCACCATGACCCGCACGCCCACGCCTACGATCACATTGACCGACACGCCCACGTTGACGATCACTCCGACGTATACTTCCACTTATACCGATACGCCGACCTTTACGGCTACGCCAACCGTTACTCCGACCTTTACCATGACCGCGACGGATTCCGCGACTCCCACAATCACGCCGACCGCCACGGATACCTACACCATTACGTTCACTTCGACATCGACTTTCACGCCCAGTATTACGCCGACCATGACCATGACCCCGGTCTTGAGCCCGACTTCCACGCCCACGGTGACCGTGACCCATACGTGGACTGCCAGTCCTACGGCCACCCCCAATCCGGCTTTCACTTTCTACTATGGCTCGCTGATCATTCCCATGGACACGGCCTCCGGCCGCACCAACCAGGACCGCGGCATGTGGCGGGCATACGGTCTGGTCTACCGTCTGCTGTCGAACGGAATCCCAGTGCACTGGGCGATTAAATCCTATAAAACGTATGAGGAGACGGACTTTACCTGCACCCAAACACGCGACATCCGGACCCTGGCCAATTACACCAACCCCAGCTATAACGGCGGGCCATTCGTGATCGAAGCCGGCAACTCCACGGAGGCCGTGGCCCTCATCACGGCCTGGAACCTGGGGCAGACGAACATCGTGCAGGTGCACCAGTACACGGACAACACCCAGCCGTTCACCGCGCCCATTTTCCGCAAACTCAAGGCCGCCCCCAAGCTCGCGATCTATCACAATTCCGACCCGCGCGACACCTGGACTTCGGCGCGCAATTACTTGAATGCCGCTGGAATCCGCGATACCAACGGCAATAATTGGCCGGATACGTCGCCAGATGTGCTGGATGAAGCGGAAATGGCCGGACCCACGACCAGCAATCATCATGACGGCGCCCTGTTCCTGTCCGCGGACGGATTGCCCAAGTACAGTCTGCTCATCAACATGCACTGGAGCGCCTACCCAGTCGGCCGCTATGGCGGAGGCGGGGGGATCGATTACTATGAAGGGCTGAATAACGCCCAAGCCACGGCCAATGCGGCTGACAGCGTGGCGGAGCTGGCAACCTACCTGACTTATGGAAGCGCGCACGTTTACGCCCAGTGCATTTCCGTGGCAGCCTTCGAGAACGATATCATTTCGACCACGCCGACGGCGCAATCCGATTGGATTTACGGGGGCTACGGGCGCTGGCTGACCACGAACGGCGTCAATGACACCAGCACGATCCCGACGGATTTCCACAATAACCTGCCGGACGCGCCGGCCGGGCAGGCAACCGGGGCCTGGACTTATCTGCCTTCCTCGTCGCAGGCGGCGTTCGGCCTGGCAGCCGGGAGCACCTTCTACGGCGGCGAATCATCTTTGCTCGTCATTGACCGCAACAGCACCACCTATCCATACCTGTTCATGAACGGCCATTATCAGGGGATCACGAGCGCGGGCAAGGCATCGTACCTGATCGGGCACGAATCCAGCTATTCACTGCCGTATTCGACGAATAACCGCGCGCCGATGATGCGGTATTTCTACAACACCATCTATGAATCCCCGGCGGCTTCAGAAGCGGTACCGGAAATGTATTTGGAAAAAACCGGCCCGTCCGAGGCGGAAATTGGATCGAGCATTACGTATACAATCACCTATCACAACGTATCCGGCGTGGCTTACAACGTCTCACTGATGGATCCCTACCCGGCCTCGGCGACTTATGTGTCGAACACAGGCGGTGGCGTGCCGGGCGGCGGCCGTGTAACGTGGACACTGGGGAACCTGGCAGCCGGAACGACTGGCAGCGTAACCGTGACCTACAGCCTGCAGGATCCGGCGCCGCAGACCGGCTGGACCGATCAGGCCAATGTTGTGTATTTCTCCGGGCCGACGCAGTTCACGCGCTACTCCAACGTCGTGACCACCCTGGCTGTGGTCTTTACGCCCACACCGACCGTCACGTCCACAGCCACCCACACCGCGACCAGCACAGCCACACCGACCATGACGGACACGCCCACGGCCACGGTGACCAGCACGGACACCGAGACCCCCACGGATACACCGACCATCACTCCCACGGACACGGATACACCGACGATAACCGAAACGCCGACTGAGACGGCCACACCGACTGAAACCTCGACCGACACCGCCACGCCGACTGAAACAGCCACGCTTACCGTCACGCCGACATTTACGACCACTTCAACCGAAACGCCGACGGATACACCGACCGACACGGCCACAGCCACGGAAACGCCCACGATCACTCCCACGGCGACTTCGACGTTCACCTATACCGCCACCGCCACTCCGACGCCGACCGATACCTTCACTGCCACGGCCACGGAAACGCCGACGTACACGTCCACTGCGACTTCCACGCCCACGTTCACGGCAACCGATACGCCTACCGCCACCGCGACGGTTACTTCGACCTACACCGTGACGCTGACATCGACCATATCGCCCACACCCACGGATACGCCGGAATTGACCGCCACGCCGACGGATACTGAGACCCAGACCAGCACCGTCACGCCGACGGCCACGGTGACGCCGACAGCGACGGACACGCCCACCGAAACCGCCACGCTGACTTCCACGCCCACTGATACGGAAACCGCCACGGCTACAGTGACAGTCACATCCAGTTCGACCTCGACCTGGACGCCGACTGACACGCCGACTGACACGCCTACCCAGACCAGCACCGCGACGCCCACGGATACAGCCACCGAGACGGAGACGCCGACCTTGACTGTCACTCCCACGGAAACGGTTACGCCCACGCCTTCGGAAACCTTGACGCCGACCGCCACCCTGACCATCACCTTGACCGCGACTCCGACTGTTACGGCCACCGAGACTTGGACGGTGACCGAAACCTGGACTTCGACTCAGACCTACACACCGGCGGAAACGTTTACCCCCACGCTGACGCCGACCCAGGTTGATTCGCCAACCTCAACATCCACACCCACCATTACGGAAACCAGCACGGCCTCTGCCACCTGGACCGTCAGTCCGACCATCACCTTGACCGCTACCTGGCAGGCATCAGCCACGCCTACGTCCGTGATTGGTCCCTGGACCCCGACCAGCACGCCCACGCCTACACTTACACCCACTGCTTTCGCCGGGCCGGAAGAACCTCTGATTTATCCCAATCCGTTCAATCCAGGGGCAGCCTTTGGCAATGCCCTGAAATTTGATCACTGCCCGCAGGGAACCAAGATCCGTATATTCACTGTTACCGGCGAATTGGTCAGGAAATTCGAAAGCACAGGCAACAGGGTTCTCTGGGACGGCAAAAATACTCAATCCGAGGATGTAGTTAAAGGCATATATATTTACATTATTGATCTGCCGCAGGGAGACAGAAGAGTAGGAAAAATATTCCTGGTTCGCTAATAATTTCCACGAAAATTTCAACCCGGAATAATCGTCTGACAGCCTATTTTTATGGATAAAACGGCTTGTAAATGCTGATATTTTAATGATTGCCGGTTAAGTGCAATGAATACACACCGAAAATAAATGAATGAATCCTAGTTTGCGATTGACATATAAGGCTAATCCTTTATAATGATAGATTGTTAATTCCACATTGAAGCAGAATGTCAAATAATTTGAAAGGAATGAGACCTATGCCGCTGAAAAACGGTCTTCAACGCCTTCATTTCATATTTACCCCGCTTTTATTAATACCACTGCTGCTGGCTTCTTCAGCTCAGGCGACCACACAATTCTTGGTCGTGGCGCCTGGCCAAACCTATAACGGCAGCACCCCGCGTTCAGGTTCGCCCAATACCCAGGTGGCAGGGGAGACATTCTCGATCTCCGTGTATTGCTACGACAATGTCGACAACCTGCCCCGTAACAGCGGCTTGAACCCCACGGATTTATCCTCGAATGCTGTGCTTGAAACCTTCAACCCGGATCCAGCCACCTTGAACCAGTCTTATGGCGGCGTGTCGAACGCATTGTATACGCCGATTACCGTCAATATCACACCTGCTGCCACGGGAAATGTGAATGTGACAGCCAATGCCAGCGGCGGCATTTTAGCTGACACGATTTCGATTCCCGTCCAGCGCGTGACCAATTTCGTCTTTACGGCTCTGGGTCCTTATACCGCCGGCTCAAACGGCACGCTCACCATCGAAGCCCGGGATGCCAGCAACAATCTGTGCACGGCCTATAACGGCACTGTGCACCTGTATGCCTATGACGCAGGTGTGAATGGAACCACCCGGGATTTGGGCACAGTCAGCTTTTCCAGCGGTGTTTATACCACCAGCACCCTGCTGCTGTACCACGCCTCGCCGGGCTATGCGCGTATCCGGATCGAAAAAACCAATTCACCGACCGCCCAGTATTCGCCCTCGTTCACCATCAATCCCAATTCCTTTACCCGTTTGCTGATCATCGGACCGGGCCAGACCATCCGCTGCGGGGAAAACGGCGGCAACGGACGGGCCAGCACTTCCACCACCACCACCGGCCAGACTGCAGGCACGGGTTTTTCAGTCAATGTGTATGCTTGCGATGATTATTGGAACACCCGCACCGCCGCTTCGACGGTATCGCTGTCCTGCGCCGAGGATCCCATCTTTTCCTACGGCGGATCGCAGTCCTTTGGCGGCGGCAGCACGCTGACCTTCGGCGGCGTGACCATGTACACCGTGGGCGACGGTACGCTGACCATGACAGCCAGCGACGGCAGTGCCACCAACAGCACGGACAATGTACCCTTGAGTTCTGCTGACTTGGACCACTTCGGCGTGAACAACCTGTCTGGCACCAAAACCGCGGGCACGGCTTTCACCCTCCAAATAACGGGTTACGACGACTGGGGCAATACAGTCACCACGGTCAGCGGCAACACAACTTTTGAATTGCTGCAGGTGGCCACGCCCATTTCCAACACTGCCGGCGCCTGGGTGACCGCGCCGACCGTAGCCAGTGGCAGCTTCACGAGCGGCCGCTACAACGGCACCATGACCATATACCGGGCAGGCATCAACTACGATGTCCGCATCAGCAATGATTCAGCCGGATTCAGCGGGCCTTTGACCACAACCTATGATTTCACGGTCAACCCGGCTGCTACCTTGCGTTATTTGTTCATTATGCCCGGCGAAACCTATTGCCCGGGCGAAGACTACGGTCTGGGCTACGGGCACGACGGTACGCCAACGGATGTGACTGCCGGAGTATTCCGGTCTGTCAGCGTGTATGTTACTGACTTGTTCGGCAACCGGGCGACGACCTATAACGGCAGTTTCAGCGTATCGCTGCTGCGCACGGACGCCGGCGCTTCTTTAACTCCGGTTGCGATTTCCGGTGGCTTGGGCTGGGTGAACATGACCCTGACCCGCGCTTATTCAGGCGCCACTCAGCAGCAGTTGATCCCCTCGGGCGGCACGCCTCTGGCTTTATCGTCTTCCTTATTCAACGTAATATCAAACACCCTGGACCATTTTACTGTCGGCAACATCGGCTCCTCGGTTACGGCCGGGAACCCCTTCAATGTCAATATTTCAGCCCGGGATGCGTATGAAAACGTGGTGACTTCGTTCTCGGGTCCGGTCTATGTATCCTGCCCGAACCTGGACTACCGCAGCCCGGATGACAGTGTGATCGACATTTCCGCATATGGCACGGTGTCAGGCGTGACCTGGACAGTAAGCAGCGGATTCGCCAGCGGCGTGTGGTCGCATAACATCCAGATTTTCCGCGCCGGGAGTTCGGCAGCCCTGTATGTGGCTGACCAACCCAATGGCACTGGCCATAAAGGCTGGAGCAGCACTTTTCAAGTTGTGGCGAACGTACATTCCAAGGTGTTCATGATTGTTCCTGGTTTGGAATATAGACCCGGAACCGGCGGCGGGGATGGCATCATGACCGGCGGCTATGCCGGCACGCCGGATGCCCAGCAGGCTGGCACCGCGTTTTCCGTGACTGTTTACGCCACGGACGATTGGTGGAACCAAGTCAGCTCGTTCGGGCCGTTTACCATGTACAGCAGCCCCAACACCTCGAATATCTACGGGACCAACTGGAATTTTAATAATGGGAACACGCGGGTGGCGGTCGTGCTGAATGACGCGGACACATATACACTGACTGCTGATTATGGCATTGACGGCATTGACGATTATACGACGCCCTATACCATCACTTCCATTACCATCAACCGCTTTGTCATCACTTATCCTTGGACCGGAGGCCCCAGTTTGCCGAATGTCCGGGCCGGCGTACCGATATTCATCTCAATCACAGCTTATGCTGATGCCGGGTCCACCATTGCCACCACGTTTAACGGCCAGGCCAATCTGGTCACGACCGCAGACTGGGAAGAACCTTTCCGCGTCATTAGCCCCCAGCGCATCACATTTGCGAGCGGTGTCTGGTGGGGTTATATCACCTTGTATCGCGCTTTCGACAATATCACCATCTCCTGTAAGTTGGGTAGCGTCCCCTCGAATATTCCCAATAACCCGTCAATCTGCCATGCGGCTGCCAACCGTATGCTGATCCTGGCCACGGGCATGAACGCCAAAGCTGGCATTGCACCAGACACCTATCCCACAGGCGGATTCCCCGGATATACTGGAAATCCGGCGACTCAGGAAGCAGGCGTGGGATTCGACTTTAAAATCTTTTTATGCGATGACTATTACAATGTCATTACACGTACCGCGGATGGCGGCGGTGATCAGATCCAGGTGACATCCTCGGATCCGTATCCTGCTTCCATGGGGATCATCGGCAATGATTACTCCTCATTGCCAAGAAACGTTAATCTTGGGCCAGTGGGAGTCAATTCACCGCAGGATCCCGGTTATCCGTACGGCGGATACCGAACGACTAATTTCCGACTCTATACAGTCGGCACCAATGCCTATCAGACCGTCACGGTAACGGATCTTACAAATGGCAGCGTGACGCCGTTTACACTGGGCGGCGGCGGCATCCCACCGGTCAATGTCCGGCATAACTCGTGGCTGAGCAGGTTCCAAGTGGATATCACTTCGGCGGATAAAACCGCGGGCGTGGCGTTCCCCTCCACGGTGACTGCGCAGGACATGTACGGCAACACCATGGACAACCGGAACAGCGCTACGGCTTTCCCGTCGACGAACAATGTTACCTTGTCCACCGGTTCTGGCACGAATACGCTGTATCCGGTCACGGTTCAACTGCCATACAACGGAGTAGGGTATCCCTCCCTGACCTTATATAAAGAGTATGTATTGAATAACGTCACTGCCACCTACACCTACCTGACCATCACGGCGTCAGGCACATCGACAAATATGGATGTGGATGCGAATACTTTTGCCCGCCTGATTCCGCAGGTGCCCAGTATGGATGTGCAGACCGGCGGCGGCCGCTATACCGCACCGAATCCCAGCGCCGGGTTTATCGGCTATCAAGGATCACCCAACGTTCAGACCGCCGGCACCCTGATCAACAACTTCCGGGTTTATGCCTGTGACGCCTACGGCAATATCGCGGAAGGCCCGACGGATTTGGTGTACATCAAATCCACCGACCGTTTCGGCCCCAGCCCGCGGCCAGTGGCCATCAATGGCATCAGCGGGTATGCTGATTTTTCAGCAGCCAATGGATTCGCTTTCCACACGGCTGCCGAATCCAGCCAGGGTGATACGCCGTTCACCATAACAGCGTATGATATCTTGGAAACCATCCGGGGCGTAACGCGCACAGCCGGAGCTTCGGACACGTTGTCAACCTCCAATGTGGTGGATTTGCTGGGCGTGACCTTTAACGCGGTCAAGAATTTCGATTTCCGCCAAAGCGGGGATGCCATCGAATGGCTGACCAGCAGGCAGCCTGCTGCCGGCCAGCTCTATCAGCTGCGTTGGGTGTACCGCAATCCCTCGGGCATCACGGATGGCACTACGCCTGGAATTTATGTCAACCCGAGTTCAGCCTATGGTCTGGTGACCGTTGTGCCTGGACAGGCATTGGTTGAAGGCAGCGGCAACTCGAATATGTCGAGTGGAATCGGCGGCGTAACAACCGGCGGTTGGTACAGCGGCGTCACGCCGACCGAACCGCCCTATGGCACGGTATCCAACGCTTTCTCGGCTGATCCGGAAATTTCCGGCGCGGCTTTCGGGGTGACAGTGGCTGCTACCGACCAGTTCGGCAACATGGTCAGCAATTCAGATCCCATCGAAGTCCGGACCACGAATGAAACCGATCCCTTGGGTGTGCCTGATGTTTCCGATCCTATCGTGGCCGCCCTTACTTTGGGGAAGGTCTGGGTGGAATCTACGCTTTATACCCTGGGCCAGTTGACAATCTTCCCGTGGGATACCAATGCCGGAAGCAGTTACATGAACCATCTCCAGGAATCCCGATCGGATATCCAGGTCGTTTCCTTCGGGGAAACGCACTTTAAAGTCTGGGTCAATGGTGTGGAGCAACCCGGCCCGGTCAGCGTACAGGCCGCGCCTTCGACCTTTACAGTTAAAGTGGAAGTTCGCGACGACACGTCGCAGAAAGTCGTCCGCACGGCCAATGTGAACTTTATCCTGGAGGTGTTCACCAATCCGGCCACCAGCACGCCCGGCTCCGGCACGTTGAACGTGACGTTCGGCCAGACCATCGGCGGGGAAATGGTGATTTCCAACCAGACGTACACCGCGGCGGAGACGATCTACATCCGGGCGAGGAACTCAGTGCTGACTTCGGACCGTCCTACCATGGGGTATTCTCCGGAAGTTCGCGTGGGCGCTTCGGGCGTGAGCCAGATTATAATGAGTTCGGACGCCCGTTATGTGCGCACGGCCAACAATGTGCCTGAATACCAAATCCTGGCCAATCAAACCGCGCAAATCACCGGCCGGGCGGTGGATATCAACGGGAATCCGGTGGCTGGCATCGGGCTGTTCTTCTCGCTGGTTACGGGTTCTGAGGCGGCCACCTTGGACGGCGGCCTGCCCCAGCCGATTTACAAGACCACCAATGGTAACGGCGAAGCCCTGGTTTCGTTTGAGGCCGGCGCGAGGAACCAGAGTGTGACCGTGGAAGCGGCTGAAAACACTGCGGCCGCGGGCGTCACTGGGGATCTGATCATGGGGATCACCGTGACCCAAGAAGGCGGCGTATATCCCAACCCCTTCAACCCGCTGGATCCCTCGCAATGGGCCAATATCGACTACTTGCTGCAGCAGAACGCTCGGGTCAAGATCAATATCTACACCTTGATGGGCGATTTGGTCTGGAGCCGAGAATATCCGGCCGGTTCTTCGGAAGGTTCGGCCGGAGTCCGCACTATCCGCTGGAACGGCCGCAATGACCAGGGCGTCACCGTAGCCAACGGCGGCTACATCTGCGTGATCAAAGTCAATGATCAGGAGAAATACCGCTTCAAGATTGGTGTATTCAAACGCAAGTAAGCGAAACCCTATATCGAGAAAGCAGGTGACTCGAGCATGACTAAATTGATCAGCCGGATAATGATGGGCTTGGCGCTGTGCGGATTTTTGGCCGGGTGGGTTCAAGCCGGCACCGGAGACCACGGATTGCCGGGAGAATATCTCACCTACGATATTGGCGCCAGGGCGGCAGGCATGGGCGGTGCCATGACCGGGCTGGCCGACGACGTCAGCGCCATTTTTTACAACCCAGCCGGGCTGGCTACTCAGAATCCCATCCAGTTCGGACTTCAACACGTCATTCTCTTCGAGGATACGATGTTTGATTTCCTCGGGTTCTCGATGCCCATCGTGGAGATCGGGACCGTCGGCCTCGGCGTGGTCATGCTGAATTCCGGCGGGTTTGACACCCGTGACGACCGTTATCGCCCCAATCCCACGGGTTTTACGAATTCCATGAGTCAAATGGGCGTCTGCCTGAGCTATGCCCGGGATTTAATGCCTAGTCTGACTGTGGGCGGCAACATTAAAATTGCCTATGAAGATATGTTTGGCCATACTGGCACAGGTGTGGGTTTGGATTTGGGCGGGCTTTACAGCGTTATACCTGAATTGCAAGTAGGTTTGTACCTCAACAACATCCTGACTCCGACAGTTTTGGGCGATACTTATCCCGGCAGCGTCACTTTGGGTTTGGGCAGTCATTTATTCAATGACGATCTCCTTCTGGATGCGGATATCAGCAAAACCTTAGCCAATCAGGGAATAAAATGGGAAGTGGGCGGCCAGCTGGACGTCTATGAGGATATGGTGTTCGTCCGGAGCGGATTGGACGATGAAATGAAGGTTCACCTGGGAGCAGGCGGAAAATATATGAATATCACCCTGGATTATGCGATGAGCCTCGAAGCACTGGGGCTGGCGCACAAGATTTCACTGGGTTATTCCATGGGTGGTTTCGAAATGACACTCAAGGCTTCGCCGAAGATATTCTCACCGGTTGGCATCAAGAAGGTCACGACCTTCGCCATCCGGGCGGTGTCCAAGTATCCGATCCGTGAATGGGAAATGAACATCAAGGATCAAAACGGCGACATCGTCCGGTCGTATTCCGGCGAAGACAATCCGCCGAACCAAATCGTTTGGAACGGCAAAGATGACCGCGGCCTGCCCGCGCCGGACGGCAATTTCAGCGCGCAATTGGTGATTACCGATTCGAATGGAAAGGTGATCAAGTCGAATTTTGAATCGGTGAGAATTCAGAGCGCGGTGCCGCTGGGCGGTGAAGGCGGTTTGGAACTAGAGTAGGCCGCCGGCTCCTTCGGATATTTGCCCTGCAGCAGCGAAACGTATGGAATTTGACCGCAGGCTGCTGGTTTGGCCGGCCGGGGTTGAAGTCCGTATGGGGTCTCTCCCACCGACTTGGCCGAAAAATCAAGCTGAATGATAGAATCGGCAGTTGGCTGGCCGGGGGCTTCATCATTCTACTTTAAAAGGGGAACGCCTTATGCACAGTCGGATGCGTGTGGGCATCATGGCCGCAGGACTTGTCTGCTTCGTTCTGATTCTGACCGCGGGAGTAAGAGCGGAGGATCCTGAAAAAGTAAAACTGGCCAAGGAAGCCTGGGATCAAGCCTTTGATTCGACCGCGCTGGATATCGAAGACACCAATCTTTCCCAGACGTGGGCGAATTACGCCAAGCAGTTTGCCGACCAGCCCAGCGCGCCCCGTGCGGCTTATATGGTGGCTGAAGTTCAATTTCAGCAGCGCTTTTACGACAAGGCAGCTTCGGCGTACCAGGAATTTCTTAAGAAATACCCACGGGAAACCTTTTCTGATTCGGCCGCGTATCGCTATGCGGAATGCGCATACAATCTGAAGGATTACAAGGAAGCGCTGGTGCGATGGGATCAGTTGTTGGATAAATATCCCGCTACTTTTCTGCGCGCCGAAGCTTTGTACGGTCAAATCCTCTGCCACATCGTACGCCGTAAATGGCGCGATGCGTCGGAAACCATCGAACGCCTGACCAGTCGCTATCCTTATTACCGAAAAGTGCAGAAAATCAAACTGCCGTTGGGATTGGTTTATTTCCAGAACCATCAATATGCCCAGGCTATGCAGTATTTCATGAGCCTGGAAGGCGATATGGCGACTTACTACATCGGGCGTTGCCAGGAAAACCTCGGACAGTTTCTGCCGGCGGCAGCCAATTATAAAAAGATCATCGAGCAATTTCCAAATTCGATTTATCTTCTGGATGCCGCCTACAGCAAGGCGGACGCCTATTACAAAGGACAGAATTACACGGTGGCGGTCAGGGAGTTTCAGGATTTTTTAAAAAAATATCCTGATTCGAAGTTCCGCCCCTATGCGCTCTATAAAATGGCGGTCAGTCAGATGCGCCAGGAAAATTACGCTGATGCGCTTAAGAATTTGGAAAGCTTGCTGGCCCAGGCCGAACGGTCGCAGCTGGCGGCTAATGCGCTCTATCTGAAAGGGGAGTGCCTGTCGAAACTCTCCAAGCCCGAACAGGCGGTTGCCACCTATAATCAGGTTTTCACAGAATATCCCAACACCTATGTTTCGGGAAGCGCCAAGTTTAAGGCCGGTTGGGTGATGCTGCGGAGCGGGGAATCCGCGCAAGCCATGCGGACGTTCAAGGAATTTTTAACCACCTACCCAATCCACGAGAACGTGCAATTAGCCACCTATTTGCTCGGGAACAGTTATTTCAAGCAGGAACTGTATGCGCAGGCCATCCCGATCTATCAAGATATTTTAATGAAATACAAGTATTCGGACGTCTCTGACGCGGCCTTGGCGGCGCTGCAGATGGCTTATTATATTCCGAAGCAATATGAGCAGTTGATCTCCACCACGCATTACATCCTCAAAGTCCTGTCCGCCAATTTCCCGCCGTCCAAGAGCACGTGGCGCTCGCTGTCGTATTTTTATTTGGGCGAAGCTTATTACCATATGGATATGTTTCCCCAGGCTGCGGGACAATATAAAAAGATCGTCGAAAATTTTTCCGATTCCCCGATTTTAAATTGGGCCAAGCTTGGACTGGCCTACAGCTTGTTTGAAACCGGCGAATTCAAGGATTCCCGGCGGGCCGCCCAGGATCTGGCGTCGGCTTCCGATGTCCCGGAAAAACTGCGGAACTATGCTTCGCTGATGGTGGCGCACAACCTCTTCAATGAAAAGAAATATGAGGATGCGATCGTAAAGTATGAAACCTTTGCCAAGACCAATCCGACGATGCCTGAAGCCGGGGATGCGTATTTCTATGCGGGGCAGGCGTATTACCAATTGGAATATTATGCCAATGCCATCGAAGCTTGGCAGCGGGTCGTGAAAAATTTTCCGAAAAGTGAAAAAGCGCCGGAAGCAGCCTACCGCATGGCGGATACCTTTTTCAAAGCGCAGCGCTATGACGAAGCCGTCAGGGGCTTCGAATTGCTTTCCCAGTGGCCGGAAGAAAGCAACCCGTACCGCAAGGAAATGCAGTTGCGCATCGCCCAGTGCTACTACAACGCGAAGATGGACGATAAAGCCGTGCAAGCGTATACCAAATTCATCAATGAATATCCGGATGATCCCAAAGTCAAGGACGCCATGGAGGGAATTCAGCTCAGTTATTACCGCAAAGGCGCCACGGCGGACGCGGTCCCGCAACTTATGGAATTCGTATCCAAGTTCCCGAACAGCCGCTTGGCGGTGGACGCGTTGTATCGCGTAGGGGAGATTTATTACCAGGAAAAGAAGATGGATCAGACCATTGCGGCCTTCCAACAGCTGATTGCTGATTATCCGGAAAGCTCTTTATTGCCCAATGCCCAATATTATATCGCCATATGCAATGAAGAACTCGGCAACCGCGATCAGGCCATCCGGAGTTACGTGGCTTTTATCCGCAATTTCCCCTCGCACGAATTGGTGGTGGATGTCCGCTTCCGTCTGGGTTCGGCATATTTCGCCAAAGAGGATTTTGAGACGGCTATACAGATTTTCCAGACCATTTTGGATTTGCATCCCAAATCCGATTATGCAGCCAATGCCTTGTATAATATTGCCTTATGCTACAAACGCCTGAAGAAATGGCAGTCTGCGATTGAACGGTATACCGAATTTTATCAACGGTTTCCTCAGGACCCCAAAGCCAAAGATTGTTTGATGCAGATTGCTACGACCTACCGCGAAGAGAAACGCTATCCCTCCGCCATTAAAATATATGAAGAGATGATAGCGAAGCCCGAATTTGCGCAAGAAAAGCCGGAAATTATGTACACGATCGCGGATGCTTATATGGAAATGGAAAATAAAGAAGAAGCCGCCAAGGCTTTTGACCGCATGCGCGCCTTGAAACCCAAAGACGATGTTTACCGCTTGACGGCATTGGCAAAACTGGGTAGTCTGTATGAAGAATTAAACCAATGGGGTAAAGCATACGTCGTTTACGAAGATCTTTCCACTTCCGGCGGCAAGCCCGAATGGACACAAGCCGCAAAAAGCCGCATGTCGATCATCAAATTGGAACATCAAGCGGAAGTGGATGCTGAATTAGGAAGCGCCAAGAGTCCGGCGGCGCAGGGCTCGGAGAAAAAACCGGAGCCCAAGAAAAAGGCGAAGTAATATCCCGCCTATCCAAGGCCGGGAGGAAAAAGGGAGGGAAATATGGAGCTCGGAAATCTGGATTTTGTTGAAATCTTTCGCAGCAGCTTTACTTTAATGATCTTATTGGTGTGCTCGATTTTGGCTGTGGCCTTTATGATCGAACGCTTCCTTTTTTACCGCCGGGCCAAAGTGGATTCGACGCGCTTTTTGTCGCGGATAAAGATGTCGATGGAGAACGAAAACTATCAGGAGGCCATAGCGGCCTGTGAACGCGACCGCAGCCCTGTGGCCGCAGTCTTGCGCGTAGGCCTCTTGAATCGCGAGCTTCCCTATGAACAGCTGGACGAATTGATGGCCGCCACTCGCGAAGAAGAACGCGTGAAGTTGGAACGCTATTTGGGCGTTTTAGGAACATTGGGCAATTCGTCGCCCTTCATCGGACTGTTTGGAACGGTCGTGGGGATCATCAAAGCGTTTCATGACTTGGCAGCGTCCGGTTCGGGCGGTCCCACGGTGGTGGCCGCCGGTATTGCCGAAGCACTGGTTGCCACTGCGGCCGGATTGGCAGTCGCCATTCCCTGCGTCATGGTGTTCAATTATTTCATGCGTAAAGTCAAGAACATGTCCGTGGAGATGGAAGCGGTCTCCAAACGTTTTCTCGTTATATTAACCGGAAAAGAAGCCGAGAGCACGTCCTCGCGCAGGCGATAGCCGGAGCAGCGGAACCATTACGGCAACGGGGGTTTGAACCATGGGAATGGCAGCAGGCGCAGAAGATGCCATCACCGACATCAATGTAACACCATTGGTTGACGTATGTCTGGTTTTGGTGATTATTTTCATGGTTACCGCCCCCTTGGCCATGCAGGCGGGCATCATCGTGGCAAGCAGCAAAGTGGATGCGGCTGAAGGCCAGGTATCGCAAAACGAATCCGTGGCCGTACGCTTGACGGCGGATAAAATGTATTTAAACGACCGCCTGGTCACTTTGGAAACCCTGCCGCCGCTGATAACCGCCAAGCTGAAAGTTAATAAGAAGAAAGTGGTGACAATTACCGCCGACGAAGATGTCAAACACGGCATTATTGTGGCGGTGTTGGACATTTCCAAGCAAAGCGGTGCGGAAGGATTGTCCATCATGCGCAAGCCGGTGATGGGGCAGTTAGATAGTAAAAAGAAAAAAAGTAGGAAACGTTAGGAGGGATTGGCAATGGGTGGCGGCGCTGGTGCATCTGACGAACCCATCACAGCGATCAATGTCACGCCGTTGGTGGATGTTTGTCTTGTCTTGGTGATTATTTTTATGGTTACGGCTCCTCTGTTTAGCCAGCCGGTCATGAAAGTGGAATTGCCTAAAGCGGTTACGGATGAAGGCGAATCCACCGAAAACATCACCATTACCATAGATCCGGACGAACGGATAGCCGTGAATTCGAAGGAAGTCACCTTCGACGAACTGAAGCCGGAATTGAAGATGAAACTTCAGGAAAGTGCCGAAAAATACGTCATTATTCGCGCGGACAATCTGACCAATCACGGCATTGTATTGAAAGCCCTGGATTTGGCGAAGGAACTGGGCGCGAAAAAAATGGTATTCGCGACCGAACATAAAAAATAACGTTTGCCGACAGAGGCACCGGGTATGAGCAGAATCAGAGTCATTATAGATGAAGAGGAACGGTTTGCCGCGGATTATGACATTCCCGGTTTGACCAAGGGCAGTTTTGCATCGCTGCTTATGCATGCTTCAATATTTTTCCTGGTTTTTATGGTGTCACATCAACAGAAAAAAGCTGAAGTTTTGCTTACCGAAATCACGCTTGTGGATCAAATTATACCGATTCCCGAGGAAGAGGCGCCTCCGCCCATGCCGGTGGCCCCGCCGGAACAAAAAAATGTCTGGGATTTTCTGAAGCAAGCTATTCCGTTGAAAGCCAAACCCGAGGAACTGGCTTCCCAGCTGCCAATCGACCTGCCCAAGAAAGAGGCTGCGCCGGCCATGGCACAAATGCCGGATGCGCTGAAATTGGGCAGTAAAAAAGATCTCGATAAGCCTGCGATCGGCGATAAACCGCTGGATTTGGTGGGGCGTAAAGCCGTCGAAGCTCCTGCGGGCATGAATGTCAATCCTCTGCAAATGAACCAGCGCCGCGATTCGCTTGCCAGCGCGGCGAATTTACCAACAGGCGTCAGTTTGGGAAAAAAGAGCAGCTTTTTGCCCGGGCAGCAGATGCCCGTTGTGGATACGCAGCAATTCGCGCGCCGTGCCAATTTGCAGGCCCGGGGCGGGTCGCTGGCGGACATGCCCGCTTTGCAAAAGCCGGCGGAAAAGAAGAAAATGGAGTTTGACACTTCGCAGTTGAATATTTCCAGGGATCAGAACACCTTCAAGATTTTCGGCCCTTTGAAGGACCGGCAGATTCTGGAAAAATATCTGCCTCGTTATCCCCGCTGGGCCGAGGAGCAGGGCCTGGAAGGGTCGGTTAGCCTGCACTTTTTCGTATTTCCCAACGGCATGGTTAAAAATAACATTTTTGTCGAACAGAGTTCTGGTTATTCCGAAATGGACGGTTTGGCCATGAAAGCCCTGCAGGCGTTCAAATTCGCTCCACTGCCCGCTAGCGAGCGGCAGGAAGAACAAGAAGGTGTTATCGTATTCTATTTCAGGTTGTCGAGGTGAACTGATTATGATCAGGCGCGTCACCCTCAGTATCATCGCTTTTTTTTGCCTGGCCGTGTATCCCGCTTTTCAGCTTTTAGCCGCGGAGGATCAGAAATCGGATCAATTGGCCGGCGCCCCGGAAAAGAAAACTGAAGAGAAAACCGACAGCAGCCAGGAAGTGGTCATTAAAGGCGTTCAGCGCCTGAAAGTAAAAGTCGTAAAGCCCGAACCGGATATTTCCTTTGACGTGGACGAGATTGCGGTACCCTATGTAGTGACTGAAGACAGCGTGCTGGATATTTCACCCACCTCCATGACGGACCCGCAAATTTCGGTGCCGTCAACCTTGAACAGCGCACAGGCGGCTTCGCCTTTTATACAGCTGTTCAAACGGCCGCCGATTTTAACACTCAACCCCCGATACAACAGTCAAGTCAACATCAGCAAATGGTCGCTGCGGATAACCGACGGATTCGGCAATGTGTTCAAGAATTTTACGGGCGAAGGCTCCCTCCCCAAACAGATCATTTGGGACGGGACGGACAAAAATAAGCAAATGCTTGATATTGGCACTTCGTATTCCTATATTTTTTCCATTGTCGACGTCGCCTCCAACCCCACGAGCCAGATGGGCAAACCGGTGATTTTGGAATCCCTTTTGTACGAGGAAAACGGCGAATTGATCGCGCAGGTTACAAGCGAGGTTATGTTTGAAAAAGGCGAGCGCAAGACCACGATCAGCCAGAAAGGCCAGCTGTATTTGCGGGAAGTGGCGGATCTGATTACTTCGCGGCAAAATTTCCCAGTGCAATTGGAAGCGTACGCCAAGGATCTTGACGATGCCAGTGCCAAGGGGGAAATCATCCAGGATTACCTGGTTGAGCGTTTGACGATACCCAAGGAAAATATTAAACTGACTCCGCGCAAATCGCGGATCGCGAAAATACTTTTTAAGATTAAGTAAAAATCTGAATAGGCCTTCGGGGCGGGGTGAAAATCCCCACCGGCGGTGACAGCCCGCGAGTCCCGGGCAATGCCCGGGATTGATCCGGTGTAATTCCGGAGCCGACCGTTATAGTCGGGAAGGGAGAAGGCATGGGATGTCGTTATTGGACATCGTTTTAAACCCCGAAGCCTATGGTTTCGGGGTTTTTTTATGGCCTTAAACCAAGACGAAAAGTTTATATACATGGCCATTGATTTAGCCCGCCGGGGATGGGGCCGGACATGGCCAAATCCCATGGTTGGAGCGGTAGTGGTTAAGGACGGCTATATCCTCGGCCAGGGGTGGCATCGCCGGTGGGGAGGCCCCCACGCTGAAGTGTATGCCTTGCGGCAGGCTGGCAGACGTGCAAAAGATGCAACATTGTATTTGAATCTGGAACCTTGCTCGCATTTCGGCAAAACACCTCCGTGCGCGTTGGCCGTGATTCAAGCGCGGATCAAGCGGGTCGTTTGCTCCATGCAGGATCCCAACCCGAAGGTTTCGGGGAAAGGATTTCGGCTTCTCCGGCAGGCAGGGATTAGAGTGGATGTGGGTCTGATGAAAAGGGAAGCCGCCCGCTTGAATGAAGTCTTTTGCAAACGCATAACCACAGGTTACCCTTTTGTAGTGAATAAAGCGGCGATTTCAGCCGACGGAAAAATTGCCTGCGCCAATGGCGAATCACGCTGGATAACAGGTTTGACATCCAGGAGATACGCCCATACCTTGCGGGCGCTGGCCGATGCGATCGTTGTAGGCATGGGGACGGTATGGGAGGATGATCCGCGGCTGACTCGGAGGTTGTCTCCGGCCATTCCCGGGCGCAAGCTGATGCGGATTATACTGGCGGGAAGGCGGCCAGTTCCTGCGGATGCCGCCGTGCTTAAGAAAAAAAGCAGCTGCCGCACGGTGGTTATATCAGCAAAGCGCATTCATTCCGACAAATTGCCGAAGCATGTCGAGGTTTGGCACCTGCCAGGCCGGAACGGCCAGGCGGATTTGAAAGGTATGTTGCGGCGTCTGGGAGAAGAAGGCGCTAGTTATGTGCTGGTGGAGGGAGGAGCCGAAGTCCATGCCGGATTTTTGGGCTGCCAGCACCCGGGCGACGAGGTTTTATCGGATCAGGTGCAGTTTATTTATTCGCCAAAAATCATCGGGGGAAGAACTAGCTTGGGTCCTGTGGGCGGCGCAGGCGTGGAAAATCCCGCTCAGGCGATTGCCTTGGAAAAAGGTGAGTGGCGACCCCTTGGGCAGGATCGACTCTTTCTTGCCTATCCGCGCAAACGGCAGGCGCAAAAGCCAGGTGGAGGGGACTGATGTTTACCGGATTGATTCATTGCCTGGGAAGGGTGACTTCTGTTGTGCCGGGGGCCGAGGTGCTCCGTGTGGCTATCGCCACCCGAAATTTAAAACCCGAAACGATAGGCGTCGGGGATTCCGTGGCCGTCAACGGGATCTGCTTAACATTAGTGGGGCGCAGCAGCCATGCCTTTGTGGCCGAGGCCAGCCAGGAAACCAGGCGCAGAACCACTTTGGGAATGTGGAAGGCGGGAGATGAGGTCAATTTGGAGCCGGCCTTGTCTGTGAACGGAAAGCTGGACGGGCATTGGGTCGCGGGCCATATCGATGAGATAGCCGTTATGCGCTCGTTGGTATCCCAAGGAGATGGATGCATCATGGAATTCACTACCCAACCGCGCCTGATGAAGTTTATTGCGGAAAAGGGGTCGGTGGCGCTTGACGGCGTCAGCTTGACGGTTTCAAGTTTAAAGAAACAAGACACATTTGCTGTAGCGGTCATTCCGCATACGCTCCGGAACACCACACTAGGAAAATGGAAAGTGGGAAAAAAGGTGAATCTCGAGGTGGATTTACTGGCCCGATATGCCGAGCGTTTGCTGGCGGTAGGCCGTTTGGACGGCGGGTTGACGCGGGAAAAATTGGCGGCAGCCGGATTTGACGAAACCGGAGAAGTGGAGCAGACATCGTGGTGAAGATCAACCAAGCGTTGGAGGATATACGCAAAGGCAAAATGGTCGTGGTCGTTGACGACGAGGATCGGGAGAACGAAGGTGATCTCCTGATGGTCGCCGAGAAGGCGACCCCTCAGACCGTTAATTTCATGGCGAGGTTCGGGCGAGGCTTGATTTGCGTGCCTATGACCGGGGAGCATCTGGATCGATTGAGCCTGGGCGACATGGTCAGCGCCAATACGGACCGCTTAAGGACGGCGTTTACGGTGTCAGTGGACGCGAAGACCGGAGTAACCACCGGCATATCAGCCCATGACAGGGCTCATACCATAAGAATGCTGATCAACCCGGCCACGCAACCGGCGGATTTGGTGAAACCCGGGCATATTTTCCCCTTACGCGCCCGCGAGGGGGGCGTCTTGAGCAGGGCAGGACATACCGAAGCGGCTGTCGATTTGGCCCGTTTGGCAGGCATGATTCCTGCCGGGGTTATTTGCGAGATCATGAACGATGATGGCACCATGGCCCGCTTGCCGCAATTGAGGCGATTCGCCCGGCGACATGGATTGAAAATCATAAGCATTGCCGATTTGATAAAATTCCGTAGGCGCCATGAAAAGCTGGTGGCACGGGCGGCTCAAACAAATCTGCAAACCAAGTGGGGAACCTTTAAGTTGATCGCTTACGAGTCATTGGGAGAGCCGGGACCTCATTTGGCTCTGGTCAAAGGAGACATCGAAAAGCAGGGCAAACGTCTGCCTTTGGTGAGGGTGCATTCGGAATGCCTGACCGGAGACATCTTGGGTTCCATGCGCTGCGATTGCGGTGATCAATTGCATAAAGCCATGCAAATGATCGATAAATCCGGTTTAGGTGTATTGCTGTATATGCGCCAGGAAGGACGAGGGATAGGCCTGATTAACAAGCTGAAAGCGTATCATTTACAGGACCACGGCTTGGATACGGTTGAAGCCAACGAGAAATTGGGATTTCCGGCGGATTTGAGGGATTATGGGACCGGAGCTCAAATTTTAGCTGATCTGGGTCTGAAGCGCATTGCCTTAATTACGAATAATCCCAGGAAAATAATTGGTTTATCAGGTTATGGACTCGTGATAACCAAGCGAATTCCTCTTCAAGTTAAATATTCAGAAACGAACATTAACTATATTAAAACCAAGAAAAATAAGCTTGGGCATTATTTGAAAGTATAACGCCTCAGATTAAGGCGGAAAACTGCAAAAGTGAGGTATGCTAGCATGAAAACGTATGAAGGCAAGTTGGTTGTAAAAGGCAAGAAATTCATGATCATTGCCAGCCGCTTTAATGAATTTATCACTAAAAAGCTCTTGGATGGAGCCTTAGATGCCTTGATAAGGCATGGGGCGGTCGAAAATGACATCGAAATTGCATGGGTGCCAGGGGCGTTTGAACTGCCCTATTTGGCAAAGAAAGCCTCCGAAACGAAGCGCTATGAAGCCATCATTTGTCTCGGGGCTATCATCCGGGGGGACACGCCCCATTTCAATTACGTGGCCGCCGAAGCCGCCAAAGGAGTGGCGCAAGCCGCCATGGCTTCCAACGTGCCGATTATTTTCGGCGTTCTGACAACCGATACCGTGGAACAGGCGGTTGAACGTGCGGGCACTAAAGCCGGGAATAAAGGCTTTGATGCGGCGGTCAGTGCGATCGAAATGGTCAATCTCTACGGCGAGATCGAGAAGGGAGCCTAGATGGGGCGGAGACGCCAGGCACGGGAAATCGCCTTTAAAGTCATTTTCCAGGTTGATTTGGGCAAATTGGATCCCGAGGAAGTGATCCGGCATTCGCTGCTGCCGGCTCAGGCTTCGCCGGAAGTGACCTCTTATGCGGAACGCTTGATCCGCGGGGTGGTAGCGGAGCAAGCCCATCTGGACCGTCTGTTGGCCCAACGCGCCGAACGCTGGGAATTGGACCGGCTGTTGAGCGTTGACCGGAACTTGCTGCGGATGGCCGCTTACGAGTTGCTCCATTGCCCGGAAGTTCCGAAGAGCGTGGTCATCAACGAAGCTATCGAACTGGCCAAGAAATACAGCGGCGCGGACTCCGGGGGGTTTATCAACGCTTTATTGGACAAAGTGCTGCCCACCCCGGCCGAGTCCGACCATCCGCCTGCCAAGCGGCGTAAGACGGGAGAATCCGCTTGACTTTGCCGGCAAGGGCAGTTATGATGACCGCACATTTGGAGCATTGCTCCCTCACAAGTAGAAGCATCCGCTTCTCGCCCGGCGGCGCCTTCGGGTTGCCTGGCCAGGCTGGTTGAAATGAAATGGACCATGTTGATATACAAGCGGATGAATACGTTTTCATCCGCTTGTATTTTTTTTGCCCGATTGCAAGGCCGGGGCGGCAACCATCACACTTGAGGAGGTGGGATTATCACAGAACCACGCATTAACGAGGAGATCAGGGCCCGCGAAGTGCGCGTCGTAACCAGCGGTGGGGAACAATTGGGCGTGATGCCCCTGGTTGAAGCGCTGCGCCTGTCGGAGGAACAAGGGCAGGATTTGGTTGAAGTTTCGCCTGACGCCAAACCGCCGGTTTGCAAAATATTCGATTACGGCAAATTCCGCTTCGAACAGAGCAAACGGGAAAAAATGGCCAAGAAGCGACAACACACCATCCACATCAAAGAGATCAAATTCAGGCCGAAAATTGACACTCATGACTACCAGACCAAGCGCGGACATGTGGAGCGGTTTCTGGATGAAGGCCACAAGGTCAAAGTCACGATTATGTACCGCGGGCGGGAAATGGACCATGTGGAGTTGGGACGGAAGATTCTGGACAAGCTGATCGTCGACTTGGGCGATAAAGTGATGGTGGAATCCATGCCGCGCCTGGAAGGGCGCAATATGGTGATGATGGTCGCCCCGACGCTCAAACGTCCCGAAACACCGGTCAAGCCGGAAAAGAAAAAAAGCGAATCAGCGGATAACGAGAAAGTACTCTGACGCCGGAAGCACGTGACCGGCGATCGTTGGAAAAGGGAGACACCGAGATGCCGAAATTGAAAACCAAGAAAAAAGCGGCGAAACGCCTGCGCGTGACTAAAACCGGCAAAGTGCTGGCCAAAGCTCCGGGCCGCAGGCATTTATTGGGGGACAAGTCGCCTAAAAAGATACGCCAGATGCGCCAGAATATAGAGATCCGAGGACGCCAGGCGCGTGTGATCAAGACCCTGCTGCCATACTGAGGTCGGCGGGCAGTATCGAGAGCTTGGGCAACTTCACATCAAATCCTCACGCAGGGTTTGCAGTAATAACCTTGGCGCGGGAATAGGACTGTCAGTAGCAGACCGACCTGGATCAGGTCATGAGGAGGTTTATTACAAATGGCTAGAGTTAAAGGGGGCGTAACCACGCGCGCCCGCAAAAAGAAAGTCTTCAAGCAGACCAAAGGCTATTGGGGAGCGAAAAAAAACCAGTTTCAGCAGGCCAAGGAACAGGTCCGGCGCAGCCTCCGGTATGGCACCCGCGACCGCCGGGCGCGTAAGCGTGAATATCGGGCGTTGTGGATCGCCCGCATCAACGCCGCCGCCCGCGGAAATGGCATGACCTATTCGCAGTTCATCCGCGGCTTGAAAAACGCGGCCATCACCATCGACCGGAAAGTGCTGGCCGAGCTTGCTGCGACCGACGCCAAGGCGTTTGCGGAAATCGCCGCGCTGGCCAAGCAGTCGCTGGCCGCTTAAGGAGCAAACCCCTGTCAGCTCTCACCCCTCTCTCCAAGCGGCGTATGGGAAAAATCCGCGCCTTGCAGTCCAAGAAAGAACGCCAAACCACCGGAATGACGCTGGTGGAAGGGGAGCGTTTGGTGGGCGATACGCTGCGGGAAGGTGTGAATCTGGAATCAGTCGTGGCCACAGCGGAGGTTTGGGCGCGGCGCGTTGATTTGGTGCACGCCTGCGCCACAGCCGGCATCCAGACCCTGGTTGCCACGCCGAAGCAGTTTGATTTCCTCGCCACCACCGATCATCCTTCGGGCATGTTGGCTGTGGCCGCCTGCCCGGTCTGGCGCGAGGAGCAAATCTGGGCTAAAGCCCAGGGCGAGACTTTTTTCGGAACCTTGCTGGTCGCATTGCAGGATCCGGGAAATTTCGGAACTTTGGTAAGGACGCTGGCTGCCGCCGGAGGGTCCGGCATGTGGGTCAGTGAGGGAAATACGGAGAGTGCTTCCCCCAAAGCGGTGCGGGCTTCGGCAGGCGCGGTTTTTCATCTCCCGGTGGTTTCCGAAGCTGACCCGTTGCGCGTGATCAAGCGTTGTCGCGAGCGCGGAGTGCAGTGTTTGGCGGCTGCGCCCCGCCAAGGCAGGCCCCATACGTCCCTGGATTTGACCAAACCCAGCTTGCTGGTGCTGGGGGGGGAGGGCGGAGGGCTTCCGACGGAGGTTATCGGAGCCTGCGACCAACGAGTGCAGATTCCCATGCCCGGAGAAGTTGAATCGCTGAATGTGGCGACAGCAGGCGCGATTTTGATGTTTGAAGGGGTGCGCCAGCGGCGTTTAGCGCAGGGGGCGGACCGGAGGAACAAGTCGTGAAAGGGCAATTGAACGAAGTATTGCAGGCGCAGCGCGAAGCGATCGCCCAGGCCGGCGACTTGAAACAGTTGGACGATCTCCGTGTGCGCATTCTGGGACGAAAAGGCGAATTAACCGAGCTTTTGCACGGATTGAAGGATTTGCCGTCCGAACAAAGGCGCGAAATCGGACAACTGGCCAATCAGGTGAAAGAAGAGCTGACGAACCTGATCGAGGAAAAAGCCAGGGCACTCAAGCAGGCCAGTTGGGCGGCGGATGAAACCATGCGTCTTGATCCCTCGCTGCCCGGCCGGCCGAGGGAACTCGGCAAGGCCCATATCCTTTACCGCGTTGCGGACGCTGTCGAGGAAATTTTCACTGGCATGGGTTTTTCGGTGGCCGAAGGGCCG
This sequence comes from candidate division FCPU426 bacterium, assembly GCA_040756875.1. Taxonomy (GTDB): domain Bacteria; phylum Oederibacteriota; class JAAXVQ01; order JAAXVQ01; family JAUVAV01; genus JBFLYH01. Next base: position 485,305 of record JBFLYH010000001.1, read on the forward strand.
GAGGTGGAGACCGATTACTACAATTTCCAGGCCATGAATTTCCCGGAGGACCATCCGTCACGCGATATGCATGATACGCTGTTTCTTTCGGAGCAAGTCCTGCTTAGAACCCATACCTCTCCGGTCCAGACGCGTTACATGGAAAAGCATAAGCCGCCGATTCGCGTGATAATTCCAGGGAAAACATATCGACATGATGACGATGCCACTCATTCGCCTATGTTTCATCAGATGGAAGGTTTGATGGTGGATCATGATGTTTCTTTTTCTGATTTGAAGACGGTGCTAACGCTGTTCGTTCAGAAAATGTTCGGTCAGAATGCACGATTGCGGTTTCGACCCGGATTTTTCCCTTTCACCGAGCCGTCGGCCGAGATCGACATGAGCTGCCATAAATGCCAGGGAAAAGGTTGTTCCTTGTGCAAAGGCACGGGATGGTTGGAAATTCTCGGCGCTGGAATGGTGCATCCGAATGTATTGCGCATGGGCGGGATCGATCCCGAACAGTACACGGGGTTTGCTTTCGGCATGGGCATAGAACGCATTACCATGCTCAAACACGGGATCGACAATATCCGCTACTTGTTCGAGAATGATCTGCGGTTTCTTAATCAGTTTTGAGTCATTGCGGTTTGAGCGATTTTTCCAGCCGGGGGATGAAGGGCCGTCCGATCTTTAAAAGGGGCGGAGCCAAACGGGAATTTTCCACGACTTTTGAACCCAGCGGCCTGGCGTAATTATCGAGCATGGTTACCCCGACCAGGAGCAAGCCTGACATAACCACTAGCGCCAACAGGGCTCCCAGGACCCGGTCCAACCAGGCCATCTGAATATGATCGATTGACCTGGCGAGCAGACTGAAAAAAACGGCCAGGATGATCGCTACAGCGCTGAAAACCGTCAGCCAGGCCAGGGTTCCCCCCAATAGGGGGGAGAAATGACGGTACAAATCGGCCAACTGACCCTGAAAATGATTGGCAGTCCAGATGCCCGCAGCCAGGGAAACGGCGAGTCCTAAAAGGTTCAACGCCCGGAATTTCCATCCGAGCAGTGTGGCAAGCAGCAGCAGGATCAGGATCAGCAAATCCAAAACATTCATATTCGCGCTTCCTTGGGGAGTTCGGGTCATCGTATCATTGATGGGGAAACCCTGTCAAGACGCGCGAGATTTCGACCTTGCCTGGGGTGGCAACCCGTAGGATAATGACTCGAAACGAGCCCGTGCTTTGAACGGGTCCGGGGGACTGGAAACTACGATGGACAAAGAAGAAAAGAAAATCATTGTTAAAGTTGCCTATAATTACGTGCAACAAGGGAAGCTGGATCGGGCCTTGGAGGAGTATAAAAAGCTCGTGGCCATCGATCCCATGGATTTCCTTGTCCACAGCATGATGGCGGAAATTTACGTTAAAAAAGGCGACAAAGACCAAGCGGTTGGGGAATTCCTCAAAGCCGGCAGTTTGTTGCGAGCCACGAACAATTTCGAAAAAGCGGTTCACGCTTACAACCATATTCTCAAACTCGATCCATCCCATGCAGAAGCCAGTTCCAAAATCGATGAAATCGTGCGGACGCGGTTGGTGGAAATCGACGATTTGTTGCGGCGCGGTCTGAATTCCAATGCCAATGAAATGTGCGAGCGGCTGCTGCAACGGCTGCCTCAGCATCCGGTTTTGGAGGCCAAACTCAAGGAAATCGAACAGGCGGGAAGCGCCAAAGCCAAGAGCCCGGCCTCGCCCGTCGAGGAGCAGCGTACGAACGCCGAGATGCTCTCCAATCTGATGCTAATGGCCAAACAGTACGAAGCGCAGGAATCATGGGAAGAAGCCGTGGAGGCCTACATCACGGTCCTGCGTTTGCAGCCGAAAAACGAGGAAGCGCAGGAAAAATTGCGCGAGATCTACCGCCATCTCTCCCGCAAGGAAAAGTCTCAGGTCGTATGGGACCGGATCAGCGCCGAACGCCAAAAATCCGTCGAACAGGCCAAGTTGATCGCGAAAACCCAGGAAAAGCCCCAAACCGAGTCCGCGGTATCGCGGTTGATGAACCGGATTGCCCAGGAAAGCGCGCCGCAGCCCAAAGCCCAGCCAACCCAGGATTTGGACCGTTTGCGCCAACAAGCCGAGGAAAAACTCCGCCTGGCCGTCCAGGACCGGCGCGAACGGGAGCGCCAGAAAATACAGCCTTCAGAGGAGCCCGTTTCGCGTCGCGCCGAGGCCGAAGGCGAATCCAACGTCCAGTTGCTGCTCACCCAGGCCCAGATGTACGTGCAGCAAAACCTGCTCGCAGATGCCATGCGGCTGGCGCAGAACATCCTGGAGCAGGATCCACAAAATAAGGATGTGCGCGGCATCCTGTTGCAGATCTTTCAAAAAAAGAACATCTAGCAGGGTGCTGAAAATCCTATCTATTCCTTTGGCGCCCTGCTACCCCTTGAAAAAACTCTGGTTTTTCAAGGGGTGTTCAACGCTGCGCGAGCGACTATAGTCATCAGCCTGCTAGTTCACCCGTTTTTTCCCGAGCTGGAACCCAAACAACGTCGTGGGGCGGTGGGCCGTGGAATTCAAGTTGAAATCGGAATATCAGCCCAGCGGCGATCAGCCCCAAGCCATTGAGGCGTTGGTGCGGCATTTGGGGGAAGGCGCTCCGGCGGCGACGCTTCTGGGCGTGACCGGCTCGGGCAAGACCTTCACCGTCGCCAATGTCATCGCGCGCTTGCAGCGCCCCACCCTGGTCATTTCCCACAATAAAACCCTGGCTGCCCAACTGTACGGCGAATTCCAGGAGTTTTTTCCCGAAAACGCGGTCCGTTATTTCGTGTCCTATTACGATTACTACCAACCCGAGGCCTATTTGCCGGGAAGCGACACTTATATCGAAAAGGACGCATCGATCAATGAGGAATTGGACCGGCTGAGGCTGGAGGCCACCCACGCCTTGCTGGAGCGGCGGGACACCATCGTGGTGGCCTCCGTATCCTGCATTTACGGCATCGGCTCTCCGGAGGTGTACCGCAACCTGTTCCTCGAACTGACGCCCGGCCAGACCGTCGCCCGCGAGGAGTTTCTGCACCGGTTGGTGGAAATGCTCTATACGCGGGGCGATATGGATTTTTTCCAAGGGCGTTTCCGTGTCAAAGGGGATGTGGTGGAAGTGTTTCCGCCGTACGGCGAACAGGCCGTGCGGATTGATTTTTTCGGCTCGGCGATCGAAAAGCTCAGTTTGATCGATCCCCTGACCGGTGAAGTGAAGCAGCCACTGGCGCGGGTGAAGATCTATCCGGCCCGTCATTATGTCATGCCCTACGACCAGATCGAACGCGCGACCGGCTCGATCCAGCAGGAACTGGGCGAATGGCTGCCACAACTGGAGCGCGCCGGCAAACCGCTGGAGGCCGAGCGCCTCAAACGCCGCACCGTGTTCGACCTGGAAATGATCCGCGAACTGGGATATTGCCAGGGCATCGAGAACTACTCCCGGCACATGGACGGCCGGATGCCCGGCCAACCGCCGTATACGCTGCTGGATTACCTGCCCGCGGACAGCCTGGTGGTGATCGACGAGTCGCACGCCACGGTGCCGCAGCTGCGGGGCATGCACAACGGCGACCGCTCGCGCAAACAGACTCTGGTGGATTTCGGTTTCCGGCTTCCCTCGGCTTTCGACAACCGCCCCCTGGTATTCGGGGAATTCGAGGAGCGCGTCCGCCAGCTGCTTTTTGTTTCAGCTACGCCCGCTTCCTACGAGCTGGCGCGCAGCCAGGGCCGGGTGGTGGAACAGGTCATTCGACCCACCGGCCTCATGGATCCGATGATCAACGTTCATCCGCTGGCCGACCAGGTGGATCATTTGCTGGGGGAGATCCGCAAACGGGTGGAGAGGAAGGAACGGGTTTTGGTGACGACCCTGACCAAGCGCATGGCCGAGGACCTGACGACCTACCTGACCCAGATGGAAGTCAAAGCCCGCTACCTGCATTCGGACATCGACACTCTGGACCGCGTGAAAATCATCCAGGCCCTGCGGGCCGGCGAGTTCGACTGCCTGGTCGGGATCAACCTGCTGCGGGAAGGGCTGGACCTGCCGGAAGTGTCCCTGGTCGCGATTCTCGACGCGGACAAGGAAGGATTCCTCCGCTCCGCGACCTCCCTGGTGCAGACCATCGGGCGCGCGGCCCGGCACGTCAATGGCGAGGTGATCTTGTACGCGGACCAGATGACACAATCCCTCCAGCGTGCCTTGTCCGAAACCAACCGCCGCCGGGACCTCCAGATGGCGTACAACACGGCCCACCAGATCACTCCGGAAGGCATCCGTAAGAACCTGCGGAACATCCTGGCCTCGGTGTATGAAATGGATTATTTCACCATTCCGGCCGTGGCCGAAGGCCGGGAGGAATACCTGACGCCGGAACAGGTGCCGCGGCGCGTGCTGGCGCTGGAAGCGGAAATGAAAAAGGCGGCCGCCGCCCTGGATTTCGAACGCGCGGCGGAGTTGCGCGACCAGATCGCCGAGCTGCGCCACTTGCATCCCGGCCGCGCAGTGCTGCCGATCGGACGTCCGGACGCCGGACCGGGCCGCAGCCGCCGCGCTCCGCGCCGCGTGCCACGCCGCGTGGAGAAGCGCGTCGCCCGGCGTCTGGGCCGGGGCTGACCTTTCATGGGCGGGTTTGATTTCCGGCAATTGGATCCGCCGGATCGTCCCGGCGTCTACCTGATGCGGGACATCCAGCGGCGGCTCCTGTACGTCGGCAAGGCGATATCCCTTCGCAAGCGTCTGGCCACTTATTTTCGTTCCCCGGAAAAAGCCGATCCCAAGACCCAGGCTTTGGTCGCCAAGATCGCCCATGTGGAAATCATGATGACTGACACCGAACTCGACGCCCTGCTGCTGGAAAACACCCTCATCAAGAAACATCGGCCGCGGTACAACGTTTTTCTCAAGGACGACAAGAGCTATCCGTACTTGAAAATGACGGTGCAGGATGCGCTGCCGCGCCTGCTGGCGACGCGGCGTCCGTTCGTGGACGAGGCCCGGTATTTCGGCCCGTTTCCGACCGGGTCCTTGGCCGCCACGGCCCGTTCGATTTCCCGCCATTTTCGCCTGTGCCAGCGAAAACCCGGGCCCCTGCCGCGGCGCACCTGCCTGTATGACCAAATGGGGCAATGCGATGGCGCCTGCGTGGGGAGAATTTCAGCCGCGGAGTATGCCGCCAAGGTCAAGGCGGCCATCGGGTTTCTGGAAGGCGGGCCGGACGAGGTGACGCCCGAACTGGAGGCGCGGATGCGGGCTGCGGCCGAAGCGCGCGATTTCGAAGCGGCGGCGGGGTTGCGCGACCAGATCGCGGTTATCCGGCTGCTGCGGCACCAGCCGGTGGTCGCAACCCAGGACCGGACCGACCGGGATGTGGTCGGGCTGGCCCGCTCCGGCGGTTCGGCCACCGTGGAGATTTTTCAGGTGCGCGGGGGAAACCTGGAGGGCCGGCGCCACTTCTACCTGCAGGCCGCGGGCGCCCACGCCACGGCCGAGATTCTGGCCCAAGTGCTGGCGCAGTATTATTCCCAGCCCGTGACCATTCCGCCGGCCGTGGTGGTGCCCGAGAAACCCGAAGGCGCCGAGGTGACCGCGCGCTGGCTGAGTGGGTTGCGCGGGGGCCGGACCCGCCTGATCTACGGCCGCACCCCTGAAATCAAGCGCCTGCTCAAACTGGCGGAAACCAACGCCTGGCTGCATTTGAAGCACAGCTCGGCGGATGCCAACGCGGACGCTTCCGAGGAAAACCAGAAGCGTCTGGCCGATTTGGCGGCGCGCCTGGACCTGCCCGCGCCGCCCCGTCGCGTGGAAGCTTACGACATTTCCAATATCTCGGGGCAGGATGCCGTGGGGTCGCGCGTGGTGTTCAGCCAAGGCGAACCCGACAAAGCCGCCTACAGGCGCTATCGCATCCGCTCGGTCCGGGGGCCGAATGATTTCGCCATGCTGCAGGAGGTGCTGTTCCGCCGGCTGAAACGGTTGGCCGGGGAGGCGGACGCGGCGCCGGACCTGATCGTGGTGGACGGCGGCGCCGGCCAGCTGTCCGCGGCCCGCGAAGTGCTGCGCGAACTGAACTTGAGCCATCTGGCTGCCATCGGCCTGGCCAAGGAGAACGAGGAAATTTATCAATCCGGCCGCAAGGAGCCATTGCGCCTGCCGCGCTCCAGTCCGGCGCTGAAACTGTTGACCCGGTTGCGCGACGAAGCACACCGGTTTGCGATTGCGTACCACCGCCGGTTGCGCGGTAAACGCATGCAGTGGTCGCTGCTCAACCAAATACCCGGCCTGGGGCCTGAACGGCGGCGCCGGCTGCTGCGCTCCTTCGGCAGCGTGGAAGCCCTGTTGCAGGTCAGCGACGGGGAAGTGGCCCAAGCCGCCGGCGTCAGTCTGGAATTGGCCCGGAGCCTGCAGGATGCTCTGCGCCGGGCCCGGCGGTAATTTCCGGCGGGCAAGGCCGGGTGCCGTTGACAGTGCCGTATAATATCGTTAAAATATACTGTTTTAACAGGCCGACGACTATAGTCGCTTGCGTTGCATAGAATACCCCATGAAAAATCAGAAATTTTCATGGGGTAACAAGGTGCTAGCGGAACATATATTAATTTTTCAGCACCTTGTTAAATACCGAAAGGAAATCCGCCGTGGCGAACCGCAGACGTTCCACCTCAGCTTGGATCTTCATGGCCCGGGGAGCGCTGGCCGCTATCTGCCTGGCAGGGTGGTTGACCGTTGCCGGGGCCGAATCCGCTCCCGCGGGCACCACACCGCAGGCCTCCGCCCAGCCGGCCTTGTCCTCCTCGCCGGCTCCCAAGACCGCAGCCCGCAAGCAGGTGCCCCGCAAGTCTGCGGAGAAGAAAAACCCGTCGCCGGACCAGTTGCAAAAGCGCAGCTGGGATTTCCAGCACGTGAAGGCGGCGCAGATATCCAAGAATTGGAAATCCCACTCCGGCGAATGGGTGGTGGGTCCGGAACCCGAGCATCCGGGCAACCAGGTGCTGCGCCAAAAAACCGTAAAGCGCAACTACCAGATGCTGCTAAGCCAAAAAACCTACGCCAATTTCGAGTTTTCGGCCCGCCTGCGCACGGACAGCTATGAACAAAAGACCTCGAACTGGCAGATGGGCCTGATTTTCAGGATGGCTGACAACCGGCATTATTATAAATTCCGGATCACCGCGGCCAACGTGGCCCTGCTGCGCTGCATGCCGCAGCCGGCGACGGTGATCCCGGACGCAGCCGGTGTGACGCCGGTGGTTTCTGCCACCGGCCGCAGCGGGAAGCAGGACGAACAGATCGTGCTGATTCTTCCTTTTACCGGCAAAACGGACACCTGGTATACCCTGAGCGCCGCAGGTTACGGCGAGCGGCTGGTGCTGAAATTGGATGGCCGCGAACTGCGCATGCTGCAGGATTCGGGCATCGGCTGCGGCCGGATCGGCGTTTTTACCTACAAAACCAGAGCCATGGCGGACGATTTTCGCTTGTTCTATTACCCGGCGCCGAGCCTCGATTCGGGCATCCAGGTTATCCGCAAGAATTTCTCGCCCCGCCAGGACCGGGAAGTGATGATTTACTTCGTCAATCCCTCGGCCGGGGAGCTGCAGGTGCAGGTGTTGGACGCCAAAGGCAAAACGTTCCAGCTTTTGACCCGGGGACCGCACAGCCCGGGGCTGAATTCAGTCACTTGGGACGCCCAAGGATTGCTGGGTGAATTTGCCAAACCCGGTTTATATACCATCCAGTTGACGGTTGGCGACAAGAAATACCGCGATACCGTGCGGGTGAAATAAACCCTTGCCGCGGATAGAAAAGGAGCGTTGCTTATGAGGAAATTCCGCCCCCTGCTGCTGTCGGTGCTCGCCGCCGGCCTGGCCTTGTTTTGCGCCGCGACGAATGCCGTTTCCGAACCGCGCCCGGAGGAGCGCCGGGCCGTGGAACCGGACAGCATCATTTCCACGTATCAAAAAGCCGTGGCCGCCGATCCCCGGGACGTGATTGCCGCCTTTAACTTGGGGCTGGCGTATTACCAGGCCGAACACTGGACCGAAGCCCGCGACGCCCTGGAGAAATGCCTGCGCACGAACACCGGGGACCAGGGCGCGCACGACCAGGTGGACGGATCGGCGAACCAGCTGCTGGGAATCATCTATTACTCGCATTTGCACGACGACCGCCGGGCGGTTGAAGCCCTGCGCCGCAGTCTGAAGTGGCTGCCTAATGATCCGGACGTTTACTTTGCCCTGGGTTTGGCCAATTTGCGGCTCAAGGACAACCACGCCGCCCTGCAGTATTTCCAGGAAGCCCTGGCCAAAGGCCGGGAACGGGATCCGGAAGTGCACTACCAAATCGGGCGGGTTTATCTCGAACAGGGGAACGACAAAGAAGCGCTGGCGAGCCTGAACAAAGCTTTGGAGCTGAAGCCGGATTTTCAGCCCGCGCTGGAAACCCTGGGCCTGGTCTATCACCGCCGGCAGGATGAGACGAACGCCATCCAGGTGCTGGAGCGGCTGACCAAACTGGATCCCGCGAATTTCAACGCCTATTACCTGCTGGGGCTCAATTACTACCGCAAGAAAATGTATTCGGAGATGGTGGCCGCCTACAAACGGGCCGTGACCATCCAGCCCGACCTGGCCGATGCCTATTACAATCTGGGAATGGCCTACTATTACCAAACGCGCTATGATCTCGCCATCGAGTCCTTGAAGAAGGCCGTGACCCTCAACCCCAAGGACGCGGAGGCCTTCAATCTGCTGGGGCAGGCTAAATCCGCGGCAGTCGACTGGTGCATGCAGCAGAGCAGCTTGCACATCGCCCAGGAGGAATTTCCCCAGGCCATCGAGGAATTGCGGAAGGTCCTGGCCATCGATCCGAACCAGCACAAAGCCAAGGTGCTGCTCGAGGATCTGGAGCGCAAAGTAGCCGAGGAAGTCGGCGCCCATCTCAGACTGGCTGGCAAGTTCTCCCAAGAAGGCCGCCTGGAGGACGCCTACAACGAATACGAGCAGGCGGTCAAATTCGATCCCACCTCCGAGGCGGCGCAAACCGGCCTGAAGAAAACCAGGGCCCGCCTGTCCAACCTGCTGGCCCAACTCCTCCAGAAGGGCCGCGCCGAGGAGAAACGGGGGAATTACCTGGAAGCCAGGAAGTATTACCGGTCGATTCTGGAGAACAGACAGAAAGACCCCGAGGCCACCAAGGCCCTGAAAAGTCTCGAGGATACTGTGCAGTTGCGTCTGAAGCGCTGGTGGACCGAAGCCAAAACCCACACCGAAGCCGGACGCTTGCGCGAGGCCGCGGCGGTATACCGCCAGCTCGGCAGCCTGGCCGAATCTTTCGGCGATGACGAGTGGCAGGAAAAGGCCTTTGCCGGCCTCAACCAGGTCAATGAGCGCCAAGCCCAGCTGGTGCAGAATTACCTTGCCGAGGGCAAGCAAGCCTATGAACAGAAGCAATTTTTAGCCGCGCAAAAAGCGTTCAACCAAGTACTGGCTTTGGATCCCCGCCAGCGCACGGCCAACGAATACGTGGAAAAAATGACGGGCTCAGTATCCCTGGAAAAAGTCAAATCGGACAAAATCAAGGAAATGTATTACAAAGGCGTGGATCATTACATCAAAGGCGAGATCAATGAGGCCATCAAAGCCTGGCAGGAAGTGCTGGCCCTGGACCCGGACAACGCGGACGCGAAAATCAATATCAGCCGGGCCCAGGTAAAACTCCAGGCGATTAAAAAGCTGACAGAAGGACGGTAGCATGGAAAAAATCGAAACCCAGAAACAGACGGGCCCGGCCGCGGAGGCGGCTTTGCCCGCGCCCGAGGCGGAATTGTCCAGCCGGTATCAGCCCCAATTGATCGAGGACGCCTGGTACCAGCGGTGGGAACGCGAAGGGCTGTTTACGGCCAATCCGGCTTCCGAGCAGCCGCCGTTTTCGATCGTCATTCCTCCGCCCAACGTGACCGGCTCGCTGCATATCGGGCATGCCCTCAACAACACGCTACAGGACATCCTCAGCCGTCAGCAGCGCATGCAGGGCAAGGACGTCCTGTGGGTGCCCGGATGCGACCACGCCGGCATTGCCACGCAGAACGTGGTGGAGCGGGAATTGGCCAAGCAGAAGACCTCCCGCCATGATCTGGGCCGGGAAAAATTCATCGCCCGCGTCTGGGAATGGAAACAGCAATACGGCGGGACCATCATGCGCCAGCTCCGGCGTCTGGGGTCCTCGCTGGATTGGACGCGCGAGCGTTTCACCCTGGATGACGGCCTGTCCGCCGCGGTCCGCGAGGTCTTCGTCCGCCTCTATGCCGAGGGCCTGATTTACCGGGGAGACTACATCATCAATTGGTGTCCGCGCTGCCAGACAGCCCTGTCTGACATCGAAACCGAGCACCAGGACACCTCGGGCCACTTCTGGCACATCTGCTATCCTTTCGCGGACGGCACGGGGAGCTTGGTCGTGGCCACGACCCGGCCCGAGACCTTGCTCGGAGACACGGCCGTGGCCGTCAATCCTCAAGATGAGCGCTACCGCCAGATGATCGGGAAAAAAATCATGCTGCCGTTGCAGCGCGTGGAAATCCCTGTGATTGCGGATGATTATGTGGACAAGGACTTCGGAAGCGGCGTGGTAAAAATCACCCCTGCCCATGATCTGAATGATTTCCTGGTCATGCAACGGCATCCAGACGAAGTCGGGATTCGCAACGTGATGAATCCGGACGGCACCATGAATAAAAATGCCGGCCATAAATACGCGGGCCTGGATCGTTTTGAATGCCGCAAAGCCGTGCTGGCGGACCTGGAAGCAGAGGGGCTGCTGGTGAAGACCGAGGACCACCAGCACGCGGTCGGGCATTGCTACCGCTGCCACACCGTGGTCGAGCCCTACCTTTCGCGCCAGTGGTTCGTGAAGATGAAGCCCCTGGCCGAGCCGGCCATGGCCGCCGTGCGCGACGGCCGCATCCGCTTCACGCCCGAGTCCTGGACCAAGGTCTACCTGGACTGGATGGAAAACATCCGCGACTGGTGCATCTCCCGCCAGATCTGGTGGGGACACCGCATCCCGGCCTGGTATTGCCAGAATAAGGAGTGCCAGGAAGTGGTCGTGGTTAAGGAGGCACCGCCTGCCTGCCCCAAGTGCGGCGGCCGCGTGGAGCAGGATCCGGACGTGCTCGATACCTGGTTTTCCAGCGCTTTGTGGCCGTTTTCCACGCTCGGCTGGCCGGAAAGCACCCCTGAACTCCAACGCTACTATCCCACCAGCGTGCTGGTCACTTCCTGGGACATCATCTTTTTCTGGGTGGCGCGCATGGCCATGATGGGCCTGAAATTCATGGGCGACGTGCCGTTCCGGGACGTGTGCATCAACTCCCTGGTCGGCGACGCGGAAGGCAAGAAAATGAGCAAGTCCAAGGGCAACACCGTCGACCCCCTGGACTTGATGGAGCACACCGGCGCGGACGGTCTGCGGTTCACCATGGCGCTTATCGAGACCCAAAGCCGTTACGTGGCCTTTACGCCGGACCGCCTGGAATCGTGCCGCAATTTCATGAACAAGATCTGGAACGCCGCGCGGTTCGTCCTGATGAACCTGGACGCGGAAGTGTCCGTGGCGCCGCAGGGCCAACCGGATTTCGCGGATCAATGGATTTTGTCCCGTCTGGATGGCACGGTCGAACGCGTGCAAAACGCACTCGCGGTCTACCGTTTTTCTGAAGCGGCCCAGGCGTTGTATGATTTCGTCTGGCACGAGTTCTGCGATTGGTACCTGGAAGTGATCAAAGCCCGGTTGGCGGGCGACCCGGACATCCGGCGCTCGGCCCAATCCCATCTGCTGGCGGTATGGGACGAAACCCTCAGGCTGCTGCATCCCTTTCTGCCGTTCATCACCGAAGAAATTTGGTCGCACTTGCCCGGCAAACGGGATTTTCTCATGCGCGCAGCCTGGCCCGTACCCCAGGCCGGGAGGCGCAAACCGGAAGTGGAACAGGAGATGGGCCTGGTGATGGAGGTCATCTACGCCGTGCGCAACATTCGCGGCGAAATGAATGTCCCGCCCGCGGCCAGGGTGAAGCTGCTCATCCGGCCGACCGGAACGCAAGCCGGTTCCTTGGCGTCCCATGTGGGCGTGATCAAAGAGCTGGCCAAGGTTTCGGAATTGGTCATCGATGCGTCTGCGGTCAAACCGCCCATGTCCGCGACGGCCGTGGCTGGCGGTCTGGAGCTGTTCATCCCCCTGGAAGGCCTCATCGACCTGGCCAAGGAGAGGGAACGGCTGGCTAAGGAAATCCGAACCTTGGAAGAATTGCTTACCAGGCAGGAGGCCAAACTGTCCAACGAGCAATTCATTTCCCGCGCACCGGCCGAAGTGGTGGCCGCCGAACAAGCCAAGCGGGAAGATTACCGTCAACGACGCGAGCGGCTGCAACACAATTTGCAACAGCTTTCGGCCTGAAACGGGGATCACCATGACGCCCAAACCACCCGCTGTTTCCGAAATCCGACGCGTGGTCCGGCAGGCCTTGCAGGAGGATGTCGGTCCGGGGGATTGTACCACGCGGGCGATCGTCCGTCCGGGCGACCGGCTGCAGGCCGTGGTTTACGCCCAGGCGCGCGGCGTGCTGGCCGGCGTGCCCATGGTCCGCGAGGTGTACCGGCAGCTGGACCGACGGGTTCGCGTCCAGGCTTTCAAGACCGACGGGTCGTCGGTCAAACCCGGCGACCGGCTCCTGCGGTTGCAGGGTCCTGCGGGCCCGATTTTGACCGGCGAGCGGACGGCGCTGAACTTCCTGGGCTGCCTCTCGGGCATCGCCACCCAGACCGCGACCTATGTCCGGGCTCTAAAGGGCACGGGCACGCAGGTGTGGGATACGCGCAAGACCGTTCCCGGCCTGCGGCAGTTTGCCAAATACGCGGTTCGGGCCGGCGGCGGCAACAACCATCGCCACGGGTTATACGACGCCGTGCTGATCAAGGACAACCATGTGGCGCTGGCGCAAGGCATCAGGGAGGCGATCCGCCGCACCCGGAGGACACTGGGCAAGCGGGTGCCCATCGTGGTGGAAGCCGAAAATCTGGAGCAGGTCGGGGAAGCCCTGGCCGGCCGGGCCGACGTGATCCTGATCGACAATATGTCCGGCCACACGCTCGCCCGGGCCATGCGTATGATCCGGGGGCGGGCCAAGACTGAAGTGTCCGGCGGACTGACGCTGCGCTCGGCAGTGGCCGCGGCCAAACTGGGAGCGGACCGGGTCAGTGTCGGCGCCCTGACCCATTCGGCGGCCTGGTTGCCGCTGCACCTGGAAGTGGAAACCACGCCGGCCTCCCGGGGCAGGGGCTAGTTGGCGATGGCCCAAGCCGCCCAGGTGTTGGAGTTGCTGCGCGCCCGGCCCGGTACGTATTTGTCCGGGGAGGAATTGTCGACGAAACTCGACGTTTCCCGGACTATGATCTGGAAACACATCCGGCAGCTGGAAGCGGCCGGATACGTCATCGAAGCGGTTCCGCATGTGGGTTACCGGCTGGTCACGGCCCCGGATCGCTTGTTGCCGGCGGAAATTCTCGCGGGGCTCGCTACGAAACGGCTGGGCCGCAGCGTCATCAGTTTTCAGGAAACCACTTCCACCAACGACCGCGCGCTGGAACTGGCGGCCAGAAACCAGCCGGAAGGGGTGGTGGTGACGGCCGAGCATCAAACCCGGGGCCGGGGGCGCCGCGAACGGGTCTGGCATTCCCGGCCCGGCCAGAATATACTGTTTACGGTACTTTTCCGGCCGCCCTGGATCGCCGAGCAAGCGCCTCTGGTGACCCTGCTCATGGCCGTGGCCGTGGTGGAAGGCATTCACCGCACCACCGGCCTATGGGCCCGGATCAAATGGCCGAACGACTTGCTGGTCGACGGCGCCAAGGTGGCGGGCATTCTTACCGAATCCCAGGCCCAGGCGGACCGGATCGCTTTCGCGGTCTGCGGCGTGGGCGTGAATGTGAACGAAGCGCCGCGCCAGCAGGTACGCTATCCGGCCGCGTCCTTGGCAGGCTTGCTGGGTCGGCCGCAACCGCGGGTGCCCCTTTTGCAGGAGATTCTGCTGGCCGCGGACGGCCTGTATGCCAAAGCGCTGAAAGAGGGGCCGCGCCCGATCATCGACGCCTGGCAGCGCCATGCCCTGGCCATGGGTATGCACATCCAGGTCGATTTGCCGGACGGTTCGCAGATGACCGGAATGGGAATGGGCGTGGATGAAAGCGGTGCGTTGCTGGTCCGCCTGGAGAACGGTTTGACCCGCCGCCTGACCAGCGGAGAGGTGCGCGCCCTCCGGCCGTCGCGCGCGGAAACGCCTGAAACGGAGTAAAATAGATGCTGATCGTAATGGATGTGGGAAACACGCACATGTGTTTCGGCGTGTACCAGGGCTCGGACTTGCTCCGCGAGTTTCGCGTGTCCACCAACCGCAAGGCCACGGCGGATGAACTGGGCGTGCTGCTGAGGGGCTTGCTGCACGGAGTCCACGGTGCTCCGGTTTGGGAGGGAGTGGTCATCGCCAGCGTTGTTCCGGAGATGGACTTGCCGTTGACTGAAGCGGTCCAGCGTCAGCTCCGCGTGCCGGTTTTATCCGTGACGCCGGACATGCCGCTGCCGATCCGCAACGCGTACCGCCCGCCGGAAGCCGTGGGCGCCGATCGCCTCATGAACGCCGTGGCGGCGGTGAACGAGTTCGGGGCGCCGGTTCTTATAGTGGATTTCGGCACGGCCACGACCATCGACGCCGTGGCCCGAGGCCGGGTCTACCAAGGCGGCGCCATCATGCCCGGGCTGCTGTTGTCCGCGGATGCGCTGTCGCGGGGAACGGCGCTGCTGCCGCGTGTGGAATTGCGGCCGCCCTCCCAAGCCCTCGGCCGCAACACCGAAGAAAGCCTGCAGTCCGGCATTCTGCTGGGCGCGGCCGGGGCTGTCTCCAAGATCGTGGCGGATATTCGGCGCCGCTGGGGCCAACGGGTTCCGGTGGTGGCGACCGGCGGGTTGGCTTCGCTGGTCCGGCCCTTTTGCCCGGTTTTGCGCCACCACCGCCCCCATCTGACGCTGGAAGGCCTGCGCCTGACCTGGCTGCATCATTCCCGCCGGAGCGGCCGCCGATGAGCAACTGGAAGATCTGGCGCTGGATTGTCGGGTTTTTCCTGATGGCCACCGCCTGGGGAGTGGTGGGAGTGCGCAGCACGCATTCCCCCGAACCCTCGGAAATCATCATCACCCATGGTCCGCGGGGGGAGCCGCCTTTCATTCGCAGCAATGGCCGCGAGATCTCCTACGGACTTCCGCTGTTGACCGGGGCGTGGCGGTCTTCGCAAACCGATCGGGGAACAGCGGTGATCATCTGCTTTTGGGCTCCGTGGTGCGACCCGTGCCGGGATGTCATGGCCTGGCTGGTCCAGTACCAATCCACCCTAACCCGCCTGCCGGTAGCCCTGCTGACCGTGGCCGTGGAAACGGACATGCAATCCTTGTTGGCTTCGGACCTCCAGCTGCCTACAGCTTTGTCACCCGAACCCGCGGGAATCACGCGGCTGCCGCAGCTCTGGCTGGTCTCGCCGGAAGGCCGGTTGCTGTGGCAGGGCGAGGGGTACGCTAGCCGCCTGGTTTTGGAGACGGAAGTCGACCGCTGGATCAAGCCGGATGCGGCCAAAGCCGGGGACGTTTCGCGCGCGGAAGTGCGGCCATGATCGCCTGTGCGGTGGGGAAGGGCAAAAGCCGCGATGCCGGACTGGCGGCGCGGCAAGCGGCCGAAATCTGCATGAGACAACTGGACGGTGATCCGGAATTGCTGCTGGTGTTCGCCAGCCGGACGTTCGAATCCTCCCACTTGCTTTCCGAACTCCGCTCGCTTTTTCCCCACTGCCCCCTCGCCGGCTGCAGCACGGCCGGCGAAATCTACTCAGATGGCCCGGATGAAGAATCCCTGGCCGTGATCGCTCTCGGCCAGGTCAAAGCGACGACGGCGCTGGGAGGGTTCATCGGTTCCGACGGGTATGCCGCCGGCAGGGAACTGGGCCAGCAGTTGCAGGGCGCGGAGGCGCAACTGGTCCCGCTTTTAAGCGACGGCTTGGTGGGCGACGGCGCCGCGGTCATCCGGGGCGTCCGTGAATCCCTTCTGCCGCAAGTCCCGATTTTCGGAGGGGCGGCGGGCGACGACTCCCGCTTCCAGCGCACTGAAATCTTCATGGGCGCCGAACGGCATTCCGGGCGCGCGGCTGCAGTGGGATTGTCGGGGGATTTCGTCTTCGGCCTGGGCGTGCGCCACGGCTGGGAACCGGTGGGATTGCCGGTCCGTGTGACTAAATCGCACGGCAACCGACTGCTGGAAATGAATGGGGTTCCCGCTATCCGCCTATATCAGGAGTACTTCGGGGAATATACCGAGCGGATGCGCACCCAACCCTTGGCGCGGCTGGCAATTTGTTATCCTCTGGGATTGCCGGTGCAGTCCTCCAGCGAGTATTTGCTCCGGGCCCCCTTGTCCGTGGAGCAGGATGGATCCATTCGCCTGACCGCGGAAATTCCGGAAGGCGCCCATGTCCGCCTAATGATCGGCAGCGTGGACAGCGCCCTCAAAGCCGCCCGCATCGCCACCTTGGAAGCCTTGTCGCAAATGAAGGGACGTCCGCCCCGGATTGCCGTGGTTTTCAGCGGCATGGCGCGGCGGAGTTTATTCGGCCCCAAAAGCCGCGAGGAAATCCAATTGATCCAGAATATCCTGGGGCCGTCGGTTCCCGTGGCGGGATTTTACGGCTATGGCGAATTCGCACCATTAGAAGGTACTGACGCTTGTGCGGCCTGTTTCCACAATGAAACCATGGCCATCCTGTTATTGGGCTGAGGACCATTATGGCGACCAATCCCTTTTTAGTCCCCCAGGGCGATCCTGAACAGGCGTATGCGGAGCTGGATTACATCACTAAAATGCTGCTCAAGCGGGACGTGCAGCTGACGGACCTCAATGTTGAGCTGGAACGGAAAAACCGGGATTTGGAACTGGCCCGTCAGGAACTTTTGCACCTTGGGCTGTACATGACCAATCTCCTGTCCAATTCGCCCGATGCCATCTGGGCGTTGGACAATGAAAAACGGATCAACACCTTCAACAAAGTCGCGGAGGAAATCACCGGCTATCGCATGGAGGAAGTGCTGGGACGCCCCGTGGATTTCCTGTTCGCCGCACCCGAGAGTTACCTGGACTTGCTGGCAAATATGCCGCTTCAGGGCGGATTGCGCAATGTCCGTTCCCGGCTGCGCCGCAAAGACGGGGAGATCGTGGAAATTTTGATGTCTGTTTCCTTGCTGCTCCAGCAGAACCAACCCGGGCAGCCGCAGGGCAGCATGACGATTTTCAAGGACGTCACCCGCGAAATACGCCTGGAAGAAGCCTTGCGGGATGCCAACGAACGCCTGGAGGAGAAAGTCCGCCAGCGCACCACCGAGTTGGAAGAGCTTTCCCAGACCCTGCTGATGCTCAACCATGTGTCCAGCGTTGCCAGCCAATCCCTGGAATTGGAGACCTTGTTGCATAATATTTTACGGTCGGTTCTGGAACTGACGGGCTACAACATGGGCATCATTTCGCCCTTGCTGACCACGGACATCCTGAATGTGCGCGCCCAGCTGAAGATGCCGGAGAAACTGCTGGCCAAGCTGAAAGAGGTCCCAAAGGGCGAAGGCATCATCGGCCGCGCAGCCAGCAGCGGATTCCTGCAATCCGCCGGGCCGGATCTTCCGGAAATGGAAGAGGCCGGCATCCGCCTGGTGGTGGCCGTGCCGCTGCGCGCCAAAGGGACCATCCAGGGCGTGATGACCCTCTTTTCCCTCGCCGAACGCGAGGTCACGGATCAGGAATGGGACATTTTCATGGCGATCGGCGTCCAGGCCGGCTGGGCGATCGAAAATGCATGGCTTTACGAGCGGGTGAAGGCCGACGTGGAAAAGCTTAAGGAAGTGGACCGCATCAAGACCGAATTCATCGCCACCATCTCCCATGAATTGCGGACGCCGCTCACCTCCATCATCGGGTTCCTGAGTTACGCCAACCTGGCCATGGAAAAGCATGAACAGAAGAAGCTGCAGCGCTACATCACCATCGCCCTGGAAAACGGCCAGAAACTCGCCCAGATGATCGAAGACTTGCTGGCCATGCAAAAAATGGACGCCGGTTCCTTCTCGCTGCACTACGAACCTGTGCAGTTGAAAGAATTACTGGAGGAAATCGGGGAAGACCTGGGCCCCCAATTGAACAGCAAGGAACAGAAACTTCTGCTGAAAGTGGACGCGGAACTGCCGGTGTTGGAAGCGGACCGGGAGCAATTGGAACGGGTCCTGACCAACCTGGTCATCAATGCCATAAAATTCACGGACGGTCCCGGCATGATCACGCTCCAGGCCGTCTATACGCCTGAAAAGGACGAGTTCCGCATCAGCGTCGCGGATACCGGCATCGGCATGAGCGCGGAGGTCCAATCTAAAATCTTCGATCGTTTTTACCAGGCCGAAAGCACGCTGACCCGCCGTAAAGGCGGCGCCGGCCTGGGTCTGACGATCGCCAAACGCATCGTAGACATGCACCTGGGACGCATGGAAGTGGAAAGCCAGATTAAACAGGGAAGCTGTTTCACCATCATTCTGCCGGCGAGGAAAATAAAATGACCGACTCACTTTCCCTGACCAGCGCTTTTTTGGCGGGCTTGATTTCGTTCCTTTCGCCCTGTGTTCTGCCTTTGGTTCCGGCCTATTTGTCCTTCCTGGCCGGCGTCAGTCTGGAGGAGATCCGGCAGTCAGCGGACCATGCCTTGCGCCGCCGGGCAGTGGTCTCTGCACTTGTCTTTGTCCTCGGCTTTTCCACGGTCTTTGTCTTGCTGGGGGCCACGGCTACGCTTCTCGGGCGCTGGCTCACCGAACAGGCTTACTGGCTGGGCAAAGTCGCAGGTGCGGTCCTTATCCTGCTGGGGCTGCACCTGGTGGGAATCCTCAAACTGCCGTTCCTGATGTACGAAAAGCGCTTTCAAGTCCGCACCGGCGCCTTGCCGATTCTCGGCGTTTTTTTCATCGGCGCGGCGTTTGCCTTCGGCTGGTCGCCCTGCGTGGGCCCCTTGCTGGCGGGCATTTTAGCCCTGGCCGGATCCCGGGAGACGGTCGGCCAAGGCATGCTGCTGCTGGGCGTTTATTCGGCCGGGCTCGGCCTCCCGTTCGTGCTGGCGGCCCTGGCCGTGGAATCCTTCCTGCGCTTCTTGCGGCGCTTCCGGGACGTTTTGCGCTGGGTGGAAGCGGCGGCGGGGGTGCTGTTGATCCTCATCGGAGTGGTAATGATGACCGGCGGGATGATGCGGGTGGCTTCCTGGTTCGGCGTCTTCGGACGATTCGGACTATAAAGCAGTGCCGCGGAAAGGGCCATGAACCGTATGCAGCATGAAATCAACGGCCGTACCTTGAACAATCTGATCCTGTTCGTTCGCAAACACCGCCCCCAGGAATTGCCGCGTCTTTTGGAAGGGTACAATGCCGATGAAATCGGCGATCAACACGAGTGGGTTCCTGTCGAGGTCCGCAACCAATTGTTCGCGCGGGCCGAGACCATATTCGGAAAGACGGACATACTGGAAGAAGTGGGCCGCGAAGCCTTTACTCTCCACTCCTTAGGCATTGTTGAATGGCTGGTCCGCATGGAACCCGACTTGTCGCAGTTAGTGCATCTGAGCGCGAAGTATGCCTCGCTTTTTTCCAGCCTGACGGATATTCGAATACGCCATCTGCGGGGCAAGGAATTGCTGATCGAACGCAGCGAACCCGGCCTGGTGCGCGGCTCATGCTTCTATTTGCGGGGACTGATGCTGGGGTTGTTGGAATTATTCGAACGCCGGGGCTGCACGATTTCGGAATCGCAGTGCTGCGTCCCGCTGTGGGAGAAAGGCGTGATCAATGGCAGCCGGTTTCATCTCCGGGAGGGAAGAGTCTGGCGCGAAGAGGTGAAATCCGGCCGCCAGGAAGACTTGGGGCCGGTGCCGGAGACAGGTACGTTCGCCTATGAAGGAACGACGTACGGCGCCCCTTCGTGTTTGTGCCGTTTCCACTGGAAACGGGGTCCGGGATGGTGGCGTCGCTGGACGCGCTCCTTCCGGCAGCAGCGGCGCTGGTTGGAAATCATGCAGCACAACCTGCTGCATGAATATGAATTGGTGGAAAACCGGAACCGGAAATTGCGCCAGAACCAGCATATACTGCAAAACCTGGTTCAGCAGAAATCAGATCTTACACGTACGCTGGAGCGGAAAGTCACGGACCGGACCCTTGAGTTGGAGGATTTAGTGAAGCAATTGCAGGAGTTGGACGACATGAAGTCCTATTTCCTCACGCTGACCTCCCACGAACTGCGGACGCCGCTGACCATCATCAAGTGCGCTTTGAATCTGATTTTGACCGAGGGCAACCGTCTTTCGCCTGAGCGTTTCCTTCGCTATCTGCAAATGGCCAGAACCAATGCCGATCATCTCCAATTGCTGATTGCCAACCTGCTGGATCTCTCCCGCCTGGAATCCGGGCAGATGAAGCTTGAAATAGAGCCGGTGGATTTGATCCGGTTGATGCGGGAAAGCGCCGAACAATTCCGCGATTTGGCCGAGCGGCGCGATTTGCGTCTGACGACCGCCTTTCCACCCGCTCTTCAGGACATTGAGGCCGACCCGGCCCGCCTCAAACAAATCATCGATAATCTGCTGTCCAACGCCATCAAATTCACCCCGCCCAAAGGTGAAATCCGGATAGCATTGGAATGCTCGGAAGACCAGGTGCTGGTCGAAATCGTGGACACGGGCATCGGTATCGAACCCTGGGAATCTGAACGGATATTCCATAAATTTCAGCAAAGCGAGCGCTCGCTGACCCGGGAAGCCTCGGGAATCGGTTTGGGGCTGGCGATTGTCAAGGAACTGGTGGAACTCCATGAAGGACAGGTATGGGTGGAGAGCGAAAAAGGCGAGGGATCCAGGTTTTTCGTGCAATTGCCCTTGTCCGGCCCTAAAAACCCCAAGCATTTCGTGCGACGTTCAGCCATGGCCGGTGGGAATTCCCCCATGGTTTTAGAAAGCCATTGAACGATGGCCAGGCTGTTCAAATTCGAGCGGGAAGCAGGGATCGGTTTTTGGACCCTGCCGGAATGGCGTCGCCGCGGCATCCAGGTTTGTTGTTCCTGCCGGCAGGGAGGAATCAGCCTTCCGCCTTTTGACACGCTCAATCTCGGTTTGAGTACTGCGGACCGGCGTGAGCATGTCCTTGCCAACCGGCGGGCTTTTTTTCAAGCCGCCCGTTTAGGTCCGCTGCTTCCGGTCATCGCCCGCCAAAGCCATGAAACCGACATCCGGCAAGTAGGGCGCCGGGACGCGGGCAGGGGATGGCAATCACTCCGAACGGCTTTCAAGCGCACGGATGGAATGATTACATCGGTTCCCGGTTTGCCGCTGGCGGTTACCGTAGCGGATTGCCTTCCTGTGCTGCTGGCGGACAACCGGGGCCGGGTCGTGGCTGCGGTTCACGCTGGTTGGCGCGGATTGGTTAGGGGAGTGATCCAGGCGGCAGTAGCCGCTTTTTGGGATCTCTATCGGATTCCGCCTGAAACCATACTGGCTGCAATCGGCCCGAGCATCGGACCAGAGGCGTTTGCAGTAAAAGGGGAAGCGTTGAAGTTGCTGAAAGCCGTGGCTCCTCACGCGGTGAAGCCTTGGAAAGGTTCAGGAACCCGGTTCGACCTGTGGGAAGCTGCGGAAAGGGTATTATGCCAGTGTGGGATTGCCCGCGAAAGGATTTGCCTGCTGGGTCAAAGCACGGCCTTGGAAAGAGAGTTGTATTTTTCCCATCGGCGTGATGGTGAAACCGGTCGAATGCTGGGAATCATCCAAATCATTCCTGCCTGATTAAAAATAAAATTATACCTAAAAGAGTAAAAAGCCAAAAATAAATGCTTGTTTTTAAATGATAATATTAATTGGAAATATTATGGAAGATATAAATAATGCCTCGGATTCTATTTTTTATTGTATCAAAGCTAGTTGCCAGTATAATGTGCTCAATTATGCGGAATCGCGGCTTAATTATTCAAGAAAACGTGACCTCAATAGTGAAACGCCTGGATGCCGCAGCCAAACGCACTGGCCGTTCCAGCAGGGAAATAACGCTGGTGGCAGTCACTAAAAATGTTACGGTGGAAGACATTCGCAGCGCTTTGAATGCGG
Source organism: candidate division FCPU426 bacterium (assembly GCA_040756875.1). GTDB lineage: Bacteria > Oederibacteriota > JAAXVQ01 > JAAXVQ01 > JAUVAV01 > JBFLYH01. The sequence continues at coordinate 507,603 of JBFLYH010000001.1, forward strand.
GAATCACTGCGCTGGGTGAAAACCGGGTGCAGGAAGCCAAACCTAAATTTGCCCAAATCGGACCAACGGTTGCCTGGCATTTCCTCGGTCATTTGCAAACCAATAAAGCCCGCATTGCGGCGGCGATTTTCGACGTGATTCAATCCGTCGATTCCTTGCGCGTGGCCAAGGCCCTCAACCAGGAAGCCGAACGTTTTGACCGCCAAGTGGATGTGCTGGTTGAAGTCAATATCAGCGGCGAAGAGAGCAAATTCGGACTCGCTCCGCAGCAGCTTGAGGCACTGCTGCCTGAATTGCAGGAACAAAAAAGCCTGCGCTTGCGGGGGCTGATGTCGTTGGCGCCGATGGTTGCGGAGCCTGAACGGACGCGGCCTTTTTTCCGCGAACTGGCCCGTTGGTTTCGGCATTTTCAGGGCCGGATGGGATCTGCCTGGGATACGCTTTCCATGGGCATGACGAATGATTTTGAAGTTGCCATCGAGGAAGGGGCGACCTTGGTCAGGATCGGAACCGGCATTTTCCATACCCCCGAACTACGGAGGGCCGCATGATCCCCCAGACGATCGGTTTTGTAGGTGCGGGCAACATGGCGGAAGCTCTGATTCGCGGGTTGCTGTCCACGCGCAGTTGCCGGGTGGAACAACTAGCGGCATCGGATGTGAATGAAATCCGCCTTGCCTACATGACGAAGAATTACAAAGTGACCGGTTGCGCGCACAACCGCGAATTGGCCGGGGCCTGCGATATCCTGGTTCTGGCCGTCAAACCGCAACAGATCAGGGAGGTATTGGCCGACCTTTCGTCGTCCCTGCGGCCGGAACGGCACATTCTGGTTTCCATTGCCGCGGGCATCACCACGACCTATATCGAGAAGGCGGCGGCCGCGCCGGTCAAGGTCGTCCGCGCCATGCCGAATACCCCGGCCCGTCTTTTGGCTGGTGCCACGGCGTTCTGCCTGGGTCAATATGCCGGGGAAGCGGAGAGCCTGCTCGCCCATATGCTGTTCGACGCCGTGGGATTGACCTTCCGGGTGGAGGAGGATCTGTTGAACACCGTCACCGCCGTATCCGGGTCAGGGCCGGCTTATGTATTCAAGTTTTGCGAGATGCTGATCAGGGCGGGCGTGGACATGGGTCTGCCTTCCGCGGACGCGGAGCAACTTGCGATTCAAACTATATGGGGCGCGGCAAAGATGCTGAAGGAAACCCAAGAGCCGCCGGCTGCATTGCGCGCCGCCGTGACCTCTCCCGGCGGCACCACCCAAGCCGCCTTGGAACATCTCGCCGCATCGGATTTCGAGACGGTGTTTCTGCAGGCCCTGGCCGCGGCCCGCAATCGCGCCGAAGCCCTGAGCCTGCAGCGGGATTGAGGAAACCGGCATGGCCGAGGGACTGCTAACGACCGGTTGGTTGCTGAATCTTCTGGCTTCCCTGTGGGTGGGTTTGATCCTGCTGGATCTGCTGCTCGCCTGGGTGTTCAAGGAGGACCGGCGCAATGGCTGGCTGGGCAATGCCTTGGCCTGGTTGGCGGGACTGCCGGTCAATGGGCTGAGGCGGATTATGCCGACGGTGTATCGCGGCACTGATTTTGCCCCGTGGATCACAATCCTGGTGCTGGTTTTGTTCGCGACGTTTCTGTTCCGGGCCATGGTTTATTGGGGGATGCTGCACCAGCCGCCTTTGGGATAACCGCAATCGGAAGTTGGAGATCAATGAGCAGCATGGAACTGGAGATGACGGAAAGCCCTCAAGGAGTGCGTTTCGCGATCAAAGTGCGGGCCGGCGCCGGCCGGACTGAAGTGACGGGGATCTGGAACGGCGCGTTGAAATTGAACGTTTCCAGGCCTCCGTCCCAAGGCGAAGCCAACCGCGAATGCCTCCGGTTTCTTGCTGAATGCTTGGGACTGCCGAAGACCGCGGTGGAAATCAAAAGCGGGGAGCACGCCTCACGAAAAATCGTTTTTGCCCGGGGCATAACCAGTGCCAGGGCGCACGCTGCATTCATGGCGCAGTCAGTGATCCTGCCAAGGAGGAAACCAAAGCATGCCTGAATTGTATGATCAGATCCAGGAATCCGTCGCGGCGATCCGCCAGCGGACGTCCTTGGTCCCGGAAGTGGCCATTATTCTCGGGACCGGTCTGGGCGCCCTGGCGCACGACCTCCAGGAAACCGTTACGATCCCTTACGCCCAGATTCCGAATTTTCCCCTTTCCACCGTGGAGACCCACGCCGGACAGCTGTTGCTCGGAACCCTGATGGGAAAACGCGTCGTGGCCATGCAGGGCCGGTTTCACCGCTATGAAGGATATGACCAGAAGCAGATTACTTTTCCGGTACGCGTCATGCACGCCTTGGGCGCCAAAATTTTAATGGTGTTTTCGGCCTGCGGCGGGATCAACCGCCACTTTCATCCCGGCGACTTGGCGCTGCTCAGCGACCACATCAATTTAATGGGCGAAACGCCGCTCATGGGCCCGAACGACGAGCGTCTGGGCCCCCGGTATCCTGATTTGTACAACGCCTATGACGCGGAGCTGCAGACCCTGGCCATGCAGGCCGCCCGCGAACTGAAAATCGGGCTGCATCGCGCCGTCTATGCCGCCCTGCCCGGCTCCAATCTCGAAACCGTGGCCGAATATCGCTGGCTGCAGATCATCGGCGCCGACTGCGTGGGCATGTCCACTGTGCCCGAAGTCATCGTGGCCCGTCATGCAGGCCTAAAGGTCCTGGGCATCGCGGTGGTGACCGACCGCTGTGTGCCGGATCAAGTGGGGCCGGCGAACATCGAGGAAATTGTACGCGCCGCCATGGGAGCGGAACCTAAATTGACCCAATTGGTCAAAACCATCATCGCAAAGCTCTAACGGAGGGCCAATGCTAAAAGCGGTTGAATGGAAACAACATCGTTTGTTCATCGTAGACCAATCCAAGTTGCCCGCCCGCGTGACTAAGACCCCTTGCCGGTCGGCGCAACAAGTGGTGGAGGCCATCCGGAGCCGCCGCCTGTGCGGTGCCTCGGCGCTGGGTGTGGCGGCTGGATTCGCAGTTTATCTGGGGGTTATCCAGAAACCGATGGCGAAAACCCACGACAAATTGCTGCAGCAAATCAACAAGCTCTGCGAACTGCTGGCCAAAAGTCAGCCGACGTCCATGAACTTGCTGTGGGCGTTGGAACGGATGAAACGCTGTGCCCAAAACAACCGCGACCACAAGCTGAACACCCTGCGGGATATCCTGCTGCGGGAGGCGTTGAACATCCAACGCGAGGAAGACAAAGTCACGAAAGCCATCTCGGGATACGGCCCGGAGATGATCCGCGACGGCGATACGATACTGACCTGCGGCAATACTGGCGCGCTGTCTTCCGGCGGTTCGGGCACCGCCTTGGGCATGATCAAGGAGGCGTCCGCCGCCCGGCGGGATTTGCACGTGCTGTTATGCGAGAGCCGGCCCGGCTTGTACGGGGCGCGCCAGGCGGCCATGGAACTCAAACAGGCGAAAATCCCGTTCCAATTGATCACGGACAACATGGCCGCTTACTTGATGAAGAAAGGCATGATCGACGTGCTGTTGGTGGGCGCGGAACGGATCACCATGAACGGAGACGTGGCCGCGGAAATTGGCACTTATAGCCTGGCCTTGTCGGCCTATTATCACAACCTTTCGTGCTATGTGGCGGCGCCGGTGTCCGCCTTCGACCGAAATTTACTGACCGGAGACCTGGTGCCCATTGAAGAGCGGCATCCCGAAGAACTCTTCTGGTGCAACGGCAAATCGGGCGCCAAATCAACGATTAAAGCTTTCTATCCGGCATTTGACGTGACACCCCATAAATACATCAGTGCTCTCATCACCGAACTGGGAGTGGTCCGGGCGCCTTATGACCAGAATTTGAGAAACCTCTTGGCGACCATGGGCTGAAGCGGATGACGGACAACCCCCCGGCCGAAAAAGCTCCACCGGTGGAGTGGAGGGACAACCAGATGTGTTTTGCCTGCGGGTCCAAAAACCCCGTGGGATTGCATTTGCGTTTTGAACCGGTCGGTGCCGACGGCTTGCAAACCGAGTACACGCCCGGCCGGCAGTACCAGGGATTCCAGGATATCGTTCACGGCGGCTTTTTAAGCCTGTTGCTGGACGAGGTCATGGTCAATCTGCCCTGGCAGCGCTGGCATGAAGTGGTGGTGACGGCGGAGCTGAAGGTCCGCTTACTCCGGCCTGCGCGCGTGGACCGTCCACTCGTTGTCCGGGCGTTCCCCGACGGCGAAAGCCATAGCCGGTTGGTTTTCTTGAAAGGGGAAATCAGGGACCGGGACGGCGTCCTGCTCGCCACTGGGCGCGCCAAATGCGTCCGGGTGCCCGGCGCACCTGCGAACTGAAGAGAGAGTGAAAACTTTTTGTCGGGTGATGGAATTTTTGCTAGAATGCCTTGCGACGGCTTTACGCGCCGGCGAACATGAAATTTGGGAGAGGAGGACTGCTCGTGGGGTGCGGCAAGAAAAGACACTTACGCAAAATCAAAACGCATAAACGTAAAAAACACCGCCGGAAATACCGCCATTTGCGGAAGAAATAGCGTGCTCGCCGTCCCCTCCGCAGGCTGCATGGTTTCTTGTGCCTGCGGGGAGGGCGGTTAACCTGCCACGGCCAGAACGTTTGGACTATGGCTCCTGTTTTTTCCGGAAGGCCGGAGGCTCGCCTGTGATGCGTGGTAGATCGAACGTCGGCGGAGGATGGAGCACCCCGGGCATAGCCCGGGGTGCCACTGTGTACTCCGCGTCGCCGGCCCATTTGATAGGCGACATCCCTGCAACGTGGAAAATCCCGGGCAAGCCCGGGATTTTCCACGTTGCAGGGATAAAGTTGCCCTCGACCGGCCCGGTTGATCGCCGGCAAGCTTCAAGTTTCCTTACCCAGGATTGAGCCATGTGCGGAAAGAAAATGATACTGATGATGCTGTTGGTCGCCGGTCTCGCTCGACCCGTCTGGGCAGAGGAGACGGCCTTCCTTGGCGCCCGTTCGGCGGGCATGGCCGGTGCCGGGGAAGCCTACGGCGGGTCCGCAGCCTCCCTGGTGCAAAATCCAGCTGCTTTGGTGCTGCTGGGTTGGCCGGAAATTGAGCTCGGGTTTGGTCTGCCGGATATGAGCCAACCGCGGCAAACGCAAGGTTTCGGTGCGCTGCCGATCGTAGGGCGGCTGACTGCTGGCGTGGGGGCCATGGCGTTGCGTTCAGACGCGGAAGGGAACGAGGAGGATTATTATCTATCCCTGGCGTTTCCGCTTTCACGTAACGGCCAATTGGCGGCAGGGATCAGCGGCAAATGGCTGTTGCGTTCGCTGCCCGGAGTCGCCGGACGGGCCTCCGGTGCGGGCGTTGATATGGGTCTGTTGTATCAAGCCTGGCAGGAGGAAAACGGCCGGGGATTAGCATTCGGCGCTTCTCTGATGGATATCCAAACCACATTGCGGCGCAAGGATCAGGAGGTCCGTCTGCCGTTGCTGGCGCGGGTCGGCGCGGCTTTTCAATTAAACGCCTCCGACGTTCTGGTCGCTTCGTTTGAAAACCGTTCGGAAGATCTGCCCGCCTTCGAGGGTTTTCAGATTGCCAGGGCCGGATTCGAGCACGGCCAGCCGCTGGGGAATGAATTCCGGCTTTTTCTGCGCGGCGGGTTTCTGCAAACGCTCGGCCAATCAGGGACGCTTGCCTTGGGCGCGGGCCTGGCCTGGACGGAATGGCGCCTGGATTACGCCGCCCAGCTTCCCATGGAATTTTATAACACCCGCCATCATCTCGCCCTCTCCTGGGGATACCAGCGCGCTTTATCCGGACGCATGCCGCAACTGGCGGAATCCATCGAGTCCGAGGTTACTGCCAAACCTTTGACGCCTACGCCCGAGCCTGACCGGATCGTGTCCGCCCTGGCCGAAGCGGCTGAAATCCAGGAGTATTCCGCTTTTACGCCTCCGACTCCGGAAGTCACCCCCACTCCCACGCCAGCTCCGCGGCGGATGGCGGAAGAAAAATCCGCCGAGGAAGCCTCCTATCATCTTCCGATTCCGGAAGGGCCGGCCGGAAGCGAGCGCACCAGCTTTGGTTCCAGCCCTGAAATGCCCGCGATTTTCTCGGGGTCACTCAGCGGCGGCCGCGGCGATTTACGGATCGTCGAGCAGGATCTGCGGTTGCACGTAGTGGTCAATCCCTTCTCCCCGAACGGAGATGGACGCCAGGACCGTACGGTTTTTGTCGGCCGGCTGGTGGATGAACGCCTGCCGGTTGCGCGCTGGTTGCTGACCATAGCCAGAAACGGGGAAGTAATCCGTTTTTTCCGCGGCGGCGCCACGCTGCCCCGCAATCTGGAGTGGAACGGAACGGATCAGCACGAGAAGCGGTTGCCGGACGGCGACTATGTCGCCGTGCTGCGCGCGATGGATGAAAACGGCATGGAACTGGCGTCAGCCTCCCAAACGGTCGGCTTGCGCACGACCGCCCACGTCATCAGCCTGCAGGGGCCTGGCCGGGTTCTGCTGGGGGGCGACAATCCAAACAAAAGCGTCGAATTTGGAGTGCCTGAATTGCGCGGCGGCAGCGATTGGCGCTTCAGCCTGGTGCACGCCAAGGGGAAGACCGTCTACAGCACCAGCGGAGGGGGGCGCATTCCCGAAACCATCGTTTGGCAACCTGCCAAGGGGGGGCGGCTGCCGCCGGCCGGCGATTACACCGCACGCTTGAGTTATCTGGACGAGGTGGGACTGCGGGCGGAAACGCGGGTGGAGTTCGAAGTTGCTTATCCTGCCATGAACCTGGAGATGGGCGTCAATCCCCGCGAATTCAATCCCGGCGAAGCCGGCGAGGCCTGCGTGACTTTTACGCCGGTCTTTGATGGAGGAGTCGCCGTACGTTTATGGGAATTGGAAATCTTCAACGCCGATCAAAAGCGGATGCATGCAATGACCGGCAAGGGCGCCCTTCCTTCCGCGATCGCATGGGACGGTTTTCTCGGCGGGAAGAAAGCTAAAGCCGGCGCGGTCTACCAAGCCGTATTGACCGTCACCACGGCTTTGGGGACCCAGGCTTCGGCCAAATCCGGAATGCTGCAATGCGGAGTCGGCGAAGTGACCGGCCAAAAAGCGCTGACCATGAATTTGGTCCAGGTGCGCTTTGCCGCCAATTCCGCGGAGCGGTCCGCCGAAGGCGAACAGGCGCTGACGCAAGCCGCGCAGACACTGGAGCGCTATCCCACAAAGTATCTACTTCAGATCATTGGACATTGTTCACCCCGGGAAAAATCAGAACACGCCCTGGAGCTTTCCCGGACCCGCGCCCAGACGGTAGCCGACTATTTGATCCGGGAAAAGGGGTTGCCCGGAGATAGAATCCAGGTCATCGGCAAGGGCGCTTCCCAGCCAATATCCAACGAAGAGGATGAGGCTGCCGATGCTAAAAACCGCCGGGTAGAAGTGGTGCTGTTTGCGCAGTAATCCGCCGGCATCCGTTTCCCGGATCGGAACCCATTCTCCGGCAGTGAAACCCAGGGCGCCGCGTCAATTAGGCCCGCTGGTTCTCCTGCTGGCATCCGTCTCGCTTTCAGCCTGTGCTCCCTGGCATAAACCTGTTTATCCGCCCCGTTTAGACATCCGCTGGGTTCCCGCGCAGGCCATGGCTGGTCATGCCTTACAATTGGAGGTTCAAGCCCAACCGGCTGACCTTGAGATTCAGATTTCGGCGGACAGCCAATCTTTAACATTGGCGGCCCAGGCAAACCCTGCACAACCAGGCTGCTTTAGAGGGTACTTGGCTATACCACTGGAAAACGTTCCAACGTCCTTCAGTCTGACGCTTACAGCTGTTTCGAAACCAGGGGAAGTGCTCCTGAGCAAGCTATACACCATCCCGATGCTGCCGAGGCCACAGGATTTGATCACCAACCTGTGGATCAGAAATATATCCCAGTATGATTATTCGGGAGAATCGGCGGTCATGGCGGCAGCGCGACGTCAAGCTTCGTCAGTTCCGCGTACCGCTTGGGACTTTTTATCCTGGCCACTGCAGGGTAGGATTAGTGAACAGTTTGGAGTCATCAGGAATTATAACCGAGGAATAAGAAACTCACGGCATACTGGTTTGGACATTGCTGCTGCGCAAGGAACCATCGTCCAGGCTCCGGGCCCGGGAATCGTTCTATTATCAGAAGAATTTAAAGCCCACGGGAAGACAATCCTGATCAATCATGGTTACGGCGTGGTGAGCACCTTTTTACATTTGAGCAAAATGAATATCACGTCAGGTCAAACGGTCAGCCAAAATGAAGCAATCGGAGAAGTTGGTTCAACCGGCGCTTCGACAGGTCCTCATCTGCATTTTCAAGTTAATATTAATGGAATTCCCATCGATCCTCGAGATTTATTCCAGGAATAATCATTAAAAATAAGCGTTTATAAAATTATGCAAACGCAGATTATGTCCCTTGAAACTTAATCCTGAAATTAAAATAATATCCTTTATTTTCAAAGATATTATTATAAGTACTGGAATAAAACACCAGGCATTATTAATTTATCAAAATATATTATAATTTAATTGCCATAATAATTTATTAATATTATTTGCAAAAGTTAAAACCTATGATATACTTGAATTAAGAGAAAAAATATTTGCTTAAATTCTTGCAATGAGGGGAGATGAAAGAAGATGAGGAGATGCTCAACCTACCCGTTGGGAGTAATCTTCGTTATCACCCTCGCCTCGTTGTTATGGACCGGTTGCGGCAAGAATGTAATGGGCCCAACCGCTCCCGCCACCCTAGTCGCGCAGAAAGTCAGTAGCATTCAGACGGATCCAGTTGCCGGAGCAGAAGCGGATAGTTCTGGGACCAATGGAGTTGAAGCAGCCTGCCACGGCGGCGGTGGCGGCGGTGGCCACCATCAGGGATGGACGGAACAACTCCGACATCATTATTTAGGAATGTGCAACCACGGGTTGCTGCATAAATTTGCCATGTTGGTCATCGGCGGTTGGTTCCAAGACCAGGCTTTGACCAATACCGTGGAGAACATCATCACTTCCAAACTCTTTAAAATCGTCATCTTTAAATGTGGAATCGGTCCTATCCTCTTTTGGCAAAGTCTGCTGATGGTGTCTGAAACCTGGTATCCTGGCCTGGATACCAATCCAGCCCAATGCGATCCGGAAATCACGCTCCTGCCTTATCGTTGGAATCGCTGCAGCGGTTTTTATGGCGACTATCTGTCGGAGTGGGGCAATGGCCGCGGATACCACCTTCACAGCGTAACGCCTAAAAATGATATTGTGGAGCTGTTTACGTCTTCATCTTTGAACAACATTTATCATAATGAAAAGCCGATCATTACCTTGCAGTGGAATTACAGTTTCATCGCCGATCCGGTCAACAATCCCACGGGTAAAAACAAAAGCCTGTTCCTGAGTTTGGCCAACGAATATTATATCAACCGTCTTACGCTGTTTTATGCCGAACCCCGTTTTTATAAAAACGGCGATGAAAGACTGGAGGCCGAGGAAGTCTGGTCTTCCACGGCAAACAAGAGCGGCCGGTGCAAAATCGTGACACGAAACGGCGATTTGTTGAACATGGATCTGGAGTTCGACGCGAACGGAGTCGGCGGCGGAACAGTTGACATCCGGAGTTGGTCCGGTCAAGTCAACCACTATGTTTTTGTCGTGAACGGATACGATCACGGTTATTACACGAAAAACGGCGGGAAAAAGCACCATTTTTAAACTGCGTTTTTATCTTTGGCAAGCGGCCCAGGACTGGTAAGATAAAGTTCTGGGCCTTGTTTTTTCAGGAGCCTACCTTCGGTTGACCAGCCTGGAAACAGGGAGTTCAGGGGAATGAGCGGTCGAAGCGTTCTGCATACGATCCTGACGGGGATTGCGTTGGCGGGAATGCTTTTATCCGTCGGTGCCTTGCCGGCTTGGTCGGATCCTCAGAATCCCAAAACCTATTATTCGGGTTCCAATGCCCGGAGCATCGCGTTGGATACCTATCGCAATCGCTTGTACCTCATCAGGAACACCACGCCGAATATCCGGGTTTTCACTCTCGACAGCCAGGGCGATACCACTTTAGCGGTAAATGATTTTACCATGGGAACCAACAGCCTGGCGATAAGCCTGGACGCCCGTCGCAACCGCATGTACCTGGCGCAAAATACGATTGGCGCCGGCCAGGAAGTGCAAGTGGTGACGCTAGACCCAAACGGAGATCCGTCAGGTAACCTTGGCCGGGATACCTCCTCGTCCTATGCACAGGCCTTGGCGTTGGATCCACAACGCAACCGTCTGTATGTGGGTTTGGCGGACAATACCGTGGGATTGGCAGTTGTCAGCCTGAATTCCTCCGGTGATGCGATCGGACACACAACCCACCTGACCAATAACCGGGTGAATGCCCTGACCCTGGATGCGGCCCGCAACAAGCTTTATTTGGGATATAACAACGGCGCCGTGGGCACCTGCAATCTGGACGCTTTTGGCGATGTGGCAGCCATCAACAATACCCGCACGGCCGGGAGCGGGAACGTGACCAGCCTGGCGCTGAACAGCTTTTTAAACTGCCTCTATGTGGCTGCTGGAAACAATGTTCTTTATACCTTCCCGTTAGAGTCCGAAGCTTCAGCAGACCCAGGAGAACTGGCCGGGTCGGCCAACTCATTCATCGTCACCGGCATACCCATATGCTTGTTAGCTGATGCGACGCGACAGCGTCTGTATTTCGGGATGGCTGAAACCGGCACGTCGGATTTACGCTGGGTTTCCCTGGACGCTTCTGGGATCCCGACCGGCTCCGTTACCTCGGCCACCGCTGATGATCTGTGGGGCATGGCCATGGATGCGGAACGCCGGAAATTTTATACTGTTGCGGATGCAACCAGCCGTTATTACGACCTTTCAGAATTGGGGATGCCGTTTTTAATGATCAATCACGGCGCCTCGACCACCACCCAGACCGATGTCGAGTTGCATTGGAGCCTGCCCAACCCGCATTTTGCCCTGGTGGACGGGACGTCGGACCTAGTCAACTACCAATTCCCGGTCACTTTTACCGCTAATACGGTTTTCGATCAGTGGCATTCAACGGATGACGAGCGCTGGTGCAATGTGGCCGGGGCCCGCGCCACCACCCTGACCGTTAAAGCCCAGCTGACAGGCGGGGCGGGATTAAAAAGAGTCCGTGTTTGGTTCATGGAAGACGCAGCTGCTGTGAACGGAGGAGCGGTTTCTCATTACCGGGAAGCCTTGATTACCCTGTCTGGCGATACACCGACTTACACTCCGACCTTTTCCCATACACCCACGATTTCAGCGACACCGACGCATACCGGCACCCCGACGGCCACGTGCACACGCACCGCCAGTTTGACGCCCAGCCCGACGCCAACGCCTTCCATAACCGGCACGGCCACGGATACTGCCACGCGGACTCCGACCTGGACGCCTTCCGCGACCTTTACCCCGACGCCTTCCGCCACTTTTACCCCGACGCCTTCCGCCACTTTTACGCCCACGCCCACCACCACGTTCACATCCACGCCGTCCGCGACCGGCACTTTCACCGGTACGTCGACCTCCAGCCAAACGCCGACACCCAGCTCCAGCGCCACGCCCTCGCGGACTCCGACCCTCACCTCGACGCCAACCCCAACCGGTACGTTCACAGGAACGGCAACGATTTCTCCCACCTCTACTGATACACCCGTGGTCAGCCCGACCCCCACGTTGACCGTCACCCTGACAGCGACGATCACGCCCACGCGCACCATCACGCCAACCATCACGATGACGCCGACGCAGACGCCCACGCTGCCGCCCACGGCCACGCCGACGCCGGCAACGCTTTTTTACCTGGATAAAAACCAATTTATGCCTTCGCGGGAACGGTTAAACCTGAAAGTGGGCCTGCTGTCAGGACAAACGGCTGATATCAGGATTTACACCTTGTCCGGCCGGCTGCTCCGCTCTTGGCAGGTGCCTCCGCTGCCCGGCGGATATCTGCGTTTGGAATGGGATGGGCGTAACCAGAGCGGGGAACCCGTGGCTTCCGGAATTTATTTCGTGGTTTTCGAGGCGCCGGATTATAAAGTGGTCAGAAAAGTGCTGGTGATCCGATGAGACGCCGCTTGTTTGCCATCCTGCTGGCAGGAAGCCTGATGACTTCGTCGACATGGTGCTTGGCCGGCGAAGGAACCACCGGGGCGGATTTTCTAAGGCTGGTTCCGGGCGCGCGGGCCGCGGCCCTGGCTGGCAGTTATTCCGCCTTGGGCCTGGATGCGGAATCAATGTTTGCAAATCCGGCGGGGATCCTGGGGCTGCTGAACCCGCAAGTGGGCGTGAGTCATTTATCCTGGTGGGAAGGCATTACCTACGACGCATTGTGGGGCGTGCAACCCTTGGGAGAAGCAGGCGCTATCGGATTGTCCGCCGCCTGGCTGAATGTCGCCCCCTTCAACAGCACCGAAGACCCGGCAGCCCCTGCAGGCCAGGCGTGGAACATCCTTTGCGGCGGAAGCTATGCCTATAAATTCGGCCGTTCCCTGGCTTGCGGCGCACAACTCAAGGCGCTTTTGTCACGGCTGGGCGATTCCCAATCATGGGGTGTAGCGTTGGACGCAGGCGCCCAGTATTTTCTCAGCAATGATCAATTGGTATTCTCCGGCGTTGTCAGGGAAGTGGGGATCATGGCACCCTTCCAAGCGGTTGCGGACCCGCTGCCCCTGGCAGGGATTGTCGGCCTGGGATACCTATTGTGGCCTGACGAACCCTGGCGGTTGTCCCTGTCCGCGGAGAGCGTTTTTTCGCCGGCCGGGAAACCCGCCTTCAGCTTGGGAGTGGAGGGTTGGGCGGAGAATTTTCTGGCTTTGCGGGCTGGTGTCAAATCCGATCAAGATTCCGGGGACTGGCTGACGCTCGGAGCGGGGCTGCGTTGGCAGGGCGTGCATCTGGATTATGCGTTGACACCCTTGGGCGGCATGGGTTTAGTGCACCGCTTTTCACTGGCGTATGATTTCGGCAGCCAGCGGCGGTTGGCCAGGCCCAAACTTAAAGTCGTGATGAGCGTGCGGGAATTCGTTTATCCGGACGGTGATCCTGGATATAACGTCCAATTGGTGCCGACCGCTGTGGTCGCTTCTGGACTCGACCACTGGGACGCCTTGATTCAGGAGACAGCCACGAAACGCGTGGTGTACCGGGCCAGCGGCGAGAAACAGCTTCCGATGGCTTTGACCTGGAAAGGGGTGGACGAAGCCGGCAAACGCGTGAATGTGGAAGGATATTACCTATATCAAATGCGGGTGGTGGACCAGCAGGGTTACGTTGCAAAAGTTGAGGGTGAAATCCTGCCCATTTCGATCACGGCGCTTCCCAAACTTAAAGCGTCGCCGAGGGATATTTTTGCCGGTCAAGTTACTTTCCGCCCCAAAACCAGCGAGGATTTGCAGGAGTGGTCCATCGAAATCGTCGACGCCAACGGCCGTGTGCTTAAACGTTACCTGGGTCAGGGAACCATTCCCAAGGATTTTGCCTGGGACGGCACCGATGAAAAACAGAGACAGGTAGCGGTGAAGACCGGTTATCATTTCGTCCTTAAAGTCAGGGACCGTCAGAACAATGAAATGAGGAGCGCGTCGCCTCTGATCGTGATCGATGCAGGCACCAAGGCTTTCACCGATCAGCCCGCGACCCTGGACGAACAGGTCCCGTTTCATTTCGAACCCACGGATATCAAGATCAAACGCTGGGTTTTCAACATCCTCGACACGGGCAGCGGCAAAATCGTCCGCACCTACGAAGGCACGGCGCCTTTGCCTGAAACCTTGGTTTGGGATTCCAAGGATGAACAGGGCCGGCGTGTGTCTTCGCGTGAACAGTACAGCTACGTCCTGCAAATGCAGGACTCTCTCGGCAACGTTTGGCAGCAGGCCGCACCCATTCACGCCACGGCGGTTCGCGTGTTAACTTCTGCCGGCGCGGGCCCGGCGCTGAAGGTGGAGGAAATTCTTTTCGACTTCAACCAGGCCGAGCTTAAAACCGCGGTATTCGAAAAACTCCGCAAAATTGCGGATTTGGTCCGGTCCCATTCGGGCAAAGGCGTCCAGGTGATGATTGAGGGACATACGGATGAAATCGGCACGGACGCCTACAACAAGGAATTGTCACTGAAACGAGCGAAAATGGTGATGCGTTACCTGGTGGAGGATGAAGCCCTGCCGTCATCTTTGATGCAGACTCAGGGCTATGGCAAGAGCAGGCTGATCTATACTGGCGATGCGCCCGATAAGCGGGCGAAAAACCGGCGGGTGGAAGTGACCCTGTTTCTGCCCGGCGAGCAATAAGCGATATTGGCGCTTTCGGATTTTCCGCGGAGCGCAAGAATTTCACTTGCGGCGTTTTCGATCCGGTCAGTATAATAGCACCCTGCCAACACTGGATTTGTTTAGGAGACGAGCATGGTCATTGACGGGGGTTTGGAATTCGAACGGCCATTAGTGGAACTGGAGCGGCGGATTGAAGAATTGCGCAGCTTCACGAACGGCCAACAATTGAATTTGGACCAGGAACTGGCCCAAATGGAGGAACGCGCACGTAAACTGCGGGAGGAAATTTACTCCAACCTGAGTCCCTGGCAGATTGTCCAGGTCAGCCGGCATCCCCAGCGGCCGCATACCCTGGATTACATCCAGAATATCTTTACGAATTTCCAGGAACTGCACGGAGACCGGGCTTTCATCGACGACCGTGCCATGGTCGGCGGAGTCGCCTGGCTTGACGACCGCCCTTGCGTGGTCATGGGCACGCAGAAGGGCAAGGATACTAAAGAGAACCTCATCCATAATTTCGGCCTGCCGCTTCCTGAGGGGTATCGTAAAGCGTTGCGCCTGATGAAATTCGCGGAAAAATTCCAGTTGCCGGTCATCACCTTCGTCGATACGGCCGGGGCTTTTCCGGGCATGGAAGGCGAAGAACGCGGCGTGGCCGAAGCCATTGCCAGGAATTTGCGCGAAATGTCCATTCTCCGCACCCCCATCCTCGTGGTTGTCATTGGGGAAGGAGGCAGCGGAGGGGCGCTGGGCATCGGCGTGGGAGATACCGTGCTGATGTTATCCAACGCCATGTACACGGTTATCACACCTGAAGGGTGCGCGGCCATTTTGTGGAAAGACCGGGCTGAGGCCCCGAAGGCGGCGGAAATTCTAAAACTGACGGCACCTCATTTAAAAAGCCTGGACATTATCGACGAGATCATCGAGGAACCCCTGGGCGGGGCGCACCGCGAGCCGAAAATAGTCACTGAACGCGTCAAACTCAAGCTTGTAGAACATATGGAACGGTTGTCCCGGATCCCATCGGAGCAGTTGTTGGAGTTGCGTTATCAGAAATACCGTCGCATGGGGTTTCTGCAATCCACGGAACCGCTCCCAGAAACTGGTGAGGGGTCATCGCCAGGCCAGGAGTCAACCGCTGCCATCAATCATGCCCAATCCTAAATCGCTTTACAGCCCTTCTCATCACAACCACATCCCGTTGTCCAGCCTGTTCGCTTTGAATGTAATGCTTTGTCTAGTTTTCTGGTCTTTTTCTCCTGCTGCCCATTCGGCCGATCCGGCGGAAGTCGGAGACCAAAAAATGGTTATTGTCATCGACCCGGGACACGGTGGACGGGATTCTGGAATCGAAAGCCAACCGGCTGATCCCTGGAGCGAAAAAGTCCTGATGATGGAACTGGCCCGCACCCTTGAAAACCGTCTGGAAAAGAAGGGATTCCAGGTTTTTTTAACGCGCACCGGGGACGAATCCTGTTCACTTCTAGAACGGATGAGCCTGGCCAACCGGAAAAATGCCACAGTGTTTATCAGCTTGCATGTGGGCGATCGCCTGGGGAACCGAAATCCACCTGCGAGGTTTTTTATTCATCGCGTGCCGACATACAAGGAAAAATCCGCGTCCTTGAACAAGGGACGGCTGGTGGCGTGGGAGACTGCGCAGCAAAATCTCAAACTGCAAAGCCGCAAAGTAGCCGAAGCCTTGCGCGCGGCCTGGGAAGGGCAGACGGCGGAAATAATTGAAATACCCATGGCTGTTCTGGTCGGTGTCAATCATCCGGCGGTTTTGGCGGAATTACCTCCGCCCGGCGGCGGGAAACAGGAGAAAAAACCAGGCCCGGAAGTCTGGCGGAGTGAGGCCGAGCGCTTGGCCAGCGGGATTGAGCGGTATCTGTCAAGCCGGGGGAACAAATGACGACCAAACACCGCTCTGAATGGATTCCTTCGGTTTTGGCAGTGACCGGGGTGGCTGTTTTGGCTGCTCTGGGTTGGTGGTTTGTCAGCTGGTCAGGTCAATCTCGACTTGGATCGGCGAACGCGCCGGGAGATTCACCGCTGCGAACGGCCAAACTCTTTTTCGCGCTGGATAATCCGCGTCATTTCAAGGAAACGTCGGTTCGCATTCCGACGTCGGAGCTACTGCGTGTTCGGGTCAAACAACTGCTGGAGCAATTTGGCCCGGAGGCGGCGAATTCGCCCTTCGGAAACCTTCCGCTGCCGTCGAAAGTGCGCGCGGTCTATCTGCGGGGTAGTGGAATGCTGGTGGTTGACTTTGAAAAAACCGTCCAGTATAATCAATCCGTCAGCGCCCAGGAAGAACTTGCGGCTGTTCGTTCGCTGTTGAAAACCTTGGTGATGAATTTTCCCGAAGTCAAGGCCGTGAAATTCTTAATCGGTGGGCAGGAAGCGGAAGCGCTGGCCGGTCATGTGGATATTTCCAGAGCATTGTGCTTGGATGATGTCACTTGGTAGCTTTCATCACTGAGAGGGGACTACCGGTATGAGCCCAACCACGAAAATCACGCCTGCGCAGACGGCGGGCCAGAAGCCAAGCGGATGCCTGCCTGGCGCGGCCATCCTGGCTTTATTGCTGCTGATTCTAATGGTGGCCGCAGCCCTCAGCCTGTATATGAAACCCACAAATGTGTTAAAGTATGGCTTGGTGACAGCGTTGAATGAAACCGAGACCCGCCTGGCCAGGGAAAAAACCCTTTCACCCGAGCAATATCAGGAATTGAGAGTTTACGTGACAGCGGCCCAATCCTTTATCGCCAATCAGAAACTCGACCGGCCAAACCTGATGCGCGCCAGCCTGGTCATCAAAGCCTTTCGCCAAGCCTTGCGTGATAACGTGATTGACCGCGACGAACTGGCGGCCATTCGCGCGGCTGTTTGGCGGGCGAATATACCCTTGCCCGTTAAACCCAGGAACGCACCGCCAAAACGCTGATTCGTCCATTGGAAAAATCGCGGGGGTAATTCAGTGGTAGAATGCCAGCTTCCCAAGCTGGACGTCGCGGGTTCGAGTCCCGTCTCCCGCTCCATCTGCTCCTTCCATAAAATTCCTGGGCTTCAGTCCGGGGATGGTATTATGGAATGTTGTTTTATTGCGGAAGAAAGCCCGGAAATTTTGTCGGGGAGGCTTCCGCTCATCATCTGGAAGGGACGATCGACGGCAGTGAAACATTTTCGGCGGTTGTTGGTCATTTTGCTGGTCATGCACGTTGCACCGCTTATTCCAGCTTCGATTTGTGAGGCGAAGAAAAAGGCCCGTTATTCCGTCAAACCGGACGAGGTTCAGACCGTTCAGGCCGACACCCACCGGCGGCAATGGGGAATGGGATTGATCATCGGCGATCCCACGGGGGTCACCGTGAAGTACTGGCTGGATCGGCGCATGGCTTGGGATTTTGCCCTGGGTTCGCAGCTTTCCTTGGCGGGCGTAGGGGTCCATGCGGATTATTTATTCCACCTGCCGGTGATCACCGATACTCCCGAAGCGCCCTTATTCATCGGCGGCGGGGCTTTTCTGGGCGCAGGCGGCAACCAGGTGGCTGCCGGGCTTCGCGGCGTGGTAGGCATGACGTACATTTTTTCCGAACCCTTTGATATATTTATGCAGCTTTCTCCCACCTTGGCGATTTCCCCGGATTTCAATTTTTATTTTACTTTTTCGATCGGCGGGCGGGTCTATTTATAACCGCATGAGCACACTGGCTTCTCGCGGCCTCCCGTGAACCCTTCCTGACTGTAAAAAAAAATCCCCCCGAAGTAAAAAAAATATTTACCACGTAAGTCAATCGCGTTAGAATATCGGCAAGTTCCCCCCCGAGGGAGCGCGCGCCGGATTACCGGCGAATCATTCGGAGGAGGTGAGATCGAGGTGAAGGCTCTGGGTCGGCACATACTGCTGGAGCTTCACGAATGCGACAGCAAGATTCTACAGGATCATGAGCAAATCGAACAAATAATGAAGGGGGCTGCGCTGGCGGCAAGAGCCACGATTGTCAAGTCGGTGTTTCACCATTTCAATCCATATGGTGTAAGCGGCGTCGTGGTCATCGCGGAGTCCCATTTGTCGATTCATACCTGGCCTGAGCACGGGTACGCGGCGCTGGACTTCTTTACCTGCGGCGATGAAGTGGATCCGTGGGTTGCCCACCATTATGTCGCGGAACGTTTGGGAGCAAAACGGCGTACATCCATTGAAATGAAGCGAGGTATTTTCGACCGGCCGGTATTAAAGCACAAAATCGAAGCCTAGGCCGCGATTCCCAAACGAAAACGACCTGGCAGAGGTTGTCGAATGCAGAACTCGTCCTTTCGGGGCGCGGGTTCTGCATTCCCATTTTTGAGGGGCGGAAGATGCAAATTTTTAATGATCGTCTCTTTATAGAAATGTACTCGGAAAACGAAGGGCACCTGCACGGATTTCGGCGCGTGCTGGTGACCGGGCAAACCGCCTACCAGCAGGTGGAGATCGTCGACACCTACGAATACGGGCGCTGCCTGCTGCTTGATGGCAAAATGCAGTCCGGCCAGGTGGATGAGCATATCTATCACGAACTGCTGGTACATCCCGCGATGGTGGCCCATCCATTGCCCAAACGGATACTCATTATCGGCGGCGGGGAAGGCGCGACACTGCGCGAAGTGTTGCGCCACGGCTCGGTTGAACGGGTGGACATGCTGGAAATCGACGAAAAAGTGGTGGAGTTCGCTAAACGCCATTTGTCAGAATGGCACCGCGGAGCGTTCGATGATCCCAGGCTGCGTTTGATTGTCGGCGACGGCAGGCGGTTTGTGCAGGAAACCGCCGAGCAATACGATGTGGTCCTCATCGACGCCTCGGATCCGTCCTATGACGGGCCGGCCTACCTGCTGTATACCCGGCAGTTTTACCAGGAGGTAGCCAAACGGCTGTCGCCCGCCGGAATCGTCGCTACGCAGGCCGGGGCCGCCAGTCCCACCTGCGGAGAAATCATGGCTTCGATTCACACCACTCTGGGAAAGGCCTTCCCGGTGGTCAGAGCGCACGAGGCGTTCATCCCCTCGTTTGGCTATCCCTGGGGATTCTGCCTGGGCTCAATGCAATCGGATCCCGCACGGCTCGCACCGGCCGAAGTGGATCGCCGGTTGAACGAACGCGGCGTTCAGGAACTCAAGGCTTTCGATGGCACGACGCACTGCCGCCAGTTTATGCCCGATAAAACGCTGCGGACCATGCTGGCAAGCCAGGGCAGGCTGATTAAAGATCAGCAACCCATTTACACACCGATTTAGGGAACGAGGTGGAAGGAAAGATGGCGGAACTTCCGGTACTTAATCAGCAGTCCACGCCCCTGTTCGAAGCGGTCATTAATTACGCCAAAGGACGGAAAATATCCTTCCATACCCCCGGGCACAAACACGGTGTTTCCATTCCGCAGGAGTTCCGGAATTTCGTTGGGGAAAAGATATTCGATTGCGACCTCACGCTGCTGGAGGAAGTGGATTCCCTGCACGAACCGAAGAGCGTGATCCGGGAGGCGCAAAGACTGGCGGCGCAGGCCTACGGCGCGGATTACGCTTTTTTCCTGGTCAACGGGACTTCGGGCGGGAACCATGCCATGCTGCTTTCGGTTTGCGATCCCGGCGACAAAATCATCATCCCGCGCAACGTGCATCGCTCAGTTCTGGCGGGAATCATTTTTTCAGGCGCCATTCCGATTTATATCATGCCGGAGCGGGACGAGGACCGGAATCAAATGCTGAACGTTACGCCTGAAGCCGTGGATCGCGCCATCCAGCGCCATCCCGACGCCAAGGCCGTGCTGGTAACGCATCCAACCTACCAGGGCATCGGCGCCAATCTGCGTGAAATTTCACGCCTGGCCAAACGCGCCAAAATGCAGTTTCTGGTCGATGAAGCCCACGGCCCCCACCTGAAATTCCATCCGGATTTGCCCCCTGCGGCAATGGACTGCGGGGCGGATATATGCGTGCAAAGCACGCACAAAATCATCAGCAGCCTGACACAGGCCTCCCTGTTGCTGGCCCGCCGCTCGGTGGATGTCCTCAAGCTGAAGCGCATTCTTTCTTTGCTCATGACCACCAGCCCGTCCTACCTGCTTTTAGCCTCGCTGGATCTGGCGCGGATGCAGATGGCTACCCGGGGAAGGGAATTGCTGAATGTAGCCATTATGCTGGCCGAAGATGCCCGCCAGCGCATCAATGCTTTGCCGGGGATGACGTGCCAGGGCAAGGAAATGGCGGGGCGACCGGGCGTGCACGCGGTCGATGTGACCAAACTGTGCATTAATGTGAGCGGAACGGGATTCACAGGCTTCGAAGTTGCCAAACAATTGAATGAAAAATTTAAAATTCAGGTTGAATTCGCCGATCTTGATACGATACTATTGATCGTTTCGATCGGGAATACGGAAAAAGATATTTCGCGACTGATCCTTGCGCTGGAGTCGATAGCCAAAGACGCCCAGGGCACGCCCCACGCGTCACGCAAGGAACATCTCCGCTTCCCGGAGGAATTGCCGGAAGTGGTGATGACCCCGCGCGAAGCGGTTTTTTCGGCGACTAAAAAAGTTTCCCTGAAAGCCGCGGTCGGCCAGATCAGCGCCGAGGTTTTTTCGCCCTACCCGCCGGGAATTCCGTTGTTAAACCCCGGCGAACGAATTTCGGGAGAAATTCTGCACTACCTCAAGGAACTTCACAACCGGGGCGGACGGGTCCAGGGCCAATCGGACCCGGAGCTGCGGACGATCAAGGTGGTGGAACCCGGGCTGAAAGAAACGGCCGCAGAAGCGGAGTTGAGAAAAGCCAAACAACCCTCGCTGTGGTGAGGAGATGCCGAATACCCGCTGGGTATGATTTCGTCAAGAAAGTTGGTGCAGTGAATGAAAAAAAACCAGATCGATTACTTTCGGAAAATTCTGCAGACTCAAAAGCAAAATTTGCTCGCCAAGGTCAAGAACAGCGTCGACATGAACAGAGAGGAAGCTTCGGATGAAGTCCGCGATGCCGCCGATTTTGCCTCGGATTTTTACGAGCGCGAATTGGCCATGGGTTTGACCGAAACCGAACGTGTGCGTTTGCAGGAAGTGGAAGAGGCGTTGGACCGCCTCGAAAGCGGGAAATACGGCAAATGCGAAACCTGCGGCAATCTGATTTCCACCTCGCGCCTGGAAGCGCTGCCGTTTGCCCGGCTATGCATTGAATGCAAATCGAAGGAAGAGAAGCTCAATAACAATAACAACAGCCAGTTGAATAATAATAGCACCGGGTTCTGAATGGGAGCGGCTCATGCTGCAAGCGCTTTGCATCAATCGCGCCAAAAAGTTGACGAGGGTCGAGACGGCCTCGGAAATCGCCCGCTTATTGCGCAGCCGGTCCAATCTTCTGTGGGTGGATATCACCAATCCCGAGGAAGATGACATCGACATTCTGGTGGAGGTCTTCCGCTTCCACCAGTTGGCCATCGAAGACGCCATTTTTCCGCAAAACCAGCCAAAACTGGAAAGTTACCATTCCTATCTTCACGTCGTGGTCCACGAACTGAGCTATCCCTCGCGGCAATCCCTAGAGGTGGGGACGCACGAATTGAACATTTTCATCGGCAGGAATTTCGTGGTCACCAGCCATTTGAATACCCTGGTTTCGGTTTCGAAGCTCTTTCAAAAATATCAAACCAAGACCCACTCCCTGCAACCGGCCAGCGATTTTCTGCTACACGCCATCATCGACCAGGTGGTAGACGGATATTTTCCGGTCATCGATCAACTCGAACAGCGCATCGAAAAGCTGGAGGACGAAGTTCTGGCCGGCGCCAATAAGCAGGTGCTGGAAAAAATCGTCGAAATACGGAAAAACATCCTCACCATCCGCAATTTTATCCAGCCCCAGCGAAAAATCCTCAACCTCCTCGGCCGCTCCAACACGCCGTTCGTTTCCCGCTCGATTGCGACCTATTTCCGCGATGTTTACGACCACGTGGTTCGCATCAGCGACATGCTGGACACTTACCGGGACGTGCTGGCGTCGACCATGGATGCCTATGTCTCGGTGGTGTCCCTGCGCATGAACGAAATCATCAAAACGCTGACCACCATCACCACCATCCTCATGCCCCTGACGGTGATCACCAGCTTTTACGGTATGAACGTTAAAATACCTGAATTCGAACTGGGGCGCTTTGGATATTACATTTCCCTCGGTCTCCTGGTTCTGGCCCTTACCGGCATGGTCATCTTCCTCAAACGCAAGAAATGGCTGTAAACAGGCAAAAATACCTCTCGCCCAATTCATCCGTATAATTCAAAGCCAACGGGCCGTTTGGAAGCCTAAGCCCGGGAGATAAGAAGGATGATTGGTTATTATTGGTAGGAGGAATACGGTAATAGGCTTTTTTGGAGAACGTTAGTCAGGGAGAAGCATGCTATAAAAACATTGACGAGCGACAAGTCCTGTGCAACAATATGCGCCGTTTATTCAAAAGAAGCGTGAGCAAGCCCCTTTTTTAACCTTGCCCGACAAGGCTTTTTCGGGACGCGAATGATCCGCTTGGGCGGTTGAACCCATTCGTTCATTTCACCATTATATTTGCCAAGGAGGCATGACCATGGGAGTGAAAGTCGGCATCAACGGATTTGGACGCATCGGACGGCAGGTATTCCGCGCGGCGTTATCCAAGAAAGACATCGATGTGGTGGCGGTTAACGACCTTACGGATTCGAAGACCCTGGCGCACTTGTTCAAATACGACTCGGTGTTCGGCGTTTATCCCGGCGAAGTCCAGGCCGGCGAAGGGCAGATCACGGTCGACGGCAAGGTGCTGAAGGTCCTCGCCCAGAAAGACCCGGCCCAGCTGCCCTGGAAAGACCTGGGCGTCGATTACGTGGTCGAGTCCACAGGCAAGTTCACGGACAAGGAGAAGGCCGTCGCTCACATGCAGGCCGGCGCCAAGAAGGTCATCATCAGCGCCCCGGCCAAAAACGAGGACCTAACGGTGGTTCTGGGAGTGAACGAGGACAAGTACAATCCGGCCCAGCACCACGTCATCTCGAACGCCTCCTGCACTACCAACTGCTTGGCCCCGGTTGCCAAGGTCCTGCATGAAAAGTTCACCATCCTGGGCGGCTTTATGACCACTATTCACTCTTACACCAATGATCAGGTCATCCTGGATTTCCCCCACAAAGACCTGCGACGCGCGCGGGCCGGCGCCCTCTCCATGATCCCGACCACGACCGGCGCTGCCAAGGCCATCGGCCTGGTCCTGCCGGACCTCAAGGGAAAACTCGACGGTCTTTCCATCCGCGTTCCCACCCCGGATGTTTCGCTAGTGGACCTGGTGGTCAAAGTCGCCAAGCCCGCGACCAAGGACGAGGTCAACGCGGCTTTGAAGGCTGCCGCGGCCAACAGCAAGTACCTGAACTATACCGAAGAAGAACTGGTCTCGCGCGACTTCATCGGCAACTCCGCCTCCTCGATCGTGGATGCCAAATCTACGTTTGTGATCGGCGACCAGGTCAAAGTGCTGGCCTGGTATGACAACGAGTGGGGTTACTCAAGCCGCGTGGTCGATTTGCTCGAATTCATCATTTCCAAACGATAGCCAGCCATTCGGGAAACAACGGCGGGAATTGCAGGCCGACTGCGGTTCCCGCCGCCCGCTTTAACCAGGCCGAAATGGGGGAGTGCCATATGCAGAAACTTTCGCTCGCGGATCTCAAGGTCAAGGACCAGCGTGTGCTGGTGCGCGTGGATTTCAACGTACCCCAGGAAGCGGACGGTACCATCACCGACGATACACGCATCCGCGCCGCGTTGCCGACCATCGAATTTCTACGAAAGGGCGGTGCCAAGATCATCTTGTGTTCGCATCTGGGCCGTCCCAAGGGCGAGCCAAGCGACCGGAAGACTTTTTCCCTGGCGCCAGTGGCCAAACGTCTGGGCGAGTTGCTGAAAATCAACGTCAAGATGGCGCCGGATGTGGTCGGCCCCGACGTAACCACCCTGGCCAACCAACTGCAGCCGGGCGAGGTCCTGATGCTTGAAAACGTCCGGTTTGTCAAGGGGGAGACTAAAAACGATCCCGAGTTTTCCAAACAGCTCGCCGCCCTCGCCGATCTGTACGTGAACGATGCTTTCGGCTCGGCGCACCGAGCCCATTGTTCCACCGAAGGAGTGGCGAAACTGGTCAAACAAGCGGCCGCCGGTTTCCTGATGGAAAAGGAAATCCATTATTTGAGCCAGGCTGTTTCGAATCCCGAACGCCCGTTTGTGGCCATTTTGGGCGGGGCGAAAATCTCGGGAAAACTCGAAGTCATTCAGAATCTGCTGCCGAAAGTGGACAGCTTGTTGATCGGCGGCGGCATGGCCTACACTTTTTTAAAGGCCAAGTCCATCGGCATCGGCAAATCGATTTGCGAGGATGATCTGATTCCCACGGCTAAGCAAATTCTCAAGCAGGCGCTGGATCTGAATAAACAACTGTTGTTGCCGATCGACCACATCGTGGCCGATGAAATCAAGGCCGACGCCAAGCAGAAGCATGTACCGCGCAACAATATCGATGAGGGCTGGCAGGGCGTGGATATCGGGCCGGATACAGTGAGGAAATTCACGGCAGCCATCAAGATGGCCAAAACCATTGTCTGGAACGGGCCGATGGGCGTGTTTGAAATTCCGGCTTTTTCCAAAGGCACCCTGGCCATGGCTTCGGCTTTGGCCGAGTCCAAAGCCACAACCATCGTCGGAGGAGGGGATTCCGTGGCAGCGATCACCCAGATGGGTCTCGCCGACAAAATGACGCATGTCTCCACCGGCGGCGGCGCTTCGCTGGAATTTTTAGAGGGGAAGGAACTGCCGGGCGTGGCGGCTTTGACCAACCGTTGAGTTGGCGAACGCCTGAACCATTTGCCTCTATTACCTGTAGAAACGGATGAACCCATGAGGATACCGATCATTGCCGGGAATTGGAAGCTGAACAAGATCCAGAACGAAGCCGAAAGCTTGGCCAAGGAAGTGGCGGCCGGCGTGCGGCCACAGGGCGGAGTGGAAGTTGTCCTGTGCCCGCCTTATACGGCATTGGCCTCGGTTCGCAACGCGATCCGAAACACGCCGGTCCGGCTGGGCGCGCAGGACATGTTTTGGGAAGCCTCAGGCGCCTTTACCGGAGAAGTCTCGGGCCCGATGCTTGCGGACGCGGGCTGCGCCTATGTGATCATCGGACACTCGGAACGGCGGCAGTATTTCGGTGAAACCAACGAAACCGTCAACCGCAAAGTCAAAGCCGCGCTTCAAGCCGGGTTGCTGCCCATCGTATGCGTGGGGGAAACGCTCCCTGAACGCGAGGCCGGAAAAGTCGAAGCCGTGGTGAGCGAGCATGTCCGCCTTGGATTGGCCGGTTTATCCCCGGCGGAAATGGGCAAGATTGTCGTGGCCTATGAGCCGGTTTGGGCCATCGGGACCGGCAAAACGGCCACACCGGAACAGGCACAGGAAGTTCACGGCCTTATCCGCCGCCTGTTGACTGACATGGCGGGTGCGGACACGGCCCAAACCATACGAATTCAATACGGCGGCAGCGTCAAACCGGACAATGTCAAACAACTGATGGCCAAGCCCGATATCGACGGCGCCCTGGTGGGAGGAGCCAGCTTGAAGGCAGACTCCTTCCTGGCCTTGGTCAATTACCAATCCGCCTAGAGGCGGCCAGCAGGAGGACAAACCATGCTTGTGAGTTTATTGTGGGCAGTGCATATCATCAACTGCCTGATTTTGGTGGTGGTGGTATTATTGCAGGCCGGCCGGGGTTCGACGGTCGGTTTATCTTTCGGCGGAGGCGCGTCGCAGACGGTTTTCGGTTCTTCGGGTGGAAAGAACTTCTTCGCCCGTCTGACCTCCGGATTGGCGATCCTGTTCATGGTGACCTCGATTCTGTTGTCCCTGACCTCGTCGCGCCAATCCCGCGGCTATCGCGGCGTAATGCAACAGCTACCGGCAGCTGAACAACCAGCTGCGCCTGCGCAACCCAGTTCCGAACCGGCCGAACCCTCTAATCTCCCTCCGGCACCCTAGAAGGGGAGAACAAACGGGTTTTCAGTTGACAAGGGGGATGGGGAAAGCTATAATCCCTCCTCCACGGCTACCAATAAATGGAAAAAGGTTTGAAAATAAACGTTAATTCGTTAGCCGCTGATCCGGTTCCGGTTATAGCGGAGATGGATCCCGGGCTTTTCGAGTTGGGATCCGAGGGGATCGTACGCGATCCGGTCCGAGTCAATGTAAACGTTCACCGGTTGGGAGAGAAGGTTTATATCCGTGGCCGAATCGAAACCACGGTGCAATTGCAGTGCTCTCGTTGTTTGCGGGAATTATACCAACCAGTGGAATCTCCGCTGGTTTTATTAGCGGTTCCAGCCAACCAAGTGACAGAAGGTCAGTCTCCGGCAACGGCCGAAGGGGCTGAAAAAGACGATGCCGTTGGAATTGTATATAACGGCGATCAACTGGATTTAACGCCGGAAATCGAAAATATCCTGACGCTGGCGCTGCCCATGAAGCCTTTGTGCAGCGATCAATGTCCGGGTTTATGCCCCCGGTGCGGAGCGGGATTAGCCGAGGGTGCGTGTGAATGCAACCGAAGCGATGAAGGGCCTGATTCCAGAGAATCTGGCGGGCCGTTTTCAGCTTTAAAAAAGTGGCATCCGTAATGTCCGGCCCGGTTTTGCGGGCCAAGGAGAGGAGCAGGATCCATGGCAAATCCTAAGCGCAAATTTTCAAAGGCGCGCACTCATAAACGGCGTTCCCAATGGAAGGCCGCATCCGTGCACATTTCCGTTTGTCCGCAGTGCCAGCAACCCAAACAACCCCACCGGCTGTGCCCCAATTGCGGCTATTACCGGGGCAAAGAAATCATCAGCCCGGCCCAGCAGTAATCGAGAGGCAGCCAAAACGTGCGCGTCGCATTGGACTGCATGGGTGGGGATCGGGGCCCGGTTACCACGATCACCGGCGCTTTGGAAGCAGCCAGTCTCAACCCCGAATTGATTATTGTGCTGGTGGGTGACCAGGAAACCATTCATTCCATCCTGGCCAAGCATAAACGCAGCTATCGCCCCCAGCAGATCGAAGTCGTTCACGCCTCGGATGAGATCACCATGGATGATTCGCCGGCCCAAGCGGCCAGGCAGAAGAAAAAATCCTCCATGCACGTCGCCAACCAGCTCGTCAAAGACGGACAAGCGGACGCCGTGTTTACAGCCGGGAACACCGGCGCGGCGATGGGTGTATCCCTGCTCACCCTGGGAAGGATTCCAGGCATTATCCGTCCCGCCTTGATGGTCAATATCCCTTCCCTGACGCGCCACGGCTGGAGCTCGGTTCTTGATGTAGGCGCCAATGTCGACTGTAAGCCTAAAATGCTGGCCCAGTTCGCGGTCATGGGTGATCTCTATCACCGAAACTTGCTTAATGTGCCTTCCCCCCGTGTTGGACTGCTTTCCCTGGGCGAAGAGGACTCCAAGGGCAACGAATTGATCCGCGAGACCCATGAAATCCTCAGGGGGCTTAAACACATTCATTTCATTGGCAATGTGGAAGGGCAGGATCTGGTCAACGGCCGGGCGGATGTGGTGGTTTGCGACGGCTTTGTGGGCAATGTGATTTTAAAATTCGGCGAAGGCATCATGCGCCTGTTCGGGGACATTCTCAAACGGGAAGTCCTCAATGGAAACCTTTTCACCAAGCTGACCGTGGGCCTGCTGACTCCCACGATCAGGCGGATCTACCGCCGCATGGATTACAAGGAGTACGGGAGTGCGCCTTTGCTTGGCGTCAACGGGATTTCCACCATCGGGCATGGAAAATCCAACAGCAAGGCCATCAAAAGCGCCATCCTCCACGCCGCCCGCTATGTGTCCGCGCACATCAACGATAAGATCGAACTGGCTTTGCGTGAAAACGGAGTTGCGGAACTGTGAACCAACCGCGACGTGTGGGCATCGCGGGCATCGGTTATTACCTGCCTGAGCGCGTGTTGACCAACCGTGAATTGGAGTCCCGCCTCGACACGACCGACGAGTGGATCGTCTCCCGTACAGGCATCAAGGAGCGGTGCCTCGCCGGGCCGGAGCAATCCGCCTCGGATCTGGGTGTGATCGCCGCCGAACGGGCCCTGGCCGATGCCGGCATCGCCGCCTCGGATCTGGACATAATCGTGACGGCCACCGCTTCTCCGGATATGGTGTTTCCAGCCACCGGCTGCCTGATCCAATCGCGGATCGGTGCCAGCCAGGCCGGAGCTTTTGATTTGAATGCGGTATGTTCGGGTTTTTTGTATGCGTACATCACCGGCGCCGCCCTGGTGCGGTCAGGACAGGCGGAACGGGTATTGGTGGTGGCTACCGAAAAATTTTCCTCGCTGCTGGACTGGCAGGATCGCAGCACCTGTGTTTTGATGGGCGATGGCGCAGGTGCCATTGTGCTGACCGCCGATGCGCCGCACGGGGAATTGCTTTCGAGCCTTATGGGCGCCGATGGGCAGGGCATTGAGTATTTATGGATTCCCGCCGGTGGTTCGAAACAGCCCACCTCCCACGAGACCGTGGACCAGCGCTTGCATTATATGAAAATGAACGGACCTGAGATTTACAAATTCGGAGTGCGCATCATCGGTGAGGCGGTGGCCCGGGCTCTGAAGCAGGCGGGATTGAAAGAGTCAGACCTGGATTTGCTTATCCCGCATCAGGCGAATATCCGCATTCTGCAATCGGCCGCCAAACGTTTCGATCTGCCAATGGAAAAAGTACTCGTCAACATCGAACGTTACAGCAACACTTCAGCCGCCTCGGTGCCCATTGCCTTGGGCGAAGCCAAGGAGCGCGGCCTCCTCAAGCCGGGGATGAATGTGGCCCTGGTGGCCTTTGGGGCCGGCTTGACGTGGGGTTCGGCCATATTACGCTGGTAACCATCGCAAGGAGAACAACGCATGTCAAAAACCGGTCTGGTTTTCCCGGGGCAGGGATCCCAATTCGCAGGCATGGGCAAGGAACTGGTTGCCGCTTTTCCTGAAGCCCAGGCTATTTACCGCCAGGCGGATGAAATTCTTGGATTCCCGCTCACCCGGTTGATGTTGGAAGGCCCGGAAGAGGAATTGAAGCAGACATCCGTGGCGCAACCGGCGATTCTAACTGCCTCCATGGCTGCCTGGGCGGCCTTGGGCCGGGTATGGAAGCCCGATTCAAGCCTGTGCCTGGCTGCCGGGCATTCTTTGGGAGAATATTCCGCGCTCGTGGCAGCCGGAGTCATGGATTTTGCAGTTGCCCTCAAGCTGGTTCGCCGCCGCGGGGAATTAATGCAGGAAGCAGCCCAGGCGGTTGAAGGCGGCATGGCTGCGGTGATCGGGCTGACTGAACCGGAAGTGACCTCCCTTTGCCTGGAAGCCGACGCCAATGGCCAAGTGCAGCCGGCCAATTTCAATTCGCCCGGCCAAGTGGTGGTTTCCGGATCCAAGGCAGGATTGGCTTCGCTCGAGTCGCTGGCCAAAGCCAGGAAAGTCCGCGTGCTGCCCCTCGCGGTTTCCGGGCCTTTTCACTCGCGTTTCATGCAGCCGGCCGCCGACCGGCTGGCCCCGGAGCTGGCTAAAGTCGAGTTGCGTCCCGCACGCTTTCCGGTCATCGCCAATGTTTCGGCTGCGCCTGTGACCCAGCCGGATGAGATCCGGGCCGTTTTATTGGAGCAGGTTACGGGTTCGGTCCGGTGGGAGGAATCTGTGCGGAAATTAACCAGCTTGGGCGCCACCCGTCTGCTGGAAATAGGTCCAGGCAAGGTGCTCAGGGGTTTAGTCAAGAAAATCGACCCGTCGCTGGCGGTTTTCGGCGCGTTTGCACTGGAAGAAATCAACCAGACCGCATTGGAAGTCTCCCGCGTGGGGGCTTCCAGCTAGACCGTGGAAAGGGGAAGCAGATGACCTTGAAAGGAAAAATAGCGTGGATTACAGGGGGAGCCCAGGGAATCGGGCTGGCCATTGCCAAAGAACTCGCCCAAAAGGGCGCTGATTTGGCCATTGCCGACGTCAATCTGGAAAAAGCCGAAGCTGCCGCCAAACAGCTTGCCGCCGAGACCGGCAGGCAGGTTTTGGCGGTAAAAATGAATGTGGCTTCCTATTCGGAGGTTGAAGAGGGCGTTAAAATAATCGTTGACAAATATGGCCGCGTCGATATATTGGTCAATAACGCCGGGGTAACCAGGGACGGTTTGATCATGCGAATGAACGAATCGGACTGGGATCTGGTCCTGGCGATCAATTTAAAAGGGACTTTTAACTGCATTAAAGCCGTCAGCCGGCCCATGCTGAAGCAGCGGTCCGGAAGGATCGTAAACATTGCTTCAGTCGTGGGATTGATGGGAAACGCCGGCCAGGCCAATTATTCCGCCAGCAAGGCCGGGGTAATCGGTTTGACGAAAACGGCGGCCAAAGAACTTGCGAGCCGCTCCATTACCGTCAATGCTGTAGCCCCGGGATTCATTAAAACCCAGATGACTGACGTATTGTCGGACGAAGCCAAGGAAGCCTTGAAGAAATTGATACCGCTGGGCACCCTGGGAGAGCCGGAAGATGTGGCGAAAACCGTGGCTTTCCTCGCGTCGGATGAAGCGGCGTATATTACCGGTCAGGTACTGGCCGTGGACGGTGGCATGGTAATGCAATAATCCTCCCCGCGGTCAAGCGCGGCGGCGGGCAGCACAAAAAAAGAAAAACCCAAGGAGGTTCAAGAGCGTGGCATTAGAAGCGAAAGTCAAAGAGATTATAGCGAATCAATTGGGTGTCAACCCCGATGAAGTGACCAATGAGGCGTCCTTCATTGATGATTTGGGCGCCGATTCCCTGGATACGGTGGAATTGGTCATGGCGCTGGAGGAAGAATTCGGCATGGAAATTCCCGATGACGAAGCGGAAAAGATCAAAACCGTCGGGGACGCCATCGAATTCATCAAGTCCCATGCAAATATAGCCCAGTCATAAGAACCCACTCAGCTTCATTCCGCACATGATCAACGGAGAAGTTCCCCCGTCCGCTTAACGGCGAGCGGGGGAATTTTTACGTCAGAGGCCGGACAAGGTCCGCAAAGCTATATCCCCATTGTCCGCAACTGCTCGCGGCAGAAGTCGCACGGAATCTGGGGATCATTCGGATAGGGAATGGTTGACAAGGGAGGGATTATGCCAAAAAGGGTCGTGGTGACCGGCCTGGGGGCCGTTACGCCCCTGGGGAATAACGTTGAAACGTATTGGAAAAACCTGCTGGCAGGCCAGTCGGGCATAGGTCCGATCACCCACTTCGATGCCAGCCAGTTCGACTCGCGCATCGCAGGCGAGGTGAAGAATTTCGATCCTGCCGGTGTGGTGGACCGCAAGGAAGCGAGGCGCCTGGATCTCTTCGTCCAGTACGCCTTGGTCGCCGCCCAGGAAGCCCTTCAGCAATCCGGCTTGGATTTGGAAAAAGCGGATCATGACCGCATCGGCATCGTCATCGGTTGCGGCATCGGCGGCATCGGCGTAGCCGAGGCGCAGAAGGAGATCCTGCTTTCCCGCGGGCCCAGCCGTGTATCACCCTTTCTGGTCCCCATGATGATTCCCAACATGGCGCCCGGGATGATTGCCATCAAATACGGATTCCGGGGCCCCAATATTTCCGTGGTCACTGCCTGCGCATCGGGGAACAACGCCTTTACGGACGCTGTCCGCCTCATTCAGCGCGGGGATGCGGACGTCATGATCGTGGGCGGGACCGAATCCGCGGTTACCCCCCTGGCGGTTTCGGGTTTTTGTTCGGCCAAAGCCCTTTCCACCCGCAATGACGATCCCCAGCATGCCAGCCGGCCTTTCGACCGCGACCGCGACGGCTTTGTAATCGCCGAAGGCTGCGGGTTAGCCGTTATCGAATCCCTCGAACACGCCCAACGACGCGGCGCCACCATTCTGGCTGAAATCGGCGGCTACGGCATGTCCGACGACGCCTATCATATGACCTCCCCCTTGCCGGATGGATCCGGGGGAGCCAAATCCATGATGCTCGCCATCCAGGATGCAGGGCTCAAGCCCGAAGACATCAGTTACATCAATGCGCATGGAACCTCGACCGCCCAGGGCGATGTCGGCGAGACCACGGCGATCAAGCGGGTTTTCGGCGAACTGGCGTATAAAATTCCCATCTCCTCGACCAAATCCATGATCGGGCATGCTCTGGGCGCGGCCGGCGGGGTGGAGTTCGTGGCTGTGGTGAAATCCATTCTGGAACAAATTCTTCACCCTACGATCAACCTGGAAAATCCCGATCCCCAGTGCGATCTGGACTATATTCCCGGCAAACCACGCCAGGCCGAAGTAAAGAACGTGCTTTCCAATTCCTTCGGCTTCGGCGGGCACAATGTCACGCTGCTGGTGCGCAGGTTCGAAGGCTAAGCCGGCGGCCCCAGGAGCAGGCTCGGCATGGTCAAGTCTTCACAGCCCGAACAAGCCCTCAACAGGCTGCATAAGCGACTAAAAACGCGTGCGGCGACGCTGGAACTGCTGCGCGAAGCGTGCCGCCACCGTTCTTATGTAAATGAGCATAAAAACGGCCACGGCGGCGGTAAAGCGGAAGCAGCCAACGAGCGCCTGGAATTTTTCGGCGACGCCGTGCTGGGCTTCATTATCGCCAAATGGTTGTTTCAGAAATGGCCTCAGGCGGATGAAGGCCGATTGTCGCAGGCCAAATCCCGGCTGGTTTCGGCGGAACGGCTGGCGCATATCGCACGACGGCTGGAATTGGGGCAGGCGTTGTTGTTGGGGCAAGGAGAGGAAGTATCTGGCGGGCGGGAGCGTGCATCGCTTTTGGCCAATATTTTGGAAGCGGTTATTGGCGCAGTGGCGCTGGGGGAGGGTACCGACCACGCCGAAGCCTTGGTTCGCGAACTGTGGGCCGAAGCCTTGGAAGAGGAAATAAGCGGGGGAGCCCAAGCGGATTATAAATCCCTGCTGCAGGAATACTCCCAGAAAACGTCCGGCGCCTTGCCGGAATACACTGTGGAACAGGTGATCGGGCCGGATCACAACCGGCGCTACCTGGTGGCGGTCAGTCTAAAAGGCCGCATTCGCGGCCGGGGAGAAGGTCCCAGCAAGAAGCAAGCGGCTCAAGCAGCCGCGGCGCAAGCGCTCACAACGTTGAAACACGAGCGATAAAAACGAATTGTGATCTCGAAAAAATCCCGCGCATGGGATTTTTTCCAGCCTGATACCAAGGGGGGAAGCAATGAACTACTTTTTGACCGAAGAACAAAAAATGATCGTGGATACGGCCCGGGAACTGGCGCAGGAAAAAATCAAGCCGGTGAGGGAAAAATACGACGAAGAAGGGCATTTTCCCTGGGACATCGTGAAGGAAATGGCGGCAGCCGATCTTATGGGTTTGTACATCCCTGAACAATATAAAGGCATGGGCCGCGGTATTTTCGAGCTATGCCTGGCGGTTGAGGAGTTGTCCAAAGTCTGCGGCGGCATCTCCCTGGCCATGGCCGCCACTGCCCTGGGCACCTTTCCCATTCTGCTGTTCGGCAACGAGGAGCAAAAAGCCAAATACCTTCCTGATATCGCCACGGGTAAAAAACTGGCCGCCTTCGGTCTGACCGAAGCCAACGCCGGTTCGGATGCAGGCAACATGACCACCACTGCGGTCAAGGACGGCGACCATTACGTGATCAATGGCACCAAACAGTGGATTACCAACGGCGGCGAGGCG
The DNA here is from genome assembly GCA_040756875.1 of candidate division FCPU426 bacterium. Lineage (GTDB taxonomy): Bacteria > Oederibacteriota > JAAXVQ01 > JAAXVQ01 > JAUVAV01 > JBFLYH01. The sequence goes on from JBFLYH010000001.1 coordinate 541,745, forward strand.
GAAACCTATACCGTCATTGCCATGACCAACAAGGCCAAGGGGCCGCGCGGCGCCACGGCTTTTATTGTGGAAAAAGGCACGCCCGGCTTCACCTTCGGTAAGAAAGAGAATAAAATGGGCATCCGGGCTTCAGCCACGCGCGAACTGGTTTTCACCAACTGCCGGGTTCCGGCCAAGAACGTGCTGGCCAAGGAAGGCATGGGTTTTATCGTGGCGGTGAATACCCTGAACACTTCACGGCCGGGCGTGGCCTCCCAAGCGCTGGGCATTGCCGCCGGAGCGCTCGAGGAGGCGGTCCAATACGCCCGCCAACGTGTGCAATTCGGACAGCCGATTGCCAGCATCCAGGCGGTTCAGCACATGCTGGCCAACATGGCCACCGAAGTGGAGGCGGCTCGTGCCCTTTTGTATGCCACCGCCCGCAGCATTGATGCCGGCGAGAAGAGCTTCGCCAAAATTTCGGCCATGTCCAAACTATTTGCATCGGAAGTCGCGATGCGGGTCACCACGGATGCGGTTCAAGTCATGGGTGGATACGGGTATATGAAAGAGTACCCGGTTGAAAAAATGATGCGCGACGCCAAAATCACCCAGATTTACGAAGGCACCAGCCAAATCCAGCGGAATGAAATCGCCCTGCAACTGATCAAAGAAGCGGCGAAAAAACAGTAATCCGTCCGACCCGTCAGATTCGTCCGACGTGTCAGACATTTTCAGGAGGTAGTCAATGCACATCGTAGTCCTGATCAAGCAAGTAGTGGCCACTACCAATGTCAAACTCGATCCTCAGACCGGCACCATGATTCGAGACGGAGTGGAAAGCATTTTAAACCCCTTTGACGAATATGCCGTGGAGGAGGCGCTTCGCATCAAGGAGAAACTGGGCGGCAAAGTCACGGTGTTGACCATGGGACCGCCCCAAGCCAAGGAAATCATCCGCAAAGCCATTGGCATGGGGGTGGATGAGGGGATTTTGTTGAGCGACCGGGCATTGGCCGGATCGGACACTTGGGCCACCTCCTATACCTTGGCTCAAGCATTGCGCAAAATAGGGGATTATGGGCTGATTTTAACGGGTAAACAGGCCGTGGACGGCGACACCGCCCAAGTCGGGCCGGAAATCGCGGCCTGTCTGGACCTACCCATGATCGCATGGGTGCGCAAGATCGAGGAAGTCTCGCCTGAAAAGATTCGCGCTGAGCGCCTGATGGAGGATGGCTACGATGTTCTGGAAAGCCCGTTGCCGGCCTTGCTTAGCGTGGTGAAAGAAATCAACGAGCCCCGGTTGGAGTCCCTAAAGGGCAAAATGAGGGCTAAAAAATACGAGCCCCAGACCTGGACGGTCGCTGATTTGCCGGGTTTCGACCTCGCCCAGGTCGGGTTGAAAGGTTCACCCACGCGGGTGGTCAAGACCTTCACCCCCCAGCGCCAGTACCATAGCGAAATGATCGGCGGTTCGCCGAAGGAAGCGGCGTCTGCATTGTATAAAAAAGTCGTTGATCTGAACATCATCCATTAAACCGCGGTACGCGGAGCAGGAGGCTCATGATTATGTCCGTCGAAAACAGCCAGGATGTGTGGATATATGCCGAACAACGGGATGGGCATTTGCATTCCGTGGCTTTGGAATTGCTGGGTGCAGGCAGGAAGCTGGCAGATGATTTAGGGCAAAAGCTCGTCGCCGTTCTCCTGGGGCACAATCTCAAGCCGCTGACCAAAGAACTGATCGCCCATGGCGCAGACAAGGTGTTCTATCTGGACAGCCCCGCGTTTGCTAAATTCGCGGATGAACCATATGCGCAGGCCCTGACCGACTTGGCGCGCGCCCACAAACCTGCCATTATTCTGGGCGGCGCCACAGCGGTGGGACGCTCCTTCATCCCCCGGGTCGCTGCCAATCTGCAGACAGGGATGACGGCGGACTGCACGGCCTTGGCCATCGACCCGGAAAAAAAAGTGCTGCTGGGAACCCGGCCGGCCTACGGCGGAAACATCATGGCCACTATCGTTTGTGCGGAGAAGCGCCCGCAAATGGCCACGGTACGCCATAAAGTCATGAAGGCGCTGGAACGCAACGAAGCCCGCCAAGGCGAAGTCATCGAACAGCAGATGGCGGAAAAGGACCTGACCTGGCGGGCCAAGGTGATCAACACCGTAAAGGAAGTGGAGGAAACCTGCAACCTGGCTGAAGCGGATATTATTGTAACCGGAGGCCGGGGCATTGGCAGCAAGGAAAACTTCCAATTGGTGCGCGATCTAGCCGCAGCCATCGGCGGCGCAGTGGGCGCGTCGCGCGCCGTGGTCGACGCCGGCTGGGTGCCCTATTCGCACCAGGTTGGCCAGACCGGAAAAACCGTATGCCCGAAAATTTACTTCGCCTTGGGTGTTTCCGGAGCCATCCAGCATTTGGCGGGTATGCAGTCCTCGGATATCATCATCGCAGTCAACAGCAATCCCGACGCGGAAATCTTTAAGGTCGCCACCTATGGCATCGTGGGAGATGTCAATGAAGTGGTTCCGGAGTTGATCCAGCACTTCCGCAATCGAGGCTAACCCTTGCGGTTGGCGGATGCGGCCCGATCATTGCGCATCTGGACCGGACTGCTATTAATAGCGGCCTGGGCCCATAAGCCCGTCTTGGCTGAGGTGGTGGAAGCGAATGCTTCCACCACCTCAGCGCTGATTTCACTCGTTTATTGCCCGGATATTCCCGAAAAAACCCGCCTTTTGCTTTCACCATCGCCGGCGTGGCAGGATCATGCCGTTTTTAGTTTTAGTTATTCCCAACCCCTCAATTTATCCTTGGAATACTCGGCAGTAAAAGCCGGGCCGACCGGGCAATTCGGGTTGGGTAACGGCCGTGTCCTGGACGGGCAGCTGGAATTCTCCCTGTTGCTGGGTTCGGAACGTCGTTCCCTGGTCCCCGGGGAAGAGGCGGTCGAATTGCAGACCGCCATTTATCCCGGTCGCATTGAAGAAACTTGGAAATGGCCGGAAGGTTTGCGTCTAGAGCGGACTTATTATCAACCTCTGGATATTCCGGCCGTCGGAATCCGTTTCCGCGTTGTTCACGCTCATGCGAAAGCTTTGGCCGGCACAAGGATTGAAGCCCGCTGGCGGCAACCCGAAATCAGGGAGTATCCGGATGAGCAAGACGACGAAACCTGGGCGGACCCGCGAGACGCTTTGCTGCTATTGCGCGATTATATCCTGCGCGAGGAGTCATGGGCTGCCTGCGGATGGGGAAGCCCCGGAGGGATGATCAGCGGCGGAGAAACCGGTGGACTGAAAAGCTCTGATTTGAGCGTGACCTTGGAATCGCCTGCCCAGGACCTGCCTGCCGGGCAGGCGTTTGTCTCCACCTTTTGGCTGACCTGGGGGCCTGACCAGGAAAGCGTAGCCGCCCAAATCAGGCAGCTGCAACGGCAATCCGGTTATTCCCGCTGGAAAACCGAACTCGGAAATGGACTGCGACGAGGCTTGACATTCACCTGTTCCGAACCGGATTTGGTGGAATTATTCCTCCTCCATAAGGCTTGGGCGCCCTGGATGATTCGCACTTTGGCCAGCGGTCAGCCGCCTTTGGTCAATCTGGGAGATAATAAAGCCCTGCGGCCGCAACAGGTGTTGGCGGGCATTGAAACCTGGCTGGCTCTGCACCACCCTCAGGCCATTCGGACTTTCCTTGATCACTGGCTGGATCAACGAGCCGAAACGCCGGATCTCGCATTTACTTTATGCCTGGCGGCCCGCTATTATGAACTCGGCAGGGATCGAACCTGGTTCGCCAACAATGCCGGCCGGGTCGAAGCGCTCGCCGATTATCTGGCAGATATGGACGATAATGGGGATGGGTTGCCGGACTACCGGCTTCCGCCTGATGTTCAGAACGAATTGCTGGGGCCTTATGCCCATCAAGAACCATTGGCCTACAGAGAGTTGGAATTCTTCGAGTATGCACTGGCCGGCTGCCGGGCAATGCATGCAGCCGCAACCTTCCTGAACGAAACCAAAGACCCCGAACAGATGGCCAAAGCGCAGCGATTCGAAAGACTGGCCAAACAAGGGGCTGATACACTGCAAGCCATGTTTTGGAAGCCCGCCTTAGGTTCGCAAGGGTTTTACACGTTCGCACGCGTCGCTGGGGCCACGACCTGGATACCCCTTCGCAGTTCAGCAACTATCGAGTTATTGCGTGACGAGATCGGCAGCTCCTTCAGCCGTAAAAAAATATGGCAGGAACTCTGGAACAATCCACAGTGGCGTTCGCAGCAAGAACGTTATTTTGGCCTATTAGCACAGTCCTCCTGGCAGAATCCCAGGAAGCCATCGGAAAATTTTTACGCCACCCATGAGATACTTCGCCAAGGATTGCTCCGGCCTGAAACGTCGGAAGCAGCTGTGGAACGCTTAAAAGCATATGCCCGCAATGTGGTCATGGATTCCCGCCAACTCGGTTGGACGGGAAACGCAGGGGGAAAAGCTTGCTTGGATCCTGCATCCTTGGATTATGTTTTCCTGCTTTACTCGGGTCTGGCGGGATTGAACCCAGAACCTCGAGGTTTGAGAATAGCAGTCCCCACCTATCCCCAGGACCTGGGAGTGGTCTTGCATTCCCTTCCTTATAGGGGAGCATTACTGGATGTTGAAATTCTTGGGCCTGGCGGCGGCGAGGCCAAGGTTTTTGTGAACGGGAATCAGGTGGTTCCAGGGTCTTTTTTACCTGAAACCGAGCTAAAGAAGGGAAGGGTAAAAATAAAAATATTGCGCATTCGGACAGATTGAACTATATGCTAAACCGGGAACCGAATAAAAACGTTGTAAAATAAGCATATTATATTGATTCTGATTTCTTAACATAGACCCGGATTCCTATTCATAGTGTACAGGAATTAAGGCTTGACAGGACTGTTTTAAATGTGGTACAAAGTTCTGATCCGATTTCCCTGGACTTCTCCTAAAAGCGTTATTTTACAGGGCAATCCCCGATTTGCAGCCTCTTGACAAATATTCTCCCTGGCTACAATCGACGGCGGAAAATACTAGTTTATATTAATCATAAACAACTTTAAGAAAGGAGGGATGGCCCATGGCGCTGCTTAAGGAACGGAAAAAAGAACTGATTGAAGGCAATAAAACACATGACACGGATACCGGTTCTCCAGAAGTCCAGATCGCATTATTGTCCGAGCGTATCAATGGCCTGACCGAGCATTTCAAGGCGCACCTCAAGGATCACCATTCCCGAACCGGCTTATTGATGCTGGTTAGCAAACGCCGCCGTCTTTTGGATTATCTGAAGAAACACCATGTCACCCGTTACAAGGCGATTATCAATAAATTGAATCTGCGTAAATAACGGCCCGCCCGTATAGATGCGGGCGGAGTGCTGTTGACGATGCGCATCGATTCTCTCAGGAGGTATCATTTTGGAAGGCGCTGTCGCTGTTAGCCGGGAAATAGCCGGAAGAACATTAACCATTGCTACGGGCCATGTAGCCCGCCAAGCCCACGGTTCAGTCACTGTCCAATACGGTGGAACAGTGGTTTTAGCCACGGCGGTGTGTGCTTACGAAGCGCGTGAAGGCGGAGGTGGCGGCGGAGGGGATTTTGTGCCCTTGACCGTCGAATACCGCGAACGAACCTATGCGGCTGGCAAAATTCCCGGAGGCTTCTTCAAACGCGGTGGCAGGCCCGGAGAGAAGGAGATTCTCACGGCGCGCCTGATTGACCGCGCCCTGCGCCCTCAGATCCCCAAAGGCTTACGCAACGAATTGCAAGTCTACGCCTTGGTGATCTCCTCGGACACAGAAAACAATTCGGACGTTCCTGCGCTTATTGGCGCTTCGGCCGCCATGGCCGTTTCCGACATCCCCTTCAGCAACATCCTTAGCGCCATCCGTATTGGACGGGTGGAGGGACAATTCGTCATCAATCCCACCTTCGAACAGGTGAGCCACAGCGAAATGGATATTGTTGTAGCCGGTTCCCGCGATAATCTGGTCATGGTGGAAGGCGAAGCCGAACAGGTGGGAGAACAGCATTTTCTCCAAGCCTTTGAATTGGCTCAGCAACAGAATCGTGAAATTATCGGCATGATCGAGGAATTAGCTAAAAAAGTCGGTAAACCGAAGCGCCAACTGGAACTAAAGAAAGTGGCGGCTGATCTTGAGCAACGCGTGCGCTCTCTGGCTTCCAATGACATCGCGCGTGCGGTCCGGACTGTAGAAAAGCAAGCCCGCAGCCAGGCGATCGACAAAGCCAAACAAGAGGCTTTGGATCGTCTAAAAGCCGAATCCAGCGGAGAGCCGGATCCCCAAATGATGAGCGATGCCAGCCAAGTGCTGGATCAACTCGAAGTTGAGACCGTGCGGGAGGACATTGCCGTACATGCCCGGCGCCCGGATGGCCGAGGATTGAAAGAAATCCGCCCTATTCATTGTGAAATCAACGTCCTGCCTCGGCCACACGGTTCCGCACTTTTCACCCGCGGCCAGACGCAAGCCTTGGTGGTGACGACCTTGGGAACCGCCGCTGACCAGCAGTTGATGGAGCAGCTGGAACGCGAATACAAGAAAAATTTCATGTTGTATTACAATTTTCCCTCTTTCAGCGTGGGGGAGGCCCGTCCTGTGCGCGGGCCGGGACGACGCGAAATCGGCCACGGCATGCTGGCTGAACGGGCTCTCGCTCCTTTGATTCCGGACAAGGAAGTCTTCAATTATACGATTCAAATCACTTCGGACATTCTCGAATCCAATGGTTCGTCTTCCATGGCTTCGGTATGCGGCGCGTCCCTCTCACTCATGGACGCCGGAGTGCCGATTCCAACTCATGTGGCTGGAATTGCCATGGGTTTGATCAAGCACCAGGAAAAATACATCGTTTTGACGGATATCCAGGGGTTGGAAGACCATTTTGGAGATATGGATTTCAAAGTGGCCGGAACAAAAACCGGAATCACAGCGATCCAGATGGATATCAAAATAACCGGGCTTAGCCAAGAAATCATGAGCCAAGCACTGGAACAAGCCAGGGAAGCCCGCCTGAAAATTCTGGATATAATGAACCAGACGATATCTCAACCCAACACGGAATTGTCGGAATACGCGCCACGGCTGGTTACGATCCAGATCGATCCGGATGACATCCGCACGATCATTGGCCCGGGCGGTAAAATGATCAAGAAGATCACCGAGGAAACTGGCGCGGAGATTGACATCGAGGATAGTGGACGCGTGACAGTGGCTGCCAAGGATCCAAAATCCATGCAAGCAGCTATTGATTGGGTGAACCGCTTGGCTCCAAAGGTGGAAATCGGGAAAATATACCGCGGTGAAGTCAAGAAAGTCACGGATTTCGGAGCATTTGTTGAAATTCTTCCAAACAAGGATGGTTTAGTGCATATTTCACAGCTTGCCGATCATCGCGTAAAAGCGGTTACGGACGTCGTGAAGGAAGGCGATGTCATCGATGTTAAGGTAATCGAAGTCGATCCCAACGGCAAGATACGGCTTTCACATAAAGACGCTCTGAAAGAGTTAAAATCATAAAACGCTAATTGAGCATTAGTATCTGAAACCGGCCAATATCATTGGCCGGTTTTTTTTTATTCAGTAACGTTTAGAATTCTATTTTTATTCCCACTAGGGGACTTGACCCCAAGGGATTTCCTTAGGTCGCCTTTGGTAACGGTCGAGGCGCGTAGATATATAAGTGTTTTCCGTTTAAAGACCTCTCTTGAATTTCCGGGATTTAAACCTGCGATAAGAATGGAATATACATTTGTTAGTATGAAATAGTCGCAGGTCATATCGGAATAGTTAAACCTGGAGTACCTCTACTCAAATCATTTCCTATTCCGCATCAGGCTTTTTCCTATAGGGGCTCTGATGAGTAAGTTAAAGACTTACTGTTATTTGCTTAATACAATTCAAATAATCTGGAAAATTTATATTATTTTGATTAATAGATTTTCACGACAGACAATTATGGACTGTAAAGCAAATATAACCAAATAAAAAGCATGACGATTATACTATCTATAGTGTGTGGATTTAGAGCAACACAGATATATGGTGTTAAAAAAACTTGACACTTGTCGTCTTTTGTTATATAAATATTTGTGCAAAGTGAATAAAAAAATGTATAAACATAGCTTTTATTATTGACTATTAATCGCAATATAGTATCCTGTGGGTCATTCTTGGGGGTGAAATAGTGAAATCAAATATCTTGGTTGTCGATGATGATCCATCCGTCATTGCCGCTTTAAAAGAACTTCTGCAAGACCATTATAATCCCATCACCGTTACCAGCGGGGCTGAGGCCCTTGAAAAAGTTAAAAAACACCCCAACCTTGATCTAGTCCTGCTCGATATCACCATGCCGGATATGAACGGCATTGATGCTTTGCGGCATATCAAGGAATTGGATTCCCAATTGGATGCCATCATGGTTTCGGCCAACAACACAGCCGAGGCGGCGGTTAAGACCATCAGGATCGGCGCCTACGATTACGTTACCAAACCATTCAATAACGAAGATCTGATTGCGGTCATCAACCGGGCCCTTGAAAAACGGCAATTGATCCGGCAAAAAGAAATAATTGAAGAAGAAAAGAAGAAGTGGGAACAGTCGCTGCTGATTGGAAAAAGTCCTGTTATGCAGAATGTTTATTCCCTGATCGACAAGGTTGCGGATGCAGACAGCACGGTGCTGATTTTCGGCGAAAGCGGCACGGGCAAGGAACTGGTAGCACGTGAACTGCACAAACGGGGCATCCGTAACGAAAAACCTTTCGTGGCGGTCAATTGCGCGGCCATTCCCGGCGAATTGGTCGAAAGCGAGTTTTTTGGACACGAGAAAGGTGCATTCACTTCGGCCAGCGCCCGGAAAATCGGCAAATTCGAATACGCCGACGGCGGGATCATCTTCCTGGACGATGTCGGCGAACTGCCGCTTCCTATTCAGGCCAAGCTGCTGCGCGTGCTGCAGGAACGGGAGATCGTGCGCGTAGGGGCCAATGAAGTCATTCCCGTGGATGTTCGGGTGGTCGCAGCCACCAACGTTGACCTCCGCCAGTTAGTGGAACAGCGGCGGTTTCGCGAAGACCTGTATTTCCGGCTGAAAGTCGTTCCCGTCGAAATCCCGCCCTTGCGCGCCCGCAGGGAAGACGTGCCCTTGCTGGTGGATCACTTTATATCCAAATTGTGTGTACGGCACAATAAAATCATCAAGAAAGTCCAAAGCGAGGCCATGAATCTATTGGCCAATTACAATTGGCCAGGCAATGTGCGCGAACTCGAAAATATGCTGGAAATGGTGGTGCTGCTGGCAACCGGCGATGTCATCCAGACCAGCGATTTGCCTTCGAACATCCTAACAAACCAGGCGCTTAAGGAGCCGTTTGACCAGGAAGGCGCTGTCATTTCGCTCAAAGAAGCCAGACACCAATTTGAAAAGCAATTCATCCTCCGGGTCCTGGAAAAGCTGCGCTGGAACCAGAGCAAAGCAGCCCGGGTCATGGGTATCCACCGAAATACATTAATTCTAAAGATGGAAGAATTGGGCATTAAACGGCAGTAATGAGTTTGTAAAAATCGTTTCAGCAAGGCCTTCTTGCTCTCTCCTGTTTTCCCTTAGGGAAGAGAGGAGACCAGCGAGGGGGTTCCCATAGTATAAGTAGGGGGGACTGTGGGAACGATGATCCATGGGTACGGAAAACCGCCTTTAGCCGATTTTCGCCTCCGGCACTCTCAAAGTCCGGAGAGGCGGTCGATTGACCTGGAAAGTACGCTTTCAATCAATTTTTCCACCCATTTATCTGCATTACCCTTCAACCTCGAAGAGAATCCCGATCTTCAGGCACACCAGGAATCCCCTTTATCAGTTCCTTCAATCCTTAAAAAATATTCCATTGGAACATCGTGGCTCTACTGAATCGCCGCCCATCCGTCGAAAGCCACTTCCGAAACAAAATGCTGTTGTCGTTGAAATGCGGGTTTTGGTTCTTTAAAGAGTGGCTGAAACCTTTAACAAGCCCGCTTCGCCTGGTCGGTCATTGCGATCCCCCAAAGGGGGAGAAGCAATCACGATTTCACAAACTTGAATGCAGATTGCCACGCTACCTTTGGTCGCTCGCAATGACTACCGGGGGGTTTTTCAGAGGTTTCTGACTTTTATTTCGGCCTGGAAGCCCCTCGTGGCTTCGTAACTGACCTGAAGGAGGTGATAGACCCCGCCATTTTCAGTAACGGCAGAAACAAGTTTTACTGAAGTGCAAAGCACAAAAAAAAGGAGGAAAAAATGTCGAAGAAACAGATGTTGATCGTGGATGACAATCAGGGGCTGCGCGAAGCGCTCCGCACCGTATTCGAAGACGAATACGAGCTGGCGTTTGCGGGCAGCGGGGAAGAAGCCTTGCGCTTTACCTTCAAGCGCCGGCCCGAAGTGGTTTTGATGGATTACCGCATGCCAGGCATGGATGGCCTGGAGACCTTGTCCTATCTCAAGAAACTCGCTCCGGATTCCAGGACAGTCGTCATGTCGGCCTTTGATGACCGCAATCAGGTGGAGCAATTCCTCAGTGCCGGCGCTACGGACTTCGTGGGGAAACCGTTTGATGTCCAGGACATCAAGCACAAAATCGCCCGCGCAGCCGCCACAGCGCCCAAGCTGGTCGAATACCAGCCCGAAGTCAAAAAGACAGAACCCGTCATCAGCCGGCGTGAAGTGGATGACATGATCAACCAAACCCTGCGCCTGGCCGCGTGCCTGTGAAAAACTGCCGTATAACTCAAAGGGGGGATGCGAAATGAGTACGGTGGTTGCAATGCTTAAAGATAGAAACGAAATAATCCAGAATATTTTCAGCACTCCGATGTCGGTAGATCAACAGACGGCAAATGTGCCAGAAATAAAAGAAGAAAGATATTTAGAAAGCAGCACAATTTATCAGCTTCGCGGTGGTGTGGAAGCCGAAGTGATTAACAATCCGAAGTTTAAATTTGCTCAAGCGGGTATTGAAGAGCACGCCAAAGAAGAGTTGGGTAATATTTTAATAAGATCATTTGGCTACAATGCGGATCAAAATGGCATGTTCTTGGATGGGAATAGATTTAATCGTGTTGCAATTGATGTTGACTGGCTGGTTGTTGTCAGAAAAAAATCGCAGCCTATCGCATTTGGCGCGGGCACATTTATTACGCCTTTTTTATTCTATGTGAATAGTGCCATGGTTTTACCGGAATATCAGCCACTTGGCATAGGTTCGATTGCAATTGCATTGCTTTTGAAAATTGCGCGAGAATATGCTTTGGATATTAACAAATATGAACCTGACATTGTCTGTAGAACTCATAACCGTAGCGCCGCGAGCGCACTTCTGCCTGCTCTTGTTGATAGCAAAATATCATCGGAAATCGATAAAACCACTTATTCACAAATGATATTCGAGAGGACTGCCAATCACTTAAAATGTTCTTATGACAAAACTACTGGCATCTCAAAAGACGTCTATCCATGCGAGTTACCAACTAATGAAAAAGTAAGTAATAAACGAATTATCGAAGCATTTCGGCACCTCGAATCCAGGGATGCTTGTTACGTAACTGGCAAGCTCAATGTGAGATTTATAAATCGCTTACTCTCGAAAACAGTAAATGAATCACTGCGGACGATGGAAAGAATCCCGGAACGATCATTTTGGGAAAATGCAACTATTAGTAATTTATGTTATGGTAAAGTATAAAAAGGTCACACTAATGAATAATATGAAGAGGGAAAATGAAAGTTCTATTAGTTGAACCTCCGGTAAGTCCGTATGATATACCAACGGGTTTGGCAGGATTGCCAGAACCGTTGGCCCTTGAGAGTATTGCAAGCAAAATGCGGGAAAAGCATGAAGTCGATATCTTAGATATGCGACTCGAAGACAATTTGGATGTTTATTTACGAAAATATCAACCTGATGTTGTTGGCGTCGGATCGGTTACAGCAAATCACCATTTGGCTAAGAAAATATTGTCAGAAGCGAAGAAATATAATCGGGAAGCATTAACTATTATTGGCGGTCATCATGTAACATTCATGCCACAGGATGCAAATGAAAGCTATATAGACGTTATTGTAGTCGGAGAGGGCGATTTTACAGCGGCGAATGTCGTCGATGCATTTTCAAATAAAGAACCATTGGATGAAGTTCAGGGAATCGTAATAAATCGAAATGGTAATCAAATTCAAACTAAGCCAGCATCGTTAATTGATATGGATGTGTTACCTCTTCCGTCGAGAGATTTAGTATCAAAATACAGAACCCAATATTTTCAAAGAACCCACAGACCAATTGTATCCATTAATTCATCAAGAGGATGCCCTTATAAATGTAAATTTTGTTCTTTGTGGAAAATGAATCGCGGAAAATATCGGACTCGGTCTGCAGAACTTGTTGTAAATGAAATTGAGGGATTTAAGGAAGATTTCGTTGATTTTATTGATGACAACAGCCTCGAGAATATAAACCGCGCTAATAAAATCGCGGATTTAATAATAGAGAGAAGGATTGAAAAACAATATAAAATGTATTCGCGTGCAACGACCGTTGCCAATAATCCAAAGTTAATTGAAAAATTGTCTAGTGTGGGATTAAAAATGCTTTTAGTTGGATTTGAGTCAATAATGGATAATCAATTAAATTCATGGAATAAAAAAAGCACTTTTCAAATCAATCAACGCGCAATCGAAATTCTTAAAAAGAACAATGTTGAAATAGCGGCCTATTTTGTTGTCGATCCTCAATTTGGTATTGAAGAATTCGAATCATTAAGTCGATATGTGAATAAAATGGGCATTTCTGATCCTGTTTTTACTATCCTCATACCTTTTCCTGGAACCGACTTGTATGAAGAAAGGAAACATGAGATTTATTGGAATGATTATAGAATATATGATTTTTTCCATACGGTATTTAAGCCGAAACTACCGTTGGAAGAGTTTTATGATCAATTCAGTTTATTGTATAAGAAGTCATACTTGAAAGCGAACATCACCTTGGAAAATAGCAAAGAAAATCCATCGATGCGAACAATATTGGGGAAAATGCTTGAAAGAATTCACTCACTGAAGTCGCATCATATAAATGTGAAAGAAAATGCAAATTGCGAGTGACTAGGGAATGAATTTAAATGATAAATGATTGGTTGCTAATTAATTATGCTGGTTACCCTTATTCGCCTACAAGTTTAATGCCAGATAATGGTCTGGCTAATCTTGCGGGAGCGTTAATAAAGGTTGGCGCAAATGTTCTTATTTTAGATTATTGTACAATTAATGTTATAAATAAACTTACTCCGAAAAATATCATGAAACAATTAAATGAAATATTTGATAACGCAAATTCATCATATGCTAAAAAGAATTTAATTGAGAATACTAGATACTATTTAGAACTGTTACGAGCTGAATTTGTACGCAAACAACGAACTGCAAGATTATTAGACGAAATATTTAATGATATTGAAGTTGAAATAAAACAACGAAAAATTACGGGGATCGGATTTAAGCTGTGGAATGGAGATGGGATAGAAGGTGTAGTTAAGATCGCGAAGCGGATTAAACATGATTATCCGAAAATAAAAATATTTGGTGGTGGGCCACAGGTCGATGTATTTATGCATAAAATATTGGATTATAACTGTTTTGATGGTTTGGTATATGGCGAAGGAGAAGAAGCGATAAAGTATTTGGCACAGTGTGGTGATGATTTTAAACAATATCATAAAATACCAAATCTGCTCTATAGAAATGACGGTCAAAATATTACCACGTACGAAAAGATCATTGAAAAATTAGATAGTTTGCCAATGCCATGCTATGACGAAAAAGTATATCCTGCAATGAGAAATAACGATAAAATAAAAATAATCGTTGTGGATGAATCAAGAGGATGCACCAATTCCTGTGCTTTTTGTATACATCCGATTAAAAGTAAAAATATACAGAGGTTGAAAAGTACTAAAAGATTAATATCGGAGATTGAGACTTTTAAAGAAAAATATAAGATACATACTTTCAGATTTGCGGGATCTTCAACACCCTATTCATTAATGAATGAATTTGCAATTGAACTCATAAATAAAAAAATAAACGTTGTTTATTCGAGCTTCGGGCATATAAGATCTGGCGAGAATGCTGATTTCGAGACTATTCGTAAATCTGGATGTCGCTCGTTGTTTTTTGGTATTGAATCCGGTAGTGACAAAGTATTAACTCTTATGCGTAAAAAAATAAATCGCGATATGATAATTGAGACAATAAAGAAAGCAAAACGCGCCTCGATTTATACTGTGGGAAGCTTGATATTTCCGGCACCAGGCGAGGATAATGTTTCGCGAAAAGAAACTCTAGCGTTGCTAAAGGAAATAGAGTTGGATGCTTCTCCTATACATTTCCCGATCGTAATGCCTAGAACGGATTGGTATGAGAATCCGAAAAAATATAATATAGATTTAAAAGATAAGAATCGTTATGCTCGTATATCATTTAAATGGAAGGCTAAAATGATTATGCCACCTCAATTCTGGAATCGTCTGCCTTTTTCAATAGATAATCGAAATCATAAAGAAATTATTAAAATGACCGCCCAATTCATAAAAGATGTAAATAAATTGGGGATAAATACATCGGTTACTGATGAAATGTATATCATGAGTATTCGAGCTGGTATTGAAATAAATAAATTTAAAGATGAAATTAGAAAGGCGTTTTTCTCAGGCGATAGTGAGAAAATACATTCTGTAGTTACTAGTATTAATAAAAATATATAATGAAGGAATTGAAATGTTTGGCTTAGTTCTAACGATATTTATAGCTATTATCGAAGTTATTCTTGGCTTTTTTGTTATCACAAAGAAGTCAAGTTCTGTAATGCATCGAGTATTTCTTGCGTTTTCGATATTTATTGGTTTGTGGTCTGTATGCCTGGGATTCATTTTCAGCCCCTTGGATTTATCTGAGAAAATCACCCAAATATTGATTAATACAATTATGCTATCAGGTTATTTGGTCATTTCGACTTTTTTAATATTTTCGTGGGTTTTTCCTCAACAGACGATTAGAGTGAGTGCGACAAAACTGATTATTCTTTTTGTACCATTTGCAGTAATTGCATATTTACTAAATTTTACTGATCTGTTTATAAAACATGTAAATGTTGGAAAAGCAAATAACAGGATTCAATTTGATATTAGAGGATATTCGATATTTGCTTTTTTCTTTTTAATCAATAGCGTATTAGCTACATGGATACTTGTTAGAAAATATATAAAATCTACAGGTATTCATAAGCAACAGCTGACGTATTTTGGTTTAGGTTCGGGTCTGTCATTACTGTTGGTTGTGATTTTTGATGTGATTTTACCCGTATTTACTAATAATAATTACGTATGGTTATCTCCTTTTTTTATGGTTATTTTTCTTGTAGCTGTCGCGTATGCAATACTCAGATATAGATTACTAGACTTAGAAATTATTATTAAACGAACAACAATTTATTTAGTGATTATTGGAATAATCATCGGGGTTTATACGTTCGTTTTACTATTGCCACAGCAATTAATAGGAACGCCTGGAAGTTTTAATTCGATATTTATTTTAGTTATTGCCGCCATTACAATCGCGATCACCATGCAACCTTTAAGAGATTGGCTGGATAGTGTAACAGACAGGTTATTTTTTCAACGAAAGTATGATTATTATCATGTTTTAGAAAAATCCGCAAAAGAAATAAACGCAGTTTTTAAACTTGAAGAGATTATCAACATTGTTAGTAATGCTTTAATAGAGGAGATGCACTTAACAAAAGTCGCGGTATTCTTGCGTGAAAAAGCAGGGTCGAATATATTTGTGTGTTATAAAGCTGATGGCGAAATTGAACCTGGTTTTCCAAGTCAGGTTGAAGAAGGAAATCCTTTAATCGGTCATCTGATCAATGATCCAATATTGATAGAAGTTGGAGAATTCACCTATAAGTACGAACATTTATTTCCCTCCGACGCATTAAAAAAAGCAATCCAGAATGAGCTGAAGCAAACGTTCAATGCCGCTTTAATAGTGCCTTTAATTCAAAAGAAAAACATCGCGGGTTTTATGATATTGGGTGGTAAAAAATCGGGTGATCTTTTTACGAGCCGAGATTTGACTCTGTTGGAAACGTTGAGCAGTCAAATGACTACAGCCCTGGAAAACATACGTCTCTATGAACAGATGATCACAAATGAACGTTTGACAGTCATTGGTACTCTAGCAGCCGGGATTGCACACGAAATCCGTAATCCGTTGGCATCGATAAAGACATTTATACAAATGCTGCCGGATAAGTATTCCAACGATGATTTTAAAAAGCGTTTCCATGATATCGTCGGATCGGAGATTGAACGGCTTTCCAACATTACGGCGGATTTGCTGACCTTTGCTCGGCCTTCGGCTCCTAAATTGGACAATGTCAGCATTGACCAATTGATGGATAAAATTAAAAACCTTTTAAACAGTCCCTTGCGTAAAAAGCAGATCGATTTCACCTGGGAAGTGTCCGATCTGCCGAGCATTCAGGCTGACCCACAGCAGCTTTTCCAAGTTTTTCTGAATGTGACCTTGAACGCTATTTATGCTTCGAAGGAAAAAGGCCAAGTTAAGGTCTATGGGCAGATTAAAGACCAGATGCCTGGCCGGCCAAGCGGCCAAGGGTTGTACATGCTGGTAACTATCGAGGATTTTGGTACGGGCATCAAACGAAAGGATTTGCCTAACCTTTTCCAGCCGTTTTTCACTACTAAAACCGACGGCACAGGCTTGGGCCTCGCTACGTGTAAGCGCATATTGGAAGCCCACCGTGGTGACATGTACATAGACTCCGAAGAAGGGAAGGGTACCAAGGTCACGGTGCTATTACCCACCAACCTCACGCAGGAAACGGTTATCGTGCCCACACCTGCACCCATCCAGCAGTTCACCTGATCGCTGGTTTTTTATCTTGCTTTTTAAGCCGCGCTAGAATACCCTCGAAAAAATAGGGATTCGGAGCGACCAGTGAAATCAAAAACATTTGATTACGTCATCACCATTGGCGGCGAAGCCGGACAGGGCATGCAGACCTTGGGCGTGCTGCTGGCCAAGGTTTTCCTCAAACTGGGCTACTTTATGTCCACCCTCCAGTCCTATCAATCACGCATCCGTGGCGGGCATAATTTTTTCCAGCTCCGCATATCCTCCCGACCCATCCACAGCCTGAGGCGAGGCACGGATCTTCTGGTGGCCCTGGATCAAAATACCATTGAAACACATTGCCGGAATCTAAACCGCCAATCAGTCGCGATATTCGACCTTGCACGAATCAAGCCTAAACCAGGTTGCGGCCAAATGTTGGGGCTCGAGATCGAACGGATATTTCCGGGGGCCAAAGAAAACGAAATATTCGCGAACATTGTGTATTTGGGTGCATTGATGGCTCTCTTGGGTTGCCCGTCTGATCCGGTTGAAAAATTATTGGCGGCGACCTTTGGGAAAAAGGGCGAGGATGTGATCGTGAAAAACCGGGCTGCTTTCCGGGCCGGCCTGGAATACATTCTCGGCCAGTCAGCTTGGAAAAACCGCTATCAAGCGCCTGCGCCTTTGAACCCTCAATCATCACTATTGGTGCATGGGAACCAGGCCATAGCCCTGGGTGCTGCGGCTGCCGGCTGCGGATTTTATTCGGCTTATCCCATGACACCGTCCACAAGCGTTTTCGAAACCATGGCCGGGTTGGCTGCCAAAGCGAATATCATCGTGGAACAGGCAGAAGATGAAATTGCCGCCATGAACATGGTCCTTGGCGCGAGCTATGCCGGAACCAGGGCGATGACCGGCACTTCAGGCGGCGGATTTGCGTTGATGGTGGAAGCGTTGAGCCTGGCCGGTATGTTGGAATGTCCAGCTGTGATTGTCAACGCCCAACGGCCAGGTCCTGCCACTGGATTGCCTACCCGAACGGAGCAGGCGGATCTCGGATTTGTCATCCACGCCGGGCATGGAGAGTTTCCGCGTGTGGTGCTTGCGCCCGGAAACCAGGAAGAGTGTTTTTGGTTAACTGTACATGCCTTCAATCTGGCTGACCGATATCAAATTCCGGTCATCATACTTACCGATCAATATTTGGCGGATCTCTATGGAAATGTAAAACCATTTCAAACAGAAAAGGTCAAAATTGAACGTGGATTAGTAGTTGAGGCAGGAGAATCATATGTTAGATATAGACTTACGCCAGATGGGGTATCGCCCCGAGCTTTTCCTGGCAAGGGTCCGGGAGTGGTGATCGCTGACAGCGATGAACATACGGAAGACGGCCATTTAACCGAGGATTTGAATGTCCGAATTAAAATGAACGCCAAACGGCTGGCAAAGTTAAAATCCCTTCAGCGTGAACTGCTCAGGCCAACCGTTCAGGGCATCCATAAGGATAATTTGGTTCTTTGTTGGGGTTCGAGTTTGGGGCCTTGTCAGGATGCAGTTAATCAGCTTGCGGACGAGGGCAGCAAGGTTTCTTTGATGCATTTTTCCCAACTCTGGCCATTGGAAGGATCCAAATTACGTTCCTGGCTGGCGCCTTACCGCCGATTAATCTGCGTGGAAGGGAATGCCGGCGGGCAGTTTGCCCGTATTTTGCGCGCTGAGACGGAAATAACCATACACGCGAAAATCCTTCGCACCGACGGCAAGCCGTTCCTGCAGGATGAACTTGCCGCCCAGATCAAGAAACACCTGAGGCCAGTTGCTTCTGGACGTAAAAAACGGATGATCAGGAGGAAAAAATGACCACCCTGTCGGATTACCAAAGCATTGCTCCGGCTTGGTGTCCTGGTTGCGGTGATTTTGGCATATTGCATGCCATTAAAAAAGCCCTGGTCGCCTTGGATAAAAAATCCCATGAAGTTTTATTATGCTCGGGCATCGGGCAGGCAGCCAAATTGCCACATTATTTGCGATGTAATGTCTTCAATGGACTCCACGGCAGGGCTCTGCCTGCAGCTCAAGCAGCCAAAATGGTCAACCCCGCTTTAACGGTTTTGGCTATAGGCGGGGATGGCGACATGTACGGTGAAGGAGGAAACCATTTTTTGCATGCTCTAAGGCGAAATATTGACATAACCATGATAGCACATAACAATAAAATATACGGTTTAACCAAGGGGCAAGCTTCACCGACCACTGATCAAGGCGTAGCAACCAAAGTACAACCTCAAGGCGTAGCTAGTAGGCCTATCAATCCTCTGACCCTGGCAATAAGCCAGAATTGTGGCTTTGTTGCACGTGGTTTTTCAGGACGGGTAGATCATCTGGCGGAATTGATTGCCGCTGGCATTCAACATCGGGGTTTTTCGCTTATCGACGTGCTTCAACCATGCGTATCCTTCAATAAAATCAATACTTTTGCATGGTACCAAGCGCGTGTATATAATGTAAAAGACAACCCAGAATACAATCCCCAGAGTTGGCATCGAGCATTGGATAAAGCATTAGAATGGGGGGATAGAATACCCATTGGCATTATTTATAAATCACTTGGAAAAGAATATAATGAAATTTTGGGAATTCGTTCTAATGATAAATTAGTGAAAAATGATTATAATAAAGTGCTTAATGATATATTAAAACAATTTGCCTAATAAAATGTGCATATATTAATGGGCACTTATCAATAATAAGTCTTTTTTTAAATCTTTTAATTCCTCTCAATAAATCACAATAAACAATAAAATAATTTTTGCACTATGTCCAAATTCACATTTACCTGGTATTTAATGAATAATCATAGATGTTTTCTTAATGAATATTTTATATACAATATGCACTATAAAATGTACACATTTTTAGGCACAAGATACTAAATAGTTAATAACACTTTTTTAACACCCCGTGTGAAGGCCATATTTTAAAAACACCACTACAAAATGGGTTCAATCTCTCTATTCAATCAAAATATAGTAGGTTCTAGCATGCTATAAGAACTCACCTAATTTTAGTTTTCCACAGCACTTGGTAAGGAGTTTGCTTAAGTAATTGGTATAGATCACCTCGCTGCTATCGTTAGGAGCCCATTCATGTCCAACATATTGGTTGTTGATGATGAAAAAGGCATTCGAGAGTCATTAAACATCCTTTTAACTGATGAAGGATATCAGATTGACATGGCTTCTGATGGGATGGAAGCCCTCACTTTGCTTGAGAAAAAGCAATACGACCTGGTTTTGACCGACCTGCGAATGCCCAACATGAACGGAATGTCCTTGCTCTCGCAAATCAAGGAGAAATGGGACGAGAGCATTCCGGTTATCATGCTGACATCCTGCGGTCATGTTGATACAGCAATTCAGGCTATCAAGGAAGGGGCCAGTGACTTCATCATTAAACCCTTTGAAGTGGACCATTTGCGCGAATCGGTGCGCAAAGCCCTTAAAAAAGAGCGTGAAAAAATGAAACAGGCCATAAAGGCGCAGGAGGAATACGCGCGGCGTATGGAAAATGCCAATCGTAAACTGGATCACGCTATCTTTGAGCTGGCAGTCTTGCATGAGACGGGCAAAATGATCAATTCCACATTGGATATCAAGAAGATTGTATCGATTATCCTGGAAATGGCCAGGCAGTCCGTAGGCGCGGACCGTGCCAGGGTATTACTCTATTATAAGAATTCCCAACGCAATATGATGGATCTGGTTTATTCGGTGGATGATTCCAACCATGGCCAATTGGAGGCAGTCGATGAATACGCCGCGGCCTGGGTACGGCGCCGCGGGGAAGGCATTCTGCTGGAAGATATAGAAAAAATACCCCCGCAAGAATCCCAGCTGCTGGCTGGTTCGGGGCTGGGGTCTTTGGTCGTGCTTCCCATCAAGCGTAAAAGCGACATGGTGGGCGCTATGATCCTTAACAACCGTACTGGAAGCAGGAAATTCACCGAACAGGACTTTCAGTTTCTTACAACGCTTGTCAATCAGGCGTCCATTGCCATCGAAAACGCTCAATTGTATGACGAACTTCAGGACCATTTCGCGGACACGATTCGCGCCCTGGTGACGGCCATGGAGGCCAAAGACGCCTATACGTACGGTCATTCCGACCGGGTTACCCAGTACTCATTGATGATTGCCGGCCAATTGGGGTTGTCAGAACTGGATGTGCGGGAACTGGAATATACCGCTTTACTCCATGATATCGGCAAGATCGGCATTGCCGAGGAGATACTGCGAAAACCCGGCAAGCTTGACCAGCACGAATGGTCAGTGGTCAAGAAACATACCATTTTGGGCAGCACCATTGTCCGTCCCATCAAATTCCTAAACCGAGGCGAGGAGACTGTCCGCCATCATCATGAATGGTTCAACGGGAGCGGGTATCCGGACGGATTGAAAGGCGAGGATATCCCGCTGTTTTCGAGAATCATCGCCGTGGCCGATGCATTCGACGCCATGATCAGCGAACGTCCGTACCGGTCGAGCATGACGGAAGCGGCTGCGATGCACGAGTTGAGCAAGTGTTCCGGGGAGCAGTTCGATCCCACCGTAGTGGCCACATTTACACGCGCATTGGAAACCGCACGTTTAGCAAGTTGAAACAAGGGGGGTCCCATGGCCGCAAACATCCTGATTGCTGAAGACGAAGTAGGAATCCGCACCGCCCTGACCATTCTGCTGGAAGGGGAGGGATATGCGGTAAAGACGGTCAAGGACGGGGATGAGGCTTTGGCCGCCGTGCGGGGCGAGCACTATGACCTCCTGATTTCGGACATACGCATGCCGGGCATCAACGGGTTGCAGCTATTGGAGGAAATCACCAAAGTGCCGGGCCGCCCTGAAATCATCATTATGACCGCCTATGGCAGCATCGAGACGGCCATCCAGGCCTTGAAAAATGGAGCCCGGGATTTTCTGTTGAAACCGTTTTCCAATGACCTGTTGAAAATGACGGTCCAGCGTGCCCTGAAGATCCGCGAACTGTCCGAGGAAAACCGGCGACTGCGCGAGCTCGAGACCATGAAGCGCGAGTTTATCACGATGATCGCCCATGAATTGCGCACGCCCCTGACGGCCATCAAGGGCTATCTCAAGCTGGTCCAGTGCGGAATGGTGGGGGAATTGAAGGACATGCAGCGGGAATATCTCGGGGTGGTTCAGCAAAACACGGAAAAACTGCGCGAAATCATCGATAAAATGATGGTCATGAGCAGCCTCGAAATGAACGAACTCAATCTCGAACCGGTCAGTTCCAATACCCTCAGCGTAATCTGGGAAGCCATCGCCGAGGTCCAGGATGCTTACGAAAAGAAGCAGCTCAACCTGGAAGTCAATTTGGCCTCCTCCTTGAAACCGATTTATGTGGATCCGTTCCGTATGAAGCAGGTCGTCACCTTCTTGCTCGACAACGCCATCGCCTTTTCGCCTGCCCACCGGCGCATTTCGCTGTCAGTGGACCGCTTCCGCGGGATGGCCGCTTTAGGCGGTCGCAAAGTGCCGATTTCATACGTGGACATGTCAGATCTGCAACCCGGGGAATATCTGGAAGTCTCGGTGTCGGACGAAGGGCCCGGTATACCGGAGGAGAAATTATCGCAGATTTTCGAAAAATTCTACCAAATCGAGGATCTCTATATCCGCCAGGTCGGCGGTATGGGCATCGGCCTTTCGTTGTGCAAGAAACTGGTGCATTTGATGGGCGGGAAAATCTGGGTCCAAAGCAAAATGGGCGAAGGGTGCAAATTCACCTTCATCCTGCCCTGGAAGGAAGCGGTAGACGGTCAGACCACCGATAATGTGAAGGAAGAGAAAAGCGAGGCTGTCAGCCAGAGCCGGGCAGCCTAGCAGCAAAATAAAAAATTAGCAAGTGATTCACCTCACGTGAAAGGGCACGCTCCTGACGGAGAGCGTGCCCTTTTTTTATACTCCAGCGCTACAATTACTGAGACTGTTCTGATGATGCTTATTTTCTTGTTTTTGGCCGTCATACCGGCGAAAGCCGGTATCCAGAACCATTGACTTAAAAGGTTTTCTGACCCCTAGGTCCTTCAACCGGGCTTCGGCTCCCAAAGGGACCATTAGCCGCCGATTCATCCAAAGGGATTAAAAAAACGCATTGAATTAATGAATAAGCAGTCTAAAATAGCAGCGTCATTCCAGGTTGGAAAAGAATCCTAGCTATTGGCGGGGATTTTTTTTATAGCACTGATAATAGAAAGGCGATTTATTTATGAGAAAAACCATTGATACAGACGGTTCGACGAGTTTCTCGTTGTGGTGGGAAGCTATCGGTATCGTCTTATTACTAACTTGGTTTGGTGTATTGTGTTTTCGAGCTAGCGTTGCCTACCCATTGAATTTTCAGATACTGAAAAATATATTATCGTTTTCATGGCTTGATAAAATTCAATATGGCTTATTTATATCCCACTGGCTGAGCACTTTAAAATTAGTTGTGCTTTTAGCTGGGTATACCTTGGGTGCCCTGGGTAATGGCCTTTTTATAATTGAAAAACTATTTCCGGCAGAACGTCCTAAGCTTGAAAAATGCTTGTTATCTTTTGCCGTGGGATTTGCTCTGCTCATCCTACTGACTTTTTTTCTTGGTGTTTTGGGCGGATACCATATGCTGATTTATCTCGCGCTCTATGCGGTTTATGTGAGTTGGGGTCTTCGGAATATTTATAGGCAACGGCATGTATTGAAAACCACTTCCCTAAGTTGGTGGTGGGGATATAAACCAGTTTTGAGTGATAGGGTTTTAGGTGTAGTGATAGTGTTGTTGGTGGTTTTGGAATACTTCGCCGCGAATGTTCCTGAATGTTTTTGGGATTCTCTGCTGTTCCACTTGGCAGTGCCTGCGCAATATATTGTACATGGAGGCATCCTACCTATTCCCGGTAATCTTTTTTCCAATTTGCCGTTGGGGATCGAAATGTTATATACCGGCGCGCTCATGCTGGGAGATGAACGCCTGTGCCGTATGCTGCACGTTACTTTGGGCCTGTTGACCGCATTGTCGGTCTTTGCTTTTGGAAGGAGATGGTTTGGACGGAGAATTGGATTTTGGGCGGCAGGAATATTTATAACCATTCCTTTTGTGACGTTATTGAGTGTTGTTTCCGGTGTGGATCTTGGAGCTGCTTTTTTTATGACAGTGGCTTTTACTGAATTAATCAAAACTATTCTGGCGAAAGAAACACTACCAACCGAAGCGTGGCTTACGGGCCTACTAACCGGCGCATCATTGAGCTGCAAATACACAACCGGGCTTTTACTAGCCCCGACCGTATTAGTGTGGTTGGTTATGCGTGTGTACCAAAAAGAAAATTTAAAAGCATTGGCGTTTAAGTTATTGATCTTTATTGCCGGTATAGCCGTTTGTTTATTACCCTGGCTTATAAAAAACACGATTTATAATCAAAATCCCCTTTATCCATTTCTTTATCAATTATTTTACAACCCCAATATCGATATCGGGAAGATGCAAGCACAAATGAGAGAATTTACGGATTTTGGATTCAATTCCTGGGTGGCATACCTGCGGGCTCCGTGGGATCTGACTTTTAATAGACCATCAGGGAATGCCTATGTGGGGCCCCTGTTTTTATTTTTACTTCCCGGATTGATCTGGTTGGGACTTAGGACACGAAAAACTGAACCACAACAAAACGTATTAATAATTATTGCTATGATGGCAGTCTTCGTATGGTCCTTGCAAACGAAAGTAGTCCGATACTTGCTGCCGGGATTTCTGCCGTTGACCATTTTATACTCACGCAGTCTTGGACTAGTGGAACAAAATACAGCTCATTTAGGGAAGATAGCTCGCTGGTGTGCATTGATATTCATGGTCTGGGGAGTGGCAAATACCATAACTTACATTTATCCTAACCAGGATACTGTTAAAGCAAGTCTGGGTTTTTTAATCCGGGCGGAATATCTTAAACGCAATATGTTAACGGAATACTATTCGATGGCTGAGGAAATCAACCGTTTGCCTGGAAAAGTTAAGGTGTATGCATTTGGTGAATCCCGTTCTTACTACATCAATAAACCCATCACTAGTGTGAATTCCCATGACACCAACATACTATTAAAATGGTTGGAGAAGTCCACTTCTGCCGAGGCGGTTTGGGAAAAATTAAGAAGTGAGGGGTATACCCACATTTACGTGCATGCGCAAGAAGCTGTTCGTACCCGAAGTCATGAGACCCATCGTTGGACCCCTGAAGAAATATTTCGTTGGCAAGAGCTTCTGGCTCGATATACCAAACCTATAGTCGTAATTCAGCAACAGACTTTATACAAAATTCTCGATAGACCAAATTTAAGTGTTCCTGTAAAAAACGAAAAGCCATTATTTGTTTATAATCCGGAAGTTGTCGATGTCGTCAATCTGCTTGCGGACCACGCGCTGCGTCTGACAAGGGAAGGCAATTGGCAGGAGGCGGAAAAAGAGTGGCTAAAAATCATTGGAAAGGCACCCGGGTGGAATGCGCCATATGTTGTTTTGGCGAGCATGTATCAGAGGCAGAACCGTGAAGTGGAAGCTCAACACATGTATGAAAGCGCCGACCAATTGACGGATTTGAATCCGGAAACTTATCATGACATGGGCGTCTTGTATTGGAATATGGGTAAACCATTGGATGCCATTCAAGCCATGAAAGAGGCATTGCGGGTACAGCCTGGTTACGAGATAGCTCAAAAAGATCTAGCAAGCATGGAACGGGCTTATAAATTGCAAAAATCAAATGAAAAATAGCGAGGGGAAAATGCGGAGACACTCATTAATAGCGATTTTCATTAGTGTTATTTTATACCAAAACCCCTTGGTGCTTATGGCGCAATTCGGAGTAAATGGAGCAGTAACCACGGATTTTTCAGGATATTGGATGAGGGCCAGTAAAAATTTACTGCAACCAAATGGGAAAATACTGACTATAGGCTACGACCAGAATGTTGCAAATAGTGCATTTGCAATTGCGAAATATAATTTGGATGGCAACCTGGATACGACTTTTGGGGGAGGCGGATTAGTAACCACTGTCATTGGCGATGTCAGTGGCGCTTGCGATGTGCTCCGACAGTCTGACGGAAAGACTGTGGTTGCCGGGTGGAGCACCTTAAGCGGTAAAAAGAGATTTGCGATTGCGCGATACAATAGCAATGGCAGTTTGGATCCTGATTTTGGCAATTATGGCACCACGACGACTACAATCGGGACGGATGAAGATGTTGCTTGTGCTGTTATTCAACAATCCGACGGCAAATTGGTGGCTGCGGGTTATACGAAAAGCGGCGCTGTTATTTCTATTGCCCTGGTCAGGTATCAACCGGATGGCAGTATAGATACTACCTTTGGAACGAGTGGCAAGGCGGTAACGGTTATTGGCAGCAATTCCAGGGTATGTAGCCTAATCCAGCAATCCTCAGATAAGTTAGTAACTGCTGGTTATGCTAACGGTAATTTGGTTATTGCACGCCATTTGGATAATGGGAGCTTGGATGCCAGTTTTGGCGGCGGTGGAACAGGTTATGTAACAACCGCGTTGGGCAGCACAGAAGGGATTCAACAAATTATCCGCCAATCTGACGGGAAATTGGTGGCAGTAGGATGCGGCTTGGGCAAGCTTGCTGTAGCGCGCTATTCATCCGAAGGCATATTGGATACAACGTTTAATGGGACGGGAATAGTTACTACCACGATAGGCACGCAGGCTTGGGGATATGGTGTTGTCCAACAACCTGATGGAATGCTGGTAGCTGCGGGACAAAGCTATAATAGTGGCACGCTTCAATACAGTATTGCTCTTGCGCGATATCAAACAAATGGCAACTTGGATGCCAGTTTTGGAAGTGGAGGGATTGTAACAACATTAATTGGCAACCAATCAGGGGCTCGGTCTGTAATTGTGCAACCGGATGGTAAAGTAATTGTCTCGGGATACTATAATAATGGAATTGTTGGTTTCCTATTGGCGCGTTATTTGTCTAACGGGACTTTAGATACACAGGATGATCCGCCGCTTATGACGGGCATTGATAAAGATCACGCCTTGGTAGGGCAATCCGTGAATCTGAATATACGCGGCTGGAACCTGGGCAAGGTCGTTGCCGTTCAATTGCGCAATTCCTCGGAGTCGGTTAATGCCTCGGGTATAGTTATTGATGACGCCCGAATAACTGCGTCGTTTGCCTTGGCGGTTGCGCCAGGGCAGTATGATTTATTCCTGGGAACCAACACCACCAGCAGGACCTTTAAAGGCGTTTTTACGGTATCCGCGAACGTGGCTTCGCCGGTGCAATGGCAGGTCAATAATTTGGGCAAAGCGGGAACGCCGATAACCGGGCCCATGGGAGTTGACATTGGCGATGTTGACGGCGATGGCCGGCCTGAAATTTATATCGCAAACGGCGATAATAAAATACATCGTTATGAAAAAAGCTCGGCCTGGTCCACGACAACGCTGCCTGTTGCCAGCGCGGGCTTTTTCTACGATGTGGCGCTATTGGACATGGATTCAAACGGCGCCAAGGAGTTATACGCGGCCAATTCATTTCCGCGCTTGCACCAATACCAATGGTCTGGCAGCAGCTGGAGCGGAAACAGCTTTGCCGCCTACAGCGGTCCGCTGGTTAAGGCTGATCAAACGGCTGGTTGGCTGGCGGAAATATACGCGGTTTACGGAAATGACTTAATGCAAACGAAGATGCAACATAACTGTTTATACAATGCCACCTGCTTAACGAGTGGCAGCACTATATTATGCGGTGTTTCGGGTGACGCTGATAATGACCAGGTCACCGAAGCTTATATTGCGACCAATGACCATAAAATACAGCAAACATGGTACCGGAGTTATGTAAACGTCTTTATGCGGGATGTGTTTAGCGGTTCGATGGATATCGAGTGTCTGGCGATCGGCGACCTGGATCGGGATGGAGCCAACGAACTTTATGGAGGAGATGCCGGAGGGGCAGTCCGCCAATTTAAATGGAATGGTTCGTCCTGGAATGCCCAAGCCATTATTAGCGTCAGTACGGCGATAAATGAAATTGCAATGGGGGATGGAGACAATGATGGCTTTAATGAACTCTATGCATGCGGCCTGGATGGGCATTTGTATCAATGCTTCTGGAATGGAAGCGTCTTGCAATCGAACGATTTGGCGAATGCCGGAGAGCCTTTGGTTGCTTTGGCTGTGGGCGATGGGGATGGCGATGGGCAATGCGAAGTCTACGGCGTTGGCGAAGATGGCGATGTTTATCAGTTCGAGGCTGAATCGATTCCTTCGACGCCAACGCCGACGCCGACGGTGACACCGACGATAACGCCAACCCAACCGCCGTGGCCGGACAAAGCAGAGGTGTTTTGCGCCCCGAATCCGGTTCGCGGAAAAACTGCAAAGCTGAATATAGTGACGAAGCAAGCTGCGGAAGTGCACGTGAAAATATTCACTGCACAAAACCAATTCGTGCAGTCGTTTGATCGTCATTACAGCTCGGCAGGGAGATATATCGAGGAATTCTACGTTGGGAACCTCGCCAACGGCGTTTATTTTGCCCTCGTGACGACTAGAAATGCAGACGGGGGCGAGGATCGGGTGAAGTATCGTTTTGCGTTAATTAAATGATCCCGCGGATAAATAGACAAATAATGAATTACAAGAGTTGAATTATGGCATTTTTCAAGCACGATCCTCCTCGTAGGCTGGCCCGGTTCAGCTCCCCGTCCGGCCAGGCGGTGGTGGAATCCGCCCTGGCTATCCCGCTTCTCATCGCTCTGTTCGCCGCCTGCCTGCAAATGCTCCACCTGGGCCTGGCTAAAGTCGTGGTTTACATCGCTGCCTATGAGTCCGCGCGCCAAGGCACTATCAACAACATGAACCTCAATGAAGCCCGGCGCACGGCCGAAGAAGTGTGCGGGGTGCTGGGCAAAGGCCGGACCGAAGTCACCTACGACGGCCAGGTTCAGCGATACACCATCACCCATTATTTGCGGCCCATTGTGCCCGTTATTCGTGAAATCAAGGTAAGCGAGACATTCCCTGCTTATGTGTTCCTGCCGGGGAATGAACTGCCTCCTGCCAATACTTCCAACCGGAATCAAAGCGGCGGGGGAAGAGGCGGCGGCTCGCCTAGCCGGGAATACGCCAGCCGCGGCGGCAGCCACCTCGATGTAGCGGACTACGATCCCGCGGTGGATGGCCGGACGGGCAATGATTCCACAAACACCAATGCCTCCCAATCAACCGCTGG
The DNA here is from genome assembly GCA_040756875.1 of candidate division FCPU426 bacterium. Taxonomy (GTDB): domain Bacteria; phylum Oederibacteriota; class JAAXVQ01; order JAAXVQ01; family JAUVAV01; genus JBFLYH01. The sequence continues at coordinate 571,057 of JBFLYH010000001.1, forward strand.
ATTGGGCAGCCCGAGCGAATATGCGCGGTATGCCTCCCTGGCCAATCCATATTCCGCCTATGGCAGCACCGCACCTCTGCGTGCGCCGCCTGGGAGCAATGCTCCGTATAATACTACCGGGGATACCCATATCCCCACTGATGAAGAAATAATACTCGGCATTTCACATGACAGCGGGAATGACGCGCTTGCCTGGGATGATGAGGAATATAATGCGTCGGCTTCTGCACAGGCCTCCGCAGATGCAGGAGCCTCCTCAGCCCCCACAAACAAAGGGCGCGCTTCCACTTTCTCCCCGCACGAAGGGGATTCCTCCGGGCTTTCTCGTAATGAAAAGGAGCCTTCCTCTGTCTCCCCTCCCTTGACAGGAGGGACCGAGGGGGAGGGTGATGTTTCCGGCACCGCAACTTCCTCCCAAGATAAAAGCCTTCTGACAGCCAGTGCCGAAGCTGCGGCCAAAGCCGCGGGCAAACGGGCCGGCGAAACCCTGGCCTTCTACCAAGGGGTGGCCGAAGGCTACACAGGCGATTCCAATGCAGACAATGCATTTTGGGCCGGTCAGCGCTGGGCCAACCAAAAGACCGAAGAATCCCGCAACCGCCTGGATCAGCGTCTAGGAGAATTGGATGCCCAGGACCAGGAGCTGGATAAAGCCGCTGGGCTGAAAAAGCTGGCAGGCAAGGCTTCGGTCAAATCGAAAAAAATCGGCGCTGTGGCTCGCAACATCATCGAAGAAGGCATCTACGACATCCCCAAAGTTGGCCAGGACCTGCCCGATGCCTGGAAGAACACCAAGGCCGCCGGGCGAGCGATTCTGGATGGGGAGTGGAAAGAGGCGGCCAAATCCGGCGGCAAAGCCGTGGGCTTGGTTGCGCAAGAAGCAGGCCGCTTGAGTGCAGGACCAGGCAAGCTGGCTAAAGCGCTTGGCAAAGGGGCCAAAGCCGGAGTAGCGGGCCTCAAGGCCGCGGATAAAGCCGCTGATGCGGCCAAGGCGGCGAAAAAAGCAGGAAAAGCGGCAGATGCAGCGAAGGTGGGGAAAAAGTATTATAGGTATGTAAATGATAATGAAGCAAAAAAGATAAAAGAAACGGGTAAAATACCTAATACAAATACTAAGAATGAAATAAAAGAGGTCTATATAACAGATAAAAAGTATAAAACGTCTGGTAAAGCTAAAACACATTTGCAATTGCCGCAAAAACCCTTATATAGGGTTGAAATTGATTCGAAAAAGATAAAGAATAAGCCTGATTTGAGGAAAATAAAAAACAGCGACAACCCGCAATGGGGTAAGGGTGGCGGGACTGAGGCTACTACTAAAGAGTCAATAGAAGTTGACACATCGAAAATCAAAAAACTTAAAGGCGCAGAATAATATGAAGTTATATGACGAACTAGTCCTTCGAGTTAAAAGTAACAAAAAGTGTGATCTTGGAGACTTGATAGTAATAATGAAAATAACAGCAGGAACAAAAAACCCATATTATATTGAATTTCCCAAAACAGATAAAAACGGATTTGCTATTTTGAAGAAAGAAGAACTTATTGGCCAGTTTGAGGACCATTTAGAAATGGGTCTAATGGATTATAACGGTACTATTGAGAGTGCAAAAAATACCGTTGAGATATCATTGGTAGATACTGATAAATTGATGAAAAATAAAAAAGAATTTTTAACGTGGCCCTTATTGACTCACGAAAAAAAAATCTGGAAAACAAGAAAAGAAGAACTTGAGTATAGACTTTCAAGTCGAAATCATATTTTTGTTGGGAATGCTATAAAAGTAAATTTGGCGCATTCGAATAAAATAATATTTAATATATATGCTGTACAGTGATGGTATTCACCTGACGCCTCCGCCTTTTGCATGGCTTTGGCTCCTTTGGGTTCTAGGGCCAATACTAACTTAAAATGCCCTGCTTGTTAACGGGGAACAGTATAGTTGGCTGCAGCGACCGAGCGCGTGGCGACCAAATCCACTCCCAACCCCAGGAAATTGGCGACAATGACTTGATTGATATCCACGGGACAGTTAAGACGCAGGCGTTTGACCGCTTCCATGGCTTCCGCCAGCTTCGCTCTGGGGATGGGAAGGCTGGTCCGGACCGGGACCATCTTTATTTCCAAGTTCTGAGCCAGGACCGTGGTGGCCAAGGTCCGCAGCGGATTTTCGATCTCCTGTTTGCCGTAATCCAGGCCTTTGGGGCATTTATTGCCCGTCAGTCTCACGCAGTATCCCCCCTCGACCTCGGCTTCGAGTTGGCAGCCTTGGGGACATTCGATGCAGGTCAGCCGGCGAATCATTGGCTGCGCTCCAAATAAGCGGCCGCCTGCCGGCCGGCTTGAATGCTGTCGCGAGTGACACTGTCCGCGAGATCATAGATTTTAAAAGCGTTCCCGCACACGAACAGGCCGGGAATGGAAGTTTCGTTGGGAGCCTGGCCAATGGGAGTGTTGGTGTCTGGATTCAAGGCTGCTCCGGCCATTTCGATCAGTTCGTTCTCCGGGATCAGGCCCACGGAAATAAGTACTGTGTCGCAGGGGATTTCGAAACGGGTCCCGGGTTCTTCCCGCAATTGATCGTCCACCCGCGCAATTTCCACGCGTTCGACCCTCCGCGCGCCGCGGATTGCGGCCACTTTATGCCGGAGATATAGAGGGATGCCGAAATCTTCCAGGCATTGGACCACGTTGCGCACCAAGCCCCGGGATTCCTTTTTGATTTCCACCACCGCCTTGACCGTGGCGCCTTCCAGAGCGAAGCGCCGGGCCATGATCAGGCCGATGTCGCCCGATCCCACGATGACTACCTCGCGGCCAGGCAGCCAGCCTTCAAGATTGATCATTTTTTGCGCCAATCCGGCGGGGAACACGCCGGCCGGCCGGTCGCCGGGAATAGGAATCATTTCACGCGTGCGTTCCCGGCAGCCCGTGGCCATGATCAAGGCGCGGGCCTGTACGGTCGACATCCGTCCGGGCTGAAGGTAGGTCAGTTGTTTGTCCGGGGTAAGCCGGACCGCGAAAGTGGACAGACTTACCTGAATATCCGGGCAGCGTCTGAGTTTTTCCAGCCAGCGTCCGGCGAATTCCGGACCCGTGAGATCGGCTTTAAATTGTTGGAGTCCGAATCCCGGGTGAATGCACTGATTCAAGATTCCGCCCAGGAACTGGTCCCTCTCCAGCAGCAGGATGTCCCTCACGCCGTGCTCCCAAGCGGAAACTGCGGCTGCCATGCCCGCCGGCCCGCCGCCGACGATCACCAGGTCGCGGACAGGGAAGTGCGGTGACGGCTTTCGGCGGAACAATGGCCGGTGCCTGGCTGTCACCACAGCCTCAAGATCGCGGGCTCCGGCCAATACTTCGGAGCCAGGACCGCGCTTGCTCAGGGCCGTGACCGGAAGTCCGAGTTCCTCGGCCATGATCCGCAGGATACGGGTAGTGCAAAACCCGCCATGGCAGCGGCCGGCCTGGGCGCGGGTCCGGAATTTGATTCCGTCCAGCGTCCGCGCGCCGCGACGGACAGCCTCCCGGATTTCCTGGGCCGAGACCATCTCGCAGCGGCAAACGATGTCTCCGTAGGCCGGTCGGCGGTTAATGAGGCGGTTGGCGCGGTTCCAGGGCAGGGCGAAGAGGTGCACGGTGGGTTTGCGCGTTTTGTGGAAGAACCATTTGCGGCGGAGGGACAAGCCGCGGCCGCGCAAGATCTCCGCCACTTCCGCGGCAATGGCAGGCGCAGCCGTGAGCCCGGGCGATTGAATTCCCGCCACAGTGATCATGCCAGGGGCCGTGTCTTCGTGGCGGACAATGAAATCCGGGCCTGCAACCGGACGCAATCCCGCGAAATAGGCGATGATGTCCCGGCCTTTGATGGAGGGAATCAGGCGGCGGGCCGATGCCAGCACGTTCTCCAGCCCGGCGTCGGTGGTGGAAAGGTCATCGCGGTTGGCACCGTCTTCAGCCGTGGGGCCGATCATGGGATTGCCGTCCGAGGTTTTGATGATAAGCGTGCCTTTGGAAACCGGCGTGGGCAGAGGAAACAGGAGGTGGCGGGAAATCCGTTCCCGCTTTTTATCCAGCAGGAATTCCTCGCCTTTGCGGGGGGTGATGACAAAGTCGTTGATTCCCGCCAGTCGCGCCACTTGGTCGCTGAACAATCCGGCGGCATTGACGACAAAACGGGAAGAGAAACGGCCACCCTGGCGGGTGGAAATCAGGAAACCGGATGCGTTGCGCTCGATGGCCGTTACTTCGGAGGAGGTGAAAAGCGCAACGCCGTTTTGGGCTGCGTTTTCCAGCAAGTCGTAGACCAGGCGGTAGGGGCTGACAATGCCCGCGGTTGGCGCGTACAAGGCGGCCACGGCGTCCGGATTGAGCAGGGGTTCTTGTTCACGCAGCCAGGCTTGATCCACGATCCGCAAACCGGGCACGCCCAGGTTTTCAGCCTCCTGCTTGAGCCGCGACAATTCGGCGCGGTCTTCCTCCCGGAAGATCACTACCAGTTCGCCCACTTCCTTGAAATCCACACCCAAGTCCCTGGCCAGGGAATGCAGACGGCGGTTGCCTTCGACGCACAGGCGGCCCTTGAGGGAGCCGGGCGGATTGTGGGTGCCCGGATGGATGATGCCGGAGTTGGATTTGGAAACGCCAAAGGCCGGTTCGATTTCTTTTTCCAGAAGGGCGATCCGGAGACGGTATTGGGAGAGTTCGCGGGCAATGGCCGCCCCGATGACGCCTCCGCCTATGATCAATACGTCGAAGCGGTCGGGCATTTCAGGGGCGGGTGCGGGCCCGCTCGACCGCGTCCTTCCATCCGGCATAGAGACGCTGGACGAAAGCGGGTTTCAGACGCGGTTTGAATACGCGGTCAAGCATCCAATGTTTCTTGATCTCGTCGGCGTTTTTCCAAAACCCAACGGCCAAACCTGCAAGGTAAGCGGCGCCCAGGGCGGTGAGTTCCCTGACCCGGGGGCGTACGACCCGCAGGCCGAGCACGTCGGCTTGGAACTGGCAGAGAAAATCATTGGCTGTGGCGCCGCCGTCGATCTGCAAGGCTTTAACCGCCAGTCCGGAGTCCAGACGCATGGCTTCGAACACGTCCCGGGTGGCGTACGCCATGGCTTCCAGAGCGGCGCGGACCAGATGCTCACGGCGGGTGCCGCGGGTGAGGCCGACGATGGTGCCGCGGGCATCGGCATCCCAATAAGGCGCTCCCAGCCCCACCAGCGCCGGCACGAAGTAGACGCCTTCGTTGCCCGGCAGGGAACGGGCGAGCGCCTCGGATTCCGAGGCCGTGGCGAGCAGTTTCAAACCGTCCCGCAGCCATTGGATCGCCGCGCCGGCGATGAAGATCGATCCCTCCAACACATACACCGGACGGCCGCGGCCATCGCAACCCAGGGTGGTGATCAAGCCGTGGCGGGAATGGGGGCGTTTGGTTCCCGCATTCAGCAGCATGAAGCAGCCGGTGCCATAGGTGTTTTTCAGGGTCCCGGGCGCAAAGCAGGTTTGCCCGAACAGCGCGGCCTGCTGGTCGCCTGCCATGCCGGCAATGGGGAGGCCGGCCGGGAGGAAACCGAGTTTTGCCGTCCGGCCGAACAGGCCGCTGGAAGGCAGCACATCAGGCAGGATGCCGGTTGGAATGCCGAATTTTTTCAAGATATCCGGATCCCACTGCTTGCGGTCCAGGTTGAAGAGCAGCGTGCGGGAGGCATTGGTGAAATCCGTGGCGTGTTTCTGGCCGCGGGTCAGGTTCCAGAGCAACCAGGTGTCAATGGTGCCGAAGCGCAATCTGCCGGCGCGGGCCAGGCTGCGGCAGCGGGGCATATGCTTAAGCAGCCATTCGATTTTGGTGCCGGAAAAGTACGCATCCACTGGCAGGCCTGTGCGGCGGCGGAAAAAACCGCCCAGGCCCTCGGCCGTCAATTCGCGGCAGCGGTCCGCTGTGCGCCGGCACTGCCAGACAATAGCCCGGTGGACCGGCTGGCCGGTCTGCTGGTCCCACAGGACCGTGGTTTCACGCTGGTTGGTGATGCCGATGGCAACGATCCTGGCCAAGGGCGCCTGGGCGAGCGTTTCCCGGATGGAACGCCGGACACTGGCCCAGATCTCGAGTGCGTCATGTTCGACCCAGCCGGGCCGGGGATAATATTGGGGGAATTCATGGTATGCCTGGGCCACGGCACGGCCTTGGACGCTGTATAAAATGGCGCGGCTGCCGGTGGTTCCCTGATCCAGGGCCAGGATCACGTCCATGCCTTCACATCCTTTGCGCGAACCAAGTCTCCACGTCCTTGAAGACGCGTTCGCGCTCGCGCTCGGCATGCAATACGTGCAGCATGTCCGGGTACGCCAGGAAGGTTTTGTCGCGGAGTGGCATGCGTTCGAAAACCTTGCGGACCGCCCGGTTGTCGCCGAACTGGTCCTGCCCGGCGGTCAGGAACAGGGTGGGCAGTTGCAGTTGCCTGGCAGAACGCAGGACCCGGGTTTGTTCCAGCAAGATATTGACGAGCAGTTTGGCGCTGGCCACCCGCAATTCCAGCGGGTCGGCGTCCATGGTTTGCCTGACCGCTGGATCGCTGGTGCACATGGCCGTGTTGAACGGAAGGGAAATAGTCCGGCGCGGATTGAAAACCAGGGACGAAAACACCTTGAGGTAGTCTGCCAAAGGGAAAGAGAGTGTGCTGACGAAAACCGGCGAGCTGAGAATGAGGCCTGCCAACCCTTGGGGCTGACCGGCGGCGAAGTTGACGGCAATGACCCCGCCCATGCTTTCGCCGTAGAGAAAAACCGGCAGCGAGGGATGGCGGGATTTGATCCGGCGGAGCAGCAGGGCGAGGTCGCGGTCGTATTGCCGGAAAGAATCGATGTGACCGCGAGGGCCCGGGGTGGCGCCGAAGCCTTTGAGGTCCGGCGCATAAATCGTCGTTTGCCGCGGTTGGAAATAATCCGCCAGGTATTGCCAGCGGCCGGCGTGCGCGCCCAAGCCGTGGACCAGGAGCAGGACAGCCCGGGGCTGAGCGGATTCCCAGCAGCGGTAGAGGATGTCAGTGTCGGTCAGGGTGAGCAGATCCGCCATGCTTTCATTATAGCACGGCTACGCCCGGGGTGTTTCTGTATCCTTTTCGGAAAAGCGGGGAAGAAGGGTGGAATCAGGCCGGCTTGGCGTTTTTCAACTGCCGGATGACAGCCGCCGGATCCGGCTGGCCAAACACGGCATTGCCGGCGATGAGCACATTCGCTCCGGCGGCGATGACCCGGGGCGCGGTTTCGAGATTGATGCCGCCGTCCACGGCGATATCCAACTGGTACCCGTGGCGGTCGATCAGCGCCCGGGCGGCTTCGATTTTAGGCAAGGTTTCGGGTAAAAAGGCCTGGCCGCCGAATCCGGGTTCCACGGTCATGATCAGGAGGGTTTGCACGACCGGCAGGTACGGCTCGACCGAGGCCAGAGGCGTTTTGGGTTTGATCGAGACGCCCGCCTGGGCGCCGAGCTCGCGTATCTTCGCCAGCACGGCCAGCGCCTGGGGCACGGCTTCGGCGTGGATGATGATGCGGTCCGCGCCGGCGGCCACGAAGGCTTCCAGGAATTTGGCCGGGTCGTTGATCATGAGGTGCGCTTCCAACAACAGGCGGGTGTGGGGCCGGATCGAACGGATCAGGGGCGGGCCGAAGGTGATGTTCGGCACAAAGCAGCCGTCCATGACGTCAAGGTGCAGCAAATCGGCGCCGCCCTCCTCCACCCGGCGAATATCTTCGCGCAGGCAGCTGAAGTCCGCGGACAGCAGCGAGGGTGCGATAAGGGGGTTCATGCCAAGCTCCTGAAAGTTAAATTGACTATCATTCCGGCCCGAAGGGAGCCGGAATCCAGAGATGTTGATTTGAAAGCATTTTCTGGACCCCGGCTTTCGCCGGGGTGACGATTAAAAAAACAGCAATACGACACCGTCCCATCCTGGGGAGGGGAATTTATCTGTATATTTAGGGCAAGCTGCGTTCCTCTTGAAGTTTGCCGTTGAGATAAATAAACAGACGGGCGCGTTCGCCGCTGATGGTCCGGCTTAAACTCAACTGCGCCTCGGGTTTTTCCATGGCATTGTACACTTCGTGCAAGCCGGTGTCATCCTGCAACATCAGCTTGACCCTGACTTCCATGCCGCCGGCGGGCACCAGGTATTCCAGCCTCACCAGCTGCGTAATTCCTTGTTCCTGGCTCTGCGAGGTGGCCACCAGTCCAGCGGGGTTGCCCCCCTGGACCCTGGAACCGGCCAGGGGCGTCTGCTCCACCACTGTGCCGGTGGGGCGGCTGTCGTCCACTTTACGCTTGATTTCCTGCACTTCGATGCCGACTTCGTGCAGGAAAGCAACGGCTTCATCCACGTGCCAGCCGATCAGGCTGGGCATGATGAACCACTGCGGCCGCGGGCCCTGGGAAACCAGGAGGTCGACATTGGAACCTCGGCTGGAGCGCGCGTCCGGTTCGGGGAACTGCGCCAGCACGGCGTCTTTTTCGGTTCCGGCGTCGAACAAACGGGAAATCCGCCCCGGGTTCAATCCGATGGATTGCAGTTTTTGCAAAGCGTCGGTCAACGGAAGGCCGGCCAGCGCCGGGACTTCCAGTGCGCTGGCGCCCCGCGAGACAGTGACCTTGACCGCTTGGCCGCTGGTCAGCTTGGAGCCGGCGGCCGGCTGTTGGGACAGCACGCGGTTGGCTACCACCCGCTGGTCGAATTGGTAGCCCGCGATTTCCAGGGACAGACGCTTGACACGCAGCAGGCTCCGGGCGGATTCAACGCTTTTATTCGACAGGTCCGGAACGACCATTTCGGACAGGCGGTTCAGCGCCTGCCGCGTCAGGATGAATCCGGTGCTGAAACAGACCAGAGCGCAGAGGAATACGATCAGGGCAAAAGCCCGGCGGCGGGAGGCGAGGGTGGTTTTCATAAGCGCCCCTGGGAGGAAAAGACGCGGCCAGAACGGGCGGGGTCCTGGATGCGCCTGGTTTGGCCGGCCAGCTGGCCGCAGGCAGCCGCAATGCCGCTGCCGCGGGAGGTCCGCAGCGTGCACAGCAAACGGTGGCTCCGCAATTCGCGCGTAAAGGCTGCCACCGCTTCGTCGTCCGGAGCGTGAAACTCGCCGTCCGGTACGGGATTATAGGCGATGAGGTTGATTTTGCAGGGGAGATTGCGCAACAGGCGTCCGACGGCTCGGGCGTCTTGCGGCCGGTCGTTGACGCCGCCCAGGAGCACGTACTCGATGCAGACCGGATCTCCGGAGGCCTGCGTATATCTCCGCAGGGCTTCCATGACACGTTCCAATGGAAAACGGCGGTTGACCGGCATCAGACGGTTGCGAAGCATTCCGTCCGGAGCATTGAGCGAGAAAGCCAGTTTGGCCGGCAACGGAAAACGGCTCAAGGCCTCCAATCCGGGCAGCCAGCCGCTAGTGGATACGACGGTTTTTTTAGGAGAGAAGTTCCAGGCTTGCGGATGGGTCAGCTGTTCCAGGGCGCTGCGGACCGCATCGAGATTCTGCAGGGGTTCGCCCATGCCCATCAGAACCAGGTTGGTGGGGCGCTGGTCCAGGCGCAGGGCCAGGCTCCGGATTTGGCCGATGATCTCGCCGGCGGTCAGGGAACGCCGGAGACCGCCCCGGGCGCTGGCGCAGAAGCGGCAGCCCATAGCGCATCCTGCCTGAGTGGACAGGCAGAAAGTGAGCCGGTCGTCCTTGGGGATGGCGACGCTTTCGATGGTTTCTCGGTCCGCGAGCCGGAAGACCGCTTTCAGCGTTCCGTCCGGGGCCTCGTATTCATTCTCAGGAAGCCAAGGCTTGGGCAGTTGGAAGGCATGATCCAGTTGTTGCCTGAGCGCGACAGGCAGGGAAGTCGCCTGGCGGAAACTTGCGGCTCCGGGCTCCCAGGCCGCGGCGATAACCTGTTTGGTCCGATAGGCGGACTCTCCCCAGGCGAGCAATTGGGCTTGAAGTTGGCTGGGGGAAAGATCGAAAAAATCCTGCATGCCTTTGCCGGCTGTTTCCTTCGGATGAAGTTGGGATGGCTGGCCCGAGAGGGTGCATCAAACCTCGCAAAATGCCTCCGCTTTCACGGGACAAGCGAAAAAAGTATAACTCCCGTCCCTGAAATGTCAAACAAAAATCTTGCGCTTGCTTCCAGTAAATGCTATAAAAATATTCTCTTTTCTGAACAAGGAGAATTGCATGACCGCCAATCGTAAACGCGTTTCCAGCCGCCCCGTCCGTCCCCTGGTCCGGCTGGCCCTGCCTGCTGGCAGTCTGAAAGAAGCCACGTTTGCCTTGATGAAAAAGGCCGGATATGTCCTGCGTGGGACCTCCCGCTCCTATTTCCCTCAAATTGATGACCAGGAATTCGAAGTCATGCTGGTCCGGGCCCAGGAAATTCCCAGATATGTCGCAGCCGGTGCCATGGATGCGGGTCTGACCGGCCTGGATTGGACCATGGAAAACGGAGCCAAAGTGGAAAAGGTGAGCGAGCTGGTCTACGCCAAACAGGGGTTGGGGAAGGTTCGCTGGGTGCTGGCGGTTCCCGAGGATTCCCCCATCCGGTCGGTCCGGGACTTGAAAGGCAAACGCGTGGCCACCGAGCTGGTCAATGTCGTTAAAAAGTATTTGCGCCAGCACCGGGTTCAGGCGCTGGTGGAGTATTCCTGGGGAGCGACCGAAGCCAAGCCGCCCAAGCTGGCGGATGCAGTGGTGGAACTGACCGAAACCGGCAGTTCGCTGCGGGCCAACAAACTGCGCATCGTGGATACGGTGATGTCCTCGGCCACGGTGCTGATCGCGAACCCGAAAGCGTGGAAAAATCCCGTCCAGCGGCGAAAATTGGAAAACCTGGCGATGCTTCTGCAGGGCGCGCTTTTGGCTGAAGTGAAAGTCGGGCTCAAACTGAATGTGCGCCGCGGCAACCTGAAACAGGTGCTGGCCTTGCTGCCGGCCCTGAAAGAGCCGACCGTGGCGCCGCTGACCGATCCGGACTGGCTCGACGTGGAGACGATCATCGATGAAAGCGTGGCCCGTGATCTGATCCCCAGACTCAAGGCTGCAGGCGCGCAGGGAATTATTGAATACCCTCTGAATAAAGTAGTATTATAGCTGGATGGAGGCATCCTCGCTGCGGCCGGATATCAGCCGGGCGGACCGATACGGAGACTGATGTGGCGCGAGCTGGCTGGTTAAGCGGGGTTCTGGTGCTGCTGCTGGCCGCTGTCGCCGCAGCTTCACAGCCTCCTGGCGCCGAAGAACAGGCGCCCCATGCCGGCGAGAAACGGATTGAGGCCCAGGGAAGCACGCCCCCTGCCGCGGCCGAACCGGACGGCCAGGCCGAGGAAATCGAATCCGAGCAGTTGTCGTACTCGGAGAACCGGGGATGGCAGGATTTCGAGGTTCACTTTTTCGTGTCCCTGCCGTTTACGGCGCTGTACAGTTATCTGGCCCTGACTTCGCTTGACGCCGCGGTGCAGGGTCGCTTTCCCTCTGAGTTTCGCCAGGCGGATATGTGGATGGTCATCGGCATGGCTGCGGGCAGCTCGCTGGCGATCGCTTTAGGAAGCCTCGACCGGGTGCCTGACCAGAGCCAGGATGTATTGCCAGGACAAGCAGCCCCGGTTTCCCGCCCGGCTACGCTGGCGGCGGTGGAGATTCGTTTTTAGCCGTGAGCCCTCCGGGCGAAGCCCGGGGAGGCAGGTGTTGCGGAATAGCGCAACCCACGGCGCGAAGGAGGATTTCGATGGAAGTCAGCCTGCTGCGCACCATTAATATTTTCGAAGGGCTTTCGGACCCCGAACTGGAGAAAATATTCAAACTGGCCCGGATTAAACTGTATACCAAAGACAGTATGATCCTGGAGGAGGGCCGGTTGGGTGGCGCGCTCCACGTGATCATGAAAGGCAAGGTCAAGGTCACGAAAAGATTGGAAGGGAAGAAAGACAAGATCATCACCACGCTCGGGCCCCAGGCCATTTTCGGCGAGATGTCCCTCTTCGACAACCTGCCTTATTCCGCGAATATCATCGCCGTGGAAGAAACCCGCTGCATGATGATCTCCAAGGAGCCGTTCGATAAAATGCTGCAGCAGGATCTGCCGCTGGCGTACAAAATCCTGACTCAGATTATCACCATTTTGTCCCAGCGGCTGCGCAATACCAACGAAGAATTGGTCGCGATCACCAGCTGGAAAGACCGTCTCAAACAGAAAGCTCCCAAATCCGCGCATGGCTAAAATCGCGCCTTTTGCAGGCCTACGGTACGGGCCGGGCTTGCGCGGCGCCATGCCGCGTCTGGTCACGCCGCCTTACGACATCATCTCGCCGGGCGAGCAAACGCGTTTCTATCGCTCCCATCCCTGCAATTTCATACGGCTCGAATTCGGCCGGATCCGGCCGAGCGACCATCCGCAGAACAATCGCTATACACGCGCCCAGCACACGCTGGCGGAATGGCTCCGCCGCGGCGTGGTGCGGCGAGATCCCCAGCCGGCCTTGTATTTGCTCCAGACCCGTTATCAAGCCCCGGACGGCAAGCCGGTTTGCTTCTCCGGGCTGTTTGCGGGTGTTTTTCTGGAACCCTTCGGCGAGGGCAAGGTGCTTCCGCATGAGCAGACCTTCAGCGGGCCGCGCACGGACCGTTTTCAGCTGCTCTGCGCCACGGGCGTCAGTTTTTCCCCGGTGCTCGCCCTTTACCGGGATCACGGACAGAAACTGTCGCGCCTGCTCGGCCAGGCCAGGAAGCGCGCCGCGGATATGTCCTTCCGCGATTGGGCGGGCAGCCGTCACCAGCTGTGGATCCTCAAACAGCCCAAGCTCGTGCAAGCCATACGCAAGGAATTCCTCGGCAAGCGGCTTCTGATCGCCGACGGGCACCACCGTTATTTGACTGCCTTGAAATACCGCCAGGAGTGCGGCGCCCAAGCCGGACCGGCTGCGGATTACGTCATGACGTGTCTGACCGAAATGCACGACCCCGGTTTGCTGGTGTTGCCTGTCATTCGCTTGGTTTCGGGCGTGCCCTCCGGCCGCTGGCGCGAATTTGAACGGAAACTGCCGGAGTATTTCGAGGTGGAGCAGATTGCGCCATCCAAATTGCTGGCCGCCCAGTCCGCGGCCAAGGGGCCAGACCCGGTGATCGGCTATCTGGGCGACCGCGGCAAACGCGCCTGGCTTTTGCGGGCGCGAATGCGGCGGCTGGAGCAGGCTGCGGATCCGCGTTTGACCGGACATTCCAGGGTTTACGGACGGTTGGATGTCGTGGTATTGAATTATTGGCTGTTGGAGACGCTCCTGGGGATCAAACCCGGCGAAGAAGCGGGGCGGCTCCGGTTCACGAAAAGTCCGCAGGAAGCGCGGCGCTGCGTAACCGGCCGCACGGCGCAGGCGGCATTTTTTCCAAGCCGGCCGAACGTGGAGGCCATCTGGGATCTGGCCCGGCAGGGGGAGACCCTGCCGCAAAAGTCGACGTACTTTTTGCCCAAAGTGATTTCCGGATTGGTGATGAATCCAGTGGGGTTGAAGGAGTAGGACCGGCCGCCGCAAAGGCCACTACATTTCACGGGAGGGTCGAATGATCGGGAACTGGAGAGCATGCCTGATGCTGGGAGTCTGGTTGAGCGCCACCCTGGCGGCGTCCGCCGCCTGGGCGCAGGAACCGTCCGAAGAAGCGTCCCTGGCGGACCTGATCTACATGGGCGTTTCCGTGGCTTCCAAAAAAGTCGAAAGCATCCATGATGCACCGGGCGTGGTGTCCGTGATTACCAGCCGGGACATTGCCAGCCTGCCCGCGGAAACCTTGTATGACATCCTGAAAACCATCCCCGGAGTGACGATCACCGAATCCTTTTTCGGCTACACGGACATCAGCTTCCGCGGCATCAAGGAAACGCACTACAACAACCGGACCCTGCTGCTGCTGAACGGCACGCCGATCCGCGACGTGACGGTCGGCACCCACTGGCTGGAAGCCATCCCGGCGGATGTGATCGACAAAATTGAAATCATCCGCGGCCCGGGCTCGGTGCTTTATGGAACCGGCGCTTTTGCGGGCGTGATCAGCGTGATCACCAAAAAAGAGGCGCCGCTGGCCAAAGCCGCGTTCATGGGCGGCAGCAAGACCACGTTGCACGGCGATCTGACCGTGGCTCAGAAGCTCACGGACATGGGCTTTCTGCTCGGCGGTTCCTATCACGAAAGCAAAGGGTATTACGCCGAGGTCAAGGACGAGAGCGGCCGCACGGCCCAAATGGGCAGCTATCCCAAGGACCCGGACGCTTATGAAAACGATTTTTACAATCTCTTCGGGAGTTTTTCCTGCTCCGGGTTCGATCTGGACCTGTATCACTTCCGCGAAGAGAAGGACAAGTTCGGCATCGTGCCTACGCACGCCACCACCGGCGAAGCGGTCATGCAGGCCAGCGGCGCCACGGTGCGGTATGAAGGCGATCTGCAACCGGTGAACCTCAGCTCGCGTGTCCACTATGCCGAATCGAAATACAACAGTTATCTGGATATGTTCGCCGGCGCGCCCATGGACACCATGTATTCCGGCCAGAAATTCGGCCTGGACGTCGACGGCCGCATGGAAGTCATGGCCGACCAGACCGTGGGCTTGGGCGTTTCCTATGAGCAGCAAAAGACCTATCCCTACCAGTTCGTCAATCTCCTGACCCACACGGTCAGTTCTTACTCGGCTTTTCTGAGGGAGTATGAAACCAGCGACCTCTCGGTTTACGCCCAGCTGGACGCCCGGGTTATTTCCTCGCTCCGCGCGGTCGGTGGATTGCGGTATAACCACAACCAGGATTACGGCGATACCTATGTCCCCAGGGGCAGTCTGATTTATACGGTCATGGACGGGCTCTTTTTGAAGCTGTTGTACGGCCAGGCTTACCGCAATCCGACTTTCTTCGAGAAATACGTCAATACCCGGGATGTGCTCTACGGGGACCCCGAGCTGGCACCCGAACGGATCGAAACCCTCGAATTGAACACGGATTGGCAGATCAGCGCGGATCACGCCGTGCGCTTGACCTTGTTTTCATTGTCCACCAACGACATGATCGGCCGCGTGAAGACCTGGCGCGCGGGCGAAGTGCCGCCTGTGACCCTGCTCGAGAACCGCGGGGCGTCGACCACGCCCACGCGCAATACGCCGGGGTACGCCAACACAGCCGGCCAGCAGATCAACGGGTTGGAACTAGAATTGAACGGGAAAATATATCAGGAGTGGCTGGGCTATACGCTGAACGCCTCGTATAAGGAAGGCAAGGAGAAGTCCAATTGGAGTCCGGTGCAATACCTGGATCAAATCGTCGGTAACTTGATCCTGACCAATAAGATCGATCAGTTCGACACCAGCCTGAGCCTCGAGATGGTGGGGCCGCGGCGCGGCAACATCGATTCCGGCGTGGCAGCGCCAGGGTTCACCCGCGGCCAGGAAATCACGGTGCCGGCCTATGCGCTCTTGAATTTGAAAACCACCTATACGGTTATCAGCAACTTGACCGTCAGCCTGATCGCGCGCAACCTGCTGGGTCAGGAAGTCCTTTATCCTGAATACATCCGCCGCCGGATCGACGTCGTTCCAGGGGACAGCGGCGTGAATGTGTTCGGGCAGGTGTGCTATCAGTATTAATCGGCGGCAGGACGCGAAATACGGTTTTTCAAGGCAGCCTGTCGAAGACAGGCGCGCCATCTTGAACGGAGCGAACAACCTATGAGTAATCGTCTGCACGGAATCAAACCTGTCGCCCGGATGACCGCTGTGCTGCTGTTCCTGGCCGGCTGGACCTGCGTCGTTCCGGCTCAAGCGGCCAAGGTGAAAATATTGCTCAGCCGGAGTTCCGGGCCCTATGAAGAGGTGAGGGAATCCGTCCAGAAGCAAGCGGCTTTCGAAACCGAGGCGGTTTTTATTTCCGGAAAAATTGACGAGGATCAGGAAACGGTTTCGCGCTTTAAATTGGAAGACACCCCGCTGTTGCTGGCGCTTGGAACCCAGGCGTTGGCCCCCGTGGCCAAGCTGGACGAGCGCATCCCCGTGGTGTATACGCTCGTGTTCGACCCGGTTCCGCTTCCGGTAAGGATCAGTTCGGGCGTTGTGATTCAGATTCCCCTCCAGGACCAATTGGGAAAACTGGCCAAACTGTTTCCGCAAAGAAAGCAAATCGGCGTTCTGTTCAATCCGGATTTCTCCCAGGAATTGGTCAACCAGGCGCGCGAGGCGGCTGAAAGCCTGGGCCTGCGCCTGCTGGTCGTGCCGGTGCTGAAGTCTGCGGATTTGCCGGCCGCCTTGGGACGCCTGCAGGAAGGGGCGGCTGAATTGATTTGGATGATTGCGGATCAGACGATCGTGCATCCCCAGGCTGTGAAGACCATTGCCGAGTTCTCGGGCAAAAACCGGCTGCCCCTGATCGGGCTTTCGCTCTATCACGTGCAGAACGGGGCGTTGGCGGCTTTTTCCGTGGATTTCAACGATGTCGGCCAACAGACCGCGGAATTGGCCAAGCGCGTGCTGGACGGGCAGGAGACGAAAGCCGTGGAAAAACCCCGCAAGGTGATCATTTATGTCAACCGGCGGGTGAAGCAGCAGATGCAAATCAAAGATTTGGCGGAGTTGCCCGAAATTCAGTACGTGCCCTGAGGGAGGGGCGCGATGGATTTGTTTGACCACGCGGCGGAACGCCAGCCCGGCCTGACACCTTTGGCCGACCGGATGCGGCCCCGCCAGCTCGAAGAAATGGTGGGGCAGGACCACCTGCTGGCCCCGGGCAAGGTGTTGCGCCAGACGATCGAACGCGATCGTCTGCCGTCGATGATTTTTTGGGGGCCGCCGGGCTCCGGCAAGACCACGCTGGCCCGCCTGATCGCCGGCTACACCGGCGCCGAATTCAAATCCTATTCCGCCGTCACCTCGGGACTTAAAGAGTTGCGCGAGGTGCTGGCCGGCGCGCAAATGCTGAAAAAGCACCACAGCCGCCAAACCATCCTGTTCATCGACGAAATCCACCGCTTCAATAAAGCCCAGCAGGACGCTTTTCTTCCGGCCGTGGAAAAAGGCACGGTGGTTCTGGTGGGCGCCACCACGGAAAATCCCTCCTTTGAAGTGAATGCCGCCTTGCTCTCCCGGTGCCGTGTGTTCGTTCTCAATCCGCTTTCGGCCGATCATCAGCTCCTCATTCTCCAACAGGCGCTGGCGGACGCCGAACGGGGGCTGGGCTCACTGGGCTGCCGGGCCGAAGAAGCGGCGCTCAGGCATCTGGCCGAACGGGCGCATGGAGACGCGCGAGCCGCATTGAACGGCCTGGAACTGGCCGCCACTTTGGCCGCCACCCTGCCCGAAGGCGGCCGCGTCATCACCTTGGCGCTGGCCGAGGAAGCTTTGCAGCATAAAGCCTTGCGGTATGACCGCGCTGGCGAAGAGCATTATAATTTGATTTCCGCCTTGCATAAAAGCGTCCGCGGATCGGATCCGGATGCGGCCCTCTATTGGCTGGGGCGCATGCTGGAAGCGGGCGAGGACCCGCTGTATCTGTTGCGCCGCATGTCGCGCATGGCCAGCGAGGACATCGGCTTGGCCGACCCCCAGGCCCTGGTTCTGGCCGCGGCCGCCCGGCAGGTGTTCGAACTGGTCGGACTGCCGGAAGGCAAGCTGGCCCTGGCTCAGCTGGCGGTTTACCTGGCGCTGGCGCCCAAGAGCAACGCCCTGGAAGCGGGGTATCTGCAAGTGGCGGATGCCGTCCGCCGGCAGGGTGAGCTGGAAGTTCCGCTGCATATCCGCAACGCCCCCACCACCTTCATGCGCAACCTGGGGTACGGTAAAGAATACCGCTACGCCCACGATTACGAAGGGCATTGGGTGGCGGATGACTACCTGCCGGACGCCCTGCGCCGTGAGCGTTTCTACCGGCCCGGGGCCTTGGGCTGGGAAGGGGAGCGAAAGACGCTGCTGGAAGACCGCCTGCGCCAGAGGGAAGCATCCAGGGGCTCAGGGGATCAGCGGCCAGAGCCGCGCCTGGGTGAAAAAAAACCTGATATAAACCCCTAACTGACCGAGTCTAATAGGCAGAGCGTATGATCAGCCTGCATTAAGGGGGGTGGACGCCTTGCCTCAGGCCGCGGTTTCATCCACGACCTCTTCTGTCCGAAAGATTCCCTGGTATTTCATCACGATCATCACTTTTTTCGCGCTGCCGATCATCTATCTCTGGCGGGGACTGAAAAAGGAGGATTACCCGGCGTTCTTTCAGACCGTGGGCTTGGTCATGGCCCTGGGGTATGCCTGGAGTTACCTGGTGAGCGCCATGGGCTGGTGGACTTTTGCTCCGGAGTGCATGCTGGGCATCCAGGTGCTGCCGCATCTGCCCTTAGAGGAGGTTTTGTTTTATCCGCTAGGCGGCGCGCTCAGCGTTTTAATCTATCTCAAGCTTAAATCCCTGGGCCGTTTTTCGAAACGGGCGGATCTGGCGGCCATGCTGGTGCTGGCCGGCATTACAGCGCTGGCCATGGGGTTGATCATTTACGTTCGGGTTTCCCGCGGCCACTGGGCTTATTATCTGATCAGCCAGCTGGCGCTTTTCAACGCGCTGACCTTGGTTCTGTGGTGGATACCGCGCGCCCGTTTTTTGCTGGGGCCGGCAACCGTCGGGGTGTTGGGTATGACGTGCATCGGATTTTTCTGGAACTGGCTGGCGTTCACCCAGGGCTGGTGGGCTTATCATGCCACGCTGGGGTGGATGTTTCCTCCGCGCGTGCCTATCGATGACTGGAACTTTTTTCTATTTGCCCCGCTGGCGGCCATTTCGCTCTACGGTTGCCTGCGGGGAAAGGAGCCGGCGTCTTGAATTGGCCCTGGTATTTGCTCCTCGACGTGTTTCTGTGGGCCGTGGCTGCGGGGTTGATGCTGTGGGCGTGGCCGCGCATGGATGCGGCCGGCCGGCGAGACGCCTGCCTGACGGCCTGCCTGGTCATGGCACTGCAAGTGGGCAATGAACTGCTCAGCCTGCGGGTTTTCCACGCCTGGTCTTTCTCGCAGGCGCACAACCGCCTGCTGGGCCTCGACCTTTTGGGCGCGCCGGTGGAGGAATACCTGTTTTGGTTCGCCTTTGCCTGGATGATTCCTTTCGGGTACGCGGGCCTGGCCAGCCGGGAGGTGCGGACCGATGCCGGAAAATGAAATCAACGGTTGCCCGGGGTCAGTCACCTATCGGGAAGGCCGCAAGCGGCTGTATTTAATCTGGTGGGTGGTGGGCGTGCTGGTTCAGGTGCTGGCCTGCCTGCCCGTGGCCTGGAAACGGATCCGCTGGCGGGCTTTGCTATGGACGTCGCTCGGCTTCCTGGGACTGATGTTCGCGGTCGAATCCCTGGCCCTGTATTGGGGCTGGTGGGTTTGGAACGAACAGCTGCTCTGGGGCGTGAAAGTCGGCGTGGTGCCGCTCGAGGAATTCCTGCTGTATTTCCTGGTCGTGCCTTCGGTTATCACCCTGCAAGCGCTGATCCAGGCGCTGTTTTGTCCCCGCCCGGCAAGCCCGCCTCAGCCCGGTGCATAAAACCTCCTGGCAATTAAAACAGTTTTCGATATAATAGTTCCGTATTCCCAAGGTCGACCTGCCGTCTACCTGCCTGCCGATCCCGGAGGGGGATTCAGAGGTGAAAACCGCCTCATTGCATGAGTTCCAGTTGTTTCGCGTATGTCTGCTCCTGACATTCGTCGCCCCGCTGCTGTTCCTCCCGTTTGAGCACATTTTCGTGCTGCCGGCTTTTCGCTGGGGCATTTACGGCGTTATTTTCTTTTCCGTGGCTTACAGCGCAGCCTTGTGGCGGTGGATCACAACGGAGAGATACCTGCCCGGCGTTTTCCTGTTTCTTGCCTGCCACCTGGCGGGGGATACCCTGGCCGTGGTTTTCCATTCTCCGGCCTGCCAGGTCTGGGCGTTTTTCGTGGTTTACACCTTCATCTCGGTTTTCAACGTCATCCTGGTGCCCTGGCCGTCGCTGCTGGCGACCAGCGGCCTGCTCTACGCCGTGATCGCCGTTTTCATGCTGGCGCCGGTGAGCGGTTTCCGCCAGGCGGCGGCCCATTACGAATTCTGGGGGCTGGGGTTCCCGTTCGTCCTGACCGCGGCCTTGGTCTGGTTCGCGCTGGTGATGATCATCGGCATTGCGGTGACGGAAGCCTCCCGCCGCAAGGAGCGGCTGCTCAATCATCAGGTGGCCGAAAAAAACGCCGAGGCGCTGCAATCGCGGACGCAGCTGGAAACCATCCTCCGCTACCTGTCCGTGGGCGTGGTGATCATCGACGAGCGATTGCGGCCGATCTACACCAACCGCGTGCATTTCGATTTCGTTCCCGAAGGGGACGATTGGCGGGAATTGCCGGGCAGCGCGTTCCCGTTGTCGTTTTTACGCGAGCAATTTTTAAGCGAACGGGGCCGGCAGCTGCTTGGCTCCCGGCAGGACATCGTCGGCCACCGCCTGGAATACACGGCGCCTTCGGGGTTGTCGAAAATACTGAGGTATTCTTTCGTCGCCATGCCGCTGGCTTCGGGGGCGGGAAACGCCCTGCGCCTGGTGCTGTTTACCGAGGACATCACCGAGGAAGAAGTGCTGCGCGAGAAGCTGGTTCACACCAACCATCTCGCGGAAATGGGCAAAATGGCGGCCGGCCTGGTGCATGAAATCAACAATCCCCTCCAGGGGATCAAGCTGAACCTGGGGCTGCTGGAACTGGGAATCGTGGAAGAGGACAGGCGCAAACAGGTTTTCGCCAATCTGGAGGAGGGCATCAGCCGCATCAACCGCATCGCGCGCAGCTTTTTGTCCTTTGCACGCCAGGAGAAACCCCGGCGCCAATGGACGAAACTGCCCGTGCTGCTGCATGACACCTTGAGCATGGCCTGTAATTTCAAACAGCTTTACGACATCCACATCCAGCTGGAATGCGAGGAGGAGATCCCGGCGGTTTCTGTGGACCGGAGCCGCATGGAAATCGTGTTTGTCAACCTGCTCAACAACGCCTGCGACGCCATGGCCGGAAAGGGCGGGCAGTTGAAGATCAGCTGTTCCCACGACGCCACGCACGTCATCGTCCGCTTTCAGGACACGGGCAAAGGCATCCGCCAGGAGGATCTCCCGAGGATTTTCATCCCTTTTTTCACCACCAAGGAGCGCGGATTCGGGACGGGATTGGGGCTGGCCACCAGCTACGGCATTGTGCGGGAACACGGCGGCACCATGGAGGTGGAAAGCCGGGAAGGGGCGGGCGCAACGTTCATCATCCGCCTGCCCATTGTCACCCAGGACGAGGCCGGCCATGCCTGAACGCCCGGCCCGCATCCTGGTGGTGGACGACGAAGCAGCCATCCGGCAGCCGGTGAAATGGTTCCTGACCAACGCCGGCTATTTCGTGGACGAAGCGGAGAACGGCGTCGAAGCCCTGGACCTGGTGAAAATCAGCCGCTACGACCTGATCATTCTGGACCTCCGTATGCCCTATCTGGACGGGCGCCAGTTTCTGGAAGCGCTGCGGGAAAACCGCATCCGCGTGCCGGTGCTGGTGATGTCCGCGGTTGAAACCACGGAGAAACTGTATCTGGAACAAGGCCGCTTAATTAAAACCTTCAGTCTGTCCCAATTGAAAGCGCAAGTCGAAAAAATCCTGTCCGCCTCCTGAACCGCCTGATAACGGCCATGCCAGGCCGGTTGCGGTGCGGGCGAGGAATGCCCTGAAAAAGGAGTGTGCTTATGCCAGCCCTTCATCTGCGTATCGCCTGCGGTTTCCTGTTGCTCCTCGCGCTTGCCGGTTGCGGACCCCGCCCTGTTCCACCGGCGCAACAGGGGGGCCAGGGCGCGCTGACCCTGGAACAGGCCAGGGTGCTGTCCGGCCTCCCCGGCCGTTATGTTCACTACCGCAGCCCTCTCAAGTTCCTTTTTGCCAGGCCCATGGTCGCGTCCCAGGTGGTCGGGCAGGCAGACGGCCGGGAATTGCTCGTTTTGGAACCCCGAACCCCGGGGCGGGCTGTGTGGCGCTCGCGCACGGAACTGGAGTTCCAACCCGGCGCGCCCCTGCAGAAGTTCAAGACCTACCGGGGCGAATTGCAGTTGAGCGTCTTGGTGGATGATCCCACGCTGGCGCCGGTCTCCTTTGACTTCGACGCCGTGGGCAATGAGGTGGCCCGCCTGGAGGCTGAATTCAAACCAGCCCCTGAAAGCGGTGAACGCAAATTCGTCTTCGCCGGCAAGGTGGATTTCAACCAACCAATGGCCCGCGAAACGGTCTTCCGAAGCCTTTCGCTCAGAGGCGCCGGCGGGCCACTGGCCCTGACGGTGGAAGGATCAGATCCAGGGCAGGAATTCACTTTCTCCGCGCCGGCGGTCGCCCAAACCGCGCGCAAGCAGACGTACGAGCTGGCCCTCAAAGCCGCGGACCTGGATCTGGCGGCGGACATCAGCCAGACCTTGACCGTGCCCGCGGCCCGCCGGTTTCAGGTTGAACGCATCGAACCCCTGCCCGAAGGCGAGGAAGCCGGCTTCCGGGTGGACTTCACCGAAGCTTTGGCCTCGGCCGCCAACCCGGACGGGTTCGTTAAAGTCACGCCCGCGGTTTCCGTGCAGTTGAAGCCAATGGAGCACAAGCTGTACGTGCTGGGAGATTTTCAAGCCAACCGGGACTACACCGTCGAAATTCTGGCCGGCTTGAAAGACCGCTGGGGCGAACCGCTGCCAGCCACTTACCGCCAACAAGTGCGCTTCGCGGACCAAAAACCCAGGTTGCGCTTCGTTAACCCGGGGTTGTTTCTGCCCACGGACAACCAGCAGCAGGTGGCGTTCGAAACCCTGAACCTGAAGGATGTGCATGTGGAAGTGCTGCAGGTGTTCGCCGGCAACCTGGGCCAATTCATGCAGACCGAAACCCTGCGCAACCGTTACGCCGGGGAAGTGCCGTATTTCAACCAGTATGAATTCAGGCGCGTGGGCGTGGGGGTGGCGACGCAAAAGCTGCACATCGGCACCCAGAAAAACAAGCTCGTGACCCAGGCCCTCGATTTGTCGCGGCTCCTGGACCGCGACCGCAAGGGACTCTTCGTAGTACGGTTATGGGCCGAACGCGCGGACCTCCTGTACTCCAACCAGGCGGAGCGGGAGGCGGCGGAGGACGAGGAGTACTGGAACGACAGTTATTACACCAATCCCTACAAGCAGGGATACCTCGAACGCCACGCCACGGCTTTGCTGCAGGTGGTGGTGAGCGACCTGGGCCTGACGGTCAAACGGGCCGGAACAGCCTACTGGGTGTTCGCCAACCATCTGCAATCCACCAAACCGCTGGCCGGCGTACGGGTGCGGCTGGTCAGCTACCAAAACCAGACCCTGGCCGAGGGCGCCACGGACCTGCAGGGACTGGCGGAATTCAAGGATGTGAAGGAGGATGTGTTTTACGTGGAAGGGGAGTCGGGCGGCCAGCGCAGCCTGGTCAAGCTGGAGGACATGGCTTGGAACCTTTCCTCGTTCGATATTGATGGCAGCGAGGGCGGTTCTGGCCAGAACCGGGCCTTCGTGTTCCTGGACCGCGGCGTGTACCGGCCGGGTGACGCCATCCATCTCTCCCTGATCGTGCGCAACCACGAGGGCACATTCCCCGAGAACCACCCGGTGACAGTGAAGTTCTACAATCCTCGCAATCAGCTGGCGAGCGAGGCCACCAACCGCCAGGCGCGCGACGGTTTCTATGCCTTTACTTTGCAGACGCAACCCGAGTCGCTGACCGGCGATTGGCGGGCGGAAATAACCGCCGGCGCAGCCGTATTTCACGAACAAATCAAAGTGGAGACCGTCATCCCCAACCGGCTCAAAGTGGCGCTCACGCCGGCCAAAGCCGTGCTGGACCCCGGGGAGCGCGAGCTGCGCCTGTCCCTGGCCTCGAGTTATCTTTACGGAGCGCCGGCCTCGGAGTTGCAGGCCGAGGTCAGCGCTGATGTGCTGAGCGACGAACGCCGGTTCAACCGTTTTCCCGACTTCAATTTCACCGACGAAGCGGTTCGTTTCCGGCCGTGGCAGTCCGCGGTATGGGAAGGAACGCTGGACAGCGCGGGTGAGGCGCAATTTGCCTGGGCCCTGCCGGCATTCGGAAAAGCGCCCTCGGGTTTGCGGGCGCGCCTTACGGCCAAAGTCCTCGAAAAGGGAGGGCGGTTTACCCAGCACTGGCTGGACGTGGACATCAATCCCTTTGGCCGCTACGTGGGCCTGAGGCGCCCGGCCATGGAATACGGTTATGTCGCCGTGCCGCAGGACGTGCAAACCGACGTAGTGCTCGTGGCGCCCGACGGGCGTCCGGTGCCCGGCCGCACGCTCGCGTACCGGCTGTACCGCAATCGCCAGTGGTGGTGGTGGGAATACCGCGACGACCAGGATCGGCGGCTCAAGTTCAAGACCGACCGCTCCACGGATCTGGCTCAGGAAGGCGTGGTGGTTACCGGCCAGCGTCCGGCGCGGCTGGCGTTGAAAATCGAGGAGCCCGGCGAGTACCTGCTCGAGGTCGCGGACGGCGACGAAGGGCATGTGGCGGGCTATTTTTTCGAGGCCAGCCGTTGGGGCGAAACCGCGGGCTCGCGCCAGGATGCGGGCGACGTCATCCTGAAGGCCGACCGGGACCTGTACCATCCCGGGGACAAGGCCGTGGTCCGGTTTCCCGTGCCCGGCGAAGGCCGGGTGCTGTTCACGCTGGAGCGCGGGAACGATGTGCTCGACCGCTGGTGGGAAACGCTCAAACCGGGGCAGCGGGAATGCGTGCGGGAAATCTCCATCACCAGCGCCATGCTGCCGACGGTGTACGTGAGCGTGTCGATCCTGCAGCCGCACGCCCAGGTCCGCAATGACCTGCCTCTGCGTTTTTACGGCGTGCTGCCTCTTAAAGTGGAGGACGCCTCGACCCGGCGGCCCCTTTCCCTGCGCCTGCCGGAAACGCTCAAACCCAACGAGACTTTCACCGTGGAAGTGCAGAGCGAAGACCGCAAGCCTTATCAGGCCACGCTGGCCGTGGTGGACGAAGGCCTGCTCGGCCTCACTGCCTTTGCCACGCCGGATCCGTGGCGGTTCTTTTTCCAGAAAATGCGGCTGGCGGTCCGGACGTATGACCTGTACGGGTTCGTGATCGGCGCCAACCCGCAGGATCTGGCGAAACTGTTCGCGATCGGCGGAGGCGAGGCGCTGCAACAGCAGCAGAGCGTGGTCCAGGCCCGCCGCTTCGAACCCGTGGCCCTGTTCCAGGGGCCGCTGCGCTCGGACGCCCGCGGGAAACTGACCGCCACCTTCACGTTGCCGCGCTACATCGGCGCCGTGCGCGTGATGGCCGTGGCCGCCCAGGGGCAGGCCTATGGCAGCGCCGAAAAGACCGTGACCGTGAGACAGGCGCTCATGGTGCAGCCCACCCTGCCGCGCGTGCTCGGGCCCGAGGAATCCTTCGAATTGCCGGTGGACGTCATTGCCATGCAAGATGGCCTGGGCCAGGTGGAAGTGGCGGTGGAGACCAGCGGGCCGGTGTCCGTGTCCGGGGAAGCCGGCCACCGTGTGGAGCTGGCCCGGACCGGCGAGCGCACGGTCCGTTTTCGCCTGCAGACGCCTAAAGCCGTGGGAGTGGCCAAAGTCACGGTGCGCGCCCGGGCTGGAAAATTCACGGCCGAGGCAGAGACCGAAATCGCGGTGCGGCCATCGGCTCCGCGCCTCACGCGGTCCCAGACGCTGACCGTGCGCAAGGGTGAAACCGTCCGCCTGAGGATTCCGGATGACGGGCTGCTGGGCACCAACCAGGCCAGCGTGAGCATTCAACGGCTGCCGCAACTGGGTCTGGAACGGCATCTGCGCTGGCTGATCCAGTATCCCTACGGCTGCCTGGAGCAGACCACCTCGTCGGTTTTCCCGCAGCTGTACCTGCGGGACTGGCTGACAGATGCCGCCACCACCCGGGAGCGGATCGACCAGAACATCCAGGCCGGGATCGAGCGTCTGAAGCATTTCGCCCTGCCTTCGGGCGGCTTCAGCTATTGGCCCGGCGGCAGCCAGAGCGACGGCTGGGCCACGAATTATGCCGGGCATTTCCTCCTGGAAGCGAAGAAGAAAGGCTACGCCGTGCCTGCGGAGCTGCTGGCCAAGTGGCTGCAGTTCCAGCAGTCGCAGGCCCTGCGCACCGAGGGGGATGTCAAGGAGCGGGTTTACCGCGTGTATTTGCTGGCCTTGGCCGGACAGGCGGCCGTGGGGCCCATGAATTTGCTCAAGGAAAACAATCTGAAGGGCATGGAGGCCGCGGAGCAATGGCTGCTGGCCGCGGCCTATCAGGCCGCCGGTTCGCCGCAAGTGGCGAGGGAAATCGCCTCCCAGGCGGGGTTCGGCGTGCGCGAGTACACGGAGACCGGCGGCACCTACGGATCAGGGTTGCGCGACCGCGCCATCATGCTGGAGACCCTGGTTTTGTTCGGACGCCTGGAAAAGGCCCGCGAATTGTTCGAAAGCCTCGGGGAGTCCCTGTCCGCGGACAACTGGTATTCCACGCAGACAATCTCCTACTGCCTGCTGGCCATGGGCAAATATCTGCAGGCCTTGGACGCGGATTATGGTTCCAAACGCCCCAGGCTGGCGGGGTATTTCCAATTGCCGGAGGGGAAGCGGGAAACTTTCGACACCCAGGAAGTCGTCAGGCGCCTGGCCTTGACCAAGGGATTCGGCCAGGAAGTGGAGGTATACCTGGATCCTAAAGCATCGCAGGACCCGGCTTACGTCACCTTGACCTGGAGCGGCGTGCCCCTGGCCGTGGCCGCCGGGGAAGGCGAGGAAGAGCGGCTGGCCTTGGGTGTGGACTGGTTTGCCGAGGACGGATCGCCCCTGGATATCGGCGCCGTGCGCCAGGGGCAGAGCCTGTACGGACGTATTTCGGTGCGCCAATCAGGCGTCTGGCAGCACAATCAAGTCGAGAATCTGGCTTTGGTGCAGATTCTGCCCTCTGGCTGGGAAATCGAAAACCTGCGGTTAAGCGGCGAGAACCTTCCGGAATGGCTGAACGCGGATTCGCTGGCCGAGGCGGATTATCTCGACATCCGCGACGACCGCCTGATCTGGTTTTTCGGCCGCGTGTCAGGCCTGGTCCGGCCGTCACAGTTCGTTTTCAAGGCCAATGCGATCACCGTGGGCAAATTTCTGCTGCCGGCCACCCATGTGGAAGCCATGTATGACCATGCTTACCGGGCCACGCTGCCGGGAAAACCGGTGGAAGTGCTGCCGGCCCGGAAGAAAGAATGAAAGCGCCCCGCTGGATTCGCGCGGCAGCCCGCTGGCCCCTGGGCGTGCGCTGGTTGCTGGCTCTGGCAGCGGCCGGCGGGCTGGCCTGGCTGGCCGTGCCGCTGCCGCATCCGCTTTTTCCGGACGACTACAGCCCCGTGGTGCTGGATGCGGACGGAAAATTGCTCAGGGTCTTTCTCAACCGCCGGCAGCAATGGATGCTGCCGACTGACCCCGGCCGGCCCGTTCCCGTAAAACTGAAAGCCGCGGTCCTGGCGTACGAGGACCGGACTTTTTACCGCCATCCCGGCGTAAGCCTGCGCGCGCTGCTGCGGGCCGCGGCCGCCAATTGCAAACACCGGCGCGTGCGCAGCGGCGCCAGCACGCTTACCATGCAAATCGCCCGCTTGGCGCGCCCCAAGGCGCGCACCCTGCCGAACAAACTGCTGGAAATGGCCCAGGCGTGCAAGCTGGAGCTCCTCACCTCCAAGGAAAACCTGCTGCGCCTGTATTTGGATCATGCGCCCTACGGCGGCAATATCGTGGGATATCAGGCCGCGTCCTGGAGATACTTCGGCAAGCCGCCTGATCAGCTGACGTGGTCCGAGGCCGCCACCCTGGCCGTGCTGCCCAATTCGCCCTCCCTGATGACGCCGGTTCTCAACCGGGAGGCGCTGGTGGCCAAGCGCGGCCGTTTGCTGCGCATTCTGACGCAGCAAGGGCGCATTACGCCCGCAGAGTGCGCCCTGGCCCAGGCCGAGCCGGTTCCGGACCGCCTCCATCCTTTTCCGCTCCATGCTCCGCACGCTGCGCTGCGTTTGCTCGGGAAACGGAAGGGGTCGCCCGCCGTGCGGAGCTCCCTGCAACTGGACACCCAGCAGGCGTGCGAAGGCTTATTGCGCCGCCATATGCAATATCTGCGCTCCCTCGGCGTGCGCAATGCCTGCCTGCTCGCGGTCGAAACCCGGACCGGGCTGGTGCGGGCTTACGTGGGGTCGCAGGATTTTTTGGACGTGGAGGGCAGGGGGCAGGTGGACGGCGTGCAGGCGCCCCGATCCTCCGGGTCACTGCTCAAACCCTTCCTCTATGCGGCTGCCATGGACGAAGGGTTGATTCTTCCCGACATGCTGACCTGGGATGTGCCTACGCATTTTTCCGGATTCACGCCGCAGAACAATGATCTGGCTTTTTTGGGACTGGTCAGCGCGCGCGAGGCCCTGATCCAGTCGCGCAATGTCCCGGCCGTGCGCCTGCTGCACGCCGTGGGCGTTTACCCTTTTTATTTGTGGCTGGAACAAGCCGGGGTGAGCACACTGTTCCGGAAACCCGAGGAATACGGGCTGGCGCTTGTGCTCGGCGGCGCGGAAGTCACGCTGTGGGACATGGTTGCGCTCTATTGCGGTCTGGGGCGCGGCGGCCGGTTCGCGCCCCTGCGCCTGGCCCTGTCTGACCCCGGGCCGTCCGGGAGATTGCTGCTGCTGCCTGGGTCCGACCAACTCCTATTGGAGATGCTTCGGGAGGTCAAAAGGCCGGAAGGGGAGTATTATTGGGAGCAATACAACCGCCAGCGCCCCGTGGCTTGGAAGACCGGCACCAGCTATGGCCAGCGTGACGGTTGGGCCGTGGGCACCAGTCCCAACTGGACCATCGGCGTGTGGACAGGCAATTTTACCGGCGAAGGCAATCCCAACCTGTCAGGCGGGCGTTGCGCCGCCCCTCTGCTTTTCGACTGTTTCAACACCCTGCCTGCGCTGGTTCCGGAACACTGGTTTAACGGGGATCCGGGCAGCTTGGTCTCCTGCGCTGTCTGCCGGGAAACGGGATTCCTGGCCGGACCGGACTGCCCCCACCGGGTGGCCGCGAAGATTCCCAAAGACGCCAAACCTTTTCGCACCTGTCCCTATCACCGCGTGTGCCATTTGTCCCCGGACCGGCGCCATTCCGTGTGCGCCAGTTGCTGGGATCCGGAACGGCATCTTGAGGAAGTTCGCCTGGTTTACCCTCCCCAGGTGATGCAGGTACTGCGCCAGCAGGGGAGGGATGTGGCGGGCATCGCTCCTCATTTGCCCGCCTGCTCCAGTGTGGAACAGGATTCCGGAATGGAGATCACCTATCCGGCCGAACGCGCCCGGATTTGGATCCCCCGCGGGTTGGCCGGGGAACCGCAGCGGGTCGTGGTGCAGGTGTCCCACCGGGACCGCAACCGGAAAGTATTCTGGTATGTCGATAAAAATTTCCGCGGTGAAACCCGCGAACCGCACGCCCGCGCCTTTCTTCTGGAAACCGGATGGCATACCGTGGACGTGGTGGACGAGTCGGGCCAGCGCCTGCGCCGGACTTTCCAGGTGGCGGTGAAGCCCGGCCTCCCTGAAGCACAGTAGCCTTTGCACGCGCGGTTGTGGTAAAATCACTGGGCTTGAGTTCACATCTTCCGCCCGCGCGCTTTCGTCGCGGAGAAAGCGAGAACCATGAGCTATAAATTGAAAGTCAAACCTGCGGGCAACGAACGCAGGGAGTTTCTCCTCGGGCTCGGCGTTTTTTTCGGCATCTATCTGCTCTCATATATATGGGTGCTTTTCATCACGCCCATCGCCGCTTCGGCGGCCGGCCCGTATGCCTTGATTGCATTTCTGGCGGGCGTGCTGGCTTCCGTGGTGCTGATTTTTACGCGCCATTCCCTAGTCGGGCTGGGCGGAAGCCTGGCAGCCATCCTTTACGTGGTTTTTTTCGCGGTCACCTGGCCCCTGGTGCGGTGACCGGTTTGTACGAGGAATGAAAAGGCGGCCTGACCAGGCCGCCTTTTTTTTCAAAGTGAGTTTGATCCGCAAGACCCGGCCGGAAAACCGGCGGTTTGAAGGCCGGACAATCTCGGGGCGGGGATGCCGAGGCTTTTCGGATCCGGAAGCGCGGGCGCGTTATGGGGTTTTCGCGCCGCCCGGCACTGCGGCCAAGGCGGCCGGAGCCGGAACCCGCTCCAGCCTGAAGCAAAAGCGATTGCCCTGGCCGGCTGCTGATTCCACCCAGATCATGCCGCCGTGCGCCTGCACGATGCTGCGGCAGATGGCCAGCCCCAAGCCCGAACTGGTCGCGCCGGTGTAGGGGTCTGACTTCAACCTGACGAATTTCTCGAACAACCGTTCCTGTTCGTGGGGGGCCAGCGGGCGGCCGTGGTCCGACACGCTGAAGAGGACCGAGTGGGCGTCCGCGTGAAGTTCCAAAATGATCGGGCTGTTGCTGGGGGCGTATTTGGCGGCATTGGTCAGCAGGTTGACCAGCACCTGCAGCAACCGCATCTGGTCCGCCTGCACATAAGCGGGTTCCTCCTGAAGCTTGAACTGCAGGCGCGAGGCCAGACCCGGCAGGCTGCTGCCCACGGTGACCGCGGCCTCATGCAACAACCTTTGCCCGGAACAAGGACCCATCCGCAAAGTCAGTTTTCCCAGCTCCATCCGGGTCAGATCGAGCAGGTCGGAAATCAGGCGTTCCATGGCTTCCACGTTGCGGTGCATGCTCGAGACCAGTTCCAGTTGCTCGGGCGCCAGCGCGCCCAGGCGGCCGTCCCGCAACAATTTGGCGAACCCCAGCAGGGAAGTGATGGGGCTGCGCAGTTCATGAGCCACCATGGACAACCCTTCGGAGCGCGTCAATTCGGCCTGGCGGAGCTTTTCGTTGGCCTGGCGCAATTGCACCGTGGTCTCCAGCAATTGCTGTTTTTGCATTTCGAGGTATTTCTGCTGGGTTTCGCGCAAACGGGCGTTGGCGAGGGCCAAACCAGCCTGGTCGGCGAAAGCTTCGCACCATTTCATCTGCCGCGCCAGGAACTGGCCGTGTTTCCGGTTCGCCACTATCAGCAGACCCAGGCGGCGTTGGCGGTGGCGCACCGGCACGGCCATGAGCGTGCGGATTTCGAATCCCCAGGCAGGGGTCTTCGGCCACCAGGTCTCAGGCTGGGGGTGGTCGAAGCGCAGCGCTTTCTTTTGCGCCCACAGCCAGGCCTCCCAACCGCGGCGGGCAGGCACCCGGGTCGTCTGAAGGGCATGCCGGGAGCGGGGATGCAACTTGGATAGGCGCAATTGTCCCGGGCGGGAGTCAGGCGCGATCCACAAGGCGCACTCGGCCTGGAAAAGTTCAGCTGCCCAGTGGAGCAGGGCAGAAACCACCCGGCGGCTGTGATAGGCGCGGTGCAAATCCTGGCCAGCGGCGGCGATGCGTTCCAACCATAATTTCAAGGCGTGATTCCCCCGGTCGGCGTCGTTTCCACCATTATACCGGCGCCATCCGTGCAGGGTCAAGGCTTGACAATTCGGGCGAGTATGAAATAATGGTGCCTGCGGGCAAACTCGCGATTCTGATTATTACCTTGTTTCGCCCTGCTTTTCGGCAGACGCTTTCCCTCGAGGCAAAGAGCATATTTCCGGAGCAGGCGGGCATGAGACGTGCAGGATGGTTCCAATCATCATGGAAGACCCGATAACCAGCGTAATGCGGATGGACGGCGATTTGGAGCTGTTCATCGAGCAGCATGCCAATTCCTTCGTCAAATGGGAAGCGATCAATTATTTCCATTCGCATCCGGGCGAGCGCATTCCGTTCGACGATGTGGTGCGGATATTGAACCGGCCGTCCAAACCCTTGAAACGCGAGCTTCAGGAACTTAGCGGCGCCGGGTTGCTGCACGAGGAAAAGGCGGGCCGCAAGACGCTGTTTGCGTACGAACCGGAAACCGTGTCCGCGGAACTCAGGCATACCATGGAGCGGTTCATCGCCCTCTGCCAGGACCGCGAAGGCCGGCTGCGCGTGATTTACAAATTGTTGAAGGACGGCAAACCCATCGCTTCGTAAGGGTGACCTCCGGAACGCGGTCCGAGCGCGTCCGGGGTTTCGGTTTGCACCATTCGGGGCGAACGCCCGAGGAGGACTTTCCATGCCAATCCACTGCGCCACCTCCCGCAACCCGTTCTTTGCGTTGCGCCGCACGGCTGCGCTGATCACCTTGCTGCCGCTGGTCGCCGCCCTGGGTTGCGGATCATCGGGTTCCGGCAATTCGCAGATTCGCCCGCCGGCGGTGGCCGGAGCGTTCTATCCGGATAACGCCAAGGAATTGAACGCGCTGCTCAAGAAGGCTTTCCAAAACGCCCCGCCCCCAAAACTGGAAGGCGACCTCAAGGCGTTACTGCTGCCTCATGCCGGATACGTTTACTCCGGAGTGATCACCGCCATCGGCATGCGGGCCCTGGTTAAGAAAGACGTCGATACGGTTTATGTGATCGGCACCTCCCATTATTCCGACGTGGGCGGCGCCTTGGTTTGGCAAGGGCGTGCTTTTCGCACACCGCTGGGCGAATATCCCGTCGACTTGCAGGCCGTGAGGGAACTCCTAAAAACCTGCCCTCAAATCCATTTGTTGCCGCGGGCCTGGGTCAAGGAGCATTCGGTGGAAGTGCAGGTGCCGTTTCTGCAAAAGGTCGCTCCCAAGGCCAAACTGGTCCCCATTCTCATGGGAACGGCCACCTGGGAGGAATGCTGGTCCGTGGCCGAAGCCATCGCCGCGCAGGCCAAACTGCGCAAGGCTGTGATCATCGCCTCCACCGATCTGTCCCATTATCCGGCCTTTGCTGACGCGAATGTCATCGATCGCAAAATGCTTGATGCGGCCGTGGCCATGGATCCTCAGCAATTGGACTCGTTGGACCGGGAAATCATGTCGCGCGGCATTCCCAATCTGGCCTGCACCATTTGCGGGCTTTCGGGGCTCAAGACCACCCTGATCGCCGCAACGCTGATGGGCGCAAATGACGGGCAATTGCTGCACTACGCCAATTCGGGCGACATCACCGACAAAAAAGGCCAAGTGGTGGGATATGGAGCCGTGGCATTCGTGCAAGCGCCCGGACGGCCGGAGAAAAAACTCGCCCGCCCGGGCCGGGAAGACGACCTGAGTTTAACCGAGGCGCAAAAGCAGGAATTGTTGGCAATCGCCCGCAGTTCCATCACCGAGGCCCTGGCTACGGGCACCCAGCTCGCGCCCACGACCGCGCAGAAAGCGTCGCTGGAACGTCATCCTGTTTTCGTGACCCTGCGGCGGGGGGGCTATCTGCAGGGTTGCATCGGCCTGACTGAGGCCCGTCTGCCGCTCTATCAGGCCGTGGCCCAGATGGCCTGCGCCGCCGCTTTTGAGGATCCGCGTTTCAAGCCCCTGCAAGCAGCGGATCTGCCGTATACCGAGATCGAGATTTCCGTGCTGACGCCTTTGAAGCGCATTTCCGATCCCAAAGAAATCGTCCTGGGCATCCACGGCGTGGTAGTGAAACGCGGAGACCGTTCCGGCTTGTTCTTGCCGCAGGTGGCCACCGAGACCGGGTGGAGCAAGGAAGAATTTCTGAATCAGCTCTGCCAACAGAAAGCCAACCTGCCGCCGGATGCCTGGCGGGACCGCAAAACGGAATTATATGTTTTCCGCGTGCTCAGTTTTCAGCAGCCCGGGCCAGCCCAAAAAACCACACCGGCCAAATGATGCGGCGGATGCTTGGATGATAACGGGGAGGAACTAACCGCAGCGTGCTGGAGCTGAACCATGTAGGGCTGTTGGAAGCGGGTTTCGGCCTGCTGTTGGGTGCGGCCTTCGGCGCGTATCCGGTATTGCAGCCGCAAATCATTGGCAGCGGTTTTCCCAAGTTGAATTCAACCTACGCCATTCGTCCGACGTTCGGACGGATGGCTTTTTTTTATCAGGCCGCTGGCTGGGATTTGCTCTTTTGGGAATCATGGGAGGGTGGCTGAACATCGTCTGGTCTGCTTATCCGGTTTTTTCGCGATTATTGCCGGCGGCGGAAATACTGCTGGCGGTATTCATGCTGCTGTTTCTTTTAACTGGTTATTCGCCTGAATTAAAGCTTTGCCAAAAACTGGATCCTGCCATTCTTAGCCTGCCTTTGGGGCTAAAAGGCTTGCTGTCCGCTTGGGCAGCAACCGCTCCTATCTGCATCGCTTTATGCCAGGCGATTTTCCAGTTGAAACCTCTGACGGCAATTTTTTACTTTACCAATGTTTTCTTTGGAAATGTATTGGTTTTATTGCCTTTAATGCTGAATATGCAATGGTCGAAAACGGTTTATTATCAAATTATTTCACGTTTGATTATTTTATTTTGCGCAATTTCGATTATTTATTCCGGCATTGCGAGATTCCTGGAATCTTAAATAAAATCAATCATAAACTTGGTTTCATTCGCTTGACAGTATTGGGTTACAGATGATATATTTTAATTTACAAAGCTTTTTCGATATTTTTTTTAGGAGATAAATTTTGGATACTCAATATTCCTTTCTAAAAATCTCCGTAAAAGTTTTAAAAATACTTTCATACATATTTGCGGTCCTGGGTTTGGTAGGCGCATTGGTTATTCTCTTTGGGAAATCGCAGGGGTCGGACAAGCTGGCGAGTATTGGCGTGCTTTTACTAGGCGGACTCTATTTTTTAGTTTCATACCTTATCGCGGAAGTCGTGCGCTTATTTATAAATATAGAAGTCCGGTTGAGGCAAATCGAACAGACCATTCAGACTCCGAAAAGGGAGATTCGATAGGCTGATATCTGCAGCATAGGGGGCTCATCGTTCATGCGTCAAACGACATGGTTGGCGGATCTCGATCGGCGACATTCGGGTTTGCTCGGAATCGCGGCGCTGCTGGCATTGACCGGAACGCTGCTATTCTGCTTCCCATCCTCGACTCTGGCCAAGCGTTTCGTCGACCGCTTGACTACGGACTTCTATGGAGGCACGGAAGACAACATCCAAATCGGCCAGAATTTGGACGGCGACCTCCAGCTCGCGCCCTATTCCATGCTGGGCAATTGGACGACCACCAGCGGTCCCTCCAATACCTCGCTGTATTTATCGGACGCGACAGTGTCCAACGGGCGCATTTATCTGACCGGCGGGTACGGCAGCGCCGAATCGCGATCCTTCAGCGGCCCCACGGTGGCGAATGCCTTGAACAAAGTATGGTACGGTGCGGTTTTGACCGACGGCTCCGTGGATGAGTGGAAGGAAGTGGACGACACCTCGCGCCTGCCGCAGCCCACCTACGGGCATTCCGCGGTGGCGATGAACGGACGGCTGTATATTATCGGCGGCCGGAGCACGGCCAATGCCACGCTTAACGCCGTCTACTGGGCGAAGATCATCGGCCACGACGGAACCATCAAGGCGTATTACAAGAGCAACACCTGGACCGCCGTGGCCTCGCTGCCCGTGCCGTTGTTCAGGGCGCGGGCGTTGGCATGTGAAGGCCGGATTTACGTGGTGGGCGGGCAGGATGCCGCGGATATCGCACAAAACACCGTGTACTACGGTACCGTGCTGCCGAGTGGCGACATTCCGGGCTGGACTGCGACCAGTGTGCCTTTGCCCATCAGTGTGGCCGGGCATTCGGCGGTCATTTCGAACGGCCGGATTTATGTTCTCGGCGGGTCGACCACCGGCGAACCTTTAAACGCGGTCTCGGACGTTTACATGGGGACCATCGACGTCAATACCGGCGATATCACCGGGTGGACGCAGACCACCAGCCTGCCTGAGCCGCGCTATGCGGCCGCAGCCACGGTGTCTTCGGGAAAAATATGGGTTTCAGGCGGCGTCACTTCGGGCACCGCCAAATCGGATGTGTTTTACGCCCGCATCGACCGGGTCACCGGTTTAATTCCGGGGTCTGGACAACGCGATACCTGGAGCCGGGCCACGGATCTGCCGGCGTCGGTATACAATCATAATTTCATTTCCTTCAACGGACACTTGTTCCTCCTGGGCGGGATGAACAACGCAGGCATTCAGGATCTGGTTTACCGCTCGACCCTGGCGGCTCCCAAAACGAACATCACCCGCTGGGTGCCGACCACGCCTTTGTTCCTTTCTGCCTACGGCGGAGGCCGGTATGATATTTGGACCGGTCATACGGCCATTCTAAGGGTGCCGTTGCCCAGCGACACCTCGGGGATTTCATCCGGGGACCCCACAGTCTTCGTGATCGGCGGCGGCCCGAACACATTCGTGGCGTATGCCAACGGCATGGGAGATGTGGCCAACGAGCCGCCATCGGCTTACTCCACGGTTTATAATTCCGAAGTGGATCCCAACGGTTCGCTGAAAACCTGGGCTGCACCGGATACAGGCGGATCCATACCCCTGGCAACCATCAACCACGCCTCTACGCTGGCCGATGGCGCGATTTACGTCGTCGGCGGCGCCAACTCCGTCAATGCCTGGATTTGGACCGGCGCGGCATCGCGTTCCCTGACCGCCGAAGGTCAGTTGGATACCTTGGGCCGCCCCTATCAAGTCGGCAAGACGCTGGTGATGTACGAGGAAGTCGGGCAGGGAAGCTCCAGCGGTGGAGCCGGTTCTTTCGAATTCACTTCGCCGCTGCCCATCTATGATCCAGCCTGGGAATCAGGAGGGTCCGGCGGATACACGGCCAATACCGCCACTCCGATTTATCAGCCTCTCATGCGGCATGCCGCAGTTTCTCATAATGGCAACATTTACGTGATCGGCGGCGTTTCGCGCGCGAATATCCAGCCGTATGACGGCGCGGGCGATCCGCCCGGGAGCCAGCCGGTTTATGAAACCCGGGTCTGGTTCTGCCGGCCGAATCCGGGTGGCACCATCAATCCCGCGGGCGGTGCCGGCGGCTGGAAGACGACCACGCCCTTGGCGCCAACGGCGCTGGCGCCTTCGCTCGGGCCGCGCTTCGACATGGCCGCTTGTGTGGCATTCAATCGCATTTATCTTTTCGGCGGGCGCGATGCCACCGGCATTCCGCAGGATGACATCTTTTTCGCCACCATCAACGGCGACGGCACCTTGGGGCCGTGGACCGAATTGATCACCTCGCCCCTCCCCTCGTTTTTGGCGGAACACCAAGTCTTGTTCACCAATGGCCGGTTTTACATCATAGGCGGAGCGAACGAAACCGGATTGCTGCGCAACAGCGTTTACTACTGCACGGTGGATCCGGCCACGGGTTTGATTCCCGCGTTCCCCAACCCCGGGTCCTGGGAATTATCCAACACGACCCTGGAATATCCGGTTGCCGGTCACGCCGCAGTGGCCAACAACGGATTCATGTACGTGCTGGGCGGCCGGTATAATTCCGCGGATCCCCATACCTCCAGCGCTTATATGACCAGCATTGTCGATCTCTTCCAATCCATGGACATTTACTATGCCTGGGCCGGCACCTATGAGCGGTATATCGACCTTAACCGCGACCAGCTGATTCAAAATGTCGATTGGGTAGGGCAGGCCAATTTCGAAATTTTGCGGGTGAAATGCCGGTATGCCTTGGAGAAAGGGCAGTGGTCGCCCTGGACGGCGGAGACCGACTTGGGCCCGCTGGACGTTCAACAGTTTGCCCGGTATATTCATTATAAAATCCGTCTGGAAACCCTCACCAATGAGCGGGCGAACATCTATCGGACGCCGTTGATTTCTCAATTCGTGGTTGATTATGCCGAGACGAAACAGGTCGACAACGATAACTTCCAGATCAACCATAACCGCTTCGATCCGCAGACCCAAACGCTGCTGATCACCTATAAAACCAGGGATCATTCAGTCAACGACGTCATTTTCAGGGTTTACAACCTCGAAGGAGAGCTGATCCGGAGGCAGGATATCACGATTCCGGCGGGAACCGCGTTGCCGGCCACCGGTTCCTGGATCTGGGACGGGACAAACGAAAACGCCGAGCAAGTGGCCAACGGCGTATACGTGATTCAATATAATTCGGGCAATACGCACAAACTGCGCAAGGTGGTCGTTTACAAACGCTGACGGAACGGGCGCCTGAGGCGCCCCGAATTTTGCATGGATGGCCTGCCAACTTGGCCGGCGACGCGAGGCCTGCGGCGCGGTACACCCGCCCCGGGGCCCCCGACACAAAGGAGAGGGCTATGCGTCAATTGCTTGCTGGGCTCATGATTCTATTGCTGCTCCCCGCGGGTATGGTTTATGGCCGCGGCGTCGGCACTTCGGCCGCGAATTTTCTGAAGGTAGGCCAAGGGGCCAGACCTGCAGGCATGGGCAGCGCCTTCGTCGCCCTGGCCGACGACATCAACAGCCTGGAGTGGAACCCGGCCGGCTTGTCGCTGCTTACGCCGGACTATTTTGATATGTCCTTTCAGCACTCGTTTTGGCTGGCTGATGTGGAGTATGAAATGTTGTCCTACGCCCAGTATTTGGGGGAAGCCTACGGCGCGGGATTGATGCTGATGTACCGCCACATGCCCGATGTGGACAACAATCTCAGCGATGAGCAGCCCTTGCAGGTGTATGACTTTGCCGGCCAGCTTGGTTACGGTTTTCAAATTTCGAATTTCTCGGTGGGTTTGAACCTGAAAATCGTTACCACTCATCTGGGCACCGTGGATTTGACCGGCGAAGCCGTGGATTTGGGCATGCTGGTTCACTTCATGGAGCGCAAGCTCAACATCGGCCTGGTCATTCAAAACCTGGGCCCGGATGTTTCGAATGATTCGCTGCCCCTGGGCATCCGCGGCGGCTTCGGCTATAAAGACCTATTCGGTGAAAACAAGGAACACGCTTTCAATGCCGGCCTGGAAATCAACCAACCCTTGGACAACAAACTGAACCTCAATCTGGGCGCCGAATATTGGTATATGAAGACTTTTGCTCTGCGCCTCGGATTCCGCCAGCAATTGGGCGGCAATGACCTGCAGACAGATAATTTCCTGCACCGCATGACGATCGGCACCAGCGTCGTATGGGCTGATCTGCAGTTGGATTATGCGTTCGCCTCGTTCGCCGACCTGGGCGCGACACATCGCCTCGCCCTCAAGCTCCATTATGGTCCGCTGACGGACGAACTTAGCAAGTTTTGATTCTGCGCGGCGCTGACCCGGTTCGGGGGAATTGTTTTTTCCCTGACGCGGGAGGCGGCGCGACTGAAAAAGGAGGAGGCGGCGGCGCAATCGGCCGTGGCGTTGAATCCACGATGCGGATGAAGCGGTGGGGCGGGCTGAAGGCGGTTTTAGCCTTCGGTTTTGTAACGGCGATCATCGTGCCTTTTGAGGCGTGGGGTGCCGCACCGCCGACTGCCACTTTCACCGCAACCGATTCGCCGACAGAGACCATGACCGCGACGGTAACCTCCACGCCGAGCCAAACCGGCACTTTCACCGTGACGCCGACCGATACGGCAACGTTTACGGTCACGCCGACATGGACCGTGACCTTTACGCCGACGGACACGGCGACATTCACGCCGACATTCACGATTTCGCCCACCTCGACGGACACGGCGACGTCCACGGTCACCCGGACGTTTACCGTTACGCCCACGGATACGTCCACCTTCACGGCCACGCCGACGATCACGCAAACACGGACCGACACCCCGACCTTCACTGTCACGCCGACGTTTACGGATACCTCCACCGCCACGCCGACCCGCACCAGCACCGTGACGCGCACCTTCACCCATACCCCCACCCATACGCGGACCGCAACGCCTACGTTTACCGCCACGCCGACCTTTACGGCGACGCCGACGTACACGCATACGCCGACGTTTACGGTCACGCGCACGGACACGGCCACGTTCACGGTCACGCCGACGGATACGCCGACATTTACGGTTACCCCCACGCGGACAGCCACGCCGACGCGGACGCATACGCCGACCTTTACCATGACGCCGACGGATACGCCGACGTTCACGGCCACACCGACATTCACGGCGACGCCGACG
Organism: candidate division FCPU426 bacterium; assembly: GCA_040756875.1. Lineage (GTDB taxonomy): Bacteria > Oederibacteriota > JAAXVQ01 > JAAXVQ01 > JAUVAV01 > JBFLYH01. The sequence goes on from JBFLYH010000001.1 coordinate 611,108, forward strand.
CGGACGGCCACGCCGACGTTCACGATGACGCCGACGGACACGCCGACGCGGACTTTCACGCCGACCTTTACCATGACGCCGACGGATACGCCGACGCGCACACATACACCGACGTTCACGGCCACGCCAACGTTTACGATGACGCCGACGGATACGCCGACGTTCACAGCCACGCCGACGGATACGCCGACGTTTACGGCGACACCGACGTTTACGGCGACGCCGACGCGGACAGCTACACCGACGCATACGCCGACGTTTACGGCGACGCCAACGCGAACAGCCACGCCGACGCACACGCCGACGTTCACGGCGACGCCGACGCGAACGGCCACGCCGACACATACGCCGACGTTTACCGTCTCTCCTACTTCCACGCATACACCCACTGTGACCACGACACCGACGATCACGCCGACGAATACGCCGACCACCACGGCTGAACCCGCTCGTAATCTTGACCGTCTGGTGGTCTATCCCAATCCCTATATCGAACGTTTCTCGTATTTCAAACGGATTACATTCGTTTATCTGACGTATCAGGCCCATGTCCGGGTCTATACCCTGACCGGGGATCTGGTGTGGGAAGGGGAAAAGAACAACGGCTCGGACCGTCTGGATTGGGTGGGCATACAAAATATGTCGGGCAACCGTCTGGCCTCGGGCATTTATCTGTATATCGTTACGAACAATCAAGGGGAACGCAAGACGGGAAAAATAGCCATCGTGCGATAAAAGTCAAGGATACTCCGTGAGGGAGGGATGTAAAATGTTTAATCGAACCGTGGGGCGGACAAGCAAGGGAACTCGTTTGGTATGGCTGATGGCGGGACTATTCTGGCTCGCCTCGAATGCCGCGTGGGCGGAAGGCGAGGGTACGGCGGGAGCGCCATTTTTGAAAATAGGCACTTCAGCCAGGGCGGAAGGCATGGGAGGCGCCTTCACCGCCGTCGTGGATGACGTCGATTCGACGTATTGGAACCCGGCCGGATTGATGCGCCTAAAACGCAGCAGCATCGGATTGACGCATCTTGAGTGGTTTGAGGACATTCGGTACGAATACATCTCCTATGCCGACAAGTATGATTATATCGGAGCGGTGGGCGTCGGTTTGGGGTTCCTGTATCTCGGCGACATTCCCAAGACCCTGGAGTCCCCCTCGGGCGACTATGACGCCGCCAACAGCGGCGGGACCTTCGGTGCCTCCGACCTATTGCTCAACTTGGCCTGGGCGGGCAACCTGGGTCTTCAGGAAAACAAGCTCGGCATCGGGGTTAAAATCATCAACGAAAGCATTGATGAAAACCAGTCGTTTAGCTTCGGCGTGGATCTGGGCGACCAACTGCTGCTCTCGAAAACCAGATGGTACCGCAATCTGGCTGAAAAAAGCGCCGCGGCTTATTTCATTCCCTCCATGTTGGGCGTTTCGTTCAAGAACATCGGAACCCCGGTCAAGTTTTTCAACCAGAACGACCCCCTCCCGCTCACGGCATCCTTCGGTTTGGCTTATCAATTCCTGGAAGAAGATTTGAACGTCGCCCTCGATTTTGATTATCAAACCGTCGAAAGCCTTTTGATTATCCGGGCAGGCGGAGAATACTGGATCCATACCGGCATTCGAGGAGCGCCGGATCAGATGCTGGATGTGGCCGTGCGCGGCGGTTACCGTACGGGATATGACGCCTCCAGCGCGCCAGGTTTTTCACTGGGCGCAGGCCTTCGCTATGCCAGCCTGGGTTTGGATTATGTTTATATGCCTTTCGGCGATTTGGGAGTCACGCATCGTATTTCCCTGAAATTTTCCTGGGGTGATATCCTGAAGGACAAAGCGCCGCCGAAACGCAAACGCGTCGTGAAACGCCAGTTGACGGCTTCGGAGCGCGCGTTGCAGGAACGGGCCCAGCAAATGGTGAAATCGAAGAAATCCATGGAAGGCAAAGTGGTGGTGCAAAAGAGTCCGGAAGCCATGCGTTCCATGACGGCTGTGGAGGCCAAGAAACCGGAAGACCAGGCCGTGGTCAAGGAGACGCAGGAGTTGGGCGCCCCGGTGACGGGTAAAACGCTGGACAAGAGCGCGGCCACCGGCGCCATTATCGCGGGGTCGGGGAAACCGACCAGAATCGACAGCGAGTTGATCGAACAAATCGCGCGCGGCCGGCAAACGTCGGACGGCCGGACGCGTTCACAGTATGTCCGCCGCTCGCAGGAAGATGCCGCCAGACAAGCGCGGCGGGAAGCCGAACAGGTGAGCCAGGCGTTCGACGAAGTCGAAGAAGCGGCCAAGGAAGACGCCCAGCAGACCAAATCGAAACTGGTCACACGCACGACGGTCTATTTCGCCAAAAACAGCGGCAAACTGAACAATCAATACCTGTTTGCCCTGGACAAGATCGCCGCTTCGTTCGACAAGTCGCCGCAGCGCACGATACTGGTCCACGGCTACACCTCGTCGGATGAAACCAATCCGGCCGGATTGTCCATGGAACGCGCCAAGGCGGTCAAAGACTATCTGGTGCAAATGAAGAGCATCCCCAGCAACAAGATATCCATCAAAGGTTTTGGAGACAAGGATCCGGTGGCCAGCAACAGCGATTCTAATGCGCGCGCCCGCAACCGCCGTGTGCGGGTCCAGATCGTGAAGGCCGGCAACTGACAACGGGCGTTGAACCCGCGAGGAGGAAGGTATGAGTCCGATCTTCGACAAGGATAAAGACAAAGAAAAAAAGGACAAGGTTCCGGCCGAGGAGGAACGCCGAGAGTCCAAACTGGTTTCCTCCTACAACCTGACCTACGAGCAGATCAAGAAACAGGAGATGGGGGAGACCGGCGAGGAGAAAAAAACGGCGGCGCCGGCCCCTGCCGAACCGGCAGCCGAAGCGAAAAAGAAGCCGGCCGGACGCTTCTCCCGTTTGACTTCCCAGTTCAAACAAGTGGACGTCAAAGGCGCGATCGGAACCATTAAGTCCCAGCAGGCGCTGCTGAGTGGATGGATGACCTGGCTGAAGGAACACAAGCTGGTCGCCATCGTCGGGATCGTAGTCATCGGGATGGTGTTGGCCTGGGGCGTTTCCCAGCTCTTTTTCGGCGGCAAAAAGAAACAAACCGAGGAAGCGGGTGGAGTGGCAGTTGCCGATCTGGGCACTCGCGTCAATGTCTTGAAGATCACCAAGACGGATTTTTCGGATTCCATCCTGGCCATGGGAACGATCAAGGGGTTTGCCCAGGTTAATCTGGGTTTTCAGATTTCCGGTGTGATTTCCGCCTTTTATTTCCGGGAAGGCGACGAGATTAAAGCCGGCCAAATCATCGCCCAGTTGGATCCGCAGGAGCAAATGCTTAAATATGAACAGGCCAAGGTTAATTATACCAACGCCCAGTCTCTCTATGATTTGGGCGCCATCATACCGTCCAAACTCGAGGAAGCGAAAATCAATCTGGAACTGGCCCAAAATGAACTGGGCAAAACGGCAATTATCGCGCCGTCGGACGGCATCCTCGGCAGCCGCGACGTGGAAGTGGGCAGTGCCATCAACCCCAATCTGAAGGTGGGAACCTTCCTGGACATCGACGACGTATTCGCGGAAGTGGGGATCATGGAACGCGAAATCAACAAAGTCGTGCTCGGCCAGTCCGTGAAAATCAACGTGGACGCCTATCCGGACCTTGATTTCGGCGGTACGGTGACGAACGTGGCGCCCATGGTAAAAGGGAAGAGCAAAACGCTCAATGTCAAAGTGCAGATTGCCAATCCCTACCGATTGCTGCTGCCTGGCATGTTCGTCCGCGTCCGCGTGAAAATATTCGAAACGAAAAACGCCATCATTATCCCCCGGCCTGCTTTAAAAAAGGTGAAGGGGGCCTACCATGTTTTTACGGTGAACCAGAACAACAAAGCGGAATTCAAGACGGTAAAATTGGGATATGTCACCACGGATAATGTGCAGATCACCGAGGGCCTGAATGAAGGCGAATTGGTGGTCGTGGAAGGCATGGAGGAGTTGAAGGACGGTTCCAAAGTCCAAATTATGGAATATCAAAGCGCGGCTTTTTAGCGTCCGCCCAAGGAGAATAGATCCGTGCTTGGCAATGCGCCCCGTTTAGCGGTCCGGCGTCCTGTTTTGGTGGCCATGATTTTTGTGGCTATCATTTTGTTGGGCGTCATTTCCTACATGCGCCTGCCCCGCGAGCTGTTTCCTCCCATTACATTCCCGCAGCTTACGGTCATGACCAATTATGAAAATGCAGCGCCCGAAGAAATTGAAGTGCTGATCACCAAGCCCATTGAAGAGGCATGCAGTTCGGTCAACAACATCAAACGCATCAGTTCGACCTCCCGCGAAGGCGTTTCGCTGGTCATGCTTGAATTCGGCTGGGGCACGTCCATGGATTTTGCGGCCTTGAACGTCCGCGAAAAGATCGACTTGGTCAAGGAAAAGCTGCCTCGGGATTCCGAGGACCCGATCGTCATGAAATTCAACCCCTTTGAGCTCCCGGTCATGACGCTTTCGGTATCCGCCGACCTGCCGCTCTATGAAATACGTGAAATTTCAAAAAAAATAATTAAAAACCAGCTGGAAAAGGCTGAAGGAGTGGCTGCGGTACAGATCACGGGCGGCCTGGAGCGGGAAATTCTCGTCACCCTGGATTTGGGCCGTCTCAATGCGGCCAAGCTTTCCTCGCTGTCCGTTATGGAAGCCTTGAAGAATTCGAACGTCAATTATCCGGCAGGCACCATCCATGGGCATTTTTACGATTATCTGATCAGAACCATGGGCGAATTTACCTCGCTGGAGGATATTGAAGCTTCGCCTGTGGGATTGGATAAAAGCGAGGAATACGAGGCCCAGGAACAGCAAGAACTCAACATCACCCAAACACCGCTCACCGAACCGTCGGACGAGGAAAAACGCCTGGTCGACAACCGGGTGGTGCTGCTCAACGATGTAGGTGAAGTGCACGACGCCTTCAAAGACATCACTTCGATTTCCAGGTATAATGGGCGGGAAAACGTTTCCGTTACGGTACAGAAACAGGCCGGAAGCAACACCTTGCAGGTGGTGGAAAACGTAAAGAAAGCTCTGAAATTGCTGAAATCCGATCTGCCCAAAGGGCGAAATATCCGGATTACCACGGTATATGACCAGTCGATTTTCGTGCGCCAGTCCATCAATCGTGTTTTTGAAGATGCCATCGTCGGAGGCATCCTGGCTTTTCTCGTTATCCTGATTTTCCTCCGCAACTTGCGCAGTTCGACCATTGTCATCACCTCTATTCCTACCTCGATTCTGGCCACTTTCTCGTTGATGTATTTTTCCGACATCACTCTGAACATGATGTCGTTGGGCGGTTTGGCGTTGGGCATCGGACGATTGGTCGACGATGCCATCGTAGTCATAGAAAACATTTACCGTCATTGCCAGCTGGGCTTGAAACCCAAGGAAGCGGCGGTTGTGGGGGCCAGCGAAGTCTCCAATGCCATCATCGCTTCTACGCTGACTACAATCGTCGTTTTTCTTCCGATGATCTTTGTCAAGGGAGTAGCAGGCCAGCTTTTTTCACATATGGCCTTGACCGTCACTTTTTCTTTGCTCGCCTCCATGATTGGCGCCATGCTTTTAATACCCATGCTGGTATCCCGGGGCGGGGAAAACCAGTTACAGGAACTTCAATTTTTGCGCTTTTTTGAGAAGTTTTTAGACAAGGTGGAAGCGTTTTTCCTCAACGTGCTTCATTGGTTCCTCAATAACAGAATGAAATCCTTGGGTTCCGTCTTGATTGTGTTCGTCGCCAGCATGTTCCTGGTTATCCCCATTAAAAAGGAATTCATGCCCAAGGTTGACCAAGGCCAGTTTGTCATTAAAATCAATCTTCCGACAGGCGCCTTGATCTCGGTGACCGATCGCGTGGCCCATCAGTTGGAGGACGTGTTGCTTTCGACGCCGGAAATCTACGACGTTACGCTGAACGTCGGTTCGTCCAAAGACGACGAACTCGGGCAAACGGCCGAATCCATGGGGCCGCATCAGGCGACGGTAATGGTCAACCTCAAGAAAGAACGCAAACGTTCGACCACGGACGTTGTGCAGGAGGTAAAAGCCCGGGTGGAAAAGGTAGATACCGGTCCGGCCCGCTTTGAGTATATGGTGCAGGACAGCGCCTTACAGGTTTCGGCCTTCACCGGTGGCGCACCGGTAGCGGTCATCATCAAGGGCCCGGACCTCAATCTAATGGAAAAAATGACCAAAGACATCGAAATGATGTTGATGGAAATCAAGGGTATCTACGGCATTAAAAACAGTTTGGTGGAGGAGGCGCCGGAGACAAAAGTCTATATTCAACGCGACAAAGCCGCGCTGTATAATTTATCCGTGGATGACATCTCCCGCACCGCCAAACTGGCCATAAAAGGCAATACGGAGACCAAGTTCAAGGAGCCCGGCAAAGACGAAGTGGATATACGCGTACGGCTGCGCGAGGAAGACCGCTCCAATGTGGCGGATCTGCGCCAGCTTTTCATCCATTCGCCGTTGGAAATGCAGGTGCCGCTGAACGAAGTGGCATACATCGGGGTGGGTGTGGGTCCGTCCGAAATCCGCCGTCAGGACCGGCAGCGGTACATCATGGTGACTGCCAACCTTTATAAGCGAAGCCTCAATGAAGTCATCACCGAACTACGAACCCGGCTCGCCAAGTATCCCATTCCCGACCAGTATTTCATCGATTTCAGCGGCGAAAGCGAGCAAATGGCGGAATCGTTTCAAAGTCTGGTGTTCGCCCTCGCGCTCGCGATCCTGCTCGTCTATATGATTATGGCCTCGCAGTTCGAGTCACTCATTCAACCCTTCATCATCATGTTTTGCGTGCCCCTGTCCCTAATCGGCGTCATGTTGATTCTCTTTTTAACGGCCACGCCCATCTCGATCGTTGTTATTATCGGCATGATCATGTTAATCGGGATTGTTGTGTCCAATGGCATCATCCTCATTGATTACACTAATTTATTGCGTGATCAGGGAGTGATGCCCGAAGACGCCATTGTACGCGCCAGTAAAGTCCGCATGCGGCCCATTCTTATGACGGCTTTTTCCACGGTCATCGCCTTAGTGCCCTTGGCACTGGCGATTGGAGAAGGCGCGGAATTAATGGCGCCCTTGGCAGTGACAGTCATTGGCGGATTGACTTCGTCCACCTTCCTGACCATCGTGGTGATTCCGGTCATTTACCTAATCACTGAAGAAGCCTACCAGCGGTTGACGCTGTTGATCAGGCGTCCGGTCGAGGAGGTCTCCTAATCCATGGGGATGACGGCTTATTTCGTCAAACGACCGGTGACGATCAGCATGATTTTCCTTGGGATCACAGTGTTGGGTGTTGTTTCTTTGGCCCAACTTCCCGTGGAACTCATGCCCAATACCAGTTATCCCGTGGTTACCATCAATATCAATTACCCCGGCGTGCCACCCACCGAAGTTGAAAGCATGGTGACCATGAAAGTCGAGGAATCGGTCGCCACGGCCGCCCATCTGAGGAATATCGAGTCCTCTTCGGAGGATGGCAAATCCGAAACCATATTGGAATTCGAGCCGGGCACGGATATGAATTTTGCGGCCCTTGAGGTACGCGAAAAATTCGCCAAAGTCCGCAACAAATTGCCCGAGGGCATCCGCAAGCCGATTTTAGGCAAGTACGACGTGGCCGATGCGCCTATCATGATCATGGCCATGCTCTCGGACACAGTCGCCACCGAATACATGCGTGAAATTGCGGACAAGGAATTAAAGGAACCGTTGAACCGCGTTTCCGGAGTCTCCAACGTGGAGGTTTCCGGCGGACGAGAGCGGAAAATCCTGGTCGAAGTCGACCAAAGCCGTATTCAATCCTACGGGCTTTCCATCGAACATATTGTGAAAGTCTTACATGATAACAACGTCAATCTCTTGGCGGGCAATTATGAGCGCGGCGATTACCGCTATCTGGTTCGCGCCATCGGCCAGTTCAACTCCATTAACGGCATCAAGCAGATCGGTGTGGCGGCAACACAGGAAGGGATGATCATTCGGCTGGGCGATGTTGCACGGGTATCAGATTCGTTTTTGGAAGCCGCCGGGTACGCACGTTACGATACGGCGGATACTGTATCGCTCTACATTCATAAAGAACGCCAGGCGAACACCATTCAGGTTTGCGACGGTATTAAAGTGGCGATTAAGGAACTTGAGAAAAAGTTAAGGAGCGGAATCCGCTTGGTCACGGTTTTGGACCAATCGATCGGCATCCGCAGCGCCATTTCGACGGTCAAGGATTCCTTGATCGAAGGGGCCATTCTGGCTGCGCTTATTCTGGTCATTACGCTGCGGAATTTTCGCAGCCCGTTGATCATTGCGGTTTCCATTCCCTTGGCCATTATCGCCACTTTTGTTCCCATGTTTTTCATGAACATCACCTTGAACACCATGACGCTCTCCGGGTTGGCGCTAGCCAGCGGTAGTTTGGTCGATGCGAGTATTGTCGTGCTGGATAATATTTTCAAACGGAACCGGGAGGGCATGCCGCTGAAGGAAGCGGTAGTGGTGGGGACCGAGGAAATGGGCCTGGCCATTGTTGCTTCGACTATCACGACGGTGGTGGTTTTTCTGCCCATGATCTTCGTTAACAAGGAAGTTCGCATGTTGTATGAAGGTCTGGCCATGACGGTTATTTTTTCCTTGATGGCCTCCTTGGTTGTAGCCCAAACTCTCCTGCCGGTAATTGCCGTGAAACTATTGAAGGCGGAAACAGTAGAGGTCAAACCTTGGACATACCGGGTCTATCCGAGTATCAAACAGGTATTTTTCACTGTTTATCGCAAATTACTTGGGTTGGCCATCCGTTTCCGTTATCCATTTTTAGGCATAATGGTCCTGATGCTAGGAGTGGCGGTGTTTCTGAACACCAAGCTAGGTTCGGAATTTATGGGAAGCGTGGAACAAAACAAAGTGACAGTCAACCTCACGCTTCCAGCCGGGACCAAGCTGGACATTTCCAATGATATTGTCAAGCGCGTGGAACGGTTTTTGGCCAAAGTGCCGGAAGTGGAAAGCCTGTCATCCTTGGTAGAACAAAACCGGTCGGAAATCCACGTGGAATTCAAACCATCGGCCCAGCGTCGCCGTTCCACCAAGGAAATTCTAGACGATCTGCGTCCGCAATTGGCCCAGTTCCGTCCGGCTTATGTCTATTTCGAGGAAAAACAGGAAGTGGGCACTAAGACGCTGGTTTTGGACTTGTTTGGATATGATTATGTTATCCTGAAGCAACTCGCGATTTCCATCGCCAACCGCATGGAAACGCTTCCGGGTATGACGGATGTCCGCATCCGCATGAAGGAAGGGCGTCCGGAAATGCGTTTCATCGTGGATAAAGCCAAGGCCGCGGGATTTGATTTGAATGTTAAAACGCTGGCCGAGGAAATCAACACGCAGATGCGCGGTGTCATTGCCACCAATTATCACACGGAAAGCACTGAAATCGAGACGATCGTACGCCTGCAGGAGCAGTTCCGCAAATCCCTGGATGACGTCAATAAATTGACGGTCGCCGCTCCCAACGGAGACCAGATTTACTTATCGCAAATCGGCACTTTTTCACCAGGATTGGGGCCGTCGGAAATTTGGCGTAAAAATAAGTCCCGGATGATCCAAACTTCGGCCACGGTTTCCACGGACCTCGGCTCGGCAGTTAAAAAAGTCAGGGATGCCCTGACAGCCATTGATTTCCCAAAAGGATACTATTACCGTTTTGGCGGAAATTACGAAAAAATGATGGAGAGCTCACGCCAACTGTCGATGGCGGTTGTTTTAACTGTTATTCTGGTCTATATGGTATTGGCGGCGTTCTTCGAATCTTATTACCAGCCTTTTATCATTATGATATCCGTAGTCATGGCGGTTATTGGCGTAGTTATCGCCCTATACATCACCGGCAAACCGAAAAGCGTGGGTGTGTTCATCGGCATGTTGATGCTGGCAGGCATGGTCGTCAACCCGGCGATCATCTTGGTGGATACGATCAACCAATTGACCCTGGAAGGGAAGAAACTCTACCGGGCTATTTTGTTGGCCTCGCAAAGCCGTTTACGGCCCATATGGATGACCGTATCCACGGCTATTTTGGGTTTATTGCCCATGGCGGTGGACACCAGTGAAAGTTCCAACCTCTGGTCGCCTTTGGCCATCACCGTGGTGGGAGGATTGACGACGAGTACGATTTTAACTCTGTTGTTTGTGCCTTCGATCTATATTATTTTTGAGGATATAGGCGCCTTAATCAGGAAAATATTTAATTGGCTACGGGTGAAAGTATTGGGTCTTGCACCTGTGCATACAACGCAACATGGCCCAGCCTAGACCTCGCTCACAGGAGAATACTATGCGTAGGTGGTTTTTAAGCATCTGCATGGCCCTCGGTCTTTTCGTCGGCCTGTCCGGATGGTTGTTGCCCGCGGCATCGGCCCAGGACGAAGAAGAAGAGATAATTTATGAAGATGTAACGGACGAAGAGGCCACTCAGCCTGCGGAAGAGGGCGCTGAAGAAGAAGTGTGGGAGGAATACATCGAAGAGCCGCAATCCGCAGCACCTGCCCCAACGCCCGCACCTGCGGCCCCGACCATGGCGCCCACACCCGCGCCGCAGGCCGAACCCGAAGATGAAGTGGTTGTAGAAGAGGAAGAGGAATATTTGCCTGAGCCGGAATTCGAAGCCCAACCGGCCAAACCGGCTCCGACGCCTGAAACAAAACAACAGACTTTGCCTCCGGTCATTGAGGAAGAGATGGAGGAGGAAGCCACCAGCGAGGAAGAGGAAATCTCAACGGAGGATTTTGGCGCCATCGAGGAAGAGGCGCCTGCAGCCGAAGAAAAAGGGCCCGAAGTCGAATATGAAGACGAATTCGGGGAGGAATACTGGGAGGAAGCACCGGAAGCCGCCCAGGAGATGGCTGAAATCGAAACAGCCCTCGAAGAGTCCCAAAAGATACCAACCGTGCTGACTTCACTGGAGGATTGTAAACGCGTCGCGCTGTTGAATGATCCGCGCATTCAGGTTGCCATACGGGAAGTGCGCTACGAACGCTATAAAGTGCTCCAGGCGGAGCGCGATTTCCTGCCCGCCTTGAAAGGCAATTGGGAAAAGCAGGAAGGTGAAACGGACACCAGCGGCGGTGGCAGTGCGGGCGGTGGCGGCAATTATAATGGATTGAAATACGGGCTGGAAACCACGCAGGTGGTCTTTCAGGGCGGTAAACTGACCTATACGCTGAAACAAGCCAAAACCGATTTGAATGTTGCCCGTAAAAAGTATGAACAAGCGAAACAGGAAGCCATCTACAAAGTGGAAAAAGCCTATTATGAGCTGGTCAAGACCCAAATGGTTTTTGAGATCCAGGCGGACCTTTCCAAAGCTGCGGAATCGGCCCTCTCCTTTTCACGCGAAGCCTATCGGCAGGGTTTGAATTCGTATCAGGAATTTCTCAACGTACAATCCCAAACCGACCATACCTATTACCAATTGCTGTCTTCGCAGCAGGACATCGCTTTGGCGGAAGTGGAACTTCGCAAGGCATGCAACGTTGATACCAGCATCGGCGTACAAATCAACGCCGTTTTGACCTTTACGGATTTTGACTTCAATTATTCTCTCGATGAGTGCCTGAGTCTGGGCTTTAAAAACCGTCCGGACCTGGCTGTCAACGAATTAACCACGCTTTCCGACCTTTACGGCATTAAAATTTCCATGGCGGAAGATCAGCCTAAAATCGAATTTGTCGGAAGCGTGGGTAAAAACGGCCAATCGCAGACCGGAGAAGGTCTGAACCTGAGCGACGAATGGTCGGTCAAGCTGCAAGCTACTTGGATCGTGGGCGCCAACTCGGCGCAATACAGCTGGGAAAAGAAAAAGAGCGTTCCGACCAAGTATGGCGCCCAAGACAACACCAAAGGCTCAAAAACCCAGTCTGTCTCCCTGGCCTTTTTCGATAAAATCGAGAATTTCGCCAACGTCGCCAAAAGTAAAGTGGACAAGGCCACTTCGGAAGCCGATCTGGTCGAATTACGGCAGAACGTGACCAAGGAAGTTGAAGAAAATTACTTTAATTACCAAAAAGCCATGACCATGGTGACAGCCTCCCTGTCCATGATTAAATTCAGGGAGAAGGATCTGGAAATCAACCGGGCCAAGCAAATGATGAATGAGATTCCGCTTTCACAGGTTTTGCAATCCGAATTACAATTGGGCGAGGAACGGGTAAATTATGTCCAGGCATTGTCGGACTATTACACTTCCATTTCCGGGTTGTTTAAAGCCATGGGTTTGTCTAAATAGCCGCGGGACGGTATTGACGTAGCCGTCCCGCGCGGAGAACCCTCGGCAGGTTCCCCCCTTGACAGTGCCGCGAGCCTATCAGTATAATGCCGCTTTAAAAGTCGCCTTCGTGTTTGGCAAATAAAGGGAAAACCGCGCAGGGAAGGCCAAGAAAAGGGGACGGGAGTTCGCGATGAGCGAAATGATTAAAGTGGGGTTGTTGGGATGGGGAACTGTCGGCGTGGGGGTGACGAAGGTATTTCAGAGGAATGCCGCGTTACTGGCCCAGCGCTCGGGAATCGAGATCGAGTTAGCCCGTATCGCCGATTTGAATTTGGAACGGGATCGAGGCGTGAAAGTCGACCGCAAGCTGTTGACGCCACGCGCGGAAGAAATCATCGACGATCCGGCCATTCAGATCGTGGTCGAATTGATCGGCGGCATTGAACCGGCCAAAACCTTTATTTTGAAAGCGTTGAAAGCCGGCAAGCACGTGGTAACCGCCAATAAAGCACTCTTATCCGAGCATTGGGACGAGATCATGCGCACTGCCCGGGAATCCTCGGCGGATATTTATTTCGAGGCGGCGGTCGGCGGCGGTATTCCGGTCGTGCAGGCGTTGAACGATGGGCTGGCGCCCAACCGAATTCAGGGCATCTACGGCATCATCAACGGGACATCCAATTATATCCTCACTCAAATGAAAAAAGGGCAGGATTTCAGCGAAGCTTTGAAGCAGGCCCAGGCCAAAGGCTTCGCCGAAGCGGATCCGACCTTGGATGTCGAAGGTGGAGACACCCGGCATAAACTGGTCATTCTGGCTTCGCTGGCTTTCGGCAAACGGGTGGATACGGATGATGTATATGTGGAAGGCATCACCCATATTACCGCCCAGGACATTCTCTATGCGCGGGAAGAGCTGGACAAGGAAATCAAATTGTTGGGTATTGCCAAGCAAAATGAAGAAGGGAAAATACAGGTCAGGGTGCATCCCACGCTGATCCCGACTCAGCACCTGCTGGCCTCGGTCCAGGGCGTGTACAACGGCATTTATGTCGTCGGCGATGCGGTGGGCTCGACCATGTTTTATGGCAAGGGCGCCGGAGAGATGCCGACCGCTTCAGCCGTCGTTTCGGATATCATATTCATCGCCCGTAATATTCACATGGGCGTCGCCGGCAATGTGCCGTCGGTCTATTATCTGCCGTCGCCGACCAAACGTAAACTGCCGGTGGAGCCGATCGCGGATCTTTTGACCCAATATTACCTTCGCTTCACCGTGCGCGAAGAGATCGGCGTTATCGCGAAGATCGCGGGGATCCTCAGCGAAAAAAGCATTTCCCTGGCTTCAGTAATCCAAAAAGACACACATCGCGAGGACGCGGTTCCTTTGGTAATCACCACCCATAAAGCCAGGGAGAAGGACATCCTATCCGCCCTGGAGCAGATCGACCGGATGCCGTTTGTGGTACAACCGACCTTGAAGATAAGGATGGAAAACATTGACTAAGCATTTGGGTATCATCGAAAACTATCGTTCCTATCTTCCAGTAACGGATCAAACACCCGTGGTAACTCTGTTGGAGGGGAATACGCCGCTCATTCCCGCGCCTTCATTGGCTGCTCTGGTGGGTATTGAGGGATTTCAGGTTTTTTTAAAGTACGAGGGCGCCAACCCGACTGGTTCGTTTAAGGATCGCGGTATGACGATGGCGATTTCCAAGGCCAAGGAAGCGGGTTCCAAGGCTGTCATTTGCGCTTCGACCGGAAACACTTCGGCTTCAGCTGCCGCTTATTCAGCCCGGGCGGGAATTACCTGTTTTGTCATTTTACCCAAAGGGGCGATCGCGCTGGGAAAATTGGCCCAGGCCATGATGCACGGAGCCAAGGTTATTGCAGTAAATGGCAACTTTGACCAAGCTTTGGAAATAGTTAAAGTAATATCCGATAAATACAATGTAACTCTTGTAAATTCAATAAATCCATATAGAATAGAAGGGCAGAAAACCGGCGCTTTTGAGATTGTTGAACAACTAGGCGGGAAATGCCCTGATTTTCATTTTATTCCGGTAGGCAACGCGGGAAACATTACCGCCTATTGGAAAGGCTATTGCGAATACCAGCGGCTGGGAAAGATCAGAACCCTGCCGAAAATGATGGGATGGCAAGCCGCCAAATCGGCGCCCATTGTCGAAGGGCATGCTATTTCACATCCTCAAACCATTGCCACGGCCATTAAAATCGGAAATCCCGCATCCTGGCAACAGGCGGTGGCGGCCCGGGATGAATCAAAAGGGATGATCGGCAAGGTGACAGATGATGAGATACTGTCCGCCTACCGTCATTTAAGCAGGGTAGAAGGCGTTTTTTGCGAACCTGCGTCCGCAGCCTCGGTGGCAGGGCTGATAAAATTGGCCGGGGAAGGATATTTCAAAAAAGAGGCACCTTCCTCCAGCACCGCAGTCTGCATTCTAACCGGACATGGTTTAAAAGACCCGGATCGCGCTATCAGCGAATCCGCCAAATTTGTGACATGCGCGCCTAAGGTGGAGGCAGTACTGAAAATCATGGCGCTTGAACGTTCATCCGGAAACAAGGACCACTGAAAATGAAATACATTCTTCTGGTCGGAGACGGGATGGCTGATCATCCCCATCCGGAATTAGGCCAACGTACCCCTTTGCAGGCGGCCAACACGCCTAACCTGGATTTTCTCGCCTGCCATGGTATTTTCGGCACTGTGCATACCTTGGTTTCGGGGTATCCGCTGGGATCGGATGTTGCCAATTTAGTCTTGATGGGTTATGACCCGAAAGTGTATTACTCCGGCCGATCTCCCCTGGAAGCGGCCAACATCGGGGTGGATCTGGGCCCCAAAGACGTGGCGTTCCGCTGCAATCTGGTGTCGGTCCGCAATGGAATCATGCAGGATTTTTCATCCGGTCACATCCCCACGGACGAAGCCAAGCCCCTTGTAAAGCTGCTTGATCAAAAATTTGGGACGGACAAGATCAAGTTCTACACAGGAACCAGCTACCGCCACCTGGTCGTTTGGCGGAACGGTCCTTTGCAGGCCCGCTGCACCCCGCCCCATGACATTAGCGGCCAGGAGATTGCCGGATACCTGCCCAAAGGGCCCGGGCATCGGGACCTGGTCCAGCTCATGCAGGATTCCCAGCTGCTGTTGGAGGGGCATGAAATCAACCGTGAACGCCGGCGCGAAGGCAAGCCGCCGGCCAATATGGCCTGGTTGTGGGGCCAGGGCACCAAACCCAACATGCCGACCCTAACCGAACGTTACCAACTCAGCGGCAGCGTGATTTCGGCCGTGGATCTGGTCAAAGGCATAGGTATTTATGCTGGTTTATCGGTGGTGAACGTACCCGGCGCTACCGGTTATTTGGATACGAATTATGCCGGAAAGGTCGAAGCCGCTTTGAAGGTGTTAAAAAAGCATGATTTTGTCTTTATTCACGTGGAAGCGCCGGACGAGTGCGGACACAATGGGGATGTAAAAGGCAAAGTGAAGGCCATTGAGGATTTCGATGAAAAAATCGTGGGAGCCGTACTGAAAGGCCTGGAAGGCGTGAAAGAATACCGTTTGCTGGTGTTGCCAGACCATCCCACGCCCCTGGATGTCCGTACGCATGTGGATGAGCCGGTGCCTTTTGTCATCTATCAGCCGGGCCGTGAGCCGAATGCGGGGATCACGGGGTACGATGAAACCCAAGCGGCCGCCTCGGGCACGCACTTGGAAGAAGGGTGGCGCTTGATGGATTTCTTCATTACCGGACAAAAACCGGAGCCTGAGCCTCAATCCCAGGAATCTCCGGATGCGACCCAAGCCGTTTCAAGCCAGGGGGAGGTTGCGTAAGGATGCTAAAGAATCTTTCGGTCTTGAAATTCGGGGGCGCCACCCTGGCCACGCCGGAATTGATGAAAGGCGTGGCACAGAGGATCAACGAGATCAAGAATCAAGGCAGTGATGTGGTGGTCGTGGTGTCGGCGCCGGGGGATATGACCGACGAATTGATCGCCAAGGCTAAAGCGATCACTCCCTTTCCGGACGAACGGGAGATGGACATGCTGCTGGCCACGGGCGAGCAACAATCCATCGCCCTGATGGCCATCGCCCTGAAATCCCTCAATTGCGATGCGATTTCATTCACGGGCCCCCAGGTGGGGATCATCACCGATGATGCGCACAACAAGGCCCGGATCGTCAAAATGGGCGGAGACAAAATCCGCAAAGCGCTTCATCTGGGAAAAGTTGTGATTGTGGCCGGTTTTCAAGGTGAAACCGAGGACGAGGAAATAACCACCCTGGGGCGGGGCGGATCGGATTTGACGGCAGTGGCTCTGGCAGCCGCCCTGAGCGCCACGATTTGCGAGTTTTACAAGGATGTGGACGGAGTGTTTACTGCGGATCCGCGAGTGGTGCCCAACGCCTCCAAGCTGAGTCAGCTGACCTACGATGAAATGCTGGAAATGGCCAGTTCGGGCGCCCAGGTACTGTTCAATCGCTCGGTCGAATTCGCCAAAAAGAACAAGATTGTACTGCATGTCCGCTCCAGCACCAAACCGGATTCGGGCACGCTGATCATGGAGGAGGTCCGACAAATGGAAGGGGTTCTGGTTTCGGGAGTTACCCATACCAAGGATGAAGCTAAAATCACCATTCTGTGGGTGCCGGATAAACCCGGAATTGCCGCCAAGATATTCAGCCGCCTGGCGGATGAAGACCTGAATATCGACGTCATCGTGCAGGATATTTCGGAGGAAGGCTCCACCAACATTTCCTTCACGATTCCCGAAAAGGATCTGCCGAAAGCCAAACGCGTCGTGGAGGCTTTGGTGGCCGAGATCGGAGCCAAAGGATTCCAGGCGGATGACCGGATCGGCAAAGTCAGCGTGGTTGGAGTGGGTATGCGTTCACATTCCGGCGTGGCGGCGGCGATGTTTCAAGCCTTGTATGAAAAGGGCATAAACATCCTGATGATTTCAACCTCGGAAATAAAGATATCCTGCATTGTGAACGAAGACCGGGTGGAAGAAGCAGTAAGGGCGATTCATGAGCGTTTCAAGCTGTCCAATCTGACTTGATTGCATAAAGGCTTAAAATAAGGGGATTTTCTCGCCGTTACACTTGACGGGGTAATGAGGCCCGAAGGGGTCGTTAGGATCAAGAGGGATCAATGCTTGACGTTAATGATCAGACGTTCGACCGGGAAGTAATCAAATCAGAAAGCCTGGTGGTCGTGGACTTTTGGGCTGCCTGGTGCGGACCCTGCCGCATGCTGGCACCGGTCGTGGAAGAATTCGCCCGCGATTACCAGGGGCGTTTGAAAGTATTCCGCCTGGACGTGGATGCCAATCCCAATGCTGCCGGGCGTTTTGCGATACGGTCCATCCCGTCCCTGCTTTTTTTTAAAAACGGCCGGCTGGTTAACCAGTTGGTCGGCGCCTGTACAAAATCCAAAATGGCATCAATTGCCGATGAAATTCTGGGCGGCCGATGAGTGATCCGGCTGCAGGCATCGACATCCTCATCATAGGCGGCGGCCCGGCCGGGCTCGCAGCCGGCTTATATGCGGTCCGGACCGGCCGTTCGGTGCTGCTGCTGGAGCAATTCGTGCCCGGCGGCCAAGTGGGGAATACCTGGCAGGTCGACAATTATCCCGGGCTGGCGCATATTTCAGGCCCGGATCTTATGCAGAAGATGGAAAGCCAGGTTCGGGATCTCGGCCTGACCATAGAAACTTCGCCAGTAACCGGAGTAACCCCCGGGCCGATCCACACGGTTCATACGCCAGCAAAGGATTATTCCGCCCGGACGGTGATCCTGGCCGTGGGTGCTGTGCCCAAACCACTTGGGATTCCGGGCGAACAAGAATACCGCGGACGGGGCGTTTCGTATTGCGGAACTTGCGATGGCCCCTTTTTCCGCCAGCAGCCAGTGGCGGTCATCGGGGGTGGTAATACTGCTCTGGAAGAAGCTGAATTTTTAACTCGTTTTGCCTCCAAAGTTTACCTTGTACACCGACGCCCCCAATTCCGCGCCGACCACATTGTCCAGGAACATGTCCTGAAGAACCCGAAAATCGAAATCGTCACTCCCTATGTTCCGCAGGAGGTTCTCGGAAAGGAACAGGGCGTGACCGGATTGAGGATCAGCCACCGCGAACAACCCGAGTGCCGCGATCTGGAAGTGAAAGGGGTCTTTGTGTTTGTGGGATGGACGCCCCAAACCGAGGCGTTTCGAAAGACCGTGGATTGCGATGATGAAGGATATATCCGGACTGATCAAACTTTCGGCACTTCGGTGCCTGGAATCTTTGCCGCCGGGGATTGCAGGGCCAACCTGCTCAAACAAATCGTGGTCGCGGCCGGGGAAGGCGCGACCGCCGCGGTCATGGCTGACCGGTTTCTGGCGACCCATGCCGCCCCGGCTCGAAAATAATTTGCACTTCCCACCATCGTCTGCTAAACTTTTATTTCCTTGCCTATTCCATTCCTTCAATCCCATCATCTGGGTTGGGAGCGCTGCATGCGCCATATTTTAAGCGCCTTATTGGCCGGTGTCTTGTTTTTCTGCGGCGCGGTTTCTCAAGGCGCCCAAGTGGAATACCGCTCTGCCCGCATGAGCAACGCGTTTTTAGATGTGGGAGTCGGCGCCCGGGGCGTCGCTTTGGGAGAGGCCTTCACAGGCGCAGCGGATGACGTGTCCAGTTTGTACTGGAATCCCGCGGGACTGGGGCACCTGCGCGCCTGGCAGGTGCAATTGATGCACAACCTGTGGTTTGCGGGCATCAGCCAGGAGTTTGCCGCCTGCGCCATACCCCTGGGCCGCGGAACCGCCGGCGTTTCGGTCAGCTGGTTCAATTATGGAGAACTGACACGGGCCGACGAGTTCGGCAGGGATTTGGGCCAGTTCAATGCGTATGATCTTAATCCGGGCATTGGGTACGGCCAGCAGTTTTCCCCCTTTTTCAGCGGAGGGGCCGCTCTTTATATTCCCGTCTCAATGATCGATGACTCGTCGCAAATCTCTTTTGCCCTCACGCTCGGCGCCCAATATCAATTGCCCAGTTATTCGCCCCTGACCCTCGGCCTGACGGTTCGCAATCTCGGGAGCGGCATTGGGCATGGGTCCCAACCCAGTCAGGTGCTCCTGGGCGCGGCCTGGACCGGCGCGTTTCCCGATTTGCGGTTGTCGCTGGATCTCGGCAAACGGCTGGCGGAGGATGTGACCAGCTTCAATCTGGGGGCGGAGTACAACTGGCAGGGGTTGCTGTGGCCCCGCCTTGGCTACCATTCCACCAATGAAACCAGCGGGTTGGGGAACGGTCTGGCCGGGTTGTCCGCAGGCGTGGGATATCACCAACCGCTCGGCGATCTGGTCTTGATCCTTGATTATGCCTTCGTGCCATACGGTGATTTGGGGGCCACCCATCGTCTGGCCATAAGCGTTGAATTCGGCTCGCTTCCCGCGGCCCAACCGTCAGCCGCGGTTCCTGCCGCTGCGCAAATCGCTCCGGCCAAGGCGGCTGCGCTTCCTCCCAAAACAACGGCAGCGCCGGTTCAGGCCGTTAAAACCGAAAAAGCGCCGGAAAAAGCGTCTCCCCCGGCCAAAGTGAAAGCCAAAACGTTGGGGCCCAAGATCAAGCTGTCCTGGCAACCCGGGCCGTCGGCCGCGGCAGGATATCAAGTATTCATGAAATCCGGCGCCAAAGGCCGGTATGAACGCCTGAATGCCCACCCCGTGCAACGGGAAGAATTCACCACCAAAACGCTGAAACGCAAACGGACGTATTATTTCCAAATCAAGGCCGTTGACCGGCAGGGGCGCTTGAGCGAGGCTTCGCCGGAGCTGAAAGTCTATTTGAAGTAAAACGTCGCCTCTGACTTCATGCTGAGCATTCAAAGAGGAGGGGTAAATATGCACAAGCAAGGGATGAAAAAAATGATTTGGCTGGCCTGCGCTGCCTGGCTGGCCCTGCCGGCAGCCACCTGGGCGGCGTATTCCTGGGTGATCGAAGGAGGCGGTACGCTGAATTCGGACAATACCCGGGACGGCGCGTTCGGCTCCCTGGCCAGCGACGGCACGCAAATGTATACCGCCTACATCGAAAACATCGCCCAACCGACTCCTCCTTCCAGGTTCTGGGTCTATGTGAAGTTTTACAACGGTTCGGGCTGGCAAATGGTGGGGAACACCACCTGCAGCTATACCACGGGCCGGTCATGCAAATATCCTGACATCATCGCCGCGGGCACCAACAATCTCTGGGTGGCTTTCCCGCAATTCGACGCCGGTGGAAACACCTATACCACCCAGCTGGCCATTTCCCACTGGAATGGTTCCGATTGGAACCAGAAGTGGTCCCTGCGGCATGACGACGGCTACTGGTGTGAATTTCCTTCCGTTGCCCAATACAACGGCACGCCGTATGTCGTCTGGCAGGAGAACACCCGCGGGAATGGGTACGACTTTAACGGCCACATTTATGCCGCGCGCCTGAACGGCAGCACATGGGATTTCCTGGGCGGGAATTTGGACACTTATTCTGGCGGGGAATACGCCACCACGCCGGATGTCTGCGTGGATCCGGCCACCGGGGTCCCTTACGCGACCTATATCGACAGCAATAATGTCTATGTGAAGAAGTGGAACGGCAACGATTGGGAACAAGTCGGCGGGCAAGTCAATGTCGGACATTATTACGCCTACAATCCCACCATTGACCATGACGGGACCCATCTGGTGGTCACTTACAGCCACTGGTATTCCGGATACATGGTTCGGATTTACGTGCACCGTTGGAACGGCTCGAGCTGGGAACAGATTGGAAATGCGCTTAACAACGACACCAGCCACGATGCCTGGTATCCTATCGTCAAACTCTACGGCGGAGCCATGTATGTGGCGTTTGAAGAGAGCTTTTATTATCCCAATGCCTTCAATTATCTTAAAACCTTTAATGGCACCAGCTGGGAAACCCTGGCCGGCGCCCTGTCATACGATGTCTCCCAAAATGTCTTTGAGCCGGACATGGCCTTCCATAACGGCGTGCCGTACGTGACGTGGTACGAGCCGCTGGCAGGGCCCGGAACCAACCTGGCCTATACCGCCCGTTTGGACAATGTCATCCCCACCTCGACCGTGACCTCCACGTTCACGATTACTCCCACGGTCACAGTCACCCCGACCTTGACGGAAACGGAGATTGTGACCGCAACACCCACTTCGACCATCAGCCCCACGGACACCCCCGTGCCGCCGGGTTCCACGGAAACCGACACGCCGACTTCCACGGAGACAGTCACCCGGACGTTCACAACCACGCCGACGCGGACCATTTCGCCTACGCGCACGCCGACGCCCACTCATACTCCGGTGCTGAGCCCGACGATCACCCCGACCCCGACGGCCACGCAGACCATCTCCCGGACCGTAACGCCCACGATCACGCTCACTCCCTATCCGATCCTCGATCAGGAAATCGTGGCTTACCCGAATCCGGCCAAAGACCGCGTGGTGTTCGCCTACCGCCTGGATGCCGCCTCGGATGTTACGATCCGGATTTACGACCTGAACGGCAGCGAAGTGGCGCGCATCAACAATCCCGGCCAAGCCGTCAGCGCTGGTGCGCAAAGCGTCTGGACGCTGGAGAAAGCCGCCAGCGGCATTTATCTGGTGCGGGTAGTCATCGAGCCGTTGAACGGTTCGGCCAAACGCGAAAAGACCCTGAAAATTGCGGTTGTGAAATAACCCGGAGGTGACGCACATGCACAAATCCTCGACTTGGTTGATTTTGGGAACCCTCGTGTTCTGTTGCGGCGGGACGCTGTGGGCGGAACAAGTGAATTTCGCAGCCGGCGAAACGGCGGCTGCTTATCTCAACCTGCCGGTGAACGCCAGGCAAACCGGCATGGCCGGCGCCGGCGTGGCCGTAGCCGACGATCTGGGGGCGCTGACCGTCAACCCGGCCGGTTTGAGCCGCATGCAGGGCGCTGAGCTTCAGGCGTTGCACGGCTTTTGGGTGCAGGATATTTTTTATGATTATTTGGCATTCGGCCAGCCCGTGGACGCGGGAACAGCGGTGGCCGCCAGCCTGGCTTACTTCAATTTCGGATCCATGGACAAATACGTCATGGATGCGATCGGCAATCCGGTGGCCCAAGGCACGTTCACACCGTATGTCTATTTGCTGACAGCCGGCGTGGGTCAGAGCGTGCTGCCTGAACTCGGCGTGGGGCTGAACCTTAAATACTTGTCGCAGAACATCGACACCAGTTCTTCCACGGCCTTTGCCGTCGACCTGGGCGCCGCCTACGCGACCGACATCAAGGGCTTGAACGTGGGCCTGACCTTGAGCAACATCGGCAGCGAACTGGACGGGAAATCATTGCCCCTGGACGTCAACCTGGGCGCCGCCTATCAGCTGGCACTGCAGGGATTGGGCCAGGACCAGCTCAATGTCACCGCCGAAGCGGCGATCCCCACGATGGCCAGCGATAATTACGACGTCATGCTCGGCGCTGAATACTGGTACAACCGCCTCCTGGCCTTGCGCGTCGGGTATCAGCTGGATGCGGATGCCGGTTTGGGCGGGATCGAAGGGTTGACCGCCGGACTGGGGTTCAATTACCAGATGTTGAGCGTTCAATTCGGGTTTACTTCCCTGGGTGTGCTTGGGGAAGTGTATCAAATCGGCTTGGGATTGAAACTGTAAGCGTGGGAAGGGAAGGCGGAGCGTAATGTCCAGCGGGATAGTGCGGCGCAGCCTCGGCGCGCTGGCGATAGTCATGGCGGGATGTCTTTCGGCGCAAGCCGGTCAAAATACCTGGACCAGCGCTGGGCCGGAAGGCGCCCGGGTTTTTCAGGCGGCCGTGGACCCGGGCAACTCCCTGACCGTGTTTTGCGCCCTGGGCGAAGGACTCTACCGCACCACGGATCAGGGGCAAACCTGGGCGCCGCGCCAAACGGGGCTAGGCGCAGCACCGCGGATCCGAGATTTGGCCATGGATCCGACCAATGGCCAGCGGCTGTATTGCATCCTGGATAATGACGGCTTTTTCCGCACCCAGGACGGCGGTGCCACCTGGGTCCGACCCGCCGGCGGGATCAACTTTACCGGTCAGGCGCTGGACGGCATCGAACTCTCGGCCGGTAATCCGAACATTCTCTATGTGTGGGCGGGCGCGCCGCCCGGGCACCTGTATTTGAGCACGGATTACGGCGATTCCTTCCGGGAAGTGGGCGGGCAGGGCCTGCCGCTCTCGCAAGGCCGCCTGACGAGCGTGCTGGCCAGCAGCGGCACTTCCAACACGCGGGAAGCTTTTGCGGGATTTGACGACGGATTGGGACTGTACTTCACGGCGGACAGCGGCGAGCATTGGTTTCACCACACCGGGTCCATCGGGTATGAATTGCCGGATCCCCTGTCCGTGCTGTGGATCTGCGAATGTGCTGACACGGCTTTGTATACCTGGGTGGCCATCGGCACGCGGGACAATGCCGTCTGGGTCACGGACGGGTTCGGCGGCCGCTGGTTCAAGCGGGACGGCAATCTATCATCCAGCGACGACGTCTCGTACCTCTTCAGCCATCCGGCCGCACCGACCACGGTTTATGCCCTGGTGGATCGGAGCGACGGCACCCGGAATTTGCTCCGTTCCACCTGGTCCATCACGCCCAGCAACTGGTATTGGAGCACGGTTGAAACCGGCACGGACTCCCTCCGGTTATCTGGTCCGGATTCGGGTTCAGGCGCGCTGTGGAGCGTCGGGGAATCCGGGTTAAGGTATTCGGAAAACCAGGGAAGTTCCTGGACCAGCCGGATGGGTGGCATATACCAATCCTATGTCACCTCGGTAAGCCAAGGAGCAGGGCACCTGCTGGCGATCATTGGGAACAAGCAATTGGCCTGGAGCCCGGACTTGGGATCGAGCTGGCAGTCGCTTTCCCATCCTGCCTGGCCTCTGAAAGACAGCTTGGTGATTCCCGCCGCTGTTCCGGCCGGCGTGGATACGTTGCTGCTGGCGACGGATGGCGGCGGCATCCAGGAGAGTGTCACTACGGGCACGGCGTGGTCCGGCGTGTCTTTTGCCCTGCCGTCGGTTAGCCTGCTGGCTCCGGGAACCAACACGAATACATGTTTCGCCGTTACGCCGGCTGGCGAGATCTATATCGGTCAGAAACAGGGGAGTTTTTCCTGGATCTGGACCGCTATGGATGACGGGCTTCCGGCTTCCCTGACAATCACCGGGATGGCCCAGGATCCGCATGTAACGGAAAACTGGTTTCTTTTCACCTCTGACCGGCAACTCTGGCGGAAATCTGGGGATGCCGATTGGCAGCAGGTGACGGCCTGGCAGAATCAGGCGCAAATTTACAGTTTGGCCTTTGATCCGGTCATCCCCGATTCGCTGTATGTCAGCACGGATCAAGGTGTGTTTTTCAGCGCGGACCAGGGCGCTTCCTGGGGTTCACTGGGGCTGACCTCGCAAACCGTGACTGGAGTTGCCGCCTACCGAAACAGCATTGTCTATGCAGCCACGCGCGCCCAGGGGGTTCATTGGAAATACCGTCCCGGGGCCACCTGGGACGGCATGACCACGGGATTTCCGGCCAACGGCGAAATCCTGGACTTCACGCTGGCCCAGGAATCCCAAACCTTGGTGGCTGCCGTGGCTGATCATGGCGTCCAGGTTTACACGGTGACCGGAGTCAGTCCGGTGGAACCGGATGCCTCTTCTCAGGCTGGCTGCAAAGTGTTTCCCAATCCGGCCACCGGCGAGATGTTCCAAGTCCGCTTCAATGCCACGGAAACCGGGGAGGCGCAAATCGCGGTTCTGAACATTGCCGGCCGTCTGGTGACCCAGACCCGCCAGACCGTGGTTTCCACCGGCCTCCAACTGGCGGTCATGGAACTGGGCCGCATGGCCAATGGCATTTATATTGTCGTGGTGCGGGTGAACGATAAACAGGTGGGAACCGTCAAGCTCGCGGTCAAACGCTAGGAACCCCTGGCAGGCTGGAATTCCCATTTCCGCTGGAATCTTGCGGACCGAACGACAGGATCATTGCTTCTTGTTCAATACCCTCCGGAAGCAGAACACCCCGGCCGCAATAATCATCCCCCAGGAAACCAATAGGAAAACCCAGCCGCCCCAATTCATGATCAAGCCTCCTTGTTTACCGCCCGGCTGCGCCGGCGCCAGGACAACCAGACTCCCAAACACAAGCCGGTAAAGATCAGCAGCAGCATGAGCCGGACCGCCAGAACCACGGACCGGTTTTCAGCCGGCACGTTTTTCATCAGCAAGGTGGGCAGGCCCTCCTGCGCCAGCCAGAAACCGAGAATGACCAACAGAAAAACCGGCGTGACGTACTTGATGATGAACTTATAAATGCGGGGCAGGGTCAAATCAGCCCCTGTATGGATCTCCTCCCAGGCCTTTTCCATCCCGAAAATCCAGGCGAACAGAATCGCCTCGATTGTCCCGAAGAGCACCAGGCTGAACGTGCCGCCCCAAAAATCCAGTTCGTCCACTACGCCATGCGCCAGGCCGAAGATCGCCGGCTGGCAGAGAAGAAAAGCGGCAATCCCGAAGAACCAGACCGCCTTCTTGCGGCCCACGTTGAATTCGTCCTCGATGAACGCCACGGCCGGCTGGGCCAGGGACACCGAGGAGGTCACGCCGGCCAAAAACAGGAGGGCGAACCAGAGGAAGGCAAACAGCGGACCCAGGGGAATTTTTTCGAAAATCAGGGGCATGGTTACGAATCCCAGGTTGAAGGAACCGCTTTTGGCAATGGCCTGAATTTCACCCGGCCCGAAAAAGGCGAACGCCATGGGGATGACGATGCTGCCTCCCAACACCACTTCCGCGAATTCGTTGGTGCTGACAGCCGTAAGCCCCGACAGGACCACGTCGTCTTCTTTTTTCAGGTAGCTGGCATAGGTCAGGATGACACCGATGCCCACGCTGAGCGTAAAGAATATTTGGCCGGCTGCGGCCAGCCAGGTTTTGGCGCTAAGCAGCGCGGAAAAATCCGGGTTCCAGAGGAACCCCAGGCCATTGGCGATGTTCCAGTCGGGGTGGGAGGCGTTCGGGGCGCCAAGCGTCAACACCCGGATGAGGATGATCAGGGCGAAACACAGCAGCATGGGCATTGCCAGTTTGCTCAGCCGTTCGATGCCACCTTTAATGCCAAAGTACACCACGCTCATGTTCAGGCTGAAAGTGATCAGAAAAAAGATGTAGGCAGGCCCCAGGGTGCTGAAATACTCGTTCTGCACCAACCCCTGAAATCCGCTGAGAAAGGCTTTCATGCTGCCCTCGGTGGTGGCGGCGGCATACTGCCCGGAAAGGGAGAAGAAACTGTAGGCCAGCAACCAGGATTCGATATAGGTGTAATAAATAAAAATGACCATTGGCCCGAAAATGCCGATGACGCCAAAATACTTGATGAAACGGTTCTTGCGCCAAGCGCTATGGAAAATACCCGGCGCCGTGGAGTGTTCGAACCCGCCCCCGTAGCGTCCGAGCGTCCATTCGATCCACATGAGGGGAATGCCGAGGAGGAGCAGGGAGATGAAATAGGGGATCATGAAAGCTCCGCCGCCGTTCTGGGCCGCCTGAACCGGGAAACGCAGGAAATTGCCCAAGCCCACTGCGCTGCCCGCCACAGCCATGATTACGCCGAGTTTTGAACCCCAGGTTTGACGCATTCCGACACACCTCTTCTGCAGAGCGTTGCCATTAACTTACCGAATAATTGCCGTGAACACAATGAAAAAGCCGCTGTCAGCTATCTTTACTTGACCGGGGGGTTGTGATATGATTCACAGTCTTCTTCCCCCACAAGACCTATACAAACCCCGCCCTTGCCTATGGGAATGAAAGGGTATATTGGGTTGCACGGGGTATTCGATCCGGAGGAACTACCATGCAGATTGCCAGAAGAATGCAAAGGATCTCGCCTTCACCCACGTTGGCCATTGACGCCAAAGCCAAACAGATGAAAGCCTCAGGGATCGACATTATCAATTTCGGAGCCGGGGAGCCGGATTTTGACACCCCCGAGTACATCAAACAGGCCGCGATTGCCGCCATTCAAGCCGGGTACACCAAATACACTCCGGCTTCCGGCTCGCCTGAATTAAAAGAGGCGGTATGCGAGAAATTCCGCCGGGAGAACGGGCTCGATTATTCCATGAAGGAAGTCATCATCAATTGCGGGGCCAAGCATTCCATCTACAATGTTTTTCAGGTGTTGATCAACCCGGGCGACGAGGTCTTGATCCCCGCGCCCTATTGGGTGACCTATCCGGAGGCCGTCAAGCTGGCCGGCGGAAAACCGGTTTTCATCAAGACCACCGAAAAGACCGGTTTCAAAGTGCCGGCTTCGGTTCTGAGACGGAAAATTACGGCTAAAACGAAAATGGTGGTCATTAACTCTCCCAGCAATCCCACCGGCGGGGTATATACTCCTGAAGAGTTGAAGGAATTAATGAAGGTGGCCATGGGGAAAAAGATTTATGTCCTTTCCGACGAGATCTACGAGCATCTGGTTTACGACGGCGCCAAGCACGTCTCGCCGGCTGCGGTGCTGCCCGAGGCCAAAGCCTGGACCGTGGTGATCAACGGCGTGTCAAAATCCTTTTCGATGACCGGCTGGCGGATCGGTTACACAGCCGGCCCGGAAGCGGTGATTTCGGCCATGGGCAATCTGCAAAGTCACTCCACGTCCAATCCCACCAGCATCGCCATGAAAGCGGCCGTGGCAGCCCTGACCAAACCTGCGCAGGAACTGCCCAAGATGCAGGCGGCCTTCAAGGAACGTCGCGATTTTATCGTGAGCCGGCTGAATGCCATCGGAGGGGTGACCTGCCTCAAACCCCAGGGCGCCTTTTATGTCTTTCCGAACATAGGGGCCCTGCTGGGGCAACGGTTGGGCGGAACCCTGATGTCCACCGGTCAGCAAATCGCGGAATACCTGCTGGAAAAAGCCCGGGTGGCCGTGGTCCCCGGCGACGGCTTTGGCGCGGATGAATACCTGCGCATCTCCTATGCCACTTCCATGGAGAATCTCAAGCAGGGCATGGCCAGGATCGAGGCGGCCCTGGCTGAAGCCTGAGGCTGTGCTTCAATAATCCGATAAACCGAAGGAAACATCATGATCAATTGGCTATTGACCAAACTGTTTGGTACCAAATCCCAACGGGACATTAAACGGCTGCTCCCGATCGTGGAACGGATCAACGGCCTGGAACCCGGGCTGAAATCCCTGAGCGATGAGCAGCTGCGCGCCAAAACCGAAGAGTTCCGTCAGCGCCTGAAAACCGGAGAGACGCTCGACGACTTGCTGCCCGAAGCATTCGCGGTCGTGCGCGAGACCTCGGTCAGGACGCTGGGATTGAGGCATTTCGACGTCCAGATGATGGGCGGCATCGTTCTTCACCAGGGTAAAATCGCCGAAATGAAGACGGGGGAAGGCAAGACCCTGGTGGCGACCCTGCCCGTGTATCTCAACGCCCTGACCGGGGCGGGCGTGCATCTCATTACAGTCAACGATTATCTTGCCGAACGCGATTCCATGGGCGCCGGAAACTTCCGCGGGATGGGCGAGATTTACCGGTTTTTGGGTCTGACCGTGGGTTGCATCAAGCATGGATTGAACTCGAGGGAGCGCCAGACCGCTTACGCCTGCGACGTGACCTATGGCACCAACAATGAATTTGGATTCGATTACCTCCGGGACAACATGGCCATTCATCCGGACGAACGGGTGCAGCGAAAGCTGAATTTCTGCATCGTCGACGAAGTGGATTCCATTCTGATCGACGAAGCCCGGACGCCGTTGATTATTTCGGGGCCGGCCGAGGAATCCACGGATAAATATTACCGTGTCGACAAGATCATTCCGCGCCTCAATGCCGCCGCCGATTATACCATTGACGAAAAGTCCCGGACCGCGGTTCTGACCGAAGAGGGGATTGCTCACGCGGAAAAATTAATGGCCGTGGGCAACCTATACGACCCCCGCAACGTGGAGATTCTGCACCACATTCATCAGGCCCTGAAAGCCCACGCTTTGTTCAAACGCGACCGTGATTACGTCGTCCAGGAAGACCAGGTGGTGATTGTGGACGAGTTCACGGGGCGGCTCATGCCAGGGCGGCGTTTTTCCGAAGGGCTGCACCAGGCGCTGGAAGCCAAAGAAGGCGTTCGCATCCAGCGGGAGAACCAAACCCTGGCCTCCATCACTTTCCAGAATTATTTCCGTCTCTACAACAAATTGAGTGGAATGACCGGAACGGCCGACACCGAGGCCGAGGAATTCATGCACATCTACAAACTGGACGTGGTCGTCGTTCCAACCAACCGCCCCATGATCCGCGCAGACCACGGCGACCAAATCTTCCGAACGGAACGGGAAAAATTTGCGGCCGTGGCGCAGGAAATCAAGGAAGCTTATACGCAGGGAAAGCCGATTCTGGTCGGCACGATCTCCATCGAAAAAAACGAGACGTTGTCCGAACTTCTGAAACGGCAGGGCATACCCCACCAGGTCTTGAATGCCAAGCACCATGCCCGTGAAGCCGAGATCGTCGCCCTGGCCGGGCAACCCAAAGCTGTAACCATCGCGACCAATATGGCCGGACGGGGAACGGACATCGTGCTGGGGCCGGGCGTCAGGGACCTGGGCGGATTGCACATCATTGGCACCGAAAGGCACGAAAGCCGCCGGATTGACAACCAGCTGCGCGGGCGCTCGGGGCGGCAAGGCGATCCGGGTTCCTCCCGATTTTACGTCTCCCTGGACGACGATTTGATGCGCATTTTCGGTTCCGAACGGGTAGGGAATATGCTGCAGAAGCTGGGACTGCAGGAAGGCGAAGTCATTGAGCATCCCTGGATCACCAAGGCCCTGGAGCGCGCCCAGCGGACGGTTGAGGGGCACAACTTCGACATCCGCAAGCATCTTTTGGAATACGACGATGTCATGAACAAACAGCGCTCGGTGATTTACGAAGAGCGGACCCGGGTACTGGAAGGCGAAGACCTTCACGAGCACATCCTGGGGATGATCGACGACATCATCGACACCGGGCTGCCCGAGTTGACGCCGGAAAAAGTTTATCCGGAGGAATGGGAATGGGATCATTTGCGCGCCTGGGCCCGCCAATATCGCGTGGAACTGCCCTGGACGCAGGAAACCTATCATGAGGCCAGCCGCGAAAAAATTGCGGAAGCGTTCAGGGCCGGGGTGTTAAACGGTTTTTCGCAGCAGGAAACCACCATGGGGCCGGAAGTCATGCGGCAGTTGGAAAGGGCCCTGTTGCTGCAAATCGTAGATCAGCACTGGAAAGAGCATTTGTACGATATGGATAAACTGAAGGAAGGCATTGGCTTGCGCGCTTATGGGCAAAAAGACCCGTTGCTGGAGTATAAACGGGAAGGATTCGAGATGTTTGCGGCCATGATCCTGCAGATCAAGCAAGAGCTGATCCAGCTGTTGTTGAAAATCCAGGCGTATAATCCCTCAGAACAGCGGCCACGTTCGGCATTGGCGGGAGGCCGTTGGACCGAATCGAGGCCAGAATTCGTCCAACCGCAGCGGCCGGTCGAACCCGCGGGAGTCATGGCGCCGCCGGGAGCCGGCGGAATGCCGATGATGGGGCAGGGCCCCAGGGATATGACCCAGGCCGTGCCTACCGGAGGCCAGACGAAAGTCGAGCCCATCCGCCGGGCAACTCCCAAAGTCGGGCGTAATGACCCGTGTCCTTGCGGTTCGGGGAAGAAATATAAAAAGTGTCATGGACAATAACTGACATCGAATTGCCTAAAATACTAGGCGGAAACGTTTCTGTCGTAATCTGTAAATGAAATAAGATTGACAGACGAAAATCAATCTGTTACTATTTGTCCTCTTTTGACATGGATTACGCCGCGATAGCTCAGTCGGTAGAGCAGAGGACTGAAAATCCTTGTGTCGGCGGTTCGATTCCGCCTTGCGGCACCAGATTTTCGCTGCGCGAAAATCAGAGCAATCGTGTAATTGGCAATTGAACAATACGCCACTCGCCTTGCGGTTTGTTGTTCACTGGCTCTATTTTCTCGTGTGTAAATATACATTTTGCCGATGTAGCTCAGCCGGTAGAGCAACGGTTTCGTAAACCGTGGGTCACCAGTTCAAGTCTGGTCATCGGCTCCAGAAAAGAACAAACCTATGGTTTTTGAAATCGCCTAAGTCAATCCCTCCGCAGGAGGAGAGGATCTTAGGTTTTTGCGGAGGGAGCCCCGGACGTTTGTCCGGGGGGGCACTCCACTACAGAAGGAGAAACTCATGGCAACCTTGATCAAACTGCAGCGATACGGAACCGTTCATAAACCGTTCTGGCGTATTGTTGTGACGGATTCCCGTAAACCGAAAGGGTGCATCGAGCAATTGGGGACGTATGACAATTTGCGGAAACCGGTCAAACTGACGTTGAACGAAGACAAGGCGAAACTGTGGATTTCCCGCGGTGCCGTGTTGACGATGTCGGTGCGGAAGATATTCCACCGCCGCGGTTTGTTGGCCGCTTCGAATAAAACCTCCGGTGCATCCGCGTGAAACAGTTGGTGGAATTCATCGCCACTTCCTTGGTTGACAATCCCGGCGCAGTCAGCGTCCAGGAGGAAAACGGAACCGAGGGCCTCGTGATCAAACTCAAGGTTGCCAGCGAGGATTTGGGGCGCATTATCGGGCAAAAAGGGCAGACCGTAAAAGCGATCAGGCAACTTCTGACCGCTGCTGCCGCCAGGACAAAGAGCCGGGTCTCCCTCATCGTTCAGGAATGAGTCCTCAGGCCGACCGTCCGGCCGCCTCCGAGGAATGGGTGTTTATCGGCAAAATCGGAGCTGCGCACGGCATACACGGCGAAGTCAAGTTGTTTCCGCTCAGCGACGTGCCCGGGCGTTTTCAAAACCTGAAACGTGTTTTTTGGATCGGACCGAAAGCCGAAGCGCGAACCCTTCAAGTCGCCGCCTGCCGGGCGATGGACCGGTTTTATTTAGTGGCGTTTGAGGGGATAGAAACCAGGGAGCAAGCGTCCGGTTTAACCAATGGCCATCTGGCCTTGCCGCGACAGGAACGCGGCAGCTTGCCTTCGGGCCAGTATTTTGTGGACGATATCGTCGGAATGGAAGTCGTCGGCGAGGATGGGAAATCTTTTGGCCGGGTGGCTGCGGTCTGGCAGACAGGATCGAACGACGTCTACGAAGTCCGGGGCCCGGAAGGCGAACGCATGCTTCCGGCGGTGCAGGGGATTATATTGCGGATTGACCTGGCGGAGCGCCGAATGATCGTGCGCCCGCCTGATGAGGCGTGACCATGGCTGGTGAACCGACCCGGGTGGTTACGATTTTGACCTTGTTTCCCGAAATATTGAAAGCCGCGTTCGGGCAGTCGATTTTATTGCGGGCCCAGCGAAAGGGTTTATTTGAACCGAGGCTGATCGACATTCGCGACTATGCCCGCGACAAGCACCGCACGGTGGACGATAAACCCTACGGCGGCGGCAGCGGGATGGTTATGAAGGTCGAGCCCATCGCCCGGGCATTGGCAGCCGCGAGGCGCGCGGGCTCCTTGGGGAAGGTGTATTTGCTGACTCCGACCGGCCGGCGCTTCGATCAGGCCATGGCGCAGGAAATGGCCCAGGCGCAGGCTTTCACCCTGCTGTGTGGAAGGTATGAAGGGATCGACCAGCGGGTTGAAGATCATCTCTGCGACGGTGCGATTTCCGTCGGCGATTATGTCCTAAGCGGCGGGGAACCGGCTGCATACGTGGTCGTGGATGCCGTCATGCGCCTGGTGCCCGGCGTGCTGGGGGCTGGGGATTCGGCATTATTGGACTCTTTTTCCGGTGGCTTGCTGGATTACCCGCATTATACGCGTCCGCCGCGGTATCGTTCCTGGCAGGTGCCGAAAGAGCTGCTCTCCGGACATCACCACCAGGTAACGGTCTGGAGGCGTGAACAACAAATAAAGCTCACCGAACAGCGACGACCGGATCTTATCCGGGTCGCGGAGAGCAAACCGCATAAGACACAGGCGGAATCGCGACGGCTGCCAAAACGCCGTAAAGCAGGAGGAAAGCCATGAATATCGGGGAAACCATCAAGCAAGTCGAAAAAGCCTATTTGCGGAAGAAGCGCCTTCCCACCTTCAAACCTGGCGATGTCATCAAGGTATTCAGCCGGATCAAGGAAGGTGAAAAAGAGCGCATTCAGGTTTTTGAAGGAATGGTTATAGGCCGCAAAGGCACCCATTTGCGTGAAATGATCAAGGTTCGCCGAATCGCTTCCGGGGTTGGAGTGGAAAGGATCTTCAATCTTCATTCGCCCATGATCAGTGAAATCAAGGTCGTGAAACATGGAGAAGCTTCGCGCGCCAAGTTGTACTATCTACGGGGGAAAACCGGGAAACATGCCCGTGTCCGGCAAATGAGAAGGGAAAAAATGCTGCAATTGCAGGCACAGGAGCAAAGCGCCATGGAAGCGGAGCAAGTCGCCTCAGCCCTGGCGGCGGCCCAGGAGGCCGCTCCGATCGCGGCAGACAAGGATGCGTCCAAATCCACCGAGGCGTGAGCATGGGCCCGATAACGCTTTCCGCTTCAGGAAAGCTGGGGACGAGACTCCAATTCGAAATAAAGGCGCGTACCGAGGGATATAAACGGGTGGCCGGACTGGATGAAGCCGGCCGCGGACCCCTGGCCGGCCCTGTCGTTGCTGCCTGCGTGATTTTACCCGAAGATTGTCAAGGACTGGAAGACCTGGACGATTCCAAGAAGCTTTCAGCCGAAAAACGCCGTGAACTTTTTATTCTCATCCATGAACGGGCCTTGCATGTGGGAGTCGGCATCGTGGATGCCGGCACCATCGATCGGATCAATATCCTCCAAGCCACCTTTCTGGCCATGCGCAAAGCGGTGGCCGCGCTATCGGCCCAACCCGATTATTTGCTTATTGACGGCAACCGGCGCCCGGAATGGGCCGGAGCGGCCGCTTCCTGCCTGGTACGTGGCGAATCGCAATCCTTATCCATTGCCGGCGCTTCCATTATTGCCAAAGAAACCCGGGATCGGATCATGCTCGACTACGACCATTTGTATCCGCATTGGGGTTTTGCGCGGCATAAAGGCTATGGCACCCAAGCCCATTTGGAAGCCATACGACGCCACGGCGTCTGCGATCTTCACCGCCGCAGTTTTGCTCCTATACAGCAACTGACCCTGGCATGGGCCGATTAAACCGCAGCAGCGGTCTGGCAGGCGAGAAAGCCGCAGCCGAATATCTTCTGCGCCATGGGTACAGCATCCTGGAAAAAAATTATCGTACACCCTGGGGTGAAATTGATCTTATTGCCAAGCAAGAAGACTGCTTGTGCTTTATTGAAGTAAAAAACAGAAGACAGGGTGTATACGGGCATCCCTTGGAAGCCGTAAGCGCGTTAAAGCAAAAAAGAATCACGCGGGCAGCCCAAGCATATCTATCAGAAAAATTCATTTCCCAAGAACCTAGTTGCCGGTTTGAAGTAATCGGCATTGATGAAAATGGTGAAATTACGCATATTAAAGATGCTTTTCAAGCATAAATAAAACATTTCTTTGTTCCGTTCACTAAACCTATAATAAACAAATGCGATTCAGCCATTTGTAAATAACTGCAATAAATCCAATGTAAATAATATACAACGGAAAGTATCGATTGCGAATTGTATGCCTAAATAGGGCACACCATATAAAGGGAAAGTAAAAATATCTTGCGCAAAATATAGTATTGGACTATAATTCGGCCAAGATAAGCGGAAGAACAAAACCTCAGCGTATTTCCGCAAAAATTCGAACAGGGAGGCGATCCAGAAAGTGATTACAAAAACCGAAATGTTGACGCAATTGGCAACCTCGACCGGGTTAAAGAAGAAAGATGTGCAAACCGTGCTGGATGCACAAACTAAACTTCTGTACAAAATTCTGAAGCGCGATAAAAAGTACAAATTGCAAGGCTTGGGAATTTTTGCTGTGAAAAACCGTAAAGCCAGATTAGCCCGCAATCCGCAGACCGGCGAAGTCGTAAAAGTACCCGCCAAGACTGTCGTGAAATTCAGGGTTGGCAAGGATCTGAAGTCCAACGTTTTGGGAAAATAACGAAATCAAGCGGAAACGGCTGCTCTCGGAGGAAATGACCTCCCACGAGAGCAGCCGTTTTTTTTTGCTTGACGTCAAGACCCCCTCTTTATACTATAAAGCATAAACTATACCAACCAGAATAATAGGAGTCGATAGGTGAACAAGAATCCTTTTCGTCACGGAGAAGCAGTAGGCGGCGATTATTTCACAGATCGATACAAAGAACGCGAGTTTTTATTAGCCGAGCTTTCCACGGGCCATAATGTGCTGCTTTCCGGGCCGCCTCAGTTCGGTAAATCATCCTTGGCCCGTAAAGTCATGTCCGAATTCGAACAACGCGGTGTAATGTCCGTTTATATCGATTTGGACCGCGCCTATTCGCCCGCGAAGTTCATCGAAGTTTACCTGGCCGAATTGTTGCGCGCCGCTTTCCGCCAGACCAAGGAACTTCGGAGCTTTATTCAGGACTTGACTCCCGAGGTGAAAAAGGACCTGCAACTGAAGGTGGAAAACAATGACGAACTGATTTTGGATCTGAATGAAAGTAGTAACTTGGAAGCCATGGCCAGCGCTGTGTTGGAATTGGCGCAACACACGGTAGATTATAAAAAACGCCCCTGTGTCGTGTGTTTCGACGAAATAACGATGGGCGGAAACCTTCCGGCCGCACTGCGGGAACGCTTTGCCGAGGTGGCGCAGGCGCACGCTGGCGTGGGATATTTGCTGGTCAGCCTGGAACCACAGCTTCCAAAAGCGGGGGACAATAACTGGCTATCCCTGCCCCTGGACAAGATCGAAGACCGCTATTTAAAGGGATTCATAAAAACCCGTTTTGAAAACACGGGGTTTCGCATCGTGGAACCGATCATCGATGAAATCATTGAAATGACCTATGGACATCCCCATTATACCCAGATGGTCTGCCGTCAGCTGTGGAACCAGGGCATCCATGGGAAAATTATCACCAGCAAAAATTTAACACAAGCCATCGAGTCTATTTTGGAAGTCAACGAGGAGTTTTATGCGTTTTTATGGACGGATCTTTCGTTGCATCAGAAAAATCTGATGCTGGCTCTGTGCCGGGGCGGTGGCCAGAAAATCTTTTCGCAGGATTATGTGGTGCGTTTCGGACTGGGCAGTTTCTCTACTGTGCAAAAATCCCTCAACCGCCTGCTGGAACGCCAATTGGTGGAAAAACAAAAAGACCAGTACGCAATCCGGGATATGTTTTTCCAGCGTTGGCTGACCCGCAGAATGCTATAAGCCCGGCGGTTTGAAGCATGTCAACCACGCGGGCCAAAGTTCCGGTTTATTTGGATATAGAAACCTCCTACCGCGGCGAAATCACCATTGTCGGGCTCTATACCCCCCGTCGGGGGACCAAGCAATTGGTGGGGGGGGAAGTAACGGCGTTGAACCTTTTGGAAGCGCTCAGGGATGCCGAAATCATCAAGACCTACAACGGAGACCGATTTGACCTGCCGGTGATCCAACAACGGCTGGGTGTCGATCTCAAAGCGCTTTTGCCCCATGAAGACATCATGTACCGCTGTTGGCGCCACCATTTAAAGGGTGGCTTGAAGGCTGTTGAGCGTCAGTTGGGGCTTCATCGTCAATCGCAGGGCGTGGACGGGCTTCAAGCCATGGCATTATGGGCTGATTGGCAGGCTTCCGGCCGGCGGGAATCCCTGGAGATCCTGTTGCAGTACAATCGCGAGGATGTGGAACTGCTGGAACAAGTGGAATTGCGACTGGCGGAATTGGAAAAAAGCCGGAATAATGCAGGATAAATCCGGTTGTCCGGCTTTTCCTTGAAATGCGCTTCTATTCCGCCAGCCTTTGTGGTAAGTTGTGGGAGGGAGCGCCTATGAAAGCATTGCTGAATAAAATTACATTGGAGCATCTCCAACGCCGTCTGGAAGCCTCGACCCGGCTGTTGCTGTACGTGGATTACGATTACGTATTGCGGCCGCAGTCGGGGGGGGGCGGAGAGATGTCTTTGCCAGCCGCGGACCGGGATCATTTGCGTGAATTGTCCGAGAAAAACGGCTTGACGCTGATCCTGGTCAGCAATTGCTCCTTGAGCCGGCTTAAAAAGATGGTGGGTTTTTCCGGCCTGTACTTGATCGCCAACAATGGCATGGAGATTTCCGGTCCGGATTTGAATGTGGTGCATGGCGAAGCCAAACGATTCCGCCAGGAACTGGCTCCGGTCGTTGAAAAACTGCAGTCCCAGCTGTCTGAACTGCCTGAAGTGGAGTTGGATGACCGGGAGTACTCCCTGGCTGTGAATATTTATCAAGCCAAGCCGCCGGTGCAAAGGCGGGCGAGGATGCTGTTGGAGCAAGCCTGGACGCCGGTGATGGATTCCTTTACTTTGTTTGAAAATCGCCACGAGTTAATCATGCGTCCGCGCCTGGGGTGGGGAAAAAGCAGGGCTTTTCTTTTCGTTTGGAACAAGTTTTCATCCCCGCGGCGAAGGCCGTTTGTGATTTACATCGGTACTGAGGAAGGCGATGAGGAAATCTTCAGCCAACTGGGACGCGAAGGCATGGGCGTGGTCGTCGGCAGTCCGGCCCGGGCCGCCCATTCCAAGGCTGGCTATCATTTGAAAAATCGGGCCGAAGTCGCGAAGTTCATCTCGTGGCTCTCGACCAATATCGCGCGCATTCCAACCTCCACCCTGGCGGGTTGATCTCTCGCACTCAGAGCCGAAAGAACCTTTGAAACATCCCGTGGGTCTAAACCTGAGGTTTTGAGCCCCTATCCTCCACTCGGCCGAAGCCCACGGTGCATATTAAATGCCTGCCCGGGCAGTATGCCTGGGATGGCATGGTGAAACGAGGAGCTGGTCAGCGACGTGAACGTGCTTGTGCACCAACATTCACCGGCGACGGTTGCGGGTTTATGGCTGCGGCGGGGCGTGTTCGTCCTCGTTTCCTTGTTTTGGCTGGGGAACGGCCTGACGGCACATGCGGAAATGCCGCCGGAGCAGCTTTTTCAATTTGGCCTGAACCTTTATCAGGGCGGCACGTATGCGCTCGCCCGGGCCCAATTTCATAAATTCCTGGAGCTGTATCCGCGTCATCCCCGCGCTGGCGACAGCCAATACTTGCTGGCCGAAAGCTGGTACCGCGGCGGAGAACTGGCGCGCGCCGAAAGCGCCTTTCGCCGGGTTTTGGAATTATATCCGCTCAGCCATTACCGGGCCGAGGCCCGCTATCGGTTGGGAAGGACCCTGCTGGATTTGGAGCGGTTCCCCGAAGCCGAACAGGAATTTTCGGTTTTTCTTAAAGAAACGCCACGGCACTATCTGGCTCCTGAAGCCTTGTACTGGATGGCGGAAGCGCGTTTTCACGAAACCAAGCTGTCCCAGGCCGCCGAGGATTTTGCCACGTTTGGCAAACGGTATCCGAACCATGCCCTGGCGCCCTATGCCTGGTACTCTTCAGGATGGTCCTATTACAATCTGGCCAGGCAGGAAGCGGTCGGCAACACGACCCCCGGCTTTGGCGCGGAGCATTTCAAGCTCGCGGAACAGGCGTTCAATTCAGTACTCGATCTCTTTCCCGATTCCGCCCTGCGGCCGGAATCCCTTTACTATCGAGCGGAATCCCTCGTGGCGCTGGACCGTTATCAGGAAGCGCTTCCATTGTACCGTGAGCTGTCCAAGCAGTCTCCCGACCATCCGCTTGCGGTATATGCCGAGTACGGACAGGCAGTGACCCAGCTGCTGGCGGGCAAGGCCGAAGCGGCCGAAGCCATTTTAAACGTGCTTATCCCCCGGCTGAACCAGCATCCTTTGCAGCCTTTGGCGATTTTCCGTCTGGGAATGGCTCTGGCCAATCAAAACCGGCTGGACGAGGCGGTCAGACAGCTCCTGACCGTCAAACTGCGCTTCCAGAACAGCCCTGTGGTTCCGCGCGCCTTGTATACCGCCGCCTGGTGCCGGATGCAGCAGATGAAATACAACGAAGCCATCCATTATTTTCAGGAGTTGCTGGATCTTCCCGTTACGCCGGAATTGGCGGCACAGTCCCTGTTCCTGATGGGAAACGCTTTTTACAAGCTGGAACGGCTGGATTCAGCTTCGCAGGTTTATCAGGACGTGGCGGCGAATTACCCCCGGTCCTTGTGGGCGCCGCTGGCGGTTTTTTGGAACGGGTGGTGCGAACTGAAACTCGGGCGGCTGGAAGAGGCGCAAAAGGCATTTGAACGTTTTATAGCCGCTTATCCGGGCCACGAACTGGCGGCAGAAGCCAAGCTTCGCCTGGCGGATGTTTGGTATCAACGCGGGGAGGACGAGGCCTCCCGGGGCCTGTATGCCCAGGTCTTGAAGGAGTTTCCCCTGGGACGGGAAGCGGTTCTGGCCCAGTCGGGAATTGCCTGGACTTATTTTCGTTCCGGGCAATATGATCAAGCCGAACAATCTTTCAAGCAAATCGTGCTGCTTTATCCGGCTGGCCCCGCCCAGGCGGATGCACTGTTAAGGCTGGGAGACATTGCCTTTAACCGGAAGCAGTTCGAAGTGGCTGACGAGTATTATTCCCGGGTCGTCTCGCAATATCCGGGCAGTCCGGAATACGCCGAAGGCTTGTATCAAAGCGGCTGGTGTGCCTACCGGTTGGAGCATTTCGTCCGTGCCATCAACCGCTGGGAACGCCTCGCTTCCGAACGGAAAGAACACCCGCTGGCCGGTGAAGCCCGTTATTGGACGGCGTGGGCTCAATTTCGGCAGGGCCAATACACGGAAGCGCTCGCGACTTTTCGGAACATGCGGGCGCAGTATCCCAAAAGCCATTTGGCGGCCGACGCCCTGTTCCGCATGGGCACCTGTCATTACAACGCCAAGCAATATGCGGACGCCATCGCGGACTACCAAAAATTCGTCGACGCCTATCCGCAGGACCCCCTGGTCCCCGATGCCTTGTATGGCATTCAGTGGTCCTACTATCAGCAGGGGAAAATCCAGCAGGCGGTCGAAGCCTCCCGGAAATTTATCAAACAGTATCCCAACAGCCCCTTGTCCGCCGATGTGCAATACCGCATCGCCGAGCATTATTACCACCAAGGCCAATATGACCGCGCCCGCCGGGAATTTCAGGATGTCATCGCCAAATACCCCAACAGCGCCTTGGTGGTCAACGCGCAATATTGGCTCGCCTGGTGCGACTTCAAGGAACGCCAATATACCGCGGCGATGCAGAATTTCCGGAAGGTGGCGGAAGAGCACTCCGGGCACGAGCTGGCGCCCCACGCGCGTTTTTGGATGGGAAGCTGCTATTATAAACTGCAGGAGTACGATCAGGCGATTCACGTCTACGATCAGTTCATTTCGGATTTTCCTGAACATAAGCTGGCCGCGGACGCCCGCTTCAACAAAGCCCTGGCCTACAAACGCCTGGGTTTGGATGTGGAGGCCCGGGAGGCTTACGCGGACGTCATGGAGCATTATCCGCAGACGGATATGGCGTTCAAGGCGCAGATGCATATCGGATACATGCTGCAGGACAGCCATCAGGATGCCCAGGCGCTTGAGGTCTACCGCCAGATCGTCGCCAATGCGCCGCCGTCCTTTGCCGCGGAAGCCCAGTTTTGGATCGGCGATTTGCTGGAGACTAAAAAGGATCTGGACGCAGCTTTGCCTGAATACTACAAAGTGGCGGACCGCTACGCCTCTGTGCAGCGCTGGTCGGTGACCGCCCTGGCACGCGCCGCGGAAATCCAGGAACGCACCGGCCGCTTCGAAGCGGCGATCAGCACCTATCAGCGCATTACGCGCATGAGCCAAGACTCGCGCTGGAAAAAATCCGCCCGCGCACGGATCAAGCTGATCCGGGAAAAACTGCAGACCCTGAACACGCCGCCGGCTCCGGTCCCCGATGCGGCCAAGGAACCGGAAAACAGGCAGGCCCAACCATGACTCCGATCCGCCTGACATTTGCCTCTTTTGTGACATCCGTCGCGATGACGGCGACGGCGTTCATGTCCATCGCCCCTGCCGTTGCCTTGGCGGTGGAACGGAGCGAAGACCTGTCCGGCGAAGCGGAAGTCACCCAGCCTTCGCTGGCTACACCTGAAAGCGCTGAGCCGGACCGAGGGCTGGCCGGCGCGGCCAAAGAGCGTCCGGTTTTGAAGTTGCCCGAAGTGGTGGTTAAAGGTGACCGGCAGTACCGCGTCAGCGCGGAACGCCGCGACCTGCTGCTGATGGATCCCATGTGGGGGATCAAGGAGATTCCGGCGGACATGGCCCAAGTGGCAGTGCCCGGCCTAAAGGAACAGAAAGCCGCTCCGCAGGGTGACACCTTGAACGCCCGGCCGTACGTTTTGACCGTGGAAGGCGGCGCCGGCAGCAGCCGCCTGGGACTCGGGCGCCTGGTGGCTGGCTGGGAAAACCGTTCCTTTCACGCCGGCATCCGCGCCGAGTACGAAGCCGGGGAATACCCCGAGGCTTTCGGCGTGACGCCGTTCGACCAGGCAGCCGAAGCGGTGGTGGATATAGGCGGGTCTCCGCTGGCCGGGTGGGAAATGACCGGAGAAGCGACTGGACGCGGCGGCAGCCATCGCCAGCCGGCCGGGGGATGGGGCGAGTGGCTGGAAAAGGGCCTGGGCCAGGTTCGCCTGGGGAACGAGTTCAGGCTTACGCCGCATACGCAATTATCCGCGGCCGCGGGTTGGAGCGCAGGGGTTGAGCAGGGGATCGACGGCCAAGCGGGTTGGTTGCAAGCCCGCCTATTGGAGGTCCAAACGGGTTTTGAACAGGATATCACCGGCCTTACGGTCAGCGACCTTAATCTGGCCTTCCAGTACCGCTTGTGGCGGCAAAGTACATCCGTGCACGCCGCCGGCCGGGAACCGGTGATCGATGAAACGCGGCATCAAGCAGTAGCCCGCTTGCGTGTGCGCCCGGTTTCGGCATTGCTTCTGGACGGAGGCGTCCGTTGGGACGAATACAACGGGCCGGTTCCGCGCAACGCGGCCAATGTGGTGGGGCAGCTGTCCATTATGCTTCCGATCGGAAGCGTGCTTTACGGGAGCGTGGACGCCGGCTTGGAGTGGCAGCCGGCTTCGGAATGGATATTTGCGCATCCCCGGCCTGCGGTTTTTTGGAACCCGGAAGCCGAAAAAGTGCTGGGGCATTACCGTTTGGGCTGGCGGCAGCGCTGGAGCGAGCAGGTTTCTATGGATGTGGTCGGATTCCGCCGGGAGGCGGAATGGACGCCGGTGTGGATGGATGAAAACCATGACGGCCTGTTCACCCTGACTACGCTCCCGCGGACGCTGGTGACCGGGGGGACTGTGGCAGTGGAAGCCCGCTACACCGCCCAGCTGACCCAGGGTTTTTCATATACCTACCGCCAGAGCGAAGCCAGCGGCCGTTCCTATCCTTACCTGCCGCGGCATGAAGCTTCGACCGAAGTGCGCTGGAGCACCGGAGAATTCAGCCTGGAACTAAGATACCGCTACCTGGGCGCGCGCGCCTCGCTTCCTGAAACAGAGGACAACGCCTTGTCGCCGGCCCAGCTGTTGGAAAGCCGGGCTGATTTCAACCTTCTGCGGAACTTGGATGGTTTTGTTGACCTTCGCAACCTGCTGAATTATGCTTGGGAGGAATGGCAGGGGTATCCGAGCCGCGGATTCAGCTTCCTGGCAGGATTGAGATTGCATTATTAGCAGGGTGCTGAAAAATTTATATATTTTCTGCTAGCACCCTGTTACCCTATGAAAAATCTCTGATTTTTCATAGGGTATTCCATGCAACGCAATCGACTATAGTCATCAGCTTTAAAACCCGGAATTCCCGGCTGTACGGCGCGGGAACCGCACCCCCCAGAGGAGGAAAGCATTATGTTCGAAAATTTGACCTTTTGGCAGCTGCTGGCCAAGGGCGGCTGGACCATGATCGTGTTGCTGGCCTTTTCGCTCATTGCCTGGTACATCATCCTGGAGCGGGCCATCCGGTTTAAAATGGCCAAAATCGACGTGGAACGGTTTCTTCTGAAAATCAAGAAACTGGTGCTGAGCGGGAAACACGTGGAAGCCGGCGATTTGTGCCAGGAGACTCCGGGCCCCGTGGCCGCGGCGCTTAAAGCGGGTTTGCGGCATTTTCACCGCGGGCCGGTGTCCGTGCGCGAAGCCATGGAGAGGACCAGCGCCCTCGAACTGATCCGCCTGGAGCATTTATTGTCGACCCTGGCCACCATCGGATCGGTTTCGCCGTTCGTCGGCTTGTTCGGCACCGTGCTGGGCATCATCAACGCCTTTTCGGCTTTGGCCGGGTCCTCGGCCGCCGGCGCCTCGGTGGTCGCCAATGGGATCGCCGAAGCCCTGGTGGCGACCGCTGCCGGCTTGTTTACCGCGGTTCCGGCGGTCATCGGGTACAATTATTTCGTGCGCCAGGTGACCCGTTATGACACGGAAATGAATACCGCCTCCTCGGACCTCCTGGACACCCTGTTTGGGACCCCGGAAACGCAAAACACGGCAGCAGCCCGTGCGGCCGCTCCGGGAAGGAAGGTGGAGGCATGAAACGCCCCGGCTCCCGCAACCGGGTGATGAGCGAGATCAACATCACGCCGCTGACGGATGTGATGATGGTCCTGCTGGTCATCTTCATGGTCACCACGCCGTTGATCATGAAGGCCAGCATCGACATCAACCTGCCCCAGGCGCATGCCAAGCAGGATGCGCCGGTTGAGCGCCTGCAGATCATG
This sequence comes from candidate division FCPU426 bacterium, assembly GCA_040756875.1. Classification (GTDB taxonomy): domain Bacteria; phylum Oederibacteriota; class JAAXVQ01; order JAAXVQ01; family JAUVAV01; genus JBFLYH01. The sequence continues at coordinate 655,347 of JBFLYH010000001.1, forward strand.
CTGACCCAGGACGGCAAAATCTACCTGGAACGCGAACCCCTGTCCCTGGGTGAACTGGGTGCGAAACTCCAGTCCTATTTTCAGAAGGCCGGCGCCGGCGAGACCAGCGTCACCGTGGCGGCGGACAAGCTCGTTCCTTACGGCGACGCTGTGAGAGTCCTGGATATAGCCCGGCAGGCAGGCGCCCAGAAGCTGGTGTTGGCTGCCGACCCCCTGCCGGTCAAACCTTTGTCCGAGGAGATTTGGTCCAAGTGACTATTGACCGCACGTCCGGCATTTCCCTGGCTGCTACCGGCCTGCTGCACGCGGGTCTGGTGGCGATTCTGGGCGTGATCCACCTGTCCTTCACCACGCCGGCCGAGGTGCCCATGCTCATCGAAGTGACCCTGAGCGGCACCAGCGCTCCACGGTCGCAGACCGAAGGCGTCAAGGCCGAAGGCGAGGTTATCGCACCCCGCGCCGAGGAGGAGACGCCGGGCCTCACGGCCGAACAGCTCAAAGCGTGGCAGGAACAGCGGCGGCTGGAAATCAGCCGCGAACTAGCCAGGGATAAAACCGGCGCCAATATCGGCGAATCCGCGCAACAGCTGAGAAAAGCCAGCGACGGGCTGGCCGCCGGCCGGGGAGCCGGGGAATCCGGCCAACCGGGATCGCCCAAAGGGACCTTGAGCCTCAGCGGGGATATCGCCACCCGGGGGTACCGTGAGCCGGATTTCAGCGTCTTGAAAGGCATGATTACCGAAGAAACCCGCCTCCGCCTGTTGCTGGTGGTGCTGCCCGAAGGGGAAGTGAAAAAAGCCCTGTTGCTGGAAACGTCCGGCTATCCTTTTGTGGATCAAAAGGCGATTGAACTGGCGCGCAAAATCGTGTTCGATCCTCTGCCGTTGGAATGGAAACAGGTCGAACAGCAGGGCGTTCTGACCGTCAAGCTCAAGCTGTAAATGCCCCTGGCGCCCCGTTCCGATCCGACCGAACCCATCCTTGCGGGGCTCAATCCCGCCCAGCGCGAAGCGGTTATGCACGGCACCGGGCCCCAGCTGGTCGTAGCCGGGGCCGGCACCGGAAAAACCGCCGTCATCACCCGGCGTATAGCCAGGCTGGTAGCTGACAAGCAATGCACCCCTCGGGAGATCCTGGCCCTGACCTTCACCGAAAAAGCCGCGGAAGAGATGGAAAGCCGGGTTGATTTGCTGGTCCCCTATGGATTTACCGACAGCACGATCTGCACTTTTCATGCTTTCGGCGACCGTGTTCTGCGCGAAAAGGGGTTGTTGCTGGGCTTGAACCCCGCTTATACCATTCTCTCTGCCGCGGAACAGCTGGTTTTCCTCAGGCAGCATCTGTTTGAATTCCCCTTGCAAGCCTTGCGCCCCCTCTCGGATCCCACCCGCCATTTGCAGCTCCTGGCCGGCATAATCTCCCGCGCCCAGGACGAAGATGTCGACCCCGAAGCGTATCTGGCCTTTTGTCAGGCCCGACTGGATCAGTCTTCATCCGGAGACCCGGCTGACAAGGCGGCCTGGTCGAAACAGGCGGAAGTCGCCCGGGTGTACCAGCTTTATCAGCAGCGCCTGCTGGAGCAGGGGTTGCTGGATTTCGGCAGCCTGATCCGGCTGACGCTGGAACTCTTCCGGCGCCATCCGGACGCGTTGGCTGATTATAAGCAGAGGTACCGATATATTTTAGTGGATGAATTTCAGGACACGAACGCCGCGCAATTCGAATTGGTTCAACTGCTGGCCGGCGCGAACGGCAATTTGACCGTGGTGGGGGACGACGACCAAAGCATCTACAAATTCAGGGGCGCGGCCATTTCCAACATCCTGCAATTCACCCGGCATTACCCGCAGGCGCGCCTGACCGTTTTGACCGAAAACTACCGCTCCACCCAGACCATTCTGGATGCCGCTTACCGCCTGATTCAGCACAACAACCCGGAACGCCTGGAAACCCGCCAGGGGATCAGTAAAAAATTGAAATCAGTCCGGGAAGCCGGCCAACCCGTGCGTTTTGAAGGCTTTGCGACGGTTTCGGACGAAGCAGACTGGGTGGCAGGGGAAATCCGGCGGCAAAAGGACGCTTTGGGGCGCCCCTGGTCGGATTTTGCCGTGTTGGTCAGAACCAACCGCCAGGCCGACCCATTCCTGCGCGCCTGCAATGTAAAGGAAATCCCGGTGCGGTTCTCGGGCGCCCGGGGATTTTACCGCCGGCCCGAGATCCGTTTGTGCACTGCGTTTTTGCGCACGCTCGCCGATCCCTCGGCCCCGCTGCCCATGTACGAACTCTGCGCCTCCGAGGTCTATGAACTGCCGGCCGAGGATTTGGCCGGCCTGGCTGCGCACAGCCGGCGCCAGCACCTGCCCCTGCGGAATGCCATGCGGCTGGCCCTGGCCGGACAAATCCCCCTGGAACTGTCGCCGGCAGGGCGTGAAGCCGTTGAACGCCTCCTGAGGGACCTGACAACCTATCTGGAAATGTCCAGGCGATCATCTGCCGGGCAGGTGCTATATCATTTTTTAAACGCCGCCGGGTTGCTGGCAAAATATACGGCTGCCAATACCTTGGCTGCCGACGGAATCATTCGGAACTGGGCCAAATTGTTCAAGCTGATTCAACGCTTCCAGGAAATCTCGCGCCAGGAGCGCATTCTGCCGCTGGTTGAGCAACTGGACCTTCTGGATGAAGTGGCGGACGAGGCGGGAAGCGAGGAGATGGAAGCCGAAGCGGATGCTGTCCGGGTTTTAACCGTGCACCGGGCGAAAGGCCTGGAATTCCCCGTAGTTTTCCTGGCCGGCATGGCGGCAAACCGTTTCCCGGCGGTCAACCGCCAGGCCGCTCTTTCGTTTCCGCCGGAATTGGCCAAGGAGGAGCCTCCACCGGACGATCAGACCCTGGCTGAGGAGAGGCGTTTGTGCTATGTAGCCATTACCAGGGCAGCGGAAACCCTGTATTTGACCGCAGCCAATGATTACGGAGGAAGCCGGCGGTACAAAGTTTCACGCTTTGTCATGGAAGCGCTGGATATGCCGGAAATGATTGAAAAACAGACCCAAACCTCGGCCATGGAGCAAATCCGACGGGCCCAGGACCCTATGGGCACTGAACCCGTGCCATTGACGCTTGAAAACCGGGCTTTATCGCTGTCTTTTTATCAGGTGGATGATTACCTGACTTGCCCGCTAAAATACAAGTACATTCACCTGCTGGAAATTCCGGTTTTGCCCCAGCATGCCGTGGTTTACGGCAAAGCGCTGCATACTGCGGTTACTGCCTATCATCGCGCCCAACTGGAAGGCGTGGAATTAGGTGAAAAGGAACTGGTAGACATCTTCATGGGAGCCTGGGTGAACGCGGGTTTTATATCCAGGGAACATGAAGAAATGCGGCAAAAAGCCGGAATCAATGCCATAAAGTTATTTATTAATAATACCAATATAAATCTATCTAAGCCAATATATATTGAAAAGTCATTCTCGTATAACATTAACGATATTAAAATTATCGGACGCATGGATAGGGTGGATCTCCTTGCACCTGGAAAAGCGCGCATCATCGATTATAAAAGTTCGGAAACCAGCGAACAGGAAGACGCGGACAAAAAGGCCAAGGAAAGCCTGCAGTTGAAAATATATGCGCAAGCTTGGTATCATGAACAGGGCTATTGGCCGGAATCGGTCCATTTGCATTTTTTAGACAGTGGATTAACAGGTTCCTGGGTCGTGGATCCGGCGAAAGTGGAAAAGGATACCGCGGTCATTCTGGCTGTCGCCCAGGGGATCCGGGAAAAAAAGTTTCGGGCAACTCCTTCGGTCTGGGTATGCAATTACTGCCCATACCGGGCAATTTGTCCTGAAGCGATAAAATGAAATTCTTGAATAAAGCGAAAACTTTGTGCGAGGAGAACTGCAAAGCATGAAAAAAATCCATGATGCGGCGATTATGCCGGCGAGGATAATCGTCGGTTTGCTTTTGTTATTAAACGGTATTATTGCAGGGTGCGCAACGACCAGGACAAGTATTAAAATATTGCCCGATGAAACCTCGGAAGCTTCGGCTGGAGGGCGAAAGCTTCAAAACATCCGGGTGTTATTGGTGGCCAACTCGAAGCGAGTCACGATGAACGCGGCGCAGGAAGTCAAAATGTATGATATGCGGACCAAGCAAATATCCGACCGCGGGATATTAAACACCGATTTTCAAATTTTAGCCCGCGATGGACGGCTGGTTCTGGGAGGCAAGTTTAGCGCTGCCTCAGTAGTCAGGTTTGTGCCTTCGGCCGGGGATTTCCTGGGGGTGAACGGAAAACGCTACCGCGGCCAGATCGAAGTGGCGGTCAATTCCGGAGGCGGTGGGTTGCAGGTCATCAACTACTTGCCATTGGAAAGCTATGTGGCCGGCGTGGTGCCCAATGAAGTGAGCCCGGCCTGGCCTGAAGAGGCCCTCAAAGTGCAGGCGATCGCGGCCAGGACTTTTGCCTTGTATAAAATGAGCGGCCGGTCGCAAATGGCCTACGATTTGGACGATTCGGTCAGCAGCCAGGTATACGGGGGCGTGGATTCCGAACGGCCGAGCACGACGGCGGCGGTTAAAGCCACCACGAGCGTGGTGGCCATGTACACCGGAAAATTCATTGCCGCGTTTTACCATTCCAATTGCGGCGGCCGCACGGCCAATGTCAGGGAGGTCTGGGGCGGGGACATGGATTATTTAAACGGCGTAGAATGCGGTTTCTGCGACCAGGCGCCGCACGCCCGTTGGAACGGGGAATTGAGCGGCGAAGATCTGCGCCGGAAACTTCAAAAAAGCGTGGCCGGCCTGAAAGCGGTCACGGGTTTGGACTTGAAGGACAGGGACGCCAGCGCCAGGGTCAAGACCGTCGTGGTTCGCCACCCCGGCGGGGCGGAAGAAATGAAAGGGCCTGTTTTCCGCATGCTGGTCGGACCGGATTTTATACGCAGCACGCGGTTTACTGTGGTGCCCCGGGGCGCGAGCTGGGAATTCACCGGCCAGGGCTGGGGGCACGGCGTCGGCCTTTGCCAGGAAGGCGCCCTGGGAATGGCCCAAAATGGGTATAATTACCGCGATATTCTGAGGCATTATTATCCCGGGATCGAATTGCGGAATTGGCCATAAACCTGTCTGAGTCATGACAGCAGCCAACCCATCCCCGCTCGAGCGGTTTGATTTTGACCTGCCGGCATCCAGGATCGCCCAACAGGCAAAACGCAGGGGTTTTTCCAGGCTGATGGTTTTGCCTCCGGGAAAAGACGCGCCTCCGGTACATGCGGTTTTCCGGCAATTGCCCGGCTGGCTTGCGCCCGGTGATTGCATGGTGGTAAATGATTCCCGCGTGCTGCCCGCACGGCTCTGGGCGGTTAAAAAGGACACCGGCGGGTCGGTGGAATTGCTTTTGCACAGGGAAGTGAAGCCGGCGATGTGGGAGGCTTTGTCACGGCCCTACCGCCGCCTGAAGCCCGGGACGGAACTGATTCTGGGAGCGACGGTGGCCACGGTTCAAGAACTGCTGGGGGAAGGGAAAATCACGCTGTCATTCGGTTCTCCGGCTCTGGCCCGGGCCGCGATCCGGCAGGTGGGCGTGGTTCCGCTTCCGCCGTACATCCGGCGGTCGTTCCGGTCGCCAAACGCAGAAGAACGGAAGGACCGGCGCCGGTATCAGACGATTTTTGCCCGGACCGAAGGCTCGGTGGCCGCGCCGACCGCTGGTTTGCACTTTTCCAAACCCTTGGTCACTGAGCTCCGGCGGCAGGGTGTCCGCGTCGCGCCTGTCACGCTGCACGTGGGTTGGGGAACCTTTGCCCCCTTGTCGGAGCAGTCCTGGCAGGCCCGGCGGCTTCATCCCGAGACCTATGCCATTTCCGCGGAAACCGCCGGGGAAATAGCGGAATGCCGGAGGCGCAAGGGACGCGTAATTGCCTGCGGAACCACGGTGGCCAGAACGCTTGAAAGCGCGGCCGGCAAGAGGGGCCTGGTGAAGGCGGGCGAAGGCCGGACCGAGCTGTTCATCCAGCCCGGCCACCGCTGGCAGGTGGTGGACGGGTTGCTGACGAATTTCCACCTTCCGCGTTCGTCGCTGCTGGTGCTGGTGTGCGCCCTCGCCGGTCCGGAACGGGTGATGGCAGCCTATGCCGAAGCCGTCCGCCGCGAGTACCGGTTTTACAGCTATGGCGACGCCATGTTGGTTTTTCGCTAAACCAAGGCACCGATCTGTGCGACAATACTCCCAGGCAGTGTCAAGCGAGCGGAGGCTCCCCTGAGTCGGAGTCCAGGTCACCCTTCCGCTGCAGACCGATTCCGCAATTCTCTCCCGGACAGCGAGGGACCGCTGGCCAGAGCTTGTTGCGGAGGGATCGGAAATCGACTTGTTCCTGATATGACGAAAAAAAAGCGTCTCCCAGCGAACGACCCCTATGAAGCCCTGTACCTCCTGCTTGACCTGGCGGTCAAACGCCGGGCCAAGCTGTTGGCGCGTCTGCGGCAGGAAAAGACCCTGGCTGCGGTGGCGCCGGACAGCCTGGCCGAGGCTGCGCCCTCCTGGGAGGCGTCCTGGGAGTTCCTGTTCCGCTGGTTGCCCGGCCTTCTGCCCAAACTCCGGACCGGCGGAGCCCGCGAGTTCTTGAGCGCGGTTCGCAAAAAAACCCAGCAAGCCGCTCCGCTGCCCAAACGCTTCCAGTTGCTCGTCGCTTCGTGGATCCTGCTGCCTGAAATCATGGCTGCTGCGGCCGGCGATTTGCCGGTTGCGCGCCGTACCCAGGCCCTGCAATCCGGCGACGGATTGTGGCGCATCGGGCTGCAGAATATGCTGGAGGGTTTTGCATCCTATACCGACCGGCTGCTCCACGAAAAGAGCCTCGAAAGCGCGGTGTTGTTCCACACCACCCAGACGGTGACCACCGAACTGGATTTGAACGTGCTCCTGAACAAAGTGGTGCTGCACGCCGGCATGCTGATTCAAAACAAACAGGTGTACCTGTTTCTCGCAGAACCCAAGCCCCTGGACGCCCGGCTGCGCCAGCGCCTTTACCTGCGCGCTTCCAATCAGCCGTTCGAAGCCTACGGGGAATACAGCCTCCAGGTCGGCGAAGGGCTGGTCGGCGAAACGGCGGAAACGCGGCTGCCCATCATCGACAACGCCTACCGGAACAATCCCAAGAAGATCCCCTGGCTGAAGGATGCCGCCTGCCTCCTGGCCGTGCCCATTTGCTTCGGCAGCGAGGTTTTGGGAGTGTTGCTGGCCGCCACGCCCAAAAGCCAGGAGCCTTTTACCACGGACGATCAGATGCGGTTGACCATGTACAGCCAGCAGATCGCGGTGAATTTCAAAAATCTGCTGCTCTATCAGCAGCAGGCGCAGAACGCGCAGGAACTGGAAGAGAAAAACCAGATGCTGGAATCGCAGGCGGACATGATCCTGCGCAAATCCGCCCAGTTGGAGGTGTTGAACGAGGTTTCGCAGCAGGTCAACTCCTCGCTGGAATTGAAGGAAGTTTTGAATCTGGTCGCCCGCCAGGCTGCCCAGAGCATCGGCCTGGACCGGGGCGTGGTGTGGCTGTTGAGCGGGCCGGTCACCCTGGAGGCGGTGGCGGCATTCGGCCTGCCGGCCAAGTTCCTTGCGAATCTGAACCTGGACCTGCCCGCGATCCGGGATACGGCCCTGTTCAGGACGTTTTCGGAGCGCGTCTCCACGACCATTCTGAGCGGGCAGGACGAGGAGCTGTTCGTCCAGAAATTGCACGGCTATCTGACGCCCAAGGCCATGCTGGCCTGCCCGCTGGTGTTCAAGGACGAGTCCATCGGCCTGCTGGTGGTGGATGACACGCGGGAAGCGCACGAATTCCTCGACGATGAAATCGGACTGGTCATGTCCGTTGCCAACCACGCGGTCATGGCGATCGAGAATGCGCGGCTTTTCCAAAAGGTCAAGGAGCAAGCCATCACCGACGGCCTGACCGGCGTTTACAACCACCGCTTTTTCCAGCTGCGCTTCGCGGACGAGTTCGCCCACTGCCGCCGGTATGGAAACGACATGAGCCTGATCATGATGGACATCGACCATTTCAAGCACTACAACGACACCTACGGCCACGTGGCCGGAGACCTGGCGCTGAAGGAAATCGCCAACCTGACGCGGGCTTCGGTGAGGGAAAACGATTTGGTCGCCCGCTACGGCGGTGAGGAGTTCGCCATCATCCTGCCCATGACCAACCTGGGCGGCGCCCAGGTGGTGGCTGAACGCATCCGCCAGTCCATCCAGGAATGCCGGTTTCTGGGGGATGTTCACATGCCGCAGGTCGGGATGACGGTTTCGCTGGGCGTAGCCTCCTACGGCCAGCAGGTCCAAAGCCGCGAGGAACTGGTCCGGCAGGCCGATGCCGCACTCTACGAAGCCAAGGCCCAGGGCCGCAACCGTTGCATCTACTTCAAGCCCAAACCCGCGGAGGGAACGGATACCGCCTGAAATCAGCGCTTCCTTCATTGCTTCGTCCTGCAAGCCCGCCTGAAAAACCTTGCCGCTCGTTTTGAACCGGTGGTATAATCGTGCGTTGTTTTAAAGCTGATCCGGCCGGCGTGCGCCGGGAAAAGTCTGCTTTTTAAGCGGTTTTCAGGCGGGACCAGCAGATAAATCGCAAGGAGTATTTCATCCCTCCGCAGGTGCAGAGGATCGCGGGATTTTTGCGGAAGAAGAAAGACCAATATCCTGAAACGAGGTGGCTCTGCGTGACAGCGCAGAAATTGAAAACCGGAGTCGCGGGTCTGGACGAGATCCTAATCGGCGGGATTTTGGAGGGCGAGAGCATATTGCTTGAAGGCCTGCCTGGCACGGGCAAAACCACGCTGGGCCTGCATTTCATCCTGCAGGGGATCGCCGAGGGCCAGCCGGGGCTGATTATTACCTTCGAGGAATTTCCCGCCCAGTATTACCGCGATGCGCTCAATTTCGGCTGGGATTTGAAGAAACTGGAAAAGGAAAAGAAACTCAAGCTCGTCATGACCTCGCCGAAAGTTTTGGTCCAGGAACTGGAGCGGCCGGGCGGCATGTTTGACGAAATCACGCGCGAACTCGGCCTGCAGCGCGTTCTGGTGGACTCGATCAATTTTCTCTACCACCATCAATCCGATCCCCGCAATGCGCGCGACTTGATCAACCGCTTCATCAACGGATTCAAGCGGCAGGGCGTGACCAGCATGCTGATCAAGGATATCGAGGGCGAGGAATTGTCCCACTGGGGCATGTACTCGGTGGATTGCTACATCCGCCTGCGTTTCGAGCTGGTGCGCGATTTCCAGCGCCGCCGCCTGATTGAAGTCTTCAAAGCCCGCGGGCAGAGGCATTTGTACGGCCAGCATCCCTTTGAAATCACGGAGACCGGCGTGGAAGTCTATCCCGCCGCCCTGCCCAATGAAATTGCCGCCGCCTCGCCGGCTGAAGAGCAGGAGGTCCTGAGGATCGGCAGCGGCGTGGCCGGCCTGGATGACATGCTGGGGGGCGGTTTTTTTACGGGTCAGAGCGTCTTACTGACCGGGACTTCGGGCACCGGGAAAACCAACCTGGCCATGTGCTTTTTGGCGGAAGGAATGAGGCAAGGCGAGACCGGGCTCTATCTTTCCATGGAGGAAACAGGCCGTTCGCTGCTGCAGCATACCCGGACCTTGGGCCTGGATTTGGCGTCCGCCGTCCGCCAGGACCGCTTGACCCTCCTAAACATCCCGAGCGCCGGACTGAGCGAAGGAGCGTTCCTGCATCTGCTGCGGAAAAATTTGGCGGAAATCAAACCCAAACGCCTGGTGATTGATCCGATCAACTTCCTGAATTCCATCGCCGCTTCGCCGGAAATGGTGCGCCTCACGTTCCAGACCATGATCCGGATCCTGCGCGAAGCCGGGGTCACCACGGTCTGCACCTCGGAAATCTCGGAAGTCGTGGGGGATTTCAAACTCAACGAGTTCAACTACCTGGTGGACACCGTCGTGCTGCTGCGGCTGGCGGAAATCGACACGTCGCTGCGCAAGGCCATTATGATCATCAAGCACAGCGGATCAGACCATGACCGCAACCTCCGGGAGCTCCTCCTGGATTCCCAGGGCGTCCGCGTGGGCGATCCGTTCGTCAGTTACGAAGGCATTCTGGCTGGCCGCACCCACCGCCGCAGCGGCGGCGAGCCCTCCAAGCTGCTGATCGTGGACGACGACGCTCAGATGCTGGAATTGATCAAGGCCAGCTTCCGGGACGAGCATTTCACACTGCTGACCTGCGAAGACGGCGAAGTGGCTTTGCAGCTGGCGCTGGCCGAAGGGCCGGATTTGATCCTTTTGGATCTGATGCTTCCGAAAATCAACGGGTTCGAGGTTTGCCAGCGCTTGAAGGCCGATAAAACCACCGCGAACATACCCATCATCATGCTCTCCGCCAAAGGGGAGACGGAATCCAAGGTCCAGGGCATTAAAATCGGCGCGGACGATTACATCACCAAGCCGTTTTCCCCCCAGGAATTGGTGGCGCGGGTCAAGATGATCCTGCGGAGAGTGTACGGCAAGAGGCAGGCCTGATGATCCGCATTCGGCCATGGGTGTGGCTGCTGCCGGGCGTGCTTCTGGCCCTGCCCTTGGTCCTGCAGGCCAAATCTTCCCCCGAGGCCGCCGTTTCGCGCCTGACGGTCGGCGGCCCCCGCGATCTTGCCCCTTACGCCTATTGGGACCGGTCGGGTGTATACACCGGTTTTTCCGTGGACATGGTGCGCGCCGCGGGCGAGCGCGCCGGCATCGACAGCGTCCTGTTTTTCCCCGGCAGCCAGGATCAAAACTTGAAGCAGCTGTCCAACGGCGAGATCGACTGCGTTCAATTCGTCCGTTACACCCCCGCTTTGGCGAGAAATTTCGAATTCGCCGTCATCTATCTGGACAGCCCCTCCGTGATCTTCGTTCCCAGCGATACGTACAACCTGGCCACCAAGGAGGACCTGGAAGGGAAACGCGTCGCCGTACAGCCGGAAGACCCGGTCTGGCCGACGCTCCGGGCCCAGCGCCGGGTTTATTTGGTTTCGGTGAACAAGCCCGCCGAAGCATTCGATCTGCTGCGGGACAAGCGCGTAGACGCCTACATCGGCGAACGGCTGACGGCCTTGCATTATCTGGGCGCGCGGGGCTGGCAGGACCAGTTTAAAATCGTGGGGGCTGAAGTCGCGCGTTCCCGTTTTGGCATGCTCGTGAGGCAGGGCGACCGGGAGAAAGCCCACCTGCTTTCCCGGGCCTTTCAGACTTTGGAGCGGACCGGCGAACGCGACCGCGTTTTTTACCAGTGGTTCGGGGAGGGCTTCCATCCGCAACCCTTCATGTCCCGCCAAACCCTGCGGTGGGTGATGATTTTTGTCGGCTCTTCGCTGCTGGTGGCCATGATCGTGCTGGGCTGGAACCTGCTGCTGCAAAGGGAACTGGAACTCAAGGCCGTGGCCGTGGAAAAAGCCGAACTCAGCCGCAAGGTGGCCGAAGAAAAAAGCCGGTTCGAAGCCACGGTGCAGTCCATGACCGAAGGCCTGATGCTGGTGGAACCCGCCGGCGCGATCGTCTACGTCAACGCGCCGGGCGCCCAGTACCTGGGCCGGCGGATCGAGGATCTGCTGCACCATCCCCTCAACGTGCTGCAGGAGCATCTTCTGACCAAGGTCAAGGAGCCCGACCTGCTGGCGCGGCGGCTGGAATTGATCGAGGCCAATCCGACGCGGCCGGCGGTGGTCGAATACACCGTGACCACCACCAAGCGCCAGGACATCCGGCTGAAATTCTTTCCGGTCCGCGACCGCAGGGGCGAGTTCGCGGGCCGCGGCATCCTGATCGAGGACGTGACCCACGAGCGGGAGGTGGACCGCCTCAAGTCGGAATTCGTATCCATCGCCAGCCATGAACTGCGCACGCCCATGACGAGCATTTTGGGGTTTTCCGAGATCATGCTGACCAAATCCCTGCCTCCGGAGATGGTCAAACGCTACCTGACCCAGATTCACGGCGAGGCGGAACGCCTGACCCGCATCCTGAACGACATGCTGGATTTAAGCTACCTCGAGAGCGGCGAGGGCGTGCTGGAGAAAAAGCCGGTCGCCATCGTGGAGCTGGTGAACGAGGTGGTCGAAAATTTCCGCGCGCAAATCAAGGACCGGAGGGAATTGCGCGTGCAGATCGACGGGGCGTCCTCCGTGCTGATGGCCGACCGGGACAAGGTTTCGCAGGTGTTGTGGAATTTGCTCTCCAACGCGGATAAATACTCCTTTCCCGGCCGCAAAGTGCTGGTGGACGTGGTGGAGCGCCGCGCGCCGGAACCCGAATGGCGGTTTACTGCGGAGGAACTGTCCGCTTTGCTGCCCGGCGTGGAACTGGCGGTGACCGATTTCGGAGAAGGGATCCAGGAGGACCAGTTGTCGCTGATTTTCCTTCCGTTCTACCGCGTGGAAACGGCCGTGCACACCATACGGGGAACGGGACTGGGATTGGCGATCGTCAAACGCATCGTGGAAGCGCACGGCGGCAGGGTTTGGGCCCGCAGCGAACTGGGCAAGCAAACGGTTTTTTCCGTGCTGCTGCCCCTGCCCAAATCCGCGCCGGGGGAGGGGTGAAATGCCGAATCCGATGATCGACCGCCTGCTGGAACGGGAATCCGAGGTGGTTCGGGAGTGCCTGGAAGAAGGAGAGCGGCGTTTTCCATTCTATCGGCAGGCCGCGGGGGTGCAGCGCAGCACCATCGAGGAGGCCTGTTCGATCCAGCTGAAAATGGCGCTCCAGGCCTTGGAACAGTCGGGACAGGAACGGCCGGCCTGGGAAAAAACCATGCGCCAGCAGGGCGAGACCCTGGCCCGCCTGGGAGTGCCCCTGATGGAAGTCCTGGGCATGATCCAGCTGCTGAAGGAAAAAACCCGCCTGAAGTTGCAGACTCTGCTGGCGGAGCAGCCGGAGGTCCCTTGCCAGGCCATCGTCGAGTTTGATCTGGCTTTCAGCCGGATTTTCAGCAGTATTGAGCTCGACCTGCTGACGCCTTTTTTGGAAGTTCAAACCCAGATCATCCAGTCCCAGGAGGCCTTTTTAAAGCACAAATTCAGCAGCCTTTATCGCCTGGTCGAGGCCATTTCCAACAACCTCGACATCCAGCAATGCTGCGAACTGCTCCTGGATTATGTCTGCCGGTTCTACGACGTCAAGCTCTCCGGTGTTTTCCTGCTGGACGAAAAAGCCCGCGAACTCTACCCCCAGCACATGACCGGCCTTTCCCGCAAACTGAAAAGCCAGCTCCGCTACCGGGCCGTGGACGAACCGTTCCGCCAGTGCCTCCAGGAAGGGAAGCCCGTGTTCGTGATCGACACCCCGTATCATGCGGACGACATTACCGTACCCGTGCCGGAACGCGAGCAGCCGCCCCAGGCGGCCACCCGGAGTTCGGCGGATTATCCGGCCCTGGCCTCCTTGTACGCTCCGATGATCGGACGCCAGCGCACGTACGGCGTGGCGGCTTTGCACGCCTGGAAACTGGCCCAGTTCACGGAAAGCGAGGTCCAGCAATTCACGACCCTGGCGCGCATCGTGGCCGTGGCGCTCGAAAACGCGGGCATCTATCAAAGCCTGACCGAGGAAAAGAGCAAGCTGGACGCGATCGTCAACTCGATTTCCGACGGGTTGATTCTGGTGGATCTGCGCGAGGAGATCGTTTTCATCAACGCCCTGGCGGCCAAATACCTGCAACAGCCTCCGTACCGGCTCCTGGGCGCTTCGGCCTCCATCATTCCGGACCGGCTCCTGGCCAATGCCCAGGATCCGCTGACCATTCAATCCCGCTATCTCCGGGCCCAGAACAGCATCGCGGAGATGCCTGTGCTTGATTTCACGCTGGAGCGCCCGGAAGTGGCCGATATCCGCATGCATTTTTTCCCGGTCAGGGACCGCGAACAACGGCTGATGGGGCACGGGCTGCTGATCGAGGACGTGAGCCATGAGCAGGAAGTCAACCGTATGAAGACCGAATTCGCCGCCATCGCCAGCCATACCATGCGCACGCCCATGACCAGCATCCTGGGTTTCGCCACGCTGCTCATCGAAAAACAACTGCCCGCCGAGACGCAGCGGAAATACATTCAGAACATTTACCGGGAATCCCAGCGGCTCACGAATATTTTCAACGATATGCTCGATCTGGCCAACATCGAAGCCGGGCTGGTCTCGCTGAAGCTGGCTCCCCTGGATGTGTGGGAAACCGCGCAGACGGCGGCGCGGGACGTGCGCGCCCTGTCGAACCGCACGATCGAGCTGGTCCGCGGCAATAAAACCTTCCCCCTGCTGATCGCCGACCAGCAGAAAGTGCAGCAGGCCTTGGGGAGCCTGTTGACCAACGCCACCAAATTCACCGCCGGCAAGATCGTCCTGCAGGTCAAAAAAGTGACCCAGGTGAAATTCCGCTCCGGATGGATGCACTCCCAGGTCGGACTCGAAGCGCCCGGCTTGTTTCCGGCGATTCTTTACCTGATCGAGGACGAGGGCGAGGGCATACCGGCCGAGCACTTGGACGGCATTTTCGAGGCCTTTCATAAAGTGCCCCAGGACAAGCGTTGGAACGAGGGCTCGGGCCTGGGCCTGACCATCGTGCGGCACATTGCCGAGGCGCATGGGGGCCGCGTGTGGGTCGAATCCGCACCGGGTAAAGGCAGCGCGTTCTCCCTGCTGCTCCCCCTGGAGCTTACGTCCCCGGAAACCAATGTCGGCCGTTTTACTTCCTGATGGCGCATCCCATCCATATCGGAACCTCGGGCTTTTCCTATGCGGATTGGAAGGGGCCTTTTTATCCCCCGGCCCTCCGGACCGGGGACATGCTGGGTTTCTACAGCCGCCATTTTTCCGCCTGCGAGCTCAATGCGAGTTATTACCGCCTTCCCACGGCCGCCACGACCGCGGCCCTGATCCGCAAATCGGAAGGCCGGGTCCGTTTCGTCATCAAGGCGCACGGGAGCATGACCCACGAACGGACCGCCGCGGAGGCCGAGTACCGGCAGTTCAACGAGGCGCTGCGCCCGCTCCAGGACGCAGGACTGCTCGGCGCCGTGATTGCCCAGTTTCCGTATTCCTTTCCCAACAGCCTGGACAACCGGGGATATGTGGCGGACCTTCGCGCCCGGCTGCCCGAAGGCACGGAACTGGTGGTCGAGTTCAGGCACCGCAGCTGGAATCACGCCCAAGTGGTCGAATGGCTGGCCGGACTCGGGGTCGGGTTGGTGAACGTCGACGAGCCTGACCTGAAGGGCCTTTTGCCGCCGACCGACCACGTAACCAGCCCCGTGGGATATGTCCGGTTTCACGGACGCAACCGCGAAAAATGGTTTCAGAAGCAGGCCCAGCCCTGGGAGCGGTACGATTATTTATACCAGGAGGAGGAATTGCGGGAATGGGTGCCGCGCATCCGGAGAATCGCGGACCAGGCCGGACAGACTTTTGTGTTTTTCAACAATCACTGGCAGTCGCAGGCCGTGACCAATGCCAAGCAGCTGGCGGCTTTGCTCGGAGGACAAGCGGGGAATGGCTGATTGAATGAGGAAGCGGCCGTTTACGGGCCAGCCTGAGCAGGGCTTGGATTTGTGGGGGGAGAGAACCGGCCGGCGCTAGACCTTCATGTTGCGGGTGGCTTCCTGCAGGGAGGCGGCGGCCGTCGAGATTTCCTGGATGCTGGACGTGACCGTGGTCATGGAGTTGTTCAGTTCCTCCATGCTGGCGGCGATTTCCTCCAGGGCGGAGGCGTTGTCCTCGGCGAAAGAAATGACTTCCTTCATGTTGCCTTGGACCACGTCGGTGCGCTCCAGCTGGGACTGCGAAAGGGCGGACATGGAGGCCACGCGCTGTTCCAGGTTGCTGACCGATTCCACGATGGTGGTCAGGGATTTTTCCGATTCGGTCATGGCCTCGCGGCCGGAAGTGACGTGCTTGGTGCCGTCGTTCATGGAGTCGACGGTGGCGCGGTTCTCGGCCTGAATGCGCATGACCAGGGCCGCGATTTGCTTGGTGGCGTCCCCGGATTCCTCGGCCAGTTTTTTGATTTCGTCGGCCACGACCGCAAACCCGCGGCCGGCGTCGCCGGCGCGGGCCGCCTCGATGGCGGCGTTCAGGGCGAGCAGGTTGGTTTGCTCCGCAATCTGGGTGATGACTTCCAGCACCTGGTCGATCTCCTGGATGGTGCCGGACAGGGCTTCCACCTGGCGGGCGTTCTGGTCGAAGATGTTGAACAGCAGAGTGATTTTTTCGATGGCGGATTGGATGATTTTGCTGCTATTTTCGGCCGTGGAGTGGGTGATGCGCGCCAGGCCGCTGGACTCATTGAGGGCGGTCAGGAATTCCCGGAGCGACAGGGCCTGTTCCTGGATGGTTTTGGCGGAATTGACCGTGTGTTCCCGCTGCTGTTCCGCGTTGGTGGCCACGGAGGAAATGTTGCTGGTGACTTCCTCGGTGGCCGCGCTGATTTCCTGGGCCAGGGACGACAGGTGTTCGGAAATGCGCTGCAGAGTCTCGGTCAGCGACTTGGTTTGGAAAATGATGGTTTGAATGGCTTCGATGAATTGGTTGAAGGAAGCGGCCAGTTTGCCGCTTTTTTCCTCGCCGGCGTAGTCCAGGCGGGTAGTGAGATCGACATGGCCTTTAGCGAAGCCTTGCATGGTTTTCATCATGCCCTGGCTGATCTGTTCCAGGCCGGCCAAGGGGCCGGGAATCAGCCAAAACAGGAGCGCCAGCACGCTCGTGGACAAAACCGCGGTTACAACGGCGAAAAGGACGGGGACTTTCCACCACGTGGCGGCGAAGTAAAAATAGACGATAATTGCTAGCAAAGAGCCGGCCAGGATGAGAAGCAGACGCCGGGAAATGCCACCGGGCAGAAGGTTTCGCAGCAGACTCGACACTCGACCACCTCACGACGATTTCAGGATGTCGGGAACCGATATTTTCTAAAAATATTATCATTACCTGTTCAGGATTGCAATCACTTTGCGGCGGACGCACGAAGGAGAAAAAAGTGGGCATTCATTTCAGGATCGACGGCGTTGACGGAAAGGCGCGCGCCGGCGTGTTGACTTTGCCGGGCAACCGGAATGTCGAAACACCGGTGTTCATGCCGGTCGGGACCCAGGCGGTGGTGAAATCCCTGGATAGCCACGATTTGGAGGCTTTGCAGGTGCAGCTTCTGCTTGCCAATGCCTATCATTTGCACCTGCGCCCCGGGGCCGAGACCATCGCCGCGGCCGGAGGGCTACACCGTTTTATGGGATGGCCCGGCGGCATCATCACCGATTCCGGGGGTTACCAGGTCTTTTCGCTGGCGGATTTCCGCACCGTGGGCCAGGAGGGGGTTTCCTTTGTGTCCCACCTCGACGGGTCGAAGCACTTTTTTACCCCGGAAACCAACATGGAGTTGCAACATCAGTTGGGCGCGGACATTATCATGGCTTTCGATGTCTGCGTCGCCTATCCGGCCGGCGGGGACGAGGTTCGGCGCGCCGTGGAATTGACGACGGACTGGGCCGGCCGCTGTTTGGACCGGCACGCGCAGCTCGGCGGGGAGCAGGCGCTGTTCGGGATCGTGCAGGGAGGGGTCCTGAAAGAAGCGCGGACCGTATCGGCGCAAGCGCTCGTGGCAATGGATTTTCCCGGCTATGCCATCGGCGGACTGTCCGTGGGCGAAGGTCCGGAGCTCATGAATGAAATTTTGGACCATTTGCATCCGCTTTTGCCCGAAGGCAAACCCCGTTACCTGATGGGTGTGGGCACGCCGCTGGATCTGTGGGAGGCCGCGGCCCGGGGTGTGGACATGCTGGACTGCGCCATGCCCACGCGCATTGCCCGCAATGGCACGCTGTTTACCTCCCGCGGACGGCTGGTGATAAAAAACGCGGCCTATGCCCGGGACGAACGTCCGCCGGACCCGGACTGCGCCTGCCCGTTGTGCCGGCGGCACAGCCGCGCTTATTTGCGTCACCTGTTCAATACGCAGGAGCTGACCGCCTTGAGACTTTCCACTTTACACAATCTGACGTTCATGCTAAATTTGAGCCGATTTATAAGGAAAAACATCCTCTCCGGCACGTTTGAGTCCGCCCGCCAGGATTTCCTCTCCCAATATGGCCAGCTCAGCACCCCGGCCGGAGCGGTGTGAAGTCATCTCACTTCAAGGAGGATCGTGTTACATGAATGACATTTGGATGATGGCTATGGGAAATATGGCGCCTTCCGGATCTGCCGGCTCAGGGGCTGCCGCCGACCCGGCAGCGGGATTCATGTCCTTGCTGCCCCTGCTGTTGATCTTCGTGCTTTTCTACGTTCTTTTCATCGTTCCGCAGCGCCGGCAGCAAAAGAAGCACGACGAACTGATCAAAACCCTGCGCAAGGGCGACGAAGTGGTCACCTCGGGCGGCATGTTCGGGACAGTCGCGGGTTTCAACGAGCGCGAAAACACGGTTTACCTGAAAATGGGCGAAAACGTGAAGATCGAGATTCAACGCCAGTCCATTTCCGGATTGAGAAAAACCGCGGCGCCCGAGTCCAAAACCGACGTTCCGGCGCCTAAATAAATTGCCTTGCAGCAAGCTGCAGGGCATCCGGATATCAAAGGGTTTGATCCGGCCCGGGCGGCTGGGAAGACCCGCCTGCGAGCGACGCATGAAGCTTAAAGCAGTCACCCTGATTCTTTTCGGTTTGCTGAACGCGTCCGCGGCCTGGCCTGACGCCGGGCCGGCGCCTTCTGTCTCGGAAGAAGGCCAGTTTCTAAAGCTGGTTGAATTCTATTATGCCCGTCCCCAGCCCCGGTCCCTGCCCGGGGCTCTGAAATATTTCGTGGAAAAATACAGCCGCCTGCAACCAGCCGAAGGCGATGACGAACTATTGCGGATGGCCGCGTTCGCCAGGTTTTTCGCCGTGCTGGGCGAACGCCACTCTGAAATCTGGCGCCATGCGGAGTTGTTGTTCAACCAGGCGAGTTGGCCAAAGCGGCAGGCGCTGTTGGAAATCTTCAGCCGCAACCAGGATGAGTCTTTGCGGAACAGCCTGAAAGGCTGGGCGGCGGCCGAGGAGGATCCGGACCGGCGAATCTTGCTGGAACGCTGTTTGCTCGCCCAAAAGCCGGTGCTGGACGTGATGGACGCCCCGCCGGAAAATCTGACGCGCCTGGCCGAACAATGGGCGTGCTTTTTCGCGGTCGGCGACGTGCGCGTCATCGAACTCAGCCTGGCTGTGCTGGCCGCGCCTGCCGCCGAGGGGGGCGCCGATCTGCGCGCGCAGCGGCTCCGCGAAACCGCGCTGCAGATGCTGCTGCAGCAGGCCCGGGTGCATGCCTTGGTCCGCGAAAGCCTGGCCAAAACGCTCGCGACGTCGGAAAACGAAGCGCTGCTGCCCTTGCGCCAATCCCTGGCCTGCCAAGCGCTGCAAGCAGGGGACGCCGGCGCGTTCGACCAGTGGCTGCCCGCTGCCTGGATCAGCCGTCTGCCTGCCGAGCAGCGGGCGTTCTTCGAGGCCTGCTCCGAAGTCCTGAGGTCCCGCTCGCAGGCAGTGCCCGGCAAGGTCGCGGCCCTGGCCGCTGTGAACCGCGTCCAGGCCGAATGGCTGAAAGCCCACCATGCGTACCTGCGTTTGCGCGAGGGAGAAGCAGCGGGACGGACTCAACCGCTGGCCGGCCAGGGGCGGGAACTGTTGCTTAAAGCCAAAAACCGCCTGCTGCAGGATCCGGAAACCGCTTTCTATACCCTGTGGTCGCTGGAAACCGATCCGCCCCAGGCGCGCGCCGAGTCGTTTTACCACCTGCAGGTGGCTGCCCGGGCCGGCCAGGACCGGCGCTGGCTGGCGCTCATCCGCCTGCTGCCCCAGGAGGCGCAGGCCGATGTGGACGGGAAGATGTTCCGCTGGACCGACCGCCATCCGCAATGGATTCCTGTGGAAAGCGGATTTTTAGACGCCCGCATCCGTCAGGCGGTCCAAACCGAGGACCTGGCGCAATTTCTGGACCGCTTTTCCCCCCAGAATCTGGCCAAATTCAGTCAGAGCGGGAGCCAGCCGTTGATCCGCGCTTCATACGAACCTGTTCCCGATGCCGAGCTCTGGAACAACGTCTTGGAGCCGCTTTTCCCCGGCCAGCGCCATACGCTTTCCCGTTTGCTCGTGGATGTGGACGCCTCCACCCAGCAGCCCGTAAGGGTTCAGGCCGAAGTCGTCGTCCAGGTGGACGGGCGGATCGTGGCCCGGGGTGAGGTCGAACAAATTTTTTACGACCCAGGGCCGGATTCGCTCGCCTGGCTGGAGGCACTGCGTTGATCACCGGCACGTTCTACCTGCATACCCTCGGCTGCCAAATGAACGAATACGACAGCGAACGCGTGGCTGGCGCGCTCATGGCCGAAGGCTGGCAGGCGGCCGGGCAGCCCGAAGAGGCGGATCTTTTGCTGATCAATACCTGCACCGTGCGCCAGCTGGCCGAACACAAGGCCTTTTCGCTGCTTGGCCGCTGGGCGCAGTTGAAAGCCCGGAAGCCCGGGCGGCTGATCGGAATGCTGGGTTGTCTGGCGCAGGACCTGGGCCCGGACGCTTTCCGGCGCGCGCCAGCCCTTGATTTTCTGGCCGGTCCGCGGGCCCTGGCCGAAGTGCCGCTGCTGGTGGAACGCGCGCGCCAGGGAGCGAGGCCGGCCGAACTGTCGGTGCGGCCTTTTGGCCGGGGAATTACAATGGCACCGGACGCCCCGCACGTGTCGGCTTACGTGGCGGTCATGGAAGGGTGCGACCAAGGTTGCGCCTATTGCGCGGTGCCCCAGGCGCGCGGACGGGAACAATCGCGCCCGCTGGACGACGTTCTGGCCGAAGTCAGGCGGCGTCTGGACGGCGGAGCCAGGGAAATCGTGCTCCTGGCCCAGAACATCACCCGTTACGGGTTTGATCTCGCTTCGGACGAGAAGTTGCCCGTGCTCCTGGCCCGTGTCGCGGAGATGCCGGGCTTGAGCCGGCTGCGCTTTTTAACCGGCCATCCCGCGGCCTTTGACGATCGGCTGCTGCGGGCATGGCAGGACCTGCCGGCTTTGTGCGAGGCCCTGCACCTGCCGCTGCAATCTGGTTCCGACAGCGTGCTGCGCGACATGCGCCGCGGTTATACGGCCGGGTATTACCTGCGCCTGGCCGAGCGCCTGCATGCCGCAGTGCCGGGGTTGGCGCTGACCACGGATCTGATCGTGGGATTTCCGGGCGAAACTGACGCTGATTTCCAGGCCACCCTCGACATGGCAGAGCGCTGCGGCTTTGATTCAGCTTTCTGCTTCAAATATTCGCCGCGCCGGCAAACCCCGGCCGCGGCGTATCCCGACCAGGTCCCGGAAAGCGTCAAAACCGAACGCCTGGCCGAACTCATGCAGCGGCTTGAGGTCCAAACCCTCGCCAAAAAAGCGGCCCTGGTGGGCAGGCGCGAACGCGTGCTGTTCGAGGGCCTGGACGCGCGTTCCGGGCAGTATCTGCGGGGACGGACGCGGCGCAACCACCTGGTGCACGTCGCCGGACCCGTAGCATGGGTCGGCCGCGAGCTGGAAGTGGACATTACCGCGGCCGGACACTGGTCCCTGAGCGGCCAGGCTGTCACGCCCGGGGAGGGCGGCGCATGAAGCGGGTCACGGCATATCTCCGGGCGGCTGCCGGCGTTTTTTTCATTCTCGGAATTACCGCTGCGGCGCGGGCTGCGGACAACGAGGAAGCGGCTTACCGCGAAGCCGCAGTCTGGTTCAACCAGGGCGACTGGGCCAAGGCCCGCGACGCCTTCACGCGATTTCTCGAGCAATATCCCAAGTCCGGCTGGCAACCGGCCGTCCAGCTGCGCCTGGCGGATTTGGAGCCGGACACCCCAAAAGCCGTGGAACAGTACCGCCAGGTGCTGCGCCAATGGCCCAAAAGCGAATGGGCCCAGGACGCGCGCTGGGCCCTGGCGCAAACGCTGTTCGTGGGTGGCGATTTAAAAGCCGCGCTGGCGGAACTGAATTCCATCGGCCCGGAAAGCGGCGGGCGCCATCCGCACGCCCTGTACCTGGCCGGCCTGTGCCAGCTGCAAAACCGGCAGTACGCGGAAGCCAAGTCCTCCTTCGACGACGTGCTTTCCCAGTATGCCGCCTCGGAATGGGCCGGCCCGAGTTTGGTGGGGCTGGCTGAAGCCGAATTGGGGATGAACAACGCGCAGGCCGCGCTCAACGCCCTGGACCGGTATCTCCAGGAAAACCCCCAGGGCGATTTTGCGGCGCAGGCCCTGGCAGCCAAAGCCCGGGCCGCAGAACGCCAGGGCGGCCCGCAGGCTGCCACCGGCATCCTTCAGGACCTGATGGCGCGTTATGCGGAAAGCTACGAGGCTGAACAGGCCCGCCCGCGCTTGGCCGCCGGCGCGAATGCTCCGGCCCCGGCAACCGGGGAAACCGGCAAGTACACGGTCCAGGTCGGGGCCTTTGCCAAAGCCGACTACGCCCAAAAACTGGTGGAACGCCTGCGCAAGAAAGGCTACAACGCCTATATCCTGGAAACCCGCCAGGGGGAGGAAGTGTTCAGCCAGGTGCGCGTCGGCCACTACGCCTCCCGGGAATTTGCTCAAAAGATCGGGGACAAACTGTCCCGCAGCGACAAGCTGCCGTATCTGGTCATTCCCTATACGCCCGTGGAAAAGAAGTAGCCAGGATCCCATGACCCCTCCTGCCAACCGTTCCGTACCGCCCCAGGAAACCAGAACTGAAAAAGCCACTCCCATGATGCAGCAATACCAGCGGATCAAGGACGAGCATCCCGAGGCGCTGCTGGAACTGGGGCGGCTGCAGCCCGCGGAAATCCTGCTGCCCGACGACTGGGCGCCTGACCGCAAGGGCAGGCTGGCCGCGGCGGCGGGGGCCGTGCTGACCGACCTTCCGGGGTTCCGCTTCGACGAGGATGCGGGTCGCAGCCAGCTGCTGGAATTTTTCCGCCTGGATTCCCTCGAGGGGTCCGGCCTGGCCGCGTACGGTCCGGGACTGGGCGCCTCGGCCGCGGCCCTGTTCTACCTGGCCGAGACCCAGCGGAGCAGCCTCAGCCATATCCACCGCCTGTCTCCGTACACACTTTCCACGCACATGCGCCTGGATGAGGCCACGATCCGGAATCTGGAGCTGGTGCGCAGCCTCAGCGACGGTTCGCGGCGGAACACGTTGCTGGATGTTTTGGATTGCAGCCGCACTTCCATGGGCGCGCGCAAATTGCGGCAATGGGTGCTGCGGCCGCTGCTGGACCTGGGCCAGATCCGCGCCCGGCAGGCCGCGGTGGCCGAACTGGCCGAGCCCGGCAGCCGGCGGCAGGCCCTGACCGACCTGCTGGACCGCACGTACGACCTGGAGCGCCTGGCCGGGCGCGTGGGCGCGCAATCCGCCACCCCCCGCGATTTATCGGCCCTGGCCGCCACGCTTCGCCTGCTGCCCGAACTCAAGCAGGCGCTCGGCCATTTTTCTTCCGGGCTGCTGGCCGGTTCCGCGCGGACCCTGCCGGAGTGCGCCTCCACGGCGGAGTTGTTGAGCCGGGCGCTGGTGGATCAGCCGCCGGTCACCCACAAAGAAGGCGGCGTGATCCGGGCCGGGTACCATGCGGAGGTGGACGAACTCCGCGACCTCAGCCATTCGGGCCGCAACACCATCGCGTCGCTGCAGGCGCGCGAGAGGGAGCAGACCGGAATCTCCAGCCTGAAAGTGGAGTACAATCAGGTGTTCGGGTATTACTTCGAGGTCACCAAGGCCAACGCCAAGCTGGTGCCCGAGCACTACCAGCGCAAGCAAACCCTGGTCAACTCCGAACGCTACACCACGCCCGAGCTCCTGGAATACGAACGCAAGGTCTTGGGCGCCCAGGACCGCCTGATGGCTCTGGAGGAGGAGCTGTTTCTCGAGCTGCGCCGGAAAGTCAGCGGGCAGCTGCTCGAAATCCAGCAGGCCGCGGCCGAGGTGGCGCAGCTGGACGCGCTGCTGTCGCTGGCCGAGGCCGCGCTGCGGTACCAATACCAGCGCCCTGTGGTGGACGACGGCCCGGTGCTGGAGATCCAGGACGGCCGGCACCCGGTGGTGGAGCGGCTGACGCCGGACAAGTTCGTCCCCAACAGCGTGCTGCTCGACAAGGAGCAAAACAAAGTCCTGATCATCACCGGCCCCAACATGGCCGGCAAATCAACCTACCTGCGGCAGACCGCTTTGATCGTCATCATGGCGCAGATCGGCAGCCTGGTGCCCGCGGGTTCGGCCCGCATCGGGCTGGTGGACCGGGTCTTCACCCGAGTCGGCGCGGCGGACAACCTGGCCCAGGGGCAAAGCACCTTCATGGTGGAAATGACCGAAACCGCCAATATCCTCCGCCACGCCACCCCGCGCTCCCTGGTCATCCTGGACGAGGTGGGGCGGGGCACCAGCACTTTCGACGGCGTGTCCATTGCCTGGGCCGTGGCCGAGTATCTGCACGACCGCGCGGACGCCAAAACCCTCTTTGCCACCCACTACTACGAGCTGACCGAACTGGCCCTGTCCAAGCCGCAGGTGAAAAATTTCAACATCGCGGTCAGGGAATGGAAGGACCAGATTATCTTCCTGCGCAAAATCGTGGCCGGCAGCGCGGACCGCTCCTACGGCATCCAGGTCGCCCGGTTGGCCGGGCTGCCCAACGAAGTGATCAGCCGGGCCCAGGAAGTGCTTTTGAACCTGGAGAAGGCCAACTACACCGAGGCAGGCTCCTCGCGCCTGGCTGAACACGCGGGCGAGTCCCAGGCCGCAGGCGCGGGGCAAATGGGCCTGTTCGAGGACGCTCCGGCCCGGGAATTGGCGCGCTGGTTCGCGGACCTGGACCCGGAGCGCATGACCCCGCTCGAGGCGCTCAACGCCCTGTCCGCGCTCAAACGCAAATTGGAACCCTGACCGCATGAACAAATGGTCCGGCCTGCTGGGGCGCTTCGGCGCTTACGGTTTTTTCAAGGAACTGGTCTTTTTCGAACCCTTCCTGATCCTGTTCCTGCGCGGGCAAGGGCTTTCGTTTTTCGCCATCGGCGTCCTGATCGCAACGCGCGAACTGACGACCACGCTGGCCGAGATCCCCACGGGCGTGGCCGCGGATTTGTGGGGGCGCCGCCGGGCGCTCGTGGCCTCCTTTGCCAGCTTCATCCTCAGCTTCCTGTTTTTCTATTTCAGCCGTTCGTTCGCCGGTTTTTTCCTGGCCATGATGTGGTTCGGGCTGGGCGAAGCCTACCGTTCAGGCACGCATAAAGCCATGATCCTGGAATATTTGGACCTGCGCCCCGGGGAGGGCCTCAAGGCGGTCACGGCATTTGCCTTTGTGCGGGCCTGGTCGCAGATCGGCGCTGCGCTGTCCGCCGTGCTGGCCGCGGCCTTCGTTTTTTGGCAGAGCAACTACCGCGTGGTGTTTCTGGCCAGCGTCTGGCCGTACATTTTCGGGGGCCTGCTGGTGATGACCTATCCGCGGGAACTGGACGGAGAGCGCGCCCGGAAGGGGACCTGGAAAGCCTGGTGGCAGTTCACGGTTGATTCCACGCGGCATTTCTTCGAACAGCCCGCGCTGCGGCTGGGGCTCATCAACAGCGCGCTGGACAAAACCCTCTACAAAACCAGCAAGGATTACCTGCAACCCGTGATCGCGGCCAGCGCCCTGGGGCTGCTGCCGTTTTTACCCGGGCTCCTGCCCCGGGCGACCGTGCCGCAGGTCGTGGCCGTGGCCGCGGCTGTCATTTACCTGGGGCTGTATCTCGGCAGCGCCCTGGCTTCGAGCCTGAGCGGAAAAATGGAAGCTTTTCTCGGCGGGGAACCTCGGGCGCTCAACCGCACGTATTTCGGCTATCTGGCGGCGTTTCTTACGGCCCTGCTGGCCCTGCCCGCGGGATGGTGGTGGGCCGTGGTGGCCGCTTTCTGGGCGATCAGCGCGCTCCAGAATGCGCGCCGCCCCATGATCCTTTCCTATCTGGGCCTGTATATGGAGCGGAGCGAACGCGCGACCATGCTGTCCGTGGAAACCGTGATCCAAACCCTGATGACCATGGTCCTGGCGCCTGTCATCGGCGCGCTGGTGGACGCCTTCGGGCTTGGCGCCGTGTTTGCGGCGGGAGTGGCGGTTTTCGGCCTCGCGGGCTGGGTGGTGCGGCTGCGGGCTGAGGGGCCTAGAGTTTAGCTTTGAGGTCCAACAAGGCCAGGAAGTGTTTGCGCTCTTCGGCGATGATGGCGTCGAGCGGGTTTTCACGGCGCGTCAGCAAGAGCGGGCGGGTTTCCTGATAGAAGTGGATGGAGTCCAGCTCGCGCTGGAGCGCGAATGCAATGGCCGCGTGGACGTCATTGGCCGCGGCCCGGGCCGCGGTTTCCGGGTTGGGGAAAATGACGTTCTTTACGAAGGCGCTGACGTATTCGAGCATTTCCTGCGGATAACTCTCAAGCGAAGGCCGGTCGGCCAGTTGGGACATCAGCCCGGCAAACGTCTCGCGGTGCTTCACTTCTTCGTCCGCGAGGTGGGTGAAGAGGTCGGCCGCCTGCTTCTCTTTCGTCTGCTTCGCGGCCAGCCGGTAAAACGCCTCGCCGCGCTCCTCGATCATCACGGCGGCTTTCAGGATCTCCTGGGGGCTAAGCACGTTCATGGTGTTCCTCCTTGCCGATAGTCGGATGTGCCGTTCTCAGGCATTCCGCCAGCTGTTCCACGGTTTCGGCGACTGCCGGACTGAGGCCGCTGTCCCATTCCAGGGACGCGGGCTGGATGACCAGCAGCCAGATTTTTATTCCCGGCACACGGGCCGACCAGTAGGCGGCCGCCAGATCGAGCGAAAGCGCGTGGGTGGAAAGCCCGCCGGCCCTGAGCGACTCCGCGTCCACGATCCAGGCGTCGCCCGGATGGCCGCCCCACTCGGCCGCATCCGCCAAAATCAGGGTGTCCGGACGCGCGGCGACTACTTTTTCCAGATGGTTTTCCGGAGCCACGCCGGCGTCCGCAGCCTGCCAGCGCCCATGGTCTGCCAGGCGGCTGATCAAAGCCGGGCCTGCGCCGTCGTCCCCGCGCTGGACATTGCCGATGCCCAGCCAGAAAATCCTGCCTGCCAGGCGCGGCCGGAGTTCGTGTTCCCAGAAATAATTCAGCCTGTCAGACTGCAAGGGCGGTCGCCCTCCGGCAGCGGGGACACTGGATCGTCAGGTGCTGGCCGCGGTGCGGCGCATCCGGATCCGAGGCCACGGGGTCGGAAACCACGGCCAGGTCCTTGAGCGTGACCAGCATCAGGGTCGAATTGGCGAACGCCAGGGGCCCCAGGCGCCGGATGACCCAGCGCAGCTGGGCGACCGGCGCGATCACGCAGCCGCAGGCTTCGCACAGCAGCAGCTCCTTTTCCACGCTTTCCTCAAAATCCGCGGGTTTGAAACCGGCGAAGTCGAACTCGTTGGTCAGGCGGATGCCTTTCTCGGTGGTGCAGTACCGCTCGCACTGGCCGCAGCAGATGCAGGAATCAAGGTGCTGGACCAGGCGGCGCCGGGGCGGCCGGGCGCTGACGTCGTCCGTCACGTCGATGCAGCGCGCGGGGCAGACTTCGGCGCAGGCGCCGCAGCCGATGCAGTCTTCGGACTGGTAGCGTGGGCGGCCGCGGAACGAGGGCTGGGCGGTGTACGGCTCGGCCGGGTAGCGGGTGGTGAACGGCGGCGAGAACAGCGCTTTAAGCGCCGTCTTGAGGATCCGGGGCTGCAGCAGGGCGGGCAGCTTCATGGCTGGTCCTCGGCCAGGTCGTCGCGCACGCTGTGGGACCACAGCTGGATGCCCGCGGCGTGCGCGCCTTTGGCCAGCGCGTCGGCCGCGGTGGGCGAGGTGATGAGGATGAAGAGCAGGCACAGGGCGCTTTGCACCACGGCCGGCCAGGAGTTCACCAGGAGCATGGTGCCGATCAGGATCATGCAGGTGCCCATGGTCACGCATTTCGTGGCCGCCTGCAGGCGGTTGTAGAGGTCGGGCAGGCGCACCAGGCCCAGGCAGCCGATCAGGTCAAAGAGCACCCCGACCACCAGCGCGGACATTCCCAGGATTTTAATCATCGAACCCCCTGCCTTCCAGGTGCTTGGCCAGGGCCAGGGTGCCGATGAAGCTGAGCAGGGCCCAGGAAATGGCCACGTTGAGGAAATAGGTCTTGCCGGTGCTCACGGCCAGCAGGGCCGTGAACCCCACCACCACGATGCCCAGCATGTCGATGGCCACGGTGCGGTCCGGCGGCGTGGGACCGCGCCAAATGCGGTACAGGCAGAACGCCCCGCAGAGGAGCAGCCCGAAAAACAGGAAGCTGAAGAACCAGGAAACCATAGGGGACTCCTTTCGCGATCCGGCGCTATTCGAAAACCCGGCGGATCAGCGCTTCGTAGCGGCCGATGGTGCGGCGCCTGAATTCCTCCTGGTCATGGCCCAGGATATTCATCCAATGCACATAGAAGGTCCCGTCGGGCAGGACCTCCACGGTCAGCGTGCCCGGCGTGAGCGTGATGGAATTGGCCAGCACGGTCAGCGCGGTCTCGGTTTTGAGCGTGGATTTCACTTTCACGATGCCAGGGTGAATCGGGATCTTGGGGTGCAGCACGCGGTAGGCCACGTCGAAATTGGCTTTGACGAGGTGGTAAAGAAACACGGCCAGGTAGACCATGAACCAGAAATAGCGCACCGGATTGAGCAGGCGGCCGAAGAGCTGCACGGAAAATTCCCGCATGACCAGGGCCACCAGCGCAGCCACGCCCAGGCCCACGTAGATGTCCTCGAGCCTGACCTGCCCGGGTTCAGGGCCGAACGGCCAGACCAGGAGCAGCCACAGGGCGAAAGAAATCAGGAAGAGCGTTACGCGTTTCCACACGGCCAGTCCCATGGTCAAGGCACCCAGAATCCTTTCTGCAGGGCTGCGGCAGCCGGCTCGATCAGCCACGGCTGCGCCAATCCGGGAATCACCGCCAGGGCGGACGCGATGCACGCCAGGGCCAGCAGGACCATGGCCGCGCCCATCAGCCAGGGCGTCCGCGCGGGAGGGGCGTCCGCGCCCTTGCCCTGCGGCCCCCCGAAAAAGGCGTAGCGCTGGACTTTCAGGAACGAGGCCAACGTCAGGATGCTGACCGCGATCGCCCAGGTTCCCAGCCAGTAATGCCCGCTTTCCACGCAGGCCAGGATGATGATCAGCTTGCTCCAAAAACCGTTGAAAGGCGGAATGCCCGCGATCGAAAGGGAGGCGATCAGGGACGTGCGGGCCGTGACCGGCAGGGCCCGGTGCAGGCCGCCCAGTTCGTGCAAGTCGCGCGTGCCGGTGGAATACTCGACAGCGCCCGCGTTCAGGAACAGGAGGGATTTGAACAGCGAGTGGTTAAGCAGGTGGTACAGCGCGCCGACCGCGCCCAGGGGCGTTCCCAGGCTCAGCCCCAGCACGACATATCCGATCTGGCTGATGCTGTGATAGGCGAACAGCCGCTTCATGTCCCACTGGCCGATGGCCAGGAGCACGCCCACGACCATCGAGAGCACGGCCAGGCCCTGGAAGATCAGCAGGAGCCGGGGCGCGGGGCCGAAAACATTGAAAATCAGCCGGGCCAGCACGTACACGCCGATGGCCTTGATCAGCACGCCCGAGAGCATGGCCGAAATCGGGGCCGGCGCCGCGGGATGGGCGTCCGGGAGCCAGGCATGGAAGGGGACGATGGCGCTTTTCACGGCCAGTCCGCTGATAAACAGGGCCAACGCGAACAGCACCGGCTGTCCGGCGGGCAGGCTGCGCAGTTTGACGGCGATCTGGCCGAGGTGCAGCGAGCCGGTCAGGGCGTACAGCAGGCCGATGCCCAGCAGGATCAGGAGCGTGGCCAGGCTGCCCTGGATCAGGTATTTGAAGGACGCTTCCAGCTGCTCCTGGTCGCCCCCGAACGCCACCAGCGCGTACGAGGCGATGGACGAGAGTTCCACGAAGATATACAAGGTGAACAAATCGTTGGCCAAAACGACGCCGTTCATGCCCGCGATCATGCACAGGAACAGGGTGTAATAGCGGAGTTTGGAAGTGTACTGGCGCATGTAGGCGGTCGAGTACATGGCAATCGCCATCCCGACGCCGTTGATGATAAGGAGCAGCAGCGCGGTCAGGCCGTCCAGGCGGAGCTCAATGCCCAGGGGCACGGGCCAGGCGCCGAGCTGGACGAAGCCGCTGCGGCCGAGGCAGCGGACCGCCATAAGGGCCAGGGCCAGCAGAGCGGCATTGCCCAGCAGGTCCGGCAGCAGACGCCACCAGCGGCCGACCAGGGGCAGCAGAAAAGCCGTTCCCAGGGGAATCAGAATGAAGAGGGGCAACCAGTCCAGCACTAGCCTCTGAGCCTCCTTAATTCCTTGATGTTGATAGTGTGGTGGCGTTCATAGATGCGGATGGTCAGGGCGACCATCAGGATCAGAAGCCCCAAGCCGATCACGATGGAGGTGAGGACCATGGCCTGGGGCAACGGGTCCACCGCGCGGCCCGCGAAAGCGGCCAGGTCTTCGCCGGCTTTCATCACCGGAGGCTCGCCACCCTGGCGGTAGCCGGTCAAAATCAGGAACAGGTGCACGCCCGCCTCCATGATCACGAACCCGATGATCATTTTCACCAAATTGCGCTTGAGCAGCAGGCCGTAAAGGCCCACGCCGACCAGGAACAGGCTGAGAATGTACAGCATGTCAGGCTTCCTCCGGATCTTCCAGCGCGTGGTCCCGATGCGCGCCCGGCGGCAGGACGACTTTCACCGCCGATAAAATGACGAATACCACGAACAGCGTCGTGGCCACCATCAAGCTGATGCACAGATTGTAGAACATAATGAGGCCGGAGCTGATCAACCGGAAATGATCCTCGGCCGGGGTGGGGAGGAAGTTGTTAAAAAAGCCCCGTCCCCAGAACCAGCCGGCCGCAGCCAGGCCCAGCAGCGCGAGGGCGCTGACGCTGGACAGGCCGGCGGCCACGTTTTTGCTGAGCAGGCGGTTCTCGGCGGTCTTGCCTTCGGCCAGGAACACCAGGATGAAGGCGCAGGCGATGATCACGCCGCCCGCGAAACCGCCGCTGTGTTCCAAATGGCCATAGACCGTGAAATAGATCCCCAGGAGCAGGATCGGGCCCTTGAGCCAGCGCGCCACGGTTTTGACGATCATGCTCATGCCTGGCATCGAACCGCCTCCTTGGGCCCTCAGGCCGCGTCCGACTCGCGGTCCTGCTCGCGTGTCCGTTTGTGCGGCTGCCGCCGCAGGATGGCCAGCGCCCCGATGACCGCGCAGAACAGGATCGCGATCTGCGCCAGAGCGTCGAAGGCCCTGAAGTCCAGCAATACGGCGCTGATGATGTTCGGCGCGCCGGTTTTTTCCAGGCCGTCGGCCAGATAGGCGGCCGAAGGCGAATCCGGGAACCGTTCCATGACCGAGTGTCCAAAGGCCGGAAACTCGATGAACAGCTGGGAGACGAACACGCCCAGCAGCATGATCAGGACCAGGGCCAGGATGCCGCCGAGTTTTTCGCGGTGGTTCTCCTGCACCTGGAAATCGCGGTGGAACGTGGCCCGGATCAGGATGATCAGAAGCAGCACCTCGACCACGATCTGGGTAATGGCGATTTCCAGGGCGCCGAGGAACAGAAAGGCGATGCACAGCAGCAGGCCCAGGGCGCCCAGGCTGATGATGGAGGAGAGCAGGTTGGTCGTCTCCAGGGCGATCAGGGCGCTGATCAGCATCAGCACGACCAGGATCATGAGGAACAGTTCCAATGTCATGTCATCCTCGCAGCAAAAACAGCATTACCACCAGGCCGAACAGGACCCAGGTGAGGTACCAGGGCAGGCGGCCGGTGTGAAGTTCTTTCAAGGCTTCGGAAAAATACATGACCAGGCCCGTACCCACGGCGTACAGGTCGAAATACTTCTTTTCCGCCAGGCGGTAAGCCGCGGCCAAAGGCGGCAGATCGGAAACGGTCCGGTAAAAATCAACGCCGGTAAGCTGCACGGCTTCGTCGTCCAGGGTTTCGCCGCCGATATAAGTGGCGGCCTCGCGCACCCGGCCGATGCGGGTGAAGACATACATCAGCAGTCCGGCTGCCATGGCCGCGAGCAGCAAAGCTGTGGCCGGGCCTGCCCACCACAGCCCCGGAGCGGACACGGGCGCGGATAAGGACGGAAAGATGAAGAGCGGCAGCGGCAGCCGGAACGCCGCCACGCCGAAGGCCACGCAGCCGGCGGCCAGCAACACCACGGGCAGAATCATGCGCCAGCCGGCTTCGCGGGCTGTGGGGGCCGAGCCGGTCCGGCGGAGAAAGACGCTGTGCAGAACCTTCACGAAGCTCGCCAGGGTCAGGGCCGAACCGAACATGGCCACGGCCAGCCAGACCACCCACCACGCGCCGCCGCGGCCGCCCAGTTCGATGAGCCCCTGGTAGATCATCCACTTGGAGGCGAAACCGTTCAAGGGTGGCAGGCCTGAGATGGCCAGCGAGGCGACCAGGGTGGACAGGAAAGTCAAGGGCATGACTTTGGCGAGTCCGCCCAGCCGCTCCAGGTCCGTGGTGCCGGCCTGGGTTTCGACGTTGCCCGCGCAGAGAAAGAGGCAGGATTTATACATGGCGTGGTTCAGCATGTGGAACAGACCGCCGGCCAGGCCCAGGGGCAGGCCGGTGCCGATGCCCAGCAGCATATAGCCCACCTGGCTGACCGCATGGTAGGAAAGCAGGCGTTTGAGATCGTGCTGCACGAGGGCCATCATCACGGCAGCCAGCACGGTGGCCGCGCCCACGGCCAGCAATACGAATTGCATGGCGCCATTGAGCTGAAAGAGGCCGGTGGAGGCGCGGAAAAGCAGGTAGATGCCCAGAAGTTTGTCCAGGGAAGCGGGCAGAAAGGCCGTCACCGGCGCGTCCGCGTGTTCGCCGAAATCCGGCACCCAGGTGTGCAAGGGCATGGCCCCGGCTTTGGCAAAGGCCGCGAGGGCGAAGGCGAGAAAAGCGGTGTGGCTCACCGCGCCGGAGAGCGGAATGGCCGGGCCATCCAGCCGCAGGGAACCGGTCAGGTGCCAGATCAGGCCGATGCCCAGGAGCAGCACGGCATCAGAGCCGCCGACCAGGATGAAGCTTTTTTTGGCGGCCGCAGCGGCCTGGGGGCCGCGCAGGGAAATCAAGAGATAGAGCGTGACGCCGAGAAACCCCCAGAACACCAGCAGCAAGATAAGGTCGTTCGCCAGCACGGCGCCGTTCGCGGCGCCCAGGGTGGCCAGCAGATATCCGTAATACTCGCGGTGCTTGGCGGGCCGCGGGAGGTAACCCCAGGAATAGAACGCGATCAGGAGAGTAAAAGCCGAGACGACCAGCATGACAAAGGCGCTGAGGTGGTCGAGCCTGAACGCCAAAATGCCGGCCAGGTCCAGTTTGGCGGCCCCCCCGGCAAACAGCGTCCACGCCAGCCACGTCACGCCCGCGGCCAGCGCCACCGCCAGGAGCGGAGCCAGGCGGGACAGGAAGCGGGGCAGCAGCAGGCACAGCGCGGCGCCCGCCAAGGGCAGCGCGACCGGCCAGAGCAGCGGATGAATTTCAATCGGCATGGTTCGCCTTCACGCAGGGAGTTTCGGGCCTTCGGACCCGAGCAGTCTTTTCAGCCGTTCCGTTTTTTGCTGCGACAGCCTGATCAAGTCGTCGGCCGACCATTGGCGCTGGTCCGTGCCGGCCTTCACGGCGGCCAGGCGTTCGGTGCAGCAATAGCAGGGGTCCACAGCCGCCAGGATGATTGTGGCGTCGGCCACGCTGTGGCCGATCACCGCCTCGCGGTCGGTGATGACGTTCATATAGCTGGGGGCGCGGATTTTATGGCGCACCGGCCGGTTGCTGCCGTCGCTTTGGATGTAATGGAAGACTTCGCCGCGGGGCGCTTCGTAGTGTCCGATGCCTTCGCCGGCCTTGACTTCCTTGGGGTTGGAATCCACGGGCCCGGGCGTGGTGCGCAACCGTACCAGGCACTGCTCGATGATTTTGATGGATTCGAACATCTCCAGAATCCTGACCACGGCCTTGTCGAATACGTCGCCGTTGCCCGCGGTGATGACTTTCCAATCCACCAGGCCGTAGGCCGCGTGCGGATGGTCGCGGCGGACGTCGATATCCACGCCCGATGCGCGGGCCGTGGGGCCGAGTGCGCCGTAAGCGAGGATTTGCTGGCGGGTCAGCACGCCCACGCCCTTGGTCCTGGCCTGGAGCACCGGGTCCTCGGCCACGGCCCGGTGGAACAATTGCAAGGGGCCTTTCAGCCCGTCCAGCATGGCCTGGATCTTGGGAATGTCCTCGGGTTTGATGTCGCGGCGGACCCCGCCGGCTTTCATGATGCCGTAATGGTTGCGGTTGCCGGTGATGAGCTCCAGGATGTTGAGCAGGTCCTCGCGGTGGCGCCAGACCCACATCCAGATGGTGTTGAAGCCGAGGAAGTGGCCGGCCAGCCCCAGCCACAGCAGGTGCGAGTGCAGGCGCTCCAGCTCGCCGATGACGGAGCGGATGTACAGGGCGCGTTCCGGCACTTCGATGTCGCCCGCGTCCTCGATGGCCTGCACGCAGGCCAGGGGATGGGAAGTGGAGCAAATGCCGCAGATGCGCTCGACCAGGAACACCGTCTGGTCGTAATGCTTGGACTCGGACAGTTTTTCGATGCCGCGGTGGTTGTATCCCAGCTCGATGTCGAGGCCCACCACGGTTTCGCCCTCCACGTGCAGGCGGAAAAATTCCGGCTCCTCCTGCAAGGCGTGATAGGGTCCAATGGGGATGATGGTTTTTTTAGTCATGGGCGTCCGCCGGTTTGGGGTATTCCGCTTTTTTATAATCCCGGCGCAGGGGGTATTGCCCCTCGGGCCAGTCTTCCTTGAGCAGCAGGTGGGCCAGGCCGGGATGGTTGCGGAAGTTGATGCCGAGCAGCTCCCACATCTCCCGCTCGATCCATTCCGCCGCCTTCAACACCGGGGTCAGGGAGTCGATTTCGGGCCGCGTCCGGTCCAGTCGGACGCGCACGGTCAACAGGCAATCCGAAGCGTCGAAGGCCCAATGATAGAGGATCTCCATCGCTTCCAGCAGGTCGATGCCGCTGGCGATTTGAAAGCGCGCGCCCAGGCCGTCATATAGCAGGCGGGCGACTTCGACGATGTGCTCCGGCGCCACCTCCACGAACAGGCGTTTGGGGGATTTGACGTGCCAGCGCAGCAGTTTGGCCCCCAGTTCGGTTTGCAGGCGGGGCAGGATCTCTTCACGGTTCACGGTTCAGGCGCTCCTCAGTTTGGTCAGCAGTTTGACGATGCCCGCGATCATGGCCTCGGGTTTGGGCGGACAGCCGGGGATATAGGCGTCGATCGGGATATAGCGCCCCACCGGTTGGTCCCAATTGTAAGAATCCTTGAACATCAGTCCGCTGCAGGCGCAGCCGCCGATGGCCACGACCACGACCGGCTTGGGCGCCTGCTCGTACACGAGCTTGGCGCGCAACGCCGATTTTTTATTGAATACCCCGGACAAGAGGATCACGTCCGCGTGGCGGATGCTGCCGACCAGGACCAGGCCGAAGCGTTCCAGATCGTATTTGGGCGTCAGCGCGTCCAGGATTTCGATGTCGCAGTTGTTGCAGGCGCTGCCGGCCATGTGGAAGACGTTCAGGGAGCGAGTGAGGATCTGAAGGGCGAGCCCCATGTCACCACCCTCCCAGGGCCAGGCCGACGGCGACAGCAGCCGCCACGGTCAATGGCCCCCAGAAAAATTTGACCGCCTGATCGATGCGCACGCGGGGCGCGGTGTTGCGGATCAGGGTGAGCACGATCACGATCCCCAGGTATTTCGCGATGCCGGCCGCCAGGCCGGCCCAGCCCTGCTGCAGCCCCATTCCGCCCCCGAACAGGGCCACGAGAAAGACCGGCAGGGTGAACAGCATCATGGCCTTGGTCAGTTTAAAGAGCGCCAGCGGCACGCCGGAATACTCGATGTAGGCGCCGCCGGTCAGTTCGGTCTCAGCTTCCGGCAGGTCGAAGGGAACCTGCGTCAGCTTGGCCTGGATGCAAAAAACCGAGACCAGCAGGGCGATGACGCCCGAGGCGGCCAGGGCCGAGGGTTCTACGGCCAGAATATCGCCGAGACGCAGGCTCTTGGCCCGAATGACCGGCACCAGCACGGCCAGGACGAACGGAAGCTCGTATCCCATGACCAGCTTCATCTCGCGGCTGCCGCCCAGCGACGCCAGGGGATTGCGGGAGGAGAAGGCGCCCAGCACGGTCCCGACCGCGGGCATGGTCAGCAGATACAGCAGCACGATCACGTCGCCCACGAAGCCCTGGTGGGGGGCCAGCTGGGAGCGCCAGATGATCGTGGACGCCAGGGTCACCGCGCCCAGCCCCAGGAGCGGCGCGGACAGGAAGAGCCATTTGGCGCCACCGGCCGGGACGATGGTTTCCTTGATCAGCAGCTTCAAGAAGTCGTACCAGGGCTGCAGGAAAGGCGGCCCGACGCGCATCTGCACGCGCGCGGTCACCTTGCGGTCGATCCAAGACGTCACCAAGCCGGCCGAGGCCGTAAAGAGCAGGCCCGGGAAAACCAGCACTTGCGCCAGCCAGTGGAGATAGTCCGTGGTCATCGCTTACACCGCCTGCTTGACCCAGCGCGGGGCGCGCACCAGCAGGTGTTCGCCGAGGGCAAAGACGCCCTGCGCCTCATTGGGTTCCTGATCGGTCATCTGAATCGCCTGCCGGCAGCAGCTGGACAGGCACTGCGGGTCCGCGCCGGGCTGCTGGCTCCGGCACATTTCGCACGGAACGACGAAGTAGGGCAGCGTGTCCGGATAGATCGTGCCGAACGGACAGGCATGCGAACAGCTCTTGCAGCTGACGCAGCGGAGATTGTAGCGTTTCATCAAGCCGTCCGCCTGGCGCTCCAGGGCTTCGAAACGGCAGGCGGCCACGCAATTCGGCTCTTCGCAGCGCCGGCACAAAAAGGCGAAATAAGCCAGTTCGCGCAAGGTCAGGATGCCCTGGTGGGCCAGGCGGGGCGTGTACAGGCGGCCGCACTGAACCGAGCATTCCTCGCACGTTTCGCATTGGGCCAGGTCAACCAGCAAACGTTTGGGCATGCGTGTTAAGCCGCAGGGTCAATCCCAGATCTGCGGCAGCTCCTTTATCTGGCTGTAGGCGAAAACCGGGCCTTCCTTGCAGGCGTAGAAGGTGCCCAGGCGGCAATGGCCGCATTTGCCCACGCCGCAACTCATGTTTTTTTCCATGGACAGATAAATGTTCTCGGGCGCCACGCCCAGTTGCAGCAGTTTCAGGGTGGCGAATTTCATCATGATGGGCGGACCGCAGACGATTGCCACGCCCTGATCCGGATGAAACGCCAGCTGGTCGGGTTCCAGAATGGTCGTCACCACGCCCTGGCGGCCTGACCAGGTGTCGTCCCCTTTGTCCACGGTCACCTGGACATCCAGCTGGTTCCTGTCCCAGGCCGAGGCCAGGGCGTTTTTATACACGATGTCCTTGGGCGTCCGCGCGCCGTAACGCACGAACACTTTGCGGTATTGATCCAGATTCTCAAATAGGGCGAAAAGCAGGGCGCGCAGGGGCGCCAGCCCCACGCCGCCGCCGACGATCAATACTTCGCGCCCGCGGAATTTGTCCAGGGGATACGCCTTGCCCAGCGGGCCGCGGATGCCGATGGTCGCGCCCGGCTGCAGCGCGTGGATCTTCTGGGTCACCAGGCCTGCGCGCATGATGGTGATTTCCAGCTTGTCCTTCACCGCCGGGGAAGAGGAGGGCGTGAACGGCGCTTCGCCCACGCCGGGGATGGTAAGTTCGACGAACTGCCCGGCCAGAAAAGGAATGGGTTCGGCCGGGCGCAGGCAGAAAGTCTTGATGGTGGGCGTCTCCTCGCTGACGGCTTCCACGCGGGCTGAAACCGGCAAATACAGTCGGGAGCTCATGCCAGGGCCTTTCTCAGCACGTCGCGGATGTCGATTCTGCCCGTGCAGGCTTCGGCGCACCGTCCGCAGCCGTCGCAGGCGTAGCGGCCCAGGAGCGCCGGAAAGAAGTTGAATTTTTTATCGAACCTATTGTACAGCCGCTCGGTGCGGTGCGCGCGGGGGTTGGCGCCGCCGGCCACGCGGGCGAAATTCTTGTGCAGGCAGGAATCCCACTGCTTCAAACGCCCGGGCGCCTGGTCCGAAGAACGGCCGTCGCGCAAAAGAAAGCAATGGCAGGTGCAACAGATGTAGTTGCAGGCGCCGCACTCCACGCAGTCCGCCGCGAATTCTTTCCAGAAGTCCGCTTCCTCGGTTTTGACGACAGCCTGCCTCAGATCCTGGCCGGGTCGCAGGCCGCGGCTTTCGGCCTGGCCGGCCACGCGGTGGTACAACGCTTGGCGGTTTTGATCGCGCTGCCGCAACCGTTCATCGGCGGGGGCGGCAAGCGCCGGCTTGAAGGAGGCGATCAAGGCTTGGCCGCGTTCCGATCCGGGTTCGACCACGCAACCGTTCTCCAGCACCGACAGATTCACGTCGAATCCGGCCTTGGGATACGGCTGCTCTCCAACCGCCGGACAGAAGCAGGATTCGCGGCAATCGGTGCAATCGCAGGAAACAATCAGCGTTTGTTCGCGCAAGCGCGCGTAATAGGGGTCGACCGGTTCGTTTTTCAAAAAAACGAAATCGTGTATCGCCAGCGCGGAAAGATCGCAGTTTTTAACGCCAATCACGACGCGGGGGGTAAGGTCAGCGGGTTGAACGGCTTGAAACACCGGGCCGAGCGTCTCGCGGGGAGGGAAAACCAGCGCTTTCAAAGGTTCCAAAGGACGGTAGCGGTCAAGCACATGGCGGTTGGGGTCCCAGGCGGTTGTGCGTTCGAGATGCAATTGATCGTTTTCGGAAGCAGAAGCAAAAACCGTTCGGCCTGAGGTCAGGTGAGCGATGAAGGAATCCCGATGCGCTTGAGGAAGCCAAAAAAGCATCCGTTCAGTCCATCTCGAGATGTGATCGGCTTGCTGTGGGTTTGGAGGAAAAAGCGTTCATGACATTATATTTTTTTACTTAAATAAATCAATGAGAATATTGCAAAAGCAGGCTCTCAGCAGATGCGCGGCAGCAATTCGCCGGCAGGCAAATCGACCAGTCGTTCGCCGCCCGCGCGCGTGCGCAACCTGACGAGGCCGGGGGATTCCGCCACCACGGACCCGATGACCGCGGCCTGTTGGCCCAGGGGGTGGGAACGCAACGCTTCGAGCAAGGTCGGCGTTTCTTTGGGATTGCACACGACCAGTGCCTTGCCTTCATTAGCCACATCCAGGGGGTCCAGGCCGAACAAGGAGCAAGCGCCGCGCACTTCGGCCCGGATCGGCAGGGAACGCTCATTCAGCACTACGCCAACGTTGGAAGCGCGGGCAATGTCGCAGACCGCCGCAGCCACGCCGCCGCGGGTCGGATCGCGCAGCACGTGCAAGGCGGCGGGATGGTGTTCGAACACCGGCTTGAGGAGCGCCCACAGCGGAGCGACATCGCTCGTCAATTCGGTTTCGAAGCGGACCCCTTGGCGGTGGCTGAGCACTGCCACGCCATGGTCGCCGATCGTACCTGTGACAATGACCTCATCCCCGGGCCTGGCGTTCGAACTCGACGTGTCGACGCCTGGCAGGCAGCGGCCAATTCCTGCGGTATTAATGTACAGGCCGTTGGCCTGGCCGCGCTGAACGACTTTGGTGTCGCCCGTGGCCAGCCTCACCTCATTGTCCTGCAAAACCGCGGCCAGCGATTCCAGGATGCGCTGCAGATCAGTCGTGGGCAGTCCTTCCTCGATGATCAACCCCAGGCTCAAGAAAAGGGGTTTGCCGCCCTGCATGACCAAATCATTGATCGTGCCGCAGGCAGCCAACCTGCCAATATCACCGCCGGGAAAAAACAGCGGATCA
Source organism: candidate division FCPU426 bacterium (assembly GCA_040756875.1). Lineage (GTDB taxonomy): Bacteria > Oederibacteriota > JAAXVQ01 > JAAXVQ01 > JAUVAV01 > JBFLYH01. Next base: position 695,326 of record JBFLYH010000001.1, read on the forward strand.
ACGACGTATGAATCCGTAGTAAAAGCCGTTTGACCAGCTGGCAGGGAAAGGCAAGCGCTGTCGTCCAGGGGCGTCAGCAGGATGTCTTTGAAAAGCGGGATGATCAACTGCTGCAGGAGGTCCTGGCTTTGCCTGCCGCCGCTGCCGTGAGCCAGCAAAATCCGATCGGTCAGTCCCATGCTCAGGCCCTTTCGGGCGCGGCGGAAGCGCCAGACGCCATTCGGCCATAACGGTAATAGGCGGCGCAAGTGCCTTCGCTTGAAACCATGCACGGGCCTTGCGGCTCCTCCGGCGTGCAACCGGAGGCGAAGAGCGGGCATTGTCCGGGTAAGACCAGGGCTTGCAGCACTTCTCCACAGCGGCAGGCAGGATTTTCGACGGCCGCAGGCACCTGGGTTTCAGGATAAAGCCGGTCTGCGTCCCAGGCGCTGAATTCGGGACGGAGTTTAAGCCCGCTTTCGGGTATCCACCCCAAACCCCGCCAGCGGGACGGGGACGGCTCGAACACCGATTCCCATAATTGCCGTGCCCGTAAAAGCCCGCCGGGTTTTACGCTGCGATGGTATTGGATCTCCACCTCGGCCCGATGACCGCAGGATTGACGCAATAGCATCAACACCCCTGCCACCATGTCGCCGGGTTCGAATCCAGCCACTACGCAGGGCAAATGGTGGCTTTTGGCCAGAAACGCATAGGGCTCGGGGCCGATCATGACGCTGACATGGCCAGGGCAGAGCAGGCCGTCAAGTTTAAGGGCAGGCGACCGCAATAAAGCCGCCAAGGCAGGCGGCATCAATTTAAGTGCGCATAGGAACGACACGTTGTCAAGCCGGCGCTCGGCAGCCTGCAACACTGAAACCGCGATGGCAGGAATCGTCGTTTCGAATCCGATGGCCAGGAAGACAAAACGACGCTGCGGCTCTTGGGCGGCCCAGGCCAGAGCGTCCAGGGGCGAATAGGCGACCCTGACCTCCGCTCCACCGGCCCGTTCGCGCTCCAGCGACGATCTGCTGCCAGGAACGCGCAGCAGATCACCGAAAGTGACGATGACCACATCTTGAAGGCGCGCCAGGGCCACGGCTTGGTCGATAAAATCCGCCGGGGTCACGCAGACCGGGCATCCAGGACCTGAGAGGAGCGAGATCGATTCCGGCAGCAAGGTGCGGAGGCCGGAACGAAAAGCGGCCATGGTATGGGTGCCGCATACCTCCATATATTTGACGGGGCGGCCGAACTGCCGCGCGAGTTGATGCATTTCCAGCAATTGGGCCTTCAGACCTGGCGAGGGGGCCGGAGAAACTGTCATAGCGTTGATTCCAATTCTTGTTGCAGGGAAAGATACTCGTCCAGATCCTCTTGGGTCCAACGTTGAATGGCGAACCCGGCGTGCACCAGAACAAAGTCACCCACTTGAACCTCGGGCAATAACCCCAGATGCACCTCGCGCCGGACGCCGTCGGTTTCGGCGGTGGCGGTCAAACCAGAACGGCGGATGATTTTCGCAGGGGCGGCTAGGCACATGGAACGGTCCTTTGCGGATGAGTGGTGGCGGGGTTGGCAATGGCGGCCAGGGCAATAACTGCCTGCCCGAGAGACAATCCTCCGTCGTTGGCGGGGAAGAGCCGGGGATGGAAGACTTGCAAGCCGTTTTGCACGAGTTCCGTGCGGACCAACCCCAGCAATAAATCGTTTTGAAAAACTCCGCCACTCAAAACCACGCGATCTAAATGATGTTCCGCCGCCAGTATAACACACATCCGTGAAATCGCCCCGGCCAGCGTCCGATGGAACCGCATGGCCATTCGGGCCCGGTCATCATGAGTTTTAAGATCGCGCAAGAGTTCATGGAGCATCGGTTTGAAATCAAGGATCCGGCTTTTCCCGTTTTGGCTTATTTCAAAAGAATATAATGACTTTTCGGATTGTTCCGCCAAGGCTTGGAGGCGCACGGCTGCCTGGCCTTCATAGGTCAAGGTATGGTCAAAGCCTAGCAAGGCGGCAACTGCATCAAATAGCCGGCCTGCACTGGAGGTCACGGGAAAGGGATAAGCGGACTGTAGGAGTGCAGTGAGATGTTCTTTTTCGTAGGAGGTTAAGGAGGGCAAGCTGTTATGGACTTGAGTGCCCCAGTCACTGCCCAACAAGTCGAATAAGTAACTGACAGCCATGCGGGCAGGATGCAGGATGGCTTGTTCTCCCCCTGGAAGCGGCAGGGGTTTCAAATGACCAGCCCGTAAAAAACCATGGTAGGAGGCGATCAGAAATTCACCTCCCCACAAGGTTTGATCAAGGCCATATCCACTGCCATCCCAAGCAACGCCAATGACCTTTTCCTGCAAGCCGTGTTCGGCCATGACAGCTGCAATATGGGCATGATGATGCTGAACCGGGAGGCCCGTTTGGCCCAATGTTTGTGCCCAACGGGAGGAGTGGTAATCAGGATGCATATCATACGCAAGGTAACGGGGATTTATTTCCAGAAGGCTTTTCCAATCGGTTACTTGATGCTGATATGCCAGGAAGGAGGCATAGTCTGAAATATTCCCGAGGTGTTGTGATACCCATGCTTGGCGTCCTCGTGTCAGGCAGAAAGTGTTTTTTAAATCCCCACCACAAGCTAAAATCGACGGGCCATCAAGAGGGAGCTGACATACATCCGGGACATATCCTCGGGCACGACGTATTACCACGTTCCCGAAATCGCTTGTTTTTATTACCGAATCGTCGCAAGTCCGCAATATGGGGCGATTATGGCACAAGGCGTAATCGGCGACTGGTCCAAGGATTCGTTTTAATTCAGTCTCATCCCGTACAATGGGCTCTTCCGAAAAATTGCCGCTGGTCATCACCAGCGGACTTATTTCTGCCAGCAGAAGGTGGTGCAAAGGAGTATAAGGCAGCATAACGCCTACATCCGGAGTGTCCGGTGAAAGAAGGTCAGGCAAAAGCGAAGCAGGCAGACGACGACAAATAACGATAGGTAGTGATGGCAGCGATAATTCCCGGCGTATATTCTCAGTGACTTGGCAATTGGATTCGATCTGATCGATGCTGGCAAACATGACAGCCAATGGCTTGTGGGGGCGGTTTTTACGGGTCCTTAATTGTGCAATCACTTCAGGTTTTAAAGCATCGCAAGCCAAATGGTAGCCGCCGAGTCCTTTAATGGCTACAATTGCCCCGGCAGCCAGCAAACGGGCGCTTTCCAGCAGGGGATCTCCATTTTGGACATTACCCGAGGCATCTACGAGAACCAATTTAGGGCCGCAGTTCGGACAGGCATTTGGTTGGGCGTCAAACCGCCGGTCCATGGGATCCGAATATTCACTCTCGCATTCCTGGCATTGGGAAAAAACAGACATAGAAGTAAACGCTCGGTCATAGGGAAGATCGCGGATGATTGTAAATCGAGGCCCGCAATTGGTACAATTCGTGAATTCATAGCGATAACGCCGGTTGGAAGGCGTTTCAATCTCCACCCGGCATTGATCACATAAGGCTAAATCTGGTGGAAAGACCAATGAAGGCTCAGCTGATGGCAGGCTTTGATTGATTGAAAACGGAGGCATATTTGTAACTGGCAATTCCTCGAAAGTAATATGGTCTATCCTGGCTTGGGGAGGTGGCGACTCTTTTATTTTCATGAAAAACCTTTCAACAATGGCATTTTCGCCTTGAACCTCAACTTCAACACCTGCAGATGTGTTTTTAACCCCTCCTAAAAGACCCATAAAATTGGCATAACGAAAAATGGTGGGCCTGAAGCCAACGCCTTGGACACGTCCTGTTATTTTAGCCTTTATTCTTTGAATCATAGTTAATAGTTAATAATCCATTCGCAGAAATCTAGTATTCCTCTATCCATCAAGGCAGAAACTTGAAATATCTTGATTTTACTGTTAATTTCATGAATGAATCCTATTGTTGAATCCAGATCATATTTGAGATGGGGCAATAGATCTGTTTTAGTAATAATAACAGCTTTAGCTTCATGAAAAAGTAGTGGATACTTAATTGGTTTGTCTTCCCCTTCAGTAACGCTTAGTACGGCTATTTTAGCATCTTCTCCAAGGTCAAATTCTGCTGGGCAAACCATATTTCCAACATTTTCAACAAAAATTAATTTAATTGCAGACAAATCCAAATCATTTAAAGCTTGGTGGATTAAACTAGCTTCTAAATGGCAAGAACCTCCTGTTAATAGCTGGCTAACTTTTATGCCCAATTTATCAAGTCTTTCAGAATCACGGGTGGTTTCTACATCACCTTCAAGAACTGCAAATCTGATTTTTTTATTGAGCAGATGTTTATTCAATCCTTCTAGTAATGAAGTTTTTCCAGCACCTGGCGAACCGATTAAATTAAACATTTTTATCATTTTGTTTTTCAATAAAGATTTGTTTTCTCTAGCGATGGAATTATTTTCATGAAGGATATCACGATATATTTTAATACTAATATTATTTAACATTAATTGTTCTCCTCAATCTCAATAGATTCAATAAATAATTCTTTGCCATTTGTGATATCTATAGATATTGAATTGCATTTTACACAAACATATTTATTAAAGGGAATTTCTCCAGTATATCCGCAATTATTGCATGATATTTTTAATGGTATAATATCAATATTTAATTCAGATCCAAACAAATATGAATCGATAGTTAAAGTTCTATATGCAAATTTTAAATACTCTGGTATCACTTGGCGTAAACTCCCAATTTTAATATTTATTTTTTTTATTGAAGTATTTTTTTCATTATAATTACTTTTTAAAAAAATATTCTTTATCTCTGAATTAATTATATTAATTAAACTCGTGCATATAGAAAATTCATGCATTTTAACCTCTTTAAATAAATTAAATATTAAATATTCCTTTTGTATCTTTAAAAAACACCAGTAAATGATAATGAATATTAAATAAATTAAAAAATTAACATTTTTAAAAACAAAAATACAACATGAATAAATTTTAAATAAAAGTGATAATAAAGAGAGTAACATTATTAATAAATAAATATTTACTAATAATCACAAAATAAAATTTAGATTCTGCCAATTATTCAAATATTTTACTATAAATAATTTATTAAGTTTTACATTTAAAAAGCATGTTATTCAATATATCAGTATCCATGGGCTTGTTATATGTGGAATAGGTGAATGGTTTGCCCAGACATGTAAGCATCGACTTATGGTCTAGGGATTTACTCTATTAATACTATCAGACATGTTTTTAAATGAATCCGGAATGATATCGAATTGTCTGATGCTAAATTTTATTTTAGGCAATTCATTATTCCGCATTCTCATTATTTAAGATACTCTTTTATTTTTAGTACCTATGGTATCCCTGGTCGACGTAAAGCCAGACTGTTTTCTTTGTTGTACGGCAATTGCATCATTCAGATAAACAAGTGATATACATATAATAAAACCATCCAAGCCTCGGAGAAAAGTCGATCGATCATTTAAGACGTGTTTCGTAAGAATGTCATGCAATGTCTGATTCAATGAATTGAATTCAACGAAATTTTATTTTCAAAATAGTGTCTGAGAATCGCAGAATCTTGAAATGAAATGATCTCTAAAATATCGTCGTTTCGGGATCCGATAAAGCCACAGGAATTTTAGCAAACAGAATAAAATGATGCCATGAATCAATTTGCCGACATTTTCTTAATGAAGTTATTATATAGGGAAGAAAGGAAAATTCAATGTAAACGTCAAACGTTGCAGTAAAAATCACCTATGTTGTGAGGCCCAAAAGTATTGTTGAAAGAAAAATAATATTATAGAGATATTACATAAATGAAATAATGGAAAATAATATAACATACTTAGAATAATGGTTTAATATGCATTATTGATAAGGTGAATAAATGAATTACAAAATTAGATATTATGTAATTTCACGCATATAGAATAATATTATATTAATAGGAATAATGATTAAATGCGAGTATATTAACTTCATTGTGAATTTAAAATTATTGAATGGTTTCGTTTATTGTTGGGGATTTTTGTTGTTCGTACTTAATTAGGGATTGTTCTTTAGGCGGGAGGAGAGGGAACACTTTTCTATAATTGCTTCTTAGAATTTAAACATGGATGTGATAAAATTTCAAAACTTATGAATACCTTCAAACGGATAAATACTGCTGCGACAATCGCATTCGTTTCGGGCGCTTCATGCGGTTTGTTGATATTTTGGTTATTGCTCATCTTCGACATTGCTCGATTACCAAAATGGTTTAGCGGAATGGCCGCTATTATCCTGGCTACCAGTCTATCCATTTGGTTAATAAAGCATTTTTTCACTCTTTCCTTGAAGAAAACCTCTGAATTACTAGGCGAAATAGCACTTTTCAAAGCCCCTACCACTTCCGACAAGTTCCGGGAAGTTTTTTTAAACGACGTAATCAATCGAGTTGTCGATCAATTGAAGGGACAGCAAAACACAAGTAAACAAATACAGCAAACCTTGAACGGAATCATCGAAGGGTGGAATCGCACCCTTCGCACTCATCAGACGGATTGGGATCTTTGGCAGAAGCAACTGGCTTTGCTCAATCAGCATTTCGATCAAATCAAGTCCCAATGCAAGAAAATCCTGGTTGTCAATCAGTCCCTGATTAAATCGGATAACGGACTGGCCAGTTCGATGGAAGAAATGGCCAGAGATGTCATGCTAACCAGTCAGACGGCCAATGAGGGGATTCGTTCAGTTGGCAGGGAGATACGGGCTATTAGCGATTTAAAAACCACGATGGGTTCTTCGGCGACGGTTATCAAAGATCTGGGAGAGCTTTCCAAGCATGTAGGACAGTTTATTTCCACTATTGCCGCCATAAGTCATCGCACGCAATTGTTGGCATTGAATGCGGGTATTGAAGCAGCCCGCGCCGGCGAAGCAGGCCGCGGATTCTCCGTGGTGGCGAATGAAATCCGGACTTTATCCGAATCCTCAAAAAAAACCACCGAGGATATCGCCGCCCTTATCAGGGAGATCGAACAAAGAACCCAAAATGTCATCGATTTGATGCAAAATACCAAAAAACTCGAGGAGAATATACGCGTCGTTTACACGGCAGGCGATACCTTCATGGATATTGTACGGGAAGTGAAGCAGATCCACACCGTGGTGGATCAGGTCAATCAGACTTTGCAGTCTACCAGCAATGATAGCGAATTGTTGTATGCAATGATGGTTAAATTAAAAGAAGAGATTGATAGAACTGACCGTTCGCTCCATATCGTCAACGAATCGAATAAGCACCAGCAAGAATCATGGGAAGCCATTCAGACTTTCAAAACAGAAACCGCAAACCAATTTCTCGATCCGGGCTCTCAACCGAATTTGGAATCCGGACGTCCTGATATACTTGACGCCTAAGGCCGATTCTTTTACAGTATAAGGGTGGGGAAAGGGGAAATCTCGAATGAAAAATGTTGAGATGCAAGTTGAAATGGCCGGTCCCAAGAAAGATATCGCGGTTATCAGAGTGTATGGTTATGTTGACTCTGATACTTCGCGAAGTGTCAGCAAGTTTTTAGAGGATGTGATTAAAAGCGGCCATTATCGCATTATTTTTGATTTGGAACGGACGGAATATATCAGCAGTGCCGGCTGGGGTATTTTTATTGGAGAAGTCAGAAGTCTTAGGGAAAACGGCGGGGATTTAAAACTGGCGGGAATGACGCCGGAAGTGGAAGAAATCTTTAAAATGCTGGAATTTTTCAATGTGTTAAAGTCATTTGATACGGTTAAAGCAGCCATTTCCGATTATGCCTGAAACAAGCCCTGCCTTGAAGTGGGCGGTTTTTCAAGTCGGTTTGCTGGAGACGAATTGTTACTTGGCTTGGGATTCGGAAAGTCGGGAGGCTTTCGTTATTGATCCCGGTTCCCCCTCGAAAAGCCTGGAAGCGGCGATTGAGGCCAATGGGTTGCATTTAATAGCAATCATCAACACCCACGGGCACTCAGATCATATCGGAGGAAACGCCCGTTTAAAAAAAATCACCGGCGCCCCGGTATATCTGCATCCCGATGACAGTGCGATCGCCGAGGACCCCAGGTCAAACCTTTCGATACGGTGGGGATTTCCCGTAAAATATCCTAAAATGGATAGAACTTTAATTCCCGGTGAAGACATCGTGCTGAATAAAACCGAATTCAAAATATGGCATACACCCGGGCATACACCCGGCTCGATCTGTCTGGTTGCAAACGACTTTATCTTCACCGGTGATACTCTTTTTGCCCATTCGATTGGCAGAACTGACCTCCCGGGAGGAAATGCCCAACAAATGAGTGAAAGCATTAAAAAATTCAACGCAGTGAAAGACAATGTCGCCTTATTTCCAGGACATGGTCCGCTCTCGACTTTCCTAAAGACAAGGCAGCAAAACCCCTTTCTCAACGCGCTTAGCGACATCGTACCGGAAGAGAGCATTCAATGAAGATTAATGAGATGTTTGTAGTTTTGTCATTTTTTATCTTTATAAATATTGGAAATTATTGCTTTGCCCAAAAGGCCGAATCAAATTATGCCATAGAGAATAATGAAAGCGACGGTCAAATCGTCTCTAACAGCCACTATCTTTCCGAATTGCGCATTCTTCATGAAGGAGCCATTTTCATATTCAAACGCTATGCCACCTTGGAAGCGCTGATTTCCGCCAGGGAAAACGGATCCGAAGAGAATCAGTGTTTTTGGATAGGGGCTTCATCGCTCGTACCCGGTGTGGGCCAAATGATCAATCATGACTATCTGCAGGGAGGATTGCTGCTTTTCGCTTCCTCTTTGTCATGGAGCACCGTTCATCAGCTGGAGTTCACACGTAAAAGGCAGAGTGGGACGGAAGCTTTCCAACCTTTTTATATTGCCTCACTGTTCCTGAGGGATGGAATCATGACGTACGCTATGCTTCATGCCACCAACAGGCACTATCGTGAGTATCATGACCGGACGGCGGCGATGTGGACTGGTACAGCATCGCTTTTGCCCGGTCTCGGGCAGGCGATAAACGGGGATTGGTGGGAAGCCGGTGGATTGTTTGCGGGTTGGGCTCTATCGACCGCCGTGGTTTCATACTTTGAGTCGATGATTTTTCAAAGTGGCAATGACAGTTTATTGGTAGAGGAAACAGAACATCCTCGTTTTAACATTTGCTGGGTTCCGGGCGGCGCGACACTGGGCGTGACCATAGGATGGTGAGAAGTATGTCAGATGAGGTTTGGACCGTCAAAACCACGGACGCATGGGACCGCAAAGATTGGATAAACAGCGTTGTTATTGCTGTGATTGCTTCTTTTGTCCGAATAATTTATTTTTTATCGGTTAAAAAACAGCTTTTTTTCACCAATCCCATAATTGATTCCTACAATTTCCATCAATGGGCCATCGAGATTTCCAAAGGACATCTGTTGGGGACGGGCCCATATACCCAGAGCCCTTTTTATGCTTATTTTTTAAGCTTATTTTACGCCATCTTCGGTTCTAACACGCTAATTATTAGTGCACTCCAACTTTTATTAGGCGCTCTGGGTTGCGTTTTATTGTATTGGTTGGGGAGGAATTTATTCTCACGCTGGGTTGGCTTTTTAGCCGGGCTGGGCAATAGTCTGTATGGTGTGGCATTTTTCCACGAAGGAACCCTTTTAACCGTCGTATTGATTCATATTTTAAATATCTCTCTGCTTTTAACGCTTTATTGGGCCTCTCGCCAGTCCTCCTGGAAATCCTGGAGCATCCCTGGCGTTCTATTGGGGTTATCGACCCTGACACGGCCGAATATACTTATTTTCAGTGTGGTTATATTTGCCTGGATTTGGTGGCTGAATCGAAGCGCTGCTAAATTAAAATTATTGTTTCCGTACGTCGCTTTTTTTCTTGGATTGCTAGTCACCCTACTGCCAGTAACCATCAGAAACATTATTGTCGTCCACGAACCCATATTGACCGTGGCGACCGGCGGTCTAAACTTCTATTTGGGAAATTCACGCCAATCAACAGGGTTTCTCGTCCCGTTCGGGGAATTAGGCTTGTCAGCCCGGACGATCGTGGATGATTTCAAACAGGAAGCGGAAAGACGCAAGGGTGGAACGCTGACGTATCAGGCGGCAAGCCGGTTTTGGACTTTGGAAACCCTCAAGGAAATCCGTCAGGATTTCGACCATTGGCAGCAATTGCTGTTAAACAAGCTTTTGTTGTTCCTCAATGGCTATGAATTAACCACTAGCATCAATTACTATTCAATTCGACAAATAGTCCCCCTGATGCGCTGGCCGTGGCTTTCCTTTGGAGTCGTATCGCCTCTGGCACTTTTGGGATTTGTCCTTTTTAGAAAGCGGTGGCGCACATTGTTTCCGCTTCTCGGATTGGTTGCGGTGTATTTGTTTTCCAATGTCGTTATTTTCGTATCATCGGAGTATCGATTCGCGATTGTACCGGTTTTTCTTTTATTCGCGTCGGCCTCGGTGATGGAAATCATACGCAGGATACGGGAAAGCGGCTGGAAACAATTGGCCGCCCCCTTGATTTTATTGGCTTTTTTTGCGGTTTTAACGAATATGGACCTCTTGTCGACAGAAGCGCGTAATTATCGCTATGCCACATCCCATTATAATTTTGGCAGTCTGCTCATGCGCCTTGAGAATTATCCTCAAGCTGCAGAAGAGTATACCCAAGCCAGGAACTATCTGCCGGATAATTTCAATCTGGCATTGGCCCAATCCGACGCGTATTATAAAGCCGGCGAGTATCAACGGGCGCTCCAGGCGGCTCAGGAAGCCTATCGTATTGATCCCGAACACCCCAGTATTTTAACGACCTATGCCAATGCCTTGACTGCTGCCGGCCAATATGATCGGGCCATTGAGATGCGTTTGATGGCCGTCATGCGAAATCCCAGGGACGGCCTGACGCATTTTAACCTGGGTGTGACTTATTTGTGGGCGGGAAAACCGGCTGAAGCGGAACGCGCTTTTCAAAAAGCCATACAATTCGACGCTAAATATGATGAAGAGAGCGCCCGCATGAAGGAAAAAGTGCTGATGAATCAAAGCCGCGGTCCGGTGGCGTCGAACGGTGAAAATATCCGGCCGGATGCAATTTCGAACTCGCTTCTGCCTTCCGCCCAACCGCAATCCCAGCCAGTACAATATCAACAGTATCAGCAATACCAGCAATATCAGCAGTATCAGCAATATCAACAGTACCAGCAGCAGTATCAGCCTCCGCCTATGCAATATCAACCGCCCGTTCAATATCAGCAGCGATAAAAAGCTTAAGGAATCTCAACTATGAGGAAGCCCTCCCAGACGCAGGGAATACGGCTACTTTCACCGGATGTGGCAAACTTGATCGCAGCCGGGGAGGTTGTCGAACGGCCGGCGGCCGTTGTAAAAGAGCTAATAGAAAACGCGTTGGATGCCGGCGCGTTGAATATTGAAGTGACGTCCCACCAGGCGGGTTTTGGTGAATTGAAAGTAGTGGACGATGGAAAGGGAATCCCTTCCCACGAGGCCGAGCTCGCGTTACAACGGCATGCGACGAGTAAAATATACCAGGCTGAGGACCTACAGCAGATCGAAACTTACGGATTTCGCGGAGAAGCATTGGCTGCGATTTCCTCGGTTAGCAAAATCGAAATGCTCACCCGCTTGAAGTCCCATAGTGATGGCTTTCTTGTCCAGGCGGAAGGAGGCAGAATACTTCAAACCCGGCAGGCGGGTTGCGCGCCCGGCACATCAGTGGCAGTCAGGGAGTTGTTCTACAACACGCCGGCGCGGCGCCGTTTTATGAAGAGCGATAGCACTGAAGAGTCACACATTGTCACGGCGGTTGAGTTAGCAGCGCTTGCCAATCTGGACGTTTCTTTTAAACTGACCTGCAATAATCGGGAGATCTTGTTCTGCCCGCCGAGCCAAACGCTGGAAACGCGTTTGCGTGATTTGTACCAAAAATCCACTCCGAAACGACTGTTGGAGGTGTATTTAGAAGCCGGTGGAGTGGAGATTAAAGGCGTGCTAGGGTCGGTTGCCGAGCACCAGGGCACCAGGAACTATATGCGATGGTTTGTGAATCAAAGACCAGTGGAACACCGAGGTATCTCCCATGCTGTCCTGCAGGTTTATCAGCCATTATTGCCCAAAGGAAAGTTTCCTTTTGCTTTCATATTTGTTGAACTGCCGCCCCAGTTGGTGGATGTAAATGTACACCCGACCAAGCGCGAAGTTAAGTTTAGGGATGAATCTGCCATTCATAAAATTATACTCAACGCGGTAAAAACGGCTCTGGAACCTTCAAATCCTGCTTCGTGGATTCCGCCGACTATTAAAGACCTGCCCACAGAATCACCGGCACCTAAAACGAACCAAAGCCTGCCGTTTGATGTCAACGCCTGGAACCCTAGCCAAGTGCGGGAATCCATTGCGACTTACTTTAACTCAAGTTTAGATGAAAATTCGTCACTTGAACAGAATACCAGTGTACCTGGGCATTTCCTTAACATTTTAGGTTTAGTTGGAAAAAAATATTTTGCCGGATATGATGAGGAAGGCTTTTTCATAATAGATCAACATGCTGCTCATGAGAGATTGATCTATGAAGAATTATTGAATAATAGTGGAGATATTAAAAAGCAATTATTGCTGGTTCCAATACAGGTTGAATTAAATGCCGGCGAATTCAATTTATTAATGGGGATAAAAGAAATACTGGATAAATCAGGGATTGATTTCACAGTTGCCGGTAAAAATGTAATCATGATAAATTCTCAACCGCATTTTTTCAATGGCGATATTTATTTGGTAATAAAAGAAATATTAGAAACAGGCCATGAAAATGATAAAATAGATCATAAAATCCAGGAAAAAATATTTAAAGCTATTGCTTGTAAATCTGCCGTTAAAGCAGGAGAAAGACTGCATGAAGTTCAAATACAAACGCTTATTCAAAGATTGAAACAGCATAATATCATACAGACGTGTCCTCATGGGCGACCATATATTTTCAGGATATCTTGGTCAGAATTGGATAAAATATTTAAAAGGAACTATTAATTAAAATATCCACTATTATTACTATCATTATAACTTTAACATTCAGAATAAAAATAAATGTGTTCAGAAAGAAACATTAAAATGGCCTCTCGTCAGTGGGATATAATCGCTATTGTAGGTCCCACTTCCTCCGGTAAAACGGAATTATCCCTAGAATTAGCGGATATGCTTAATGGTGAAATCATTTCTGCGGATTCTCGCCAAATTTACATGGAAATAAGTATTGGCACAGGAAAGCCAAGTAATGACCAATTAACCAAAATTAAACATTATTTAATATCGGAAATTTCTCCGGCTATTAAAATGACTGCATATGAATTTAGTAAAATGGCCGATGATATATATAAAAAAATAATCGAGAGAAAAAAGCAATGCTTTTTAGTTGGCGGAACAGGATTGTGGATAAAGGCATTTTGCGAAGGATTGCATCCGACGCCACCTCCGGATCCTGAGTATAGGAATGTTGTATTATCTGAAATTTCTAAAAATGGTTTGAACTCAATTTACCAGGAGTTAATGTCACGCGATCCTGGCTTAATTGGGAAGATTAAACCAAATGATAAAGTGCGAATTATCAGAGCTATGGAAATCCTTTATAATTCAGGCTCTGTTCCCTCTGAAATATACCGGAACACACTTGGAAAAAAATATAATATTCTTTGGATTGGATGCTACAAACCAAAGGAAGTGTTGTACCAAATAGCGGAACAAAAAATAAATCTCTGGATTGCGAACGGTTGGATCGAAGAAGTCAGGGAACTATCTATAAAATATGGTCCTGATTTGCCGGCCATGCAAACCCTGGGTTATTTTCATATATTACGTTATATTGCCGGCTCAATTACAAAAGAAAATATGATAATGAATATTAAGCTGGATACCCGGCATTATATTAAACGACAGTTTACGTGGTTTAGATCCAACAAGCAAATTCACTGGGTAGATACCCGGAAAACGATAGCTGAACAAGTCAATGAAGTATTGGGAGCCGTTTCAAGGATTTGCTAACACTGAAAAGTATAATACCGGAGGTGATGGACTTGGCGTCAGATCTTTGGGTGGCATTGCAGACCTGCAATCCTGTGCCTGGCCGAACGCCCGCAGGACTGACACGATGGGCGATTATTTTACGCGCATGCGTTTTTTCGATGACCGTAACTTCCGGGCTGATCGGAGTCATGCTGGCATGGCGCAGCGGTTTTTTTTCATGGCCTTTGTCTATTTTGGTCGTTTTGGGCCTGTTGCTTGCCCACGCCGCCAACAATGTTTTAAACGATCTGATGGATTTTCGAAGCGGCGTGGATACTGCAGACTATCACCGAGTCAAGTATGCTCCACATCCCATCCATGCCGGCTGGCTCACTGCCCGCGCCATGTTTTTGGTTTTTATTGCACTGTCTTTCGCGGATTTGGTCATTCTGGTCATATTAACGGGGGCAAGGGGACTTCCGGTCGCTGGTTTTGCGTTAGCTGGTTTTTTAATCAGCGTGGCTTATGTGGGCGGTAAGTTTTCGCTTAAATTTCTCGGATTGGGTGAGGCCGCAGTATTTGTGGTTTGGGGGCCGTTGATGATCGGAGGGACCTATTGGGTAATGGCGGGTTCGATCCCTTCACGGATTTTATGGGCTTCCATTCCGTATGCCCTTTTAGTGACTACAGTCATTCTAGGCAAGCACATTGACAAATTGGAAGCTGATAAATCCAAGGGAATTAAAACACTCCCGGTTCTGCTCGGGGCCAAAAACGCGCTTGCCCTGATTTACAGTCTGATGGGACTTTTCTACCTGATCCTGTTATGCGAAAGCGTCCTGAACATCCTTCCGGCCGCTTCGTTACTGGCATTATTTTCGCTTCCGCGCGCGTTCTTGGTTTGGAAAACGCTCCGCCAACCGAAACCGGCCGAAGCGCCGAAGGATTGGCCGATCTGGCCGCTGTGGTATGTCGGTTGGTGCTTTCATCTGGTCCGCTTGGCCGGAGGCTTGATGTTGATGGGATTCTTCGGACAGGTTATTCTGGAACGGTTTTTCCGTTGAAGAGATTTACAGATCGACGGATGAAGGTGGAACCGTTATGAGAGATCTTCTTCGGCGAGTGCGGCTTGAATGTGCTGGCTTAAAGCCGCCAAGGCGTCAGGGTCGATAACCGGCGGAAGATTCTGAGCGGATTCGGGTTTTCCGGAGGAGCCGGAGCCTGCGGGTTCGGCACGATGGGCGCGAAGCCTGAAAATTTCATCCGCGAGATTGATGCCCGCCAGGATGCTGATCTTTAAGGGGCTGGTTAGATGGGTATTCTCAGATATTTCCCTCATTTTTTCGTCGAGATATCGGGCGAGGGTGAAAATGTAATTGTCGTCTGCTTCGCCGCGAATGGCATATTCGCTGCCGAAAATGGTTACTTTGACGGACGGGCGCTCTTCACTCATTCTTGATTTGCTCCACGATCCCGGCCTGGGCATGTTCCAATTCGCCGATCAACCGGCCGATGATGGCTATGGCTTTTTTCCGCTCTTTATATAACCGCTCGATTTCCCGCTCTAATGATTGGGTCTGAAGGGTTCCGGCCCGGTCGTCTTTAACCCTCAACCGCTCGGCTTCCAGTGCGCGGGTCCGCCACTTCTTGGCTTCTTCCCGGGTTTGACGCAAGGCGGAGATCAATTGATCGACTTGCTGGATGAGTTGCGTCCACAGATCCATGGTTAGAGTCCAAACTGCCGCCTGTCGCGGCGAACGATTAGCGCTGCGACGCGCCGAAGCGTTCTTGCAACCGTTGAAGGATGCGCGCCTGAAGCGAATTGACTTCCTCGTCCTGTAAAGTCCGGTCAAACGCCTGGAACGTCAGCGAAAAGGCCAAGCTCTTGTTGCCGGTTTTCAGGCCTTCGCCTTGATAGAGGTCGAAGGGAAGGACGCGTTGCACCAACCCTTGGCCCAACTCCTCGATGCTGCGTCGGACGTCTCCGGCCAGAGTGTCGGCGGGAACGGAGAGGGCGATGTCGCGGACAACAGAAGGGTAGCGGGAAAAAGGGCTCATGCTTGGTACCCGGATCCAGCGGTCGGATAGCGCTTCCAAGTCCAGTTCGGCGATCAAGAGGGGATGCTTGGACTTGAAATGTTCCTGACATTCCGGATGCAGGGTGCCGGCCCAGCCGATTTCCTTTTCGGAAATTTGAAGGTGGAAACTGGCATTGGGATGAAGAAAGGGCAGCGGGTCGGGAATGAATTCCAGCGGCAGGGCGATCGGCAAGTGTTCCCAGAGCCCTTCCAGCACTCCTTTTAGATCGTAAAATCCCGTCTCGGGGGGAGTGGGGCCGTCCTGCCAATGCCTGGGATGCTTCGCGCCGGCCAGGGCGATCCCCACATGAACGGGTTCGAACGGCAGCGTTTGCCCGGGCGCCGGAACAAAGACGGCGCCGCATTCAAACAACCAAATCCGGTCCTGGCCCCGCCGTTGATTGTATATGATATTGTTAATCAATCCCGGCAATAAAGCGGGACGCAGCAGGGCGGCGTCTTCGCTCAAGGGGTTTTGCAGGGCTAGGGAAGCGCGCCAGGGATGTTCCGGCGGAAGACGCAAAGCCGACCAGCTGGCTGCGCCGCAAAAGCTGTAATTGATCACTTCAGTCAATCCCGAGCCGACCAGCAGACGTCTGCATTGCTGGCGGAACTGCCTGCGGGAGTCCTGTTCGGGCGATACCAGCGGTACCCGAGGCTGGCGGATGGGAATTTGGTCATATCCCATGACTTCGGCCAAATCCTCGATCATATCCTCTTCGAATGATATGTCGGAGCGGAAACTGGGAACATGAACCCGATAGGTGTGAGCTTGGGGCGTGGATTCCGTCAGGAAACCAAGACGAGAAAGCGCCTTGAGCGAGGGCGAAGCGGGCAGGGAGGCGCCCAGGACTTTTTCCGCACGGTCCAAGCGGAGGGTGACCATGCGCGGCGTGTATTTTTCCGGATAAAGCTCGGCAACGCCCTTGAGTATCTCGCCTCCGGCCAATTCTGCTATCAACTGGGCGGCGCGGTCCAGCGCCAGCAACAGCCCCAGCTCGGGATCGGTGCCGCGTTCGAAACGGTAGGAAGATTCGGATTTGCAATTGGTCAGGCGGCTCATCCGACGGACGACCTTTGGATCGAACCATGCGGCTTCGAGCAGGATATTTTTAGTGTGTTCCTGCACTTCGGTGTCTTTGCCGCCCATGACACCCGCCAAGGCCACAGCCTGCTTGGCGTCGGCAATGACCAATTCCGCGCCGGTCAGCGTCCTCGCTTGGCCGTCAAGCGTGGTGATTTTTTCACCCGCAGCTGCCTTGCGGGCCCGGATTACGCCGCCGGAGAGACGATCGTAATCAAAGGCATGGAGGGGATGGCCGATTTCCATCAACAGGTAATTGGTGATATCGACGATGTTGTTGATGGGGCGGACCCCGACGGCTTCCAGGCGCTGCTGCATCCAGCGCGGGGAAGGCGAAACGGTAACATTGGTGATCATGCGGGCGCAATAGCGGCGGCAGCCCGATTGGGGTTCCACTTCGACCTTGATGCGGGAGACGGTAGGAACGGCGCTTTCGGCCAAGGAGACCGATGGCAGCGTCAGGGGCCGGTCCAGCACTGCGGACAAATGGCGGGCGATGCCAAGATGGGAAAGACAATCGGGGCGGTTGGGCGTTACGTCCACTTCCAACAGCGTATCATTGAGCCCTAAGAGCTGGGAAACCGGGCTTCCGAGCTGGCTGTCGGCCGGAAGGTGCATGATGCCTTCGCTTGAGGGGGCTATTCCCAGCTCGGATTCCGAACAAATCATGCCATTGGATTCAACCCCGCGAATCTTGGCCCGGTTGATTTGCAGACCGCCGGGCAGAGTGGTCCCGGGCAAAGCCACAGGGACGATGTCTCCGGGAGCGATGTTTTTAGCGCCGCAGACGATTTGCAGGGTTTCGCCGGGGATTTCGACCTGGGTGAGGCTCAATTTATCCGCGTTGGGATGGCGGGCGACATTCTGAATGCGGCCGACAACGATTTTTTCCATGCCCTGACCGCGGGATTCGACCGCAGACACTTCCAACCCGCTCAAGGTCAAGCGTTCAGCCAAAATACGGGGTTCAATATCCCGCATATCGACAAATTCAGATAACCACGCAATCGAAACGCGCAAAAGAGTCCTCCTATAAATTGATGGATTTTTTCACAAGAAGTACGGGTTGTCAAGCGGTTAAAGTCCGGCCTTAAGTCCGAAAAAAGGCGTTTTTCCGTTCCATTTTTGCCATTCTTGAAGTAAACTATCAGGGTTTTGATAAAAGCTTGTTTTGTGCCTTCCGCACCGGCGGAGGCTCAATTATTTAAAAAATCGGACCCAATGAATATGCCTGATGTCCTTCCTGACTACCAATGGCTCCTGACGACGCCTTCGGCCGAACATTGGCGGCGTATCGGCATCCAGCGCCGCGCGGGCCTGGTTCTGCCTTTGTTTTCAATCCGTTCCAGGCAGAGCGTGGGTATCGGTGAATTGACGGATTTGCCTTTGGTGGTTGACTGGTGCCTTTTATCCGGCATCAGCCTTCTCCAATTGCTGCCATTGAACGACGTCGGCTTCAACTTCACACCCTACGATGCGCAAAGCTCCCTGGCTCTGGATCCCATGTACCTGGGATTAACCCAATTGGAAGAAGTGCCGGCCAGCCGGTTTGCCCCACAAATCGAAGAGTTGCGCAAACGGTTTCCCGGCCGGGGACCACGGGTTGACTACGAGATTAAAAAAGCCAAACTGGAACTGCTGCGGAGCATCTTTCAATCCCAATCGTGGGAAGCGAGCTGGGCGTTTGACGATTTCAAGCGACAGTGCGCGGGTTGGCTGTCGGATTACGGCTGCTTCAAGTTGTTGAAGACGAGAAACCACGAACAACCTTGGTGGGACTGGCCTGTGGAGTTCCGTAGAAAAAACACCGATGCGGTTCGGGCTTTTTGCTGTGAACAAGCCCTGGAACTGGAATTTCACGCCTGGCTGCAGTGGCAGTTGTTCGAACAGTTCAGGAAAGTCAAGGCGTACGCCCAAAACCACGGCATCTTCGTCATGGGGGACATTCCGTTTCTGGTCTCGCGGGATAGCACGGATGTTTGGGCGCATCAGGATTACTTCAAACAGCATCTTTCCGCCGGCGCGCCGCCGGATATGTACCATGCCGAAGGCCAGCGGTGGGGAATGCCGCCCTATGACTGGGAAGCCATCGCCGCCAGCGGATACGATTATCTGATCGAAAAACTGCAATACGCCCAGAATTTTTACGACCTTTTCCGGATCGACCACTTCATCGGCATTTTCCGGATCTGGACTTTCCCGGCCGACGGCAACGGCCAGGGCGCATTCGATCCGAGCGACCAGGAACGCTGGGAAGCGCATGGGACGGCCTTGTTGCGCATTATGCTGGCGCACACACGGATGCTTCCTTGCGCGGAGGATTTGGGCACGGTTCCCGACTGTTCCTACCGGGTTCTCAAGCAATACGGCATCGTCGGCATGGATATCCAGCGTTGGGAGCGCGATTGGGAGCGGACATTTGAATTCAAGCCGGCTGAAACCTACCGGATTCATTCCATGGCCATGATCGCCACCCACGACATGCTGGACCTGCGGGGCTGGTGGGAGCACGAAGCCGGAACTATCGAAGCCGGCGTATTCAAACGCAAATGCCGGGACCGAGGGTTGGAAGTCGGCCCTATTATGGAGAAAGCCTTCAGGTCTCCAAAAGCGGATTCGGAACGGCTGCGCTGGCACCGGCAACTCCGTACGCGGGAAGACTGGCTGGCCATCCTCGGGCGTCCGGAACAAGAAGTGAAGGATCTGCTCGATCTCTATTCGGGCACGGTTTCGGAAAAAGAGTTGTATTGGAAATATCTGGGTTTGCCGGGCGAAGCGTCCGAGGCATTTACGCCCGCCCTGGCTGAAGCCGCGCTTTTAAAAATCAATCAGACCTCTTCGGTCTTTTCACTGCAACTGCTGACGGACTGGCTTTCCATGACGGATTTTTTTAAGGACTGCAGTTCTTTGGATTGCAGGGTCAACCGGCCCGGAACCATCAGCGCGGACAATTGGAGCTTGGTCATGCCGTTCACACTGGAGGAGCTATTGGAAAATTCCGTTCACCGGCGCATCCGGCGCATCCTCGAGCAAACCGGGCGGGTTTCCGCATGAGGAGCGACTCACGGTCCGGTGTAAAGACCGCGCAACGTCTCCTCCGCTGGGCGGGAGTCTGCTTGCTTGCCTTGCAACTGCAACTTCCCGCGGTTTGGGCCGCCACCACTGTGCAGGAAAACGTCCCGCCAAAGCGGGCTCAGGTTTCCATCCTCAATATCGCGCTTTTTTATGCCGGCGTGATCGGCGCCGTGATCGGCGCCTGCACCGGCTGGGTCAATTGGATCGCTGCGCCGCGATGGGACGCCCCCCAGAATGCCCCGCTGGACGAACCTGAACTTAAACCCACCCCAAAACCCTGAATCATGCCGCCATTCGCGCGCCCGGACCTGCAGCGCCGTTTGGTTATTTGTGCTCCCATGCGTAACCTGCGAACCTTTGGGATAGCAGTGGCCGTTTTTATAATGTGGAGCAGTACCGCGAGCGCCAATCCGTCGCAGGGCCGGACGGCATCGGAACTTGAAAACCCCTACAGTTGGGAGGAATCCGAACATCCCGGAACCGCCGGTCAGGAATCCGCCCATCCCCGGCCCACTCCGCCCGGTCCGCCCACACCCACGCCTGATTCGTCACGTCAGGATTCTTTTTATGAAAGGTATTTTAGGAAGGGGAAACGGATCGAGGGGCCTGATTTGCCCACCTTGCCCAGCACACCGCGGCCGGTTCCGACCATCGCCGTGAAACAAACGACGCCTGTCAGTCCGGCCGACCGTCAGGCAGAGGAGATTGCCTCTTTGATGCAGGATTTGGTCGCCGAACCCCATCGCCGCCAGGCGGCGGTTGAGCGGCTGTCCATGATCGGAGCCCCGGCGGTTCCGGCCCTTCGGCGCGCTTTGCAGAATCCCTATAAATTCGCCCGCATCGGCGCCTTGGAGGCTTTGGGATATATCCATTCCCAGGAAGCGCTGCCTGATATCCTGCGTTGTCTGAAGGACAAGGAGGAAAACGTGAGGGCCGAAGCGTTGAAGACGCTGGCGCGTTTACGCCACCGGACGGCGGTTTCCGCCATTGCTGAAAGGCTGGCGGACCCGCAACCGCGGGTCCGAAGGGAGGCGGTGCTGGCCTTGGGACGAATCAAAGGGTCCGGGGCCCAAGCGGCGTTGATCACGGCGGCCAGGAGCAACCTGCCCGAGATCCGGGGAATGGCTTGCGAAGAGTTGTCCGCCTTTCCGACATCCGAGAGCGTCCAGACGCTTTTGGAGGCCACCGCGGATTCCGACCGCGAAACCCGCCTGGCTGCCATCCGGTCCTTGGGCGACATCGGAGACCCGGCGGCCAGGGCGCGCCTGCAGACGCTAGGCCGCGACCAGGACCGCATGGTGCGCCAAGCCGCCCAACAAGCTTTGGAAAATCTGGAATGACCCAACCCTTCGTCCAACCTGAATTTATTTCCGCCCAAACGGATTGGGACGATTTGGCCAAGCGCCTGACCGGCGCCAAGCACTTGGCTTTGGATCTGGAAAGCAACGGATATTTCCGTTATCCTGAGCGGATCTGCCTGCTGCAAATCGCCGTCGAGGAAGGGATCTATCTGGTTGACACACTGACCGTGCGCGATCTTCGGGCCCTGGGATCGCTGCTCAACGACGCTCACTGCCTGAAAATCATGCACGCGTGCGACAACGACCTGCGCGTGCTTGACCGCGATTACGGCTTTCGCGTCCGCTCCGTTTACGATACGGCGGTGGCCGCCCGTTTCACCGGGCTTGACCGTTTGGGCCTGGCCACCGTCCTCCAAACGGTGTTGGGAATCGAATTGCCGAAATCCAAAGCTCTGCAGCGGCAGGACTGGACCCTCAGGCCCCTGGCAAAGTCATCGCTTGAATACGCCGCAGGCGATGTGGCCTATCTCTTCGACCTGCAGGCCGAACTGAACCAGCGGTTGCAGGCCTTGGGGCGCTCGGAATGGGTCCGGGAAGAATGCGAACGGATGGAAGCCATCCGCCGCGCTCCCGAAACCAGACCGGAGGATCTTCTGTGGTCAATATCAGGAAGCCGGAGCCTGACAAATCGCGAACGCGCGGTTCTGCGGGAACTGGTGATGTGGCGCGACCGTCTCTGCCGCCAGGCGGACCGTGTCCCTTTCCGTGTCGTCAGTGACGAAGTCCTCCTCGGCCTTGCCCGCGACCCCAAACAGGACTTTCAAGCCCTCAAAGAGCTTAACGCGGTCCGCGCCCTGGGTGCGCTTTCTTCGCTCCGGCAGGCGCTGAATCAGGGGCGCACGGCCCCGCCGATCCCCCTGCCTGCAACCCAGGCAGGGCGGCGGCAGCGGAGGTCGCCTGCTTTTCTTCGCCGTCTTAAGGAATTAAAAGCCTGGCGGGTGTCTAAAGGCAAGGCGCTGGGATTGGATCAAGCCGTGATTTGGCCGCTGCCCAGCCTGGAACGAATGGCTGAAAATCCAAGCCTGGAGACGCCGAACGGGGAAGTACGCCAATGGCAACATACCGAGTTTTCGCGGGAAGTGGAACATTTGTTGCGTGTCTGGGAGGGGGAATCCTAGTCCGGCTGCGGCCGAAGAACCATCCGGGATCGCGGAAAAGGGGCTAACCCATGAAACGAAACGTCATGCTGCGGGTCATCTTGAAAAGTGCGATGTTCTGTGCCTGCTGGTCGCTCGCCATAGGGGTTGCCCTCATGGGACCGACAGGGTGGGCGGCCCAAACAGCGGAAAGGAACGTTCGTCCCGCCGATGCGGAACGGTCCTTCCTTTTATCGTCCAATCTTAAGGAGTGCATCCGGATTTCAAACCTGACGTTGACGCAAAACGGAAAAGAACTGGAATGGTACGAACAAACCGGGACGGAAGAACGCCGTGAAAATCTCAGGCAGCGGCCTATTCTCAAACCGGTGGATCCGAACGGACTCTTCAGCCGCGGCCGTGAAATCGTCGCCCGGGTGGAACGCGGGCAGGAGATGCGTCTTGCGCTCGCCTTGGAGAAGGCGGGTTTGGACGCAGCGAAAGGCGAATTAGTCAGACGACCGGTGGTTGACCTTTATTATTATATGACTCCAGGCCAGGATCGCGAATACCATGCGGCCGATTCCGGAGGGGCCTACCGCATTCTTATTCCGCCGAGACCCTACTGCCGCCAGGTGCGCTGCCAGATCCGGTCGGGGAACGAGCGCCATGAACTGATCCTGGTGTTCATGAACCGGCGCCTGCCGGTCACGCTCCAAGCCGGGGCCCGGGAGTGATTTTTTTGCAGACAAACCGCCCTGGTTCTGTGTAAAACCTTTCTTATCTAGGTTTCCTTCGTTTACAAGCGAGAAAGCGAGGTTTGGCCATGGACGTTTTTCAGCTGGATATGGGGAAGTACATGCAAAACTTCTTGGATTTCATCGTCACCGCGGGCCCGAAAATTCTGCTGACCCTGTTTCTGTTTTCCCTTCTCAATGTGGTGGTGAAATACCTCGTCCGGACCGTTGAAAATTTGTTTTTCAAACGGCTTTCCAAGAAAAACGCCGACCAGCAAACGGTGGACGAAGAATTGAAAAAGCGCCTGCAAACCATCATCAATCTCATGCGCAAGACGATTTACGCGGTGCTGTGGGTGATCGCCGGGCTGATCGTCCTTTCGCAGCTGGGAATCAACATCGGGCCTTTGGTCGCCACGGCGGGCGTCCTGGGGCTGGCCGTCAGTTTCGGGGCGCAGAGCCTGATCAAGGATCTGATCAGTGGCTTGTTCATCATCCTGGAAAACCAAATCCGGCTGGGCGACGTGGCTATCATCAACGGCACCGGCGGTTTGGTGGAATCGATCAACTTGCGCACGATCATCCTGCGGGATCTGGCGGGCGTGGTGCACGTCTTTCCGGCCGGGTCGATCAACACCATCGCCAACATGACCTTGGGCTGGTCGGCGTACGTGTTCGACATCGGCGTAGCCTACAAGGAAGACACGGATAAGGTTTCCCAGGTCATGACAGAGGTTTTGGAGGAATTGAGGGTCGACGAGCGCTTCGGCCCGATGATTCTGGAACCGTTGGAACTGTTCGGGGTGGATGATTTCGCGGATTCGGCCGTGGTGATCAAAGCCCGCGTCAAAACCAAGCCGTTGAAGCAATGGGATGTCGCCCGGGAATACCGGCGCCGTTTGAAGAAGGCCTTTGACGCCCGCGGCATCGAGATACCTTTCCCGCATATGAGCCTGTATTTCGGGGAAGCCAGCAAAGCATTCCGCGTTCTCCAGGAACCAGCAGGGCGTTGAAACCGTGCTTTGGGTTTGACAGGGGAGGGGAACATCGATAGAATACCCAGCCAAGGAGGCGGACATGAGACTGAAGTTTTATTCCCTTTCGACCTGCATCTGGTGCCGCAAGACCAGGACTTACCTGGATGAAAACAACATCAGCTACGCGGAAGTCACGGTGGATAAACTGACGGGCGGAGAACGCGAAGAAGCCCTGCGGGAGCTTGCCCGGTTCAATCCCAATAAAAGCTTTCCCACCTTGGTCTTCGAGAACGGAAAAATCGTGATCGGATACAAGCCGGACGATATTCGGGACGCGTTGAAGAAATAAACCCATGGAACCCGAGCGGATTGCCCGGCTGCGCACAACGCTGGAAAAACGCCGCGGATACTCGCTCAATCCCGATTCGGACATGACGGACGCCCTGTTGGATGGGTTGTTGGTCAACACCGATAGGTACGGATATGCTTTCTGCCCCTGCCGCCTGGCTTCCGGGACCTACGAACAGGACCGGGATCTGATCTGCCCCTGCAATTACCGCGATCAGGACGTAAACGAATACGGAGCCTGCTATTGCGGGCTGTATGTCAGCCAGGAGGTGGTCATGGGCAAGAAAAGCGTTGAATCCATTCCGGAACGGCGCGGAGCGCCGTCGTCCCCCCTCCAGCTCTGGCGGTGCCAGGTTTGCGGTTATCTCTGCGTGCGCCCCCACCCGCCCAATGTCTGCCCCATCTGCGGCGTTTCACACGATCGTTTCGAAGCTTATAATCTCTGAACATCCCGCCTTATGCTCGCGTCTTGACAGCCCTCCGGGCTTACGCTAACATGAATAAATCTATGTTCTCCTGGGGAGGATAAGATGTCCCGGAAATGGCACGGAATCGCTTGGGTGATGCTCGTGAGTCTGCTTTCCGGCTGTGTTACGATCGGCCGCCCCGTTCCTTGGGAAGCGGCTTCCCAGATTGTGGTGGGGAAAACCACCCGCGCGGAGATAGAACAACGGCTGGGTCCTCCGTACCGCACCGGCCTGGATTCCGGAAACCCTTCGGTTACCTATTTGCACTACCGTTTGGGGCTGTTTTCCCAGCCCATCACCACGGATCTGACGGTCGTATACATGCCAGACGGCCTGGTCAAGTCGTATACCTTCAACACCAACCAGAGCCAGAACGAGGAAGAATAAGCGCGGGGGATTTCGGGGAGGTTTCAAAATGGCCAGCTCTTTACATCCGCTTCTGACGGCGAGATATGTCGCCGGCTACAGGACCATGGCGTTCTCCGGAGCCTGGGGCAGGTGGCAGACCGATCCGGCGCGCGTCCAGGCCGAATTCCACCATGATCCAGGGTGCATGCTGCCCAACGGCGAACACGACATCGCTTCGGTTTACATGCCGGTGGTAGGGCCTTACGATTCCGGAGATCCGGATTTGTGCGAGTACCATATTCTGCTGGCCAAGAGCGCCGGCCTGGACGGGTTCCTGGTCGACTGGTTCGGCCCGGAAATGTCCGTATCCGAGGTGCAGAACGAAGCGCAAGTCCAGGCGCTGCTGCATATGGCCGAGAAGCTTGATTTCAAGATCGCCCTTTCCTTTTTCGACCGTTCCTGTTTCCCGCCCATGCGTCCTGCCGTAAAAGACCGCCAGCAGGCAGTGGCGGCAGCGCACGACGCCCTGCTTCACGCCCAAAACAAATATTTTTCGTCCCCTGCGTATCTTCGCTGGCAGGGCAGGCCGCTGTTGGCGCTCCAAAACCAGGGCCCGGCTGGTGCCGACTGGTCGGCGCCGCATTTTTCGGCCGCAGAATGGGATCAAATCCGCACGGGACTCAAGGAAAACATCTTCCTGATCCAAAATTATCACCCCGGAATGTCGGAAGCGGATTTTACCGTCTGGGACAGCGTATATCCCGATCTGCCCACCTACCTGGGGGAATATGACACGGATGAGAAATACTGGGAAAAATGCGCGCATGCGCTGGGTAAAAACCGGTATCAGCTCATCAGCGGCATGGTGACGCCGGGATACGATGACCGGGGTTGCGGCGGCCGCGACCTGAACAAGCCCCAGGTTTTCTCCCGCCGTCAGGGTGAAAAGTATTCGGCGACCTGGGAAGACAATCTGAACCACGGCGCCCAGTTCATCCAAATCGGCACGTGGAACGATTTCAACCTGGGGACGGGCATTGAACCCGTGAAGGAACTTCTGCTGCATAAAAACGCCGCCGTGCCGGGGTGGGGTTACCGTGAATTGCTCACGACCCGCGAGTATACGCTTCGTTTCCGCCAGCACAAACTGTGGCCGCTGCCGGCGATCTTCCTACCCGAACGCCTTTATCGGCTGCGCAAAAGCGGCGCCCCCACCACCCGCGGAGACCGGATTCGTCTCTATTTGTTGGAAGGGGACATCACCGGTTCTTCTTTGGGGCTCGAACATGCGGGGGTTTGACCCGGTTCGTTCGGGCATGCGATGAACGGCCGTTCATTCATGAAAACGTCAGTAACGATTCATCCTGCGAGCAGAATCCGGAGCCCGCTGATATGATGCCCACTTCCACCCCGCGATCCGTCCTTCGGCACGCCGCCTTACTGGCTGCGTCAATCGGGTTCCTGTTGTCGGCCGCGCCTGGCCGGGCCGCGGTGTATGAAAAATACATCCTGGTGGTCCCGCTGCGCCCTGCCAATGCCGCCGCGCAAAAGCAAGCCTGGTTCGGCCCGGCTTTTCGCACCGCCCTCCAACAGGCCGCCCTGTCCATGCAGACCCTGGTTTTCTTGAAGGATGATGAATTATCGGCCCTGCAAAAGGAATTCGGGTTCGGCGCGGGAGAACCGGAACCCGGCCAAATGGAACGGGTGGCGGACAGCAAGGAAATCGCCGTGCTTCACGGCAGCTACCGCCTGGAAGGAGACAGCCTGGTCGTTGAATGCCAGGTGATCGCCGGCAGAAACGTCGAAGGCAGGACCTTTAAAGTGGCAGGGTCCACGCGGGCCCTGCGTCCGCTTTTCTCGAGTATCTGGGAGCAAGTCTGCAAAAACCTCAACCTGACCGTTACGGAAAGGGAAGCGGAGCTGTTAAAGCTTATTCCCGGAACTGATTCGTGGGCCGCGCTGGAAGCCTACCAGCAGGCGTGGGTGGCAGCCGGCGCAAATCCAGAAAGCTCAGAAGCCTGCCGGGCCGCGCTGCCGCATCTGGAACGGTCTTTGAAGCAGGATCCGAAGTTCGTTCCAGCTCTGGCCCTGCGCAGCGAATGCCTGTGGACCTTGGACGGCCCCCGGGCGGCGACAGCCAAAAAAGGCTCGCGGCCGCCGGCGATGCGCGATCTGGACCGCTGCCTTAAACTGCAACCCGAAAACCCGCTGGTGATGAATGCGCACGAACGCTTTCTGATCGATCAAAAAGCCTACGAGGAAGCAAGGGTCGAAGGCGAAAAAAACCTTTCCCTGTATCCCACCAATTACCGGAACTACCTTCAGCTGGCCGAGGCTTATCGCCGTTTGAAACGCGTCCCCGACGCCGAACGCCTGTTGATTTCCGGTCTGGACCAACAGGGCACGGATTTTCAAAAAATGCCCTTCAACCTTTCTCTCGGCCTGCTGCTTTTGAAAAGCAAGGACGAGCATGCCGAGATCTACCTGCGGGACGTGCTGAAGCTGATCCCGAAAAACGCCAAGCTGAGATACCTCCGGGCCGGGGCCTTGTACCGTTTGCAGCGGTATCTGGACGCCATGCACGAGGTTCAGCAGGCCGAAGCCGTCAAAAGCTGGGCGGAATTATTGAAACTCAAGGCGCTGATCGCCACGGCGCTGGGCAACCGGTTTTATGAAGAGGGGGATTTCGACCGCGCCTACTCCTATACCACCATCGCCATGAATTTGCGGCCGAATCATTTCGAGGTGCTCCTGTTGCTGGCCAAGGTCATGCGAAAAAAGGGCTTCCATGAACAGGCGCGCCAGCAACTGGATGCCGCCCAACGCGCGGCCCGGAAGAGCCATCCCAAGGATCATATGTGGCTGGGCACTGAATACGTGGCGCAGGGATTCCGCGACGAGGGCGCCAAGGAGTATACCCTCTATCTGAAACTCAACCCCAAAGCGCCGGAACGCCGCCGTCTGATTTCGCTGATCCGACAACTTCAGGGCGAAACCGATGAATGAAAGCCGAAAAACCGCCGCCCGGGCGGTGGCCGGGGCATTGTGTGTCATGTTCGCCGGCGTTTTGACGGCTTCGGCCCGCACGGAAAAACCGACGGTCGTGGTCGAGGATTTTTTCCGGCTCCTGTCCCAGAAGCAGTACGCCGAGGCGGCCGAATTGCTCAGCTCAGCCGACCTGCAAAACCTGGAAAGCCTACGCAAAAAAACCGCCAAAGCCGGAAAGCGCACCCAGGCCGTGCCGGACATCGAAACCGTGCTGTCCGATCTTTTCTTCCTCATGTTCAGCGACGAAAACAAGAAGATGATGAAGAAGGCCCAGGATGGCGAAACCATCCTTCCGAGGCGGATTCATTTTTTCGTGCCTGGCCAGCATTACATTGTCGGCCGTTACGCCGTGGTGTTCACGCGTGAAACCTACGAGCTGGCACCGGAACTGACCGGTCCGGTCCGGGATGATCCCCGCAAACTCTGGATCGATCCGACCAACGAACTTTCCAAAGTGCGCGACGAAGCGTACTTCAAACAGTGGTGGGTTTGGGAAGGGGACCGGCTGACCATGCCGGGCGTGGTTTGGCTGGTCAAGGAAAACCGGATCTGGCGCATCGATTTATTGTCAGGCGTTGTTCCCCGGGAATCTTTCCGGAAAATATTGCGTTGGCATTTCGGCCGCGAAATTCTCGAAGAAAAGAAGAAAGCGGAAACCCCGCCGGCGGCACGCCCCGCCAAATGATTTAAGGCGGTGACCGCGGCAAAGGAACCAGCAGGCGCCCTCCGGAAGAAGCGAATTCCATCTCGCCGGAAACCACAGTGCTTCCCTTGAGCTTGGGAGAAAGGGCCGGCCCGTCGACAGCCAGGGACAGTGAGGCGGTTTGGCCGGCCGCGACCGTCAGTTCGGACACGGCGGGTTTAAGCGAACGGGCTTTGCCCGCCTGGCTGATTTCGGCCCGCATCCGCCGCAACAAGATGGGAAAGTCGTTGGGATTGCCGATGGAAAGCAACACTTCCTGGCGCTCCCGCGTCTTGAGCGTGCGTACTTTGACCAAAGCCACGACCGGCAGTTTCGGGGCGAGCCGGTTGAAACGCTGTTTGAACGGCAGCGGCGCTTGCTGCCATTGGCTGGCCGAAGTCAACTGACCTGAAACCGTGAATTCTTGCGGTCCGGTTGCGGCAGATGTTTCGGCCGGCAGGCGCAGTTCAGCCGAAAGGGTCCTTTCTCCGTAGGCAGGCACCATGGGGAGGCGGGTGGTCTGGCTCTGGCGCGAAGTTTTGGCTCCGGCAGTCAGGGCGATGTCCAGACGGGAAAACAGCAGGGTCATGGGATTCATATTGCGGATTTTTAATTCCACTACGTATGAAGAAGTTTCCGGACTGGCCCAGTCCAATGACAGTCCGGTCACCTCCACTTGCGGATTTTGCAGGGCGGGATTCAGGCTGGCGCACCCGATCGCCAGAAAACACGGCAGGCAGCATACCAGACGTTTCCAACGTCCTAACATGCGTTTTTCTCCTTTTCCTTCCTATTCAATCCGGCCTGCGTTTGCATTCTTGCAGAAAAACGGGGCTTTGGCAACTCCAAACCCGGAACACGGCCTCGAAAGACGGCTCTTGATTTAAGGCGGTTTTTGTTTTATAAACAGTTCGGTTCCATTTGTATTTTTATTGCGGGCACAACGAACCCCGCGGGAAGTCAGGGGTCTAATGGTTGGCAAGGTTCTGCAACAAGGCGATTTAATCGACCGCGCTCGCTTGGGTGACCGCGATGCTTTCGAAGCGCTGGTCAGGACTCATACGAATTATGTGTATAATTTGGCCTATAGTTTAACCAGCGGCAACCGTTCGGAAACGGACGATCTCACGCAGATGACGTTTATCCGGGCTTTTCAGGCCATGGCCCGTTTCGAGGGGCGTTCGGAATTTAAAACCTGGCTGCATCGCATTACGGTTAATTTGTGGAAAAACATGGTGCGCAGCCAGAAACGCCGTAAATATTTTCAGCATCATTCGATTGACGAGGCGCCGTCTGAGGATTCCTCGAGCAGGCCTTTGGAACTGGTTGAAACCGGCCTGGATCCGGGCGAACGCTACACGCACCAGGAAACGTCGCGCATTGTCCGGGAGGCGATTCATCAGCTGCCTTCCGACGAAAGGGAAGTTGTGGTTTTACGGGATTTGGAAGGGTATGCCTATGAGGAAATCGCCCGTCTGTGCCGTATTCCGCTGGGTACGGTTAAATCGCGGTTGGCGCGGGCTCGCCGCCTGTTGCGCACCGCCCTGGATCCCGTGCTGAGGAGCTGAAATGGATTGCCGCGAGTGTTATGAACTGCTGCCTTTGTACGTTGACCACAATCTTTCCGCGTCGGAAATAAGCGAAATCAAGGCGCATTTGGAGCTCTGCCAGCCTTGCAGCCAAGAGTTCGCCAAACTCGAAGCGACGGTCAACATGGTTTGCGGGCTCTCCTGCGTGGAAGCGCCATCGGATTTCCACCAGCGTTTCATGGCCCGCTTCAACCGGGAGTGCAAACCCTCACGCAGCTGGAACATGTGGGGAACCATGGCGTTGAGCACGGCGGCCGCTGCCATGGTGCTGCTGATGGTGGTGGTTTTCTACAACCCGCTGCCACCCATTACCGTGGCAAGCCGTGATTCCCATCTCGCGAAACCTAAAGCAACCAGCCCCACCCAGGCCCCGGAGCCCGAATTGGCGGCCGCCAAGATGGACGCGCAACCGCAAAACGCCGAGCAGGCCGCCAGATCCTCAAACGAGGACAGCCGGGCGGCGCTCGAGGAGGCGCTCTCGCTCCCTGCTCCGGCTGCACCGCGGGAGGCGGCCCGACGGTCCGCCGGCCTGAGCCCATTGATCACAGCCGTTGATTTTCCTGGAGGCGGAGCCCTCGCCAGCCGTAAGCGCGAAGCCGCTCCTGCCGCCGACCAGGCCGCGCCCTTGGTGCGGTGGTCCGGGGAATGGAGCGGTGACACCAGCTTGGTCCAGGAACCTGTCAACAAAGTGCTGCGCTCCTCGGAAGCGCTGCAGGAATTATGGAAAACGGCAGGCCTGAAATCCCTGGCCATGCCCGAAGTCGACTGGCGGCGGGAGATGATTGGCGCCATCTTCCTGGGCCAACAACCGACCGGCGGCTATGAGATCCAACTCAAGGAACTCCAGCGCAATCCAAACGCCCTGGAGGTCAAATACGCCGTACGCTCTCCGCAGGACGCGGCGGCAGGTCGTCCGACCAGCCCTTTCTTGATTTTCCGTTTGCCGGCCACCCCTGCGCCGGTGCAGTTCACCGAAGAGTAATCACCCCAAGGAGCACATCGTGGCCAACGCAGAATTGACTCAACTATCCTCTCGACTCGAGAAAATGCGGGGGTATCTTTGACATCGCGGGCAAACAAGCCGCGATCCGCAAGTTGGAAGAGGACCTTTCCCAGCCCAACGTTTGGAATGACCGCCATCAAGCCAAAACCTTGAATGCAGAGCTTTCCCGCCTCCGCAAGGACCTGCAGGCTTTCGAGGGCCTGACCCGGCAGCTCGTTGACCTGCAAACCGCCGAGGAATTATTGGCCGAAACCAAAGACCCTGACCTGGAATTGCAGCGGGACCTGGAACAGGGATTGGGCCGACTCCGCCAGACCCTCGAGGATTATGAACTGCGGTTCCTGCTGGCCGGGCCGAACGACCGCGACGACGCCATCGTCTCCATCCATCCCGGCGCAGGCGGCACGGAGTCCCAGGATTGGGCCCAGATGCTGTACCGCATGTACACGCGCTGGGCCGACCGGAAAGGGTACCAGGTTTCCTTGCTGGATTACCTGCCGGGGGAAGAGGCGGGCATCAAGTCCGTGACCTTCGAGGTGCGCGGCGATTACGCTTTCGGCTATCTGCGGGCGGAAAAGGGCGTCCACCGGCTCGTGCGCATCTCGCCTTTCGACGCCAACAAGCGCCGCCACACGTCCTTTGCCTCGCTGGACGTCATTCCGGACATCGAGGACGAGGTCGAGATCGAAGTCAGGGACGAGGATGTGCGGATCGACGTGTTCCGGTCGTCCGGAGCGGGCGGCCAGCACGTCAACAAAACCGAATCCGCGGTGCGCATCACCCATTTGCCCACCGGCATTGTCGTCCAGTGCCAGGAGGACCGGTCCCAAATAAAGAACCGGGCCAACGCCATGAAAGTGCTGAAAGCCCGGCTGTACATGCGCGCGCAAGAGGAAAAGGCCGAAAAAACCAAACAGTTGTACGGAGAAAAGAAGGAAATAGCTTTTGGCAGCCAGATCCGCTCCTATGTCTTCCAACCGTACAGCCTGATCAAGGATCACCGCACCAACCACGAAGTCGGCGATGTTCAGCGCGTCATGGACGGGGATCTCGATCCGTTCATCGAGGCGTTTTTACGGCAGTCTCAAACTGTCGGCGCCTGATGTCCCGCGCGTTCGCCGGCGGTTTGCTCCTGCTTTCGGCCCTCCTGGCCCTGTGGCCTGTCCCGGCCGAAGGCTATGCGTTTTCCCGCCTGCTGGTTTACGATGTTCGCGGACGCGACCAGGAAGAAACCGCGCTGGTTTTGGAACAGCGCGGGGAAGAGGTCACGGTCTGGTTCAAGAACTATCTTGGCCGGCGAACCGGCCCGGTTCCCCTGGCGGAATACCAGTCCTGTTTTGAAACCCTCCGCACGATCCGCGAATTCGCCCTCAAGCCCGAATACCGGGGAAAGCCCCTGCGCGCCACCGCGGCCCATGGCCTGATCACCCTGGCGTGGCAGGACGAAAAAGGGAAGCAAATCCAATCCATCCGCTACTATGCGCCCGAACACACCCTGGATGATTTTCGCGCCGCCTTCAACCGCATCTGGGCCCTTTCCCGTTACGCCATCCTTTCGATCGGATCGCTGGAAAGCCCCCGCTCGGAATACGTAGAGGAAGGCGTTTATTTTCTCTCCGGTTCCGGCTGGATGACCGTGGCCGAGATCCAGGACGTCGTCGAGTTCTACCGCACCAGCGGGCAAGGCGAACGCATGGCCCGCGCGGTCTGGCGTTCGCTGGATTTGAGCTATGCCAGCGCCGGCGCGTTCGCCCGGCGCAATTTTCTGGAATACTGCGTCGAAAAAAGCATGCTGCGCCTGGGCGACAGCGCCCGCAATTTTCTGGCCGGACGAGAGCAAAGTCCCCGGACCCGCAAAGGCCGCCTGGCCGAAAAAATCCAAAGTGCCTTGAAGGCCGACCCGCCACCAGCCAATAACCCGTAGCGAAACCCGGCGAATCATTCTATAATGGACGCTGTCGTCCCCGACCATCATCCCCGCAAGGAGAGTGTCAATGACATCGCGTCATCGCGATCTGCTTTTACTGGCCGGAGGACTGGCCGGTTTTGGAATCCTGATGCTGTTGGCCCTGCTCAGCCTGGCCAGGATGTCCGGCGGCTACGTCGGCTTGGTCCAAATCGAAGGGGTGCTGCTTGAAGACCGGACTGCGGTCAAACAGCTGCACCGCCTCCGGGATCACCCCCGGGTCAAGGCTGTGGTCATTCATCTCAACACCCCGGGCGGCACACTGGCCTCGGCCCAGTCCATTGCCGAGGAAATCTCGAAACTCCGCCGCTCGGGAATCCCCGTGGTCGCCTCCATGGCGGAGATTTGCGCTTCGGCCGGCTACTTCATCAGCTGTGCGGCTGACCGCAGTTTAGCGGCGCCCGGCTCCATCACAGGTTCCATCGGAGCGATTTTGCGCTATCCCGAAGCCGGAGAGCTGATGCGCAAGATCGGCGTGCGCATGGAGGTGGTGAAGAGCGGAGACTACAAGGACATGGGCGATTTTTCCCGGCCTCTGACTGCATCCGAAAAACGCCTGCTGCAGGACATGCTGGACGATTTGCACGCCCAATTCGTGGATATGGTGCTGAACGCACGCGGCGACAAGCTGGCCGCCGCCTTGGCTAAAAAAAGAGGCGTGCAGCTTACGGATCTGGCGCCCGAGGAAGTCAAAGCCGAACTCCTGGGCCTGGCAGACGGGCGGGTTTTTTCGGGACGGCAGGCGCAGGCCTTGGGCCTGGTGGATCAACTGGGAAACCTTGATGACGCCGTGGAAACGGCGGCCCGTCTGGCCGGCCTCCGCGGCAAACCCCGTGTCTGGAGGGAAAAACCTCCTTCGCTCTGGCAGCAATGGTTGCAGGCTTCCCCCTGGTCCGGCGGCAGCCGCTCAACGGACTGGCGGCTGGACGCAATCAAAGCCTGGCTGCGGCAATGGCTACAGGCGCTGTGAAATTCAGAAGACGCTTGACGGCCGCACGGATCGCCTGCGTTCTGGGAACGGCCGTGCTCCTCATTTTGCCGGCCCCGGCCGGCGTTTGGGGATTCGGCAAAAACAAGACCCAAACCCGCGACCTGGAATGGCGGGTTTTCGAGACGGCGCATTTTGAAATTCACTACTATCCCGAAGAAGAGGCCTTGGCCCGGGAAGTGTGCCGATATGCGGAGGAAGCCTACCAGCACGACACCCGTCTGCTAAGGGAGCGGCCGGCCGAAAAGACCCCGCTCTTCCTCTACCGCAACCAGGTTGATTTCCAACAGACGAACATCCTCCCGTCCGTCATCGGCGTGGGCACCGGCGGTTTTACCGAGGCCTACAAGAATCGCGTCGCCCTGCCGGCCCCGGATTCGCCCGTGTCCCTCCGCCAGGTCATTTTCCACGAGTTCACGCACGTACTGCAGTTTAACATTCTCTACGGCGAAGGCATGCGCTCCTTCCGCGTCTACAAAGGATATCTCATCCCGTTGTGGGTGATCGAAGGCCTGGCGGAATACGCCGCGCAGGATTGGAACGCCGAGGCGGAAATGGTCATGCGGGACGCCGTGCTGAACGACCGGTTGCAGCCCCTGCCGCTTTTGGAGGGATTCAGCCACCTGGAAGACGTGTATTTAGCCTACAAACAAGCCCAGTTGACGATGGAATACATTGCCGAACGTTACGGCGAAGAAAAGCTGGCCTCCCTGTTCAAACGGTTTAAAAGCCAGATCTCGCTTTCTCAAATTTTGCGCGAAACCCTTGGGCTTGGCCTGCAGGAGTTGAACGAGGAATTCTTCTACTGGGTGCGGCAGCGCTACTGGCGGCGCACGGCAAACCTGCAGTGGCCCTCTGCCTACGGCAATCCCATGGAACCGGCGCAACCCGGGCGCCCGCACGTATCGGTGGGCGCGGCGTATTCTCCGGACGGGCGCTATCTGGCGTACGTGTCGAACAAGGACCAGAACTGGCGGATCTATCTGAAAACCAGGAATCAGGGATATCCCGCGCGACCCATCACCTCGCAATTATTCGAAACCTTTGGGTTGCGCGGCCGGCCCCTCACCTGGTCGCCGGACAGCCGCCGTCTGGCTTTCGCAGCCCAAACCGAAGGGAAGACACAATTATATTTTCTCGATGTCGCCAGCCGCCGTCTGGAGGCGCACGACCTCCCGGCGGATTATTTTTTCTCGCCGGCCTGGTCCCCGCAAGGCGACCGGCTGGCCGTCATCGGCGTGCGCAACGGGGTAAGCGACGTGTATGTATGGAATCCATCCTCGGGCGAATTCACGCCGGTTACCCGCGACCGCGAAGCCAATAACTCGCCGGTCTGGTCTCCAGATGGCACCCAACTGGTATTCACCTCCGAGCAGGGGGAACACTGGCAGATCCTGCAGGTGGCCGCCGGCCAGCCGGAAGCCGAACCCCAGCCACTGACCCGCGGGTCATGCAACCATATGACGCCCGTATTTTCCACGGACGGGAAGCAGCTTTATTTCGCCTCGGATCTTTCGGGTGAGTTCAACCTCTACCGCATGGACATGGCCACCCGGGCATGGACCCAGCTGACGTCCGTGCCCACCGCGGCCTTGCAGCCCGCCCCGGCTCCGGAAGGGCAAAAACTGGCGTTTGCCCTGTACGCCAAGGGGTCAGAGGACATCTGGCTCATGCCGGACAATCCGCCGTCAGCGCACGAAGTGAATCCAGATCAAGCCAAGCCCACGGTGGTGGCTGCGGCGCCTCCGGCCCCCCTGTACGAACCTGAACCGACCGAGGAAGAGGAGCCTGAGGAATCCGAGCCCCAGCCGGCTGAAACCCCGGCCCCCGACTCCGCCCCCTTGATCCAGGATTCGCACGCCTACCATTTTCGCTTCAGCCCGGATCTGCTTTTTCTGCTCGCCGGCTATGACAGCTCCCAAGGGCTGATCGGCGGCGGCTACCTCACAGCCAGCGATTACCTGGGCAACCACAATGTCAGCCTGATCAGCGACTTCGTTCCCGGTTACCAGACCCGGACCCAGCTGACCTATGCCAATCTCACCTATCCGGTGGATATCCTGCTTTCCGCCAGTTACCGTAAAAATTACTACCGCCTCCTGGACCTGGAAACCAACACCCTGACCGACGAATTCAACGACGAGGAAATCGGCGGTGCCCTGGGGTTGCAGCGTCCGTTTTCCCTCTACGACCGTGTGGAAATGCAGTTCGTTGTGCGCAATCTGCGGCGCGTTCAGGACGAATCAGTGCTCGACCGGCGGGTGACGAGCCTGAGTCTCTCCCTCGTTCATGACAGCACGGTCTGGTATGATTTCGATCCCACCAACGGGTCCCGTCGCAGCCTTTCCGTGGTATGGGCGGACCGTCTGCTGGGAGGCATGGAAAACTACTCCCTGCTGCAAGCCAATGCCCAGGTTTTTAAAAGCCTGGATTTTCTCAGCCCCTATCTGGTGGGCAGCGTGCGTTTGCTGGCCGCGGCCAGCCTGGGACCCGAGCATCCGGTTTTTCTTTTTGGCGGGATCGGTCTGCTGCCTGAATCGGTGACCATCCGCGGCTACCGCTACGGTGAACTCCTGGGCAGCCAGATCGGCACGCTCAACTTCGAGTTGCGGTTTCCCCTGGCCCGTAACATCAATTACACGCTCTGGCCACTCGACTTTTTACTGCTGAAGACTTTTCAAATGGTGATTTTCGACGACCTGGGGGTGGTCACGAACGACATTGCCCGTTATACTTCCTCAGACCTGAGGAATTCCGCGGGCGTCGGATTGCGCTTGCACACTTTTTTGCTCGGCAAAGAGCTGCTCACCATCCGGTTTGACTATTCCCAGCGCACTGACCGTCCGGGAGATGCTGTTTATGTCTGGGGAATAGGGCAATCATTTTAAGAAACATTCCAAATCTTCCGATTAATTATTTATCCAGGATCATCCCCCAATAAGCATTAATTTGCATGAAATACTCGGGCACAGTGGCTGTGTTTTTCCATAGTTTGCTTGATACGGGTTTTAAGTAGTGGTATATTGGAGGAAGTTTTTAGGGAAATGATTTGTCAAATAACCTGCAAAAATGGTACTCATGCAGCCATCCTATTTAAAAACATTGCTGCTTTTGACCGGGTTCCTCGGGTTATTCTCATGGGCCCAAGGAACCACTTGGTTTGAATTATCCGGAAAAATGGCCAGTGACAATAACATCTATTCCTACGTCATTCCTTATGCGGACAATTACGCGCAAATCGACTTCAGGGCCAACCACAAGGATAAAATCACCCGCAGCACCCATTATGCTCTGAACTACAGCCTCAGCACCGCTATGTACGATGAGTATAAAATGAAAAATTATCTCAACAACATTCTGGGCGGAAGCCTCGAGGAGGATCTCAGCGACAGTCTGGTGGCTTTGTTCAACGCGAATGTCAACCATTTCGATTATAACGACAGCGTCAATTCCAAATATGATTACCTGATGCTCACCACCCAGGCGGCCCTGCGGTTTTACATTTTCGCCTTCGATTTCACCAGCGTGGATTGGGGTTTAGAGTACAGCATGTACAATCTTCCGAATTACAATTTCGAGAAGGAAGGGTGGACACCCAGCCTGTCATTTCTGGAGGAAGTGGCCGAATACAACGGGTTCGGGAGCTATCTGACGATCAAGCAGGCCCTGCCGTATACCCTGGATCTGGAACTGACCGGCAAAATCAGCTTCCAGCATTGCCCGGAACGCCCGCTCTTCGCCAGCGCCACGCAGAACGATTTTTCCAGCGAATACCGCCAGGATTTGGAGACCACGCTGCTGGTCAAACTGACCAAACGCGTGACGGCGAATTCATTCTTCAGCCTGGCCACGTGCTTCAACGAGCTTCAGTCCAACGCCAACGCCCAGGTCTATGACACGTCATTGGGCGGCGTCATTCTGCAGGAGGAGTATTACCGCCGTTCCAAGCTGAACGTGATTTTAGACAGCATGATCTGCTTCGGGCCGGAAAACAGTTTCTTCAGAATCTACGCCACCTACCGCCAACTGACCTACAGCAACCGCAAAGCTCAGGACGCCGGCGGCAATCTGCTGCCGGAAACGCGCGCGGACAACGAATACAGCGCGCTGGTTGAATTCAACCAGCGCCTGGGCTATTTGTGGAAGTTCAACTGCCTGCTCAAACTCGGATACCAGTATACGCAAAACCTGACCAACGACTACCTCTACAACTACAAGCGCGACGCCGTTTATCTGGGGCTTACGTCGTATTTGTATTTATGAATGCGCAAGCCAGCGAAAGGGGGCCAATGTTCATGAGACGCGCGGTATCTGCGGCCGTGTTTATCCTCGGCTTCCTCTCCTGCGTTCTTCCCCCGGCGCGAGCCGTGTGGGATATTGAAACCGTAGACTCGGCGGGGGACACGGGCTGGTACTGTTCCCTGACCATGGATGCCTCCGACCGCCCGCATATTGCCTACTATTACCGCACGAGCGCTGATTTGAAATACGCGTACTGGAACGGGAGCGGTTGGGAAATCTCGGTCGTTGACGGAGCTGCGGTTTCCTGCGGCCAATATAGCTCTCTCGCGCTGGGCGCGTCTGGGTATCCCCGCATCGCCTACCGCAATTCCAGCGGCTATATTGCCTGCGCCCTGTGGAACGGGACTTCCTGGGACCTTCAAACCAGCGGCGACACGACCCCGGTGGGGTTCGGAACCTCCATTGCCGTGGGCTCGGAC
Source organism: candidate division FCPU426 bacterium (assembly GCA_040756875.1). GTDB lineage: Bacteria > Oederibacteriota > JAAXVQ01 > JAAXVQ01 > JAUVAV01 > JBFLYH01. The sequence continues at coordinate 734,918 of JBFLYH010000001.1, forward strand.
AATTCGGTCCACATCAGCTACGCGAATACGAGCTACAACAGCCACCGTTATTCCTATTACAACGGAACTTCCTGGTCCTGGGCCGAAATCCTGCCCAACGGCTATTTTATGGAGACTTCGCTGGCTTTGGACAGCGGCAATTATCCCTGGATCGCCGCTTATTCCGCCTCGGCCGACAACGTGCAGGTGCGTTATTGGAACGGAGCCGCCTGGCTGTCCAACAATCCGCCCGACACTTCCGAGGACGACGGATACTGGCCTGCACTTAAAATCGACTCGGCCGGCGTCAAGCACGTCAGTTATTGCTACTATTGGCGTTATTATGATGATGACCCTAATAATTTCAGCCTGTATACCGGGGATTTGAGATACCGCACATACAACGGCGCGACCTGGAGCACGCCGCAAGTCGTGGACACGGCTTCCAACACGTACTCCTGCACGGGCTGGTTTACCTCCCTGGCCGTCGACACGGGCAACTACGCGCACATCAGCTACCATGACCACGAGCACTGGGTTTTAAAATACGCGACCAATGCCACGGGCTCCTGGGTGGCGCAAACCATCGATCCCATGACCGCACAGTACTTCAACACCTCCATTGCCCTCGATTCCGCGAACCATCCCAGCATCTGCTATTATGACCAGGTCAACAAGGACCTCAAATATGCCCGCTGGGTGAACGGGCCCTATACGATCAGCGGAACCATTGTTGACGGCATCGGCACTCCCATCGCGGGCATCTATGTGACCCTGACCGGCAATGGCATTGAATCAAACTACATTACGGGCAGCGACGGCGTCTACCGGTTCGCCGGGATGCCGGCCAACGGTTCCAACACCTACACCATTACCCCCATGCTGGCAGGATATATCTTCAGCCCGGGCAACCGGACCTATACCAATCTGAGCGCCGATCAGCCGAACCAGGACTATATGATCTCTGCCGCATCCGGATATTTTATCCGCGGCTATTTGGTCGACAACCAGGGATACGTCCTGCAGGATGCCCTTGTGACCTTGTCCGGCAGTTCGGCCGGCACGCGCAACACCGGCACCACCGGCTATTACGAATTCACCAATCTTCCGGCCGGCGGCACATATACACTCACGCCTTCCAAATTTGGATATGAATTCGTCCCGGTTTCGCTCACTTATGCCAGCATCAACCAAAACTACGACAACCAAAACTATGTCGGAACCTCCCAATTGTCGCCCACCCCCACTCCGGTGCCGACTTATGCGCTCTGGGGATACCTGCGCGACTCCAATGGGCGGGGGATACCAGACGCCACGGTCAATTTGGCCGGCACGCAAACCTCCCAATACACCACGGATGGGAACGGTTATTACGGGTTCAATGTCATTGCCGGCGATTATACGCTGGCGCCTGCCTATCCTAACTGGGTTTTCGATCCAACCCAAAAGACCTATACCGGCTTGGCCGCGGATCAAAGCCAGCAAAACTTCGTGGGATACCATCAAAATGCCGCTCCGGCCGCCAACGACGTCAGCATCAGCACCAGCCTGTTCAAACCCAATGAAGTCGCCTATACCACCATCCGTTTTGACACGTCGCGCGACGGCCGGGTATGCATCCGGCTTTACAGCATCGACGGCGTGCTGGTGCGGACGTTGCTGGATGAAGACCAGCCGGCCGGCCTCCACAGCGTCACCTGGAACGGCAACAACCAGCACGGCGCCCGGGTGGCCAGCGGCATTTATTTCGTGGACGTGAAAACGCCAAACTACAGAAAGATGAAAAAGATATGCGTCGTCAAATAGGATTGATCGTCTGCCTGGTGCTGTTGACGCCGGCCGCCGGCTTCGCCGGCCTGACCAGCGGCGCACGCATCATGGAATATCCGGCCAATGCCCGGGCTTTCGGCCTGGCTGAAGCGTTCTCAGCCCTGGCCGACGACGCTGCGGCCATCCATTACAACCCGGCCGGGCTGTATGCCGTCCCGAGCTACCAGGTGAACACCGCTTTCCAGAAAGGTTTATACGACACGTTCTATTCGCACCTGGGATTTGCCATGCCCTTGAACAATCAAGCCGGGCTGGGTGTGGCCGTGTCCTACCTGAACGGCGGAACCATGGACCTGACTTTCATCGACGGGACCGAGAGACAGGTGACGGCCCAGCAGGATTTTCTCTGGGCCCTGGCCTGCGGGTTGCAGGTATCCGGAGAGAACACGGTCGGGTTGTCCGTAAAAATCCTCCAATCCACCCTGGCCGAGGAATACCGGGCGCTTGGGTTTGCCTGCGACGGCGGTCTGAAGTACAAAGTCATGGATGATCTGACTTTTGCCCTGGTGATAAAGAATTTGGGGCCCAATCTGACCTATGATCAAGGCAGCGATCCATTGCCAACCTCGGTGACCGCCGGATGCGGTTACCGCTACGTCCTGGCGCCCGAGCACCGCTTTCAGGCCGCTCTCGATCTGAAAAAACCCCTGGATTTGTCGTACCAGCTGCACGCGGGCGTGGAATACGAATTCGACCGTATGTTCTTTCTCCGCGCAGGTTATAAATACGGCCACGATTTGGACGGTTTCACCTTTGGCGCGGGCATGGAATGGGCTTTTTTCAGGCTTGATTACGCAGCCGGCCTGATGAGCGAACTGGGCATGAATCATTATATTTCGGTTCTGTTTACTTTTTGAATGCCAGCCGCCAACGCTGTTTGCTGCGATAGCCCCGGCCGGATGATTCTGGCCGCGTTTGGGATAGCGTCATTTTTGTTCGCGGGCTGCGGAGGGCAGGGGGAAGCCTGGAAGGTTCAAACCCTGGACCGCGAGGGCAATATCAACGGGCACACCTTGGCCCTGGCCCTGGATGCCAAAGACCGTCCGCATATCGCTTATTGCGACTGGAACACGTACCGGCTGCAATACCTGCAATGGGATGGGAACGCCTGGCAGCGCGAGGAAGTCACACATTCAGGCAACGCGGGCACCTATGTTTCCCTGGCGTTGGACCCGGCCGGAAGACCGCGGGTGGCATATTTCGAATGGCAGCAAAAGGCCCTGTATTTCGGCAGCCGCGGGGAAGAAGGCTGGCAGCTTCAACGGGTGGATCAATCGGCGTATGTCGGTCCGTACGTGGACCTGGCCCTGGATGCCGAAGGCCAGCCGCACTGCAGTTATTTCGACTGGACGAATTACGACCTGAAGTACGCCCGGCGGGACCGGCGGGGCTGGCAGATGGAAACCGTGGACCACGACGATCATGTGGGCATGTTTTCATCCTTGGTCCTGGATGAGGCGGGGCAGCCGATCATCAGTTATCTGGATTGGACGCACCAAGCCCTGAAACTGGCTGTGAAAACCGCCGGGGAATGGCACGTTTCCTTCGTCGATCAGGAAGGGAAGGTGGGCATGTTCAGCTCCCTGGCGCGCGGCCGGGACGGCACCTTGAGCGTGGCCTATCAGGACATGGGCCGCCTGGATCTGAAATTCGCCCAGCAGCGGCCGGACGGCAGCTGGGCGACCGAAACGGTCGCCTCGCAGGGGGATGTGGGTCGGTATGCGTCGCTGGCCCTGGATTCGAAAGGGCAGCCCCATATTTCATATTTCGATTTCACGAAGAAGCAATTCAAATACTGCCGCCGCGAGGGGCAGCGCTGGGTGTTCGAACTGATCGACATGGACGGGGACGTGGGCGCTTATTCGGCCCTGGCTTTGGACTCCCGGGACGTTCCGCATGTCGTGTATTGCGAATACCAGCAGCATGACCTTAAATATGCTACACTTAATAGGAAGCCTGCAAACAAAGGTGGTGAGTAATATGCGTTCGTTTCGAATGGTTCTTCTGGCTTTGCTTCCGCTGCTTTTAGCCGGACGCCTGGCGTTCGGCCATGCCTGCGATGATCCCTGGCGCCCTGACCCGACCAATGTCGGAGGCCCCACGGGCGGCGGCGGTGGCGTCGTGATCGCTCCGCCGCCTCCTCCGCCTGCCCCCGGCGAATTGCCGCCCTCGGTTCCGGGAAGCCCCAGCGATCCCACGAACCCCACGGCACCGCTGGATATCTCCCAATCGGGACTGGTCAACCAGTTGCCGGTCGACGCCGCAGCTTCGGCCGGCGGCGGCGAGGTCAGCCCCGACAGCATCGTGCTCATTCCTGAAACCAGCCAGCTGAAAATCGTCGGCAAGCAGGGCGAATTCAGGACCTACATCGTCAACCGCTCCCCCCGCGATCTGTTTGCGGTCAAACTCGAAGCCATCAGCTCGGCGTTCGACATCGAAGTCGCTCCGGACATGCTCAAACGCCTGGTTTCAGGGGAGAAGGATTATTTCACGGTCAAATTGAAGCTCAAGGGACAGTTGAAATCCGGCAAGTTTCCCATGGATTTCAAAGTTTCGACCCGCGGCACCCTGATTTACGAGGGCAGCCTGGGCGGAGGCTCGGAGGAGAAAGAAGCCAAGAAAGACAATCTTGGCATCCGTCTGGCCGACGAACCGGTCAAAGTACCCGCCAAAGGCAGTTTCGTCGTCTATGTCAAGAACAACATCTACAATGAAGTCAACAGCGTTAAAGTCCAGGGCATGAGCAAATATTTCGAAATCAGCGCCGTTCCGGCCAGCGTCGCCAGGCTGGCGCCCGGCCGCGAAGCCAAATTCGAAGTCACCCTGGTCCGCAAAAAGGGCGTTAAAGCCGGAAATTACGACATCCGCCTGCACGCCGTGACCAGCAGCCGCAATGTGAATATCTCGAAAATTATCACCGTGCAGTCGACTGAACAGGAGGCCAAGCGCTGAACCGGTTTTGGCGGGCGGCGGCCGGGTGGTGCCTGGCACTGACAGCGTGGGCCGGGCAGGTCCGGGCTGAAGGCGACGGGATGATCACCATCGAAGTGGTGGAGAACCCCGGGTTTTTCGAACAGTACGGAGATTGGCTGTACCTGGGCCTGATCGCGGCCGTGCTGACCGTCTTTTTCTGGCGCCGCCAGCATCAAGTCAGAGCCAAACAGTCCTCGGTCAACCAAGGAATCCCCAAACCATGAGACGCCCCATTACCTTCATCAGGCGGAGCGTGCAAATCCTCTCCTTCGCCTTCCTCTTTTACGGCGCCACGCTGCTGGGCCTGGAGCCCAAACAGATCAAGTGGTACGCCCTCGAGGAAAACCAGACCCAGGCCCAGGAAATGCTGTACGCCAATCCCACCTGGACCCAGCCCTTTCAAACCTTCCTGCCCACGCGCAGCTGCCGCTTCGCGGGCACGACCGGCACCTTCCGCGGTTGCCTGATGTTTTTCCTCTCCGACCTCCTGACCTGGCGGCCGCCCTTGAAAGTGTTCCTGCCCAGCCTGGCGCTGGTGGTGGTGCTGGCCGTGGTTTTCGCGCGTTTTTGGTGCGGCTGGCTGTGTCCGCTGGGGTTTATGTCGGAGTTGCTGTACGAACTGCGCAAGCTGCTCGGCTGGGCTCGCCTCCGTTTTCCGCCCTGGCTGCGCAATGCCCTGAAAGGCGTGGGCTACGGCCTGACGTTCGTGGTGCTTTCTTCCGCCTGGGTCATTTCCTGGTCGGCGGTCGCCTGGTCCATCAAAAAACCGCTGTACCTGGCCGTCTGCCAGATGTGCCCCTCCAAGCTCATCACCCCGCTTCTCACCGGTTTTCCGGTCATGATCAATTTGCAATTTCCCGGCGCGTCCACCGCCTTGCTGGTCACGCTTTTCGTTCTGCTGGTCAGCTTTACGCTGCTGTATTTTTCCGGCTTCATCCTCAAACGGGCCTGGTGCAAAATCTGCCCGTTGGGCGTATTGCTGTCGGGCTTCAACCAGGGCGCGTTTATCTCCAAGATGAAAGACGTGCGCCGCTGCACCCAGTGCGGGATCTGCGCCAACGCCTGCCCCATGGAAAGCACGCTGCTGTTCGAGGAGAAGCGCAATCCTTACGTCAATCACAGCCAGTGCATCCATTGCTACCGCTGCGTGGATCTGTGCCCGGAAACCAAATGCCTGACCGTCAAACTGATGGGGATCCCCCTATTCAAATCCTGAGGAGCCGTCATGCAAACCGATTTCAACCAGCGCTACCGGCGCGAGCCGCTTAAACGTCCCGGGGACAAAAGCCTGGATAAAGTCCGGGCCGCCACCGCGGGCTTGACGGAACGGCTGCGCCAGGCGCCGGACCGCCTCGCCGGGCTGTCTTATTACGAGGACCTCATGGACGGCCACAAGCGCCTCCAGGAGCTCAAGATCCTGAAAAAGAAAGTCGTCGGGACGTTCTGCTATTTCGTCCCCGAGGAGATCATTCAAGCCGTGGGCGCGGTCCCGCTCAGGCTGTGCAGCGGTCATTCGGAAACCATCACCACCGCCGAGGAGCTCATGCCGCGCGACATCTGCCCCCTGGCCAAATCTTCCCTGGGATTTTTCGTGGCGGACGGCGGCTGGGCCAAGGCGTGCGACGTAGCGGTCTTGCCGACCTCCTGCGACGCCAAAACCAAGCTCGGCGAATATTTGAGCGATTACCTTCCCGTCTGGATGCTGAATCTGCCCAAGATCAAGGACTATCAGGTTTATAAAAAGCAGTGGCTGGAGGAAATCAAGCGGCTGACGGGCAAGCTGGAAGCCCTGACCGGCGTCAAATTGACCGCCCACAACCTCAAATCCGCCGTCCGCCTGCACCAGCGCCGTTCCGAGGCCTACCGCAAGCTATACGAGATCAGGCTCAAGCATCCCGGCATCATCGCCCACCAGGACCTGCTGATGCTGGTGCAATCGAGCTTCTATGATGACATTGAACGCTGGACGGCACGGACTGAAGCCCTGGTCCGTGACATGCAGGTGCAAACCAACCGCAAATCATTTCCGGCCAAAGGCAAGAAGCTGCTGGTCACTGGCGGGCCAATGATTTGGCCCAATTACAAGATCCTGAACATCGTGAGCGAACTGGGCAGTACCGTGGTGGCGGACGATATGTGCGTGGGTCATCAGTGGCTGTGGGACTATCCGGAACCCGACGAGTGGACCCTGGAGGGCATGCTCGAGGCCGTGGCCACCCGCCGCTTCTTTCCGACCGTTTGCCCGTGCTTTACAAACAGCTACGACCGCATCGATAAAATCCTGACCCTGGCCAAGGAAACCGGCGCCGAAGGCGTGATCTACCACGATTTGCGCCTCTGCCAGTTGTTCGACATGGAAAAAGATTTGGTGAACAAAGTGCTCAAAGAGAATAAAATACCGGTCTTGACGCTGCATTCCGATTACGGGCAGGAAGACGTGGAACAATTGCGCACCCGCATCGAGGCCTTTTTGGAGATGATACTATGATCACCGTCGGCGTGGACATCGGTTCCGTAGGCACCAAATGCCTGGTGTTGGACGAGAATAAAATCCTTTCCACGGCGGTTCTGCCCACGGGCGCGCGCCCCAAGATCACGGCCCAGATGGCCGTCGCCCAGGCGCTGGCCGAAGCCAAACTCAAACCCACCGACGTCAGCCACACGGTTTCCACCGGCTACGGGCGCCGCGTGGTGGAGTTCGGGGAAAAAACCATCACCGAAATTTCCGCCGCCGCGCAGGGGATCACCCATCTCGGCAGCCCCCGCGGGAAGATCCGGACCATTATCGACCTGGGCGGCCAGGACATCAAGGTCATCTCCCTGGACGACGACGGACAGACCAAGGATTTTTCCATGAACGATAAATGCGCCGCCGGCACCGGCCGTTTTCTGGAAGTCATCGCCCGCGCCCTGGAAGTCAACCTCGAGCAACTCGGCCCGCTGGCCCTGAAATCCAAGAAAAACATCGCCATCAACGCCACCTGCACGGTGTTCGCCGAGAGCGAAGTGATCTCGCTGTTGGCGCACGAGGTCCAGAAAGAGGACATCATCGCCGGCATCGTCGACTCCATCGCCGAACGGATCGTGGCCATGGCGAAAAAAATGGGAATCCAGCCCCTGATCGCCTTTACCGGCGGCGGCGCGAAGAACGAAGGGCTGGTGCAATCGCTGCAGAAAAAGCTGGACACCGAACTTTTCATTCCCGAAATACCCCTGTTCATCAATGCGCTGGGATCGGCCGTAGTGGCCAAACGCCTTAAAAGCATGCGCTAAACCGCCCGGAGTGCGAGACATGCTCACCGCGGGGATTGACATCGGCTCGGTCGCGACCAAAGCCGTCATCGTCAGGGACAGCTACATCCTCGCCTCTGAAGTCCAGCCTTCCGGCAGCAAACCCAAAGCCACGGCCGACCGGGTGCTGGACCAGGCCCTGGCCGTCGCGCGACTCGCCCGCAACCAGCTGCAGCACATTGTCTCCACGGGATACGGCCGCCGCAGCATCGAGTTCGGGGAAAAATCCATCACTGAAATCTCAGCCTGCGCCCTGGGCGTCCAGTTCCTGAAATCGCCCCAGGGCCAGGTGCGCACGGCCGTGGACCTGGGCGGGCAGGACATCAAAGTCATCCGGCTGGACAGCCAGGGCGAGGTGGAGGATTTCATCATGAACGACAAGTGCGCCGCGGGCACGGGCCGGTTCCTGGAAGTGATCGCGCGGGCGCTGAACCTGCGGCTGGAGGAGCTGGGCACCTACGCGCAGCATTCCACCCGGGAGGTCGGCATCAACGCCACCTGCACGGTTTTCGCGGAGAGCGAGGTCATATCGCTGCTGGCGCAGGATGTGAAACGAGAGGATATCGTCGCCGGCGTACACCAGATGATCGCCGAGCGCATTTCAGCCATGGCCAAGAAAATCGGCCTGCATCCGGTGGTCGCGTTTACCGGCGGCGGCGCCAAGAACAAGGGCTTTTCCCAAACCCTGGAAAAAGAGCTGGGAACGGCCTTGCACATTCCTAAAATACCCCAATTCGTCAACGCCCTGGGCGCCGCGATCGCGGCCGCTCGCCTCTAATTGCGCGTTTAACTCCTGCCTCTCCAGCGCAGGAGCACAGGCAGCACCACTCCCAAAAAAACCAGCACCACCGCCGGCACGCTCAGCCACAGGCCGCGAAACGACCGGGGCCGGTCCCTGAACTGGCTGGGCTGTTTGAGCGGAAAAACGCCGATGATTCCTGAATGGGATCCGAGCACCAGCGCCGCGTCTGCGGCCGTGACCACGGCCGCGGGCGAACCGAGCGGGGTTTCGCCTTTGGGGGCTTTGTCCCACAGCGGTTCGCCGATGAAAAATGCGGTTTCAAGCTTGCCGGTACTGGCCTGGGCCACGTACAGCCGGTTGTCCAGGCAGGCGGCCGCCACCCGCGGCCCGTTTCCGGTCCGGAAAAAAACCGGCGCCGTGTACACCTCGCCGCCCAAGGCCAGGGACCAGAGCAGATGCCCGTCTTCGGCGTCATAAGCATACAGCCGGTAGTCGTGCGAGCCCACGAACACCGCGGTTTGACCCTCCCATGATCCCAGGCAGGCGGAATTGTCGATCCAATGGCCTGCCAGGCGCTGCCAAAGGCGCCGGCCGGTGAGGGCGTCCAAGCACGCCAGATTGCCGAATTTGGAGCCGATGTACAGGCGCGGTGCAGGGGCGGTTTGCACGACCGGCGAACCGAAGACCTCCTGGGGCATTTGGTATTTCCAAACCAAGCGGGCCGGGCCGGGTTCGGCCTGCCAGCATTGCACGACGCCTTTGCGGCTGGACCAGGCCAGGTAGAAGCGACCCAGGGCCTCGAACCCGACTGCGGAATTCACGGCGCCGTTTCCGGCTGCGATGCGCCATAATTCATCGCCGCTGGCCTGATCCAGGCAGAGCAGCCAGGCGCGCTGCTGGTTGCGGGCCAGGGACTTGTCGTAGACGAACGCGGTGAGATAGAGGCGGCCGGCGTGAAGCACCGGAGCGGTCAAAAGCGCGTGGCCCAGCGTCGGGCTGGCGGGGAAGAGTTCGCGCGTCCAGACGGTTTCGCCGCTGGCGGCCTCCAGGGCGTACACGCTGCGGTCCGCGGAGGTGAAGAATACGACCGGGCGTCCCCGGACCTCTCCCACGGCCGGAGCTGCGGTTATTTCGCCGTTCGTGACCTTGAGCCAGGCCACGCGCCGGTCCTCCAGGTCCAAAGCGAGCAGGGTCTGGGTGTGGCCGCCGATAAAAGCCAGGGGGTGATCCGCCACGTCCGCCAGGGCCGGCGAAGCCCAAACCGCCAATCCCGGCCGGTAGCGCATGGTGGTTTTGTAAAAATAATACCATTCCTTGAGCGGCTGGGCGGCGGGCGCATACAGCGTGGCCTGGCCTTCGGGACCGTTGCGTTCGGACACCCAATCAGACGCCCTGGCCTGACCTGCAGGCCACGCGCAGGCGGACAAGGCCAGCCAAAAGAACAGTCTGGCAGCGAGGACCCGCACTGTCTGCCCGCCTTTATCCGGTTTCATTGCGGGCACGCTGGTCCTGCCTCAGAATCCTTCCGCCATTCTTCCTTCAGTTCCAGCGCGTTTTCAGGGCAAAGATCGACGCAACGCAGGCACATGTGGCATTCCCTGGGGTTGACGACCCCGTTGCGGATGGCGCCAATGTCGCAGGCCAGGGTGCAGCGGCCGCAGCGCGTGCAGCGGCCGGCCGTGAACTCGATCCGGCGGGGGCTGTAGCGAGACGCCCAGCTTATGGCCAGCCGCCAGGGGCAAAGATAGCGGCACCAGATGCGCGGCAGGAGCAGGGCGGCCGCCACCACGATCACCGTGGCGAGAATCGAAGCCGGATCCACCACCTTGGCGAAGCCGAAATGCACGGGCGAGGTGATGCGCACGTGCACCACGGCTGCGGCCACGACCAGAAAAAAGGACAGGTGCTTCAAGCGGCGCAAGGGCCCGTCCCAGGCGGCCAGCTTCCAGGACATCAGCAGGAGCAGCACCACCACGATCAGGGACCAATACACCGTGGCGTCCTCGGCGAAAAATATCCGGGTGACGCTGAGCTGGTACAGCCACAGCAGGAAAAAAGCGGTCAGCAGCAGGGAGCCGATGAAAAAGACCCGGGAAAAGGGAAAACCTGCGGCTTGGCGCCGCTGGTGCCAGGACCGCGTCAGCAGGCCCAGGAATTCCTGCGAGGACCCGGTGGGGCAGATCCAGCCGCAGAAAAAGGGCCCGAACAGGAGGCTGGTGACCAGGATCGTGACCGGCACCGAGGCGAAGTACAAGGCCAGGATATTTTCACGGCCGATCTCCCCGAAGCCCCGGAAAAAATTGGAAATCATGCCGAAGACGCCCATGCAGGTGTAGACCACGAATATGAAAATAAAAATGCCGAACACCTGGGTAAGACGGCGCCAAACTTGACGGTGCCGCCGGGGCACCACCACCGGCAGCGCGGCAAGCAGGCCCAAGGCCAGCACGGTCAGCAGCTCGACGTAGCTGTCCTCCAGTCCGAGGAGGGCGCGTTCAAGCAGTTTCAGGTGGGCAATGGCCGTGCTTCCGGCCTCGGCCGCCCATCCGCCCAGGGCCTGCCACCATTCAGTCATGCGTTCCTCCGGGCAGGAGATGCATGCGATCCGGCGGCCACCCGAGGTATGCGCGGGCTCCGGGGCGCAGGCGGACCAGCCAGGGCGCGGTGGCGTGTGCCGTGATTTCCGGCCCAGCGCTGAGGGCGACGACGATTTCCATAAACGCGCCGAAATCGCGCACACCCGTGACCCGGCCTGAAAAACGGCCAGGCCCGGGAAGGCGGTGCACTTCCACGTGCTCGGGCCGCACCATGGCCAGTGCTTCGCCCGCCGCTTTCCATCCCGGCCGCAAGGGCCAGTGCCCCCACGCGGTCCGGATGCGGCGACCTTTCACGTCCACGGGGAAAAAATTCCTGCCGCCCAGGAATTCGGCGGTGAACCGGTCCTGCGGCGCGCGGAAGATTTCAGCCAGCGGACCCACCTGGAGGATCCGGCCGGCGGACATCACCGCGCAGCGGCCGCCCAGGGCCCAGGCCTCCTGGCGGTCATGGGTCACGTGCAGGGTGGTGGTGCGCAATTCCGAGTGCATGTCCCGTAGGACGTCGCTGATTTCGCGGCGGCCCGGGGCGTCCAGCATGCCCAGGGGCTCGTCCAGCAGCAGCAGTTCGGGCTCCGTGATCAGGCTCCGGGCCAGGGCAACCTTGCGCTGTTCGCCGCCGGAAAGGTGCTGAATGCCGCGCCGCGCCAAAGGCTCCAGTCGGAACAATTCCAGGAAACGCGCCACGCGGCGGTCGCGTTCACCGCGCTCCACGCGCCGCATGCGCAAACCGAACGCCAGGTTCTGCGCCACGGTCAGGTGGGGAAACAAGTCATTGCCCTGAACCATGTAACCCAGGGGCCGCCGGTTGGGAGGCAGGGCACTTACATCGCGTCCGGCCAGCCGGACCGTGCGAGGCGGCAGGCGGTGGAATCCGGCCAGGGCGTTGAGCAGGGAACTCTTGCCGCTGCCGGTCGGCCCCAGGAGCACCATGTATTCGTTCGGCCGCACTTCCAGGGAAAGCGGCCCGAGTTGGAAGGCGCCGAGCCGCAGGCAAAGGTTTTGCATCTGCAAACTGGCGCTGCCAAGGCCGGACCGCCCGGCGGCTTTTGACCGCCGGGCCGACGCCGACGCTCGTGTTCGGGCCGCGCTGTTTCCAGGCGCGCTCTGCCGGGAAGCAGGCAGGGAATGCGGGTGGTCCTGAGGCACGGGATTCAGCATCCGGCTGGTCCATTGCAGGAGGAAAAACATGCCGAGCGAAAAGAGGAGCAGCACGGAGACCAGGGGCGCGGTCTCAGCCAGCCCGGAGCTGAGAAACCGTGAATACACAGCCACGGGCGCGGTCTCCGGTGAAGCGGCGATGAAAAACACCGCGCCGAACTCCCCGGCGGCGCGAGCCCAGGCCATGACCGCCCCCAGAAAAAGGCCGCGGCCCGCCAAAGGCAGGGTGACGCGCAGGAAAGCCAGCCAGGAATTTGCACCCAAGGTGCGGGCCGTTCCTTCGTACCGGGAGGGAACCGCTTCGTAGGCAGCCAGGGCGCTGCGGAAGAAAAACGGCAGTGCCACGAAAACCTGGGCGAGGATGATGCCCAGCATCGTGCCGTCAAAGCGAAGGCCGAAAGCGTCGAACAGCCATCCACCCAGGATCTGCTGCTTGCCGAAAACGGACAGCAGCGCGATCCCGGCCACGGACTGGGGAATGACGATGGGAATGTCGATGACGGACAACAGCGCCGGTTTGCCCCAAAAATCGGTCCGGGCCACGGCGTAGGCCAGCGGAAGCACGATCACGCCCAGGAGGAGGGTGGCGACCGTGGCGGTAAACAGCGTAACGCCGATGGCGTCCACGATCTCGCGGTCGCGCAGCACGAGCAGCAAGTTGTGCGGGCTTTGGCCGAAAATCAGGGTCGCGACCGGGAACAGCACGCCGAACAGCAGCAAAAGGCCCACACCCAGGAAAAGCCAGGTCATGCGGGAATGCAGATCCATGCGGGTCGTGAAGAGGATTTTCAGGATTAAAAGCGAAATGACCGCGGTCTCCCAGGCGAAGGGCTGCGCCAGGGTAAAGGCCAGGATGATGGCCCACAGGCAGGCCACCAGCCGCAAGTGCCTGGCCGTGCCGGCCAAACCCAGGAGCGCGATCAAAAACAGCGGCTCCGCGTTTTCCAAAACGCGGAAAAAAAGCACGAACATCGCCAGATAGCTGGCGATGTAAACAAACACTTGTGGCCAGGCGCGGGCTGACCAGAGTTTCAGCACCACGTAAACGGTCAACAGGCTGCTCAAGAGCAGCACGGCGCTGGCAGCGGCCGTGGGCGACAGGGCATGCCCGACCAGTCCGTGCCCGGCAATGATCAGCATAAAGCCCAAGCCTGAAGCCGGCTCAGCCTGGCCCCAGGCCAGCCAGGCGGCCAGCAGGACGTTGACTCCCAGCAGGGCCAGGGAAAAAGAGAAGCCGCCTGGAAGCCAGCCGGACCCGGTCAAAGCGGCCTGCGTTCCCGCATGCACAGCCAGGACCGCAGCCGGGAGCCAAAACCTGCGCAGGCGGTCCGCGGTCAAAACTCGCCTCCCCATTCTGTCCAGGGAGCGGCAATTTGGTGATCTTCTTGTGGCCCGTAGAACCGGGGGGCGATCACGGTGAAGCCCATTTCCGAAAAGGCCTCCAGATGTTCCTTGAAAATATAGCGGAGGGCCGTGGCCGCCAAGGCGGGATGGGGCGCCTGAACCGGAATGGCTGCCCCGCAGGTGATCAGGCGGCCGCGCACCGTGCGGATGGTTTTGCGGCCGCCGCTCCAGGCGGTGAAATTCACTTCAGCCCGGTCATAAGCCTGTCCCGGGCTCCCCAGGTTGACCTCCGGCGGCAGGCGCAAATAACGGATTTCGTGCGCCTGGCAGGTGGTGCGGTATAAAAACGCGTACTCCGCATCCCCGCTTTTCAGCCAGGCGGCCAGTTGTTCGGCGTGCTCGGCCAAACGCATGTCGCGGGATTTCAGGCGGTCGAAGAATCCGGGGTGCCCCTGCAACTCCCACAAGCGCCACAGCAGAAGCGTACGGTAGCCCACGGGCCCCAGATCCTCATTCACGCGGGCCAGGACGATGTCCGGCAAGGCGACCACCGACGCCCAATCGCGCTCCGCTTCATCCACGCGCCGGGCGCGAATGCCGAGGCCGAGCACCATCTCATCGTGCGCAAACTCCACGCGCCAGCGCACCTGGGACGCAGCCAGGGATTTATACAATTCAGCGTCAGCCAGGAGCAGGAGGTCGCATTCCCGGCCCAGGTCCGTGACCATGCGGCACAAGGTCTGGCTGCCCGCCACCTCGGTGCTCAGGGAGGCGCCCAGGGTGTGCTCCATGTCCGGCGCCAGCTTGCGGATGGCCGGCGCCACTTGCGGCGCCTGAAAGACCACCAGCCGGGGCAGGGGCGGAGTGCAGGCCATCAGGAATCCGGCCAGTGACAGGCAGAGGATGCGGCGCATCAGGGTCGCTCCTTTGGCTGCGTCCGGAGGAACAGCCACCCCAGCAGCACGGCCGTCACCAGGGGAAAAAGATACCACCACTGATACCAGGCGCGGCGGACATCCACTTCCACGAGCATGGCCGTGGGCATCGCGCCCTTGGAGACCGGCTGCACCCGGAAGGAGAGGCAGGCGCGGAGAGCAGGGTCATCCAAGTGGAACGCCGGCACCTCCGTGTTTTCCGACAGCGGTTCATACTCCTCGCTCCAAACCAGGTCGAAGGTTTGGCCAGCGGTCGCGGTTTCCGGGACCTGGAACGCCAGGGTCAGCCCTGTTATTTTGTCGCCGCTCCAGCGCAGGCTTGCGCGCTCAACGGCGAGCGGAAGGGTGCGGCCTTGACGGTCATAGAGGGCCATATGATTGAGGGTTGGAAGGCGCAAGCCGGCGTTTTCCAGGCGGCCAATGACCAGCCGTTCCCCGGCAGCTGGCTGCAGGGAGGCGGGAACCGGGGCGCGGTCAGCGGTGATCACGGAGTCAGGGGCGTGATCGGTTATGACCAATCTGAAGCCTTGCAGGGCCAGCGCGGGGCTGCCGGCAAGATAAAAGCCTACTAGTGGCAGAAGGGGGAAAAACCAGCGCATCAGAAGTATCCGTATCCAATTGGGATTATATTTAAACTAGCACAGATGCAGAAGGCAAGCCAGCGAATTCCCGGTTCCGGCAGGCAAGGCAGAAACGGGTTGTCCGATTTTTCCATCCTTGCTAAAATTGTCGCATCTTGCGCGGGGGGACGGCTATGCGGCAGCAGGGCAAATCACGCACCGCAAAGGCGGTTTTGACCATGCTGGCGTTATCCACCCTCTTTTTCGCCGTTCCGGCCCAGCCTGAAACAGGCGACCCCGCCTTCGCCCTGGGGTTGAACTGGCCGGGACTGAGCGCCCGCTATTTTTTCACCCGCCAATGGGCCTGCGAGTTGTCTCTTCAGGCCGAAACCGGAGTCTTTCTCTTCGGACCCCGCCTGCTGTTTTATGTCTATGATTACTCCACCCTGCGTTTCTACGGCGGCCTGGAGGCGGACAGCGTTTTTTTCCAGGAGGAGCACAGCCGGGGCAGCGGCTGGGCAGGCGAGCTCTTCGCCGGCGTCGAATGGTTCCCCTGGCAGCGGGTGTCCGTGCAAGCAGACATCGGCCCTGCCTGGATCAAGCTCACGGACGCGGACACCGGCCTGTTCATCGAAGACGCGCAGGAATGGGTGGCGCGCCTGGGCGTCAATTTGTACTTCTTCCGGAGTCCCGCGCCATGAACGTCCTCCGCCTGCTCTTCTGCGTCTCCATGCTGTTCCTGCTCTCGGCCCCGCCTGTCCGGGCCGGCCTGCACTTCGGGATGACCGGAGCGGTAAAGCAAAAAGCCCGGGCCCTGGACCAGCAGGTGGACGCGCAACGCCATCCCGCCCCCGTGGTCCACAACGGCACGCTGCTGGTTCAAAACGGCGAAACCCTGGAGATCAAGGACTGCACTTACATCCAGAAAGGCGACATCGTCATCAGCGGCAACGCCGTCCTCAAGCTGACGGATTGCACTTTCATCCACGCGGCTGACCGCCATTTTCAATACCATCTTCTGCTGGAGGACACCGCCCAGCTGATCGCGACCCGTTCCCGGCTCGAAGCCAACGAGTTTTTCCTGTGGTGGCGCCTGCTGGACCAAAGCCGGTCTGTTTTCGACCAGGCGGCGTTCCAGGCGAAAGGCATCCGTCTCTGGATGCTGGACCAGGCCCAGGCCACCTTGACCAACTCCAGCCAAGTGTCCTTGTATGAAACCGGCGACCAGACCGCGACCGCCCCAGGCACCGCGTTCGTCAGGCACGAATTGAAAAGAACCGTCGCGAATGTCCCGACCGTGGTTTCGCCGGCGTGGGAAAGCACGATCATCTATTTGGATTATCCCGTCAATACGCCGTGCCCAGAAGACGCCATCGAAATCTCCGCGGACGGCAGCCGCCTGTATTTTCTGTTCGGGACCGGCTTGACGAGCCAGATGACCCCCCTGGAAATGCTTTCGCGGCCCAACGGCACCTATGTGGTCCAGCGCCTGGCGGCCCCGGACCAATTCGGCCGGCCGGCCTTTTACGACCTGGGGCAGGGCGCTGCCTCGGGGCTTTCCCTGGACGGCGAATGCTCCTTTACCCCGGACGGAACCAAGGTGTATTTCCATTCCAACCGGCCTGAAAACCTCGGGTACAACCATACCCCCTATGTAGAAGACGCCCAGGATATTTACGTGGCTGACCTCAGCAACGGTGTCCCCGGTCCGGGGACCAATCTCGGTCCCACGGTCAATTCCATCTATTTGGACGGCGAACATTCGCTGACCCCGGACGGGCAGTACCTCTATTTCGCCTCGACCCGTCCCGGAGGCCTGGGTGGTTCCGATATCTACCTCAGCCAGACTGTCAGCGGAGTTTGGTCCGCGCCGGTCAGCGCCGGCAATACGGTCAACACCGCTTCCAACGACCTGCAGCCTTGTTTCTCGTCGGACGGCAACACCATGTACCTGACCACCGTGCGCGGCGGAATTCCGGGCATCTATTCCTTCGACCGCAGCGGATCCGACTGGGTCAATCCCCAAGTGGTCATCCAGGGCGTCGGCGTGGGCGAGCCCTCTCTGACCGCGGACGGCCAGTACCTCTACTTTGTCCACGTGTATATCGACGACCAGGACAGTGTCTTCGAGGCCGACGTGTGCTGCCTGCGCAGGAAATAGTTTGAGCGGTTTTCCTGTCGCCGGGGTCCAAGCGTCATCCCTTAAAAACGGCATTTTCCAGGAGGAGCGCAATGAAAAGATGGTGTTTCCGTTGGTGCCTGTCTGTGTGGGTGACTTTCATCGGAGGAGGAATGGCCATGGCCGCAGCGCCGGCAGATGTTAAAGACACCGCTCTATTCCAGATCAATCCAGTCCAGCATAAAATCATCGCCCCCAAGCAGGACCTGGCCAAGTATCTCACGGTCAATTATCTTTCCCTGACCACGGACCAGCCGATTTATTGGCCCAACGAAGAAGTTTTCGCCAAGGCAATGCTTCCCACCCGGCCGAACACGAAAGTCCGTTTGAAGCTGCAAAAGAAAGATTCCACCTCCCGCGATCTCGGCGTCTTCACCCTCGATCCGGCGGGCCTGGCAGTGGAAAAAATCCTGAGCGGCAAGGAAAAGAAACTGGAACCGGGCGAATACCGCCTGGAACTGAAAGCCGAGGACGGAACCCTGGAGACCTTCGCCACGTTTACGGTGGTGGAAGGCGCGCTGGGCGCGCTGTCGTTTGCACACGAATTCAAGCAGGTGACCGAAGCCGGGGAATTGCGCAAAGCCAAAGGCGCCTGGTTCCTCGGCAATGCCGCGGGCGCGGGGAAGCGCTGGGGCAACGGGCTCAACGTGAAAAACGAGGTGCGGGTGATGAACCAGCCGTATCAAGGCCGCGCCCAAATCAAGAGCCGCTGTTATCTCGCGGGCTGCAACGGCGTCGAAGCCGGGCCCGCCCAGGAGGTTACGATCGAAAACGGCCTGTTGGAAGCCGTGCTGGATGTCAGCAGCCATTCCGGCCCGTTTGAAATCGAGGTCATCACGCCCCAAGGCAGTCTGCGCTATCTGTTCGGCAAATCCGGTCATGTGGAGCGCCAGAACATCCCCTTGGGCGCGGGATTTTCGCGCCGGTTTTTCGCCACCCTGGCCCCGTACGAAGGCACCGCTCCGGTCTATGGGCGCGACATCTACATTTTCGAGGAAAAATCCCAAAAACAAAACGAACCATGGGAATGGACCACGCCCGTGGCCGATCAAACGGAAGCCATCACGCTCAAGGTGCGCGAACCCCTGCGTCACGCCCGTCTGTTCGTTCTCCCTGTAAAAGGACAGGCAGAACCCCGCGAAATCCCGGTGCCGGACGAGCTGGAACCCGGACGCACGCTGACCGTTAAAATTTCCGCTCCCTACAGCCTGATTGCCATCGGCGGGTTCGCCAAGAAAGACGGCGCCTTCAAGGAAGGCTGGGGCATTGCTTACGTGGAATCCGATCTGGAGCTTAAAGTGTCCTTGCCCAAATCAGGCGCGCCCCTGAAACCCGTTACGATCTCGCTGCACACCCAGGAACGGGGAACCGGCAAGCCGGTTTCGGTTTACGGCGTGCTCGAGGTCTTCGACAACCGCGTGGCTTCCAAGAGCGGGCGTGAACCCCTCATCTCGGCTGTGGGCGATTCGTTCCGGGCTTTGTCCGATTACCTTTCCTCCTGGCGCGATTGGACGGGCATCCAGGCCGAAGAGGCACAGGACGCAGAAATGGCTGTCATGCCCTCCCAGGCGCCAGCCGCTCCCATGGGCAAGCGCGCTATGTTCATGGGTGCGGTATCCAAAGCGCGCAAGGCCCCCGCGCAAATGGCGGCGACGTCCGAACCTTCCGAAACTGCCGTTTCGCCCGAAGCCGCGGAGCAGGAACTGATTCGCGAAGGCGAAAGGAAAGTGGTTTACTGCGCCGTGGTGCGCACTGACAGCCAGGGCCAGGCCGAAATTTCAGCGACCCTTCCGCCGCAAACCGGCCGCTGTTCGGTCCGTTTCACCGCCGTACGGAACTACGACTGCCTGGACCAGCTTGAAAGCGTGGATGTAGGCAAGAAAACGTTCATCGAATCCGCGATCCTCCCCCTGTTGCTACCGGGTTCAGAGATCCAGGCCCGGGCCCAAGTCAACAACGGGGAGTCCGGCCTGGTCATTGTCAAGGCCTATGGCGCCGGCTTGAAAAAACCCGTGACGTTCAAAATCAAACCCGGCCTGGAAGACGTAACGATCCCGTTGCAGGGCGGCCAGCCCGGCGTGCTGCACTTGGAAGTGCGCGGGACGGACAATCGTTTGCTGGATCAGCGTGAAATCCAGTTGCGCGATCTTTCCGCCTATCCGCTGACTTTCTCCGACCTTTCGCTTTCCGACGGCCAGCCGATGGCAGTGCCTTCGGGGCGCCGGATCGAACTTTACGCCACTCCCGGCCAGGCGTTGTCCGGCCTGGTGGCGAACATCCAGACCACCATGCATTCCTGGTTCGGACACAGCGAAGCCCTGAGCGCCCGGGCGGCCATTGACGCGGTGTTGCTGCGGGCCATGGCGGAAAAACTCCTGGCCGAGGAGGGATTGCGGGACGCGCTGGCAGCGGACCTGGTCAAGACGGTCAAGGACCTGGACGAAGCGTTTTACGACCCTGCCACCCGCCTCTTCCGCCCCTATCCCGGCGTGCCGGCCAACCCGGTCTGGAGCGCGTGGGTGCTGCGCAACTTCGCCACAGCCAGGGACAACCTGTCCGGTTCAGCCGCCTTGTCCGGCGAACTCGGGCCCACCCTCAAACTGCTCCAGTCGCGCGTCAAGGAACTTACCGCCGAGCTGGGCCGGCAGGGCTTCTCCCTGGATGAGCGCATCCAGCAGAATGCCTCGGGCCAGGATGTCATTCCCGTTGAAATCGACGGCCAGGTCGTTTACCGCGCCCTGACCGACCGGGCGGTGGTCGATTGGTTCGTCAAGCGCATGGTGCCGGCCCTGGATCTGCCCGGCCAGCCGTCTCCCCGCGAACTCAACGCCAAGTTCGTTCAGGCTTACGACACCTACCGTTTCCTGCGGGCTTTCGAACGCACAGGCAGTCTGTATTATCTGCTGTTGAACGCCAAAGCCCTTTACGCCCAAAACGACCCGCATTTCACCCAGGTCTTCAACCAAATCGCCAAGGGCCTGATCTCCACCCAGGACCCGGGCTTGATTCAGGGGCCGGCCTTGCTGGGCGGGGTGTATTCCGCCCCGCAAACGCTGGTGCGGTTTCTGGAATTGATGGTGCAGATGGCCGCTGACCACAAACTTTCATCCTCGCCTGAAATCAAAATCAAAGCCGGCCACGGCAGGACTGAAACCCTGACCCTGGCCGGGGAAGCCAAAGTCATTGAACCCCAGGACGCTCCCGTGGAGATCCAAGCGCCGGCTTACGTGGCCCTCCGCCAGGACCAGCAGCGGGAAATCCTGTTCTCGGACTATCAGCAAGCCTCCGGGCATTTTTTCACCGCCGCCTGGTCGAACACCCAGTGGACCATGGGCCAGCAGGGCGAGTTGGTGGTCAAACTGAACCCGGATCAGGACCCGACCGAGTATTACGCGCTGATCGCGCTGCCCTCGGTCTTGTCGTTGCGGCAGACCGAGGACCTGCTTTCGGACTACAAAGGACAACTCTTGTACGGTCAAAAGGCGGCAGGGTCGGAAAAAATCCAGCTGGTGGCCGTGCCGTTCCGCGGTTCGCGCACATTGCGCCTGTTCGTGGAAGCCTCCCAGGCAGGCCGCAGCCCGGGGTACGTACTGGTGCGCCACGTCTCCAATCCCGCCCTCATCACCACCCTGCAATTGGAATCCGTGACCGTGGGGGACACCCCTCCGCCCGCCGGAACCCTGATCAGCCGCTGAGACGGTTCGAGCTCTTCAAACCGGAGGCCTTCGGGCCTCCGGTTTTTTTTATATCGGGATTAAAAATGATTGCATCGACCAGGTCAAGGTGATATAAGTTTCTAATTTTAACTTGGCAGGAGGTTTACATGAAAATCCAGCACAAACAACTGGCGGCCTGGGTCAAGCGCATGGCGGACATGTGCCAGCCCGATAAAATCGTCTGGATCACGGGCACCGCGGAGGAAAAACGGAGCCTGGAGGACCAGGCCGCGGCCACCGGCGAAATCCTCCGCCTGAACCAGAGCAAACTGCCGGGATGCCTCTACCACCGCACCGCGCCCAATGACGTGGCGCGCACTGAACATCTGACCTTCATCTGCACGCCGACCAAGGCCCAGGCCGGGCCCAACAACAACTGGATGTCCCCGGAAAAAGCCTATGCCAAGGCCCGGACGATTTTCCGCGGCGCCATGCGCGGACGCACCATGTACGTCATCCCGTTTTCCATGGGGCCGGTCGGGTCGGAATTCAGCAAGACCGGCGTGGAGCTGACGGACAGCATTTACGTGGTTTTGAACATGCGCATCATGACCACGGTCGGCTTGCCGGTCCTGAAGCACCTGGGCGACAAGGGCGAGTTCACCCGCTGCCTGCACAGCAAGGCCGACCTGGACGAGAACCGCCGCCTGATCCTGCATTTCCCCCAGGACAACACCATTTGGAGCGTGGGGTCCGGGTACGGCGGCAACGTGCTGCTGGGCAAGAAATGCCTCTCCCTGCGCATCGCCAGCTATATCGGCCGCCAGGAGGGCTGGCTGGCCGAGCACATGCTGATCATGGGCGTGGAGAAACCCAACGGGCACATCATGTACATTGCCGGCGCGTTTCCCAGCGCCTGCGGCAAAACCAACCTGGCCATGCTGGTTCCGCCCGAAGCCTTGAAGCAGAAGGGGTATAAAATCTGGACCGTGGGCGACGATATCGCCTGGATGCGCATTGACACCGACGGGTCGCTGTGGGCCATCAATCCCGAAACCGGCTTCTTCGGTGTGGCGCCGGGCACCAATTCCAAAACCAACCCGAACGCCATCAAGACCATCCAGAAAAATACCATCTTCACCAACGTCGTCCTCGCGAAAGACAACACAGTCTGGTGGGAAGGCGGCGACGGGGAACCGCCGGCCGAGGGCATTGACTGGCGCGGCCGTCCCTGGAATCCGGGCCTCAAGGACGAAACGGGCAAAACGGTCCTGGGCGCGCATCCCAACAGCCGCTTCACCGCGCCCATCAGCCAGTGTCCTTCGGCTTCGTTCCGCCTCCAGCAGCACCACGGCGTGCCGATCTCCGCGATCATTTTCGGCGGGCGCCGCGCGCTTTTGGCCCCCCTGGTCTATGAATCCTTCAATTGGCAGCACGGCGTGTTCGTGGGCGCCACCATGGCGTCCGAGCGCACGGCGGCCCAATACGGAAAACAGGGGGAAGTGCGGCGCGATCCCATGGCCATGCTTCCGTTCTGCGGATATAACATGGGCGACTATTTCCAGCACTGGCTGAAAATGGGCAAGAAAATGACCAACGCACCCAAAATCTTCAATGTAAACTGGTTCCGGCAGGACGACCAGGGCAAGTTCCTGTGGCCGGGATACGGCGAAAACCTGCGCGTCCTGGAATGGATTCTGGACCGGTGCGAAAACACCGCCGAAGCTTCCAAGACCCCGATCGGCTACATCCCCACCCTGCGCAGCCTGGACCGCACTGGGTTGGACCTGAGCGACGAAAATATGCAGAGCCTGCTGTCCGTGGATCCGGAAGCCTGGAAGCAGGAATTGGACGACATTGAGAAGCACTTCGCCATGTTCGGAAAACGCCTGCCCAAGGAAATGCGGGCTGAATTGCTGGCGGCCCGCAAGCGTTTCGAAGGCTGACCAACAGGCTGCCCGCACAGCGACCTGGCCGGATTTTCCTTGAGGGGCATAGAAAGTTATGCCCCTCTTTTATTTTAATGTCGTTTGGTGATTATGATGAATAATTTCAATATTATCAATAAAAACCAACTATCGCCTGATGTATGGCGTTACACCCTGTCCGCTCCGGACATTGCCCGCAAACGCCGCGCCGGCCATTTCATCATTCTCAGGCCCCTGGCTGACAGCGAACGCATCCCATTGACCATTGTGTCCTCTGACCAAGACCAGGGGACCATCGACATTATTTTTCAAGTCGTGGGCGCCACAACGAGGGATTTGGCCGGTCTGCGGGCAGGCGAGCCGGTCAAAGACTTGATCGGCCCTCTCGGTCATCCCACGGAGATCGCCAAACACGGCACCGTGGCCATGGTGGGAGGCGGGGTGGGCATTGCACCGCTGCTGCCCATTGCCCAGGCTTTCCGCGCGGCCGGCAACCGCTTGGTCACCATCCTCGGCGCACGCGCCCGCAGCCTGCTGATCCTCGAGCAGGAGCTCGCCTCCATCAGCGACAAAGTGCTCCTGACCACGGACGACGGTTCTGCCGGGCAAAAAGGCCTGGTGACCGCCGCCTTGGAGCCTTTGCTCGTTGCCCGCGAAATCGATTTCGTCATGGCCGTAGGCCCCGTGCCCATGATGAAAGCCGTGGCCGATCTGACCCGGGGCTTCGGCGTCAAGACCATGGTCAGCCTCAACCCGCTGATGCTGGACGGCACGGGCATGTGCGGGGTATGCCGGTGCCAGGTGGCGGGGAAAACCCGTTTCGCCTGCGTGGAAGGCCCTGAGTTTGACGCCCACCAAGTGGATTTCGACAGCCTGCGGCGCCGCCTGACCATGTTCAGGGAAGAAGAGAAGGCGCGCCGCGAAGCCAAACCCAGCGGAGGGTCCCATGCCGCTTGACCTCAACCGCGTCCATATGCCCGAGCAGGACCCCGCGCAGCGCCGCCGCAATTTCTCGGAAGTCAATTTGGGGCTCGACGCCGAAGCCGCCCGGCGCGAGGCAGCGCGCTGCCTGTATTGCAAGCGCCCCACCTGCGTGGACGGCTGCCCGGTGCACATCAATATCCCGCATTTCCTTGCGGCCTTGCGCGACGGTGATCCGGATGCTTCGGCCCGCCGCATCCGCCAGGACAACAGCCTGCCGGCGATTTGCGGCCGCGTCTGCCCGCAGGAAACCCAGTGCGAACTGGCCTGCGTGCTGAACAAGAAAGGCGCGCCCATCGCCATCGGGGCCCTGGAGCGCTTTGTCGGCGACCATGCCCTGCGGCAAAACCTCGCCGCGGAACGCCCGGCCGCCGAACGGACGGAGAAAATCGCCATCGTGGGCAGCGGCCCCTCGGGCCTGACCTGCGCCGGCGAACTCCGCAAACTCGGCTATCAGGTCACGGTTTTCGAGGCGTTGCACGCGCTCGGCGGGGTGCTGACCTACGGCATCCCCGAGTTCCGCCTCTCGAAAGCGAAAGTCGTACAGCCGGAGATCGAAACCCTTCGCGACCTGGGCGTAGTCTTTGCGACCAATGCCGTGGTTGGCCGTCTGGCCACCATCGAGGAACTGCTGAACGCCCAGGGATTTGCAGCCGTCTATATCGCCACGGGCGCCGGCTATCCGCAATTCATGGGCGTCCCGGGCGAGGATCTCAACTACGTCTACTCGGCCAACGAATTCCTGACCCGCATCAACCTGATGGAAGCCTACCGATGGAACGCAGCAGCCACGCCGGTGCGGGTGGGCCGCCGGGTAGGCGTGGTCGGCGGCGGCAACACCGCCTTGGATGCCGCGCGCTCGGCTCTGCGTTTGCCGGGCGTGGAGGAAGTGCATTTGATCTATCGGCGTTCCGAACAGGAAATGCCCGCCCGGACCGAGGAAGTGAAGCACGCCCGCGAAGAGGGGATCATCTTCCGGCTGCTCACGGCACCCGTGGCTTTTACAGGCAATGAGCGGGGCGACCTGGCTGCCGCACGCTGCGTGGAGATGGCGCTCGCTGAACCGGACGCGTCCGGCCGCAGGCGGCCGGTCCCCAAACCCGGCAGTGAGTACCTTCTGGAACTGGATTCGGCCGTGATCGCCATCGGCACCCAGGCCAATCCCATCATCGCCCAAACCACACCCGGTTTGGCGTTGACTTCCAAAGGCTATTTGCAGGTGGATGAGCAGGGCCGGACCGCCATGCCGCGGGTTTATGCTGGCGGCGACATTGTCAGCGGTTCTGCCACGGTTATTCTGGCCATGGGTGCCGGCCGGACCGCGGCTCATGCCATGCATTTCGATCTCACCGGTCAAAAACTTTAAACCCGCCATTGGTTCGTGCAATAAAATCAAATTCATTTGCGAAAGATTCTTCCCATTTGTGCAAAGAGCGTTTATCCTTTTATGTACGCGCTTTTTTACCGCGCCTGCAGAAATGCCTTTATAGAAAACCCGTATTTTTCCCGCTTTAAATTATATTAAAAACAACCTGTTCCGATTTGAAACGCCGCATATATTAAATTTGAAAATAAAAGGTTTTTCTAATTGCCGGGGTTGTTTTTGATTTTTTGTTATGATATATTTTCATTAAATCATTTATACGGAGCCCTGAATTCGCGATGGCGAGCATCCCTGGCTTGTTTTCCATTTGGAGAAAACATCACCTCGTTTTTAGTCAGCGTATCCTCGCCTTGCTGGTCTCAATAACTTTCATCCTTCCGCATGTCACCTGGGCTTTCGAGTCCAATACCTTCGCCACTCCCGGGCAATTCCGCTTCCAAAACCAGCTGCTGGAAATCCCCAAACAACTGGCTTCGATCTCAGATTCATTCCAGGGACAGGGAGACCGTCTGGTCATCCACATCCAGGACTTGCACTGCAATTACGAGGTGCAAAACCACATTGCCGGGCTTCTGGAAAGCCTGCAGAGCCAGGTGCCCCTGCGGCTGATCGGAATCGAAGGCGCCAGTCTGCCGGTCAACGTGACCAAGCTGTCCACTTTTCCCAGGCAAAAAATCAAGGAACAGGTGGGGGATTATTTCCTCCACCAGGGACAGATGTCGGGCGCCGAATACTACGCCGCCGTCAAAGGCCGCGAAAGCAAATTGCTGGGAATGGAAAACGCCGACCGCTACGCCAGCAGCAGGGAATGCGTCTCGCGTTTCCTGTCCGACGAGACCGGCGGGTATCTCATGGATTTGCACGAGGCGCTGGAGGAGACCAAGCCCCGCGTGTATTCGCCCCGCCTCCTCAAGTTTGACGCGGAAAGCTCCGCTTACCGCCAAGGCCGCCTCCCGCTCCAATCCTACGCCGTGCACCTGGCCGAACAGGCCCGCCAGCAAACGCTCCCCCTCGACGCCTATCCGCAGCTGCAACGCTATGTGGCCCTGCGGCAGAACATTTTCCCCGAAGACGTGGATCCTGACCAGTTGTTCACGGACATCGAGCGCCTGGAAGCCGTCCTGCGCGCGCCGCTGGTTACGACCGCCGGGGAAAAAGAGCTGCTAGAGCTGTTGCGCCGCCAGGAGTTGCTGGAGAAACTGCTCAACGTTTCCGCCTCGCCCGCCGAGCTGGCCGAGTTCCGCGCCCATCCCGAAAAACTGCGGATCGCGAACTTCACGGCGTTTCTCGGCCGTTATCCGGTCGGCGAGGACCTGGATCCCGATTTGTCCCTGCTCGACCGGCAATTGCGCGAAGTCGAGCAGTTCTACCGTTCGGCGGATTTGCGCAGCGGTGATTTCGTGGCCAACCTGCTCCGGCAAATGGAACGCCAGAATGTCCGGACCGCCGTGCTGGCCACCGGTGGATATCACACTCCGGAGATCCTGGCCGGCCTGCGCCAGGCCGGCGTCAGTTACGTGTCGGTAAAACCCAGGCTGCTGCATCCTGACCGCGTCAATCCGTATTTCTCCCTGCTGCGCAACCATGCCACGCCCCTGGAAAAACTACTGGCCCAGAATCAGGAAAAAATCGCCCTGGCCCCGCTGCTGGCCCAGTGGCAGGACGCAGACCAGATCGTATCCGAAAACCAGTTGCCGAGGGAAACGCGCATCACGTATCAAATTGTCGATATGATGTTGAAGCTGGCCTTGCTGTCCGACCTGGCGCAATCCGGAATCCGCGAACCCGCGGAACTCTCGCGGGCCTTTGACGCCGAGGTGGGGAAGTATCCCGCCAATAATCCGGGCATCCGGCCGGATTTTGCCACCCTGCAGTTCCACGGTGACGCCCTGCTGGTGGGATTGGCCGGCCAGCCTTTCCTGGCCGCGCTCTATCCCAGGTCGGCGGCCGGACGTATGCCGGGCAAAGCCGTCTACGCCACCACTTTGAACGGCCGCGGCTTGGGCTTTTACAGCGCCGGAGACGCGGCGGTCGTGGCCAAGGCATTGCAGCGCGTCGGCCAGCCCCGTTGGCGCCGCTGGTCATCGTTCCTGGCGGACCTGGGCGGCCGGAGCCTCCGTTTGGCCCGCACTGCGCTGCGGCAGGCGCCGCTCTGGGTTCGCAGCCGTTTGACCGCCGAACAAATTCAATCGACGCTGTCCAGCCCGGTGGTCTGGGCGGCGGTCGCCGTTCTGGCGGGCCTGCACCAGGTTTGGACCGGAGCCATGGATTTTACCACGGCCCTGGGAATCGGCATGATCAGCGGAACGTACGGCCCCAGGGCTCCCAATGTCCTCTTTTTCGAAAAAGGCATGGCCGCCGCGCCTGAATATCTGGAGTCCCGCCTGGGCGGGAAAGGCCGTGGGCTCTACCTCATGGCGCGCCTGGGTCTGCCCGTGCCGCCTGGGTTCATCATCCAGTCCGAGGTGTCCAAACAGGTCAATCATCTCGGACGGATCCCCCGCAGCCTGATGAAGGAAATCAACGATAACCTCGAACACCTTGAAATTGCGAGCCACCGCGAATTTGGGAACCCCAAGGCCCCGCTGCTCCTGTCCGTGCGTTCGGGCGCCGAGCAATCCATGCCCGGCATGATGATCACCCTGACCAACGTGGGCTTGAACGACCAGACGGTCGAGGGCCTGGCCGCCATGAGGAACGATGAACTGTTCGCCTGGGAATTGTACGCGGCGTTCATCGAAAATTATGCTTTCCACGTGCATCGCGTGCCCCGCGACATTTTCCAGGCCCTGCGGGTCCAGGCTATGGTCCAGGCGAACAAACCCTCCCTTTCACCCGAACAGCTGCGCTCGTTGGTGGGGGAATTCAAGGCGGCCTTCCATAAACAAACAGGGTTCGCGTTCCCGCAGAACGTCCGCGAACAACTGCGGAACGCCACCCGCGCGGTCATGGCCTCCTGGGACGCGCCGGAGGTGCTGGCTTTCCGCCAGCGCAACCAGATCCCGAACACCGGCACGGGCGTGACCATTCAGCAGATGGTGTTCGGCAATCTCCGGGAAAATTCCGGGGCGGGTGTAGCGTACTCCCGCAACCCCTACAACGGCGAACCCGGGGTGTTCGGAGAATTCAGCTGGGCCGAACCCGGCGAGGCCATTGTGTCAGGCCGCATCACGGCCGGCAGCCTGGAAGACCTGGCCGCGCGCCTGCCGCAAGCGCACGGACTGATGCAGCGCTACGCCGAGGCGCTGGAAAAATATTTCGGCGAAATCCAGGACATCGAGTTCGTGGTTGAAAACGGCGAGCTCTACCTGCTGCAGACCCGGAGCGCCCGCAATTTCGTCTATCCCACGGCCCGCATCCGCAGCCTGGTGGACATGATCCGAGAAGGGCTCAAGGACGAGGAAACGGTCGTCCACCAGATCAGCCTGAAAGAACTGCACTGGCTCGAGGACTTTTTAAAAGCGCCGCGCATCAAACCCGGCGCCAAAGGCCTGGTGACCATCGGCAAGCCGGCCGCGCCGGGCATTGCCACGGGGCACATCGCCTTCTCCCATGCCAAAGCCCGGGAACTGATGGCCGAGGGCAAACCCGTCATCCTGGTCCTGGACCATTCGGACAAGGAAGACGAAAAGTTGCTGATGGAAAAGAACGTTGTCGGTGTCGTGGAACGGGTGGGCAGCATCCTGTCCCACGCGTCGGCCCTGCTGCGGCAGGAGCGGAGCATGAAACCCTGCGTGGTCGGGCTTCAGAACCTGCAGCTGAACACCCGCGACGCCCAGCCTCATATACTTATCGGCAGGGAACGGCAGTGGGTCGGCGAAGGCATGATGATAACCGTGGACGGCAACACCGGCCAGATTTACCTCGGCAATGATATTGCCCTGGAGGACTCCGAAGTCGCCCAGGTTCTCAATGGCAACGACCGGTTGCGTAGTTCGGCCGGGTGGAAATTGTACGAGCAGATCCAAACCTGGCTCGACCGGCACGCGAAACTCGTGCACGAGGAAGAGGAATCACTAAGCCCCCTGATCGACAAATGGCTGAAAGACCCCCAAGGCACCCTGATCACGCCGGAAGTCTCGGCCCTGCTGGAAACGATCCGCGATTCCCATCCCAACCTGGTGCGGGCGAAGAAACACGGCATCCTGGTGGCGACCATCCGCTGCCTGCTGGCCAAGGACACCTTGCCCTCCGAGAAATTCGACAGCGAAGTCGACCTGTTCCAATTCATCGGCTTCTACGCCGATGTTCTGGGATCCCTGCCGACCGCCGAGGGCGGCGAAGTGTTCATGCTGCTGAACGAGATCGATCCGGAGACCGCGCGACGCGTGCTCTACAACGCCTTTGGCATGCATCCCTACTTCATTGAAGCTTTTCAGGCCTTGAGTGCGAACCGGCCCGAAGCATTCATCCAATTGCTGGACAACTTGGTGATCCCGGTCGGGGAACTCTCCCCCGAGGAATTGACCGTTTTTCAGCGGAAGCTCGTGTATCTGTTCACCCGTTTTTTGGACCAGATGCCCGAAGAACAGTTGCAGCCGTTTTTACCCAGGCTGCGCGGGGAAACCCTGGCCCACCTGGCCGCAGAATGGCTGGTGCGCGGTCCGGAGAAGCTCAAAGACAAGACCCGCCTCTTCAGGCAAACCCTGGCCGCCGTGGCCGCTGACCATCCCGAACGCATCCGGGATTTTTGGGCGCAGGTACGCCGGACCGATTCGCTGCGCAAAACCGACTGGTTCATGGGCAATTTGGGCCGCATCGGCATCGTCCCCGAAGCGCCGCAGCCCGAAGGGGAAGGGCTGATCAGTTTCTCCCTGACCAGATTCGTAGCCGGTCTGGCGGGCATGTTGATCGTGACCGCGCTCCTCGGCTTCGCGGCGCCTGACAACGCTCTGGCGTGGGTATTGCCGTTGCTTTTCGGGTCAGGCGGCCTTGCGGTATGGTTTGGTCCGCGCTTGTATTATTTGGCGAGACTGGCCGCGCCCCTGGCCGGACGTCCGCAGCTGTCGGACGGCAACATCAACCAGCAGCTGCAAGCCCTGTTGGCGGACATCGAGCGCCGCGGTGGCTTGCCCGCAGGCTACCGCAGGCCCATGCTGGCGCCCTTGCCCGCGCAGCCGTGGTGGCGCAGCCTCTGGTCCGGTTTCCGCATCGCTTCCGGCGCCGATGGCACGGTCCGCCTGCACCCCAGGTTTTTAAACCTGTCCCCGGCCGCTCAGCGCGCGATGTTGACGCATGAAATATATGAAGCGCACGGATCAAAACACTGGCGCGCCACCTGGGCGGAATATGTTTCGGTCTTACGCGCGGCCCCCCGCAACAACCCCGGCCATAATCCCGTCAACAATCCCGGAACGCCCCGCGCCAGCCTGCTGCAGTCCATGCGCGGGCACTTGGAGACCGTTTATCTGGATCCGTTCCTCGCCATCGGCCATCTGGGCGATGACGTGATCGAACTGAAAAACCTCCAACACCCGGATCAATCGTTCTGGCTGAAATTGCGGGACGACACCAACATCAGCGAAGGACTGTTGCATTACAGCATCTATGCCCAGCATCCCTCTTTCTTCGGGCAGCCGGTGGTCCTGGGCTTCGGGATGTCCGTGGCCCAGGACAATGAAATCAATCTGCTGACTTTCAACACCGAGCAGCCGGAGGGCGTGCTAGCGGCCGGCAGCGGGGCCACGATCATGAATTTCCTGCGGCAGGAAGCCCTGCGCCTGAACCGGCACTTCCTTTTCAGCGACATGGGCAATGCCCGGGTCAGGACCCTGGTCCGCCGTTTTACCCGCAATGTCAGCATTCCCGGCTGGTCCGTAGAAGGGCAGGACCCGCAGGCCCGGCTGCCCTGGTCGTGGGACGACTGGCGAGGGCGTTTCCTGTACGCGGATCCCCAAACCACCGGAGAGGTCATAGCCGGACAGCTTGCGGATTGGGATCTGCTTGCCGACCGTGCGGAACAATTGCTCAACCGCCTGATCCCCGATCAACGCCGTTCCGAAATTCGCGCCGCCATGTGGCAGCAGGCTGCGGCGGAATGGAGCAGGACGCAGCAGCCGCGCCAGGCGGGTTTGGCGGCCTTGCGGGCCGTATTGGACGCCGGACTGCCCCTGGCTGACCGCGCGCCGGCCGCGCTCAATGTATGGTTGGAACGGGAATTGCGCGATCTCAGGGAGGTCGTATTCCCTGCGGATCTCGACCGCCTGACAACCGCTCTGGCCCTTCCTGGTGCTTCCCCCGCAATTGCGCTTTCGCCCCGGGAGAAACTTTTCGCCAACTTATCTGCAACGCTCAATCCCGGTCAGGATCCGGCGCGCGATCGCATCCTGCGCGAAATGTACGGTGATCTGCTGGCGGCCCGGCCCACTTGGCTGCAGCCGTCCAATCAGCCCATGCTGCAAGCCGCCCTGGAATTGCTGCTGGTTGCCGATCCCGCCCTTGCTGAAGCTCCTGCCCAGGGAAAGGACGAAGCTTTCGTCCAGGCCTTGGGCAAGGTCTTGGAAGCCCTCGCACCGGCCCAAGCTGGACAGGTTTTGCAGTTACTGCTGGAGGAATACCGCGCGGCATGGAATCAGATTATGTCTTATCCCTTGGGGAATCACAAAGCCTTCATCCGCGTTTTAACCCAGCTTGGATTCCGCAATCCTTCGGCATTGTCCCATATGCTCGACAGCCTGCCGTTTGATTTTTCCAAAGCCTCGGCTGCGGAACTTCGCCGGAATTTCGAAGCCACCAACTTCGCTTTCGCCCGGGCCGTAACCTATTTGCCGGCGGAACAACAGCATTCCATCCTGACATCGCTTCAAGGCCGGGCGCTATACACCTTGTACGCACAATGGCTGGTTGCCTTGTCCAATCAGGGAATTTACGACCGCATTTTCGGCGGCGTGGCCGAACCCGGGCTCTTACGCGGCATGCTGCAGGAAACTTTACGCAGCCACCCAGATCAGGCCCAATTCTGGAAAAGGGTGGATGAAGCCGGCAGCCTTGACCAGTCCGGATTCTATCAAACCGTAGCCGGCGTGAAGAGTTTTAGCGAATTATTGCGGAAGCAAGGGTTCCACCTGCCCCGGGACCTGCTGCCGGCCGAAGAACTCGCCCGTTACGCCCGCCTGGTGCGCGAGGAATTCAAACGTTCGCCCGAACCCACTGCCCTCTGTTTCACGCACGCCGCCCGCCTGGTCGCTTACTTCAAGGCCCAGGGCCGGAATGCCTACGTCTTCAAAAAACAGTTCCCAGGAGTGGAGGACGAGCATTACTACGTTTACGTGGAAGGTTATCTGGTGGACGTCTTTCCGGACGATCTCATCTCCAAATTCAACACCCCTGAGGTCAACCAAATTCGCAGTTTGATCCGGGACGACGTGATCGTCGTGCGTGCCCTTTCACCCGAGGTACGCCCTTATACCGGAACGCCGTTCCCCGAGCAACTGAACGACGAAGCAATCGCGCGCTCCAACCTGTTCATTGCTTTGGAATTCGAGTTGCCGACCGTGGCCTCGGCCGAGGATGTCGAGTGGGAGCGTTCGGACCGTCAAGCCATCCAGGTTTCACCCCTGCGCCTGGCAGTGGCGGTCGCGACCATCGCGGTCCTGGGGGTGTTTTCTTTCCTGCTTTCGCCGGATTCCGTCCTGTCCACGCTCTCGATTTGGGGCGCCGGCGCCGGCGTGTTGACTCTGGCCGGCGTATACGCGCCGCGGCTCTATTACGGGTGGCGTCTGGCCAGGCCGCGCGCGCCGGTTCTGGATCCCCGGTACCTCGACACCCAGCTGACGCGCCTGGTGGCCGATCTGGAAAAGAACGGCGGTTTGCCCGACGGCTATCAGCGCCCGCGTTTTAAAGTCCTGCCGCGCCAGGCCATCCGGACTTCCTTTTGGAAAGGGCTTCGCGTCGGCTACGGTTCCTCCGGCGTGGTTTATTTGCACCCGAACTTCCTCTCGCTCCCGATCCCGGCCCAGCGGGCCGTCTTGCTCCATGAAATTTACGAAGCGCATCAGCGCGGCCACGTCCTGGCCACGCTCCTGGAGCTGGCCAGCTACCTCCGTTCGGCCGTGGTCTACTTGCGTCCCGCGGCCCGGCGGTTCAGGCGGATCGAGCGGATCGGCTTCACGGCCAAGGCCGACCCCCTGGCCCGGCGGCGCCAGATCGAGCGCCTGCTTCACGAAATCGACCGGGAATTGCAGCAACCCGGCAGCGGCCGTCTGCCGCAAATGGCCGTGATCTCTGACCTGCATGCGGACGCCAAGCGTTTCTCCGAACTGCTGGGCGACGCGCTGCGCCAGATCGCGGGCTTTCAGGGATCGTTGAATCCCGACCGTTCCATCGAACAGCAAATGAACGAACAGGGGTTGTCGCTTAAAGACATGCCCGGCATGATCGTGGTCAACGGCGACTTGCTGGACCGCGGCGAGGACGGTCTGCGCTGTTTTAACCTGGTCCAGGAACTGCGGCGCGTGGCGCCCGACCGGGTGGTGTACATCGTCGGCAACCATGATTTGTGGGCCGCCGGAAACCTCCTGGGCATTCATCTGCCCTGGTATCGCGGCTATGAATTTCACGGCGACGTGGAAGCCGAACGCCTGGTGGCCCAACAGCGCCGCAAAAACCCCGGGCAAGTGAACGACTTCGACTGGTGGACCGCCCGCCTGGCCGAATACAACGCCGACCAGGCGGCCTGGCAAAAAGACGAATTCGGTCAAAGGATGAAATCCGCGCGCGCTTCCTTCATGGATTTGTATAAGCGGGTGGGGCAGGGGTGGTCCGAAGCCCAGAAAGACACCTGGGAGGAATTCACGGGCAACTTCGCCCGCATCCAGGTGAAAGACCCGGCGGTCGGCCTCAACGCCATCGGCCGCACCTCCGTGGCCTGGTGGCAGCGCATTCACTCGGAACTCATGGACCATCGCCGAGCCCGCGAAGGCGTGGCCGACGCGGAGGAGCTCCAGGCATGGGACGAAGCCATCGTCCTGGCCGCGCAAATCACCGCCGCTTATGAAGAACGCATGGCCGCGGCCCTGGCCGAAGGGAAATGGTGGGTCAGGGTCCTGCAGGGCATCAACACCCAGGCCTACGCGTCCATGGAATGGTGGTGCCAGGATTGGTCCAGCCATAAAGGCTGGGGCGAGGCACTGATCGCGGAACTCAACCAGCGGCAACTGTACGTGGACGGAAAAAAAGTCACGCAAGCCAATTACACCCGGAGCCGCATCATCCAGGACATGGGGCAGTTCTTCCTGGAAAACTTCAACCTCCACGTTTTCGACGCCTACGGCAACTTGGTCACGCACGGGATGCTGCCCGTGGATCCGGACGGCCAGATCCGCCTGGCGTTCAAGGGCAAAACCTATACCGGCCGCGAGGTGTTCGCCGGGCTGGCCGCCATGTCCGAGGCGGTCAAAAAGTCGCGGGGAGACCGCCGGAAGATGCTCGAAACCTTCCGCCTGGTCAACGACTGGTACTCGGACAAAACCACGCGCATCAAACCCATGCACGTCCTCGCTTATCTGCGCGACATCGGCCAGCATGTGTTCCAGGCCTCCCTGCGCGTCTACAACTGGTTCACCGGCCACAACACCCTGGCCACCCTGGGCATGTCCTTCAGGCACCGGGACGGCGATTATTCCATGTTCTTCATCGACAAGGGCATGTCGCCCAGGTTCGGAGGCGAAGGCTCCTACGCCCTAGTGGGCAACGGGATCCGATTCCGCGGGTTCGTGGCGGACCGCAGCCGCGCGGTGGTGGATTCCCCGCTGACCGTCACCCAGCAGGCGTTGATCGAAAATCCCGGCATGCCGCGCGAGGAATACCTGCGGCTGATGCACCGCGCCCTCAGCGAGGAATTGGCGCTGCTACCCGCAGGCCCCCTGGCCGAGGCGCGTAAACCGGCGCGTGAAATCACGACCGAAGCCATGCTGCACAACCGCCTGCTGGACCAGGTTTTTGCCCGCGGTTCGATCGGAGACAACGAACGCGACCGCCAAGTCCTGGCCGCCTTCCTGGTGCCCGACCATCCGTTCAAAGCCGAAGCCTTTGAACGCCTGGGCCGCCTGGACGACGAGGAAGTCCTGGCCCGCGTGGACGACCTGCTCGCCCGCGACCAGGGCGATTCGCCCAACGTCAGTTTCGGTCAGCACGCCTTCAGCCCCTTCCTGCAGCGCCACTTGAAACTGCGGGAACTGGCCCTGCATCCCACCAGCGGCCAACGTGACTTGCGCCAGATTCTGTTCAGCTCCATGACCATCGCCTACACCCCGTCCGTGATGAACCTCATGAGCGAGAAGGGGAGGGAGGTCCTGGTTAAAACCAGCATCGAAGCCAACTACCTGCTCCTGCGCGCCCTGGCGATCCTGGCCCGCGATCCCGAACGCCTGCAGCTGACCGCCGCCCAGGTCCGCGAACTGAGCCAATACCTGCAAAGCCCGGACGTGATACGCGAGCTGGAATCCTTCCGCGAAGACCAGGCCCTGACCGGCCTGACCGCTCCCACGACCGTGACCAGCCTGCTGGCCCTCAGCCAGCTTTATCTTCCGGCCGATACGCCCGAAAAACGCGCCAGTCTCGGCCGGCTGGTGGCCTTGATCGACCAGCTAAGGGCCGAGAGCCCGCTCTGGGCCGAGATGCTGCAGGATCCCACGCTTTCCGCGGCCGCCCAAGTCGAACGGATCCGCCGCCTGAACGCCTCGGCGGAACAGGCGGTTCTGCCTGCGCGGGCCGAACTGCGCCTGTCTTTCTGGCGTCTGCTCGCGGGTGCGGCCGTGGCCGTGGGCGTCGGCATCAGCCTGTCGCTGACCCTTTCGCCGGACGTGGTTGTGCGCACGGTTTCACTCTGGGGCGCCGCCTCAGGCCTGGCCGTGATGGCGTTTTTCGCGCCGCGTTTGTATTACGTTTGGCGCCTGGTGCGGCCCAGGGCGCCGGCCCTGGATCCGGACCAGGCCAAAAAACAGCTGGCCGAACTGATCGCGGACCTGGCCCGCCGCAGCGGATTGCCCGAAGGATATACGCCCGAAATCACGATCCTGCCCGCTCAAACCCTGGGTTCCATCTTCCGCCGGGGATTTATGATAGCCAAAGCCGAAAAAGGCCGGCTAAGCCTGCACGCCAACTTTTTATCCCTGCCCTGGCCCATCCAGCAGGCCGTGGTTTTGCACGAACTGGTCGAAGCCAGCGGCCAGGGCCACTGGCGCGCCACCTGGGCGGAGTTCCGCTCCTATTTGCGCTCGCGGCCGTTCAGGCCCAGCTATCCGCAAAACATCTTCGCGAACGATTTCACGGTGCATGAACGCCAGGAAAGCGGCGCGACCTGGAACCGGTACCGGGTAACGTACAAGGACACCGATTACTTCTTCCAGGTGAGAAACGACCTGGACGCCCGCGACAGCCAGCATTTCCGGTTGGAGCGGCTGGCGCCGGACGCCCTTACCCAGCACGCCCTGGACGTGGTCCTCAACGGCCTGAACCTGCAGCGCTTCCGCCTGCTCCGTTTCCGCCACCGTTTGGTGGCGCCGCGCGTCGAGGCCTTTGTCATGAACGAGAACGGCGTGGTGGTCGGGTACCTCACGCCGTACTGGCCGGGCGAACGCCTGTCCGACCTGGTGCGCGCCAAAAGCTTGAGCCCGGCGCAATTGGGACAGGTGCTGCGCCAGCTTCATGGCCAGTTGGAAATGATGCACGCGAACCGCCTGATGCACGGCGACCCGCATTTCGACAACGTCCTGGTCAGACTGCCGTCGCCGTGGGTGCCGCGTTTCCTGGCCCGGCGCTTCCCGCGGCTCTTCCCGGTGGTCGCTCATTTTGTGAATTTCAAACCCAGCGAGGAATTCAACCCCACGGCGGACCTGTTCAAATTCCGCCTGCTGGTGGACCGCGCCAGCCGGGAAACCCTGGACGGCCGGGCTGCGGAATTTATTCCGGACCTGGTCCCGCGGCCCGAAGTGTCGCCGCTGGCCGGCCGGCTCGCGGACGCCCAAATCACGGCCGCGCTCAGGCGGGAAGGGGACCGGGTGACCGTGCTGGTGGTCAACCACCGCACCGGCGCCACGGTTTACCAGCGCCAATTCGCGCTGGCGCCCGAAGACCCGGTCGGCACGATTCGCGACGAGTTGACATACGTTCTTCGGCAACTGGGCGCCCGCATCGACACCGCCGGCATTACCGGCTGGCCGGAAGCGGAATTCAACGACCTGCACGCCATACTGTGGAACGATCTGGACATCAAGGCCTTCTCGCCGGAAACCTCGCCGCCGGGGTTTTTCACGGACCGGGCCGACCCGCGGGCCGTGGCCGATGCCGCCCGCCGCCTGTTTTACGAAACCGCGGAAGTGGTCCGCGTGGAGCAGGACGGTCTGGTGCACGTCAATCGCCTGGGGAACCTTTCCGATTTCGAAACCGTGTTGGGGCCCGAACGGCTGGCGCGCCACCTCGCCCTGGCGGACATGGCTCGCGCCGAAGATCTGCGGATGGTTTTCATCAACTCCACGCCCAAGGGCGGCGGCGTGGCGATTATGCGGCACGGCATCCAGCGCTGGGCCGAACTCCTGCGCCTGCCTCTGCGCTGGCTGGTCATGAGTCCTGATGAGACAGGAACCATTTTCGATGTCACCAAATTGAAATTCCACAATGTCCTGCAGCTGGCGCAGGACAACCCCCTGACCGCCGAAGACACCCGGCGCCTGGACGCCTGGACCCAAGACCAGGCCCGCCGCTTCCAGCAACACCTGGCCTGGGGCAACGTCTTTGTCATCGATGATCCTCAGCCCGCCGGACTGATCCGCCTGATCAAGCAGTCCAATCCGCAGGCCAAAATCATTTGGCGCTGCCATATCGAATTCAATGTCGAGGAAATCAACCGTCCCGGCACCACGGCCCACGAGACCTGGAAATACCTCGCCGATAAAATCGGACCGTCTGACCTCTTCCTGTTCCATGAAAAAGCCTTTGTCCCGGCCGGGTTCGAATCAGGCCACATGGTGCTGCAGATGTATCCGGCCATGGTCCCGCTGGACGGCATGAACAAACCCCTGCGCCCGATCCAGATGGATTATTACCTTAGGCTGTTCAATGAAATCATGGGCGAACAAGGCCAGACGCCGTTGGATCCCGACCGCCCGATCCTGACGCAAATCGCCCGTTTCGATCCCTCCAAGGGCATTCCGGACGTTTTGGAATCCTTCCGCCTGTTGCGCCGCCGCCTGGCCCCGTTCCGGTTCCTGGCCGAATGGTCCATTCCGGTGTTTCACTTCCTGGCCGGTTGGGACATTCCCCTGGCCGGCCGGCTGGAGCGTCGCCTGGTGGATTTGGCCCGTTACCTTAAGCCGCAGTTGGTGATTCTTGGCAACGGCGCCAACGACGACCCGGAAGCCATGCCCCTGTATAACCTGGCGCAGTCGATTAAAACCCAGCCTGAATATGCCCGCATCGCGGATGACATTAAAGTCGTGCTGGCGCCGCACAACGACCAGTTGCTCAATGCCGTCCTGCGCTGGAGCCGGGTGGCTTTCCAGCTCTCGCACCGCGAAGGGTTCGAATTCAAGGTAACCGAAGCCCTGCAGAAGGGCGTGCCTGTGATCGCCTACCGGGCGGGCGGTATTCCGGCGCAGATCGAG
This sequence comes from candidate division FCPU426 bacterium, assembly GCA_040756875.1. GTDB lineage: Bacteria > Oederibacteriota > JAAXVQ01 > JAAXVQ01 > JAUVAV01 > JBFLYH01. Next base: position 774,056 of record JBFLYH010000001.1, read on the forward strand.
GACGACCGCACCGGCTTCCTGCTTGAAGTGGGTGATGTGCGCGGCGTAGCCCGCCGCTTGCTCTGGCTGATGTTGAACCCGTTTTCTTACCGGCGCATGAGCCGGGCCGCCGCGGAAGAGACTCGCACGAATTACATCATTCAGGACAACGCCGCCAACCTGATCAGCCTGGGCCTGCTCCTGCGCTCAAACCGCCTGACGCCCGAAACCCTGGCCCAGGCCTCGGCCGGCCGGGATGAACACCAGGTCACCGCCGACCTGCGCGAGCAGGTGATGGACGAGGCGGAAACGCGTTTCGGGGCCGGCGCCCGGGAAGCGCAACGCGGCCCGAATTGGCCTGCCGGCCTGATGCCCAAGTTCAGGGCAAAAGTCATCGATGAGTACGGGCGTTTCCACCCCGGAGCAGCGGCTCGGGCGATCCTACAGGAAAACATCTGGCTGCTGCCATGGGTGGTCCTGACCGGCGTCGCCACCGTGGCGGCAATGGCAGTAGCCGGGCAGGGAAGCGCGCTCGCGCCTCTCCTGCGCATCCTCATCCCTTCGCTCAGCGGCCTTTTCTACGCCGCCACCTTCACCCGCAGCCACGGTCCGACCGTGGTGGCTTTCGATCCCGACGAAATGCGCTATGTAGAGATTCCCAGGACCTGGAAGCATACCCTGCAACTGTTCGGCCTGGGTTTGGGCATGGCTGCCCTGACCCTCGGCGGATTGGCCCTGGGCAGCCTGGGCCTGCTCGGGCTGGGCGCGGTCAGCAGCCTGGCCATCGGTGTATTGACGGGCTTCGCGGCCGCTTATGCGCTCCACTTTGCCTGGAATTTTTCCTTTGCCCGCCGCCTGCCGGGTCTGGCCACGGGCTCGGCCCAACCCGTGCCCAAGCTGCCGCCATTGGAGAGCGTGGTCGAACTGACCGTGGAAAGCCGCCTCTCGCACGAATTGATCAACCGTATCCGTGCCAACCTTAGTGATACAGCCCATCCCGAGCGGGCCCGGCTGGATCAGGAACTGTCCGCGTTGGGTGACAATCCCGAACTGGCGCTGCAATTGCTGGCCATGTCCGGCTCCATCGGTGGCATCGGCCCGCTGCTGACCGACCGGATCGAGGATTTGGGCAAGCAGGCGGGGTTCCGCAAGGTCGTGGGCATCCGGCCGCTCTACCAGCAGGTCTGGCGCCAGCAAGTCACGCCCAGCCAAAACGGCGGCCCCGAACAATTTTCTCTCTCCAAGGTCGAAGTCGGCGACATGCTGCGTTCGGCCCTGGAACGCACCCAGGTTCCGGGAACCGACCAGGACCTGACCCTCGAAGTTCCCATGTATGACGGCCGGGTGCGCAAGGTCGCGGTCTGGCAGGAAACGGATCCGAAGACCGGTACGGTCATGTACTACCTCGACGATTACGCGGCCGGCGAGGCCGAGCCCAATGTCTTTGACGTGGTGTATTCGGGATATGCGGATAAAAACGCTTCGGCCCGCTTCCTCGGGGATTTCGAAGCCAAGAAACGCATCTCCATGGAGCAGAGCTACCTGCTCGGCCGCGCCTATTTGGCGCTTCTGGAAACCCTGCAGATTCAGCCTGACGCGGTGATCCTGTCCGAAATGAGCGCCGGTACCTTCGCCATTCCTCAAGTCGTCACGGACAAGTACCAGCATAGCCCGGCCACGGCCCGCGCGCGTTTTATCTTCAACGACCATACGCCCCTGGAATACGCCCACGTGGTGGAACACAAGGATTTCCTGGCCAAATACCCCCTGGCGCACGAGGTGGTGGATCTGCTTACGGACGCCCAGGGGCAGGTGCACATCACCAGCCTGATCGCCACCCTGGCGGAGAGCGTGTACGGCGTGGCCCGCCTGCACTGGCAAACCATGCGCAACATGCCGGCTTACCAGCGCGTGCGCGACAAGCTGCGCTACATCACCAACGGCGTCAACCTGGATTTCTGGCAGTGGGGCGGTTTCCGGAATTGGGAAAAACTGAGCGACGAGGATTTATTAAAGGAAAAAGACCGGGCGCGTTCCGCCATGCTCAACCTGCTGGCCGACCGGCTGGGCCGGGACGACGCCTGGAAAACCCAAATGGCGGGGAAGCGTATTTTCAACTGGACCCGCCGGGTCGTGCGTTACAAGCAGCTGTACCGCCTGCTGGAGATGGTTCGCGATCCGGAGCTGCGCCGGCAATTCCTGGAAAGCGACGCCGTGATCCTGTTCGGCGGCCGGGTGCACCAGGACGATACGCCCAGCCAGCAGCTGGTGCAGGAGTTCCTGAATGAAATCCACGCCCATCCCGAACTCCGCGACCGCCTGATTTTTTACCCCAATTTCAACACCCTGGACATGCAAACCATCGCCGCGGGCGTGGACGGCACCATCATGGGCGCCAACGAAGGCCGCGAAGCCTCGGCCACGGGCTTCATGAAGGTCCTGGCCAGCGGCGGCATTGTCATCGGCTCTCCGGACGGCGCGGTCCCCGAGAATTGCGTTTTTCTGGGCGAAGCCCAGCAGTACGCCAACCAGGTGCCCGCCGAAGGCATGCAGTTCTCCGCTGATCCGGCGGGGGCCAATGCCGTCTTGCTGCCTTACGACACCATTGACCATGAAGACGGCGGGCGCCGCAGTTTCTCGCCCCAGGCCCTGGTTTCAGCCCTGGCCCTGGCCAGCAGGACGCTGGCCGACCCTCAGGCCCGCGTTGGCATGATGCGCCGCGCTCTGGCCGAATCTCCGCGCCTCAGCACCAAGCGCGTGGTCCGCGAAATGACGTCCCTGTTGCGGGAGCTCGAGCAGATCTCGGATTCCCGCCAGCAGGCCCTGGCTTCCGGCCGTTCCGAGGGGGCCGTCATCCTTCCAACCCTGTCGTATGACCGTCTGAAAAAATTCTTGAATTTTCCCGTCGGAAATTTTGTCTGGAAGACAGAAGAAAGCAAGCTGGTTCCCGTCAGCCGCCCTGCGGGCGTACCCGAGGGAACACTGCGCGCCTTGTGGCATGAATTCAACTCCCTGCGTTCCCTGGGCGCCCTGGACGAACCGGTGCTGCTTTTCAACGCCATGGGCAATCCTGAATACAATGCCCAGCCCGGCCAGTCCGGTGGGTATCTCCTGGGTTATTTACGCAAAGCCTGCTCTGAAAACGAGCACTTCAAATTCCTGCCCAAAGCCAGCCAAGACGAAGTCCTGGGCACCCTGGACCGTCTGAACGAACGTGTCAAGCAAGCCCGCGAGCAGGGCGACCGCAACGCCATCATTGAGGCCCACTATGAAGCCATGGGCCTGGTGCAGGAATGGATTCAGGCGGAAGTGCCATTCTTGCATTTCGAATGGCTCCGGGACGGCATCAGGCATTACTATCTCAATCCCATCACCAGCATGGGCGGTTTTTTCTTCCGGTTGCTGAAAATGCAGCCGGAATATTTCGCCACCCGCATTCCCGGCACCGATCAGACCAGGGGCGAGTATATAACCGGCATCCTCCGCAGCCAGGAAAAGTGGATTAACGAATCTCTCGAAACTCTGATCTGGAGGAATGCCGCCGTTTATGCCGACGATCCCGCGCAGCTGGACCAGGCCGTGCAACGAATCCTGCAGGAAACGTTCGAGATCATGGGCCAGTCGACGTCCACCTTGGCAGGCCTGGTCGCGGAAATGCCCAAAGCCGAATGGAACACCCAGACCCTGAATACCCTCGCGGTCATCCAAAACGAAATGCAGCGCATCCAGACGCAAAATAATTATCTGCGGGACGTAACGCGCGTTCATTTCGGCCCCGCCCTGCCCACCAGCGCTTTTTGGGCGGTGAGGCGCGCGCTGCAGCGTTTGGGCGACCGCGCGGCGGCCATCACAGTTGACCGGCAGGTCGAGCGTTTGCCCCTGCTCGTGGATCCGGACCGGTTCTCAGCCTCCCTGGAGCATTTATTGGCCCTGGCCCTTGAAAACAATGCCGGAAAAATCAAATTAAGCCTGGGGCAGGAAAACCACCATTTAGTCATCACCATCGAAGACAACGGTAGCCTGTACACCGCCGAGGCATTGCAGCAGGCCACGCACATACCCTTTCTTGCCACATCCCTTGTGCCGCGCAACAGCGGTCTGGAGTATTTGGAAGCGCGCCAAATGGCCGAAATGTACGGAGGCGAGCTGCAACTGTCGCAGCACGATAAGACGTTCGTTTTCAGATTGACGCTGCCGCTGTTCACCGAAGCCGGGCAAATTGTCGAAGTGCCGGATACGCAGTTATGGAGCGCCTGGGTCCATCTGACCACGAGCTTGGCCGGCGCCCAGAGCGAGGCGGAAATACAAAGCAGTCTCATGCAGGCCCTGGACGACTTTTTCGGCTTCCGCCGCGCCAATTTTTACCGCCTGAACCGGGCCCCGGAAGGCGACTGGCGGTACGTCAGCACCGGTCGTTACGGTCTGCTCGGCTTTTCGACCGCCTTGAACGAGCAGCCCTTTGAACGGCCGGACGAAAAATACCATCTCCTGCGCCGTTATGAACAATCCCGGCTCGAAGCCGACCAGGTGCAGGTCATCGGCAACCGGGTGGACGATCCACGCGCCAATCCCCGGCACATCCTCAAGGACATCTTCAAATACAAACTGTTCGACGCCACGATCCAGTGGCAATACCGTTTCTTCGGCTGGTTGAACAACGATTTCATCGCCTCTCTCGTCGGCCAGCGGATCTCCCGCTGGATCCTGCGTTTTACCTCCACGGCCTGGATTCAAGACGTCAACCGCTCCGTCACGCTCCTGTTCGCGCCTCCGGGCGAATCCGCAACCAGCATGCTCTTTATCCTGCCGTCGCGCACCATCACGGCCGAAGAAGAGCAACTCCTGGGCCGCATCACCCGTTTGGCCGGACAGGCCTACCAGCGCCTGGGCCGTCAGCGCCTGTTGACCCAGAATTGGACGTCCCTGGCCGAACGTCAGCCCGCCCAGGACGAATTGAACGCCCTGCTGGAGCAGGGAAGGGTTCTTTTCCAGCAATACCGCAAGCAAATTCAGGGAGTGCTCAAACCGCTGGCCAAAGCCGGGGAAGAGCAGAAAGAAGTGGCCGCTCAACTTTCCACCTTCTCCGCCGAAACCGAAGAATTATTGGCCCGGTTTTTCAGCCGGGCGGATGTTTCGCCGCGGGTTCCGGTTCCCGAAACCCCCCTGGATACTACGGATCCAGAGGCCTTTCTGGAGGATTTCACCCTACGCATAAATAAAGCGCAAACCGCGGATGAAATCGCCGGCCTTTCGCGCCTGGCCATCGAGTTGCTCGACACCCTGGCTTGGCCGCAGGCCCAGCGCGATCACCTGATCGCAGTTTGTAACCAGTTGGTGCGCGCGTCCACGGAAAACCTCAGCAATCTGGAATTGTTGGCCTTGGAACAGCCCCTGGCCGCCCAATTGGACAAACTCGCGGCATTGCCGGCCGACACGCTGCCGCCCTTGCTGAAACGACGTTTGGCGCAGACGCGGGACACGCTCCAAAATTTCCACCAACGTTTGCGTCTCTTGCAAGGGCTCAATCCCGCCGTTTTCACGGCCTTCGACTACGTCAAACGCCTTTTTGCCGCCCGGAACGCCCCTGACGTCCTGGAAAGTCTGTTCGAGAGCGTGCTTAACAATACTCCCTTTGCGGGCCTGAATATCTATTCCGTGCGGCCGGATGAACGCGGCGCCCTCTGGTACCGAAGCCTGCGGCGCAGCGGCATGTTCGGCCGTTCGGCTGCTCGCAATTGGCTCGCACTCTCCCCGCGCAGCGAAAAAACCAGGGCTTTGTCCCTGGCCGAACAGGGTCCGATCGAAGAACGGGACTCCAGCGGCTCCCTCATTTACGAGCAAGGCCGCGGCCCGCAGGGTTTCGACTATCTGTACATCGCCCAGCGGCACGAAGCGCCGTTCGTGGACCAACGCGAATTGCTGCGCGACGTCGTCCGTCACTCGGCTTTGCCGGCGCCAAGCTGGCTGCGCGCCTTTGGCGAGAACGTGGCCCTGGCGCTGCATCACGGCGTAGCGCGGTTCTTTGTACGCATGATCGTTTTTATCCGTCCCGCGGCGGTCAGGCGGGTGGACGAAATCTTGTACCTGCCCGTGCTGGACGCCCAGGAAAAACCGCAGGGATTGATGCTGCTCAACAATTGGCGCAATCGCCAGCCGTTATTCGCCGATGACGCCCAGCGCGCCCAGTTCCTGCAAAGCCTCGCGCTGCTGCGTTTTCTGACCACCAGCCATCTGACCGCCCTGGACCACCAGCAATCCCTGCTGACCTCGGTCGAGGAACTCCGTCTGGTGACGAGCGAGCTCAACGGAACCTTCCGCAGCGCGTTGTTCGGACGTTTATCCGGTTTGCAGCGGCTGTTGTCAGAAGGTGATTTTCTCCTCCAATTGCTGCCTCAGGCCAAAACCGCCGGATTGATTTCCAGTCGCCAGGCCAGAGTCACCCGGCGCTGGCTGAACCTGCTGCCCAAACTCCCCGGCCAGCTCGAACAGCTCCTCTCCAGAGTGGTGGAAATAAACGCCGTTGCGCGCGCTCAAACAGAGGCCGCCGGCGCCGAAGCCGAAGCCAGTCTGAACAAGCTGGAATCACGCACGGATTTGGAGCCGGATCGTCCTTTCGAAGGCGACGAGCAAACGGTATTGTCCGAATTCAACCAGCGGATGGCTTCGGCCCAATCCTCGGCCGAACTCGAACAGATCGCCATCGACTCCTTGCGCCAGGCGGGCAATAACCTCCTGCTGCGCGGCCTCATGCTGGTCCAATTGCGTCTGGCCTGGGAGCGCATCCTGCGACTGCAAGCGCTCCGCGCGGAACAGCAGGCGCTCCAAGAAGCGCTGCGCGCTCTCAGCGAAACATTCTCCAGCCTATTCGGGCAACTGGAAGAGGGCTATGCGGTTCTCGGCCAGCTTGGCCGGCTGGAAACGGACCGAGAAAAAATCCAGGCGGCCAGGCAGCAGCTGAGCGAATTGGCCGCGCTTTATCCGAACGTGCAGTTGTTCACCGCCAGCCTGAACCGGGTCCTGGCGACCCGGGCGCGGCTGCTGACCGAAACCGACGACCGCCTCCTGCCGGTCACGCTTCCCGGCAACCAATACTTGCTTCTCTCCGATGCGTTGACCTCCCGTCAGCCGGAACAGGAACTGCAACGCATTATTCGCTACGGATTATTCGGCCAGCTCCCCGAATACCGGCACCTCGAACTGGCGCAGGAACGCCGGGATTCCTGGCCCCGGTTTGCACTGGGGCTGACCGACACCCTGGGGCAGCTTCGGTCCGGTTTTTGGAAACACGCACGGCGTTTGCGGAGAGCATCGCCGTTCGGCGCATCGCTCCGGCTGGCGCAACTCCGGTCGTGGTCGGGCCTGATCCGCCAGGCTCAGCTCGACGGCCATGAACACCTGTTGGATTTCCTCGTTCTGCTCCTGCCCGAACCCGGAGTGGCCGTAACCCTGCCCGCTGCCCGGCAGCAGCTTTCTGCGCTGCTGGCGCGGGGCCTGGCGGAAAGGTACGCCCGCGAATCCGGCCGGCCCCTCAACCCGGATCTGGCGGTCAAAATCCTCCAGACCTATCCCCGGATCGTATCGCACCTCCAGGGCGATCTAAGTTCCGGAGCCTTGCAGCGGATGCTCGAGCCTTTCCAGGCGGACGAACTCACCCTTCTGGCCCTGATCACGCTCCTGGCCTTGAAAAACAGCGGTCTCGAAGGCGCCCTGACGCGCGAACGGGCCGCATTCCTCCTGGGACACCTGGGCAATTTGGAAGGCTATGTTCGCTGGCTGCGTACGGAGTTGGCATCGCCGCCTGACCAGCTGGCGGATCGGCGTCTGCATGCCTGGGCGTATCAGCCTGAATCGGGTCTGACTCCCGAAGAGAGCGGCGCCAAGCTCGACCGGATGCAGCAGGGCCTTCACCAGCGCATCCCCGAAGCCGAACGTCCTGATTTCGACCGCTGGCTGGCACAGGCGGACTTCAGCCGCGCGGCCTCCAATTTCATCCATCTCTCGGCTGACAACGCGGCCAAGTTGCTGGTCCTGCTCTGGCGGGTGCAGCAACTCGCGCCCACCGACCAAACCATTCTCGAGGCCGAAGGCCAAACCGGCCTGCTGGAGGCGGCCCTGCAAAACTTCGACGAAAAGGCCTGGGAGGCGCATTATCCGCGCCTTATTCAGGACTTGCAGGAAAAACAGAACGGGGAACTCAATCATCTCAAGTGGCAGATCAGCACCGAGGCGCCCAATGTGAGTCAATTGAGCGTGAACGTCGTGGGTCTGACGACCGGTCTCCGGCCTGCGCCAACCGAACCCCTGCGCAAACCCTCCCGCTTCGGCAAACGCGGCCGCAACTTGCTCTTCCTGATTTTGGCACTGACCGCTGCAGCCGCCTGGCTGACCTTCTCGCCCGAGGCGAGTTGGGAAATCGCCGGCAAAGTCCCGGCCTGGGACTCGCTGGATCAAACCGCCCGCGCCGCCATCGCGCCTTTCTTCGGCGGCCTGCTCCTGTCACCGGAAAACGCGGAACGCCTGCGACGTCTTTCCGGGAGAACGGCCCAGTCGCTGCAGAGGATCTGGAACCAAATCCGCGGTTTGCGGTATACGCCCCTGGACTCCCTGCGTTTCGACCGGCGTCTGGAATCCGGCTCCATGTCGAACGTCTATCGCGTCGAATACCAAGGCCGGAAATGGGCGTTCATCCAAAACAAGCTTCTGGATGAGCGGGACCCCAATCGGCCGCAAGCCGGATATACAGCCGAGGCTTTGCGCGACCTGCAATCCGGCATCGAGGACACTGTTAAAAATTATCGCCTCTACCAGGGCTTGAACTATCGCGGCCATGCCATCGCGCCGGAAATCGGGCCGCTGGTTATGGACCGCAATGGCATCGTGGTGGGGTACCTGAGCGAGGAAATACCCGGGAAGGATTTGGGGACCCTGGTTCGTTTCGGCGCCATCACCCCGGAACAGCTCGAAGCCGTTCTGGTGCAGTTGCGTGGTCAGCTGGACGTGCTGCACAAGCGCGGTTTGGTGCACGGCGACACGCGCCCTGAAAACGTACTCGTGGCCTTCACTCCCGAAGGCGAGCCCATCGCCCGCTTTATTGATTTCGATCCGGCACGCGGTCGCTGGACCGTCAAGGACGACCTTACGCTTTTTGAGGAACGGCTGGTCACTTTGACCCGCTTTGAACTGCAGCCTCAAAACGTCGCCCACATCCGGGAGCTGGTGGCGGATGAATTCGAACGGCAGCAATGGCTCGCGGACCGCGAAACAGCCTATCAGGAACTGCGGAAAGTCCGCCTGACCTGGCACCGGCTGATGGATCAACTGACCGACACGATCAACCAGGACGAACTGCAAAACCTGATGTGGGACTTTCTCGGGCAATTCGATGCCTTGCCCAAGGAAAGCCGCTTGTGGACCCGATCCGACGTGGCACTGGCGAGGCAACGCTTGGCCGAATCTTTCCCGGCGTTTTTCGGGGAACTGAATCGCCTGCTGGACGAACCCCTGCGCACCTATCAGAACGACCTCCAGTCGGCCGTGACGAACCTTTTATCCACCTGGCTCACCTTGACCGGGCCGGAATTCGACGCCAAAGCCAGGGATATTGTGGCTCAAAAAGTCAAGCAACTGGCCGATTCATCCCAACTGCCGGCCACCATGCAGGTTTTCCGGCTGGTGCCGGCCTCCAATGCACCACGATCCATTTTAGGAACACTCTTCGTTAATGAAACGGGCATTATCCGCCTCGACCTCATCCCGGCACTGCTGACCAGTTTGGCCAACTGGATACTGCGGCGGCCGAACGCCGAATGGACATGGCGCGTGCCGGACAGCGGCCAGGAAACGCCTTACAGTCGCATTTCGGCGTTTCGATTGAGCATTCTCGACCAAATGCGGCCCTTCTTGCGCACTTTGGGCCGGGTCAAACGCGCCTTCTACCCAGCCAGCGCCGGCGATGCCTCCACCCTCCTCCTGGTTGCGGATCCGGACCGGATGCTCCTGGTGGATAAGCTGCCGTTCGGAACCCCGGAGGATTTCGCACGGGTCGAATCCATGCGCGAAGCCTATTGGGCGGATAAAACGGGCGAAGGGAAGGAAGGCTGGTCGAAGACCAAACCCCTGGAAAATATAGGCGTCTTAATCGGGCCCCTGGTCTGGGACCTGCAAATGATCGGCGCCCAGAACATCCGCGTCACGCGTTTCTCGCCCACGGAACACCGCATCCGTTTTGTCTGGGGCCGCACCCCCGAGGAAGCGCGGCCGCGTGAAATCCTCTTCATCAGCAACTGCGATTTGGAATATCCTGAAAATTATCCACCTTCCTTGATCAGGTGGTTAAAAGCGAACTACGATTTCTACCTGCAAAAAAGCGGCGAAAAGCTTCATCGCCTGGACGCCATGGATTATCACCTCCGGTTCCTCAAGGATACCGGCCTGCTTTTATCCGACCTTCTGAACAGGGAAGTCATGATCGACGAAAGTTATAAATCCGTACCCTGGCCTTTCAATCTGGAAGGATTTGGCATCGGTTATGGGGAACATAATTTCCTGCGCCAAAAGAACCCGCGTTACATCATTCGTTTGACCAACCAGGTCAGGACGAACGAGGCCGGTTTCACCACGCCGGAGACGGCTGCCGCGCTCTCCGCCCTGGTCGGGCTGGGCCTGCTGCTGTCTGCCGGTCTGGGGTTGGTCTTCGGCGGTTTGAGCCTGGCAGCCGGGGCCGCTGGTTTGGCCTTGGGCGGTCTACTGACAATAGGTCCCGCGTTGATTTATTACTTAAATGCCCGTCGGCCGGAAGCTAGTCCCACGGGCCGCCAGCAACCCTCTGCCGCGGAAACCGGCATTTCCGATGTGGAACAGGCCCTCCAGTTGGATCAAACCATCTTGCCCAGGGACCCCAACGAGCCTTTCCGTCAATCCGAGTCCAGGACGGTCCGCGCGCTCCAAGCCTGGTTTGGGGATGTGCTTTTCGCCGGCGACCTCCAGACCGTCGGACGACCCGGAATCCGGAGGCCGTTCGAAGGCGCCCAAGCTGTTTTTGCTTCAGCCTGGACCATGGCACACGCCCTGGTCATGCTGATCGCCAGCACGCGGCCCGGCCAGCAGTTGGTCTTCGACCCGCAAAACCCGGACTTGTTGGATATGGCCCGCAAACAGTCTCTCCCGGATGCCGAAACCGCGGCCGCATTTGCCCGCAAGTATGCCGTGCAAGTGACGCCCCTGCACATCAGGCCTGTATCCAGCCTCAAGACCGCAGGCTGGGCGCGATTCCGGCTGTTCCTGAACCTCAATTCCGCCTACCAGGAAGACGGGGCGAACCTTCAACCCACCTTGTATCTGCCTGATAACATGCTGCTGGAATTGCAAAAGGGCATTCCCACCACGACGGGTTTGCGGGGATTGGGGCAGCGCTGGCTTTGGTATGGAAACCGCTTCCTCCTTGGTCTTCTGGCCCGATATCAATCCTCTGCCTATTTTTCAGATCTCCGCCAGGGGCTGGCCTGGAGCCAAAACCAAATGGCCGCCAATCAGGATTTCACCGAAGCCCGGGCCTTGGCCTTGGATCATCTGGGCGGCCAAGAACGGGCCGTTGATTATTACTCCCGCCGGCCGGCCGCGAAGACAGCCCTGAGTCCTTATGATGTCATTAAAATATCGGTCAGGTTGATGCAAACCGGCGCCAGGCTCCTCGGAGAACCAGCTGTCACACCCTGGCAGGTTGTGGAGAACCGCTTGGACGCATCCCTTCGCGAAGGTGCTGAACCAGGCATTGAGACTCTTATGAAACTCCTTTCGACCGCCCCGGCCTTGGATTCCGCCGAAACCGCCGTTTTAAGGACCCTGACCGAAGAAAGCGCCGGTTTGCAGGGCAATTTGCAGCCTTGGGTCCTCAGGGATATCGCTGCCTCCCTGATCGACGGACAAGCCCGGTCATTAGCCGACAGCGGGGCATTGCCAACGCCCTCGGCTTTGAAACCGGATGAAGAGGTTTATCTGCTGAGTTTGCCCCAGACTTATGCCCGAATGATTGCAGAACTGGACCGTCTGGCCAAGCTTGCCGCGGCCAAAGCCGGCGCCCAGCCGGCCTTGCAGCCCTGGTTGGAAAGGGTGGACCAGTTCCGCGAGGCGCTTGTAATGGCTTCGACCTTGCGTCCCGGACAACTGCAGGTCCTTGCTCCTGATTTGGCCGCATCCCTACTTGGCGAAACCCTGGCTTTGGCCGGTGAAGAGGGAACTGCGATGGTGGATTTGGGACAGGACATCGATTCCCGTCGCGTAGGCGTTACAACCGGCGAAGTCATTGCCAGGGAAGTTGCTCAGGGCGTGCAAATGCCCAGCAGGGAAGTCTACCAAATCAGCGGGCCTTCCCTGGAAACGATCGCCTCAAGTCTTTCCCAGTCCCAGCTTCCTACCCGGGGATTGTTCGCACAAGCTTATGAAGGTTCTGTCCACGTGACGATTGCGCGGCCTGAGGTCAGGTTTCAAACCTTAAGCCGGATGATTATTTCGATATCCCGCCTGCTTCCGGTCTCCGCGCAAAGAACTCTCCATCGTTTAATAATACGCTTTAATCCCAGGGGTTATCTAGACATTATACTAAACGGCGTCATGGTCGCGCCTTGGTCAATCTTGTTGCAGAATCACTCCAGCCCCCTGGGACAAGCCTATTTGCGCTGGGCCCAGCAGCAGACCCCGTCTTCAGAAAGCCAATTGCTTAGGGCCATGATCAGAGTGTTAAAATATCAAAAAATCGAAATCGAAAATACCCAGGGCATATTGGCAGACTCCCAAGTGTCTGGCATGCGCGCTGACCATCAGGCTTCTTTAATCGCTTTCTTCGAAACCGCCCGCAGAATTTCCGCCTTGTCTCCAGTGCGCATTGGCCGCTGGGATTCGCTGCCCAGCGGCGTACATCGCGCAGACATCCTCATGCCCGGCTTGTTATCCCAACCAGGCAATATGGGTACCTGGGGCGCTCTTATGGATGTCATGCGCGGTTTCGAAGCCATACGCATCGAAAATGACGTTTTCAAACACCGCAGACGTCAGCTGTTCCGCACTTCGGCACAAGCAGCGTAATATTCATCTCCTTCTAGACTTCACTTTTTAATCATGGTATGATCCCGCATATCTTCAAATCGATTTCAAGGAGGACTTTATGCGTAAATGGCTGGCCGGGATGGCTGTCATTGGTTTGGTCTTCGATCTTTCGCTGGTTTTTGCCCAGGAGGGCAACATCCATGAAGCAGCTGTGCTTATCAGCGATGATCAGTTGATTCCTGGTGAAATTTACGTTCCAAAAGGGAAGGATCTTCGATTAAATGTCCTGAATATCCGTAAAAATCAAGGTCAGTTCAACGTCCCCGGCATCAAGGAAACCTTTATTTTAAAACCCGGAAAGGTACAAATCGTCGACATTCCCGAAACACTGCTTACCGATGGCGCCAAATGTGAATTTAGCTGTAAAAAGACCCATTTTAGCGCTTCCAGCACCATCGTTAGGGATATCCCCGCAGATAAACCATTGGAAATTGCTGTTATCGGCATATGGAAGAATTTCCTGCCCGGAGTGATCGAGATACCGGCGGATGTACCCATGGTTTTACGTCTATACGCCCAGGCCAAATCTCCTCATTCGGATTTCGAAATATACGGCACTGACGTCAAATTGCCGTTTTCACTGAAAAAAATCACGTCTGTCGAACTGCCCGAAGGACTCAAGCCGGGAACATATCCTATTTCTCGTCCTAAATTCCCAAATCAGAATCATGGAATTAAAAGTAAATTTGTAGTATCTGAATAAACAAAAACAAGATCGGCGGAATAATTAAAAATGGGAGCGCTTCCGGGCGTTCCCATTTTTAATATGAGTTTAAGTTAACATAATATATATTATGCGACTTTATAATTTTATTTTTATGCTTATTTTTACAGCATTTTTAGGATATGTAATTTGCGTTGATTTTGATGTATTCCAGTGAATAGTCACACGTCCACACCCTTTTGGATGCAGGGCCGGCATTGAGATTGACTTGAATGCTTATTTCTTTCTGCTTTAAAGTGGCTTCAGCTCTCCGGCAGATTTCTTCATTTTGCGGTTCGCCTTTAACGACCACTGGTATCGCATTAATGGCAACATCGAGGGTCTCAGGATCCGCTCCAATCATCGTTTTGCCGACAGCCATGACAATTCTGCCCCAATTCAACTGTTCCCCGAAAAATGCCGTCTTCACCAAAGGCGAATTGGCTATCGAAAAAGCCGCTTGGTGGGCGGCCTCCGAGGTCTTGGCGCCCAGGACTTCCACCGTCAGGCGCTTGGTCGCGCCTTCGGCATCCGCGATCAACTCCAAGGCCAATATCTGCATTAATTCCTGCAGTTTTTTCGTAAAAGACTGATAACGCTCATCTTCATCCGAAATAATCGCATTTCCGGCCCGTCCATTGGCCAGGATAAATACCGTGTCATTCGTGCTGGTATCGCTGTCAACAGTGATGCTGTTTAAAGTTTCCTGGGCTGCGCTGGCCAAAGACCTGCGGAGCAATGTTTGTTTGATTTTAACATCCGTAATTATGAAGCAAAGCATGGTTGCCAGATTGGGCTGAATCATTCCGGCACCTTTTATGCACCCGGCCAAATGGACCGTTTTTCCATCCAAAATAAAGTCCACAACCGCAATTTTGGGCTTGGTGTCAGTGGTTAATATAGAGTGCACGAAATTTAGTGCACTTTCCGGTTTTTCGTCCAATTGCAATTCATCAATCGCCTTTGACATGGCACCCATTTCCAACCGTTGGCCGATCACTCCGGTCGAAGCGATGTAGCATTCTTCCGCCGGGACTTCCAGCTTGCGTGCCATGGCTTTTAGGCAGGCATCCGCGTCGGCATATCCGCCACGGCCGGTAAAAGCATTGGCACAGCCGCTATTGACTAAAATACCGCGCTTTCTCGTGCTCAGCTGATCCTGCCGTTGGGATACGATGACTGGCGCCGCCTTGAAATCATTCTGGGTATAAAGCGCCGCTCCCGCAGTATCAGGCTCTTCAGAAAATAACATTCCGACCCGGCCTTTAACCCCTGACAGGGGCACACCGGCAAATCGAAAACCCGGAACGGATGACATGTCCATGACCGCACCTCTTCCCTTCCACCTTTACAGTTCAGCCGACTTGCTCTCGTCCTTTTCCTTGATATTCTTAATGATGTCCGCAACGGGAATGGCACCGCGGTTTTCTCCAGTGCGGATCCGCACAGCGGCGGCGTTCTGTTCGACTTCCCTGTCTCCCACCACCAGCATATAGGGGATTTTTTCCAACTGGGCATCGCGGATTTTTCCGTTGATTTTTTCACTGCGAAGGTCCGCATCCGCGCGGACTCCGGCTGTCCGGAGTTGCTTCAGAACCTCCTGGGCAAACGTCTGATGCCGGTCGGCAATGGTCAAAACCCTCGCTTGAACCGGAGCCAGCCAGACCGGGAAAGCGCCGGCATAATGCTCCAATAAAACGCCGAAGAACCGTTCCAGTGATCCCATCAGAGCGCGGTGGATCATGATCGGCCGGTGTTCTTTGCCATCTTCGCCGATATAATTCATATCAAATCGTTCAGGTTCATTGAAATCCACTTGAACCGTCGAACATTGCCAGGTCCGGCCCAGGCTATCTTTGATTTTAATGTCGATTTTCGGCCCATAAAAAGCGCCGCCGCCCTCGTCCACGCCATAGGACATGCCGGAAAGGTCCAACGCCTTCCTGAGGGCCGCCGTGGCTTCCGCCCACCCTTGTTCCGTGCCCACCGATCCCTGCTTGGGCATGGTGGCCAAATATACTTCGTATTCCGTGAATCCGAAGGTTTTCAGCACGAAGAGAATGAAGCGAATGACTTCCTGAACTTCGCTTTCCAACTGCTCCCGGGTGCAAAAAATATGGGCGTCATCCTGCGTGAAACCCCGCACGCGGAACAGGCCGTGCAGCACGCCGGATTTTTCGTAGCGGTAAACCGTGCCCAATTCAGCCCAGCGCATCGGCAATTGGCGGTAACTCCGCACGTCTGTTTTGTAAATCTTGATGTGAAAAGGACAGTTCATAGGCTTGATGTAATAATCGTTTTCATCGATCGCCATCGGCGAATACATGGACTCGCGGTAGAAGCCCAGATGCCCCGAGGTTTCCCACAAGTGCGCTTTGCCGATGTGCGGCGTGAATAAAAGGTCGTATCCGTTGGCCAGGTGTTCGTTTCGCCAAAAATCCTCCATTACTTTTCTGATCAAGGCCCCTTTGGGATGCCAATAAACCAGGCCTGCGCCGGCATCTTCGTGCAGGGAGAAAAGATCCAGCTCCTTGCCCAGCCGCCGGTGGTCGCGGCGTTTGGCCTCTTCCAACCGTTTAAGATAATCCTCGAGCGCCGCCGGCTGGTCGAAACTGGTGCCGTAAATCCGCTGCAGCATTTTGTTCCGTTCGTCGCCTCGCCAATATGCCCCTGCCACCGACAGCAATTTGAACGCCCGCATGAATCCCGAATGTGGCACATGCGGCCCCCGGCACAAATCCAGAAAATTTCCCAAGGTGTACAGGGAGACTTCGCCCTCGGCGATGGCGTCCAACAACTCCAGCTTGTAGGTCTCCCCCGTTTCGGTGAAAATCCGCCGGGCTTCCTCCTTGCTGACTACCTGTCGTGTAAACGGCAATTTTTGCGAGGCCAGGTCCCGCATTTTCGCTTCAATCGCCTGCAGGTCATCCGGGGTAAACGGCTGTTCGCGGTCGAAATCGTAATAGAACCCATCCTCGATGGACGGCCCGATGGTGACTTTGGTTTGAGGATATAGTTCCTTGACGGCGGCGGCCATGAGATGGGCCGTGGAATGGCGCAGGATTTCCAAGCCTTCCGGCGCACTCGCCGTCAGGGGCTGGAAAATGTGCTCCCCAGCGGGAACGGCGCGGTGCAGATCCAGCGCCATGCCACCTACTTTGACGGCCAAGGCGTTTGACGCCGTTTTGGCGTTTAAAGTCTTCAACACCTGGCCCCAGGTCGTACCCTCCGGCACCTCCGTCGGGATACCGTCAGGCAAAGCCACGCGATAGGCATTCATGAATGGGTTACGCTCCTTGTTATACGATCCTGCCCGGGCTTGGTTTGCAGACCCAAAATCCGGTGCAGAAAATACTGGTACATGCCCATGAACAAATACAAGCACAGCACCAGGAGTAAAACCTGCCCCACGGGGAAAATCAGCGAAAGAACCGTGAAAAACAGTATAACGCCGCATAAAACCAGCAAATTGCGCCGGTTAATGTGCTTGAAAGCCGGAAAAGGAATGCGGCTGACCATCAAGAAAGCCAAAATGACCATCAGCAAAGCCGTGCCGGTTCCAAAAACCGCCGGTGGCAGGTTGGAAAACGTCCGGCCGAGAAACCGTGGCGCACCCTCGTAAGCCGGTTCGGCCGTCACCAACGTCAGGGTGCTCATCAAGGCTGAAGCGGCGGGGATGGGCAAGCCGGTGAAGTAAGGCCAGGCCGGCAGCGGCGAGCTCTCACAATTGAACCTCGCCAGCCTGAAGCCTCCCGCAGTTAAATAGGCCAGACAGGCAGCAGCCCGTCCTGTTTCGGGAATGGCATTCAGAAGAGCGGTATAGGACAGCACCGCCGGCCCGATGCCAAAAGAAATGAAATCGGACAGCGAGTCAATCTTCACTCCAAATTCGCTGACCGTGTTGGTCCAGCGCGCCACCTTGCCGTCGATGAAATCAAAGACCATGGCTGCCAGCAGCAGCCAGGCTGACAAAGCGTATTCTGCGGCTTCGCGGACTCCGCTGGCGTAGGTTTCCAGCGCCAGGAGAATGGACAACAGCCCGCAAAACAGATTAAAAGCCGTCAACAAGTTCGGCAGCCAATATGTATGCGGCGCAGGATTCGCCTTAGCCATTTGCAGCCCATTTCCCAAGCACGGTTTCTCCGGCCCGAACCCGGTCCCCTACCCTGACCTGGATCGAAGCCGACAATGGCAGATAGAGATCGACTTCCGATCCCATCGTAATCATGCCCAAGCGAACGCCGCGTGGATAAACCCGGCCGGATTGCAGCCAGCACCTCGTCCGTCTCGCCACCAAGCCGGCGATTTGCACAAGCGCATATTTCCCGAATTCGCCTTCAAAAGCGTACCAACACTGCTCATTTTCCCGGGCGGCGCGTTCCGACCAGGCCGGCAGCCAGCGTCCTGACTGCTGACGCGTCCACAGCAATTTTCCGGAACCCGGCGTTCGTTGCACGTGGACATTGCCCAGATGCATAAAAACGGCAATACGCTGGGCCGGCCCGCCCATATGACGGAGTTCATTACAGGTTTCGACTGCTACCACCCGTCCGTCAGCCGCCGACAAAATGAGGTCAGGCGCGGCGGTCGAGCGGCGTTCAGGATCCCTGTAAAAAACCGCTGCGATGATTCCCATGGACAATGACAAAACCCCGAAGCACCATACGGCCGGTTGCCAGGCCGGCGGAACCCATCGGCCGACAGCGATGCCGCCGACCGTGACCAAGACGAGGATCGCCAACCATTTGCGACCTTCGGGCGCGAAAGGCCACCTCATGCCCGGGCGGCTTCCCAGATCTGCCGGATGCGCTGCAGGGCGTCCTGGTTTTGCACGGGATCTTCACCGGTCTCCCAAACCCATCCGCACCAGTTTTCCTCTTCCACCCGTAAAGTCGGTCCGGAAACGGTGACCGGCGGACGTGAAAAAACGCCGTTGAATCCCTCGACAATCTCCCGGCAATCGCGGGCGGTTAAGAGCAAATAGAGAGTGGGTTGAAACCTTATCAACCGGAAAGCGACCAATTCGTTCCCCACCAGAAAATCCCCGACTACGGCTTGGTGTCGGAAAGCCCAGTTGGCCGCTTCCAAACTGTATTCGAAAGCCGGAAGCCCAAGTTCGTCCAGACGCTTTTCAATCTCCTCCGCCGTATTCCAAGGAAGGCCGTCTATCAATCGCCTCAGTGCCGATGGTTCGTCGATTCGGAAAATATTGGTGGATTGCGCCTCTTCCTCGCGGTTTTGCTGCAGCCAATCACGAACTAAAGCGACAAATGCGTTCCGTTCGTCCGGCTTTATCCCACGAGCCATTGGCATGATTTCCGAAAGAGTGTTCCACAACTGGTTTTCAGACGGCGTAGGAAGGACCGGCTCCATGCAGGCATCTCTTTCCCCCGCAACGCCCATGGCAGCGGCCTGGCTGAAGTCTAAGGCCGTAAAGACGTTGCGGAATTTCATCCCCAGACGGGAATTTCCCCGCGGTCAACCGTGACGAACGGGCGGATACCGCGAGGTTGTTTCATAGTGCCCCGGCTTTCGGCCGCGGGGGTCCACTCTATCGGTTTTGCGACGGCCATACGAATTCGCGGGATGATCCGGGGCGGGAGTCAGCCGCCGATGCGGCTGCGCAGTTTCTCCATTAAGGCATCCGGTATATCGAAATTAGCATGTACTTTCTGCACATCGTCATGATCTTCCAGGGATTCTACCAGCGCCAGAAGCTGCTCCGCGGTCTTTTCATCCTCGACCGCAACGACATTTTTCGGCACCAGGGTCACTTCCGCCGACTCCGGTTCAAGCTTGGCTTTGACCGCCTGATAGACGGTTTCGAATTCACGCGGCCCCGTGGATACGGTGAAGGAATTTTCTTCACCGGTCACATCATCGGCGCCCGCTTCCAAAGCAATGGCGATCAATTCATCTTCCTGAATTGATTGACGCGGCACTACGATTTGCCCTTTTTTCTCGAACATCCAGGCTACGCTGCCCGGCTCGCCCATATTGCCGTTGCGTTTCGAAAAAAGTGCGCGGATGTCCGAAGCGGAACGGTTTTTATTATCTGTCGTTACTTCAACCATGATGGCTACACCGCCCGGCCCGTACCCTTCATAGACAATATCCTCCAACGTGTCGGTTACCAGTTCCCCAGTTCCCTTCATAACGGCTTTTTTTATGTTGTCCTGGGGCATGTTGACGGCGCGGGCCGCCAGAATAGCGCTACGCAAACGCGGATTCATATCGGGATTGCCGCCGCCGATTTTGGCTGCCTGGATGATTTCGCGGGTCACTTTGGTGAACATCTTCCCGCGTTTGGCGTCAACCGCCGCCTTGGCCCTTTTTATCGTGGCCCATTTCGAATGACCGGACATATCAGGATGCCTCCCAGCCGAAAAAGATAGTGGAATTATACCTTTTTTCACTGGCTTGTAAAGCGAAAAGCCCCCATGCGTGCAAGCCTTTCAGCATAAAAAATCTTCATTCGCAGAGCTTTTTTTCTTGACATTATATTATAATATTATATATTATCTTATATGATATTAATTGGAGGCGGATATGATCGTCAATTTCTATTTACCGGATAGCGATGCCAAATTGCTGGAGTTGGTCAAATCCGTTTCAGGTCAAAAGAGACGTAGCGTCAGTTATGTCGTGCGTGAAGCGCTTGAGTACTATCTGCTCCATACCCAGCGCAGTCAGGTGGCCCAACGCCATCTAAAAAACAAAAAGGAGGTTTGAACAGCATGACCCGTCATCAACGTTCTGATGAGCGTATCTCCGTGGATTTGCCGATCACCTTCACCTATGAAAATGAGAACCTTCAGCACAAGATTTCATCTCGGGGAAGAATACAAGATATCAGCTTAAACGGGATGAAAGTGGAGCTTCCCTTATCTGCAGAATTGATTGAAAACCACGCATTGGACTTCGCAGTCGAACTTCCCAACCCTTTTATGCAGATCAAGGGACATGGAAAAATCCAATGGAAAAAGTGGGACGCCGAGCGTAATTGCACGACCTGCGGGTTAAAACTGGAACCCATGACATTGAAGCAGCTATCCGAATTGGATATCATTATTAGCGAAGTAACGGCGGATAGCTTAAAAAAGTCCTAGCTTTATTAGCGCACCTTGCCCGTTAAACACTAAATGGGCTAATGACTTTTTAGCTGATCAAACGGGGATTTCTTCGTCCATTTCGTATTCTACAAGGAAATGTTTGAGAAGTTTTCGGCGCTGGCGTTCAATGTCAATGAACGCCAAACCAATTTTGTATTGGGTCTCTCCTACTCTGCGGCACCATACTACTCGACACAGTATGGTGATCGGCAGGCATTCCGTTTCACAATATTCCCGTGGTTGCTCCGCAGGCGGATGTGCGTACTGAAACTGCGGAAGATAAAGAATAACTGTCAACAATTGATCGGGCACATACTCATTTCGGCTATGTATGGCCATTCCGCCCGCTCCGACATCCAGAGCCAAACTTTTAACGGGTTTCGGCAATTCCCCGGATTTCAAGGGAGCCATTCGCAGCCTGAGTTTGAAGCGATGGCGGGGATATTTGCGATTCTCTACCTCGACATCACCGCGATCGGTTTGCACTGCCATTGGTTGCGTTTTCCTCCCTTACTTATTGCGCTTTTCTATCTTTTCTAAGTTTATCCGATATTTCACGGATTGCCAGTATATTATCCTGCCGTTGGTTCTGCCGGATAGGTTGCCACAACTAATTCCTCCGTTTCCTTTAGCCACTTTTCCCTTTCTTCGAACGTGCTGGTTATCACTACTCCAAACATGCGACGGGTGACCTGCTTTATTCCGCAATATTCAAGGATGCATTTCTTCCAGATTGCTTCCAAGGGGTCACCCATATTTGAGATTTCACGCTCTCGGGGAGTATCGGAAGTGTTTAAAATCAGGGCCTTTTCAATCCCCAACAATCCCTCTGGAATTCCCTCCCCTTGATCACCTGGTAAAAAACGGTAGGCCACGCCTGATCTAAATACTCTGTCCACCCAGCCTTTAAGAATGGCAGGAGGTTGCCCCCACCAATTGGGATGAATAATAACCAAGCCTTGAGCGTTCTGTAGATCACAGCAATGATTTTCAATCACTGAATCAACCGGATTTCGTCCGGCTATTTCACTGCCGGACATGACGCAGGGGAATTGTTCAGCGTACAGATCATGCAGTAAAATGGAATGCCCCAATTTTTTCAAGGTCTCCATTACACGCCGGGCGATCGCATGATTCAAGCTTTTAGGTTCAGGGTGTGCCAATATCAGTAGTATCCGCATTATTTCTCCACCATCATGGTTTTCTAATCAAATTATGCCGAGGCCAGGGAGGGAAACATCTTGGCTTCAACGGCCGATAATAATTCATTTGGACGAAACGGCCGCGGAAGGAGCGTGTCGATCATTTCCGGCAGATCCTGTGGAATGTTTTCCATGAAGGGTTTGCAAATTTGAGTGCCAATGAGAATGATCGGCAGTTCTTGCTTTGACCAACGCCGTCGTATTTGGCGAAGCCAATCAAGCTCAATCTCGGATTTGGCGGAAGCACATGCAGCCACCAAAAGTTCCGGGCGGAATTGTTCAATCAAGCGCAGGGCGTCTTCCCTTTCATGAACGCGCATGGCTTTACATTTGAATTCCGACTCCAATACCATCGCCAGACCGTCGGCCACTTCTTGATTTTGATCAAAAACCAGTATTTTCTTCATCATTCGGGAATTCCGTCAGATTGTCTACTCCACCTTTTTAATCTCTTTTAATGCAAAAGGCAATCTTTTTTACGGGATTTCTCCCCATTCACAAAGCTTTTCCGATTTTTCGGTTTGAAGATTTATTGTATTTTTTCAAGGCTAAAAGCCTAAGGGAGGGGTTATATTAAGTCGTTACTAAAAGCATCTATTCCTCTGAGGGCGGAGCTTTAATGCTTTTTTCCAATCCGTACGGCATCCCAGTGCTACTTTCAGGTCTTCTCGTCCTGGGAGTGGCTATTTATAGTCTGCGTTCAACCAACCGAATTAATAAAGCCTTTGGATTTATCGGCATTTCACTCTCTTTGTATCTGTTGGGAATGCTTCCGTACTATTATCCACTTTATCTATCCTGGACTCCTCTTTTCAAGATACCTTTTCTGGGGTCGATTTCCCTGCCATTGGCCTTTTTCTATTTCACTCTCGTGTTTCTGGGAGAACTTCCCCGCCTGCGTATACTACTTTATTGCGCTATTTGTATAGATGCGTTCGTTATTCTGTCTGCAGAATTCAATTTGGGATTCTGCCGCGACAATAAGACTTTCTTTTTCGGCGAGTATATGCAGTTCGCTGGTATGGGTTATTTCTTCACGGCTTTTTTTATAGCCCTCTATTTTTTATCCTTAGCATTACTTTATCGAGCATATCGCCAGGCCACCTGGCAAACCCACCGGCGCAGACTTCTTTTTATCCTATTAGGGTTCAGTTTAATCATTTTAGGTTCCGTTGACTTTGTGCCAACTTTCGGATTGGAAATATACCCCTTCGGCTGGTTGATCGCCGCGGTGGCCATGGGCTTTTTAGCGTATGCACTTTTTGTTTTTCGAGTTGCCGAAGTTGAAGCGACGGTCATTAAAATCGGGACCTGGATAATGGCATTGCTAGCCGTTACGATCCCTTACATCGCACTCGTATGGCTTTATTTGAAAATGTATAATTCTTTTTCATTTAGTTCACTTTTTTGGCATTTATGCGGCAGCTTCATTCTGATGGCCTCGCTATTGCCTATTATCCGCCGTTGGCTTCGCGCGAGGCAAACGGCATATGTCATGGTGTTGGAAAGGGTTTTAAAAGAAATCGCCTCCCTTCAAAACCCTTTAAAATTAGTCCAGTCCATTCGTACAACTCTGGAATCAACGTTGGCTGTCGAATCGGTGACTATTATTATCCGCGAGAACATTCGCAATCAGTACTACGCCTATCTGGCTGACGGCAGCCGTCATGAAGCGCCCCCGATTTTAATACCCTTTCTTCCCTATTTATCCACCCACCCCCGCACATTGCTGCGCTACGATGTTACGCTGGATCCGAATTATGCCGCTATACGCCCGTTGGCATTGCCCGCCTTCGAAGCACTCCACGCCCAATTGTTCCTGCCCCTGGTCAAGGGAGACATGCTGATGGGACTCATCAGCTTCGGCGAAAAGAAAAACCAAGGAATCCTCCAAGCCAGCGAACTGGAATTTCTTGCCCGCTTGCAACCACTGGCTGCCATCGCTTTAAACAATGCGTATTTTTACAATCACATCCAGCAGTTAAATCAAGCCCTACTCGAAACCAATCAATCACTTAACGCGAGGGTAAAAGCCAGAACACAGGAATTGGAAATTGCCCTGGACGAAACCAAGCGTTTAAACGAAGAACAGAGCCGTTTTTTCGAACTGGCGTCCCATAATTTGGGCACTCCCTTTACTGCCGTAAAAGTCGCTTTTATGATTCTTAAGAAACAATTCCCGGATTTGGAAACCGACCTTTATGACATCATTTATAAAAACCTTCTGCGCCTGGAATTGTTGATTCAAAACATTCTCCTGATTTCGCTGGCGGAAAACAACCGCCTGCAACTTGATATCGTGCCCATTCCCATCGAAAAAACCGTTTTGGATACCTTCGCGAAGGTGCGGGCCCTCTATCCCGAGATGGACGTTGATTTCGAGTTCAACGGCGACCCGGAGCTGGTTTTTATCAACGGTGATTATATGCGGATACGTACAGTTCTGTTCAATCTGCTTTCCAACGCAATGAAATACTCGGAATCTCCGGCCAGCATACAAATCCAGGTCCGTAAACTTGTCCGCCCCTCGCCGGAATATGATTCGGGCATTGGCGGGCATTCATTTCCTCGCCATTTTGCCGAAATTATCATCGCTGATCACGGCGAAGGCATCGGCGCCGAGGAATTGAAATACATTTTCCAAAAATTCAATCAAACTAACAACCGCAAACAATACACCGGGCACGGCCTGGGTTTGCATTTGGCAAAAAAAATCATTGAGTATCACGGCGGAAGAATGCGGGTCACAAGCACTCCCGGCAAAGGTTCAACCTTCGCTTTCTGTCTACCGTTACACCCCGAAAACTACGAACCTCCGGAATCGTTGGAAACCCGTGAAATCATTTCGAATCTTCCGCTCGCCATCATGCGCGAGTTGCATTCCGAGTTGGATCAAAACAAAGGGAACCCCTGACGCCTTCCTCTTCGTTCCGCCCTCCCGCGCCCAAACCTCCCCGACGAACGTTAACCCTTTACAAGCTCGCCTCGCGTGTTTATAATACGCCGATTAAATTTCCCACGGAGCCCAAATGCCTCTTACTACAAACCCTGACAAGCCCCTCGATTTTATACGCAAAAGGATTATCGAGGACGTTAAAAGCGGGAAAAACAGCGGGCGGGTAGAAACGCGCTTCCCTCCCGAACCCAACGGCTACTTGCATATCGGGCACGCCAAATCCATCAATCTCAATTTCGGTGTCGCCCGCGAGTTCGGCGGCGTTTGCCATCTGCGTTTCGATGATACCAACCCCGAGAAGGAAGAGATTGAATATATCGAATCCATCAAGCGGGATGTGCAGTGGCTCGGCTTCGACTGGGGGCCCCATCTTTATCACGCGGCGGATTATTTCGAGCAGTTTTACGCTTTCGCTATCGAACTCGTACGCAAAGGGCTTGCGTACGTGGACCATCTGACCCCCGATGAAATCCGAGTCTACCGGGGTACGTTGACCGAACCCGGGAAAAACAGTCCCCACCGCAACCGTTCGGCGGAAGAAAACTTGGACCTGCTCGAACGCATGCGCAAGGGCGAGTTTCCCGACGAAACCTGCGTATTGCGCGCTAAAATCGACATGGCTCATCCGAACATTACCATGCGTGACCCGACGCTCTATCGAATCAAACATATCTCGCATCACCGAACGGGTGACGCCTGGTGCATTTACCCCATGTACGACTTCGCCCACTGCCTCTCGGACGCCATCGAAAACATTACCCACTCCCTGTGCACCCTCGAATTTGAGGATCGCCGGCCGCTATACGACTGGGTTTTGGACCATGTCACAGCTCCCTGCCATCCCCAGCAAATCGAATTCGCCCGCTTGGAACTGACTTACACCGTACTCAGTAAACGAAAGTTGCTGCAATTGGTGAAGGAAAATATCGTACGCGGTTGGGATGATCCTCGGATGCCGACCTTGTCGGGCATCCGCCGGCGCGGATACACCCCCGAAGCGATCCGGTCTTTTTGTCACGCCATCGGCATGGATAAAACCAACAGCATCGTGGACATCAGCGTCTTGGAAAATCACGTGCGGGATGATCTGAACCAGCGCGCCCAAAGAGTCATGGCCGTGCTACGGCCTTTGCGCGTAGTCATCGAAAACTATCCCGAGGGACAAGTGGAGGAATTCGAGGCCGAAAACAATCCCGAGGATCCGAAAGCCGGAACCCGCCGGCTGCCCTTCTCGCGCGAGATATACATCGAACGCGATGATTTCAGCGAGAACCCTCCCAAAGGCTTTTTCAGGCTCTCGCCGGGCAAGGAAGTGCGACTTAAATTCGCTTACTACATCACTTGCCAGCAGGTCATCAAGGACGAAACGTCCGGAGAAATCGTCGAATTGCGCTGCACATACGATCCCGCCTCCCGGGGCGGTGGCACACCGGACAACCGCAAAGTCCAGGGAACGCTTCACTGGGTATCAGTAAGCCACGCCCTCGAGGCGGAAGTGCGCTTATACGATCACTTGTTCTCTAAACCGAATCCGGACGACGTAGCACCCGGGCAGGATTACAAAAACAATTTGAACCCTAATTCCCTCGTCGTGCGTTCTTCTTGCAAAGTAGAACCCCGTTTGGCTTCCGCTTTACCTGGCGATCATTTTCAATTTCTTAGGTTGGGTTACTTTTGCCTGGATCCCGATTCCGGCAACGGACATTGGGTGTTCAATCGCACCGTCAGCCTCAAGGATACTTGGGCCAAAATCCAGAAAAAGCAATAAAACACACCAACTGAAAAACAGCGGTTCGGCACCGCTTTCATGTACAACCGTCAAACAGAAGGACGCGATTTAGGCAATTCAAAGATGAAGGTGCTGCCTTTTCCAATTTCGCTCTCGACCCAGATGCGTCCGTAGTGAAGTTCAATAATGATTTTTGCGATCGCCAATCCCAGCCCCGTCCCCTCTTCACGATCCTTTGAAAACGTTTCCGGACGCCAAAATTTCTCGAATATCTTCTCCTTGTTCTCCGGGGCGATCCCTCCGCCCTCATCCCTGACTTGGCAGCGGACCCGGTCGTTTTCGGCCCAAGCCGACACCCATAATTTTTTGCCGGCAGTCGAAAACTTGATTGCATTGTGCAGTAAATTGACCACTACTTGTTGCAGACGTTCGCGGTCCGCAGGAATAAAGGGCAGTGTTTCCGAAAATTCCTCTTGAACAAGTATGTCTTTTCTGGCTAAAAGCGGGCCTACGGTCTCAATGGCGGACCTGAAGACCATCGCCACGGAAAGTGGCTGAAAATCCATTTTCAATTGTCCGGATTCGAGCCGCGAAAGGTCCAACAGGTCATTGATCAGGTTGACCAGCCGATCGATGTTTCGGCTGCACATTTCCAAATAATTTCCGAGTCGCGGGCCGATTTCGCCTTTATTATGCAGCTCCACGGCCATGAGTAGAGCGCCTTTAATCGAGGTGGTCGGCGTGCGGAGTTCGTGGGAAGCCGTGGCGATGAAATCCGATTTTAAATGATCGATGCGCTGCAACTGTTCCAAGGCGCTTTCCAATTCGCTCGTCCGCAACGCCACTCGCAATTCCAGGTTTTCGCTGGTCTCCTTGACTTCCTGATAGAGCGTATTGATTTTTTGATACAATCGGGAATTGCTTAGCGCCAAACTCAGGTCATGACGAAGGGTGGCCAGAAAACGCAGGTCTGCCGGGATGTAATCCCTCCCGCTCGTTTTGGGGCCAAGATGGATGACGCCTATTAGGCGACGGTCGAAAACCAAAGGGATAATGACTGCCGCACCGACTTCGGCAAAATAAGCTTCAGCGTCTTCACGGACCTCCTGATACACGGGGTTGATCTCGACCTGTCCCAGTTCATGGACTTCATCCGTTTTTTCCAGCCATTGTAAAAACCGCTGATGTTCGGCCGGGGTGAATGTGGTATCCGCAAACGACCCATTCAGACGACGCAAACCGCGCCCCCCCTCTTGGAGCGCCAAGATCGACAGGCGCACGGGTTTGTACAGCTCATGTAAATGCCGGTTGATGTCTTCACCGAATTCTTCAAGGGTTCGTAGGTGGCTCATTTCACGATTGAGGCTCTCCATGACCATCTTGACATCGGTTTGGCCAAAGGGCAACCGGCGTTCCAACCAGGGTTTGATCCAACGATAATAGATCATGACCAATCCGAAAAGGCCCAAGCCAAAAAGCGAAATGCCTAAATCACTGGTGTGCTCCAGCCACGGGCGGGCCAAGCGCACACCTAAAAAGATGACCGCGACCGTTACCATTCCCGTTAGTATCGTCATAAAAGTCGTCAATGCCATGCGTGAAATATCCAGCGCCCGATAGCGAATGATCGCATACGCTGTAAATCCAACAAAAATTAGGAATGCCGGTTGGCCGGCAAAAAACAATTGGGGCACCCCGAAATACGGCAAAATAAACATAAACAAAACAACCGTAGGTATGACGAGGACCAGTCCGAAAAAGACATACCGCACTTTTTGCCTCTCGACGTTGAAACGAAGGCGACGATAGGCAAACGCCAGATTGAGAATGGCGGTTACACCGGCACCAACAGTGTAGCCGGCAAAAAGAAGGTATAAAGGGCCAAAAGCCCGGACCAAACGACCATCGATCAGTTGGGTCGAACGAATACTGGCTGGTGTGAACGACAAGCCCGCAACAATGAGGGCCAAGGCAAAACTGAATAAAACCAGGCGGAGGTTGATCCAGGGATGAGGTTGAGGAAAATAGCATGAAAAAACCAGCAAAGAATTTGCGGCAAGACAAATCATGGACATGGACAGTCTCGGCGTCAAATCCGACAGGATGCCCAGGCGCACTTGCATGTTCCATAAAAATCCGAAAACAACCCAGAGCCCAAGAAAAACGGCAAACAGACTGAAACCAAGGCTGGCTGGGTTCTTGGGGGCGCGGACAAATACGCCAATGCCGATGCTCAAACAAATAATGACGGTCAAAACCTGAAAAACCAAGACCAGCATGCCAGCCTCCCGCTGCCAGTCCAGCATCCTTGCCGGCTGTCGCGCAACGGTATTATAGGCCAAATGACGTGCAGCCCCAATAGCATTTACGAGATTTCACCCAACCCGGATGCCCGCAACAATGGCCATAGACGCTTAATCTTTATCAAAAATTGGATAAAATCCCAACGGAACAGCACGATGTATCTGCGACCGCGCTCGTTACTCGCCAGCGCTTTGTTGATTGGACTCAATAATGTCTTTAAGGATGACTTCCGGATGATGATAGCGAGGGTACTGCAGAGTCTTTTTTCCGTATTGAATGGCAGTTTGTGGACACCATTGAATGCACGCCATGCATTGTTCACAAGTACGGGACCATACCGGGCGTCCATCCGGAATGCGAATATTGCGTGCCGGACAGACTTGGGCGCATATGCCGCATTGATTGCATTTTTCATCAACCCAAAACGCCCTGTCCATGTGCGGCACGTGCGGAAAAGCCATCTTATATACGGGGGTAAATAAAAGTCTGTGCAACCACGGCCCGCGCTCTGCGTGTCGGATGATCTGTTGTTGAATATATGGCGTCATACGCCGTATTTTTTCTTCCGCTTGAATAAATCGCCGGTTCATTTCAGCAGCCGGTCCGGGTCCACCCCAGGGCAGATAATTGGTGGGCAAAACCACTTCAAACCCGGCGCTGAGTGACATCCCCTTGACTGCCATAGCCTCCTGCAATTGGATTAACGTCCTTGAAACTTGGCCAGCGTTTACAGCAACTGCAAAATAAAACTGGTCAGGGTCAGGAACCAGGCGTTGTAAAAACGACAACACCGGCGAGGGCACTCCCCACATATGCACGGGGAAAATCAAACCCACTTTTTCGGTTTGAACATGCAGAGGATTTTGCTTCATTTGGGGAATAGAGTATAAAGAGCTCTTCCCTAGCTCGATGGCAAGCCGGCGCGCCACCCACAAGGAATTACCTGTGCCGGTATAATAGAACAGCGTTGCATTCATTTCAGGGTTCCCTTCTCCATACGTTCCAAAATTTCCGGGGCCGGGGATCCGGTTCCAACCCCGCCTCAATTTGCAAAGCGCGCAATCTCGATTTATCTTCGGGGTGTCCGCCCCATTTCTCGACGAATCGCATTACATCTTTTTCCTGCTGCTCGGAACTGCGCGGCATCTGACCCCTGGTTATTTTTCCCGGATGGTACACCGGACTGGGAATGGTATAACGCTCCGCTCCAGAAACCGCCACCTTCCAGGCAAAATCATCCGAAGCGCAAATATTGCGAAATCCTTCGTCCCAACCGCCAACGCGTTCGAAAAGTTCCCGTGAACTTAACCAGCACGAACCCGTAGCGCGGTGGGTCTCCAATCTGGCTTTAAAACCGGTTTTTTCGAGTTTTTTCATCTTGGCCGGGGTTAAATCCGCCGGCGATCGGAAGAAGGTGGTGCCCAATTTTTTTTGAATCCAGGGCCAGTTTGGCGAAACCAGGCTTCCCGGATGTAGGTGCATCCATTCTATTAAGCAGGAGAGGCTGCGGGGACCGAAAACCACATCGTTGTCCGCTTGCAGGACATATTCGGTTTCTGCAAGTTTAAATCCCCGATTGACCGCGGCCGCCACCCCACGGTTTTCGGGAAAAGCGAAGTAAATCAAGCCTTTAAAGTTCGGATTGACATCCAAGCGATATTTATGCACCAGTTCTCGCGTACTGTCCGTAGAGCCATTATCGATGAATATTAGCTTAAAAGCGAGGTCGGCGCATTCCGGCCGGGCTAAGCTAGCGAGTAGCATTTCAGTGTATTTGCGTTGATTAAAGGCGATGCTAAGAATTGAGATCATTGCTTGGCGAGCAGGCAAAACAGGTTTCCCGGCGTTTCAACGGGCGTGAAAGTTCTTACGATCTTGACACCAGCCGCCCGGATAGCATTTATAAATTTCCGTTTCGAATATCCCGGCCGACCTATTTCCCAGTGATGCCCTGCCACCATAGGGGCGGTGACAGGTGGCCAGGAAAAATGCATGGTCCAGCCGCGTTTGCGGCCAAATGGCAATTTGGAAAGAAGATACACCACGCGCGCGGAATAAGGGACCGAAATAAGGACTCGGGTTCTGGAAACGCGAGCCAATTCAGCAACCGCGGAACCCAGTTCGGCAAACGGCAAATGTTCCAAAACTTGGCAGCAAAGGGCAAAATCTACTGCGTTGTCCGGAAGCGGGAGACGCCGCACATCAGCGCAGATATCGGCACCTAGTTCGGGATTTACATCGCAGGTGGCAAGTTGCAAACCGGCGCGCCGCAGGATATGGGCCACCACACCAGGTCCGGTCCCTATCTCCAATACGCTTTGCGCACTCGCTTCCCTGATGCTTTCGATTTGGAAAAAGTATTGAGCCATGCGTTCGGGGGAATAATACTCCAAACGGGTATAACGTTCAGCATCTGAAATGTTTGTAGATCGTCCCATCAGATCAATCCAACGCCCAGGCCCAGGGCTACGGCAATGATAAAAATACCCGCAACATACTTCAGCATTCTCACATTGACTTTGAGGGTGAGGTAGTTCCCCAGGGCTATCCCCCCCAGAGAGGCCCCCAAACCGGTGGCAACCAACAGCCATTGCGAGAATGAATAACAAACAACTTCGTTCGCGAACCAGGCCATGCTAATGGCATAAATCAGAAACCGAACGGCATCCACGAGGAGGCTGATGACAGCCGTCGAATTTTTGTATACGGACGCCGAAAGGCTCCCCCGGCTTAAAAAAGCCGTGCGGAGCATTCCTTGGTGTCCGGATAAACCGCCAAAAAAGCCCGATAAAAGACCGCCCAATGGTTGATAGGACTTCGGATAATGCGCCGTCCGCGTTTCCGAACGCATTTCCAAAATCCCAAATCCAAGTATCAGGATTGCCAGGATCAGCTTCAATGGCGTGATAACCGCAGTCATTTGGCCTATCGGGAAAATAGCCCATTGCTTCATCTCGGCCAATATCACAAGCAAAACGGCGCCTGCGACAGCTGCACCCATTGCCGGAAATCCAAATCGAATTATAAGTTCTCTTTCAACCATTGATTTCTTCCAAAAAATATGAGGAAGCCGGTTTACCCCGTGAATAACCGCCGTTACGGCAATAGCCACTTCCAAAGGAAAAAACAAAGCAAACATCGGCATTAGCACCGTTCCAACCCCAAACCCTGACAAGACAGTCACCCCGGCGGCCACAAAAGCAGTAATGCCGATAATGAAGAATTCCACGCCTTTTCCTCCCGTTCAGGTGGAAGCCCCTCTATTTCTCATATTTCCCGGCGGAGCTGTTTTGTTTACAAACCGTTCCCAGGTCTTCTTCCCGGCTTTGAATCCAGGATACCTGTGGAGGGATTGAACGCTCCCCATTGCCGTGTGTTCATTTTAGCTTGCTACGCCAGACTCTGGCAAATACAATTATCCGGCGATAGCTTCAACCTTTCCTGCCAGGCTTAAGCTCGAATGAAAAATCAAGCCCGAAAGGCCATAAACCGGGCAATGATCGCAAATGTCCATACCAAAAACGGAAATCATAATACCATGACGGTCGCGCCCGATGACTTGTTTGAGGAATTGCGGTTTGGTTCCTCGGACAGGCCTGGCGGGGCTGATATGCGGTTTTCCAGCCTGGTTTCGGCGGAAGCCATTTTAAGTGGCGCAACCCTCTTTTTATTCCGTGGGTGCGCTGGCGCTCCACGCGAAAAAAAGTCCTCTCAAACAAACGGCGCAAACCGCGCGCTGATAAAAAATACAAATGCCCATCCTTGCCATACGGAGGGATTCCTTCCGTGCGCCAAAAGTCCAGAATAGGCAGGACATCATTTGAACCATTGGGAACGTTTAACAGCAAACGCCCTTCCGGTTTAAGAATGCGGTGGATTTCAACCAGGAGGCCGGCCGGATCCAAAACGTGCTCCAGAACGTTATTGACCTGAACGACATCGAAAAACGCGTCGGGATATGCGGCATCCGCTAATTGGCCGGTTGCTACTTGAAGCCCCAAAGTATCACGGGCGAAGGCCGAAGCTGCAGGCGAAAACTCGCATCCATAGACTTCCCACGAGGAATGCCGCCGGATCCCGTTCAGCATGAAGCCAGTGGCGCAGCCTACATCCAAAAAAGTGCCGGTTGGTTTTTGCCGAGAAAGGCGGGCGGCGAAACAACGGCCTTTGCCCTCCTCCTGGTCGCGATCGAAGGAATAATAATCAGCGGCATAAAAATCCGCCAATTGACGGCCGGAAGGAAGCGGATGGAAAAACCAACTGGCGCATTCAACACATAACAGCAGATTGAATTGGTCATTTGGCCTCAACTGGACCCGAGCCGATACCGTCTTGGGGCTTGCACTGGCGCAAACCGGGCATGGTATGTTGTTTTCAGTCATGGTTCCCACGTTCTCTCGGGGGGTGAAAATTCCCCAATCCCGGAGCTATTGTTCTTCGATTAAATCAATGGCTTCTTGAGGGGACAAATTTCCGTATAAAACATTCATGATTCCCGGAAGATAAATATCCAGGGTGATGACGTTGGCATACAGCATATTATTCAGCATATTGAAGGTCAACTGGCCGCCTTCGACATCGATGGATGTTTTATAACCAAGTTCCCCGTCGGAAAAATCCAGTTCGAAATTTCCCAGCAGCAGACGGCTGTTTGCGCGCGTGATAAATTCCGCCACTTCAGCCCGTTTGCTCTCGGGAATGGGATTTGACAGCATGGAATAAAACACCAACGCTTCCCGCTCGGGTATCAATTCGGCATAGCAGTTCCACGACCCGTTTTTGGCCTTGTATGGAATTTCCACCGTCAATTTATCTTCGTGGGCTTTGAATATCCATTCCTTGTATTCTAAAAAACGCAGCAACGTTTTGAATAACTCGCGTCTACGACGTTCTAGCATGATAAAGTTCTGATTGTCATCAACCTCAGGGAGGGTAATCGTCTCCAAAGCTTGATCACGCGAATCACCCGGGGCGCGGGACAATTTTTTAATTATCCAATAAAGAACCGGCCCCAATAAAAATAGCACCGCCAATAGGAATCCCGGAAAAAACCATTGCCGCCACGCTTCGAAATAGGGGGTTATGAATTGCCTGACCAAGGGCATATTGATTACCATCCGATTCGTCTTGATAATATCAGCGATAATAATTTCCGCTCATCATTATTAAAATTATAGTACTACGCTATTACAGCACGGTCAACAAGCACAGGCGAAGGTTATCTGTAGCTTTAAGCACCACTTATTATTTATCGTATAATTAGAGTTAATTTGCATTCGTAAGATTTCGTGGTCACATATTAATGGTTGTTTTACGGCAGACAAAAAATGCATAATTGCACGTTTCCAAGTTTCGACCGATTATTTTTTCTTCTTGTTCCAATTCATGCAAAATATCCAAGGCTTCCGCATCCATACGATATTTGCATTTTAATTCCGCCACACGTTTCATTAAAGGGTGATAATAGTTGTCATACCATGCCGATTCGGATAGCGTGAAATACCCGCAGGGTTCGAACCCATTTTCACGAATATTCTCCAGGCGGGTGGAAACATCGGACATTTCAGGATATTCACCTTTCCAAAACAGTTGTACTTCATACGAGGGGTTTTTCTTCAGCCAAACCATTTCACTGACCGCCATGTAGCCCCCATTTTTTAACAGGGGATTCCAACTCTTCAATCCGTTTTCAAATCCCATTTGATAAATGGCTCCCTCACTCCAAATGAGATCGAAAAATGCCTCCGGAAATTCCAGTTGGCGCATGTCTCCGATTTGAGCAATCAGTCTTCCCTGGAAGGCTTGGGCTTTCAACGCAAGCCGATGAATGAACGGTTCATGGTTATCAACCGCCCAAATTTTAGCCTTGGGTAGCGTACGGGCCAGGTCGATGGTCTGCATCCCGGGACCGCAGCCGATGTCAAGAATCTTGGGTTGGTCAGGCAAAAAAGAGGCCATAGCGAGCGCTCGTCCGGTAGAAAGAGCATCTCCCGGCCCTCCCCGGGGCAGATTATCATAGACTTCAAAAAATATCTTTCTGACATGGGCGTCCATCAAATCAGACATCAGCAGCTTTTAACCTCTCGGGGCGAAAAAAAAGGGAACCCGCCTTCGTGGCAGGTTCCCTTTTTCAAAATGTGGCTCTTCCTGGGTCTCTGAGGATTAATTCAGCGTCCCTTTCATCGCTTCCTTTTTCATCTTCTCGTTGGCAAATATCGCGACTTCCACGCGCCGATTTTGCTGGCGGCCCATATCGGTCTCATTATCCGCCACCGGTTGACTTTCTCCATATCCCATCATGTTGATACGGGCTGGTGTAACTCCCGTGCCAATGAGCTGGTTCCCCACCGATTTTGCGCGGCGTTCGGACAGTTCCTGATTCAGCGATTCTGTTCCGGTCGAATCCGTATGGCCTTCCACTAGGATATTGGTATCCGGATATTTGTTGAGAATCTTGGCAAGGTTGGCGATATTTTGCTGCGAAGTCGAATTTAACATGGCTGAACTGGTTTGAAACAGAAGCCCCGATTCAAAAGTGATTTTAATGCCCTCGCCGACCCTTTCGACTTTGGCGTTCTTCAGGTCTTTGCGCATTTCTTCAGCTTGCCGGTCCATGTTGGCACCAATCAAGGCGCCGGCCGTGCCGCCAACCGCAGCCCCGATAATAGCGCCCAGGGCGGTATTCCCTGCTTGCTTGCCGATCACCGCTCCGATCAAACCGCCACCGGCTGCGCCGATAACGCCGCCTTTCAAGGCATTGCTGGCTGCACAACCCGATCCGGCAACAGCCATGATGAGTCCTGCCACAAGCAGTGATTTCATTTGCATAAAATTTCCTCCTTGACATTCAAATAATTGGTGGGATTATCTTAACCGAAAATGATTTAAAGTCAATAACAATTCCTATTTCGGAGCTTTCCAAATCACTTCAACCGGGTATAATGGAACATAATCAAACTTGGAGGATTGCCATGTTGGTGCGATTCAGCCGTTATGCCATGATTCTCATCTGCATGCCTAT
Source organism: candidate division FCPU426 bacterium (assembly GCA_040756875.1). Classification (GTDB taxonomy): domain Bacteria; phylum Oederibacteriota; class JAAXVQ01; order JAAXVQ01; family JAUVAV01; genus JBFLYH01. The sequence continues at coordinate 810,163 of JBFLYH010000001.1, forward strand.
GCTTGCATCCTGCTATTTCACCTCCCTACACCCCTTGCCAGTATCATCAACCATCGATAATGCCCTTCTGGGCTTGTGGCAATCCGCGCCTGCTTCTGATGACAAAGAATCCAAACCGTCTTATCTCCTGATCACAAAATACGAAAACAGAGTATGGATTACTATTTTCGAGGATTTTTATCGCGCCAGCGAACTATACCTGGGTTATTGTTCGGTCATAAAAGGAGAAAAATACCTAAGCGTTCAGCTATCCAAGCCTGTTTCCCAAGGAACCACCATGGCCGCGGACGAGGGATTTCTGCTTGTTCATTATTCCATTTCGCCGACCGGCCAATTGAAGCTCACTTTGTTGAACGAGGATTTCATTGAAAAAGCGGTATCTCAAAAAAGCCTTTCAGGAACGCTTGATAACAAAGAAGTACAACTGACGGCTTCCTCAGCGGCATTAGCTGATTTTCTCGGGCGCTCCCAAACCCGTGATTTTTTAGACGCGGACAGCTTGTTGACCGCAATCAAAGTGCCTCTGCCTTCCTTGATCAAACCGCAGGCCTCACCCACTCACCAAGCGCCCTAGGGAATCATTCGTTTTTAAAATAAAAGGAATCCATTGAAATCGAACCATTCTGCAAGCCTTGATGAATAAAAGCAATGGATTCCCGCTCCTGGAGCGCTAACGTATAGAGCATTGGCAAATAATGATCCAAAGTCGGCATGCCGCGGCGAGCTTCAAGCCCTGAATCAGGGAATGTCGTTAAAGCCTGGTGTTGATGCTCCGTGATCATGGTCCGCAGTTGAAATGCCAATTTCCGAGCCCAGGGCATCTCCGGCGAATGCTCCTCCCAGCTGATATCCCCCAGATTATGAACCATGTTTCCACTGCCTATAATGAGACAAGGTTCTTCCTTCAACGGCTGCAACGCCCGGCCAAGGGCATAATGATAGGCAGGCGCCTGTGTCATATCCAGGCTTATCTCAACCACAGGTATATCGGCATGGGGAAATACATGCGTTAGGACCGCCCATGCGGCATGGTCAATGCCCCATTCCTCGGAGCACTCCACTTTATGGGCCTTGAGCAGTTTGACGATTTTCTTGGCCCATTCAGGCGCGCCAGGGCATGGATACGCAACCTGGTAAAGTTCCTCCGGAAATCCGTAGAAATCATAAACTTGACGCGGCTGGTTTTGGCAGGAAACGAAAGTTCCGCGGGTCTGCCAATGCGCCGAGATGACGATGACCGCTTCGGGCCGGGGCAATCCCCGCGACCATGCTCTTAGATCCTGCGTATATTTATTGTTCGCGAGGATATTTAAGGGCGAACCATGGCCGATAAATGCGATGGTCGCTTTCGTTCGTTTCATTGGGGCCGGTTCCAAAGCGGCAACATCATTTAATGATTTCCAATACTTGTTGCTTTTTCTGGGCGTGTTCGAGATGTTGAAGGGCTTTTTCGTTTCCCGGATCTAAAATCAGAACCGTTCGCCAATTGTCAATCGCCGCTTCCAGATTGTTTCGAATATACATTTCCACACCCTTGCGGTCATAGTCTTCCGCCAGTAGCACGATGGACTCCCGGTACTTCGCTAACGCAGCCATAGCATCGGCCTGATTTGCATCCATATCCAGAATATAGCGCCATTTCTTGACCGCGTCGACCTGTTGCCCTCCCTCCCAATCCTTTTGGGCCAATTCCAACAACTCTTGGGTTAAATCCTCCATCTTGCTCTTGGTAATCTTGAGATACTGAGCCACGCGCTGGTTTCCCGGATCCAGGCCGAGTATTTTTTTCCACATGTTCAGCGCTTCTTGATACCGGTTTTTCTGCAGGCTTTGAAGCCCCTTTTGGAAATAATCCTCGATCAATTTTTGGTTTTTACTGTTGGCGACAGATAGCTTTTCCTCCGAAAGCCGCCGGTTGGCCGTTGCCAGCAACTGGCGAATGGTCGAATCGCGGGGGATCAATTCCAAAGCCTTGCTCCATTCAACCAATGCGGTCAAATAATCCTGGGCTTTAAAAGCTTTGTGGCCTTTGGAAACAAATACATCTGCTTGCTGCCTTTTTTGGTTTTCTTCAGTGAGCTTCAATTTTCGATTCAATTCCTTGTCTTGATTGTTGAGGCTGAACGCCTTGGCATAGAAGGTTGTGGCTTTAGCATAGTCGCCGGCTGCAAACGCCTGATCGCCTTCATGGATTAGACTGTCGAATATTTTTTTCTGTTTGGCTTTTACCTGATTTTCCAATTTTTCCAATATTTTCTGCTCTTCCCACATACTGCGGCCGAATGGAAGGGTGATGCCGATTTTATGAACATCTCCCAGGCCGGGAAAAGGGGTGTAGGCATAATCAAGGGAGTATTCAGAAATCTGCAGGCCGATTCCCAACGTCAATCCGGACAATGGCCCCAGGTCATTACCGTACTGATAATAACGATATCCGGCGCGCAACCAAAGCAAGTCCTCCAATACCATTCCCTCCATGCCGAATTTGAAAAGCATTTCCTGATAAACCGGTTTGTATATATCGAACGACAATTGCATGCGTTTTCGCCAAAGAGAATAAGCCGCTCCTGCCTCCGCGCCCAGGTTGAGGGCATAGCTTTCTTCCAGCAGTTTCATAGGCATGCCGATGTTCCGTATCACCAGCCCCAGTTGCAAATCAGGCAGAAGGTCGGCAATCATCAGCCCAAGGTCCGCAGCCAGGCTCCAGCCGCTGTAGACATCGATCATTTGGTAAACGTTCTTCAGTGCAATTCCGGCGGAGTAGCGAGCGTCAAAAGCATGGCTATAAGCCAGACTCAAGTAGAGGTCGTAATCCATAAAATCGCCAATGGCATCGCCCTCGGCATTGTATTTCTCTATGGGTTCGCTGTAGCCGGCAAAGACGTTGACCCCAAACGTATCGCTGGCGGACCAAGGCAGGCAAAAGGCCAGGTATTCGTGGCGAAAGCCTTGCAGATATTGGGCGTGAGAAACTGCCAATTCCACCCGCGAGGCGCGCGATAATCCCCCGGGATTCCAAAAAACCGCCTGACTATTGTCCGCCCGTGCCACATAGGCCCCGGCCAAGGCTGCGGGGCGCGCACCCACTGGTTCGTCCAGAAAAACGGCTCCAACGGACTCTTCCGCCGCCAGAACCGGTTCCAGGCTCCCCATGAATCCCGCCATGAAGGCAAGGCCGATAACGAACAGCAATCCCCTTCCCTTTTCCCACAAAAGCGGTGCCGTTCTGGCAAGGAAAGACACGTCAATCATCAGGCCGGGTTCCGGAATTCTCATTTGACAATCGACAACCGCTTGACCACTTGGCGGGTTCCCAGAATCGATTTTGCCTCAATGTGGCAGAAATAGGTTCCGCTGGCAAATGTGCTGACATCCAGCGTAAATTGAGCGGGTTCCGACCCGCCGCGGACGGCAAAATGATACTTTTTCAACTCCTTCCCAAGAATGTTGAAGAGGCTGAGCGTGATCTCGGCGTCAACGCTGAGCATCATTTGTACTTGTACCTCCCGGCTTCGAACAGCCGGATTGGGATAAACCTTCGCGCTCCTTATTTCCAAGCTATTCGCCAGACTGAAGCTTCTGGTTTCCGACCAGGGACCCCATGAAACTCCATCCTGGGCTTGGACCCTCCAGGCATAGGAACGTCCCCTTTCCAGGCCCAGCCCGGCCGGCAGGTAATAGACTGCAACTTCTCCCGACGGATATGCGGCGGCCGGGGTCAGCGATATCCAGGTGGTTATAAAATCATCCTGGCTTAATTCGCAGCGATAGGTCAGCGTGTTGCCGGATTCGCTGACAGCATAAAACTGCAGTGCCAGATCGGCGTCCGGCGCCGAATAATGATCAGGAGGAAAGACCAACTGCGGCAGTAAAGGAGGAGTGATGACTTGATAGGTTGCGCTGGCCGAGGTGTCACTCCAGTTATCATTGGGTTGGTCATAAGCAGCTGCCCGCCAGCTGTATGTTTTGCCCGGCACCAGGGAATACGCCACGGGTATTTGCAGGCGCGCGGTTTCGCCGGAGTCATATTGTGTCTTCGTCCAGCCCGGGCTGCTGGCCGAAAGGAACGTGATGATGGTCTGGTAATTGTCGGAACTCAATTCCAGCCGGTATTGCAGTGGATTTCCGGTTGGACTGGTTGAAGTTAGATCCAAATTGGGATTCTTGGTGGTCACGATGCCGAGGTCCGGCGGCGAAAGGAGAACTGGAATTGCCGGGGTATCAACCACGGTAAAAGTGCTGATATCCGAACTGTTGGTTTCCTCCAACTCGTCGGCGGCGATCACCTTCCAAAAGTAAGTCACCCCGGGTTGCAGAGCATCCGGATAGGACGAATTGTTGAGGATTTGACAGGTGGCGGTAATGCCCGCGTATTGATAGGCTGAACCATATGAACTTTGGTCCCATCCCGGATAACTGGTTTGAAAAAGATCGGGATTCAACAAAACGGGATCTTGGGAAAGGACCACGGTAAAGGTGAGTGAATTCCCGTCCGGATCAGCGCATAAAACCTGGAGCGACGGGGTTTTCGAAATAAAATCCTGCCCCGAGAGCGGGGCCAGAAGCGAAGGTTTAAGCGGAGGGTGATTGGTCACCGTCGAGGTTTGGAAACTCCTCACCACTGATTCCGGACTCCAGGTCGCTCCCTGATCATTGGTGACCAGCACCCTCCAATAATAGGTCTGAGCAGGGTTTAAAATGCCCGGCGGCATGTAGTAATAGGCGCCTTCATTAGAACGGAAATATTCGCGGCCAGCCCACCCGGTGTCCGGGCTTAACTGGTCATTTTCATGGACCAGCAGTGAAAAGCCGAGATTTTCGCTGATTTGGATTCGATATTGCAGGAATTGGGACAGCATGGGATCATAAGATACGAAAGTGAAGGTCGGCGAAAGTCCCACCACCTGGCCTTCATTAGGGGTCAACAATTGCGGCGGATTAGGCAAAGGTGCGATCTGGACTTGGCAGACACCATCGCCGCCAGGTAGGGCCGTCCCACCTCCCGAAGCGCCGCCGGCGACGTTGATGCTGCCTCCCTGATCAACGAAATCTGTATATTTAATTATTTTTATACGCCCGCCCGCCCCCCCTCCGCCACCGGGAGTCGCCGTGGCAGTGGGCAAATAAGTCGGGGTGGAAGAAGCCACGACATTTTCATGTATCTGGCCGTTTCCACCCCTGGCGGTCAGGGCGTAGTTGGCGGTTAAAAAAGTATGAATCCCGTTTAAAAAAATACCGCCGCCCGAACCACCGCCGCCTGTTGAACTGGGCAGGTAAGCATTGGTATTCAGGCGGGAAAGCCCACCTAATGTCAATTGCATGGCATCAAGGCGTATGTTGCCGCCGCCGCCGTTTGGATTCAATATGCCCTTGGACCCGTTGGTTTCCCGGTATGACTGATCATAGGCCAACCCGCCACTATTCGGATAATTATGACCGTCGCCGCCTTTATTGCCGTGCCCGCTTCCACCCGGACCGGTAGAGCCGGACCCCGGCAAGCCGACTCCTTGAGTGTTATAGCTCACGCCATTGCCCTGGATGACCCCTTCAATTGTGATTTCAGGCGCGATAAGCTGCAAACGCCATTTTTCCGAATCCACCAGATCACCTGGCACGATGATAGAAGCGCCGGCTTTGACGTGTATGGAAACACTTTTATAGACCGTTCCAAACAAACTCCGACTCTCCCCCGGTTCAAGAATTAACGCTTCGTACGTATCCACCAGCGCTACTCCTGAACCTGGGAGCATGGTTATAAAAGCCAAACCTAGCATCAACGCTTTCTTCAAGTGATACTCCCCATGGGAAACGACCGATTTCATTTTATTATACCTTTACCAACTACCCTCCGAAACTTGAAAATCCCTTAAATTCGCCATTATCCGCTTGCGTCTTTCCGGAAGTTTCACCCTGACAAACCATCTTTTTAACTGGATTTTTATCGTGCGAATCCATATAGTGTTCCTTTGAATTCTCAGTAACTTTTATTCACACGAGCGAGGTTGCCATGTATCGTAAAGAAATCAAGGTTTTGGACTGCACCATCCGGGACGGTGGATTGATCAATAATTACCAGTTTACCGAAGAACTTGTCAAAGCCGTGTATCGTGCCATATGCGAAGCTGGCGTGGATATCATCGAGCTCGGGAAAAAATTGGCGGTCAGCGAACAGTATCCGACATCCAAATACGGTCCCTGGAACTTCTGCGATGACGATGTTGTCAAACGGATCGTTGAAAGTTACCAGGGAAACTACAAGCCTTTGATCGCAGTCATGTTTGACATCGGCCGGATTGATCTGGCGGCCCTGCGGCATAAAAAAGACACGCCTTTTGACATGATCCGGACCGCTTGCTATGTTCCGCAGGTTGACAAAGGGTTGGATGCCGTAAAGCGGTGCAAAGATTTGGGTTATATCACCACTTTGAATCTCATGGCCGTGTCAGCTGCCATCGAAACAGAAATCAATGAAGCCCTGGAAGCGGTTGCCAAGGTGTCCGAACTGGATTATCTTTACGTCGTGGATAGCTACGGCGCTTATTATTCAGAGCAAGTCACTCATATGATCAAATGGTACAGCCAATACGTCCCCCTCGAGAAGCTTGGGTTTCACGGTCACAACAACCAGCAGTTGGGTTTCTCCAACACTCAGCAGGCCATCATCGACGGCGTCAACCTGCTCGATGCCACTGTGAACGGCATCGGCCGGGGCGCCGGAAATTGCTGCCTGGAGCTTTTGCTGGGCTTCCTAAAAAATCCTAAGTTCGATGTGCGGCCCATCTACAAAGTCATTCAGGAATATTTCCTGCCCCTGCGCAAGGAAATCGAATGGGGATACAATGACATCTATGGCATTTCCGGGATTTTAAACCAGCATCCCCGTGAGGCGATGGAATTCCGCTCACATAAAGACAAACAGGACAATTGCCTGGAATTTTATGATTTGGTCACACGGCAGGATGTGAATATCGAGTAATTCATTCCGTCGAAAATAAAAAGCCGGCCGGATTTTCTGGCCGGCTTTTTATTTTTTCCATTCTTATCCTATTTTTGATGCTGCAAATGGCGGGTCCTGGCTGGTGGTAGGTTGATCCAGGCATAGTCGCAATGCGTTTGGTGGCGGCGGGTATATGTTTCAAGCTGATGTAACAGGCGGCGCATCTGTTCGCGGCGGTGGGGCTTTAAAAGCATCATTCGCAGCCGGTGAGGAAGCAGGTACTCAAAATAGGATATCACGCCCTTCGGCGCCAAATGGTCAAGATAAAGGTCAATAATCTCGCGCACGCATTCGGCATCGAAATTGGCGAAGGGTAAACCCGATATAATGTAATCGTATTTTATCCGGCCCTGCAAATGACGGATATCCCGATGATACAGCCCGACTTCCACACCCGGCCGTTTGGCACAATGCGAAGGCAACCGCTGATGCAAATGCTTGAAAAACCGTTGGTTTAACTCGTAAATATCCAGTACATCGCCCGGCCGGAGATGGCGGAGGATGGAAAAGGTTATGGCACCGGTTCCCGGACCCACTTCCAGGACTTTAACAGGATGCGCCGGACGCTTACGCAGCGGTCCAAGCATGGATCGAACCAAAGCCGGCGAACTGGGGGCAATGGCACCGGTAGAAAAGAAATTTTTTCGGAATTCGTCGAAAAAAAGGCCTAGGTCTTTTAGCAAAGCAGTTATCGACTCCTATTCGCCATCATTGGGCAGGCGACGACTGTGGTTTGCTTCCCACTCGTTCCGCAATATCCAAAATCAGGCTGGCTGCAAGTCTGGCCCGGCTGACAACCCCCTTGAATTGGCCCTCGCGGTCAACAACCGGCAAGACGTCACGGTTTTGTTTTTCCATCTCTTCCAAAACGGTTTTTTTATCTTGGGTATCCCGAACCGCGTCTTTGGCCTCCAAGTAACCGGGCAATTGCGAAAGCGAAGCCTGGTCATTGTTTTTTATCCAATCGGCAAACTGGTCTGCTGTAATCGAACGTGCCGAAGGATATTCAAACATTTTGCCGAGCGTCCGGGCATCAGCCAAGGCAATAAATTTCCCTTGTAAATCGTTGAAAATCAAGTGTTTAAGGTAGGGGCCTTGGGAAAGCGCCAGATATTCCCGGATGGCACCTCCTTCATACCCCTTCGCTCCCAATTGAAAGCTGATAGCTTCCGAGCGGTTGTGCATGAGCTCCGGAATTTTTTCAATCGGACCCTTCGTACTGATACGTAAAGATTTCACTGGTAATGATTCGACTTTGGTCACCTGGCCGGCGACCTCCGCTCCTGCGGCTTGGGCGAAAATCGTCTCGAAACTCAGGTCCCCCATTTTAAATTTCGTTATTTTTCCCGTCAACAGCAGCCACAAGGCGACAATGACCATGGCCGCGGCCAAATCCGTACTTTTTACCTCCCACTTGGGAAATTTCGCCCGAAGCCAGATAATTCCGGCCAGGGCGACAATGAAAAGGACAACGCCAAGTATGGTTTCAAGTATGCCGATCATTATTTCCTCCTTCATCCATATATTTCACTATTGATCTGCCCCTTCGCTTTAACCAACATCGTCCATCCCCGCATGCGGATATTTCAACAATCCTGTGTGATAAATGAGCAACCACTTGCCATTCACTTTCGAATAGCCTTTACCCGCACGCCCTTGCCAGGCCGATACGACCCCGGTGTTTCGATTTTTCCATTGCGTATCCACATCAACAACGGCGAACGCCCCATCCCCCTGTTCGGAAACAATAATGCGAACGGTTCGGCGGGCGTTATGAATCATATCATGAGTGCGAAAAAGCTCTTCCCAACTTTCCTGCCAGCGTCGCCGGTCGTAGCGGCCCATGGGAAAGATCCAGGACGCGGGATCGTGGGCCAAAGGATTCGGCGGCCAGGGCCAAACCATGTCCGGATGAAAAATGGAAACCAAGGTTGCGGCATCCCGCGCATTCCAAGCGGCCGTTTCCTTGTCTATTATCGTTTGGATTTCTCTTTCGATTTCACGAGGATTCATGGCGGCCTGACCGCCTCCAAGGTTGCGCCCGGGTTTCCCACCAGGCCGCGTTCTTGTCTTTAATTATATAACCGACGCAATGTGCCGCCAACCTGCCATGGCATTATTCCAAATCGCTTATATTATATCCTTCAAATATGAATTTGCATCTTTAAACTGACGGCCGCGTTTCCCCAAGATCAATCGTTGTCTTTGTTCTGGCGGGAATGACGATTCTCAGCGCCGATAAAAGGTTTATTAAAGCGATGATCGCCCCCAGTAAAAATACTGCCTGAAATCCATACAATTTCCACAAAACGCCGCCGGCCACGGCCATGGAGATGGAAAAAACGTGGTCAATGCTGGTGGCTGCCGTCAAGGTTTGAGAAATATGTTCGGGGTCAAGGGCGATTTTTTTAAGGTAGGTAGCGCGAGCCATGCTGACGGACATCAGCAACTGATCCGCGACAAAACAGGCGCAAACCACCACCAAGGCTAGTGAATGCGGAAACCATGACCCCGAAAAGCCGTATAACAGGCACACCCCTATAAGCAACAACGCCTCTCCTGACAGCACGAACTTTTCGCCGCGGGTGTCCACCCACTTCCCCAGCAACGGCTGGAAAAAGATTCCCGCCACCCCGCCCAAGGTCAATAATAAAGCGATCATTTGGGTCGGCTGGTGATAAACCGTCACCAAGACCCAGGGCGCAAAGGTGATGAATATTTGTTTTCGCGTTCCATATAGAATGTTCAACCAATAAAAAAGCCGGTATTCCTTGTATAGCTTCAAATGCATGGCTGCTGGCTGAGGTTTGTTGGGGCGCATGCGAAAAATCGACCAGGCTGCCAGGGCGAATCCCAACGCAGCCAGCGTAAATGTCAACGGAAACGTAAAATGCAGATATTTAAACCCGATGAGAACAAACAGACTGCCAAGTACGATCACCAGGTTTTTGACAGCGTTTAATTGCCCTAATCGCTGCCCCGACCGGTCCACATTCGCCAATTCCATGCCAATGGCGGAGTTCAACGGCAGAAAAAGATGCTGGCCGACACTGGTGATAAAGAGCCAGACCAACATGACCGGATACGTCCAAGCCGCCCAGCCGAGCAGTCCGACGCCTGCGGCCATTGCGAACATCGCAAATACCGCCCGACGCCGATTGCAAAGAAACCCAAGCGCCGCCGAAACGAAAACCACCAGCAAACCGGGCAGTTCTCTCGGAACTTCCAACAGGCTGCGCTGCAAATCCGTCAGGCGGAAAGTATCGTTCAGGAAGTTGTTAAACGTGGAATCCACCAGGCTCTGGGAAAACCCGAATAATGCCACTCCCACCAGAAAAAACTGCAAATCAGGATGGGTACGGGAAAACCGTTGGATCCAATGACGAACCATGGCGGGGACTCCGGGCCAAAAGAATTCCGGTCATTTTAGGGAGAGGCCGTGGATTTGTCCACGAAAAAGGCTTGTCAGGTTTTGCAATTCCGCTGCTTTGGGGCAGTTTCTTCACACTCTTCACGCTCCGCCCTTTTGCCGCCAAATGCATGGATGGTCCGGGTGCCTGCGCAACAGCGCCCTCCGTGCCGCAGGCCTGCCGGTATGTGCAATTCATCTCCCGGTTTAAGGATTACTGTCTTTTCCGGCAAAATCACGGAATATTCCCCCTGCACGCACACGAGGTACTCGTCATATTCATGGGCATGAGCATTCGATTCACGGTCCTGATAACAGGTCCAGAAAGCCATTTGGCTGCCGTCGACTCCGTCATAGACATAACCTTCAATGTCCCGGGTATATTGGGAGCTGCTTTTGATACGGTTGGCTGCTTTGCGCATGAATTCGGGAAAATGTTCCATAATCACCTCTCATTTTTTTAAAATCCTTCATATGTATAAATCCGCAGCACGAAAATCCACGGGTTTTGCTTAAGTTTTACAGATATCAGCGGATACTACCAAATGGGATAGTCGAATGGCAGCTCGCGGCCCGGTAAAAAGCAAGGGGCGGCCGCCCCTATTAAGAGGTACACCCGTCATGAAACCCGTGACAATCATTGACGACGATTATATGACCGTTTGGTATCACATCGAAGATAAAATCCTGCATCACAAATTTAAAAAGTTTACTTCAGGCAGTCATCTCCGGGACAACATGCTCAAAGCAGCTGAAATCTTCCGTGACCGCGGTGCCTGTAAATGGCTGTCGGATGACCGCGAAAACTCCGCCATCCCCTCGGAAGACCGCGCCTGGGGCGATCAATACTGGCTGCCGATCGTCTTGAAAGCCGGTTGGAAGTACTGGGCGATGGTCCTGCCCCGCAAGATCGTGGGCCAAATGAACATGAAACGGATCATTGACGCGTATGCCAAGCTCGGATTAACCACACAAATCTTTTCGGACCCCGAAACGGCCATGGGGTGGCTGAAAAATCAATCCTGACCAACTCAGCGTCCTATAGCGAGGCATTTTGTATAGGGAATGATTTCACATGGACTTCCAGCACTATTTACTGCGCATCATTTGATTACTGCAAACTTAACGGAAGCTTTCAATACGCCATTCATTCGCACCCTAGCCAGATAAATGCCGCTTGCCACAGAATGGCAATCCCATAATAAATCCAGCTCCGGCCCCTGGGAGGCAGAACCTCGCATTCCTGCGATCCGCTCTCCGGCCGGATTGAAAATATCTATGGTCACTTCGGCAGCTTGGGCTGTTTCTATGACAAAACGCACATGTTCCCGCGCGGGGTTGGGATAAACCAATATGCCATGAGCCCGCAGGAGATCGTCCGCCCGCGGATCGCGAGGCCAAACGGTACAGGTCTGTGTGACGGTTGGGCTGGCCGTGCTCAGAACGGTTGCGAAGGCCGAAGGACTTGCCGTTTGGGTTGGGGTTGAAGTAACAGTAGTGGTATCTGGCGGAGTTCCAGTCTCGGAAGCCGTGGCAGTGGACGTTACGGTGGAAGTGACGCTGGCAGTCCAGGTTGGAGTCGTCGTTGGAGTGGGTGTTGGGGTGGAGGTCATGGTCGGCGTCGAGGTGCTCGTGCCCGTTGCAGTTGTGGTAGCAGTCGGCGAAACGGTTGTTGTAGGCGTGGGCGTTGGAAAGGCATGGTGTTTGATATAAAGCCGAGCCGGAGCGCCTTCGCTCCAACCTGCGAAAAGGTAGTAATTGCCCTGGGCGAGACTGGGGTTCACGGCGGAAGCGTTGACATCGTAATTTAAATACGTCCCGTCCAGGGCCCAGCTGGAACCGTTATAATATTTGACGTAAATGAAGTTCTGGCCTGACCCGCTTTCTTGCCAGGCAACATATTGGGTGCCAGCATAGAAAACGGAGCTTGGATTCGCCGCACTGCGGTTCACGTCTGCATTGAGATACGTCCCCCTGGAATACCAGGCGCCGCCGCTGTAGTATTTAACATAGACAGAGGTAGGACCGGCAACCGTCTCCTCCTGCCAGGCCACAGCCGGGATTCCGCTGTCCGCGCAGATGCTCGGATTGGTCGCATTGCGGTTCGCATCCACATTGAGGAAGCTTCCGCATGGTTGCCAGGAGGCGCCGTCATAGTACTTAACCCAGACGTGCTGGCGCAAACCATCGCTCTCCTGCCAGGCTACATAAGGCGTGCTGCCGCTGAATGCCAAGCTGGGATTGAGTGCGCTATAATTTGCATCGTAATTGAGGTAGCTTCCGCACAACTGCCATAAACCGCCTGAGTAGCGTTTCACATACAACCGGCTCGCGCCCGCAGTGGTCTCATTCCAAGCGACATAGGGCACGCCGCCGTTTACCGCCAGGCTGGGATTGGTCGCGGAACGGTTTGCATCCACATTGAGTTGAGCGCCCTGCGGTTGCCAGTTGAATCCATCGTAATACCTGACCCAGATTTTGTTGTTAATCCCATCGGTTTCCTGCCAGGCTATATACGGCGTACTGCCGTTAAACGCTAGGCTGGGATTGGCCGCACTGCGGTTAACGTCCTGGTTGAGCGAGCCCCCGCACGGCTGCCAACCGAAACCGTTGTAAAATCGCACATAGATTTGTTCGGCTGTGCCGTTGTTCTCTTGCCAAGCGACAAATGGGGTGGAGCTGTCAATAGATACGCTTGGTGCCAAAGCACTACGATTGACATCAATATTAAGGCTGCCATTGTCCGGAACCCAGGAAGCGCGAAGCAAACCAGGTGGAATCAGGAGTAAAAGGAAGGTAAAAATAAAAAAAAACCGCTTAAATCGGGGTTCCGTGCTACCATTTACACCATAATATCGAGATTGCATTGGAATTCCTTTCCAGAGGATTCCATTTAATACCCATTTATATCGGCTGGCAACAGATTTCTGAACACTTCTATGGCAGCGGGCGGTAAAGCAGCATGGAAGCACCATCAAATAGCCTCCTCAAAACCAATCCTTTCCTAACCGTGGTCTATGTCACTACTGCGGCACTCCTGCTCTTCGGATTATTTCTGCAGCCCATTCAGGATCCGGACGTTTATATCCATTTGCGGGACGGAAAAGAATGGGTGGATTCCGGGTTTACGCCGGGAGCAGATCCTTTCACTTTTACCCTAGGCGAGCACCATTCCGCTGAAAAAGTCGAATGGCTGTTCCGGATACTGCTGTACTCCGTGTGGCAGGCCGGAGGCCTGACCGCGCTCATCCTGCTTAAAGCACTGATCATGACCCTTTCGGTCCTGGGCCTAGGGGCATTACTCTGGCGCCAATGGCCGAATTTATTCGTGGTCAGTATCCTGCTGGGTTTGGGTTTGCTTGCTCCCGGTCTGCCGGTTTTTGATCCCCGACCCTGGCTGGTGACTTATCCCTGTTTGATTCTCAGCCTATGGCTCCTGGAAAACGTCCGGGAAGAGTTTATCCAAACTCCATTTCGCAAATGGCGATATATACTGTTTTTTCCCGCACTGACGGTTTTTTGGGTTAATTGCCACCCGGGCTTTGTCCTACTGCCGGTCGTATTGGGCGCAGAATGTGCCGAAGCACTCTGGCACTATGCGGTCAAACGGTCCAAAACCGCCCGCCGCCACATGCTTTTCGCAAGCGGATTATTGCTGGCGGTTATCCTCGCAGGCGCCGCGAATCCCCTCGGATTTAATATTTACACCTGGGTGCTCAGTATTCCTTTTAATCCCCTCTTGACCACGACCATCGTCGAATGGCTGCCGCCGGAGCTTGTGCGCAAACCATTTTTCTTCCTGATTTTGGCTTCATTTTGGATAGGGGCGCTCGTCGCGTGGCGCCGCGTGCGCTTGCGCGACGTGTTGTTGTTGGCACTTTTCTCATTTCTGGCCGTGAAATCACGCCGCCAAATAGGCGTGTTCATCATCCTGGTGCTTCCGCCACTGACGGCTCTGCTGCATCTGATTTCCAAACGTTTTCATCCGCTTTTTTCTCGCCCAGATTCGTGGCGCCGTATCAGCTTAAGTGCTTCTGCTGCCGGGCTGCTTTTGGCAGCCATTCTAGGCGCGGTTCAGGGCTGGGCCTTCAGAACGGGCGAGAACTTCGAAGCCTACCCATCGGCAGCCCTGGCCTGGCTGCAACAGGAAAATAAAACCGGCCGCCTTTTTTGCCCCTTGCACTGGGGCGGATTTGTCGGCTGGAAGGCAAAAGGATGTTTTACGATTTTTCTCGACGGCCGGCTGCCCGAATACCCGCAACCCCTTTACCAGGATTACCTAGATATATACTACGGCAAACCCGGACGCGCACTCAATTTGCTGCAGGATTGGCGCGTGCAAATCCTCTTGCTCTCCCCTCACGACGATCCTGCTCTCTTTCGGGAACTTGCTCTTTCTCGCCATTGGAATTTGGTTTATTGGGACCACACAGCCGAAGTTTTCCTGCCAACCGAGGGATCACACGAGGAGTGGATGCAAGCGCACGCCTATCGTTACCTTGATCCCAACAGCCAGCCGTTTTTCGATCCCAACCACCCAGACCTGGCTTATGCCGAAGCGCGACGTGCCATCCATGCGGCACCAGAATCTTATCTCCCCTACTATTTTGCCGGAAATCTCCTGGTGCGCGCCGCCGAATTGTCCGCAGCGCAAAAGCCGTTGCAGACTGCCATTGCCCTGGAACCTACATACGCCTACGCGCTGTTTGATTTGGCCTTTATTGCCTGGCGGCAATCCCGTTCTCCAGAGGCCGAAACCTACGCCCGCCGTGTCCTCCAACACAGCCAAAATCGGATGTTGAGCGCAAAAACCCACATGCTACTGGCGGAGATTCTCGAGTCTCAGCCGCGACGGCGCTCTGAAGCCAGACGCCAAGCCCGTCTGGCCAAGCAAAAAGATCCAGCTTTAAACGGAATCGACGAACTCATTGAAAGGCTGTCGCACTGAACCGGCTTCCGTCCTCCCATTCGAGTGAATAACCCTCATTTCCCCAGGTTGCCTTGCTGGCCCAAGTGAATCAAAACGCATATTTTGGAGGACAATAACAAAAAACCCCTGCGCCTTTCGACGCAGGGGTTGATTATTAATCCTTAATTATGCCGCCCGGTTTTCGGGGGGGCCGAATGCCGTTTACCACCTGTCAAATACCCATATCAATGCAGCCGCAATAATGAAAAAGACCGCCAACCCAAAAGTAAATAAAATGCCGATTATATCGCAGCCCTTGATTAATACCGCCTGTCTTGGATAGTCTGGTTGATAATAGACGGTCACCTGATCGCCGGCAGGATATACGGCAATCAGACCGCGGCGGGAGAACACCATGCCGAATTGAATCCGTTCCCCTCGATACTCTTGGCCGTCGACCGTATAGGTGTAGGCTATTTTGGGATAAGCCGTCTTCACACTCCCGCCGGTTCTGCCGCCGTATGCCAAATTTTGCGATATCACGTTTTTAGCATCCGCGACCATACCGGTCGTGCTCGGCCATTTTTCAGTCCATATACCGCGCACATATTGCGTAACGCCCAGATAGATTTCATACCCGGCCAGCAGCAAGCAGAGGGTCATCAACATTCTCGAAACAAACGACGACTCTGACATTGCATACTTCTCATTTTGGCTGGTATTGTTTTCAGGGTTCTCTTTCATGACCTTCTCTCCACATAACGAGGCCGGTTGCTTCTAGGTTGTTTGCATTTTACAAATTGTAGTATGGGTTAAAAAGAATTGGCAAGGTCATTTTGATTGGAAGACTGTTCGACGATTGATAAAAAGCAAAACCCCCGCAGGATTTCTCCCGCAGGGGCTTTGGTATTATAATTCCGGCGACGTCCTAACACGTTCGCCGCGCAGCGGCAGTAAATGTGTCACTATTTCATCTCGTGTCATGACGCCGCGTATTCCAGCGGCGGAATTCTTCCCACGCAGTTGCCCAAATTTCGACTTTGTTAACAAGTTGACTCCGGCCCCATTCATGATACCGCGTCTTCTGAATATAGTTTTACATCATTCCACGTCCGGTTCGGCAATTGGCCTGATATCACTCTCCCCTTTCAACTTTCAAATGATGACAGGTTGTATAGACCAGGGATCAAGGGGAGTTGCGAAGTTGTTAATTCAATTCCAGCGGCGGAATTCGTTCCATGCAGTTGTCCGAATTTCGACTTAAGTTAATAAGTTAACTCCGGCCCCGTTCAAATATTTCCGGAGGTTAACTAGTTATTTTAATTACGTCCCCTACCCACACATAAGTTAACTCCGGCCCCGTTCATGTGGCAGTTTGGGACGCAATTAAAATAACCATTTAATTATCTAATGACCACGTTAGTATAATTATGCGGAGGCTAACTAGTTATTTTAATTACGTCCCCTACCCCCCATTTTCATTTTGCGCCTATCTTTTTTGCGTTTATTTTGAAAGCCTATTAAATTGCGCGATTTAACCGCCTAATTTGAATTCAAATTAAAAAAAGCCCCCGGAAATCACCCTGGGGCTTTTTTTTAATTTAAATTCCGACGGCGTCCTAACATGTTAACTGCGAAGCAGTTGCGGAGCAGAATTGTAATGTTATTCTCACCTTCCATGTCATGACGCCGCATTCTTCGGCGGCAGAATTCTTCCCACGGAGTTGCCCACGCAGTTATCCCCACGCAGAATCATCGGCTCCGAGGGGCTTAACGACCACGTTAGGGTTGCTTCTCACCTCCAGGTTTCGTCATCGCTTGATCTTTCGATCTGCGCTACGTCTTTTTGAAGACTTTTTTATTCGCTTTGCTTGTAGATCGTTTTCAAGTAACTTAAGGAGCGCAGTATTAAATTTCCGCTCAATTTCATCCGTGTTAATTTTTTCACTAAACCCGATTTGCGCAACTTTTTCTTCCATAAATTGGCCATCCTTCTGAATATGTCGAACAACTAAATCAAGAGGAGGGCAACGATCACCCTTTTTACCGCCCTCTGAGTGCGCATTAATAATGGCGGCAATAAGATCAATGATGCTTTTCGCAAGAGAGATTCCAGCAGTAGTTAATGCTAAATAAACAAGAATTTCCGGGCCACTTTCATGCTCTTCAAACTGAAATGTAGTTTGGTCTGGCGTTAACGCGTTTAAGAATTTATCAATTTCGGCATATGCATAAGGCGCATGTTGCCTATGAAAACATCCTACTTTAACGCGAAGTTTGATCGAGACTGTTATATAATTTTCAGGGACAGAGTAAGCACGCTCAAAATCAAGCATACGTTTCTTAAATACGCCGTTCCAGGTTGATTCCATTTTTTCGCCTCGCTTCGCGTGAAAAAATGATTCAAACACCTGCAAGCATTTAAAATTATAGGTTTTCTTTCATAATTTGGAAAGGGGATTTCGAATATAATGTAAAGCCAAAGTAAGAATGTCCGGTTTCTACCAAAATAGAAATATCCGGTTTTAGCCTGCCAATGCCAGCTTGCCTCCGGAGGCGATTCTCAGTTTGTAAGTCGCCTCTTTCCAAGGATGTGAGTCAGCTGCCGGGCGCTTTACTTGGCGCAATCGTGGGCGTGCTTGAGCCAACGGAACCGCAGTCAACTCGAGACGCTTCGCCAATTTTTTATAGGGAACGATCCGCTCCCCTGACACGATTCGCATTTTGCCGTTGCATTGCTCTTGTACCTCTGCTTTTCCGCCCGTGCGGCGGCCCATCAGTTGATACCATTGCCCGCGATGCACGATGGTGCCGTCTTTGCGCACTGGATGCTCCGTTCTGACGCTTAAAATCGCATTCAAATCCGTCCCGGCGGCTAGCGGACGATGAAAGTCTTCGGGTTCCATGGCGGCCACACTAAAGCGCTGGTTGTGATTTTTCCAGTATTCCTCCAAAAAACGGTTGGCTTCCTCAAGCGTGCTGATATTCCTCAGCCTCAGTTCCTTGACTAGCCGGTCTTGATCGGTTCTAAACGACCGCTCGATTCTTCCCTTGGCCGGCGCCGAGTGTGCATGAATGACCCGGATGCCTAGCCGTTCGGCCGCTTTTTCAAACTCGCTCTGCGCTTTTTGGTTTTCCAGCTCTTCCCGCACGGTCTCTCGACGCTTGGCCTGGTACGTTCCATGCCGGTCCACATAAATAGAACCCGGTATACCGTTGCGCCTTATATACCGTTTGAGTTGTGGCAGTTTGGGACGCAATTAAAATAACCATTTAATTATCTAATGACCACGTTAGTATAATTATGCGGAGGCTAACTAGTTATTTTAATTACGTCCCCTACCCACGCAATGTGGGCAGCAGAGCATTTGAGAGGCGACAGGAGAGAGTGGATAACACCTCAAATGCGGTCTACTCTCCACTATCTACTTTCAAAGGATGTCAGGATGTATAGATCGGGGATCAAGGGGGAGTTGCGAAGTTGCAGATTCAATTCCGACGGCGTCCTTACGCGCAACAGCAGCGAAGTTGACTAGGATTAAGTATGGTGTCCCCGTAATTAAGCGAGAGATCAATTTCAAGGTCGCTTAAATAAATTTACTATAATCGTTATTGCAGCGCCAATTATCGCGCCAATTATAATTTTAATAATGTCATCTTTTTGCCTGATAACAAAATTTTTACTCTCGTGAGATTTAATTAATTCCAACCTAGAGAAGAAACCCATTTGCATGAAAATTGACAATAAAAAGCTTAATGACGAACTTAGAAATAATGGTAAAACAACACACAATCTAACAACGCGATTAGGTATCCAAGCCTTAATTATATCAACGGGAATTATAATTATTAAGAATAATAATAGGGTATATGAAACCCCTACCACAATAGGATTTAATATGCGGCTAATTAATATCCTTCTCCTTTTTAATATCGCCATTATTTTCTCAAATGCATAAAATGCATTTTTATCTGAAACCGAACCATACAGCCACACATTAGTTTTGCTCACATCCAAAGATATATAATAAGGCGTATATACCCTTATAGCAATTTTAGGTGGCGTTATACCTCTGGTGGATATTAATTCTTCAAGCGAACTATATCTGTTCTCACCATCTTCTATTATAACTTCAGGTGACATCTCAGACAGAAGGCTAATTATTTCCTCGACGTCATCCTTAAATAACTTTACCGTAAAACAGTGCACACCCTTTGTTTTGTTGGTTATTTTTTCCATTGCATGTTCCCTTGTTTTTATAATATTTGTGCCTAAGTGGAGTTCCTCAAAAGCACTGCACTACCGTTCTTGACCCCAAGATGCCGTACTACTTCTTTAGTTTCGCACATTCTTTACAATATGGACGTTGCCTACTAGTATCTATTTGTTTATCTCGCGAAAATACCTTATTACATTCTCCACAATTGTAAGTATATCGTCCATGAATTAGTTCCTTAATGTGATCCTGGAAATAAAAGGGGGCGATGTCAAACTGAAATTCAGATAGCGAAAAAGATGTTTGACGATTTTCAGCCTTCAATTCGTCCGGGTGCGAGGTAGCAACAATAACATTACGTGTATATTCGGGATAGGCAATTTTAATAGCCGGTAAAACATCAGAATCACCGGTTACTATTACATGATAATCTTCATGTCTTGTTATTGCATATTTAATTAACAGGGCAACAACGGTTGTATCTACCTGTTTTTCTTGATAGGTATGCTCAACCCACCTTTCAAACATATATTTCTTTAATATCGGTCTATAGATCGCCTGATCTGAATATCCCGCATTTATAGCGTGGTGCGTAAATTTTTGTCTGGCATCTATACCTTTTTTCAGATTTGAAATATTATCCTTGGAATATTTTCCATCAGAAAATAACAACCATTGTTCTATTTCTTTTACCGAAGGCCAAGTAAATATCGAAGTGCTAATAAACCTATCGCCCAATTCAGCACATCCCGGATCAATGTGATTAATATAATTTAATAAAGTCTGGTCAAATTTCTTAAAATTGAATGGGAAGAATATGTCTGGCGTTTCCGTTTTCCTCGCCAAAACTTTATTTGGTGCACAAATCCTAAATAACCAAGAACCATCTACATAGGTATTTATTCTGCTCATCTCAACCCCCTTCGGCGCCCGTAGCATTCTTCGTTCAAAACAAGGTACCAGGCACCCGGAAATATTGGAATTATAGGCGTTACTATGCGGCTTGAAAAGGGAAATTCGGGGATATTCAACAATCTTAAAGGGATTCTCAAAAAACGCGGAGTTTCCTCCGCAGGGGCTTTAATACAGATAAGAATAAAGTACTTAGGGCAGGGCCCTAGCAAAACACCCTAGAACTACTCGCAGCCAAAGCGTTAGTTGAAGTTCGTTATTAAAACTAACCGCAATAAAACAGGCCCAACCTAAAGTGATTGTTAGGACACGTATTAGTTTGGCCAAGGTCAACACCTCCTTCTTTTCAGAAGCTGGTGTTTTACCAGGGTCATCCTGCCACGCATTAGGCCATGCCCTAAATACTTTATCCTCCTTGTTGTATCATTAGAAAAAGTCCCCGCGGAGTTTCCTCCACGGGGGCTTTTTAACCTTACACATCAAACGAGCAATTGAGCAATTTGACCGCCCCGAGTGGAATGGGATTGATATGCGCCTTCGGCGACCTTGGGGCTCTGAATTTAAATTAAAAAAAGCCCCAGGGGGTTTCCCTGGGGCTTTTTTTAATTTAAATTCCGGCGGCGTCCTACTTTCCCACACAGTTACCCGTGCAGTATCATCGGCTCTGAGGGGCTTAACGACCGTGTTCGGAATGGGAACGGGTGTGGCCCCCTCGATATGGCCACCGGAAAGCGTTGGCTTCGCAAATTGTTCCAATCCCCATACCGGCGGATTGGACTTTCGGACATAATGAGAGCTGTATTTTCGAGCTGAGAAGGCAGAATGACAAACGACCATATGCTTTACAGCCAAATAATATGGTCAAGCCGCACGGCCTATTAGTACCAGTCAGCTAAATCCCTTACGGGACTTACACATCTGGCCTATCAACCTCGTAGTCTACGAGGGGCCTTCAGCCTCCTTGCGGAGGGGGATATCTCATCTTGGGGTGGGCTTCACACTTAGATGCTTTCAGCGTTTATCCCTTCCAGACATAGCTACCCAGCACTGCCCCTGGCGGGACAACTGGTACACCATAGGTCTGTCCATCCCGGTCCTCTCGTACTAAGGACAGATCCCCTCAAATATCCTGCGCCCACAGTAGATAGGGACCAAACTGTCTCACGACGTTTTGAACCCAGCTCACGTACCACTTTAATCGGCGAACAGCCGAACCCTTGGGACCTACTTCAGCCCCAGGATGTGATGAGCCGACATCGAGGTGCCAAACCTTCTCGTCGATGTGAACTCTTGGAGAAGATCAGCCTGTTATCCCCGGGGTAGCTTTTATCCGCTGAGCGATGGCCCTTCCACACGGCACCACCGGATCACTAAGCCCTGCTTTCGCATCTGCTCGACTTGTATGTCTCGCAGTCAAGCTCCCTTATGCCTTTACACTCGTTAGCGCGATTGCCGACCGCGCTGAGGGAACCTTTGGGCGCCTCCGTTACAGTTTAGGAGGCGACCGCCCCAGTCAAACTGCCCACCAGACATTGTCCCCTGACCGGATTCACGGTACAGGGTTAGAGCTTCAGTAATGTAAGGGTGGTATTTCAACGACGGCTCCGCCGAAGCTAGCGCCCCGGCCTCAAAGCCTCCCACCTATCCTACACATACCTCACCAAAGCCCAGTGCCAAGTTACAGTAAAGCTCCACGGGGTCTTTCCGTCTAGCTGTGGGTACTCTGCATCTTCACAGAGACTACAATTTCGCCGAGCCCTACGTCGAGACAGTGACCAGATCGTTACTCCATTCGTGCAGGTCGGAATTTACCCGACAAGGAATTTCGCTACCTTAGGACCGTTATAGTTACGGCCGCCGTTTACCGGGGCTTCGGTTTAGTGCTTCGCCTTGCGGCTGACACCACCCCTTAACCTTCCGGCACCGGGCAGGAGTCAGGCCCTATACATCGCCTTGCGGCTTCGCAGAGCCCTGTGGTTTTGATAACCAGTCGCCTGGCCCTCTTTACTGCGGCCCCTCCCAGCTCCATCCGTGAGGACTTCACCAGGGGAGGCACCCCTTCTTCCGAAGTTACGGGGCTAATTGGCCGAGTTCCTTGACGTAAGTTCTCTCGAACGCCTGAGGATTTTCTCCTCGTCTACCTGAGTCGGTTTGCGGTACGGACACCCGAGCCTCTCGCTAGAGGTTTTTCTCGGCAGTGAGGGATGGACCAGTTTATGACCCTTTCGGGTCTCCCCGTCGCGTCTCAGGGTTAACGACCTCCCGGATTTGCCTAGGAGATCCCCCTACTCGCTTAGACCCGCACTTCCAATCGCGGGCTGGCCTACCCTGCTGCGTCACCCCATTGCTGGTAACGAGACTCAAGTGGTACAGGAATATCAACCTGTTGTCCATCGCCTACGCTGTTCAGCCTCGGCTTAGGATCCGACTAACCCTGAGCGGATTACCCTAGCTCTAGGAAACCTTAGACTTTCGGCGAACCCGTTTTTCACAGGTTTTCACGCTACTCATACCGGCATAATCACTTCCGCTTCGTCCACCAGTCCTTGCCGGTCTGGCTTCATCCTACAACGGAACGCTCCCCTACCGATGACCTGTTTTTCAAGGCCATCCCGCAGCTTCAGTGGTGAGTTTGAGCCCCGGACATTGTCGGCGCAGAATCATTTGACCAGTGAGCTGTTACGCACTCTTTAAATGGTGGCTGCTTCTAAGCCAACATCCTGGTTGTCTAAACGACTCTACATCCTTTACCACTTAACTCACGCTTTGGGACCTTAGCTGGCGGTCTGGGCTGTTTCCCTTTTGAAAATGGAGCTTAGCCCCCACTTTCTGACTCCCGTGATACGAGTTATAGCATTCGGAGTTTGATTAGGTTTGGTAACCTAAAAGGCCCCTAGCCCATTCAGTGCTCTACCGCTATAACTTATTTCACGAGGCTAGCCCTAGAGCTATTTCGGGGAGAACCAGCTATCACTAAGTTCGATTGGCTTTTCACCGCTAGACACAGCTCATCATAGGATTTTTCAACATCCACATGTTCGGGCCTCCATCTCGTGTTACCGAGATTTCACCCTGGCCATGCCTAGATCACTTAGCTTCGGGTCTAATAAGTGCTACTGAATCGCCCTATTCAGACTCGCTTTCGCTACGGCTCCGTTCCACATGGAACTTAACCTTGCAGCACTCATTAACTCGCCGGTTCATTCTACAAAAGGCACGCGGTTAGCCTGCTACCCAGTAACCCTTGCGGGCACTTAAGTAGGATAGGCCTTCCACCGGTTGTAGGCATATGGTTTCAGGTACTATTTCACTCCCCTTATAGGGGTGCTTTTCACCTTTCCCTCGCGGTACTTGTTCACTATCGGTCGCCAACGAGTATTTAGCCTTGGAAAGTGGTCTTCCCGGATTCCCACAGGATTTCACGTGTCCCGTGGTACTTGAGAACACCATCAAGGGAGCCTCCTAGTCTTTCGCATACTGGACTATCACCATCTAGGGTGGGTCTTTCCAGACCGCTTCTGCTAGACTGAAGGTTGGTAACTCCCCGGCCGGTCCGCAACCCGGCCAAACGGCGTCTCACAACCCCGGACGGGCAACGCTCGCGGGCTATCACGCGCGTCCGGTTTAGGCTATTCCCCTTTCGCTCGCCACTACTAAGGGAATCGAATATTCTTTCTCTTCCTCGGGTTACTGAGATGTTTCACTTCACCCGGTTAGCTTCCTGGCCCTATGAATTCAGACCAGGATTCCAGCGTATGACCGCTGGACGGTTGCCCGATTCGGAAATCCCCGTATCAAAGCCTATTAGCAGCTCCACGAGGCTTATCGCAGCTTGTCGCGTCCTTCATCGCCTGTTGGCGCCAAGGCATCCACCATACGCCCTTATTAGCTTGACCATATTATATGGCTATCAAGCATTCATTTGGGTTCGCTTGGCATTCTACTTACCCAACTCGAGAAATTGCAGCTCTCATTATGTCAAAGAACGATAGGCTTTCCAGCCTACGTTAGGAAAAGCGCTACGCACCCATAGGGTGTTTGGCGCTATATGTTCAGCCGATCTTTCCGGCTTTATCCTCTATTTATCACCCATAAAAGCTGGTGGAGATGAGCGGGCTCGAACCGCCGACCCCCTGCTTGCAAAGCAGGTGCTCTCCCAGCTGAGCTACATCCCCGAATATTACCGAGAATCGAGCAACTTGAGCACATTGGTCGAAATCGAGCATTGTCTGCTCAACTTCCCTGCTTGCTCGATTTCTCCGCTCCGCGCAGGCGGCGCGGAGCTGGTGGGCCTTTCAGGGATTGAACCTGAGACCTCACGCTTATCAAGCGTGCGCTCTAACCAGCTGAGCTAAAGGCCCACCTCGTTGCCCAACTTGGCAGGCCTTGAACAGGCCGCATCGGTCTTTCAAAACTAGGCAGCAAAAGCACTTGATGAGTTCGACTTGGGAGACCCGCAGGACGAGCCTGCGGGGTACCAGAGGCCAAAAGCCCCTGATGTTCTCCTTAGAAAGGAGGTGATCCAGCCGCACCTTCCGATACGGCTACCTTGTTACGACTTCGCCCCAATCACCAACCGTACCTTAGACATCTGCCTCCCTTGCGGGTTAGCTCAACGGCTTCAGGTACAATTGGCTTTCGTGGCGTGACGGGCGGTGTGTACAAGGCCCGGGAACGTATTCACCGCGGCATGCTGATCCGCGATTACTAGCGATTCCGCCTTCATGGAGTCGAGTTGCAGACTCCAATCTGAACTGGGGCCGGCTTTATGGGATTGGCTCCACCTCGCGGTATTGCAACCCTCTGTACCGACCATTGTAGTACGTGTGTTGCCCTGGACATAAAGGCCATGAGGACTTGACGTCATCCCCACCTTCCTCCGGTTTGACACCGGCAGTTCCGCTAGAGTGCCCGGCATAACCCGCTGGCAACTAGCAGTAAGGGTTGCGCTCGTTGCGGGACTTAACCCAACATCTCACGACACGAGCTGACGACAGCCATGCAGCACCTGTCTCCCTGTCCCTTGCGGGAAAGCCCACTTTCATGGACGGTCAGGGGATGTCAAATCCAGGTAAGGTTCTTCGCGTTGCGTCGAATTAAACCACATACTCCACCGCTTGTGCGGGCCCCCGTCAATTCCTTTGAGTTTCAACCTTGCGGCCGTAGTCCCCAGGCGGAGCACTTAATGCGTTAGCTGCGGCACAGGAGGAGTCGATACCTCCCACACCTAGTGCTCATCGTTTACGGCTAGGACTACCGGGGTATCTAATCCCGTTTGCTCCCCTAGCTTTCGCGTTTCAGCGTCAGTTGCAGACCAGAAAGCCGCCTTCGCCACTGGTGTTCCTCCCGATATCTACGCATTTCACCGCTACACCGGGAATTCCGCTTTCCTCTTCTGCACTCAAGACAAGCAGTTTCGGATGCAGTTACTCAGTTAAGCTGAGTGATTTCACATCCGACTTGCAAGCCCGCCTACACGCCCTTTACGCCCAGTAATTCCGGACAACGCTTGACGCCTCTGTATTACCGCGGCTGCTGGCACAGAGTTAGCCGTGTCTTCCTCCTGCAATACAGTCACGCACCCGGATTATTTACCCGGGTGCTTTATTCTTGCACGACAGAGTTTTACAACCCGAAGGCCTTCATCACTCACGCGGCGTTGCTCCATCAGGCTTTCGCCCATTGTGGAAAATTCCCCACTGCTGCCTCCCGTAGGAGTCTGGACCGTGTCTCAGTTCCAGTGTGGCCGTACGCCCTCTCAGGCCGGCTACTGATTGTCGCCTTGGTAGGCTTTTACCCTACCAACTAGCTAATCAGGCGCGAGCTCATCCTTTAGCGATAGCTTGCAAGCCTCAGCCATCCTTTAATCCCGGGGGTTCGCACCCCGGGACCACATCCGGTATTAGCCCACCTTTCGGCGGGTTATCCCGGTCTAAAGGGTAGATTTCTCACGTGTTACTCACCCGTTCGCCACTAGAACCATCGGAGGGTTGCCCCCCCAATGATCCCCGTTCGACTTGCATGTGTTAAGCACGCCGCCAGCGTTTGTCCTGAGCCAGGATCAAACTCTCCGAAGAGAATTCGAAATAGCTCTTTTTAGTCAAAGAACGACAAGGACCTCACCATGTATCTTTCGCTGCCTAGTTTTCAAAGACCGATCATTTTTCGCGCGGGCGAAAAATATAAACCCCGTATCTGCAGGCCCAATCGCAGGATCGGGCAGTAGCAGACAAGGTCTGCATTATACAGATCCGCAGATGAGTGTCAAGTTTTTTTTAAAAAAATTATTTATTCCGAAAACACGCGAGGATTGCGGGATTGTCGGGATAAATAGGCAAAGGAAGCATATCCTTATTCGGTTTGCTTGTCAAGCTTATTATGTCAATAAACGGTCGAGGTCTTCATCCTGCCAGAACAAAACGGAACGGCTGTCGTCGCCTTTCCAGGGCTCGCTTTTCTCGCCTTTTTCCAAATGCCTCAGAAATGCCTCTACCAGTTCGGGATCAAATTGAGTCCCGGAAAACTTTTTAAGTTCAGCCACTGCCACGCTGATGGGCAGCGCTTTGCGGTAGGCGCGGTCCGAAGTCATGACGTCCCAGGCGTCGGCCACGGCCACGATTCTGGCGCCCAGCGGAATGCTGTTCCCGGCTTTGCCTTCGGGATAGCCTCCGCCGGCATAGCGTTCGTGATGATACAAAATCGTGGGGATCAGGTCTTTCAAAGACTCGATATTTTGTACGATAGACACGCCGAGAATGGGATGCATGGCAATGGTGTCGAATTCCCTGGGCGTTAATTTGGAAGGTTTGTTTAAAACCGCCTCGGAAATGCCGATCTTGCCGATATCGTGCAACAGAGCGCCATATCTGATTTTCTCGATTTCCTTCTCTTTCAAACCCATCTCGCGGGCGATAGCCGTGGCATACACCATGACTTTATGCGAATGGCCATGGGTATAGTGGTCCTTGGCATCCACCGCCGCGGCCAGTGCTTTAATGGAATTTAAATAATCGCGACGCAAGGCGCTGACGAGATGAACGTTTTCAATGGCAATGGCCGCCTGCGACGCCAGCGAGGAAAGGGTATTCAAGTTGTCATTGGAAAACTGATGGCCGCGCGCCGGATCCGTCAGGCAGATGATGCCGAACTTTTTATTGCTCAGGCACATCGGCGCCGCCAGCAGGATATGACCCGTATAGATCTCGTCCGTGCCGGGATCGTACATGGGGCTTTGCGTTACATTGGAAATCAGGACTGCCTGGTCCTTCTGATAAATGTGTCCGGTGATGCCGCGATTGACCGGCAGTGGCGCCAGATGGCCCTGGGATTCAAGCCCGAAGGAGGCCCGAACAACCAATTCATCCCGGTCCTGGTCATAAATAAGCAAAAAACCCCGCCTGGCTTTCATGACTTGCATGGTGCGCTTTAAGATCGTCTCGAACAATTCCCCCAGCCGCTTGATGGAGCCGATGTTTTTTCCCACTTCGAAGAGAAGGGAGAGGTGGTCGGCTTTGCGGCGCAATTCCTCGTACATCTCGACGTTTTGAAGCACCTCCGAGGCCTGCGAACCCAGAGTGCCGAACAATTCCAGGTCATTGCGGGAAAAGGCCTCGGGATTTGAGCTTTCCACGGTGATGGTTCCCACTACGCGGTTTTTAGTGCGCAAGGGAACGCACATTTTGCATCTGGATTCCGGATGGATCGCTTTGCGCCGGGGAGACGCGTCCAGGTTTGTCAGCAACTCGGCTTTGCCGGAAACAGCCACTTCCCCTTCAATGCCCGACCCAACCTTCACTTCGAAGCCGCGAAGCTGTTTGGGATCCAACCCGCGCGAAACCCTCACCTTCATGACGTCCGAACCTGATTCTCTGAGCATCAGCGCGCCGGCCGTAGCCTTCAGCAGGGACATGGCGGTGTCCATGACAAGATTGAGGAGGCGTCCGGAATTATAGGTGGAACTCATCGCAGTATAAATTTCGTGAAACGCCAGCAGGGCCAAATTCTTCTTCACCAGCATGATATTGGCTTTTTCCAGCTGCCGCGTGGACGTATGGATCCGCAGTTCCATCTCCGACGTCGACTTACGCGCCTCTTCCAGGGCGTTTTCCTTTTCCGACAGCTGTGAACGCAGTTCCGTTTGGTCGCGGCGGAAGGCCCGTACTCCGAGAGTGGTCAACAGCGTAAGCCCGCATACGACGGCCGCCCGTTCCCATGTAAATGGAGACCAAACTGTGCCAGCAGGCGCAAGGTGGATCAGCAGGACCAAAACGGCCAGGGCGCCCGCCCCGCTCAATATCGTCATATGCGGCTTTAGCTGGAAGGCTTGAACCATGATGAGCAAAGGAAGCAGGAAGACCAGCGGACTGGCGATGATCCCGCCGGTATATTGCACCAGGGCGCCGGTTAAAATCAGATCCACTCCCAATTCCAAATAAGGCTGGATTTTGGAAATTTTGCTGAAATAGGCCCGCAGGGTTAGAATAAAATTATAAACAACGGTCAACCCCAAGATGAATAAAACCGGCCAAAATTCAGCAATAGATTTGTTTTGGTTGATTAAAAGGA
The DNA here is from genome assembly GCA_040756875.1 of candidate division FCPU426 bacterium. Classification (GTDB taxonomy): domain Bacteria; phylum Oederibacteriota; class JAAXVQ01; order JAAXVQ01; family JAUVAV01; genus JBFLYH01. Next base: position 839,172 of record JBFLYH010000001.1, read on the forward strand.
CGACCGCGATGAGCGCCGATATTATCCACCACCTGCGGTGGGCATCAAAACGAGCGCGCTGAGGTTGCAGATGCAATTCCTGAGTGGTCATCGACACATCCGGTGTAAAATTTTAGGATGACTGACACTCATTTTTTCACTGGATATAAGTATATCAGAAGAATCACACGCCAACAAGTTCAGGGGCGCAAATCAACAAACAATTTTACGGCTGTTTTTCCTTGATAAAAACGGGGGTCCCGGGGACCGCGTGCAGTTTTGCGGCAGCTGAAGCGTTAGGTGAGATTATTTCCAAATATCCGTTGCTATTGATGATTAAACTCGCCTGTTCTGCCGGGGCTTCTGAAAAAGTCCTTACCAGCAGAGTGAGTTCATGGGCAGCCACTTGCAGGCTGGCGCCCGGAATACGCAGCCAGATTTCCCCTGGCAAATTAGTCGTCAAATTTCCAAACCGGTCTTCATGCACGATCCTTCCCCGCCAGATCCCCGCTTCGAAGACGGGTTCGAGTTCTTTAAGGATAACCATGGTTTTCAAGGGCAGATACCGCGAGGTTTGGAACCCCGAGGCAGCTATCTCAGCGGCCGCGGGGCTGAAAATATCCCGGCCATGAAAGGTATCGGAAACCTCACTGCCCACCAGGGGTATTTCATAGATCCGGTGCCGGGGATCAGCCAAAGCCGGCCGGCTGAAAAGTCCGTTGTCAGGGCCGATAAAGAAGTGATCCTGCGCCTGCAGGATAATAGGCTTCCGGGCGCTTCCCACGCCGGGGTCGACGACACCCACATGAATGGTCCCGGGTGGGAAGGAAGGAAACGCCTCGCCGAGCAGCCAAGCTCCCCTTTCAATGTCCCAGGGTGGAACTTCATGCGTGATATCAATCAGAACAGGAGCCGAGGCATTGGGACCGGCCTGGTGTTGAAAGACTCTCCAGAAAGAGCCTTTCATTTCAGCAACATAACTGTCCTGTGTCCCGAAATCCGTCAACCAGGTGATGATGGTCACCAGGCAACCGTCCTGTCAGATGCTTTATACGGAAGAGGCCGCCTTCCACCCCGCGCATGACCGGAGGCCGACAGTGCCGCGGCGCCATTCATGTTTTCGGCAGCGGAACCAAGGGACACTCGCCCCAGAGCTTCTCGAGGGCATAATAACGACGCGCTTCTTCTTGAAAAATGTGAACGATGACATCGCCCAAATCCAAAAGCACCCAGGTGTTCGATTCCAAACCTTCGCGATGACGGATGATCAGCCGGTGTTCAGCGCACACTCGTTCGATTTCCAGGCGGATGGCGCGGATTTGGGGCGCGGTTCTGGCCGAAACAATGACAAAGTAATCGGTGATGATTGAACGTTCTTCCATGTCCAGAATAACCGGACGCAGGGCTTTTTTATTGGCCGCGGCGCAAGCCAGGAGCTGGGCTTTGCGTCGACCGGAGAGACTGGCTGGACGTTTGGAGATGACCTTTTTCCGCAAGACTGATGAACACCCCCTTGCCGATGATGATGTGATCCAACAACCGCAATCCCAATAATTCCGCGCCGGCTGCCAAACGTTGCGTCAGCGCAACATCGGATTCGCTGGGCGCAGGATCCCCGCTGGGATGATTATGCGCCACGATGACAGCCGCTGTCGGATGGGACAGGGCGGCGCGGAACACTTCGCGTGGATGAACCGGGGCCTGATCCAGGCCGCCCAGGCTGATGACCGGCTCTGCCAATAAGCGGTGCCGGCTGTCGAGCAACAACAGGCAAAAAGCCTCCTGCTCCAGATCGCGCAACCGGGCGGAAATCAATTTGGCCGCCTCTTGGGATGAGCGGACAGGCGGCCGGGCGGCAACCGCCGGCCGTTCACGCCTGCGGCCCAGCTCACAGGCGGCCACCAGCCGCGACGCTTTGGCTATTCCGATTCCCGAAAGAGCCGCCAAGTCCGAGACAGCCAGCCTGCCCAGACGCTCCAGGCCTTCACTGCGCTGCAACAAACGCCGTCCCAGATCCACGGCTGTCACTCCCCTGGTTCCCTGGCCCAGAAGAATGGCGATCAGTTCAGCGTCCGAAAGACTGGCCGGGCCCAGGCGCGCCAGCCGCTCGCGCGGTTTGTCCATCTCCGGCCACTGCGAAAGGGGAACGAGCCGATCCATAGGTTTCCTCCCAAGGGGGTATACCTCCTTTGACAGGAAACCCGATAATTCCATGCACCCGTTTCCACGGGCGTGGCTTTTCCGCTGAAACGCCTAGCGCATGTCCTTGGGCAACTCATACCCCGCGTCAAAAGCGTTATCGTCCACTTGATCCAGCGCTTCCCTGCCGATCGGTTTGGCGCCGGATTCCTCTTTGGCGCTTTCCGCTTCCGACCCCGCGGGTTTGGCCGGCAGAGCGGGCTCCGTACGCACGATGTCCTTGGCTTGTTTCAATTTTTCCTCATCCGCCTGGTACAAACTGATTTCCACACGGCCGTTCAGCGTGCGGTGATAATCCGTATCATTGGGGACCACCGGCCGGGAGGGGCCGAACCCCGCGGTCATTATTTGAACCGGATCCAATCCGCCCTCGGCCGCGAGCAATTGGGCCACTGTTGAAGCCCTGGCCGTCGAGAGGTACAGCAAGGAAGGGTACTGTTTTTTCGCCGCAGCGGTGAGCTCCTGCAGGCTGGTATGGTCGGTCACCCTGATTTCCATGTCCGAATACGGATTGAGCACGCGCGCGATCTTCAGAAGCAGGGAGCGGCCCGAAGGCAACAGACGGTCCGATTGGCCAGAAAACAATTGCTTGTCTAAAATGACCAACCGCATGTCCTCGTCCCCTTGTTCCACGGCGATTTCCCTGCTCCGCACTTCCCGGGACAGGCGCCGTTCCATCTGTTCCCGGATTTGATCAAGGCGTTGCAGAGCGGACACGGTCGCGGTGGAAACGGTGGCATCCGGATTTGCCGCCAGGGATTTCAGGCGCTTGATTTCCTGCGTTAATTGCTCGTTGGCGCTTTGCAAATTTTGGTTTTCCTGTTTGATGGTCTGATACTCCAGTCCGGACCGGATCATTCCGCTTTGCATGGCCAGCAGAAACAGCACCAAACACACCACCAAAGTGATCAGTTCTCTCATTGCCGTGTCTCCTTGCCCTTTTTTCCGTCCGGAGAGGGCAATTGCACCACATGCTCCGCGGCTTCGGCATATTCGGGGCGGCAGCTGAAGAATAGGATCTGCCGGCTGGCTGAAAGGCTGCGCAGGTAATCCAATGCCGCCCGTTCCCGTTCAGGATCGAAAGCGCTCAGCGGTTCGTCCAAGAATAGCGGCGGTTTTCTGCCGCCGCTCAAGGCATCGGTCAGCGCCAGGCGCAGACTCAGGAAAAACTGGTCGAAAGCCCCCTGCGACAGGACTTCGGGTCCTTCCCACTTGGAGGTTTCAGGTATAAATATCTTACTGGATAAATCCTCATCGTCAATCGCAATGTTTTTATAGCGGCCTTCGCTCAGCTGTGACCAAAGCTCTCCTGCCTGCTTTTCCAGAACCTGGCGGGCCGGATGCAGGGTATCCCGGCGGGCCTGATCCAGCAATTCCAAGGTGGTTTTCAGCACGCGCTCGCGCCGTTCCAAATAAGCGATCCGCCGCCGTATTTCCTCCGCCTGTTCCTCCGCCTCTGCCAGCCCCTCTTCGAGGCGGGCATCCTGTTCCTGCAAAACCCGCCATCGTTCCGTTTCCGTTTCCAGGGTTTTCAGACGTTCGACAGCCGCTTCCCGTTCACGCTGCCTAGCGGCCAATTCGGCAGGGGCAAGGCGCAGGGGGTTTAATTCCGGATCAGCCAATACGTCCTCGACCAAACGCAGCTCACGACGTACGGCTTGCCAAGGCTCGGGATCCGTCCGGCCCATGGCCGCCAGCGAGCGCGCCAGGGCTTCCCGTTCCGCTCGCAATGCCAGCAGCCGTTCCCAAGATTGCAGCAGCGCTTCCGGCGGCAGGGCGCCCGCCGGTTCGCATAGGGCCTTTATCCGGCTCTCCTGAGCGGCCCGCTCGGTTTGCGCTTCCTCGGTTTGCGTTTGGCGCCGCCTGGTTTGAGCATGCTGGTTCCGTTTTTTTGCCCAACCGGCCGCCGTGGTTCCCAATCCCGCCAACACCAGCAGCCAGCCCGCCCAGGCACCCCCCTGCCATATCAGCCAGGACCCGGCCAGGGCCAATATGGCTCCGCTCGCGAGAAGAATCCAGGCGCTGCGGTCCGCCGGAAGGGCGGGTTCCACGCCGCTAGGCGCTGCCGCTTTTCGCGCCAGCAGATTTTTTAGCTCCTCGATTCCGGCCGCCGGACACCGCGCCGCGGATTCCGCCTCGATTTTCCGGTCAAGTCGTTCCAGTTCTTCCTGCCATTGGCGGCGGCGCTGGTCCGCCTTTTCGTATTCCGCGTCCCTGAGAATCAACTCCTGTCGCCTCCGGTCGGCTTGGGACAGTTTCTCGTTGGCGGCCAGCAATCTGTTTAAGTTGTCCGTGCGTTCGCGCAAGGCGTTCAATTCCAAGGTTGCGGAAGCCCAACGGGTTTCGCGGTCCTGCCGGTCCCGTTGCTTGCCGGCCATTTCAGCCTGGCGGGCCTGCCAGCGCAGGAGTTGTTCCCTGGCGGCTTTCAACGGACCCGGGTCCTTGGCCGGCGCCCGTTCGCCTTTGCCCAGCAAACGGAGCGCGTCCTCCAGACGTTTTATCGCGGTCAATGCGTCCTGGCCGGAACTGGCGCCGGTCATCAGACCGGCCAGCATCTGACCGGTTTGCTTCCGGCTTTCGCGGCTTCCCAAATTGGCCAGGGAACGCACATCCAGCGAGGCGCAAAGGCGGAACAGATCCTCGCTGGGCAGGCCCAGGGTTTCCAGGACCTGGGACTGGATGGTTTTATACGTGCGGAATTGTTCCTCGCCGCGCAGCAGAAAGATTTTGTTGCCGGCGAAATCCTTGCGTAATTGGCATAGAACGCCGGCGTCATCGAGGTACTCAAGGCGCACTTCGCAAGGCTCGGTTTGTCCCCAGGTGGTCGCGCTGCGCACGCTGTCGCTGGTCGTGGTGGGATTGCCGAAAAAAGCCAGCAATAACGCTTCGCGCAGAGTGGTTTTCCCGGATTCATTGGGGCCCCAAATGACGTTGAACCCGGGTTGAAAAGTGAAACAGGCATGTTTGAATTGTTTGTAGCGGAACAGTTCCAGCTGCTTCAGGACCATGGCGCGGTTTCCCTGCCCAGAAGCCAGCTTAAGCCCAACTGGAGGGCCGCTTCCACTTCTTCCGCTTTTTCCGGGTTCGCAGAAGCTTTCCGCTCCTGGGCCAGGCGGATGAAGCGCCCGATCACCGTGCTCTCGGGATAAACCGCCATGGCCTCGGGCGTGAATTCCGCGTGCATGGCGTTGTGCAGACGAACAAAGAAAAAGTCGGGTTCGAGGGCTTTGCGCAGCGCGTCCAGGTCCGGTGCGGACGTGGGCGCGATCAGGCCGGTAAGGGTGAGGTCTAAAATCGCTTCCGGATCACGCTGCGCTCCGGCCAGTTTGAGAATTGCCGCCTGATCCAGGCCTTCGGCGGCCAGGCGCAGGATGCGCCGCTTGCCCACAGGCAGGGGTTCGACGCTGGTTTTTTTTCCCTCTTCCAAGGTCACCAGGAGGACGCTTCCCGGCTCCGCTTCATCCAGGGCGATGGTCTCCGGCGAGCCGGAATACCAGGCCGTGGTGGCTCCTGCCGAGCAATCCCTTTGACGGTGCCAGTGGCCCAGGGCCAGGTAATCAAGCTGGGTGGCTTCCACTTCAGCCGGCGTGAAAACTGCTTCCCTCAGGGGGTTGGAACCAAGTTCCAGGGCGGCATGCGCCAGCCCGAGGTGCCAGCCTTCGGCCTCGGTGCGACGCAGCAGGGCCACGGGACGCTTGGGTTCGTCCGCCTGGCGGAGTGAAATGCCCTGGATGGTCACCTGCAGTTCGGGATCGTTCCACTCGGCTGTCTGCGGGGTAAAGACAATGAGCTGCCCGGGATATTCGGAGGCCAGCCGGTTCAAGGCCGTTCCCCGGTCCCAGGCGTCGTGCGTGCCTGCAATCATGAGCACGCGTATGCCGGCGGCGGACAGGCGCGACATAGCCTGGCGCAGCGCAGCCAGCGATTCCGGCGACGGCGCCGCGCTGTCGAAAAGATCCCCGGCCAGCAATACCAGGCGAACTTGATGCCGGACTGCCAGTTCCGCGATTTCCGCCAGCGTGGCGCGCAACCGTTCGCGCTGGGCGCGTCCTTTCTCGCCCAATTGCACGAATTTGGCGCCCAAATGCAGGTCAGCGGTATGGATGAACTTGAGCGGAGGTTTCATCCTAAACCCCAAAAGGGATTTGCCACGGATGCACACAGATCCATGGGAATACAACATGATCAAATGACGAACACATTTTTTGCCGGTTTTTATTTAATCCTGTGTCCATCCGTATAAATCTGTGGTTATTCATTTTTAAACTCTTTCGAATCCAGGAGGATGGTGACCGGGCCGTCGTTGACCAGCATGACCTGCATATGCGCCTGAAAAACGCCGGTTTTGACGGAAACCCCGCAGGCTTCGAGTTCCCGGCAAAAAAGTTCAAACCCTTTTCGGCCGGATTCCGGTCCGGCTGCACGGGTAAAGTCCGGCCGGCGTCCGCGCCGGACATCGCCCAAAAGCGTGAATTGGGGCACAGCCAATACCTGTCCCTGAATCTGCCCCAGATCCAGATTCATCTTCCCCTCGCCATCCTCGAAAATCCTCAGGCCGGCGATTTTTTTAGCCAGCTGGCTGATTTCACCCTCCTGGTCGTCCGCCGCAATGCCCGCCAAAACCAGCATGCCCCGCCCGATTGCGGCCACTTTTTGCTGCGCCACTGACACCTCGGCGGCCGCCACCCTTTGCACAACCGCTTTCATGTTGTCCGCCTCCGTGTCTGCCGTTCCAGACGGCGCAATTGCCGGTCGTCGAAGCCGAAGTGATGGCCGATCTCGTGCCACAACACGTCGTAGACCTCTTCCTCCAGTTCTTTTTCATCCCGGCAGCGTGCGGCCAGGGGGCGGCGAAAGAAGGTTATTTTGTCAGGAAGCACCTGGCCGTATTCCAGGCCGCGCTGGGATTGCGGCACGCCCTGGTAGAGGCCAAGCAAATCCTCATCCGCCCTCAACCGCAGCGATTTCCGCACCTCCGGCCCGGGGTCCTCTTCGAGTACGAATCCGACATTGTTTAAACGGCGGCGAAATACGGCGGGTAAGCGGTCGAGCGCCTTGCGAATCACGGCGGCCAACTGCTGCCGGGACACTCTCACTCCCGGCACTCCGGCAGGCAACCCGGGTCAGGAGCGGTCATATTTTTCCAGGACGCGTTTGACGCGGGTGACCAAATCGCTGGGTTCGAAGGGTTTGATGATGTAGTCATCCGCCCCCAGCGAAAAAGCCCGGGCGATGCTGGCGGCATCCGAATGGGCGGAGATGAAAATCACTGGCAGGTTGATGGAAGGCTGGCTTTTAATCGCGCGGCAAACCTCGAACCCGTTCATGTTCGGCATGCCGATGTCCAACAGCAGCAGGTCGATGCGGAATTTGGTCAGCATGGCAATGCCCTGGGTACCGCTGGTCGCACCGTAAAAATCGAAATTCTCGGCTTCCAGCGTGTACTTGACCGAGTCCAGGGTGTCTTGGTTGTCTTCGATAAAAATGATTTTCTTTTTCATTTCAGAATGGGCCCTCTCACTTTTTCGGCATCATGGCCAGGCGGGCGGCACCGAATACACCCGCCCGGTCTCCCAATTTGGCGCTGACAATGCGCGCGCACCGCCCCAGATCGTTCAAAACCCTGCGCTGAGATTCCAGGCGAACGTGGCGCAACAGCTCCTCACCGGCTTGGGAAACGCCACCGCCGATAATCACCAATTCCGGATTGAGCAGATTGATCACGTTGGCCACGGCAATGCCAAGATATACGCCGGTCCGGCGGATGATGTCCCGGGCGCCCGGATCTCCCGACCGGGCCGCTTCGAAGACTTTCTTGGCAGTGACTGATCTTGGATCGCCGCCGCACAGGCGCGCCAGCTTCGAACCGGGCCGCTTTTTTATCCATAAGCGGCCTTCCCGCGCAATGGCCGTGCCCGACGCCAGGGCTTCCAGGCAACCGCGGTTTCCGCAACCACAACGGGGTCCATCGGGCAGGATGGTCATATGCCCCAATTCCCCTGCCCCGTCGCAGGCCCCGTGCACCAGTCGGTTGTCCAGGATGATGCCGCCGCCCACGCCCGTGCCCAGGGTGTACACAACCACATGTCCGTGCTTTTTTCCCGCCCCCAGCCACTGTTCGCCCAAAGCTGCGACATTGGCGTCATTGTCGATCCGAATATCGGTTTTCAGCGCAGTGCGCAGTTTTTGGGCCAAAGGGATGTTTTTCCATCCCGGGAGGTTTGGCGAGTATTTCACCAGCCCGCGGCTGCAATCGATTACTCCGGGCACCCCGAATCCAATTGCCCGGATGCGCGCCTTGGCCCCCCCGGCCCCGCTTTGCAGCTCCCGCACCAAACCGATGATTTTCCCGATGGTATTTTCAACCCCGGTGTGGGAATCCGTCGTGGTTTTTTTCAGTCGCAGAAGCTTGCCAGCGGAGGTGACCGCCGCGGCGGTCAGATTGCTTCCGCCCAGATCGACGCCTAAATAGATTTCGCTCACGTGTCTTGGCCTCGTCTCTCCGTGATTCTGGGCATTGGCATTCATTTTACGACGAAAGAAAAGCGGGCGCAATATTATTTCGGTCTTGCCGAAAGGACAGACAGCCGGAAGGTCACCAATGCAAGCCGTGCGTCAGGGCATATCCCAGGCCGGCAAAATGACGCAGCAGATCCGCGGACCACTGCGCGTCCCGCCAGGCGTAAAATTCGTTGCGATAGATGAACAACCCCGAGCCCGGCCGTCCAAACAGTTCCCCGGCTGATTGGCACAGGGGTTCCAGCCCGGAAAAAGACTGGCGGGCCGCCAGTTCCGGCTGTTCGTTCCAGAGCCAGTTGAACGTCGCGAGAAAATCCATCCCGCCTTGGGACAGGCCGCACAGGCAGCCGGCCCATATGCCTTCGGCATCCAAGGCGCCAAATAAAAATACCTGCGGTGAATCGAACCGGGCCGCCGAGGCATGCAACAGCCCTGCTGGCCAGCCAAAAAACAATGGGTCAGGAAGATGCAGACCCTGGGAATGGGCCGCATTACGCAGGGCTGCGTCTACTTTCCATGCAGGTTGAATACCGGGAAGACGCAGAGCGTCCAATGCTTGGGTTTGCATGCCCCAATATTGGGAGTCCGGAATTTCCGAGGGTATCATGGCATGCGTCCACCCTGGCGTGGGAGTCCACGCCAGTGACGCCAATCGGCGTAATTGCTCCGGATCGGGATCTAACCACCTGAATCCTGGGTTTAGCATTCGATTAATTCCCACCATTTGATCTGGCGCGGACCGATGTTTACCTTAATTTCATGGTTCCCGCCCCAATATTTCGATTGATTCCATAAATCGTGCAACACGAATTTTCCTTCCCTCCGGGCCGTGGTTTCCAAAGGGGAGGCTCCCCCATTCAAGGCGGCGATGAACACCCGGTTTCGATACTTGTGGAAAAATACCCGGTCAGGCGCCGGCTCAAAAACCACGGGCCGCGGCCCGCCCACCTGCTGCAACGCCCTGAGCAATTTAAGATCCGAAAAATCAGCCAGGTGAATCAACCGGCCTGTTTTGGCGTTTTTACCGCGATTGGATTTGGAAGGCTTGACGGAAGCCAATTCGGCCAGCGTGGGGCTGCTGGCGCCCTCAGGCGCCTGAGGCAACGGCCCGATCAGGATGACCGGAAGGCCGGATTGCACCTTTTGCACCAGCCTTTGCTGCTCGTCAGCCTCCATTTTTTCGAAGGAAGCGGCGATGACCACCGTGGTTCGCGTCCAACGGTCAGCGCCTGCTTCGGCATTCAAGATCCCATAGGGAAATTGCTGGCAACGGAGGAATTCCTCGATTTGCCGCCATCGCTCCAGCCATGCCTGCGCCTCAGGTTCAAGCGCATCGCCCGGCGAGGTCCCGGCGGGGCGTGGCGAAAAGTCCAGGCTGTGGCGAGGGTCAGCCGAGAGCGCGCGGAGTCTTTCAAGCCGCGGCCAGGCAACGAGCATGACTTCGGCATGGAGTTGGCTTGACAGAAACCCATCGGGTTTGGCCGCTTCCTGCAAAGCAGGCCACAAGGGCGCCACGAGGCGCCGCCCATGGCCCCGGCGGTCGCAAAGAAAACCCGGATAAGCGCCCGAGCCGGCGGCTGAAACAATGTCCCATCCTCTTGCCCCCAGAATCAGGCGTTTGAGCCATTCGAATTCAGCCTCGGATTCCGCCTCCAGCGCAGGCAAAACCGCCCGCAAATCAGCGGCAAAACGGTTTTCCGTGCTGATGCGCAGGATGGCTTCATCGCCTTCGAGCAGTGGCCATTCCGGCCAAAAAGCATCGAATGCCCGCAGTTTCTCCAGCTCAGTCAAGTTAAACGGGGTGGAGACGGTCGGGAGGGTGGCCAGCAAGAGCGGAATGCGCCCTTGCGCGAGGGGCGCGAACAACCGATGCAGGCGCTCGGCGGCGCGCACGAAGTATTCTTCCCGATATTGAGCCCAATCCAGCCAGTATGTTTCCGGTTTGCCTTGCCGGGGATTTTTCCCGGCTGGCGGCTGAACCTCCGCGAACGAAGGATGCGCCTCGCCATACGCCCGGTTAAGCGAATCCACTTTCCCGTAGCGACGTTTCAGCCAATCCCGGTAGGCCGAGAGCGCTTCAGGATGATAATCCGCTGCATAAGCGCCCAGGGCGTTCCGCCAGCCGGGCGCCTGGCTCAGGCCCAAACCGATAACCGGACCGTCCGGGTCCAGCCAGGGTTCCAGAATTGGCTGCAGGCTTGAAGCGAAAGGCTGCAAGGCATCCGTTAGAAAATGGGAAAGCAGGCAAGGCAGCGCAAATACTTCCCCGCCCTGGCACCGCGAGGACGGAACCAGCCGTCCCTGGGCATCCCGGGCCAGGGCCGATTCGGCCTCCAATAATTCCGCGGGGTAACCGGCGGCAGGAACTCCAGGAAGATCGCGCGGGCCGAGCCAGAGGAAAGCTTTCATGCCCAGCGATTTGACTTCCGCCAGAAAAGCGCCGAGGTCCGCATTCGGCCGGTGGGTTCCAAAATCATACTGATCGGATGAAATCCAATGCACGGAAGGAGGCACGGCGGCGGATATGACGTTTTGTCCGGCAGATGAAACGGCTTTCAGGACATCGCGCCAATGGGAACGTTCAAACTCCCAATAGTTGACTTGAAGGAAAAGCCAGGGATGGGGTTCCCCGCCCCATTCCCATCCCCCGGCCCGTAGCTTAACGGTCATGCCAGGTTAGGAGCGGAGCGGCGCGGAAACCAAGCGGTTCTTCCCCTGCCGTTTGGCCTCGAGCAGCGCATCATCGGCCATTTTCAGCAGTTCTTCCTTGGTGCCGGCATTGTCGCTCGCGAACGCGGAAGCTCCCAGGGAAATCGTTATGAGCTGGTCCGGATCGTTTCTTATGAAGCGGGTTTCGGCAATGAGCTTGCACAGACGCTCGCCCACGACCTTGGCGCCGCCCAGATCGGTTTGCGGGAGAATCAGCAGAAATTCCTCGCCGCCGTAGCGGGCGATAATGTCCACCACGCGGTTGGAATTTTTCATGATGACGGCGATTTGCTGGAGAATCTGGTCTCCCTGCAAATGGCCGTAGGTGTCGTTGATGAATTTAAAATTGTCGATATCCAGCATCAGGCAGGCCAGCGGGTATTTGTAGCGCCTCGCCCGCTCCACTTCCTCGTGAAAGCGTTCCATGAGGTAGCGGCGGTTGTACAGCGAGGTGAGCGGATCGGTCATCGACAATTCGGACAAGCGCTGGTTGACTTCGCGCAGGTGGTCGTGCTCGCCCTTGATGCGCAAGGCCGCTTCCACCCGGGCGATCAGTTCGTCCAAGTCAAACGGCTTGGTGATGTAATCGTGCCCCCCCATGCGCAGGCCGACCACCTTGCTGTCGGTCTCGCCCTTGACCGTCAGGAAAATGACCGGAATATGCTGAAGGGTCTCGTTTTCCTTAAGCAGTTTAAGGACTTCGTACCCGTTCAGCTTGGGCATCATTACATCCAGCAGGATGAGGTCCGGAAGGTTTTCCTCCGCCATTTTAAGCGCTTCCCGACCGTCCTGCGACCAGAGGGTGGCATATCCCTTGGCTTCCAGTATGATTTTAACCAATTCGGCGATGTTGGCGTCGTCTTCAGCAATCAGAATTCGTTCTGACACGAGCAGCCTCCCGCATGGATCGTTATAAATCGGCCTGCACCTATGCCCGTCGAACCTTTGGAGCCGCGTCGGAAAACCGAGCAGGAGATCAGTTGAACAGTAGACCGCAGTTGAACTTTCACCTGATCAACTGTTCCACTGTTCAACTGCTCTAAAAATTTTCCCGCCGTACGGGAAAATTTTTGGTGCGAGGGGCGGGACTTGAACCCGCACGGATTGCTCCATACGCCCCTCAAACGTATGTGTCTGCCAGTTCCACCACCCTCGCACATCCTTGCGAGGCGTCACTATACCGTAACGTCCTGTGGATGTCAAGGCGTTAGGCCACAACCACCTGATTGCCACCGGCCTGCTGGGCCTGCCGCAGGGCTTCAGCCGCGCGGGCGAGCAACGAGTCGGTGGTGGAATCCGCGGCCTGCGGCAGAGCAACGATACCCAGGGACACCGTAACCACTTGCTGGGGGGCGGCGGCCACCAGTTTCGTGCGGCGTACCTGCCGGATGATCCGCCGGCCGATATGCTCGGCCCCACCCAGGTCGGTTTGCACCAGCAGCATGCCGATTTCCGCCTCCTGCCAGCGTCCCAACAAGTCCACCACCCGGTTGGTACGGCGCAACAACCAGGCCAATTTTTGCAGCACCTGGTCCGCTTGCCAAGGCCCGTACTGTTCAGCCAAGCCAGCCTGGCCGTCCACAGCCGCCAGGGCGCACGCCAGCGGATATTCGTGCTGGCGGGCCCGCTCGATTTCTTCGGCCATCCGTTCCAGAAAATGACGGGGCGTCAGCAGGCCGGTCAAGGGGTCAGCCAGGGCCCACTCCTTGACGCGGCGGTTGCCGTGCTGCAACGCGGCACTGCCATTGCGCATACGCAGCGCAGCTTCCACGCGCGCCATCAGTTCATACAGATCGAAGGGTTTGCTGATGAAATCATAACTGCCGAGCCGCAACCCGGCGACTTTATCCGCCGGGCTGGCTTTGCCGCTCATGAGAATCACCGTGATCGTCCGCAAAGCAGGGTCAGACTGCAGCCAATGCAGCACTTCATAGCCGTTCAGTTTGGGCAGCAAGACGTCCATAAGGATCAAATCCGGCTGAAGGGTTTTGGCCAATTGCATCGTTTCCTGCCCGTCCCTGGCCCAATGGATATCATATCCTTTATTGGACAGAATCGTCCGCAGCAATTCCCCTATTTGTGGATCATCTTCGGCGATCAAAATGGCTTCGGCCATGCATTACTCCTCACAATGTTTACTCGTCCCTCTACAATTTATTTTCGGCAGGGCCCGGCATTTTCTGACTTGGGTTGTGTTTTATTTTAAGTAAAATTCTTTCGAAAATTTGCATTCGCCGTTTTTCTAAGCTATATATAACTCGCATCTCACATGACACACGAGGGCAAACAGCGGTTTTCGATTCTTGATGACCGGTAAATGTCTCGGATCCAAAAACGCGTTTGACCGCTTTTAACGTTTACCCGCCCTTGGAAAGGAGGCACGTCCAGCCGGTCCCGTTTCCGATAATCACGACCAGCTTATACTATTGCCGAGCTTGCACCATTCACACTTCCCCAGGAGGCTATAACCGTGAAAAAATTTTGGTACAGTTTGCTGGTTTTGGGCCTGACACTTTCGGTATTAAGCGGCTGTTCAGGAGTCAATCCCACTGCTCCTCAAGCCGGCGATTCCTCGCAGCTCACCTCACAAGCCATCGCTTCCACCGAGACCTTGACTGCCGTAGCGGTTTTCCCGTATATCGCCCAGTTCGAAAGCGAAACACTGGAGGCTGTGGTTATTTATGACAGCTCTACCGGCCGCATGACCAGCATTTCCATCAGTAACAAATACGGCCCGGCCACCACCCGTCGCATCCAAGCGCAAGTCAGATCGCAGCTGACAAATTATTTCGCCACGCCGCCAGTGCCGCTCGTCAACGCCCTGGGCCGATGGGGCACCTATACCGCAACCTTGAAAATCGGCTTCCATGCCGATGGAAACATCATTTATCTGCGGCAAGTCAATCAAGGTTACACGAACATTTTTTGCTATTACATCAATTCACAAACACCGTATTCTTCGCGTATCACCCGTTATCCCATGCCTTGAGCGGCTTTGCCCCACGCTAATGCCTCAACAGGCCCCGTTTAACCGCGGGGCCTGTTTTTTTAACTCTTGAAATCTGCGGCAGGCGACTTCATGCCCTTCCGCTTCCTTAAAAGGCTGGTTCTCATACGACCGGCAGGCTGCTTCCCGGTATTGGCAGCGGCTGTAAAACCGGCATCCTGGCTCCGGGTCGACCGGCGAAGGCAACTCGCCGCTCAGCAATGCCCGCTTGCGTCCGCGACCCGGTTCGAGCCGGGGCAATGCCTGCAGAAGGGCCCAGGTGTATGGATGCCGGGGGTTTGAAAAAATCGATTCAGCGGCCGCAATCTCCATGATCCTGCCCAGGTACATGACTGCCACGCGATCTGCCATATGGCTCACAACCCGCAGATCATGTGAAATAAACAATAAAGTCAGGCGCATTTCCTTCCCCAGGGACAGGAACAGGTTCAGAATCTGGGCTTGAATGGAAACATCCAGGGAGGAAACCGGCTCATCCGCCACGATGAGTTCCGGGTTCATGGCCAGCGCGCGCGCCAATCCCAGGCGCTGGCGCTGACCTCCGGAAAGCTGATGCGGGTAACGCGCCAGAACTTCGGCCCCCAACCCGACCCGTTCCAGCATCGACAACACCTCTGCAGTTCGGTTGGGCCTATGGGCCAGCCATAATGCCTCGGCCACTGCGGCCTGAGCGGATAAACGGGGATTCAAACTGCCCAGCGGATCTTGAAACACCGGTTGAAACCGCTTCCTGATGTTCCGCGTTTCAGCCGTGCCCAATTCGCTCAGGTCCTGGCCAGCAAACTTGACGGTTCCCCGGCTGGGCTTTTCCAGCCTGCAGAGCATTCGCCCCAGGGTGCTTTTCCCGCAGCCGGATTCACCTACCAACCCAAGCGTTTCTCCTTGATTCAGTTGCAAGTCCACCCGGTCCACGGCCACCAAGCGGCTTGCCGCGGCGGTCAATCCGCTTTTTTTAACGTAAAAGTCCTTGCCCAGACCTGACACTTGCAGCAACGGTTCAGTCATGTTCATATGGGTTCCAACAGGCATAGGTCCGGACTCCTACTGCTTTCAATTCCGGATCATGGGTTCGGCATTGATCGATAGCCCTGGGACAGCGGGGATGAAACGCGCAACCTGAAGGCAATTCCGCCGGATTGGGCGGAAACCCGGAGATCGACAACAATGGCTGCTTGCGGCAACCAAGGCGCGGTATTGAATTGAGCAACCCGACAGTATAAGGATGACAGGGATATTTCAATAACTCGGCTGTTTTAGCCTTTTCAACAATCCGTCCGGCATACATTATATTAATTTCATCCGATATCTCTGAAACGATTCCTATATCGTGTGATATCAATAAAATAGACAGTTTCTTCAAGTTCTGTATCCGTTCCAGCAAATCCAGCATTTGAGCCTGTACTGTAACATCCAAGGCAGTCGTTGGCTCATCCAGAATCAAACAATCTGGCTCGCAAACCAGCGCCATGGCCAGAAGAACCCGCTGTTTCATACCGCCGGATAATTGATGAGGATAGTTTTTAAGGCGTTCCTGGGGATCGGAGATATCAAGTTGCCCCAGACTCTCCAAAGCCAAAATATTGGCCTCTTTTATGGGTAAATTCCTATGTATTTGGATGGTTTCCAGCAATTGTGCTCCGATAGTCAACACTGGATTTAACGCTTGGGAGGGATCTTGAAAAACGATAGAAATGCCAGCCCCCCGGATTTTTTCATACTCGGTTTCGCTTATATTCACCAGTTCCCGCCCGCCATAACGGATAGAACCTGATACTTTGCCCGGAAACGGCACTAATCCCAAAGCAGCCAGAGCGGTCATGGTCTTGCCTGAACCCGATTCGCCGACCAATCCGGCTGTACGCCCGTGATAGAGGTGCAGTCCCGCACCCCTGACAACCGGTTGTCCGGAAAAAGAAACTTCAACATCCTGCAGGCCGAGGACTGGCGCTTCAGGCATGAGGTTCACCTTCGGAAAGCCGGGGATCCAGCAAATCACGTAGCCCGTCTCCCAGGAGATTGTAACCCAGCACGGTCAGAAAGATGGCCAGGCCGGGGACAAGGGTAAGCCACCAGGCTTGGGTGATATAATCCTTGCCCGAGGTCAAAATATTCCCCCAGGAAGGAACCGGGGGTTGGACCCCCAAACCGAGGAAGCTCAGTCCTGATTCGAGCAAAATCGCACCGGCGATGCCGAAGGTGGCGGAAACAAAAACCGGCGCCAAGGCATTGGGCAAAATATGCAGGAAAATGATCCGGCGATGAGAGGCGCCCAAAGCCGTGGCCGCCGCGACATAATCCCGGTGCCGAAGGGTGAGAAATTCAGCCCGAACTAGGCGGGACAGCTCTGTCCAACCTGTGAGGCCGATAATGACCATAATATTGACCAGATTCGGCCCTAGAAAAACAATCAGCATCAGGATCAAAAACAGCGTGGGGATGCAGAGAACAATGTCCACCAGGCGCATGATCACTTGATCCACCCAGCCGCCGAAATAGCCGGCTACCGCGCCCACGCAAACGCCGATGACCAGGGCGATGCCCACTGCCACCAAGCCCACGGACAATGAAATGCGGCCGCCGTGGAGCATGCGCGAAAGCACGTCGCGCCCGTATTCATCCGTGCCCAGCCAGTGGCTGGCGCTGGGAGGTTGCAGTTTCATGTTGAGATCCTGTATTTGCGGATCATAAGGAGACAGCCAGGGCGCAGCCAGGGACAGCAGGATGAGGGCCATCACCAGGACGGCACCGACGACTGCCAGGCGTTTGCGCAAGAATCTGCCCCAAAAGGACCTTTTCATTTCCTTCCTGCCACCTTCCTACACCCGAATGCGAGGATCCGCGGCCGCATAAAGGACATCAGCCAGGATATTGCCCAGCAGCGTAAGCCCTGCCCCGATGACCGCCACCCCCATGATGGTGGGATAATCGAAATTCATGGCCGACTCGTACGCCAGACGGCCCATGCCCGGCCAGGAAAAAATGGTTTCGAAAATAAAGCTGCCGCCGATCAACCCCGGCAGGGCCAACCCAATGATGGTGATGACCGGCAATAAAGCGTTCCTCAAGGCATGCAGATAATAAACCCGCGTCCGCGGCAGGCCTTTGGCGCGGGCCGTGCGGATGTAATCCTGCCGGATCACTTCCAGCATATTGGCGCGCGTATATCTCGAAATGGAAGCCAATCCACCGAAAGCGGAAATAAAAACCGGCAGGATCAAATGCGCGGCATAGTCGGCGAACTTGCCCCAGGGCGTCAATAAATCATGGTTGACGGAACGTATCCCCGAAACCGGCAGCCATCCCAGCACCACGCCAAACAACAGCATGCACAATAAGGCCAGCCAAAAGGTGGGCAAAGAGTAACCCACAAACGTGGCAACAGTGATCAAACGGTCGGCACGCTGATTGTGATGCATGGCCGCATAGACGCCCAGGGGAATGGCCAAGCCGAATATAAGCAGCAGCGACAAACCCGAAAGCAGGAGAGTGGCGGGCAGGCGTTCGGTGATCTTTTCCATTACCGGGCGCTGGTCCAGAAAGGACCTGCCAAAATCAAGCCGCAGCAGCCGTCCAAACCACTTGGCGTATTGGATGGGCACGGGCTGGTCCAAACCGTAGAGGGCCTGCAGGCGGGCAACGGAATCCGGCGAGACATTGGGGTTCATGTCCATATGGACCGAAGTGAACCCGCCGGGAGTCAGATGGATAATGCCGAAGGTGATGATGGTAATCCCCACCAAGATGGGAAGCGAAAGCAGCAGTCTGCGAATGAGGAATCGGAGCATATCAGGCAGTATAAACGATTTGTTCCTTTATGGAAAATTTGTTTTAGAGATTTCAACGCCGAATTTTAGTGATGACGATTTTTTTCACCGTCGTAATGGTTTCACTTTTGGCGGTTTTGATTTTCATCCGGTAAAGGTAAACCCCCGGGGCTACGTTTCGAATATTCCAGCGGGTGCGTTCATAGCCCGTTCCGGCCTTCATTTCCCGCAACGCGATCGCCCGTTCGCCGATGGTGTTGAATATCTCGATTTCCACTTCCCCGGGTTCTGCCAGAGGATAATAGAAATAAACCGTCTCGCCGGTGGCCGGCTGCGGGTAAGCCACGATTTCGGTCGCGATGAAGGCCACGGCGGTCCGGGTCGAGGTCACGGTCAGGGTGGGACTCGGGGTCGAGGTAATGGTGATTGTGGGTGATTTTGTGCGTGTCACGGTAATGGTCGGCGTGGGGCTGATGGTAAGCGTGGGCGTGACCGTGTACGTCGGGGTCATGGTGCGGGTTTCGGTAAAGGTTGCGCTGTGGGTCAGGGTCGGGGTCACGGTCCGTGTAGCGCTCATGGTCGAGGTGGAGGTCGGCGTGCCCGTGGAAGTACGCGTGAACGTTTCAGTGAATGTGGCGCTGGGCGTACGGGTGAATGTGGGCGTACGGGTGGATGTGACCGTCGGGGTGGCGGTCCGCGTGGGCGTGGCCGTCGGTGAAAATACAGGCGTGTCCGTGAAAGTCGGCGAAAGCGTCGGGGTGGGCGTGAGTGTCGGCGTGCCGGTCCGCGTGGGGGTGAAGGTGCGCGAAAAGACCGGCGACATGGTCGGGGTCGCGGAGCAAGTCGGCGTGAAAGTGGATGTCGCCCCGCCTATCACTTCGTCCGCGCCGATGTCCCAGGTCCCGGCCCGCGCTTCCTTGTCAATATCGTCCGAAAAAGGCAGATAGGTATCGGCCGCCAGATTGGTTCCGGAATCCCTGGCCGCGGTATCCGCAGCTGAAAGATGGTAATTATCAGCCGTGGCGTTGAGAAACGCGACGGAGACATTGTTTTTTGAATTGCTCCCCGGCGCATCGCCGACCAGGTCGGACAGGTTGTAATCCGAATCACCGGTAAATGTCCCGTAGTATCCTTGCGTGGCATTCTGCACGATATTGTTTTTAACGGTCAATTCGCCGGCGATCTGCGCAATGGCGTAACTGCAATGGTCCAAGGTATTGTTGTACATATACAAATGCGCGTAGGCATTGTTGATGTATACGCCGGCCAGGTCTGTATCCCAGTCGAAATCATAAAACACGTTATTCCATATTTTCACCTCGCCGTCTCCCGCGCCATCAGGGTCAATGCCGATGGCTGCGTTCCCGGTGATGGTGCCACTGGCCATACCCCGGAAAATACAATGGGATATTCGAATATCCATCGTGCCTGATGAGGGAATCCAGACCAGGGTCCAATCATCATGCACCGGGTCCGCGAATTGAAATTGTATGCCCTCGATCCGCACATAGGATTGCCAGATATCCACAGCATTGTCATTGGGGACTTCCATGGTGTACGCGGTGCTGGTCCATGTCCCGTTATGTCGTTGTGAGGTTCCGACTTCGGTGGAAAGATACGGAGTAAAGACTCTGATATAATTGGAAGCTCCGGTGCTCCAGTCGTCGAAACTCGTAAATTGCGTGTCTGTGGCGTCCCCGTAGCAAACGATATTCCAGATTTCGTTGTTGGTCACCAGGTCGCGTCCGTCCACCCAGGTGTCGAAATTCCGGAGCGCCACCGGAAGGCTGGCGTTTTCCGTGGCTCCTTCCGCGTCAACCAGGGCGGTATAGGCGCGGTAGATGATCCAGGACGTGTCGTTTGCCGTGCTGTTAACCGGCATGCTGCCTGAGGCTGTTCTGAGGGTGTACGTGGTGGAACTGCTCCGGCCGTGAATAAACGCCCTGGCATCCGGATCCATGTCGCCGTTGCTGTCGTAAATGACCACATCTCCCAAACCAACACGGTCAGGCAGGGGGGTACTAAAATAGGCCGTGCCATTTGTCAAACTGAGATAATTGGGAGTGCCGCCAGAATAAGCCAGCGCCGAGGTGTTATCCGGGCCCACGGAACGGTAAATCATCGTGGCCGCATGCGCTGATCCAGTTCCCAGGCACAGGGTAAAAACAACGACGATCAATCTTTTACTTATGGGCATTGGAAGCACCATTACAGAGGTTGCACCCAGCATCCCTTACAGGGCAAAGTATATCAGCCTAAATAGACCGCGTCCAAAATAAAAACGTTATTATTCCTCGCGATTTTATGCGGAATTGCGTTAGCGAAGGGCATTTTCCAGGGTTCCGATGGTGCTGCATTCCACGCGCACCTTATCGCCCCGTTGCATGGGACCAACGCCCGGCGGCGTGCCAGTTAAGATGATGTCATGCGGAAAAAGAGTCATGATGTGCGAAACAAAAGAGACAATCTCACCAATTCCGAAAATAAAATCCGCGGTATTTCCCTTTTGTTTGAGCTGTCCATTGAGATAGGTGATGATTTCCAAGTCCTCGGGAACCGGGCCCAAAACCAAGCAGGGGCCGATCGGGCAAAACCCGTCAAAACCTTTGGCCCGGGTCCATTGGCCGTCCTGCTTTTGCAGATCCCGGGCCGTAATATCGTTGGCAAGGGTATAGCCCAAAATGTGTTCCGGGACTTGCTCCTCGGGTATTCCCCTGGCTTCGCGTCCGATGACCACCGCCAGCTCGCCTTCATAATCAACTTGGCTGCTCATGGCTGGATAGTGAATGGGCTCGCCCGGACCGGCCAGAGCGGTGGGAGGCTTGAGAAAAACCAGAGGGGTTTTGGGCACGGGCATTTGCAATTCGCGCGCATGGGAATGATAATTCAAGCCGATGCAGATGATTTTGGAGGGAACGACCGGGGGCAGCAAGCGGAACGGTTTGTCCAGCCGCCTTCCGCTCGGACGAAACCCGCCTTCTGGCGCAGGTTCCGCGATTTGGAGCCCTTGGGCATCTTCGATGGCCAGCATTGCATGCCCATTCTGCAGGACGCGATAGAGGCGGATGGGATACTCCCCCATTCCCCTTCGCCGATTCTCCGCAGCTTAGTGCGGAGATATGGCGGCGCTTTGGGCGCGACCCCAAGGTCCCTGGGGTTTAGGGAGGAATGACATTCGAATTCCGCGCAAGTGGTTGCGCGGAACCTTACTTATATTTTTGAAATCCCTCGGGCACGAACCAGCGTATGAAATTGTAGCCGATGCCAGCCAGCGCGGGTTCGATGCCCTGAATGCGCCGGTGCACAGCCGGAAGGCTGTCAGGCACGTACAGAAAGACGTAGGGCAGATCAGCGGCGATCAGTTCGTGCACGCGGTGATAAATCTGCGTGCGCCGGTCGCGGCTGAAAGTGGTGCGGCCGCGCTCCAGGAGCCGGTCCACTTCCGGGTTTTTATAGGAAACGAAATTGAACTCATGTTCCCCGGTTTGGGAGGAGTGCCAAATGGAATACAAATCAGGATCGCGCGCCAGGGCCCAGCCCATTAAAACCACGTCGAATTTGCGCTTGTCAATGAATTCCGACAAGAAAGTGCTCCAGGCAATGATGCGGATGTTGACTTTAATGCCGATGGCTTTCAGCTGGGCCTGGATGATGGTGGCGCTCTGTTCGCGGGTGCGGTTGCCTTGGTTGGTCAGCAAGGTGAATTCCACGGGCTTCCCGTTTCGGGTCAGGGTGCCGTCTTTGGCATAACGGTATCCGGCCGCCACCAACAACTCCCGGGCTTTGAGCGGGTCATAAGGCACGGGTTTGACATCCGGATTATAGGCCCAGGAACTGGGCGTGAACGGCCCTGTGGCCGCGACGCCCAACCCTTCGAGCACGCCTTTGACCAACGCGTCCTTGTCGATGGCATGGGCGATGGCCTGGCGGAACCGCAGATCGCGGAACATATCTTTCTGCAAATTGAACCCTAAATAAGTGTATTGATTTGAGGCATACCGGTACTTATTAAAACGACGGGCAAATTCCGGCTTGCTGCCCTCCCCGGTATATTGGTTGGGCGTGAGGTTCATGATGTCGAGGCCGCCGTTTTCCAGTTCCAGCATTTGCACGGCCATGTCGGGGATGACCCTGAAGATCACGCGGTTGAGATAGGGGCGGCCCTCGAAATATTCCGGATTGGCCTGCAGCACTACCGTCTCCTCGCGCTTCCAGGAGACGAATTTATACGGCCCGCTTCCAACCGGCCGGAAATTGAAATCATCGGCTTTATTGATGTCCCGCCCTTCCAGCAGATGCCGCGGCAGAACCGGCATGCCCCCCAGTTTTTCAAGGCTGGGAGCGAACGGCGTACGGTACCAGGCGCGAAAAGTATAATCGTCCACAGCCTGCGCCCGTTCGATATACTCGTAATTGCTGCGGTAGGCGGTCATGACTTTCGGGTCCATGAAACGCCCCAAGGTAAAGACGACATCCTGGGCGGTGAGCGCGTGCCCATCATGCCACTTGACGCCGCGTTTCAGTTTAAACGTAACGACTTTGCCGTCCGGCGATATTTCCCAGCTCTCGGCCAATTCGCCTTCCAGATTGAGGTCCTTGTCATAGCGCAACAAGGAATTGAAGATCAGGCCGGTCACGTCGCTGGAGGCGGAATCCGAGGCTAAAACCGGATTGAGAATGGCGGGGTCCGCGATGGTCCCCTGCACCAGAACATCGCCATAGGCCGGAGGGTAGGTGCGCCCGGCTTCAGGCAGCCTTTCCAACCCGGCCTTGCGGCTGCATCCGGCCAAAATCAGGACCACGCTCACAGCCACTAATGTCGTGCGGCGCAACAATGGCAACATGCGAATCCTCCTAGGGGGTGCGGTTGAATTTCGCCAGCAGCATTGGAATGATTTCGGGCGGAACCAGATCGGAAACATCGCCGCCCAGGGCCGCCACTTCCTTGACCAACGACGAGCTGACGTAAGTATAGCGCTCGTCGGGCATCATATAGATGATCTCGTACGCCGAATAAAGCTTCCGGTTCATTTGGGCCTGCTGAAATTCATAGTCGAAATCCGAAATGGCCCGCAGACCGCGCAGGGCGATGGTTGCCTTGCGGGAGCGCATGTAATCCACCAGCAGGCCTTCAAAGGTTTCCACTTCGATTTTCCCGGCCTGCGGCAGTCCACGGACCGCCAGACGGGCCATTTCCACCCGTTCTTCCAGGGTGAACAAGGGCCGTTTGTGGGTGCTGCCCGCCACCGCCACCACGATGTGCGGAAAATTCTCGCTGGAACGCCGAATAAGGTCCAAATGGCCGGTGGTCAGAGGGTCGAACGTTCCGGGATAAATCACTGTTTTCATAGGCGGTCCTTCCGGGCTGAAACTCGGGAAGAATTATAAAGAAAAACACCAGGGGAAACAACACCTATTCTTGGCGTTAGCGCCGGGGCGATGACAGAAAGGCTTTTTCCTCCGGCGTCAACGCGGATTCAGGCTGCATTTGGGGCCAGCGCCCGTCTTCGCGCCTGGCCAAGGTGATGACATCCACTCCGCTGGCCCCCGCCCGTTTCAACGCACGGCTGCACTCCTGGACCGTGGCGCCGGTGGTATAAACGTCATCCACCAGCAGCCAGCGGCCCGAACGCGCGCAGTCCAGGGCGGCCAAACTGCCGCGAAGGTTGCACAAACGTTCCGTGCGCGACAACTCGTGCTGTGGGCGTATGGTTTTGCAGAATCGGAGGCAGGGCGTGAACCGCATGGCCAGCAAACCGGCCAGCTTTTTAGCCAAAACCCCGGCCGCATGAATGCCTTGACCCGGCCGGCCAGGTACCGGGACCACGCCAGCCCATATGCTTTGCGAATACTCTTTTGATACCACCCGGCGGCAAAGGCCGGCTAAGTGCCGAAGCAAATCGCCGCCCGGCGTGCGTTTAAAAGCCAAGACCGCTGAGCGCCAGGTCCCGGCATAAGGCGCCACGGACCTGGCCCGGTCGAACCTCGGCCTGAGGGGCCTGCAGGCCCGGCATTTCCGGATGGGATGGAGTTTCAACAGAGGGTGCGGCGGAAGCCAGCGGCCGCACGTTTGACAAACCGGCCAGGAGGGATAAGGAGGCTGGCAAGCCTGGCACAAACCCGCCCAAGCCTGCCTGCCACCCGGCCGCCCACAAACCGGGCAGGCCGGCGGCGCCAGCAGGCTGAGTAACTGCCGGGAGGCGCGATGGAATCGGCTGAATACCCGCATGGGAGTTTGGACCGGGGAAACAGCCGAAACCATGCGTTGAAAAACAGCAAATCAGAAAATCGCGGTCAGGCCTGCTTTGATTTTAATCGCCCAATAGTCCTTGTTCGCAAGCAGGTGGTCGTAATACCACTGATTGGTGACGCTGACTTCCCCTTCCACGTTGCGCCACAGCGAATAATTCAGCGAGGTCTCGTTGGTGTACATATCCGTGTTCTTGGAACTGCCGGTTTGCTTCACCTCGGAAATCCGGGCCATTTCGATCTTGAACGAATTCAACAGCCGGAAGGATTGCTGGATTTTTAAAATCGTGCCGTTGAAAGGCCAGAAATCAGGCAATTTGATGGGCGTATTGAGGTTGAGATTGTACGCCAGAGACAACCCGCCGGAATACAAATTATCCATGACTTTGATCTCGAGGTTTTCCCCGTACAGCCGTTCGGAATTGGTCGAATTGAAATTCAGCGTACTGCTGAGATCGTTCAATATCCTGAACGGCAGCGTGGCCGAACTGGTATGGGACAGCGTGCGGTTGGTCACCTTGCTGTCGCGATCCAGGGTGTTGGTTTCGGAGTAATGATAATCCAGGCTCAGCGACTGCAGGACAACCCCAGGCAGGGAAAAAGGCTGGTTCCAGGTCAAACCCGAACCCGCGGTCATGGTCTCCGTGGTGATGAAATTATTCCGGGTGTTCATGTCCCGTTTCCAATTGGTGGAGTAATCCGGATTCAAGGTGACGTTCGAAAGCACGTTAAAGGAAGTGCCCCAGGTTTCCCTCTCGTTTTTCGAATTGATGTAGGCATCGTCGAAGAGGTTGTCCTTTTCCCGGAACCCGAACGGGTCAATGACCCACAGATGATCGAATTCCAGCTGACTGATGGGGTCCAAGCCGACCTCCGTGCGGTAGGTGGCGGAAATATTGTAATTGCGGCTCCAGTTGATTCTGGGAATTTCCCGCCAGCCGAAGATTTCCCCCAGCGCCACGCTGCTTTGCAGGGAAAGGCTGCCCGGAACGGCCAGCGTATCGTTGATATAATCGCGGCTGTTGGTCATGGCATACGTCAGGCTGGGCGTCACCACGGGCAGGGACACCAGGTTGAGGTTGAGCTTGGCCACTTTTTCCAGGCGCGAAGTCCGGTAGAGATCCGAAAAATAGTGGGCGTTGACGGTATTGGTCAATTCGGAATAAAACTTGTAAGCAGTCAGGAAACCCCGGTCGCTATTCTGGCTGTAGGTAAAGCTCGGATTAAACCGCAGGAACGACAGGGGGCTGTAGCTGCCCTGGTAGGAATAGGTCTCCTCCTTGGTGTGCTTCCATTTGTCCCATAAATCCGTGCGTTTCAACTCCCGGATGCCTTCCGGATTGTACATGATGTGATTGTCCACGTACCTGAACTTCCCGGTGAACGTCGTGGTTCCGATCGGCAGATTCAGGATCTGGCTGGGCAGTGTATAGGACATGGTCGGCGTGGTCTCGGTGGTTTCCTCGTCATAATTGACGTTGTAACGCTGTTCGATGTAACTCGTGTTTTTACGAGTGCGCTTGGCGGACACCGAAAGATCCAGGCCTGTCAGCTGGTTGTAGGCAACATCACCGCCGATCGTTTCATTCACCACATCCGGCACAGAGAAATTGTTGGAATACGTGGGCAGGGACCGGTTCTGAAGCTCCGTGTAATTCTCCGTCCGCGTCCAATTCACGTTGACCGGCAGGTAGGACAATTTGGTGATGCTGCCATCCACCCGTTCCTGGGTCACGTGCTGTTTGCCCGAGGGCGTTTCGTCGATTTGGAAAAAATCGGTGCCGATGTCGCGATGATCCGTATTGACCGAAAAAATGTCGGACAACCGGGTGCTGGAAGTAATGCGCGCGGCCATGCCTTCGCGGGTTTTGGCGTCGGTGGCGCGGAGGCTGTTGATCCAAAGGATTTCCGGCACAGCCGTCGGATTGGGATTTATGACCCCGAGCGAAATTTCCTTCACCTGGTTCAAGCCGGCAATGATATTGGGCTGGAATACCGCTAGGCGCCGGCCGTCGCTGCCGTCGAGTTCGACGGTGTAGGTGTGCCAGGTCCCGATGCGGGCTTCGTCCAAGGGCAGCTCGTACTGGTAGAAATTGTTCTGATCCAGACCCAGGCGCACGAACAGCCGTTCGCCCGGCGCGGTGGAGGTCTTTTTAAACACATCCACCCGCAAGTAACGGTAAAAAGAATAATCGTATCCCGTGGTGTCATTGGACAGCGTGCGGGTCAAATAGTACGCGGGCATGGTATTGCCGGCGTTATAATTAACCACCGCGTACTGGTCCAGGGTGTATTCCAGTTCCAAGGCCCGTTCGTTCTGCAGGTCCCTCTCCTTGTAATCCTCATCGTAAATGAAAAAATGCACGTCAGGCTGGTAGCCGCTGTAAGTTTCCCGGCTGATGGCCGTGGCGTTCAGCGTGCCGCCGGAGGCTTCGGACACCGGCACGCCGTTCACGTCGACCGTATTGGGGGCAACCCGCGGCTGCCATTTGTTTCCTGTCAGTTGGATGGATTCGATCTGAAAATATCCGGAAGAGGCCGAGCCGCTCTCCGCGGTGATCCACAGGCGCGCATGTTTGACAAAGCCCAGAAATGTCGGATCCTGCGAGTTGGCCGTAGGCAAGGTATCGCCCAAGAGGCGGGTAGGCGTCGCCAGCGGAATTTTAATCATGTTCCAGCCCGGTTGCAAGGTGATCTCATATTCGTAATAGCTTTGCGCCAGATCTATTTGGTCGTCATTATCCAAGTCCTCGTTGTCCAGCTTATCATTGCTGGCGCCCCAGTATTGGGGTACCCCGGGGCCGCTAAACCCGGCCTGCGCTGTGGTCGGATAAATCCCCGTCGGGCCCGAGGGATCGGCGGCAATGGTCGGCGGCACGGCGTACGGGTTGGACATATAATTCCCGATTCCCTTGTCAACACCCTGGGCAAATATCTGGCGGTCGCCTTCGAAGTTCAGGCGGTAGTTGCCGTTCGAATCTTCGCTGATGATTCCCAGATCGATATTCAGCCTGATGGGATGGGCGCTGTCTGCTGCTGAATAATACGAAATTTCCAGATAGCGGTACTCGTGCAGATTGGCGCCAGAAGACGATATCGGATAAACGAATCCATCCCAGGTTGCGTTGCTCATATCCGAGTAATTCCAGCGCATCTGATGGACCTTGTCATTGCTGTCCACGGGAACGCGGCCGGTTTCAAAAACATCCGTCAGATAAACATAACGGCGAAACGCCGGGTCGGTGAAAGTCCCGGGGCTGCTCGACGGAAACCAAATATTATTAGCGTTTTCATTCACAGGCAGGGCCAACACATTGTCCGAGCCTTCCATGCTGTCGATCATGGCCACGCTGTCTTCGCCTGCCCGGCGGTAGGTGTTGGAATTATAAATGCTGTACGCTCCTTCAGCCGCCACGTCCACGGTCAGGGGCACTTTGAAATTCCCCACCCAGGGCAAGGCCGCTTCGCCGAAATCATCGGGATTAAGGCTGAGTTTGATATCACCGTCAAAGAGCGAGAGCGAGTTGGGCGTGGAGCGGATGTCCGGAATTTCCAGCGGGGCCTGGCTGGCATTGTACAAGAACGTCGAACCCACGGACAATTTTTTGGGGATGATGTCATACTCCCCGCGCGCGCCGAAAATGCTGGACTGGAACTTGCCACCGAACGGCAGGTACTCGTACGTCACTGTGATTTCGGTGCTGGAGGCGATGTTTTCCGGATTGAGGAAGGTCAGGTAGCCGCTGTCATTATCGAGGTAATAATCCGTGTTGCGCTGCAGTTTCAAGCCGTCCTTGCGGATGATTTCGGAGTTGGGAATGATGTTGTAATGCTGCAACTGGAAGGTGCTGATGACGTTCTTGAATTCGATGTGCAAAGTGAATTTATGGGCCTGGTTGATGTCTCCGTTGGAAGTCAGCGTGGGGTTGTACTGGGTGTTATAGGCGTCGTTGCGGTTGGGCTGGTAATCATCCGATAAAAATTGGGCTGGCTCGCCGTTGGTCAGGCGCTGCTGCAGCGGATAATCATGAATGAACTGGATCGTGCCGAAGGTCGGGTCAATTCGGTAGTAATGTTCGGCATTCAGCGTATCCGAAGGCTGGGGGAGCTGGACTTCGCTGCCGTCATTGGCAAAGACTTTCAGTTTGAAGTCCGCGTCGCTCTGTGGGTCCAGGATGTTTTGGTACCCCAGGGCATAGCGGTTCATCAGCATCATCCGGTAATCGCGGGCATTGGTCAGGCTGTTGTAATTTTGGATCAGGTGTGACGTATCCGAGGTTTGACCCGCAGGGACGGGAACCGGCGCCGCAGGGTCGCCCGGCACGAAGAGGTTGGCCGGATTGAAATCGAAGACTGTTCCTGCCGGATCGCTGTACCCCACCGTATGGACGACGCCGTTTTCATCCGTATATTTATACGCCACTGCAATCAGCCAGGTTTGTGCCATGGTGTTGGTGAACGTGATAATGCCCCGCTCGTAATCCAAGGTGTAATCCACGCCAGGCGAAAGCAGATTGAACCTGACTTCCTGGCCGTTGGCAGTCACGGTGACCGACTGGGCGGTCACTAATCCATTGGTTACGTAGATTTTGTCCGATCCGGGCACAATGCCGTGCCTGACCTGGTTGCCGTCGTAGATCGGTAATTCCGGGTGATTGACCTGGCTGGGCCAGGCTTTGGTCAGATAGTAATATTTAAACGCCGTGAAATAGACATCCTGCTTGTCCAAGGTGCGCGGCGAGGTATTGCCCTTGAATTTCTCGGTCACCGTAATGCCCTTGGTTTGGGCGCCGATCGCGTGGAAGCGAAAATTATTAAAGGCCACCTTGAGTTTGGCGCCAAAAAGGTTTTTGTTGTATCCGGCAAATTCGGTGCGGGGTAAGTCGAGCAGAATGTCGCCGAACGCGGCTTCCTGAATGACTTCATCCGGATCGCCGGCGTAGATAATGGATATTTTCCGCTGTTCTTCCAGGGTGTCGTCGTAGTCCACGTCCACCGTGATTTTCTTGCCCACCTTCCCTTCCAGACGCACCTGCAGTTCCTGATCCAGGTTGAAACCCTTGGTCAAGCCCGACGTTAGCGAGGGATACCGGTCCGTCGAACCGCCTTCCTGAACATTCAACGGCGTCACTTCGGTGTAAGACACGTCGATCTTCTTCCGCCCCGAGATGGTCAGGGACGATTCCGGCGGCAAGCCGGGAATGGAGGTGGAAAGGAGCCCTGTGGAGGGAATCTCCAGCGGCGGCCGCGGCCCGGCTTGGGCGGAGGCGGATGCCGGCCCTTCGAAGCCTTCCACGTCCACGGCGCGGACCGTATAAGTATAAAAGCGGCCCAACAGGGGTTTGTTCACGCTGTTTTGCTCGTCATCCGAGAACAGCGGGCTGGTCAGGAGGTTTCGGTTGACCTTCACCGGCTGGGCTTCGGCATCTGAGCTGCGGTACACATTGTAGCCTGCCAGCGGGAAGGTTCCGGCCTGGGCGGCGCTCCAGCTCACCTCGATGGCATCGTCGGTCTTGCCGGTGGCGGTCAGGTTCTGCGGCGCACCGGCCGAGACAAAAGGAACGGCCGAAAGCGTTTCCAAAGGCGCTGACCGGTTGCCTCGGCGATCCTGGGCGTACAAGGAGTAATAATACGTTTGTCCGTTGACCAGCGGTTGATCGATATAGGAACTTTGCTCCAGGGGCTTGGGCGTCAGCAACTCCCCTTCCTGGCCTTGCGCCTCGGACCTGTACAAAACATATCCCGCCAAACCATAGGGCCCTCCGGAAAAAGACGGCACCCAGGTAAGCTCCACTTTCTGGTCCTGCGGCCGGGCTTCAAAGCTGGAGGGCGGGGTTAATTGCGCGAGATTCGCCACGGCCAACAAAGCGGACATAGCCGAGAGATTGCCTTGCCCGTCCATCACCACAACTGCGTAATAGTAATTTTTTCCCGCCATAGGCGGCGCAATGGAGGTGTCGCGGCTGTCCAGAAAATACGGTTCCGAAACCGCGGACCGATTGATTAAATTTTCAGAAGGCGGCGGATCGGAAAAGGCCGTTTCAGACCGATAGATGCGGTAGGTTACGGGCGTGGCCACGGCTGCCGGAGCCGGTTCCCAGGCCAGAATGATGCGGTCACCGGCGGCTTCGGCTTGCAGGCCGACCGGCGCGGGCAACAACGGCTTCACTTCGGCCGTCGGCTGCGGCGTGGGCGTGGTTCCCGGAGCCGGAGCGGTCTGAACATCCACCCGCGACACCCCGGCTGGAACAGGCAAGGCCGCCTGCCCTGCAATTGGGATTAGAAACAGCCCGGACAGGAAGAAAATCGAGAGGGCAAAAAGACGCGTTGCAGAACGGAGTAATACCGACAACAGCATGACCCCCAAAGGATATCCAGCATAAGCCCCTCCGGATGAATATTTATTATTGCAGGCTGGCGTCCATCCCGCAAGCTGAATATTCTTCGATCCCCTCCCCTTGCGTCTCCCCGATTGGTCTCCTCACCCTGCGCTTGACAGGTCTGAAGTCCCCCACTAGAATGTATTGATTTATAGACCATTTGAACGCCTTTTTTACAGGAGCAGCCCTTGTCCCAGGAAGAAAAATGGTTCTGGATTACCTTGGCGCTGGTAACCGGGCTGCGCCTTTTTGCCATCGCGGGTTTTGAACTCGCGCCGGACGAGGCTTATTACTGGACATGGTCCAGGCACCTGGACTGGGGTTATTACGACCAAGGGCCTTTGCTGGCTTTGGTGATCCGGCTGGGTACCTGGCTGGGCGGCGGCCCCTCGGCATGGAGCGTGCGCCTGGGCAGTGTCCTGCTGTCCGGTGTGACCTCGTGGTTTTTTTTCCAATTGGTGCGGCGCGCCACGGCCAGCAACCGGGCCGCCTGGTACGCCTTCCTGCTGCTGCAATCGGCGCTGTTGATTTCCGCCGGCGCCCTTTTAATGATGCATGATTCGATCATGGTCTGCGCCTGGACCGCGGCTTTGTACTTCTTCCACCGGGCGCTGTGCCAGGAGTGGCGGCCCGGGTGGGTGGGCGGGGCGCTGGCTTTGGGAGCAGGCGCTCTGGCCAAGTATTCGATGGCCCTGTTCGTGCCGTGCCTGCTGCTGTTCCTGGTGGTATCACCGCGGCAGCGGAGGGAATGGCTGCGGCCCCCTCTCTACCTGGCCGGTGTGGCCACGCTCCTTTTGGTTGCACCCCTGGTGATTTGGAATTTGCAGCATGGCTGGGCTTCGTTCGGGCATATCGGCGATTTAAGCGGAGCCGGGCAGGCCTGGAAATTTTCCTTGTCCACGGTGGGCAATTATCTGGGCGGCCAGCTGGGTATCATGAGCCCTCTCCTGGGCGCTCTATGCTTCGCGGCGCCTTTGTTGGCCTGGCGCCTGTGGCGACAAGGCCAGCCGCACGGCGAGGATTATCTTTTTTTAGCCTGCTTTTCAGCCCCTATTTTCCTGTTTTTCCTCGTCCTTTCCGTACGCACATCGGTTTACGCCAACTGGCCGGCGCCCGCCTACCCGGCGGCCCTTGCCATTCTCGGCGGCGTATACGCTTTCCGCCAACAACGAACGCCGTCGCGTGCGTGGCGTTCGTGGGCTTGGGCCACCCTTGCATTGTCGCTCCTCTTCACTCTGGTAGCGCATACCGAGGTCTTGTGGGGCGTGCCGCCGTTGACCGGACGGGCGGCCGAATCCATGGACCGGGTGCGCGGCTGGCGGATCATGGGCAACGAAGCCTCCCGGCTGTTGCGCGAACTGCAAGCGCAGAGCCCGACTCCCCTGCTGCTTGGAGCCCGTCGCTACCAAATCGCCGGCCTGCTGTCCTTCTACACCGAGGGCCATCCGGAAGTGCAACTCTTCCCCCTGCGCGAGCCGGCGGACAATCAATACCGTTTCTGGGATCAGCGGTCCCGCTTGGCCGGGCGCAACTTTCTTTATGTCAGCGAGCATTATTGGGAGGCCGACCACATCCGCCCTTTTTTCAACGAAGTGAGAACCCTGGAACCGTTCGCGGTCATCCAAAACGGCCGCAAGATCCGCGAAATCCGCTATTTCCTCGCCTTGGGATATAACCCATCCGCCGCCCCTGCCGGAGCCAAACCGTGAAGACCCTTCGTTGGTACGTCGTCCGCGAACTGGTTTTCCCCTTTTTCATGGGCGTCACGGTGTTCACGTTTATTTTGATCATGGATAAAATTTTCACGCTCTCCGACCTGATCGTCAAATACGGCGTCTCGGTCCTGACCGTGGGCAGACTGCTGCTGTATATCCTGCCGGCGACTTTCGCCATCACCATCCCCATGGCCTGCCTGGTGGCCGTGCTCGTGGCCTTTTCCCGCCTGAAAAGCGACAACGAACTGACCGCCCTGCGCGCTTCCGGCATCTCGCCCCTGCCGCTGCTCGATTCCTTGCTGGCATTGGCCTTGGCCTTGACCCTGGGCATGATCGCATTCAACAACACCGTGCTCCCGGACGCCAATATGGCCTACCGGACGCTGTATTTCGACATTGTCAGCCAGCGCGCGGCGATCGTGATCAGGGAGCACGTCTTCGTTGAGGATTTCGACGGGTACATTTTTCGGGTGGGCGACAAGAATCCCGTGACCGGCGAACTCCGCGACGTGATCGTCTTCGTCCGGGGCCAAAAGCCCGAAGACCCTGTCCGGACCATCTTCGCCCGGCGCGGCCAGCTCATCAGCGACCATGAAAACCGCCGCGTCCTGCTCAAGCTGGAGGACGGGTACATGCAGGTGGTGGCCCGGGACAATCCATCCGTGCTCTCGCGCGTGGACTTCAACACCACTTTTCTCGACCTCGACATCAACCGTTCACTGGCGCAGCCGGTCCAGTCACTGCCGCGGAGCGCACGGGAAATGTCCATGACGGACATCCGTCGGCAAATCGACCTGGATCTGCGAGAAGGCAAGGACGTCAACCTGCTCTGGGTTGAGTACCACAAAAAGGTTTCGATCCCCTTCGCCTGCCTGGTGTTCGTGCTCATCGGTGCGCCGGTTGGCATCCTGGTGCCGCGCTCCGGAAGGTATGTGGCGTATTTCGTGGCAGTGATCCTGATCTTTTTGTATTACATCGCGATTTCCTTGGGCGAAACCTTCGGCGCCAACGGCAAGCTGGACCCCTTCCTCTCTATGTGGATTCCGAACCTGTTCCTGGCCGGTGCCGGCTGCTACGGGCTGGCCTGGGTTCTCGGGGAGCAGCCGCCGGGATTCGGCCGCCATTCCTCCCCTCGGAGGGCCCCGTGAAAACCATCGACCGTTACCTTCTGAAAGAATTTTTCCAGGCCCTGCTTTTTACCACCCTGGTTTTCGTCGGTTTGTATGTCATCGCGGAGATGGTGGACGACATGCGCGGTTTTGTGGAGCACCGGCCCGCCGTCACCCTGATCGTCCTGTATTACGTCTATCGGCTGCCGTACTACCTGGTCCAGGTCATGCCCATGGCCGTGCTGCTTTCCGCCCTGTTTTCCCTGGGCCAGCTGGGCCGCCACAATGAACTGATCGCCCTGCGCTCTTGCGGGGTGAGCTTTTTTCGCATCGCCCGTCCCATTCTCCTGGCTGCCCTCGCCCTGGTCGCCCTGATTCTGATCTTTATTGAAGCCGTGATTCCCGCCACCACCCCGAGGGCCCGCCTGATCAAACGGGTCAAAATCGAACAAAAAAGCGACGACTCCTACCAATACCGCCGGGATTGGATCACCCGCAGCCTGCCGGGCAACTGGATCCTGCAGGCGCGCCATTTCGACGCCCTTGCCGGGCATATGTCCGGCGTGATTGTGCTCCACCTGACCCCGGACCGCCGCGTCGAGGAACGCATTGATGCGGAATCCGGCGTATGGCAACCAGGCGAATGGCGTTTGGAAAACGGCGTACGGCGGGTTTTTACCGAGGCGGGCGAAGTCGTCGAGTGCTACCGTTTCGAAGTGTTCAATTGGAAAGTGCGCGAACAACCCCGCGAGTTCATCCGCGAAAACAAGGAAGAGGATCAGTTGCTAGCCATGCCGCTCAAGGAGCTTCGCTATCAAATCCGCTTGCTGCGCGAAATGGGCAGCGATCCCCGGACCGAGGAAGTGAATTTCCACTTGAAGATCGCCTTCCCCTTCGCCATCTTCATTCTCGCGCTTTTGGGGGTCGCTTTGCCGTTTATCTTCCCGACCGGGCAAAGGGCCTTGGTCTGGACCGCCATCGGATTCGTGTTCACGATCGTCACGGCGTTTTTCTACATCGGATTTCTGGCCATCGGCACGTCACTGGGGAAAAACGGCTCGCTTCCCCCGCTGCTTTCGGTGTGGATCGCCAATCTGGTGTTCGCAGGACTGGGGATCGTGCTGATGAGCAAAGCGAAGACCTGAAACAGGCCTTTTCCTCTTCGGCGCGGAATGTTCCCAGGCGCCCTTGCCGTCCGAGGGATTCAGGCCATTTCCGCCGACAGGACGCGGTAGCGCCGCACTCCGGCCGGAATACGGATTTCGATGTCCTCCCCCACTTTTTTCCCGACCAATCCCTTGCCTACCGGAGAGGTGACTGAAATCCGGCCCTGCTCGAAGTTGGATTCCTGCGGGGAAACCAGCATATAAACCACTTCTTCCTGGGTGTTTAAATCCTGCAAAACCACGCGTTGGCCGACTGATACCCGGCCTTCGGGAATGTGGGCTTTGTCAATGACCTGGGCTTTGGCCAGCTGGTCCTGCAATTGGTGGATGCGGAGTTCCAATTTGGCCTGTTCTTCCTTGGCCGCATCATATTCGGCGTTTTCGGAAAGATCGCCATGTTCGCGCGCGACCTGAATGGCCTGGGTAACCACCCGCCTGCGTGGACCCATCAATTCCGCCAGTTCCGCTTGCAATTTCGCGTATCCCTCGGGAGTCAAGTAGACTTTTTCCATGTTCAAACCCGCCTTATTCGGTGTTTTTTGAAATTGTATGCGAACCCGGATCATTTGTCAAATCCCTCCAGCCGGCTTGCTTTTTTTCCGGATTGACAATACAATACCCGCATGGCATCCCCAACCTGGCTCCGTCATTTCTTCCCCTCCCTGCTCAACCGGTTGCGCGATATAAGGCCGCCGCTCAAGCTTCGTAACCAGCTGTTAAGCGTCATACTGATCCTGGTCACGTTCAACTTCATCTTTTTTGCCCTGCTTGCCATGCGCACCCGCGTATCCTACGTGGCTTGGGAAACCGAGCGGGCGCTCCAGCACCAGGCCGGAGAATTGGGGCGTTTTACCGACGAATACTTCATGGAAATCATCCGCCGGATGCACGCCGACCTCTCAAAACTGAAAATCACGGACATCGAATCCCCCGAAAAATTCCAATCCGATCTGGATCCCTGGTTCCGCCGTTTCCCATCTTTGCAGGCCATCTCGCTTTTAAATGCCCGCCAAGCCGTCGTCGCATACGCGCTGCGCCAGCATCAGGATCTATCGTTGGTGGATGTCAAGGACCAGCATCTGCTCCGCCTAGCCGGCGACACTTCGGATGTCTGGCTGGGCAAGGCCGAGTATCTTCCGACCTACGGCCGCCTGGTCTTGCCGGTTTTATTTTTGCTGCACCCCCAAAAATTTCCCGCCGGCGGCTGGCATTTGCGCGCCAGTTTGAATTTCACGGAATTCATCCTGGAACTTTCCAAATACCACTTGCCGTCGGAAACAGAGATCGTCCTGGTCAATTCAGAGGGAAAAATCCTGTTGCATCCGCGTCTGCCGCCGGGGCGCCAATTGGGCCGCTACCAGCAGCTCATTCACGAATTGCTTTCGCGCCGCCAGCATGCCGGCGTCAGCCCCCAGGTTTTTCAAGTCGCCGCCTCGGAAAACGACCAGGGAGAGCGCGTGCTGCGCGCTTACGCCTATTGCGCGAATCTCGGGTGGGGATTGTTCCTGGAACAAAACGCCGCCATCATCCCCCAGCGCATCAACCGGCAGCGCCTGCTGCTGGCCGGATTGCTGTTGGGGCCGCTCATCCTGACTCTGATGGTCAGCCTGGGCGTGGTCGTCCAGTTGACGCGGCCGCTGGAAGAGCTCGAAGCCGGCATCAAATTGTTCGAAGCCGGATTGCTCTTCGAGCCATTGCCCATCCACGGCCAGGATGAAATCGGGCGTTTGACCATGGCCTTCAACCAAATGGTGCACACTCTGGTGGCCCGCAACGAGGAGATCCAAAACAAAACCCGCAAGCTTCTCTTTTTCAACGAAATCACCAGCATTATCAACCAATCCATCGATTTGCGCACATTCCTCAACCAGGCTCTGCGCAAAATTCTCCAGAATCTCAGTGTGTCCGCCGGCTGGATTTATATCTTCGATCCGCAAGTTAAAAAGCTCAACCTGCTGGCGCATTTCGGGCTGACCGAACAGCAGTTGTCATGGTTGAAGAGCCCCGACTTCACCGACGCGCTCCAGAAAAAATTATACAGCACGGGCAAGCCCTCCCTCTGGCGGGACCTTTCCCGCCAGCTTGAACTCGATCACGCCCGCTGGGCGGAACTGCTGCCGGACCTTCTGCTGGTGCCTCTGCGTTCCAAAAAACGGACGGTGGGCGTGCTGGCCCTGACCACCACCCATAAGTATTTTTCGCAGTACAAGGAAATGGACCAATTGATCCGGATCGGCGGCGAACTTGGAATCGCCGTGGAAAACGCCCTGTTGTACATCGAACTGCAACTGAAGATAAAGGAACGGGACGAAGTCAACCGCGAGCTGCAGGAAATGGACCGTTTCAAGGATCACATTCTGTCCAACGTCTCCCACGAACTGCGGACGCCCATCACCTCCATACGTTCCTATACCGACCTCTTTCTGGCAGGCAAAATCGGGCCGCTGAGCGACGTGCAAAAAGACAAACTCGCCATCATCCAGCGCAACGTCAACCACCTGCTGGTGCTGATCAACGACCTTCTGACCATGTCCAAAATGCAGGATCAAAAGCTTCTGCTCAAACACCGGGAAACGATGGCCATCCAGGAGGCCGTCGACCAGGTACTGGCCGATACACGGGAGATGGCCCGGGCCAAGAATCTCAAACTGGCCCGCACGGGAGAATCCAAGCCCATATACATCCGGGTCAACATCCAAAAAATGTACCAGGTCTTGCAGAACCTGGTTTCAAATGCCATCAAATTCACGGAACAGGGCTCGGTGACAGTCGACATCAAACTGGCGGCGGGCGGCCCGACGGGACGGCAGGTCGAAATCAGCGTCACCGACACCGGCATCGGCATCCCGCCGGAAGCCCACGATAAGATTTACCAGCGTTTTTACCAGGTGGATTCTTCCAGCACCCGCAAATACGTGGGCACGGGGCTGGGCTTGGCGATCGTTAAAGAACTATTGGAAGCGCACGGGACGGAAATAAAATTGGAAAGTAGAGTGGGGGAAGGCAGCCGGTTTTGGTTCCGGCTGCCCGTGGAAGAAGCCCCGAAAATCAATCAATTGCCCAACGCCTGAACCGATCCGTCAGGCGAAAACTTTTTTCAGGCTGCGCAACGCCTGACGCGTGCGCTCTTCGTTTTCGATCAGTGCGAAACGGACATATCCTTCCCCGCCCTCCCCGAAGCCTTCACCCGGCGCCACGGCCACCTTGGCGGTCTGCAGCAGGTGCATGGCAAATCCGACCGAACCCATCCCACGGAAGCGTTCGGGGATTCGGGCCCATACGAACATCGTCGCTTTCGGCTTGGGAACTTCCCAGCCCAGTTTATTGAGTCCGTCCACCAGCACATCCCGTCGCACGCGATACGTGTTGACGATTTCCCCCACGCAATCCTGCGGTCCGTTCAGGGCGCAAATCGCCGCGATTTGAATGGGTGTGAACATGCCGTAATCCAGATAGCTTTTAATCCGGGCCAGAGTAGCGACCGCCTGGGCGTTTCCGACCATGAATCCCACCCGCCAGCCCGGCATGTTGTAGGTTTTGGAAAGAGAATAAAACTCCACGCCCCGTTCCTTGGCTCCCGGCACCTGCAGCAAGCTGGGAGAACGAAAATCATCAAAGCACAACTCCGCGTAAGCGTGGTCGTGGATGACCCAAAATCCCTCCTCCTTCGCCAAGGCAACGACCTGTTCGAAAAAGCGGAGATCGACGACCTCGCCGGTGGGATTGTGGGGATAGGAAAGGATCACTGCCTTGGGTTTGGGCCACGCTTGCCGGCAGCAGGCATGCAGCCTGGGCAGGATATCCTCACCCGGACTGAACGGAATGCTGATCACGTTCCCTTCCGACAAAACCACCGAATAGGCATGAATGGGGTAGCAAGGCGTGGGCACGACCACCGTGTCCCCCGGATTGAGCAGGGAAAGCATGAAGTGCGAAATGCCTTCCTTGGCACCGATGGTCGCGATCGCTTCCTTGTCGGGATCAAGCTCCACGCCGAACCGTCGCGCATACCATTTGCAAATCGCTTCGCGCAGCTTGAAAACACCGCGCGACACCGAATAGCGGTGGTTTTGTGGCTTTCCGGCCGCCTCCACCAGCTTATCCACGATGTGTTGGGGCGTGGCCATGTCCGGATTGCCCATGCCGAAATCAATGATATCTTCTCCCCGACCCCGTGCAGCTTTGGTTTCCGCCGTCACCTTGGCCAGGACATAGGGGGGTATTCGATCCAATTTATTCGCGTGCATTTCGATCACCTACTCGTTCGCTGCGATTTGCCGCGGCCTCAAGGCCGCCGACGCTGTTTCAGACGCATCCGCAACGTCCAGGACGGTATGCGTTGCGAGGCCAAATACCGGTAACGTCTCTGCACTTCCCCGGCTTTCAAGCCGGTCAGGCCTTGCACTGAAAAAGCTTCCACTGTGTGTGCGGCCAACACCGTGCCGACCGCGACGGCCCGCCGCAAGGATTCAGCGGTCAGAGCCCGTCCCTGAGCCAGGATGCCGATCAGGCCTCCGGCGAACGTATCTCCGGCTCCCGTGGGGTCTTTTACTTCGTCCACGGGATAGGCCGGCAGCAGCCAGGTCTCCTTCCCCCACATCACCATGGCTCCGCAGGCACCCCTTTTGATAGCCACACCTCGCGGGCCGCGCCGCATCAGCCACCGCCCGGCTCTGACCACATTCGGTTCGCCCGACAACAGGCGCGCTTCACCTTCGTTGACCACCAGCAAGTCCGCGCGTTTCATCACCCGCAGCAGCTGCTCCCGTTTGTTTTCGATCCACAAATTCATCGTATCGAGCACAACCATGCTCGGCCGGATCATCTGGTCGAGCACCTGGTTTTGCAGGTCGGGATCGATATTCGCCAGGAAGACAAATGGGGCGTCCCGCCATTCGCGTGGCAAGCGAGGTTTGAAAGCGGCAAAAACGTTCAATTCCGTGGCGACCGTGTGCGCTTCATTCATGTCGCCCGTATAGTACCCTGACCAATGAAAAGTCTTGCCGGCGGCTCGTTCCAAACCGTCCAAAGCGATCCCTTGGCGTTTGAGCAGCGCCAAATGCTCGTCCGGAAAATCCTCCCCCACCACACCCACGATTCCCGGCACCACGAACTGGCTGGCAGCCAGGGAGGCGTAAACCGCCGAGCCGCCCAACCCGCGGCGTATCGCGCCGTGCGGCGTCTTCACGTCGTCCAAAGCCACCGAACCGACGATCACCAGTTTCATGAGGAACGACTCCCTTTCCCCGCGCGCCGTTTATTGTTTATTGCGCGCACGCCGATAAAAAGAAGGTCCCAGAGTAGCATAAATCCGACAATCCCGCAAAGCCAATCTCCCCAGCGCGCGAACCAGGTAAGCGTCTGTCGGGGACGCACATTCGCCACCACCGTTCCCGATTGACCCAAGGGCAGGATGGAAAGCAACCGTCCGCGGGGATCGTAGATCGCGGAAATGCCGGTGCTGGCGGTCCGCACGAGAAAACGGCCGTTCTCAGCCGCCCGGAAAGCCGAAAAACTGGCGTGCAAGGCCGGAGCGGCCGAATGGCCGAACCAAGCGTCGTTCGTCACCACCACCAGGATTTCCGCGCCCCGCCGTGTCAACTGGGCGGCGTACGCGGGAAACAGGCTTTCGAAGCAAATCAAGGCCGCCACCCAATGTCGTTCGCCGGACGTTATCCACGGCAGCAAGTCGCGTTTGCGGGCAGGCGTGAAACCTGCGCCTCCGTATCGTCTAACCACTTTATGGATGAGAGAAAAAACGGAATCCTTGAAGG
This sequence comes from candidate division FCPU426 bacterium, assembly GCA_040756875.1. Lineage (GTDB taxonomy): Bacteria > Oederibacteriota > JAAXVQ01 > JAAXVQ01 > JAUVAV01 > JBFLYH01. Next base: position 879,742 of record JBFLYH010000001.1, read on the forward strand.
GCACGTATTCCCCAAACGGCACCAAATGTTTCTTGGACGTGGCTCCGCTCACCCGCCCGGATTCATCCAGCGCCACGACCGAATTGTAATACAAGTACCCTTCGGCTGCATCGGGCTCGACCTCGTCCGTGCCGACTAACTGGGTGAGGCGCCAGCGTCCGGACCATTCCCGCACGACCTGAGCCGGTTCCCGGTCCAGGCTGAAAATGCCGGGGAAAGCGGTTTCCGGCCACACAGTCAAGCGGGCTCCCTGCGCCGCCGCCTGGGCGGTAAGGCGGCCGAATTTTTTCAAGGTCCGGCGCTGATAGGATTGGTCCCAAACCTGGTTCTGATCGATATTCCCCTGCAAGGCTGCCGCCACCAGGGGCGTTGACCCAGGATGTTTCTTCAATTGCCGGTCCGATGCGATCGCTAGCAGTGTCACGAAGAGAATCAGGGCAGCCAAGCCGGCCAACCGAAGCCTGTTCGGCCGTGTTTCCCCGGCCACAGGGGATTGAAAAATCCCCGGCCAGATCCGGCGTAATACCGCGTACAAGCCGTAATTGACCAGAACGGTTGCCGCCGAGGCGCCCCACACACCCGTGACCGGCGCCAAGGCCAACATCCATGGATTCTGGTAATGCGCCATGCCCAGCATTACCCAGGGAAATCCGGAGATCATAAAATTCCGCACATACTCCAGTCCCAACCATAAAGTGACCGCCGCGCTCCAGCCGGGCACCCCCGCGGCCAGCAAACGGCGATATCCCCATAAAAACACACCCGTATACACAGCCAGATAAGCGGACAATGTCAGCCAGGCCAGCGGCCCCAGAGGATGCATGGCCGGCATGAAAGCCATCCAGATCGTGCTGGAACCGAAATAAACCATTCCGAAGACAAATCCGGATTTCCAGGCCTGGCTGAAAGTCATTCGCGGATCCAGGGAAAAAAGCGGAATCAAACAGAAAAACGCCAGACTGCCTCCGCTCCACTGGAGGGAGGTCCCCACAGGGTTGGGAAACGACAAAGCCGCCAGCAAACCTGCCAGTAGCAATTTTCCCCAATCCGAGTTTTTCATATCAGGCGGAGATGAGCGTCCGGACCCATTCGGCCATCCAGGCCACAAACGCCGCGAACAAGCGTCCGGTTTCAAGGAAGAAAACGGGCAGGGTGATGATATCCGGGGAAATGATCGACAATACCATGACCACCATGACGAGATTCATGAAATAGACAAAAGCCAGCGAGAAAAAGACGCCTACCTGACGGATGTCGCTCTGGCGGTCGCGCAGGGAGTGCAGCGTCAGCGCCAGATGAAAAGCCAGGGTCAGCCCAATGAAAAACGAAAGCAAGGGATAGAATTTCGGCGCCGCGATGAAATAGATCGGCAAGAGCATGAATGTGTAAAGAGGGAAAAAATAGGGAGCCAGGGCGATGAGAAAATTGGTTTTCGACAGCGTAACCTGGCCGCCCTCGCGCGAAACGGAAAGGGACTTGATCTTCCCACCGAGCAATACGGCCCAAAAGGCGTGGGTTAATTCATGCCCCATGACATGGATAAAGATCGGTTTCCACAAGAGCAGGTGCATGACCAAATACACCCCCGCGCCGGTGACAAATGCCAGTTGCACGGGTGTGACCAAATTGAACTGCGATAAATGGCGGAGCAAAACGGCGGTGGCAAAAACACCGGGAATGGTCAGGAGGAGTCCGGTCACGACTTTCAGCCAGGATCGCGGTGGATGCTGGGGGCGGGAGCGCCGGGAAGAAGGCATGCGGCGTTTCACGCGAGCGTGGTTTGGTTGCGCCCGTTTTCCTTGGAACGGTACAGGGCGGCGTCGGCCGCTTCGATCAGTTGGAGGGGCGTTTGGGCATCCTTATGATATTCAGCCAGGCCGATGGAAATGGTGACCTGCACGTTTTCGCCGTTGAGCACGAACGGAATCGCTTCAACCGCCTTGCGAAGGCGCTCCGCCGGGATGACGGCCTCCTCTTTGCTGACTTCCGGCATGATCACCGAAAATTCCTCGCCGCCGTAGCGCGCCGGCACATCCACATCCCGGAAATTCTCCTTGATGGCTTTGGCCACGGCGATCAGCACCTCGTCGCCCTTGGTATGCCCATAGGTATCATTGATGTTCTTGAAGTGGTCGATGTCGCTCATCAGCAAGGTGAGTTTGTTGTGATACCGCTCCGCCCGCTTGATTTCATCATCCAGGCGCAGTTGAAAATAGCGTTTCAGATACAACTTGGTCATCGCGTCCGTAATCGCCTGTTCGTAATGACGGGCATTGCGCAGCGCCAAGGCGGCCAGGGAGGCCAGCGTATTGATGAAATCCTTTTCCCCCTGGCCAAATTCCTCTCCGGACAGTTTCTTGCTGATCATCATCGACCCGATGATCTGGTCCTTGGCCAGGAGCGGCACGATCATATAGGTCTTGTAAGCGGCGAAAAATTCCATTTCCGCTTTAAATTCCGGCCGGCTTTCCAGCTCATGCAAAATCAACGCCTGCTGTTCCCTCTGCCGGAGAAAATTAAGGAATGTTTCCGTGGTGGAAACCGATTCGGCGCGCTGGGAATCCTGGCGAAGGCCCTTCTGATACATGCGGACCAGGCGGGGCTGGGGCCCCTCCTCGTCCAGAAAGGCGATGGTCATGGTCGTGGTGCCCAACTGCCCCATTGAAGTGAAGCACGAAATTTTCAAAATCGTTTCGACCGACAGGGTGGAATTCAACTCTTTGCCGATGTTGAAAAGCGTGAACAAATCATAGACTTTTTTATCGAGTTCCCGGTAGGTTTTCTCGATGATTTCCGCGTGCGAAGCCAATTCGCGGTTGGAGGTTTCCAGTTCCAGCCGTTTCATTTGGGCGTCCAAAACGATTTGGTTGAAATTATTGGCCAACCTTCCGATTTCGTCGTCGCGAACCAGCGAGATTCCTCCCTCGCGGATCCCCTGCAGCGTCTCTTCGGTCTCCTGGATCAACAAGCGGATGGGTTTGAAAAGCTGGTTATAGGTCACGAGAATGGCCAAAACCGTCACGGTGATCAGCCCGGCGCTGACACTCATCAGCAGGATTCTCAACCCGGGGTTTGGTTGAAAAAAACCGACAACGGCCATTACCAGGCAGCCGACCACCGCCATTCCGCCCAGCAGGAGGATGGAGCCGAAACGCCCGCGTTTGATCAACGCTTCCCCGTTGCCCATTACGAAGCCGCCCCCGAAAAACGTTTCACCATGCGCAATTCGTTTATGTTGTCGCCGCTGCGATAATCAACCTCGTCCATGAATTGCGCGATCAAATAGCGACCCAATCCGCCGACCTTGCGTTCCGCCAAATGCCGCTTCAAATCCGGGAGCGGCGTTTTGGCGCTGTCGAAGGATTTTCCGTAATCACGCAACGCAATCTCCAGCCGGTCGGGATACAGCCAGGCTTCCACGTGAATCTCCTGATACGGATCGTAAGAATAAGCGTGTTCGACTACATTGGCCAGTGATTCATCAAGCGCCATCTCAATCTGCGAGATCGTTTCCGCGTCGAGGTTTTCCTCGCTGGTGATACCCACGATGAAGTTACGGACATGGTTGAGATAATTGACATCGCTGGGAATGCGGAATTCCAGGTGCTTGACGTGTTTTAATCCCTGTATATAGCCGTGTTTAAGCGGGATGACCTTCCCGTATTTGTCGACAAAGTAAATTTCATTGCAGCGCAGGCAGCGGAAAATTTCGCTCTTGCCGGCAATGTTTTGCTGCCCGCATCCTGGGCACTGAATATCCTGAGGGAACGAGACCGGTTCCCCGCGCTCTATAACCTGAAAGTATTCTTCGCCGCTGCCCGCTTGATTCCAGGCGCGAATGCGAATCCGGCCCGAGCCGGTCACTGTCACTTCGCCTTCCCAGCGGCCTTGAAAAACGTTGGTGGCCAGCACCGGGGAAATCAACCCTCTGTCGGAGATGAGGTGCAGGTTGCCTTCATAATCAGAAACCCGCGCGCCAGCTTCGTCCCGAGCCTCGATGACCAGCTGAAACGGTTCGCCGGCTACGATCTCCGAAGCATTCGTAAAGATCGAAAAATGATGGACCGCCATTGCACATCCTAGTACGGCCGCCGGGCTGCGAGGTACTGGCCGACGAACCGGTTAGGTATTTCCCACAGGGGCGAGACGCGCCAAGCTGCATCTCCATCCCAATATCCCCTTCGTATTGGCCATGCATCCCCGGAGACAGGGAATCTGACTCGGGTTTCGTTTTTACCGTGCTTCAGATGGAGTTAGGATTCAGGCAGGAGGGTCCGATGGCGTGACGGTTCGGTTTTACGCGGAAGCTCCCCGAAGCTCTGTTCCCCATCTCCATAGAGCGCTGCGGGATAGTGGCCCCGGGGCGGGAAGGTTCCCGCTTGCAGACTCAGCGGCCATCCATGAATTTCGAGACCGCCGCAGCCTCATTGTCGGCAATTTGAAACAGCTCGGAAAAACCGAGCAGATCAAAAACCTTGTAAATTTTTGGCGACAGGTTGATCAGCACGATATCTCCGTGATTATCGCGGATTTCGTCGATCACACCCATGAATGTGCCCAACCCGGCGCTGCTGATGTAATCGAGTTGCGCCAAGTTGACGATGAGCTTGAATTTTTTATCCTTGATCAGACGGTTGAACGTCTCTTCAAGTTCGGCAACGGTATAAGCGTCCAAGAATCCCTCGACATTCAATACGGTGCATTCGGGATTAAGCGAGGAACTTTGGACCGATACGTTGATTTTCTTCATCCAGACACCTCCGCCTCAACAGCGTCCCGCTCAGATTCGGGGCGCGACCAGCTTTGAAGAGGCAGTTTAGCACAAATAATCGGTGAAAGAAAGTCTTTTTTATCCTCAAACCACCTTGACCGTCACCAGCGTGATATCGTCGTGCTGTTCGGCCCCGGCCGTGAATTCCATGAGCTCGTTGACGATGATTTCGTTGATTTGCTTGGCTGAACCGTCCACTGAACGGCTGACCACTGCCGCCAGACGCTCTTCGGTGAATTCTTGTTCCTGTTTGTTCATGGCCTCGGTTACGCCGTCCGTATAAATCAGGAAGACGTCTCCCGGTTTTAAAGGAATATTCATGGCCTGCAGTTTTTTATCGAAACGGTCGCCGCTGTCAAGGCCCAGCGCGATTCCCGTGGGGTTATACAGCTCCACTTTGCCGCCTTTGTGCCCCAGAATCATGGGGTTGTGCCCCGCGTTGGCGCAATTGATTACCTGGCGTTGCAGATCGATCAGGACATAAAACATGGTAACGAACATTCCCCGTTTGATATCCTTAAACAGCAAGGAATTGGTCTTGGTCAGGATTTTATACGCATCCGCCAGATAAACCTGCGAACGCAAAATGCTTCGGGTCATGACCATGCCCAGGGACCCGGGCACTCCCTTGCCCGAAACGTCGGCCACGGTCATGCCAAGCAGCTTGTCGCTTAGGCGGTGAAAATCGTAGTAATCCCCCCCCACTTCCTTGGCGGACTTGTAGAACGAGACAATTTCAAGCCCGGTGGCCACAGGATCTTCTTTCGGCAGCAACACGGCCTGGATTTTCCGGGCGGTTTCCAGTTCTTGTTCCATCTTCTCTTTTTCAATGAGGTTCTTCTGCGCGCTTTTCAAATCGCTGGTCATGCGATTGAACACGTTGGCCAGGTTGCCGATTTCATCCTGGCTTCTAACTGAAATGGAATAATCCAAATTGCCCTGGCCGATAATCATGGCACCCGCTTCCAACGCTTTGATCGGGCGAACGATGACGCTCACTAAAATGAACGTCACCACGATTCCCGTCAAAACGAAGCCGATGGCCAGGATAATGATCTGCATCAACGCGGACTGGATTAATGCGTCGATCAAGGATTGGGAAAGGCCGATATGAACCTCCCCCAGTTTGGCTTGATCTTGAAGCAACACCGGGACGGCAATGTTGACTGTCTTGGTGTTCTTGAATTGAAAGGGCTTCGAAATCGCCAGATTGCGGTTCCCCAGCGGTTCCACTCCCGGTGGGCGCTGGTAGGTTTTGCCGGCTTCCGAAATATTATTATGGGCCAAAATCATCCCGTCTTCATCCACCAGCAATGCATACATCACGCCTTTATTACCCAGGGCATCTTTGACCAGAGTGGCAAGCGGCAGGATCTCGCCGCGCAAAAGCGGTTTTTCCGCATTCACCGCCATATTCTTGGCAATCGTGATACCGCGCTGCTCCATCTCGGCGCGCAAAGCTTTTTCCTCGCCCCGCAGCGCGAAATAACTGATGGAAATGATGGTTAAGGAAAGCAAGAGCGTAATGGAAGCACCGAATTTAAACCGCAGGCCTCTTTTGGATTTGGGAATGGCGGGAGCCCGGGTGACGCTTTCGGTTGGCATGGATACCTTTCCCCTACGCGGCCATAACTCCGGGCCGATCCCCGGGAAAGTTTTCCTTACAATCACCCAGGGATAAAGATGTCGGATTTCGCCTTGCCGGCCTGCATAAGCCAAACAAGCGCAGCGCACATAGAGATGGCGGTTTTCCGGGCGATTCCCCGAAAATCCGCTTTAGGATGCTTACTGAGTTTTAATACCACGTTTTTCCATTTCTTTCAATTCCATTTCCGCCTTGGTGATGGAACTTTTAGCTTCTTGGTTCTCGGGATCCAGCACGAGAATTTTCCGCCAAACTTCAATGGCCCGGCGGTTTTGTCCGTCAAGGTACAAGGAAACGCCGTCGTAGTATAGTTTCTTGATTTCTTCCTTGCTGACGGTAACCTGGGCCGCCTTGCCGGTCAGATTGGTGAGGTATTCGCTGGCTTCGGCATTGTCAGGATCCAGCTTCAACACCTCGTTGAACTTCTCCTTGGCTTCCGTCGCCCTCCCGGAATTGACCAATTCCACACCGCGCGCCATGAGCGCTTTGACATTCTCGCGCAATTGGGTGCGGGTTTTATAAAGCAAATTCTTGATCCCCTGATCGTTGGAATCCAGTTCCGCAGCCCGCTCCAGGCTGAATATCGCCTCGCGCAGCTTCCCTTGGGAAAGCAGTTCGATGCCCTTGCGATAATTCTTTTCGGTCCCCGACTTCTGCTCGTTTTGAATTTGATTGACGTATTTTTGCGCCAGCAGGTTTGACGGGTCCCGTTTCAGCGTCGTCTTGAAATCCTGAAGCGCGGCTTTCATGTTTCCATGTTTGATGCTGTCCAAAGCCAGGGCCGCCCCGATCTCCTCTTTTTCCTGTTTCTTCAATTGGACCTTGTCCAGTCCGGCGCGAGCCTGCGAATTCTTGGGATCGAGTTTCAGGGCGGCATGAAATTCGCGGTAGGCGTCCTGCTGCATATTCTGAAGCAGGAAAGTCTCGCCTTGCGCGACATGTTCTTTAATCTTGGCATCCAGTTTGACCTGGGCCGTTTGGATAAACTTATTGGCGGTTTCGTTTTTAGGATCCAGCTTCAGTACGTTGTTCCACGCTTGCACCGCTTCCTCAAAATCGCCTTCGAAATAATCTTTGCTTCCCTTGCGCAAATAATGATCAATGGCTTTGGCGCGGACCGAACTATAGGAGCGTTTAGTCGTACGGTCATCCGGCTGAAGTTTCAGCATCTGGCGGTAGTAATATAGCGCCTTGATATATTCGCCTTTGTCTTCATACGCAATGGCGATTTGGCGGTAGGCGTCCATGTAGTTTTTATTTAACTTCAACGCCTGTTTGAATTTCTTGATGGCAATTTCCAAATTGGCGTTTTTATAGGCGATCAGTCCCAGGCCATACTGGCTGACCGCGTCCCCGGGATTGATGCGAGAGGCTCTGGTGAAATTATCAAACGCATCCTGCATCTCCCCCTTGTACAAAGACGCGAAAGCCAGATGATTCAACATCGTGGCGTTTTCCGGCAAATTCCCTTTGGATTGTTGGACCAGCTTGATCACGTCGCTGTATTTTTGCTGATCCAGGTATAATTGGGCCAGACGGTCGTAGGCGGACAAAGATTTCGGATCCGCCTTGATGAGCCGCTTATAGGCGCCCACCGCTTCATCAATGCGGTTTAAGGTCGAATAGATAAAGGCGAGGTTGGTCAGGGCATCCACGTTATCCGATTGCAGACGCAGACTCTCTTGCAGGCTGTTAATCGCCTGATCCACTTTGTTCTGGTTGAAATAGACCAGACTGAGGTTGTTACGGGCATCAATATTGTTGGCGTTTATTGTCAGCGTCTTGTTGAGGTATTTTTCCGCCTCACCCAATTGACCCAAGCGCAGGTGAACGGCTCCCAGCAGAACTAAGGCTTCCTCATCTTGAGGATCGATGCTGATCACATTGGTCAGGGATTTAATCGCATCCTCATAACGCCCTTTTTGGTAGAAATACAAACCAAGATTGAAATGAGCATTGGGGTTATTCGGCTCGGCTGCAACCGTAGCTTGAAGTTTGGACAGGGATTTATCTTCGGCTAAAGAAAAAACTGGCAAGCACAGCAGAAATCCGATCACGCACAGCCACAGACTCCTGCCCATTTTATCGGCGACTTTCTGCTTCATGAACATTAATGTGGCCTTCTTCCCAGAAAAAGTCTTGGCCTAAGTGATTTTAGTTACGGTATAACTATAATTCTTTTTATGTTTTTTGTCAAATTTTATTATGATATTTTGTAAGTTATGTCAGTTTTTTTTTGTTCCAAAATTTGTATGTTTTTTTTAATTATTTTTGTTTTTACAATTAGATTTAAAGGTTTTTGGTGAGCCGGGAGAGGCTCGAACTCTCGACACCCGCCTTAAAAGGGCGGTGCTCTACCTACTGAGCTACCGGCTCATTATTTAGTTAAAAAATTGACTCCGCAAAATGGTTTGAGTTCTGTCTTCACCGATGGATAAAATCGAGATTTTAGCCCCGACGATTTCTTCCAAGCGATGGAGATATTTTTTCGCCGCCTCTGGAAGATCTTCAAAGCGTTTGACTTCCTTGATTGGCTCCTTCCAGCCGGGCATTTCTTCGTATACTGGTTCCAGCGCTTCGAGATCTTCCAGGGCCGCGGGAAAGTCATCCAGCAGTTCCCCGCGCAAACGGTAACCAGTGCAGATTTTTAGCGAATCCATGCCGCTGAGCACATCAAGTTTGGTCACCGCCATTTCATCGAACCCGTTCAACATGCGGGCGCGTTTAACGACAATGGCGTCGAACCAGCCGCAACGGCGGGGGCGGCCGGTCGTGGCTCCGTATTCCTGGCCTCTTTCACGCAATTCAACTCCCCCATCCGCCCATTCCGTCGGAAAGGGTCCTGCTCCCACCCGGGTAGTGTAGGCCTTGACGATTCCCAACACCCGGTCGATTTTCGTAGGAGGCACTCCCGTGCCGATGCATACGCCTCCGGCCAGGGGATGCGAGGTGGTAACGAACGGATAGGTCCCGAAATCCACGTCCAAAAAGGTACCTTGCGCCCCTTCGAACAGAACCTTGCGGCCTGTTGCGATTAACCCATTGACCAACCGGGCGGTATCGGTGAGATAGGGGCGCAGCTTCTCCCCCAAGGCGAGATATTGCTCCAGCAGCGCATCGACCGAAAAAACCGCTTGCTTGAAATAATGCTCCAGCAGGTAGTTCTTTTCCGTTAAATTCCTCTCCAAACGTTTTCGCAAGCGCTCGGCGCTCAGCAGATCAATCATGCGGATGCCGATGCGGCCGTATTTGTCCGAATAGGTAGGTCCGATTCCGCGGTGCGTGGTGTCGATTTTGTCTTCGCCGCGTTTGGATTCATAGGCCTTGTCCAGCGCCCGATGAAAGCTGAAGGTTACGGGCGCCAGTTCGCTGATTTTCAGATTGTCGCCCACGGCCACCCCGGCGTCTTGCAGCGCGTGAATTTCCGCCAGCAGGGATTCCGGGTCGATCACCACGCCGTTGCCGATCACGCAGATTTTTCCAGGCCGGAGTATGCCACAGGGAATCAGATGCAGGACGTGCTTTTTCCCCCCGAATACCACCGTGTGACCGGCGTTGTTTCCGCCTTGATAGCGGACCACCACATCGGCCCGGTCGGACAGGAGGTCAATAATTTTCCCTTTTCCCTCATCGCCCCATTGGGCGCCAACGATGACTAGGTTCGGCATAAGCGTGTGTCCCTGCCGCCTAGAGATTGACGCATTTCATGCTCTGGATTTTTGCCGCTTGCGACAACTGCGTGACCAGATCCGCCGGAACCTCGGAATCCACGTTGAGGATGCTTACCGCGTTGCTTCCCAGTTCCTTGCGGCCCATGTGCAAAGCGGCGATGTTTACGCCCGCATTGCCCAGCATGGTTCCCATGCGCCCGACGATCCCCGGTTCGTCCTTGTGGACAAATACCAGCAAGTGGCCGCGCGGGCTGAAATCGGTGTGATAACCAAACAAGGAAACGACAAAAGGTTCGCGTTTCTTGCCGATCAAGGTGCCGACAATTTCACGTTTTTCCTTCTCGGTTTCAACCTCAACGGCAATGGTACTGGTGAAATCCATCGTATCCTGCGAGGTCGTTGTGACGATTTCTATCCCGCGCTCCTTGGCCAGCACGCGGGCATTCACGAAATTAAGCACCTCGGAAAGCATGATCGACAACAACCCCTTGATCGCGGATACGGTGATCAGCTCGGAGGGGTATTCGCACACCTCGCCCGCCAGCTTCACGGTCACTTTCTTGATCTGGCCGTCCATGACCTGGGCCTGAAAACGTCCCAGGCAGTCGGCCAGTTCAAGGTAAGGGGCCATATCTTTCAGCAGTTCGGGCGAAACCGAGGGAATGTTGATGGCGTTGCGGATAAGCCCGCCCTTCAGGGCGTCGCGGATCTGCTCGGCGATGACGATGCCGACGTTGATTTGGGCCTCTTCGGTGGAAGCACCCAGATGCGGCGTCAACACCAGGTTCGGGATTTTCAGAAGTTCCGGGTCGGTCGGCGGTTCGGGGTCATACACATCCAGCGCGGCTCCGGCAATCACCCCGCTTTTCAGCGCCTCGCGGAGCTCATCCTGCCGGATGATCCCGCCCCGGGCGCAATTGAGTATGCGGACAGTAGGCTTCATCTTTTTAAATTGCTCCAACCCGATCAGGCCCGCGGTCTCCTTGTTTTTAGGGGTGTGTACGGTAATGAAGTCCGCAGTAGTGATGATTTCATCCAGCGAGGCCAGCTGCACGTTCAACTGGTCGGCCCGTTCGCGGGTGAGAAACGGGTCAAACGCTTTCACGACCATGGCGAACGCTTGGGCGCGCTTGGCCATCTCGGTGCCGATGCGGCCGAGCCCGATGATGCCCAGCACCTTGCCATAGAGTTCGGTTCCCGTGAATTGCTTGCGTTCCCACTTGCCCTCGCGCATGGAGCGGTCGGCCTGCGGGATGTTACGCGCCAACGCCATCATCATGGAAAAAGTGTGTTCGGCTGTGGAAATGGTGTTGCCGTCCGGCGTGTTCATGACGATCACGCCCCGGCGCGTGGCTTCGGCCACATCCACGTTGTCGATGCCCACGCCCGCCCGGCCGATGACCTTCAGCTTTGTGCCGGCGTCCAAAACTTCCTTGGTGACTTTGGTGTCGCTGCGGATGATCAGCGCGTCATACTCGCCGATGATCTTGAGCAATTCCTCGGGTTTGACTTTTTCGCGTGCGTCCAGATGGATATCCGGATCAGCCTTGAGCACCGCCTGGCCTTCGGCGGCTAAATTGTCGCTGATGAGTACTTTAAACATGCCCTTCCCCTCCCCATTTCCATACCCCGCCGCCGGTTCACGTCATCCCTGCCGTGCGGGGATATGATTTTTATCCAAACAGGACTTTTTCCGCGGCTGTCACGCCCGCGCCCAAGGTGAAGGAATATCCCTGTTCGCGCAAGGCCCGTTCCACGGCCGCAATCGTGGCGATGACGTCCCATTCATCCGCATAGCCAAGATGGCCGATGCGGAAAATAGAATCTTTCACTTTCCCCTGCCCGCCTGCCAGCGTAATGCCGTAGGTGTCACGGATGGTTTTGAACAACTTTTTGCCGTCAACCCCGGCCGGCACCACGATGGACGTCACGGCATTGCTGGGCTGGCCGGTGCTGAAGAGTTTTAAACCCAAGGCCTGCACCGCCGCTCGTGTGGCCGCGCCCATTTTCGCGTGCCTAGCCCAGACAGCTTCCAGGCCTTCCTGTTCGATGAGCTTGACGGATTCCGCCAGCTGCAGGATCAGGGAAATCGAAGGCGTGTAGGGAGTATTGGCCAAGGCCTCTTCCGTCATGGATTTTTGGGCCTTTTCCCAGCTGAAGTAAAATTTGGGCAGCTTGGATGCCTTGGCCAGGGTCCAGGCCTTGGCGGAAATCGAGACCATAGCCAGCCCGGGCGGGATCATCAGCCCTTTTTGAGCGCCGACCACGACCACATCCGCGTGCCATTCATCCGTTTTAAGCGGGATGGCGCCAAGTCCGGAAATGGCGTCCACCACCAGGACCGCCTGGGTTTTGGCCACGATCTTTCCGATCGCCTCGATGTCGGATTCCACGCCCGTGGAAGTTTCGGATAAAGTGGTGTAGACGGCTTTAATGTTCTGATTCGCAGCCAGCCGTTTTTCGATTTCCTCGGGGCTGACACTGGCTCCCCACTCTACTTCGTAATGATCCGCCTCCACGCCGTAAGCTTTGGCGATGGAGGTCCAGCGGTTTCCGAAATTTCCACAGGAAGCCACCAGGATTTTATCCTGCGGGGAGCACAGATTGACCACCGCAGACTCCATGCCGCCGGTGCCTGCGGCCGGGAAAATAAGCATGTCGTTTTGGGTTTTGAACACCCGTTTCAGACCGGCGACCACCTCGGTCAACAGCTGCCGGAACGCCGGCGTCCGGTGGTGGATGATCGGTTTTGAGGCCTCCGCCAAAACGGTCGGCGGTATATCCGTGGGACCCGGGGTCATTAAACGTTTCTTGAAAAGCATGGCCGATGGCCTCCTTGGGCGAAGTCATTTCACGCCCGGCAAGGTGTTTTTTGCTTTTAAGACCGCGACACTCTAACATATTTGCTGCGCGGAAACAAGGGAAAGAGCTGAAAATTTAACGTGAATGCCCCGGATTTCAGCAGATATGCCGGCCGGGCGTCTCGGTCGGCGTCAGGGTGGGCAAAGGTTTGAGTCCGCGGGAGCGGCGAGACCGAGGCGTTGGTTTCGGCGGTTGCAGCAGGGCAATATTCAGCACCTCGGCCATGCCTTCGACCAGGTGCAAATCCAGGTTTTTTTTGACTTCCGTAGGCAAATTGGCCAGGTCTTTGGTGTTTTCCGTGGGAAGGATCACGGTTTTAATGCCGGCCCGCATGGCAGCCAGCAGCTTTTCCTTGAGGCCGCCAATAGCCAGAATCCTCCCCCGCAGCGTGATTTCACCGGTCATGGCCACCTGGCGTTTGACCGGGATCCCCGACAACGCTGAGATGATGGCTGTGGCAATGGCGATCCCGGCCGAAGGTCCGTCCTTGGGAATGGCGCCCTCGGGCACATGGATATGGATATCCGTTTTGGCGTAAAAGTCCTCGGCCAATTTCAAGTCGCGGCTGTGCGCCCGCGCGAAGGACATCGCGGCTTGGGCGGATTCTTTCATCACTTCCCCCAGCTTTCCGGTCAGGATCAGTTGTCCCTTGCCGGGCATGAGCGTGACCTCCACCAGCAGGATCTCGCCCCCCACCTCGGTCCAGGCCAGTCCGGTGGACACGCCGACCTGGTTTTGGCGCTCGCTTTTGCGTTTCAGGAATTTCGGCGGGCCCAGAAACTTGGTCAATTGGGTTTCAGTGAGTCGCAACCCCTTGGCCCCCAGCTTGTTTTCCACTTTCAGCCGGCTGCACTTGCGCATGACTGTCGCCAGTTCCCGGTTAAGGTTCCGCACGCCGGCTTCGGAGGTATAACCGGTGATGATTTTTTCCAGGATTTTCCGTGGAATGGAAAGGTCCTGCCCGGTCAAACCGTGCTCTGACATCAGGCGGACGATCAGATGCTTTTCGGCGATCTGGATTTTCTCTTCCTGCGTATATCCGGGAATCTCGATCACTTCCATGCGGTCCCGCAGCGTCGGATGCAGGTGGTGCATGACGTTGGCCGTGGCGATGAACATGATCTCAGAAAGGTCGAAATTCGCATCCAGGTAATGATCGTTGAAGGCCGCGTTTTGCTCCGGATCGAGCACTTCCAACAGCGCTGCAGCCGGATCGCCGCGGAAATCAGAGCCGATTTTGTCCAATTCGTCGAGCAGCAGCAGCGGGTTCTTGCTTTTGGCGTTTTTCAGCGACTGAATGATACGGCCGGGCATGGCCCCGATGTAGGTGCGCCGGTGTCCGCGGATTTCCGCCTCGTCGCGCACGCCGCCGAGCGATATGCGCACGAAGTTGCGGTTCAGCGCGAGGGCGACGGAGCGCGCCAGGGAGGTCTTGCCCACGCCGGGAGGCCCCACCAGGCAGAGGATGGGCCCTTTATGGCCCGGCGACAGCTTCCGGACCGCCAGGTATTCCAGAATCCGCTCCTTGACGTGTTTCAACCCGTAATGATCCCGCTCCAACTGCCGGGCCACGTTGCGTAAATCGAGTTTTTCCCGGGTACGCACGGCCCACGGCAATGCGATCAGCCAATCCACGTAAGTGCGGATCACCGTCGCCTCGGGCGACATGGCCTGCATGCGGTCCAGACGGGACAATTCCTTAAGCGCCTTTTCCTCCACGTCCTTGGGCATGCCGGCCTTCTTGATTTTGTGGCTCAATTCGTCGATCTCGGATTCATCGTCCTTCTGGCCGAGTTCGCGACGGATGGCTTTCATCTGTTCCTGGAGATAATACTCCTTTTGGCTGTGCTCCATCTGCTTGCGGACCCGCCCCTTGATGCGCCGCTCGATTTCCAGAATTTCGATTTCAGCCAGCAGTTGGTGGGAAAGGAGTTCCAGGCGTTCGCGGATGTCCACGGCTTCGAGGAGCTTCTGCTTGTCCTCGATCTTGGACCATAGATTGGCGGCGATGATGTCGGCCAGCCTGCCGGTTTCCTCAATGTGGTTGACCGACGAAACCACGTCGGCTGACACCTTTTTATTCAAGCGGGCGTACTGCTCGAACAATTCCACGTTGTTTCGCATCAGGGCTTTTACCGTGGCATCGACCTCGACGGCTTCGGGCAGGTCCTCGCAGACGGCGGTCACATGCCGGTCCGCGGACTGGAACGAAGCGAAACGGATGCGCCGCTGCCCTTCCACCAGCACCTTGAGGGTGTTGTCAGGCATCCTCAAGACCTGCAGGATCTGGGCGCGCGTGCCGATGGCGAAGAGGTCCTCCGGGGAAGGATCGTCGATCTGGGCATGGCGCTGGGCGCAGAGGGCGATCATGCGGTTTTGCAACATGGCCGCTTCCAGGGCGACCACGGATTTTTCCCGGCCCACGAACAGCGGGGTGATCATATGGGGGAAAACCACCAAATCGCGCAACGGCATGACCGGCAGCGTGGCGGAACCTGGGGTTTTGGTTTTAGCGGCGTTTTTTTCCATGCTCATGACTCCGCTCCTTTCTTCAGGCCAGTTTTTCCCGGCGCTCCTCTGCGGCAAGGATCAGTTCCGGTTTGGCCTGGCCCCGGATGACCTCCGGCGTGATCACGCAAGCCCGCACGTCCTCCCGACCGGGAAGTTCGTACATGAGGTCGAGCATAATATCTTCGAGGACCGCGCGCAAACCCCGGGCGCCCGTTTTTCTCGACAGGCTTTCCCTGGCCACTTCGCGTTGCGCCTCGGGGGTGATGGTGAGCTTGACGCCTTCCAGGGCGAAAAACTTCTGGTACTGTTTGACCAGCGCGTTCTTTGGTTCCGAAAGGATCTTGACCAGCGCTTCCTCGTCCAAATCGTGCAAGGCCGCGACCACGGGCAGGCGGCCGACGAACTCCGGGATCAGCCCGAACTGGATCAAATCCTCGGGCTGCACCAGCTGGCGGAGGTCATCCGGCGTGGGCGCGTGCCCTTGCGCCGCGCTCGCGCCGAATCCGATCATCTTTTTGCGCACCCGCCGTTCCACGATCTTTTCGAGGCCGATGAACGCGCCGCCGCAGATAAACAGGATGTTCGCGGTATCCACCTTGATGTATTCCTGGTGCGGATGCTTGCGCCCCCCTTTCGGGGGAACATTGGCGGTGGTGCCTTCGATGATTTTCAACAAAGCCTGCTGCACGCCTTCCCCGGACACATCGCGGGTGATGGAGGGGTTTTCGCTCTTACGGCCGATCTTGTCAATTTCGTCTATGTAGACGATGCCCCGCTGGGTCGCTTCCAAATCATACCCCGCGTTTTGCAGCAGCTTGAGGATGATGTTCTCGACGTCCTCGCCCACATATCCCGCTTCCGTCAGTGTCGTGGCGTCCACGATGGCGAAAGGCACCTGCAGAATCCGCGCCAGGGTCTGGGCCAGCAGCGTCTTGCCCGTCCCCGTGGGACCGATCATCAGAATGTTGCTCTTGCCTAATTCGACCCCGTCGGCAGCCTCCAGGTTTTCCGAGCGGATGCGCTTGTAGTGATTATGGACCGCCACGGCCAGGATCCGCTTGGCGCGTTCCTGCCCGATGACATACTGGTCCAGGGCCCGCTTGATGTCCTTGGGTTTGGGCAACGCAGGAGTTCCGGCGGCCGGTGTAGAGGCGTGCTGCCGGGACAGGATGTCGTTGCAGTAGGCCACGCACTCGTCGCAGATATAGACGCCGGGCCCTTTGATCAGGCGGCGCACGTTGGCCGCGGGCTTTTCGCAAAAAGAACAGTTGACGCCGCTCTTGGGAGCGTGGGTTTTCGCCATGGCCGGACTACTTCTTTTCCAGGGTCATGACCTGGTCGATCACGCCGTAAGCCAGGGCCTCGGGCGCCGAGAGAAAAAAATCGCGGTCTGTGTCCGAAACGATTTTTTCCACCGACTGGTGGGTATGGCGCGCCAGAATCTCGTTCATCATAGTGCGCACCCGCATGATCTCCTTGGCCTGGATATCGATATCCGGCATGGAACCGGAAAACCCGGCTGATCCCTGGTGCATCATGATGCGGGCGTTGGGCAGCGCGTACCGCTTGCCGGGCGCGCCCGCGGCCAGAAGCACCGCGGCCATGGAGGCTGCCTGGCCCACGCACAAGGTGGACACCGGCGACTTGATGTACTGCATGGTGTCGTAAATGGCCAGGCCCGAGGACACGATGCCGCCCGGGCTGTTGATGTACATGGAGATCTCTTTCTGTTCCTCGGATTCGAGGAACAGGAGTTGTGCGATGATCAGGTTGCTGATTTCGTCATTGATGGGCGTGCCCAGGAAGATGATGCGCTCCTTGAGCAACCGGGAATAGATATCATAAGACCTTTCCCCGCGCTGGGTTTGTTCGACGACGATCGGAATCAGTGCCATGGGACTGCCTCCTATTGCACTTCGTTGATTTTGGCGTTGGCGATGATGACATCCAGCGTCTTTTCGTCCCGCAGACGGTCCCGCAGGTCTTCCCAGCCCTGGTTGCGGGTCAGATAGGCGCGAATCACGTCCGCGGATTGGCGGGCACCCCGGGCCAGCCGCTCCACTTCAAGGTTGATCTCCTCCTGGGACACGGCGAGATTCTCGAGCAGCGCGATCTCGCGCAGCGCCAGGCGCGCCCGCAGTTCGAAGTCCACTGACTCGCGGTGTTTGCTCTTGAACGGCTCCTCCGGCTCCTCGGCCCGTCCGAATTGAGCCGCCCGCTGCCGGTGCTCCTGATACAGGCTCTTCAGGGAACGATCGACCAATACCTGGGGCACCTTGACCTGGGTGGTCTTGCCCAATTCCTTCATAATGCCGTCCTGCAGCAAGAGCCGGTTCTGGCGTTCCTTTTCGGCGGTCAGGTCGGCCCGAATCCGCGTTTTCAACTCATCCAGATTCTGGAACTGGCCCATTTGCTGGGCCAAGGCATCGTCCAGTTCAGGCAGCTTTTTCTGCTGCAATCCCTTGAGGGTCAGGGTGAACTCCAGGGTTTTTCCGGCCACGTCCGGCGCATGATAATCCGCGGGAAACGCGACCGGAAACTGTTTGGTTTCCTCGGGACGCATACCCAGGATGGCTTGTTCGAAATCCGGAAGGGTTTGACCGCTGCCGAGTTCCACCATCTGGTTGGAGGCCTGGGCTCCGCTGATTACCTGGCCGTCCAAACGGCCGGTATACTCGACCGTGGCCAGGTCCTGGGCTTGCGCCGGCCGGTCAGCGACGGGTTCCAAAAGCGCTTGCTGCTGACGCAGCTTCTCCAGCACTTCGGCGACGTCCTGGTCCGTAACCTGGATTTTCTTTTTTTGCAATTTCAAGCCGCGATAGGCGCTGACTTTAACCGCCGGCAGGACATCCACCACCACTTGATACGCCAGGGGTTGCCCCTCGTCCAGCGTCATCTTCTCCAGGCGCGGCCGGTCGATCGGAACGGACCGGGTCTGCTCCAACGCTTCGGGATAAGAACGGGCAAACAGGTTCTCGAAAACCTCGTCGCGGATTTCCTGGACGTATTTCTTGCTGATTACGTCCTTCGGGACCTTCCCCTTGCGGAAACCCGGCAGCGACACTTGCTGCTGCAGTTTCTCCACCGCTTGCGTAAAAGCCTCGGCCACGTCCTCGGAAGGCACGGTCACGTCGAAGACGCGGGTGTTGTCCCCTTTCTGGGTCATTTCAACGGAAATCGGCATATCCTTGGTGCGAGGGGCGGGAGTTGAACCCGCATGCCAAAGGCACTAGATCCTAAGTCTAGCGTGTCTGCCAGTTCCACCACCCTCGCGTGACTCCTCCCTTCCAATGACTGAAATATTTTTTGCTTCACGGCATGAAATGCGGCAACACATGGAACGCAAGCATCGGATTCTGCAACGCCACATTTCGGCGTTGATAATCATAATCATGAGCAGTTGAGCAGTAGACCGCAGGCGATCTTTCTGCCGTTCAACTGTTCACCTGATCGCCTGCTCTGTTTTTTTCCTGCAACGCCGCATTTCGGCGTTGATAATCATAATCATGAGCAGTCGAGCAGTAGACCGCAGGCGATCTTTCTACTGCTCAACTGTTCACCTGATCGCCTGCTCTGTTTTTTTCCTGCAACGCCGCATTTCGGCGTTGCAGGAAAAAAACTGGTGGGTGCTACAGGAATCGAACCTGTGGCCCGCTGATTAAGAGTCAGCTGCTCTACCAGCTGAGCTAAGCACCCAAGATGTTAGCGACCTTTCAATACAACCGCGGGCCGGAAACAGAACAAAGGAGCAACTTGAGCAAGTTGACCGCAATCGAGCCGCAGCCTTCCATTTACTCATTACTCAAATTGTTCCATTTGCTCAATTGCTCCGTTTCCCGCGGCGCGGGAAACCTGGCGCGCCTGAGACGAATCGAACGTCCGACCAACGGCTTCGGAGGCCGTTGCTCTATCCACTGAGCTACAGGCGCATAAATTCCAAGATGAAAATGGAGCAACTTGAGCAATTTGAGCAACTCGAACACTCCACTTGCTCAACTTGCTCTATTGCTCAATTGCTCAGCCCCTCGCGCAGCGAGGGGCTGGGGTGGACGACGGGATTCGAACCCGCGGCCTCCAGGACCACAACCTGGCGCTCAAACCAGCTGAGCTACGTCCACCACCCAATGCTCCGGGAGGCAAACTTTCCGAAGCAGAATGAACATTTTACGTAATTGCCTTGACTTGTCAATGCTTTTCGGCCAGCGCAAAATCTAACAGAGTGCTGAAAAACAGAAATATCTTCCGCTGGCGCCCTATTATCCCTTAAAAAGCTCCTGATTTTCCAAGGAATATTCAACGCAGCGCGGGCAACGATAGCCATCAGCCTGCTAACGGCCGCCCAGTTCCTCCTTGACCCGGACTATCTTCAGGTTTTTTTTATCCGGATCGGACAAAAGGCCCAGATAGGAAATGGTATTCCCGGAGGTGAAAACCACGTTGCCGTCCACGATGCTGTTGAACGCCTCACCGGGATGACCGTTGACCATGACATAGCGGTTCAATCCGCGCGTAGCCACGTAAACCACGTATTTGCCGCCCGGGCATTCCACCACCGGCCAGACATCGTGGTAATATGGGTGGGATTTTCCGTTTACAACCACGAATAAATTGAACCCGCGGTTGGCCCGATAGGTCAGGGTTTGGTTGTCCGCGCCGTACGTCATGGATTTCACCAGGTCATATTTGCCATAAGAACGGCCGTCGGCCACCACCGTCACTTTCTTATCCTTTTCTGCGCTGTAGGCAAAGTGTTTGCCATCGCCGCTGAAGACCATTTCCCCGACGGCATCGAAGGCCCCCCCTTCCTTGCCGTCCAGTACCACGCTTTGATATTTCACACCCTTGACTTTTTCGCTCTCGCGCACGATCACATAAGCCACGCGCGCGCCATCCACGCTCAGCCGCAGGGACGTGGGTTCGATCTGCGGGAAAGCCGGGCCGGCTTCGTTGTCGCGGACAACGTGCCATTGTTTTTGATCCTGGACCGCATAAGCCAGATGCTGGCCATCCTGGCTGAAGACCAGCGAATCCTTTGCCACGATGTCGTGAGGGGCCTGGGGTTGGTTGTCCAGAACAACCATTTCCTGCGCCTCCACCACCACAGCATAGGCCAGATGTTCGCCGTCAGGACTCAGGACCGGGTCTCCGGTCAAGGCGTAACTTTTCAACTTTTGCCCGTCGTAAACGATGAAGGACTTGCCGCCGCTTTCGGCCCGGTAGGCCACGTGGCGGCCGTCCGGGGAAAACACCGGCTCCCCGGCGTCCGTGTACACCGGGCTTTTCCTGCCATCCACCACGACCGCCATTTTCTCGTCGCCGATGTGGCCCCGGTAGGCCATCCGCCTGCCGTCCTGGCTAAAAACCGGGGGGTCCACCTTTTCATACCGTTCCTGTTCACGGCCATTAACCACCAGGATTTCTTTGCCGCCCGCCTCGCCGATATAGATGGCTTTCTGGCTGTCCGGGCTGAACTTCAAGGCCGCGACGCTTTGATAGGCGTTTCCGGGCTTGCCGTCCACGACTACTTTCCAGCGTTCGCCCTGAAGGGCGCCGTACATAAAACGTTTGCCGTCTGGGCTGAAGGTCAGCCAGCCGACCTCGTCGTACGGCTGGCTTTCATGTTTGCCGACGGTGATGCGCTGTTTGTCTTCCTCGGCGCGGATATAGGCCAAGGTTTGGTTGTCCGGCGAAGTGCGCACGGAATCATATACCACATCCATTAACTCGGCTACCGGCTCCTGGGTCACTTTGCGTTCAACTTTGGGACCGGGCTGCCCGCCCCCGCAACCCGCGAGCACCAGCATTCCCACCATTGCGATTCGCACGCTTATGTCGTTTGTCATCGTCATGCCTTGGCCCTCCCCCGTTATGGATGTGCTTGGACTATCCTAATATAGAAGCCCGCAACTTTCCAGTTTCATCATCGCCATTCCTACCCTCTTTTCCTCCGGCGTTTCCCGCGCAATGCCCGCATGGCAAACAGCGCTTTACGCAACTTGGCGTAATGGGAACCCTTCCAATAAATACGGCCACAGGATCGGCAGTTATAAAAGCAACGATAAGTTCTCGCGGTCATGGGTGGTAGCCGGTTTGCCACTGCCTGCTTGTTCACCTTCACCAGCCGGCCGTTGCAAACCAGGCAGCGTGAAAATGGCCGCCCGACGCAGGCCCGCGGGTACCGCCGCAAGACCTCGCGCCACTGCCGTTCCGTATCCGTGGCACGAACCCAATGACCGTGGCGGAGCGCTTTGTGCTTCAACAGATTGAGGTCCCGGGTCAGGACCGCCCGCCGCTCCCGGAGGGCAACGGCCACGATTTCCTCATCCGAAAAATCGTTGCGGTACGCTGTATCCAAGCCCCACAGGCGCAGACGGCGGGCCAGCTTGCCCAAATGCACGTCTGCGACGAATTTAAGGGGCCGCGGCCCGTCCGCAGGCGCTAGCGGTTTCAGGCCGCGCCTGGTCAAACGTGTGAAATGGGGATAAACCGATACTCGTTCGCCCGGAAAAACCTGATAGGCAAAACCCACGGATCGCCCGGAAACCAGGATATGGGCCACTTCCACGTGCGGCACACCCAGTGCCTCCAAAGTATCCTTGACCGCAGGGCGGCCTTTCACTGGATGCCAAAAACAACGATGCCGTCGGGCCGAAGGCAGAAAATCGTTCAGATGGCCGTAGAATCTATAAGAAGCTGTCGTTTGCAGGATGGGGGGAGGCGGTGGTTGGCTTGGAGTCTTCGGGATCAAAGCCGCCGCACCCTGAGGAGGCTACTCTTCCCAGCGGATTTCCCAGACGCAGGCCGGCGCGCCCTTGAGCACGCACTGAACGTGCGTGGTATGCGTGTTTTTCCCGCCTGATATACGGATGATCTCGTCAATCGAAGGGGTCAGGTTGTATTCGTGGTTCGGCGGTGTATTGGAAAAACCCGTCAGTGTGGCCCGGGCATGGCAAGGCTCCGGCACCTCGGTCAGCATTTTTCCGGAATCGAACCATTGCTGCCAGGCGATGTTCGCCCTTTTAATGATGAACGCCGGCGTGACGAAGGAAACGAGGATTTTATACACGCCTTTGAAATTTTTATCCATGTTGTAGCGGGCGGCTTCTTCCACGATCTTCATGTCGCCCTTGCCGAGCACCTTGTCGGCCACGACGATCATGCGCATGTAGAAGCCGAAATCCACCCACGTCACAGGCAAAATCGGTTTATCGAAGGTTTTTTGGTCTTCCGGACTCAAGGCTGACCGCAGCATTTGCATGCCGGGTTCGCCGAAGCGTTGTTTGAGGAACTCATAAACCGCCAAAGGGCCGGTTCCCTTGACATTGGCCATTTCCGTCATCCTCCCGATAAACTCGGGTTATTTTAGCACAAAGTCAGACTAGTGAAAGGCGAAAATCCGGTCCCAATAATAAAAACGCCGCGCGGCCCAAATGACCGCGCGGCGTCGGGAAAGCCCGGATTAACGCTTGATGCGCATGGCGTAGAAGGAACGCCAGACGAAGGTGGCTGAGATCAGGAAAAACAGGGCCGCCACCTCCAGGCTGATGCTCCTGGGCAAGGTGATGGCCAGCTCCACGGCCAGCAGCCCGAAAAGCGTGGTGAATTTAATGACCGGATTCATGGCCACGGACGACGTGTCCTTGAAGGGATCACCCACCGTGTCGCCCACCACCGTGGCGTCGTGCAGCGGCGTGCCCTTTTCCTTGAGCTCGGTTTCCACGATTTTCTTGGCGTTGTCCCAGGCGCCGCCCGCGTCAGCCATGAAGATGGCCTGGTACAGGCCGAAGACGGCGATGGAGATGAGGTAGCCGATGAAGAAACTGGAGTCCAAACAGGCGAAGGCCAGCGTGGCGGTGAAGACCGCGATGAAGATGTTGAACATACCGCGCTGGGCGTACTGGGTGCAGATCTCGACCACGCGCTTGCTGTCCTCGATCGAGGCCTTGGTGGCGCCCTTGTCGAGCTTGATGTTGGACTTGATGAATTCCACGGCGCGGAAGGCACCGGTCGAAACCGCCTGGGTGGAGGCACCGGTGAACCAGTAGATCATAGCGCCGCCGGTGATCAGGCCGAGCAGGAAGAGCGGGTTCAGAACCGAGAACATGCCAGCCGCCTGATTGAGCTGGTCCTGCGTGATCATCTGGTGCCCGCCGGGATTGGCGAGGAGCACGATGATGGAAAAGATCAGGGTTGTAGCGCCAACCACGGCCGTGCCGATCAGCACGGGTTTGGCCGTAGCTTTGAAGGTATTGCCGGCGCCGTCGTTTTCCTCCAGGAACCCCTTGGCCTTGGCGAAATCCGGCTCAAAGCCGAAATCCTTCTGGATCTCCTGTTTGATTTTGGGCAGGGTTTCAATGGTCGAAAGTTCGTAAACTGACTGGGCGTTGTCCGTGACCGGTCCGTACGAATCCACGGCAATGGTCACCGGGCCCATGCCCAGGAACCCGAAGGCCACCAGGCCGAACGCGAAGACCGAAGGGGCTACCATGTGGTCTCCCAGCCCGGCCGTGCTCACCAGATAAGCCACGGCCATGAGTGCGATGATCGAGAGGCCCATCCAATATGCCGAAAAATTGCCGGCCACGAAGCCCGAAAGGATGTTGAGCGAGGGGCCGCCTTCACGGGACGAGGTCACCACCTCCTGCACGTGCTGGGACTTGGTGGAGGTGAAGATCTTGACCAGCTCGGGGATGATGGCGCCGGCCAGGGTGCCGCAGGTGATGATGGTGGCCAGCTTCCACCAAATAGTGCCGTCGCCCACGTCGCGGATCAGGTAATACGAGGCCAGGTAGGTCATGGCGATGGAGATGGCCGAGGTGAGCCAGACCAGATTGGTGAGCGGGGTTTCGAAGTGCATTTTATCCGCCCGGCTGTAGCGGGCCTTGGCCAGGGCTTCGTTGATCCAGTAAGAGACGCCGCTGGTGACGATCATCAGGATACGCAT
Source organism: candidate division FCPU426 bacterium (assembly GCA_040756875.1). Classification (GTDB taxonomy): domain Bacteria; phylum Oederibacteriota; class JAAXVQ01; order JAAXVQ01; family JAUVAV01; genus JBFLYH01. Next base: position 904,146 of record JBFLYH010000001.1, read on the forward strand.
GACGAAGATCCAGACCAGCAGCTGGATCTGGGTCGTGGAATTGGCCACGGCCAGCACGATGAAGGTGATGAGCGCCACACCGGTCACGCCATAGGTTTCGAACCCGTCGGCCGTGGGGCCGACCGAGTCGCCGGCGTTGTCGCCCGTGCAGTCCGCGATCACGCCCGGGTTGCGCGCGTCGTCCTCCTTGATTTTGAAGACGATCTTCATCAGGTCCGAGCCGATATCCGCGATCTTGGTGAAGATGCCGCCGGCGATCCGGAGGGCTGCCGCGCCCAGCGATTCGCCGATGGCGAAACCGATGAAACAGAACCCGGCCAGGTGCCCGGGAATGTAGAGCAGGATGGCCAGCATGATGATCAGTTCGATGCTGATCAGGAGCATGCCGATGCTGATGCCGGCCTTGAGCGGAATGGCGTAGGTCGGATAGGGTTTACCGCCCAGGCTGGCGAAGGCCGCGCGCGAGTTGGCGAAGGTGTTGACGCGGATGCCGAACAGGGCCACGAAAAAGCTGCCGGCGATGCCCACCAGGCTGAACAGCAGGATGATCAGCATGTTGCCGAAGCCCACGGGTTTGAGCCAGCCGAAATAAACGGTGATGATCACGCCGATGAAGACCCACAGCAGCAGGATGAATTTAAGCTGGGTGAAGAGATAGGTTTTGCAGGTGGCGTAGATCAGTTCGGAGATTTCGCGCATGGCTTTGTGCACCGGCATGTTCCGCAACTGCATATACATGCCCAGACCGAACAGCATGCCCAGCAGGCAGATGAGAATGCCCCAGTTCAGCAGCGTGCTGCCCGACAGGCCCAGGAAAGCCACGCTGCCCAGGTCCGGCAGCTTCAAATCCGCTTCGCTGGCCCAGGCCGGAAGCGCGAGCGCCGAGGCAAGCGCAGCCACGGCCGCCACCTGTGCCCCTCGGATCAGGTTGTGTATCCACTTCGAAAACCCTTGCTTCATTCTAGCCTCCCTAAATTGGTTTGTGGAGCCCCGCGGGCCGAAAGGCCCGCGGTACTTACTTCCAATCCTGCGTTGAACTGTTTTTAGCAGGCGACATCCCCGACGCAGAGCACTTCATCATTTTTCACCGGGCAAGCCCCGGGTTTCCTGCGGAGGGGAAAGAATCGGACCCCAAATTGAGGCACTATTATGAACACCCGGAGCGAGTTGTCAAATTATTTTTCAGGCGGAACGGCGGGAAGATGCCGAAAGCGTTCCGGATTCACGCAGGTTTTCGTTGCTGCCCTGTCCGCGCGCTTCCCCGCCTTAACAGCGTCTGCCGTTGCCGCCTGCGTTCCTGATGCGTACGGGGCACGGCCAGTTTTTTCCGGGTCCAGGGGTTTTCGCCTGTGGCATACATGACGCCGGCCAGGGTCATGGGCAAGGGGATGAAATCCTGCATCTGTTCTACGCGCAGCCCCAACCGTTTGGCTTGCACAGCCGCCTGTTTCATGCCGGCGGCGTCGGCGCCGGGAAAAGAAGCGATGAAATAGGCCGTCAGCAGGCCGCGCTGGCCCGAGCGGGTGCAGGCCGCCTGATACGCCCGCACAAAACGCTCAAACACTTCCCATGGCGGCTTGCGCATCAAGGCCAGCACTTCGGAATCAGCGTGTTCAGGGGCGACTTTCAATGCACCCGAAACATGCCCGCCATGCACCAAACCGGAAAGGTATCCGGGATCGCAAAGCGCCAGGTCGTAACGGATGCCCGAGGCCACGAAGACGTGCCTGACCCCGGGGATAGCCGCCGCTTGTTTCAGCAGTTTCAGCTGGGCCGCGTGGCTGGTCTCCAGGTGGCGGCACACTTCGGGCACCAGGCACGAGGGCCGGCTGCACGGCCCGTGCGGCCGCGAACAACGCAACCCGTACATGTTCGCCGTCGGGCCGCCGAGATCCGTGAGGGTGCCGTGGAAATCCGGCCGGGCCGCCAGGCGGCGCGCTTCGGCCAGAACTGACTCCGCGCTGCGGGACTGAATCACCTTGCCCTGGTGCAGCCCCAGGGCGCAAAAACTGCAGCCGCCGAAGCAGCCGCGGTGCGTGATGATCGAATGGCGCACCGGTTCAAGCGCCGGAACGGGTTCGGCGTATGACGGGTGCGCCTCCCGGGCGAACGGCAAACCGTAGATCTCGTCCAACTCCGCCGCGCCGAGCGGCCGGGAGGGAGGATAAACGGCCACCCAGCGTTTCCCGTGCGGCTGTGCGATCACTCTCGCCGGATGGCCTTCGCGGGCGCGCTCCTCGTCCGTTGCGGCCCGAGTCAATAAGCGGCGGTCCTGAACCAAGTCCTCATAGGACGGCAGCATAACCAGGCCCGGATCCCCGGGAAGGCTGGCAACGACCGCCGCAGTGCCCGGAATGCCGGCCAGGTCCGACTCTTGATCCAGCCGGCGCGCGATCTCAGCAACCGCCAGTTCGCCCATGCCGTATACGATCAGGTCCGCTTTGGCGTCCAGCAGCAGGGACCGCCGGACGCGGTCCTCCCAGTAATCGTAGTGCGCCAGCCGCCGCAGGCTGGCTTCGATGCCGCCCAGCACCACGGCCAGGCCGGGAAAAGCGCGTTGGATGAGATTGGCGTAGATGATGGAAGCCCGGTTGGGCCGCCGCCCGTGCGCGCCGCCGGGCGCGTAGGCGTCGTCGCGACGGAGTTTCTTGTTGGCTGTGTAATTGGCGACCAGGGAATCCATGGCGCCGGCCGTGATGCCGGCGAACAAGCGGGGGCGTCCCAGGCGGGTTATTTCCTGTGGTTGTTTCCAATCCGGCTGGGCGATGACGCCCGTGCGGAACCCCCGGCTGACCAGGTACCGGCCGATAACCGCCGTTCCGAAGCTGGGATGGTCCACATAGGCATCGCCGCTTACCAGCAGAACATCGAGTTCATTCCATCCCAGGCGGCGCATTTCCTCCCGCGTCATGGGCAGAAAGCCGGGTTGTTTCAAGGAACGGGTCATGGGCAGGCCGGGCGGTCAATAAAAATCGAAGCCGATGTCCAACAGCACCTGCCAGCGCTGGTCCTGGAGATAGGTGTCCGGAATGGCGTCAAAACTCATGGCGTTGAAAACGCGGTCATAATAGAAATCGTTCACCTTGGCCTGGTAGAACGTGTAGCGGAACTTGAGGCCGTAGGAAAACAGCATGTTGCCGAGAGGCACATAACGGCTCAACCCGGTTTCCGCGTATCCGCCCCAGCCAAAGGTCCAGCGGGGCGTATACCCGTCGATTTCATCGAGCCCGGCCTCCGCCTCGCCGTAATAGCTGCCGCCGCCGGCCAGGCTCGCCACCCAATCCGTCCCGGGCAGCTGGTAATACAGCCGCGGCCCGAAAAACCAGGCGTAAAAATTTCCGCCCGTGCTCTCGCGGTCGCCGTAGTCACCGGTGGAGGGGTAATAGACGTACACCTGGTTTTTCATCCGCTCCGTGATGCCGGTATAACCGTAAATACCGCCCACTTCCAATCCCAGCCACGGCAGGGGTTTGTATCCGATCACCGCATCCAGAGCCAGCCCGCCTCCCCAGATCTCGGAGATTTCTCCGGCAGGCTGCATATAGCCTGCGCCCAGGTGCATGGTGATCCCGGGCTGCAGAAGCGCGTCCTCGGCCCCGGCCGGACGGACGGCCAAAAGCGCCAGACTCATTCCCAACGCCAACCGCTTCGCCAGCAACACCTTTTTCATCGTTCCCCCTTGGTGGCCTTCCCGCCGTTTCCCCGGAAAAGCGGACATTAGTATATCACAGGGAATGGTCTCCCGGCAGGAATCCTCGGCGCGCCAAAGAGCCTGCGGACCGGAACGAGGTTTTTTTCAATGCAGCAGTTGGCATTCACGGTTTTTTCATTTACAATACCGGCCATGAACGACCTTCTGCACCCGCATGCCAAGCGCAATACCGAAAGCCTCATCCAGCACATACAATCCACGCGCAAGGAACGCACCATTCTGTTCACGGACATCGAACATTCGACCCGTTTCTGGTCCCACCACGGCGACATCAAAGGCCGCCTGATGGTGGACCGGCACAACTGGCTGCTCTTCCCTATCATCAAGCACTTCGGCGGCTGGGTCGTCAAAACCATCGGCGATTCCATCATGGCGGCATTTAAAGATCCCGACCAGGCCATGCAGGCCGCCATTGCCTTCCAGCAGATGCTGGAACGCGAACGCCGGGCCAATCCCGATTTCACCATCCAAATACGCATCGGCCTGCACAGCGGCGCCACCCTGGTCGAGCACAACGATGTATTCGGCGACGTGGTGAACATTGCGGCCCGCGTGGAAAGCCAGGCCGAGGGCGGGGAGATCCTGCTGTCCGCCGAAACCCGCAAGCACCTCGACCGGAAAAAATACGCCCTGGAAGACCGGGGCGAATTCATGCCCAAGGGCAAAACCAAAGCCTTGCAAGTGTACCTGTGCCGCTGGCAGGAGGCGCCGGACCTGCTGGCGCCCATCCACGTTTCCACCCGGCTCCCGCTGGTTCCCCGCCAGCGCTTCGAAATTCTGCTCTATGCCGTCTCCAGCCTGGCCTTGGCCGTCTTCCTGGTTTGGCGCTATTTGCGCTTTCTTTTGAGCGAAAACGAAACCATCTCCCTGATGTTGCTCAACCCCGGAACTTTTTGGTGGGAATATCCGCTGCTGGTTTTGCTCGGCTTGAGCCTGGCAGCAGGCGTTTATTATGCGGCCTTTCGTTTGAAAAAATTCCCGCATACCCTGTTGAGAAGCCTGAAAGGCGGTTTCGGTTTTTTGGCGGCGTTTCTGTTGGGACTGGGACTCTTCAGCCTGATGCCGGGAGCGCCGGGCCACTACCTCCGGACCCCTCTGGCCGCATCCAAGCATTTGTTCGTCAAAGCCCTGCTGCCGGATACGCCCGTGTATCGCGTCCCGGCCATCGGCGGCGAGATCATCAAGCATTACCAGCCCGGCCAGCTGCTCCTGCTCGCGGACGTGAAAACCAACGGGCCTGTCACCTGGAACAAAGTGCTGATCGGCCCCGGCCGCTACGGCTGGACGCCCCGGGTGATGCCGCCGGACATCGGCGTCCCGGCCAAGCGGGTGACCCTCACGGATAAATTCACCTTCCGCATCCGCGACATTTATTCCCTGGTCCTGGGCTTGGGCGGTTTTGTTTGGGGTTTCCTCACCTTCCGCCTGCGCCCGGCGTGATCTTCGCAATACAGCCAGCATAAGCTGACCACCCAGTCCGCGCTGCCGAACCACTTGCCCTGAAATCTTCTCCCCCGGGGGAAATCCCGGCCCAGGTCCTCGTTCAGGACGAACTCAAAATGATCCGCAGTCACGGGCGGGAGCAGGGACAGGGCCGGGAAGGAAAACCGCCTGCCCACGAGCGGAGACAGGAGTTTGAAGGCGCTTTCCTTCGCGCCGGCGAGGAAGAGCGGGCTCACGCGGCCGGGCGCCGAAAAAAAGTGCAGCCAGGCGAGTTCGTCCTCATTGGCGATCAGGGCCAGGCTGCCGGGGCTCAGACGCCGGGCGCGGCTTTCCAGGTCAATGCCCAGGGAACGATAACGCCGCGTGCCTGCGGCCACAGCGCACGCCGCTTGGGCGGCATGGGCGATGCTTCCGCAAGTGCCCGCGGGCCAGGCCGGCGCGCCGGTCGCCCTGCTGGGCAGGGGCCGGGGCGCGATCCCCAGCGCGGACAAGGCGCGACGGGCGCACCAACGGCCGGTTGCGTACTCGCGGACCCGGGCCGGAACCGCCGCGGAGACAGCCGCCCGCTCTTCGGGCCGCAGCACCGCCGAAGTCTTAGGAGCGGGCGTGCCGCAGAAGTGTAGGCCGAGGGGCGCGAGAGTCCGCCTGAGACGCGAGAAGAAGTCCATGCCTGCCGCCTACTCCAGAAAACACACTTCGCACAGGGCGGCCGCGCAGATCCGGCCCGCGTAAATCACCTGCCCCTGCACGCTGGCCAGGTAAGGGTCCTGGGCGAGTTTCTTGACCACGACCATGACTTCCTGTCCGGGAAGCACGGACTCCAGGAAATGCGCGCCTAAAATTTTGGTGGCCCGGACCTTGAGGGGTCGGGGCTCGGCCGCGATCTCACGGCTTTGCCTCTCCAGGAAAGAATAGAGGCACAATCCCGCCTGACCGATCATTTCCACCTGCAGGGCGCCGGGATAGACCGGCAAGCCGGGGAAATGGCCCCGCAGGACCGGATCCCCGGGGTCAATGCGGCGGGAAGCGGCCAACACGGCCTGGTCCAGGTCCAACCCGATCAAGCGGTCGAGCAGAAGAAAGGGTTCGCGGTGCGGCAGGATGCGGCGGATGGCGGCCTGGTCGCAAGACCAGCCCTGGGTCAGCAGGTCCGGCGGGGCCAGGGGCTTCTTGCGCAGGGACTTGAGGATCGTCTCGGAGTCCACGTTCAGGTCTTCAACCCCTTGGCGATGACGTCTTCGATGATGTTGCACGCCTGGTCCATCTCTTCCCGGGTCAGCTGGGCGGAGACCGAAATGCGGAAGCGGCGGGCATGGGCGGGCACGGCCGGGAAATCCACGGGCTGCAGGAACAGGCCGCGCTTCTGGATCTCCGTGGCCATCTGGAAAAGTTTTTCGCCCGAGGACCCGATGATGATCGGGATCACCTGGGATTCGGTCTCCCCCAGGTCCAGCTTCAGGTCCAGCAGGCGGCGCTTGAGATAGGCCGTGTTCTCCCAGAGCTTCTCCCGCAGGGAGGAATCGCGGGTCGCGACTTCGAGGGCCTTCATCAGGCCGGCCACAATCGCGGGAGCGGGCGCGCAGGAGAAGTGGAAGGGCGACGCGTAGCATTTCAGGTAGCGGATGAGCCTGGCGTTGGAGCAGATGAACCCCCCCACCCCGCCGAAGGATTTGCTCAGCGTCCCAAAGCTGACCCCGACCTTGTGCTCCAAACCGAAATGCTCGCCCACGCCGCGGCCGCTCGGGCCGAACATCAGGGTGGAATGCGCCTCGTCCAGATACAGGCCGGCCTGGTGCCGTTCGCAGGCCTCCACCACGCCCGGCAGCTTCACCAGGTCCCCGTCCATGGAGTACACACCCTCCACGGCCACCAGCTTGCGCTTGCCCTTGCTCCGCTCCAGCATCTGTTCCAGGGAGTCCAGGTCGTTGTGCGCGAAGAAGAGCATCTTGGCGCCGGCCAAGGTCCCGCCGTCCACCAGGCTCTTGTGGCATTTTTCATCGAGGATGAATACGTCGCCCTTGCGCAGGATTCCCTGGATGGCGCCCATGTTCCCGCCCAGGCCGCTGGAAAAGAGGATGCAATCTTCTTTCTGCTTGAACTCGGCCAGCTGTTTCGCGAATTGGACGTGCAGGTCAAAAGTGCCGGAGAGAAGCGGCGCGCCTGAGGCTCCCAAGCCGTACTGTTCCAGGGCCTCGCGCGCGGCCTGGATGACCTCCGGATGAGTGGACAGGCCGAGGTAGTTATACGAGGTCAGGTTGATGACCTTGCGTTTTTTATGGTCGAGGTTGCTGATGATCTCGGTGGTGCTCCGGGGCGCACGCAGCAACTGCTGCTCGAAAAAGCTCAGCCCATACCCCACCTGCGGGTCCGCCATCCAGGCATCAAAGTCCTCGGGCGGAGCCAGCACGTCCGGATTGTCCGTGTAGTGGAAATCCGCCAGGCTGTATTTTAAGGGATTGTCCATCCGCGGCTTCTTACCGGCTCTGGTTTTCCATGAATTTGTTCACCAGCTCGTCGATGGATTTGATCTCGGCCAGCTCGGACCTGGGTATTTTAATGTTCAGCTCCCGCATCGAACAGGAAACCACCTCGATGATGTCCAGGCTGTTGGCGCCAAAATCCTTCAGCGACCGCTTCGGGTCGAGGTCCGACTCCTTGAGGTCTTCCACGTTCTCCAAAATGTGCTTCTTGACGACTTCCAAAATCTGCGACCGATCCATTCCATGCTCCTTAGTTTTTTTCGTCTCCCGGGTTCCAAAACCCGGGCGGCTTATTATACAGGTTTTCCGGCTTTCCGGCTTTCATAATACCGCATCATGATGTTGTCCCGCAAGGAGACTCCGTAGTCCGCGGTGATGATTTGTCCGTTGACCGCGTCCAACAGGCCGCTGCACAGCCCCAAAACCGTCCGGCCGCACGCTTCGGGGGTCAACAGCATGTTTTCCGAAACCCCCTGGGCCCGCAGGTACTTGAAGAACTCCTCCCCGAAAATCATCTCGAAAGATTCGGTCCTTACCATGCCGAACCGGATGACGTTCACCCGGCTCCCTTCCTCGAACAAATGCGCGGACAGATACTTGGCGAAAAACTCGAGCAGGGCTTTGGAGGCCGCCACGAAGTCATAGCCCGGGTAGAAATGGTCTGGCCCGTCGCTGGAGATCCCCACCAGGTGCCGGGGATAGGCGCCGAATTTTTCTTTCAGCTTCCGGGCGTAGGCGACGAGCGGCCAGGTGCTGTATTCCAGGCTCTTGAAGAGGGTCTGCTTCTTGTACTCCTCCAGGGCCATGGTCCGCTGGGCAAAGCCCACGTTGCTGATGAAATAGTCCACGCGCGCTTCGCGCCCGGCGATCTCCGCCAGCAGGCGGTCCGTGTCCTCATCGCGGGAAACATCCGCCTCGAGCAGCACAGGTTCGGCCGCGCCCAGGCTCGCAAACTGCGCCAACACCTGTCCGGGGTCCGCAGAACCCCACTTATAGGTCAGGTAGCACTTCGCCCCGGCCTGGGCGAACTGCAGGCCCGCGGCCAGGCCGATGCCCTTGGTCCCGCCGGTAATGAGCGCCACTTTTCCAGCCAAGTCAATTTTCAGCATCACGGCCTCACGCGGGGTAGGTTTCCTCGATCCGCTTCCGGGTCTCGGGATCGGCAAAGCACAGCCGGTGCATGCGGTCTTCCCCGGCCCGGGCTTCGGCGAGGAGGGCCTGTTTTTTCGCGCCGAGAGATTGTTTCAGTAAAAGCACAGATTGTAACCTTTTTTCGCTGATTTGCAAGGCCAGATTTTCCGCCTGGGCCATGACTTCCGCTTTAGGCAGGATGTAATTGATTTGGGTTCCCCGGCCTTCCAGTTCCCGGCCCTTGAAGCTTTTGGCCGTGTACATCATCTCGGCGGCGACATTGGGCCCCATCAGTTCGGCCAGCAGGCGCGTGCAGCCCATGCCGGGCGTGAAGCCCAGGGACATGAAGACCGCGCCGTACCGGCTCTCCCTGGCCGCCACGACGAGGTCCGAACAGGCGGCCAGCACCAGGCCGCCGCCCACGGCGTGGCCTTCCATGGCCGCGATCACCGGGAACGGCATGCCCACCAGGCGTTCGGAGATCGCCAGGTCCTTCACGTGCACCCGCCCCTCGCACAGCGCGAGCAGGTCCTCTTTCTCCGCGCCCCCGCAGAACACGTCCGGCAGGCCGGACAGAATCAGCACTTTGGCCTTCCGGCTGCCGGCCAGCTTTTCCAGGGCGTCCAGCATGTCCCGCACGAACGCCTGGCTGAAGCGGTTCTTGGTTTCCGCGTCCAGCATCCTGAGACGGGCAATGCCGTTCTCCGCGACTTCCGCCTGAAGCCGTTCGCTCATGATCCCCCCTGGGGCGCCAGCGGGTGCTTGGGCTGGTATTTGGAGAACCAGGACGGCGTCAGGCCGTCTTCGAACGCTTGGATCGCGGCCAGGACCTCCGGGTCCTGGATCAGCTCCAGCAGCTTGGCCTGAGCCTTGGCGCTGGCCTCTTCCCGGGTCTGGCGCGCCAGCTGGCTGAAAAACCGCTTGGCCTCGGCCAGGGCCCGGGGCGAGGCCCGGAGCAGGGTCTTGACCACGGCCTTGGCGCCGGCCGCCAGCTGGGCCTGGCTGAAAACCTCGTCCACCAGGTTCACGGCCAGCGCTTCGGCGGCGTCGAGCCGCTTCGCGGTCAAGATCAAATACTTGAGGACCTGGGCCGGCACGCGCGCGCCGGCGAGGAACGGAATCACGTTGGCGGGAATGAGGCCCAGGATGACCTCGGAGAACTCGAAAGTGGCCCCTTCCGAGGCCAGCACGATGTCGCACGCGCCTGCCAGGCCGATCCCGCCCGCCTTCACCGCGCCGTGCACCACCGCGACCACGGGTTTGGCCGAGTCCTGGATGGCGGCCAGCAGAGCCGTGTATTGCCCCACGGTTTCTTTCGCGAGGCCGGGATCAGCGGCGCCGGCCCGCACCAGGCTCAGGTCCATGCCCAGGCAGAAGGAATCGCCCTCGGCCCGCAGGACGACCACGCGCACGTCCGGGTCGGACGCGGCCCGGTTCAAGGCCGCCTGGAGCGACCCCAGACTCTCGTGGTTGAGCACGTTGCCGGCCGCGCCGTTGGTCAGCGTGACCACGGCCGCGCCGGAATCAACCTCGTACGCTGTCACGGCCACGTTCATCGCTCCATTCGTAAGTTCGAACGAAATCCTTCACCCCGGCGAGCACCAGATACCGTTGGCCGGCGTAGTGCCGGCCGTACCAATCGCCCAGCAGGCCGAAGTCCGGGGTCACATCCGGCTGCTCGATCATGCTTTCCCGGATGGTTTCGATTTGTTCGTACTCGGCAAAGCTCACTTCCCTGCGGCTGTCCAGGGCCTGGTCTAAATGCGGTCCGGGCACAGCCGCTTTGGCCCCGGGGAGAATGCGGGCGCTGTAGAATTCGCCGATCGCTCCGGACCCGTAGGTGAAAAAGCCAATCCGGTCTCCGGGCGCAACCGGCGCGTCGCCGCTGAGCAGGCCGGCCAGGCCGATGAAATTGCTGGCGCCATAGGTGCTGCCCACCCGCTGGGCAAAACGCAGGGAGGGCCAAACCTTGGCCTGGAAACTTTCCTGGACCTCGGCTTTTTTCCTGGGCCGCGCCAGGTTGCACAAGGTGCGGTGCGCCTGGAAGGCCATGCCCGGGAACGGCATGTGGTAGATGTTGTATTGGAAGTGCCGGTCAAAATCCACGGCCTCGGCGAAAGACTCCCGGTAGTGCGCGTACGCCCCTTCCAGGGCGTCCATGTAGCTGTAGAGGCTGACCTCGTTGTTGCCGGATTCATGCTTCGCGGTCGGCCGGAACGTGTCATAAATGTCCGTGGTCCAGGAGCCTTTGTGCTCCAGCTCGTATTCCACGACCCTGGGGGTGTCGCTGACCAGCACCGCGGCCGCGGCCCCGCCCAGGACGAATTCGTGGTCTTTCCCGAAATGCGTCCGGCTGAAGTCCGCGGCGATCACCAGGGCTTTTTTCCCCCGGTTCAGGCCCGCGGCGATCCAATTGACCGCCGTGTCCAAAGCCGCCACGCCGCTGTAGCACGCGTGCTTGGTCTCGTAATTCCTCACGTTCGGCGGCAGGCGCAGGGCCCGGTGCAGGTTGGTGCTGATGGGCTTGCCGAAATCCACGGAGCCCTCGGTGCCCACGATCAGCAGGCCGATGGACCGGCGATCCTCCTCGGAAAGCATGGGCTCGGCCGCGTTGGCGGCCATGGTCACCGTGTCCTCATAGGGGGGGTTGAGGGAGCGGGTGCGGATCAGGTAATTGTTCACCACCTGCTCCGGGTCCTTGCCCCGGGCCCGGGCCAGCTCGGCCTGCTGCAGGCAGAGCGAGCAGCCGTAGAGATTGATCTTTTCGATGCCGACCCTTGTCATCTTATACCCCATTCATAATGTATAGATATTCGCGACATGTAGGGGCGTTCAATTGAACGCCCCTACGATCATGGCTCATCGAGACATCTTCGCGGCGGATCAACCTTACGGCGCGTAGGTCAGGCCGCCGGCCACGCGGATGACCTCGCCGTTGATGAACGCCGCTTCGTCCGAGATCAGGAAGTTCACCAGATTGGCGATGTCCTCGGGTGCGCCCACTTTTTTCTGCGGGCAATGCTGCAGCCAGAAAGCGCGCAGGCTCTCGGCCAAATTGTCCCGCGTGAGGTCCGTGGGCACATAGCCCACGGTGACCACGTTCGCGGTCACGCCTTTGGAACCGTATTCCTTGGCCAGGGTCTGGGTCAGGCCGATCAGCCCCGCCTTGCTGGCCGCGTAATTGGCCTGCCCGCTGCAGCCGGCCTCGGCCAGGGAGGAAATATTCACGATCCGGCCCTTGCGGTTGGAGAGGAAATGCATGAGCAGGCCGCGGATCACGTAAAAGGGTCCGGTGAGGTTCGTGGCGATCACCTCGTCCCACTCCTCGTTGCTCATGAGCGCGGCGGCCTGGTTGCGAACCACAGCCGCGTTGTTCACCACCGCCCCCACGTCCCCAAAATCCCCGAGCACGGTTTCGACGGTCTTTTCCACCTGATCCGCCTGCTTGACGTCCAGTGGGTAGGCCCGCACCACGGACCCCGGAGCGAGCGTCCGGGCCTGGGCCAGCGTCTCTTCGGCGGCCTTCGCGTTCTGCGCGTAGGTGAAGGCGCAGCCCAGGCCGGCCTTGGCCAGGCGGAGCACGATGGCCCTGCCGATTCCCCTGGACCCGCCGGTCACGAGCGCGTTCATATTTTCCCCTCCACCTTCGCGAGCAGGGCGCAACAGTTCAGGCCGCCGAAGCCGAAGGAATTTTTAAGCAGGTAGCGGACCTCGTGGTCCTGGGCCTGGTTGGCGCAGACGTCGAGGTCGATTTCCGGGTCGAGCTCGTCCACGTTGATGGTGGGATGGAGCCGGTTGTGGTTCATCTGCAGCACCGCGCCGATGGTTTCCACGACGGGCGCGGACCAGCACACGTGGCCGAGCATGGATTTCGGGGCGTTGAGCTTGAGCCTGTAGGCGTGCGGCCCGAAAGCCGCCTTGATGGCCCGAATCTCCTCCAGGTCGCCCTGGGGCGTGCCCGTGGCGTGGCAATTGATGTAATCGATCTGCTCGGGCTTCACGCCGGTCGCAGCCAGGAGGTCCTTGATCAGCCGCTCCTGGCTCTCGGCCGACGGCGCCGGGAGGTGGTTGGCGTTGGCGTTGGCTTTCACGGCCAGGACCTCGGCGTAAATGCGCGCGCCCCGCTGCCGGGCAGCCGAGAGCTCTTCCAGAATGAGCGTGCCGGCCCCGTGGGAGGGCACGAAGCCGCACCGTTTCCGGTCAAAGGGCCGGGAAGCGGCGGCCGGGTTCTGCTGGTACTCGGGCTTGACCACCACGGAATCCAGGTACGCCATGGCGTGGATGTCCGCGGCCGTCATGTCGAAAACCGCGCCGGCGACGACCGCGCGTTCGCATTCGCCCGTCGCCACGTCCCGGAACCCCTCGCGCAGGGCGATGTTGCCGCTGGCGCAGGCCGCGCCCACGGTAAAGGCCGGACCGCGCGCGCCCAGGACCTCGGTAACCGAGGCGGCGATGTTGGGGTCCAGGGCCTCCACGCCGAAGAGCGGATCGATGTACAGGGGTTCGGCCTTGAACTGCTCGGAATTTTTCAGGATGTACCGGGAATTGAAATTATGCCCGGCCACCAGCACGCTGGTCGCGAACGGGTCGGCCTCCAGTCCGAAGAGGCCGGCATCCAGCCAGGCGCCGAGGCTGCAGAGCAGGGTGAGGCGGTTGGAAAAGGTCGCGGTCTTGAACAGCTTGGCGGTTTTCTTGTGAATCAGGGGTGGAAGGGATCCTCCCAGGCGCTCCAAGGCCGCTTTGGCGTTATAGTCCCCCAGGTCGCCGCCGATCTTGCACTCCACCTGCGAGAGGTCCAGCGAGGTCCAGACCTTGACGCCCGAGACGCCCCGGAGCAGTTGATCGTAATACCCCGCCAGGGTGTCCCCCAGGGGATTGATGGTCGCCATTCCGGTGATCACCACGCGTCTCTTTCCGCTCGCCGCCACGGCTCACCCTTTGAACTTCGAGATGACGACCGAGGCGTTCTGGCCGCCGAACCCGAAACTGTTGGAGAGAAAATGGCCGACCTCGGCCTCGCGCGCCTGATTGCGCACCACGTGCAGGTGGATCTCCGGATCCTGTTCGAACTGATTGATGGTCGGGTGGATGATGCCCTTGTCCACGGCCAGCAGGCCGGCGATGGCCTCCACGCCGCCGCCGGCGCCAACCAGGTGCCCGATCATGGACTTGGTACTGTGCACCGGAATGTCCGGCGTGTGCTCCCGGAACACCTTGCCGATGGCGCGGCTTTCCGACAAATCGCCCAACGGCGTCGAGGTTCCGTGGGCGTTGATGAGATCGATGTCACCGGGTTCGAGGCGCGCGCTTTCCAAGGCCAGGTTCATGGCCTCGACGGCGCCCCGCCCTTCGGGATGGGGCGCGACCAGATCGTGCGCGTCGCAGGTGAAGCCCCAGCCCGACAGTTCGCCGTAGATGCGGGCGCCCCGCCGGCGGGCGTGTTCCAATTCCTCCAGGCACAGAACCCCTGCGCCTTCTCCCAAGACAAAGCCGTCGCGGTCCTTGTCGAACGGCCGGCTGGCGGTTTCGGGCGAATCATTCCGCTCGGACAAAGCCCGGATGACTCCGAACCCCGCGAAACCCATGGTGTTCACCACCGCTTCAGCTCCGCCGGCCAGCATCGCGTCCGCCTCGCCCAGCTTGATCATCATGGCCGCGAGGCCCAGGGCGTGGTTGCTGGAAGCGCAGGCCGAATTGACCGTGAAATTAGGGCCCTGAAGTCCGTATTCCGTGGCCAGATAACCCGCCGCAGTATTGGGGATCGTTCCCACCACGTAAAATGGCGAAACCGATTCCATGCCTTTTTGCAGGACCGTGCTCACGTTCGCAAACTGCACGCCCACCCCGGCGTCCCCGGTCCCGATGACCGCGCCAAAGCGGCGGGGGGCCCGGGCCACCTCGAGCCCCGAGTCCCTGAGCGCCTGCGCGCCCGCGATCTGGCTGAAAACAATGAAGCGGTCCAGGCGCCGGATCATCTTCGGGTGGAGAAAATAGGGGGCCAGGTCAGGCAGGTCCACTTCCCCGCCGATCCTGACCGGGAACCCGTCCAGGTCCGTGTGCCGGGCCAAGCGGATTCCGGAGCGGCCCGCAGTCAAATTCTCCCAGAATTCACCGATCGTGTGGCCGAGGGGATTGACCGTTCCCAGGCCGGTAATCACCACTCGCGTGGCATAAGGATCACGCCGCATAACGTCCTGCCCTTCTTCATCAGCTTATTGCGCGGAAGTATATTGCCTGCCGTGGGCAAACCTGTCAAGCTTTAAGCCCGGTTCAGCCCACCATCCCGCAAACCTCCGGGAGCCGAAGCCCGGCCGAAGGTCTTGCAGAAGGATTAAGCATGGCGGCTCGCGGGTATTGCCCGCGGTCCCTTCTCTCGGAACCCAATAGCGGCGATATCCGCCGCTGGTTTCGTTCTGCTGGTGTGGTTTTTTTTAAAAAGCATAGGCGAGGAGTTCTCACCGTCTTTTAACTTTCCACCTGCGGCCCGCCTGAACCGCCGTTGCCTGGCTCAGTTTTTACCGGCTTTGCCGAGCAACGCCGTCCGTTTGGCGATATCCGCCGTGCCGATTGCGGCCAACCCGTTTTCCTTCGCCCGGCCGAGGGACGCCTCGAATGCCTCCGCCGTCACATGCCCTTTGGGTTCGATAAAAAGCAATCTTCCGCCGGGTTTCAACGCCTGGCCGATCTCCCTGAAAAATCTCCCGTCGTCCGGCACTTCGTGCACCACGGCGACCGCAAAAGCGAAATCGACCTTTCCCTGCAGATCCCCGATCCGCAAAGAATCCGCGGCGCACACGCGCAGTTCGATCCTGTCCGAAAGGCCCGCTTGGGCCGCACGCTTCTGCAGGCCGGCGATCATCCCGGCTTGCAGATCAACGCAAATCACCCTGCCTTGCGGACCAGCCAGGCGGGCGGCAGGCAGGCTGAAAAACCCCATGCCGCACCCAGGCTCCAGCACAGTCATTCCCGGTTTGATGTGCGCGCCCAACAACCGCCTCGGATTGAGCGCCAGCTTCCTGAGCGGATTGACCAGCCACCATCCCATGCTTGCCGGAAAAACGCGTTCTGCCATCGCATCCCCCTTGGCCTTTGATAACGCAACCCCTTGCCCTCAATCCCGCGTCCGAGTGTATCCATTTGCTCCACCGCGGTCAAAAACCCATTGGTCTTTATCAAATCCCGACCCTGGCATCCCTATTATAACCAACCGAAGGCAGTTTGACAGCCGCCAACTCGTCCCAGGCGGTTTTCCAAGCATTTTGGGCCTAAAGTATCCGGTAATTTGCCGATGCTATATCCAGTTGCTCTTTTGCGGATACATATATATTAAAGCAACCGAGGTCTCCCAGCATGCTTCTGGATGAACTGGCGGCCGCTATTGTCGGGTTGGATTCCAACGACCCCCAGGAATTGAAACGCATTCAATCCCTGATCGCGCAATACCGGGGCGAATCCACGCGCACGGCGGCGGAACTGAAACTCACCGATCAGGCGCAGGCCGTAGTCAGCCGGTTGCTGGCAGGTTCAGCCAAGGACCTGGACGCCGCCCTCAAGGAATTGGGAGACTGTATATCCGAATTGCAGGAACCTCCGGCCGCGGCGCCGGCGGCCCCGGCCCCCGCCACCGAAGAAACCGGGCTCGAAAACGACCCCGAAATCCTCGCCGAATTCATATCCGATGCCACGGACCATCTGCAAAACGCCGAATCCTCCCTGTTGGCTCTGGAAGCCGATCCCAATGACCAGGAGAATCTCAACAAAGTTTTTCGCGCTTTTCATTCCACCAAAGGCACGGCCAGCTTTCTGGGATTGAACGCCATCAAAGAACTGGCCCACAACGGGGAAATGCTCCTGGATCGGGCGCGGAAAAAGGAACTGGAACTCAAGGGGCGCTATGCGGATCTGGCGCTGGAAACCGCCGACACCCTTCAGTCCATGGTTAAAACCCTGGCCCAGACAACCGGCGGCGCGTCCGCGCTTCCTGCCAATTACGATGACCTGATGCAGCGTTTGAGCGCTCCAGCCGACGCAGCCAAAACAGCCTCCGCGCCTGCGGCAGCCCCGGCTCCGGCCCCATCTGCAACTCCGAAACCTGCGGCCGCATCCCCCGCACCCACTCCGGCTCCGGCGACTCCGGCTCCACAACCCCAGCCCGAGCCGGCTGCCCCGGCTTCGGCCGCACCCGTTTTCGAAACGCGCCCGGCCGCTTCCCCGGTCCGGACCGCAAGTGGATCCGCACCGGCCCCTGCGTCCCCACCCCCGGCGGTTCCGGCCGCCGCGGACAAGGAAGCCGCCGCGAACAGCCAATCCATGGTTCCGACCGTGCGCGTGGCCACTGACAAGCTCGACGGGCTGATCAACCGGGTGGGCGAGCTGGTGATCATCCACGCCATGATTGCCCAATACGAGGACAAGCTCGGCGTCCGCAACCAGGGATGGTCCAGCAACATCCTCCAGCTCGAGCGCATCACCCGCGAGCTGCAGGACTTGAGCATGTCCCTGCGCATGGTGCCGCTCAAGCCCACTTTCCAAAAAATGGAGCGCCTGGTCAGGGACATGGCCCGGAAATCGGGCAAGGTCATCCGTTTCGTGACCGAAGGCGAGGACACGGAAATCGACCGCAACATGGTGGAAAGCCTGAACGACCCGCTGGTGCATATGATCCGCAATGCCATCGATCACGGCATCGAACCGCCGGACAAACGCCGGGCCGCCGGCAAGCCCGATGCGGGCACCTTGATCCTGCGCGCGTACCACGGCGCCGGCAGCGTGGTGATCGAAATGCGCGACGATGGCCAAGGTTTGAACCGTTCGAGAATCCTCGCCAAGGCCGTGGAACGCAACCTGGTGGAGCCGAACCGCGAATTGACCGACGCCGAGGTCTTCAAGCTCATCTTCATGCCCGGTTTTTCCACCGCCGAAAAAGTCACGGACATCTCCGGCCGGGGCGTGGGCTTGGACGTGGTGAAGAAAAACATCGAAGCGCTCCAAGGCCGGGTTGAAATCAACTCGGTCCCGGGCAAAAGCACGGTCTTCACCATGCGCATTCCCCTCACGCTGGCGATCATCGAGGGCATGTTGCTGCAAGTCGGGGACCGCCAATACATCCTGCCCACCCTGAGCGTCCAGAAAGCCTTCCGTCCCGCGCGCGAGGATTTGCTGACGCTGACCGAGGAAGGCGAAATGGTGAAGGCGCGGGGGCATTTGCACCCCATTTACCGCCTGCATGAACTGTTCAATGTCAACAACGCCATCCAGGATCCGGCGGAAGCGCTGTTGATTCTGGTCGAACACGAAGGCGACATCTGCGCGCTCTTGGCGGATACGCTGGTCGGGCAGCAGCAGGTGGTGATCAAATCCATGCCCGACAACCTGGGCAAGGTCGCCGGAGTTTCCGGCGCCGCCATCTTGGGCGACGGCCGGATTGGGTTGATCCTGGACGTAGGCAGCATTATGCGTTTTGCCAGGGGAAAGACGTCCCTGATTCAATTGGCAACGGTATAAGAGCCAGAGCGGCTCCGCCACTTCTTACCGCCTGCGCGTGCAGGCAAGAAAGGATGGAATCATCATGACTTCCGTAGGAACGATCGCGAACCAAGCTGTTTCTTCCGCCGAATCCAAAACCCACGAGCTCGGAGGCAAATATTTGTCCTTCCGGCTGGCGGGCGAGGAATACGGCCTCGAAATCCTCAAAGTCAGGGAGATCATCGGCCTGATGGAAATCACCCCGGTCCCCTGCACGCCCTCGTTCGTGCTGGGTGTCATCAATCTCCGCGGCAAAGTGATCCCGGTCACGGACCTGCGCAGCAAATTCCGCATGGCTCCGGCGGAGCGGACCGGTCAAACCTGCATCATCGTCGTGGATATGGGGCTGCTGGAGATGGGGATCCTGGTCGACAGCGTATCAGAAGTCCGCAATATATCCAGCGAAGCGATCGAAGCGCCCCCGAATTTCGGGACCGAGGTCAAGACCGACTTCATCCTCGGCATGGGCAAACTCGCGGATCGCGTTACCATCCTTTTGGACATCAACAAGATCCTGACATCCGAAGAAATCAACACGCTGCAACCTCTGAGCGCCAAAAAAGCCGCTTAGGCCAGCAGCGCGAAATAAAGCGCCTATTAAAAAGGCGCCCGCGTGCATGGAGGAGGACTCCCATGTTCAAAGATCTGACCTTGAAACAAAAGTTGGTGTTTTCGAGCATTTCCATGGCCGCCCTGCCGATCATCGCCCTGATGATCATCGTCCAGGTGCAGAATCACGGCGTGCTCCGCAAATCGGCCGACGTCAGCAACAAGCTCGGGATTGAGGGGCTGGACAATATCCTGCGCGTCACGACCGAAATGATCGAAATGGCCAATGCCAACGGCCTCTCCTCCCAGGTCGGCGGCGAGAGCCAGCAGGATCTCCTGTTCAACCACTTGAAAATGGTCAAAGTCGGCGAATCCGGATATATCTACATTCTTAAAGGTACAGGCGACGAACGCGGCACCTACATCCTTTCCAAAGGCCGGGAGCGCGACGGCGAGAACATCTGGAACAGCCACGACGCCGGTGGAAACTACTTCATCCGCAACATTTGCAACCGCGGCGTCCAACTCAGCCCGGGCGAATATGCGGAAGAACGCTACGCCTGGCAGAACCAGGGCGAAAGCAAAGCCCGCGTCAAAGTCGCCCGGATCGCTTACGTGAAAAGTCTGGACTGGGTCATTGGCGTGGGGGCCTACCAGGACGAATTCGAGGAAGGCGTGCGCTTCGTGGAAAGCTATTCCCGCAACGGCATGCGGCTGATGTTCACCCTGGTCGCCGTGGCCTTGGGCCTGATCATCACGTTCTCGCTGTTCATGGCCTCATCCCTGACTTCCAAAATCACGCGGACCGCGCACGATTTGAGCGAAGGCGCCGAGCAGACCGCTTCGGCGGCCGGGCAGGTGTCCGCGGCCAGCCAGTCGCTGGCCAACGGCGCCAACAAGCAGGCCGCCGCCGTGGAGCAAACCACCAGCAGCCTGGAGGAAATGACCTCCATGACCAAACGCAATTCTTCCAACGCCGAGGAAGCCAAAAAACTCTCCGACAGCGTGAGGGGCAAAGCCGAGGAAGGCCTCAACGCCGTCGACAAAATGTCGGCCGCGGTCACCGAAATCAAGAAGGCCTCGGACGAAACCACCAAGATCGTCAAGACCATCGACGAAATCGCCTTCCAGACCAACCTCCTGGCCCTCAACGCCGCGGTCGAAGCCGCCCGCGCCGGAGAAGCCGGCAAGGGCTTCGCCGTCGTGGCCGAGGAAGTCCGCAATCTGGCCATGCGCAGCGCCGAGGCGGCCAAGAACACCGCCAACCTGCTGAAGGAGGCCTCGCAGAAAACCGAGGTCGGCGTCTCCATCAGCCAGAACGTCATGTCGACCTTCAAGGAAATCCACGAGGGCGCACGCAAGGTCAACGACCTGGTCACCAGCATCGCCATGGCCAACAGCGAACAGGCCCAGGGCATCGAACAGATGAGCATTTCCATGGGCCAGGTGGACAGCACCACGCAGGCCAACGCTTCCACCGCCGAAGAGGCGGCGTCCACGGCGGAAGAGCTCAACTCCCAGGTGGAAATGCTGCGCGACATCGTGGTGGCCCTGAACGAGATCGTCGGTTCCAGGAACGGCCACGCCCCGGCCGCGGTTGTCCGCCGTCCGAGCCAGGCGCTGTCCGTGTCCGGGGCCCCTGCCGCGGCCGCCAGGCCCGCCATGGCGCCGCTGGCAGCCAGTGCAAAGAAAGCGACGGTCAAGGCCGCCGGCCCGGCCGCGCCCAAGCCGGCCGCCGGCCGCAAAACCGAACCGGCGCTGAAGCCCGAAGAGGTCATTCCCTTCGGCGACGACGAGGTGTTGGCCAAATTCTGAGCGAACCGCCCGCAGAGGGCAGCGCGCGGGAGGGATGGATCCATGGCTTTCCAAAATATGACGCTGAGGACCAAGTTGCTGGCCATCGGGGTTTTGCTGACTGCCCTGCCCTTGTTCGCAGTCACCTGGGTGGTGTTCGCGCAAAACCACACCATCGCCTCCACCGCGGCAACGCAGAGCATGGATCTGATGATGAAAAGCATCGATGAGCAGGTTACCAAAGTGCTGGAAATCGTCCTGACCCACCACACCAATTTGAACCAGCGGCTGCTGGCCGCCTCCGACTCCGCGGCCCTTATCCTGCAACGGGCCGGCCAGGTCCGGTTGGAACCGGAAACCGTATCCTGGACCGCCGTGGACCAGGCCAGCAAACGTTCCCAGTCGCTGGAATTGCCCAAGCTGGCCATCAACGGCCAGTGGTTGGGACAGGAAAGCGACCCGGCGCGCGAAACGCTGGTGGTCGACGAGATCAAACGGATGACCGGCGCCACGGCCACCCTCTTCCAGCGCATGAATTCCGGCGGAGACATGCTGCGCGTCGCCACCAACGTAGTCAATCCCCAAGGGCGCCGCGCCATCGGCACCTATATTTCAGCGCGCAACGCCGACGGAACCGCGAACCCCGTATTGGCGGAAGTCCTGAAAGGGCGCCCGTACGTCGGCCGGGCCATGGTCGTGGACTCCTGGTACCAGACCGCCTACCGCCCTTTGTCGGACGAAAGCGGCCAGATCATCGGGATGCTCTACGTCGGCATTAAGCAGGAAAACGACAGCACGCTTAACCAGCAAATCGCCCAAATCCGGATCGGCAAAACCGGGTATGTCTACGTTTTGAACGCCCAAGGCGCCAACCGGGGGCATTACGTGATTTCCAAGGATAATCAAAGGAACGGCGAAGATCTGTGGAACACCCAGGATCAGAACGGAAAATTTTTCATCCGCGACATCTGCGAGAAAGCCACATTGCTGCCCGAGCGCGGCATCGGTGAAATCAGCTATGCCTGGAAAAACCCCGAGGACCCCAAAGCCAGGAACAAGATCGTCCATTACGCCTATTTCAAACCCTGGGACTGGGTGATCGCCTGCGGCATCTACGAGGAGGAGCTGAAGCCGATCGTAAATGAAATCAACCGCATCGCCGCTTCTTCGCGCACCATTCTCTTCTTGGTCATCCTCGCCGCAGTGGCCGGCGCGGTCGTCATCTGGTTCCAGATCTCCGGAGGGCTGACCAGCAAGATCATTCAAAGCGCGCACGAAATTTCCCAGGGCACGGACCAGGCCGCTTCGGCGGCCGGGCAGGTGTCCGCGGCCAGCCAGTCGCTGGCCAACGGCGCCAACAAGCAGGCCGCCGCCGTGGAGCAAACCACCAGCAGCCTGGAGGAAATGACCTCCATGACCAAGCGCAATTCCTCCAACGCCGAGGAAGCCAAGAAGCTCTCCGACAGCGTGAGGGGCAAAGCCGAGGAAGGCCTCAACGCCGTCGACAAAATGTCGGCCGCGGTCACCGAAATCAAGAAGGCCTCGGACGAAACCACCAAGATCGTCAAAACCATCGACGAAATCGCCTTCCAGACCAACCTCCTGGCCCTCAACGCCGCGGTCGAAGCCGCCCGCGCCGGAGAAGCCGGCAAGGGCTTCGCCGTCGTGGCCGAGGAAGTCCGCAATCTGGCCATGCGCAGCGCCGAGGCGGCCAAGAACACCGCCAACCTGCTGAAGGAGGCCTCGCAGAAAACCGAGGTCGGCGTCTCCATCAGCCAGAACGTCATGTCGACCTTCAAGGAAATCCACGAGGGCGCACGCAAGGTCAACGACCTGGTCACCAGCATCGCCATGGCCAACAGCGAACAGGCCCAGGGCATCGAACAGATGAGCATTTCCATGGGCCAGGTGGACAGCACCACGCAGGCCAACGCTTCCACCGCCGAAGAGGCGGCGTCCACGGCGGAAGAGCTCAACTCCCAGGTGGAAATGCTGCGCGACATCGTGGTGGCCCTGAACGAGATCGTCGGTTCCAGCAACGGCCACACCGCGGCCGCGGCTGTCCGCCGGCCGAGCCAGGCGCCGTCCGTGTCCGCGGCCCCGCTTGCGGCCGCCAAGCCCGTTGCGGCGCCGCTGGCAGCCGGAGCGAAGAAAGCGACGGTCAAGGCGGCCGGTCCGGCCGCACCCATGACGGCCGCCGGCCGCAAAACCGAACCCTCGCTGAAGCCCGAAGAGGTCATTCCCTTCGGCGACGACGAGGTACTGGCGAAATTCTGAACGAACCGCCCGCAGGGCGGCGCGTGCGATCCCAACGGATCGACCAAACAACCGAGGTACGAGGGATGATCTCCAGTTGGCTGGGCCGAAAAAAAGAAGATGCCACCGCCATGTTGAGTACGCCCGAGCTGACTGCTTCGGATTTTAAAGCCATCAGCACCCTGGTCATGGAACGGTGCGGCATTCATTTGCACAGCGGCAAGCAGGAGCTGGTCAAAGCCCGCCTGGGCAAGCGCCTCCGGACCCTGGGATTCGAAACCTGGCGGCAATACCTGAATCTGCTCAAAGAAGACGAGAGCGGCGACGAGATCACTTCCATGCTGGACGCCATCTCCACCAACCTGACTTATTTTTTCCGGGAAAACAGCCATTTCGATTTTCTCGCCCAAACCATCCTTCCCGCCGTTGTGGCCACGGCCGACAAGCGCGGCCGCAAATTGCGCATTTGGAGCGCCGGGTGTTCAACCGGCGAGGAACCCTACACCATCGCCCTGGTCTTGTCGGAATGCATCCCGGATCTCGACCGTTGGGACGCCAAGATCCTCGCCACGGACCTGTCGACCCGCGTGCTGGCCAAAGCCAAGAACGGCCACTACGAACCGGAACGGCTGCAGGATCTCCCCCACACGCTGCGGTCCAAATATTTTTTCGAAACCGCGGTTGACGGCCAGACCCGCTTCCAGGTCAGGCCCGAACTGCGGCGTCTGGTGCATTTCGCCCGTTTGAACTTCATGGAGTCGTGGCCGCTCCGGGGTCCGTTCGACGTCATTTTCTGCAGAAATGTCATGATTTATTTTACGCACGAAACCCGCAACCAAATGATCAGGCAGTTTTGGTCGCTGCTGCCGATGGGAGGTTATTTTCTCATCGGCCATTCAGAAAGTTTGACCGGGCTGAATCATGAATTTAAATATTTGAAGCCGTCGACATACCAAAAAACATGAACAGCATACTGGGATCACAGCGGGAACATATCGTCATCGGCGTGGCCGACATGAAGCTGTCCAACCAGCGGGGCGACATTCTGGTCACCCACGCCCTGGGCAGCTGCCTGGGCATCGCCATCCACGATCCCGTGGCCTGCGTGGGCGGGATTTTTCACGTCATGCTGCCCACCAGCAGCGCTTCCCCGGAAAAGGCGGCCTCCCATCCGCTGATGTTCGTGGACACCGGCACGCCGCTGTTCTTCAAGCAGGCCTACGCCCTGGGCGCCAGCAAACCGCAACTGGTGGTCAAAGTGGCCGGCGGCTCGGCATTGGCGCTGGGAGACGACTTCTTCGCCATCGGCAAGCGCAACATCCTCATGTTGCGCAAGCTGCTCTGGAAAAACGACATTCTGATCGCCAAAGAGGACGTCGGCGGAAGCATATCCCGGACTTTGTACCTGGAAGTCGGGACCGGCAAAACGTGGTTGCATTCCAGCGGACAGGAGTGGGAGCTATGATCGGGCCCATCAAACCGGAAGAATTCGGAAAATTGCCGCCTATGTCCTCCTCGGTCAACCGGCTGGCACGTCTGATCAACGAGCCGGAGGTCGACATCCGTGAAATCACGCGGATCATCGAGTTGGATGTGTCTCTGACCGCCAATCTGCTGCGGTGGGCCAACTCGGCCTGGAGCCAGACCGAGAATCCCATTCTCACGGTCCGCGAAGCGGTCATCCGTCTGGGGATGGGCAACATCCTTAAAATGTCCATTGGCCAAACCGTGGCCGAACCCATGCGCAAATCCTGTCCCGGATACGGGCTCGCGGAAAAGGAGTTGTGGCGGCACAGCGTGGCCGCCGCCCTCGCAGCCGAAACCCTCGACCGTCTGACGCCCAGGCGGATTCCAGGCGTGGCGTTCACTGCGGCGCTGCTGCACGACATCGGCAAATTACTGCTGGGGCAGCATATGACTCCGGAAATGACGCAGCAAATCCGCCAACTCGTGGAAAGCGAAAACATCACTTACAATGCCGCCGAGTTTAAAATATTGGGTACGGATCACGCCAAGGTCGGCGCGGCCATCGGACGGCATTGGGGATTTCCCGAAGTGCTCGTGCGGGCGATCGAATTCCACCACGACCCCGAAGCCCAGCCCGACATGGTGTCGGACGCGGTTCACATTGCCAACACCGTGGCCAAATTCATCGGCGTGGGCATGGGAAGCGAGCAAATGAACCTGCGCGCAAGTCAGGAGGCCGCCGAGCGCCTGGGGTTGAATTCCCTGGTGCTGGAATCCGTATGCGCAACCGTCCAATCCGACCTGGCCAAGACCGAAGCGCTGTGGGAGGTTCACTGATATGGAACCCTTAAAAGTCCTGGTAGTGGACGACAGTTCGTCCATGCGGGCGATATTGAAAAAAATTCTGCGCCTGACCGGTTTGCCCCTGGCCCAGATCTTTGAGGCCGGCAACGGCTTGCAGGCGCTGGAGCTGCTCGCCCAAAACGCCATTGATCTGGTGTTCGTGGATCTGAACATGCCTGAAATGGGAGGGATGGAATTCATCGGCCGTGTCCAGTCCGATCCCAAGCTGGCCAACACGATCCCGATCATCGTGGTTTCGACCGAATCCAGCCAGACGCGCATCGACGAAATCCTGGCCAAAGGCATGGGGTTTATCCACAAGCCCTTCACGCCCGAACAAGTGTGCGAAAAAGTGCGCACCGTGATGGGAGGCGCTTCACATGGAAGCGAATGACGTGCTCTTAAACAAAGTGGCCCAGGAAATCTTCGAGCAAACGGCCTATCTGACCCCCCGTCCCGAAGGAACGCCCAGCATGCCCAAACGGCCGGACGCCATGGCACGGGCCACCGTGAATTTCACGGGCCCCTTTCCCGGCATCTTGCAGCTCGAAGTCCCCTCGGACCTGCTGCCCATCCTGGCTTCCAATATGCTGGGGGAGGATGAAACCAGCCCCGAGGCGGCCCGGCAAGGCCAGGATGCGCTGGGCGAGCTGGCCAACATCATTTGCGGCAATTTGCTGGCGCGCATGGCCGGCCCCGAGCCCATTTTCCACTTGGACGCTCCGACCATCGAAAATCCGGCCCGGCCCGTTCCCGATGTGCCGGCAAACAAATACCGGGCTTACACGACGTTATCCCTGGAAATCGGCTGGGCCTCTTTGAGCATTGCGTTGAACCCGGTCGAAACGCCGGCCTAGCCGGCGCGGCAAACAACTTCGAACCGCGAGGCAGCTTATGATCCGCGTACTGGTCGTCGACGACTCGCACATCATACGCAATAAAATTTCGCAGGGCCTGGATAATTTTAAAGGCATCGAAGTGACGGGCACCGCCGCGGACGCCTACGAGGCGCGAGAAAAAATCGTCGCGCTTCAGCCCGACGTCGTGACCTTGGACCTCGAAATGCCGCGCATGGACGGGTTTTCTTTTTTGGAAAAGCTGATGGCCCACTATCCCCTGCCGGTGATCGTGGTCAGTTCGATCTCCCAGGCCGGAAGCGCCAGCGCCATTCGCGCCCTGGAGCTCGGCGCCGTGGACGTACTCAGCAAACCCAACTCCAAGGAGGAAGTCCCGGCGTTCCTGCAAATGCTGATGGAAAAAATCAAGATCGCCGCCCAGGCCAAAATCCGCAACCATGCCGCGCCGACGGCCCAAAACCCCGTTGCAGGCGCCCAGACGCTGACCGAAGGCGAGCTCAAGCACAAAGTGCTGGCCATCGGCGCCTCCACGGGCGGCACCGAAGCCATCGCCAAAGTCCTGCAGGCATTGCCCAAGGAAATTCCGGGCACGGTCATGGTCCAACACATGCCCGCCTATATCATGCCGGCTTTTGCCAAGCGTCTGAACGACCTCAGCGCCCTCGAAGTCCAGGAAGCCAAAAACGGCATGACCCTCCGCCCCGGCCTGGCCCTGCTTTCGCCCGGAGACAAGCACATGGTCATCAGCCGCAACGGCGACAACTACATGATCCATCTGAAAGACGGGCCGAAAGTTTTCCACCAGCGCCCCAGCGTGGAGGTGCTGTTCGATTCAGTGGCCAAATGCGCCGGGCCGAGCGCGGTCGGCGTGATCCTGACCGGCATGGGCGCGGACGGCGCCCGGGCCCTGCTCAACATGAAAAACCAAGGATCGTACACCATCGCCCAGGACGAAAAAACTTCGGTGGTCTTCGGCATGCCCAAAGCGGCCATTGACCTGGAGGCAGCCACCGCCGTTCTCGCTTTGGATAAAATCCCCCAGGGCATCATCCGGGGCTTTAAAAAATTATGCGGCGCAGAAGTGTAACCTCGCCGGCCCGCTACTAAGGCGCCGGCGGTTTCGCGGAACCATTCGCAGAGAGGCGGAAACAGACATGCACACAGCACCCCGGGAAAACCAGAACCGTTCTTCCTCCCTTCCGGCGGCTTCGCGACCCCAGGCCGCGGAATCCGGCGCACCCGGCCGGATGAACCTCCCCGACTGGATGGGCGAAGCCCTGGCGGCGGCCTTCGACGTGTCGTTGACCTCCTTGGGCAAGGATAGTTACCGGGTGATCGGCGTGACCGAAAATTACGACCGAGACAATGTGATCGGCGCCTATTTGCCCATGATCAGCCAGGACGACGCGGTGATCATCGGCATTTTATCCAACAAACTCGGCTGTCAGGAACTGGCCAAATACTTTCTGCAGATGGAAAGTCAGCCGGAGGAGATTTCCCAGGAAGACATGGCGGATGCCATCCGGGAAATGTTGAACATCCTGTGCGGAGTCGTCAAACGCCAGATGGCCGAACGCCATCCGATACTTAAAACCGGACTGCCGGTATTCGTCGAAGGCGACGTGGCTTTGGCCACCGGCCAGGAAGCGCTCTGCATGAAGGTGACCATCGGGCCGCTGGAGATGTACGTGCGCATCATCCTCTCGCCGGCGATGCCCCAGCAGG
The DNA here is from genome assembly GCA_040756875.1 of candidate division FCPU426 bacterium. Lineage (GTDB taxonomy): Bacteria > Oederibacteriota > JAAXVQ01 > JAAXVQ01 > JAUVAV01 > JBFLYH01. The sequence goes on from JBFLYH010000001.1 coordinate 931,928, forward strand.
AGCTGTATGACCAGTTGCGCAAGGCCGGCAAGCGTTTGAGTCTCAGCCAGTGGCTGACCGAGATGACCACCGCGTTTTTCGTCATGACGCCCAAAACCATCGGCCGGGCCGATCATTTCGCGGTCAGCGATATCGCCGACCAATACCGTCGCGAGGACGTCTGCGGCGCCTACATGCCGTTAATCGGAGAGACCGAAGCCGTGCTGCTGGGGCTCATTTCCAACCACGAAGGGTTTGACGCCATCGCCAGAAGCTTCATGGGCGTCGAAAGAACCTTCCAGCTTACCGGCGAAGACACGGCAGACGCCATTAAAGAAATTTTGAACATCATTAGCGGGTTGATCAGGCGGCAACTGGCCGAACAAAAATTACCCTTCCACATGGGGCTGCCGATCTTTATCAACGGCTACCTCGAAGTGAGCGACGACCAGGAAGCAGCCCGGGTCATGGTCGGCATCCAAAACTCGAAAATGAATCTGGTCGTCATCAGAAAGAAGACAAGCCGGAAACCGGAACGAAACGCTAGGCACAGCAAGCCTACGGCGTAACCACACAGCAAAACGCCACTGGGCGGAGGTGGATCATGAAAATACTCATCGTAGACGACAGCAAGGCCATGCGCATGATCATCAGGCGTATCCTGCGGCAAGCCGGATTCCAGGACGTGGACGCCGAGGAAGCCGTCAACGGCAAGGATGCCCTGGAGAAGATCAAAACCGTGGCGCCGGATCTGGTTTTCCTGGACTGGAACATGCCGGAAATGAACGGCATCGAAGTGGCTCAGAACCTCAAGCAAAGCGGCTCCCCGATCAAGTACGGCTTCGTCACCTCCGAAGGCACGCAGGAAATGAAGCAACTGGCCATGGATGCAGGAGCCAACTTTTTCATCTGCAAGCCGTTCACCGTAGAAACTTTCCAAAGCGAGCTGGCGGGGATTTTATCATGAGCCATGAGTCCGCCCCTTCCATACGGGAGTGGCTGGGCGCGGCCGAGCGGGCCGCCGAGGAATTGGCCAGCACGATTCTGGGAATCGAGGATTTCCAAATCACCGGCCATGCGCTCGAACCCCCGGAATCCCTCGTGGGCGGATACATCAATCTGAACAACGACCTGATCAGACTGAAGCTGGGCGTCCTGACCGATCCCGAAGGCTGTTTGGAGGTAACCCGCCTGTTTTTGGGCATGGAAACCATTTCCCTGGAGGAACAGGCGGATGCCTGGGGAGAGATCGTAAACATCCTGGCCGGCACCATGAAGCGCAACCTGGACGGCCACAGTGCGCCGATCCAGATGGGGTTGCCGAGCGTTGCCAAGGACTTGCCCACGCTTCCGGCCCCGGACGAAATCGCGGCCACCAATCTCACCTTGGGCAAGGCCAAAGTCACTTTAATGCTGGTCAAGCATCAAAATCACGGAGGTTCCAACGGCAATGAAACTCCCCGCTGACAACGAACTCAAGCAGACGTTCTTCGATCTTCTGGCCACGCCCATCACGGTCACTCCGCTGCCCGCTTGCACGATCGATAAAAAAAACGCGGCGATCGGAGATTTCACCGGCCATGGGCATCTCGTCCTGGCGGTCGCCGACCTGAATTTCGCCAACAAATCCGGCGCGGCCATGACCCTGATTCCCGCCGCGGAAGCCGAGCGGGGCGTGCGCACCAACGATATCCCCGAGGGGATCATCGAAAACTACTCCGAAGTTCTCAATGTACTCGGTGGATTGCTCAATATGCAGAACCAAATCCACTTGCTCTTCGGAAAAGTATACCGCCCCGGCAAAGACCCGCTCCCTCCCGAAGCAGCCGCCATTTTGGCGAAACCCGCGGTGCAGGCCAATTTCAACGTTCAGATCGGGAAATACGGCGAAGGCAAATTCACGCTCATGGCTTAAGCGCACGGTCATCCTCCGTTTTAAAGCCCCCGCGCCCCCCAAAATAAAATCCCAAAACACTTAATCCGACGCCTTTTTCTGCCGTTAACTATCTATATGTCATTTTGACGGAGGCTGTCATGAAAAAATCCATTCTCGTCATCCTGCTGGCGCTTACCCTGGCACAAACCGCCGTTGCCACGACCTACACCGTAACCAACACCAACGATTCGGGCGCCGGTTCCTTCCGCCAGGCCGTGTTGAGCGCCAATGCCAACGTCGGGCCGGACATCATCACCTTCAGCTCGAGTTTCATGAGCATTACGCTGGCATCCTATATCAACGTCAGCGATCCGGTGAACATTTCCGGCAGTTATGCGGTCATCAGCGGCGGCGGCGTGTCCAACGGCGTGTATTTCTCGGCGGGCAGCGACGGTTCCACGATCACGGCCATGGCCTTCGTCCGGATGACCGGTTACGGCCTGTCCCTGGCTTCGAACTGCAATCGCGTATACAATTGCGCCCTGGGCACCAACTTCAGCGGCACCTCGGGATTGGGCAACAACATCGGCTTGTCCGTCAGCGGTGACTACAATGACATCGGCGGCACACTGTCCTCGAACTACAACATCATCTCCGGCAATGCCACCTGCGGGATTTCCCTCTACGACGCCATCGGCACCCAGGTGCACGGCAATTACATCGGCACCAACGGCCTGGGCACTCTGGCCGTGGCCAACGGCACGGGCATTCAAATGTACGGCAACAGCATGGGCAACCTGATCGGCGGCGACCGGTCCGCCTCCCGGGGAAACCTGATTTCAGGCAACACCAATTACGGCGTTTACCTGAGCGACGCCACGACCTTCGGCAACACTCTGGCCGGCAATACCATCGGCGTCAATCCCGGCCAGAACGCCGAAATCCCCAACGGCGTAGGCATCATGCTCCATCAGGCCGGCGGCAATGATATAGGCCTGCCTGTCGCGGGGTTCGACAACATCATCGCAGGCAATGATTCCTACGGCATCCATCTGTGGTGCGGTTCTTCAACCTCAAACCCCTGGCCGAGCAACAACCGCATTCAAAACAACTCCATCGGGGTCTGTCCGGACACGGAGAACGCGTTCCCCAATACGTATGGCATTTACCTCAATTACGCGGCCGGCAACCTGATCGGCGGCAACTGCTACAATCTTGAAGGCAACGTCGTTTCCGGCAACAGCAGCCACGGCATCTGCATGCTGGGCGGCCTGGGAAACACCCTGAGCGGCAACTTCATCGGCACGACCAAATCCGGCACTGCCAGCCAGCCCAACGCCGGCTGCGGCATCCGCGTGATCGACGGCAACGGCAACTATTTCGGCGGGCAGAACCTGTCCTATGCCCTGCGCAACGGCAACCTGATTTCCGGCAACGGCCAGCACGGGCTTTCCTTCGAGCGGACCGTGACCGGCGAGCAGCAGCGTTACAATACCATCGTCGGCAACTGGATCGGAACCAACATCTATGGCGACGCCGCCGTTCCTAACATTCAAAACGGCATCAATTTTTACATCAACGCCGGCGACAACCAGGTCGGTTCGGCCAACGCCCTGTACCGCAACCTCGTCTCGGGCAACGGCGGCTACGGCTTCCGCAGCCAATACGGGTTCAACAACAAGGTGTACGGAAATTTCATCGGCACTAATTACGACGGCACGGCGCGCCTGGCCAACACCGGCGACGCGCTCTATTGGACCAATTGCTATCGCAACCGCATCGGTGGCACCAGTGCCGGCGAAGGCAACCTGATCTGCGGGTCCAGCACGGACGGCGTTTACCTGGCCGACAGCTTCGAAAACACCATTGTCGCCAACACCATCGGCCCGCTGGCCAACCTGACCGTGCCTGCGCCCAACTTCACCAATGGCATTTATCTCACCAACTGGAGCTATGACAACTGGATCGGCCTGGAAGGCTCCTCCCAGGGCAATCTGATCGCCGGCACGACCAATGGCGTCAACATCGCCCATGATAATTCCGACGGCGTCATGCTGAGCACCAACACCATTTGCGCGTTCAGCGGCGCGGGCATCGTGCTGGCCGCAGGCGCCAACAACAACCAGGCGGCGCCGGCCATCACCTCGAACGATACCAATTGGCTTTACGGCACCTGCGTCAGCGGCGACGACGTGATCGAGGTCTTCGTTTCCGACCGCGGAACCGGAGTGGCAGGCGGCAGCCTGACCTTCGTGGGCAGGACCACGACCATCATCGGCACTTCCTGGGGTTTGAACGTCCCTGGCCGTTTCGCCACCAGCGGCGAAGTCTTCACGGCCATCGCCACCAACGGCCGGAACAGTTCGGCTTTTTCCAGCAATTATATGATTCCTTTCCCGGCCACGGCGACATTCACCGTCACGCCTACGTCCACCATCTCAGCCACGCCGACCCTTACGCCGACTTTTACCGCCACCCCCACTTACAGCGTAACCGGCACCCCAACGGCCACGGGCACAATCACATTCACCTCCACGCCAACGTCCACCGTCACTCCGACGTTCACCGCCACCCCGACGTTCACTGCCACTGCCACGGGCACGGCCACCGGAACCGCCACGCCCACGTTCTCGGCCACGATCACGCCGACCGCCACGCCCACTTTTACCGTGACCCGGACCGCCACGGCCACGGGCACTTCAACCTCAACCGCAACGATTTCGCCCACGAACACGCCTGGCGACAGCCCCACGTCCACCCCTACTCCCACAGCCACCGCCACTTGCACCCGCACGGCCACGCCCACGATTTCACTCACGGCCACGGCCACGGCGACTGTCTCCCGAACCGCCACCGCAACCTTCAGCTCCACTTTCACCCAGACGCGGACCCACACCCCCGTGGTTACGGCCACACCGACTCTCACGGCGACCCCGACCTTCACGGTTACGCCGACCTTCACGCCCTCGCCGTTTGTCACGGCCACCGGCACGTTCAGCCCGACCGCCACGGCTACGGAAGCGGCCGCCACCCCGGGTTCGACTTTCCAGGGCTTCGCGGCCTACCCGCAGCCGGCCCGCGACCAGGTCTTCTTCAATCTTCCGGAATGGACCAGTGGGAACTTGGTTCTCTGCGTTTACAATCTTTCAGGGGACTTGGTGGCCAAAGTGGAGGAGTACGGCGGCCAGGGAGCCGTCCGGCCGTCCTTGCGGACGCAGCATCTGGGCCCAGGCGTGTACTTGGGAGTGGTTTACATCGACGGGAAGAAAACGCGGACGTTCAAATTCGTGGTGGCGAAATAGCCGCCCCGCAGGCCGGATCAACCGTCAGCAAATCAGCTTGCCGAGCCCGACCTTGTTGGGGTATTCCTCGATATTTTCGGGCTCGGGTTCGAAATACAGGGCTTTGCCCATATCCAGCACGATGTCGATCTTCCGGCCCTCGCCCAGCTTTTCGTAGGCGTTCACCTTCATGGAGATTTTCTGCTTGCCCACCTGCAGATGTAAAATGGCGTAGTCGCCCGTGGGCAGCATGACCTTGATTTTCGATCTGAGCGTATTGCCCGCCGTCGCGTTTTTGGAATAGATCTTGTCGTATATGCTTTCCGGCCGGATGCCCAGGCTTACGGGCTTCCCGTGGTAGGGGGCGAGTTTCTTGGCGTGCGAGGCGTGCGCCTCCAGCTCCAGGTCCGGATTGCCGAAAAACACTTTCTTGCCCTTCTTCTTGATGCTGCCCTCGATGAAGTTCATGCGCTGGTTGCCGATGAAGCCGGCCACGAACTTGTTTTGCGGACGGTTGTAGAGTTCGAGCGGCTTGGCGAACTGGTGCACCTCGCCGTCGCGCATGACCGCGATCCGGTCGGCCATGGTCATGGCTTCGACCTGGTCGTGCGTCACGTAGATCATGGTGGCGTCGAGCAAATGGTGCAGTTGCCTGAGTTCGGCGCGCATGCTTTCCCGCATCTCGGCATCCAGGTTGGAAAGCGGTTCGTCGAAGAGAAAAACCTTGGGATTGCGGACAATGGCCCGGCCTACGGCCACGCGCTGACGCTGGCCGCCGGACAGTTCCCTGGGCAGGCGCTGCAGAAACTCCGTGATCATCAGGATCTTGGCGGCTTCCTCCACGCGTTTCTTGATTTCATCCTTTTTCCTCCCGTGCAGGCGGAGACCGAAGGACATGTTGTCGAACACCGTCATGTGGGGGTACAGGGCGTAATTCTGAAAAACCATGGCAATATCCCGGTCGCTGGGCGCCACATCGTTGACCAGGCGGCCGCCGATGTGGATTTCCCCGCCGGTCACTTCCTCCAGGCCGGCGATCATGCGCAGCGTGGTGGATTTCCCGCAGCCCGAGGGGCCGACCAAGATCACGAACTCCTTGTCTTCGCAGGTGAAACTGACGTTGCGGACCACTTCTTTCGGGCCCTCTTTGCAAATGAAGCGTTTGGTTACGTTCTTGAGAACAACATTGGACATGCCCTGCATCCTCCCGGGAGGTAAAGCTCCCCCACGGCAAGCCGCGGGGCTTTAACGAAGGGGTGTAAATTATAGAACCAACAGAATACCCGACTTGCCGCAACTAGGCCAGAAGAATTAATTGTTTTTTATCGAGGCCGCCGCCTCTTGGTCTTCAAGGTCTGATGCAAACCCGGAAAAGTACGCCAGATGGACAAGCAGCCAAACTGCCAGCAGCAAATACCAGCAAAGGGCAAAAATGACATCCGGCTCCGACAGGCCGGGGAAATAACCAAAAACCGCTATTTCCAGCGCCATCAGCCAGCACAAGCCTGCTACGGCAAGCACGTAGGGCCACCAGGGAGCGATCAGCTTGCGCAAACCCGGAGGCAGGATTTTTCGCCACCCTGTTAAAGGGCGGCGAATCCGGGTAGCATAAGCCCAGATCACAGTAAAGAACACGATGTGTCCAATGCCCCCGCCTACCAGCGTCACCAAAATAAACAGCAGTAAAAAAACCGTGGCACCGCGAGGCTGGCGGATGGAGCGTATCGACCAAAAAGCCGCCACCAGGCTGATGGCCATGGCGCACAACCCGGTCAGCCAAAAAACCGGAAGGATGGTCAGCGCCTCCTCGGTTCCATATAGCCACCACCGCTGCGCTTCACCGATAGCTTGGATGATTAATTTGCCCGTGGGGCGTCCACCCTGCAAGGTTTCAAACAGCCCATGTTCAAAGCTGGCCAGGGACAATAACACTCCCAAAACCGATGTGATCACGGCTGTCGCCTTGTTAATGGCCACGGGCGCGGTTTCGGCAGAAGGTTTTTTAAAACCCATCATTTCACCTCCTGAAAAGAAGTTTTCGAAGCCCAGTAATCCGGAATTATTGAAACCGATAATGTTTGCGGACCTGTTTTAGCACCTGCCAGGTACAGCTCAGTCCCGTGGGGAATATGACATAATCGCCGGCATGGATTTTGACCTGCCGGCCATCCGGCGCATGCACGATAACTTCGCCCTCTAAAAAGAGGCATTCTTCCTGACTGTCGTAGGTCCATTCAAAACGGCTGGGTTCTTTTTCCCAGATCGGCCACTGCCGGATCCCCATTTTTGCGATCTCTTCTTCGGACAAGCGCTTGACGATAATTTCCATAACCCCACCCCTTTCCGCCTTTTCAGATTAGACGTTTCATATTTGCTCTTATATCACTTTTAGCTATAAGCGCCCAGGTTAAAACCGCCAGCCAGAACGTCAAACCGGAAAGAAAATGTTTAATTTAACTCTTTTAATTACATGGTATTTTTCCGTGGCTTCAGAAGAAGTTCGAGCGTCTACCTGGGCAGATGGTTTTTAAGCCAAGACTTTGACAATGGAATCCAGCGGCCGTTTGACCGGGCCTTTGGTCGGACGCACCGGATACCCGAGGGGCACAATGGCCATGAATTCCCCCTGGGGCTCGCCCAGCAAGGTCAAAACCTCGTCTTTAATCAGATAAAGAATGCCGAGCCACACCGTCGCCAGTCCCAACGAGGTGGCGGCCAGCAACAGGTTTTGCACCGCCGCAGCCGAGCTTTGTATTTCCATGGTCCGGAAAAAATCATGGCCCAGGTCAGGGTCGATTTGGAAAAGCCGGGTGCCGTGTTCGATCAATTCGCCGGTGTTCGCCACCGCGACCACCTCCGGCGCGCTGGCAATGGTACGCGCGGCCAGGCGCAGCAACACCGAAGCGGCGCGGGGAAAGGCACCCAGCCGCTGGTTGATCAATTCTACCAGTTCGCGTTTTTTTTCGCCCCGGACGATGATGAACCGCCAGGCTTGCTGGTTGTGGGCCGACGGGGCGTAATTCGCAGCCTCCAGCACTGCGGTGAGATCGGCCTCGGAGACAGGCTGTTCGGAAAATTGGCGCACGCTATGCCGGTTTTTAATGGCCTCCAGGGCGCCGTTGAAAGCCGGAGAATCATGAGTGGGCATTTGCAACCCCCAAGGATCAGGATGAACCGCAACATAAAGGCGCTTTTTCCGCCTTCCCCGCGCCGCGCCATTCACTCCTTTGGCGGATCGTAAAGCTTCGGAAAATACGAAGCCGGAGCCAGGCCTTTTTGCGTTTCCGGGTCCAGGGGGCCGTAATAAAGGTCCATCAGCCCGCGGGGCTGGTAGGTACCGTTGACCACCTGCGCAATCCTCCGCGTCCTTTCGGCATTGGCTTCGGGATGGTCTTTAACGTGGAAGTTGCCCGGCGCAATGATCATGGCCACCAGCGAGAGATATTGCGTCTCGGTAAGTTCGGCCATGGTTCGCCCGTAATACACACGGGCCGCCTCGCCTAGGCCGATCACCGGCCGCCCGTCGGATTTCCCCAGGTAGATCAAATTGACGAACAGTTCCTGCTGCTCTTCCTTGCTCACCAAGGGGTCCAGCACCCAGCGGGCCAGCAACATCAGTTGCAACTTGCGGATCCCGGGTTTAAAGGGATGGAAATACAATTTTTTGGCCAGGCCCTGGGTCAGGGTGGTCAGACCCGCGCCGGGCGTATGCAGATCAATGCCGTGATGGCGGTAAAACCCCGGGTCCTGTACGGCCAGCAAGGCCTGGATCTGCCAACCGCTGAATTCGGACAAGGGGTGCCACGCCCGGGCGTCCTGACGCGCTGTCCGGATGATTTCCGGCGTTCGGGCGCGGTAATACCCCACCGTACCCAGAACGTAAATCAGGCCGGCCAAAGCCAAGCCTCCACCTCCCCAGCTGACGAAACGGTTCATGGTGAATTTCAATGCTTTCACCCCTCTCTTCCGAGCATTCCGCCGAAACCGCCATCAAATCGATCCAAAGGCGGCATTCTCTTGTGATATACTTCCAGCATTAGCCTTTTGGCTCGCCGGAAGGCGGCCACGTCCCGAGATCCGCCATCGCGGACATCGGCGCGGATCATTATACCATTTCAGCGAACGGGAGCAACGAGATGCGGCTGACCGAGATATTCCAACAACTTAAAGGTCTGGAGATATTCGAGGAACGCTCGGCAACCGACGAACTGATTGACGTGGTTTTCGAAAACCGGATCTCAGCGGCCTGGCAGGAAAGATTGGAATCCATCCTGGGGCCCGCGCTCAAACCCCAGGGCCAAAAAGCCGACGGTCAAGCCAGCAAACTGACCAAGGCTTTCGGCGGCATCCGGCCCGAGCAAACCCTTTTCTATAAAAACTTCGGCGAGTATGCGGTCATGGCCATGCTGTGGCCCTGGGGCAACGGCCGCTGCACAAGCTGTAAAATGTTCCGCGTGGCCCCGCTTGAATCCGACCAGAACAGTTCGTTGTTTTCACGCTGGTTCAAAAAGTAACCCGGGCTTGCACACCATCGCCAAAACGGAGTGGAGTGCCCCCCCGGACCAAAGTCCGGGGCTCCCTCCCTACGCAAACGAATCCCGCAATCCTCTCCCCGGGCCAAAGCCCGGGGATTCTTGCGTAGGGATCGAAAATCCCATCCCCTCACCCCGCCGAACCGCCGGCCAGGAATTTCCCCATCTGCTCCCTGAACCGGGCGGCATCGTCCGTCACGCTGGCCAGAATGGGCCTGACCTTGTGAAAATCCAGAATCTGAATGTTCAGCAGCTTGGGGCTGAGGTAGATGTCCGGCCGGGAGCGTTCGAGCTTGCGCGCCAGGCCGGCGATTTCCATGATCTGAAAGGTGTTGAGAATCGCTTCGGGCAAGGTGGGTTTGGCCACCCGGCCGGTCCCGGGAGCGATCTCGCCCAGGACATTGATGGCGATCAGCAGGTCGCAGTCCCCGCGCAGGATTTCATACGGCAAGGAGTTGACGACGCCGCCGTCAATCAATACCCGGCCGCCGGTAACAACCGCCTCGAATATGCCCGGGATGGAAATGCTGGCCCTGACCGCCTCGGTCAAGCTGCCGTGGTCGAGGATGACCTCCTCCCGGCTCCAGAAATCAGTGGCAATGACCTTGAGCGGGATTTTTAAATCCTCGAAACTTTTCTTTTGGACCAGCTTTTCCAGGGTCTTGATGATCTTGTCGCCGCGGATCAGGCCGTATTTGGCGCCGAGTGTGAGGTCCGTGAGGTTGATAAAATCCACCAGCTTCAAATCGGTGAATATGCGTTCGATCTCTTTGCCACTGTGCCCGAATGCATACAAGGCTCCGATAAGCGCACCCATGCTGGTTCCGGCAATAATACCTGGCCTGAGGCCCAGCTCATCCAGGATCTTCAGGAAGGCGATATGGGCGATCCCTTTCGCGCCGCCGCCGCCCAAGGCCAAGCCGATGCGCGGGTTCGGTTTATCGTTTACGGATTCTCCTGACGGGGTTGCCAAGGTTCGCCTCTCATGGTCAAGGTCGCGCCGGGTCGCTGCTGCTGCCGGTCATAATGCAGGCGCACATTATATCCGGGTCAAAGGCAAAAAGCCATCAGGATGGCGGGACGTTCGATTTCAGGCGGTCAGGATGTAGCGCAGGACAAACAAGGCGGCAAAAACGTAAATCAGCGGGTGAACGTCCCGGCTTTTGCCGGCCACGGTTTTCAGCAGCGCATAACTGATGAAGCCAAAAGCAATGCCTTCGGTAATGGAAAATCCGCAAAACGGCATGACCACGATGGTCAGAAAGGCCGGAATGGCCTCGCTGTAATCGTCCCAGGGAATTTTCCGAACGCAACTCATCATCATGCAGCCCACCACGATCAGGGCCGGCGCCACTACCGGGTAGAGGTATGCGCCGCCCGCGGTTTGGTAGCCAGACCCGATCATGGCCACCAGGGGCTTGAAAAAAAGCGCAGCCAGCATCAACAACCCGGTCACCACGTTGGTCAGGCCCGTGCGGCCGCCTTGGGAAACGCCGGCCGCACTTTCCACATAGCTGGTTACCGTGGAGGTGCCCAACACGGCTCCCACGACCGTGGCTGTGGCGTCGGAGAGCAGAGCCTGCTGCGCGCGGGGCAGGTGGTCGTCCTTGATGAACCCGGCCTTTTCGCCCACGCCGATCAGAGTGCCGATGGTGTCGAACAGGTCCAGGAAGAAAAACACGAATATCAACTCCACAAATCCCAGGCTCAAGGCGCCCTTGAAACTCAGCTTTAAAAACGTCGGCCCCAGCGAAGGCACCGGGCTGGCAATCCCCTGGTATTTGACCAACCCGAAAATCAGGCCAGCCACCGTGCTGGCCGCGATCCCGATCAGAATCGCGCCCTGGATTCTCAGAACCAGCAGCACGGAGATCACCGCCAGGCCGAACAGGGACAGGAGGACCGGCGCTGAATTCAGTTTGCCCATGCTGATGTAAATGGACGGGTTGGCCGTGGTGATGCCCGACCATTCGAAGCCCACCAGGGCGATCATGAGGCCGATGCCCACGGCAATGGCGTAGCGCAGGGAGGGCGGCACGGCTTTGATGACTTTTTCCCGGAACCCCAAAAACGAAAAGCCGATGAAAACCATGCCGGAAAGGAAGATCGCACCCAGGGCCACTTGCCAGGGCTTGACCGCCGCGTTTTCACCCAGCAGAGCGGCGATCATGGGACAGGCCACGAAAGCAAAATAGACGTTGTGCCCCATGGCCGGGGCCAGGGCGATGGGATAATTGGCCAGCAGGGCCATGACAAAGCAGGCCAGGGCGCTGGAGACGCAGGTGGCCACCATGACCGCGTTGAAGTCCATGCCGCACTGCGACAAAATGGCCGGCTGCACGAAGATGATGTAGGCCATGGTCATGAAGGTGGTAATGCCCGCCACCACCTCGGTCTTTACCGTGGTCCCGTGTTCCCTGAGCTTAAAAAGTTTTTCCAGCATGACCCCTCCGGTCTGAGCGAATGCCAACGCAACCCTCGCTATTCAAGCCAAAGGAGGCCGGCGGCCATCTCCGGCCCCCGCTCTATTCCCTTTTGCCCGCGGCCCGCTTGAGGGCTTGAAAAGCCGCTTCCACGGCCGTCCATTTTTGGTCAAGCTCCTCGCGGTATTGAAGCCAGGTCGCCTGGGTCTGGCCTTCGGCTCTTTCCAAGGCGCTTTGAAAATCGACCCGGGCCTGGGCGAACGTGTCGCTGCTTTCGAGCCACAGTTCCCTGGCCTCCTCGGAGAGCCTCAACCCGGGACCCTGCAGCATTTCCAGGCGCGTTTCCAGGTCCTGCATCTGCGCCCGCATGTCCGCTTCGAAGAGCCTGACTTTCTCCTGAAACCCCGCCTGGCCGGCGGACGTGTTTTGCGGTTTTGAGCCGCACCCGGCCGCAAGGCCGACACAGAGGATGCTGACCATGATTAAACGTGTTTTGTTCACGAGCGGTTCAACCTCATTTCCTTTGTTTGGCCGGCTGCTTGACCGGCGCCTTCGCGGTTCTCCGCGCTTCCCTGCAACAGCCTACATGAATGTCCGGCCGTAGAAATAGAGCGCCCCGAGGCCCAGCCATATCCCGTAGGAATTGATCGCGTACAGGACCGCAGGTCTTCCCTGCAATTTCAGATAACGGAAAACGGTTTTGCCCGCTTCCAAATTCATGTCCAAAAATTTGTCGCACCGTTCGGCGCGAATGCCGGAATAGGCGTTGACCATGAAATACCCGCCGAAAACCATGTACACCACCACCCCCGCCAGGGGCGCGTTACGGAAATGCCATATGAAGGTGTCCATGATAACCACGTTGACGGCCAAAAGGATGAAGGCCGCGCTTCCGACCAGCCCCAGGTGCATGAATCCCCGCCGGCGGTCGTATCGTTCGGCTGCCGGAGTCTTGAACCATTCGATCCCATAGACCACGGCCACGGTTTTCCAAATGCTCGCGCACATTGTCGTCACCTGCTTCCATGCCGCGAGGTTCAGCGGAGCGTGAAACCGCAGGGCCAGTTCAGCGGCGACAAAGGCCAACACCCATATCAGCGGTTCGGTGGGCCCCAGCCAGCGCCGGCACCCCCACCAGTAAGCCGCATAGCCCGCGGCGTTTATCGCCAGAATTACGATCAGCAAAAAGCCCGGCGGCGCAGGCAGGCGGCGCAATAGAAACGACAACAGCAGCATCAAGCCCACGGTTGTCAGGCTCAGCAGGATATGCCGGATAATGAGTTGCTCACGGGATTCAGTCATGGCTGGCAGGCTCCCCTCCCATTTGATCATCGGCCATTCCGACTTATCGGCCGCTTCCTTGGTCATCGGCTTTTCCGGCCAGTCATTTTAGCAGGAAAAGCAGCAGCCGCAAAGCCATAGGGCCGCGCGTCAGTGCGGAACGAAACTGGCGAGCAAAAAAAGATTCAACAGCGTCACCAAACCGCCCAAGGCATAGAGCATAAGCATGGTGCCCCGCGTGTTGGCGTATTTGCCCATGACCCGGGCCGAGGAGGTCAGCCGGATTTGCGCGAAAATAGTAAACGGCAGTTGCATGCTCAGGATCATTTGGGAAAAGATCAGCCCGGCGAAAGGGTTTGTGATGACGAAGATGATCAGCAGGGCCAGCAGGAACGACAGCAGTACCCCCCGGCGGGTGTGCCGGTCCTGGATGTCATAACTTTCGCCGGACATGCCGGCCATAATGGTGCCCGCCGCCATGCCTGATGTGATGGTTGAGGACAAACCGGAAAACAGCAGGGCCAGGGCAAACACCAAACCCGCTCCGCTGCCCAGCAGAGGTTCGAGCAGGGATTTAGCCTGCTCCAACTCGGCCACAGGCTGGCGGCGGGCGAAAAAAGTCGCGGCCGCGAGCAAAATCATCGCGCTGTTGATGGCCCAGCCTACGATCATGGAAAAAAGCGTTTCCAGAAACTCAAAACGCAGTTGCTTGCGAATCACGGCTTCGTCCTGAAGGTTCCATTGCCGGCTCTGGATGATTTCGGAATGCAAGAAGAGGTTGTGGGGCATAACCACTGCACCCAGCACGCTCATCACCACCACCATACTGCCGGCCGGGAGTTCCGGCTTTACCCAGGCCACCAGAGCGGCCGGCCAATCCACCTGCACCAGAAACAGTTCATACAGGAAAGAGAATCCAACGACCGCGAGAAAGGCGATGATCCAGCGTTCCAGGCGCCGATAGGAATTGGTGTATAACATGAGGACTGAAACCAGCACCACCAGCACCGCGCCGATCTTCAGCGGCAAATGGAAAAGCATGCGCAGGGCGATGGCGCCGCCCAGGATTTCCGCCAGGCTGGTGGAGACCGAAGCAGCCATGGCCGTGAGCAGCAGGAGCCGGCTGGAACGGGCCGGAAAGTGCTCGTGCACCGCCTCGGCCAGACAAAGGCCTGTCGCAATGCCGAGGTGGGCGACATTGTGCTGCAGTACGATCAGCATGACCGTGGCCAGCGTCACCATCCACAGCAAGGCATAGCCATAGGTTGAGCCGGCGGCGAAGTTGGAAGCCCAATTGCCGGGGTCGGTGAAGCCGATGGTGACCAGCAGGCCGGGTCCGACATACTTCAGGAATTCAAAAGCCAGGCCGGAAGGCCGTTCCGTTCCCCGTCGAAAGTACGTGGTCAGGTTCCCGAATAATCTAGGCATTAACCCCGTTAACTCTCCTTCCCGGGCTGGTCAGGTCCACCGTGCGGAAACCAGCGCAGCCGTGGACCAGGCGGCCTGAAGATCATACCCTCCGCTGTCGCCGTCGATATCCAGTACTTCGCCCGCGAAATACAGGCCCGGCACCAGCCGCGATTCCATGGTTTTCGGGTTGACCTCATCCAAACACACGCCGCCGCAGGTCACCATGGCCACGTCGAACCCGCCCAGGCCGGCGATGGTCAGCGGGAATTCCAGAAGCAGCCGCAGCAGGGTTTGGCGCTTCGCACGGTGCAATTGCCCCACCGCCTCTTCGGGGCGTATCCCGGCCAGGTTCAGCAATTTCCGGTTCAGGGCCTGAGTCAGGCGGAACGGTTTCAGCCAGGCGCCGGCTTTGACCTGGCCGGCGCGTTCCATTCCGGCCCACGCTTCCTGTTTGAACGCCTCAGGCTGACGGGCCGAGACCAGGGCCAGGGTCACCCGGTCTCCGGCAACGGCATAACGCGACAAATTGTGCACCACCGGCCCGGAGATCCCGTGATGGGTCACCACCAGGTCCCCGGCCAGGGTTTTTATTTTCCGATCACGGCGCCATAAGCTGACTTCCATGCGTTTGAAGGAAGTGCCGGCCAGATCGGCCAGGGAAAAGTCGCGGATGAAAAAAGGCGTCAACCCCGGCCGCGGCGGCACGATGGCATGCCCCAGGGAACGGGCCAGGGCATAGCCGTCTCCGGTGGAACCGGTGGCCGGGTAGGACTTCCCTCCCGTGGCGATGACCACGCTTCCGGCCGCATAACTCTCTC
This sequence comes from candidate division FCPU426 bacterium, assembly GCA_040756875.1. Lineage (GTDB taxonomy): Bacteria > Oederibacteriota > JAAXVQ01 > JAAXVQ01 > JAUVAV01 > JBFLYH01. Next base: position 947,528 of record JBFLYH010000001.1, read on the forward strand.
CGTTGGAAGCAACCCGGAACCCCGTTCCTTCACTCCGGCGGATTTGGCTCACCCCCTGCCGCAATTTGATCTCAACCCCTTCGTCGCGGCAGGCGCCCAGGAGCGCGTCCAGAATATCGCGGGCTTTGCGGGATTCGGGAAAAATTTTGCCGGTTTCTTTCACGGTTGCGGATTCCACTCCGTGGCGCCGGAAAAAAGCCACGGCATCCCGGTTGGTGAAATGAAACAAAGCGGGCTTCAACCAGCGGCCGTGATCACCGTAGGCATCAATGAAATCCAGGATGGGACCGTCATGGGTGAAATTGCATTGGCCTGAACCGGTCAGAAGGAGCTTGCGCCCGGCCTGGGGTTGCTTCTCAAGCGCCAATACCGAGCGGCCTTTTTTGGCGGCTTGCAGCGCCGCAAACAAGCCGGCCGGCCCGGCACCAGCCACAATCACGTCCCACTCCGGCTGCGTCGCTTTCACCGGCCGGGGTCAGCTTCCCAGCCAGGCCACTGCGTCCGCCTCGGATGTGGCGAAACGCAATTGCCGGCCTTGGTTGCACTCATACATGAATTCCCTGAAGCGGGAGCTGGCGACCGCCTTAAAGTCGCCCAGAATGGCGGCTTGGATGGAATAGTTCGAAAATTTCTGGAGTATTTCGCCGGCCAATTTAGTCTTCAAATCATAAAACTCCGGCGCAAAGTTGGTCTCATGGAATAAAAATCGGCTAATGTCATACTCATAGACCTGCCCCAGCAGATCCAGGGCATCTTGGGGGGTGCGCATGACGGTATCCTGAGTGGTGCACCGCAGATAGGGTTTTTTCTCCGATGTCATCAGGGCAAACAAGGCAGGTTCTCCTCAACGTTCCCGGTCTAGTCCCAACTGACGAGGCATTTCAAGGCCTCGCGGTCCTGGGCGTCGATCTCGGTGCGCACATTTTTCAAACCGATCATCTCGAACAACCTTTGCAGGTAACCGCTTAAAAGTTCCAGGTAGGGTTGGGCCATATCCGGATACTGCGTTACGGTCAATACGGCTTGCTTGGTGCCTGGCACCATCCTGCCTGAACCCAGGCCTTTGCGGTTGAAAGTCCCCCAGAATTTTTCCATGCTTGCAACCACGTATTCAACGCTGACAATGCGGATCAGGATTTTATAAATTCCCCCAAAATCCTCGCCGGCCAGTTCGTAGCCGAAATGGCCGAAATCGGCCCGATGACTGGGGTACAGAATCGGCAGGGCCTTGCGGACAATGGCGAAATTCATGTCGCTGTCGACCCAGCTGACAGGGAGTGCGTGCTGATAGACTTCCGCCTCCTCAGCCGTCAGCACATCCAGAAATTCGCGTTCCCTGGCTCCCCCGGCTTTAATAAACAATTTCTTCAAGAAGGTTATGTCCGTCGCTTTGTAATCCAGCATGCTTCCTCTTCGAGGTTTTCGAATCTGCGGTTTCCGAAAAGTCCGAAACGTTTTTTCTTCGGGCAGATGCTCGCGCCCCGATCAGCGCCAGGCGCCGGAGAATGCCGGCGTCTACTTTTTTCCCATGACCCGTCCGCAGCAGATCATACTGCTTTCGGCAGCCCCCCAGTCGTTAATGGTTACGATTCGGCCGCATTCGTAGCAGATCAGCCTGGGCTTGCGGCTGGAGGCTTTTTTGGCAGCCTTCTTCACCGGGTGTTTTTTAGCAGCTTTTTTTCTCGTCGCCATTTTCCCTCCGTGCCTGTCAAGGCGGCTAGGTTGGTAGGCGAATTTTAAACCCAAGTCGCCTGCTTGAAAAGCAAATTCAACCGCGTTTGTAATGCGGGCAAACTGAAAATACAAACCTTTAGCCTGGGCTGGTATAATAGCGGCGGTTCCGGATCGTAAATCCGCCCAGGACGTACGAACATGCGCGCGCTTTCATGCAGTCTCATCGGCAGTTGGGTGCTGTTAACGGTAGTCTGCCCGCCGGCTGCCGCGGTATGGCAGGTGGAAACCGTGGACAGTGCAGGCAAGGTGGGTTGGTATTCCTCCCTGGCTTGCGACAGCCAGGACCAGCTGCACGTCAGTTATTTCGACGAATCCAACGGCGCCTTGAAATACGCCCGCTGGAACGGTTCGGACTGGGCCGTGCAGACCGTGGACGCGGATGATTGCGGCCGATACACCTCCCTGGCCCTCGACGCGCAGGACCGGCCGCACATCACGTATGCCGGTTCAGGGCTGCGCTATGCCCGCTGGACCGGTAAAAAGTGGGAAATCACCCAGGTAACGCGCGACTACGTGCAATTCTCCACTTCCCTGGCCCTGGGGCCCGACGGCACCTGCCAGATCGCCTACAATGCCGGCCAGCGTCTGGCTTATGCCCGCCAGGACGGCCGAGCCTGGCAAATTCAGATGCTGGATGTGCGCGGCGGACCCATGGATTGCGACCTGGCCCTGGACCGCAGGGGTTGGGCGCGCATTGTAACCGTGATCAACCGCTCAGACGACCTCAAACTGCTGGCTTGGAACGGAAAGGCCTGGCTCCCGAACGATCCACCGGCCACGCCGGCTAATGACGGTTACTGGCCTTCCCTGGCCGTGGATGCCGCAGGCGGCCTGCACGTCAGTTCCTGGGAGTCGAACCACGGCCGACATTCCTCGGGCAACCTGCAGTACCGTTATTTCGACGGCAAACGATGGTTCCTGGAACTGCCGGACACTGAAGGCGACACGGGCTGGTACAGCTCGCTGGCGTTGGATAGCGAAGGCAATGTACACGTGGGATACCACAACCATACTGACTGGGACCTGAAATACGCCGTCAAACGCAACGGCACCTGGCACAACCAGGTCGTGGACGCGTCCGGGCAGGTGGGTTATTCGGCTTCCCTGGCCTTGGATACCCGCGGCCGGCCGCGTATCAGCTATTATGACGTCGGCCAGCACGACCTGAAAGTGGCGCGCTGGCGCGAAGGCACCAACACGGTCTCCGGAGCGGTGGTAAACAGCGGGCCCGTGGTGGTGTTTTTGCGCAGCCAAACGCTCCTGGCCAGCACCCGCACGGACCGCCAGGGCCGTTTCCGTTTCGACCAGGTGCCGACCGGCGAATACGCGGTTGCTCCGGCCGGACGAGGCCGGGCGTTCCAGCCGCAACAAGCCTTCATCCTTCTCGACCACGACACCCGCAAGGAAATAAGCTTCACCGGACGTTAAGCCGCTTCTTTCCGCCCTTTTATTCCTCTTCATTTTCCGCCCCATTCTGCCGATGCTTTAACATAGCTCCACTTCGGAAGACACGCGCCTTGACCTCATGGGAGGAAACGAACATGCGCCTTGCGACTGCTTCAAAATTTGGGGGAGCCCTGCTGCTGATTCTGATCACAGCCAGCCAAAGCCAGGCTGCTGGCTACCAGCACATCCGGCAGAAGATGAATTACCAAGGCATGCTGACCAATACCAGCGGAACCCCGTATACCGGGACACGCAGCCTGACCTTCCGCCTCTACGACCAATCGTCCGGCGGCAGCGCCTTGTGGACCGAAACCCAGAGCACGGTGGCTGTTGCCAACGGCATCTTCAATGTCGTCCTGGGCAGCGTCAATTCAATCAACGTCCCTTTCCGCAAGGAATACTGGCTGGAAATCCAGGTGGAAGCCGAGACCATGACCCCGCGCCACCTCCTTTCCAACGCCTCGTACGCCATGGCCAGCCGCAAGGTCGTGTACCAGCAGGTGATCACCGTGGCCCATGACGGCGGAGACACCTGCACGGTCTACAGCGCCCTGCAAATGATCGCAGCGGAAAGCCCGACCCCGGCCGCGAGCGACCAATGGGTGATCGAGGTGCAGGCCGGAACCTTCACCGAAAGCAACGACCTCACACTGCCGGACGGCGTCAGCCTGCGCGGCCAGGGATGGAACACCACCACGCTCAATCTGGCCGGCCTGGCCCTGACCATCGGCAGTAGTTGCGGTGTGGAATCCCTGACTTTGAACATGAGCGGCAGCGCGGGCAAGATTAGCATGGCGAGCACGGTCAACAGCCATATCCGGGAATGCAACATCATCACCAACCAAGCCACGCCGTATGTGTTGAACATGCAGGGCACGGTCAATTGCGATTTCAGCGACAACCAGGTGCTGGCCCAGACCAGCGGTCTGTATATCCTGTACATCCAGACCGCCCAGGATGCGCGGGTGACCAACAACTTCATCGACCTGACCCAAATCACGGGTGGCACGGGGATTTTCGCCAATAACATCACGCGGACCATGGTCTTGAACAACATTATCCGCTTTGAAGGCACCACGGACAGTTCCTGGGGCATCCAGATCAACAACAACACGTCGAATAGCCGCGTCAGTTACAACGTTTTTCATGGCGAAGCGACCACTCCGAACGCGCGGGACATTTACAATACGACCACTGCCGCTTATCCGGTCCGGCCCACGCACACCGGGCCTTACGGCATTTGCAACCATGGCAGCGACGGGTCGGAACTTCCGGCTTTCTAAAAGGACATCTCCATGCCAAACCGGTTGTGGCGGATAGGATTGGTTTTCATCGCTGCGCTTTGCCTGGGTTCCCGGCCATCGGTTTGGGCGCACAGCAACTTCACCTCAGCCAGCTACATTGGAGCGGATGATGTCCAGGCGTCGGGCGGCAATACAGTCGCTTCAACCTCCTACCAGGCATTAAACACGATCGCCCAGACCGGCATCGAAACTTTATCTTCGACCAGCTACGTCCTTTTCGCCGGATTTGTCCACCCGCTGGCCGCGACGCCCACGCCGACGCCCACATGCAGCAGCACGATAACTCCGACAGTCACGCCGACACCCACGCGTACCGTTACGCCGACAGTCACCCCTACCTCAACCGCCACTCCGACAGCGAGCAGCACTTCCACGGGCACGATCACGGTCACTGCCAGTCTCACAGCCACGGTTACCGTCACTTCTACCGGAACGCCAACCGCCACTTTCACTGGAACTCCGACCGTCACTTCCACTGGCACAGCCACCGCCTCCGCCACTTCCACCTGCACGATCAGCACCACCATCACTCCGGGCAGCAGCCCCACTTTTACACCCACGCCTTCGGGCACTGCGAGCCGCACGCATACGCCGACCGCCACGTCCACGGGAACCGCCACCTCAACGGTCACGGCCAGCGCCACCCATACGCCCGGCGACAGCCCGACAGCCACCGCCACGGGCTCACTCACGGCAACCCGCACTTGCACGCCGACCGTCACGGTCACCCGCACGGCCACAATCACCCCTACGGCCATCGCCACGTTTACTGCCAGTCTGACTGCCAGCGCCAGTGCGACCGCCACTCCTTTCCCCACTTCCACTGCGACGCCCACACCCAGCCCGACTTCAAACCCGGCCGGCACCGCTTCCCCGACCGCTTCCTATTCCGCTACCGCCATCCCCGCCGCAACGTTCACGTCCACAGCCGCGCCGGTTGTTCCGGCGGCGACGTCAACCCCGACTGCCACCGCCACGCTTGCTGCGCCGGCGGTTCCGGCCGAAAACGTCCCAGCCCGATTCTTCCCCAACCCGGCCTCCAAACGCTCGGGAGGAGCTTTCCGGTGCGTACTCAACGAGCGGACAGTGCCGGGCTCGAATCCATCAGAACCTTACCGGGTGCTGATCGAATGGTTTAACGCGGCGGGCGAACGCGTGGTTGCAGTCTCAGCGGTTTATCCCGCGGGGACCCAGGTCATCCGTCTGGAAACAGCGGGGCTGAGCAGCGGAATTTACCTCTACCGGATAACAGCCAACAACCAGAAACTGGCTTCGGGCAAGGTGGCGCTGCTGGAATAATACGGCCGAGGCTGGTGTTATTGAAAATCCCGAACCCCTTCCGTGCCATTTTCGCCGCGTCCTCTTCACACAGCAGGCCTAACAACGATCTTACTGTTCATTTCAAGCCATGATAAAATTCGTTTCATTCAAAAAGCTCAAGCGGATACCATGGATGAACGCATAACCTATTGCGGCGGGCGCTGCGATTTGTGCCTCCGCTATATCGCCACCCAAAGCAAAGATCCCGCGCAACTGGCTGCCGTGGCCGAGTTATGGCACCGGCTGGGATGGCGGGACCGTATCCTCTCGGCCGATGAGATTTCCTGCCAGGGCTGCACGCCGTCTTCCTGGTGCCGCTATGGCATTGCCGCCTGCGCAGCCGGGCGGAACGTGGCCAACTGCGGCGAATGCGCCGATTACCCGGATTGCACCCGGCTGCAGGACATGTTCCAACGCAATGCCGTGTACCATGAAATTTGCAAGCAGCGTTGCACACCCGAGGAATACGCCCGCCTGCGGGAATCCAGTTTCAGCAAACGTCGGTATTTGGATAAAGCGCAGAAGAATAAACCGTAAATGTTTATACAATGCGTTTCTTAAACGGGAGTTAAAAAACGCCGACTCGAGACTGGCAATTGTATATATCAGATTCAAACGGGCGGGCGTAAAACCAGCGAACAAATCCCACTCTTGACTAGTCCTATTGTCCTAAAGCGGCTCTCAGCGGCATGGATATGATCACGAATTCCGCGGGTTTGAGCGGGGCGAATCCCACCTGAAGATTGACCCGCCCCTGGGCCCGGTCCGCGGCCGTGGTGGTGGTCGTATCGCACCGGACAAAATACGCGTGCCCGGGCGCGGAACCTTGAAACGCGCCTTGTTGAAACAAAGTGTGCATGAAAGCCTGGACGCTCGCGCGAATCCGGGCCCACAAGGGCTCGTCATTCGGCTCAAAGACCGTCCACTGCAAGCCACGGCGCAGGCTTTCCTCCAGAAACAGCGCAGTCCGCTTGACGGACAAATACTTATACTCACCACCGTACTGATCATCTCCGGCCAGCGTTCGCGCACCCCAGCTGACCAGCTTCCCGCCAACCGTCCGCAAGGCATTGACGCCCATGGCATTCAACCGGGTATGTTCTTCCTCAGACACCTCCAGCGCCAGGCCCGCGAGGCCGCGCAGGTCAGCCTCGGTTCCGGCCGGCGCTTTCCAAACCCCGCGGCTGCTGTCCATGCGGCCCAGCAGGCCCGCCAGAACGCCGCTTGCTCCCAGGGCCACTTCTCCCCCGTTCTCCGCGACCCTGACCCGCGGGTAATGCAGCACGCAGTGTTCCCGCGCCAAACCAGCGCGCACCGCAGGCAGGCCCTGGGCCGGATCCAAAATTTTTTCCACTGAGGTCCATTCAGGAAGAGGGTCCAAGAGCAGCAGGGCCCGGCGCTTGCGGCAAAATTCGCTGGCCGGTCCCCACAAACTCGTCTGGGTGGCTGTGTTCTGGGTTGCATCCTGGGGCAGAATGAGCAGGTTGAACAGTTCTACTTCGCGGTCAACGAGTTCAAAAGCGTCCAGGTAATCCGAAAGCTGCGGCGTTTGGCTTCCATCCGCCTCTGTTCCCCCGGTATTTCGCCCGATCCGAAAGACGTAACAACCGGTGCCGCCATTGGCGAAAAAGAAACGTATTGCCCGGGCTAATTCGCTGTTCTTAGCGCCATCGGCAAATTCGTCTTCAAAGTCTTGAGCCGTTTGGCAAAAAACCGGCTTCTGCAGGGGCCCGGCCTGGAGTTGGCCGATAAAGAGCGCCGTGGAGGTGGAAACCCCGGCAATAGGCCGTACTCCGGACGGGACGTCTTCGATCTCTACGCCTGGCAACGGTTCGTCGGTTGGCATACGGGGTCCCTTTCCCGCGAGTTTCATCAAGCACCCAGGGTTCCGACCGTTCCTTCATTCCAGCCAGGAGTCGAATCCCGGCTTTCACCGCGTTCGTCGGCCCCCGCACACTTTGATTATCGTTTATCCGGCGTTTAATCCGGATTGCATCTTTGGCGTGGCACCAGCACCTACGATAGAACTATATCTCTGTTTACATCCCAGTCCAACCAGGGCCACATATTAGTATATATGCCCTTTATAGGTCAACCGAGAGGTCAATTTTGGATCTATTTTCGGGTCCGCAAGCGGGTGTCGAAACGGCCATTTAACGCTTATTTTGTCCTTTTTGTCCGGCTTTTTTAAAGCCAATTTCGTATAACTCTTTTATTTCCAATTTGTTTTTAATGTCCATATCTCGAAAGCGGACATTTAATAAATTTGTGCTTGGATTAATATAATAAGTTAGCGCTAGATGGTTTTAAATCCCCACTTCACCCAGGAAGACAAATGTTTGTCGTAATGCGAAGCAGGGAGTCCCACTAGTAGCAAGTGTCGTGCTCGTGTCATTGCGACATAGGCCAAACGTCGTTCTTCGTTATTGGTATTTGATTCGATCGCTTTTAAAACCGCATTAAAGAATTGTGCAGATCCTAATACCAGAACTCCGTCGATACTTTCGCCTTTCACTTTGTGGATGGTTTCTTGCCTGATTCGAGGGAATAAAGTTTGTGGCTGGAAAAGGGGTAATGTTAATTTATGTGCATCAATTCCAGTCCGTTTGATTTTTAATCCTAATTTGGGCAGATTTGTAATGCCTATATCTGTAAATAGACTACTAAGATTTGTCTTCAACTTCTCAATCCACTCTTCGCAATTCTCGCTTACCAGCGGAAGCCCTTCCGGAGATTTCGTGAATTTCCAAAGTGCCAATTTTATTCGATGTGATTCATTCGAATCAGGATTTTCATCATATTCTTCCCACAAATTAGGTTCATCAATCATTTGTCGAATTGAATTTTCTACAATATGTTGTGCTTTCCGATAGTCTTTATGGGTATCTCTATAAAAAGCTGCCTGAGCCATGTCTTTGGTAAGTCCCTGCAGGCTTATATAGTTCACATCACCTCGTATAGTTTCAAGCTGTTGATGAGCGCGACAAAGAATTGCGCTTCTCGTCAGAGGAATATTCGCTAAGTTTAAAAGTCGCTCAAATTCCGCGATACTTTTTCCAAACCCAGAACTAGGTTCTCTCACAATAAAGGGGTGATGATATTCATTTTCAATTCCGCCACATCCAACGAAGGAAATATTTCCGCTAATATTTTTAACCGATTCCGCTATTCTATTATTGCAGCGAAATGATTTACTTAATGGCTTCTCTGGAATATTCCACTTTTTCTTTAAAGCAGGCAGTGATGTTGCATCGGCCATACTAAATTCATAAATACATTGATCAGGGTCGCCAACTAAAGTAATCTTAGTACCCTTATCGCGAATAAAATTTAAAAGTATTAGAAGCCACGCGTTTGTGTCTTGAGCTTCATCAACAACTATTTCCGGAAACCTTCGTGCGATACATTCGGCTATATGAGGGCGTTCAAATAGAATACGGCAAGCGAGGTAAACCCGTTGGGCATGGGTGTAATATCCATATTTAAAGAACTCTTCAACAGGATGGTTTTCTCTAAATTCAAGGGTTTGTCCCCCAAATTTATCGGATGCTCGGAATGCGACTTTTAAATTATCTGGAAAAGGAATGATTTCCCAGGCTGGGACAGGTATTGTACCTCTTTTTGTTTTAGTCCATGCTTGTAGTTTTGTGTTAGCCCAATCTCCAGGACGAGGAGCAATGAATAATTTGGGCCTTTTTACAGATCCGCAAATAAGATGGCCAAAAGGAGTAATTATAAATCGCTCGACAAAAGAATCGAAAGTTCCAACATAATTCGGATCAGATAGTAGACCTCTTTGGCCAACTTTTATTGTTGCTTCATGGAATTCCCTAATTGCAGCATTCGTAAACGAAAGTAAAGCAAGGCCTCCAACATTATAAGACCAGTTTGCTCCCCGCCAGATGAATCGTCGGCAGGATGTCCAGGTTTTTCCACTTCCAGGGGCTGCTCGAAGGAGGAACTCCAAATCATCGGCAAAGATCGCATCGCATTGTTCGGTAGTAGGTCCCTGATTAAGGATTTGTACTCGTAGCTTCTCTGTACCGTCCATTTAACTCCTCGTTTTTAGTAACACCTAGATACAGAAAGGCATTTCTAATATATTGTGGAATTACATTGGCCGTTAAATCATTTGCCATTTCTAAAAGTCCTGCCAATTCTTGCGCGAATTGACCCTTGGATGTATTATTTCGAAGAAACTCAGTAAGGAATGTATCAGCCTTCTGTTCATCAGAACCTATCGATGCAATCGTATTTCTGAGCATTTTTCCGTTTCTTGGATATAGTGATTCAAAGGCATCAAGCATAAACGGCAACAATTTCGGTGAACACGCCAATTCATGTTCGAAAGTTATTCGACTTAGTTCAACTCGAAGATTAGGAATTTCACTCTCCTTCCTTTTTAGTTCAGAAGCGGTTATTGAAGGAGCACCAGTTTTTTCAACATCATCACCATCAGTAAGAACTACAACCGGCAAATTGAGACAATCAGTTCCGAATAGAGGAAGAAAGGCGTTAAAATTGATACCATCAGTATTTAGCACGGTGATAGCGGATTCCTTAAGACAGCCTCCGCATATTCGAGCGAGAGCAGGAAGCAAGAGCGCTTCAGCGATCCCCTCTACCATTAATATTTTTCGTGCGAAAAATAATTCAGCTCGAGTTGCATCAAGAAATCGTTGAAGTTTCATTTTAAGCACTTGATCAAAATTAATCAAACAAATGGATACCGCACTAACCCTACCATGAATTTCATGGACGGAAATTATCGAATCGATTGGAGCCTGGCTTGCTAAAATAGGTGAATGACTACTCACAATAACCTGCACACCATCTTCACTAGAAACTTTCACAAAATGTCTAAGTAGAAGGACTTGAAGCTGTGGGTGCAGATGGGCTTCTGGCTCCTCCACTAATATGGACCGATAAAAATATCGATCGCTTCGTTTGAGTGTTCCGAGAGTCGCGGCGGTAAATACAAGATTATTATATCCAAGGCCATTAAGTGAAAATGGCAATCCTTCAATCTCGGGCTGAAGACCGGCAATAATTTTGTGAAAAGTCGGGTCGCTGAATATCAATTCCGTTTTCTGCGTCAATTCCCCGCCAGCTATTGAAGTCATTTGATTATCAATATCCGCTTTAGCGTCCTTAACAGATTTTAGATCTCGAATTTTGTTGTTAGCTTCTTTGGCAATCGTTTCAAATTCCACATGTTTGTTTTCTTCGGTGAGACTATCAATAAGGCGGGATATTTGAGAATATCTACCAGGCTTCAATCCACTTTCCGGATCTCTTAGAGGTTGAAGATAAATTGAGGTTAGTCTATCATAGAAATTTGCAGAAAGGCTTCCGCCCTCGGTTTCACCGCCCCACATCTTCACATTTGCACGTCGTGTAATGGAATTGAATTCAGCACGGGCATTTAATTTCACTTCAAACTTGCCATTACCAATATCCACGAGACATTCGTGGAAGCAAACTTCCTCATCGTCATTGAGATCGCAAAAAGTGCATGATATTTCAATAGGAACGTTCCCTGTTCCTTGACGAAAATCATCTTCATTAATTCTGAGCGCATCAAAATCGCGGCTTGAAAACAGCATCAATCGAAGCGCGTCAATGATAGTCGTCTTCCCAGCATTGTTTTCGCCAATAATCACACTTAAACCCCGAGGAAAAGTTACCGTGAGGTTTTCAATTTTACGGAAATTTTTAATATGCAAGTTATATAATCTCATCGCCTTAAACCCAAAATTATATTTTAAATACCCAACATCTTTTATATTTTTAATCGTGTGTTAACTATATAGTAATTTTGGATAAATTCATATTTTTTATTAATAGCCAATCCTTGGGTAAGGTTTAATCTTCCCTCATCCAGGAAAAAATCTCGCATCCAGCTTGCTACTTATTGACCACCGTCACATACACAATAAACTCCGGTGGAACGGTATAGCCTGATGGCAGGTTACGCTGGCTCCAAGACAATATGACCTTTCCGGCTGCCACACTATAAGAAAGGTCTGTAACCGTGCTATGCATATCATCCGGGATAGATTTGGGGCCGGAGTCTACTTATTAACTTTAATGGCGAGTCGTTAAAATGACCGTTAAACTCCGGTCCTGCCCATTAAGCATAGGTTTACATCAAGCCCTTTAAGATGGCAACCTGAATTTGCTTGAAAATTAAGGGTGGAAAGGATAAAAACTATATCGCTCGGTATGTCGGGGTGTAGCGCAGTTGGCTAGCGCACCTGCTTTGGGAGCAGGGGGTCGGCGGTTCAAATCCGCCCACCCCGACCAGATTTCCCGCACAGCGGAAAATCGGAGTGTAGAGCCGTTCGCTTCGTGAACGTCCCAGTAGCTCAGCTGGATAGAGCAACGGATTTCTAATCCGTCGGTCGCGGGTTCGACTCCTGCCTGGGACGCCAGAATACGTACCCCGGTTAAACACCGGATAAACTCAAACCATTTGATGTGTACGAGCCGACGAGCAAAGCGAGGAGGTCCCGGCGGTTTCAGCCGGGATTCGACTCCTGCCTAGGTCACTAGCATAATCTTATCGTGCATCACCGCTTTTTCCGCTTCTTTTTCGCCAACAACTCTTCCCTTACAACCGCCACCATCTTGCGGGCAGCCAAAGCCCGGTGACTGGCCCGGTTCTTCGCGGCAGGGGTCATTTCTGCATAAGTGCTATTGGAGCCTTTCGGAAAAAACAGGGGATCATAGCCAAACCCGTTTTGGCCCCGCAATTCGGTCCCAATGGTCCCCCAAACCTTTCCGGTTCTGATTCTGATCGTGCCGTCCGGCAAAGCCAAAGCCATCGTGGTCGCGAAGAAAGCCCTGCGCTGGTTTCCTGTCAGCCCGCGCATGCGGCGCAGCAGTTTCCGGTTGTTGGCCGCGTAGTCGTTCCCAGGGCCGGCGTAACGGGCTGACCGCACGCCCGGCTCCCCTCCCAAGGCAGGTACGAACAATCCCGAGTCATCGGCCAGGGCGGGCAGCTTCAGGGCGCGGGCCGTGGCCCTGGCCTTGAGTACGGCGTTCGCGGCCAGGGTGGCGCCGGTTTCAGCCACGTCAGGCAAAAGAGGAAAAGCGGACAATGGCTTGAGCGTCAGCTTTGAACCGCGCAGGATTTTTCTGATTTCCGACAGTTTATGAAGGTTGGTGGTGGCAACGACGATAATCATGGAGACTCAGCCCGCCTTAACTGGCGATCATTTCCCGTTCAGGCGAGTCGATAAGCTCCCGCTGCCGGCTGATCAGACTCTGGATGCCCCTGCCGGCCAGATCCAACATGAGGTTCAGCTGATCCCGCGAAAACGCCTGTTTTTCGGCAGTGCCCTGCACTTCGATCAATTGGCCTCCGCCGGTCATGACGACGTTCATGTCCACTTCAGCCCGGCTGTCCTCGGAATAATCCAGGTCCAGCAGCATCTCCCCGTCCACCAGACCCACCGAAACCGCGGCCACGAAATCCCTGAGCGGCCATTCAGCCAGCCGGCCTTTCTGAGTGAGGCTGCGGCAGGCATCGGCCAGCGCCAAATACGCGCCGGTAATGGCGGCGGTCCGGGTGCCGCCGTCCGCTTGCAAAACATCGCAGTCCAACAATACGGTCCGCTCCCCCAGTAATCTCAAATCCGTGACTGTCCGCAGGGAGCGGCCGATCAGACGTTGGATTTCCTGGGTCCGGCCCGTGCGGCCGCGTCCGGCTTCGCGCTGAATCCGTTCGGGCGAAGAGCGCGGCAGCATGCCGTATTCCGCCGTCACCCACCCCTGGCCTTTGCCGCGCAGAAAGGGCGGCACCTCATCCTGCACGGTCGCCGTGCAGATGACCTTGGTCTCGCCGGTCTCGATCAGCACTGCGCCCTCGACCATTCGCAGATAGTTCCGGGTCAGTTTCAGGGGCCTGATCGCATCAGCCGCCCGTTGATTATATCGCGTCATGTCCTCTCCTTGGCCAGCAAGGCCAGGCACCCATTGGCGCCGTTATATTCGGGGTGCGCCGGCACGTTGACTTGAAAACCGGCCTGCCGCAGGTAATAAACCAAAGCCTGGTTCCTGGCGCCGCCGCCCACGAAAACCAGCTGTTTCAGCGGCCAACGCTCCAGCATGGGCCGCAGTCTCAGGAACACGGAATGGTTGACCCCAGCGCAGAGGCGGGCCAGAGGCACGCCGTCCGCCACTTTGCCCACAATCTCGGATTCCGCATACACCGCGCAGGTGGTGGACAAATCAGCCGGGTCCAGATAATAGCTAAAAAGCGTTTCCAAATCAACACCCATCACCTGGGCCATGTTTTCCAGGTAGCGCCCGCTCCCGGCGGCGCATTTGTCGTTGACCACGAAGTCTTCGACATGCCCGTCCCTGACGCGGACGGTCTTGGTGTCCTGGCCGCCCAAATCCAGAAGGCAAAACTCGCCCGGATGCCCCGCAGCCGCACCCCAGGCGTGCGCCTCAATCTCGCTTACCACGAGAACGCCGGGCAGCTTGACATTATGCCGTCCGTATCCGGTCGCTGCCACTTCATCCAGGAACGGCAAGTCCAGCGAGGAGAGATCCAGGACATGAGTTCCATCCTCCTGGCCACGGCTGTGATCGTGATAGAGACGGAAGGTCGGCAGGCTGAAACGCCGGAATTGGCCTTCGCCCGCGTCTAAAACGAATTTAACCTGGCGCGATCCGATATCAATGCCGAGTCGAACCATGTTGGGCCTTCTTTTTATGCCGCAGCATGTGCAGAAAAGCGTCCAAGCGGGTGCGGGTACGGCCATCCAACGGCCCCACCCGGTCGCCTTCCAGACTCAACACCGGCATTTTCAGATGCTGTCGAAATCCCTGATCCTCCAACTGATGGTGGCAAAAAGCCTGGATGTAGTGAATGTAGCCGTCCAATTGCCTGATTTGGGCCTGTTCCTGGATATCACGCAATCGCCCAAATACACTATACGGATAGGTATAATTCAAATTTTGATCAAGTAAATCCTTGGCATATTCAGGCATGGCGAACTGCCGCGCAATCTCATTGAACACAACTCTCGCCCCGCGTTCTTCAAGATAGGAATAGAGGTCCGAAAACACGCCCGGCACCCCCAACAAGCCCAACCGGATCTCATCCGCCGGGTAGTCACGTGGCGGTTTTCTCAGCATCGCATCCAGTTCCATCTGAAAAACATCCGGGTCGCTTTTAAAGTCAGTGCAATTGACCAGGGCATATAAATTTTCCTGGCCCGAAAAGCTGTTCAGCTCCCAGGTTCGCCGATCAATTTCATGGGCCAGTTTCCGTATGACATCCAGGCGCTTTTTAGCTTCTTCAACCGCGTCCCATTGGACCCCGAAATACTCCATTAACTTTTGGACTTCCCGCCTCAACAGTTGCCGGTCCTGGTCATAGGGATACGAAAATGGGATGAATTCAACGCCCAAAGGCATGAGTAATTGCAACATGCTGGTCATGGGAGCGCAATCCCCTTGCATGACGCCAATGATTACGTTGATGTTCGTATTCCGGATGACGCTGTACACGCCCTTTACCCAGGCGCAGACCGTTCTGGGCATGCCTTGCCTTTCGGCCTCATCAATCAGAATCTGCGGCGGATTCCACGAAATAAAAGCGTTATTTAAATCAACCGGCACGCACCCAGAGGCATATACCACTTCCACAGGCACGGTGGATGATATTCCAATGCGTTCCTTACCCGAGTGAACAACAGCCATGATAAACCTCTTGCAAACCAGTGCTTATTTAATCCCCAAAACCGGATGTATCTGGGGTAATAATCTAACTTGAGGGTGTTTGCGTATAACCGTTTTCATCAACATTTCCAAGGTTTTTCGCCCAGAAGGTGATTTCCAAGCAGCTCCGGTTGCAGGCTGTATAATCAAATCCCAGCCAGGTTTCACAGCATAAGCCAAAGCGGCGGCTTTGGCAATCTCGCGCTTGGAGGTCTCAGGCATAATAACCATTTTAATACACCCTTGTTTTTGGGGGAACTTCTTCAATACTCGATAATGGCGGGTGAAATCCGCAGATTGTTTGGTTGCAGAAGCCAGTTTAAAATCAAGGGAAACGAAATCAAATATACCAATCTGTTTGATATTAAGAGTGTTTTCTAATCCATTTGTTTCCAATAATATTTTCGTTTTATTCATGCTTTTCTTTAAGCTGCGGGCTAATTTAACTAAAAATTCCGGCTGTTCCAAAGGTTCGCCGCCCGTAATAGCAATGCTATGAATCGGGCCCAGGGCGAGGACAAGACTTTTAATTTCCTGCACAAGTCCAGGTATGGCCACTGGATTATTTAAACGACGAATCCTGGGTGGAATACGTATTGCCCAGGTGTCCGGCTTAGGGATCCTTCCCCGCTTTGTGTCACAGTATTGGCACCTTTGCCTGCATCCCGCCAAACGGATGAAAAGCTGCCTCCGTCCCACCCAGCTTCCCTCTCCCTGATGGCTGATAAAAACCTCGGATAGGTATCCCCGGATTTGTTCATTCTTCATAGCGGACATACGCCCTGGCCGATTCCCAAACGGTTATTGCTTTCATTTTGACTGGAGAGCCTTCCAAAGCCTGTTGGCAATGACGGTAAATAACGCGCGCCAAATTTTCAGAGGTGGGGTTGATGTCTGCGAAATCCGGGAGGCTGTTTAAAAAAGAGTGGTCAAATTTCTCGAGGACTTGCTGCAGCGCCTGTTTCAGGTCCTTGAAATCGATGCCCAGGCCCAGCTCATCCAGGTCAGGGGTCGTCACTTCGAGGCGGACTTTCCAGTTGTGGCCGTGAAAATGCTCGCATTGGCCCTGGTATTCCCGCAACTGGTGGGCAGCTGAAAAATCCTGTTCCACGGCAATGGTGAACATGAATGGAACCCGCCTAAACCGCCGTGCGGCGCACCGGACCGATGCGGCCGCCCCAAAGCCTGGCTCCGACTTGTATGAACTTCTCCGGTACGTCGGTCACTAAAAAATGCTCCCGCCCTTTTCCGCCCGGCGCCATGAGGCCTTCTTTTTCAAGCGTGGCGCGAAGCTCCTTGGCCACTTCCTCGGCGGAATCAATAATGCGCACCCGCGAACCGCATACGCGCCGGATGACGGGTTTCAGCGCAGGATAATGCGTGCATCCCAGGATCAGGCTGCGCACCCGCTTTTTCAGCAGCGGCGCGAGATAAATTCGCACAATCCGTTCGGAGACTTCGCCCTGCAGCCAGCCCTCCTCGACCAGCGGCACGAGCAGCGGGCAGGCTTGGGAATAGACTTTGGCGCCGCTTTTGAGGAGGTCGATGGTTTTCGGATAAGCCTGGGAATTGACCGTCGCCCGCGTTCCGATGACACCGATCGGTTCGCGTTCGGGAACGGCAACCGCGGCCCTGGCCCCTGGCTGAACCACGCCCAATATGGGCAGATCGAGCGCGCGGCGCAGTATGGGAAGGCTGTAGGCGGAAGCGGTGTTGCACGCCACCACCAGCGCCTTGATTTTGAAGCGCAGCAGGCGGTTGACGCACTCACGGGTGAAACGCACAACGGTTTCCCCGGCTTTGCTGCCATAGGGAGTGCGGGCCGTGTCGCCCAAATAAACGAGGTGCTCGGCAGGCAAGGCGCGCCGGATGGCCCGCATGACCGTGAGTCCGCCCACGCCGGAATCGAAAACCCCGACCGGGGCGTGGCGTTTCGACGGCGTGGTGCGTTTGTTCATCGCCATTTCCGGTCCGAACGCAGCTTGTACTCAAAGGAATCGGCTAAGGCTTCCCAGGAGGCTTCAATGACGTTCGTCGACACGCCCACCGTGCCCCACGCCGCACGCTCGTCCTGGCTCTCGATGAAAACCCGCACCCTGGCCGCGGTTCCTGTTTTGGAATCCAAGACCCTTACTTTAAAATCAACCAACCGCATTTTCTTCAAATTCGGAAAATGAGGTTCAAGCGCTTTGCGCAAAGCATTGTCCAGGGCGTTGACCGGCCCGTCGCCTTCGGCTGCCGTATGGATCAGTATCCCCTTGAGTTTGATTTTTAAAGTGGCTTCGGTCACTAATTTCTGTTCACGTTGTTCTACGCTGACCCGATATCCTTCCAGATCGTAGAAGGAACGGCTTTGCTTTAATTGTTTTTCCATCAGGAGCCTGAAGCTTGCGTCGGCCCCTTCATATTTATAACCGTTATGCTCCAATTGCTTAACCCGTTCAATGATGCTCCTGGCTTCATCCGAGCCCGGTTTCAATTCCACGCCCATTTGCCCGGCTTTGAACAGAACCGAAGCCACGCCGGCCTGCTCCGAAATGATCAATCGGCGTTCGTTCCCGACGAGGGACGGGTTGATATGTTCATACGAAACCGGCGTTTTGCGGACCGCATCCACGTGCAAACCGCCTTTATGCGCAAAAGCGTTCAACCCCACATACGGGCTGAACTCACGCGGCGGCACATTGGCGATTTCAGTCACCGCCCGCGATACCACTGTCAATTTGGAAAGCTTTTGAGGCGGCAGGCAGGCCTGCTTCATCTTGAGCTGCAAATTGGGGATCAGCGAGCACAAATTGGCATTGCCGCAGCGTTCGCCGTAGCCATTGATCGTTCCCTGCACCATGCGTGCCCCGGCATCAACCGCCGCCAGGGCATTGGCCACGGCCAATTCGGTGTCATTATGCGAATGTATGCCCAACGGCGTGGAAACGCCGGCCCGGGCGGCGCTGGTGATGGTACGGATGACATCGGGCAACGTGCCGCCGTTCGTGTCGCAAAGCACCAGCCAGGATGCGCCGGCTTCCGCCGCCGTGCGCAGGACTTCGAGTGCATAGGCGGGATTGGCCTGATAAGCATCGTAAAAATGCTCCGCGTCGAAAAACACTTCGCGTTTTTTGCCGACCAGGTAGTGCACGCTGTCCTTGATCATGCGCAGGTTTTCCTCGAGCGTCGTGTGCAATACTTCGCGCACGTGCAGATCCCAGGTCTTGCCTACCAGTGCAATAACCGGCGCGCCGGTATCCAGCAGCGCCTGGATGGCCGGATCCTGGTCGACCCGGTATTTTGCCCGGCGGGTGCTGCCGAACGCGACCAGGCGGGCGTTCCGCAGCGGCTGCCGCTTGATCCGTTGGTAGAACTCGAGGTCTTTGGCATTGCCGGGCGCGGGATATCCGCCTTCGATGTAATGCACGCCCAGGTCGTCCAGCAAACGGGCGATGGCCAGTTTGTCCTCCAACGAAAACGATATTTCCTCGGCCTGGGCGCCGTCGCGCAGGGTGGTGTCATAGATCGTTATTTTCGTCATGGTGCGCTCCTTTCCCTAGGCCCTCGGCTGGTTCGGGTCCGAAGGACGGAAATCTTTGATTTCAACCTGTAGCGTGGTTGATTGGTTCCAGACATTTTCCGACGCATAACCGGCAATATCAATCAAATTATGCAAAGCCGCCTCCTCAGCCCGATGGCCCAGGCCAAATCCGATGGCGTCGAGATATCGTCCCCGGTCGTCTGTGACCTTGAATTTAAGGTGCTTCTCCCCCACCACCCGGGGCGGCAAACACAGCTTGAGCCGCTTGAATCCCAGAAGCGGACGGGGATTTTGACATCCGAAGGGCTCGAACTGACGCAGTTCCGATATCAAGCGCGGGTTCAATTCGCCGATTTCCGAGTTCGCTTCCAATCGCAAGCGTGGCGCAAGCGTTTCGGCTCCCAACCGGATTGAGGCTTCGGCCTGCATCGCCGCGGCAAAGGCGTCCAGACGTCCCTCTTCAAGCTTCACGCCTGCCGCCAATTCATGTCCTCCCCATTGTTGCAGCAATCCCTCAAGGCCCGGCAAAACCTGATGCAATGGAAAGCCGGGAATGCTGCGGGCTGAGCCGCGCAACAAGTTCTTTTCCTGGGTAAAGATAATGCTGGGACGCCCGTATTTGTCGCACAAACGGGAAGCGACCAAGCCAACCACGCCGGCGGGCCAATCCTTCCCGACGGCGATCAATACCGAAGGCAAATCCGGGGCAGCGGCAATGTGCGCTTCGGCCTGGGCCAAAACCGCCTGTTCCAGATTCTGCCGCTCCTGATTCTGGCTGTGCAGAAACGCAGCCAGATTCTGCGCATCCTCCGCATCGTGTGCCAGCAACAGATCCAGCCCCCTGCGCGCATCGCCCAGCCGCCCGGCGGCATTGAGGCGCGGTCCCAGCCTGAACGCCACGTCCAGGGAAGTGACCGGTTTGTCCTTCAGACCCGCCGCCCGCGCTAGGGCGGCGAGCCCTATCCGCTGGCTGCGGTTGATGACCACCAAACCGGCTCGGACCAGGAGCCGGTTTTCTCCGACCAGGGGCACCACATCCGCGATGGTCCCCAGCGCCACCAGGTCGAGAAAGCGCCTCAGGGCTTCGGGATCCTTTTCGCCCAACGCGGCGGCCGCCGCGCGCACGACTTGAAACGCCACGCCGACGCCGGCCAACGACTTCCAATCCGGGTCGCTCCCTATTTTCGGGTCGACGACCAGATTGGCCTGCGGGGTTTCCGCACCCGGTTCATGGTGATCAGTGATCAACACTTCCAGGCCCCGTTCCCTCGCCAAGGCCACTTCAGTTGACGCCGTGATTCCGCAGTCCACGGTGACCAGCAGTTTTGCGCCGGAAGCGGCCATCTCCTGCACTGCCGGGGCATTCAATCCGTAACCGTTTTCAAGCCGGTGCGGCAGGTAAGCCTCCGCCGTCCCGCCGCGGGAACGGATGAATTCCAGCATCAACGCCGTGGCGGAAATGCCGTCCACATCGTAATCCCCGAATACCGCGATCCGCTCGTTCCGCTTCACCGCCTCCGCCAGGCGGTTGCCGGCAGCTTCGGCGCCGGGCAAATCCGTGTACGAGCGGAAGCGCGGAGCCGTCGGCCGTAAAAAATCCGGTGCCGTCTCCTCGTTCAA
Organism: candidate division FCPU426 bacterium; assembly: GCA_040756875.1. GTDB lineage: Bacteria > Oederibacteriota > JAAXVQ01 > JAAXVQ01 > JAUVAV01 > JBFLYH01. The sequence goes on from JBFLYH010000001.1 coordinate 968,213, forward strand.
CCCCCGGCGCAGCAAGATTTGGGCAACCAGCGGCAGCACATTCAGCCGGCGTGCCAGGGATTCGGTCTGAAGCGCATCGATGGCAGACGGTTCAATCCAAAGTTTCTTCACAATCCTGTTCTCGCATTCTTGGTTGAGGCGGAATAACGGCCAGGGAATGGGCGAAGGAGTGCTGGAACGTCCGACCGAAACAGGAGCGCTGTGGAGCCCCCCGATCATATTCGGGACATCTCGCCTGCCAGACGGCGTCCCTTCAGGGAAAATCCCATATCATCCAGTCGGGACGACACCCCCGGAGCAGTCGTTAAAATATCCCGGCTGAACGGTCCGCGGCCTAAACAGGGGGTCTAACTGGATACGCGCAGCAGTTCTTCGTACGACGTCACACCCGCCAGCGCTTTTTTAGCCACCAGGGTCCTGAGGGAAATGAATCCCGGCGTTTCGGCGATGGTCTTTTTCATGACCGCCGCCGGCGCTTTGCTAAAAATCTGATCCCTTAGTCCTTCGCGCACTGGAATGATCTCGAATACCGCCTGCCGTCCGCGGTAGCCGGTCTGGGAACACTGCTCGCACCCTTTGCCGCGGTAAAGCATGACTTTTCGTCCGGCCGGCGCCCCCAGGTACTTGGCGATTTCCGGCGAGGCTTCATAGCTCTCCTTGCACTGGGAGCAAATGACGCGCACCAGACGCTGGTTGACGACCGCGCTCAAGGAGGAGCCGACCAGATAAGGTTCCAGCCCCATGTTGATCAAGTATTGAATGGCGGCCACGCCGTCGTTGGCGTGGAGGGCGCTGATGATCATGTGCCCCGTGGGCACGGCATCCAAAACCGCACGCGCCAATTCCAGGTCGTTCAGGCTGCCGACCAGCAGTACGTCCGAGTCCTGCATCAACATGGCACGCACGCCCGATTGATAGGTCACGCCCCGCTTCTCGTTGACCATGACCTGGTTAATGCCGGTCAAGGAATGGTCCGCTGACTCGTCCACCGCCGAAACATTGCGGGTGGGCTGGTTCAAACTGTTCAGGGTTGCGTAAGCGGTGGTGGATTTGCCCGATTGCCGCGGCCCGCTGAGCAAAACCAAGCCGTAGGGCTGGGCCAGCAGTCTGCGATAAATTTCCAACTGGGCCGGCTCCATGCCCAATTTGTCCAGATCCAGGGCGATGGCCTCCGCATTCAGAATGTGCATGACGACTTTTTCGCCCCACAACGTGGGAGCGATGAAGATCGACAACGTAACTTCCTTGCCAGGGATTTTCAACCGCATCCGGCCCTGCTGGGCCTGGCCTTTGGTTTGGGTATCCATTTCCGCCATGGTCTTCAATCGCGCGGCCAGGGCGTTGGCCAGCGACCGGGGCGGAGATTGCACTTCCTGCAGGACGCCATCGATCCGCCAGCGGATACGGAAGCTCTTTTCGTAAGGCTCAAAGTGGATATCCGTGGCATTGACTTTCGAAGCCTCGCTCAGAACACTGGTCAGAAAGTTGATGACCGGAGTGTCGCCGGGTCCGCTGGCGCTGGCGGTGGGAATGGACGACAGGGGCTCGGGCGTGCTGTCCGCCGCCGAAGCGGCGGCTGCAGCGGCAGCCGCCATGCTGTTCGACGCCGGCGCGGGCGCCGCTTTGACCGCCATGGTCGGCGGCGCGGCGCCAAAAGTGTCATCGCCGACGGAAGCCTTGACCAATTCCCCGGTATCTTCCTCCTTGAATCCGAAATACTTGTCCAAAGCGGTCTTGATTTCCTTTTCCGAGGAAAGGCGCAACTCCAGATCACAGCGCGTAGTCAGCTTGATATCGTCGGCCACAAACACATTGGTGGGATCGGCCATGGCGATGGTCAATGTGTTCCCTTTTTTACTGAGGGGAATGACATGCTGCGTACGCATGAGGGTTTCGGGCATTAATTTCAAGAGGGCCGGCTGGACGCTTTGCATTTCAGCCAGGGAAACATAGGGCACTCCCATTTGCGTGCCCAGGAAAGCCATGAGCACTTCCAATGTGACGTAACCTTTGCGCACCAGCACTTCGCCGATCTTCTCGCCGGTCACTTTTTGTTCCTGCAGGCCCTCCTGGAGCTGTTCCTGCGTGATAATCTCCTCATCCAGGAGCATTTCACCGATGCGGTGTCCTTTGCTGGTCGCCATACGCGCCCCTCCTCGCCCTGATCTCCCTAAAGGGACTTCCTCCGGTCGCACCGACCGGTTTGATATGGGACTCTCTCCGGTCGCCTGCGGCTGTTTAGCCGCCGAAAAGTCCGAAAAGCCCCTTCTTCTTGTCCTGTTTCTTCACTTCGCCTTCATCCGCCGGCTTGTCCGTCTTCACTTCCTGGTAATCGACCGCCTTCCCGCGTTCGAAGGTTTTATGTTTGCTGGTGTCATGCCGATCCGGCATCCGGGTATCGGCTTGTTCCTTGGTGAATTGCGAAATTTCCGACTCGGACAATCCGGAATTGGGTGTGATCTTGATCGCCTGTTCCTTGCCGGTGCCCAAATCCGTGGCCGAAACGCGCACGATGCCGTTGGCGTCCACGTCAAAGCATACTTCGATCTGAGGCACCTCCCTGGGAGCGGGAGGGATGCCGACCAAATCAAAAGTCCCGATCAATTTGTTGTCGGCGGCCATGGGTTTTTCGCCTTGGTAAACCTGGATGCGGACGAAGGTTTGGTTGTCCTTGGCCGTGGAAAATATTTCGGCTTTGCGCACGGGAATGGTGCTGTTTTTCTCAATAATTTTCGACATCATGCCGCCTTCGGTACGAATGCCGAGCGAAAACGGGGTGACGTCGAGGAGCAGAATGTCGCGGATGTTGCCTTTTAATACGGAGGCTTGTATGGCAGCGCCTGCGGCTACGGCCTCGTCCGGATTGACGCCGGCATAGGGTTCCTTGTTGAATTGCCGGCGGACGATTTCGCGCACTTTCGGCATGCGGGTCATGCCCCCCACCAAAACCACCTCGTCAATATCAGCCGGTTTTAATCCCGAATCGTGCAAAGCCACTTCGCAGGGTTTGATCGTGCTTTCGATCAAATCCCTGGTCAGTTCTTCAAGCTTGCCCCGGGTCAGTTTGGCGGCAAGGTGTTTGGGACCCGAGGCGTCCGAAGCAATGAAGGGCAGCGAAATGTCCGATGCCGGTTTCTCCGACAACTCGCACTTGGCTTTCTCCCCCACTTCTTTCAGGCGTTGCAAGGCGATCCGGTCCTTGCGCAAATCGATCTTTTCCTTTTTCAGGAATTCCTCGATCAGCCAGTCGATGATTCGTTGGTCGAAATCGTCACCGCCAAGGTGGGTGTCGCCGGACGTGGCTTTGACTTCGTAGACGCCGTTGCCCAGCTCCAATATACTGAAATCAAAAGTGCCGCCGCCGAGGTCATAAACCGCGATTTTGCGTTTGGTCTTGCGGTCGAATCCGGACGCCAGCGAAGCGGCCGTGGGTTCGTTGATGATCCGCAGCACTTCCAAACCCGCTATCCGTCCTGCGTCCTTGGTCGCCTGGCGCTGACTGTCGTTGAAGTAGGCCGGGCAGGTGATGACCGCCTTTTCGATTTTCTCGCCGAGATGCGCCTCGCAATCGCGTTTGATCTTCCCCAGGATCATGGCCGAAATTTCAGGCGGCGAATAATTCCGGTTGTTGACTTTCACCCGCACATCGCCGTTGCTGGCCGCCACCAGCGAATAGGGCACCAACTCCCGGTCCTTCTGGACCGCGGGGTCGTCCAGTTTAAGCCCCATGAAGCGCTTGATGGAAAATACCGTGGTTTCAGGGTTGATGACTTCCTGGCGCTTGGCCGGCTCCCCCACCACCACTTCGTTGTTTTTCATGAAGCTGACCACCGAGGGCGTGGTCCTCATGCCTTCGGCATTGGGAATGATGATGAGCTCATTGTCCTGCATGATCGCGGCGCACGAGTTCGTGGTGCCGAGGTCTATGCCGATGATTTTTGACATGCCAACCGCCTTTCCGTCCGACCGCCGGTCCTATTTCTTGCCCAACTCGTCCAAACGCCGCAGGGTCCGTTGGATTTCTTGATCTTTGGGCAGCAGCAACTTGACTTTTTTGAAATAGGTTCGGGCATCCTCCAGCTTTCCCATCTCCACCAGGCACAGCGCCATGTTGTACAGGGCCTCCGGGAATTTCGGCCATTGCAGGACCGCTTCGCGGAATTTGGCCAAAGCTTTGGGCTTCTGCCGGCTGTAGAGCGCCACGCCCGCCCCAAACTGGGCGATCGCCGCAGTCCATTGTTTTTTTTGCTTGCTTTGGAAAAAAAAGAAGCGTTTTTCCGGCGCCTTTTTCTTGAGCGGGCAATAGATTTGGAAGTTATATACTTTTCTTTTCTCAGGATCCGAGAGCGTCTGATAGGCCTCCACCACTTTGGCTGTCATCTGATGGGCCCAATCAGCGCGATCCGGGTTGTGGTCGGGATGATACTTGTACAACAGCATGCGGTAGGCCGACTCGATCTCCTCGCGGTTGGCCGCCGGATACACTTCCAAGATTTCGTAAAAATTCTGCTCGCTGGCCATAAGTCCTTTTTGGTTTACTCTTTATTTTTAATATCGTCATTCCGGCATGTCTTTAGCCGGAATCCAGTGGTATTGCTCAAGTTAGAATTTCGCGCCGGTAATGCGGTAGACTTCGATCGTCTCGCCGCTATCCGGCATCTGCAAATCCTCCACTTTGTCGCCGCGGATCAAATTGGTGACCCGTCTGAACACGTCGCCCGCCACCATGACCACGGAAAACGCCTGGTTGCTCATTTTCTGGGTAAAGCTCAGGTAATCGCGGATGACCTCGGTTGCCGTCAAACCGCGCTGGGTCAGCAGCGAACCATTGGCTTCCCCGGAGGCGACGCCCAGGGAAATGAACAGCGGCTTCTCGTTTCTGGCCACCCGCCGCTTGTTGATTTCCGCCAGCGCTTTTTGCACGTTCACGGCGGTGATGATCGCGCGCCGGTCGTCATCCTGGTGCGCTTGCGGGACCCCAAAAACCGCCAGAAACAGGTTCTCGGTGAATTTATAGACCTGGCCTTCGTACTCAAAAAGCGCGTGCACGAATTTCTTGAAATAAGCGTCCACGGCTTCGGCGAAGCTGGCGGCGTCCTCGGTAGTGGCCTGTTGGGAGACCTGGCTGAGGTCGGCGAAGAGCACGGTGACGGGATGGCGTTTGCCTTCAACTTCCGGCGAGCCCGCGACCGCCGAAGCGTCGATGAACCGTTCCTGGGCTTCCTTGGTGATGTACAGTTCGAAGGAGGCTTTAATCTTCTCGACTTCTTTTAATTCGTCGGCCACTACGTCGAACGCATCCTTGATGCGCACTTTTTCCTTGAGTTCTTGGACCATGAGATTGAAACTTTCGGTGAGCAATCCGATTTCATCCTTGCTTTTGACCTTGGCGGTGACCCCCAAGTCGCCTTTGGCCACCTTGGACATGGCTGCCGTCAGTTCGGCAATCGGCCGTGTGACGGTTTTGGAAACCCACAACGCCCCCGCGAAGCCGACGATCATCATGACCAGCGTGAGCAGAATATTCAGTATCTTCGCGAGCATGATTTCCCTTTTCAAGGTCAGCAAAGAGAACCGGAGGTTGACCGTGGCCACCCGGGCGTCTTCCACCACGATGTCACCCGAGATTTTCGCGGTGTTGCCGGCCGGAAAAGCATACTGCGTAAGTTTGAGGAGGGACGCCTGGCTTTCGTCCATCCCCTGCAGGGCGGGATCCAGCAAGGCGACCGTGGCCGGATTCAGGGTGAAGGCCTTAATGTCGCCCTCAGTGCCGACGATGGAAATGTAAACGATGTTGGCGTCAAGGTTCCTGATAACTTTGATGAATTCCTGGAAGACCGGCCACGCCACGCGTTCGCCGGCCAACGGTTCGATCAATTTCAACGCCGCGACCATGTTGGCCACGTCGGTCATGCGTTTGTCCATCTCCTGGACTTTGACCTGTTCTTCTTTGTATATCGAAAAGTAGGACACCACGCCCATGATGAGGGCCACGAGCGCGATCACCAACACGGTGATTTTATAGGTTAAGCCGAATGTGGCTTTCTGTTTATTTCCGGCCATGTATCATTCCCATTTCCCGCTGTTATTGGGCAAGATAGGTGAAACCATACACGCTGCGGTCGAAAGAGCCCACAACCAGAATGCCATCTGCGATGACAGGCGACGAATTTACCGCCCCCTGAGTGGCATAACTCCATTTGGCTTTCCCGTCGCTGGCGCGCACGGCCGCCACGGAACTGCCGGCGCCCACATACACTGTTCCGTTGAATTCCACCGGCGAGGAAAGGATGGCCCCTTCCTGTTTCATCTTCCAAACTATCCCGCCGGTCGAAGCATTGAGCGCGTATAGTGTCTTGTCTTTGGATCCGACAAAAAGATACTTACCGGAAAGACAGGGAGAGGAGGAGACCCAGCCCTGGGTCGCGGCTTTCCAAGCCAACTCCCCGGTTTCCAGGTTGAGAGCGTAAATGTTTTTGTCGTCCGAGCCGAAATAAACCTTGTCATCGCCCAGGGCGGCGCTGGAAAAAATCTGTTTTTCAGCCTTGTAGCTCCATTTCGCCGATCCATCCGCTGCCGACAGGGCGTAAAACGTTCCGCCCAAGGTTCCCAGGTAAACGATTCCGCCTCGGACTTTCGGGCTTCCCGCCACCGGCCCATCCAGATTTTTCTTCCATGCCACCGCGCCGTTGGCCGCAGAAAACGCGTAAATCTGGCCATCCATGGAGCCGATGAAAACCATCCCGCCCACCACGGCCGGGCTGGAGAAGTTGATGGCATCCCCGGTCATCGCCCGCCAGAGCAGGCTGCCATCCTTGGCGCTGAGGCAATAGAGATAAGTATCCTGAGAACCCACGTATACTTTTCCACTCACCACGGCCGGCGACGAGGTCACTCCGGCACCCGTCGCGCGTTCCCAAATCTGCCGTCCGTCTTTGGCATTGATGGCGTAGACTTTCCCGTCACCCGAACCGATGAAGACTACCCCGCCCACCACGGCCGGAGAGCTGTCGATTTGCTCACCTGTCCGGTATTTCCATTGCAGGTCCAAGGGCGGGGTGATGGGCGCTCCGGAGGCCGGCTGGTTTTTATCATTCTGGCGGAACATGGCCCACCCCGTGGCCTTGGCGCTGGAAACAACCGGTGCAGCGGCTTGTTCAGCCGGCTTGGCTTCCGCCGGGGCGGCTTGGATTTTTTCCTCGACAGCGGCGATTTCCCGCTGGATTTTTTCCACTTGATGCTGGGATTGCGTGCCGCCGCTGCGTCGGGCCTGTTCAAGCGCCAGCCGCAATTCATCCAGCTTTTTCTGCTGTTCAGCGATAATCCGCTGTTGCTCCGCGGCTTTCTGCTGGGTCTGCACGTTTCCCGAAACGTTGAATTGGATCTTGATTTCCTTCTCTTTAGTGGGGCGGCCGCAACCGGCTGCAAAGGATACCATCGCGATTAGAAGGGCAAAAGTGAAAAAGAGGCGAAGACGAATGGTCATCAATGTGGGCTCCTTCTTCGAATAAAGCAGGCGGAGTGGATGCTTTCCCGGACTAAAGTTCCCCTTTGGGGACCAATGGCCGGAGCTCCCTCCCATAACGAATGTATTCCGCAATTCAACCCAGACTGAGTCCGGGAAAATTTTGCGGGGGGATTCAAATCAATAAAATCCTACTGATTCTAGCACGTGTAAATTTAATTTGTCAATCTTGCTCTATCTATTTTGGCAGGTCAACTACGGGGGGAAAGCCAGAGCCTGGCGGTTAGGACTTTAAATCCGCCAGGCTCCGGGGTGTGGGTGAAAACCGGCATGTCTGTGTGATTAATTTAAAGCCATCTCCTCGGAATTAGACGGGGTAGTTTCACGGACTTCCCGTGCTTGCTCCTCGCCCTTGAATTTAACGGAAATCAGCCTCGAAACGCCGGATTCCTGCATGGTCACGCCGAATAGAATATCAGCAGTCTCCATGGTCAATTTGTTGTGGGTAATGACGATAAACTGCGAAAGTTTGGCGAAATCTTTCAAAATTTTGCAGAAACGAAGCGTATTGGCGTCGTCCAATGGCGCATCCATCTCGTCGAAAATGCAGAATGGGCTGGGTTTGATGAGATAAATAGCGAACAATAAAGCAATGGCAGTCAAAGCTTTTTCGCCGCCGGACAACAGCGATATATGCTGCAACCTTTTTCCCGGAGGACGGGCGATTATTTCTATTCCGGTTTCGAGCAAATCCAATTCATCAACCAAAACCAAATCCGCTTCACCGCCGTTGAACAGCCGTCTGAACACTTCCTTGAATTTTTCCCGCACGGCTGTAAAGGTGGTGGAAAAACGTTCCCGGCTTTCCTGATTGATGCGCGTGATAAGGCGCTGCAACTTTTCCTTGGAAGCCTTCAAATCTTCCAGCTGCTGCGACAGGAAGGTATACCGCTGCTGCAATTCGTCATATTCCTCCACCGCCACGAGATTGACCGCTCCCATGGCCGCGAGCTTTGATTTCAGTTCTTCGACGCGTTCCGCAGCCGGCTGCGTTTCCGCGGTTTCGGTTTCTTCCTGTCCCGGTTCGGTTTCCAGCGATAAATTCAGACGGTATTCCTGTTCCAGGTAGGTTTCCAAGGTTTGCAGTTCCATGCGCCGCCGCGTTTTATCCAAGTCATAACCGTGGGATTCGCTCCGCAGCCGGTCGAGCACGGTATGCAGCGCCCGCCATTCCTGATCGCGGGTTTCTTTCTCCGAGCGCAGTTGTTCGCGCTGGCTCCGCACCCGGCTTACGTTCTCCTCCAGGTCGCCGCGCCTTCCGGCCAGGGCTTGCAGCCAGCCTTCGCGCTCCTCGCGTTGCACCTGGATTTCCGCCAGCCGGCTCCGGGTATGCTCGCAGAGGGATTGCTTCTCAGTCTGCTGTCGGGTCAAGTCGGCGATTTCTCCGGCCAGGCGCTCACCTTCGGCACCGAGGGCGCGCAATTGCTCCTCCCGGGCGGCCACGGCGACGCGCAGCGTGCCGGCTTGGTAGGATCGCTGTTCGAATTCCTGGCGCAGATGCTCGATGTCGGCCTGTTCCCGCAGCAATTGCTCCTGGGTCCCCTGCTCCGCCTCGCCGCCTTCGCGCACCCGACGCTCCGCCTCCTGGCGTTCGCTTTCGATCTGCCGCAGCGCCTCTTCCAAAACCTGGAATTCCCCGCCCCACGTGCCGGACTGGCGTTCAACGTCCTGAAGCTGCGCCTCGACCAATTCCAGGCTTTTTTCAAGCTGGGCGTCGAGGATTTCCTGTTCATGAATATCGCCGCGCAGGGCCGAAAGGCCGCCGGTAATCTCTTCCAACTGACGGCGCGTATTGTCGATTTCAGCCTGGGTTTTTTGCTGGTTGACGGCCAGCAGGCTGATCTGAAGACGCAACTCTTCGCATTCGCGCTCCCTGCCCAGGAAACCGCGTTCGCGCAATTCGGTGCTGCCTCCGGTCAGCCACCCTTCCTGACCGTGCAGTTCTCCAGCAAGGGTCACCAGGGTGCAGCGGGCGCCGGCGGCTCGTACTTGCAGGGCAACATCCCGGTTTTCCACCAGCGCGACCTGATCCAGCAACAGATCAAACAGCATCCGGAAACGTTCATCGATCTTGACCAGGGATTTGGCCCATCCCACGACCCCGGGAATCTTCAGCCAGGAAGGTTCTTCATCCAGCGTAAACATTGAAGATTCCCCGCGGGTATTCATTTTTTCCAAAGGAATGACAGTGGCGCGGCCCCGGTTGTCCTCCGCCAGGAAGGCCATGACCGCAAAGGCTTGCGCCTCGTTTTCCACCAGAATATGCTGCAATTTTTGCCCTAAAAACGCCTCCAAAGCCAGTTCGTATTTTTGCTCGGTCCGCATGAAGGCCGCCACCGGGCCCAACACGCCGGGCAATTTCTCGGGATGGGCGTTATGCTCGAGCAAAACCGCCTTGGTTCCTGCTTCATACCCTTCCAAACCGTTCTGCAGTTCTTCAATCCAGCTGAGGCGGGACTTGAGCTGGGTTTGCGTGGTGTTGAAATTGTCCTGCATGGCGTTCAGCGTGCTCAGGACCTGCTCCACCCGTTCCTGTTCCGCTTCCAAATGAGCCCGCTCCGCCCGCAGCGCCTCTAAAGTGCCGCGTATTTTCCCCTGTTCCTCAGTCAGCCGGTTTTTTTCCCCTAAAATGTCCCGGCTTTGGCCGGCCAGCGTTCCCAACTGCTGCTGCAGGCGGTCACGTTGCTGGACCAATTCGCCCTGACGGCCCGAAAGATTTTGCAGTGCGCCCCGCCACTGGGTCAGCTCATCCACGATGTGCAGCAATCGGGTTTGGCTTTCCTGCACAGTCTGGACTTTGGTTTTCAGCTCTTGTTCCAGCTGGCGGAGGCGCTCCTCGGCGGCTTCCAGTTCACGGCTTTCCCGTTCGCGTTCGCCGCGCTTTTGCTGCTGATTCGCTTCCAGTTCTCCGCGCTGGCGCCGGCATTCCTCAAGCCGGGTGCCGATATGCGAGGTTTCTTCAGCCAGGCGTTCGGACTCGGCGTGCAAATCCTGCCCGCGCAACGCAGAGGACGTGAGAAACTCCTCGGTTTTAACCGTTTCCTCGGTCACCCGCTGCCAAGCGGTTTGCAGTTCAGATGCCTGGTTTTCGGCGGCGGTCAGCTCCGCCGTCAGGCGGTTGAGTTCCTCGCTCAAATGGCGCTGTTGGTGTTCGTTTTGTTCCAGTTGCAAGCGGCAGGCTTCCCACTGACGCTCCACCTGTCCGACCTCGCGTTTGAGCCGTCGCAGTTCGCGGCGTCCCTGAGCCACTTCCAAAGTGGTCAGCTCCTGTTTCAATTCCTGGTACCGGCGGGCTTTCTGCACCTGCCGTTCCAAAGAATTGATCTGGCGGCGCACCTCGACCGCGATATCGTTCACGCGCAGGAAATTCTGGTCGGTCGCTTCCAATTTGCGGAGAGATTCTTCCTTGCGTGACTTGTACTTGGATATGCCCGCGGCTTCTTCGAAAACAAAACGGCGGTCCGCCGGCCGCGAGGAAACAATCAGATCGATTTTGCCCTGTTCCAGGATCGAATAGGCGTTGGTGCCGATGCCGGTATCCATGAACAAGTCATGAATATCGCGCAGGCGGCAGGGTACTTTGTTGATAAGGTATTCGCTTTCTCCGGATCGATAGTTGCGCCGGGTGACCATGATTTCATCCTGATCGCTTCGCAGCAGCCGGTCATGGTTGTCGATGGTCAGCGTCACTTCCGCCATGCCCACGGCTTTTCGCTGATCCGTGCCGTTGAAAATGACATCCTCCATGCGGCTGCCGCGCAGTGCCTTGGCGCTTTGCTCTCCCAAAACCCAGCGAAGCGCATCCACGACATTCGATTTCCCGCAACCATTGGGACCGATAATGGATGATATACCCGGTTCGAAATCCAGACAGGTATGGTCGACAAACGATTTGAATCCCTGCATTTCCAAGCGTTTAAAATGCACGAGCTTATCTCCTTCACCCCAAAATATTGGGGTTGAAATACGGAATAACCACTAGGAAAACCCACACATGGCCATATCATATACCAAATTTTGGGATATTGAAAAGAAAAAAACACAATATAATGTGGATTCCGAGTTTGTCTTTTATTTTTGGGCTTTTTCAGGAAGGTGACAAGTGCTGAAGAGGGGTTTTCGTGAACAGATAATAACTTCGATAAAGGGAATTCAAATACCCCAGAGAGTCAGGCGGGCGCGGTTGGCGTCAGATAGAGTCTTCTCCCGATGCAGAAACAGGGTTTGATTGGCGGAAAAAGCCAGCGCGGAAACCCCTGCCTTCTTCATGTTTTGGACGGTCAGGGGGCCGATAACCGGTACGTCAAAACGGAAATCCTGGTTGGGTTTGGCGACTTTCACGACCACCGCGCCCCCGCGCGCCAGCTGGCCTGCACGGAGGATGCAGGCATCGGTTCCTTCCATGGCTTCCACTGCCACCACGGCTTGGTTTTTCACGATGACGGTCTGGCCGATATCCGCCCCCGCCACGTGCCGGGCGATGCGGTAGCCGAACCGGACGTCTTTGCGTTCGCGGAGCGTGGGACGCCGTTTGGTCAGACAACCGCGCGGCGGCAGGTGGGCTTTCAACCACGGCAAAGGCGATATCAATTCAATGCCTTCCTTGGCCAGGGTCTCTGCCACTGCGCCCAGAATCGCGTTGGCCCGTTTGTCTTTCAAACCCGCCAGGAGCTTGACCGCCCGCCAATCGAGCCGAAACAGATTGTAAATGCGGCGGTGCTTCACCACGCCTGCCAGCACGGCTTCGACCGCCCCGGCGTTTTTCAACAAACGGATCACACGGCCCACCTGGCCGAGGCTTGACCAATACCACTCATCCACGAGCTGCGCCAAACCTGGATCCGTTTCACCTCTGAACCCGACCGCAACCACACGGCGGCCTTGCTCACGCGCCGCCCGGGCCACTAGAAAGGGAAAATCCCCCCAACCGGCTATGAGTCCCAGCGTGCGAATTCCGGTTTTGCTCCCTGGGATCGGGCGGGATGAGGCCGATTTCCTATGGGCGGAAGGAACTGGTTTGCTCATTTGGCGATGCCACGGTCCGAAGCCTTGATAAAAGCCACCAGCAAGGCAATTTCAGGTTCCGGCGGTTCCGCTTCCAGTCGTTCCAGGGCTTGGGTGATGTTCAGTTTGGAGCGGTAAAGAATCCGGTAGGCCCGCTCCACCACGGCCAACCGCTCCGGGCTGAACCCCTTGCGCTCAAGACCGACGCGGTTGATGCCAGCAATGCGCAGGGGCGATCCTCCGCAGAGGATATAGGGCGGAATGTCCTTGGGCACGCGCGAACCGCCGCCGATCATGGCGTATGATCCGATGCGGACACCCTGGTGGATGGTATCCAGGCCGCCAATGTTGGCATGATCCATAATGGTGACATGCCCCGCCATGCCGATCGCATTGGCCAGTATGTTATGGTTGCCGATGGTGCAGTTGTGCGCCACGTGGCAGTACGCCATGAAAAGGTTGTCGCTGCCGATGACCGTGGCTTTGTCTTCGCCGGTGGCGCGGTTCATGGTCACATATTCCCGGATAATGTTGCGGTCGCCCACGCGCAAATAGGAGCGCTCGCCCCGGTACTTTAAATCCTGGCATTCAGTCCCCAGAATCGCGCCCGTGAAAATGCGGCAATCGGCGCCGATCGCGGTCCAGCCGTCGATGACGGCGTAGGGGCCCACTTGAGTGCGCTCGCCGATCACCACATGTTCGCCGATCAAGGCTCCGGGGCCGACTACCACGCCTTCGCCTAAACGGGCATGGGGATGGACGATCGCCGCGGGATGGATGGTTGCGCTCATGGGTTGGTCTCCGGCTTAACGGTCCACAACGGTGGACATGAGTTCAGCTTCGCAAACCAGGTCATTGCCGACGAAAGCCTTGCCGTTCATTTTGGCGATCCGGCTCTTGATTTTGTCCACTTCCAGTTCGAACCGCAGCTGGTCTCCGGGAAGGACGGGTTTGCGGAATTTCACGTTGTTGATGGCTACGAAATACACCACCTTGCCCTTTGATTCCGGCGAACTTTTCATGAGCAGGACGCCGCCGCACTGTGCCATGGCTTCCACGATCAGCACCCCGGGCATAATGGGGTGGCCCGGAAAATGCCCCTGGAAAAAATGTTCGTTCACCGTCACGTTTTTAATTCCGACCACCCGTTTCCCTTCCTCCAGTTCGATGACGCGGTCGATCAGCAGCATGGGATAACGGTGCGGCAGCAATTGTTCGATTTCCTTGGCATCAATAACCACTTCTTGTTTCCCCCTCTCCTCGGGTTGAGTATGCATCAGTTTTTTAACCAACTGAACGTTCAAATCATGGCCGCTGCGCTCCGCGACCACGTGCCCTTCCAGCCGGTTTCCCAACAAAGCCAGATCGCCGATGACGTCCAGCACCTTGTGGCCGGCCAATTCCCGTTCACAACGGAAGGGCGGATTTTTCAAGCCGGCGGGCGAGAGCACCAGACAATTTTCCAGCGTGCCGCCCTGGGCCAGCCCCTGGGCTTTCAGCGCTTCGATTTCGCTTTCAAAACAAAAGGTCCGGCAGGGCGCGATCTCGCGCAGGAAAGTCTCGCGCGTCACGTCCACGTCCACCCGTTGGGAAGGAACCTGGCCTGTTTCATAGGCCAGTTGATAAGTGATGCGGAGGCCCGGGCGGGGCCAGATCACAACCGCCTTGTTCAAACCCTGCACCTGCACGGGCCGTTCCGGCCGGACAACCACGGCTTCGGTTCCGGGCAGTTCCACGATTCCGGCTTCCAGCAGCAGTTGCGCGAAAGGAAGCGCGGAACCGTCGCCCGCCGGCGGTTCCGGGCCGGACAATTCGACGAGGCAATTGTCGACGCCCATGCCGGCCAAGGCGGCCAGCACGTGTTCCACCGTGTGCACTTCCACGCCGTTCTCCGCCAAGGTGGTGCCACGGTGCGAGCGAACGACCTGTTCGGCGCGCGCATGTATTTGAGGCCGCCCGGGCAGTTCGGTCCGGACGAAAATCCGGCCCGTGCCAGCCGGCGCGGGCGCGAACGTCAGCGTGCAGGTCTTTCCGGTATGCAATCCAACGCCGTCCAATGAACGGGCCCGGGCAATGGTGGTTTGCGGAGAGCGCGCTGGGCTCACTTCCCCTCCAGCGCCTTGAGCCGTTTCTCGAGCTGTTCGATTCTCCTGCGCATCTCGGTCAATTTGCCGTATTCCGCCAGCAAGCGCATGGCTTCGCGGTGCGGACGGGCGGGGCAGCCGAAGACCGCGCCTCCGGGCTCCACGTCGCGCAGGATGCCGGACTGCGCAGCCAGTACCGCGTTGTCGCCGACCGTAAGATGTCCGGCGGTCCCCACCTGGCCGCCGACCATCACGTGCCGTCCCAGAATCGTGCTGCCGCTGAATCCGGTTTGTGCGGCCACCACCGTATGGGGGCCGATCTGAACGTTATGAGCGATCTGGACCAGATTGTCGATTTTGCAGCCTTGCCCCAGGCGGGTTTCACCCAGCGTGGCCCGGTCGATGGTGACAGCAGCCCCGATCTCGACGTCGTCTTCGATGACGATCGTTCCGATTTGCGGGAGTTTACGGTAATGCTCTCCCTCGGGCACAAAACCGAAACCATCGGCGCCCAGCACCGCGCCCGGATGGATAATGACGCGTTGGCCGATGCGGATCCGCTCCCGCACCACCACCTGGGGATATAAAATGCAATCACCACCCACCTGGGTGTCATCGCCGATAAAAACCTGGGCCACCAGAACGGTGCGCGCGCCGATCACGGCGCGGGCGCCCACGACGCAGAACGGCCCCACCGCCGCCCCTGGCTCCACCACGGCTTCCGGATGGACTACAGCTGAAGGATGCACGCCGGCCGGAGGGAATGGAACCGGCGGGGCAAAAAGTTCCGCCACCTTGGCAAAGGCCAGATAAGGATTTCGATTTACCAGGCAGGGTTTATCCCAATCAATGTCCGGAGGAATAATGACGGCAGACGCTTGGGTGGCGGAAAGCTGGGGCCGGTGCTTCTTATCAGCCACAAACGTCAGCAGCCCCGGACCGGCCTGATCCAGCGGACCCACGCCGGTGATGACCACCGCCTCGGCGCCCGGTCCGCGCACCTCCGAACCGGTCAGGGTCCCCAGTTCCCGCAGGGTTTTTTCATTCGGCATGGCTTCGCCTCCCCTCCGCGTGCGGCAGGCGTCCGCCTACTTTTTGGCGTTCAGTTCATCCAAGACTTTGTAAGTGATGTCCTGCCCGTCGATATACAGCACGGTTTCGCGGTCCAGCACCAGCTCGTATTTATCGCGTTTCGCAATCTGGCCGACGATGTCCTTGACGTCGTTGACAATGCCTTCCATCAAGGTGCGCTGCTTGTTCATCAGCACGCTCTGGGTTTCCTTGTATTTGTCGCGGAACGTATCCTGCTTCTTGTTGAATTTCTCTTCCAATTTCTTGTATTTGCTTTCGGAGACGATCCCTTTTTGCCGTTCCAGATCGGCTTTCTCGGCTTCCAATTCTTCGCCCATTTTCTGCAACTCGTTTTTCTTGTCGTCCAGTTCCTTCTCAAGCCGTTCCTGGGCATCCTTGGTTTTTTGGTATTCCTTGACTACTTTGGAGGTGTCCACTACCGCGATTTTCGCCGCGTGGGCGCTGCCGGCGATCAACACCGCTCCCAGCAGAAAAACTCCCATTCCCGTCCAAGACCACCGCGTCATGTGCAAAATCCCCCTTCTCGAGATGATGAGGCCGCCAGGCAGCCCCCAAGCTGCTTAAAAAATGTTTCCGATGTTGAAATGATAATTCAGTGTGGCGGGTTTGCCGGTCGGATCCGGATCCAGCGGATATCCGAAATCAAAGCGGATCAGGATGACTGTGCCCGGAACTGTCAAACGAATGCCCACCCCGGCGCCTTTGTACATGGAAGGGTAATCGAGAAAATAGCTTTCGCCGCTGCGGGCGCCCCCTCCGGGATTCCGGATATCGCTCCAGACATTTCCAGCATCAAAGAAGGCCACGCCTTTCAAGGGACCGATGATCGGGAAATGCAGTTCCACGTTGCTGCCGAGTTTGAAACGTCCGCCGCCGCCGGTGATGTCCTGCCCAAAAACGCCTTCGCCGTAGCCGCGGACCGAATCCGTTCCGCCCATCAGAAACCGTTCGCTGGGGGGGACGTCGGTCAGGCCGGTCACGCCGAAATCGTACCCGTATTCATACCCGGCTTCCCCATGCAGGGCTAGTACGATCTGCCAGACCAGCGGCAGGTATAAACTGGAGTCGGCGAGGTATTTGAAATAATTGTTGTCCCCGCCGAGCGGACCGCCGGCGATTTCCACCGACAGACGCTGGTAAGTCCCCTGGGTGGGGTCGAAAATATTGTCCCGCGTGTCGTAGATCAGGGCGGGCGTCACGGAACTGGTGTCGCTGCGCCCCTCTTGGAACACCCCGGATACCGACGAATCCAAATCGGTATATTCGTTGCTTTCCAGTTTATAGGTCAAGTATCCTTTCCAATATTCGTCAAACCGGCGGCCGAGGCGGATATCGCCGCCCTGGGAGAGCAGATTATAATTTTGACCGCTGTATCCTTTGCGCTTGTTGATATTCCATACGTCCACGCCGAAGGAAACGGGCGCGTCGAAAAGCCAGGGCTCGGTGAAGGACATCTGCCAGCTCTGCCGCAGGGCGCCGAGTTCCCACTGCAGGCTGATCGACTGCCCGTTGCCGAACAGGTTGGCCTGGGTCATTTGCAGATAGCCCATCAGATAGTCCACCGACGAATAGCCCGCACCCAGGCTGATGGTGCCGGTTTGGCGTTCATCCACCTCAAATACCAGCACTTGCTCGGCCGGTGAGCTTCCCGGTTCGGTCGTCACTTTGACGTCTTGGAAGAATCCCAGATTGGCGATTTTCTCGCGCGAACGCTGAATTTTCCTGGAATCGAAAGGTTCCCCGGGTTCGACCACGATTTCGCGCCGGATGACCTTGTCTTTGGTTATATTGTTGCCGCGGATGTCGACGCGCTCGACGCGGGCGATGGAGCCTTCGCGAACGACTACGGAAACGTCGACCGCGCCGGCATCATCGTGGTAATTCATCTCAGGCGTAATATCCGAAAAAATATACCCCTTCTCCGCATAGGCCATGCGGATCATCTGCATGTCCTTCTCGAAAATCAGGCGATCCATGACCGCGCCAGGCTTCAATTCCATCCGCCCCAGCAGCTCTTCCTGCGAATAAATAATGTTGCCCGTGATCGAAAGGTCGCGGATCTTGTACTGGATGCCTTCCTCGACCTTGAGGGTGATGGTCATTTCTTTCTTGGCCTCGTCCACGGCCAGCGCCTCTTTAACAATCTCCTGGCGGTGCAAATCAATGTCTTCGAGACCGTAGCCGAACAACTTGGCTTTCAGATACCCCTCTTTCGCATAACGCAGAAGCACTTTTTTCAGGTCGGTGATAAACGTTTCTTCCTTGTATATACCGCCCACGAACCAGCCGGCCTCTTTGGTTTCCATAACGCCCTTGATATCGCCGGCTGAGAACGCCTGGTTGCCGATGATAATGATTTTGGTCACCTTGACCTTCAAGCCCTCGTGGATATCGAACGTCAGGGCGACTTTGCCTTCGTCGGGCACGGCCACGGGCGTGACTTCGGCCTGATAATATTCCTTTTCACGGTAAAAATTGGCGATCTTTTCCGCGGCTTTGGACGCGGCAAATTCATCGTAAGGCGTTCCCGACGTCAGGCCGGATTCCTGCAAAAGCTGCTTTTCTGAAAAAGCCTGCTGCCCCTTGGTCGTCAAAGTGGACAACAGCGGTTTTTCCTTCACTTGGACCAGCAGACGAACCGTGTCGTCGGAAAGCGGTTGGATGCTGAATTTGACATCCTCGAATTTGCCGGTATCCCAGAGCGCTTTCAGATCCTGATCCAGTACGGTCCGGATTTCAGAAGGTTTGTCGCCGGTTTTCGTCTTGATCCAGGAAAGAATATCCGTCCCGGCGATGGTGTGGTTTCCGTCCACCTGCAGGTCGGAAATCGGACGCTGCGCCAGGTCTGCCGCCCACGAACTGGAATAACAGCCAACCAGAAGTGACAAAACGAATGTGAGGTAGAAAAAAAGCCTTGAAAACACTGGCTAAATTGCCTCCGTTGAAAAAATTTGACCGATTCTATCAGAAGTGCCTGGGACCGTCAAGGAATTCCCTTTCCAACCGTCCGACCGGAATGCAGGCTTAAAAACGCGTAGGGAACAGGCGAGCCTGTTCCCTACGAAAAAGTGCAATCCCTGGCAGTACGGATTTATTAAACCTATTCGGGGTCACGGATGAAGTCATTGACATTTTGACCCTGGCTGGAAATTAAAGTTCAGGGTTTTTGGCGTCCCGCGGGAGCAAGCGTGGTCCCGGCCGCATCCGGTTCCGCGTCAGATGGCACCCAGCCCTTGAACTGCATCCGGCTTTCTATCCCCCAAAACACTTCCTGGTCCGAATCCACGTCGAAATTTTTGTACACCCGGATGCGTTTGGAAGGATCCAGGTTGTACTCCAAACCAAGGTAGGATTGCCACGATAAACCGCCCTGTTCGGCCCCCCGGTCTTTGAGCACACCCCGGTAATTTAAAAAAAGATCATCCGTGACGTATTTACCGATATCGATTTGCGTGTCCTGCAGCAGGCTGGTACCGGTGATTTCCGACCCTCCGGACTGAACGGACCGCGTGTTGCCTTCGCCGGTCATAATGCTGTCGGCCAGTTTTTCGACCCCGCCCAGGCGAACGTCGATAACATCCACGGGCGTGAATTTTTTAATGCTTTTGCCGATTTCCCGGCCGATCAGGTTTCCCGCCAGGCGCCCCAGAACCCTCGCGCCGGCGGCCTGGATTTTCTGGTCGATCTGTTCCTGGGACCAGTTGGAGTAATCCTCGCCCAAGGTCAGCAGCGAAACGATTTGCGCCTGGGTCATGACCGGCTCGGATTCAAGCTTGATTTTTAGAGCGCCGAGTTCGCCCTGGACCCGCAGATAGATGGTGGCGTCACGGCGCCGTCCCTCGTCGCGGATCTCCACATTGCGGATAACGGCTTTGGCCAGCCCTTCCAGCCTCGGTTTCTCGCGGCCCGGGAACACCAGCACCGCTTCCTCGTTGGCGTCGAGATTGAAATCCGTATTGAGATATGTGAAAGTCCCCTTGGCGAGGCTGATGCGGCCTTCGGCCGTAAAATCGTTCTTCCCGCCGTTGAGGACCACCGCTTGGTCGGGTTTGATTTGGGCGCGTGCAACATCGTTGTAAAACCAAAGATTGTTGCGGGTGATGATCTTAAAACGATCGTAGCTCAGATTGGCTGGCTTCAAGTTGCGGGCGAAATCGGTCAACGGCCGTCCGGGAAAAGTCAACTGCCCTTCCCCCAATTCCAACTGCCCGCCCGCAATGGGCGCTTCCAGGGTCCCGCCCAAATGAATATGAACGTCAGCCAGCGCCGAGACGTATTCCAAATCCGGGGTGCTTTCGAGCCTGATTTTCTTCGGATCAGAATCCAGCCGCAGGTTCAGTTCATGGGGTTGCAGCCGCCGGAAAACGCAGGCCCACGGCGCCTGGGAACCGGCGCTGAGCCGCAATCGTCCCTGCCCTACCGTGCCTTCCAGCTGTTCAATAAATACTTGATTATCGTTGAAATTCAAGACGGCATTGAGGTTGGAAACCAAAGGGGAATATAAGCGCGGAGCCAGGGTGGCTTTCTCCGCCCAGGCGCGTCCCGAAAGCGTGGGGTAATCCATGGTGCCGTGTATTTTAAGGTCCAAACCGCTTCGGCCGGATGCCGCCGCGATATACGGAATGAAAGTGATGAACGACAAATCGCCCTCGGGCATGGTCAGGCGCAAGTCCATCTCCGCGCCCTGCAGGGCCACGGCTGCTGCCTGGCTTTGCGGCAGGGGCAATTTCCCTTCCAAGGTCAGGGAGTATTTGCCAAAACGCGTCAGGACGACCGGAACTTGCTGCCCGCGGAAATACAGCCAATCATGGTCAACCAGCAGGTTTCCCGAGCACACATCGAATGGAAGCCCCAGCACGCTGCCGTTTTCGATTTTAACGTCGATCTCCATACGGGCGCTGTGGTCCGCATCGGTATAATGGAACTGGCCGCTGGCCGCGCCGGTCCAAGGTTGGGGCCAGCCCAGCGAACGGGCGATGACGTCGGCTTTGACGTTTTTCACTTTGATGCGCAAATCCGAAGTGGCGGTTCCATCCACGCGGCCGGTGGCGTCGATGTAGGTTTGGCGGGCATCGGAAATGGTAAGCCGGTTGAAAATCACGGCGCCTCCCGGGGGCAGCCGCAGGTCACCGTTGATGGCATAGGGATAATCGGAGGGAGTCCGGATATACAGATTTTCACCTTGATACTGAACCTGGGCGCGGAAATCCCCGAAAGGATACCGGTTGAGCTCGAAATCCCCGCTGGCCACGGCCAGGCGCAAATCCCATTCCGGATGGGTGCGCATGGTGCCGCGGACGGCAAAATGCCCGGTAAATATGCGGGAGAAAAAAGCAAATTGCTCGGCCGTCAAATTGAGGCTGATCCGCGCCTGTCCGTCCGATTCCCATTGCAGGCTTCCGCCTTCCGCGGTCAGTCTGCCGACAGGCTGCAATCCTTCCAGGCGTTTTATTTTCAATTCCGACCCGATTTGTTCCCAGGCGGTGTGCAGACTCTTGAATTTCCAATGGCCAAAAACGAAACCCGTAAAGGTCAGGTCGCCGGAATGGCGGTCAAGCCGCCCTTCGCGTCCTGAAAAAAGCACTTGGCCGGAAGCCCTCCCCTGCGGCGCGTGTTCCGGCGCAGCGGCTTGAAAAAGCGCCAGCACCGTTGAGGTCGTCATATCATCCAATTGCAGTCGGCCTTCCAAAGACTGCCAGGACGCTTTGCCCAGGGAGAGATCGATCTCCCCCTCCAGCGCCCCTTGTTCGCCGCCGAGGCGGAGGTTGGAAGTGATCTGACGGCTGGAAAAATCCGCGCGCCACGAACCGGTCAATGGTTCCGGCACTTCCTGTCCTTGGGGAAAAAGCAGGATGCGAAGCGGTTCCAGATCCGAACGCTCGAATCCCAGTTCCAACCGGCCTTGGGGCTTCAAACTCAGGGTCAGGCTGCCTTTTCCGGTCAGCTTCCCGCCCCAAGTCAGGTTTTTAAAATCCAGCTGGTTGCCGCGGATTTCGACCTGCCCGCGCAAAGCCGGAAGGGATTTCCCGTCCACTCCGAAACTTTCGAGGGAAAGTTGGGCGGCATAGGTTTCTTTCTGGCCGGCCAGCGAGGTTCCGCGCACGCGCAAATCGCCGCTCCAGGTTCGTCCACCCAGGCGGAAATTTTCCATCCAGGCCAGCATCTGAAAAGGGCCGGGGGTCTTTCCCAGTTCGGTTTCCAAGAAGGCATTGCACTTTCCCCGCGGCTGCACCAGGGACAATTCCTTCAGCCAGATCCTGCGGCCCTGACTCGTGAATTTAAACGTCCCGGTGTCGGCCGCCAGCGTGTTCCAGGAAAGATCGGCCACGGTAACATCCCCACGGCTCTGAAGCTCCTTCAGGGTGCCTGAAACCACCACTTGGCCGCTGAAACGGCCGCGCGTGCCCTCCGGCGGGCGCTGGCCGGCGAGCAGCAGCAAGGTGCTCAACGGACTCCGGCTGAGGATCAGACGGGCGGAAAGCGGATCCGCCGGGTGCCATCCCAAATGCCCTTCCAAACGCAATCGTTTGGCGTCCACCCAGGCGTTGCTGAGATCGACGCCCTGGGGCGACAACCGCAGATCTCCCCGGGCGTCCACCGAGGCTCCATCTGACTTCAACAGGGGCGAGGCGTTGAAACTTCCCGTCAGCAAGGGTTGCGCGGGCGTTCCGGAAAGCTCGCCGTTGAAAGAAACGACGCCGTTCAAGTGCTTCCAGCCCGCAGGCAGGGCGGGAATCAGCGTCAAAGGCAGGCGCCGGGTGGTGATCCGGCCGCTCCACGGCCGGTCCGGCCGGAGACTGGCCTGCCCGACGACCCGCAGCAATTCCCGGCCGCTGTGCGTCAAGGTCGCCGACCGCAGTTTCCATGCTTCCCCTTCACGGACAGCTTCACCGGCGAGCACGGCTTGCGACAGAGGGCCCCAGTCCGCCAGCACCCGCAACTTCCAGGCGGGCGCTTCCACGGCGAACTGGCCGTTCAACCGCTTCAACTCAACGCCCTCCACTTTCACGCGGGGCGAGGAGAACAGGCCCTTGACTGCAGGCGTTTCCAACAACCCGTCCACGCTCAGCGAGGCATTGATCCGGCCTTGCAGGGATTTAATCCCCAGCAGTTCGGACATATCCTCCAATTCCAGGTCCCTCACCTCAGTCTGCAAACGGATGGTCGGCCCCGTCTGGCCCGCCGGCGTGAAAACCACCGCGCCTTTCCCTTCCACGCTCCCCCGCGCCAGCAGGCCCCGCGCCAACAACACCCGCAGCTCGCCGGCATGGTATTTGGAGATCACCTCGAATTTGCGGATCGCGAGGCGGCCCACCCGGCCTTCCTCGAGATTGAAAGTTCCCGTCATGGTCAAATCCGAAGCTGGGCCTTTGATCAGGACCGTTGCCTGACCGCTGCCGCTGGTTTTCAAATGCCGGAAATTGGGCGCGATTTTCACCAAATTGTCGAGATCCAAGTTTTGGCTTTGCACGCGGATTTGCAGGCGCGGCGCCTGAAGGTTATTAATCTCCCCCTGGGCCGACCAGGCGGTCTGGCCGACCACGGCTTGCATGTTTTTCAAGCTGAGATCGCGGTCTTCCAGATGCACCACGCCGAAAACGTTTTGGATCGGGACCGGGAGCAGCCGCGTTGTCAAAGCTAGGTTATACAGGACCGCGCGGCCGCTGACCGACATCCCCGGCAGCCAGTCGTGCTCTGAAGGCGGCCGGGAGGCGAACTTGAGATTCAGGTCACCTTCCCCGGATTGAAGGTTCCCCCACTCCGTCAGCTTGAACACGCCTCCCAATTCGGCCAACTGCACGCGGGTAGCGTTCAAGCCCAGCCGGTAAGTTTGTTGCGGCAGGTCGAGCAGGCCCGAAAGCTTTACATTTTGCCTCCGTCCGGTATTCGTGCGGCCGGAGAGGAACAGCCGGGCAGCGGAAGGATCTTTGAGGTTGAGGAGGCCCTTGAGATTTTTCAAACTGGCGGAACTGGAACCGTTGTTGATGCGGATCTCGCCGGCCAGCAGGGAAAGTTTGATGGGCGGCAAGAGGGGGCCGGGCGCTGCCGGACCGGCGGCTTGTCCGTAGCAAGCCACGGAGGCTAGGGCCGGGCCCAGCCATTTCCCATCCGGCGTCCGTTCGAAGCGGATCAGCGGCTTGATGAGTTGGATCTGGTGCAGGCTCTCGGCCAGGGGGCGTTTACGGACCAGAATGTCCCAAAGCGAATACTGAACCACGACCCGCTGGATGGTGATATCGATGGAATCCGGCGCGGTAGTATGCGCCGAGATGCGCATATTGCGCAGGACCACGCGGTCGAACAGGCCGCCTTCGATGCGGCCGATGGTCACCTCGCGGTTCAAGGCCGTGGAAAGCTCCCGCTCGAGCTGGGGCTTAAAGCGGTTGGCCACCACACCGCTCGAAGACACGAGCCACAACCCGCCCACCACCAGCAGCGCCACCCCCAGCAGGATTCCCAGGGAGAGCAATGGATGTCGGGCTTGCTGAATCCGGGCGGAAGGCAGGTGGGGCTTGCGACGGGCAGGCCGGGGCCGACGGGATGATTTAACGCGACGGGGCTGGGGCACCCTGATTACGCCTCGACTTTCACCTCAAACTTGATGGTGTCGTTGCCGGGCACGGCGGAGATGACCTTGCCCGGCTTGATTTCGCCTTTGAGCAGCAGTTCAGCCAGCGGGTCCTCGACCAGGCGCTGAATGGCGCGTTTGAGCGGCCGGGCGCCCATTTGGGGGTTGAAGCCTTTGTCGATCAGGAAGTTCTTCGCTTCGGCCGTGACCAGCAGCGTCACTTCCTTTTCCTTGAGGCGCTCGTTGACGCGGTTCATTTGCAGGTCGACGATGGCCTCCAGGTCCTTTCGCTCCAGGTTGTGGAACACGATCACTTCATCCACCCGGTTGAGGAACTCAGGATTGAAAACCTTTTTAACCTCGCCGAGCACCCGGTCCTTCATGGAGCGATGGTTCACTTCCGCATCCGAGGGTTGGAATCCCATGGCCGCGGCGCCCTTGTCGATGAGCCGGGCGCCGATGTTGCTGGTCATGATCACCACGGTATTTTTAAAATCCACCACGCGGCCGTTGTTGTCGGTGAGGCGGCCGTCCTCGAGCACCTGCAGCAGGATGTTGAAGACATCCGGGTGGGCTTTCTCCACTTCGTCGAAAAGAATGACCGAATAAGGGTTGCGGCGCACTTTCTCGGTCAATTGGCCGCCTTCGTCGTGCCCGATGTATCCCGGAGGCGCGCCGACCAGGCGGGAGACCGCGAATTTCTCCATGTACTCTGACATGTCGATACGGATCAGCGTGTTTTCGTCTTCAAAGAGGAATTCAGCCAGGGCCCTGGCCATCTCGGTTTTGCCCACGCCGGTCGGCCCCAGGAAAATGAAGGAGCCGATCGGCCGCTTGGGATCGGCCACGCCGGCCCGGGAACGGCGGATGGAGCGGGAAACCGCGTTGATGGCTTCCTCCTGCCCCACGATGCGCTTGTGCAGCTCCTCTTCCATGCGCAGCAGTTTGGCTGATTCGGTCTCCTCGAGTTTGAACACCGGCACGCCCGTCCACTTGCTGATGATGATCGCGATGTCCTCCTCGGTGACGCTGACCACGTTCTGGGTGCGGGATTGCTCCCACTGCCGCTTCTTTTCTTCCTTCTTCTGGCGCAGGTCTTTGATCTTATCGCGCAGGTTGGCGGCGCGTTCGAATTCCTGCATCTTGATGGCCGCTTCCTTCTCCTTGGCGATTTTGTCGATTTCGTCCTCAACCTTCTTCAGGTCCGGCGGCAGCACCGCGGCGGACAGCCGCGCCCGCGCGCCGGCCTCGTCCATGACGTCAATGGCCTTGTCCGGCAGCAGGCGGCCGGAAATGTAACGGTCCGACAGTTTGGCCGCGGCGACCATGGCGTCGTCGGTGAAGTGGACGCGGTGGTGCGCTTCATAGCGGTCGCGCAGCCCCTTGAGGATCAGGATCGTTTCGTCGACGTTGGGCGCCTCCACTTTGATGGATTGGAACCGACGCTCCAGGGCGCCGTCCTTCTCGATGTATTTGCGGTACTCGTCCATGGTGGTGGCGCCGATGCACTGCACCTCGCCCCGGGCCAGCGCCGGTTTCAGCATGTTGGAGGCGTCGATCGCGCCTTCGGCCGCCCCGGCTCCGACCAGGGTGTGCAGTTCGTCGATGAAAAGGATGATGGTCGAGGCGGCGGTCTTGATTTCCTGCATGACGGTTTTAAGGCGTTCCTCGAATTCGCCGCGGTACTTGGTGCCCGCCACCACGGCGGCCAGGTCCAGAGTGACGATGCGCTTGTTCGCGAGCAGCTCGGGGACATTGCCGGCCACGATTTTTTGCGCCAAGCCCTCGGCAATGGCCGTCTTGCCCACGCCCGGTTCGCCGATCAGCACCGGGTTGTTCTTGGTGCGGCGGCAGAGGATTTGGATGACGCGTTCGATCTCGTTTTCCCGGCCGATGACCGGGTCTAGCTTGCCTTCCCGGCTGAGCTGAGTGAGGTCCCGGCCGTAAGCGTCCAGCGTGGGCGTGGCGCTCTTCACCTGCCCCTGCATGTACTTGGGCAGGTTGCCGCCCAGGAGGTAAATCGTCATTTCGCGCGCTTTTTCGATGCGCACGTTGAACCGCTCCAGCACCCGCGAGGCCACGCCCTCCCCTTCGCGGATCAGGCCCAGGAGGATGTGTTCGGTGCCGATGTAATTGTGCCCCAGGGCCTGGGCTTCCTCTAGCGCCAGCTCCAGCACTTTTTTGGCCCGCGGCGTGAACGGAACTTCGCCCAGGGTCATGGTGCCGCCGCCCATGTTCACCGACTTCTCGACTTCCAGTTTCAGGCGATCCAGTTCCAGCCCCAGGTTTTCCAGCACCGCGCTGGCCACGCCGCCGCCCTCCTTGATCAGGCCCAGCAGCAGGTGTTCGGTGCCGATGTAATCATGCCCCAGGCGCGCGGCTTCTTCGCGCGCTAAATTGATGATTTTCTTCGCTCTTTCCGTGAATTTATCGAACATAACCGTTCATCCTCCCGCGGTTTGCGGCTTGGTGTCGTGGCGGCCAACCGCACTATTGTACATACTTTATCGGCTTAAGGACAGTTATTTTAACCCCGGCCGGCATCCAATTTGAGGCGTTTCCTGATCAAGGACGCCCGCCGGGACTGTTGTTCCTCGGCGGAAAGCGTCTTTTCGCCCCCTTGCTGCAAATGCGCAGGCTGGACCTGCAGCAGCAATTCGTTCAGGGCCGCGGGCGAGAGCGACCGCAGGAGGCGGGTTTCCACGCCCAACCGGAGGGACGACAGCAAATCCAGGGCCTCTTCCAACCCCAGCAAGCGGCAGTGGCGCAGAATGCCCACGGCTCGTCCCACTTTATCCTCCAGGAGGCGGCGTTCTGATTTCAAGAGTTTCTGCCGGGCTTCGGTTTCCCTTTCCACGACCTGACGGATCACGCCCGAAAGCTGGGTGATGATTTCCTCCTCCGTGCGCCCCAACGTAATCTGGTTGCTGATCTGGAAGAACACGGTTTTCAGCTCGGTGCCCTCGCCGTAAAACCCGCGCACCGCCAAACCCATGTGCACCACGGCCTGCAGCACCTGGACGATGCCGCGTGTCAAGGCCAGGGCCGGCAAATGCAGCATGGCCGAGGCCCTCAAACCAGTGCCTACGTTCGTGGGGCACGCGGTCAGATAACCGAACTGGGCATGGCGGGCAAAGGGGAAAGCCTTCCCCAGTTTCTCGTCCAGCACCCGCGCCAGACGCAATCCCCCCTCCAAATCCAGGCCGGGTTTCATGACCTGGATGCGGACGTGGTCCTCCTCGTTCAATAGGTAAGAAAGGCTCTGGCCCTGGGCCAGTCCCAGTCCGATATCGTCCGGTTTGGAGGCGGAGTCCATGTGGATCAAGCCGCGTTCGGCGAGCACCCCGCGCCGCAAGGCGTCCTCCCGCTGCAGGCGCAGAAAGGTCATGCCCGGTTGTTTTTCCAAAAAACCGCCCACTGCACCGACCAGTTTCTCCTTCTCTACGCTGTCGGCTGTAAGCGGAAACTTGTACCCTTTCAGGTTGCGGGCCAGGCGTATGCGGGTGGATAAAACCGCGGGATTTCCCGCATGCGGTTTGACCCATAAAGGCAGGGGCCACGATTTGACGCTCATGCGGTCTGCCTGCCTTCCAGGGAATGTATTTTGTCCCGCAACTGGGCCGCTTCCTCGAATTTTTCGCTTTCGATCAGGTGCCGCAACTGCTCCTTCAGTTCCTCGAGCTTGGGTTTGGTCGCTGCGACGGGAGCCGGAGGCCGCACCCGGTCCTTGTGCTCTTCGGCCTGGTGAAACTGCCTGAACAACGGCAACAGCAGGGGGCGGAAAGCGTCGTAGCAATGCTCGCAACCAAAGCGCCCCACTTCGCGGAACTGGGAAAAATGCAGGCCGCAATGCCCGCATTTGACATCCGCTTGCGCGGCCTGCGAGGCCGCGCCCAGCTCAAGCAGCGAGGCCAGCAAATTGTGTATGATCAAAGCGGGTTTGACCAGCATTTCGCCCAAATGGCGTTTTTGGGCGCAATTTTCGCAAATGTGCAAGGAAGACTGCTGGTTGCCTATATTGTCAATCAAATGAACCGTGGCTTCTTCCTGCTGGCAAATTTGGCAAAGCATGGTTTTCACCTTTCCTTGAAAACCCCTGGGCCCTCGGCTGGTTTTCTGAAGTATATCCACCGGAATAACGCGAGGGACTTTTAATGCACAGGGCATAGAGTAAGGGAATTATCGCTTGATCCCAATCATTTCCCGGATTCAGGCGCTACTACCCGATGGTTTAGACACCGTTCCGCCGTTTTCGGCGACCACCCGGCCGTCCTGCAGGGTGATGGTCCGGTTCGCCAGGTTCGCCAAGGCCGGGTTGTGCGTGACCACTATCACGGTCTGGCCGGCCTCCCGGTTGAGGTTCATGAACAAATCATGGATGCCCTGGGCCGTGGCCAGGTCCAAATCCCCGGTCGGTTCGTCGGCCAAGAGCAGGGCCGGCCGGTTGACCAGGGCGCGGGCAATGGCCACGCGCTGCTGTTCCCCGCCGGACAATTCGCCGGGCCGGTGCGTCCTGCGGTGGGTCAGGCCCACGCGCTCCAGCCATTCGGCCGCCTGTTTGCGCGCCTCGGCGTGCGACAACCCGGCGATCAGGGCCGGCAGCATGACGTTTTCTTCGGCGTTGAATTCAGGCAGCAAATAATGCAGTTGGAACACGAAGCCCACGGACTTGTTGCGAAGCGCGGCCAAGCCCTCGTCGCCCAGGCTGTACAAGTCCTGCCCCAGGATCCGTACCGAACCGCCGGTTGGGTGCATAAGGCCGCCGGCCACGCTGAGCAGCGTGGTTTTGCCCGCGCCCGAAGGGCCGACAATGGCAACCATCTCCCCCGGCGCCACGCCCAGCTCCACGCCGCGCAAGACCGGAACCAGGCCGCTGCCCTGGCCGAAGGTTTTCTCCACCTGTTCCAACCTCAGTACCGGTTCACTCATAGCGGATGGCCTCCACCGGATCCAGGCGCGAGGCTTGCCAGGCCGGATAGATCGTGGATACCAGGCACACCAGCAGGGTCAGACCGGCCACGAGCAAGATATCGCCGGCTTCCATCAGCACCGGAAGTTTTTCGATGTAGTACACCGATCCTCCGCCGGGAATGCGCAGGGGATATAATTTCAGGAATGTGCAGGTCAGCACGCCGCCCACCAGCCCCAGCAGCGTGCCCGTGCCCCCGATAAAAGCGCCTTCCCACATGAACAGCCGCTGGATGAATTTCTGGCTGGCGCCCATGGCTTTCAGGATGCCGATATCTTTCTTCTTCTGCATGACCACCATGATCAGGGTGGAGGCGATGTTGAAGGCCGCGACCATCACGATCATGATCAAAATGACGAACATGACGATTTTTTCCGTGGCCAGGGCAGTGGCCAGATTGCGGTTCAGGGCCATGAAATCCCTGGCCCAGAAGTCCTGCCCCTCCTGTTGCAAGTCCTGAGCCACTCCTCGGGCCCGTTCCAAATCGTCCACTTTAACGGCCATGCCGTTGACAGTATCCGGCTGTTCAAACAACAACTGCGCCGTTTCCAGGGATACATAGGCGAACGTGGCGTCGTATTCATACATGCCCGCCTCGAAAATGCCCACGACCTGGAAGGTGGCCACTTTGGGCATGGTGCCCGCGGCCGTGACTTTAAACACCGGTGCCACGACCGTGACCAGGTCTCCCGGCAACAAACCCAGCTTGCGCGCCACTTCGATGCCGAGTATGACGCCCCGGCCGCGCAGGGGGTTGGCCGGATTTTTGCCGGCCTGGTTGAGTTTCTCGATCGATCCGCTCTTCAAATTGGCGGCCAGCTGGGTGACCTTGGCTTCACGCGCAGGGTCCACGCCCCATAGTATCGCGCCTTCGACATGGTGCTCGTTCTTGAACATTACTTGGTTGGATAGGAACGGCGACACGGCCACGACGTGCGGAAGCGCTTCCGCCTTTTTAAGGAGTTGCCGCCAATTGGCGATGCCGCCCTGGTCGAAACTGGCCACCATCACATGGGACTGCGAACCGATTATGCGGCGCCGGATATCCGATTGAAACCCGTTCATGACCGACAAAACCACGATGAGGGCCATCACGCCCAAGGCCACGCCGGCCACGGAAATGACCGAAATCAGGGAGATGAAGGTCTCTTTTTGCTTGGCCTGCAGATAACGCAGGCCGATCAGCACTTCCGCGCCTCGCGGCATCCGGACTCCTCGTTGATAAATCAATACCCTCCCCCTCGAGGGAGGAGGGCGAGGGAGAGGGTGGGATTCGAGATCGAATTCCTCGCTCTCCCCTCAAGGGATGGGAAAATATTCAATTTTGACACCCAACCTTGTCCCGAGTTCACCTTTGGACTTACGCTTGGACTTCGGTCGATTCCTGGTGTCCGATCGTTTCTTCGGGTATCTGGATTTGCCGCAGTTGGGGGAAAAGAATGACATCCCGGATGGAGGGCGAATCAGTCAGCAACATGACCAGCCGGTCAATGCCGATGCCCAACCCGCCGGCCGGAGGCATGCCGTATTCCAGCGCCCGCAGAAAATCCTCGTCCAGCGTCTGGCCGGCTTCATCGGCCTTGGCCCGGCGGGCCAGTTGCCGTTCGAACCGCTGCCGCTGTTCCACCGGATCATTGAGCTCGGAGAATCCGTTGGCATACTCATGGCCGGCGATGTACGGTTCGAAGCGGTCGGCCACATCCGGCTGGCCGGCTTTGGCTTTGGCCAGAGGTGAAATTTCCACCGGGAAATCGACGATGAACGTGGGTTGCACCAGGGTCGGCGTAACCAAATGGTCGAACAGCACTTCCACCAGTTCGCCTTTGTCTTCGGCGCCCGCGGTATCCAAGCCCCGCTCCCGGCAAATCTGCTTCAACTGTTCCGGCGTCTGGCTCCAGACTTCCAAACCCACGGCTTGGCTGACGGCCTCCAGGTAACCCAACCGCTTCCAGGGTGGCGTTAAATCCAGCGTCTGCCCCTGATATGGAATTTTCAATCCGCCGCACACGGTCTGGGCCAGATGGGCGAAGAGCGCCTCGGCCAATTCCATCATCGCCTGGCCGTTCACGAAGGCTTGGTAAACCTCCAGCATCGTGAATTCCGGGTTGTGCATGGTACTCAGTCCTTCGTTGCGGAAATTGCGGTTCAACTCGAAAACTTTTTCGAATCCCGCCACCAGCATGCGTTTGAGGTACAGTTCCGGCGCCACCCGCAGATAAAGGTCCCGGTCCAGGGCATTGTGATGGGTCTTAAACGGCCGGGCGGCCGCTCCGCCGGGGATGGGCTGCATCATCGGCGTTTCGACCTCGACGAATCCCCGCTGGTCCAGGAATTGACGGATCGCCTTGACGATGCGGAAGCGGGCCTGGAACACCTGCTTGACCTGGGGATTGGCGATCAGATCCAGGTAACGCTGCCGGTAGCGGGCTTCCACGTCCTTGAGTCCGTGCCATTTTTCAGGCAAAGGCCGCAGGGCTTTGGCCAGAAGCGTGAATTCATCCACCCGGACCGTCAATTCGCCTGTGCGCGTGCGGAACACCGGGCCTTTCACACCCAGAAAATCGCCGATATCCAGGTGCTTCACGATCTCGAAGCGCTCGGGCCCCAGGGCATCCGCCCTGAAATACAACTGGAGCTGCCCGCTGTCGTCCTGCAAGTGGGCAAACACGGTCTTGCCGTGCCCGCGGTAGGATTTGAGACGGCCGGCGCACGACACGGCCTGTTCGGAAAATGCCTCTCCCTGCAACTCCGCATGGTCCGTCAGCACTTGCGCAGCAGCATGGGTGCGGTCATAGGCGTATGCGTAAGGCTCCACGCCCGTGGAGCGCAAAGACCGGATTTTTTCCAGGCGTTGTTGGATGATTTCCTTCTCGGACACTGGCTTCTCTCCTCGGAAGATGCTGAAATAGAGCCGGGTTTCAAGTAGGGCGTTAGTCTAACAGCGTGACGCAGAGGTTGTCAATTTGATAAAAGCGGGCGTTTAGGAAGGCGTTTCTTCCAATTTGCTTTCCGTGCCCACGGTCCGGGACAACGCCGCCCTGGCCTGCAAGTTATGGCGGCTGTAAAACTTCCGATGGTGATGCCCAAATCCGGCTAAAAACATACCCGTGCGCAGGTTGCGGAAGGAATGCTTCAAAATCCACCCGAACAACTCCCAAAAATACCGCCGTTCGCCCGAGAGCACGCCCAAATGCCATATCATGCGGAAGAGCAGTTCCGGCCTGAACCGCAGCGGCTTTTCCGGCAGCGCGTGCTTGTATTGCAGCAGGAACCTCTTCAAGCGCGGATAGTAATTCTCCGGAGCATAAATGGTGTCGGTGATTTTTTCGAAGCCCGCCTGCAGCGCCTCTGCCGGCATGCGGGGCGTAAAGTTCAGCTCATGGTCCGAAGTGTCGCCGGTGAAGCCTGACAACAACCGGCCCTCGGCGCGCAGCCTTTTTTCCATGCGCGTGCCGGGAATGGCCTTGAGCGTCGAAATCTGGGCCGTGACCACCGGCGCTTCCTGGATAAACGCGATCTGGCGGTCGAAAATGTCGGGCGGATCCTGGTCAAACCCCACCATGAAACCGCCCTGCACCTGCAATCCGGCGGCATGGCACTTGCGCACGCATTCCACCAGGTCGCGGTTGGCGTTGTTGTGTTTGTTGCATTCCTTCAGGCTGTCTTCGTGAATGGTTTCAATGCCCAAAAAGGCGTGGTTAAAACCCGCTTGGGTCATGAGACGCAGCAAGACGTCGTCGTCCGCGATATTGACCGAAGCCTGGGTGTAGAAATTGAAGGGATAACCGTGCCGTTCCTGCCAGGCAACGATCGCCGGCAGCACCTCGGCCTTTAAAGCGGCTTTGTTGCCGATGAAGTTATCATCCACGAAAAGGATCGGTTCCCGCCAGCCCAGGGAGTACAGCAGGTCCAGTTCGGCGATGATCTGCCCCACCTGCTTGGTCCGCGACCGCTGGCCGTAAAGCTTGATGACATCGCAGAACTCGCACGAAAACGGGCAGCCGCGCGAATACTGGATGCTCATCATAAAATAATGCTGGCGGTCCACCAGGTCCCAGCGCGGCACAGGCGTTTGGGCGAGATCCGCCCAGTCCGTGGTAGTGTACAGGGGCTTGGCCTGGCCGCGCTGAAAGTCGTCCAAAAAGGGCTGGAGCGTGATTTCCGCCTCGTTCAGCACGTAGTGGTCCACGCCCGGATATTTTTCATGTTCGCTGGTGAACAGCGCGCCGCCGGCCACCAGGGTCTTGCCCAGACGCTTGACGCGCATGATCACTTCCCGCGCGGAAATCTGCTGCGCGTGCGTGGCGCTGAGAAAGACTGCGTCCGCCCATTGAATGTCCCGGTCGGACAGCGGCGCCAGATTGAGGTCGCGCAGCCGGAGCGTCCAGTCCTTGGGCAGCATGGCCGCCACGGTGATGAGGCCCAATGGCGTGGTGGGGGCCTTTTTCGAGAGGATCCACAGCACGTCCGTGTAGCTCCAAAACGATTCGCGGTAACGGGGATGCACCAGCAAAACTTTCATTCTTCCCGGCCTTTCTGAGCAATCATTCGAATTAATTTCATTTTTATATATTTCTTTTGAAAATGCAAGACAGGACTAGTGTTTAGAACTGCACACTGCAATTCAGGTTGATCTCTGTGGCCGAACTATTCGGTGAAACGGTCCGGCTGTTCTGCGCTTGCAGGGAGAGTGCAAGCATTTCCAAGGGCGTATAACTCAAAACCGCCGTGTACGCTTCCTGCCAGGTTTCCAATGCCCCCCAGGATTTGGCCCATTTGGCATTGGCCTCGAGGCGAAACCGGTCCTGTCTCCAAACCGCGCCGGCGCCCGGTGCAGCAGTATGGATGATGCCAGCTTGTCCGGAAAGATCCTCATTGCGGTTGTAGGTACCTTCCGTTGAGATGGAAAACGCCTCGGTCAATTGAAATGTTATTTTGGCCATTCCCGTGTCCTGCCTGGTTCTGATAAAACCATAACTATTCAATAAATTGTACTGATCGGTCGTCTGGCCGGTGGAAGTAATGGGGTAGGCCGTGCGGGTCACGGACTGGGGGCTGCTGCCATGCTGGTCGCGCAGGTCCAAGGCATAGTTCCCTTCCAGTCGCAAAGTTTGGTCCAGGGAAGATCGCAGACCCATTCCAAATGTCCGGTGACGCCCTGACAACCGGTCATCCGCATTGGCTGCGAGATTGAAGTTTAGTTTATAATATTGTTCGTAAGCAGCTGTGGCTTCTCCTGCCAGCAAATTGGACCAAGCCATCCGGCAGGCGTAGGAAGCGGCGCGCGTTTCCTGCTCGGTTTGCCGGCGCAAATCAGGGTCCGTGGAATCAGCCAGCCAATATAAATCACGTTTCAACTCCAATTCATGCGTCAGGGGGATGACCATTGCCCATTTGGTGGCCACAAGGTCCAGACGGTTGAGATTCAACGTCCGGCCGCTGTCAGCCACCGTGGTCCAACGCAGGCTGGGCGTGGTTCGCAGGGACCAGAAAGCCCAGGGCAGAAGCTCCAGTTGACCGGCTGCGGTTTGAGTGTAAACCGCGCGGTATTCAGAACCGAGCAAACTTTGCAGCGTTTCCCAGGCGTACTTGGCGTCCAGGCGGATCGCATCCACTGGCACAGCCCGGAGTTTGGAGTCTAAGGTTTGAGTAGACCCGTACTGTTCATCCCATACCCAGCGGTTGTCTACCGTAAGACTGTAGCGCTCCCAGGGCGTCAGTGAACCCGTAGTTTGAGCTTTGGTCACCCGGTACACTGCGGCCGTTGTCAGGCTGGACCCTTCGCTGGAAACCACCTGATGTTCCAGTGAGGCGGACAGGTTCGCCCAACGGATATTCTGGGTTCCCGCCGACAAGACCAGGCTGCGGGTAAGGGCTGACCCGCGGTCCGCGAGCTCACCCAGGCGTTGCTCCTGTTCGCCACGCACGCCCGCGTTCCAATACTCCTGGCTGACTTCCAGCACGCCGGTATGGCGGCGCGTGACGTAATTCCGCCTGAGCGGTGATAAAGCCTGGCCGCGCTCCAGCAACTGAAAATACTGATATCCCACACCCGACCAGGGTAAAGGTCTTATGCCGGCTTTGACCAGCGCCTGCTCCGTAGTTTGACGGAAGCCCTCCAGAACTTGTTCCTTGAAATCATAGTTACCGCCGCCTGAATATGGGCCCCCGGTTTTCACATCCACCTCACCGCCGAAATTCAACAAGTCAACCCCTTCATCCAATCCCCCGATCATATGAAACCCGGGCAAGGTGCGGCGATAATACCCGTTCAAGCCGATTGGTCCCACGCTGCCTGAGAGCCTGGTCTGGCCTGCCTGACCCTGTTCCGCATCCGGCAGACGACGGTCGCTTTGAAAACGACTTCCTGCCCACTCCGCGGAC
Organism: candidate division FCPU426 bacterium; assembly: GCA_040756875.1. Classification (GTDB taxonomy): domain Bacteria; phylum Oederibacteriota; class JAAXVQ01; order JAAXVQ01; family JAUVAV01; genus JBFLYH01. The sequence continues at coordinate 1,003,840 of JBFLYH010000001.1, forward strand.
CATGTTCCGAACTCCGGCCATTCCGCCTGCAAGTCGCATCCAACCACCCAATGATTGACGGGAGTCAGCGTATTGCCGCCGGCTAGCGCAACGGTTTCCACGTTGGCCGGATCCTCCTCATGAGCCGCACTGGCGCCAAGCCTAATCCTTTCCGTCGGTTTGGCCCAGACACGGCCAGCGTATAAACTACGGCTGTATACGGTTTGCCTGGATTCATAGGTCACTTCAACTAAACTGATGTCATCCACACTACTCTTCAGAAACTTCACCTGCCCCGTATAATAATCCAACGTGTAATCCTCACCCCGCGTCAGCGGCCGTTTGTTCAAACGCACGGTCTCCGACCCAAAAACCACGGGCGCAGACCCGAGCGCATACGGCCCCTGGGTCCGGTTACCGTAAAAACGTTCATACCTGGCCACGCCCTTGGCGGCCGCAGCCATGGCCACGCCGCCCACGTTTCCGAAGTCAGCGGAAAACCGCCCGCCGGAAAGCGACCGGTCACGGAGCAAAAATTGGGTATCAGGCAGCAGGGCTGTGAAATCACCCAAGAATAACTCCATATGATCCGTGGCCAATTTGAGCGAATAAGTGCTTTCCAGCTCCTGGTCAGACTGGTAAAAATCGCCCTCCACCTTGACCGTGTTCTCCAGCTGACCGGCCAGCTTCAAATGCAAAGACTCCTGCCGCGTGTATCCGGACGAAAAATAATACGGAGCCACTCCGCCCCGGTACTCCCGATAATTAAAATTGATATTTTTGCGTCCCGTTATCTTCAGTTCTGATCCGGCCAGGCTCGCACCCTGGGCCTCGACCCAAGGAACCCGCACTTCGCTTTCGGCTGCCGGGGTCACCGGCCAGGCGGCACCCGGAGCAGACGCAGGTCCTGCGGCTTTACCGGTTTCCGTCGGCGGCTCCAAGGCCACGACCTGCGCGCCCGCTTCCGTTTCTTCCCGCAAAGCCTGGAGTTCGGAAATGTCGCGGACTGATTTAACCTTTTCAAGCACTTCCAGACCGGGAATGATGATGGTGTCACCGGGAAAGATCAAATTAGGATCGCCGAAGTAATTGTATTTAAGCAGTTCAGGCCAGAGAAAAGGATTTTTCAAAACCCATTTGGAAATGTCCCACAGGGTATCGCCAGGCCTGACCGTGTATGAGAAGAGGATTTTTTCCCGGGTTTGCGCCACGGGCGTGGTGCCAACGGGTTCCAGCAGCATGGGATCACCGGGCAGCGCTTTAGCAAAAGCCGGCGCGAAAAGAAAAAGGCAAACCATCAAAGACGCATAGAACGTTAAAATTGTCTTAATAAATATTTTTTTGACCATCGCTCGCTCTTGATATTCTATGGTTGATCTCAATGCATCCTTTATAGTCTTATCTTGTACTTCAGCAGGCGGCTGTTTCCTGTGTCTGCGACCCATAGATTCCCGTCCGCATCCGCAGCCACGCCCATCGGCCCTCTCATTTCCGGTTCCCGCACTTCCCTCACCCAGCGGCCGTCCGCCGCAAATACCGCCACCCGGTCATGGCCAGTATCCGCCACGAAAACGAGCCCGCTGGCCATAGTCATGGCTTGCGGTTCCTGCAACTCACACTTCGGATCGTCGGTTTGGCCGAAACTGCCGAGATAATCTCCCTGATCATTGTAATGCTGGATGCGGTGGTTGCCCGCTTCCAGCACGAACAGATGTGTGGGCGTGTCCATGCAAACAGCCGCAGGCCGGCGCATAAAGCCAAAGGAAGTTCCAAAAGCGCTGTAATTCATTTGCCAAAATCCATACCGGTCTAATCTCTGCACCCGGTCGTTTTCCGAGTCAGCCACATACAGATAACCCCAGGAATCCCACGCCAACCCGGCAGGCCGGTTGAATTGTCCAATGCCGCTGCCTTGAGTTCCAAAACAGCGCAGAAAAGCACCTTGAGTATTGAACACCTGAATACGGTGGTTTAATTGATCGGACACGGCCAGTACCTGACCGTCACAGGCCAGGGCTACGGGTTCATTAAACTCGCCCGCGCCCATTCCAAACCGCCCGAATTGGAAAAGGTAATCACCGGCAGTGTTGAAAACCTGGATGCGCTGGTTTCCCGTGTCAGCCACATACAGACGGCCTCCAGTCTCCGGCGACAAGGCCAAGCCGGTAGGCTGCAAAAAGTGCCCTGGCCCGCTTCCCGCCCGGCCGATGCTCGTAATAAATTCGACGCCGATTTCCGCCAGTGGTAGTGTGCTTTTCCCCGGTTTGCCCTCCAGTTGGGCGCAACCGCAGATACAAAGAAGCGCTATGAGAACGAACTGTGATTTCATCGTTCCATCCAGCCTTAAGGATTCCCCTCCCCCTTGAGGGGGAGGAGTGGGGAGAGGGTGAAATAAAGAAGCAGGTTACACCCTCCCCTTCATCCCCTCCCCTCAAGGGAGGGGGATATTGTTTTTTAAAACTCTACTTTCACGGTGATCCTGTTCGCGTCGTACAGCACGCCGCCTAAAATAGCTGCATAGTCCACGGTCACTGCCTCCCATGTGAAGCTCGCTCCAAGATTCGCATGATCCGCGTCCCAGCCGGCGCGCAAGGTCAAAGGGCCATAGATGGTATATTCAGCGCCCAAGCGTCCGCGCAAACGGTCGCTTTGATCCAGCCGTCGGGAAACCCCTCCGCCAATTCGCAGCGGCAGCTCAGGAGGCTGCCAAGCGCAGCCGAGAGACACAAGCGGCCTGCCTGTTTCCTCAGCATAGGGCTTCCGCCAAGCATGCCATCCTCCGCTTACCTGCCGGGCCGAAGCGGCGACCGCCAGCTCGGGCAAAACCTGCCACCTCAGGCCAACAACTCCATCCCAACCCCAGGCAAAATCCTCGCCCAGGTGCAGATAAATCACCTGTGCCTCCGCGCCAACGCTCATTCCGCCTTCTAAAGGCGCGCCCCATGCTAATCCCCAGGCCGAGTCCACCCGGGTATCGTACTTAAGCTCCCAGGCCTGCTGGTTGGTTAAAGGATCAATGACCGGGGTGCCGTCAGGATTGAATAAAAGACGCTGATAGGTCTGGTTTTGGGTGATCAGCTGGTCGAACCGCACACCCAGCCCACCCCCGAAAAGAGGAGACGTGAAAAGGATTTGATAGGCATAGGCATCGTAACGAAGCCTGGCCTGGCTGAGCAGGAGGGAGCATTCGCGCGCTTGGGCTGAGGAAGTATTGCCCTCAATTTGAACTGGAGAGGAAGTCCGGAGCAACCCTAAGGCCGCGGGATTTCGGGAAGAAGGATACTCCTCCCATGCTTCAGTAGCTGCACCGGCGCCCAGTGATTGGGCGTGAATGTTCAAGGAAGTCACTTCCAGATCAGCGGCAAAACCAGAACCTGCAAAGGAAAGAATCGCAATCAGCGGAAAGAGCAAGCGCTTGGGCATGGAGTTATTCTACTATTTATATATCTCTTTGATAATCTCTATATTCCTCTCCTCCGTTTGGCCCAATACCTCGGCACTGATGGCACAATTATATTTGTATGACCGCCAATGGCAGGCGCCGGTTACGTCGTCGCCCAGATCTTCATGCCCGTCCCACTCCACCTGGTTATGGCCTGCCTGGCCGTTGGGCGCGCCAGGCGCGAATGGCCCGAACACCATCACTACCTTGCCCGTGGTTTTCGAACGGATTGTGATCACCACCTTGGCATCCAGGTTTATGGTGTAATGGATCCAAGTGGTTTGTCCTTCCTCAGGCCGGAACGGGTTGGGTGCGGCATAGCAATCGTGCAATTCCAGGTCCGGCGTAACGGTCGGCGAGACAGTCGGCGTAAACGTCTTGGTCGGCACCGGCGTCTTAGTCGGCTCGGGCGTGGGCGTCCACACCGGCGTAATCACGCCCGTGGGCGATGGGATGGGTGTGGGCAGTTCCGCGCCTTTGGGCAATATGGTCACCAGAGCGGTGCTGGCCGCATGCTCCTGGCCAGCAGAGGCTTCTGCCCGGATGGTATACATACCCGGCTCAACGATGTGTCCGAAGTTATTCCTTCCATCCCAAAGAACGAATTGCAACTCGCCTGCTCTGCTGATCTCTTGTTCACTATAACCTTTAACCATGCCGCCGAACCGGTCCAGAATGGCCAAGCTTACCATAGCGGGTTTGGTGACGAAGTAGCTGATGCTGGTTTTCTGTCCCTCTTTCGGAATAAAGACCGCTGGTTGGGAGTTGAGCGCCAGCACTTCCAGCCTGGCAGCCGGCGTGGCCGTGGGACCCGGCGTGGGCGCAGCTTCAGCCAGATCCAGGCGGAACTTCTGCACGCGATGGTTGCCCGTGTCAACGACATAGGCGTAATGTTCCGCCGGGGCATTCAATTGAACATCCCGACCTTCTTTAAACGTCACTCCATGCGGCCGGTCGAACTTGCCATGCACGCTCCCGAAGCCGCCGAATGCGCCGATCAGGTTGCCATAGGGACCGAATTCCTGAATCCGGTGGTTTTCCAAATCAGATATCCAAACATTGCCCAACGGCCCGATCTTGACATTTTGCGGTTCGTACTTGTTCTGCGTACCTTTATAGGAATACAACGGATTACCCTGGGCGTCCAATTTTTCCACTTTATTCGCCACTTGGTGCACGCGATCCAGCACGCGCGCATCATTCAAGCCCAGGTAATAGGCTTCCTCGGTCAGGGCCCGGCCCGCGGCCAGGTCGGTGTAATGGGCCAGCGGATCGTAGCAAGCCGCGCTGACGCCGTCGGGCCAGTCCTTGATTGGGCGCAGGGCATCCGCGTCATCCACATAGAACACTTTACCGTTGCCGTCGAGGATATATCCGACATTGTCGTTGCTTAAGCAAACAGATACGGGCCATTGTAAGACATCCCCCGCAGCCGCATATTCCCGGATATAATTCCCTTGCAGATCCAGCACTTGCACGCGTTTATTCTGATAATCCGTGACATACAATTCGTTTTCCCCCTCACCCTCCCCTCTCCCTCCTGGGGAGAGGGATAAGGTATGGAAGGGTTTCGATACATCGATATTGGTGGGCAATTTGAATTCGCCCGGCCGCGTGCCTTTGGCACCGATGGTTTGCAGATACTGATCCCCGGCATCGAACTTTTGCACGCGGTTATTCTTGCTGTCGCTCACGTACAGGCAGCTGGTTCCATCCACTTCCGCATCCCACGGCTCGTTGAACTGCTGGTTGGAACAACCTTTCACGCCTGTGCCGATCTGTCCCAGGAAAGTCCAGTCGCCCACGCGCACGCGGACACTGTGCGTCATGATTGTAGGGGCGTTCAATTGAACGCCCCTACAGGTCACGGTCAGCACTAATTCATACAACCCCTGTTCCAACCCACAGGTATTCCACGCGCCCAGCAGTCCGATGACCACCGGGTGGTCGCCCTGTGCAATGGTCACCAATGCCCCGCCCGCAGCCGGCCGGTATGCCAGTACATAACCCTGGAAATCCTTCTTCTTGGCGGCGGTGGCGATCCCTACCACGTGCACATAACCGTTGACCAAACTGCCTTCGCACGGTGAGAGGATCAGGCAGCCATTGCCGCCGATGGGCGTGGCTGTGGCCGAAGCCGTAGAAGTGGCGGTCACCGTAACCGTGGCTGTGGGGGTAGCGGTCGCAGTCATGGTCACCGTGGATGTAGCAGTGGAAGTGGCCGTACTCGAAGCAGTCGCCGTGCCAGTGGCTGTGGGCGAGAAGGTGGCTGTCCCGGTATGAGTGGATGTGGCGGTTGACGTATCTGTCGTCGTGCCTGTGGCCGTGGCGCTCGGCGTGGCGGTGAAAGTCGGCGTGGGAGTATCCGTTTCCGTAGGCGACGCGGTCGGCGTATCGCTGTCCGTGGCAGTCGGTGAAGCTGTGGCCGTCGCAGTGTCCGAGGCTGTAGGCGAAGCGGTCGGAGTGGCGGTATCGGTGGGTGATGCAGTCGGCGTGGCGGTATCGGTCGGCGTGGCTGTAGCCGTAGGCGTTTGTGTGCTGGTGGCAGTCCAAGTGGCGGTCGGGGTCGGCGTGGCCGTGGGTTCCAGAACCCGCACATTCAAGGACGCCACGTTGCTGCTGTTGCCCACGTTGTCCACGGCATAATACTCCAGCGAGTGTTCGCCCACTACCAGGGAGAAGGGCTGAGGATTAAAGGTCCAAACGCCTTGATCAATGGACAGGGCCGTGGCTGACAGGCCAGAGTAATTGTCAGAAGCAGCGAGCGCCAGGACCCGGTCAGGCGAGGTTTCATGTCCTTGGACTATTGGCATGCCGTCCTGCTCCATCCAGGCCGCAGGTGCCGTGTTGTCCGACCTGAACAGACGCGTGCGCAGGGGCATGGTATTGCCCCCTGCGTCCACGCTCATGAAGTCCGCGGCGTATTCGCCGTCCTGCCAGTAGGCGAAATGCGTGGTGCCTTCGGCATCCACCCAAACGTCGAGGAGGTAGAACGGCCCGCCGTTGTACTCCCGGAGCCCGTTCAACGGAGTCACCGGGTCAGCCGCCCTGCGGACCTGATAAACTGTGCGGGCCACGCCCGAAGACATGTTGTTCACCACCGGATCATAGCGGTCCAGCCAGGGATGAGTGCCGAAACGCGAATAGTGATTGCCTGCAGTGTCAGTGTAAGGCGACTGGCTGTAATTGATCTCCACCTCGGGCGGAGTCAGGTCCACGCTGATTTCCACGGGATTCACGGCCGCCGCATTGCCAGCCTGGTCTTGCATGCCCAGGTAGAGGTGGTAAATGCCGTCATTCACCCGGTTCGAGTCGTCTTTCAGGCCATTCCATATATATTGCGTGTCATACGGCAGCACTGCATGATTTTCACCCAAAGTCCGCATGATATGGTCCGCAGCATCGCGCACCTGGACCGAATAAGTCACATAGACCGGGAAATTATCCGACAGATTCAAGGTGATTTGTGTGCTGTCCAGCATGCCGTCCGAATTGGGCGAAATCAGGTCCGGAATTGCGGTTCCAACAGCCTGCGGAGCCGCGGTATCCACATAAACAGGTTTCTCAACCACAGCCGGATTGTTGGCAGCATCCCAAGCAGTCAGTTTGATCCGGTATTCTCCGTCAAGCGCAAGAGTTCCCTGGCTATCTTTACCATCCCAGGCTGCGGAATGGATTTGTCCGGCATCCTCTATCCCATTAACCAGGACAACCGCTGCATCCGGGCCAATGATTTCCAAGCGAGTCCGCACCTGGGTTGCGGCTCCATCCTCGACCTGGTAGGTCAACTGCGTTTCATCCTGCACACCGTCGTTATTGGGTGAGATCCAGGCAGGTTCAACTTGCAGACTGGTGATGATCGGGGGTGTAATATCATCGGAAACCGTCACTTGCCCGACTGCCGGCGCGCCCAAGTTGCCGGCCAAGTCAATGGCAGATAGGAAATACGCATAAATACCTGCCGGCATAATATCGCCTGATGTATTTTTCCCGTCCCATGTAAAGAAGTTGTCATTCCCGGGCGATGTCATCGGGAATCCAGAGGTTTGGCTTTGCAGGGTATTGCCTAATGCGTCCAGCACACACAAGGATACCTGGCAGGCCTCGTTCAATCCGAACCTAATCCGCGTAATCTGGTTATTCGAAGAAGCCGGGCTGAATGGATTAGGATCAGCCCCCAAGTCCGTCAATATGGGCGGAGTGTGGTCAAACACGATTTGCATGGAAGTCGTGTTGGCATTCCCGGCCAAATCCTCGACATACAGGCTGGCTACTGCGCTGCCAATCATCAGGGAAGCATCCCACATGCCCAACACCCCATTGACTATACGCCCATTACCTTCCTGCGTATACTTCGTACCTTCGTGGTCAAGTTCCAGTTTATAGATCTTGAAATTGGCGTCATCTGCCGTGCCCATGATCGACAGGGATTGTCCAACCGGCGTATCCGGGCCAGGCGATACGATAATCGCCTGCGGCACCGTGTTATCCAATGTCATCCCAATGGTTTGGCTAGCTTCGTGTCCCAATAAATCCTCATGCCGCAAGGCGAGCTGATAAGCACCGTCCATGTGTGAAGTAGTATCCAGACGGCAGACGTGGGAATGGTCAAGCGGCCTGGCGGTAATACTCAGTTCCACGGGCGAACCCGAAGGCGGCAGGAGGGTCAGGGTGCTCAAGCCCGGATGCGCTTCAGTCACAGTGCCGAACACATCCGCCTGGCCATGCAGGTAGGACTGGTCCAGGGGCGAGTCAATCGCAACCAATGGCGCCTCGTTATCGATCTCCACGGTGACTTCATCGCTGGTTTCATTGCCTGCCTGGTCATAGGCGTTTAGTTTTAATATATATAGGTAGGCGCCGCCTGCGCCGCTTCCCCCTTCAGAAGCCAGGAGTATTTGGGTGGTATCCCAGGCATGGATCACGGCATTGCTCACAGGAGCGCTCAGCGCATTGGCAGTCAGGGTCTTCCAATCCGCCTGGGCGGCATTCAAATCCAGATATTTCAACAAATAGTGGTCCAGATCATCGCCTGTGATTGTAGCCCGCACATCCACGGTCCCGTGCAGCAGCGGATTGGCGCCCAGGTCATCGTCCGGAGCGCGCGGCGATTCGATCCTGACCAGCCCGGGCCCCTGCCGGTCGATCAGAATATTCCAGGCATGCGCATAGCTGGAATTCCCTGCCGAATCAAACACAACCAATTCAATATTGTAAATCCCGTCCTCTTCCTTGCTTGTATCCCATTCGCATAGTGTGCCGGCTATTATTGCTTTGGTCCCAATCTTCTTCGTGTTCTTTGTGCCTTCGTGGTAAAGGTTGATCTTATACTCTTTAAAATACGGGTCATCCGCTATGCCGACAATTTCCACCAAGCCGTTTACAGCTGCATTATCGGTTGGCGAGTCTATTACAGCCAAGGGAGCGGCATTATCCAGCACTACTTTGCGTTTGATCACAGTCTGATTGCCGGCCTGATCACGGGCAATAATACGCAGGGTATATTCGCCCTGGAGGGGTTTGGTGTCCCAAACATGAATGACTGCCTGGGGCACGTTGGCCGTGCCAGAAGCCAGTTCCGACCAGTTCATGGGCGCGTAGCTTTCGCCGTATTGCAGGGACCATGTGGCCAAGTGCGGATCGTCTATCAACGCCTCCACCTGAATGTTTCCGCCCACAATGACCTCATCCGGCGCAGGCGACATGATCGCCACATTGGGCGCCTGGTTGTCCACCGAGACGCTCTTAAAATCCAAGCCCACATTGCCGGCAGCATCCATTACCCATAAAGCCAGGATATAATCGCCCTGCAGGCCCTGGCTGTTGAACCAACCCAAATGCTCCTGGGTTTTGGAGGTGTTGCTGCTCAGCAACAGGATGGGATTGGACATATCGTCAGCCGGGAAGTAGAACAATCTGTATTGGAGGAAGTTTTTGTCCCAGGCCGTGCCGCGCAATTCCACTGTGCCTTCCACCTGGCTGCCCCAGGCCGGAGCGTCCAGGCGCGCGGTCGGGGTGGTGGTATCCACCTCGACCTTGCCGCTGCGATAGGCCTTCAGCGTGTTAGTGCCGATTGTGGCCGTGGCAGTCAGATTGAAATAATAATCCCCGTCCGGGGCAGTGGTTATTGCGTCCGCCAGTTTGCCGTCCCAGACCAGGGTGGCAGTATCAGGACCGGCTGTTTCCTGGTACGCCAAGGTGCGGATCTTGGTGGTTTGTCCGGCTGGATAGATATCGCAATCCCAGACAGCCGCTTGCGGCAGGTAAGCGGTCAGGGTATAGGTGTCCAGCACGCCGTCGCCATTGGGCGAGATCAGGGGGTATCCGGGATAGAGCTGGAGCACAAAATCGGAATCATTAATCAGGGTGTAGGTCCGGGTCGTCTCGCTGCGGTTTCCGGCCTCGTCCTCAGCTGCCAGCCGCAACTCCCAATCACCGTTCAGACCCGAGCTGTCGACAACACCCAGCAAATCCTGCGGCCCGGCCATGGGTCGGCCGCTGGCTGTCAGGGTATTCCAGAGGCTAGCCCCCACGGGTTTGGCGAACAGCCAGTATTGCGAGAAATGCTCGTCCGTCGCTTTGCCGAGGATACTGATCGAACCCGTCACCTGGCTGAAATCGCCAGGAGAAGAAATACTCACGTCCGGCGGCGTGTTGTCCACCGAGACCGGGCGGTTGGTCAGGGTCCAATTCCAGGCCTGATCATATGCCCAAAGCTTGGAGGTATAAGTGCCATCCGGCGCCACGACGCCCAGGTTGGTTTTTCCATCCCATGTCTGCTCGACCGAAGTGCTTGCTGCCAGGGTATTGCCGTCTGCCAGAGTGCGGATCACCAGGCTGTCCGACAGGCGTACAGTAAAGTCGCCGTTATAATGGTCCAAATCAGGATCTTCGTTTTTGTGGGTGATGATATTTTCAATAAGCACATCCGTCCGGATCGATCCATCCGTGGAGGTGGGAGTGATTGACCAATAATTGATTTTGACTCGATTGGCGATTTCCGGCGGCAGGTATGCACCCGTGCTGTCGAACACGTTGCGCGGCTCGCCGGCGCCCGCAAAATTCAGGCGCACTTCGTCGTTTTCCTTGCGGAAGGTTTGGACAGGCCTGGTGCTAAAAGGTTCGGACGACGAGCAGGTAAAGGTAACTCCGTTGGGCAGGTATTGGCTGCCAGGCCAATCCAAGTTGTATTCGAAATAGGCGGAAATGGTATTTGTAACCTCTTCATGGGTTGCAGGATCATAGAATTTTATCGTTACTTTTTTCACTTCATCCAGCGCATCGGCATTGTTGGAGTTGGGTATGCTGCCCGGCAGGTAGGCGAAAGCCACGAACGAGTTATGCAGGTAATCCGCCGTAACCACGCGGCGTGGCGAGGTTATCGCCCAGGGTAAAACTGACGTACCCGCGCCATCTATAGGTTCCGCAATAATATGGAAGTCATTGGCATAGGGGTCTGTATAAGATATCGTGGACCCGTAGTCAATACTGCCATCCGCACTATAAAACGCGGCATAGACAGTGTTGGTGTTGGTGGTCACAGTTATAGGCGCCTCGTGGAGAGTCTCTTTTTGATAAATAGTTTTTGGCGCAACCAGCAAGTCATTTAACCGCCTTGAATAATATCCTTTTTTATGATGTGTACGCACATTAGGTTCTTCCCGCCAAGATTTCACAGCAAGATATTCCGGCGGTATAGGATGATCTCCCTGATAATTCCCAAACTGGTCGCTCCAACCCCATAAAAGCTCCCGCTCATCCCCTTCCTGCATATAGGGATCATATTCTTGGTATTCTCCGTAATTTATCAGTTCAAACCTTATGGGATACCATTGCCCTGCGGCCAATAAAGTATCTCCACATGGTTCCTGCATACCCGATTGATGGGCATCGATTATTTTTTGATTGCCAATCCACAAAGCCACTTTTTCGCCATAGGTTTTGACTTTGAAAGTATAGGTCTTGTTATAAGGTGTATAAAGTAAGCCGGTCCAGCGCACGCTGAAAGCCGCATCCGCGTTTACTTGCGGCAATGGCGTGCCTTGGCTGTTGTCATCCGGATTAGGCACATAGATCGGGCCTTCGTGGTCAAAAACATGCGGAAAGGGAGTGGTGTTGGGTTGATCGTCAATCCAATCGTAAAACACAGTAGGCGTGATCGTGGTAGCTGCCAGGTCCACAAATCCCGTATCCTGATAATATTCGGTGTATAGGCCTCGACAATAAGTATCGCGCCAAGGAGCCGGCTGATCAGTATTCGGATCCAAAACGTATCCACTACTATCATGCGCGTAGGTTAAGGCCGTGATGCTGTTGCCTTGAACCAGGGCGGTTATGCTGTCGCCGTTAGTTTCAACCATATACTTTGCCGTGTAATAGGTGGGAGGAAGCGTTGGCGGCCAATTCTCGCGGTAATGCAAATTATAAGCGGAAGGACTCACAGGCACGAATGTGCCTGCATATTTCCCGGTATAATTATCCAGTGCGTTCCATACGGCATTACCAGTCGTGCTGTCATCAGTCACATGGATTATGCTCGGCGTCCGGCTGTACCAATACTGCCTGGGTATTGGTTCCCAAGCGCCTTCCGGCCCCTGGTTCCACTCAAGTTTGGCAACAGCATAGTTAGGCAGGCCCGTATTATTTTTTTCGAACATATCATATTGCAGTCCATCGAGCTGGTCTCTATTAATCGCCGAATGGCTCTCATATATCTGACTTACCGGCAGGTCGTCATAACGTTCATGCCAATCTTCAATCATAGCATTGATATTATTTGGGAAGCTTAAATCAAAAGAGGACAAGTATTGCCCATCATCCGATGTGGCGCGATAAATCAGTGTTTGTTCATGAGGTGGAATGTACAATACTCCACGCCATCTGGCTTGGAATCCATCTATCATCGGGCCATAATCCGGTGGTCCGTTTTGAACTCCCTCCGGCCCTCCCAATCCCCAATCATAATAGGGTGTATCTTCAATTCTCGTTTCAACAGGACCGTAAGGATCAACTTCAAATGGCCCAATTGAAGAATACCGATCAAAATATTTCGCCTCTACGCCATCCCCCAAGCTGGGAATGCCGTCCAACCCCCAGCACTCAAAATCTTTAGTCAAAACCCAATTGAATTCAACGGGATCATACGCGACTCCTCTTTCAAGTGGAAAAACAATAGTAGGTGGTATTGTATTATTATCTATCCCTTTAACCTCCACCCGACACGTAAACGTCACATACTCATAATTTGTCCTCTGGCCTTCAACTATCACCTCATACTCAAAGGTCTTAGGCGGGTAGTATAGGCCCTGCCCCTCAGCCTCCCAATTAAACCGGTCTGCTTCGCCTACGATCTTGTGAGTGATAACCGTTTCCTCGGCAGGCGTAACATAGGTTATGGCGGTCTCATCTTTTATCCCATCACTATTAGGCGAGAAGATTTCAGGGTTGATGGTTATACTCCCGAATTCAGCGGGAGAAGTAATATCCAAGGTTACCGGCCCGCTGTACGCATAGGCCGAGTTCCCTGCTTCGTCTACTGCCAGCACCTCGTAGATATAACTGCCTTCAGGCGCGGTAATTCCGCCGGAATCCTTGCCATTCCAGACCGCGGCATGAGTATTTCCACCTGCAACCGAAGTATTATCGAGTAATTTTAATATTGGATTATTAAGATTGCCAGATGGGCAGACTTTCACTGTCATTTGCGGCGTTTTGTCCGTATTATCCGCGCAGAAATATTTCAATTCATTGGTGTCTTTAAGCCCGTCGCCCAAAGGCGGGTTGGGCGAGAAAGGAGTGTCTATGTCCACTGACACCACGTTGACTTCAGGCGGCGTCTTATCCACCACCACGCCGGCATACCCGGATTCTCGCGCCGGATTGCCGGCCGGATCCTGCGTAGTTATTCTGAAGAAATAAATGCTTTCGGCCATTCCGCTCAGGTCCCAATCAACCTGGTTCCATTCGGCACCATCAACCGCAGAATCAACGGTTTTCAGAGCATTGGCCGGGTCATTGTAGTTAAAAATGCTGATAGAGGTATGGAAATTGAAGCCAGGAGTATTCTGCAGATTATCCCTTAGGAAATACCGGATAACCACATGGTCATTGCCGCTGCTCCCGGACAAAACCCGCGGCGAGCTGGAAACATCGAATACTTCCGGGGCCTGGTTGTCCACATAAACAACCCCGCGGCTTTCCGGCCTGTAGGACGTGGAAGGATTGCCACTGTTGTCCTTGCAGGTCACCAGCACGGTATAAGATCCGTCCGCCACATATTGCCCTGCATTGTCTTTTCCATCCCACGATGTTATATGCGCGTCTCCCTGCGGCAGACTGGCATACTGCGCCAAATCGCGGACCAATTGCCCGTATTTGTAAATCCGCAGCCGGATGTCCTTAAGGGGGCCGCTTATGCCGTCACCGGAAGTCACCTCATCATAGAGGCTGAATTTTATCCGGGCCACGTCGTTCTGCCCCACGCTGGTCGGGCAATTGGGGGTAATAGTGTTGGGCAAAATATCCACAATCGAGGCCAGGGGCAAGGCTGTGTCATTGGCTACAGAAACCGCAATATTTTGCGGTTCAGCTGGGTTGCCAGAAGTATCAGTGGCAACAACCCGGAAGGTATAGGTTCCCTCTGTCACAGATTGGTGGGCGTCATTCAGCCCATCCCATGAAACCGAGTGGTAACCCGGCGATTGGCGCAGATTAGACTGGATTACGCGCACCATGCCATCTGGGTAATCTGTGTTTCCCATCTGCGTAATCTTTATAGTTACATCAGCATCGTCGTTAATGTGATAAGTTAACTTCGAGGAACCACCGTGTGACGAGAAAACCCCGGGCATGACCGACAGCCTCGAGATGGTAAGTGTGGTTAAATCCACGGCCACTTGGCAATATTTGGTTATGGATGAATTGCCGGCCTCGTCTACTGCTTTAAGATGGACAGTATAAACTTTCTCCGATAGCCATGAATCATTGAGTACCGAACCGTCCCATATCAAGGAATGCTGCGCGGGGGCGGTCAGGGCCAAAGGATCGCCAAGGCGCCACACAATATTGTTATCAGCATCCCTGACGGTTGCCGTTACATAGGCATACTCAGAAAGAGCAAAGGGAACGCCAATCGTATCATTGATGCCATCATTGCCTGGCGAAAAAGCGCCCAAATCAGCAATGGTATCCGTGATTTCCGGCGGAGTCAGGTCCAGCCATATGGATTTAACCTGCGAAGATTCAGGCGAAATATTGCCCATGCTGTCTGCCACGAACAATCGGACCGTGTAAATACCTTCGGGGTACGTTGTTCCATCTGCCTTCAACCCATCCCACGTGATTTCCTCAACTCCCCCATCCCCCCTCTTTGCCAAAGAGGGGGCTAGGGGGAGTTCCTGCGTCTCCATCTCATTCCCACTTGTATCATATAGCTTGTAAATAACCGTGGCCGGTTCATCCAGGCTGAACCTTATCTTGGTTTGGTCCTTCACCCCATCCCCATTGGGTGAAAACTTGGGGTTCAGCACTTCGAACAGCGTGAACTGGGCGGGCCGCAGGTCCCGGTTCACCACGCGCATGGCCATGGGGCTGTTCTCGAGATTTTGATATTTTACATATAGGTAATTATCCCCCTCAAAAGGCAAGTTAATAGCCAAGCTATAGGCGCCAATAGTATTGAGCCCGCTGATTGGAGTGGTGATGGCAAAGGTCTGCGTTTGCAACACAGGCGGCGTGGAATCTCCGCCCCCCTGGTCTGCATATTCCGCGTCATCATCCACCCAGCATTCCACTTCCTGCCCCACAGCGCCAGTGCCGTCAATGGCAATGCCGGCTACATTCACCGGCGAAACCGGCTGATCCAAGGTAATGTTGGCCGGCAATGGGCCACCCTTCAGCACCAAGTAATAGGAGAAGTGCTGTACGCTGGCATAAGCCACGATCACATAACCAGGATCGCCATTCTCAAACTCATCCTGATAGGAACCATTTGTCGGCGGCTCGTAAGAGCCGTCCACCAGTTTATAATAGGAAATATCCGTGCTTAATGGCTCCAATTCGCCTTCGGCGTCCATATGGTATATGGTCATGATATTCGTGGAACCGATCAAACCATATTCAACCGCTTCTGCATAAGTAAACCGGAAGGTCAAGGTAGGCTGATCTTCGGGATCGTTAAATTCGATTTTCTTATCCGCCTTAATTTCAATCACCGGGCCAAGCGGAATGATGGCGGGTTTAACCGCCACTTTAGCCTTGGTCAAAGGCACGGAATTTACGGAAACTACCGTGTTTTCCTCAAATGAACCGGGTTTGAACTGCAGGGTGGAGCGTTTATACGGATCGTGCGCAATGCTATGCTCGGGCAGCGTGGATCCGGCCTCGATATATTTCCCAATCACCACCTCGTCCGTGGCGGTTGCGGCTCCGCCCTGGCCGTTGACAGCGCGCAACAATACCGTGTATCTGCCCACCAAGTTGGTCACATCCCAGTAGCCAAGCACGCCAGCCGGGTAGTGTGCAATCCGATCCGCGTAATCCGGATCAGCGGAATTCATGATTAAATGCCAGCCGTCATCATCATAATAGTAAATCTCATAATGATCCAATCCCGCCCCGCCGGCTGTTCCCCTGATTTCCACCAGCCACTTCCCGCCCGGGCTTTCAACCAGTTTAAACTCAAACGCGTCGGTAAATTCCTGGCCTTCGTGCGTGTGGAAGGTGTTCTCATGAAACGCCCGATTGTAGATTTGAAAATCCTCGCATAAAGAACCGTCCATATAGCGCGTTTGTATTTTCCAATCCGCGATCGAGATTTCAGGATTGTCTTGCGGCGTGGCGCTTACCCCGCCATAGCCGGTCGCCCAATAGGTGTTAAGGCCGTAAATACTATGGTTGGTTTCAGCCGGATTCTGATTGCTAAAGGGGTATAATTCCTTGAGCAAATACATTTTAGGCGCCGAATCGAAAGTCATGGAATCCGGGGCGCTGACAATCAATCCGTTGGTATTATTCAGGGCGGGATCGTCGGCTGTGGACCAGTACGTATCAAAGTCCTTCCCATTAAAATATACTTTTTCAGTGCCATTCGCGCCCAGATAGATATCAGCTTGCTTCCCGGGCAGATCGGAGAGATTGACGATGTCGCCGGTGTTAAAACCTTCCAAGGTAATATTCTGTATTTTCTTTTCCTTGCCCGCGACGCCGGGTTGGCCGGTTTCAAAGGTTATAGGTGTATCGCTGCCATTGCCTTGTTCCACAATCTCAGGCCCGTAGGTATACAGCACTCCCTGGTTGAAGTCCTCCAAGGGGTCAATCTCGTATGCATAACCGTCCACAGCCGGATCATACCTGAGCCATTGGTTGGTTTTCCGCACCCAAGAGGCGTTGCCCGGCTCGTCGCCGTAATTAATAAAAGATTTGTCCGGATTGAGCTCCATATAATTGGAATTGGGCGAATAATATCCCACTTCCCCAACCTTGGGGAAATAAGTTTTATTCCAATGTTTGTCCGGGTTTCCATTAAGTTCATTCAATATGAAATCTACAATGGTCCGGTCTTTCTGTTCCGAGGGGCTAAAGGGGAAAGGCGCTTCAAATACCGGGAGCCATAACTGGCTGTGAGCGCGGAATTTATGGGGCCCGATTTTATCGAATAGTATCCTGTTCCTGTCATTCAGGGTTGATTTCCCGGGCGTATAGCTCAAGGGCGCTTCATCCGCTGGCTTCCAGGTCTCCCCGCTGGATACCGGATACAAATCGTAGCGATAATGCGGCCCATCGGAAAGGTAACTGGCGTATTCGGGCGCGAACATAAGATAAGTGTTAAAAGGGTCCTGCGTGTCGAAATCATTTTCCGCGGAATTCCAATAGTTTACATATTTATACTTGCACGGCGAGGCAATATCCTTGGTATCAGCAACTCCTTCAAGCGTATAGTTGATATAATAGTGTTTGGTCGAGCCATCCCGGTATGGAAATTCCGGCACATCACCCGGCCTTGTCAGATCGTCGATTTCCGAACCGCCATCCTTGATGGTGACGATTTCTTCCCCATCGCCAGGCGCACCGTAATAGTAGCCGTTTTCCGAGGCCCATTGGGTAAAGCGGTTGGTCAGATTGTTGAAGCTGAATGCCGGGTCCCAGCCTTGGTATTTTATTTCGCTGTTCCAAAAGCGTATTTCGGCGTTATCCCAGCCGTCCTTCGCGCGGATCATAGGCGTTTCGTTATACGGCGAACTGAACGCGAAGTTTCCCATTTCCGAGGCTGATTGAGTGACTTCTCGCTGGTTTTGAACGATGTCAAAATGCAGGACATCAAAGAGTGCGTCTAGGCCAATGGGTTTAATGGCAACGGAATAATGTGCGCGCTGAATATCCTCTTTGTAATAAGCGGTGTTAAGCCAATTATTGTATTTTGCCGGACTCAAGTAGGAATGATCGAATATTAGCTTCGGCTGACTACGGGTGAAGGTATGGACGCGGTTATTCAATTCCGAGGGATAGTAGCTATGTTGCTTTTCCCCGTCCAATAGATAATAACCTATGAATTCCGCGGATACTTTATAGTCTCGTTCCCTGTAAGTGAGCAGGCCGTCATTCGGCGCCGGAACGGCCGCCATGGCCGTGACCGCATCATAATATTTCCTGGCCTTGGTCACAAAAGGCACAAAGGGATACTGAACGATGGTTTGCGTGCCAAAGGCATGCAGGGTGTATTCAAAGGGAATGGGCGGATACCAATTGCCTTCGCCGAAGATTTCCAGATAATAGCTCGATTCCCCGCGAATGGAGGGTATGCCGGCAATGGGCGTTTCCGTATTGCCCACGGTTTCCAGCGAGGCGGAGACACCGGCGCCTTGCGCGTTGTTAATGGTCACATTGTACTTTCGATCAATCGTTTGCCCCGGATCATCCGTCGCCTGCGCATGCAGTCTGAATTGATAGGCGGCGTTGCCCACCGCCAGCAGCAGCCTGCTGTCGGCTGTGGGCGAATTGCCCCGCCATTGCACGCTGTGTTCCCATTCGCCCCCGCCCTGGCACAACACGCCTTGCGTCAGGGTGCACACCGGCGCATCGCCATTATTGGGATCAATAACATCCACACTCACCAGCGCGTCTTTAGACAGGATAAAGCGCAGGCTGCTGGACGCCAGCGCCGTATTGCCGCTTCCCAGCCCCGCGTAGGTTGAAAACACCGGAGGATCGACGTAAGCCTGGATCAAACTGAGCGGAGAAGTTAGCTGGATGTTTTGCGAGGCCTCGGCATACCCCCGGTTGCCATAGCCCACGGCGCTCAGGACGAACGTATAAGGGCCGTTGGGCACCATGGCGCCATAAGGGTCTTGGCCATCCCATGTGAACTGCTGCTTGGTTTTCACATAATATTTAGTCACCACATTGCCGCTGGTCTCGGTCTGGCCATAGATATTGATCCAATCCGGGTGTTCCTGGGTCAACGGCGCCCCATTGTTGTACAGGTCAAAGGAAACCCACTCGCCGGTTGTGGTGAAATCAAAGCCTTCAAGCGCGCCTTGGGTATGTTCCTGGCTGTCAGCCAGACATTCAAATCCGATATTATTGCCGGTTTGATAAGTGATGCCCTCTTCATTTTCCCTGTCGAATATCACGTTGGTAACTTTAAAGAGACCGTCGGTTTTCAGTATCCCGGCAAACCTATATGCGTTCCGAGTATTTGCATCTCCGTCGCCGTTGATGCGCAGATGCCAGGCTTCATTATCCTGCCATACATAGATGCCGCAGGAATCCGTGTTTTGGTTGATGGGAATAATGGATTCAAAGGGAGGTTGGGCGTCTATTTCCCTGTCGTTTACGCCCAATTGGACTTGATGGGATACTTGACGATTGCCGGCATCGAATATAGTCAGGCTGACATCCGCCTGATTCACGTCCTGCAAACCAAGAGTATAATCAATGGCCAACTGCGGATCAGTGGTAAAATTATGGCTGGGAGGCGGGTTGGAGAATTGCACAGTTATAACCGGATTCGGAGCACTAGGATCATTGGCAGGAACCGTCTTATCCACCAAAGCTACGGCTGTATCCATCATGCGAATGCCGGCGAGCGTTTGCCCCGAGCTATCCACAGTATCTTCTTCCAAATCCACCAACAGAAGCGTGTATTCGCCGTCCGCCAAGTTTTGTGCATGCCAATACCCTAAAACGCCGTTATTATCCACGGTTCTTAAGGATATGTTTTTTTCGCTCTCGCTTTTTCGGTTGATCACCGGCACTTCGATTTCCGAGGTTTCCCAGGCGGACAGGTCAGCCAAGGCGCTTGGTGCCTCATGCTGGCCAGAACGATAATACAAACGATATTCCTTGAATTTAGCCGGATTGGTTCTGACAGGGTCCAGAGCCAAGCCGCGAATGACCACCGTATTATATAGTTTTTCCGCCGGATCGTCCGGGTAGCTGATATAAGGCGCCACGCCTTCTTTGATAAAATCCGCGTATTTGGTCACATGGCTGCCATGGCTGTCCGTGGCGGTAATGACAAAAGCATACCGGCCCATGGGAACCGGCTGCGAAGTCTGCGAATCATTGCCATCATACTCCACTGAATGGGTTTCAATCTTAACCGCGGGATTAGCCAATACCATGGCCGGATCAAATACCCTGACCGTGCCGAGATCGTCTTTCTTGACCACTTTAATTTCCACGTTCACTGGATCTCCCTGAAATTCCGGAATGTCGTCCGCCTGGCTGATGGTGTAATAAAGATTTACGTTCGCGCCTTCTCCGGCCAGCACGTACGGTTGCACGGCGAAATCCGTCACCAGCGGCGGTTTACGGTCCACGATGATGCCGGCGATGGATTCCATAACGCCCACATTACCCGCGTCATCCTCGGGCACGAGCATCAGGGTGTAAACGCCGTCCGGGATATTCATGAAGGGATTGGTCAAGTCCCAGGCAAAATAATTATTGGGATTGGTTTGGTAGATGGGCTCGTTATTTTCGTCCACATCCACCACGCGTCTATTTTGCGCATAAGCCCGTTGCGCGCCGTAGTAGGATAGGTTTTTTGTCTCGTTATACATCACGAATTTTACCGAGCAATCCCCATCCACCGAATATTTGACGTAAAAGCCGTTAAAATCATTGTTAACCCGGTTGTCCGTGATCGGCGTTTGCGCCGTGTCCATTCTAAGCAGGGTCAGGCCGGGCAAAATCACCGGCGGCGTGAGGTCTATTTTAAAGGGTTTTGTCTGCCCGCCCTGGTTCCCGGCTAAGTCCTTGGTTTCGACGACCAGCTCATAGTCGCCCGCAGCCACGAACATGGGATGGTCTCCGGAAGTTTTATAATCCCAGCTGAACAGGGCCGATCCAACGGAGCGGGTTTGCATGGTTTCGGAATAAACCGCGATATGATCCCCTGCGCGGCGTATCGTTATCCGCGTTTCGCTGAGCAAAGGCGACAGATTGTCGCTGATTTCATACCGCACCCGCAACCGTTCCGGCGCTTCAGGCGCCGTATGGGTGAAAGCCAGATTATCCGCCATTTTAATATCCACCAACGGAGCTTCGTCGTCAAAATAGAACCCCCAGGCGCTTTGGCTCTCCTTGCCCACCTCGTCTTTGGCTTTGATCAGGATGGTGTAGTAACCGTTGGATAGATCCGCTTCCTGCGCAGCCAGGCGGAAGGTCAGCTTTTCAGGGGTAACCGCAAGTACTTCGGCATCCAGGCTTTCCGCTTCGGCGGTCGCGGTGTTCACTTTCTGCAATGCAATGCCGATATTGCCAGCGGGTATATTATTGTTGATGTCCGTATTGTAAATAATGGCGGACATCACCGGGCGTTTTTCCCTGATAAAAGCCTCATACGTGGGATAATTCGGCGCGATCTGGATGGGCATCATGTCCAGATTGATCTGAAACACCTGCCTGGCGATTCCGCCATATTTGTTTTCCGCGACCAAGACCACGGTATTGATGCCCTCGAGCAGATTGATGGGCTTGTCTGCGGTGCTATACAATTGAAAGACTCCGTCTTCGGTAACCGGCGCTTCCCAGAAAACTTCGTAGTTAAAGGACACCTTCAATTTGCAAAAAGCTACATTGCTGTCTTGAATGATCCCGCGCAGGCCTCGATAGGGTTTATCTATGCTGATGCGGCCTATATCCTGGACCTGTTGGTCTTTGGTCAGCATGTATAGCCCCACTCCCGGGTGGGTGCGGGGCGTTACGGCGCATTCATGCAAAGGTTTGCCGTTGATTTCAAGCCCGTAGATTTTTGGCCTTTCCATGGAAATGAGTTTGGCGATCTCTTCGCTGGCATTGGGGCCCGAGAAATGCCAGCCTTTGACTTCCACCTGCTTTTCTACCGTTTGCGGGGTTGATTTATTCAGTCCCATAAGCCGGCTCAGCGCCAGAGGCGAGCCTTCGGTTACGCCGTCCGTGTTGATGACATAATCCGTGGCAAGATAGGCCAGCGCCCCCACGATCACCGCGCCCGGAAGCCCGCCGGGGATATTAATGGATATGGAAGGTATCCATGAAATAAGTTTGTTAAGATCAGGCAGGTTTTGCAGGATAAATTCTTTGACATGATTGCGCAAGGGGATCTGGATTTTTTCGCGAAGCAGCAGGTCCACTTCGCTGTTGACCCAGCGGATGGGCATTTTGCGCAGGTCTTCCAGAGGAATGAACAGCATTTCGATTTCCTTGTCCAGTGCGGCATATAGCTGGTCCGCATCGCGCGTTTCCGGCATGGCGGTGATAATGGCTGATGTCTGATTGCCAACCACTGTGTTTATGTTGTTCTGTATATTGCTCACGGACGCAATCAGGCTGTTTATCCGGTTTTCTATTTCCACGGTGGGTATCCAATTGCGGATTTCGGCTGATATGGCGTTGCTGACCTTGTCCTTGGTTTGCGAACCAAAAGCGTTCTGTATGATTTTACCCACGTCGTTTTGCAAGGGATGGTTGATGAAATTATTCAGGTCATTGACGCTTCCCTGCTGTAATTGGCTTTTCAAGTCCTCAAGCGGCCCTCTAAACCATTCGGCCGCGGTATTGGTCGGGTTGGTTATATATTTACTTACAAATTCATCCACGGTTTGAGCAACAACCTGTTTATAGGTGAGGAAATCCGTGCCGGTTCTGGCCAGCAGTTCCTGCATTCTGTTTCGCACCTCTTGCTTGACCGCATCTTTCAACCAGGCATCGTACATGAGCTGTTTTTCCGCGTTTTCCAACACTTCGTTGATTTTATTCTTGATGGGCTTGAATACCGAGCGTTCCAGCTCCTCCTCCAGCTTGCTGGTAAGTATTTCCGCCACTTCTTCATTTAAATTGTTATAGGTTTTGCTTTTTAAATCGAATAATTTCACGCCGGTATATTGCCCGCTGGCTCCCAATGCTGCAAATCCCGCGACAATGATCACCTGAATTCCGGGGTCCATATCCGGCCACAATCGTGTGACCACACTGGAGGTAGGTATATTTATATCCTCGGTGTTGAACTGGTTTAAGTCTTTCATGAAGTCCGAGCCTGACTGAAAGTTCCCGGCATAATCAAAACGTCCCAGAGCTAGTCCGATGAGATTCAGGGGATTAATCACTAAATCGTTACGGTTGCTGGTGCGTAAAAACGATAAAAAACTCAAGTCAGGCCCGTATGCTCCCCAACGGTTTTCCAATTGAGTTAACAGGTTGTTCAACCCTAGTTTTTCGAGCCAGGGAACCACGGGCGAAAACAGCAGGTTTACGGCGTAGGATTGGGTCGCCATGGGAAGGCTGTTGACGCCATTCAAAGGAGTGCCGATAGTGACGAGTTTTGCGATCTTGTCAATGGGTGTATTTTCCTGCAAATATTTTTTCGCCAATATCCCGGCCTCGCCCCAGGCCATAATGGTGACTTTCTCAGTCCTGGATCTAATATAATTTTCAATTTGGTTCTTAATGGAATCCAATTGCAGGTCAATGCTTCCCCATTTCTGTTCTCCATAGATATTGCCCATGCGAAAATCGATGCCGCTGTTTATTTCGCCCAGCCCGGAAAATATCCCGCCGATGGAGCTCAAACTGCCGAAAAGGTTGCGCAAGCCGCCGAATTCAATCCCTCCCAGGGAAAAAAGGCTTGAAAGCATAAAATTGAGATTACTAGTGCCGCTGTTCTCCCTTATGTTTTGCGTGGTCGTGGCGTTTGTGTTGCTTTCATGAGTGGTTGCCGGTTGGTTTACATTGAAAGAATGGGTATTGTCGCTAACACCGTTTCCATAAGCGTTCTCGGCGTATATTTCAATTTGCACATCGCCGTAAACGTGGTTGCCTTGTTCATCTTCGGCGTTCCATTTAAACTTCAGGCTTTGATCGCCGGCAACTTCCACATCAGGAACCGGCTTGCCTTGGGCCAGCATGTTCACCAGAGAACCCGAAGGCTTAAGGTACTTGAAGTACCAGGTTCTAAGCTGTCTTCCGTTTTGCACCAGCCGCACGTGCAGGCGGTATAAATAGTTCATGGAATCCGTGACGCGCAGGCTCATGAATTGCTGGGCTGCCGAGCAGGTAATGCTCTCCGCGGGGGTGGCCGAAGTTTGTATAGTTTCATCGCTGAATTTGACTGTTTTTGCATAATTCTTGGTTTCTTCGTTGCCTGCCGCGTCCATAAAAGTGATTTTTGGGGCCAGGAGACTCTGCGTGCCGGTCAACCCGCTAAAATCCAGTTCAGCCGACCATTTGGTTTTTTCGTCCGTTGTATCGTCGTCCGCCTCTTGCACGGCATTGGCTTTAATCGAGATGCTCCCGTCGCTGTTTTTAACCTCGACCGACGGGGGCATTTCGGGGTTGATGTTCTTTTCTTCGATTTCGAATTTGAATTTGTATTTGCGTTTGCCGAGAAGGTACTGGGTGTCCGCGGTGTCCACTTCCGTGTTGTTGCTGACGCCGTTGGTGTCGGTGGTGTTGTTGACGCGGGTTATTTGGAGAGGGGTGAGAATGGGTTTTATCAGGTCCACCGTCAGTTCATATCGCCCATAAGTATTGGCATCATTTGGAAGTATTTCGCCGCTGGCCGTGCTCCCGTTATTGTCGTCCCTCCGTGCCGTTAATATAATTTCCACTTTTACGCCATCCGCAAATCCCAAGGAAGCTATATTAATGGTTTTGCCCCAGGTAAAATAAGGTATTTCATCTTTAACCCTGGTTAAGTTTCTAATGGGAGATGGAGGGCCCAGGGGTTCCGGGGTCGGAGCCGGAGTGGGTGTGGGGGTTATTCCAAATACTTGGGTTTTATAAAGGTTGTAGATTTGCTCATTCGCTTGGCTCATGTACTTCAACGGCAACAAACTATCCAAGGCCAAGGTGACTTCCTTGCCGTTATGATTGGTTATTTTAACCGTCGGTTTTTGCGGTTCCTTGTCGATTTTTCTGTTGAACTGCACGGCTAGTTTGAGGTCGTCGGAATTAATGCAGGCCTGGGAATCTGAAGTTTTAGTAAAATGGGGGGCGTTATTTACTTTATTCCAGGTGCCGTCTATAACATTTCGATATTTGTCATTTCTCGTCTGTTTGGCAATGAGCCGCTCGACTGTTACGTCTTTAGAGTTGTCTATATGGATATCATAAGTCTTTTTAAATATCTTTGAACCCCGAACGTTTTTAGCGACGATGATGATTTTTCCGTCTTGAAGTTCGGCATTATTTGCAAGGTCTTGTATTTTAGGAACACTGTTACTTCGTCCAGTCCCTTGTGCATTCCAGAGATCATCTTTATCCCATTCTGTATATAGGAAGATATCATTTCCACATGGTATTTTCTTAATACTTTCCTCACCCTTAGGAACATATTCATCTATCGGGTAAAATAATTGATAATATCCCGTTTTATCCCAGCTTTTTGTATAGTATGTGCCGATACCGGTTATCGAATTATAACCTGATTCAATATTTGTATTTATTGGTGATCCGGGTGTATAGGGTGTTGTGGCAAGACTGGTAGGTTTTCCTCCAAAACTGAATTGCTGGATAAGATGCTCGTCATCTTCTTCATCATAATATATTTTGACTTCCTCTAGGTCCGATTGACCTTCCAGGACAGGGTCACCATACGAATTAATAAAAACTCTCAAATAATAACCTTGGAAATCTTCAGTAAAAATGGGAACAACTGGTCTTTGCCATTCATGATATTTACCATTTGCAAGTTTTTCACCTAATAATCTAACATCGTATTCGGTTTCTCGATGAGGAATATTAAACATAGGATTGATATTTACTCCCAATCCAGAATCAATGTGCAAGTGGACTGGGTACTCCTTGCCTTCTAATACCCACGTTTCAATTCCATTAATTGTTTTTATCGTCCATCCACCTGAATTTCCAACCGCTCCGATCCAATTATGAGTCGGCAACATAAGCGTGTTTCTTGTAACCGCGGCAATTGTTGTTCCCTTTTGCATTACAAAAGAATCCAAATCGCTTGGATAACGCACCTTTATTTCCGCTACAGGCCCGATAATGTATTTTGCTTTTTTATTTTCTTTGTCATCCCATATAATAACAGTATTATTCTTATTAACGTCCTTTATAAAGGAAAATGCTGGGTCTGTATTATTGGTATTGTTAGTATCAATATAAAGGTAATTATTTGTTCCGTTATGTGTGATCCCGCCAATAATGTAAGGGGTATTCCCCTTGTATATATAATCATTATTAAATAAATGCAGGTAGCGATACTCTCTTTTCCTATCTTCAGAACGAACCCTTATGAATATCAAATTAGAATCCTCGTCTTGCTCAACTTGAAGCACCGTACAATTTTCCATAGTCTTTGCGCCGCGGCCTTCCGGAATAGGAAGATCAATTGCTTTGTGATAATCAGGTTTACTTCCCAATAACCGCGGACCAAAATCATCCGAGAATCTAGTGGCTATCGACTCAACCGAAATTGCTATACCAGAAAATATTAGTAAAACTAATATTGTTATGAGTAGTACTCCGATTGCCTTACGTACCATAATACACCCCATAAAACTATTTTCCCAAAGGTCGGAAAACCTCATAATATTCATCTTTTTCCTGGTTGTATCTTTCAATTACAATAGTCCCATTATCTAATATCCGCGAAACATGATAATCAATTTGTCCAACATCATATTTATTGTGGTTTTTTAAGTTTTGAATTTTATAAGAATCTAGGTTTGCACCAGACCTAAATAATAACCATTCACCGTTGTCAGATATTCTGCTGAAATTTCTCGCTATTAGATTTTCTTCAATTTCTTTAATCACGTTTCCATCTTGATCCAGTACTGTTATTTTAGATAGTGGTGGTTTTTGTTTGACTTCCCAACTTACACCTTCAAGTATTGCGGGGCTTCCTTTGAAGCAAATTATATATTTCCCGTTTTCGGAAATATAAGTAGGTATGCCTTCAACCGTTTTAATGAAGTAGACCTTGCCAGTGGCATCTAAAAGGTTGACTTTATAGGTTTGCCGGGAATAATATCCGGTTTTGTAATGATAATCTGGAGGGACCATCCTGACATCCGCGACATAGAGAGCCATGAAGGTTTTGGGGTGGTTTAGAATGTATTCTGTAGTTACCCGTCTTTGCGTTTTCTCAGTCAAACCAATTTCCGCAGGCACTACAAAGGAATTGATGGTATTGCCTGCGTTATCATGAATATAAATGACATTTTCTCCAGTTTGTGCTTGGGAGCCGTTCGTAGATGCTGCGCTAACGCCGGCTTTTTTCTCCATCGTTACTTTTTCAAATGTTTTTATTTTTTCTTTATTATCCGTTTGTTCTTGAGCCTGAGTGCCCTGCGCCCAAACATATAACGGCGTCATCGCAAGGGTCATGGCGCAAAATATTGTCATTGCCTTTTTCATCATCCCTGCCTCCTGTTGGTGTTGTTTCAATATCATAGTGATATTTCTAATCAATTAATTCCTCTCCACTTTCCTATTCTCCATCACTATCCCGCTCGCAATATCCCCGCCTGGGGTGATGATGCGGGCGAAGATCTTTTTAGGAACCCACAAACCGCTTTTATTCTCATAGGTCATTTTAAATTGCATGGGTGGGATGGTCTCGAAGCCGATAAAATCTATCTGCGTTACCAGGCCCCGTTCTTTCTCAAATAGCACCTCTAAAGCTTTTACATTGCGCACGGTTTTTTCGTCCGCAATATTGCCTTCGGCGTCTTTCCTGTATCCAATTATTTTCACCAACCCGGACTGGGCTGGCTGGTTTTTCTCATCAATAACCAAGTAAAATTGCTTGATAAAATGATAGTAATAAATATCGCTGTTCATGCCGGCAGTAGTTTCGCCTTGCTGTACCGGGCTGAAGGGTCCGCCGTTGATGCTTACCAGCACTTCGCCGCCGTTGATTTTGACTGTATTGTGACTGGGCTCGGTGAACTCCATTACAACCTGATTGGGGGCATTGTAAGTGTATTGCCCCTTTTGCTTGATTGTCAGGTCACCGACTCCAAATATTGACAGGCTGAAATCCGCTTCGATGGTTTTAACTTTATCTTGGTGGGCTTTTAGACTATCCAGCAGGCTTTGGCTGGTGGGTACATCGGCCCTGGCTGGCGCGCTGACCAACAGAGGGATTAGTATTACGAGTCCAAGATGCTTGTTCACTTAAGCATCCCCCTTTTGTTCTAATTATTTAGACTGTTAAAACATTTTTTCCTTTTATCTTTTTTCATATTTTTTATACCCGCGAATAGTTTGTTTTCACGGGCGAACCAGTGCGATTTTCCTTATTTTCAGAGCTCTTTCTCCACCGTCTCCTTTGATCTTGGTTCGCACCAGGTAGATGCCCGGTGCAATTCCTTCACAATCCCAGGCTACTGTCGCGGTTCCCGAGGCGTTCACTTGCTCCCTGATTTCAGCGACCTTAGTACCGGTTATGTTATAGATTGTGATTTCGACCTCCGCATCTTCAGCCACATTTATGAGGAAACTCATGCGCTCTGTGGCGGGGTTCGGATAGGCGAGCACTTCGTCATTACCTACGAGTGCTGGCGGCGTATTTGTCGGCGTGATCGTCCGCGTGGGCGAGATAGTATAGGTGGGGGTAATCGTTGGGGTCGGGGTATGGGTGGGGGTTATGGTAGAAGTTGGAGAAATAGTCGAGGTGGGGCTGATGGTCGAGGTGGGAGAAATGGTAAAAGTGGGGGTAGGCGTAGGGAAAATGTAATGTTTGACGTAATCTCGTACAATAGCCCCGTCATCTTCTGGCCAAACGGCATATGGTCTGCCAAATCCATCAATACAAAATGCACCGGCATACGCTTTTTCATTTAAATTAAAGTTTAACTCTCCTCCATCTCGAATCCAATTTACCCCATCGAAATGTTTTACATAATTGAATTGATCAGGCGTATGCGTTTCGGTCCAAAATACAAAAGGTGTATTGTTATAAACCTCAATATTGGGTCGACCAGCATTTTTACTTGAGTCTACATTCAAACTCCCACCCAATTGCTCCCACGACGCGCCATTGTAGCGTTCGCAATAGATGTGCCAGATATATGGCGGACCTACTACCCCCTGATAGGTAACATAGGGAGTTCCATTATCTATATCAATCGTTGGATATTCTGCGCTTCCGGCATTGTTCAATGCACCTCCCAATGCAATCCAATCCGCGCCGTTATAGTACCTTACCCTGGTCCTCCCCAGGCCTTCTTGGTAGGCAACATAGGGTGTATTATTATCCATAGCAACATCCGCGTTATACACTCCCTCGCCCACGCCATTAACATAGCTCGAACCCACCTGTTCCCAATCCGTTCCATTATATTTTTTCATGTACGCTTTGCCGAGCTCAACCCAGACCACATAGGGTGTGTCATTGTAGCCCGCGATGTTGGGCACGGTTCCATCCGTGCTAGGTGTAAGGTTGAGATAGCTGCCTCCCACTTGCTCCCAATCCGTGCCGGTGTACTTCTTGACGTAAACCAGATTGGTGTTCCCACCTGCCTCGGCCCAGGCCACATACGGCGTGCCGTTCAAAATGGCAATATCCGGCGTATCCGCATCCATGGCCGGGTTCATGTTCAAGCTGCCTCCCAATTGCGTCCATTGAATGCCGTTGTAGCGTTTGACGTAAACCTGGTACGCCGAGCCGTTGCTCTCTTTCCAGGTGACGTACGGCGTTTCGCCGTCCGCGGCTATGCGCGGATAATAGGCGTTTTGGCTGGGATTGATGTTCAGGCTGCCATTGGGTCCGATATCTCCGTCCAATACCCAATCAGCATGTGCGGTTGCAGAGGCAAATAACAATAACGGCAGAACCAGGCGCCATGATCTTGGCATGGTCATTCGCATCTCGACCCCTCGGCTGATGTAGTAGATGGCGAGGTTTTAAGTATAGCACATCTTCCCTTGCCCATCAAATTAGGCACCCCCGTTTGGGGGACGTTGTTTAAATGTCAAAATGTCAGGTTGGCACCGGCAATACGCTTCGCCCCGCCTAATTAAATAAGCTGCCCCAGCTCGGGTCATCCCCAACTGTTTGCCGATCTCCTGGCCATTGATGCAGCATTCCATTTTTAATAAATAAGCCAGAACCGCCTTGGCATCGCCAGCCCGATGGCTTTTCCACTTCTCCTTTAGCTGATGCTGATCGATCCGAAAATAATCGCAAACCATTTGTATCATCTTCTCCACAAGCCGTTCGGATCGAATGCCCACACCGCTTTGGCTTCCTCTTGGCTCTTCCAGAACCTCTGCCACAAACCAGCTCTCACCCAAAATCCGTTCGTCCCCCATTTGATCGCCGTCTGTCCCTGTTTGCCACCCCTTTTGGCTTCTCCGCAAGCCGCCGCCCTCGAGCTCCTCACGCGCCCCCTTCGTTTCTCCTTCTCGGATGAATTCCATGTACTTTCCTCTAGCTCGGCCCTCGGTTCGGCCGAAGTACCGCAAAACATCCACTACTGCCTGCCACTCCCTAGAACGATTGCCGATCAGCGCCGCATGGCCCGTCCAGGGATAGCGGCCCAGTTCCTTAATGTCCGCCACGAGGCCGGCACGTACGGGATTGAGGTGGATATATCGGACCAATTCCAAAAAGTATCTTTCTTTCTGACACAAGATGGAACGATATCGATTTTGAAACAGATGCCCCGCCCTTTTATGACGTCGGTTGAAATAGATGGCATAACCAGTCAACAGCGAATGCAGAAATGGCGTCAGCGGCGTGCCGGCAGGAGAGAGGAGGAGGTGAACATGGTTGGGCATAAGAACCCAAGCATAACACTTGATCTGATGGGCTATTAAACCTTCGGCCAAGCGGTGGACAAAAGCCATCCTGTCTTTATTATCTGCGAAGACACGGCGGCGTTCAATGCCGCGGACCATGATATGATAGAGCCCGCCAGAAATGTGGATACGACCTTGTCGAGGCATATATCTTTCGACCCGGCCGCCAGTTTTTCCATGCGTTTTATTTTACTCATTTTGACATCTATACAACGTCCCCATTCACTTTTCAGCCCTTCTTCGGTTTCTCCATTCCATAGAAATGTAAGAAGCTTCCCTTGGTTGCCATCCGAAACAGTCACGGTTCCTGTGTTAGTGCCGGCTTCAGGGAAAGCCACTGTAGCCTGATTGGAGTCATAATTGATTTTCCAGTCAAATAAGGAAGGCCAGTCTGTATTGGTGGCCGTCCCCACCTTGAAAGCGGCTTCGATGTTAAGAATGCCCTGCGGAGAGCCGGGAAATTCGACGGTGAAGATGGGTTTGTGGGGGGAAAAAGAGTACGAACCAAATAATACTTTTACGAACATGGTTAAAAGAGATTTATAGCTTACCTTCGTATTTAAATTGTGATTATTTACTAGCGGATTACCAGCTGTGTCATTTGCATCGCCGACAACTATATAATATTCATCATCACCAAGCAAATTATCTTCGGCATTGAAGCTGGCTATCCATGTATCCCTGGAGTATTTTGTTTTCTTAACAGAAGAATAAATAAGGTCAACCGGATTTTGCCCAAGGATGGCAGATAATGCACTACCTCTTACGGCAACGCGTATCTGCGGGTCAGGATTTTCATCCATTTCTTCTGAAAATACCACTTCCACTTCTGCCGCACCCTTGGAAATAGGGTTATTGGCCAATAATTCGATGTTTTCACCTTGTATACCCGTAAATCGAGCGTGATATTTTAGTTTTTGGGATTGCTTAATCTTAATCCATTTAATGTATGGGCGGAAATTATCTACGATCACTTCCGCTTCGGCGGTTCTAGTGCGGGCAGCTATATCAGCAGTAATAACTCGAACTAGATATTTTCCATCCGGATATTGGGCATCGTCATTAATTTGCGCTTCTAGCATTAATCCCGCCTGATGTTCTTCAGGTGTTAATTCTTTGCGATTTGTCGGCCAATATTTATTTGGTTGGTTTAGACTAAAAGGATCCTTTGATACCCAATAAACTTGATCAGAAGCATAAACATAGTTAAAGTTTCTTTCCCCAGCATTACTACCTGTCGCCCCGCCCGGGAGATCATCAAATCTAATTTCGGGAAATTCAATGATTTTAGTATTCCCTTTAAGTACTTCGCATTTTAAGTAATATAGACCTACTCTATTCGAATTATGTCCCCCCAGAGAGTCATAAGCAGGTATTTTTATATCAACATTACCGTTAAGATGAGGAAAATGAACCTCACTGTAATCATCATGCGGCAAGAATCCTATTTGGTTGCCGTAGGAATAGGATTGTATGCTGATATTTCCTGTATCCAGAAAGCCATCAAGGCCATCTGGGCGAAGAGGATTATAATAGCATTGCGAGTCTTTTTCGGTTAAGTGGAGGTGGGAAGTCCATCCAATTGTATTTAGCTTTTTTAAGTATCCTATAACTTCTCCAGCAGTTATTTTTTCATTCTCGATTAAATCAATATTATTTTGAATATGGACATAAAATAAATCTCTTCCTCCAATACTGATTAAACGTACCGTCTCATTATCGGAACCCACTAAATATTTTGTAAATCTACCATCCTCAACAGCGCAAACCGTGGTTCCAATGTCACCATCACTAGCCGCCGCATTAATATCGATACCAGTATGTAAATGCCCAGGGCGATATTCACCCAAAGTTGCAGAAATATATTGAATTGTATTGTTTTCGTCATCAATGGTTCCAGAGCCATTTGAATCGAGCGGCCAATAATAAGCATTAGCTATTCTACCCAGAATAGCAGTAGTAAACAGGATAATTAAATGACTACATTTTTTCACTGTGAATACCTAATTTTATGTATGAGATATTGATCACTATTCGATGCATTTCCATATAAATAAATGGTTTTATGAATAGGTTGTACTATGAGCTGAATATAATCATAATTCATTTTTAGTTTACTTCTTATTTCGCCAAATTCAATTATTTGTGTTTTTCCATCTTTTACAATTATTCTCGATCTTTTCCGCTCCAAATATACTAAACCACTAAGTAAATCGTTCTCTGAAAACATAAAATAATAATTTCCTGGTCTTTCTAAATCAACTTGATCCATTAATTCCCCATTTGAATTAAGAAACAATACTTTTTGATCTGGCCGTCCATCACTTTCATACTTAGGCAACTTATTTAATTTGAGAATGTGCATTTTGTCATATCGTGATTCCCCAATGACGGTTCCGCAATAGTATCCAGATATCGGCAATGTCTTGCGTAGTATTTCTTTGCCATTCTCATCCCATTTCACTAACTCTGGTTTTTTACTTCCTATA
The DNA here is from genome assembly GCA_040756875.1 of candidate division FCPU426 bacterium. Classification (GTDB taxonomy): domain Bacteria; phylum Oederibacteriota; class JAAXVQ01; order JAAXVQ01; family JAUVAV01; genus JBFLYH01. The sequence continues at coordinate 1,037,002 of JBFLYH010000001.1, forward strand.
ACACCAACAATAATATTGGTTTTTTCAGAAATAGCATAGATTGGTTCTGGTATTGTATAATCGCTTGTTTGCAATCTTATAGTTGATGTGTCGCCGCTTCTGCTTACAATGGAAAAAGAGCTGCCTCCACCTGCAAATTGTTCGAAATCAATAAGTTTATTTTCTGATAAAGGTTGCACTCTCCCAAACATTCTCGGTTCTGGCTTCCATAGCTCATTCCCTTGATCGTCATACACTGTCGCCTGCCAGGGTACAGACATGTTTTTTTCCGATTCATATTCAGTCAATTCCCTCACCGGCATGCCGACGATGATATATTTATTGTCTTCTGATTTGCCCATAAAGATTAATCCTGGTATCTCTTTAGTAACCTGCCCCGAATAGTTCATGATCCGAATTAGACGGTTAAGTATAACCACTTTAGGATAAATAATTCTTTTCGTGTTTTGTTGGCCATTGGTTTCTAGCACATAAGCTGTTTGGGGAACGTCGTCATTTATACCAATTTCGCTTTCACCCCATATCACCCTCTCCGCTCCTGGAAACTCCTTCTCCCACACCTTCTCCACCTTCACCTTCTCATCCTCATATATCACCACCGGTGGTTTGAGGGTGCCGGCGTCCGCGAGGGTGGGCAGGGTTGAAACTACTGCTGCGGCGGTGACAACTGCTGTGGCTGTGGCGACTGCGGTGGCGGTGGCCACTGCGGTGCTAGTGCCCATGCCAAAAGCGGGGTTGATGATTAGAATGCTTGCGATGAAAGACAGAATGGACTTTTTCATTGGTGTTTTAAGCTCCTTTTTCACTGGATTTGACTGCGGTTTCGTGGGTAATGGCGTTGATGTAGCAGCAATGGTTGTCCATATCCAGCCATTAAATTAGACAGGCATTAACATATTTCCATGCTATTTTTTAAACGTCATTTCGGCATATTAAGCCGGAATCCAGTAACTTGATTTTCCTGGACCCTAGTTACAAATACACCGGGATTACGTCAAATTCACTTCACAATCGCCAGCTTCTGCCTGCCTGCTGACTTCCCATTCAATCTAATATCCGCCAAATAAATTCCCGGGCTGATACTGTCTGTTTTCCATATCATTGTCTGCCCACGGCCGGCGGGAAGATTCTCGTTAACCTTAGCCACCAAGTCTCCGGTTATGCTGTATATCACGATCTCGACTTGGGCTGGTTCAGTAAGGTGTATCAGGAAATTCACCTGATCCCTGGCTGGGTTGGGGTACACCAATGCCGCTTTGCCGCCCAATTCCACACTGGCCAATGATCGCGTTTGCGTGGCAGTTGGCGAGACCGTAGCAGTTGGAGTAATGGTGCTGGTTGGGGTTATGGTGGGCGTTATGGTAAAGGTGGGCGAATGGGTATAGGTTGGCGAATGTGTAGGTGTAGGTGAATATGTCGGCGTTATCGTAGGAGTAGGAGAAATAGTGGGTGTGGGAGTGATAGTCAGAGTTGCGGTGTGAGTGGGAGTGTATGTCGGCGTTGGAAGAACATAGAATTTGCAATAGATTTTATTAATTGTGGCGGACTCTTCGGACCAAACAACATATGCAGTGTTATCAACAAATTCGAGTGCCGAGTTAAACACACGCGTATCATAATTAGGATCAATATTGAGACTCGAGCCATCCTGAATCCATTCCGAACCATCGAAGTGCTTCATAAATAAGTGTCGGATATTAAATATTTGCCCAACAACATACTTCATTTCATAAAATAATACATACTGAATATTATTAATGACTTTGATGTCTGTTGGATAGGCATCCTTATCCGATTCAATATTTAAGATACTTCCATCTTGTAACCATTCACTCCCATTATAATGTTTAACATAAATTTGGTAATCACCAAAATAAGCTTCAGTCCAAGTCACATAAGGCGTGCTGCTATATACCGCAATATGCGGACCATTAGCAGACTGATTTAAATTATAATTCAGCGCCCCCCCTACTTGTTCCCAAGTTGTACCATTTATTTTTTTGACATATATTTTGAAATCTTCCATCCACGTAACATATGGTGCCGAAGCAATTGAAATGATATCTGGATAATAAGCAGAAACGTTCCCGTCTAAATTCAACATCCCCCCATCCTGCTCCCAAGCGTTCCCATTCCAATGCTTCACAAGAATGTGATACGCAGTCACGGCATCTTCATGCCAGGTCACATAGGGCGTGGCACCATCCATGGCAATCGCCGGATAATCCGCAAACTTGGCCGGATTGACATTCAGGCTTCCGCCTAGTTGCTCCCAACTTGTGCCATTGAGGTATTTCAAATAGACTTGCCGGGTGTTCCCTTGGTCTTCAGCCCACACTACATACGGAGTGCCGTTGTAGGCTGCAATCGCCGGATTATATGCGCTTTCCGCCGTATTGACGTTGAGGCTTACTACCGAACCGCTGGCATGCACCCAAGATACGCCATCGTTCTTCTTGACGTAGATCTGATTTTTGCCCGAAGCATTCTCCTCGCTCCAGACTACAAACGGCGTGTTATTGGATACAGCAATATCTGGATTAGTGGCATTATGAGTGGGGTCCACATTGAACACGCCGCCGTCTTGCACCCAATCGGCGCGTGCAGTTGAGGAAATGATTACAAGAGCCAGAAAGAACAACAAACGCGTCGTGCTTAGCTTAGCCCGATGCATCTCGACCCCTCGGCTGATGTAGTAGATGGCGAGGTTTTAAGTATAGCATATCTTCCCTTGCCCATCAAATTAGGCACCCCCATTTTCCTTTCCCTCCGGGGCTGGAGTCAACTTATCAACTTAAGCTTTTGTTCCTCCGCAACCTTCTCTCCGACTTTGATCAACTTTGCCAGCGCTGTGCTCGATATTTTCAGATACCGGGCGACTTCCGCACTGCTATAGCCAAGCTCTTTGCATCCCCAATAACCTATCAGCCCTTTGGCAAACGATATGGTGTTTCTTCTTCCTTTTTTCCCCAACTCCGATTTATCCACCCCCGTAAGCTCACATGCCCTTTCAACCAGTCGTTCCATCGTCCAACCTCCACGACGATTCTTTTCTTTCCTATTCATCTCTTCTTCCGCTCGTTTTAATACTTCCACAACAAACTGGTCATCGCCCAAAATCAACTCCTGCCCGCGCCAAGTATTTCGGACATTATTTTCTTCTGTTTGACTCCTCCAGTCGTTCTCTTTCCGTTTTAAATTGCCCCGAGTGAGTTCTGCACGTTTGCCTTGATCCCAACCCTCGCGAATATATTGGCGATAGGCTCGGATTGCGTCTGCTCTTTTAGCACTGAATGGTGACAATACTTCCCCAGTGGTTTGCCATGAATTTCTCATTGTTCCGATAAGCGTTGCATGCCCGGTCCAGGCGTATCTATCCAATTCTTTCAAGTGTTTGATTATTCCGGCACGCACGGGATTTAAATGAATATACCGGACCAGTTCCATCAAATACCCGCTCTCCTGACAGAGGATGGACTTAAATCTATTTTGGTACAAATAGCCGCGCCGTTTATGCCGCCGGTTGAAATGAGCCGCATAGCCTGCCAGAAGCCTTTGCATGAATTCGCTCAATGATTTTTCGGATATTCGCAGGAGGAGGTGGATATGATTGCTCATCAATACCCAGGCATAACAACGGCACTTATAAAGGCACAGGTTTTCAGATAGTCTTTTTACAAATTCACTTCGATCGGCAGTATCCATAAATAGCGCAGTGCCATTGATCCCGCGGGTGATGACATGGTAAATTGCCCCAGGCAGGTTGATTCTCTTTTGTCTGGCCATATTCATTTAGACTGCCATTTTAATATTTCCATTCACCTCCTGAGAATGATTCGGCTTTCTTAAGTTGATAAGTTGACTCCGGCCCCTTTCATTAACCTTTCACCACGAAGAGAACCTCAAAACCCCTCACCACGAAGACACGAAGGGCACGAAGGAGGACTTGGGTTAAACATTTTCAACCTTTAAGCCTCAATACCCTTCATCACGAAGCCACGAAGGGTACGAAGGAGGACTGAGGTTAAACATTCACACCCATTCAAACCATAATACTCCTCACCACAAAGACACGAAGCACACGAAGGAGGGCTAGGGTTAATAAATAACCCCAATAACCCTTTAAGTTCTAATCATAAAGATTCAGAAAACAGTATATCTATCCAATCTTGCCATCATTTGCTTTCTTCGTGTTCGGGGTCGGCAATACCTTTCCTATCATTAATACTTATTACCCACTTATCATTTCATTTATTCATGCCGTTACTACCAATAACCCAGATCGGGCTTAATCAACAAGGCGGTGCAACGATGCAACCCCAGCGCAGACGGCAGTATTTGATCAACAAGCCATTCCAATTGAAAATCATGCTCTATCTTTCCTTGTTGGTTGCGGGGGTTGTAGGGTTCGCACATATTCTGGCCACGACCTATGCCAAATTGGTGACGAAGGCCGTTTCAGCGGCTTCGGTCTCTAAACCGGTCGCCGCCAGTCTTCCGACCGGATTTATGGAAGGATTATGGCTCCCGGTCCTGGCAGCCATACTGGTAGGAATTGTATTCGTCATGATCGCGGGCCTGTTATATTCGCATAAAATTGCCGGCCCGCTTTTCAATCTCAAACGCGTCATGCAACGCGTGCAAAACGGAGATTTAAGCACCCTGATGCGTATCCGTTCGGGAGACGAGTTGCACGACGTGGAAGCCGCGTTCAATTTCATGGTGGTTGGTTTGAATCAAAGGCTGATCAACCTGCGCCAGGCCATACTCGATTTGCCGGAAAAAGATTCCCGGCATCTGCTCCGCCTGTTCCACGAGCATTTCCACACCGGCGAGGAGATCGACACGTTTTTGTCTCAGAAAATCCAGGTTCCCTAGTCAGAATATTATCACCAATCCACCCCGGGTTACCAACCCTGATATATTGATCTCCATATTCTTTCCTGTCCCGCTGTATTTGATATCATCATCCTCTGCATCTTTCAATTCATACATGCATGACATGCGGTAGTTTATTTCCACCCCCAGCGCGATATTCCTGCCCAAATATATATCCATACCCGTCATCAGCTTCGTTCCCAAGGATTGACCCGAAAATGTTATGTCCATATACCCTATTCTCTCGCCTTGATAAAGCGCTTCCTGGCTGTAGATACTGTAAACACTCATATATTCCAAACCCGCACCAATTTTCATGAGTACATAGTCGCCCACCCGGCCCGCCAATGCCAATCCCACTCCAAATTCATGAAATGGCATTTGCAGGCCGATGTTGTAAGTAATCCGATCCCCCAAGGCATTTTCTATTGTCGCCATGCCTTTTCTTTCAACCGGTATATAACTGTAATCAGCCATCAACACAAGACTGTCTGTCAGGCCATAGTCGCATTGAACACTCGCGCCAAAGTTGCCTTTGATTTCCGCTATATGTTCAACCGATCCGCCAGGTTGCGAACCAATCATATCCAGCAGGTTATTGGTGTTATGGATCAGGGTTTTGTTGATATCCTCTAAAAGAAACTGATGTTCCCCGGGCATTAATCTGACGGAAAAACGCCCGGCCATTTGATTGGGGGCTATATAGGCACGCGCAGGCACCGGGTGTGCAGATGGCCGACTAATGGTATTGGAGAATCCCGCCGTTTCTGCCCTAACCGCCGATGCCGCCGGTTTTGCAGGGACTGGCACGGACGCGCTTGCTTTCTTAGACCTTGTTTCGGGTTTGTGTTTTTCAACAGAGGCGGGAGGAGTCGATACTGCCGGTACTATCACTCCAAGCTTACCCGCCTCCTCAATTCTCGCCTGAGTCCGCGCGATATCCGCACTATATTTTTCTTCTCCACTTATTGTTTTCGCTTCCATGAAATAATTCAAAGCATCCCGCAGACGCCCTTCCTTCTCCTCATAAATGCCCAAGTTGTATATTGCCGCAACACGATCTTTAGGGAGCCCGGTAGTCTGCCCCTGTTTCCACAATTCCACTGCCCGGCGCCAGTCATCTTTTTGAGCAGCTTGGTTCCCCTCCTTGATCAGCTGCGACTCTCCGTTTTCAAAAGTCCTGCTTTCCGTTACAAAATAGGGCGAGATTTTTCGTATAAAGGGCTCGTGAATATTCGCCAGGGATTCAATTACCACTTTATCCCAAGGCATTGAATTCTGTTGCGCACGTGCCCGGTCCTCCCCTTTGCTTATGCTATATCCTGACCCGTTCACTTCTGAAGCTCCCAGGACACGCCCGGATTTATCGGAAACAGTGAATTCTATCCGCGTTTTAACTGAACGCTCGATTTCATACACTTTGTAAATCATCTCCTTGTCCTTATAGGTCTTTTCACCACCTGTATCTTCAATCGAATAGCGGACCAGCCCGGTTATAACCGCATCATATTCCGATCCATTCGTAAGTTGGTAATACCCATCTTTGAGGACCGCGAATTGAAGATTGCTCCAGACTGCTTGTTGAATTCCCGGGTGCTTTTCTTCCGCCTTTTTCTTCGCTCCGGCATCCAACGCCAGCCCAACCAATGCCCCTAAAAAGGTACTACCACCCTCATTCTTATTTTCATCCAGACTTAAATCTCCCGAGACGGTAAAAAGATCGATCTTGATGGTTTTTGCCCCTGCCAGGTTCAACTCGGGCGCTCTTTTAATCTGTAAAAATACGGTGGTCGAACAACCTGAAGCAAAACAAATGATGCTCGCAATTAAAATGCATTTTGCTTTGTACATACTGCCCCTCCTGGCGTTTAGTCCGCCCGGATTGTTTCAGGCAACTCCAGGCAGAGCTCAAATAATCTCCTGGCTGTTTAGACCAGGAGGGGCATATTTCCATTCGTTTTTTTATTATCGATTTAAAGCGGGGATACACATCAGGTAGGCAACACATGCAGATTCAGAAAGGGTTGATCGTGCCGACCTCTATTTCGAGGAAACAAGTTCCATTTATTTTCCTATAATCTTGTTATTCATCTTCACCACGCTGCTGATCGCGCCGCCCGGCGTGATCACTTTGGTAAAAACGCTTTTCGGGACCCAGCAGCCGTTCTTTTCCTCATATACCTGCTTGACCTCGATGGGCGGCATGGGGCCTGAGCCTGTAAAGTTCATCTGCGTGACCAGGCCGCGGTTGCGGTCGTAAATGAATTCCAAAGCTTTTTGATTGAGCATTGACTCGCTGGAGGCCATGGTGCCGTCTTCGTTACGAAAGTAACCCAGCACCCGGTAGAGATTCGAATCAGCGGGTTTGTTGGTCAGGTCAATATCCAGGTAAAACTGTTTGAGAAAAGCATACTGAAATAAATCACTGCTCATGCCCGCCTGCTGTCCGCCGGTCGGAATTTCTTTGAATGCGCCGTGGCTGACCGAAATAAACGACTTCCCTCCTTCGGTTTTCACGGTTTGCGCTCTGGGTGCAACAAATTCCATGACGACTTTATCCGGCGCAATAAAAACATATGTTCCGCTTTGCTCAAGTTTGAAGCCTTCAACGCCGAATACAGTCATGGCGAATTCCGCTTCAATGGTTTTAATTTGATCTTGATGGGCTTTAAGATGATCGAATATTTCCGTAACCGAAAGCTCGGAAGCAACAGCTGGAACCGCAGCCAAAACAGCGGTTATTAAGAGCAGGATTCGACCAACATTTTGCATGGGATCCCCTCCTGTCCGAGAAGAACGCAGGTGCATTGAGCATATCACATAAATATGTGCAATCCAAATAACGAAGCTCAAACAGCCCATACTCACTTAGACTTTCTTTATTAAATTCCCATTCATTTTATTAATTGTTTTAATGCGATTTATTTCTTTTCTACAGGTTTGAGGCGGAAGATGAGGATGCCGGCGCCTTCCTTCCAGAGCGCGTAGCGGGGATCCAGGCGGATTTGATCCAGCACCTGCAAATATTTTTCACGGTTGAACGGCCAGATATTGCCCTGCACATGGAAAACGATGAAATGCGGCAGCTTGTCGAAAGCGTTCATGCCCAACACGGTGATGCGTTCGGGGTGGGAAATCTGCGGCCCCAAATTGGACTGGGCCAGCACCCGGCCTTTGGCCGGCAGGCTGTGCAACAGCTTGCGGGCAGCCTGGCTTTCCGCATTGGCTTTCGCCGGCGTGACCCAGTTAAAATTGAAAATCAACAGGTACAATGCGATTCCCAGGGCCACGGCCTGCCGGGACGGGCTGTTTTGAAGGCGCCGATCCATGGCAGCCCAGCCCGCAGCCAGGGCCGCGAACAAAAACGGAATGATCGGGGCTGCATAATACCACTGCAGGGTGGCCTGGCTCAGACGGCTGGAAGCCAACTGAACCCAGACCGGCGGCAGCAACGCCAGGCCCCAGAAAGTCGCCAGCGGCAGGAACGCCGTGGCTAGAAGCATTTTTAAAAATTCAGGCGTGAACCACACTCCCAGCGTGGCAAACGGCTGGCTCAAAGCCCCAGCCAGGATGCCGAACAAGCCCTTGCCCCAGTGGGACCAGTGGCTGAAATAGGGATAAACCCCGTGGTTAGCCAGCAGCATGGCGACCAGGGCCAACAGCCCCACAGCCAGGCAGACGCCGGCTGCGATCCAGGCCTGCAACCGGCGTTCACGGTAAAAGGCTCCGGCCATCAACAGCCAGGGCAGAAGATAAAAACCCGCATCCTCTTTAATGCCCAGCGCCAGGCCCAGCCAGACCCAGAATTTCCACGAAACGCCGGCTGCATACGCATCGAAAACCAGCAGGAACGCCAGCGGCAGTAAATGCTCCACCCGAAAATCCGAATTGGCCAAGCGGCCCGTGTAAACAAAGTTGTAGTAAACGAAAACCAGCACCAGGGCAGGAACCGCCTCCAGGCCAAGCCTGCGCGCCAAAGAATACAGAGGGACGCCGGCCAGGGCCAATGCCGCAGCCTGCAACAATAAAAGGGTCAGGGGGGAATTGAACAATTTCATGACCGGCAGCAGCAGATAAAGGACCGGCGAAAAATGATCAGCCATCAGGCTTTTGCCGATGATCGGCGAAAAGAGCTGCCAGTTGACGAACGCCTGCTGGTAAACGGTCAGATCGAGGGCATAGGTATTGAGCCCAACGTGGCGGGCAACGCCGAGGTAGAAAAACACGAAGACATAGAGGCCGACCAAAGTCCACAGCCAGACAGCGGGTTTGATTTTCGGCCAAGAGATGGGTTTGGGCAGCCAGCGCAATCCAGAATACAGCAAGGCGGCAAAGAGGCATAGTTTGAGGAATAGGCTCAACGCGCTGCTCCTGGCTGACCGAATTCCCGGCGGACCGTGCGCACTCCGCCCGCCTCAGAACAACATTGGTTACAGTTTATCGCAATGATTGGGGAAATTCCAGAAAAACCTCAAGGCATGGGTTCGTGCTCCCAATAGGCCATGTCCCACTCCCACCCCTCGGCGCGGGGATTGTGGCGCAAGGAGAAATACCAGGTTTTTTTGCCGTTCTCCCAGCCCGAGGTTTTGAGCACAACCTGGTTGTCTTCGTCCTTGGAATAGATTTCCACCACCGGCTGGTGGAGGTTTTTCATCTCCTCGGCCAGCAGATGCACGCCTTCCTGGTATTTCACGGCAAAGCGTTCCTCGTAACTGCGGCCGAAGCCGAAGTCACGTGAAATCAGGGCCTGCAGCGCCTGTTCATCCTGCTTGAGCAGGGCGTATTCCAACTTAAGAATCAGCTCGTCCACCGAGGGCATGACCCAGCGCTTGTCCCCCAGCAGCCAATACAGGCGGTTTTCAGTCATGACGCCCAACTGGCTGTTGTCATGCAACACCGGATACTGGATGAGCAGGTGGATGTACAATTTTTCGGCATCCTGATCCCGGCCGAACTGCTCGAAGGCCTGGGCGAGCAGATAAAGATAGAAAGACAAGGAGATAATGCGGGTGAAATGATGGGTCTTAACCACGATGGTCTCGACCCCTTTTCTTTCCAACCGGTTGTAATCGCGCAGGGATTTGGCCACTTGGGAAGGATTTTCGAAATCCACATTGCGCTGGGGCATGGTTTGCTGCCCACAGCCGGCAAGTAAGATCCAAAACGCCAGAATGACCGTTCCTAACCGTTTCACTTTCCTTCACCTTCCCTGAATGCAGGCTCTTTTAAGTATAACGCGTCCGGATGATATTTTCCATATCCCCTCCCCCTCGAGGGGGGAGGGTCAGGGAGAGGGTGATCATGTTGCCTAAAGTCCACCCTCCCCTATATCCCCCACTCTCAAGGGAGGGGGGGACGACAGAATGTATCAATAATAAAAAAAGGCCGCCCCCTTGCGCGGGGACGGCCTTTTTAATAACGGCGGTTATCAGCGCGGCACCGGGCTGCGCGCGTTCCACTCCGAGATGAAATTGCTGGCCACAAAAATCGTGGAATAGGTTCCGATCACCAAGCCGATGGTCATGGCCAGGGAGAAGGTATAGATGACTTCCCCGCCCAAAAACAGCAGGGCGATGACGACCAGCATGGTGGCCAAGGACGTTACAATGGTGCGGGACAAGGTTTCATTGATGCTCCGGTTGACCAGGCCGTCGTACTCGGCCTTGCGGTCGTGCCTGAGGTTCTCGCGGATGCGGTCAAAGACCACCACCGTATCGTTGAGCGAGTAACCGGCAATGGTCAAAAGCGCGGTAAGCAGCAGCAAATTCATTTCAAAGCCAAGCAGATACATGATTCCGAGGACAGCCAGAATGTCGTGGATGGTGGCCAGGGTGGCGGCCACGGAAAACCGGAAGTCAAAACGCCACCAGATATAAATGACGATTCCGACCATGGCCCAAAACAGGGCGAAGAGCGCCTGCTGCCGCAAATGGGCGGAAACCGACGGCCCTACGTCCTCGGAAGCCAGGATCACGGCTGGATTGTCAGGCAGGTTTTTTTGCAGAACCTGCAGCACCCGGGTGCTGACCTCCGAGGTTTTCAGGGAGGTGGCCTGAATGCGCAGCATGAACTTGTAACGCCCGGGGTCCGCGATGGTTTGAATGCTTGAATCCTGGAATTCGTCCGCTTTCAGGGCGTTGCGGACCTCTTCGGTCTTGATGGCTTTTGGAAATTCGACTTCCACCGTGGTGCCGCCGGAGAACTCAACCCCCATTTTGGCCCGTCCCAAGCTGAGTTGAAGGGTGGCATAAAGCCCCAAGGTCATCAGCACGGCCGAGAAGGCGAAACCGATCCAGCGGATTTTGGTGAACGGGATGTTCATGTCATTGCGGATGAGCTGCATCATGCCTGGTGCCACTCCTTTTCGGGGTCTCCCCCGTTAGTCACCTTCATGGGCCCTGCGTTCGTTCTTAAATCGACAATTTGGTGTAGTGCTTGCGCACGTCGAAAATCAGTTTGCTGACCACGATGGCCGTGAACATGGAAATGACCAGGCCCACGGTGAGGGTCACAGCATAGCCCTTGATCGGCCCGGTGCCGAACTGAAACAACACCGCAGCCGTGATCAGGGTGGTCACGTTGGCGTCGATGATGCTGGAAAGCGCCTTGGCATAACCCGCGTCGATGGCCGCGCGCACGGTCTTGCCCAAGCGCAGCTCCTCGCGGATGCGCTCGAAAATCAGCACATTGGCGTCCACGGCCATGCCGATGGTCAGAATCACGCCCGCGATGCCGGGCATGGTCAGCGTGGCGTGCAGGGCGACCAGGGCGGCCATGAGGAACAGGAAGTTCAGGGCCAGCGAAATATCGGCCACCACGCCCGAGGTGCGGTAATAAACGATCATGAAAAGGATGACCAGGCTGATGCCGATGATGAACGAGAGCTTGCCTTTTCGGATCGAATCCCGGCCCAGGGTCGGCCCGACCACGTATTTGTTGATGATATTCACCGGCGCGGGCAGGGCGCCGGCGCGCAGCACCAGGGCCAGGTCCTTGGCTTCCTGGAGGGTGAACTGGCCTTCGATGATGCCGCTGCCGCCGCCAATGCGGGATTTGATGACCGGCGCGGAATACACGCGGCTGTCGAGAATGATGGCCAAGCGGCGATTGATGTTGGCGCCCGTGATGGCGGCAAAACGCTTGCCGCCCTCGGGATTAAGCTTGAAGGCCACGATCGGCCGGCCGTAGCCGTCCATTTCCACCTTGGCGTCCACCAGGCTGGCTCCGGTGAGCAGCTGCTTGGACTGCAGCAGCATGGGGTCCCCTTCCTTGCCCGGCAGGATCTCGAGTTCCGGCGGAACCTTGGCTGCCACGGTATTGCCGTCCGCGTCCATAAAATCCGTCAGGGCGCGGTTTTCTTCCATCATTTTGAACTCCAGCAGCGCGGTCTGGCCGATGATGGACACCGCGCGCTCCGGGTCCTTGACGCCGGGCAGCTGGATCACGATCCACTTCTCGCCTTCTTTTTGGATGATGGGTTCGGCCACGCCCAGGGCGTCGATGCGGTTGCGCAGGATTTCCAGGGCGCGTTCGCGGGCCTCGGCAGGCGTGACATTCGCAGGCAGGCCTGACGAATCCACTTCCAATTTCAGGTGCATGCCGCCCTGCAAATCCAGACCCAAATTGACTTTGCCGCGCGTCACCAGGCCTCCGGCGCTGTCGCGCACGTCAAAGGGCGGATAAACAACCCAGATGCTGGCCAGGACCAGAACCACGGTCAAGGCGGTCAACCATTGGCGTAAACGCATGAAGGGGCATCCTCCTTGGACAAATCACGGAATGACAAAAACGCTTGAAAACAAAACAGATTCCGAAAATATACACTACCAGGTGAATGTATGTCAACCGTTTTAAATTAACTGGGATATAAGCATTTATAACCAATAAAATGGATCCCCCTCCCTTGAGGGGAGGGTGATGAATATGGCGCTGTTCTCGAGGGGGGGGATGGTTATCGAGTGAACCTGATGATTTATTGTTGCTGGTTTTTCCACTCGCGCAGAACGCGCTGAATGGTCTGGCGCACGGGGATGGAAGGCTCGCGCTTGAGGTACCAGCGCAGGTCATTGATGGTCCGGCTGTCTGCGCTCTGGCCCAGGGCGATGATCGCCTCGGAGCGGGTATCCTCGTCCTTGGTTTCCAAGGCATTCCAGATCAAAACGCGGAAATCCGGATATCCGGCTTTCACCAGGCTGGCGCTGCAAAGAATGCGTACTACGGCGTCCGGATCGTCGTTGGCCGCGTCGGCCAGAGCTTTGAGGCTGGCATCATCGGCAATCCGTTCCAGGCCCAGAATGGCGTAGCGGCGGATGGCTGGATAGCCGTGTTCCAAGGCTTGGAAAAGGACCGTGCGGCCGCGGTCATCGCCTTTGACCGCCAGCACCAGGGCCGCGGTCAGGGCTTCGGAATAGACGGAACTGTGAAGCTTGGGCGCCTGCGCTTCGCGGATCTTTTCGTCCCCCAGGGCGCCGAGCGCCATGGCGTAGGAAAGCCGCACGTTCAAATCCAGACGGCGGTCCTCGAGCGCATGCAGCAAAACCGGCACTCCGGCCGGGTTGCCCAGCCTGACCAGGGCCTGGCCGGCGGCGATCCGCACTTCCTGCGCCTCCTGGTCATCCGCCACCAGGGCGGCCAGCTTCTCCTCGGCCGGCTTGTAGCCAAGTTCCCCCAAGGCGGTTGCGGCCGAAGCCCGCACCAAGGGTTTGGGATGGCTGAGTTTGGTCATAACCGCCGGACCGGCGGTCTTGGCTTCCAGCTGGCTCAGGGCGTAGGTGGCCCAGTGCAACACCGTGGGGTCCTGGTCGTCAAGCATGGCCAGAATCGCCGGGACATTTTCCGGGTCCGGGATTTCAGTCAGCGCGTACAGGCACGCCATGCGGGTGCGCGGATCGCGGCTGTCCGCGAGCAGGCGGCGGATTTCCGGCAGCGCGCTGTACGACTGGATCTGGGCCAGGGCGTACAGCAGGTGCAGCTGCAGGTTGCGGTCAGCGCGCGGCAGCGCGGCCAGCAGCTTGGGCACCGGATCCACGTGGCCGATATTGGCGAAGGCGTCGGAAAGGTTGAGGCGCAGCTGGGCATCGGCCCGGTCCCACAATTCGAGCAGCGGCGGCAGACTCGCCGGCCGGCTGAGGATGGCCAGCACGATGACCGCAGTCAGGCGGAGCTTGCGGTTCTTGTTCTCCAGCCAGGGAACCAGGCGGGCTTCGAATCCCTTCTCCGGTTCCAGCCGGTACACCAGCTCCCGCAGCGCGTTCAAGGCCTGAAGCACCAAGTCCTTGTCCCGGGGGTGCGCCTGGGCCGCATCCAGCAAATACCCGGCCATGGCCGGATCGCGCACCAGGCCGGCCACATCGATGGCCGCCAGCCGGACATCTCGGTCCGGGTCGGCCAGGCCGGCCACCACGGCGGTTTCCACGCGGGGATCGGCCACGTCCTGCAGCAGGCGCTGGGCGGTCCGGCGCACGGGCTGGGAACGGTCGTGCAGCATGGTTTCAATGATCAGGCCCACGGCCTCGGGTGTATGCCTGTACCCCAGGGCCTCCAGCGCCAGGATGCGGCGGTAAACCTGGCCGTGCGCCAGTTCATCCTGCAATTGCTTATGGCTGAAAGCGCGCAGATCCTCGGCCGCAGCTAAAGCGGGCCACGCAAAAAAAGCCAGGGTCAGAACGGCCAGAAAGGAAATTTTCATCATAGCTCCCATGGGTGAACGATGCTCAGGCAATCCCACCGTGGATTAGACACCGTTTTCCCGTTTTGTCCTCGTCAGGATTGCTCCCCGCCCGCCCGTGGTCCGGTCGGGTCGGCCTGGAAGAAACTCAGGGTCGTGGAACCATAGTCCCGGCTGCGGTATTTGCGGCACCCGGCCCAGGCTTCGGGCGCGGCCCATTTGCGGTCGTGCTGCAGCACCGCGATGCCGTTGGGCGCCAGCAATCCGGCCAGGCTCTTTTCCATGGTCCAGCGTTCGGTTTCGGACCGGTGATAGGGCGGATCCAGAAAAATGATATGAAACCGCTCGCTCCGCTGCCCCAGCCTGCGGGCCACGGCCACGGCGTCGCCCTGGATCACCTCCGCGCGCTCGCCCTTGGGATCCAGGCGTTCCACGTTGTCGCGCAGCACGCGGCAGATATGGGCGTCCCCTTCCACGAACACGGCGCGGCTGCAGCCGCGGCTCAGGGCTTCAAGCCCGATGGTCCCGGCGCCGGCGTACAGGTCGAGAAAACGCGCGGAAAGCAGATGGGGCGCCAGGATGTTGAACAGAGCTTCGCGCACGCGGCTCAACGTCGGCCGCGTGCGATTGCCGGCCGGGCTTTTCAGGCGCCGGCCGTGAAAATCGCCTGCGATGATGCGCATGGATGCTGGATACCGGGGCCGGCTAGGCGGGCAGGAACTTTTTAACGCTCTGGCGGAGTTTGTTCAGATCGAAGGGCTTGACGATGTAATCGTCGGCTTTGACTTTGAACCCTTCCTCGATTTCGCGTTTCTGGCCGAAGGCGGTGAGCATGACGACCGGAATTTTCATGGTGGAGGCTTCGCTTTTCAGGCGGCGGCAGATTTCATAACCGTTCAGCTTGGGCAGCATGATGTCCAGAAGGATCAGGTCGGGATTGGCGGTCAGGGCCATGTGCAGCCCCTCCTCCCCTTCCATGGCTTTGAGAATGTCGTAGCTGTCTTCGGTGGACTTGAGGGTCTCGGTGACCAATTCCATGATATCCGGTTCGTCTTCGATGATCAGGATTTTATACGCTTTGCCCGAACGGCTCATGCCCCTCGTCCTCCTTGTTTCCAAGGTTTATATTATATGAAGCGGAAGAACGGCTGGCAAGTTTATTTTCTTGCGCCGGTTATTCAACGGATTCCTCCCCCACCGGGGGCAAGGGATAGGCCGTGCGGCGCGACGCTCTGGACATATAGAGAAAGGCGCCGTGAGGGCGGTCCACCTTGGCTGCCTGGCCGATCAAGTCGAAAATTTCGTCGGCGCGGCGCGCTTCGATCAGCACGGTCAGCACTTCCTTCTCGAAGGCCAGCGGCGTCTGATCCGCCACGGAAGATCCCCGGGCATGGCAGGCCACGGCCGTATTGACGCCCGCGCGCCGCAACGCCTTGAGCACCGGCGCGCTGGCGCCGCGGTAAAGCACGGCCGTGATCACCCGCGCGGCTTCCTTGACCGGGCTCACGGCCGGCCCGCCTTGTCCCCGGCCATGGCTTTGAGCACCTCATGGGGGATGTAGGTGGCGGCCTTCTCGAGGGGGGTAAGGTAGATGAACCCCATGCCCGGCGTGTCCAGCTTGCCGGCGGCGAACATGCACTCGAAAATCCGGTCCGCCTGATCGGTGGAAACCACCACCTGGATGACTTCCTTCTCCACCTCGACCGCGATGCCCAGCACGCCCAAGCGTTCCCGCACGCCTGTCCCGCGTCCGTAGAAAATAGTGGCGCCCTGAGCCCCGGCTTCGCGCGCGGCTTTCACGATGGTGTCGGCCGCCCCCCGCTGCACGATGCAGGTGATCAGGGCCACGTCGGTCAAAACGGTCATTTTACGCTGCGGCATGGACAGTCACTCCTCGACGAGGATTTTGGGCGCACTGCGGCGGGCGCGCCATTGCACGTACAATCCGACGGACAGGACGGACAGGATGGGAAACACCGAGGCGGCGGCCAAAACGCCGAATCCCTCGATCACGCCCAGCGCCCGCCCAAACCCCAGGCCCATGGCGAGCACGAGCGGAACCGTCACCGGGCCGGTGGTGACGCCGGCGCTGTCCCAGGCCACGTTGACATAGGCTTCGGAGGAAAAAAAGGTCAGGAGCAGGGCTAGGGAGTACGCCAGGAACAGGATCAGCGTCAGGTTGAGCCCGAAAACCAGTTTAAGCACGCCCACGGTGATCCCGCAGGCCACACCCAGGGAAACCGCGTACATGAGCAGGGTCTTCTTGAAAGCGCCGCTGGTGAGGTTCTCCACGGTCAGCCCCAGGGCGTTGAGCGCGGGTTCGGCCAGCGTGGCGCCGAATCCCAACACCCAGCTGAACAGGCAGGCCAGCAGCACGCCGGTGACCAGGCTGAAAAGCGGAGACCCGGCGATGGCCGGGATGTTCGTGAAGGCGCCGGGGATCAGGCTGCCGGATTGCCCGCCCAGTTTCGAAAGGCCGTAGGTCAGGCCGAGGTTGAACAGGATCATGCCCGCGACGGCCAAGGCCAGGCCGTAAACGATGAAGCGCCCCTGCGCCAGCCTTTCCCGCAGGATGAACCGCAGCACCAGGAACAGAAAAAGGATGAGCGGCACGATGGCCCGCAACCCCGTAACGATCTCGACGCCGGGCGTGGTCTCGTACCAGGCCGCGCCGCCGGCGGCGACGGCGGACCCGGACGCCAGCAGGGCTGGCAGCTGGGCCGGCGGAAACGCATTCACCGCCGCTATCCCGAGCAGCAGGACGCCCATGATCGGGTACAATGAGGCCAGCGTGACGATGCCGAAGCCCGAGAGGGATTCATTCCCCCGGGTGACCGCCGCGGCCACGCCGATGCCCAGCGCCAGCACCAGGGGCACGGTCACCGGCCCCGTAGTCACGGCTCCGCAATCCCAGGCCAATCCGATCAGAGTGCGCAAATGGGGATGCCATTGGCAGGCAACCGTAAGCGCGAGCAGGGGGATCAGACTGAAATAAACGATCGGTTTGAGGCTCCAGCCGCGCACGAACCGCAGGGTGCCGACCACCGCAGCCAGGCCCACGCCCGCGCCCACCACCAGCACCAGCCAGACGGACCAACGGTTCAGCAGCAGATGAAGATACGGCGCTTTGGCGGGATCTACGATCGATCCCGCCACTTGCAACGCGCCGATAGCCGGTTCGGCGAAGGTGACCCCCACGCCCAGTAAAAACGTGATGCCCAAAACCACAAACAGGCCGGTGCGGCGCGGCAGGTTGTTGCCGATGGTCTCGCCGAACGGCATCAGCCCGAGCTTGAGGCCTTCCATAAACAGCATGAGGCCGGCCATGACCGCCAGCAGGCCGGCGGCAATCACCGCGGCATCAGCCACGGATTGGCGGAGCACCAGCCATTGGAAAAGCGCCAGATACAGCGCCAGGGGAAACACGGCCTTGAATTGTTCGCTGAAACGGGTGCCGAGGTACGGCGCCAGCAGGCGGTAGATATCCATGGAGCGCAGCTTCAGCTTGCGTTCCCTGGCAGCGGTTTCAGCCTCGGATTTTGGCGTCAAGCGGTTGTAGCTGACTTGAGTGCTCTGGACGCTGACTTGGCGGAGATAATCACCGAAGCGGACGGGTTTGGGCATGACCGGTAAAAAATAACCTAAAAAAAGCTGTCTGGCAAGAATTTTCCCTGAGGGCCGTTTGCGCCTCCCTGTTCAACCGCCACGGGTTCAGGGAAAACGCGAAGCGACCGCAACCGTCAGGCGGCTTGTCCGGGCGAATAGCGCAGGCGCGGACGGCGCAACGGCTTTTCGAGATCCAGGGGCGCGAGGAAGGGCCACGGTTCGAGCAGCTTGCGCACGCGGCCGGTCCAGCTGGCGCGCCGGAGCAGAACGCCGGGCAGCAGCAGGCGTTGGTCGCGTCCGGTCCCGAGCGCGGCCACGGGGGCGCTGCGCAGGGCCGCGAGCCGGGACAGCAGGGCCGAAGCGTAAGTCCATTCGGCCAGGCGCTGGCCGGGGTCAGGCACGGCTTGCAGCCACTCCAGCAGGGCCAGGGCCAGGGCCGCTTCCTGCCCGGCGCCTGGTTCGCGGGCAAAGGCCAGGTACGCCGCGCCAAGCGGATCGTCCGCGCTGGCCCAGGCCGCGGCCAGTTCCGCTGCGGCGGCGGCTTCGGGCTGCCGACGTTTGGCGTCAGCCTGCACCAGCCGCAGATACAATTCCGGCGCGCGCGTCATGAGCAGCCGCTGGCTGAAACGCGCCAGCCAGGACGGTTGCACGCTGCTCAGGCGGTAGAACGCGTTCGCAACGGTTTCGGTCCAGGCAGCCGCCGCGTGCTGGCGGTAGAATTCGGCGCTGCGGTAGCGAAGGATCTGGCGCGCGGTTTCCGCGGCCAGTGCGGACCGCAGCCGCGCCCAGCGCCCGGCTGCAGCCGGCGCGCCCAGATCGGCCAGGAGCGATCCGCTGAGGTCGAGGCGCGCCGTCTGACCGGCCAGGGCTTCATAGCGGCCGAGCAGGCGCTCGGTCCAGGCGGCCGTTTCCTCCAGCTGCTCGGTGGCGAGCTGATGCGGACGGAAGGAGGCCGATTCCACGTCGTCCCGCGGGAAGTATCGCCGTTTGAGCAGGTCGAGGCGTTCCTCGGCCAGCCCGGCGTCGGACACGGTCATCGGAGCCAGACGGCCGACGACCCAGCGGCCGGTCTGAAGCAGGATCAACCACAGGAGGCGCGGCGTCCGCCAACGCTGGAATACGCGGAAAGGACGGTTCAGCAACGGCTGGTTGACCAGCGCCTCGGCGGCGGATAACCGGCGCGCCAGGCGCGGGGTCAGCCGGCCGCCTTCGGCGCTTGAGTACCGGACCTGGCGGAAAATCAGGGCGCCGGGCTGGGACTCAGGCCATCCCCGGAGCCGGAGGCTGAAACGGGCGCCGACTGATTCCAAGGCTGTCAGGCCGGGTTCTCCGGGATGAAGCTGTTTGAGATAAGTATTGCGGATGGGTTCCGCGGGCAGGGATTCCCAGCGGTCCGCAATCACGAATCCGTTCCGTTTCAGAAATTGCCGGACCATGACGCCGGCCAGGCGTCCGAGTTTCAGCGCGGGGTTCCCGAGTTCCTGGGTTTGGTATTGTCCAACTTTCAGCAGCAGGAAATCAAACGGGCCGCGGCGGTCCAAGGCATCGGCATACGTTTCCGTGTCCTCGAGGTCCGCGACCTGCAGATAAGTGAGGCGCCGGATCTTGCCCCCCCATTCGAAGTGGACCGTGAACTGCCGGGGATCAGTCCTGCTCTGCACGGGTTCGCTGATATGGGTGGCGCCCAGCAGGTTGAGTTCCAGATTAAGGAACGGCCAGATTCCGGTCCGCGTCAGCACCGTGCGCGGCAGGCCGAGAATCTTGCCGTGTACCTGCTTGAACCGCAGATAGTAGGTTTGATTGCTGTCCAACGCCGCGCGGGACAGGGGTTTTCCGGCCGGCTGCCATGGCAGGTCGTCCACCAGCATCAGGTCCTCGGCTTGGGTGGCGTTCAGGAGCGTCGCCAGATCGGCCAAGGGGCGCACGGCCAGGACGCGTTTGCGCTGCCGGCGCTGGTCTTCCGGATTTACCAGTCGGGCGATGTGGCGGAGATAGTCCAGGTTGAGCGTTCCGCCCACCAGGCGCGCCTCCAGGGACTCGGTCCGCCCCACGTAAACCAGCGCGGCCTTCAGGGGGTCGCGTTTCATGATGACATAGTCCGTTTCCTGCGGCCCCACGATCTGCAGCAAATAGGCGTCTTCGCCGACCGCGCTCAAGACCGTGGCATTCGCCGTATCCATGCGCCACATCAGTTGCACGTGGTCGCCGGGAAGCAGCCGCTGTTCCCCGGCTTTGACTTCCTGGGTCAATTCCACCGGGTTTAGGGGCAGGGGCGCGGTTTGGCGGCCGGCGGACGGTTCGCTCGCGGACCAGCCGGAATGGAAGATCCGCTTGGGCGACTCCCGGATCGCATTCCGCCGGAATCCGCGCAGCCGGAAGTAGAGGTAATGGACCACCTCCACCATGGACATGCCGTTGATTTCTTCCAGCAGGCCGGCCCCGAAACGGGAGAGGCGCTTGTGGTCCTGGGTGCCGGCCTTGATGCCGTCCAGTTCGGGCACCAGTTCGCCCAGGGCCCGCGCCAGTTCCTGCTGGTTGTCGAGCATGGTGCCGTCGTAGTCGAAGACCACGGCCTTGACATTGCGGATGGAGATGCGCTGGTTGGTTTTGGCGTCGTAAAAACGCAGGGTGTTTTCGCGCGGGCTCCATTCAAAGGCGTTGTAATCCGAGATCAGGTGGTCCGCGCCGTACGTGGCCAGTTCGGTTTGCTCCAGGTCCGGCGCCCGGCCGATGGCCACGGTGCCCGGCACCATCTTCGCGGCGCTCATGTCCAGGCCGCCGTCGCCGATCATGACCACCACGCCCGGGTCCGCTGAAACGGCGTGCGCACGCCGGAGCGTGTCGGTTTTGGGGAACCGGGCGCCGAAGATCCGGCCGGTGAAGTGGGATTCCAAGCCGCGTTGCTTGAGCTCCCGCCAGGTGCGCCCTTCGGCCGAGCCGGTGGCGATGAAGAGCGGCAGGTTCGAAGCCCGGAAGTCGTCAAGCATCCGCTGCAAGCCGGGCGTAAGGGCCTTGAGTTCGCCCCGCGAATACAGTGTCCGCCAGGCCCGGCTGCGGCCCACCCGCAGGGCAAACCAGAAAACCGCCAGCGGACGCCCGAGCTCACGCAGGAAATATACCAGCGGCAGGACGGGATTGAGGTAAATCGAACGGCCGCGCCAGCCGTCCAGGCGCATGTGTTCCTGGGCCTGAACGTTGAGGAGGATGGTGAGGCGCAGGGCCCAATTCACGGCCTGGAGCACGGCCAGATAAGCGCGCTCCGCCCGGTTTTCCCCCTGCGTCCAGTCGATATCCTGGACCAGCCAGCGGGCGATGAACACGCGCCGGTCCAGGGTTTCTGCAAAACGGCGGCTCACGCGGTCAATGGCCGAAAAATCCACCGGCACGTCGAACGACAGGCGGATGAGGCGCATGAGCATGTGGTTGTCTGTCAGGGTGTTGGCCGGCAGGCTTTGGTGCACAAAATGGGCGAACAGCCAGTTGGCCACTCCGGGCAGGGCGCGGCTGCCGTAAAGCAAAGTGCCGAAGCCGAAGAGCCCGAGCCAGGCCTGGGCAAACCAGGCGCCGGTCAGGGGCGCGAGCAACGCCAGGCCGAGGCCGGCTGCCAGACCCCAGCCGGAGAAAGCCAGCACATTGGCCGCCAGGTCAAAGCGCTTGCCCTGGTCTTTTTCGCCTTCCTCCGGCGCCCGGGCCCTGGCTGCATCCGCCTGATCCGCAGCAGTCGCCATTCCCAGGGCGTCGCTGGCCGCCTGGCGGACAGCCGGATGATAATCGTTCAACCCGCCGATGATCAGCCGTTTGACCGCGCCGCGCACTGCCTGGTTTTCCGCCGGAAACGCCGTGTACAGATTGCCCAATGTGCGGTAGAGCTGGCTGCGCAGGGGCGTGCTGGGTTCCTCCTCCAGCCGCCGCATGATGACCTGCAGACCTTCCAGGCCCTGGGTGCCCAGGGCCTGGGCCGCGCCCAAGCGGGCCAGACGATGCTGTCGTGGATCGAAGAAATCCGCGGCCATGGCTTTGACCGCGGTCTGTTCCATCGGGCGGACTTCCAGCACGAACACCGCAGCCTCGACAATGCCCGCGATATTCTCGCTTTCCTTGCCCACGGCACGGATGCGGTAGCCCTGTTCATACAGCAGCTGGAAGAAGCGCGGGCTGCGGATCAGGTACGGCAGCACGATCTGGCCGTTGGGTTTGAGATGGTTTTTGGCCTGGCGGAGGAATTCGGCGATCACCTGCAGGCCCGGATCCTTGAACGCCTGCTGGGCCATGGATTCAGCCGGCTGGTCGATCATGGGCGGGTTGAAATAAATCTGATCGAACAGGCCCAGGGGTTTGCCGGAAAGCAGGGAGAAGAAATCCCCCACCCAGGCTTTCACCCGGTCAGCCACGCCCAGGCGCCTGGCGACGTCGTTGGCATTGGCCACGGCCATGGGGTTGAAATCCACGGCCACCACTTCAGCCGCGCCGCGCTGCGCGGCCAGGACCGAAACCACGCCCATGCCGCAGCCCATTTCGCAGATGCGCTCGCCCGGCTTGACGTCCACGCTTTCGATCAGCGAGGTGCTGGACGGGCCCAGGGCCGTGAAAACCGAGGCATAGGTGGGCACGCGCCGGCCCAGGGCCGGCACTTCCGACCACTCGGCCAGAGCGAAGGGTTTGACCGGTTTGGCGCCGAGCCGCGCCAGCAGCGCATCCACCTGCGGCTGGACAGCCGCAAACGCGTCCGCCGGATCTTCCGCCATTTCGGTCATCACGCCGATATAATTTTCAGGCGAGCCCTCGGCTTCGATGACCAGGGCCAGCGGTCTGCCTTGAGGACGCAGCAAATGCAGGCGGACTTGCCCCCCCCGCAGCTGCAGATGGACAATCCGCTCCAGCAGGGCAATCTGGTCTCCGGGCACTTGCCACGTCTGGCGCTGGCTGTCCGCGGATATGATCCCCTGGGTTGCATCCAGGCCCAGCACGTGTAAAAACGGCAACCAGTCATCCAAGGCCTGGGGCGATTCCCCTTGGGTCGCAAAAGGCAGGGTCAATTGCCTGGATTCCCGGGCCTGGGCGGCTTGCTTCTGGATTTGATCCTGGGCTGCCAATTGCCGGACCACGTCATTCCAGGTGATTTTTTCAGCCAATTGATAGAAAGCCGGAGGCCCGCGCATATCCGGACTGAACATCCAATCCAGCAGTCCGGGCGCCAGTTGTGGCTGCTCGCTAACCACCCATAATGGCAGGTCACCCACGGTTTGCGAACGCACATCAATGGTGCCAAGTAAATGCAATGGATACAACATATCCATGTAATAGTTAAGGTATTCTCTCTGTATAAGGCGATATAGATAGGGTTTGTTTTGACGAGGCAGTTGATTTCTCAAGGACAGCCAGGTGCGGTTGCTCATCCGGCCCGCGTCCAGGCCCATATCGCGGAACAGGGTCCGGAAATGCCGGGTAAGCTCCTCGGTAATCTCGCGTTTACCGTGACGGAGGTTGTAGTCATTCAGCGTCCGGATGAGCTTGGTAATGGGCATCCGGATGAGCCGTTGCCAGTGTGCGCCCCTCTCCGCCGCATACCCTTCCCGTGGCTCGGAGAACAAGTGGGAAGCCTGTTGCCGCCATTCCTGGTAATGGATCCCACCCAGGGTGCCGTATTCGCTCAACACTTTGGCCGGATCGTCCCGGGGTGCGAGCAGAAGGTAGGCAAAACGATCATAGCCGGCTTCGGACTGCCCCATCCTCAGGCGCAGGAACAACCGGCTGTCCTCTTCCACATATTGGATCTGGTAAGCATAAGGCGCGAGGTCCTGCAAGGCCGGTGGAACGCCTTTATCCAGCAACCCGGCCAGGGGCTTCCAGGCTGATTCAGCGACCAAACCGGGCGCTTCCCGCCAGACCATGGCCAGGGGGCCGATCGATGTGGTCAGGAACAGTTTGGCCCACGAGCCGCTGGCATCCAAAGTGGGCTGCAGCAAAGTTTTGCTTACCTGGCTGCTGTACAAAACGCCCTGTTCGAGCAGTTTGGAAACATCCGCAAGCTTGTCCATCGGATCTTTATAATCTTCGCCCTCCAGAATCCGCTGGTAGTAAGGCGCCAAGCCCTGGTCCGGAGCAGCCCAGGATTTAATGTCCGCCAGCAGGCGCCCGGCGCGCTGCCGGTCAAAACGGACCAGGTCCTCGAAGCCCCGCAGGTTGATCCAGAGCAAGGCGAAAAGCTCCAGGTGTGCGGCCGGAGTCTGCGGCATCAGACGGGACAACTGCAATTTGCCCAACTCCCGCGCGAGGGAAACGTCCAGCCAGTCCTGGTTTTGGAACACGCGCCAATCCAGGTATATTCTCGGCTTGGCGCCGGTCTGAAGCTCCTTCACCCCGGCCGAGGCGAAATCGCCGGACGTGATGATCAGTTCCACATTCAATTCCTCGGGGCTGAAGCGTCCGGTCTGCAGCAGGCGGCCGCGCGCCTGGTCCAGGGCGGATTGGAACGCAGTCAGGACGGCCGGACTGAGTTGCACGAACTCGTGGCTGACATCCGCCAGCTCCGATTCGCGCCAAGACGCTGCCTGGGCCAGGCGGCCGGCTGCCTCGCGGGGCAAGGACAGGCTGGACAGGCGGTTCCAGGATCCGGCCGCGATCTGCAGCGTGCGGCCTTCGAGGCTCGGCAATGCCCAGCCGCCCTGCCCTTTAAAAATCTTCATATCGTCCTGAGCGGCGATCTGGCCCAGCCCCAGCACCATGCCCATGGCCAGCATGCTTTCCGAAGCATTGTGGCCGGACAGCCACTGGGCCACGGCCGCCCCGGCCAAGACCAGCAAGGCCAGGGTATCAAGGTTTCCACCCAGGTAATGAAGAACCCACGCCCAGGCCGCCTGTGCGCGCACGGCCAGGCGCTGGTTCCGCGTGATCGCCGGCTTGCCGGTCCAGGCCAGAACGCGCTCCGCCTCCTGCCACAGTTCTTCCTCGGCGCCGGTGACCGGCACTCTCGCGATGGCTGCCGCGAACCGTTCTTCGTCTTTAACGACCAGGGACTGGCCGAGGTACACGGGGCTAAACCCGTCGTCCCTGGCCGCCACATATTCGTATTGTTCCTGCATCTCCTCCGGCGCCGCGGATTCAAAGGCAGCGCGATCGGCCTGGTCCGGGAAGTATACCTGCAATACCGCCGCCTCGCCGGCGCCTGCCTTGAATTTGACCCAGGCCGTGGGTTCGGACGGAACGCTCGGCCCAAATCCGTATTCCCGCATCAGCACTTCGTGCAGAATCAGGTTTTTCATGGCCGGGTGTGTTTGCCTGAGGCGCGGGAATTGGTTGAAGAACAGCGTCAACAGGGGCCGCAGCAGTCCCATGCCCCGTAAATCCCGGGCGATCAGCACGCCCCGCAGGCCGCTGCCCGCATAGCCGTCGGCGATCGGCATCCGGTAGGCCAGCAGCTCGGCGAATTCTTTGGCCGGGGTCTGGGGCCGGATCAGGCCCACGCCGATTTCCGTCACCAGGGACCTCTGCTGCCGCAGTTCCACGGTCCGGCCGCGCGACGTGAGGCGCACGCGGTCGCCGGCCAGCTGGATCTGGTCCGCCGCCGTCGCCGGCACGCCGCGTTCGGCCTCCAGCTGCGCCAGGGTCAGCGGCCGGCCGGCTTCGTCGCGCTGGAAGGACACGCGGTAAGCCACTTCGGCGTTGAACAGGCGGCTGGTGACGGGATTCAACCCCAGATGGCCGTCGGTATCGTTGAGCGCGCCCGGCGGAGAAGTGACCGGCTCCAGGGCGAAGAAACCCGTTTCCTTGTCCCACACCACCACGAACGGCATGTTTGCGGACTGGGCCACCTCGATCATCAGGCCTTCGGTCTCGTTGTAAGCGCGCGACACCACCTGGCCTTCTGGCTCGGCCTGCAGGTCGAGCAGCACACCGTGGCGGCTGCGGTCCGAAGCCTGGAAAGCGCGCAGGTCCATGGACGAACGGTCCACGGTCCGGGGCGGCCCGGTCGGAAGCATGTCCCGGGTGGGCAGCAGGCGTTCGGCCGGAACCTGCAGGAACCATTTCCCCTCCCCGCGTTTGAACCAGGGATGGCTGCCCGTGGTGAACACCGTGGCATTGTCCACCTGGATGCGGTTGAACAGCTCCGGACCGGACAGGCGGTAGGTCAGGGCCAGGCGGCCGGGGCCGAAACGCTTCAGGATCTCCGGATGGCTGCGGTTGTCGAAACGGACGCGGACTGAAAGGCCCTTGGCATTGACGCTGATTTTGTCCACGTGGAACGGCTGGCGCCGCACCAGGCCGTGATAGACGGTGCCCTGCGCGTTTTTCTTGGTCAGCCCGGCGTCCGTCAGCGCCTTGTCGCCCAGGTCGATGAGGCGGCCGTTGAACATGAATTGATTGCCGGCCACCTGGTCGATGTAGGGATACATGACTTCGATGCCGCCCGAGGACGGCACTTTGTCGAAATGCAGGATTTCCCGGCCGGCGACGGTGAAGGAAGCGATTTTGGCCGCGAACCCGGGCACGATCTCGAAGGAACTGTCGTGCGCCAGATCGCGGAAGATCAGGGTGTCATAGCCGTCGCGCGAACCCCGCTGGACGTCATAGCGCCCGGCCCAGGGCGAGAACCGCTCGGCCACCCGGGCGTAGGCGCGGGCCAGCCAGGCCGGCAGCCAGGGCGCGTTGACCTGTAAAACAAGGACGCGGGCGGCCAGGGCCTGTTGCCGCAGCGCGTCAGCAGGACTGGCTTCGGCCTGCAGCAGCAGGCTGCTCACGATCCGCAGGGCCCCGGCTTCGGCGCCCCGGGGGATTTGTTCGCGCAGGAAGGCGTCGAAAAAGCCCCGGCTGAGCCCGCCCATCTTCCGGGCGGCCGCGGGATCGGCCAGCAGCGCCTGCAGCAAGCCGCGGTCGAACATCCGCGCTCCGCCGGCCGCTTCGAGCCCCTGCCAGGCTTCGCGGTTGTATTCCCAGTGCGAACCGAAATACAGCACGGGCTTGCCCTGGGCCGCGGGCTCCAGTAGGTTGCGGTCGTTGCCCATCACCACCACGTCGGCTGCTGCGTAGAAGGCGTTCATCTCGCCGACGCTCTCCACGAGCAGGATATTCTTGCCGGACAGGTCCGGGTACGCTTCGCCGTCCGCGCGCCGGACCTCGCCCGCCTGCCCCTGCAGAACATCCAGGGGCGTCTGCGGATAATCGATGTCGTCGCGGCGCAAGCCGACCACGACCACCGGCCGCTCCGCGATGGGCAGGCCGGCGTATAAAGCCCGGTACTCCGCCATGAAGGCATCGAGTTCGTGCCGCGACGGAGAGCCGAGCACGATCAGCGGCCGGCCGGACAGGTTGAGGTCCAGCCGCAGCCTGGCGGCCGCGGCTTCGGGCACCTGCTCCGGCACGCCGTATTTCAGGGGCGCGTAATTCACGGCCACGCAGCTGACGTCGTTTTTCTCAAAAGGCGCGGCTGCGAATTGGTTGTCGCGGAAAGTCAGGCCTACGGCCGAGCGGTTTTCGACTGATTGCGGTTCCCGGGCCCACTGCGGGAATTCCCTGGCCGCCAGGCCGGCCATGCCGGGTTCGCGTTCCTCGTTGACGCCGATCACGACGTCTTCGGGTTGCAGACTCAGGGCCCGCACCAGGCCCTGTAGGGCGCGGGCCGAGGCGGTTTCGTACAAATTCAACTTCAATTTCTTGCCCAGGGTCCGCAGTAAGGCCGGAACCAGGCCGGCCGCTGTGGAGGCAGAGGCAAACGCGGCATTGCGGCCGATCATCCCCTGCCGCCGGGCGTTCCGGAACCAGCCAAGGATCACGGAGGCGGCGTCGTATTGATCCGGGTCAGCCAGCAGCAGGTTGAGCCAGCGGATTTTTTGGGCCGGTTCCGCGGTTTGGTCGCTCAACAAGCCGGTGATCAGATCCTGCCGGCCGTCAACCGCCAGGAATTCCAGGCCCGCGCGCGTTATTTTTTCGAGTTCGCCCGCCAGGGTGGGGTCTTTGGGCAGCAGGGGCATGACGCGCAATAATCGGGCCGCTTGTTCCGGTTTGATTCCCCGGAATTTGACCACCGCCTGCTGCAGGGATGAACGGGCCATCAGCAGGGTCCGGAAATCCAGGTTCGCGAGGCCCCGCTCCCAGGCTTCGGCCAGCCGGTCCAGTACCTGGCGCGGCTCCCCGGCTTGGAAAGCGCTGGCAATGGCTGCGTTGTAGTCGACCGGAATTTCCGCCGCGCCGGTCCGGAATCTGCCCCATTCCGCAAACAAAGCGCGCGCTTCTTCGGCCAGCCAGGCCAGGCCGGGCAGGCGCTGCCACCACGCGATCAAGCCGGCCGAAGTCCGGTCAGCCAGGTAATGATGAAGTTCGTGCGCCACCACCTGCAGGCGCCGGGATTCAGGCAGGGAGCGGAGATTGGCGTGGAACGCCAGCGCGCGGTCCGAGGGCGAATAATATGCCGCCGGGCCGAAAAGGAGCAACAGACGCCAGGGCGATATTTTCAGGGACTCGATCCGCAATAATCTCAGGCTTTCGGGAATCGCCTCGGTTTCTCCATTCACCCACGGCAGCCAGTCCGCAGCCAGGGGAACCTTGAACCGCACATCCAGGAGGCTGCGCATATCGCGGCGCAGGTCCTGCATGTCGTACGCCCGGTCAGCCGGTTTGAACAAGCCGAGCACCAGGGGCAGGCGCCAGGCAAAATGCGGCAGCAGCGCCACCGCCAGGCCAGTGCCCCACCCTAAACCAGTTTGCAGGCCCGAGGCCCACAGCAGCAGGTCCACCACCACTCCGGCCGCGATTCCCGCCAGGCCGAGCACGCCCAGAGGCTGCCGTGGAGCTTCGCCCTCCGGCGCCCGGGCCTTTCGCTCCACAATGAACATTTTGGGCATCGAAGCCATGGGCGTCGCGGATTCCAGGTTGGAAGCCGGATAGTCCGCGGGCAGGTCCGCTTCAACCCAGTTCAAATCAGGATCAGCGGCAGCCAGCTGCTCCAGCCGCCGGCGCGTATTGGCGATGAAATCTTGTTCCTCGGTGTAGGCGTGCGTAATCACGAGCAGGCCGCCGGGTTTGACCAGGCCCAGGGCCGGCGCGATCAGGTCGTTGTTATCGATGTTGTTCAGCGTGACCAGTTCCTGGGCTTGGGGGTGCAGGCCCACGGCGGCCAAATCCTGCGGGGAGTGGATGTCCGCGTACTGCACGCGCAGTTCCTCGGGCGCCGCGCGGTCCATGATACCCTGCTCCACACTGACGCCCGTGGAAACGCCGAAGCCCAGCTGCTGCACCAACTGGCGCAGGTTGCGGCCGAACTCGGCGCGCGCGCCGGCCCCCAGATCCGCAAACGCCAGGCTGGCCCGGCCGGTAAAACGTTTCTGCAGGAAGGCGCCGAAAGACCGGCTCATTTCCTGAAGATCGGAGGCCTGGGCCTGCCTGAGGCGGCGTTCGGCCAGCAGGTTTCTAAGGTAGTCTGACTGCGTGTAGCCGAGGCCGAGCCGCACCTGGTTGGTTCCCGGCAGCACCTGAAGCGCATGCATGGCCAGGCCGCCGATGATCTCAGGGCGGGTCAGTTCCACGCCGCCGATGCTGACCGTCGCGCTTGAAGCCAGGAAGGCTTCGATCGCCTGCATGGTGGGCTGGTTCCGGCCGTTCCGGACGGCCTGGATCAATTCCCGCCTGGACAGGTCCGCGGGCTCGAGCGCCATCTGGTTGTTGTTCCGGCGCACAGGCACCACCAGGCCGGACATAATGCTGCGGTAGGCTTCAAACAGGGTCAGCCGCTCGGCTTGCCGGATTTGCTGCAGCCGTTCGCGCTCGGATTTGGAGACTTTGGGTTTCTTGTCCTTGCCCTTTTTAGCCGAAGGTTTGGCAGCCTGAGGTTGCACGCCGCGGGTTACAATGTCGGCCACCTCGATCGTGTCCACGCCGTTTTGCAGGGCCCAAGCCAGCAGGGCATCAGCAGCATCCTGCCGGGCGCCAATCAGGTTTTCGACGAAATCCACGATTTTCAGCCCGACCACATGCCTGGCCAGGACCTTGTTCTCGTAACTCCACACCATGCGGCCGTCCCGGATCGCCTGGTAGGATTCGATGCGGTGGCTGGCAAAGCCAAAAGGTGCAATGGCCGCGCGCACGAATTCAGGGTCCTCGCTCACGGACCCGCGGATGCTGCCGTTGCGGATGTCCTCCAAGGGTGACTCGAGGAAAAGCTTCAGGAAGGCATCGGCGCTGGCCTTGCGGGTTCGGTCCAGTTCTTCGGCATAGGCAGCCGGGTCCTGCCCCACCACCCGCACGCCATAGCGGCCGTCCGCGAACACAGGCACCAGCCGGCCGGCCCGGATGTGGCGGATGGTTTCGAAAAGATTGGGCTGCGCCGGGGTGTCGACCACCCGGCCCTGGGCATCCACCAGGTCGATGTACACCACGCCGGTCTCGGGCAGCGGTTCGACCAGAGATTGCTCCCGCTCCTTGCGTGACCGCTGGATGAGGGCGAAGATCGGCTCAGCCGGCCTGCCCACAATGCCGACCTGCTTGACGCCGTCCCGTTCCCGATAGATCAGGCGGCCTTCGCGCACGTACTGGTCCACGTCCTCCACAGTGGGCCAGACTTCGTCCGGGATCTGCTTTTGCGCCTGGCTTCTTTCCATATATATCTGCCCGGGCTTCAGGCTCAGGGCATAATCGTCGGCTGCCCGGTTCCGGGCGGCCGTGACTTCGGCCATGTATTCCGGGGTGCCCATGTCCACCACGTACATTTGCAGGGCGTTGGTTTTGGGGTTATGGCGCCAGCCCAGTTTGCCCTGCATGATGCCTTCCCGGACTTCTTCCACATTGGGCCGGTTGAAGCCTTCGAACACATCCAGGCCGGTGTCGCTTTCCAGGTCGACGTACAGGGTTTCTCCGGGCAGTTGATCTTCGAACTCATCCTGGATTTTCTGCCGCCCGGCTTCCAGCACCCGGAAATAATCCGCAGCGCGGATGCCGGTCAGGCGCAGCCAAACCCCGCCATCCGGATAAACGGTATAGCGCAGCCAGCCCTCGCGCAGTCCGCGCTCCGCCTCCTGGGTGTTGGGATGACCGAGATAAGCGTGGGCAGGGGCGGCTTCCAATTCTTCGTCAGACAGCATCAGGCCCATGGCCCGTTCGTTTTCGTCGAACAGGCGCTGGAACTGCTCAGCTGCTCCGGCGCGCGCCTGGCGTATGTTTTCCAGGTAGTCCTCGGCTGATCCGGCCACCAGCGCGGGCAGGTCCCTGCCCTCCTGGGTTTCGATGGTCAGACGGCCCGAAGCCACGGCCAGGTAGGCTTCTTCCCGGTTCAGGCGCAGCGCGCCTTCCCGGGCGCCAACCAGGGGCAGCATATAATCGCCGGTAGCCTGGGTCTGCTGCCAGAGGCGTTCAGCCCATTCCACCCGGGCTTCGTCCAATTGATTCAAGTACTCCTCGAGGCTTATTTTCCTCGGGGTTACGACTACCTGGCCGTCCGCTTCCCGCCAGGTCAGGCGGCCTTGGCGGATGTCTTCGTACGCTTCGAGCACATTGGGCCGGGAATCATCCTCGCCCGCGCCGGCCAGTTCCACGAACACCTGGCCGTCCGCCAGGGCCCGGCGGAACATGCGGGCTTCGTATTGCTGGTTCTTCTGCCGCTTCTCCTCGGCGGTCATCTGGCCGCCCCGGGATTTGTTGCTCTTGGACATGAGGAAGGGCGCCTGCAGCAGGGGGATCAGGTCCGTGGTGCCTGCGGGCTGCACGAAACGCACCGGGCTTTGCACGGTGATTTGGGGCCAGGGCAGGCGGGCCAGTTCAGCCCCCAGGGCGCGGGCTTCCTCGGCGAGCCAGCTCAACCCGGGCAATTGCCGCCACCCGGCGCGCCGGCCGGCAGGCGCCTGTGCAGCCAGATAATGATCCAGCTCGTGCGCCACCACCTGCAGGCGCCGGGCTTCGGGCAGAGAGAGCAGATTGGCGTGAAGGGCCAGCACATCGGCGCCGGGCGAGTAGAACGCCGCCGGGCCGAAAAACAGCAACAGGCGCCAGGGCGACAGGCGCAAGGTCTCGATGCGGAGGTTCCGAAGCTCGGGCGGGACGTTCTCGTTGGCGCCCCGGATCCAGGGCAGCCAGGCCGCAGGCAGGGGCACTTTCAGGCGCACGCCCTGGAGCTTGCGCAAGTCTTCGCGTAAATCTTGCAAACCATAGGCCCGGTCAGCTGGTTTGAACAAGCCGAGCACGAGCGGCAGGCGCCAGGCAAAGTACGGAACCAGCAGTGTGGTCAGCCCGGTTCCCCAACCCAGGCCGCCCTGCAGCCCGGCGGCCCACAGGACCAGGTCAACCGCCAGGCCGGCGAACACCGCGGCCAGGCCCAGGACAGGCATGGGTTGTTTGGCTCCTCTTCCCGCTGCCGGAGTCTTTGCCGTCTGCGGCCGGGAGATGATGTGCACTTCGTTTTCTTCGTCGTCCGGGTTGATGGTATCCAGGACCTCCAGGCCGTTGGCTTCAGCCTCGGCATAGATCAAGCCGGCCGCGTCACCCCGGTTCCACACGATGAGGCGCCCGCGGTCAGGAACCAGGGATTCGCCGGTGCCCAAAGTCAGCTGGCGGATGAACTCGCCGTTGTCTCCGTCCGCATAGCCGGCGAGGCGCTTGGGCCGCAACTGGCCGTTGTTGACCAGCACCTGCCGCACCCATTGCGCGATTTCCTCCAGCGTGCCGGACACTCCAGCCAGGAACTCCCTGGCGATCTGGGCGTAAAAGCCTTTTTCTTCCTCGGACATGCGCTTCACGAACGGCGCATTGGAAAAGATCAGCGCAAATTGCTCGCCCGCAAAGGCCCATTGGCCGTCCCGGGACATTATATTGTCGTGCACCTTGGCAATCAGCGGGAACCCCGCGGCTTTGGCCAGGTAGCGGGAATTGGCCACTTCGAAGGGATTGATGCCCACGGCATACACCGGCAATCCGGCACCCAGCCAGGCGATCCAGGCGTCAATGCCCGACCCCGGGCCCACCACCAGGATTTTATCGTCCTGGGCGAGTTTTTCGTTTTTGCCGGCGATATAGATGCTTCTCAAGTACATATAATCCGCGAGGAAATTCTGGCCGAGGCCGGTTTCGCCTTCGCCCAGGGCCGGCGAATAAACCGTGGGAAAAACCGGGAACAGCACGCGTTTGACCTCGGGCCGGGCGTCATAGAAACGGTCCAAAATCCCGCCCTGCGTGCGAAGGACATCCGCAAAATCGAATTCCATGAACCAGGGCATGAACAGGCCCATTTCCTCCACGAACTGCGCGAAGACGAATGGTTTGTGCCCCAGGTCCGGCACTTTGGTGACAATCTCCGCCAGCCCCCTGCTTTCCAAATACTGGCGGATGGCCTGCTGGTCAGCCTGCCACTGTCCGGCCTGGTCCAGCCAGTGCTGTTTGAATTCCCGGTCATCCCAAGCCGGAAGCGCAAAATTGAAAGCCGAGAAGTCGAAGTAATTGAGCGGGTGCGTATCCCGGTTCGGAAATTCAGCCAGCAGTTGTCCGGACACTACCGGGAAAACGGCCAGCAGCTGCCCCTGGCGGTTGTAAAGCAGCTCGAACTCCCGGGTGGGCCCCAGTTCATTGTGCAGCACGTCAATGCCCTGCGGCGGTTCGGACGGTTTGGCCCGGACCGGAGCCAGGATGCGCTGCACGGTCAGCCGGGTGGTTTCATCGGTCCGGGTTTCCAGCACCCGGGCGCTTTCCAGTTCCAGCACCTGCAGCAGTTCGTGCGCCGGCGTGCCTTCGGTCCGGGCCAGCAAGGCCCCGACATCCACCCGGTCCGAATCATCCGCGGGCCGGGCTTCCGCTTCCGGCGCGCGCGCCTGTTCTGCCGCGACATCGACCTTTTCAGTCTGGCATAGGAGAACCATGGCGTTCCCGCGGGTACCGACCTGCCGGAAGCCCAGGCCGTTGTAGAGATTGACCGCCGCTTCCTGGATTTCCGAGGTCACCAGGGAGATGTTCCGGGTTTTTTCCTGGGGATAGGCGGCAAAGCCCTGGGCCTTGAAATCCGCCATGGCCTGCAGCATCAGTTTCCGGCCCAGCCCCAGCCGGCGATAGGCCTCGTCGACCACCAGGGCTTTGATGTACAGGGTGGGTGTGTCGATGTTGGCCAAGACGCTTGCAGGCCGTTCATAGGCAATGAGCATGGCCACCGGTTCGCCGGCGGCGTTTTCGATGACATAGCTGCGGTTCCAGCGGTTGAACCAGCGCACGCCGTTGACGACTTCGGCATCGAGGTCTTGCGGATGCATGACCGGCAGATGAGGATCGCGGTTGTGCAGGTCGAGCAAGGCCTGCTGTTTGCTGCGGGCATACGCCCGGTCCAGCGGGCGCAACTCCTGGACCGAGTTTTCGCCGGGCAGTTGCGCCGCCTTCCGCCCCGCCTGCTCGGCAGCCAGGGCCTGCCATTCGCCTGCCAGCCAGCTCAACCCGGGCACTTGCCGCCACCAGGCGCGCCGGCCAGCAGGCGCCTGCGCGACCAGATAATGGTCCACTTCATGCGCCACCACCCGCAGGCGCCGGGCTTCGGGCAGGGAGAGCAGATTCGCGTGGAAGGCCAGCGCATTGGCACCGGGCGAATAGAACGCCGCCGGGCCGAAAAACAGCAGGAGGCGCCAGGGCGAAATTTTCAGGGAATGGATCCGCAATGATTGCAGGTCTGCGGGAACTTCTTCGGTTTGGCCGCTCACCCAGGGTAGCCAGCGTCCGGGCAGGGGCACTTTCAGGCGCACGCCTTGCAGTTTGCGCAGGTCTTCGCGCAGGTCCTGCAGGCCATAGGCCCGGTCAGCTGATTTGAACAAGCCGAGTACGAGCGGCAGGCGCCAGGCGAAATATGGAACCAGCAGAGTGGTCAGCCCGGTTCCCCAGCCCAGGCCGCCCTGCAGCCCGGCGGCCCACAGGACCAGGTCAACCGCCAGTCCGGCGAACATTGCCACCGCGCCCAGGGCAAACAGCGCCTGCTGTGCGACCCGTCCGGGTATCTCGTACCTGAGAATCCGGCCGCTGGGCGTTTCCTGGAACCCGGATTTGACAAGGAACTGTTTGGTTTCCTTCCATTCCTCGGTTCCCTCGGCTCCGGGCCCCTGCTGGAAAGAGATTCTTTCGATGTTGGTTTCCTGATACAAAAGGCCGGGAATGGTCATGGCCTTCATGACCAGCAGCAGGACCTGGCGCCCGTAACCCTGCCGCAAAAAGGGCGGATAAATCCGGATGCCGATTATTCCGGTTCGCGACCGTTCATTGTCCCGCGCGATGAGCGCATGTCCGATGACTTCGCCCTGCTGGTTCTGAATGACGACGATGTATTCCTCGGGTTTGGTATCCTGGTTGCGGAAAGCGGTCACCACCACCGCGCCGGCCTGGAACCGGCGGCCGTGGTATAAGTCCAGGCGTTCCTCGAAGGGCATGGGCCTGCCGCCCTCCTCCAGGATGGCGTATCCGTGGCGGGCGTGGGCGGCGCGCAAATCGCGGAGCAAATCCCGCACCAACTGATCGTCACGGTAGTTAAAGACCTTGGTTTCGACCTCCAGGCCTTGCGCCTGCTGCCAGGTAGCTTCGGCTGTGCTCAGGACAGCCGCGGGCCTCTGCCGGGCAAACGCGTTGGCGAGGCCTTCGGCCTGCTGCGGCAGGTCCAGGGCGCGGCCGCGCAGGTTGAAATCCGTGCTGAAACGGAACCGGGTCTCGCGGGTCCCGGTGCCACGGTCGCGGATCTCCAGTTTAACGCCGGCGAGAGCGACATCCAGCCCGGCGGGTTGGGAGACCACTTCGTATCGGCCGTCCGCGCGCCGGATCTTGATTTCACCGGCTATATACTGCCGCCGCAGCGGCCCGAAGGAATTATAGAGGTCCACGCGGGGATCATCCAGGCGGTTCCAGGCCTGCTGGTCCGGTTCCTGCATTTCCATGGTCCCGGCCTGGAACAATTCCAAAGCAATGCCGAGCATGGCCGGATTGCGGACACTGTCAAAGACCAGGGGCATGGGATTGTCCGGATAGAGTTCCCGGGCCAGGCCCTGCAGCCAGCGGCTGACAGCCAATCCCCAGCCCTGCCCTTCCACGGGTTCAGTGGCTTCTATATTTAATAGCCGCAGGTGGTCCCCGGCCAGTTCAAAACCCACGGCCAGGCTGCCTTCCGGCAACTGGGTGGAGTACAGGAATTCATAATGGCCTTCGACGAGAATCCGCTCCCGGAAATGCAGGGCAAGCCGGCTGCCCGGCTGCCGCGGGTTGTCCACGGTCACGGTCCTGGGCACGTCCTCGCCGGTCTGCCACTCCGGTTCGCCGTATTGGACGCGCTGGACCGGCGCGCCTTCGGTAGGGCCAGCGGTTTCCAGGCGCGCAACCAGTGCCCGGTCCACCGCGCCCTCCTGCAGCAGGCTGTCGAGCGAAACACGGCCGTCGTAGAATGCCAATCGGCGGTAAGGCGTGCCCTGTTCATGCGCGTCCAGAAAGTTTTTCAGGGCCAGGCCGGCGGCGCGGAACCCGGCCCGGTCTCGGCCCTGGTCATCGCGTGCTACGATAACACCGGGCTGGCCGGTTACGTCTTTTGCCGGTCCCAGGAAAATCGGAAAGCGCAGGCCCGGCAGGCCGGCGTCGGTCAGGAAATCATCGATCACCGAATCGCCCAGGAGCAGGAGCGCGCCCGCGGCCGGAAGATTTGCAGCCCAGGTCCGCACGTGGTCACGCTTGCGAGCCAGGCTGAATTTGGCGTAATCAGTCGAAGCGCCGGCCATGAATTCCGGGAACTGGTCCGCCAAACCCCATTTTCCGAGCAGGGCCTGCGCGCCGGCCAGCACGTCCCTGCCCTCGACGATTGTGTCGTGTGAGGAAAGGTTCACTTCGTAGTCATAAGGCTGGAAAAAGGCCGTGGTCCGGCCTTTAACCACAGCCTGGAAGCGGTCTTTAATTTCCAAAAAATCGTTGCTGGCTTCGATGGCCGCCAGTTCGTTTTCCAGGTCCAAGCCCTGCTGCCGGCCAAGCAGCCGCAGATAGGACAATGCCAGGGCTTTGCCCAGGGAGATCTGTGCGGCCGGTTTGACCACCGGGCCTTGCCGGCGTTCGAAGCGCGTGGTTCCTTGTGCGTCAAAGGTGAAGGTCTCGCGGCCGGTGTTGGCTTGGATTTCCAGGTTGGCCAGGGCCGCCAGATCGCCGGTTTTGCCCAATTCGGTCCGGAGTTGCCGGATAATGCGGAGCTCGAGAGAATCCTGGTCCCGAATCTCGGTCCGTTCCACAAAATCCCGCGGATCGTTGGAACGGAATATTTTACTGGTCTGCGCCGCGCGGCCCGGACTGCCGCTGATTAAAAGCACGGGAATCCCGGCCTTGAGGGCGCGCACGATTTGATCCAAAGCCTGGCGCGTCAGCGGCGCGACGGGGGTGTCGGTCAGGGTCAGGTCCACGTCCGCGACCAGGCCGCGCAGGCGCACGGGCGCGTTGGGGTCCAGACCGGCCGGAGTCTGCGCCAGCACGCGGTCCTGCCAAGCCTGATCCGTGGTCATTCCCATGGCGCCGACAACCGGCCCCTGAGCCGTTGCCAGACCCGGGGCAGCCAGCCGCTCCCGGATCAGGTTCGCGAAAAACGTCTTTGTCTCTTCCCCGCTCTCCCGGCCGGTAAGGCGCTCGCGGCCGCGCTGCACCGCCTCCTCCAGGGCCGACAGCGGCAATCCGAGTTTTCCGGCTAGTTGGGCGGATTCACTGCGCGCGGCTTCCACGAACCCCGCGCTCATTTCCGGCGATAGGCCCGGCAGCCTGCCAAACACCGCGTGCTCGTATAAATCCGCCAGGTAGCCGCCGATTTGATCCAGGCGGCTGGCCAGGGTCCGGGCCGCTAATTCTTCGGCCGTGAAAACCCTGGCCGACCCCTCGGGGAAATCGCTCTGGCCGCGGGGCAGCTGGACCGTCAGGTTCAGGGGCACTTCGGCATATCCGTCGTAGTCGATTCCCACCAGCCGGCGCGGGCCTTCGCCCACCGGCGTTTGCAGGAAAAACGGCATGGCCGCGCTGGCGTTTTCGTCAATGAGGCCGCGGATTCCAGCCTCCGCCTCGGGCCCGAGGTTGCCCACCGCACTGGCTGGAGCGGAAATGCGGCCGGCGTCGTCCCGCAGCCAGATGCTCACCCGCTCATCGGGCTCAACGCGCAGCGTATAGCGCCAGTTGCCGCCCCCAATATAATAATGAACCAGGGTGCCGACCGGCAGGAGGCGCAGGTTGATCCACTGGGCCCTCTGCGAACGCTTAGGGTCCAGAACCGGCGGCGCGCTTTGGTCTTCAACGCGGACCGCAGGTTTGCGGCTGGTTCCGAACTGCGACATGGCCAGGGGCGCGAAACGGTTCACGGCGAAATGAACCAGGAAAGCGGAGGCCAGAACCACGGGCAGCGAGCTGGAGACCGCCAGCAAGCCGAGATTAAGGACCGCGATAAGGGCCGCCAGCGCGAGATTGAGCGCCGGCGCGCGGCGGCCGGCTGAATCGGCGATGAAGTGCAGGCCCAGGAACGCGGGCCAGGCCAACAGATAGGAAGCCCTGGCAGCCAGCGCGATGTCGCCCGTGGCCCAGTAGAGCGGCACGCCCAAAAGCAATCCCGCGCCGGCCAACACCAGGCTGTTCTCCAGCCAGAACGCCACCCAGCGGTCGTAGCGGCTGCTGCGCGCCTGGCGCGTGGCTTCGTCCGGGTTGCCCCGGTTGACATACCATTCTTTGACGCGCGGCATGATGCCGCCGGCAGCGAAGCGGCCCTGCATGGCCTTTTCAGCGGCCTGCACGTCCGCTTCGGCGGGCATTTCGAAATATTTGCCGGCAAACCGGGTCGGCTGTACTTTAGTTTCAGGTTCGCCCTGCACCACGGTTTCCGGCCGCGGCTGCAGGGACACCGGCGTATCCAGTTGCAGGTAAGGCACGAACCGGGTGGGATCGAAGATCAGCCACTCGCCGTCCACCTTGACCAGCAGCACGCCGTGCGCTTCGTTTTCGGTCAACAGCGAATTGCCATCCACATTCGAAAGGCCCATGGCAAAAACCGCGTCCAGGCCCAAGTAGCGCAAATAAATAAACGCGTTCATGGCCAGGGCTTCGCAATCGCACAGGAAACGGCGGCCCTGCTCCAGTTCCCCGTTCACGAACGAGCCCCAGGTCCCCTGGTTGAGCGCGTAAATCTGCCGTTCGTAGTAGGCGAAGTAATCCACGATCGCCCGCATGGCCGCCTGCGCTTTCCACTGTTCGTTGGACAGCGGCTGGTTGCGGTCATTGCGGAAACCGGTCCAGCGTTTCACATCATCCAGTTGGCCGCGGATCACGTCCGGAATGTCCGCGAATTCGCGCTCCAGCCTCGGCGTGACCGGGAAGCTGCCTTGGAGGTCGCCGTTTTCCGACATTTTTTCGATTTCATAATCAAGCGAGTATTCGAGATTGTCCGCCTGTCGGCTTACAATCTTGCCGTCCGAACCAATGCTGACCTTCTCGTCCGGCCCGGCGACATAGTGTATACGGCCGTTCACAGTGACGGGCGCATTGATGCGAAGTCCGCTTTCCAGGTTGGGGAACAGCACGTCCACCTGCACGCGTTCGCCGGTGGGCTGCCCGCGGCTGACCAGGTTCAGGCTGCCCTCTTTGGAAAAAGCGCCGGCATCATTGATCGCGTTGAAAAAACCCGTGAAATAAATTTCCGAAGGCGCTCCGGAGCGCCGGCCGGCATTGCCTGACAGGCGGGCGCGCACTAGTTCGGTCACGGTCAGCGTGCCCTCGGATGGAACGGCGGTTTTTTCGGCCTCGACCACGGAAGGCAGGCGGCCGTCCAGCGCCCGCTGTTCCGGGTCCAGCGGCTTGTAATAATACCCGCGCTGCCGGACCAGGTTGATCTTCTGGATGCGGGCTTCCGTGGGAGCCACCGGCTCCGAATAGTAGATATTAGGCCTGGCTTCGCGTGACACGCCGGCCAGGGCGGCCAAAGGCTGGGAAAGTGCCGTGGTCAGGGACAGGGCCAGCAGGAACGCGGTCGCCAGCCATCCGGTCGACAGGCTCAGGCGCGGCCAGCGCCAGTGAAACGCCATCACCCTAGGCACGGCTTGATTGACGATGAAGTGCGACAGGACCCCAGCGCCCAGCAGCAGGGGCAGCGACAGGCCTGACAGGCACAACCCTATATTCAGGAGGGACAACAAGCCGGCCAGCGCCAGGTTGAGCGGCGGCGCGCGACGGCCCTGCGAATCAGCGATGAAGTGCCCTCCCAAAAACGCCGGCCAGGCAGCCAGCATGGTCGCACGCAGAGCCAGGGAGATGTCTCCGGTTGCAGCCACGACCGGCAAACCAACCAGGAATCCGGCAAACGCCAGGGTCAGACTGTTCTCCAGCCAGAACGCCACCCAGCGGTCGTAGCGGCTGCTGCGCGCCTGGCGCGTGGCTTCGTCCGGGTTGCCCCGGTTGACGTACCATTCCTTCACGCGCGGCATGATGCCGCCCTGTCCGGAGTAGGGTTCCTTGACCACGACCGGCGCCTGGGCGAACGCGGCGTTGAATTTGGCCTGGTCCTTCACCACCAATGTCTCGCCCAGATACAGCGGTTCGAACTCCGGCGTCTTGCGGTCCACGATGGCGTATTGTTCCCGGATGGTGAGCGGGGCGTTACCGACCAGGTCGCGGGCCGCGGGATCCACGAAAAACAATTGGGCCCGGACCTTTTGCGTGCGGTCGGCTTCCGGAAGCATCCGGATCCAGGCATTGGGTCTGAGCGGCTTTTGCGGCCCGAAGCCGAATTCGCGGATGAGCATGCTCTGCAGCATGGGATTTTCCAGCTTCGGATGGGTTTGACGCACCTCGGGATACAGGTGGAAAAAGAGGTTGAGTAAGGGGCGCAAGAGATTCATGTCGCGCAAGCCGGTCAGTTCCTCAATCAGCAAACCCCGCAACCCCAGAAGGCCTCCCACCTCCGGTTCGCGCAGGGCATAGACGAAAATATCGGGCACGCCGGTCCACTCGTCCCATTTGCCGCCCATGCCGTAGTAATTGAGCATATATCCCTGTCTGGCCCCCTGCCGCAGGGGCTGGTACTCAAAAACCAGACGCTCGGCTCGGCTGTGGATGGCCACTTCCAGGCGGTCAATGACTACTGCCCGCCCGGCAATCAGGCCCGGCTGGACAGTCATTTCGGGCACGACAAACATATTGGGCGCCAGGGCGTCCTCGTACAAGCGCTGGGTGAACGCCGGCAGAATCAATCCGCTGATGGAGCGGCCTTCGGAAGCAAAATCTTCCTCGTCGATCTGGACGCCTTCCAGGTGCTTGCCGCTGTGCAAGCGCTCCACCTGGATCCCGAATTGCTCCTCCCATTGCCGTAACTGCTCCGGCGCCGGCAGTTCGTCCGCCGTCACGCCGATGCGGATCGGTTCCTCCGGATCCACGGTGAGCAATTCTCCCCGGCCCCAGGCGCCGATCAAATACAATCCCGGGAATCCGGGGCCGTAGAACTCCAGCAGTTCCCTGATCACCTTCAGAAAACCGCTTTGAGCCGCCTGCAAACGGTCCATCACACGTTCCGGAATGGGCGTATAGCGGTCAGCCTCGGGCAAACCGGCCGCCACCGCGGCCTGCGGGGTGAGGGGCACCAATTCCCCCTGCTGTTTTTGGAACACGCGGTAGAAATTATTCTGGCCGGCAATGGTGTTGCTGACTTCAATATAGAATCCGCCTTCGCGCAGATTGGCCGCGATTTGCTGCCGCGCCCGCTCCCAAACCTCGGGCGAAAAATGGATCGCCACGTTGGCGGCGCGGATCACGTCCACCGGCGTGGGCAGCTTGAAGTCCATGACATCGCCCTGGAACAGGCGCAAGCCCGCCTGGAGATATTTGGGATTCTGCCAGGGATTCCAAATGCCTTCCGCCCGGTCCAGGGCATACGCCTGCCCCTTGCCCGGCTGAGCCCGGCTGTAGGTTTCCAGGGTTTTAAAGCGCCGGCGGAATTCAGCAGCCAGGCTTTTCCAACGGGCAATAAAGCTGGCGCCCACGGTGCGGCCGCTGCGGGTCATCAAACTGATGATATTGCCCTGGCTGTCGAATATGGCCTGGACTTCCTCGCGGTCGCCGCGAACCACGGCCAGGGGCAGGTTTTTGTCCATGCCCAGGAAATCCACCTGCGGGGCGGCCGTGCTTTCCCGGTCCAGCTGCCGCCGCACATTGCCGGCGGTGAGCCACAAGGCATCAGGGTCCGCGCTCACGCCCACTTCCAGAAACCGCAACCCGGCGCCGGGCCGTGCGCGGCCCGCGGCGCGGAGCGCCGAAGCGACCAAGGCGTCCGACTTGTCCAGCCGGTAGGGCGCCGTGTTCATGAATTCGAACAAATTGCCCTTGAACGCAAACGCCCGGGCTTCGGCCGGGCTGTAGAGCCTGGGTTTGGCCCAGGCTAGAAGGTCGAACTCGAATTTCTGGCGGAGGTGGTTCAGGGTCAGGCTGCCGTTGAGAACGCCTTCGGCAAAGGCCCCGGCCGCGGCCTCGGGCAAGGCGGGCAGCATGGGAAAAATGTCGTGGTGCAGGTCCCTGATTTGCGCCGTCAGGCGCATGATTTCTTCCGCGGCCGCTTCCTCGAATTCCGCGAGCGCGCCCAGGAGCAGCGCGCGTTCCTCGGGGGACAGGATCGCTTCCGCGGGGATATTCTCCCGCTCCCGGGCTGCGGGCCGCGTGGCAGCCAGCCACCGGCTCAGGGCTTCCTGCTGGTCATTGCCCAGCAGGCGCCCGACGAATCCCACTGCCTCGGAGGTCAGGTTGCCCAGCTGCGCGACCCGTTCCCGCTTGCCCGCGCCGCGCAGGAAGCGGTGATCCACAGCCGGATCGCCGAGGGATTCGCCCAGCTCGTGCGCCAGCGCGGCGTCGAACACCCCGTCCTGGCTGAACAGTCCCTGGTCGAGCAGCACGGTCCCGGCCGCGGCCATGCCGCGGAAAACGGCATCCGGCGGGCCGCGCCGGACCTCCACCCGGGTCATGATGTAAAAACCGCCGAACGTTTGGTCCAGGTCCACCGGCTGGCCGGTCGTCTGCATCAGCGTACGGGCCTGCGCCAGCATCGCGGCCAGCACTTTTTTATCCTGGCCGAACCAACGGGCGCGGGAGGCTGAAATTCCATCCAGTTTTTGCAGCGCCTGTTCGATCCGCGCCATCTCCCGCGCGCTTGGTTCGCGCAACGTCACGATGAATTCCAGTTCCTGGCTGCGGTCGACCTGGCCCTGGGCGTCGATGGGATGGGCCTTGACGCGGATTTGCGGCAGGGACAGGACTTTGAGCACGGTTTCGTCCGTGCTGGCAATGCCCTGCAGCAGGTCCGCTTCGGCCTGGGTGAAGGTGGCGGCCCGGGGCGAGAGCACGGTGGCTTCGGTGATTTCGAATTTGCCCATGGCCCCGCCGGTCTCGTCCGGGTCCAGGAGCGAGCGGCCGTGCGCGCGGAGCTTGTACCGTTGGGCCGAGGTGCTGAGGACCTCGCCGTCCGCGGGCGTGTTGAAGTAATCGGTTACGTCCACGTCGCCCCAGCCCATGGCCTGGAACACGCGGGTCGAGGCGGCGATCAGGCTGCGGATCATCCCGTTATATTCCTCCGCCGGGCGCTCATGCCCTTCCAACCAGTAGAAGTTGAAGTCATAAGAGACGAGCGAGCTTAAATCCACGAAGAAATCGTACACCGTTTCGTGCAGCTGCGCGGCCGTGTATTCGCCGGCCTGGATGGCCTGTGCGGCCTTGGCCAGTTCGGCGTACTGCTGACCCACCGTGGAGTACAGCGAAGGCGCGGTGGCGCGCAGGCGGGTGTAAAACCCGAACATCCCCTCCAGGGCCTCCCGGACTGCTTTCATTTCCGCCTGGACCGTTTCGACCGGCGCCGCGCGCTCCTGCGCGCCCGGCGCATGCTGGGCCAGGCTCTTGTACATCCGCGGCGTTCGGTCGCGCGACTCCACGTATTGCAGGCAGCGGGACATGATCCGTTTGTTGGCGGCGCTCATCAAAGCGGCGTGCAGCAGGATCTGGTTGGAGACCGTTTGGTAGAGTTCCAGGTCCGGCACCATGCCGCCGGACATGAAAGTAATATGATGGTAGCCGGCCATGCCGAAGAGGTATTGCCGCACCGAATCTTCCAGGCGCTGCAGGCGCACCAGCAGGTCATTGGCCTGGCGGGGGTTCATGCCTTTGGGCGCTTTGGGGACGCTTTGCAGTATTTTCTGGAATTCGTTGACCAAGGGCAGGTAATCGGTCTGCCGCAAGGGGACGGCCTGGGGCTTGCGTTTCATCAGCTTGGCCACGCGCTGGATCTGCAGGCGCATGTCCTTCAGCAGGTTCAGCTGCTGATTGTACCTTCCCACGCGTTCCTGGTCCCGCAGGGCCTGCGTGAGCGGATGCTCGTTCAGGCGCCGGGTTTCGCCCCCGATCACCGCGCGCAAATCGTCCGCGAACTGCCGCGCGGCTTCGGCCTCCCGGGCTTCGGCTTCGCGCTTGCGCGCCTGTTCCTCGGCTTGGGCCGAACGGCCGGCCTCGGGCTTTTGCGCTTCGGGTTCCTTGCCGGCCTGTTCCTCCGCGGGCTTGGCCTGGCGGGCCTCGCGCCAGGAAGCCTGCAGCTGGATCAGGTCCGAGGCGGAGATGAACCACTGGGTTTCATCCGGCGCGACGACGGAGTGGACGAATGTCAGGGGCAGGTTCCAGACTGCCAGGCGCAGCTCGCCGCTGACCAGGGCCTGCCGCACATCCTCCGGGGTGAGCGGCATGGCCGAGGACTGCATGCGGCGCAGGAAGGTTTTGGATTTAACCTGCAAGGTCAGCGTGCGTTTGCCGCTGAACGTGAAGGGTTCGGCCGCGGTCACCGCGATCTCCGCGTACATCTGCCAGGCTTGAGGCGCCTGCACTTCCCCGGCCTGGGACA
The DNA here is from genome assembly GCA_040756875.1 of candidate division FCPU426 bacterium. Classification (GTDB taxonomy): domain Bacteria; phylum Oederibacteriota; class JAAXVQ01; order JAAXVQ01; family JAUVAV01; genus JBFLYH01. The sequence continues at coordinate 1,081,998 of JBFLYH010000001.1, forward strand.
GTTCGCGGAGCAAAACCGCGTCGTGGTTTGCAGGTAGGGCCTGTTCTCGGGCCGACTCCTGCGGCGACAGGCCCAGGGCTTCCAAGGCTTCGGCCTGTTCGGGCGTGGAGGCTGCCAGGTTCATCTGTGCTCGCACGCCATAAAACCGGGCAATCCGCTGCGCCTCGGCTAAATATTCGAGAATGCCGTCCTCGGTCGCCCGGGAATCAAAGGTGTGTTCGACGATCCAGACGCCCCGCTTCCACGCTTCCAGCCACTCGGTCAGCCCGTCCTGGGCGTCCAGGCCGAACTCCCGGCCCACGAACCCGGCCTGTTCGGATGAGGGAACCGTGGCCAGGTCCAGGCGCTCCGTTTTGCCGGCGCCGCGCAGGAAACGGTGGTCCACCGCGGGATCAGGCAGCGATTCGCCCAGTTCGTGCAGCAGGGCCGCGGCCAGGGGCTGCCGCGTCGAGAACAGGCCGGCGTGCAGCAGCGCGGCTTCCGGGAAACCCAGGCCGCCGATCACGAAATCCTGCGGGCCGCGCACCACCTCGGTTCTGGTGATGGCGAACAATCCCTGGAAAGGCGCGGTTCCGCGCGCGGCTTTCAAGGCGTCCCACTGTTCCAGGAGGGACGCCAGCACGCGCCGGTCGGTCTGGTCCAGGTCCTTCCGGGCGGCGCGCGCTTGACGCGCTTCGGCCAGCCCTGCGTTCGCCAGTTCCAGTTCGGGATCTGACAGGGGCCGCACGGTCAGGATCAGTTCCACAGTTTCGGTCTCAATCGGGCGGCCTTCGGCATCCAGGGGATGGCCGGTCACCAGCAATTTGGTTTCAGCCGCTTCCGGCGGTTGGGCCTGCTCCTGTCCGGTCTTGGCCACGGACAGAGGGGCGGTCAGCAGCATGCGCGCATCCGTGATTTGCAGCCTGCCCATGGCCGAGGGTTTGTCCAGGCGCTTGACTTCAGGGCCGCTGAACACCGCCTCCAAGGCCCGGCGCGCCGGAACCTGCAGCGGCTCGGCGCTTTCGGCCACCAGCAGCGCCTGGCGGATGCCCGCGTTGACGGCCAAGGGACCCAGGGCGGCCACGGTTTCCAGGGCCTGGACCCGGGCCTCGTCCGAGCCGCTGGAAATCAGTCCCGCCAGGCCGGCGAGCACGCGCTCCTGCAGCTCCCTCCGGTTCCTGAATTCCTCCAGCGCCTGTTGCCGGGTCTCGGGCGCGAGCAACTGCCTGATCAGTCCGGCTTCATCCGATATTGTCAGCCGGTCCGTGGCCGGCTGCTCTTCCTGCCCGTCTGGCCGGTTTTTCTTTTGCTGGTCGCGGTTGGGATCGCGGTCCGGGGAGACCCGTTCGACCGGCCCCACGGGCGGAATGATCGCGGCCGCGAACGCCCAGTTCCACCATTCGCCGGCCGCGCCGGTCAGCGTGGTTTCGGGCGAGAACGCGCGGACCGCCAGCAGCACCGCGATCGCCAGCCAGCCCGCGTAATCGAAGCCGGTCCAGCGCACACGCGCCGGAACCCGCGCCAGCAGGGTTTGCATCCGCTGTCCCCAGGCGGCCAGGACCGAGACAGCGGAGCGCAGGCGGGCGAACCAGTCCCGGCCTTGCAGGCCCGCGGTCACGGCCGTCCACTGTTCCTGGCCGTAGAAAGTCATTTCGAACTGCCGCAACGGAAGGGTTTGCAGGGGCTCGGGCCCCAGGCGGCGGTTGAGGCCGACCGGGCCGACCACCGCGAAAAACCCGGGCGAGAACGGCACGGCCAGGGCGTTGGGCGTGACCAGGGCCCGGCTGAAATCCGGCGCGATCCCGCTCGAATTGGAACGGTACGTTGCCAGGGTGGCCGCGTAGCGCGCCGTGAGGGCTTCCAGTCCGGAGGCGCCCTGCTGCCGGGCGTATTGCAGGTAGGCGAGTTTGAGCGACGCATCCAGCAGGCGGTAGCCGATGCGCAGGTCCTCGGGCAGCTGCGCGTCGTCCAGCACGGACTGGGTGTCGTCGGCTTCCGCGAAGAACGGCGCCAGGGCCAGGATGTTCTGGTTCTGGGCCAGGAGTTTTTCCAGGGGCGTGCGCTGTTTGCGCAGCAGCGAATAATACGGGTTCACCACGTCGACCTGGCTCAACTTGGGCTTGAGGGAGAGATAGGACAGGTTGCGCAGGCGCAGGAGGTCCAGGACGTGCTGAGTGTGGTAGCCGCCGCTGATCAGGACTGCGATGGAGGCATGTTCCCGGTCCATGCGCGCCAGCAGGTTGCGCACGAAGTCCTGGCTGCGCACGTCGGCGTTGGCGTAGAACTCCTCCACCTTTTTCAGGTAATTTTCCAGCTCATAGACCGCGGGCTCCAGGGTTAGCTCGCCGTCCGGGTCGTGGTGCCGGATGAAAGTCTGGAAAGTGTCCACCTTGAACAGGTACGGCTGGCTGCGGTATTCGGCGAACTCCCGGCTCGACACCGCGATGCTCAGCATTTTCTCCATGATGTCCAGGCGGTGGATGAGCTCGTCCAGGGACTGCTGGTCCGCGTGGGTGTACATGCCCGCGCGCAGGCGGGCGTCCAGCGCCTCAAGCTGCTGGTAGAGGATTTCGGGATCGAACGCCGGGCCGGCGGTTTCGCCTTTACCGGCGGCGAAGGCGGCCAGCTGCGGATACTCGGACAACGGCAGGCCTTGGCGGTTGGCCGCGTCCAGGAGCGTGCGGCTGTAGCGGTAGAGCGAGCGTTCGCCTTTGCGGAACGCCGTGGTTTCGGCGTCGAAACCCAGCAGCGCCTGGGTGTACACCCGCGGCTTGAGCCGGTCCAGGACCTCGCGGATGTCCCACACGTAGCCCTGGCTCTCGTGGGTCAGGAACGACATGACGCACTCGCGGCCTTCGCGGTAATGCTCCGCCTCTTCAATGCCCACGAGGTTGACTGGCTGTTCACCCGCGGCCGCGGCCAGTTCGGCCCCGGAAATTTTCCCCAGCCGGACAAAATGGTCGCCGACTTCCTGTTTGACCTTTTCCACCGGGAAGGTCGACAGTTTGGTGACATTCACCGGACGGCTGGCCCCTTCGATAGCCACAAGCTTCAGGCCGTGGCGTTTGGCCAGGTATTCGATGCAGGCCGCGATGTTTTTTTGCACTTCGTAATTGCAATGCAGGTCCTGGATGTGGATGACCAGCCGGTCTTCGCCCTGGAAAGCGTGCGCGATGGTGGCGAGTTTTTCGGGGATTTCCACGGGTTGGTCATGATAGCGGATCAAGGCCGGTTGGGTCTGATAGGTCTGGGTTTCGAAAGCCCAGGCCAGCGCCGGCATCAGGAAAGCCAGGGATAACAGGAGTGAAACAGTTCTGGTCGCGAGCCTGCGCTTCGGGTCAGTCCAAAAAGACAGAATCGACCACGAAAAGCCCGCTTCAAATTGTCGAGGAGTGTTTGCTGTCTTCATATAATGGAATTGCATTCAATATATCACATTTTTCTTCTCCTGGCAAATAGGCAATCTAATAATACAGCTTATTTTAAAAGATTTTAATTAGTTTGTTTCAATTTGATACGATACTGGCGGGTTATTTAGCCTTTAAAATTAAGGATCTGCAGGGTGTTGGCCAAACACCCTGCAGATTGCCTGCTAAACCATTATCTTTATTGGCCCAAACCCAAGGCCATAATGATGCCGTTTATTCCATGCATGAGCGCCAGGAGCAAAATGACCCAACCAAGTATGATATGCACTTTCCGGTCGGCTTTAATGATCCTGTGCCCGAGCAGGATATTCAACGCCAGCAAAACAAAGAGCGTGATACCGCTGAAAACCATAATCATGGTCTCACCTCCTTCCGGAAACATTATCCCGCCAATGCCCGCTGTTCTTTTTCCAAGTACAGCGAGGCGTAAATCCGGCGCAATGCCGCGTGCTCCGGCCGGCTGAGCTCAGGGTCCGCTTCCAGGATGCCGCCGGCTGCCTGGCGCGCGGCTTCGATCTGGTCTGCGTCGCGGATCAAATGTGCGAGCTTGAGATCCGGCAGGCCGTGCTGCCTGAGCCCGAAGAACTCGCCCGGCCCGCGCAGGGCCAGATCCTCCTCGGCCAGCTTGAAGCCGTCGCGCACTTGGCTCATAACTTCGAGCCGGCGCTTCCCCTCTTCGGTGGTGGGCTCGCCGATCAGGAAACACTGTGCCGGTTTCGAACTCCGGCCCACCCTTCCGCGCAACTGGTGCAGGCTGGCCAGGCCGAACCGCTCCGCGTTCTCGATGATCATGACCGTGGCATTGGGAATGTCCACGCCCACTTCCACCACAGTGGTCGCGGCCAGGATCTGGGTGCGGCCGGCCGCGAACTCGGCCATGATGCGCTCCTTGTCCGGAGTCGGCAGCCGGCCGTGCAGCAACCCCAGGCGGCAGTCAGGAAAGACGCGTTCCAGGCGCTGGTATTCAGTGGCCAGGGCTTTCAAGTCCAGCTTCTCGGATTCCTCGATCGCCGGGAACACCACGAAGCCCTGCTGCCCCGCGGCTACGGCCTGGGCCAGTTGCTCGTAGGCCTTGCGGCCGGCCGAGCGCCGCAGCCATTCCGTGTGCACGGGGATGCGGCCGGGCGGAAGCTCGTCGAGCACGCTCACGTCCAGGTCGCCGTACACGGTCAAGGCCAGGGTCCGGGGGATGGGCGTGGCCGTCATGACCAGCACGTGCGGATGCTCGCCCTTGGCGCGCAACAGGCTCCGCTGCTCCACGCCGAAACGGTGCTGTTCGTCCACCACGGCCAGCCCCAGGTCGCTGAATTCGACGCCGGCCTGCGTCAGCGCGTGCGTGCCCACGGCCAGGTGGATCCGGCCCGAGGCCAGGTCCGCGCGCAAGCCGGCTTTGGCCTTGGCCGGCAGGCCCGAGGTGAACAATTCCAGGCGCAGGCCCAGCGGTTCCAGCAGGGGCTTCAGATTCAGGTAATGCTGGCCGGCCAGGATTTCCGTGGGCGCCATGAGCGCAGCCTGCCGGCCGCTGTCCGCCGCGGCCAGCATGGCCAGGGCGGCCACGATGGTCTTGCCCGAGCCCACGTCGCCCTGCAGCAGCCGGTGCATGGGCCGCGCCAGCCCGAGATCGCGGCAGATTTCCTGCGTGGCCCGTTCCTGGGCCGTGGTCAGGGCAAACGGCAGGTTCTGCCGGAAGCGCGCGGCCAGCGGCCCGTTGACCTGCAGGGGCTGGCTGTGCTGGTGCTGGTAGCGGCGCTTCAGCCGGACCACGGCGATCTGCTGCAGAAACAGCTCCTCGAACACCAGCCGGGCCCGGGCCCGGGCCAGCGAGTCCTGGTCCGGCGGGAAGTGGATGCTGCGCAGCGCCTGCGCGGCCGGGGCAAAACTTTTTTCCGCGGTCAGCGCGGGCGGCAGGGGGTCGGGCCAATCGTCCGGGATCTGCCCGACCAAGGCGTGCACCAGGCTTCTCACCACGCGCTGGGAGAGCCGCTCAGTCAGCGGGTAGATGGGCACGATCCGTCCCGTGTGGATCGACTCCTCGGTTTCATCCTCCAGGATTTCATAGTCTGGATTCAGGACCTGCCAGGACCGATGAAACTCCACCTTGCCATAGGCCAGCACGCGCTGCCCGTTTTGGAAGCGCTCCATGAGATACGGCTGGTTGAACCACGTGGCCGCGATGTGGCCGGTGCCGTCCTCGAGTACCACTTTGGTGATTTTCAGGCCGCGCCGGACCGTGAATGTCTGGCGGGCTTTGACCCTGCCGTCCACCAAAGCCGTCTGGCCGTGGCGCAGGATCGCGATCTTGGCCGGAGAACGGCGGTCCTGCCAGTCCCGGGGATAGTGCCGCAGCAGGTCCTCGGCCGTGTGCACGCCCAGGTTGGCGAACAGTTTCGCCCGCTGCGGGCCCACGCCTTTGATATATTGCACCGGGTCCTGCCACTGGAACCCCCCGGCGACCGAAGGTGCCGGGGTACCACTCCTGCCATGCGCTTTCCGCATGGCAGGCGGCGACATCCCCGCAGCAGGAGATTCACATTTATCACTCCTGCGAAGGGGAACGATGGGCCGGGCCGGGGCTGCCGGAGCCGCGGCTGGCGTGGCCTTGGGTTCCGGGGCTTTCGGACCGGCCAGCCGGCTCCAGACTTCGGCCACGAGCCGTTCCCGCTGGTCGGACCGGGCTTCGGCGTACGCCTCCAGCCCCTCCAGCAGGCGACCGGCTTCGGCGGCCGTCAGCCCGGCCTGGGCCATCAGCTTGTCCCGCACCTGCGGCAGCCAGCGCTTCATGCCGCCGGCCACGGCCGTGTCCAGGAACCCCAGCCGTTGCTCCAGTTCCAGCGGCTTCAGCAGCCAGCGGACCGCTTCCTGATTGGGTTTCATTTTTCGCTTGTCAAGCTCCCGGGCTCGTGATAGATTCAACCCCTACTTTTTTTTTAAAAAGGAGATCGACCATGGCTGTTAAATGCGCCATCTGCCAGAAATCGTCCAAGAGCGGGTTCCAGGTGTCCCACTCCATGCGCCATACCCACCGGCGCTGGGAACCGAACCTGCAGAGCGTGCGCGCCGAGATCAACGGCACCGTGCGCCGCGTGCGGGTCTGCACCCGCTGCCTGCGCTCCAACAAGGTCAAAAAAGTCGCTTCGTAACCGCCGGCGCTTTTTCCAAACCCCGGGAATCCCCTTCCCGGGGTTTTTCTTTTTATAACACCCACCACGAAGGCACGAAGCTGACACGAAGGAACAGTAAAAACGTTCTTGGGTTAAAAGATTTTACCCCGGCCCTCTTCGTGCCTTCGCTCTTCCTTCGTGCCCTTCGTGGTCCGCTTTTAAAGTCCACCACGAAGGCACGAAGTTGACACGAAGGAATGCATAGAAGGTTCAGGGTTAAGGATTTAAACCCCGATATTCTTCGTGTGCTTCGTGGTCAGCTTCATGCCCTTCGTGGTCAGTCTTTCCCCAGGTAAACCACTGCCTCGATTTCCACTTTGGCGCCGATGGGAAGGCCCGCCACCTGGACCGTGGCCCGCGCCGGGCGATGGCTGCCCATGAACTCCTGGTACACGCGGTTGAATTCGGGAAAATCCGCCAGGTCGGTCAGGTAGACCGTCGCCTTGGCCACCTGCCCCAAGGTCGCGCCCGCGGCCGAGATCACGGCCTGCAGGTTGTGCAGCACGCGCCGGGTCTGGGCCTCAATGCCGCCCTCGACCCGCTTGTTGGTCTCGGGGTCCAGGGGCACCTGGCCTGAGCAGAACAGCCAGTCCCCGGTCCGTACAGCCTGGGCGTAAGGTCCCACGGGCTTGGGTGCATGCGGGCTTTCGATGTAGTCCATGCAAACACCTCCAGGAAAAGCTTTCACCTTCCTCCAATATCCGCGTCATTGTGAAGCAATCCCCATCAGGAGAAACATGTCGAGATTCCGTCGTCGCTTCGCTCCTCGGAATGACGACACAAAAAGAAACGCGTATCAATGATTCCTTGCCTACCGCCTGAACACCCGGTGTACGCCCTTGACCTTGTCCATCCGGCGCAACAGCTCCGCCAGGTCGGCCTGGCCTTTGAGTTCGATGGTGTAAACCCCCTCGAACAGACCCTGGCGGTTGGTGCGGGTGCTGCTTTCCTTGAGCCCGATTTCCAGGTCGTCCAGCACCTGCAACAGTTCGGTCTGCAGCTTCTCCCGGTCCCGCGCCACCACCTGGATCTGCAGGGTGTGGGCCGCGCCGCGCATTTCCTCCCAGGACACCTGGATGCGCCGCCCGGGCTCGGTGAACAGCGTTTGCGCGTTCGGGCAGTCCTGGCGGTGGATGGACACGCCCCGGCCCTGGGTGATGTAGCCGACAATGGGATCGCCGGGAATGGGATGGCAGCACTGCGCGAAGCGCACCACCATGCCCGACAGGCCGTGTACGCGGATGCCGTCGTCCCCCGCAGGTTCGGGGCGCGCGGCTGGAACCGGGGCCGCGGGCGCAGGATGCTGGGCCGGCGCCTCGAGGCCGAGCCGGGCGGCCACGGTGCGGGGGGTCAGGTTGTTGTCGCCGACCTGCAGCAGCAGGTCGTCCACGCCGCGGAGGTTGAACTGTCGGGCCACTTCCAGCAGCCGGTCTTTCTTGAGCATTTCGTTGAAGCTGCTGCCGCAGCGCTCCAGTTCGGCCGAGAGCTCGGTCTTGCCCCGGCGGACCGTTTCCTCGCGCTCGGTCTGGCGGAAGTAATGCCGGATGCGGTTCTTGGCCTTGGTGGTCTTCACCAGGGTCAGCCAGTCGCGCGACGGCCGGGCGTCGCTGCGCGTGATCACCTCCACGATGTCACCGTTCTTCAATTCGTACTTCAGAGGCACCAGCCGGCCGTTGACCTTGGCGCCGGCCAGCGAGTCGCCCAGGCGGGAGTGGATCTGGTAGGCGAAGTCGATCGGAGTAGCCCCGCGCCGCAGGGCCTTGACCTCGCCCTTGGGCGTAAACACGAAGACCTCGTCCTCGAACAGGTCCACTTTGAGCGCTTCCACGAATTCGCGCGAATCCCCGCCCAGTTCCTGCTGCCAGTCCAGGAATTGCCGGAACCAGGAGAGCTTGGACAGGTATTTTTCCGTGGCCGCCACGCCGGACTTGTAGGACCAGTGGGCCGCGATCCCGACTTCGGCCGTGCGGTGCATCTCTTCGGTGCGGATCTGGATTTCCAGGGGTTCGCCGGCCGGCCCGATGACCGTGGTGTGCAGCGACTGGTAGAGGTTGGAGCGCGGCACGGCGACGAAATCCTTGAACCGGCCGGGCATGGGTTTCCAGTGGGCGTGCACGATGCCCAGGGCGGCATAGCAGTCCTTCATTTCAGGCACGATCACGCGGATGGCCAGCAGGTCGTAAATCTGGTCCAGGGTCTTTTTCTGGAACTGCATTTTGTTCCAGATGCTGAATAGGTGCTTGCGCCGGCCGGTCACCTGTCCGGAAACGCCCGCCTCGGCCAGCCACTGCTCGATCTGGGTTTTGGCCTCGGCAATGGCCTGGCTGTGCTCCTGTTCGAACACCTTGAGTTCCGAATCCAGGGCGGCGTAGGCTTGCGGCTCCAGGTGGGACAAAGCCAGGTCCTCGAGCTCGTTTTTCATGCGCGCCATGCCGAGGCGGTGGGCCAGGGGCGCGTAGATTTCCATGGTTTCGCGGGCCAGCCGCAGGCGCTTGTCCTCGGGCAGGAACCCCAGGGTGCGCATGTTGTGCAGGCGGTCGGAAAGCTTGACCACCAGCACGCGGATGTCGCGGACCATGGCCAGCATGATCTTGCGCAGGTTCTCGGCCTTCTGCTCCTCGGAATCGCGGAACAGGCGCGTGCTGATTTTGGTCACGCCCTCGACCAGGTTGGCGACTTCGACGCCGAACTCGGCCTCGATCTGTTCGAACGTGGCGGGCGTGTCCTCCAGGCAGTCGTGCAGCAGGCCGGCCATAATGGCAGCCGGATCGGAATGCAGCTCGAGCAGGATGGCGGCCGTGGCCACACTGTGGGTCACGAAGGGCTCGCCGGACAGGCGCTTCTGGTCGCCGTGTTCGCGCTCGGAAAACCGGTACGCCCGTTCCAGGCGCTCCAGGTCCGCCGGCTGGAACACCTCGACCAGTTTGGGTTTCAGTTCAGTCCACAGCATGGAGCCCCCGCTGCGCTTCTTCGCGCAGGCGGTTCAAATCCGCCTGCAGGCGGCTGTTCCACTGCTCTACTTCGGCTTCGGTCATCCGGCTGGGAATGTGCAGGGGTTCCCCGAACACGATCACCGCGCGCGAAAAGGGTTTGGGGATTTCGAAGCGGTCCCAGCTTTTAAGGCGCCAGGGGTTGGACGACGCGCAGCCGTACGGCACCACGGCTTCCTGGGTCAGCGCGCCCAGGAAGACCGCTCCCGGCTGGGCCACGTAGACCGGGCCGCGGGGCCCGTCCGGCGTGATGGCCGCGTGATAGCCGGCGCGCAATTCGCGCGCCAGGCCGCGCAGGGCGTTCACCTTGCCGCTGCTGGTCGAGGACCGCACGGTCTTGAAGCCGAAATACTCGAGCGCCCGGGCGATGTACTCCCCGTCCCGCGACCGCGACACCAGCACGCGGATGCCGAAGTTGCGGAAAAACACCATGGACAGGATTTGCTGGTTGTGCCAAAAAGCGTAAATGAATTTTTCCTTGGGCCTGGCTTGCGGCGCCACCTTGTGCGGGTCCACCAGGCGCACCCGCCAGGTCAGGCCCATGAGGCGCAGTACGAACGCGGCCACGGGGATCAGGGCCAGGGCCAGACGGTGTTTGAAAGGGAGAGGTGCGTCCGTAGTTTCCAAAAGTGTGCTCCTATAATATATCCCTCTCCCTTTTCAAAGGGAGAGGGGAGGGTGAGGGATCACAGATATATTCACTTAGTCTTTGTAATACGCCTTCAATGTTGTTTTGTATATCGTTGTTCCAGAAACGGATAATCTTGTATCCTTGAAGTTCAAGATAACGAGACCATTCCTGGTCTTGCTTTTCATTCATTGCATGCTGACCGCCATCCAGTTCGACGACCAGATGTTTCTCCGCGCAATAAAAGTCAACCACATACGGGCCAATAGGGTGTTGCCTTCTGAATTTCAGGCCACCAAAACGCCGGTCCTTTAGGGAATACCACAGCTTCCTTTCGACATCCGTCATATTTTCACGAAGCTGTTTGCGGAAGTCTTTCACTTCGGGACCCCTCACCCCCGCCCTCTCCCCGCTCGCGCGGGGCGAGGGGTAGTATTTTACAGTGTTTCCATTTCTACTTACGTCAATATCGCCCTTTCGAGCTGCAGCAGGCGGCTTTTCAGCTCCGCACCGCCGGAGAACCCGCCCAGCTTGCCCCGCGCGGCGGTCACGCGGTGGCACGGCACCAGCAGGGGCAGCGGGTTCGCGTGCAGGGCCTGCCCCACGGCCCGCCGCGCGTCCGGGTCGCCCAGCATACCGGCCACCCAGCCGTAGGTTTCGGTGCGGCCGTAGGGTATGGTCCGCGCCACGCCCCAGACCTGGCGTTGAAACGGCGTGGCCGTGTAAAAATCCAGTTTGAAATCCCAGGCCACGGCCCGCCCCTGGAAATACTCGCGCAGACGCAGCGCCAGGCGTTTCAGTTCCGGGTCCTTGGGTTCGGGCGCCAGCTTGACTTCGCCCGCTTCCTGAGCCAGGGCTTGAAAAGCCTGGTCCTTGTCCGCTTTAGGCAGGATCAGATAACGGAGGCCCAGGCGGCCTGCCGCCGCAGCCGCGAACCCCCACTCGGTTTCGATGATGTTGAACTTCAGCTTTTCCATCTCAACCTCAATAAATTCGGATCACGAAGCACACGAATGAATAATGAATAATGAATAAGGTTCAGGGTTGAAGTCTTTAACCCAAGCCCATCCTTCTTCGTGCCTTCGCTTTTTCTTCGTGCCCTTCGTGGTCAATCTTTTACTCTATCCACGGTTCGTTGGTTCCTCCCAGGCCGACTTTGCTCTTGATCAGGTTCCACACCCGCTGCTGCTCAGGCACCTTGAAAAACCAGGCGAAGGCCAGGTAAGCAAAGGCTCCGAAGAAAATCAACCCGAAAACCTTGAGCGCCAGTTCGCTGCGCGGCAATCCGGCGCCGGCCAGCGGCAGCCAGCCGCGGCTGCCGGACCACACTAAAAATCCCATGGCCCCGGCGGCCAGGCACACGCGCGCCAGGGACCCTATAATCCGGCGGCCGTCGAGCCGGCCCACCCGCTTGCGCAGGCGCCAGAGCAGATAGCTGAAATTGACGAATGCCGACAGGGCCGTGGCCAGGGCCAGTCCCTTGAACCCCAGCGGCCCCATGAGCGCCAGGTTCAGGACGATGTTGACCGCCACGGCCATCACCGCGGCGGTCACCGGCACGCGCGCTTCGTCCAGCGCGTAGAAAGTCGGCACCACCACTTTGACGCCGGCATAGGCCACCAGGCCCAGCGTGTAGATGACCGAGGCCTGGGCCACGGCCACCACGGCCTCGGGCGTGAAGCGCCCGTATTCAAACAGCAGGCGGTTGATGGGTTCGGAGAGCACGCACAACCCGACCGCAGCCGGGATCGTGATCAAAAACAAAAGACGCAACCCGAACGACAGGGTTTCAATGAAGCGCTCCTGTTCCCCCTGGGCCAGGTGCTTCGAGGTCACGGGCAGGAGGGCCGTGGCAATGGCCACGCCGAACACGCCCAGGGGCAGCTGCATCAGGCGGTTGCCGTAATAAAGGTACGTCACCGCGCCCTGGGGCAGGAACGAGGCGATCAGCGTGTTGATGAAGAGGTTGACCTGCGTCACCGACAAGCCGGCCACGGCCGGCAGCATGAGCTTCACGATCCTGCGCAGGCCGGGGTCGCGCCAGTCGAACAGCGGCTGCCAGCGGAACCCGGCCTTGAGCACGAAGGGCACCTGGATCGCCATCTGCAACAGGCCGCCGGCCAGGGCGCCCCAGGCCCAGCCCATGACCTGCTCCTCGGGCCGGTCGCCGAACAGCGGGCAGATAAAAATTCCGGCCGCGATCATGGCCAGGTTGAGCATGACCGGCGCGAAAGCCGGCGGGCCGAACTGTTCGCGGGAATTCAGGATGCCCATCAAGACCGCAGCCAGGCTGATGAATCCCAGGAACGGCAGCAGGATGCGCGTCAGCCGCACGGTCAGCTCCATTTTTTCCGGGATCGCGGAGAAGCCGGGCACGATCGCGCGCACCAAGCCAGGCGCGCCCCATTCGCCCAGCAGCACCAGGGCCAGCATTACGACCGCGACGGCGTTGATGACCACGGACGCCAGGCGCCAGGCCCGCTCCTGGCCCTCCCTGACCGCCGTGGCCGTGAACGTAGGGATAAAGGCCGAGGACAAGGCGCCTTCGGCGAACAGGTCGCGCAGGAGATTGGGAATGCGGAAGGCCGCGAGATAGGCGTCGTTGGCCAGCCCGGCGCCGAGCAGGGCACCGCCCAGCCCGTCCCGGATGTACCCGAAGATCCGGGACACCATGGTCAGACCCGAAACCAGCCCTGCGGTTTTCGCCACTTGCCGGGATTGGGACACGAAACGCCTCTTTATTCCAAAATAATCCCCCTCCCTTGATGGGAGGGTGACACCAAACATTCACCTGCCTGAATTCATTTGACAAGCCCGGGCGGAGGTGATAGATTAACCCGTTTTTTTATAGACTTTCAAATGCGAGGAGGGGCATGCTCCCATGCCGAGAATCAAGTCATCCATCAAAGACGTGCGTAAAAACCGCGCCCAACGGACGATCAACCGCCAGCGCTTGGCGTCCCTGAAAACCGTTTTGCGCCGGATCCGCGCCACCGGGCAGGACCAGCGCCCCGCGGCCATCCGCGAAGCTTATCACGCGATCGACAAAGCCGTCCAGGCCGGACTGATCCACAAGAACGCCGGCGCCCGCTACAAGTCGCGCCTCACCAAAGCCCCGGCCGCGGCGGCAACCGCCGCGAAATAACTTCCCGCCTGTTTCTTTCGCTTACCGGAGCTTGGCGCCAGCCAGGCTCCGGCAAATGCGAAACAGCGCCAGTTGGGCGTGCAGTTCCCAGTGCCCCTTCCCGGTCTTCAGCCGGCTGTCCAGCTTGAACAACTCCTCGAAAATCCCGTCGAACGCTTCGCGCGAATAAGTGCGGATCTGCGCCAGCAGGTCCTGCCGCGTTTTGGGATGGCGCACGTCCGCCACCACCGCGTCCGGCGTTTCACCCGCGTCCAGGCGGCGCCGGGCCGCGAGCAGGTTGCGGAAATGCCAGGCCAGGCTGCCGAGAATCTGCGGCGGTTTGATCCCCTCTTCCAGCACCGTTTCCAGCCGCCGCCAGGCCAGGGACAGGTCCGCCTGGCCCACGGCGTTGTTCAGATCCTGCAGTGTGTCCTCACGCAGGTAGCCGGCCGCAGCTTCCACGTCCTCGGCCGCAATCGCGGCCTTGGCGCCCACGTAACTGGCCAGTTTGGAAATCTCCTGGGCCAGGTCCTGCAGGTTCTGGCCTGAACGCCCGATCAGGAGGCGCACGGCTTCGGCCGAGATGGCCTTGCCGTGTTCGCGGCAGCGGCGCTCCACCCAGCCCGGAACCTGCTGGTCAAAGAGCGGGTAGCATTCCACGTGGTAGAGCTTATCGGCCGCGCTCTTCCAATACGCCTGCGTAAGCCGTTCATCCTGGGAGACCAGGATCAGCACCGTGGCCGGCGAAGGGCGCGCGAGGTATTCCTCCAGGGCTTTCACGTCCGCGGCGTGCCATTTCTCGGCCTGGCGGACCACCAGCACCCGGTGTTCGGCCAGGAACGGCAGGGTCAGGGCGCGTTCAAGCACCTCCCGGCCGGAGACGTCGCTGCCCGCGTATACGGTTTCCAGGTTCAGGCTGCGGTCGCCGCCGGCTAGGGCCCGGTCCACGAGCGCGGTTGCGCCTTCTTCCTTGAGGAAGGCCTCGGCGCCGGTGAAGAGGTAGGCCGGCCGCAGGGCTTCCTGGTCCAGTCCACGGCGGAACTCGGAATAATAAATGCGTTTCTTGGCCACTCAGAACCCTTCGATCACCCGCGACAGGATGCGGCGGGAAAGCTGCTGCATGAGGCGCCGCCGGGCCGCGCCCTCGTCCTCGGGCGGGATGCCGAGGTTGTTGTTCACGTAGTAGGTGGTGCTTTCCTCGAAGGCGTCCTCGGTCCAGAGGTTTTGGCCGGCTTTGGTGTCCTTGAGGGACAGGTTGAGGATGATGCGCATCTTGTACTGCTGCGGAATGTTGTGCACGTCCAGGAGCAGCGGCTCCAGCACGTAGCGCGTGATGGTCCCCTGGAGCACCGCGTTGGCCTGGCTGGGATCGGTCAGCTCCAGGCGTCCGTCCACCAGGAAATCCTGCTGCAGTTGCCGCGTCAGCTCGTTCTCGATGTCCGGCTGGGGCGTGCGGTTTTGGAAGACCGGAATGGCCAGCTTGCTCATGTAATCCGGCAGTCCGGGCCTCAGGGCCACGTCCGTGCAGCCGGCTATAATCATTGCTATGCTCATTACCGAAATTATAAACGTCATTCTTTTAATCATTTTACACCTCCGGCATCACCGAAAAGGATGATTGAGCATTTAAAACAGCCCGGCAGAATAATTATTCCCCTCCCCAGGATGTGGCGGGAGGGGATTCAGGGGAGGGGGTTGACAACCGGATCTCCCCCCTCTCCATTATCCTCTCCCACCAGGGGAGAGGAATGAATATCTAAATAGGGGCGTTCAATTGAACGCCCCTACAGATTTAAAACACCACGTTCACCAGCTTGTCCGGCACCACGATCACTTTTTTCGGTTTCCGGCCCTCGGCCAGGGCCGCCACGCGTTCGTCCGCCAGGGCCAGCCGCTCCACCTCGGCGGAAGGCGTCCGGGGCGGAAGTTCCAGGCGGCTGCGCACCTTGCCGTTGACCTGGACCACCACGGTCACCAGTTCCTCGGCCGCAATGGCCTGGTCATGGCGCGGCCAGGGCTGTTTGAACACGCTCTCCGCGCCGCCCAGCATGGCCCACAGTTCCTCGCCCAGATGCGGGAAGAACGGCGCAGCCAGGCGCGCCAGGGCGTCCAGGGACTCCCGCATCACGGCCGGGTGCGGCGCGCCGGCTGCGCCGGGCTCCGGCAGGCCGGTCAGCGCGTTGACCAGCTCCATCATGGCCGCGATGGCGGTGTTGAATTTGAAATCCTGGTCCAGGTCCTCGGTGATGCGGCGGATGGTCTGGTGGGTCTTGCGCCGCAGCTGACGGTCCGTTTCGCCCAGGTCCGCCGGGATGGCCGCTCCGGCAGGCCGCACGGCCTCCTGCCAGCGCTGGTAAAACAAATACACCCGGCGCAGGAAGCGGAAGATGCCTTCCACGCCCTGGTCCACCCATTCCAGCTCGCGTTCCGGCGGGGCGGCGAACAGGATGAACCCGCGCGTGGTGTCGATGCCGAAGCGCCCCACCATTTCGTCCGCGGCCACGGTGTTGCCCTTGGACTTGGACATCACCTGCCCGTCCTTGAGCACCATGCCCTGGGTGAACAAGGCCGCGAACGGCTCGTCGAACGGCAGCAGGCCGCGGTCGTGCAGGAACTTGGTGAAGAAGCGCGAATACAGCAGGTGGAGGATGGCATGCTCGATGCCGCCGATGTACTGGTCCACGGGCATCCAGTAGTTCACGGCCGTGGGATCAAAGACCCGGTTCGCGTCGCGGGGCGACGCGTAACGCAGGTAGTACCAGGATGAGTCGATGAAGGTGTCCATGGTGTCGGTCTCGCGCCGGGCCGGCTGGCCGCAGCGCGGGCACGGGACCTTGACGAAGGCCTCGGAGGATTCGAGCATGCCCGAGGCCTGGTACGTCAGGTCCAGGGGCAGGGTCACGGGCAGCTGGTCCTCAGGCACGGGCACCTGCCCGCACTTTTGGCAATAGACGATGGGAATCGGGCAGCCCCAGTAGCGCTGGCGGGAGATCAGCCAGTCGCGCAGGCGGAAGTTGACCACGCGGCGGCCGATCCCCTGCTGCTCCATCCATTCCGCGATCTTGGTCATGGCCGCGCGGTTGGGCAGGCCGTCGAAGGCGCCGCTCCGCACCTGCACGCCGTCCGCCACGAAGGCCTCGGTCATGCCGGCCGGATCGAGGTCGCGGTCTTCGGGCCGGATGACGACCTTGACCGGCAGGCCATGCGCCCGGGCGAAATCGAAATCGCGCTGGTCGTGCGCGGGCACGGCCATGATCGCGCCCGTGCCGTATTCCATCAGCACGTAGTCCGCGGCATAGACCGGGATTTTTTCGCCGGTGGCCGGATTGATGGCGCGCAGGCCCGTGTCCATGCCTTGCTTGGGCTTGGCGGTCGAGGCGCGCTCGATCTCGCTCTCCAGCTTCACTTTCTCCGCGAACTCCGCCACCAGCGTGCCTTCGGGCTTGCAGGCCAGGAGCTCGGTCAGGATCGGGTGCTCAGGCGCCACGGACACGTAAGTCACGCCGAACACGGTGTCGATGCGGGTGGTGAACACTTCGAGGTCCCGCTGGGTGCCGTCGATGCGCAGCTTGAATTCCACGCCCTCGGAGCGGCCGATCCAGTTTTCCTGCATGGTGCGCACGCGCTCCGGCCACTTCTTCAGCTTGGCCAGGTCGTCGAGCAGGCGCTGGGCGTAATCTGTGATCTTGAGGTACCACTGTTCCAGGTCCCGCTTCCCCACCGGCTGCTTGCAGCGCCAGCAGGCGCCCTCGATCACCTGCTCATTGGCCAAGACGGTCTTGCACGTGTCGCACCAGTTGACCGGGTTCTTTTTTTTGTACGCCAGTCCGGCCTGGTAAAACTGCAGGAACAGCCACTGCGTCCAGCGGTAGTATTCGGGGTCGCAGGTGGCCAGTTCCCGGCTCCAGTCGTAGATCAGGTCCAAGGCTTTGAGCTGGCGGGTCATGACCGCGATGTTGTTGCGGGTGTACTCGTGGGGATGGATGCCGTTCTTGATGGCTGCGTTCTCGGCCGGCAGGCCGAAAGCGTCCCAGCCCATGGGCGAGAGCACGTTGAACCCCTGCATCAGCTTGTAGCGGACGATCACGTCTCCGATGGTGTAGTTGCGCACGTGCCCCATGTGCAGGTTGGAGCCCGAGGGGTAAGGAAACATGACCAGGCAATAGTACTTCGGCTTGGCGGGGTCCTCCTGGACCCGGCCCAGGCCGGATTCATTCCATTTGAGGTGCCATTTTTCCTCGATGGCTTGAAAAGGATATTCTTCCACAAAATACTCCTCTGGAGCCCCCCGGCCGAATCATCGTAATCCCTTTTACAAAGAAGGCCGGGGTACCCCTGCTGAACTTGGCAGACCCTAACTCCGCAAGGCGACCGAAGGTCGTACCTTATTTATCCGGTCGGCGCGACCGAAGGAAGTGCCATCCTTTTAATATCTATCCGGTCGGCGCGACATCCCCGACACAGGAAGCGCCTATGTTCTCTGTTTGAGAACGTTGATTCCCTGCGTCGGAGACAGTGAAAAGCCCTTTAAAATCTGCCGGATTATAGCACAGGCAAAAAGCGAGGGTCAAACGATTAATCTTTTTGGAAATCCCCTCTCCCCAACGGAGTTGCGGGAGAGGGTGAGGGTGAGGGGTCCAACAATATTCCTTTCGTTTAAAAAGGGTGCCGCCCCCTCCTCTATCCCCCTTGTGCCCGGTTTTTGGGTATCCCACCAAGAATCCAGGGGAGGGGAATTCAAGTGGAAAGGATTATTTAAAGTATCAGCGACAGGGACACCTTATGGGTGTTGCTTAATTCCTGAGCCAGGCCGAAAGCATAGTCAAACTGCAGAAACTGGTAGTGCGCGCCGAAACCCGCGGTCAGACCTTCCAGGTCCGACCCGGTTTTATAGCCCAGCCGCAGGGCCAGAAAGCCCGCGTACCAGTATTCAGCGCCCAGGTTCAGGCTGAAATCCTGGTCATTGGCCTTGACCAAATCCACGGCCAGCAAGCCGGCATGATCTTCGGCCAAATCGACCTGGTATCCCGCGCCCAGGCGAGCGGTCAGGGGCAGCGGATCGCCTTCCTCCTGGTATTTGATCTCCGTGCCCGCGTTTTGCAGCACCACGCCCACGGTCAGCTGCTCGTTGATCGTCAGCAGCGCGCCCAGATCCGCGGCCACGGCCATGGCGGACACTTCCTCGGCCAGCGTGCTGTTCAACATTTTTACTGCCAGCCCCAACCCCAGGGCAGGGGTCAGATTCGCGCCAAAACCCGCGCTAAACGCCACATCGCTTTGGGACTGCACCTGTTTGAGCGTGCCGTCCGGGTTGTCCAGATCGACCATACCCCCTTGCAGGAGCGACAAGCCCAGGCTGATGGTGCCCAGGTTATTCAAGCAATAACTGGCCAGTATTTGTTCATAGGCTGATTCCGCCAAACCGGCCTGGTAGGTGGCATTGGCCTGCAGGCCTGTCACCTGGCTCAAGCCCCCTGGGTTCCAAAACAAAGCCGTGGCATCGTCCGCCACGCCGGCAAACGCCTCGCCCATGCCCAGCGCCCTCGCGCCCACGGCCTGCCGCAGCAGGATGCCGCCCGAAGTCCCTGCGCCTGAGGCCGGTTGTAGTGTCATGATCACCAGCATGCCGAATAAAACAGATGTTAGGTACCAAGAGGCGCGGGTTGTCATTTAATCACCACCACTTTCTGGGTCTTGTCGATCCCCGGCGACTTCACACGGATAAGGTAGACGCCGCTGGCGACCCTGGCGCCATTCTCGTTGACCGCCGCCCACTCCCACGTGTAATTCCCTGCGGCCAGGTACCCATCAGACAGCACTTTTACCAGGTTCCCCTGCAGCGAGTAAATCTTGACTGAAGCCGAACCAGCCTGCGCCATAGCCAGATGAATGGCCGCCTGGCCGCCTTTCAGCGGTTCGATCTTGCGGTTGCTGACGGTCAAGGTGTTTACAGCCGGCACGGCGGCAGCCGGACTATAATGGTAACGGACCGACATCGTGGTGCCGGGCTGTTCCACCTGATAACAAGAGGCGTCCAGACGGTTTTTCGAGCCGTCGTTTTGCCTCCAGACACTCATCGCTTCACCGGCGCTGTTGATGGCGACCGTGGGCATGTCGGCATCAAACCCCAAACCGGCATCCAGTATCCGGGCGCTCGACCAACCATTGGCAAAGTGATTGACATAAATCCGGGACGCGCTGCCGTCATTCTGCCGGAAAACGCAGATGCCCTGTCCTTGGTCATTGAGAACCAGACGTTCATCGTAAGTATTGTAAGGATTGAATGAATCAATATACACGGGACTGGACCATCCCGTGCCAACGGCATACTGGCGCGCAAGGAGCCGATAATTGCTGCCGCCAACATATGTATATACAGCCAGGGCTGTCCCGGCCTGGTTGAACGCCAGCGTCCCCCCCAAAACACCAGTCGAATTGACATAGAGGTCAACCGGGGTGTTCCAGCCTGTTCCGGGAATATATTCGACGGCTTGAATGCTGTAAAGCGGCGTGGCGTCAGCCGTTCCTATGAGGCAGAGCGCGCGACCGGTATTGTTCATCGCCAGTCCAAAAGAATCGATATAGGTCGCCGTCCCTTCGTCGATCGGCGCCGGGGACTGCCAGCCCGCACCTGGAACGTATTCAACGGCATGGACTCTCGGCGTGGCTGCCTGCCGGGCATAGACGCAGAAGGCCTGGCCCGAGCTGTTCATGGCCACCCTGGGATTGAGGTTATCGACCGCGTTGCCGGCGTCAATGGTCACGGCGCCGTACCAACCGTCCGTGACTGTATATTCATTGGCATAAACCCGCCAGTTGCTGCTGCCGTCTTGCTGTTCAAAGACGCAAATGGCCTTGCCGTTGATCATGGCCACCGCAGCATTCTCCGTTGGCTGGTCTTGGCCCGAATCAATCAGCCTCGGCCCTTGCCAGCCTGCTCCCGGAACATAAAGGTTGGCGTACATCCGGTAATTCGTGCTAAACGTGTCTTGCCGGAAAACGCACATGACCCGGCCCTGGCTGTCCATGGCCAACGCCGGATTGGCGGCGTGCATGGTGGGCACGGAGTTCGCGACCGAATCGATCAGCACGGGCCCCTGCCAGCCCAACCCCGGAATATAATGGTTGGCGAAAACGCGGGTATGGCTCTCATAGGTCTGCCAGAAAGCCGCAACCGCGCTGCCGTCGGCATGCATGACCACGGGCATTTGCGTATCGCTTTGCCCCCCGGGCGCCACATCGATGAATCCCATGCGGTTCCAGGTGGGCGCCGCGAATTTAAAGCGGCCGCTGGCCGGGTCCACGGCCACGGTGCCGGGCGTCGGAAACGAAACGCTGGTCCAGGAATACCCGGACAGGTCCGCGCCGAGCACCTGCAGGTTTTTCTCGGCCACCCAGTCCTGGCTGTCGTTGAAGATTTGAAACGATGTTCCGTAGGCCAGGGGCATGCCGTTGATTGTCAACGCCGTGCCGTCGGGCTTGGTCATTTGGAAATTCACATTGCCGGAATTGAAATGGAAGGTGGTGGACAGACTATCGCCGCCGTTGCCCGGGACGACGCCGGAAACCTCCACTGCCCCGGCCTGTCCCCAGGCGCACACGACGGCCATCAGCCCCAGTGCGCCATAAACCGCCAATCCTTTCCCTGCCCGCTTTATTCCCATTTGATCCGCCACCGCCATTCCTGGGGATTGTCAGGAACGTGCTGGACCCGGACGTTCTTCGCACCAGCGTATTCCATGATGCTGCAAATGTTGCCGCTGATCACCTCGCGCATGGCCGGAGGAAGATCCGGAAAGCGCTTGACGGCAAACAGGATTTCCTGGTTTCCGGTTTTTTCGGCCGTGGCCTGGCCGGTGTCGAAGTAAGTGCCCCAAACCTTGGCCGCCAGGCTGACGACGATCGGGATGGAGGGGATCCGCAGGAAGAACTTGTACACGCCGGAGTAGCTCTTGTCCGCCATGGCCCGGCCCAGCCGCTGCATCCGGTCCGGCGCGCCGGGAAACAGGGACTCGGCGGCTTTTTCATACAGGCGGGTCTGCTGGTCCACGGGCGACCAAGTGGAATAAAGCGTGGCTTGGTACATGCTCCGCAACTCCGGCGGCAGCCCGTCGAGAAACGCCCCCTCCACGGCCTGCCCCTGTTCCGCGAAAAGTTTGCGCAGCGCCACAATGTCCGTGCCCTTGATGCTTCCCACGGTGACGGCCAGCCTCCGGCTGGATTATTCCCAGGACAGTTTCCACTCCCAGGCTTCGGGGTCGTCGTCGCAGGTCTGAATCTGCACGTTTTTGGCCCCGGCCATGCCCATAATCGCCTGGATGTTCCCCGCGATCACTTCCCGCATTTTGCGCGGCAGCGAGGGAAAATGGCGCACGACGAAGCTCGTGTGCTTGCCTCCCAAATTCCGGGCTTCCGCCTCGCCGGCGTCGAAGTACGAACGCCACACCGAGGCGGCGCGGGAAATCACGAACTCCATGGTGGGAATCCTCAGGAACAGTTTGTAAACCGTGGAATAACTGCGGTTCGCCATGTCCTGCCCCAGGCGGACCATGCGGTTGGGATCGTTCGGATACAGCAGCTCGGCCGCGCGGACGTAGAGGTCGGTTTGCAGGGGCACGGGCGACAGGGTGGTGGAAACCGCGTTCTCGTACAACCGGCGCTGTTCGGGCGAAAGCCGGTCCAGCAGCTTCTGCTCGGTTCCCGGGCCGGCGCCGGCCAAAATTTTACGCAGCGCCACGATGTCCGTACCTTTGATGTTCGCCATGGGTTCCTATATATACAACCGGGAAGTGGTCTTGAGCAGCCGGTTGTCGAGCAAAAACTGCCGGAAGCGTCTGCGGCTTTCCTGATCCAGGTCGAGGAACTGGATGCCCAGCCGGTATTTTTTCTTGTGATCAGTAGGCCGGCAATACACCACGCGGGACAAAATGGAGGTGGGATCGCCTTGGGACTTGGAGAACGCGCGGACCGCGTCGAGGGCGTTCTTTTTCCGGCCGCGGGGAATGACCAGGCTCAACACCAGCATCTGGCCCTGTTTAAGCTTGGTCAGCGAGTGCATTCCCAGCCCGCCGGCGCTCAGGTCATCGCTGCGGCTGCGGCGCAGGGGGGATATTTTTCCCCGTTCTACACTGCGAAAATTGACCGCCATTTTCAGGGGTTGGCGGCTGTACCGCCGCCGGTCGGAGGCATCGGTCTTGCGTTTGACGACTGGTGGCATGCTCCCCTCCATTTGATTTCACCACGAAGGCACGAAGAATGCCTGCCTAAGCCCAGGTCCAGTCTTTGACCCAGGTCATGCTTTTCTTCGTGCCCTTCCTTTACACTTCGTGGTCCCGGTTGATTGGCTATAGAAAATTCTATTGGACCTGTTCCCCAAAGGCAAGCGCTTTATGCTTTCCTTCGGCGGGAACGGGGTTTCTCCACCCCGGCGAACGGATCGGCGCACTGGGTCTTCAGCGGCAGCCAGGGGAACCAGCCGGCCAGGCGCATCTCGAACTGCACTTCCAGCAGATAGAGGCCGGGCAGCAAAAACAAAGTCAGCGTGGAGGCAAAGATGATGCCCCAGCCGATGGCCAGGACCATGGGCGCAATGGCCTCCACGTAACCGCCCAGGCCGTAGGCCGTGGGCATGACCCCCGCGATGGTGGTAAGCGAGGTCAGCAGGATGGGGCGCAGGCGCGTGCGCGCGCCCTCCACCACGGCGCGCAGGTAATCTTCGAAACTGTGGCACCCCTTCTCCCGGATCAGATGGTTGATGTAATCCACCATGATCAGGGAATCATTGACCACCACGCCGGAGAGCCCCACCACCCCGATCATGGTCAAAAAGGAAAAATCCAGGCCGTGCAGAAAAAATATCCAGATCACGCCCACGATGCCGAAGGGAATGGCCAGAATCACGATAAACGGCTGCAGAAAGGAATTGAAGAGCAGGGCCAGGATGAAATAAATCGCCAGAATGGCCACAAGGAAAGCAATGGAGATTTCCACGATGAATTTTTGGCTTTCCTTGGCTTCCCCGCCGAGTTCGTAGCGGAACCCCGGATACGCCTTGAGCAGGCCGGGGATGAATGCGGCCAGTTTGCCGCTCACCTCCAGGGGCGTGACCCGCTGCTTGTCCAGGTTGGTTTGGATGGTGGTTACCCGGTCGCCGTTGAGGTGGTCGAGCTTGGCCACGGTCTCCTTCTCGCGCAGGTTCACCACCTCGGTAATGGGCACCAGGTTGCGCTGCTGGTTGGTGACGTGCAGCTGGCGGATGGTGTCCAGGGACTTGCGGTCCTGGGGCCTCAGGAGCACGCGGTAATCGATCCGCTCGTCCGGGGTGTAGGTGCGGCTGACGATGCTGCCTTCAATGGCCGTGCGCACGGTCAGGCCCACGTCCTGCGCCGACAGTCCGAAGCGCGCCAGTTTTTCGAAATCGAATTCCAGGGCGAATTCCGGTTTCCCGGTTTTATCCGAGCTCTCCACGTCGGCGACGCCGGCAAGAGAGGCTAGGAACGCCTTGATCTTGCCCACGATTTCAGCCCGCTGCGCGTTGTCATTGCCGATGATTTTGACTTCCACGTCCCCGCCCACGGGCGGGCCGCCCTGGGCGATTTCAAAACGCGTCTTAATAAATTCGGGAATGGCCGCCATGGCGTCTTTCATGGCCTGGATGACCTGGTTCGGATCATGGGTTTGTTCCGCGGCCGGCGGAAAATTGACGGTCATGGTGGCCACGTTTTCATTGTCCGGGATCTCCCAGCGGCCGCGGGCGATCTGGGTGGTGAAGGAGCTGATCGCGCCCTGGGGCTGGGCCTTGAGTACGTCCTCCACGCGGCGCGTTAGCTCGTCCATTTTAACGAGCGAGGTTTCCCGGTCCGCTTCGATGAAGCACGTGACCTGCTCGATGCTCCGGGTCGGAAAGAGCACGAATTTCATCTTCACGACCGCGAAAACCACGCTGCCGACGAAAAACACGATGAAGAGCATGACCAGGATCAGCCGGTGGTGCAGGGCCAGGTCCAGCAGGCGCCCGTACCCTTCCCGCAGGGCCGGAAACCAGCGGCGCTCCTTCAGGGCCGCCGCTTCCCCGGCCGCCTGGCTTTTTTGCACGTGGCCGGTGAGGTGGTTGGGCAGGATGAAGTAGCTTTCGAACAAGCTGGCCATGAGGGCGAAGGTGATGACCAGGGGCACGGGCAGCACGAACTTGCCCGGGATGCCCGGCAGGAGGAAAAGCGGGGCGAAGGCGATGATGGTCGTGACCACGGTCACCAGCACGGGCAGGGCCACCACCCGCAGCCCCTCCTTGGCCGCCTCGTAGGCGGACAGCCCCTGCAGGCGGTAACGGTAAATGCTCTCGGCCACCACGATGGCGTCGTCCACCAGCATGCCCAGCACGATGATCATGCCCAGCATGGAGTTCCCGCTCAGGGAAACGTCGAACACCAGCATCACAAAGAGCGTGAGGAAAAGCGAGAGCGGGATGCCCACGGCGGTCCAAAAGGCGGTGCGCAGGTTGAGGAACAGCAGCAGCACGGCCACCACCAGGATCATGCCGAAGGCCGCGTTCAGGGTGACGATGCCGAGGATGCTGCGCGTGGCCCGCGAGGTGTCGTTGATGAAGTTGATCCGGAGCGTTTCCGGCGCCCCGGTTTTGAAATCGTCGACCGCCGCCTTGACCTGGTCGATGGTCCTGAGGGCGTCGGCGTTCACCTTCTTGATGATTTCCAGGGTCACGCCCAGGCTGCCGTTCATCTTGATCAGGTCGCGGTATTCCTCGAACCCGTCTTCCACCCGGGCCACATCCTTCACCCGTACGCGCTGGCCTTCGAAATTGGTGCGCAGGATCATGTTTTCCACGTCCTGCAGGGTCTGGAATTTGGCTTCCGTGACCACACTCTTGGCTTCGCCCTGGCCCCGGATCGTGCCGGCCGGGATGCGGACATTGCGGGCGCGGATGAAATTGACGATGTCGCCGAGGGAGAGATAGTTAAAGGGCAGCTTGGCCAGGTCCACCAGGATCTGGATTTCACGCTGGCGGAAACCCAGAGTGTCCACCCGGGCCACGGTGGGCAGGCTTTCCAGCTTCTTCTTAAGCGCCCGGCCGAAGCGGCGGACCTCCTGTTCGCTCAGGTCGGCCGAGGAGAGCGAGACCTGGATGACGCCGAAATTGTCGGTTTTGAGCTCCCAGATCACGGGCCGGTTCTCCACCTCGGGCGGCAGGTCGATCACCTGGTCCACGGCTTTCTGGATGTCCTGTTTGACCTTCTCCTTGTCGAGCACATCCGGGTCCAGGGTCACCTGGACGCTGGAATACCCTTCGCGGCTTACGGACTCCACCTTGTCGATGCCGGACACACCCCGGATGCGGTCTTCGATCGGGATGGTGACGTTGAGCTCCACGTCCTCGGGCGCGGCGCCGGGATAGATCGTCACCACGAAAACCACGTCGAAGTCCACCTTGGGAAAGGCCTCGCGCTTGATGCGCCCCAGGGAAAGCACGCCCACCAGCAGGATGCCGATAGTCAGCATGTTGACCAGTTTGGTCCGGCTGATGAAAAAGTTGAGGATGTTCATAGGCTATTCTCCCTGGCTGCGGGACAGACGCGCCTCCAGCTCCGGGAACCCGGAAAGCAGGCGGTCGCTTAGGGACAGGTATTCGAGCTGCAGGCGCTTGAGCTGGATCTGGGTGCGCACGAGATTGAGCCGGGCGCTGGTCAGGGCGTTCTGGGCGTCGATGAGGTAGAAAGTATCCAGGCGGCCGATGCGGTAGTTGCGTTCATCGAGCGCCAGTTTTTCCTCGGCGTTCCTGACCTGTTCCTGCTGCAATTGCTCCACGTCCCGAAAACGCCGGATGTTTTCAGCCATCTGCACCAGGGCCAGGGCCAGGGTTTGCCGGGTGGCGGCCAGGCCGGCGTGCAGTTCCTCCCGGCCGGACCGGGCCTGGCCCTCATCGCCGCCGGCCTGCATCCCGCCGAGGGGGTAACTGGCCTGGAGAAACACGCTGTAATCGCGGCGGTTCACTTGGTCGTACCCGCCCTGTTTGTCGTCGCTCCGGCCTTTCCAGGCCACGTCTCCCACCAGGTCCATTTGCGGCAGGCTGCTGTTGTTGGCCACGAATTCCCGTTCCTCGACCTGGCGCAACGCCAGTTCGAGCTTCCGCAGCAGCCGCAGGCGGTTCACTTCGGCTTCCGCGGTTCCGTCTTCCAGCAGCACGCAGTCCGGGGCGGCCGCGGCAAGGTCCGGCCGGATCGCGAGTTTGCCGGGATCGGTTTCCGGACGGCCGGCGCGCAGGCAGGCGATGTCGCGCGTGGCGTTCAGAAGCGCGCCCTCGGCCTGGGACAATTGCCCCTGGAAGTTCAGCACGTTGTCGCGGGTGCGCAGCAGATCCGTCCGCTCGGCCACGCCCGAGCGGACTTTGCGCCCGACTTGCTCCTCCAGGCGTTTGAGTTCAGACACGATTTCACGCAGAGCCGCGACGTTTTCGTACGCCGCCACCCAGTCGAAATAGGCGCCGTATAGCTCGGCCAGGCGCTTTTCCCAGGCTTCCCGGGCGTCCAGTTCAGCCGCTTGGCGTTGCAATTCGGCGGAAACCACGGGAAAGCGTTCGGCCAGGCCGAATGCATTTTTAAGCAGCGGCTGCACCAGCGAAACCCGGAACACGGGCTGGCTGGTTTCCGCCGCAAGGTCGAAGGCGCCGCCGAAAGCCGCGGCCAAGGCCGGATCGACGTTGTAGCCCAGATCCGTGAGGCCGTTTTCATGGGCCAGTTTGAGCCTGGTGCCGGATTCCAAAAAGAGTTTTTGCAGGCTCACCTGGTAGCTCAGGGTGTCGATGGTTTGCGGTTCGAAAACCACGCCGCTCGTGGACTCGGTGTGCACCCAGCCCGCGGCCGCGCCCAGGGTCAGGTCGGACATGGCCCGCGTCGAGAGCACCGCGTATTTTGCCTGCAGGTAAGTGTGCAGGGCGCGGTTAAACTCCGGATCCTGGCCAAGCGCCTCCCCCAGAAATTGTCGGCAGGTGAGCTCCTGGCTGTCAGCGGCCAAAAGCCGGCCGGGCAGCAGGCACCCTCCCAGGCAAACCGCCAGAAATAACCAATGACGCGCGAGAGTCATGGCGTCTCCTTTCTTCCTTATCAATGGATTTGGGGGTGAAATCAATTCTTTCGTTCGCCCGGCAGCCAAGCAAGCACATAACGGGCTAAAGCCTGCAAATCAGGGAAACAGCGTTCAGCCTCCTGCAACCGGTCGCAGCCCAAGGATGTGCCCACGGCCAGCACGGCCAGACCGGCGGCCTTGGCCGAACGCACGCCCAGGGGCGCGTTCTCGACGACCACGGCCTGGTGAGCGGCCAGCTCCAGCGCAGCCAGGGCGCGCAGATACGGTTCGGGATGGGGCTTGCCGCGTTCCACCTGGTCGCCGGTGATGATGATTTCGAACTTCTTCTGGATGTCCAGCGGAAGGCTGATGTCCAGT
This sequence comes from candidate division FCPU426 bacterium, assembly GCA_040756875.1. Taxonomy (GTDB): domain Bacteria; phylum Oederibacteriota; class JAAXVQ01; order JAAXVQ01; family JAUVAV01; genus JBFLYH01. The sequence continues at coordinate 1,109,762 of JBFLYH010000001.1, forward strand.
TCCTGCCGCGCGGTGCCGGTCACCAGGGCCAGGCGCTGGCCGCGCTGCAGCAACGCGTCGAGGAATTCCGGAACCCCGGCGAACACTTCCACCTGGGCGATGGCTTTAAAGCGCTCTTCCTTCTGCCGGATCAGTTCCCGGATCCGCTCCAGGCTGGCCTCAACCCCGCGCTCCCGCAGGAAATGCCCGACCGCGGCCGTTCCCGATTCCCCTTCCCGTTCGTACACTTCCTCGGGCGTGATCGTGAGCCCCACGCTGCGAAAAGTCTCCTCCCAGGCGCGGGCGTGGAACGGCATACCGTTGATGATCACGCCGTCCATGTCGAAAATCATGGCCTGGATCGCTTCCGGCCGGATGGTTTCAGGCGGGGTCACGGCGTTTTTTTCTCCTGTTCGGCTTCCAAATAACGATGGAAAAATTCGGTCACGCGTTCCTGGTAAGCGGTGCGCTGCACGACCATGGCTTGACCGTGGTCGGCCCCGGGCACCAGCCATATTTCCTTCCCGGCCGCCGGGCAGGCTTCGAACAGCTTTCGCGAATGCCACGGCGGGATCTGGCGGTCCTGCTCGCCGTGAATGAACAGCACCGGGAAGCGCAGGTCGCGCACCGCGTTGATCGCCGAGGCGTCCTCGGCCCGGCGCTTGAGAAAAATCCGGCCATACCATTTGGAGAGCCAGATCAGCGGCAGCTTGAGCGGCCCCCGGGCCCAGCGGTAGCCGTCGTGCATCATGGTCTCAAAATCCACGAACGGCGAGTCCGCCACCAGGGCCTTGGCGTCCGGATGGTTCGCCTGGATGAAAATCGAGGCGGACAGCGAAAACCCGTACTGGCCGATGCGGCCCGTGCCCACTTCGGGCCGGGTCTTCAGGTACTCCATGGCCGCGGCCACGTCCTTGCGCTCGTCGTAGCCGAAGGTGGTGAACTTCCCCTGGCTTTCCCCGAACGCCCGGAAATCCAGGTAGAGGCAGTTGAAGCGCCGGAGCAAAAACGCAGTCGCGGGTAGGATGTTCCCCTTGTCAAAGGGATACCCGTGCCCGATGACCACGGCCGCGGTGGTGCGGGTCGTGGGGATGAACCAGCCGGTCAGTTCCAGCCCGTCTTCCGTGGTCAGAGTCACGCGTTCGTACTCCACCCCGAAGGTTTTGGGCGTGGCGGCGGAGTGGGTCCGCGCCGGCATAAGCGCCACCACGAACATGGCGGAGGTGTACACGACCATTGCCAGAATGACCAGCGAAAGAATCAGCATTATACGCCAGAGGACGGATGTCATGAGTGTCGGGATTGTAGCACAGGCAGGTGGGAGGAAACAACCCGGAAGGGCGGCCGCAGGGTCCTAAAGACGGTCCTGGAAATCAGCACCTTTCTGGAGGGGGCGCCGGGGCAGGATCAATTCCACCAGCGTGCCTTTGCCGGGTTCGGAAGTCAGCCGCACCATGCCCTGATGCGCTTCCACCACGCGTTTGACGAGAGGCAGGCCGATGCCGATGCCGCCGCCGCCGAAGCGGCAGTTGCTGCTGGTGTGCAGGGACACGTCGGCCACCTCGTAGAACGGTTCGAATACTTTGCCCTGCTCCTCTTCCGGAATGCCGATGCCGTTGTCCTTGACCCACAGCACCACGTGCTGGTCCCGGTCCTCGGCGCCAATGACCACCCAACCGCCGTCGTTGGTGTTGCGCAGGGCGTTCTGCACCAGTTCGGCCAGGCTTTGGTGCAGGCGGATCAGATCCCCGGCAAACGCCTCCAGTTCGGCGCCCTCCTCCAGCCTGAGCTCGAGCTTGCGTTCGGTCGAGGACGCTTTCATTTCCGCCAGCACGTCGGCCAGCAGTTTGCGCGGCCATACGTCCTGCAGGTGCAGCTGGAACTCCCCGGAATCCGCCTGGGCGATGGTTTGGATGTTGTTGACGATCCCGATCAGCTGTTTGCTCGATTTCAGGATGATATTGAGCAGTCCGACCTGGTCGTCGCTGAAGGAGGCGCTCTGCCGCTGCAGGATCGTAAGGTAGCCGTAAATGAGGGTGAGGGGCGTGCGCAGTTCGTGGGACACCAGGGTCAGGAACTTGTCCTTCATTTCATTGAGGCTTCTCAGCATCAAGTTTTGCTGGGACAATTCTTTCTTAGCCACGGCCTTGCGGACCGCTTCCAGCAACTGCTCGCGCTTGCAGGGTTTGAGCAGAAAATCACCCGCGCCCGCCCGCATGCAGGCCACGGCCGCGTCCAGGGTGCCGGACGCGGTCATCACCACCACTTCGGTGCTGGGGCGGATTTTTTTCAGCGCTGCGATGATCCGGCTGCCGTCCACGCCCGCCACGTCCAGGTCCGTGATCGCCACGCCGTATTCGGTGGCCACGATCCGTTTGCGCGCCTCGTCCAGGTTGGCTGCGCCGTCGGTCTCGAATCCGGCCTCAGCCAGAATCAGGGAGGTGGCGTTAAGCGTGATTTTATCCGGATCGATCAACAATATCCTGGTCATGCCAAGACGACCTTTGGGCAGAATAAGGCATACCTTCGCCAGGAATAGTATCGATAAAATATGGAAAAAACTGAATGTACGGGAAGGAAGAAATCCGAGGAAGCTTTCCTGCATAAAACCGGATTTTTCAGGGAAAAACAGGCGGCGGCGCAGAATCAGAGGTTTTTAAACATCTCGTCCCATTTGCGTTTTGAGGCTTCCTGCAGGGAGTCCTTCCGCTGGGCCTGGAAGACCCGGAAGGCAAAGGACCCGCAATCATTGGCCGACCGTTTGTCGCGCCGCATGGGGAGCCCTTCCACCAGGCACTGCTGAAACGCCGCTGGCGAGTGGGAGCGGCAATTGAAACAGCAGTGGAGCGGCGCCGAACAATTCGGGCAGGCCGCCTCCCGGGTCAAGGGGTCCGGCAGCTTGATCTCTTTCTGGCATTTATAGCAGCGTTGCATGGGATCAGTGTAAGCCGCGCGCACGCGAAAAGCAAGCGCGATGCGGACCCGGGCAAAAGACGCGCCTTCACTACGAAGGCACGAAGAGCGCTAAGTTAACACGAAGGAAAAATGGTTTTTCCATCTTTTACCCCGAAACCTCTTTTGCTTTTCTTCGTGTCCTTCGTGCCTTCGTGGCGGAAGCCTCGTTACCTTTCCGCCGGCCGAGGGAAAAGTGCTTGCGCCGCGGCTTCGGGTCCGATACTATTTAAGGAAACACCATTCTTTCCCGGAGCCGGGCATGGGCCTCAACATCCGACAAAAGATCCTGCTCGCTTTCCTGATCGTCATCCTGGTCTCGGGCGCCGCGGTTTTTCTCATCAATAACAATAGCACCCAGATCACTGAACTCACCAACTTCATCATCAACGAGGACATGAAAAATATTCTCAGGTCCCAGAAGATGATGGAGGACCTGCTCCATACGGATTGGGCCCTTTCCAAATACCAGCTGACCCACCAGCCCACCTGGCGCAACATGATCTACAAGGCTCAGCGGGAATTCAAAAAGGAGTTCCTAGAGACCAAGCGCAATGTGGTGCGGGACAACGAGAAGACCCTCGTAGCCAACATCAGCAAACTGTACGAAAAATACGCCCACCAGGTTGGGAATCAAATCAACCGTTTCGAGCAGGGACTTCTCGACCTCTCGACGCAGCAGGTCTTGCGCCAGCAGGAAAGCGTCGTTGGGGAAATCGTGGAACAGCTGCAGCAGTTGAGTTACCTAAATGCCGGCAGGCTCAACGAACGTCTGGAGCAGGCTAAAAAGATCAAGAAATTCAACCAGAACCTTTCCGTGGCCGTGATCCTGGTGGTCACGCTGACCTCGGCCCTGCTGGTGTTCGTGCTCAACCAGAATATCATCCTGCCGATCCGCCGCCTGATGGAGGGCGTGCGCAAATTCGCCGGCGGCAATTTCGCGGCCCAGGTGCCGGTCACCTCGCAGGACGAGGTCGGAGAGTTGTCCAGCGCCTTCAACGAAATGGCCAAGAACATTAGGACCGACCGGCAGAAGCTGACCGCCCTCACCACGCTGGACGAAAAAACCGGGCTGTTCAACTTCCGCCACTTCAAACAGGCCGTGAACGAGGAAATCAAGCGCGCCGAGCGCTACAACCGCCATATCTCGCTGGTCATGATCGACATCGACCATTTCAAGCACTACAACGACACCAACGGCCATCCCATGGGCGACCTGTTGCTGAAAGAATTGTCCCTGATCCTAAAAGAAGCCACCCGCGAAACCGACATGGTGGCCCGTTTTGGGGGCGAGGAATTCATCCTGCTCCTGCCGGAAACACCCCTCCGGGAAGCCGTCAAACTGGCCGAAAGCCTGCGCGTGCGCATTAAAAACCACGTTTTTCCCATGGAAGAAAAACAGCCCAGCAAGGACCTGACCGTGAGCATGGGCGTAGCCGCCTACCCTTCCCGTAACGTGGTTTCCTCGGATACCCTGCTGGAACGGGCCGACCAGGCTCTGTATAAAGCGAAGAAACAGGGCCGCAACCGGGTTTGTTCCTAAAAAAAGCCGAATAATTTTACCGCCTCCCGGGTCTAATCTGCAGAGGAGGCGGCCATGCACGATCCCCATTCCATCCCCTTTGTAACCGAGGAACTGCAAAAGCTGTGCCGGCAGCTGTCCGCCACCGGGCAGCGGACACCGTGGCCTGTCGCGCAGGCGTACAGCCTGCACCGCTCCACCTCCCGCCTGGCCAAAGCCGTACTGCACCTGGCCAGCGCCCGTTCCCAAAAAGCCAAGACCGCGCATTACCAAAATGCACTGGCAGCGGCCCGCGCCGCGGAAGTGCTTTTGGAACGGCCTTTGGACCGGCACTGGCTGGCCAGGCGGCAACAGCGGCATTTGCGCCGCGACCTGGCGTGCCTCACCGAATTACTCCTGCGCATAGTGGCCTCCCTGCAGCCGAAGCCCCCCAAACGTTGACATTCCCGACCTGCTTATGGTTTGATGGTGAAGCCCCGGAGCAGGCGCAACGCTTTCCCCGACCAAAGGGACTGCCCAGGGACGAAAGGCGAAGACAACGTTTCTTAGAAAGGAACCCGGGTCTTTGCTTTCATCGATTTTCGGACGCAATCCTAAAATCGGCCTGGCTTTGGGCGGCGGCGGCGCGCGCGGATTGGCGCACATCGGCGTGCTTAAAGTTCTGGAAGCCGCGGGGCTCAAGCCCGACGTGGTGGTGGGAACGTCCATGGGCGCGATCATGGGCGCCCTTTACGTTCACCTGCGCGACGCGCTTAAAATGGAGCAGGTGGTGCTCAAGCAGCTCCAGCATCCCAAGCTCCAGCGGCTGGGCATGGATCAGTTCACGCGCGGCCGTTCACGCCACTTTTTGGAGCGCAATCTCAAGCAGGCCATCACCAATTTGACCAAACTGTATCTGGTGACCACGGCCCTGACGCGCGATCACATCATCGCCGCCGAGCAGGTCAAAGACCTTCTTTCCCTGCTTCTGCCCACCATTCAAATCAGCGATCTTCCCCTCCCCTTCGCCACCGTGGCCACGGATCTGCTGGCCGGCAAGCCGTATGTCTTCTACGAAGGGCCGCTGCTCACGGCCGTGCAGGCTTCGGCGGCGATCCCCGGCGTTTTCGAACCCGTCCGCTATGCAGGACGGCAGCTGGTGGACGGCGCCATGGTGGCCCTGGTCCCGGTCTACGAAGCCTTCACCCTGGGCGCGGATTTCGTCCTGGCTGTGGACGTGTCGCCGCTCCCCCCCGTGGACAAGCCCCTGCGCACGGGCATCGAAATTTTCCTGCGGGCGGACATGATCGGGAACGCCACCCTGCGCGACGTGCATCTGCAAAAAGCCGACGCCGTCATCCGTGTCCAGGACCTCAACGCCGAGTGGCACGAATTTGGAAAAGCCGGTGCGATCATCGCCGCCGGCCAGGCCAGCGCGGAACACAACCTGCCCCTGATCCGCGCCGCGCTCAGGGCCCGTCTGCCGTGGTGGAGGAAAATAATAGGGTGAAGGGAATGGCAGGGTGCTTTTCTGGCTGCGTAACTCGCCCCCGCCTCCGGCGGGAAGCTCAGACAGGTACTCGCTGCGAATAGCACCCTGTCATTCCCTTCCGAAGCAGGAGAGGTCGAAAAATACAACCAGCCTCTTTTTCGGCTGCGTAACTCGCCCCCGCTGGAGGCGGGGGCGAGGGTGAAACAAAAGGATGAGGATTGCTTCCATTTTCGCGGCCGTGCTATAATCCTGCCGGATTATCCGTTCGCCTTAACAAACAAAAAGGAGAATGTCATGAAAAAGGGTCTGATCTTGCTGGTTATGGTTTTCCTTCTGGGAGGCGCGTCCGCGGCCCGGGCTGATGTGTTCGGCACCGCGGGTATTCTGCGGCCCGGCGGCTTTGCCCTGGGCATTGAACCGTCGCTGACTTTCAATCCCAGCGATTTCACGCTGTATCTGCACGGCGGCGTGGGACTGACGCGCGGCATCGATTTGGATTTGAAACTCGGTTTGGGATCGGAAATCTACTTCGGCGGCGATGTGGAGTTCTCGCTGATTCCGGACACGTCCCGCACGCCGGGGCTGTCGTTCACAGCCGGCGCCCATGGCGCGAATAATTTCGGGTTGGATGCGATCCTGCTCCTGTCCAACCGTTTCTCGACTTTCAGCCTCTACGGCGCCCTGGACGCGGACATCGAGTTCGTGGACAACGGGACCGGCGGCTCGGAAGTATTGTTGCCGCTGTATTTTGACCTGGGCGTGGCGATTCCGGTATCGCGCGCGTTCGAGGTCCTGCTGGAGGGCAACATCGCCATCACCAACGTGGCTGCCAGCGGATTGTCGGGAGGAGTAATGTTCTATTTTTGAACCGCCATCGAACGATATTCTCCGCTGATGGCGGTTCACCCTAGGGTCTTTGGCCTAGGGTGAACAATGAAAAAAATCAAATCTTCTCCTCGGGCAGTCGGTTCACCCTAGGGTCTTTGGCCTAGGGTGAACAATGAAAAAAATCAAATCTTCTCCTCGGGCAGTCGGTTCACCCTAGGGTCTTTGGCCTAGGGTGAACAATGAAAAAATCAAATCTTCTCCTCG
>JBFLYH010000001.1:1116877-1452298 GCA_040756875.1 candidate division FCPU426 bacterium
CGGTTCACCCTAGGGTCTTTGGCCTAGGGTGAACAATGAAAAAAATCAAATCTTCTCCTCGGGCAGTCGGTTCACCCTAGGGTCTTTGGCCTAGGGTGAACAATGAAAAAATCAAATCTTCTCCTCGGGCAGTCGGTCACCCTAGGGTCTTTGGCCTAGGGTGAACAATGAAAAAATCAAATCTTCTCCTCGGGCAGTCGGTTCACCCTAGGGTCTTTGGCCTAGGGTGAATGAAAAATCTTTCGTAGGGGCGTTCAATTGAACGCCCCTACGTTTTTTTTGCCCTATTTCTTTTTCTCCTGCACGATCTGCACGATTGCAATCGCCGCCAGATTCAGAAAAATAAACAGGTTGGCGCCGATGATAATCCAGTCCCTGAGATAAATGCCGTAAACGCCCCATAGCGTCACGCCGGCCAGGAAGGTTCCCAGCGTTCCAAAGGACATCCGCGCAGCATCCGGCCGCCGCAGCCTCAGCAGCAGCTGAGGGACGAACGACGTCGAGGTCAAGGCCGCAGCCGCCACGCCCACTGCCGCCCACCAATTGAAACCGGGCATCCCATCCACCTGCTTTCAATTCAGCTCCAATTGGAGCGTGTTTTTGCGCAGCCACAGCCGCGCCTGCTTTACGGCCGGATAATGGCGCTTCACCAGGTCCCAATACCGTTCGGAGTGGTTGAGTTCCTCCAGGTGGGCGAGCTCGTGCACCATCAGGTAATCGCGCACGCCGTCCGGGACCATAGCCACCCGCCAGTTGAAATGCAGCCGGCCGTTGGCCGAACAGCTTCCCCACCGGGTTTGCTGGTCGCCGATGAGGATTTTGAACGGCCTGGCGGTCATGGGCCGGGCCAATTCGGCGATCCGCTCCCGCACCAGGCGTTCGGCTTCGCGGCAATACCACGCCTGCAGCTGCCGGCGGATTTCAGCCTGGGAATGGCGCTGGACGCAGCAGAGCACGCACTCGTCGCGGATTTCAATTCCGCCGCGGCGCCCTCTGGCCGGCAACACCACCAGCGGCAGCCGGCGGCCCCGGTACCAGATCCGCGAGCCGGTGCCGAAACGCGCCGTCAGGCGGCCGGCCAATTTTTGATGTTGGGCGTGAATCCATTCCGATTGCTGTTCAAGGGCGGCCATCACTTCCCGGCGCGGCAGGCGCGGCGGGTAGGAGACGCGGACCCGGCACAGCGCGGGCGAAGGCGCCTGAAACAGCGGCAGTTGTCCGTCCGCGGACTCGTCCTCCCAGTTCCAGCAGGCGGCCTCCTGCGCCGCGGTGCCTGGAAGCGGGTGGACCCGCAGGCAGATATGCCGGTTGCGGCGGTCAGGAACCAACTCGCAGCCGTATTCGCGGCCCGCGACGTGCACCGTGATTTCCCGGTTGCGGTCCATATCCCTCCCCGAGAAGGATTAAAAAAACAGGTCCCGCTCCCCGCCCTCCAGGCGCCGCAGCCGCGTTTCCGTGGCCTCACGGGACGACTGGGGCAGCCGGCCCAGCCATTGCGCCAGCCGCTCTTCCCCCAAACGGCGGGTTTCGGGCGAAGCGTAGTCGAGCAGGTACTCTTTGAGCGTCAACAGGGCGTTCGGCAGACAATAAGCCTGGATGTCCCCCGGTTTGATCAATTCCATGATGTGCTCCCCTGTGCGGCCGCAGCGATAACAGGCCGTGCAAAAAGAAGGCACTTGCCCGGCCTCCAGCACGCTGCGCACGGTTTCATCCAGGGAACGTATGTCCGCGATTTCGAATTGGCCGGCCGCGGAGCGCTCGGAACCGGTATAGCCGCCGACCTCGGTGTGGCTCCCGGCCGAAAGCTGGGACACGCCCGCCAGCAGCAGTTCGTCGCGCAGGCGGGGATGCTCGCGGGTGGTCAGGATCAGGCCCGCGTAAGGCAGGGCCAGCCTCAGCACGGCGACCACCAGTTTGAACTGGTCGTCCGTCAGGCGGTGGGGGTGTCCCTCGAGCCCGCTTTCGTCGCACAGGGGCGTGCCGTGCGCCACCTGCAGGCGGGGCACGGAAACCGCGTGCGGCCCCACCCGGTAGCGGCGCTCCAGGTACTGCCCGTGCACGATCAGGGCGGTGACGTCGAAACGGTAGTCGAACAAACCGAGCAGCACGCCGGTGGAGACGTCGTCCACCCCGGCCTGCAGGGCGCGGTCCATGACCGTCAGCCGCCAGGCGTAATCAGCTTTGGGACCGGAGGGGTGCATGCGGCGGTACGTTTCCTGGTGGTAGGTTTCTTGAAAGCATTGGTACGTGCCGATGCCAACCTGCTTGAGCGCGCGGAATTGCCCGACCGTGGGCGGCGCAATGTTGACGTTCACGCGCCGGATCTCCCCCTGCCGCGTGCGGGTGGCGTAGATCGTCCGCAAGGCCTCCAGGACGTTTTCGAACGGGTCCGCCTCGCCCGCGACCAGCAGCAGCCGTTTATGCCCCTGCTCTTCCAGACTGCGGACCTGGTCCGTGATGTCGGAAAGGCTGAGGCGCCTGCGGGGCAGCTCCCGGTTTTCGCTGCGATACGCGCAATAGAGGCAGTTGTTGGCGCAGTAGTTGGAAATATACAAGGGGGCGAAAAAGACCTGGCGGTGTCCGTAGATCTTCTCTTTGACTTCCCGCGCCGCGGCCATGATGTCAGCCAGGATTTCCGGCTGGCGGTCCTGGTGCAGCAGCACGGCGGTTTCTTCGGGCGTGAGGCCTTTGCAGTCCCGCGCCCGCGCGACCAAAGCACGCGCGTGTTCAGGTCCGGCTTGCCGGGCGCTCTCCAACATCTCCCAAATCGCCGGTTCGGAAATAATATCCCCAACTTGCGGGGACCTCGGATCCCCGATTTGCGGGGGCGTGGGGTCCCCGACTTCAGCCTTCTCTGCGTCTGTCTTTGGCATTCCTATGTTCTCCGATCACGATGAGCGACCCCGAATTAATCTTCAACCGCTTCCGCGCCCGGAACCAGTGCTTCGGACGCCCAGGGCAGGTCCAACAGGCGGCGCCGGGGACGGTCGCCGATCAAAAGGCGTCCATGACAGCGTCCGCTCGCAGGTTGAAATGCCGCCCACACGGGTTCAGCCACGTGGATGGAGCCGGTTTCCAGGCCGAGATCCTCGGCGGACCACGGTCCCAGTTTGAATCCTTCCAGCCTGGCTCCCTCGCTGGCGGACAGCACTTCCAGCCGCAACACGTACGCCAGCTGGGTCAAGCCGTCCTGTTTGCGCCGGCCGCGGCAGGCCGTGGTCAGGCCCAGGACAAGGCTCACCAGGGGTTGCCCGGCGCCCGGATGATAGCTGACTTCCTGCTCGACCCGGATGGAGTTCCTCGTCCGCTGGACTTTCCAAACCGGCGCTTCTCCGGCAGGCGGCGTCTGCGGCCGCACGGGTTCAGGCGCCGGACCGGCGGCCACGGGCGCTTCCGCTTGCAGTCCGCGTTCGCTTCCGCCCGGGCGGCGGCGGAAAATCGCCGGGCGTTTTGAATCTTCCTTGCGCGTGGGCAGAACCGGTGACATGCGTTTGTGCCTCCCTCAATGTTGGAAACGCCGAAGCGGCATTCTCATGTTATCCCCGGCCCGAGGCCGGGAGGTGCTAATTCAAGGTCAGGCCTTTGGCCCAATCCGCAAACCGCCCACTTTGGACGGTTTGGGAGGCGCGGCGGCAGGCTTCCACCTGTTCGTCAATGTCCGGTATCTCCGCGAGCACTTTCTCCCGCTGGCCGGCCAGAAGCTGCTCCAACAACGGCAGGGACCGGGGATACGCCACATCCACGTGGATCGCCTTGAGAAACGCGCGGGCGGCTTCGGCGTAGCGCCCCAACCCCTGCAGGCTCACGCCGAGGTTCTTGAAGGCATTGGGGCGCGAGGGATCAAGGGTGATGGCCTGCTGCGTCAGATCCAGGGCCTGCAGGTATTCCCCGCGCAGGTTGAGGCAATAGGCCAGGTTGTTGCGCAGATAATAGCTGATGGCGACGTTCTCCGTTTTATGCGCAAGCCCTTCCCGGTAAAAAGCGATCGCCGCCTCGGGTTGGTTGACCTGTTCGGCCAGCTGCCCGGACAACAGCAGGCAGTCCGCCAATTCGTCCTGGCTGCGGGCGTGCTTCATCCACAATTTGATGTAATGATAGGCGCGTTCCTGCTGGCCCACGCGGCTGTAAAAAACCACCAAAGGCTCCAGCGTTTCCGCGCGCGGCCCCTTGGTCTTCAGCGCGGCCAGCAGCTGTTGTTCATGACGCAGGGCTTCGGCGCTGCCGATCTGCGGCGCTTCCGGCATCTTGACGAAGAAATGCTTGTCTTCGCCGGGTTCCTGCTGGTTTTTTTTCCCGGATGGTTCCGACATCTCAGCTCCTCGCCGTCCGTCCCCTCCGAACGTGCGTTGTTCATACGTTACAACCTGGCATGAGTCGCTGTCAAGCCCTCTGGCTGCCGCTTTCCACCCTTCCGCCCCCAAACCGCGGGCGCCATCCGCCGGGCGTTCCTCGTTGCCCGCCGTCCGCAAACCTCCTATAATGGCAGCCATGCCGAACTCACTCCCTCCCGGATCGTTTCGCCCGGCGGCGGCGGCCGCGGTCTTTATCGGACTGCTCGGCCTTGCGGGCTGGTGGCCAGTGCACGTTGCTTTGACCCAGGGTTGGGAGATCGGCTGGAATCCCGACGGCCGGTCGGCCTTGCTCGTGGCCCTGATGCGTTTCGGTCCGGCTTTGGCGGCTTTGTTTGGCCTGGCTTTGTCGCAGGGGTCCCTGCGCGAAGGATTCGGCCTGGCTCCCGGCCGCCCCTTGTATTTTCTGCCCGCCTGGTTTCTCCTTCCGCTTTTGGCCGCATTGGCGGCCGCTCTCAGCGTTTTATTGGGGCTGGCGGATTGGGACTGGAATATGATCGCCTCCCAATCAGACGTCAAACTGCGCTGGTCGGTTGACAAGGAAATGCTCAACCTGGCGCCTCAAGGGTGGGCGGTCTGGCTGGCGGAAATCCTGCTGGGACCCGTGGTCTGGTTTCTTCCGGCCTGGGCCGAGGAAACAGCCTGGCGCGGCCTCCTGTTCCATTGGCTGCGGCGGCGGGGGTTCTGGGTGACAGCTCTGGCCGGCGCTTTGCTGGAATGGGCATGGCGGTTTCCGCTCTACCGGGCGGGCTACGCCTACCCGGACCATGTGGGCCTGGCGCCCTGGCTGGGGTTGGGGTTCACGTTATTGATCAGCCTGGTCCTCACCTGGTTGCGCGCAGCCTCGGGCGCCATTTGGGCGCCGGCCATTGCCCGCGCCACGCTCTCCGCAGGCGCGGTCATTCCCCTGGCCCTCACCAAGGACTATGACTCGGCCTGGGCGCATCTCCAGGGGTTGACGGGCATGGGGCTGCTGATGCTGGCGGTCCTGGCCTTTTGGTCTTTAGGTTGGTTGAAAATCGAGGAACCGGAAAAGCCCGCCGTAGGTAACTGAACCTCATTATATTATGACCACGAAGGCACAAAGTCCACGAAGCTGACGCGAAGAAGAGTCAGGGTTAGGTCTAAAACCCCAGAATCTCTTTTTTTCTTCTTGTCCTTCGTGCCTTCGCGGTGGTCTTTTAATGTCCTTCGCGGTGAATGCGGTTGTTCACGTTAAAAACTGAACGCCGAGGGGCACAGGCGCGCCAGGGGGCATTCAGGGCACAAAGGTTTTTTCGCGTCGCAAATCTTGCGGCCGTGGAAAATCAGGCGGATTGAAAAACCATGCCACTCCCCAGCGGGGAGCAGTTTCATCAAATCCCGTTCTATCTTCTCGGGCTGCGTTTCCCTGGTCAGCCCCAACCGTTGCGCCAGGCGCTTCACGTGCGTGTCCACCACCACGCCTTCCGAACGGCTGAACGCGGAACCCAGAACCACATTGGCGGTTTTTCGGGCCACGCCGGGCAAGGCCAGTAGTTCCTCCATGCTCCCGGGCACGCGGCCGTGGAAATCGCGCATCAGGGTTTTGGCCATGCCCAGCAGATTTTTAGCCTTGTTGCGGAAGAAGCCGGTGGAATGAATCAGCCGTTCCACCGAGGCCTGGTCGGCTTTGGCCAGGGATTCGGCATTCGGATATTGCTTGAACAGCGCCGGCGTCACCCGGTTTACCACCTCGTCCGTGCACTGGGCGGAAAGCATGGTGGCCACGAGCAATTGAAAGGGATTTTGATAACGCAGGGCGATGCGCGTGCTCGGATAATGTTTTTTCAACAACGGCAGCAGCTTGTCGAGCCTTTCCGAAACATGGGCGGCGCGCGGCAGGGCGGGTTTCTTGAGCGGAGCCTTTTTCCCTTCCAATAATTTAACGCTCATTTGACCACGCTCACTTTCAGTTTGGCCCTCTCTTCCCCGTCGACCGTAAACCGGGCCAGATAAACGCCGGCCGCGTAATCGCGGCAATTCCAGGCCAGGCTCTGCCCTTTGCCGGCTGCAAACGAACCGGCCAGCTCCGCCACCCGTTCACCCGCCAGGTTGTAAACCGCGATCTTCACGGCCGCGGCCCGGTCCAGATGGAAAACGAAAGTCATTTGGTCTTTGCCCGGGTTGGGATACGCCAGCAGCGCCTTGCCACCCAGGTTTATGCCTGCCAAGGCGTTCGTGGCCGTGGCGGTGGGCGTCACGGTCATGGTCGGCGAAACCGTGCAGGTGGGCGAAATGGTCGACGTGGGGGAAATGGTGCTGGTCGGAGTAATCGTGGGCGTGGGCGTCGGCGTGGAGGTCCTGGTGGCGGTCGGCGTCGGGCTCGGTCCCAAAACCAGCACGTTGCCCGAGAAACCCGAGGTATTGTTGCCGCTGTCCGTAGCCAGCGCACAGACATATTGCCCGGCGGAAACCTGACCGCCGGCCGGAACGGTCCAATTGCCCCCGCCGTCAGCCGTGGCCGCGCCCACATAGCGCACACTGCCGCCGTTGCCGCTCAGGCCTTCGGCGATAAACACCTCCACATAGTCGCCTGCCAGGGCCGTGCCCGCAATGTTCCCCGGCGAGCTGGCGCTGGCAATGTCCGGGGCGGCTTTATTGCCATTGCCGCCGCTGACCAGCGCAATCGCGTTGGCCGAGCAGGCGGTGATGGTGTTGCCCAGGAGGGCATTGCCAATGGTCGCCGCGCCGTCCACCGTAATGCCCTGGATGGCGCCGGTGATCAGGTTGCCCTGGCCCGCAAGCTGGCCCACAAAATTGCCGTGCGAACCAAAAACGAGGCTTACACCCACGGAGGGGGAGGTCAGCGCGCCGTCCGGACGTATGCCGATCCGGTTGGCGATAAGGGTGTTTCCGAAAGATCCGGCATTCCAGATGCCGACGCTCTGGCCCTGCCAGTTTCCCTGAATCAGGTTGGCAAACGAGCCGTTGATCGCAATATCCGTGTTATTGCCGTTATCATAGGTGTCCGTACCCGAGGCGTTCATGCCCAGGTAATTTCCAATCACCTGATGCCCTGAACCGTTCATGATGTAAATGCCTTCCCAGGTATTCCCCGCGATCACGTTGCGCAATCCGGCCGTGTTCCCGCCGATCAGCGTATGGTCCGCGCTGCCCGAGAGCCAGATGCCCCGCCCCTGGTTGGGCAGCACGGCGGACCCTTCGCCGATCAGCCCGATGTAATTGCCAGCAATGGTATTGCCGCTTCCGCCATTGACGGATATCCCCTGGCTGGAATTGCCCGAAACCACGTTGCCGCGGATAACGGCGCCCTGGTTTTCACCGCCGATCAGGTTGCCGTCGCCGAGCACGGCCAGACCGATCACGTTCGGCCTGGCGGCCGTGCCGTTGTCAGTGGTGCCGAAGTAATTGCCGCTCACCCGGTTGGCGTTGCCGATGAGATAAAGCCCGAACGAGGCCTGGGTGTTGCCCGAGATCACGTTTCGTTCCAGGGTGCTGCGGTCTCCGCCGATCACGTTCAAATCCGAACCGCCGACATAAAGCGCGTACATTCCGTTGGTGATGGCCGGGTTTGGCACCGTGTCCGTGCAGCCGACAAAATTGTTTTGAATGACGTTGTTCCGGGGCCGGGGGCCGGATTGGAACCACAGATAAATGCCGTATTCCTTGTTTCCCGCGATAACGTTGTGATATCCGGCCTGAGGAAGCCCGATGGTCTGTCCATAGGCGGTATCCATCACGACCAGGCCGCGATCCTGCCTATCGCCCAGGTTGGTCTGGCCGGCCGAGGGGCCGATGATATTGCCGGCAATGGTGTTGCCCAGGCTGTCCCCCCAAAAAATGACGCCGTAGCTGTCGTTGCCCGAAATCACGTTGCCTTCCCCTTGCGACAGATCGCCGCCAATGAAGGCATATTGGGAAGTCTGGCTGTTGATGCCGGTGGTGTTGGGCAGGGCGGCCGAACCCGAGGAATTGACGCCGATATAATTGCCGTGGATGCGCGTGCCGCAGACCGGATTGCTTTCTATATGAATGCCGTTGTTGTTGCCCGCGATGACGTTGCGTTCCTCGGGGCTGCGTCCGCCGATATCGTTGTAATAACCGGTCGACAGATAGATGCCGCTGTTGAATCCCAGACCCGTCGAATCGTTCCAATCCGTGCCGATGCGGCATCCGTAAATCCGGTTGGCGTTGGATTGGATCCAGATGCCCACCGCGGCGTTGCTGGAATCAATGACCGCCAGCCCGGTCAGCGTGCTGCCGTCGCTTCCGGGCAGCAATCGCAGTGGATAGATCGCCGAGGCCGAGGTAAGGGTCTGTCCCTGGCCGTCGATCATCACCTGGCCGCCGATGCTGAGGGTGGCCGAAGTCAGCGTGATGGTCCCGATGCCCGGCGTGAATTGGATCAAATCCGCGCCAGGGCTTCCGTTGGCATCCGAAATGGCCTGCCGCAGGGAACCGGCCCCGCTGTCCGCATTGGTGGTGACAGTATAGGTGGCTGCTCCAACCACTAGGGGCAAACCAACCAGCCCCCAAGCCAAGAAGACCAGCATGCACTTCACAACGTTCTTTCTCATCATGCACCTCGGGTTTTAAATAATGGGTTTTGCTCGGAAACGAATGGCAGGGTGAACAGCCGGAGGATTATGCGTGCATCGGCCATCTTTGCCTCTCGGTTTTTAATCGCCTCTGTCTGCGTCCTGAGCGCGCGGAAACGCGGGCAGTATCGAAAGGCATGGCAAACGGCCGCACAGGCGACAAACGGAAATATTGTAAATCACTTTCCAGGCCGACGTCTATAGAAATACTTGACCTGTCTGTACGGCCGTGCTACCCTCCCCCTGCAGATAAAAAATTCAGGAGGAGTTTTCACCTATGAAAAAAATACTTTGGCTATGCCTAGGCACTGCGCTGTGCATCGCACCCCTGACCGCCTGGCCGCAGGAGGAAATCGCGCCAGCGCCGGCAGTGACCGATTCGGCCGAAGCAGCGACAAATCCGGCGCCCGTGCCTGCTCCGGCCCCGGTCCCGCCCGCTTCCAGCTGGAAACCGGAAGCC
Source organism: candidate division FCPU426 bacterium (assembly GCA_040756875.1). Taxonomy (GTDB): domain Bacteria; phylum Oederibacteriota; class JAAXVQ01; order JAAXVQ01; family JAUVAV01; genus JBFLYH01. The sequence continues at coordinate 1,126,267 of JBFLYH010000001.1, forward strand.
GTGGGCCAAATGAATCTCGCGCAAAACAGCTTCGACAACTGGACCCAGGGCGGCACGGAATCCCTCGCGTGGCAGGCCACCCTGCAAGGCAAGTTGACGAATGATGCACCGGAATACAATTGGGCCAACAGCGCCAAACTGGCTTTCGGCCAGATCAAAGTCGGCGCCGAAGAGTTGAAAAAATCCGTGGACGAGATCAGGCTCGAAAGCGTGCTGAGCTACAAACTGAAAATCCAGATCGACCCTTACGTCGGCGTAAAGGCGGAGACGCAGTTCACCACAGGATACGATTACAAAGACACGGGCAAGGTTGCCATTTCCGCTTTCCTGGACCCGGGTTATTTTACTGAAAGCCTGGGCGTGGGATATAATGCAGGCAGCGTGGTGAAAACCCGGTTGGGCTTCGCAGCCAAACAGACGGTCACCAATCTCTACCCCGCCCCTTATGCCGACGACCCGCAAACCCCGGGCATCGAAAAAATCAAAAGCGAACTCGGTTTGGAATCCGTGACCGACCTCTCGTTGAAGCTCACCGACACCATTTTATTCACCTCCACCCTGGAGGCTTTTTCCAATTTGAAAGCCACGGACCAAATCGACGTCCGTTGGGACAATCTGCTTTCCACCAGCCTCTCCACTTTTTTGACCATGGGGTTCAACGTCCAGCTTTACTACAACAAGGACGTTTCGACCAAGCGCCAGATCAAGGAAGCCCTGACCCTGGGATTGACGTATACGCTGATCTAAGCCCAAGCCGGCCTTCACGCCGGGCGGGCTCCTCCCGCCCGGCGTTTTTTTAGCCAACCGCCCCGCCATGCACACGGCGGGGTTTTTCCCTGGATTCCCGCGCTGCGTTCGTGTTACTTTTAATAATCAGCTCCTGAACCGAAAGGGGCCTCCGCATGAGCGACGCGCACCCGGCGGTTCCAGCCTGGGCCAACCTCCCGGACGAAGAGTTACTGAACGTCCGGTTCTGCGACCTCCGGCTGGATATCAAGCAAACTCCGCTTGAACACTGCATCCAAACCCTCTACCAGGAGTTGGAACATCGCGGCATTTCCTTCCGCCCGGTCTTCTATCTCGGCGACGAATGGTTTTCCCCCGACGGCATTCCGGCCATTTCGATCCCCTTCTATCTGGCCCATCCCCGCTTGAAACAGCTCGAGAAAAAAATCATGCTCGAAGTGGAGGGCGACACGGAAGCGGAGTGCATGAAACTGCTGCGCCACGAGACCGGGCATTCCTTGTGCCACGCCTTCCATCTGCCCCGGCGGCGTTCCTGGCGCAAAACATTCGGTTCGCCTTCCAAGGAATTCAAGGATTTTTACCACTATCAGCCCTACAGCCGGAGTTTCGTGCGCCATCTGGAGAACTGCTACGCCCAGAGCCACCCGGAGGAGGATTTCGCCGAAACCTTCGCAGTCTGGCTCGCGCCGGCCCATGATTGGAAACAACTCTATCGCGGCTGGCCCGCCCTGCAAAAGCTGGAATACGTGGACCGCTTGATGTCTGAACTGAAGCACAAGCAGCCGGTCAATCCCAGCCGCGGCCAGCCGTATTCCATCGGCAGTTTGCGCCGCCGCCTGCGCACCCACTACGACCAGCGCCGCAAATTCTATGCCGAGGACGATCCGGCGCTGTTCGATTCGGATTTGCGGCGCATCTTCACCGCCGGCGAGGAACAGCCCTCCGGCCTGCCGGCCTCGCGTTTTTTGCGGCAGCAGCGGCAGTCTCTGCTCGGCGTCGTGCCTTTTTGGACCCGGGAACGCAAATATACCGTCAACCGCCTGTTGAAGAAGCTCGCGGCCCGGTGCGACGAATTAAAGCTCCGTCTGCCCAAGGACGAACATCGCACAGGCTTGGAAATCACAGCTTATCTCACGGCCCTGGTCTCGAATTACCTGTTTACCGGCAAATTCAAGGGGCGGGTATGAAGCAGCATTTGCGCGTCCTGGTGGTTTTCGACCTGCCGGCCAAGCCGGCCAACGCGGACTGGGCCAGCCAGCTCCGGCCTGAAGACTGGCAAAAGGACCTGGACATCATCCAGGCCGTTAAAAAACTCGGGCACGAAGTCAGGTTGTTGGGACTGTATGACCAGGTACGGCCGCTGATGGTCGAAATCCGCCGCCACCCGCCGGATATCGTCTTCAACCTGTTGGAAGCCTTTGCCAATGAGCGCCGCCACGAAAGCCATCTGGCCGGGTTGCTGGAACTGTTGGGCGTCCGCTATACCGGTTCGCGGCCTGCCAGCCTCTCCTTATGCCGCGACAAGCTGGTCGCCAAGCGGATCCTCGCGCCGCACCGCATCAAAGTCCCGCGGTCGGTTGTCTTTCCCCTGGGCAAAACCAACCGTTCCCTGAAAAGCCTCCGTTTCCCCGTTTTCGTCAAACCCCTGGGCCTCGAAGGTTCGGATGGCATCGCCCAGCGTTCTTTCGCGGAACAAGCGGAATCCTGCATGGAACGCGTCCGCTTTCTGCATGCCAACTTGAAAACCGATGTGCTGGTGGAAGAATACATCGAAGGGCGCGAACTCTACGCCAGCGTCATCGGAAATGAACGGCTGCGGGTGCTGCCGGTCAGGGAATTGATCTTCACCCAATTCCCCGAAGAGCGCCCCAAATTCGCCTCTTATAAAGCCAAATGGGACGATGCCTTCAGGAAAAAATGGGGCATTCAAAACATTTTCGCCGAAGACCTGAGCCAATCCGCGCAGCGCAAGATCAACCATACTTGCCGGACCGCTTTTCGCGCCCTGGGTTTGACTGGTTACGGCCGCCTTGATTTACGGCTGACAGCCCAGGGAGACATTTACGTCATTGAAGTCAATCCCAATCCGGCGCTTAATCGCGAAGACGAACTGGCCCAGTCAGCCCAGAAAGCCAAACTCTCCTACACCCACTTGATCGAACGGATTTTATCCCTCGGATATTACCGGCGCCCTGCTTAAGCAATACTATCTATCGATATGGAGAACAGCGTGCGGTTTTATACAAGGTAATCATTTCGCTCTCGAACGATCCTAATTATTAAAATATAAATATGTAATGGATTGATTAAATCACTCATTGTGCTGAAAGGCCCATTATTACAAAGCGAACTTTTAAAAAACATTGAAAACAAAGCCATAATGTAGATTTATAATCATATATTTTATCAGTCAGTAAATGCTATAAAAAACAGGCGTTTTATAGCCCCCTCCCTGATCGTTGCCTCTGATCTGACTCGACTTGGCACTGTCTTCATTCCACTTTTATTCTTTAAAATCAAGCTAATTGAATTATCTGCGCAATTTTTCAATAATTTTTTTGGAAAATAAGGAACCTAAGTGATATGATAATCGTCAGAGCTATGGAAAGGTTCCCACATTCTTACCCAAAAGGATGACAAACTCATGAAAACCTCCTGGAAAATCGGCCGTTACGTATTTTTCGCCATGGCGTCGCTGCTGATTCTATCAGCGCCTGCGTTGGCGGATATTTCAGGCGTAACCGCCTCACCTGCTCCCAGTACGGTCAACACCAATGCCCAATACACCTTGGGATTCACGACCGGAGCCACAGGAGCCCTGACGACATCGGATACTATCAACATCACTTTCCTGGCCAACACGACCGTGCCCGCCAATTTCCCGGGCGGAGCCGGCGGCCAGGTCACGGTCAACGGTACGACGGCCACAGCCACGGGCAGCGGTCAGACCCTGACCATCACCGTGCCCCGCGATGACATCGGGAACAGCACGCCTGTCACAGTGGTCATCACCACCGGCGCAGCCAACCTCGTCAATCCCAGCATTCCCGGAACCACGTACCAAGTGACCATGAGCACTTCCGTGGAATCCGCCGGCGTCACTTCCGGCAACTACACCATCTCCGCTTCAGGAACCGCTTTGAGCGTGGGATCGGTCACGGTCACGCCCTCGACCATCGGTAACACAGCCACCTGCAGTATCAATGCCACCTTGGGTGCGGACGGCGCGCTGTGGGGTGGAAACAGCCAGATCGTAATCACCTTCCCCGCTGGCACCGGCGTGTACAACGGCACCATCACGGGCGTCACGGTTAATGGCACGGCCGCTACCTCTGCCACGGGCAATCCCTCGGCCCGCACCATCACCATTGTGCCCCAGCAGAATATCGCCAACGGCGCGGGCATCGCCATCTCAATCCCGGCTTCGGCTTACCGCAATCCCACCTCCACCGGCAGCGTCAACTTGACCGCTTATACCAGCGCCCAAACTTCGACCGGCACCAGCTCGGCCTACAGCATTACCACCTCTGGAACCGCCGTGACCGTGGGCACAGTTACGCCCAGCCCGAATACCATCGGCAACATCGCCCAGTATTCCATCGATTTCAACACCGCTTCGGACGGCGCCCTGGTCGGCGGCGTAAGCACCATCACTGTTACGTTCCCGGTCGGCACCACCGTGACCGACGGCGCCATTGCCGGCGTCACTGTTGAAGGGGTGGCCGCCACCTCGGCCATCGGCACTTCAGCCAGCAGAACCGTGGTCATCACGCCGGGCCAGGATATCTATGGCGGCCTCACCAACCGAACGATCGTGATTCCCTCCGGCGGCAGCGCCATCCGGAACCCCATCACGGCCAACAGTTACACTTTGACCGTGTCCACCAGCGTGCAGCTCTCGACCGGAACCAGCTCCAGCTATACCATCGGCCTGTCCAGTACGGCTGTCACCGTGGTTTCGGTCACGCCCAGCCCCACGACCATCAATAACTACGCTCAATACACCATTGATTTCAACACTTCCAGCGATGGCGGATTGGTGGGCGGCACCAGCACCATTACCGTAGTCTTCCCCAATGATACGGTGGTGGCGGACGGTGCCATTGCCAACGTGACGGTGGAAGGCACGCCCGCTTCCTCGGCCACGGGCACGGCGGCCACGCGCACCGTGGTCATTACGCCCGCCCAGAATTTCAACGGCGGAACCAATAATATTACGATCTTCATCCCCTCGACCGGCAACGCGATCCGCAATCCCTCCACAGCCAATAATTATACGCTGACCGTGGACACCAGCGTGCAAAACGTCGGCACGAGTCCCGCATATACGATTGGCGGGTCTTCCACCCCTGTCACCGTGGTTTCGGTCGCTCCCAGCCCCAACACCATCGGCAATATCGCGCAGTACACCATTGACTTCAACACTTCGGCTGACGGCGCTCTGGTGGGCGGCAGCAGCACCATCACCGTCACTTTCCCTGCGGGCACCGTGGTTGCCAACGGCTCCATTACCGGCGTGACCGTGGAAGGCCTGGCCGCCACCTCGGCCACTGGAAGCTCAGCCAGCCGCACGATCACCATCACCCCCCAGCAAAGCTTCAGCGGCAGCACCAGCAACATCACCATCTTCATCCCCAGCACGGGCAGCGCGCTCCGCAATCCCACTACGGCCGGCAATTACACCCTGACCGTGGCCACCAGCGTGCAACCGGTGGGCACCAGCCCCAATTATGCCATCGGAGTCTCCGGCACCCCTGTCACCGTGGTTTCCGCGGCTGCCAGCCCCAACACCATCGGTAATTTGGCCCAGTATACGATTGATTTCAATACTGCCAGCGACGGCGGCTTGGTTGGCGGCACCAGCACCATCACCGTCACGTTCCCCGTGGGTACCACGGTGATCGACGGTGCCATTTCCGGCGTCACCGTGGAAGGCATGGCCGCTACCTCGGCCACCGGAACTTCGGCCACGCGCACCGTTGTCATTGTTCCCCAGCAAAACTTCAGCGGCAGCACCAGCAACATCACCATTGTCATCCCCACCACCAGCAGCCCGGTCCGCAATCCCATGACCGCCGCCAGTTATACGCTGAACGTGGCTACCAGCGTGCAGACCACAGCCGGCACCAGCCCGTCCTACACCATCGGGCTGTCCTCCACGGCCGTGAGCATTGATTCCGTAACGCCCAGCCCCACAACCATCGGTAACCAGGCTTCATACGACATCCAGTTCGACCTGGCCAGCGATGGCGGTCTGGTCGGCGGCACCAGCACCATTACCATTGTCTTCCCCAGCGACACTGTGGTTCAGAACGGCGCCATTGCCGGCGTGACCGTGGAAGGCACGCCCGCCACCTCGGCCACGGGCAATTCCGGCACCCGCACCATCGTGGTGACGCCCGCGCAAAACTTGAACGGCGGCACCCTCAACATCAACGTGGTCATCCCGACCGCCTCGCTGCGCAACCCGACCACCGCGAGCAGCTATACCCTGACCGTGGATACCAGCGTGCAAAACGTGGGCACGAGCCCGTCTTACAGCATCGGCCTTTCGTCCACCACCGTGGTCGTGACCAGCGTAGTGCCCAGCCCCAACACCATCAGCCAGTCCGCCTCCTACACCGTGGATTTCAACACCTCGGCTGACGGCGCCCTGATCGGCGGCACCAGCACCATCGTGGTCACCTTCCCCAACGACACTGTCGTGCAAAACGGCGCATTCGGCGGGGTAACCGTGGAAGGTATTGCCGCCTCCTCGGCCACGGGCAGCATCGGCGCCCGCACGGTGACCATTACGCCGGCCCAAAATCTCAGCGGCGGAACCAACAACATCACCATTTTCATGCCCAGCGGCCGGATCACCAACCCTTCGTCCTCGGGCAATTACCAATTGACTGTCACGACTTCAGTCCAGCCCGCGGGCAACAGCCCCCAATATGTCATTGGCATCTCCTCCACCACGGTCAACGTGAGCAGCGTCAGCGTGGCCCCCGCAATCATCGGCAACCCGGCGCTGTACACCATCGACTTTGACATCAGTTCCGACGGCGGCCTGGTCGGCGGCACCAGCACCATTACCGTCACTTTCCCGGCCGGCACTTATGTCACCAACGGCGCCTTGGCTGGCGTCACGGTCGAAGGTATCGGTGCCTTCTCGGCCACGGGCAACAACGGCGCGCGCACCATCGCCATTGTGCCCACGCAAAGCCTGACCGGCGGCACGACCAATGTCACGCTTTCCATCCCCACGACCGCTGTGCGCAACCCCACCACCGCCGGCAATTACACCCTGACCGTCGCCACTTCCCTGCAACCGGCCGGCACCAGCCCGCAATATTCCCTCGGACTCTCGGGCACCACCCTGGCCGTGGGCTCGGTCACAGTCAGTCCCACGGTAGTCGGCAACCAGGCTTCCTACCAATTTGATTTCAACACCGCCAGCGACGGCTACCTGGTCGGCGGCACCAGCACCATTACCATCACTTTCCCCAGCGATACCAATGTCACCAACGGCGCTTTGGGCGGGGTCACGGTGGAAAGCCTGGGCGCCACTTCGGCCACGGGCAACACCGCCAGCCGCACCATCACCATCGTGCCCCAGCAGAACATTCCCGGCGGCACGAACAACGTGACAGTGTTCATTCCCGCGACCGCGGTGCGCAACCCCACTTCCATCGGCAATTACACTTTGACCGCGTCCACTTCGCCGCAACCCGCGGGCACCAGCCCGCAATACAGCCTGGGCCAGTCCTCCACGTCTGTCACCTTCGGTTCCGTGGTGCCCAACCCCTCGACCATCGGCAACCAGGCGCAATACACCATCAACTTCAACACCGCGGCTGACGGCGCCCTGGTGGGCGGCGCCAGCCATATCATCATCACTTTCCCCAACGATACCGTCATCACCAACGGCGCGATCGCCGGAGTCACGGTGGAAGGCTCTGCCGCCACCTCGGCCATCGGCAACAGCGCCAGCCGGTCCATCGATATCGTGCCCTCAAACAACATCAGCGGCAGCTACACCAACGTGACCGTGATCATCCCCTCGGCCGGAATCCGCAACCCCACCACCGGCGGCAGCTATACCCTGACCGTCTCCACTACGCCGCAGCCCGTGGGCACCAGCCCCAGTTACAACATCGGGCAATCCGGGACCACGGTTAATGTCACGGCCGTGACGCCCAGTCCAAACACGATCGGCAACCAATCCCAATACACCATTGACTTCAACACCAGTTCGGACGGCGCCCTGCTCGGCACGATCAGCCAGATCGTCGTCACGTTTCCGTCCGACACCGTGGTCACCAACGGCGCCCTGGCCGGCGTGACCGTGGAAGGCCTGGCCGCGTCTTCAGCCACGGGCAACAGCGCCGGCCGGACCGTCACCATCGTGCCTTCGCAGAACATACCCGGCGGCACGGCGTCGGTGACGCTGTTGATTCCCTCCACGGTCCTGCGCAACCCCACCACCATCAACACCTATACCCTCACCGTGGCCACCACCGTGCAGCCGGCAGGTACCAGCCCGGGCTACAGCATCGGCCAATCTTTGACGACCGTCAACGTGACTGCCGTCACCCCGAACCCGGCCACCATCGGCAACCCGGCTCAATATACTATCCAGTTCACCACCAGCGCGGACGGCGCCTTGCTGGCCGGCACCAGCACCATTACCATCCTCTTCCCCAATGATACAGATGTCACCAACGGCCCGCTTTCCGGCATCACGGTGGGCGGCGCAGCCGCCTCGGCTACTGGCAGTTCGGCTCTGCGTCGAATCATTATTACTACGCCCAATGCCATTGCCGTCAGCACGTCGGTTGCAGTTGTTATTCCTAGCACAGCCCTGACCAATCCTAGCGTAGCCGGAAACTACAGTCTGACTCTGGCCACTTCAGTGCAACCGGCAGGCACCAGCCCGCTGTACGGCATCGGCCTTTCCTCCACGGCCATCAGCGTGACCAGCGTCACTCCGAATCCAACGGTTGTCGGCAATTTGGCCGCTTATACCGTGGTCTTCAGCACCAGTTCGGACGGCGCCATACCGGCCGGCACGGGCAATATCATCATCACCTTCCCCAATGACACCAATGTTCCGACCGGCGCTTTGTCCGGCATCACCATCAACAGCGTGGCGCCCACCTCGGCCACGGGCGACACCGGCACCCGCCGCATCACCTTGGTGCCCAGCGCCAACATCAGCGCCAGCACCTCGGTCACCGTCGTCATCCCCTTGAGCGTGAGCCTGCGCAACCCGACCGCCACGGGCAGTTACACACTCAGCGTGGCCTCCAGCGCGCAGCCGGCAGGCACCAGCCCGGCGTATTCCATCACGCAATCGGTTTCTACGGTGAGCATTTCCGGCGTAACACCCAATCCCACGACCGTGGGCAGCGACGCGCAATATACGGTCAATTTCACCACTTCGGCCGACGGGCCGCTGTACAGCGGCATCAGCCGAATCTACATCAATTTCCCCAGCAACACCTTCGTGACCACGGGCGCGATCTCGGGCATCCTGGTCAACGGCGTGGCGCCGTCCTCAGCCACGGGCAATGGCGGCACCCGCCAGATCAACATCCTGATCGGCGCCAATATCAATGCCAGCACCGGCGTGGTGGTCGTCATTCCCTCGGCTGACCTGCACAACCCCACCAATGCCGGCAATTACACCCTGACCGTGTCCACCACGGCCCAGCCGGCAGGCACCAGCCCGGCGTATGCCATCACGCTTTCAGGCACGCCGGTCAATGTCACGGCCGTCAATCCCACCAGCAACGTGGTCAACATCAACGCCGGATACACGGTCACCTTTAATCCGGCCGTGGTGCTGCGCGGTAATACCAGCGGCATTTTCCTGATTTTCCCGCCGAGCACGGTGGTGCCCGGTTCGCTGCTCACCACGGACCTGACCGTTGCAGGCGTCAACCCCTTCTCCGTGGCCTGTGATCCGGCGTCGCGCCTCATCTCCATCATTCCCTCGTCCGACATCACGGCCGGTTCGAGCACTTCCGTGGCCATTCCCGGCCTGGTCATCATGAACCCCTCGATCCCCGGCAGCGTGCCCATGAGCGTCAGCACCACGGCCCAACCCACCGGCACCCTGAACTACACCATCAACGCTTCGTCCTCGATCATCACCACGCCCAGCGTGACGCCCAATCCCTCCCGGGCCGGTGAAATCGCGGAATATCCCATTGCCTTCTCAGTCGGCGCGCAAGGCCGTCTCATGGCCGGCAACACCATTTCCGTGCAATTCCCGGTCGGCACCACCTTCCCCTCCAGCATTCCGGCCGGGGCGGTAACGGTCAACAGCATTGGTAACACGGGCACCTTGTATGCAGTGGGCAACTACGTCCACGTGGTGGTGCCGCCGGGCGTTTCCGTCGCCAATAACGGGGCGGTCAGCCTGGTCTTCACCACTGCTGCCCTGATCCGGAATCCCGGGCAGGGCGGCACGCGCCTGGATGACGTTCACACCGACGCCGAACCCACGGCCGTGCCCTCCAACTTCTACATCATCACCGCGGACAGCCAGCTGACCGCGCCCACGGTCACGCCCAATCCGAACGCCCTCTATGCCACGGCCGAATACACGGTCACCTTCCGGCTGGGCGCCTCCGGCAGCCTGGACGCCGGGGTGGATCACATCTACATCGTCTTCAATTCCGCCACCACGCTGCCCACCACCGTTTCGTCGCCCGGGCAGATCACGGTCAACGGCACGCCGGTCACCGCGGTCTCGCGCATCACCAACGGCTTCAACATCCTCTCGCCCATCGACATTGCCGCCGGCGCATCCGACAAAACCGTGACCATCGTCTTCCGCACCGGCATTGGCATCCAAAACCCGACGCTGCCGGGCAGTTACACCCTGCAGGCGTACACTTCCATCGAAAACACGCCTGTCACCTCCAATCCCTACACCATCGCCCCCTCCTCTTCCACGCAGATCACCCAGCCGCAGCTGGACCTGTCGCCGGGCTTCATCAATTCCTACGCCCGCTATCAGATCAGCTTCAGCGTGGGCAGCCTGGGCGCCCTGGCCGCCGACCTCAGCACGATCGTCGTCGTCTTCCCCAACGAATTCACCCTCCCGGCCAGCATCGCCCGGACCGACATCCTGGTGAACAACACCGAGCTCAACGCGGACCCGGCCATCGCGGGCCAGACCCTGACCATCACCACTCCCATCGCCATCCCCCTGAGCGGCGCGGTCACCCTGACCTTCCTCTCCACCTCCCACATCCAGAACCCGTCGATCACCGGCTCCTACACCTTGACCCTGTCCACCAGCAGCGAACCCACGCCCGTGGTCTCCACCGCCGTGCAGATCCGTCCCTCCACCTGGGACGACGTGGTGGGGTATCCCAATCCCCTCAAGTACGCCGAATCGGTGAACAAATGCTTCACGTTCCTGTTCCTGCCGGACCGCAACGTCACCCTGCGCCTCTACACCCTGGACGGCAAGCTGGTGAAGACCATCACCAAAAACGACACCACGGACCGGATCGTGTGGAACCTGGACAACGAGCGCAGCAAAATCGTGGCCAGCGGCATTTATCTGTATGTCATCAAGGGCACGACCGGAGAAAAGCGCGGCAAGATCGGGTTCTTGAAATAATCACCGGGGGTAATAAAAAAACCCGGCAGCCCTATCAAAGGGCTGCCGGGTTTTTTTATCCGTAAATTTCTCTACATATTCATTCAAACCAGCATTGACAATGATGACCACGAAGGGCGCGAAGGAAAAACAAAGCCGAATTTAGGTAAATATTTTCAGATGTGCTTGTCCCTTCCGCTTTTCTTCGTGCCTTCGTGGTGGAACAAGGCTTTTATTTTTGTTCAGCTTTGCGGAAATAGGCCCGCACCTTGGCGATGATCGCCTCCGCCTCCCGCAGGCTCTGGAGCGGCCCCCAAAACCAGTGCGGCACCGGCAGCGCTTCGGCGAAGTATTCGCAAAAAGTCTTGAGTTCGGCCGCGCGCTTGGCCAGGTGGAGCTCTCCCTCAAACCCGGCCACAAGCGTTTCGAAAACGTCGGCCGACGGAGGCGCCGGCGGCGCCTCCTGGCCGAGCAGGAGCGCGGCCGCCTCGCGGAAAATCGCCGGATGCGCCGCCGCGGCGCGCCCGATCATGACCCCGTCGCATCCGGTGCGGCGCATCATTTCCAAAACGTCGGCCGCCGTCGCCACGTCGCCGTTGCCGACAACCGGAATCGAAACCCGCGACTTGACCTCGGCGATCCATTCCCACTGCGCCGGCCGGGCGAAGCGCTTTTCCGGCGTGCGCGGATGCACAACCAGCGCGTCCACGCCCTCGTCCTCCAGCATCCGCATGAACTCCCAGGCGGCCTCTGCCCGGGTCCAAGCGTTCCGCACTTTCACGGTCAGGCTGCGCGACGTGGCTTGGCGCATGGCCCGGACGACCTGCCGCGTGCCCGCCGGATCGCCCAGCATGGCCGCGCCCCAGCCCCGTTTCATGATCAGAGCGCGGCTGCAGCCCAGATTCAAATCGAATCCCAACGGTTGAAAGGTTTCCAGACGCCGGATGGCTCCGGCCATCACTTCCGGCTCATTGCCCAGCAGCTGCAATACAAGTGATGCTTCCCGCCCGAACCCCTTGTAAATCGGCGCCGCCTCGGACTCCCGGGGAACCCGGCGGGCGTTCAGCATTTCCGAATAGAACAACCCGCAGCCCCCGTAGGACCTCACCAGGCTGCGAAATGCGTATCCGGTCAGGTCCATCATGGGGGCCAGAACCAGCGGCGGTTGGACAGCCTGCCCGCGGAGCGCAAACATTGAGGTCGGCTAAGCCGAGCGGGGCGGGCGAAAGCGGTTGGTAATGGGCAGGCGGCGGTCGCGGCCAAAGGCTTTGGGCGTGATTTTAATGCCTGGCGGCGCCTGGCGGCGCTTGTATTCGTTGTCGTCCACGCGCCGCAGCGTTTCCCGGACCAGGGAGGGCTTGAACCCGCGGCGCACGATCTGGCGCAGGTCCCTGCCCTCTTCAATGTACGCTTTAAGCATGCGGTCCAGCAGCGGGTAGGGCGGAAGCGTGTCCTGGTCTGTCTGGTTGGGCCGCAATTCCGCCGTGGGCGCGCGCTTGAGCACTGAGCGCGGAATCAGGTCGCGGCCGGCCCGCAGGTTGACCAGGCCGGCCAGTTCATACACCAGCGTCTTGGGAACATCCTTGATCATCGCAAACCCGCCGGCCATGTCGCCGTACAGGGTGCAGTAGCCGACCGCGGTTTCGCTTTTGTTCCCCGTGGTCAGCACCAGCCAGCCGAAATGGTTGGAAAGGGCCATCAGCAGGCTGCCGCGGATTCGCGCCTGCAGGTTTTCATGGGCCACGCCCGGCTGGCCCGAACCCAAGGCCGGCCGCAAGACGGCGGTGAACGCCCGATAAATGGTCATGATGGGCAGGGTGATCAGCCGGAGCCCCAGGTTTTTGGCCACCCGCGCGGCGTCGGCGCGCGTGGCGCGGGAACTGTAAGCCGAGGGCATGGTGACGCCGATGACATTCCCCCGGCCCAGGGCTTCCACGGCCAGTGCCGCGGTCAAGGCCGAATCCACGCCGCCGCTCAATCCGATGACCGCCTGTTTGAAACCGTTCTTGCGTACGTAATCGCGCGTGCCCGTGACCAGCGCCGCGTGGATTTCCTCCAGCCGCCCGGGATTCGGCGGCTGTGTACTGCGGGGCAGCGGGGTCAACGGCGCCGCCGGCCCTGCGAGCCGCAAAAATCTCCGGTCCGGCCGCCTCGGCCCGCCGGGGCGGGTCCATTCGGAAACCAGCAGCGCTTCGGCGAAATGCGGCGCCCGGGCCTGCAAACGCCCGCGGCTGTCAAAGACCATGCTGCGGCCGTCGAAAACCAACTCGTCCTGGCCGCCGACCAGATTGACGTAAGCCACGGCCGCGCGCGCCCGCCGTGCCAGCCGCTGCAGCAGTCGCCTGCGCAATTCAAACTTTCCCGCGTGGAAGGGCGACGCCGAGAGGTTCAATACCGCATCCACCCCGGCTTTCAGAATGGCTTGCTCCACCGGGCCTTGCGGCACCCACAAATCCTCGCAAATCGTAAGGGCCAACCTCCACCCGGACAGTTCCAGCAACAACAGGCGGCTTCCGGGATGGAAGTAGCGTTTTTCATCGAAAACGCCGTAATTGGGAAGCTCGATTTTGTCGTAATGACCTGCCAAGCGCCCGTCGTTCAGCACGGCCGCGGCGTTGAATACCTGCGAACCGGCCCGGCGGGCGTAACCCACGCAGGCGCAAAGCCCGCGGGTGTCCGGCCGCAAATCCGCCACCGCCTGCTGGTTGGCCTGCAAAAAACCCGCGGATTGCAGCAAATCCTCGGGAGGATAGCCGCACACGGCCAATTCCGGAAACAGGACCAACTGCGCCCTTGCCTGCCGGGCTGCGGAAAGGCGCCGGCGCATTTCCGCCAGATTGGAGGCAAAATCGCCCATGACCGGGTTGGTCTGGGCGAGGGCGAGGCGCAGGCGCGGCATGGGGGTCACCACCTCACTGGGTGCGGTAAATGCGGAGTTTCTGGCCGGGAAAGATGTATTTATTCCGGCTCACCGTCGGATTCGACCGTTTGATCTTATCGACAGTCGAATGGTGTTTGCGGGCAATGGTGAAAAGGGAGTCCCCGGCGCGTACCGTATAGACCACATAGAGTCCCGCGAATTTACGGCGGCCCATTTCCTCGGCACTGAGGTATTTTTTGTCGTCCGGAAGGGCGGCAAAACCTGTTTGGAACGACTCGGCGGTTCCCTGCGGCAGGCGCAGCAGGTAGGTTTCCGGGCCGGGCGGCGTGCAGCCTTTGGTCAGCTCGGGATTCAGATCCGCGACGACGGCCAGCGTGACGCCCAAAACATCGGCCACGGTCTTCAAATCCACGGCGCCCGGAACTTCCACTTCATCGCAGGCTTCCTCGGACTCCAATTCGGGATTGAACCCGTACAGCTCGGGCTCGCGGGCAATCAGCAGGGCGGCATATACGCGGGGCACGTACAATTCGGTCTCCGGCGGCAGGGCCAGGTCCCAGTAATTCCGGGTCCCCTGGGCGCGGATGGACTGCCAGACGCGGCCTGAGCCCGCATTGTACGCGGCGAGGGCCAGATCCCAGTTCTGGAACTCGCGGTAGAGGTCCTTGAGGTGCCGGATCGCGGCCAGAGCGGCCTTTTCGGGATCCCGCCGCTCGTCCACCCAGAAATTCTGCCTCAGCCCCACCATCTCGGCGGTGCCTTGGATGAATTGAAACAATCCGACCGCTTCTTTGGAGGAACGGTTGCGCGGGTTGAATCCCGATTCCACCAGCGCCAAATAGACCAGATCGCCCGGAAGTCCTTCCTGCAGGAACAGTTCCCGCAACGGCGGGACATACCGGCCGGAACGGCGCAGCCAGCGGGCGAAGGATTCCCGGCCCTGGGTCAGATAATGGTCGACCTGGTGTTCGATGCGTGGATTGTAAGGAACCGGGAAGGTGAAGGTCTCATTTTCCCATTCCGGCGAAGCCCCGTGCAGCAGCCGGTTGATGCGCACGGTCAGAAGGCCGAGTTTGGAAGTCAATACGGCGTAGCGGGCGCCCAGGCCGTCCTGGGGAGGCTCGGCCGCATACAGCAGGCGGGCGACCCGGACGGCCGCCTGTTCAGCCCCGGGTTGGTCGCCGGAGGCGTAACTAGCCATGGCCAGATTCAATTCTTCCTCGGCCCGGTCCAACTGGCCGGAAGTCAGTTCCTGGCCGCCGACCGCGCCGGCAGGCTGGTTGGCGGTTCCGGACGGCCCTCCGGTCAAGGTGGCGCACCCGGCCGCGCCAAAAAGCAACAGGATGGAAAACACGCAACGCAGAAATGTCATGATTCCTTTGCAAACGGGAATGGTCCCGGCCGGAATAAATGAAACCTGCCCAAAATAACAGAGCCAGGTGCCGCTTGACAACAGAAATCGAGACGTTGGCCCGCGTGAGCGGCGGTTGGGATTACAGGGTGTGAAAGGAGGCTTCCCGGGTTTTCGTCTGCACGACGGCGAAATGCCCTTCAGCCAGCGAGCCGGGCTGCACGACCACGGTGCCGCCAAAGGCCGTTGCCTTGGGACGGCGCGTCGGGCTGGAACAAAACAGGAGTGAAGGCGCCGCTTGGTTGATCAGATCCGTGAGCAAGGGGCTGGCCAGCCGGGCCTGGTCGGGTTCGTCGTCCGGCAGCGCCGGCGGGGTGTGAAACAGCAAAATACGCGGGGGATTCAAATAATGAAAGCGCCGCAAGCCAAATACCGTTTCCCGGCGATCGTAGCGCAAGAGGAAGTAATCCTCGTGCTGGGCCTCCGTCAGCCTGCCTCCAAAACCGGAAAACAGGTAAGGCCCGACTTTAACGATGTTTTCCTGGACCACGATCAAGGTATCCGAGCCGAACGCGGCTTGCTGTAAAAAGAGGAAATAGCGCTCCTCCGGGGCGTCATATTCCCCGGGGACGAGCAGGACCGGCAGTTCCAACTGATTGAGGGCATTGCAAAACTGCTTGTAGGTGCGAAGATCCTGGTAGGCTTCCTCGATGATTTCGCGGCTGTTTCGGTTGGGGGGGCGGTTTTCGCGCGCCGCGGCTTCCCATTCCCCGGCGCGGGCTGTGCCGGCCACGATGTTGCCGCAGAAGCAAACCGCATCCCAGGCGAACCGTCCCCGCCGCGCCAGCAGCAGGGCGAGGCGTTCCAGCTCGCCTCGCAGGTCGGAGATCAGCAGGATCTGCATGCCTGCCGCAGGCGGCTAAACCAGGGAGAGCAGGCGGCGATCGGTCAGCAGGACCACACTGCCGCGCGGTTTCTGATAGCCGTTGTGGCTGGCGATCCAGCGCACGCGCAGGCGTTTGGCGCGGCTGCCGGCTTCGGCCAGCACTTTGCCACGGGTCCCGGCGATCAGATACCGGTTCGGCTGCAGGCGGTAGTTGACCAGCAGCAGGACCGAGCTTCCCGCCTTGACCCGCATCTGCCCGTAGAATTGGACGGTATAGCCCAGCTGGTTTTCAAAATATACCTGCTTGCTCCGGCCGCCCAGAAAACTGTCCACCACGCCGGCAAACCGTTCGACCCGGTTGACGATCGCATAGGCTTTCGCCTCCCGTCGGGTCAGGCGTTCCTGGATCAGCGTCCTGACGGCCATTTTCAGCTGATCCCAGTATCTGAACACGATATCTTCGATGGTCTCCACCCACACCTTGATCGTGCCGTCGTTTTTCACCCAGCCTTTAAGGTAATTGTCATAGCCCGCCGGGTTCAGCTTGGCCCGGTCGATGATTTCCTGATGGCTTTTGTCGCTAATGTAGGTGTGTTGCTGCAGGTCAACCAGGAATTTCATTTCTTTGATGCGATCGCCGCCGGTCCAGGCCATGGCGCCCTCCTTCTGCTCCGCTCACGTGCACTCAGAGATTCAATTATAGCCCATCGGCCGCTGCCCGGCAATCCCAAAGTCCCTGCGGTCGCGGGCGTCGTTCCTCACGCCCTGCGGGCCACCCCGGCGTCGGCGGGCGACGCGGGCGTTTTCGGGCCGCTCTCGATGTAGGCATAGGCGTTGTGGTTATGGATGCTTTCCCAATTTTCGCTTTCCACGGTGAACCAGGTAATCCGCTTGTCCGCTTTCAAGGCCAGCGCGATTTCGCGCACGATGTCCTCGACGAAGGCCGGGTTGTCATAAGCGCGCTCGGTGATGAACTTTTCGTCCTCGCGCTTGAGCATGGCGTAGAGGTCGCAGACCGCGCAGCGCTCCACCAGGGCGATCAAATCCTCGATCCACACCAACGTGTTCATTTTGACGGCCACGGTGACCAGAGAACGCTGGTTGTGCGCGCCGCGGTCGCTGATCTCCTTCGAGCACGGGCAGAGGGTCGAAACCGGCACGTGCACCGTCAGTATGAATTCCTTGCCGCCGTCGCGATGGAGGCTGACGACCATGGAGCAGGTATACTCCATGAGGCTGGTAACCTTGGAAACCGGGGCCTGTTTTTCGATGAAATACGGGAACGACATTTCCAGGTACGCGGCTTCGGAATCCAGGACTTCCCGCAGGCTTTGGCAGATTTCCTCCATGTTCTGGACGTTGATTTCACGCTGGTAGCGGTTGAGCACCTCCACGAACCGGCTCATATGCGTACCGCGAAAGCGTTCGGGCAGGTGGACATACAGATTGACGTCCGCCACCGTGTGCTGCACCTTGTAGGCCTTGTCCAGCACGGTGATCGGATATTTCAGGTTGCGGATGCCCACTTTGTCGATGGCAATGTTCCGGGTGTCCGGTTGGTTCTGCACGTCCTTCATGTCAGGCCTCCCCGCGGTAGGCGGCGCAATTGTCTTCCGTCTCCCAGATTTTGACTTCATGCAGCCTGCCGGCCGGCAGGTGGTTCTGCAGGCATTCCCAAATGGCGACCGCCAGGTTTTCCGCCGTGGGAACGCGCCCTTTGAGGATCGCCTCGTCCCGGTTCAGATCCCGGTGGTCAAGGACGGCGACGATCCGCAGTTCCAGGATTTCCTTCAGTTGTGACAGGTTCATGACCATGCCGGTCGTCGGATCCGGCTCGCCGCAGACCGTCACTTCCAGCAGGTAATTGTGCCCGTGCCCCTGCGGATTGGAGCATTTTCCGAACAGCGCGCGGTTCTCCTCGGCCGAGAGCCGCGGCGACGACAACCGGTGCCCCGCGCAAAATTCCACCCGTTTGGTCAAATATATTTTCATGCCCGGTTCCCCGCCAAGATCAGATTGGCCCCGTTGAGGGCCGAACTGCGTTCCGAAAGCAGAAAAACAGCCGCCTCGGCAACCTCTTCGGGTTGCATGGCCGGCGCCAGCTGGGGCGCCGCCTGGCGCAGCATGTCCGTGTCCACCGCCCCGGGAGAGAGGCAGTTCACCCGCAACCCCCGCTCTGCCCCTTCCACTGCCAGGATTTCCGTCAACCCCAGCACGCCGTATTTGCTTACGTTGTATGCCGTGAATCCCGGGAATTTTTCATAGCCTGGAACGCCGGACAAGGAGGCGATGTTCACGATGCTCCCGCCGGAGGGCATCCGCCGGAAGGCCTCGCGGCAGGCCAGAAAAACGCCGGTCAAATTGACGCGCAGGAGTTCGTTCCAGTCCTCCAACGCCAATTCAACCGCCGCCGCTTTGCGGAAAATAGCCGCGCAGTTCACCAAGCCGTCCACTCCGCCCCAGGCCGCCGTGGCCCGCTCGAAGGCTTCCGCGGCCCCGGCCTCCGTGCCGATATCGCAGGCGCAGGCCAAAAACGCAGCGTTCTCTTTTTTGATCCGGGCCGCCGTTTGTTCCAGGTTTTCCCGGCCCTTTCCAACCAGGGCGACGCGCGCGCCTTCAGCCGCGCATTTGAGCGCGCAGGCTCGGCCGATTCCGCGGCCGGCGCCGGTTACAATGATCCGCTTCCCTGCCAGCAGCATGGGATTACCTCCCGGTTCGCAGACGTTTGCGGAAGACCGCCGCCTTCAGATCCCGCACATACCGGCGGCCGAACATGGGGCCTGGATAGCGGTAGGATCTGGTTTCCAGCCGCTGCAGGCGCCCGCGGGCAGCGGCTGCGATGTCACCTGCCGTGTAAAACCGGAACCCCATGCCGGCGCGGCGGTCGAAAAGTATGCCCTGCTTGCGCCGTCCCGATTTTCGCAGCAAAAGTCCATAATAGCCGTCCCGCCGGGTGAAATGGTACGAAAGCAGCAATCCCCCCGGTTTCAGCACCCGGGCGCATTCGCGCCAGAGCCGCTGCTGCCGGCGCCGGTTGGCGAGATTGTCCGCAGCCGTGATTTCCATCACGGCGTCGAACGCACCGTCACTCCACGGCAAGGGGCCGGCGAATGAGCCGCAATGCAGGGTCAGCCGGCTGCGATGGGTCCGGGCGAGGCGCTCAAATGCGGCCAATGCCCCGGATACCGGATCCATCCCCGTTACCCGCCAACCGCGCCGGATGAAAGGCAGGCTGTTCCGTCCGCGGCCGCAGCCCAAATCCAGCAGCCTGCCCCGCCTGATTCCCGCTTCGGCCAGCAGCCTTGCGAACCACGCCACGCAACGTTCCGGTTTTTGGGAATAGGAGGATTCAATGCGGTCCCTGCCTTGTCCGCGGTACTCCCGGACCCAGGCCGCGATTTGCCGGCTCGTGCGAAGGACCGGCGCGGCGCCTTGGCGCCCTGAACGGAAAGCGTGGATCACTTGGCCAGTGAGCGGAGAAACTCCTCCAGCAGGGGATACACTTGGTCAGGAGCTTCTTCCTGGGGCATGTGCCCCAATCCGGGCAGGGGCGTGAAACGGGCCTGGTTCAAGCCCTGCACGAGTTTCCCGCCCAGGCTGGCGGGCAGGATACGGTCCTTCTCCCCCCACAGCACGGTGACCGGGCAGCCCAACCGCTCCTCGTACGGACGGTAATCGAATCCCAGGCGACCCCGGTGCAGCAGCAGGAAACTTATGCGTCCGTTCGGCATTTCCAGCGGACGGACGTATTTTTCCACGGCGGCGTGCCAGGTATCGGAACCGGGCGTCCAGGAACGGCTGAGCAGGCGGCGGATGAACCCGCGATCCAAAAAAAGCGAAGCCCAGGCTTCCGAGATCCAGGGAACGCCCCACCACCAGCCCATGGCCTCGGCGGCGGAACCACAGGAGGAATCCGGAGCGATCAGCATCAGGCCTTTGACCAATTGCGGGAACATGGAAGCGCACACCAGGGCCACGCCGCCGCCCAGATCATGCCCCACCAGAATCACTTCCTGGATTTCCAGTTTGTCCAACGCCAGTTTGACCTGCAACGCCATGTCCGCCGGGGTCAGCGGCTGGGTGACTTTTTTTTCGGACCAACCCAAACCCGGGAAATCCAGGGTGATGAAGCGATACCCCGCCGGCGGCCGCGAAGCCAGGGCAAAAAAGGACTCGGAATGGTACGGGAATCCCGATAAAAACA
Organism: candidate division FCPU426 bacterium; assembly: GCA_040756875.1. GTDB lineage: Bacteria > Oederibacteriota > JAAXVQ01 > JAAXVQ01 > JAUVAV01 > JBFLYH01. Next base: position 1,146,939 of record JBFLYH010000001.1, read on the forward strand.
GCACGGCTGGGCCGCGGCCTTCGCCGCGCACCAGCACGTACAGGCCGTTCTGTTCGACCTTCACGTATTCACCCTGCACCGGATACAGGGCTTTGCCGTTGTAAAACCGCCAGAAATACATTCCGCTCCAGGCGGCGACGATCACCAGAATGGCCAGAATCAGCCAACGTTGCAGAGACATGACGATGCTCCTTGCGGCTAGAAGCCAACGTGCGATGTTATCAAAGCGCCAAGCAGGCTGTCAAACGCTTTGGACCACGAAATTCCGCATGACAGGAATCGGGCTTTTGCCTACAATACCTCCATGATCCGACGCGCGACGCTTTTCTTATGCATCCTGGCCTGTCTGGGAACGGCCTGGCCGCTTCCGGCCTCAGGGGTTTGGGAGCATTCCCAGGTTTCCGAAGCCACCCGCCTGCCTGCAGGCCGCGAGGTGTGGGAATTCGGCCTGGTTTACACGATGGACGCCATGTATCCGATCCGCTTCACGTGTCCGGCCGGCGTGCGCGTGATCCTGCATGCCCTTAACCTGTCCCCGCTTCCCATTTATCTTGAGCGCAAAGACACCGGGGGGCAATTCGCGTTGCCGTCCGGAGCTTACCGGCGGCTGGATTTCGGCCTGCTCGCCGCCGGGGACCACGGCTTTGACCTGGTCATTCCCATGAGCGCCGACGCCGGGCATTCGTCCCATGCGGATGAAAAAGAACCCGGCCGGCTTCGCTGCCAGTTGCTGGCGGACACCTGGCCGGGCGAGTCACTGCCCTTCGAAGCCGTCTGGATGGTGGTGGGAAAACGCCTGTTGCCTGAACGGGTGGTGCTCCCAGCCGGCCGGCCGGTTTCCCTGTTCATCGGCGCCGCGGTCTCCGCCTCCGCTGACCGCCTTCCGCTTAATGATCAGTGGCTGCAGGTCAAACCTGCCGATGTCAGCCTGACCGAACTCCAGCACCCCCAAGGGGGGCGGATCACCGTACCCTTCCCGCCTTCCCGCCCCGCCGAATTGGATATCCGCTGAAACCGCGCGTTCAGCGCGGCGTCCCGAATGTTTCCCAATGCAGCATGTCCTGCAACGGCCGCTTGGCCGGCGCGGGCGCAGGTCCGGCCGGAAATCCGCAAGGGATGAGCGCGACCAGCTTCATGTCCTTCGTCGCGCCCAGGTATTCCGCCGCTTCGGGGGCATAGGGTTTTTTATCCCCCGCCACCCAGCAGGCGGCCGCGCCCTGCGCGTGCAACGCCAGCAGCAAATGCACCACCGCCGCGACGCCGTCTTCCAGGTAATACTTCGTCTCCCGGCACAAAACAGCCACGCACGCCGGCGCGGAGGCGATGAATCTGCCGTTGTCCGTCAACGCCGCCAGATGCCGCAGCCGTCCGGGTTCTTCCACCACTACAAATTCCCACGGCTGCAGATTGCGGGCGGTCGGCGCCTGCCGGGCCGCGGCCACGGCTTGCTCCAGCACGGCCCGGGGCAAGGGGCGGGATTGAAAGGCACGCACGCTGCGTCGCGTGGCCAGGGTTTCCAGGGCATCCATGGGTCAAGCCTCCTGTGTTCGATCCGGCTCACCGGGTTTTTCGCCGGGCCAAGCAGTCGCGGTAAAGTTCCACCAGGTTTTGGGCCGAGCGGTCGAGATTGAATTTTTCGCGCACCACCTGCCGGGCCTCGCGCCCCAGTTGCTGCCGCAAGCCGGCGTCGGCCAGCAACGGCTTGAGCGTGGCGGCCAAATGGCCTGCATCCGGATGGTGAAACAACCGGCCTCCGCGTCCGGCCGAAATGATCTCCGGCACACCGCCCGTGTCAGGACCCACCACCGGCCGCTCCATGGCCATGGCCTCCACCAACACCATGCCCAGCGATTCCAGGGCCGACGCGCACGCGAACAGGTCAAGCTGCTTCATAACTGCGGGCATATTGTCGAGAAAACCCAGCCAATGCACCCGGCGGCCCCAGGGTTTGGCTTCAGCCCACGTCCGCCACCGTTCGGCGTACGCCTGTTCACCGGCTCCCACAGCCCTGCCGATCAGCACAAGATGCCAGTCCGGAAATTCGCCGGCCAATTGATCGAAGGCTTGCAACACCAGGTGCACGCCCTTGCCGGCATTGAGCCGGCCTGCATATCCCAACACCGGCGAAGCCGCGGGAATCTTCCACTCGCTTTTGAGGTCAACGCCTGCTGCTGCCAAGGCGGGGTTCCACACGTCCTCCACATCGATTCCGTTGTATAAGACCCCGACTTTCGCCGGATCGACCGGAACAGTCTTCAGCACGTTCTCGGCCACTAACCGCGAAACACCCAGCACGCGGTCCGTATGCCTAAAGACCCAGGCGTGGAAAGGATCCCGTTTCGGTTCGGTTGCGTATACGTGCTTGGTAAGAATCACAGGCCGCCGGCCGCCAGCCAGCGCATTGGCCAAAATGAGGTTGGATAGATCGCGCGACCAATGGACGTGAATAACGTGGACAGGATGGCTTCTCAGCCAGCGGGCCATCCCCAGGATGAAGACGGGATCGAAATAAGGCCGCGGCCGGCGGGCCACGACCGGCACGCTCCATTCGCCGGCCAGGCGGGCCGCCAGACTATCGGGCCGGGCCAGCACCCAGGCCGGGTGGCCCTGGGCGTTGAGCTTGCGGGCCAGGACTGGGGCGTAAATTTCACGGCCGCCCACCCCCGGCGAAGAGACGACCTGCAGACTGCCGACCGGGGAATCGGACTTGCCCATGGATCCGCGGATTTACCTGTCCCGGGTTTGGTCCGGCCCGGCGTCCGCCACCAGGGGCTCGTCCGGTCCCTCGGCTTCAGCGTGCAAAGCCGCCACTTCCGCGGACACCGGCCCTTCCGGTTCCATCAACTGGGCTTCCACCTCGGATTCATCTTCAGGCATCCGTTCGTCGGCTTTGCCGCCCAGGTGGTTGTCAAGGCGCGCCTGAGCTTCCGGCCCTTCACCGTTTCCTTCTTCGGCCGGTTCGGCCGCTTTTTTGGAGGGAGCGGCGGGGTGGAGCTTGGCGGCAATGCGGCCCTGGCACAACTCGCAGAAAGTCTGCGGTTTGGCGTCCAGGCCGAACAGGGCGTTGGCCGGGAATAGCACGCATTTTTTAGTGGGACAGGGGGGCAATCCGATGGCCATGCCTACCTGGTCAATCGCCTCGGTCACCGCGCGGCGCAGGAACTTTTCCGCATCCGACGGTTTTTTATAATAATCCTCGCGCAACCGGGTCAGAGCCATCACCGCGATTCCCTGCCCCGGTTGGTTTAGGCCGAACACGAAGTTTTTTTCGCCCGCGAACATATCGCCGTCCACCACGCCCAGCACGGCCACCAGGCTGTCGCGCTTGCGGGCGGCCAGCAGGTTGAGCAGGCGGTCAGCCAGGTATTGCCGCCGCTGGTCGGAATACATTTCCGTATCCGGTTCCTCGGAGCGGCCGATGTGGACGTGAAATTGATAAGACTTGCGCAGGGCCACCGCGATTTCGCCGAGCACCTCCACCAGCACCTTGCCGATGGGGATCAATAAAATTTCTTTTTTCGTCTCTCTGCCTTTTTCCATCCTACCCTTCCTCCTCTGACATTTTCCGGTCCATCCCCGCAGGGGTTCAGGGCCGGATGATCATTTTCAGTCCGATCACCAGCAGAAACAGTCCGAAGAGCCGCCGCAGCAACTGATCGGGAATCATGCCGATCCAGCGGGCGCCGAGGTAGCCTCCGACCAGAAAGCCCAGACAAATCCAAATCGCGGCCCGCCAATCCGCCTCGCCCCGGCGAAGGTACTCCAGGGCGGCCAGCAACCCGATCGGGGGCAGCATGAGCAGCAGGGTTGTTCCCTGGGCCAGCTTCTGATCCATACCCGCGAAATACACCAACCCGGGGATGATCAGAATGGCGCCGCCGATCCCCAACGCGCCGCTGGCGGCACCCGCGATCAGCCCCATGGCCAACAAACCCAGGATCATTCCCATATGCCCGCCCTTCCCTGCACAAACGTGGAGTGGGAGTTTGCCGAGCACCGGCTGAACCGCGGCAGGCGGTCAGGCTAAAAGCAGGTGAACTTCAGACAGCCTGGGGGGTTTTACCCGCCGCCGCGAAGTTTGCGGCGTTCACTCAGGCGGCGGTCTTTTCGTCGCCGTTCGCGCTGCCGGCGTTCGAGGCCGACATGCACGAGCGTTTTGCGCCTGTCGTCAAAGCGCCGCTCCAAATCACGGCGCTCGTTGGCCCGGCGGTCATGGACGATCAACAGGGTCTTCGGGCGAATGGCGCGGAAAATCAGGTAATTGCTGGCCTGGGCCACGGCCAACAGCACCAGGTCGCCGGTTTCGACGCCTTGTTTCTGGAACCAGGCTTTCAAATTGAACCCGGCCGGCCAGAACCGTTGACGTTTGAATACCTGGCCCTTCTTGCCTTTCGATTTCCGCTGACGGCAGCGGAATACCGCCGGTTCCTCGCTTTTGCCGTGGATATCGATCATCAGCACGTGGATCAACTCATCCTGGAAAAAACAGCGGGCCGGGATGTCCAGGTTGGACAGGTTGAGGTAGCCGTCCTTCAACTCTGTGGCGGACAGGCGGTTTTCGCATACGGATTCGGGTTCAACCGCTTCGTGAAAAAGCACGCGATTCCAAAAATCCTTGACCTTATGCATACTCCGCTCTTGCCCTCCGGATCCGTTTCGAATTATCGAGGTTCCCGCCCGTTGCGGGAGCGTCCCCTATGATAGTCAGGCACCTGGCTTAAATCAAGGAAAATGTCCGGCGCCCCGGACGCCGTTCATTCAATTTTGAATTCCACCACCAGCTTGCGCATATTTTGGGCGTCTTCGCTTAGTTTCTGGATGGCATTGGTGATCTGTTCGAAGGACACGGTTTGTTCCTCGACCGAAGCCGCCACGGACTGGGCCGCGATGAAATTGCTTTTTTCCAGGTTCTTCACGTTTTCGACCCGTTTGATCATTTCCTTCAGCGAGTCGGACTGCTTGGTCAGGTTCCGGGAAATCTCCTCGATGACCTGGGCGGACGATTCCGTGCTTTCCATGATCGTGGACAGGGCCTTGCCGGCCTCGTCCATCATGTGGGAGCCGCGGCCGACGACGTCCGTGGCCTGGCGGGTGGCTTCGCCCGTGCCTTTGATCTCGTTCTGAATCTGGCTGATCAGATTCTGGATCTGTTCGGAAGCGGCTGCCGAATCCTCCGCCAGCTTGCGCACCTCTTCCGCCACTACGGAAAAGCCCCGCCCCGCTTCGCCGGCACGCGCGGCCTCGATGGCCGCGTTCAGGGACAGGAGATTGGTTTGGGAGGCGATTTTCCGGATGGATTCCACAAAGGAACCGATGCCGCTCAGGGACTGGGTGAGGCGCCGCATGCGCTCCTCGATCAGCCTCATCTTGTCGGAGATGCTGCCGATGACCGAAACCGAATCCTGCACGGTCTTTCCGCTCTGGCGCGAGACGTTTTCGGTTTGCGAAGACACCTGCTGGGCGTTCTGGGATTTGCGAGCAATGTTCACCAGGGTCCCCAGCACATCTTCGATGGTGTTGTGCGTGGCCGTGGATTCGCGTTCCTGTTTTTCCAGGTCCCCGGTCAGGCCCTGGACCGTCGAATTGACGCCGTCCGCGTTGGCGCTGAGCTGTTCCGCAGTCGAGGATATTTCCTCCAGCGAAACGTTCATTTTGGAAACCAAGCTTACGGTTTCCCGGACGATCAGCGCGATGTTTTTGATGAAAATGTTGAAATAATCGGCCATTTCGGAAAATTCGTCGTTCCGGCCGAGTTCCAGGCGCTGGGTCAGGTCGCCGCGGCGGGACGCGATGTCCTTAAGTCGCTGTATAAACTGGGTGATGGGCTGCAGCAGCCAGCGGCCGAAGAAAATGGCCGCAACCGTCCCGGCCGCCAGGGCCAGAATAAAAATGATCAGCATCTGCAGGGCCATGCGTTGCTGAAGCTCTTCCAGGCGGCTCATGGACATGCCCACATGGACCGTTCCCAGGGTTTCCTCTGTCCGCAGTTCCTCTTCCCCGCCGCCGGCTTCGCCGTACCCCTCCAACAGGGAGAGTTCCTTGTTCACCATGGCCTTGGTGTCCCCGCCGACCTTGCGAACCAGGGCGGCGTGGTCGTAGGCCCAGCGGCCGTCCGGCATCCTGATCCGGTTGACCGTGATTTTATCGCCCACGAGAATGCGCCCGAGTTCCTTGGTGACGTGTTCGAAATCCACGGTCCCGTTTTCCGCGACGATCTGCCCCTGGGCGTCGTAAATCAGGATCCACAGGATGTCGATCTCGCGCATGAGGCTGTCCGCCAGAGTGAACAGGGCGTCGCGGTCGCGGCTGTCCAGCACTTTCTGGCAATTGATGGCCATGTTGCGGGTAAGGGCTTTGCCGCGTTCGAGGAATTCCTGTTTGACGACGCGTTGCTGCTGGATGAAACTGGGAACAAAAAAGGCGATGCCGAGCCCGAAAACAAAGGCATAGATGAAAACGAAAATGGATCGTCGGATACTGGTTTTCTTTTTCATCCGCAGCTGGCGCTCCTAACCCATTCCCGGGCTGGTCTGTCGACGAGCGATTGGCTTATCTAAGCGAACATGTTGGTTAGCCACTATTTTAAAGCATTTAATGGCATTGCTCAACTCTATTCTCCTGGCCTGAGACCGGACGGGGTTCAGACGAACCTTCCCCGCCGCCCCGCCTGCTTGCCCCGGGCTTTGTGAGTTTCCAGTTTCTGCTCGTAGGTAAAAAACACTTCGCGTTTGGTAAGCATGCCGAGCAGGCGGTGGTCTTGCGCGTCCAGGACAGGAAGTTCCTCGCTGTCGAAACGGGCGAACTCCGTAATGGCTTGATGCAAATTTTGCTCGGGGGTCACGAAGGGGAACGGAAACTTGGCAATGTCGACGGCCAGGATCAGCTTGGGGGCCCATTCCCCTTCCAGCAGCAGTTCCCGAAGATCCTCAAACGCAATCACGCCTTTGACCACATTTTGTTTTGTGACCATGGGCAACAGGTGCTGTTCCTTGCCGCTGAATTTGTCCAGAATCTCGGCGAGCGGGGTGTTGAAGAGTACGGTGACCGGCTTGGTCCGCAGGGCCTTGGTGTCCGCAATCGTGAGTCCCTCGAGGAGATCCGCGATGAAATCCCCCTGATGGGCGGGCGAATCGATGGTGCTGGCCGCCTGCCGCTCGTACAAGGACACGCGGTGGTTGAACAACACCGCGATGGCCGAGACCAGCATCATGGGGATCAGCAGGCCGTAACCGCCGGTCATTTCCGCCACTAAAATGATGCTGGCAATGGGTACTTTGGCCACGCCGGCAAAAAAACCGCCCATGCCCACCACCACCAGAGCCGTGGGGTCCGGCATCCAACTCGGCGGCAGCCAGCCCTGCAGCGACGCCCCCAACCCACCGCCCAACATCGCTCCGATGAACAGGGACGGCGCGAAAACGCCTCCCGAACCGCCGGAACTGATGGTAAAAGACGTGGCGAGGATCTTGCCTACGACCAGGAGCAGCATCAAGTGGGCGGTCAGGCTGCGGCTCATGGCTTGCTGCATGACATTATAGCCGCCGCCCCAGACCTGGGGCAAAAACAGCACCAACAACCCGAGCAGCAGCCCGCCCAGGGCGGGTTTTAACCAGGCCGGCAGGGGCAGCGGTTTGAAAAAACGGTCCCGCAGGCCGTAAAAGCAGCGCACATAAACGCTCCCCATCAGGGCGCAAGCCAGACCCAGGCCCGCATAGACCACGAGTTCTTCCGCGGCGTGGAAATGCAGCTGCGGGATGACGAACAGCTGTTCCTGGCCGACGAGCCGGATATAGAGGGAGAACGACGTCAGGGAGGCGATGATCGCCGGAATCAGGGCTTCGGTCTCCAGTTCGTGGTTGCGGTACAGGACTTCGGTGACGAACAAGGCGGCGCCGAGCGGGGCCTGAAAGATGGCGGAAATCCCGGCCGCCGCCCCGGCCAGCACCATGAGACGGCGGTCCTGGATCGACACCTTGAGCCAGCGCCCGAGGAGCGAGCCAAAGCCGGCGCCGATCTGCGCAATGGGGCCTTCGCGGCCCGCCGAACCGCCGCTGCCTATTACCGCCGCCGAGGCGAGGGTTTTCACCAGCGGCACCCGCGCCCGGATCAAACCCCGGCCGCGGTGGAAACTGTCAATGACCGCGTCGGTTCCATGCCCTTCCGCCTCGGGCGCGATCCAAAACACCAGCACGCCGGAAATCAATCCGCCCAGCGCGGGGATCAGGGGGATGAGCCACCACCAGGGGCGGCCCCAGAGGATGTGGATCGTGCCGGGGAGAGAGGCAGTGCTTGGCGCCAGCCGGTGCAGCCAGGCTTCGGTAAAAAGGTTCTGGGACAACTCCAGCAACAGGCGGAACAGCCAGGCGCCGAACCCGCCGACCAAACCGATGAGGAACCCGAAAAAAATCCAGCGGCCGATGAGATGGAATTCGCCGCTCGACCATAACTGGTTCAGCCAGCCGGTGATTTTCAGTTGGATCGAATTCAGAAGGCGGGGGATCTTCATTACGGACAATCGTCCGCATTCAGACTATGGGGCATGAGACAACATCGCGGTGCCTCCATCATTCACGCGCCCATTCGCGGGAGCGGGCCACCGCTTCCTGCCAGCGTTCCCGGTGGTTTCTCCGTTCCTCCTCGGACCAGTGCGGCTGAAACACGCGCCCCACGGTCAGGAAACGGTGCCGGGCTTCCTCTTCGGTCCAGAACCCGGCGCTGATTCCGGCCATCAGGCCGATGCCGACCAGCCCGGAATCGAGGTGTTCAGGCCTTTCGATGGGCAAGCCGGTGATGTCGGCCTGGAATTGCAGCAGGAAATTGTTGCCGGCTCCCGCGCCGTCCGCCCGCAGGCGCTGGATGGCATGCGGTGAGGCTTTGCTCAAGGTCTGCAGGTTGTCCGCCAACAGCTGCGCCACGCCCTCGAGCGCGGCCCGGGCGATGTGCTGCCGCGTGGTGCGGAAATTCAATCCCAGCAGGGTCCCGCGCGCCTGGGGGTCGAAATAAGGCGCGGCCAGCCCGGCGAAAGCGGGCACCAGATACACGCCCGCCGTATCCGGAACTTCGGCAGCCAGGGTTTCGCACTCCTCGTACGAAGTCAGCAGGCCGAGGGCGTCCTTCAACCATTGCACCACCACCCCGCTGCCGGGCAGCTGGGCTTCCAGGCAATAGGTGGCGTGATGGTCCCGCCGCCAGGCCAGGGTCGTCAGGATTTCCCCGCGAATCAGGCTTTCAGAGCCGATGCTTTGCTGCAGAAACAGATTTTTGCCGTAATGAACGCGTCCCACGGCCGGATCGCCCGCGGTCAGCGCGAAAAAGCCCGCTTGGTGGCCGCAATTCATGGCCAACACCGGCACGGAGATGCCCAGCACGGAAGGATCGATCTCGCCGATAAATCCCCGGGAAGGCATGATGCGCGGCAACAATACCGCGGGGATCCCGAAAGTAGCCAGCAACTGGGGTTCCCATTGATGGGAGTTGAGGTCGTACAGCATGGTGCGGGAGGCATTGGCCGGTTCGGTGGCGTGCAGGCGGCCGCGGGTCAGCTGCCACAGGATCCAGGAGTCCATGCTTCCGAACGCCAGCTCGCCGGCGCGGGCCTGCTCCCGGGCCTCGGGCACATGATCCAGGATCCAGGCGATTTTGGCTGCGCAGGTCGTGGGGTCCAAAAACAAGCCCGTGCGGTAATGCAGCATGGGTTCCCGGCGGTTGTTGCGCAGCACGCGCACGATGGGTTCGGAGCGGCGGTCGGCGCCGCCAATGGCGGGATAGATCGGTTTTCCGGTGGCGCGGTTCCAAATCAGGAGGTCGCCGCAGTGGTTGGCGAGGGCCAGGCCCCGGATCCGGTCCGCGCCCACCGTGTCGACGACTTTCATCAAAGCGCGCTGGGTCGCCTGCCAAATTTCCTCGGGTTGATGTTCGATCCATCCGGCTTGGGGAAAATGCTGGCTGTATTCGCTCTCAGCTGACGCCAGTGTGCCCAGGTCGCGGTCCAAGGCCTGAACGCGGAGTCCCAGGGTTTCCAGTTCCACTACCAGCAGCAAATCAGCGCTCATCGGCCCTCAATCCTCTCGCGGCCCGCGAAAATCGTCAGTTCCAAGGGCACGCGCCGTTGGCACAGCTGCCGCACCCGGACTCCGGCTCCGGTGAACCGCCCTCTACTTCTTCCCCGCCGGAAAACTTGATCGGTGATCCTTTTATGGTGATGCCCGGGGCGGTGAAAACCCGCCGGCCCGGAGCCTGGCATTGGGGGCAGGCGGAAGGCTCGGAAGCGGCAGTCATGGGTTTGTCCACTTCGAACCGCTGGCCGCAAGCCGTGCACGAATAAACATACCGGGCCATCCTACCGCTCCCTCCGGAGGGCGAATTGCGCGCGCATGATCACAAACGCCACGCCCACCGCCGTCAGCGGCACTCCCAGCAGCAGGGCGCCCAACCAGGCGCCGCCCCGCACCCAGGCCAGGATGAGCGGCAGGAGTCCGGCCACGGCCAAGGCCGTGCCGAAAGGAACGGGTGCGCGCCGCGCCATCAGCACTAAAATCAGCATGGCTGCGCCTGGCGCCAGGACCACCGGATAATACCACCAGACTTTCGTGCCCAGCGCGGATAGCAGGCCGAAAATAAGCCAGAAGCACCCCAAGAAAACCCCGGCACCCAGGAGCAGCCAGGCGGGCCAGGCCGGGTGGCTGCTGGCCGCATCCGAATCAGCGACCGCTTTGGCCGCGCTGAGTTTGAAAGGACCGCCTGTGGGAACCGTCGCGCTCATACTTCAGTCACCGAATCCCAGAATCGCCGTATTAACTGGCGTCCATACAGGGAAGCCACCTGCCCGACCGTGCCGGCCTGTTCAGCCAGTTTGTGCCGTGAAAGGCCGTGCAAGCGGACCAGCGTTTCCTCGTGTTCGCGGGCGAATCCTTCGGCCATTTCCGGCGTGACTTCCAGATGGAACTGGAATCCCCAGGCATGGCCGTGGCGGAACGCCTGGTTGGGGTATTCGTCCGTCGAAGCCAGGCGGATCGCGCCCTGGGGCAGCTCGAATCCCTGTTCATGCCACTGAAAGACAGGCAGTTCCATGGGAAACCCGAGCAGCAACGCATCCTTCACGCCGTCGTAGGTCAGCATTACGCGCGAATATCCGATCTCCGCCCTCGGACCGTTGGTCACTTGGGCGCCCAGGGCCGCGGCCATTAACTGGGCCCCCAGGCACACGCCCAGTACGTGCACATCCATCTCCAGCAACCGCCGCAGGTATTCCAATTCCTTGATTAAAAAAGGATGCTGTTCGGTGTCGTCGACATTCATGGAACCGCCCAGCACGATCGCGGCCAGCGTGTCTTCAGGCTGCGGCAGCGGCTGCCCCTGCCAGAGCCGGACATATTCAAAGCGGGCGTACCAGCGTTTCAACTCTTCTTCCCAAACGCCCAGGGGTTCGCTTTCAGCATGTTGCAGTACGTAGAGTTTCTTCATCATTCCATTCCCAAGTTTTTTCTGTCCGGGTTGCCACAGAGAGCACAGAGATTTCAGGAGTATGGAATCCGCAAAAAGGCGCTGTGTTCCCTATGAACTCCGCGATTCAAACTGCTTTTATTAATACACCAGATACGCGCTTTTCGCAACCCGTTTCGTTTTAAGGCCGAAACAACATGCAATGGGCAGCCAGCCGGGCGCCGAGTGATTCCAGCAATCCCCGCCCGGCTTCGTTGTCCGCATTGGCGGCGGCGACGAAGGCTTTTCCCGCCGCCATCTCCCGCCGGGCTACGTAGGCCAGCAGGTACCGGCCGTACCCTTTGCCGCGCGCCTGGGCCACGACGATCGGAGACACCGTGACATAGCGGTCGGTCTGCGGCACGACGTAAGCCACGGCTAGGATTTCGCGGCCGGCTTGCAGGCGATAATGCCGCCACAACGCGAGGCTTTTCATCAGCGCCATTTCGTCCGGAATGCCGCCGTCCTCCGGCGCCACCGAGGAATAAATCGAAAGCAGGTCCTGCGCGTCTTCCAACCGGCTTTCCACGATCCGGGTTTGTGCATCTTCCACCCAGTCCGGCTCGCGGTCCAGAAGATACAGCGCGGACGCCGCCTGGTTCGGCAGGCGCAAGTCGAGCAGGAGCGGAAAACCGGAAGGGTCGTCGGTCCGGCCCATGACTTGGCGTGGTTTGAGACGGTCGATGATCTCGACCAGAAGCTGCCGGGCGTATTTCGCAGGGCCGACGTCCAGATAAAACTCCGGCAGGAGCGGCGACTCGGCCGGTAAAAAGGTTTCCTGGGTCAAAATCGCGTAGCCCAGGGAATGCCCCATCTCTTCCACCTGGTAGGCCTGACCCATCCGGCACCAGGCCTCATGAAAATCCGGAATGACGGGCAAACCCAGCTGCCCGCGATATTTGCGGCGCCAAGCCTCCAGGGCTTCCGGCTTGATCGGCCTAAGTTCCACTGCTCCCGCTCCCCTGCATGCGTTCCACCGGGATCAAAATTTCCGTCTGCCAGCTGCTTTCGTCGGAAGGAGAGCCGGCCAGATAGTACTCCCGGGCCGGACCCGCGATGCGGTAACCGTGTTCCGGAATCCAGGCGGTCAGGCGCTGATAGGCGGCTTCCAGGCCGTCCCAGGGGCCGGCGTGGAACTCGCTGGCAGCCAGCATCACGCTCTGAACCACAACCGTGACCTCCCCGTCGCCCGTACATTCACCGGCCAATTCCACGGCCGCGGCGAAATGGGCGCGCTCCCGGTCGAACCCGGGCACGTTGTCATAGATGATGGCCAGCCGGTCCCCTTTGACCGGCACGCGCCGCGCGCGGACATATTCCTCCAGTTGCGCGAAACACGCGGGCAGTTCCCGCAGGCTGCCCCGCATTTCCAGGCACAGCAATTTCCCGGATTCCACCTGCTTGATGTCCGGCATGCCAACCTCCTCGCAGCCCCTAGGGCTTGTCCAGGCTTTGCAACAGGGTTCGGGCGAGCTGCAGGGCATCCTGCTGCTCCCCGCCTTCCAGGCGTTTCACCGCCTCGGTCAAAAGTTTCCGGGCCTCATCGTCATCGCCCCGCGCCTTGACCAGGCGGGCCAGGTTGATGTACGCAGGGCCGTAATCCGGATAGCGTTTCAGGCAGGCGCGGTAATTCTTTTCCGCTTCAGCGTACTTTTTCAGCTGGGTATTCAGACTCCCCAGGTAAAAATGCACCGCCGGTTCCTCCGGGTCCAATTGCAGGATTTGGTTCAGGACTTCCTCGGCGGCCGCATAGTCCTCTTTTTCCACGGCTTGAAAGAACTTCTGGTACCTGGGCCACTTCTGGATGAAGAGGCGGTACGCTTTGGCATGCGGGTCCTTGGGGCGGATAGCCAGCAGGATCTCCATGGCCTCCAGTCCGCTGCTGTAGTCATAATGCCGGGCTTGAGGATTGAAGGCCTCGCCCGGCGCGATCAAGAGCGGCAGTTCGCGGGGCAGCCCGAACAAAGCGTTTTTCCAGGAAGGAACCTCGACCATGACCAGGCGGGGCTTCCCGGCCACGGGCGTCTGCCGGGCTTCCGCGGCCGCGGCCAGCGACGGCAACACGGCACACACTCCCAGCATCCAACAGAATCCACAGAGAACGATCCGGCGCATAATTCCTCCTAGCAGAGATTGAGTACGCTCCGCAACGATGCCGCCTGCCTCACTTCCGGCGGTCCGTCGGAGCCGCCCTCGCGCGTCAGCCACAAGGCGTCCAGGCCTGCGGCCCTGGCGCCCATGACGTCGTCCTGCAGCGAATCGCCGATATGCAGCGCTTCGTCCGCGGCTACGCCGGCGCGCTGCAGCGCGAGCCTGAAGATGCCGGGGTCCGGTTTGGCCACGCCTACCACGGCCGACGCCAGAATGAAGTCCACTTGGGGCGTCAGGCCCAGCCCCGCGCAGATCCGTTCCAGCCGCGAATCCCAGTTGGAGACGATCCCCACCACCGCGCCCCGCCCCCGGCAGGCGGCAAGCACTTCCCTGGTTTCGGGAAAAAGCCGCCACACCCTTTCGCTGGCGAAGAGGTCGTATAGGTCCTCGAAAAACGGGTCGAACCGCCGGATGCCGCCCGCGCGATCCATGACTGCGCGCACCAGGCCGCGCCACCATTCGTGTTCATCCGCCGGCGCGAGATAACGGACCGCCCGCTGCTCCCATTCGGCGCGGAAATAATCCTCCAAGGCTTGCGGATCGCATTCCAGGCCGTGCCGCTGCGCCACATCGGCATACCAGGCGCCCACCGAGGGGTGCACGGCGAACAGGGTGTTCCCCGCATCGAAGAAAATGGCGCGGTATTTCCGGTGCGGCGCCCCGGCAGGGATTGTCACTTCACCTGGCCGCGTTCATAAAACGGCAGCGCTTCCCCCTCCAGGGCTTTCAGGTTCTCGATGCGGTTGGCGGGAACAGGATGGGTGGAAAGGAATTCCGGCATGCCGCCGCCGCCTTTTTGCGCCATCCGTTCCCAAAAAGGCGCCGCCAGGCGCGGGTCATAACCGGCCCGGGCCATGAGCTGCAGGCCGATGCGGTCCGCTTCGTATTCATGGGACCGGCTGTACGGCAACACCACGCCCACCGTGGTGCCCACGCCGTAGGCCAACATGAAAAGGTTCTGGGTTTTCTCAGGTTTTTCCTTGAGCGCCGTGGACAGGGCGGCTCCGCCCAATTCCACCAGCAATTGCTGGCTCATGCGCTCGTTGCCATGCTTGGCCAGGGCGTGCGCCACTTCATGCCCCATAACCACGGCCAAGCCGGCTTCATCCTGACACACCGGCAGAATGCCCGTGTAGAAGGCGACCTTGCCGCCGGGCATGCAAAAAGCGTTGATCGTGGCATCGTCCTGAACCAGGTTGAATTCCCACTGATAGTTCGGTATTTCCTCGGCCATGCCGTTTTCCCGCATGACCGCTTCCGCGGCCAGGGCAACACGCTGGCCCACGCGCCGCAGCTTGGCGACTTCCACGGCATTCTGGGATAGTTTGGCTTGCCCCATCAGCTCTTTGTAATTTTGCGCACCCAAGCTGCTCACTTCCGAGGACGAAACCAGTTCCAGCCGGTTGCGGCCCGTCAAGGGCACGGTGGAACAACCGGCCCAGACCATCATACCTGCCAACAACAAACCGAACAACGCCAGACGTTTCATCTTTCCACTCCTTGGAGATGGTTCTTCCGCCGGACGCACCGGCGGACAGGCCTCACAGCCGGCCCATTCCCGGCGGCATGCCCGTACCGCCCATTCCGGCCGGCGGCTCGGAAGATGGAGCGGATTTGGATACCTGCACGCGCAGGACCGGCAGCCCGGGGCCGGCCAGCCAAAAATACAGGACACTGGCCAGCAGCAGGATATCCCGCATTACGAACCTGCCGCCGGGCCGCAGCAGGCTCTTGGTCGCCACCCAGTTAAGGCCCAGCAAGTGGAACGCTGCGATGGCCAGCAGAATGACCAGACCCCAGCGGAACTGGATGCCCGTGAGCAATATCAAACCGGCCGCGATCTGCAGAACCGCGAGCACGGCCAGCGTCGCGCCGGCCCAGGCGTCCGGAAACAGCGGCAGGTACATCATGGCCTTTTTAAGCAGCAGGCCGTAGGCGTGGGCATTCGCCAGTTTGAGGATGCCATCCCAGACGCAGTACACGCCGAACAGAATCCTGAAAGCCAGGTGGGCGTTTCCCGCCATGGCCGGATAGCCCTGGGCGTGGCGACGCTCGGGATTATAGGGGTCGGTCTCATGCGTGGCCAGCACCAGCGCTGCGCCCAGCCAGACCAGATTTTTTAAAGCCAGGGGACGAAACGGCCCGATGACCGCATTGACCGCCGGGGTCAAGGGCGCCAGGATCAGCAGGGACAAGGCCATTACCGCGGCTGTGGCCACGCTGGCTTCCCGGTAATACCAGCCGACCAGCAACGCAGCACCCGTTGCCAGTAAAAACAGGAACCACAGCAGCATGACCTGGCCGGCCAAAGGCCCGATCAGCGGAAACCCGGCCATCAGGGCGTAGATCTGCTCCTGGTGCACCACCACGTCCCAAGCGGACCACAGGGTGAGAAAACCCAGCCCGACTCGCAGATAATAAAGGGCCAAAGGAACGTTTTTAGATTCTAGTGCCATGCAAGTCACCTCCGGCGCAGCGGCAACAGCAGAATGGAACAATTATATAATGCGTTTCCCGGCGGACACCAACCTTTTTTTCCTCCGGATGCATGAAGACCGGAACCGTCCCCAAGCCCTGGAAGCCTTGCCTCAGAACTCGATCCCCTGTCTGGCCTGCTGGTCTTTCCTGTAATAATGCTTGCGGGCTTGGAAATACGTCACCAGGTCCGCCCGGCGCATAAGCGCCGGACCGGCGCCGCGTCCGGTCAGCACCAGCTCGCAGCGCGGGGGACGCGCGTCCAGGCAGGCCAGCACATCCTTGGCCGTGAGCAGCCCCAGCTTGCGGGCTACCAAAATTTCATCCGCCACCACCAGCCAATACCGCCCTGAACGCAGGGCCGCCAGCACGGCCGCCAGGGCGGCCTGAGCCTGCTCCCGGTCGCGTGCACCGGCTGTCCCCCGGATCAGCTTCGGACCGCCGAACCGGCGCCAGCGCAATCCCCGCTGTTTCCGCAATAGCCGGGCTTCGCCTGAGTCGCGGCCCTTCAGAAATTGTATGAATGCCACGGGCCAGCCCGCGCCCAGGGCGCGCACAGCCAGCCCCACGGCAGCCGTGGTCTTGCCCTTGCCCGGGCCGGTATAGAGGTGGACGAATCCCCGTTTGACAGTCACGGTTCGGTCTCCTTTCGGCAGCCGGTCAGGGCCGGTTGCGCGTCAGCACCCACAGGAAAAACGGCCCGCCCAGGAGCGCGGTGATCACTCCTACGGGCAGCTCGGCCGGCGCGAGGAGCACGCGCGCCACGGCGTCGCAGGCCGGCAGGAACGACATGCCCAGCAGCAGGACGGCCCAGGCCAGCCGGCGGTGGTCAGGCCCGAGCAGTTGCCGGCAGATGTGCGGCACCATGAGGCCCACGAATCCCACGGGCCCGGTCAACGCCACCACTGTGCCGACCATCACGCCCACTCCGGCCAGCAACAGCAGCTTGACGCGGGGCAGGTCCAGGCCGCGCGCCACGGCCAGGTCCTCGCCCGCGGCCAGCAGATTGAGTTCGAACCGCAGGGCCAGGATCAGACCGCTGCCGAGCAGGGCCAAGGGGGCGGCCTGGAGCAGCTCCCAATAGCCCACGACCTCCAGGCTGCCCATGAGCCAGCGCAGCATGCGCAGGCTGTGGACCTGGTCGGCCAGGTACTGCAGCAGCAAAATCAGGCTGGAGAAAAAGATGCCGCCGGCCACGCCGGCCAGGAGCAGGGTTTCCGTGCGCGCCCGCCCGGCCAGCTGCGAGAACCCGTAGACCAGGCCCAGCGACAGCAGCGCGCCGGCAAAGGCAAACCAGGTTTGCCCGCTCAGGCCGAGAAAGCCGAAAGACCATCCGGTCCACAGGTAAAAACAGGCGCCCAGGCTCGCGCCGGAGGCCGTGCCCAGGGTGAAAGGCTCGGCCAGGGGATTGCGGAACAAGGCCTGCATGGCCATGCCGGCCATGCCCAAGGTGGAGCCGGCAAGCATGCCGGCCAGCAGCCTGGGCACGCGCAGGGACCAAAACACCTGGGCCTCCGGCGAGCCGGACAGGATGTCCTGGGGCCGGATCGCCTCCACGCCGATCCAGGGCAGGCCCAGCAGGCAGCCCACCCAGGCGAGCGCCAATCCCCACCAAATCCACGTGGTTTTTTTCATGTGGCTTCCCTGCCGCCTTCGGGCAGCACGACCAGCCGGTTGAGGTTCGGGTGCGGCGCCAGCAGGAAGCGCTTGCCGTAAATTTCGCGCAGCGCCTCGGGCCGCATTAGTTCTTCCGGCGTGCCGAGAAACGCCACCCGGCCGTCGCGCAAGCCCAAAATCCGGTCATGCCCCAAAGCCGCACGGTTGACGTCGTGGGTGACTTCCAGCAGGGTCAGGTTCTGGCGGCTGTGCGCGGATTCCAGCAAGGCGTAGATCTGATCCTGCTGGAACGGGTCCAAATGCGCGGTGGGTTCGTCGAGCAGCAGCACCCGGGCCTCCTGGGCCAGGGCCGCGGCCAGTACGACCTTTTGCAGTTCCCCGCCCGACAGGGTGGCGAGCGTGCGCCCGGAAAAAGCCTCCATGCCCGTGGCTGCCAGGGCCTGGTCCACGGCTTCCCAATCCCGGCGGCGGGGATTGGAAAACGGCGAAAGGTGCGGATACCGCCCCATAAGCACGAACTCCCGCACCGCGAATTCCTCGGTATGCGCCAGGGCCTGGGGCACGTAGGCCACCCAGCGGGCGAGGTCTTTTTGCGCCAGGCCGGAGGACAGCTGCCCCTGCCAGCGCACGGCCTCCGCGGGTTGCGGCAGAATCCGGCACAGCACCTTCAGCAGGGTGGATTTGCCCGCGCCGTTGGGGCCGATGATCGCGAAACGCTCGCCGGCCGCGACCGAGAACGACACGCTGTCCAGCAGCCTGCGGCCCGGGACCGAAACGGTAAGGTTCCTGACATCCAGCATCATTCGGGCTCCTGGCTCGTTTTCAACGCCTGCCGCAAATCCCACAGCAAGAGCGGCAGCCTGGGTCCGGGCCGGACTGTATAAGACCCGGCCAGGATCTCCACCCGCCGCCTCCGGCCGGTCTGCCAGCCGGGCACCTGTTGCCAATCGTCGGCCAGGCTGTCCAGGGGCCTGCCTGCAAACTCCGGATCCCCCACCAACTCGATGATCACGTCCGGGTCCAGCGACATCACGCCTTCGACGGTTAGTTTCGGGTATTTGGGCCATGGCCGGCGATAGGCATTTTCCGCCCCGGCCGTTTCCAAAAGTTCGTCGTAAAATTCCCCCCGGCCGGCGACGTAGGTTTCATGTATGCCGCGCGCCTGGTAGTCGCGGCTGACGACGATCAGCACCCTGGGCCGCTGTTCCGGAGGCGGAACCGCGTCCCGGCTTCCGGAGACCGCGTCCAGCAGTTCACGGATCAGCACCGCGGCCTTGGCTTCAGCTCCGCACACAGCGCCTAATTGGAGATACGTGGTGATCAATCCGGCCACGGAGTGCATCTCCACCACCAGCACCGGAACGCCGAGTTGCCGCAACCGCTGCGCGGCCTCCTGGTGCTCGGACAGCAGCACCGCCACATCCGGGCGCAGGCTCAGGATGACCTCGAAATTGGGATCGTAATACCCCCCCACTTTAGGCAGGCCTTGGGCGGCTGCCGGATAATCGCAGTAGTCTGTCACAGCCAGGAGCTGGCTGCCCGCGCCCAGTGCGTACAGCGTCTCTGTGATGCTGGGCGCCAGGGAGACCAGGCGGAGGGGCCGCGCCTCGGCTTGGCGGGCAACGGCCCCTCCCTGGCACAGCAGCGCGGCCAGGAGCAAAAGGCCCGAAAATCCGAGGTTATTCAACAACCAGCGCCGCATACGGTCTGGCCTGCCCAGGTTGGCCAGACTGGACCGGCTGGGCCGGGGCAGCCTGACTCCCGGCCGGCGGCGCCAGTTTCCACGCCACCTGGCAGCCCAAATACGCGGCCACGCCGCTGGTGCCGTAACCTGTAATCGCCTCATAGCGGGCGTTGAGGAGGTTGTTTACTTTGCAGTGGACGCTGGTTCCGGGCCACACCTCGGCGCTGGCTGCCACGTTCAGCAAAGTGTAAGGCGCCAGCCGGACGTCGCCCACATCCAAGCGGGGACCGATGTGCAGCACCTGGCCGAACCACTTCACCCCGGCCGCCTCGCCGGACACGTCCAACGACGCCTGATAATCGGCGCGGCGCAGCAGGGGCCGGCTGTCAGCCGGACGGTCTTCCCATTCCCGCGTCCACAGGCGCGTGTAATTCGCGGCTATGCGCCAGGAGTCGAGGAGACGGAAGCGGGCCTCGCTTTCCCAGCCCCGCATTTCGGCCTGGGCCCGGTTGAGATAGCGGTAGCGGAAAAGATCAAGATCATACAGGCCCACGATCTCGTCGGAATAATCCGACTGGAAATACGTCACCTGGAGTTCGCCCCAGCCGGCCGGCAGGTCCTGCGCGGCGCCGATCTCCCAGCCCCGGGACGTTTCGGGCCGCAGCGCACGGTTGCCCTGGGTGTAGGCGTCGTCCGCGTACAATTGATAGAGGGTCGGCGCGTTGAACCCCGTGCCGTACGTCAGCCGCAGGCGGGACAGGGTGGCGGGAACCCGGTAGCCCTGGGTCAGGCGGTAGGTGATGAATTCCCCGAATTGCTCGTGCCGGTCCAGCCGCGCGCCCACCGTGGTGTCCCAGTTCTCATAGGAAAAGCAATCCTCGAGGAACACGCCGGTCAGCTGCGCCCGGCGCTCCCTGAATTCGGTTCTCATCTCCGTGGGCTCGCCGGTCCACCAATCCAGGTACTGGGAACGGTCCTCATAGGCGCCCGATTCCTGCTGGACATTGGCGCCCGCGGAAATCCGGTTGTGAGCCGGCGCTTCCAGGCAATGCTTCCAGGCCGCGGTCAGCAGCCGGGCCCGGAAATCGCTGGTCCAGGCGTCCTGCGGATGCGCCGGGTCGACGGGATTGTCGTAATGCCGCGAAGACTGGTTGAAGCCGAGGCCGACTTCCTGGCTCCAGGTCCCGGGCAGGGTGTTCCAGGAAACAGTGGCCTGATGCACGGACTGCCAGTAGGAGCCGACGGCATTGGGATCGTCCCCGGCCGTGCCGCCGAAGGAATCCATCTCGGTTTCCGCCCGCAAAAAGCGGTTGGACAGGGTCACGTCCAGGTTGGAGGCCGGCGTGGCGCTGATTCCCGCGTCCAGGGAAAGGGCCCGGTGGCCGTCCGCGTCCACGGCGTCCTGCGGCGCGTCGGCCGCGGCCGAGGAATATCCCTGGGTGTTTTCCAGCGAAGCGCCCACGGAAACGCCCAGCCCCGAGACGCGGCCGCCGGCGGTCAGGCTTCCCCGCCAGGTGGAATATGCGCCGCCTTCGGCATCGAGGCTGCCGGACCACTCCGGGGCCGCGTCCTTCGTAATCACATTGATCACGCCGCCCAGGGCGCCGGACCCGAACACCGCGCTTTGCGATCCGCGCGCGATCTCGATGCGGTCCACGTTGTCCAGGCTGATGCGGGAGAGGTCGGCGTTGCGCGCCGGGGACACGGGGTCGTTCAGCGGCACGCCGTTGTAAAGCACCACTGTGCGTTCCGAAGCCGCGCCCCGGATGAAGACCGTGGCCAACTGGCCCGGGCCGCCGCTCGGCACGACATCCAGGCCGGGAACGCCCTGCAGGGCGTCCAGCAGGCTGCGCGCTTGACGGAGGGCGATCTCCTCGGCCGTGATAACCGTGACCGAGCTCGCCACCGCGCTTTGAGGCAAGGGCTGGGTGGCCGCGGAAACCACCGTGGGTTCCTTTTTGGATTCCTTGAACCACTCATCAGGCAGGGATTCGGGCAAAACCGAGGGAGCCGGCGGGGAGAGCAATTCGGGGGTTGACGGAACCGTTCCTTCGGAGGAAGCAGGTGATGTAATCAGGAAGGTCTGGGCGTGCAGGACAGCCGACAAACAGCAAACCAGCAGGCCGCCAAGCGCAACGCGGCCCGTCATGCGCAGAAAACGAGACATCGTGAAATTCCTTTCTCCCTGGAGATGTGTCCGGCTCGGCGGTTTCCTGGCTCGCATTCTTCCTACTCGCCGCGTCTTCCCGGTTCAAAACCAGTGACTGGCAGCGGCTTTCGTCCTGCATACAGTTGCCGGGCAGCTGGGGATTCGCACCCCATTCCTCTATCCAAGCCGGTGAAGCCCCGGGCTCGGGACGCCCGGGTGCTTTAAAATCTGACTCTCTCGCCTCTCCTTTCTCCTGAAACGCCTCCCTGCCGGCTGCGTTTCAAACCAGCCGGCCAGACGGGTTCAGGGTTTTTCAGCCCAAACCGGCCGCAACCGCTGCAAACCCCAGCGCGCCGGCCGGCCGCGCACATCCATGTGCACAAAAGGCCCGTGAATGGCCGTGGCCGGATACAAACCCAAGCCGCCGGTCAGATCCATTGTTTCGGGTTCGCAGTCCAGGCTGTCTGCCAATTGAAACAGCCAATAAGCGTCCAAGAGATTAACGCGGCCGTCGCGGTTGACGTCGTCCATCCGGCCGTCGCGATCCGCGTCCACGTACACGTCCGCGGCCCAGCCCCAGACATGGCTGCTGTAGGCCACATTGCCCAGTTTCCGGTTGTATTCCGGCGTGCGGTAGCCGCTGAGCACTGCCAGGGTGGAACAGGCGCGGCCCTGGTCGTTGACCGCGGCCAGAAGTTTCTCCATTTTAGCCAGCAACCGCTCGTCCAGCATCAGGTACTTGGGAAACTCCCCGCCCTGTTTGCACACGAACTGGCCCAGTTTGAAATGAGGGCTGACAGCCAGTTCCAGGTTTTCCGGAGTGGCTTCCACCCAGCCCCGCGGCGTCCCGTATTTGACCAAGCCGCGGCTGGCCGGCTGGGGATAGCGGCCGATGCGATAGCCGTTCATTTTTTTGGATTTCAAGCGCGAGAAAGGCACCAGGACAAACGCCTGCAGGGTAAGGCGTTGGCCACCGGCAGGAACGGCCAGCTCGGCGGTGTAAACGCCCGGCCGGGAAGGCGGATGCCATTTGAATTCATCCGAAGCGGTCTGCAACACACGGCCGGTCGAGACGCGGATCTCGCAGGCAGGCTGCTGATCCGAAGCAGGCACCTGCAGGCGCACCAGCTCACCGGGCAGGAGGAATATACTTTCTATATTATATTGAAGCGTTCGGCCCTGGCACTGGACTTGGATCCCGGCCAGGCCCGGGTCAAACCCCTGCTGGGCGCGGGCCTCAAGGCCGCCCAGGAGCAGCAGGGCCGTCAGGCCGGCCAGCAGGCCCTTGGTTCGTCCCCACGGGAAGCCGCATGCGTTCCCGCCAAATTTTCTGCAAAGCCGCATCCCACCCATAAATATCCCGGCGAAAGTGAATGATCCCTTGGGCGTCCACCCAGGCGGTCCAGTAAAGAATATGGATGGGAATGGGTCTCGTCAACTTTATTTTTTGCTCCACTTTTCCGGCCAGGGCGGCTTTGACCCGCCTGGCGTTCCAGAAAGCTTCGTCTCGCAGGCAGTAAACCGCCAGCTCCACGGGTTTTTCGAGCCGGATGCAACCGGAGCTGAAACTGCGCACCTCGGCCGAGAACAACTGGCGGGAGGGCGTGTCATGCAGGTAAACGTTGAACTCGTTGGGAAACATGAATTTGATCCGGCCCAAAGGATTGTTCGGGCCGGCGCTCTGGCGGAAACGGTACTTTTCGGTCAGGTCCTGCAGACTGACTTTGCGCCACTCCACGGTCTTGGGGTCCACCTGGCGTTCGTTGCTTCCCCACCCGCGCAAAACCTCGATCTGATGCCGCTCGAAAAAATCCGCCTCGTAGCGCAGGCCGTACAGCTTGTCCCGCACGAGAATGGCGGGCGGGATCTCCCAGAAGGGGTTCAGCACGATGAACCTCAGGGCATCGCTGAAAATCGGCGTGCGGTTGATGGTCTGGCCCACCACCACGCGCATGGACAGCATTGGCCGGTGGCGCTCGATGACATTCAGGCTGAACGCGGGGATGTTGACCAGGATGTACCGTGGTTGCTCCTGAAGGTTGCGCATCCAGCGCCAGCGCTCCAGATTCAGCTCCAGAGCCGCCAAATCCTGCGCCGGCGGCCGGTTCAGCCAGGCCAGGGTTTCGGGATCCAATTCGCCGCTCGGCGGCAGGCCGTGCCGCTCCTGGAAACGTTTGATGCCGTCCGCCACTTGCTGGTTGAATAACGTTTCGTCCTTGGCCGTCACCTGGGGCAGATCGCCCAGCAGGCCCAGCTTGACCCGGAGCATGGGCACGCGCCGGGGATCGCGGTCCCCCAGGCGCAGGCCCGGCGCAGCCGGCAGGGCCAGGTGCCCCATTCGGCCGGCCAACTCCCGGTACTGCGCCAGCGCGGCTTTCAACTTGACGTAGTCAGGATGGGTCATCGACAAGCCGGCCAACCCCAGCTCCACCCGGCCGCGCGCCAGGGTTTGCTCCAGATACGCCACGTGCGGAAACGGCTCCGGATCGCCGGGAAATTTGACTTCCAACCCAGTGGGATCGATCCGGCCGTGCAGCAAATGTTCGGCATACAGGAAGAACGCGTCGGTCAGGAGCAAATCCAGCGAGGCGGCCGTCAGGACCGCATTTTCATCCGGCGGGGCGGAAGGCGCCTGCTGTTTCAAACGGCGCAGGCAGGATTGAATGTCCTTGAGATGGTATTCCTCGGGCCGCAGGCCTTCGCGTTCGGCTTGTTGCAGCACCTTCAACAGGTTTTCAGCCATGGGCCCGGGCTGGTCCAAGCGCAGCCACGCCGGTTGGAATTTCCGCTGGGAATAGAACTCGCGCGCCAAGCCGGGAGCATAAATCGTCAGCCCCTTGATTTTAACCGGCCCCTGGTCTTCCACCTGATGCAGCCAATACCCCAGCACCCCCGGCACTCCGGTGGTTAAAATCGGAGCCGGACTCCGCGGCGCCTGGCAGGCCGTGGCGGCGAGTAAAAAACCTATTGCGATCTTGGCAAAATGGCGCATAATTTGTCGTGAAGCGACTCCAGCGTCACCAGCATTCACTACCCCTTGGCAGCGACGAAAATTCGGCAATTGGCCAAAATTTCCGGCGTTTTCAAAATAACCGCCGAAAATCAAGGATATCCGAATATTAGCTGGTTTCCAATTCAATTTTCGTCATTTAGCAATAAGATTTTAAGTCTCATTGAATCACCGGCAGATAAAGCGGTTGTTTTTATTAGTTATTATTGGCATTGAAATTTTCCGGCTTTTGGCATGGATTCTGCATTAATAATATTCGAGGCTTAAAATCCAGAATGAAAGGAGAAATGACCCATGAAAAAAAGCCTTTTAATATTGATGGTGGGAATGGGAATCTCGACCCTGCTGGCAGGCCAGGCCCAGGCTAGCCGCGCCATCGACGACTTCCGCCTCTCCAATTCGATCCGCGAAACCCTCGCCGAGGCCAATCCCGGCGAGATTTCCGGAGCATCGCCTCAGGAAATCCGGGAACAGGAAGTGCAGCAAATCAAGGAGCTCTTGCGGGCCGATGAATTGAACCGCGAAAACACCATGCGGGAAGCTTTGCGGCAGGAGAACCTGAGTGAGCGCGTCCAGGGGCACGCGGACCTGGAGATGGCCGTGGAAGAGCAAAACGTGGACATGCACCTGGGCAAGACCCTGACCGACGTGCACGGCAACCGCGTGCGCATGGAAGAATACGTGCTGCGGCCCGAAGCCAACCAGGTCCAGTTCGTGAATTTGACCATGCGCGACGACCGGCTGGATTACATCAACTACAACGCCTATTTCAACGACATTTTGCCGCGCGATACGCGCGGTTTATGGCACAAAGAATTCGGCAAAACCGCCCCCAGCATCTACCTGGTCAAAGAAACCTCGAAAGCCTCCAATTTGACCGATGCCGTCGAATTTCAGGTTAATTTTTTCGAGCCTTATTGGGAAACCGCCAGCCAACAGTATGTGCTGCCTGAGCGCGACGCTTCCCTGTCGATCAATTCGACCCTCAAATGGGGACAGACCCGCACTTCGCCCAGCGTCGATTTTTCCGCGATGCCCGGCGCTGTCGGCGTCACCGAAAATTACAGTGTCCGCACGGACGGCAATTATCTGGCGCCGCGCTGGCACCTGACCTTCACTGACGGCACTTTCATGGAAATGCAGCAATACCTGATCACCGAGAACGGAAGCGTCGTCACTCTGCGCAATCTTAACGATCTGGTCAACCTTCTGAAAAACCTCAACGAATTCGTCTTTCGCACCTACCGGGAGCAGATCTGGACCGCCTCGGAGTTCGAAGGCCGCACCATTGACACGGTTTCCCAGTTCCAGCACCTGGCCAACACCTTTGGCGACCAAGATTGATTTCTCCGGTCCCGCGGGTCTACCGACCCGCGGGACCGCTTTTTTTTGCCTGGACCTGACGAATATTCATACAAGGAGGATGGCAAGATGAATAAGCACCTTCTCAACTGGACCGGAGTCCTAGCCATAATGGTTTGGGTTGGATCGGCGGCTCCGGCTTCGGCAAAAATCATATTCCTGCCCATGCTGGACGCCAGTTTGTCGCTCAATACCGCACGGTACAACGCCCGCTATTCCGCGCCGCGTCTGGACGCCCAGGGCAATACCCTGCCCACGGACAGTTATTCCAGCGGAAACAACGCCTACGTGTACCTCGCCCCCAACCTGGGTCTGACCGAACTTCCGGGGCTCTGGCTGACCCCGGTGTTCGAACTGGAATACATGGGCGCGAACAACATCCTGAACCTGGAAGACGAAGCCTTTCTCTACAATCAGCGCCTGGATCTCTATTATGTGCTGGGCGCCAATTACGACTTGTCCAAGAACTGGCGCTGCAAGCTCAAAGCCTTCGGACGCACGGAAAAAACCCGCTCCGCGGCCAACGAAACCCTGGACCAGGGCCTCTACAATTACAATGACGCCGGCGGCTGGGGCGAAATCGGCGCCAGCTACCACCTGGGCGTGCCCATGCGGACGATGTTCGGTTACAAAGGGTACACCCGGCGCTATCCATACTATCTTCCGCTCACCGGCCAAAGCAGCCAGCTGGCCGACTCCGAACTCTCGCAAAGTTTGCAGCAGGCCCTGCCGGCGGACACCCAGATGAAGAGCTATAACGTCGGCGAAGTATGGTTGCGCCAGGAATTCACCTGGACACCGTTCCCCCTGCTGACCAACCTGGAAGTGCGCTTTAAGGACGTCCCCTACACCCAGATGCCGGTGGTGCAAATCGACGGCACTTTTGGCACTGAAAAACGTCGCGATCAGTACGCCGACCTGTCCCTTGAGCTGCCCTGCCTGATCAATGACAATCACCAGATTGAAATCGACTACGCTCACCGCTTGCGCATTTCGAACCAAAACTACTACGACAGTTCCCTGGGCCTGCCGCTGGGCGGCTACTATAATTATTTCCAGAACAGCGCCCGGCTGCTTTACACCTTCAAATTCGGCTTCACGATCGCAGGATTCCCCCCGCAGGGATCCGCCGGGGTAACCTGGCAGCGCCGGCAATACCTGTCGCGGCCCTCGCGCCAGAGCAGCGACACCAACGACGTCTACAACTTCGACAACCCGCACTGGGAGCAGGGGCTGGAGTTCGCGGTCACGCTGAAGCAGCAGTTGTTCGCCAAGTGGTTCAACGTGTTCCTGAGCTATCACGGCGTCACGCAGACTTCGAACTCCTCAGTCGAGGACGGCGCGTCGTATAATTACAGCTACAACACCTTCACGCTGGGCACGGCCATTTCCTACTAGGCGGCGCGCGCATGCCCCGAGCGGTTTCCTGGTCCTTGCGCTGGCAGATCCTGGCGGCCATGCTGGTGGCGCTGGCCGCCACCCTGCTGCTGTACAGCGCGCTCGCCGGCAACCTGCTGCTGGCCACCTTGGACCGCGACCTGGCCGCGCGCCTGGAACTCGTGGCCTCGCTGGCTGAAAAGGAACTGCCGCTGGAACGCATGCGCGCCTATGCGCCCGGCGACGAAACCCTGGACGTTTACCGCCAGGATGCGTCCCGGTTCGCGGCCTTTGCCGTTGGCCACGGACTGGACCGCCTGACCCTGGTGTCGCGCCAAGGGCGCGTGCATCTGGACAGCCACTTCGTCCGGCCGGGCGGGGTCCTGCCGGCGGTCTGGCTGCCCGGAGATCTCCCCGGCCGGCAGTTGACGCGCCTGCACCGCGACCGCGCGGGCGCGTGGCAAAAAAGCCTGTGGCTCCCGACCGGGCAGGACCGCTGGCTGCGCCTGGCCGCGGGCTCGGAAATGCTTGCGGTGATCGACCGCATGTCCCAGCGACGGCTGTGGATGCTGTCCCTGGGACTGGCCCTGGCCCTGGCGCTTTCCTGGGGCCTCACCGTCCTGCTCGGCCGCCGCTTGACGCGCCTGACCAGGGCGTTCCGCGCCCTGCAGGAAGGCGAAGCCGGGGTGCGGGTGACTTTGCCCGGAAGGGACGAAGTGGCGTTCCTCGGCCGCGCGTTCAACGACATGGCCGCCGAACTGGAAACCAAGACCCGCCGCGAGCGGCTGCAGTACGAGCGGCGGGTGAACGAATTGAAAGTGCTTTCCGCGGGCGTGGCCCACGAAATCCGCAACCCGCTGGCCGCGATCAGCAGCCTGGTGGATTTCCTGGCCCGCAAGGTGGAGGCCGGCTCGACGCCTGAAGCGCTCGACCTGGTGCAAAAAATCCGCGGTGAAATCAACCGCCTGGACCGGATCGTGTCCGAGATTCTGGCTTACGCCCGCCAGCCCCGGCTGCTGCTCGCGCCCTTGGATGCCGCGGCGCTCCAGGCCGAAGTGCGGGCCCTGGACCCGGCCTGCCGCATCAGCGTGGCAGACGAACTGCCGCCGGCTTCAGCGGATCACGCCGGGCTGCTCGCTGTCCTGCGCAACCTGGTCACCAATGCCCGGGAGGCGGCCGGCCCCGGGGGCGAGGTGGCTCTCTCCCTGGGAGCGGACGCCGAAGGCATCCGCCTCGAAGTCACGGACAACGGGCCGGGCGTCCCGCCGGACCAGGCCGAGAAGATCTTTCAGCCGTTTTTCTCCGGCAAACCCCAGGGCACCGGGCTGGGGCTGGCGATTGCCCGCAACATCATGGAAGCGCACGGCGGACGACTGGAACTGGCGCCTTCATCCCGGGGCGCCCGCTTCGTCGCCGTGCTTCCCTTTCTACAGGAGGTTTGAAATGGCGCGGATCCTGGTCGTGGAAGACGAGGCCAATATCCGGGAAGTGCTGCTCCGCTCCCTGCAGGAGCGGGGGCATGCGGTCACCGCCGCAGGGGACGGCACGGCCGCGCTCGAGGCCGTGGGCCGGGAGGAATTCGACCTGGTGCTGACCGACCTCAAGCTCCCCGGGATCTCGGGCTTGGAGCTTCTGGATCACATCAAGGAACACACCCACGACACCGCCGTCATGCTCATGACCGCCTATGGGTCCGTGGAAAACGCGGTGGAAGCCATGAAGCGGGGCGCCGACGATTATCTGGTCAAACCCTTCCGGCTGGAGGAAGTGGAAGTGAAAATCGACCGTCTGCTGCAGGAACGGCGTCTGCTGGAAACCAACCGCTTTCTGCAGGCCGAAGCCGAGGCCCGCTTCGGCGCCATGGTCGGCTCCTCGCCGGCCATGCAGGAGGTGTTTCGCCTGGTGGACCAGGTGGCTGCCTCCGAAACCACGGTCCTGATCACCGGCGAAACCGGGACCGGCAAGGAACTGGTGGCCCACACCCTGCACCAGCGCAGCCCGCGCCGGAACGGGC
Source organism: candidate division FCPU426 bacterium (assembly GCA_040756875.1). Classification (GTDB taxonomy): domain Bacteria; phylum Oederibacteriota; class JAAXVQ01; order JAAXVQ01; family JAUVAV01; genus JBFLYH01. The sequence continues at coordinate 1,176,259 of JBFLYH010000001.1, forward strand.
CGTTCATCACCGTGCACTGCGCGGCCTACAGCCAGAACCTGATCGAAAGCGAGCTTTTCGGCCACGAACGCGGCGCCTTCACCGGCGCCACCAGCCAGCGCAAGGGGCGCCTGGAAATCTGCCACGGCGGCACGCTGTTCCTTGACGAGCTGGGGGAAATTCCGCTGGATATGCAGGTCAAACTCCTGCGCTTCCTGGAAAACAAAACCTTCGAGCGCGTGGGCGGGAACGAGCCGATCACCGTGGACGTCCGGGTCATCGGCGCCACGCACCGGGACCTGCCGGGCATGGTGCAGGCCAAGACCTTCCGCGAGGACCTGTTCTGGCGCATGCACGTCTTCCCCATCCAGCTCCCGCCCCTGCGCGACCGCGGCGACGACATGGTGCTGCTGGCGCGCCACTTTTTGGAGGCCAAGCAGGGCGGCCGCAGCCTGCGGCTGACGCGGTACGGCGAACGGCTGTTGCGGGAATACCACTGGCCGGGCAATGTGCGCGAACTTGAAAACGTGATCGAACGCGCCGTGCTGCTTTCGCTGGGCGACAGCCTGCGCGTGGAGGCGGCCCTGGCGCGCGCCGGCGAGGACCTCCGGCTCGGCGAGCGGAACCTCCCGCAGCTCGTGGAAAACCTCGAGCGCCGGCTGATCCAGGAAGCGCTGGCCCAAAGCAACGGCAACCAGGCCCAGGCCGCCAAACTGCTGGGCGTCCAGCGCAGCACGCTGCAGTACAAACTCCAAAAATACGGGCTGCTCGCATGACCCCCGTCCGTTTTCCGCGCTGGCTGGGCTTGGGACTGGCGGCCTGGATCATGGGCGCGGCCCCGGCCCTGGCCGCGCAATCCCCCGCGCCCGAGGCCGTCTCCAGCGAGGCCCGCAGCATCCAGGAAGCACTGCGGCAATGGTCGGAGGAGCAGGCGCAGATCAGCCGCTTGCAGGCCGAGCTTCAGCGGCTGGACGTGCTCAGCGATCCGGACCGGGACGAAAAATACTGGTGGAACCCCTTCTGGCGCTGGTCCAAGGAAAACCAGAGCCAGCAAGCCACGGACATTACGCTCCGGCTCCAAACCCACGAGGCGCGGTCACGCGACCTCGAACACCGCCTGCTTTCCGAAGGCGAACGATACGCCGGCCAGGCCTTGGATGCTCCCCGGCTCCCCTCCCCGGACCAGGAAGTCTGGCGGGCCCTGGATGCCTGGCGCCTGCCCCGGCTGCTGGCTGAACCGGATTGGGAAACCCTGTCGCCCCCGGACGACTCCCAGGCGCACGAGCTCATCCGTTCGCGGTTGCAGTCCGCGGCCGCGCTCGAGGCGTCCTGGCGCAGCCTCGACGTTTATCTGGAAGCCTGTCAGCGAAAATGGGATGGATCACGCGAGGAGGAAACGTATCGGAAATGGAGAGAACAACTGCGCGCGTTGCTGGAGCGCCTGGAGACAGCGCGTGAAAAATTGGAAAAACGCGGGGATTACCGCTTGAAAAATCCCTGATTTTCCGAGGGGTATTCAACGCATTGCGAACGAAAAAGCCCGCACTGCGGGCTTTTTCATCAGCCTATTAATTCTTAGGCGGTTGCTGGGAAGGTGGTTTTTCGGACATCAAAGGCAGGTCCTTGACTTCGCGGGAACCGCGGGCGGCTCCGCCCGTCTCCGCCGGGGCGGCGAGGGAAGGCTCCTTGCCCGTGCTCCAGCCGAAAAAAGCGGCGAAAAAGCTCAGGAGCGAAGCGTACAGGAACATTTCGGCGATCGCGAGGCCCATCTGCTCGTTTCCGGGCATCTGCCCCCAGTTCAGCAGCCGGTTCTGCACCCTCACCGCGTGAAACGCCCATTCCGCCAAACCGCCGCCCGTAAGACCGGCCAGGGCGCCTGCCAGCGAGGCTTCGCGGGGGCGTCCGCGGAAAAAAAAGCCGGCAGCCAGGGCCGCGGCGAACATGGGAATTGGTGCGTATACCACATCCAGGAAAGTCATCACCCAGGCGGTGGCCGCCTGGACCGATGCAATCCAAAACGTCGCGCTCCAATCCGAACTTTTAAAATGCACCCGGCTTTTCATGTCGTTTCCTGCAAAAAAGGGATCCCGCCTAGTCAGCAACAAAAGGCATTTCGGCTATTATACAGTGACAGGCGGACGCGGGCAAGCCCTCTTCGCTTGCCTTCACTTCTTCCGCAAGGCGGCTTTCGGCTTCCGCGTCCCGGCGGCCCGCCGGGGACGGGCGACCGGCTTCCGGCCGCGGGGCTTGCCCGTTTTTTTATCGCCGCTCCCTTTGCGCGGGGCCGGATTGGGAAGCGCGTTTTCCAGCCGCTCCAGCAGCAGGCCGATCAGCACCAGGGTTTTCAATACCGGTCCCGGTTCGCCGGCCGGAAGGGACCGTACCAGGCTCAACGCGCCGGCGCACAAGTGGCCCAGGCCTTCGAGCTCCTGTTTCAGGCGGGGGCCGGACAAGTCCGGCATCAGCAGCAGGGGCGGGTCCTGGGTCAGGAGCGCCACCACGTCGCCGGGCCGGATCTCGGACTGGTGGAACAGGTGTTCCAAGCGCCGCTTGAGCCGCAGGCCCGCGGCCTCCAGCGCCTCGGCGAAACGGCCGGACAGGAACGCCTGGCGGGTGGCGTCCACGATTTCCTTGGTCATGAGCATGGACCCGAACAGCCGCTCGCGCTCTTGCTCCTGGCTGTCGCGGTTGGAGGCTTGCAGGCGGGCCGCCACCTGCTGTTCGACCAGCGCCCGGCGTTCGGGGGTCGGCGTTTCGCCTTTGATCGCGATTTGTTGGTGGTCCGGCCGCCGTACCAGGCTGATTTTCACGTTCATGCCTTTGATCCACTGGTTGGAAAGGCGTATCTGATGCAAATCGTTCCAGCGGGATTCGGATAAAAACCCGGCCAGGTCCGCGGAAACGCCCTCCCATGTACTGCGTTCGCCGCCGACCCGTTCCAGCACCGCCTCCAGGCGGGTGTCCTCGTCGAAAACCATGCCGTCGAGAACCGTCCGGCACAAGCTGACAAATTGGGCCGGGCCGAATTCAAGATTCAAACGGTAATTCAGGTCCAAGTGCGTGCCGTTCATGTGTAACCCCCTTGAGTGGCGTGTGCAACCGAAAGATACCCGTCCACTTCATTTTATCCAAGCGGCTGCAGACTGGCCAGGGTATTTTTTATGACGGCCGCGGACTGGCGCAGGGCGGCCAGTTCTTCCGCATCCAGGCCGAGCTCCAGAATCCGCTCAATGCCGTTCTTGCCCACCACCGACGGCAGCGACAAGGCCACGTTTTGGAGGCCGTAGCTGTCCGCCTGCACGCTGCTGACCGGCAGCACGCGGTGTTCGTCGCGCAAAACGGCGGCCGTGATCTGCACCAGGGCCAGACCGATGGCGTAGAAAGTGGCGCCTTTGCGGCTGATGATCTCGTACGCCGCCCGTTTGACCTGGTCAAGCAGCGCCGGATACCGGTTCTCCGGTTCGCAGGTGCCGCAGTCCGCGCAATATTTTTTAATGGGCACGCCGCCGATGGTGGCCGCGCTCCACGCCGCCACCTCCGAATCGCCGTGCTCGCCGATGATCATGGCGTGGATGTTGCGCGCGTCTACCCGGCAATGTTCGGCCAGCAGCGACCGCAGCCGGGCGCTGTCGAGCACCGTGCCCGATCCCAGGACCCGCTCCCGGGGCAGGCCCGACGCCTGCCAGGCCACCTGGGTCAGCACATCCACGGGATTGGAGGTGATCAGCAACACCCCCTTGAACCCCGAATTCATGATCAGGGGCATCATGCCCGCGATGATCCGGACGTTGCGGCCGGCCAGGTCCAGCCGGCTTTCACCCGGCTTTTGTTTGGCGCCGGCGGTGATGACCACCACCTCCGCGTCCCCGCAGTCTTCGTACGTGCCGGTGCGGATGCTCACGGGTTTCGCGAACGCCACGCCGTGGTGCAAATCCATGACCTCGCCCTCGGCCCGTTCGCGGTTCATGTCCAGCAGGACGATTTCCCGCGCCACGCCGCTGATCATCAGGGCATAGGCGAAGGTGGCCCCGACCGAACCGGCACCGATGATTACGACTTTCTGTTTCATGGCCCTCACCCCTTTCATTAATCCCAAATATTTTTAAGCAGGCACAGGTACCCACGGCGTGTAACAGACTGTGCTGTATTTGCTTTCCCCATCCTGCCCGTGTCCATCCGTGTGCATCCGTGGCTCATGGGGCCTCTTTTTATTAGACCCCTGTCCGTTCGCCTCCCACCGCGAAAAAGCGCTGGCTGCGGGGCGGGTTCGATAGTAGAATACAGCCTCCATTTTTCCCAAAGGTGAAGCCATCCATGCCCAGCCACGCTTCGTCCGCCTTCCAGCCGCCGGTGATCGTCCTGGTCAGGCCCCAGCTGGCGGAAAACATCGGCGCCACGGCCCGCGCCATGGTGAATTTCGGCGGCCGCGACCTCCGCCTGGTCGCGCCCCGCGAGTTCGACCAGGCCCTGGCCGAACGCATGGCCTGCGACGGCCGGGACATCTTCCTGCGTCGGCAGGTCTATCCGGACCTGGCGTCCGCCCCGGCTGACTGCGCCTACGCCCTGGCCACGTCCCGGCGCCTGCGCCGCGTCAAAATACCGCCCCTTGACCCCCGGGCCGCCGCGGAACGGCTGGCCGCGCTCCCGCCGTCGAGCCGGAAAGCCCTGGTGTTCGGATCCGAGCAGGCCGGCCTGACCAATGAAGAGTTGTTTCTCTGCGACGCGGCCAGCACCATTCCGGTCACCGAACAAGGCAGCCTGAACCTGGCCCAGGCCGTGGTGGTCTACTGCTACGAATGGTTCACCGCCTCCCGCCAGGCCCGGCCCCTGCCCTATACGCCGGAACGTCCGGCCACGCACGAGGAAAAGCAGCGGATTTACGATCTACTGTCCTCCCTGCTGCTGGCGGCGGACTACCAGCCGCGCAGCCGCTTCCCCGAATTCCTCCGCCGCGTGAAGCTGCTGTTTGAAAACCGGCTCCTGACCCACCGCGAGCAGAGGATCCTGCTCAAAGTCCTGCGTTATCTGGAAAAAGGGATTGCGGTGAAGCCCCCCGGGCGAAGCCCGGGGCACCACTAAACGTCCTCGCAGCGCCGGTTAAGTCGCCAGGCGACATCCCGCAACGCTTGATGACGATTTTATTCCCAAGCATGCCCGGAGTCTTGAGCGTTGCGGAAAAAAAATAGCCGGGATATTCCGCGGAATATCCCGGCTGCGCTTTTCTCGCCTGCTCAGACCTTGATTTCAGCCATCCAGCTCCCGTGGATATTGCAATGCTCGATCACGGTCAGGGTGCCGTGCTGGTCGGACTTCAAATGCACGCCGACGGCGGCCTGCAGGTTCGCGCTGTAGATCTGGTACCGCGCCTGCAGTTTTTTGTCCAGGTACACGTCAATCCACTGGATCCAGTGGTCGCTCTGCATGGGGTGCGGCACGGAGCCGACCTTGATCTGGATGTCCCGGCAGATGCCCGGCATCAGGCCGCAATGGTCGTAGGCCGTGATGACCGGCACGTGCTTCTCCTTGCCTTCCTTCGAGGCCGGGTGAACGGCTTCGGCGTCCTCGTTGAACTTCTCGCGCGGGGAAAAGCAGACCGGGCAAATATCCGGCGCCGACCCGAACTCGATATGGCCGCATACGGTGCACACAAACATTTTTTCCATCTTTCCTACCCTCCTTGGTTGATTCCCCTCCTGGCTTTCAGACGATCAGTCTTCCCAGGTAATCAAATTGGTCTCGAAGGGCTGGGCCATTTCCGGATGGTTGGGCCTCACCCGCACGGTAAAGGCATGGTTGCCCGTGGCGCCGCACGGCACCACGCCCTGGTAAAGGGCGCGCCCGCCCTTGATATCGCCTTCGGGCTGCATGGGCGCCACTTCGGCGGCGTACAGGTTCTGCTTGCTGTCCAGCAGGCCGTACCGGATTTCCACCCGCACGTCCTCGGGTGACAGCGAACCCAGTTTCACGGTGGCCCGCACAGGCAGATGGGAACCGACCGGAAGCTCCCGAGCGGTTTCCGCCTCCACCTTTTCGACCTTGAGCTGGTCCCAGGCCGCGGCCACCTTGGCTTTCCAGGCCGCGACCTGCTTGGCCAGCTGGCAGTTGTCGCCGCGCAGGCGGACCAAGCGCTCCACGCCCGGAATATAAAAGCGGTCCGTGTATTCCATGATCATGCGGTTGGTGTTGAAGACCGGGCCCAGGCTGGTCATGGAGCGCTTCATCAGCCGGGTCCAGTTTTCCGGGACATTGTCCGGCCCCCGGTCGTAGAACAGGGGGATGATCTCGTTTTCCAGGATCTGGTAAAACGCCGCGCTCTCTACGGTGTCTTGGTACTCGGTGTTGGTGTATTCCTCCCCGCGGCCGATGGCCCAGCCGTTCTTGCCGTTGTAGCCCTCGTCCCACCAGCCGTCGAGGATGGAGCAGTTGATGCCGCCGTTGAAAATAACCTTCATCCCCGAAGTGCCCGAAGCTTCCATGGGCCGCCGGGGATTGTTCAGCCACACGTCCACGCCCTGCACCAGATAGTGGGCGCAATTGAGGTCATAATCCTCCAGGAAAACCAGCCGCCGCCTCAGTTCGGGCCGGCGGGCCAGCCGGATGACTTCCTGGATCAGGCGTTTCCCCGGTTCGTCGTGGGGGTGCGCCTTGCCGGCGAAAATGATCTGGAACGGCCGGTGCCGGTCGGTCATCAGTTTGATCAGGCGCTCGATGTCGCTGAAGATCAAGGTGGCCCGTTTGTAGGTGGCGAAGCGGCGCGCGAACCCGAAGGTGAGGCTTTCGGGATCCAGGACCTGGGAGGCCATTTCCACTTCCTCCTGCGAGGCCCCGCGGTCGATCAACTGCTGGTGCAGCTTGCGGCGCACGTAGGCCACCAGGCGCTCGCGCCGGCGCTCGTGGGTGCGCCAGAGTTCGGCCGACGGGATGTCGCCGATGCGCTCCCAGATCTTCTGGTCTCCCGGTTCCTCCACCCAGCGGGGGCCGAGATAACGGTCGAAGAGTTCGGACATTTCCATAGAGATCCAGGAATTGACGTGCACGCCGTTGGTGATGTGGTTGATGGGGATTTCCTCGACCGGCAGCTTGGGCCAGAGGTTCTGCCACATTTTGCGGGACACGCGGCCGTGCAGCCTGGCCACGCCGTTGGTGGTGGCCGACAGCTTCAGCGCCAGGATGGCCATGGAGAAAAATTCACTGCCGTCCCCCGGATTGACCCGCCCCAGGCCGAGGAAGTCCTGCATGGAGATTCCCAGCCTGGCGCCCAAGGGGGCGAGATAGCGTTCGATCATGTCCGGCCCGAACACGTCGATTCCGGCCGGCACCGGCGTATGGGTGGTGAAGGTATTGCTGGCCTGGACGACTTCGCGGGCTTCAGCGAAGCTCAGGTGGTCGGTCTGCATATGATAGGCGATACGCTCCACGCCCAGGAAAGCCGAGTGGCCTTCGTTCATGTGCGTGGCGCAGGGCAGCAGGTTCAGTTTGTCCAGGGCCCGCACGCCGCCCACGCCCAGGATGATTTCCTGCTGCAGCCGCAATTCGCGGTCCCCGCCGTAGAGCTGGGCCGTAATGGCGCGGTCCTCGGGCCGGTTTTGGGCCAGATTGGTGCTCAACAGGTAAAGGGGAATGCGGCCGACCTGCACTTTCCAGATCTGCACCAGGACTTTGCGCCCCGGAAATTCCACCTCCACCAGCAGCGGGCGCTGGTCCTTGTCCCGCACCATGGTCAGGGGCATGTTGAAAAAATCGTTTTCCGCGTACCGTTCCTGCTGCCAGCCGTCCTGGGTCAAATACTGGCGGAAGTAGCCCTGATGATACGCCAGCCCCACGCCCACCAACGGCACGCCCAGGTCGCTGGAGGATTTCAGGTGGTCGCCGGCCAGCACGCCCAGGCCGCCGGAATAAATCGGCAGGCCTTCGCTCACGCCGAATTCCGCCGAAAAATAAGCGACCTGGAACGGTTGTTCCTTGGTCCAGCGGTTTTGGAACCAGGTTTTCCTGGCCATGTATCCGTAGAAATTAGCCATTACGCGGTTCAAATGGAAGAGGAAGCCCTCGTCCTTGGCCAGTTCCTGCAGGCGTTCCTGCGAAACCAGGCTGAAAAATCTGATGGGATTGTGCCCGCTGGCGGTCCAGAGGTCGGGATTGATATGGCGGAAAATGCTGAATGCATCCGCGTTCCACCCCCACCAGTAATTGTATGCCAGTTCCCGCAAAGGCAGGAGCTCGTCAGGAAAGGTGGGGATGACATTGAAGGTGTGGACGTATTTCATGGCTGCTCCTCCGATTGGTTAACGTATTGTACGGAATGGCTCCGAGTAGCGCAAGGTCATTTCTGCGTTATTCACCGACCGATTTCTATAATAGGATAAGCGAAACGACCGTGCACAGGCTGGACCGCCCCCCGGCGCATCCGTTATTTAGCATCGGCCGGTTCGAGGTTAAATTGACAATAAAAGGCCTTTTCCTTAGAATATGAAGCCAATTCTTTTAATCTTATCAGGCAGCAAGAAAAGAGGCACTCATGGACGTCGGTTTGGTAGGCGCACAAGCATGCGGTAAAACCACACTGTTTGAATTACTGAGCAGTACCCACGGCGCTTTCCTGTCGCCTGATAAAGCCAATACCGCCACGGTGGACGTGCCGGACGAACGCGTGGACCAGTTGAGCGCGCTGTTTAAACCGCCCAAAATCACCTATGCGAAAATCACCTTTACGGACATCAACCACCTGTCCCCGGGTGACCGCGAAAACAACAACCAGGCCCTGGGCCACCTCAAGCTGATGGACGCCCTGGCCGTGGTGGTCAATGGGTTCGGCCCGGGGCGCAACGGCGCGGGCATGAAAGCGGAGCTGGAGTTCTGCCTGTCGGAGATGATTTTTTCGGATTTGGAACAGGTGGAACGCAAACTGCAGCGCCTGCAAAAAAGCAAGCCGGCAACCATCGCCGGCAGGCCGGAAGCCGAGGTTTTCCAGGAATTGGCCGATACCCTGGGCGCCGGAAAGCGCCTGGCCGGCCTGAATTACCCCGCAGACCTGTTCAAGGAGCTCCAGTCCTACAGCTTCCTCACGCTCAAACCCCTGTTCGTGGTCATCAACCTGTCCGAAGAACAGGGCCTGAAGGGCCCCCAGGGCCTGGACGATTTCCTGGCCGACATTTCGGCCCAGGGCTTGGCCGGGGTGCGCGTTTTCGCCAAACTGGAGAAAGACCTGCAGGAGCTTCCGCCCGAAGAGCGCGCGTCTTTTGCCGCGGAATACCAGCTGCCGCTCGACGGCAAAAACCTCTTCATCCAGCAGGCCTACGCCACGGCCGGGTTCATGAGTTTCCTGACCGCGGGCGACACCGAAGTCCGGGCCTGGACCGTGCGCCAGGGCTGCCCCATCCGCGAGGCGGCCGGCGTGATCCACAAGGATTTGATGAACTTTTTCGTGCGGGCCGAAGTGATCCACTACCAGAAGCTGCTGGAGTGCGGATCAGAGCACGAGGCGGTCAAGCGCGGCTGGATGCGGTCCGAGAAAAAGGAATACGCGCTCCAGGACGGCGACGTGGTGCACATCCTGGCGAGCAAGTAAACCGTTCAACCTTTTCCCACCCTGGAGCCCATTGGGTGTCCCCGCGAGGCGCTACTCCTTTTCCAATTCCCGGCTGAACGCGACCAGGCGGTCCAGTTTTTCCCGGACCTTGCCCGAGCGGATCAATTCCCGCGCCCGCTCCGCGCCGGCCTTGAAATCCCTTTCCATCCCAGCCACCACCAGCACGGCCGCGGCGTTCATGAGCACGGCGTCCAGCTTGGGCCCGGGTTCGCCCGCGAACACGGATTTGAGGATCGCGGCGTTTTGGTCGGCATCGCCGCCGTGCAGGTCCTCGGGGTTGGCTGTCTTCAAGCCGAAGTCCGCCGGCGAGACCATGTAGGTTTTCACCTCGCGGCCGGTCCACTCGGCCACCGTGCTCGGGCCGGTGAGGGACAATTCATCCAGCGTGCCGTGGCCGTGCACCACCATGGCCCGCTTGAGGCCCAGCTGGCCCAGCACCCGGGCCATGGTCTCGGTCAATTTGGCCTCGTACACCCCGAGCACCTGGACATTGGCGTGCGCCGGATTGGTCAACGGGCCGAGCAGGTTGAAGACCGTCCGCAATCCCAGCTCGCGCCGGGGCCCGCCGGCGTGCTTCATGGCCAGGTGGAAGGCCGGCGCGAACAGGAAACCGATCCCCACTTCTTCGATGCAGCGTTTGACCTGGGCCGGCGTCAGTTTCAGGCTCACGCCCAGGCGTTCCAGCACGTCCGCGCTGCCGCAGCGCGAGGACACCGCCCGGTTGCCGTGCTTGGCCACGGTAAAGCCCGCGGCCGCGGCCACGAAGGCCACGGCCGTGGAAATGTTGAAGGTCTGGCCCTGGTCCCCGCCGGTCCCGCAGGTGTCCACGATGAGTTCCTCGGCCTGGTTTTGACCGTCGCTTTCCACGGCCACGGTTTTGCCGCGCACCTCGAGCGGCGCGGCGAGCGCGCGCATGGCCAGGGCGCAGCCCGTGATTTCATCCACGGTTTCGCCCTTCATGCGCAGGGCGGTGATAAACGCGCCGATCTGCGCGGGCGTGGCTTCCCCGCCCATAATGAACTCCATCACCCGTCGGGCCTCGTCCTGGGACAGATCCTGCCGGTTGACCACTTTAGCCAATGCCGCCTGAATCACATTGCACCTCCGTCTGAAACTGCGGCCACGGAGCCGCGCCGGTTCGAATTATACCAGCGCCCGCCTTCCGGGGCAAAACCAAACTGGCCTTCCCCGGACTTCCGGCCCGGGTCCGCGTTGCTCCGGCCGCATAACAATCAAAATCCAATTGCCGCTTTACGGCCTTTGAGCTAAGATCGTTCTATTCGGAGGAACCAATCCATGCCGCGCTGGAAAAATTTCCTGCATCCCGAGGTTTGGGGGGGACTGGCGATCCTGCTGGCCCTGTCGCTGCCCTTCCTGTTCAGCAACGCGGACCTTACCCTGGCCGGGCTTTTTTACCACGACGGCTGGAGCCTGGGCGACCGCCAGCCCTGGGCGGCCTTATACACGTACGGCACCTGGCCGGGGCTGGCCTTGTCCGCCGTCGCCCTGGTCGTCTTCTTCGGTTCCTGGATTTGGCCCCGCTGGCAGCCCAAACGCCGCGCCGCCGCCTTGGTGGTCCTGACGCTGCTGATTGCGCCCGGTCTGCTCATCAACGCGCTGGGCAAGGATTTCTGGGGACGGCCCAGGCCCCGGGACGTGCAGGCCTTCCAGGGCAATCAGGCTTTCCACCGTTTCGTCCATCCGGCCGGGCCCGGCCAGGGCGAGTCCTTCCCCTGCGGCCACGCTTCGGTGGGATTCCTTTTCGCCAGCCTTTATTTTGTCTCCCGGCGGCGCACTTTGCGCTGGGGCGCCCTGGGACTGGGGCTGGGATACGGTTCGCTGATGGGGCTGGCGCGCATGGCCCAGGGCGCGCATTTCGCCTCGGACGTGCTGTGGTCCGGAGGAGTGACGTATCTGACCGCCGCCGTATTGCACCATGTGGTGCTGCCGCCGGCGCCGGACCCCTCGGCGCCTGCGCCTGCGTCCCCGCCCGCGGCTCCCGGTCAGAAGCTCCTGGGCTGGACCCTGCTCGCGGTTTCCCTCTCCTTGCTGACCGCCTTCTTCCTGCTGGCTTCGCCCTTCCATAAAACCTGGTCGGGAAGCGTCGAGGGTTCGCCGGACCTGACGGCCGTGCACATCGTTCTGCCCGGCGGGACGGAGGAAATCCGCCTGGACCACGCCGAACAGGGGCCGGCCGTGACCGCCAAAATCGAAATGCGCGGCTTCGGCTTCCCTAAACTGGATTTGGTCGGCGGATTCATGGAATCGGTCCAGGGGACCACCCTGACCGCGACCCTGAATGTGCGCTTCAACCGCATCACCACCGAACGGACCGGGCGGATCGACATCCGCGTGCGGAGTTCCCTGGCCGCGGGTCTGGAAACCAAGGGCGACTCGCCCGACATCCGCCTGGGCGCGCACTCCTCGCCCGGATACTGGGAAGACCTGCGGATCGCCACGAGCCGCGGCAACATCGGGTTTTGGATCCACCCCGGCGCGCGGGTCAGCGGGCCGGTGTGGCTGCAGAGCCAGAAGGGCGACATCAAGGTCCAACTGGAGGATTTGCTGGATCCGGGTAGGCCGGAATGGGAGCTGGGGTCCGAGCAGGGCTCGGTGCTGGTCACCGCCGTCCAGAAGCAAGCCACCCTGCTGCCGCTCAAGCTGCGGGCGTGGACCCGGACCGGCGCCGCGGTCTTCGACGGCACCATCAGCCCGGCCTGCGGCCTGGACCTGCGCTGGGACGAAGGCGACGGCCGTTCCAGCCTGTCGGCCAAAGGCATTTGGCACCAGGAGGGCAACCAGTTCATCGGCCCGGCCGGGATGGGGCTGCCGCACTTCCGCATTTATCTGGCGGCTTCCACCGGCTTGCTGGGGGTGAAACTGAACCAAGGCGAGGGCGAAGCCGTGGAAGCCTGGCCCACGCCGACCGTGACGCCCACGCCGTGGCGGGGCGACCACGCGGGCATGATGGAGATCGAGCTCGAACCCACGCCTACGCCCCAGCCGGCCAGGTGGATCGAGCGGGAATTGATGGACCTGCCGACCGGAAACCAGCAGAACCCCTGAGTCACGCCGAAAGCGAACCGCCCCGCAATAGCCGCGTGCGCCTGGCCACAGGCATGACGCGGGTCAACGCGCAACCCGGATTCAGATCAGATGAGGCAGGAGCCGCGTCGCCAGTGAAAGCACGATCAGGAAGCCCATCAAATCCGTGATGGTCGTCAGGATCGGCCCCGAAGCGATCGCCGGGTCGAGATTGAAGCGCTTGATCAGCAGCGGCAGGCCGCTGCCCATGCAGACCGAGATGATGGTGTTGAGCCACAGGCTCACGGCTACGACCACGCCCAGCCAGGGCAGACCTTTCCACAAATAGGAAACCAACCCGATTTCCGCACCCAAGACGAGGCCGTTGATGAAGCCGATGCGGGCCTCCTTGCCGATGACCCGCCACAATTCCTGGGGGCTGGTGCGGTTCAAGGCCAGATCGCGGATGGACACGGCCACGGCCTGCATGCCCGAGACGCCGCTCATGTCCGAAATGATGGGAAGAAACACCGCCAGGGCGATGACCGCTTTCAGCGTATCGGTATAAAAAGCGATGACCGAGGCGGCGATCAGGTTCAGCACGATGTTCAGCGAGAGCCAGGTGATCCGTCGGCGCACGATTTTCAACACGGGCAGGGCCCGGGTCTCGTCCGTGTCCAGGCCCTGCATTTTCAGCATCTCTTCGGTGGCGATTTCGCGGGTGAGGTCCACCAGGCTGTCGGCGGTGATGACGCCCAGCAGGCGCTGTTGATCGTCCACCACGGGCAGGGCCAGGTAGCGGTGCCGGTGAAACCGGCGCGCCACTTCCTCCTTGCTGGCGCTGTGATGCACGAACTGCACCTGGCTGAGCTTGAGGTCGGCCAGCGGCTGCTCCGGCCGGCGGGTCACCAAGTCGCGCAGCTGCAGCACGCCGGTCAGGGCGCCGGTCCGGTCGACGGTGTACACGTAAGCCGCGCTTCCCTCCTTGAGGCGGCGCAGCTGGGTCCGCAGGCTGCGCAGCGCCTGCCGGACCGTGAGCGATTCCCTCAGGGCGACGAATTCCGTGGCCATCAATCCGCCGGCGCTGTCTTCGGCAAAGGCGATCAGCCGCCTGGCTTTGGCGGCCTGGCGCGGCGACCAGGTGGCGAGAATGGCGTCGGTCTTCGCCTGCGGCAGGTCGCCCAGCACGTCGGCGGCTTCGTCCGAGGCCATTTCCCGGACGATGCCCGAGGCCACTTCGGGCTCCAGGGCTCCGACCACCCGGGCTTTGTCGCGCTCGGTCAGCTGTTCGACGATGTCCGCCGCGGTTTCGCGGTTGAGGATCTCGAGCAAGGCCAGGCGGTCGGCCTCTTCCAGGCGGGCGACCAGGCGCGCGGCGTCCACGGGATGCAGGGCGGAGACCGCGGCGGACACCGCGGCTTCCTCTCCGTTTCGCAACTGGCGGGTGACGCTCGCGACCAGCTCGGTGTTAGCGCTAGTGTCTATGCTATCGGCCATTACTTTCCTCGTCGGTTCATCAGGGCTGACCCCGAAAAAGCCGCTCTTTTTCGGGGTGCCAGGCTGCCAGAGGACTATTATTTTAAACTGTTCGGCAGCCTGTCAAAACAGCGGCAGCTGTTCCCCGGCCGCCGGATAAGTGACGCGGTTTTGCCTGATCTCGGCCCCGGGCCGGAGGCGATGCTCCTGCGGCTCCAGTTCGGCGTGCAAGTGCCAGACCTGGAATCCCCGAACCAGCAGGCAGTCGGACAGGAATTGCCGGTGGCATTGCCGCCAATCCGCTTCCGCGCACACCAGCGCCACCTTGCCCAGGTCGGCCAGGGCCAGCAGGCGGGTCAGGCCGCGGTCGGCCTCGGCCCCCAGCAGGTAATCCGCATACGGCCGCCACTCGCGGGGCAAGCCGGTGTTGGGCGATTGCGACAGACCCGTCCGGTTTTTCCCGCCCAGTTCCTTGAGGTGGTGATACGTCATGCCGACCGCCGGCAGGCGTTCGGCCAGGTTTTCCAGGTTGAACTGGGGATGGCGACGGGAACGCGGCTGGCTGCGGACATCCACCACGGTTTGAATGCCGTGCCGCCGCAGGAGGGCGATGAAAACTTCCAGCGGCAGGGTGGAATGCCCCAGGGTATATATTCGTTTATTTCCTTTTTTTCCTGTTTCACCCATGGAATCCCCATCCGTTGACGAGAAGAGATTATACAAAAAAATCCCGATTCGGTGTTTATTATCGGCCGGTTTTATTTTCCAATGAGCACCGGCAGAGCCGCGGGGCGATAGGGGAAAGCGGATTTTCCTCCCCTTTCCCCTGTCGCCTATCCCCTCTCCATCTTTTTGCAGGCCGGACAATCAGGGGCGGGCCGGAAAGCGACTTCACGCCAGCGCTGTTCGAGCGCCTGGTAAATCAGCAGGCGGTTGGTCAGGAGGCGACCGACGCCCAGCAGGTGTTTGACGGCTTCCGTGGCCTGGATCACGCCCAGGCTTCCGGCCACGGTGCCCAGAATGCCGGCCGGCGACTGGTCCTGCGCCTGACCCGAAGGCGAAGGGGGCGACTGGAAGAGGCAGCGGTAGCAACCGGCCTGGCCGCCGGGCAGATAGGTGAAGGTCTGGCCCTCGAAACCGCTCACGCCGGCGTGGCTGAAAGGCTTGCGCAGCCGGACGCAAACATCGGAAACCAGGAATTTCGAGGGAAAATTGTCCGTGGCGTCGATGACAAAGTCATAGCCAGCCGCCAGCTGCGGCAGGTTCTCGGCCGTGGCCCGGGTTTCCAGGAGGTCCAACGCCGTTTCCGGATTGAAAGCCCGCAGTTTGTCGGCGGCGGAAAGGGTTTTGGGCCGGCCCACGTCGGCGGCGGCGTGCAGAATCTGGCGTTGCAGGTTGGACGCTTCCACGCGGTCGCTGTCCAGCAACCCCAGGCGCCCGACCCCGGCTGCGGCCAGATACCAGGCCGCCGCCGAGCCCAGCCCGCCAAGCCCCGCGATTAAAACCGAGGCCTGCGCCAGGCGGGCCTGTCCGTCCGCACCGATCTCGGGCAGTTGAATCTGGCGTGCGTAGCGTTGGGTCTGTTCCGGGGTCAAGGACATGGAGGAGGCATGCTCCGGGGCCGGAGGTCCCCGGAAGGGTTCATTTCATTAACGAAGATTTGGAATAATCCAGCTTGTAATCCACGAAAAAAGTCTTGAGGATGTCGCGGCCGGTCTCGGTGATTTCCAGGAATTGTACGCCCACCAGGTATTTTTTGCCGTTGCGGTGCTGGCACCAGGCCACGCGGGAAAGGACCGCCACGGGAATGCAGCCTTTGTCGTCGCAGACTTGGTCGTCGAACTGACGGAGCTTGTTGCTGGCGTTTTCAGGCACCAGCAGGGTCAACAGCACTTTTTGTTCGGCTTCCAGTTTTTTCTCGCAGGTCATGGCCAGGCCTTCCACGCCCAGATCCGCGGAAACCGTCTCGAAGGCAGGCGACAGCTTTTCACGGTTGACCAGCATGAATTGAATGCTCAGGGTGAGGGGGATACGGGGGTAACGCCTCCGTTCCGCCGAGGTTTCACCGGAATATTGGGTGGGATTCATCGGGTATCGCTCCTTCGGCTTTCTGACCGGCCTCATGTTACCACGCCGACCCGATGCCGCAAAGCCTTTTTTACGGCACCCTGCCCCCGAATCGGAAACACCGGACTCCGCGGCGAGGACGGACCTGCTCCGCCTGGTTATGCAACCACGCTCCCCTTGCGTCAGGCTTCCACGCCGCGTTCTCGCCAGCCAGACAGCGGGAAAAGGGCTTTCAGGCCCAGATTATCCCTTACTTTTGAGCGGTGAATTTGGTAAGATAAACATCCTATGTCTGCCACCCGCAAGCCAAGACCTAAAGCCCGGTTACGGAGCCGGCGGCCGGCGCGTCGCCGGCCCGCCTCGGGCGCCACCTGCGCCTATGTGCAAGACCTGTATAAACAACTGTGCAGCGATGACCAGGCGTTTCTCTTCACGCGCATCCTTGATCACAATCCCACGGCGGTCATGATCGCCTCCCCGCAAGGCCTGATCGAGTACGTCAACCCCCGTTTCTCCCAGATCAGCGGCCGGCGGGTGCGGCAGCTGACCGGTCAGCGCCTGCCCGCCCTGGCCAAGGCCGAGGAGGATTTCTGGGGCTTGCTGTGGGAAAAAGTCCGGGCCCGCAGCGAATGGCAGGGCGAGCTCCGCCCCGCGGATTCAAACCGGTCCGCGGAATGGGATTCCGTGACCGTGCGGCCGGTCCGGAACCGGCGCGGCCAAGTGGCCAACATCCTGGTCTTCCTCGAGGACGTCTCCCGCCAAAAACAATCCGAAGCCATGATCGAGCATCTCGCCCACTACGATTCCCTGACCGACCTCCCCAACCGGGAATACTTCCGCCATCGCCTCGCCGCGGCCATCGACGCCGCCAAAAAGCAAGGGCACAAAGTGGGCGTGGCCATCGTGGGGCTGGACCGCTTCAAATTAATCAACAGCAGCCTGGGGCATTCGGCCGGTGACCGCGTGATCCGCAGCGTGGGCCACCGGCTCCGGGACCAGGTGGACGAATCCATCCTGATCGCGCGCATGGGCGGCGATGAATTCATCCTGCTCTTCCCGCGTTTGAGCCATTTCCGCCAGGCCACCCAGCACTGCCAGGAAATCCTCGCCGCCTTCGCCCAGCCGTTCCAGATGGGCGAGCAGGAAGTTTACGTCAAGGCCAGCATGGGCGTCAGCCTGTACCCCGAAGACGGCGACGATCCGCAGACGCTTATCAAGAACGCGGATGCCGCCCTCAACGAAGCCAAGCAGACCGGCCGCAACCACCACAAGTTTTACACGGCCAAGCTGGATTCCGTAGCGCCGCAGCAGCTTTTCATCGAAACGTCCCTGCGCCAGGCCCTGGAGCGGGAGGAATTCGTGGTGTATTACCAGCCCCAGGTCGACTTCGCCAAAAATCAAATCATCGGCTGGGAGGCGCTGCTGCGCTGGCAGCATCCCACCATGGGCCTGGTGGCGCCGGACCGCTTCATCACCCTGGCCGAGGAAACCGGCTTGATCGTGCCCCTGGGGCTCTGGGCGCTGAAGACCGCCTGCCGCCAGGTGCGGCACTGGCACCTGGCCGGGTTTCCGGACCTGCGCATCGCGGTCAACCTCTCCGCCCGTCAGATCCTGGAGCCCGAACTGGTCGAGGCCGTGCTGGGCATCTGCCGGGAATCGGACTTGGACCCCCGCTTCCTGGAGCTTGAAATCACGGAGAGCCTCTTTATGGAAGACTCCACGGTCACCAAAATGATTTTGCAGTGGCTGCGGAAAAAAGGCGCGAGCATCGCCATCGACGATTTCGGCACCGGGTACTCCTCCCTGACGTACCTCAAGCAGTTCCCGATCAACGCCCTGAAAATCGACCGTTCCTTCGTCATGGATTGCCTGACCAATCCGGACGACGCGGCCATCGTCACTACCATCGTTTCCATCGCCCGCAACCTGGATTTGCGCCTGATCGCCGAAGGCGTGGAAACCGTGGAGCAACTGCGTTTCCTGCAATCCCTGGGCTGCCATGAATTTCAGGGGTACCTGTTTTCGCGCCCCCTGCCCGCCGCCGAATGCCTGGCCCGCCTGAAAGCGGGCCTCGGCCTGCCGCCGTTCACCCCGGCCTGATCCCGGCCCGCCATGTCCGACGGCTCCACCCCAACGCCGGTGCGTTTGTCCAAACTCATGGCCGAACGCGGCCTGTGCTCGCGCCGCGAAGCGGACGAACTCATCAGCCGCGGCTGGGTCCTGGTTGACGGCAGTCCGGTTTCCGTGCTGGGCACGAAGATCCTGCCGGGCCAGCGGATCACCCTGGCGCCCGCAGCCCGCGCCAGCCTCCAACGCAGCGTGACCATCCTGCTCAACAAGCCCCTGGGGTACGTGTCCGGCCAGCCGGAACCCGGCGCGCGGCCCGCGGTTTCGCTGATCGTGCCGGCCAACCGCTTCCCCGGCGATCGTGCGCCCCTGAAATTTTCGCCCGTGCATCTCAAGCAGCTGGCGCCGGCCGGGCGCCTGGACGTCAATTCCCAGGGCCTGCTGGTTTTCACCCAGGACGGCCGCATCGCGCGCCTGCTGGTCGGCGCCGAGGGCCGGATCGAAAAGGAATACCTGGTCCGGGTCGAGGGCCGGTTGACCCCGGAGGCGCTGGAACGGCTGCGGCATGGATTGAGCCTGGACGGAAAAAAATTGCGGCCCGCCACGGTGCGGCGGCTGGACGAGGGTCACCTGCAGATGATCCTGCGGGAAGGGAGAAAACGCCAGATCCGGCGGATGTGCGAAGCCGTGGGCCTGGCGGTCACCGGCCTGAAGCGGGTGCGCATCGGCCGGGTGGCGCTGGGAAACCTGCCCTCGGGCCAGTGGCGCTATCTGGGGCCCGACGAGCGCTTTGATTAGGGTTGGATTTTCACTTCCAAAATTTCACTCTGGGCGGTTTCGTTCCCTTCACGGTCCAAAGCCGTGACCGCGAACCGCCACACGCCCGGCTCCAATCCCGGCAGGTAAACGAAATTCCGCTGCGTCGAGCGCTTGGTCGTCCGCTGCAGGTCTTTCTTGGCGCCTTTGGCCTGGTAGAAGTGGTAGCGTCGCCACAGCATCCCGTCCACCCAATAAACGATCAATCCGTCGGCCGTGCGCAGGTACTGCGGTTTGGGCGGCGGGGTTTTCAATTCCGCGAACAATTTGTTCATTTGGGAAAAACCGGTCTGCACATTGTTCAGTTTCAGTTCGGCGTCTTCGGCCTGTTTCTGCAGCTGGGCGATGCGGGCTCCGGCGTCGCGGAGTTTGGCCTGATCCGCGCCCAGACGGCGGTTCACGCCCAGGATGCCTTCGTATCCGGCGACGGCCACGGCGATGCCGGCCAGAAACAACAAGGCCGGCTGCGCCCAGCGCCGCGTCTGCCCCGTAAAAAACCCGCTCCGCGGCAACGCGGTTTTGGGAGGTTCAAGCTGATTGCGCTTCCCCCGCGGGCCTTCAACTTTGTCCGGAGCGCCGGTGTCCGCTGCCACGGGCACGGCCCTGGGTTCGGATGGTTCCGGGTTCCCGAACAATGACAAGGTCTCGTTCCGTGCCGGTTCGGCCGGCGGCTGAACGGTTTGGGGCGGCTGGGGCGCAGGGCCGGAAAGTTCCGTGGGTTGAGGCAAGGAGACCGGCGCAGCCTCAAGCTCACGCGGGGGCGCGGGTTCTATGGTTGGCGCCAAGGTCGGTTCAGGCGCCGTCGTGGATTCCACCAGCCACGCAGACGCAGGCGTGGATTCGATCTGGAAGACGCTAGCCGGAGCGGTGACAGGTTCCGTCACTGGCGCGGACGCCGGCGGCTCAGCTGCAGATCCGGATTCTTCAGGCAGCGGCAGCGGGGCTTCCGGGGACGGCCGGGGTTCGAAAAACGCCCCGGTTTTCAGATCAGGCGCTGGTTCAGCCGCTGGTTGGGGTTGGGGCTCGACCGGCAATGCCAGCAAGGCATCCAGCCAGTCCGATTCCTCGGAGGCGACCGGCGCAGCCGGAACAACCGCTTCAGCCGCCGGCGCCGCGGCAGCGGAGGGCGGAAGCTCCGGCGTTTGCAGAACACCCGGATCGGCTTCCTTGGCTTTGGCCCCGGTTGCAGTGGCCGTAGGGACGGACGCGCGGTCATGTTCAGGGTCCGGCTTGTCCGAAACCAAGGCCGCCCCTTTACCCGGGGTTCCGGCTGGTTCGGGTTCCAAAATTTCAGAGTCGGATTTTGGCTGCCGGATGGAACCAGGCACAGGCGAATTCCCGCTCAGCTGAGGTTGCGGCGACGGCGGTTGCGGGACCGAAGCGGGTATGTTTGGTCCAGGCCCGGACGGGGCTGTTTGGGCGGCATGGCGAAGCACGGCACTGGACTCCGGAACCACAGGAGCAGGCTTGACAGCAGGCGCCTGTGCGGCGCCCGGCCGGACTTGATTTGCGTTTGGAACCGGGGCCGGTCTGGCTACAGGCATCCCAGGCCTGGGCATGGCTGTTGAGCCGGGCAACCCGGCTGCTTTGGCGCCGGGCGGAACCACGGATTTGGAAGCCAGAGGAGTGACAGGCCGGCCCGCAGGGGAAACAGCCGGCGGGGCCGGACGTCCCGGCCCGGGCACCCCCGGTCTGGCCGGCTGGGGAGCCGGGGAACGAAGCGGTCCGGCTGTGGCGGGACGAACCGCGCCCGGCGGAGCCGGTTTGGGCGCGGCGGCCGCGGGTTTTGAAACCAGCGGCCCGGCAGGACGGGATTTAACAGGCTGATTGCCTGCGACCGCCGGCCGCCTGACCGGCACGCTTTTTTTGACGGCAGATTCTTTTCCCGAGCGTTCCGCTTTCATCCCGTCTTTTCCTTTTCGCATATTCATTTATCATACGAAAAAAACGGCAAGAATCAACCTTTAAACATACGGTTCTTCCGGATCAGGCCTTTATTTCCAATCGAATCCGCCGATCCTTGTAATGGCGTTTCTACCCCAGGCAGGAGACTCCATGCCACTTGAACCATCCAAAACCAACCTGATCCGCAGTGTCCCGGCCGACCCGGCTGCCTGGCTGGATTCCCTTCCCGCGGCGGACCGGGAAAACAGCAGCCAGCTTTTAGCGGCCGCGGCCTGGTACTGCCCTGCGGCGGTCATCATTATCAACGCCCAAAAAAAAGTGGTCGGGGTCAATCCGCAGTTCTGCGAAATGACCGGGTTCGCGCCGGACAACATCTCCGGCCAGCAGTTGGATTTCATCGCAGCCGAGCATCCGGGCATCCTGCTGTTCGCCAACCTGATCCAGGCTTTACGAACCGGGCGGACGCTTCAAGGCGAATACTACACCTGCAAAAAGGACGGCTCCCGGTATTGGGAACAGGAACGGCTGCAGCCCTTTCCGCCCCAGGGCGAACCGGCCTTCGTTATTGGATTCCTCCAGGACCTTACGCCGCGCAAATACGCGCAGGCCCTGGCTTCCCAGTTCGCCTTCCAGGACCTGCTGACCGAACTGCCAAATCGTCTGGCTTTCGGCAGCCTGCTGGAAGAGACCCTGCATCATTCCGTGAGCCGCGGCCAAAAACTGGCGCTGGCCCTGCTGGACCTGGACCGTTTCAAGATCATCAACGAAACCCTGGGCCATGCCATCGGCGACCAGCTGCTGCAAAGCGTGGCGCGGCGCCTCCGGTCCCAGATGGAACCCGGGGACGCCCTGGCGCGCATGGGCGGCGACGAATTCATCCTGCTGCTGCCTTATGTCGCCGATTTCCAGTCCGTGGTGCACAAAATCAAGAAAGTCATGGCCGGATTCCTCATGCCGTTTTCAGCCAACCAACAGACGCTCCACATCAAAGCCAGCTGCGGCATCAGCCTGTTTCCGGAGGACGGCCAGGACGCCTCCACCCTGTTGCGGAACGCCGACTCCGCGCTCAGCCAGGCCAAATCCTCGGGCCGCAACAACTACCGTTTCTATACGGCCAAATTGAACGCCCTGGCCTTGAACGAACTGGTGCTGGAAATGGCGCTGCGCGGCGCGCTCGACCAGGGAGAACTCGACGTCTTCTACCAGCCCCAAGTCAGCCTGCACACCGGCCGGATCGTGGGCGTGGAAGCCCTGTTGCGCTGGCAGCATCCGGAGTTCGGCATGGTGCCGCCGGACCGCTTCATCCCGCTGGCCGAAGAGACCGGCATGATCGTGCCCATCGGCAGCTGGGTCCTGCGCACGGCCTGCCGCCACCACCGGGAATGGATGGACGCCGGGCTGCCGGACCTGCGGCTGGCGGTCAATTTGTCGGGGCGGCAGTTTCAGGAGCCGGAGATCGTGGAGCAGATCCTGGGGATTTGCGAGGAATGCAGGTTCGACCCGTCCCGCCTGGATCTGGAAATCACCGAAAGCGTGCTGCTCAAGGACCTGAACAACGCCAATCTGGTGCTGAGGTGGCTGAAGAAAAAAGGCGTGACCCTGACCATCGACGACTTCGGCACCGGATATTCCTCCCTCCAGTACCTGCAGCGTTTTGCCGTGGACGGCATCAAAGTCGACCGGAGTTTCGTGCGCGACTGCCTGGTCAACCCGGACAACGCCGCCCTGGTGTCCGCCATTTGCGCGATCGGCCGCAATTTCAAGCTGCGCCTGACCGCCGAGGGCGTGGAGGAGCGTGACCAGCTGCATCTGCTCAAGCGGCTGGGCTGCGACGAATTTCAGGGCTATTATTTTTCCCAGCCCCTGCCCCAGGTGGAATGCCGCGCCCTGCTGCAGCTTTCGCCCACCTTGTCTGCCGAGGACCCCGAACCCTAGGCCGGGCTTGTCCCTGCCGACTTTAGCCCGTTTTCCACCTCGTCCGCCGCCGCGCCCATTTCCTCCCCGGACACCCAGTGGATCCTGATGCCGCGGCGTTCCATGCGGCGGAACCAGGTTTCCTGGCGCTTGGCCAGGCGTCCGATCTCAAGGGCGAGCCGCCGGAACAAATCTTCCTCGCTCCGGATCGCTCCCAGCAGGAAGTCGGCCACGTGGCGGTATTCCAGTCCCAGGCTGCGCAGGCGCTCCCAGGAGACCCCGCGTTCGTGGAGCCCGGCCACCTCCGCGATCATGCCCGCTGCCAGCCGTTCCCGCAGCCGCCGGGCGATGCGTTCGCGGAGCCGGTCGCGGTTCCAGCGCAGTCCGGCCACGTAGGCCTCCAGGCGGGGGTGTTCCGCCGGCTGCCCGGTTTTTCCGGCCAGGGCGATCTCCACGGCCCGGACCAGGCGCTCCCGGTTGTCGAGGTCCGTGCGGTTGTGCAAGTCCGGCTTGAGGCGTAGCAGGCCTTCCGCCAGGACCGCGGAATCCAGGCGCGCCAGTTCCGCGCGCAGCACCGGGTCGGGTTTGCTTTCGACCAGCGGATAATCCAGCAGCACGGATTCCAGATACAAGCCCGTTCCGCCCACCAGCACCGGCAGACGGGCGCGTTGCCGGACCGTTTCGAAAGCCGCGTAGAAAGCCCGCTGGAAATGGTAGACGCTGAATTCCTCCGACAGATCCGCGCAGTCGATCAAGTGGTGCGGCACCCGGCGCCCGCCCGCCTCGTAGGCGTCGAGGTCCTTGCCCGCGCCCAGGTCCAAGCCGCGGTACACTTGCCGCGAATCCGCCGAGATCACTTCCCCGCCCAAACGCAGCGCCAGTTCCACGCCCAGCCGGGTCTTGCCCGAAGCCGTGGGGCCGAGTACCACCAGGAGGTTAGGCATGCCCGCCCCGCTTCCGCGACCGCAGCCGTTGATAGGCGGCCAGGGCCCTGGCCCGGCCCGCGGCGTGGGGGATCAGGGGCAGCGGATACTCCCGCCCCAGGCGCACCTTTGCGTCGCTGAGCACCCGGGCCGGCGCTTCCCAGGGCCGGTGGAGCCAGCGGTCAGGCAGGCGTTTGAGTTCAGGCACCCAGCGCCTCACGTACGCGCCTAGGGGGTCGAACCGTTCGCCCTGGCGGCTGGGGTTGAAGACGCGGAAATACGGCGCCGCGTCCGCCCCGCAGCCTGCGACCCACTGCCAGCCCAGGGTGTTGTTGGCCAGGTCCGCGTCCACGAGTTCCTCCCAAAACCAGCGCGCCCCGGCCTGCCAGGGAATGAGCAGGTGCTTGGTCAGAAAGGAGGCGGCCACCATGCGCGCGCGGTTGTGCATCCACCCCGTGGCCCGGAGTTCGCGCTGGCCGGCGTCCACAAACGGGTAGCCGGTCAGGCCCTGCTGCCAGGCGCGCAGGTGCCCGGGCTGGGAAACCCAGGGGAAGGAGACGAACGACTCCCGCAAGGGCTGTTCCGGCGTCTGCGGAAAATGCCACAGCAGGTAATGCGCGAACTCGCGCCAGCCGAGCTGCCGCAGGAAAGCCGCGGCGCCCCGGCTCTTTGGCCGCGAATGCACGGCCTCCCACGCGCGGCGCACGCTGAGTTCGCCCCAGGCCAGGTGCGGCGAGAGGCGCGAAGTGCCGTCCACGCCGGGCCAATCGCGAGCTTGGCCGTATCCCTCCAATCCCGCGCGCAGGAACCGGCGCAAAGCCCGGAGCGCGGCCGCCTCGCCCGGCTCCCAGGCTTGGCGCAGACCGCCGGCCCAATCGGGGCGCGGCAGCAGTTCAAATTTCTCCAAGCGATCGGAGGCAGGCCATCGTGAGGGCGAGCGCCACTTGCCCGGCGCGGGCAGGGGGCTGGATGGAAAAGGTTGGGCCAGGCATTGCTTCCAATAGGCGGAAAAGACCCGGACCGGATTCCCGAAGGCCGTGCGGATTGTTTCCGCCGGAAAGAGGACATGGGGCGGAAAGATTTCCACGCGCCAGCCGCGGGCCCGGAGCGCGGCCGCTGTCTCGGCTTCCGCCTGGGCAGCGAGCGGATCAGGACTGCGGGTCCAATGCACGCGGCGGGCGCCGGTTTTCCGGCCCAAGGCCAGGAGCGCGGGCAAGGGCTCGCCCTGGCGCAGCACCAGGCGCGAACCCCGCTGGCGGAGGCCGGCTTGCAGGCTGAGCAGCGAATGATGCAGCCACCATTGCCCGGCCGCGCCCGCCGTCCAGCCGGCCCGTTCAGCCAGGGGCCAGATAAACACCGGGATCACGGGCGCGCCGGTCTCTGCCGCGGCCCGCAAAGCCGGCTGGTCGTCCAGCCGCAAATCGCGCCGGAACCAGACCAGGGTCGTGCCGGAACTCGGAGTTTTATCAGGCATGGTTGCGCAGCATCAATTCCTTGGGATGGGGGTTCAGATAATACTGGCCGCGCAGGTATTCGACCCGCGCCTTGCCCACATAGTGTTTAAGGAGTGTCAGGGGCGCCACCAGGGGCACCAACCCATGCCGGTAATCCTCGATCACGCTCAGCACGTCCTGTTTCTCCGCCGGGCCCAGGTCGCGCTTCAGGTAGCCCAGAATGTGCTGGAGCACATTGGCATGCTTGGCCGGCGTGGCACGGACGGCCAGGGCTTCCATGAAAAGCCGGGCATACTCATCCAGGAACGCCCTGGGGTCGAGCGTCTTTACCTTGGCCACCAGCCGGCCCAGGGTTTGATAGTGCTTGGGGCTGTGGGACATGAGCAGCAGCTTTTGGCGCGAGTGGAACTCCACCAGGGCGCCCCGTTTAAAACGCGCGGCCAGGAGCTGCAGACGGCGGAAACTGAAGACCCGTTCGATGAAATTTTCCCGCAAGCCCAGATCATGCAGCCGGCCCTCTTCTTCCACAGGCACCAGGGGAAAACGATTCATGAACGCGGCGGCAAAAAGGCCGGAACCGCTGCCTGCCGCCTGCCCCTTTTCATTATATACTTTTACCCGGAAAGCGCCGGAACTGGGCGAATCACTTTTAAAGATAAACCCGCACAGGCTCTCGCCCGCCAGGCGGTCCAGGCGCTTTTCCACCCACGCCTGCATGGCCTGGGTCCAATCCTTGCCGCTCTGACGGCCCAGCAAGCGGGGATGTCGCGGATCGCCGGCCAGGCGCACAGGCTCGCGCGGCACGCCCATGCCCACCTCCACCTCCGGGCACACGGGCACCCAGTCGAAATACCCGCCCAGGACGTCCGTAAGATAGCGGTCGCGCTTGTGCCCGCCGTCATAGCGCACCGGATCGCCGAGCAGGCAGCGGCTCACGCCGACTTTGATTTTTCCCGCGGCGTCTTCCTGCGGGCCGCGGGGTCGGGATGATTTCACGTTATGGCTCCCCAGCAGGGCAATGGCCCATCCTCCCTTATCCCCGCTTCCCTGTCAAGGCGGGAAGGGGTTGCGAGAGGAGGGTTTCGGGCCCCGGCCAATGAGCCGGGAGGCCTCTGAACTTCCGAAAGCTGCGCGCACTTACGGTTTCATTGAAAATGTGTTAATATGGTTTTCATTGCAGTCATTCCGGAGGAGCCGCCACATGCCCGACCCCATCACCGTCCACGTCGTTTCCGAAACCCCCTTCATCATGAAAGGCCAGGGCGTGCACACCGCCTTCGTGGACTGCGTGGACCTGCTGAAAAGCGGTTCAGACGTGCGCGTGGTCGTCAACAACGAGGGTTGGGGCGACCTGATGCACGCCCACACCTACGGCCCTTACTACTTCTGGAAAGGCCGCAAGTACCGCGGCCGCCGGGTCTACACCGTGCACGTGATCCCCGATTCCATCAAGGGCTCGCTGCCCGCCTGGAAATTCTGGATGCCCTTTGTCCGCTGGTACTTCCGCCGCGTCTATTCGTACGCGGACGTCTGCATCGCCATCTCGCCCATGGTCGAGGAGGCCATCCGCGAGCTCAAGGCCAAAACCCGCATCGTGCGCATCGGGAACCCCATCCACCTTGAAAAATTCGCGCCCACGCCCGAACGCCGGGCCCGGGGCCGCAAGCTGCTCGGCCTGAATCCCGATGAATTCGTGGTCCTGGGCGTCGGCCAGCTCGAAGGCCGCAAGGGCGTCGAAGATTTCCTCGACATCGCGGAAAAAATGCCCGACGCCACTTTTGTCTGGGCCGGCGGCCGGCCGTTCGGCCTCATGACCGAAGGCATCGCCAAGCTGAACCGCCGCATCGCGGCCGCCGGGCCGCACGTCAAGTTCCCCGGCTTGTTCGAACTGTCCGACATGCCCCTGATCTACAACGCCGCGGACATGCTGCTCTTCCCCAGTTACCAGGAAAACTGCCCGCTGGTGCCGGTCGAGGCCGCGGCCGCCGGGTTGCCGGTCATCTACCGCGACATCCCCGAATACGTCAAGCTCTACGAAAATCCCTACCTCAAGGCCCGCGACACCGGCGAATTTGTCACCCTGGCCCAGCGCCTGCAGCAGGACCCCGCGTTCCGGGCCATGGCCCGGGAAATTTCCCGCCAACTGATCACCCAATTCGAGAAGCAGGGCATCCGCGAACGCCTGCTGGCGCTGTACCGCGAGGTGCTGGCCGCTTCCCAGCCCCCGCGCTGAGCCGCGCCGTGGAACGCGTGGACCTCGCGGTCATCGGCGCCGGCGCCGTGGGGCTGGCCGTGGCCGCCCGGCTCGCGGGCCCGGAGCGTTCGGTCGTGGTGTGCGAGCGCCACGACCGCTTCGGCCAGGAAACTTCCAGCCGCAACAGCGAAGTCATCCACGCCGGCATCTATTACCCTCCCGGCTCCCTCAAGGCCCGGCTGTGCGCCGCCGGCAACCCCCTGGTCTACGCCTTCTGCCGGGAACACGGCGTGCGGCACCAGCGTTTGGGCAAACTCATCATCGCCACTGAGCCTTCGGAAATCCCGGCGCTGAAAAAACTCCTGCAAAACGGCGAGGCCAACGGCGTGGCCGGCCTGGCCTGGCTGGAGGCCGGCGAAGCGCGCGCCCTGGAACCCGCGGTCCGCTGCCTGGCCGCCCTGCATTCACCGGACACCGGCATTTTCGACACGCACGGGTTCATGGCCGCCCTGTGCCGTCAGGCCGAAGCGCGCGGCGCAATGCTGCTCTACAACTCCGAAGTCATTGCCGTCCATCCCGAAGCCGGCGGCTATCTGATCGAACTGAACCGTGGCCAGGAGCGTTTTCACGCCGCGCGCGTCGTCAATGCCGCGGGCCTGGAGTGCGCGCGCGTGGCCGGCCTGGCCGGGCTGGATGGCGCGGCGGCCGGCTATGTCCTCCATTATTGCAAAGGCGAGTATTTCCGCACCACCCAGCGCCTGCCGGTCAGCCGCCTGGTCTATCCGGTGCCGCAGGAACGCGTCCACAGCCTGGGCATCCATCTGACCCGCGACCTGGCCGGTTCCTTCCGCTTCGGCCCGGACGCGGCTTATGTGGACGGAGTGGACTACGGCGTGAACGAGAACAAACGGGGGATTTTCGCGGACGCGGTGCGGCGCTACCTGCCGGAACTGGATCCGGCCCTGCTGTATCCGGACCTGGCGGGCATCCGGCCCAAGCTGCAGGGGCCGGAGGACGGATTCAGGGATTTCGTCATTCGCGAGGAAAGCGGCCAAGGGCTGCCGGGATGGGTGAACCTGATCGGCATCGAGTCGCCGGGCCTGACCTCGGCCCTGGCCATTGCGGACCAGGTGGCGGGAATGGTGTAGTGAATAAATGAATCATTCCTCTCCCCTGGCGGGAGAGGATGAAGGAGAGGGGGAGGTTTGTTGTTTGCATCGGAACCCCCTCCCCTGGCCCCTCCCACCAAGAATCCCGGGGAGGGGAATTTTATGTCGTCATTGCGAGCGGAGCGAAGCAATCCCGGTTTTCCGTTTGACGACGAGATTGCTTCGTCCCGTCGGTCCTCGCAATGACCGAACCCGCCTTTAACCCTATTCGTACCTCAGCGCCTCGATCGGCTTGAGCTGCGCGGCCTGACGCGCGGGCCACAGCCCGAACGCCAGCCCCACGCCCACGGAAAAAGTCAGCGCCAGGAGCACGGACCACCACGAGACCGTGGTGTTCCACTTGGCCACCGTGGACATGCCCCAGGAAATCCCCGCCCCCAGCAGAATCCCGGCCAGTCCGCCGGACACGGTCATCAGCACGGCTTCGATGAGGAATTGGATCAGAATGTCCTGGCGCCGCGCGCCCAGGGCCTTGCGCAGTCCGATTTCCCGCGTGCGCTCCGTGACCGACACCAGCATGATGTTCATGATGCCGATGCCGCCCACCAGCAGCGAGATGGCCGCGATCGAGCCCAGCAGCAGGGTCATGGTCTGGGTGGCTTGTTTGAGCGTGTCCTGGAGGTCGGCCATGTTGCGGATCTCGAAGCCCTCATCCTCGCGGTTGGGGCTGGGATGGCGCTGCTTGATCAGGGCCGAGACCGCGTCCTCCGCGGCGTCCATCAGCTTGGCGTCTCGCACTTCCACGTCGATGCTGTCCACGTACTCCTTGCCCAGCAGCCGGTACATGGCCGTGGACAGGGGAATGACCATCACGTCGTCCTGGTCGCGCCAGCCCGTGGCGCCTTTGGTGGGCAGCACGCCGATGATCTGGAACGGGATGCGGTTCACGCGCACGGTGGCGCCCACGGGGTTGGAATTGGGAAAGAGCTGCTGGACCACGGTGGTGCCGATCACCGCCACTTTCTGCCGGCCGCGTTCCTCCTCGTCCGTGAAAAAGCGGCCCAGGGTCGGCACCGAGGCTCGCATCTCCGCGTACGGCACTTCCGCGCCGATGACCTGGGTGTTCCAGTTGTTTGCGCCGGCCACGACCTGCGCCCGGCCCTGCACAGAGGCCGCCACCCGCTTGATCATGGGCAGGCGCCGCAGGGCTTCGGAATCCTGCGGCGTCAGGCGCGTGACCGCGCCGGCTTCCATGGACACGGGCCCGAAGCGGTGGGAACCGGGGTGCACGTTCAGCAGGTTCGAACCCAGGGAGGCCAGTTGTTTGGTGATGCTGTCCCGCGCGCCCTGGCCCAGGGCCAGCATGGCGATGACCGCGGCCACGCCGATGAGAATGCCCAGCATGGACAGGGTGGAGCGGAGTTTGTGGGAAACAATCGCATACAGCGCCTGGCGCAGGTGGTCCGTGAACACGGCCCGGCCGCCGCGGGCCTGCTCCGCGGACCAGGCGGCGCCGGATCCCGGCGCCTCGGCGCGGTGTTTCTGCTTTGCAGCCGTCTTGCGCCGTTCGTCGGCGATCAGCTTGCCGTCGCGCATGCGCAGGATGCGCCTGGCCCTGGCCGCCACCTCGGGCTCGTGCGTGACCATGACCACGGTGATGCCCTGGCGGTTCAGTTCCTCCAGGACTCTCAAAATTTCCGCTTCGCTTTTCGTGTCGAGGTTTCCGGTGGGCTCATCGGCCAGGATGACCAGAGGATCATTGACCAGGGAACGGGCGATGGCCACGCGCTGCTGCTCGCCGCCGGACATTTGCCGCGGCCGGTGGTCCGAGCGCGCGGCCAGGCCCACCTCCCGCAGGCGGTTCGAGGCCGCGTCCTGATGATTGCGGCGCCCCGCGTACAACAGCGGCAATTCCACGTTGGCCTGGGCGGTCAGATTGGGCAGCAGGTGGAATTGCTGGAATACGAAGCCCAGCAGGCGGTTGCGCAAACCGGCCAACTGGTCGTCCGTGCGCGTGGTGGTGTCGATTCCGGCCACCACGTATTGGCCCTGGTCCGGACGGTCGAGCAGCCCCAGGACGTGCAGCAGCGTGGACTTCCCGGACCCCGACGGGCCCATAATAGCCACGAACTCCCCGGCCTCGATGCTCACGGACACGTTGTCCATGGCCTTGACCGGCGTTCCGCCCAGGGTATACGTTTTATACGCCCCCTTCAGTTCCAGCAAGGCCTCTTTGGGCTTCATGTCCGCTCCTGGATCAACGCGACCGGCCCCTGCCGCCGCCCGGGCGCCGCGGCATGAACGGGTTGGTCTTTTGCTCTTCCGAATTTCCCCTGAGCAGGCTGAGATCCGGCGTCTCGATGGCCAGCGTATCTTCGGGGCCGATCCCGGACACCACCTCGGTTTGATTGTCGCTTTTCAAGCCGATCCCGACCTGGCGGGGCAAGGAAGGCTTTCCCGCTCCCTGGCTGACAGCCACCCAGAACTTCCCTTTCACTTCCTGCACGGCCTCGCGCGGCACCAGCAGCGCATGCTCCTTGGCGGCCACGATGATGTCCGCCGTGGCGCTCATGCCGGAACGGAAAACCGGCGGCACCTGGTTGGGCAGGATGTCGACTTCATAAATGGTGACGTTGTTGATGACCTGGGATTCGTAGGCGATGTGGTCCACGCGCGAAGGGACCCGGATGTCCGGATAGGCGTCGAGTGACACCGTGGCGTCCTGGCCGACCTGGACTTTGCCGATGTCGGTTTCATCCACCTGGGCCTTGACGATCAGGCGGTCCGAAAGCACCAGGATCGCGTCGCTCACGCTCACGGTCTGCCCCGGTTCCACGCCCCGGACGATCACCGTGCCGTTGATGGGCGAAACCACGGGCGCGGGCTTGTAGGCGTCGCTCCACTCCGCGAGCCCCTTCTCGCCCTGGCTGCGGGCCGCGTCCAGCAGGGCGGCGCGCTCGGTCGAACTCATCCAGGCCAGGGTTTGCCCCCGCCGCACCTGGTCCCCTTCCTGGACCAGGATTTGGTCCACTCGGCCGGCAATGGGCGGTTTCAGTTCCAACCGGTTCTGCGGCTCCACGGTGCCGGTGGTGGACACAGTCACCTGGATGGAACCGTATTCAGGCTGGACGGTTTGCACCTCGTTGCCTTGGCCTTTGGGCGAACAGCCGGCCAGGGCCAGGGCGACCACCGCGAATCCGAGCCCGAACCAGCGATGTTCAAGGTTCCGTGACATTCAATCCTCCTCCTTGGGCCTGCACCCAGGCGGCCTTGGCGTTTTGGCTCTTGGCGTGCGCGTTTAAAGCCGCGAGCTTGGCCGAGACCAAGTCATCCTCGATGATCGTCCAGTTGTCGAACCCGATCAGGCCCGTGGTGTATTCAGCCTGGGAGATGCGGGCCCGTTCCTCGGCCGCAGCTAAAAACTGCCCCTGCACGGCCACGTTATCCAGGGCCTGGCCGTAATTGCTCCAAGCGCTGACCAGGTCGTAACGCAGGCTGTTTTTACCACTGACCAGGGCCGCCTGGGCCTGCCGCCAGGCCGCCTGGGCTTTGTCCACCTGCGACCAGCGGCGAAAACCGGTAAAGAGCGGCCAGTTGAGCGACAAGCCGGCCGAAAGGCTCGGCTCGTCGGGCCACCAGTCCGGCCCGCTGCGGCCGATGCTGCCCGAGGCGGACAGAGTGGGATACCAGTCGCCCGCGGCTTCAGCCGCGGCCAGGCGCGCGCTTTCGGCCTGGCTGGCCAGGGACAGGCTGCCCGGATGCTTCTCCAGCAGGCTTGCGAAATCAGGTTCAGGCACAACCGCCGGCAGGTCGAGGGTGCCCGCGGCCTGCAAAGGCGCGAACGCTTCCCGTCCCAGTTGCTGCGACAACCCGTACTGGGCGAGCAGCAGATCGCGTTCGGCCTGGGCGTGGTTGGCCTGGGCCTGAGCGAACTGGGCTTGGGCCAGCAGCAGCGAACCGCGGTGCTCCCGGCCGGCTTCATACCGCATCTTCACCAAGTCTAAATTCTTGCAGCGCCGCGCCTCGATGTCTTGCGTTAAACCGGTCATCAGTTGGGCGAGCAGCAGTTCGACGTATGCCTGGCGCAGGCGCAGGCGCACGCCGGCCTCGGTGGTCGCATAGTCAAAGCGGGCCGCGGCCAGCGAGGCGGCGGCCCCCTGATAACCATGCAATGATTGCATCCCGTCGAACAACAACTGTTGCACCGACAGATTAGCGTTCCAATTTTTAGAAAGGCTGAGATCCTCGGCCCAGGAGCCGGACAGGGACAACCCTCCCGACACCTGGGGCAGCATGGGACTCAAGGCGATTTGCAGGTTGGCTTCGGCCTGGCGCACGCGTTCAGCTTTGGCGGCCAAATCCGGATTGTGGGTTCCGGCTTCGTGGACGCAGTCTTCCCATGTCAGGGTTGATTCAGCCGCCAGGACCGGACTTGCGCACAGGACGGCGATAACCAGGCAACCTATTCCCGCGAGGAATTTCCTCATTTCCCATGCTCCTGACCGTTAAAAAATGAGTATGCAAGTTTAATTCGTAACCTTCGCTTTATACAAGTAAAAAACGCCGGCACCGGCGTTTTCAACGCAAAACCCTCTTGCCTACAATATGCCCAAGCGGATAAAAAGGTTCCGGTTTTCTTTTGGAATGAAGGGATTATTTACGGACGAGGGTCAGCGCGTTTCCCACTGCTTTTCGGTCTTTTCCAGCGAAACCACGACTTCCGCGCACAAGGCCTGGATGGCTTCCTCGGTCAACCCCAGGCGCTCCGCGGAATGGCCGCTGACTTCCATGCGGTATTGTTCCGTGCCCAGCCCCTGGCCGACCAGCTTGGCCACGGCGTTGCCGATATGCACGGCGTCCAGCACCACGTCGGGTTCGCGCTCAGGTTCATGGTGAAAGGCAATGGCTTTGACCAGGGGTTCTGGAATTTTCCACTCCCGGGCAATGGCGGCTCCGACTTCCGCGTGGTCGGTGCCCGTGATTTCCCGCTCCGCCTGGATATACGTCAGGTTTTTGTCCTCCATGGCGTGCTGGATCGCGTCCTTGAGGTTGTCCGTGCCCAGATGCCGCCCCAGCACCAGTTTGCCGATGTCGTGGATGAGCGCGCCGGTGAAGGCCGCGGGCGGGATCGGGACCTTGGCAAAATGCGACAGGCTTTCCGCAGCCAAGGCCGCGGCCACGCTGTGCCGCCACAATTCGTTCTCGGTCAGGCTGTAGCCGCGGTTCCCCTGCTTCATGGGTTTCATCAGGTGGTAGCCGATGGCCAGTTTCAATATGTTTTCCGAACCCAGCCGGATCACCGCGTCCCGCACGTTCTCGATCGGGGTGCGGGACTGGCTCCAGGCGGAATTGGCCCAGCGCAGGACATTGGCGGTCAGCGCCTGATCGAATTTGATCACGCCGACGAACGCATCGGTCTCGGAATTCGGGTCCGAAACCAGCTCCGCCAGGCGCACCACCGACAGGGGCAGCGGCGCCAGGCTCTGAATTTCCGAAGGTTTAATGGGACCCAGCATATGCTCCCGTCCTAGCAGGGTGCTGAAAAACCCATATATGCTCCGCCAGCACCCTTCAATGCAACGCAATCGACTATAGTCGTCAGCCTATTAGGCGGTGTCCACCCACGCCTGACCCGTGCCCATGTTCAGATAAAGCGAACGGGTTTTCTGGCCTCCGACCTCGAGCAGCGAGGGCAAGAGGCGGTTTTGCTTGAGGATGCCGACCGCCTGCTGCACGTTCTGCTTGCCGATGGCAAAGACTTCCTTGCCATTGGGCAGCAAATCCGCGCCGCCGGCCAGCATAATGGTCATGTGCTCCAGCTGCCCGCCCTCGTTGCAGGCGGCCTCCAGAAACAGCGGCAGCCCTGTATCCGCGAACATCCAGGGATTTCTTTGCGCCAATTTGGGGTACACCCTGGCGCTGGGCAGCATCATATGCAGCATGCCGCCGACTTTTTGCTCAAAGTCGTAGAGGGCGATCCCTACGCCCGTGCCCACGCCCAAAGCCATCAGCGTTTCAGCCTTGGATTTGGACAGGCGCATCTGCGACAATCCGACGTTTACTTTCATCGGCCGCCTCCTGAGATGCGTTTTTCCATAGGAATGATCGGCGTTTTCCGGAAAGACTTGAGGGTTGACGCAATTCTTAAATGGAGCCCCCGGGTGGTTTAAAGAAGTCCTTTCAGGTGCAAGCCCGGGGTGCCGTACAGAAGGGCTGGCCCTGGACGATCAGGATGCGGAAGGCTTGATATCGGCGAGAAAATCCTTCAGGCGCTTGCGGTCATAGGTGGTCAGTTCCATAAACTGGACGCCGGAAAGGAAATGGCCGGCTTCCTGCTTTTGCCATACGACCTTGGAAAGAATGAAGGCCTGGATGGTCTTGCGGACCGTTTCCTTGTCCGGTTGCTGCGCCCCGGCGGACGGGAGGGCGGGTAAAAACAGGTTGATCATCAGCTGCTGGCCGGCTTCGAGGGCGTGGTGCCCCTTCATGGCCAGTCCGCCCAGGGCCAGGTCGTGGGTATAGCCTTCCTGCAGGTGGCCGTGGTCCCGCAGTTTGAGGGACAGGTAATGCAGTTTCACCTTGACCGGATATCTCGGATGCCGGCGGCGGTCGGTAAAAGCACGGTTGGCGAGCCTAAATACGGACATGGGGTGCTCCTTCAGCAACTGGTTTTATTCTAACCCCATCCGAGGATAGGCACAAGGCTTTCAGCGGGCGGAACCGTCATTTTTATGATTGGGGTTTGCCGGGTTCTTGGCAATGGTGCCGCACGATCTTCCCGCGGATCATGTAGACCACGTCCTCCGCGATGTTGGTGGCATAATCCGCGATGCGTTCCAGGTTCTTGGAGACCGAAAGCATGCGGATGAACAGGTCCATGTACTCCGGCTGCTTGCGGATGCTGTCCTGCACCAGGCCGTACATTTCGGCGTGGAGTTTATCCACCTCGTCGTCCGAAGTGAGCACGCATTGGGCCAGGTTTTCGTCCAGGTTGATCATCGCATCCAGGCTGTGGCGGAGCATGGCCCGGACCTTGGCCGCCATGCCGGCATAGTCGTAAGGCATGTTCAACGGCGGCGCCTGCGTAAAATACACCGCCTGTTCGGCGATATTGACCGCCAGGTCGCCGATGCGTTCCAGGTCGTTGTTGATTTTCAGAATGGCGACCACATAGCGCAAATCCGCGGCCACCGGCTGATGCAAAGCGAGAATCTTGAGGCACTCCTCTTCCACATCCACTTCCATTTGGTCGATCTGGTCGTCGTCCCGCACGACTTCCATGGCAAGTCTCTCGTCCCTCCGGCTAACGGACAGCACGGCCTTTTCCACGCTCTGTTCCACCAGGGAACACAGTGTGAGAATCTGCTTGCGCAGCCGTTCCACTTCTTTCATCAGGTGCCAGGACATAGTGTCGGTGCCTCCTCAGCCAAACCGGCCGGTAATATAATCTTCTGTCTGTTTGTGGTCCGGGGTGGTAAATATTTTGGTGGTTTCGTTAAACTCGATCAGCCGCCCCTCGAAAAAAAAGCCTGTCAGATCGGACACGCGGGCCGCCTGTTGCATGTTGTGGGTCACGATCACGATCGTGTATTCACTGCGCAGTTCGCCGATCAGATCCTCTATTTTGGTGGTCGACCGCGGGTCCAGGGCCGAAGCCGGTTCATCCATGAGCAGAATGGTGGGATTCACGGCCAAGGCCCGAGCCACGCACAGGCGCTGCTGCTGCCCGCCCGACAAAGCCATGGCGCTGTCGTCCAGTCGGTCTTTGACTTCCTCCCACAGGGCCGAGCGCTCCAGGCTGCGCCGGACAATCTCGTCGAGTTGGCGATGGTCGCGCACACCGTGAATGCGCGGGCCATAGGCAATATTATCATAAATACTTTTGGGAAATGGATTCGACTTTTGAAAAACCATGCCCACCTGCTTGCGCAGGGCCACGACATCCATATTGGCCTGGTAAATATCCCGGCCGTTGACCTTAATCGCGCCTTGAACCCGGGTGCCGTCGATGATATCGTTCATGCGGTTCAAAGAACGCAAGAACGTGGACTTGCCGCAGCCCGAAGGGCCGATCAAGGCTGTGACCTGGCGCGCGGGAATGGACATGGTCACATTGAACAAGGCTTGCGTCGGCCCGTAGTAAAAATCCAGGTTCGTCACTTCAATCGAGATTTCAGGCATAGATCCACCTTCTTCTTTGCCGGCAGCAGGCTGCCGGACTGATTGCTGGCTGCGAACCGCCTTGCCGTCTGTGCGCCGCGCGGCGGCCCGAAGAGCGGTTACCATTGGTACTTCTTGCGGAAATACATGCGCAGAATAATGGCGCCAAGGTTAAGGCCCAGAACCAAAGCCAACAGCACCAAGGCTGTGCCATACTGCATGGGACGCACCAGCTCCATTTCCGGATGCTGGGTGGCCAAAATATACAGGTGATACGGCAAGGCCATGCACTGATCCATGATCGAGGCGGGCAATTTGGGCAGAAAAAACGCCGCCACGGTCAGCAAAATCGGCGCGGTTTCTCCCGCCACCCGGCCCAAGCCGAGTATGGAGCCGGTCATCATGCCCGGCACGGCATAGGGCAGTACGTTTTTAAAAATAGTCTGCCATTTGGTGGCACCCAACGCCAGGCTGCCCTCCCGGAACGACTGGGGCACGCTCCGCAGCGCTTCTTCGCTGGCCACAATGATTGTAGGCAAAATCATGCAGGCCAGGGTCAGATTGCCGGCCAAAATCGAGGTGCCGAAGTTTAGAAAGAGCACGAACAGCCCCAACCCGAACAACCCGAACACGATGGACGGCACACCGGCCAGGGTGACGATGGCCAGCCGGACCAGGCTGGTGAAGCGGCCTTGCTTGGCATATTCGGACAGATAAATGGCCGCGGCCATGCCCAGGGGCAAAGCCACGGCGATCGTGCCCACAACAAGGTAGAAAGTGCCCACGATGGCCGGAAAAATGCCGCCGGCAGCCCCGGCGCGGGACGGCGCTGCGGTCAGAAATTTCCAGGAAATAACCGGCAGCCCGTTCCAGACAATGTCCAAAATAATGTAGCCAATCACAGCCACCACGAGGTAATTAACCAGGCGAATGGCCCAAATCCACACGGTTTCCCACTGCGATGCTTTTAGCACCACGTCACCTCTGGTATTTTCTCAGCACGCGCTGAGCTATCAGATTTAGAACAAAGGTGGCGATCAGCAGCATAATGCCGATCCAAAACAGCGCGCTGTAGTGGACCGAACCAAAGGCCACTTCCCCCATCTCCGCGGCAATGGTGGCGGTCATGGTGCGCACGGATTCAAAAGGATTAAACGTCAAAATGGGCGCATTGCCGGTCACCATCAGAACGGTCATGGTCTCGCCAATGACCCGTCCCATGCCCAGCATCACCGCGGCTACAATTCCGGACAAAGCTGCGGGCACGGTAACCCGCCAAATGGTCTGGAGGCGGTTGGCGCCCAAGGCCAGCGATGCCTGTTTGTAGGCTTTGGGCACACCCTTCAAGGCGTCCTCGGAAATGGAGATGATCGTCGGAACGGCCATGAGCGCCAGCAACAGGGCTCCGGTCAAAGCCGTGAGGCCGCTGTCGAGATGGAATGTTTTTTTAACCAGGGGCGACAGCACCACCAGCCCGAAAAACCCCAGCACCACGCTGGGAATGCCGGCCAGCAATTCGATAAAAGGTTTAAAGACTTCCCTCTCCAGCGGCGTGGCCAGTTCGGCGAGATAAACGGCGCCCAACACGCCGAAGGGAACGGCAAACACGGTGGCCAGCAAGGTCA
Organism: candidate division FCPU426 bacterium; assembly: GCA_040756875.1. GTDB lineage: Bacteria > Oederibacteriota > JAAXVQ01 > JAAXVQ01 > JAUVAV01 > JBFLYH01. The sequence continues at coordinate 1,214,561 of JBFLYH010000001.1, forward strand.
CCAGCAGAGACGCGGCAAAAAGCGGATAAATGCCGAACCGTTCTTTGACAAAAGACACCGGTTCCCAGCGCGTATCAAACAGCGCGCCCAAGCCGAGCTGCTTGACAAAGGGGACGGATTCCTTGAATAAAAACAGAAATATCAACAGCACAATGACGACACTCGCCGAGGCGGCAACTTGCAGCAGGTGTTTGATGATCAGGTCGCCAAGTTGCTTGGCATGCATAGGAGGCTCCAACGGTTCCGAATACGGTCGTTAAAATATTTTCGGGAACGGCGGACAGGCACCCGCCGTTCCCGAATGATCCCAGTCTTATTTCGATACAAAACCCATCTCTTCGACAATGGTCTGCCCGGCAGCGCTGAGCATAAAATCCACGAAAGCTTTGACTGCGCCCTGCGGTTCGCCCTTGGCATACACGAATAAACCGCGGGAAATCGGATAAGAATTGTCTTTAACCGTGGGCACGGACGGCAAAATGGCAGGCGAGGAGGCGTCTTTGCTGATTTTCAGCACTTTAACCTTGTTCCCCGCTTCCTGCACATAGCCCAGGCCCACATAGCCAATGGCATTCAGGTCCTCTGCGACTCCCTGGACAATGGCAGAGTTGGAGGCCAGACGCCGCGATTTGACCGAGTAATCTTTCATTTTGAGGACATGTTCCTGAAAGAAGGCAAACGTACCCGAGCTGGAATCGCGGGTATAAAGCAGAACTTTGCCTTCGCCCCCGCCCACGCCGGCCCATTTGCTGATCTGGCCGGTGTACAGTTGTTTGACTTGCTCCATGGTCAGCGAAGCCAGGGGATTCGAGGGATTGACGATGACGGCAATGCCGTCCAACGCCACGGTATATTCCTGGACTTTCAAGCCCTGCCCTTCAATGGTGGCTTTTTCCGACGCCTTCATTTCACGCGAGGCATTGGCCAAGTCGGTGGTGCCGTTGATGAGCGCCGAGATGCCGGTGCCCGAGCCGCCGCCGGTTACCGCCACTTCCATGCCGGGATTGGCCTGCATAAACTTCTCAGCCCAGGCGCTGGAAAGGTGCACCAGGGTGTCCGACCCCTTGACCTGAACCGTTTGCACAGCCATTCCGCTTCCAGCGAGGGCGACGCAGGCGGCCAGAACTCCCGCAACCAACATAGTTTTCTTCATGGTTATTTTCTCCTTTGATTTTATTTATGCTTTTAATACACGTGCTTTGTTAGGATTCCGTGAGCGTTTGTTTAACATTTGGTTCGTTTTGCCTGGGTTCTAGTAGCTCAGTTCCACATCCACTTGCGTCCGGTGATAACCCGTGCGCGAGAGATCCAAATCAGCCTTGATCTGGTTGTTGAAGTGGGTGGCCTTCAGTTTGACGCTGTCGGTCAGCATATAGGATGCGGTCGCCACATGGCCCAAGCCATCTGTGCCGCCGCCGAGAAAGTCGGAATCGCTAAATGCGCCGACCACGGCGTCTTTATCCAGCTTGCGCGCGTAGTAGCCGATATCCCAGCTGCCTTCGGCTTTGGCCTTGTTGAAAACAAACCCGGCCGTATAGCCGGTATTGCGGGAGGCCACGCTGTCATCGGCGTTTTTCACGGCATTGGCGTAGAGGGCCAGTGGAAAATCCATGACTTTAAGCGAAAGTTCCAGAAACGCCTCGGCGATTTTGTAATTATACGCATACTTCGTGGAAGCAGCCGCGGTGGTCAGAGTGTAGGTGGAGTAGGGAGGAATGGTGTTCCCGTTGGGATCGGTAATGACCGTCCGGGTCGCAGCCGGCATTGCCACTGTGCTGTTGCCAAAGCCGCTGGTGGAGCTCACGAAAGTGGTCTGGTTTTTTGTGTCCTTATAGTAATAGTAACTGCCGCCAACCGTGTACTTGACATCCATGATTTTTCCGGTGAACCCGATCTGGCCGCCGTACATCATGGGATCGAAATTGCTGCTTTGCTCCAGCAGCCAAAAACCGCCGCCTTTGGCGAACAGATTCGCCTCGGGAATGACCTCCACCTTGGCGCTGCCGGCAATGCCTTCCAGGGTCAGGTCGCCGTCCCAGATCAGCTGGTTTTTCCCGACATTGGTGAACGGATTGTCGATTTTACCCGCCTTGAGGGTGAGATTGTCAAACAACAGCTTGTATTCGAGCGCCGCCACGTCCAGGCTGAGCGGATCCTTGTTGAACACGTCGCCCAGGGTTTCGTTGGTGGACACGGGATCGGTCATGTCGTTCGTAGCCAGGCGGGTCTTGACCATCCAATAGTCGTCCAGGGGAGCGTCGAGGGAAAGCCGCACCCGGATGCGCTGCCGGTCGCGCTCCGTCGTCTTGTCTTTTTGGATGTTTTCAAAACGATAGCGCAAATCACCTTTAATCTGCAGTTTTTCGTACCAGCTGTCGAAGTCCGCGTGGGCCATGCCGGCGGTGAATACGCCTCCCGCACAGACTGCGAAAATCAAGGTTGCAATATGGTTCTTCATGCCTTCGGTTCTCCTTTGGTCGGTTATGGTGTGAACATGAGCTGCCAGGCAGCCCAGTCTTCGGCTCTACCGCCTGCCCAATTTAGCTTTCTCACCTCCCCGCCTCAGAGTGGACCGTCTGCCGGAGTGTTTGGGTGGTTGTGCGCAGCGCGGATGTTCCCGACATCCGGACATCACAGGTGTTCATCGCAGGTGCGTCGGATGCAACGGTCGCGCGGATACTACGATCCGGCCTTTACAAAAGTATGAGGGGGAAGTTAGAAAATGATTAAAGCGCGGCGGGCAGGTGCAGGGTAAACGTGCTGCCCGACCCGGGCAGGCTGCTGACAGTCACCCTGCCGGCGTGCACCTGCAGGATGTGCTTCACGATGGAAAGACCCAACCCCGTGCCGCCTTCCTTGCGGCTGCGGCCCTTGTCCACGCGGTAGAAGCGTTCAAATATCCGTTCCTGTTCCTCGGCGGCGATGCCACAGCCTCGGTCGGCGACTGTCAGTTGCAGCTCACGCGACCCGGCTTCCGCCCTGGCCGCAATGCGAATGGTGGTCTTGGGTTCGCTGAACTTGATGGCGTTGTCGATTAAATTGACAATTGCCTGTTCCAGCAGATTGGCATTCGCTATAATTTCCAGATCCGGCGGGCACTCACATTCCAGGCGGATTTTTTTGGCATCCGCCTTGCTTCTGCAGGCGGCCACAGCCCGGTCAGCGATCAGCGCCACCTTTTCCCGGGCCATGCCGATCTCCGTACCCTCCGCCTGCTCCAGGCGCGACAGGGACAGCAAGTCTTCAATGATCGCATCCAGGCGCTTGGCATGCTGGTCAATGATTTTAAGAAATCGCCGCGCTTCGTCCCGGTCTTCCAGGGCGCCGTCCAAAAGGGTTTCCACAAAACCCCGCACCAGGGTAATGGGCGTTTTCAGCTCGTGCGACACGTTGGCCACGAAATCGCGCCGGATCTGGTCGAGCTGGCGGCGGCGCGTAATGTCGTTGAGCACCAGCACGATACCGCGCCGCTCTCCGTGTTCGTCCTTCAGGGGCATGCTGTTGGCTTGAAAATGCCGCTCCTGCCCCGCGTACCATACCAGTTCGGCCTCCAGCGGCTCGGAGGCGGCTTGTGCCCTGCCGACAAAAGCCAGCAAGTCCGGATGGCGCGCCACTTCGGACAGGCTGCGTCCCAAGGCGCGTTCTGCCGCCACTTCGAACAAATCGGCCGCAAAGCGGTTGATCTCAAGAATCCTTTCACCGGTATCCAGCGCCAGCACGCCCTCCAACAGGCTGCCAAAAACCGCTTCTTGCTGCTGCCGTTGCCGCGTGACCAGCCGGATGCGGTCATCCAACTGGCTGGCCATCTGGTTCAAGCTCTCGGCCAGGTCTGCCACCTCGGCCGGCGCACGCACCCACAATGGTTGGGAAAAATCTCCGGATGCAAACCGTTTGGCTGCCTCGCCCATTTCCACCAAAGGCCGGTTCAGCCTCCGCGAAACCCAAAAACTCACGCCAGCCGCGACCAGGGCGAGCAACAGCGCGGCCAACGCCATGCGGAAATACGCAGGCAGCAGCAACTTTTCCAGATTGGTTTGCGGCACAGCCAGGCGCACCACCACACGGGGCGCGGAAGCCGGACGCGGCGGCAGGGCCAGGTAGAGCATGCGTTTTTGCAGGGTTTCGCTGAACCGATTCGCGACTCCCACTTGGCCGGCCCTGGCGGTTTGCACTTCAGGACGGTCGTTGTGGTTGACCAGGCGTTCGCCGTCCGCCTGCGAATCCGCCAGCACTTCCCCGCCGTCCGCAATCAGCGTGATGCGGGCCTCGGCCAAACCGGCGTATTCCTTCGCAAATTCCGAATAACGCTCCGGTTCGGCGGCTGCCAGCCGTTCTTGCACCCACCGGCCCCGTACGGCCAGTTCGGACTGCAGTTGCTCCCGCATAAACGCACGCCACAAACCCGTGGAGACCGCGACTGTGGCAAGAATGGACAGAAGGGCCAGGACCAGGTATGTGGGAATGAGCTGCCAAAGCAGCCGGGAGCGGAACATAGTTTATTCCTGGAAGCGGTAGCCCACACCGCGCACGGTTTCGATGTACTTGCCGGCAGCCCCGAGTTTCTTCCGCAGGCCCACCACCTGCACATCCACCGACCGGGCGGTCACCGGATAGTCGTCGCCTTTTACGCCGTCCACGATTTGGTAACGGGTAAAAACCCAGCCGGGCTTGGAGGCCAGAAACTGCAGAAGGCGGAATTCAGTGATGGTAAGTTCCAGGCGTTTGCCCTTGACCCTCACTTCATGGCGTCCCGCATCGATCGACAAATCGTGGATTTCGAGTTTTCCGGTTTGGGCTTGGGGTTCGCCGGCGCCGGGGCGCCGCAAAACCGCGCGCAGCCGGGCGACCAGCACTTTGGGGCTGAAGGGTTTGGTGACGTAATCCGCGGCGCCGAGCTCCAGGCCGCTGACAATGTCGGTCTCCTCGCCTTTGGCGGTCAGCATGACCACCGGGATCTCCGCGGTCCCGGCCTCTTTTTTTAGCCGGCGGCAGGCTTCCAGGCCGTCCATGCCCGGCAGCATAAGATCCAGTAAAATCAAGACCGGCGGCTTCTGCCGGGCCATTTTCAGCCCTTCTTCGGCCGTGGGCGCAGAAACGATCTGGTAGCCTTCTTTGGCCAGGTTGTACCGCAGCAGTTCCCTGATGTCCTCGTCGTCTTCGATAACCAATATTCGCTGTTTCGGCATGGCGCAACCTCCCGCAATGACGCGCTTAGGGTATCAGAAGATCATGAGGGAATGGTTAGGAATTTATCACACTTCGGTTAAGCCGGGGCCAGCACGCTGCGCAGAAACGTATAAGCCTGCCGGCCGATGCCCGGGCATTTGCTTTCGCGCGGCCAAACCCTTTTAGGCATGGGTGGAAAACAGCGATTTCACCTTGTCCAGGAGCTCGTCGGGGTCGAACGGCTTGATGATGTAATCGTCGCACCCCAGGGAAAATCCGTGCTGGGCGTCCCCGGGATTGCCGCGGGCGGTCAGAAAGATGATTTTCGTGCCTTTGAACTGGGGACGCCGCCTGATTTCCGAACAGACTTCGTATCCGTTCATGCCCGGCATCATGATGTCCAGCACCAGCAAATCCGGCTTCCAGGCTTCCGCCTGCTCCACGGCCTCGAAGCCGCTGGTCACGACCCGCACTTCATAGCCGTCCACTTCCAGGCTCATTTTGATGAGCCGGCCGATGGCCGGATCATCGTCCACCACCAAGATTTTCCAGTTCATGACGTTTTCCCCTGTTCTGCGTCGGTGTCAGGCGCCTCCGCGGCCTTCAGTGCTTTGTCGATGGCCGCCAGGGCGTCCGGCGGTATGGGTTCTTCCTGGTTCATGGCCAGCCGCCGCAGGGACCGTTTGGCCGCCGCGGCTACGCGGCGTTCGCGGTCCCGCAAGGCGCGGGCCAGCACTTCCAGGGAGAGCGGGTGGTAGTATTCGCCCAGCGCCTGGATGATGCTCTCGCGTTGAAACGGATCGGCGGAGGATTCCCATTCGCGGATTACGGCCATGGCCTGCTCCGCGTCATGCCGCAACAGCTGGACCGCGGCCAGGGCCCTTTCCTTCAGATTGCCGCTCTGGGTCTGCTCCAGCAAACGGGCCTGGGCCGAGGGTTCGGCCCCCAACTGCGGCGCCGCGCTTCCCGGCAGCCTGGGCCCCATCCAGGTGCCGCCCACCAAAGCACTGTACCCGCCGCCGGGCAGCCCGGCCATGTCCCGAACCATTTTCAGCATTTCCTGCTGGTACTTCATGATCACTTCCTCGCGCCGCGAGCGCATGCGTCCGAGGATCAGGAAGAACGCCCACACGATCGCGCCCAGGATCAGGATGCCGGCCACGAAGCCGTAAATGACCATGCGCTGCTGGAGCGACACATCGCCCAGCAGGGATTTCATACGGTCGTCCAGGCGCTCCATGAACTGCCTGCGGTCCTGCTCTGACTGGTAATACAGGTTCTGCAGGCGTTCCATCGGCGCCAGAAACTTGGTGATCTGCCGGGCCTGCTGCTGCTGGAACGACAAGAGCAGCTCACTCATGGCTTCGATGTTCTTGGCGTATTCGGCCGCGTACGTGGACGCGGCGTCCGCGGATTCCTGGAAAGCCGCCGGCGCGGCATTGGGCGAACCCAGCCGGGGCGCAGCGGCGGGAGCGGGATTCGAAGCCTGCACCATGGCGGACGCCGCGAGCGCGCCGCCTTGGGCCAGGGTGTGGGCCGCGGCCTCCTGTTTGAGCATTTCCTCCCGCATGGCCTCGGGCACGAGCACCACCTTGTCCTCCGCGCGTTTGGGAGCAATCTCCTTGGCCGCCAATTCGTACATCTGCTTGACCTGGCGGTTGCCCGGATCCATGGCATACGCCTGGGAGAGGTAGGTATACGCCTGGCTGTACTGTTTGGCCAGATACAGCCGGCTCCCGCGCTCAACCAAGATCTTCAGCAGGAACACTTTGGTGCGCTGGTTCCCGGGGTCGAGTTTGAGGGACTCGTTCAATTGCTGAATGGCCTGCTGGGAATCGCCCTTGAGGTAATTCTGAATAGCCTGGTCGAACAGAAACGCGGCTTTCCCCGGACCCTGGGCTTTGGGGTCGTCGGCCAGCGCCAGCCCCGGCCCGGCCAGCGCCAGCAGCATCAGCAACACCCCGGCGGCAGTCAGGCGCCTCATGGCAGGACCTCCCCTGGAACCGCGTTGCCCGGTTCCGGCGGCGGCTGCAGCCCCTGCTCTTCCTGTTCATCCGGCGTCGAGGGCGCGGGTTCCGGCGCTGCCGCCGGCGGCGTGGACATTTCCAGCAAGTCAATGACGCTTTTCAGCTTGTCGCGCAGTTCGACGGCTTTTTTGTTTTTCGGGTCAGCGGCCACGGCCGCCTGCGCGGCTGCAAGCGCGGCTGCATATTGGCTCCGGCCGTATAAACCCTCGGCCTCGTCCAAATACCTGTGCGCCTCGTTCTCCTGCATCGCCGCCAGGGGCGCGCCGAATCCCAGCGAAGCGCTGATGAGGTGCGTCACGCCGAAGACTTCCATCACTTTAAGGGCGTAGTCCAGGCTCAGTTCCTGCCAGCGCACCCCGGCTCCGGCCTGGAACCCGTCCGTGTCATAGCCGAACTTGTAGCCGGCCCTCAGGACCACGCTCCGGGAAAAAGCGTATTCGCACCCCAGGTTGGCCCGCAGGGTGGCGTCCGCCGGATAGACCGCGTCGGCCAGAAGCATTACCGTATGGGCTGCGCCCAAGTCCACCTGGTATCCTGCACCGGCCCGCATCACGAGGGGCAGGCTTTCCGAGGTTGATCCGAACGACGAGAGATAACCGAGGTTTTGGCAGCTCAACCCGAACGTCAGGTTATCATCCGCATGATACAGAGCGCCCAGATCCAGGGCCGCGCCCGAGGCGCTGACGTCGGCCAGCTGGCGGTGCAGGATTTTCAGGCCGGCGCCACCGGCCAAGCCCGGGACACCCGCCCACTCGGGCAGATCCTGGGCGTAGGCGAACTGCACGCCCAGGTCGTACGCCGAAACCAGCCCCTCGTCCGCTCCGCTGGCTGAAAGCGCCTGGATGCCGGGCATGTGCAGCAGCATCAGGCTCGCGCCGAGCGCCGCATTGCCGAGCAGGGGCCGGACGTAGGCCAGGGACTCATAGCGCGTATCCGCGATCCATTGCACGTGCATGGCCGAAATCCGGCTGCGGTCCGTGCCCGCCAATCCGGCCGGATTGTAGAACAAGGCATCCAGCTCGCCGGTCCGCGCGGCCGCGGCCTCGCCGGTGCCCACGCTGGCCGCACCCAACCCGATTTTGAGGAAATCCGCGCCGGTCGTCCCCCGCTCCGAGGCCGCGGCTGGCAGAAGCCACGCCAGGCTCAGGGCGATCGCCGGCAGAAGGAAGCGCATCGGAGTCATCGGATCACCACCGCCTTTTTGATTTCCTGGTAGTCCCCGGACTTGAAGACCGCCAGGTACACGCCGCTGCCCACGGTCTTGCCGCGGCTGCCCGGCGAGCCGTTGTCGCCGCGCCATTGCACCGCGTGCCTTCCCACGCCCGGCCGGCCCTCGTACAGCACCGCGACCAGCTCTCCGGCCAGGTTGTACATCTTCAGGCTGACCTCGCTGTTCTCGCGCACGAAGAACTCAAAGGTCGTGTAAGCATGCTGCCCCAGGCGCAGCGGGTTGGGATAATTCTGCCGCAATTGGTTGAAGGCGCGGTAAACGGTCCAGGCCGCGGTCTGGTCCGCGCTCACCGCGGTCATCGCCCCTGCGGCCGAATCGCCCGAAAGCGTGGCATTGAGGGTCACCAGGCCCAGGGGCGCGTCCGTGCCCGCGTCCACCTGGAACCCGAGGGTGACGCTGCCCTGCGGCCCCACCCAGGCCGGGTTGCCGGCTAGAGGCCGCACGCTGAAGCCGGCCAGCTGGTTGTTGAAGCGCAGGGTGGCGGCCGTGATGGTCACGGGCATCAGGCTGGTGTTGCGCGCCTCCATACTGACGGGGATCCCGCGCTGCCCCTGGTAGATCTCGCTGGCCGGGCTGGCGACCCGGTCGATGTTCAAGGCGCCCTGAATCACCTGCAGCAGGCCCGAATCCGCAGCCGCGGCTGTGACCGTGTCCCCGCTGTTGGCGTCCACGCCCTGGACGGAAGTCCGGAATTGCAGCGCGCCCACTTCGCCGGCCCGGTAGGTGATCAGGAAATCCTGGCTCCCGCCGCCGGCAATGTCCGCGGACAGGGGTGAATAGGCGGTCACGGTCGTGGCCGTGGTGGTGCTGGCCGAGGTCAGGACGAGCGGCCCGGGCGTCACGCCGCGCGCCAGGGCCTGGCCGGAATTGACCACGGTCACCGTGATCGCGAATTCAGCCAGTCGCTCGGCATTGGCCGGCGTGTTGACAGCCAGGCTCAGTTGGGCCGGCGTCTGGAGGGAGACGGCCGTGGACGTGGCGGACTGCGAAGCGATGGCGCCCAGGGTAAAGGAATCGATGCCCAAGGCCTGCGAGGAAAAGGCCAGGGTGCCGGCGGCCGTGGGCAGATAGGTCCAGGTAAAAGACCGCGACTCGCCGCCCGGAATCAGGGCGTGGGCCGTGGGCGTGGGACCGGACACCCAGGCCGCGGCGCCCGTGCCCGACAGCCCGACGGCTGTGGGCGAAACGCTCAGGGCGGCCGGGGTGCCGTTGTTGAACACCAGCAGGGTGAACGTCAGCGGCTGCCCCAGGCTGGCGACCGCAGGAGCGATGCCCGCCGTGGCCACGATTTCCGAGGTGGGCACATGGACGGCCATGACCGCATCCGGGTCCGCCAGGGTGAACGCCTCGGCCGCGATAATGCGGTCGCCTTCGCCCTGGGTGCCCGCGGTCACGCTGACCCGGGCCGGCTCGTTGCCGGTTTGCTGCACCGGGCTGTCCAGCGCAAACACGCGGCCGTTGGCGGTCATGTCCTGGGGCGTGAACAGGACGCTGCTGCCCGTGGCCAGCACGTTGTTGGCGCGCGTGACCACGGCTGCGTACCCGGTTTTTTCCAGCACGCTGTACCAGGGATACACCCGGCTGTCCGCGGCCACGGCGCCGCTGCTGGCCGTGGTCGCCTGGACGGTGAACGAAACGCTGAGCGGCGCGTCGATATAGACCGCGGTGCCCAGGCCGGCGCCGGTCAGCACCGTGACGGCTTTGCCCCCGGCGTCGGTCGCCGTGCTGGAGACGGACAAAGACCCGCCGCCCGAGGTGAAATCGACCTGCTCGCCGGCCAGGCCGTTGCCGTACTCGTCCACGACCACGGCCGTGATCGTGACCGGCGACGCGCCGGCCGTCGCGTAGGCCATCAGGTATTTGTCCACGTCCGGCCTGAGGGTGATCAGGGCGTCCGGCGATCCAACGGCCGTATTGTCGTTGATGGAAACCTGGTCGTATTCCGCATTGGTGCCGAAGGCGAGAAACGCCGCGGCCTGCCGGTTGACGCCCTGGTCCTGCAGCGGGCCGACGGACACGGTCTTGTCGTTCGCCGTCCGGTCCACGGCCAGGATCTCCTCGATGGGAATGCTGGTGGCCGTGTACGGCATGGTGTTGAAATATTCATGGACAAAGGCCACGTTCACTTTATGCTCACGGCGGTTGTAGAACGGAACGGCTTTGTAGTAGGCCTGGATGTCCGTTTGGTTGTAGGTGATCACGTCCACGGGCACGGATTCGAAATCCGAAGTGCTGACCGTAATCTTTTCACCCCAGCCCGAGGCCTGGGTATACAGGGCTTTGACCATGCCGTTGATGTCGGTTTTGAACCCGCCGGGCGGCGGCGGCTGCAGGGTGCCGTAGGTGCTGGAAAAGGCCACGTTGTATCCGGGCAGGCCGTTGCCGTCCTGGTCGGTCACCACGCCCACGATGTTGGGCGAACTGCCGTATTCGGCGTAGGCCTGCAGGTACAGCGAGTTCAGGCGCTGGATGGTGATGCGGTCCTCGCAGTCGTTGGAGGTGCCGAAATTGGCGGTGATCACGTCGCCCACGCTGGGCGTACCGAAAACCAAAAAGGCCGTGCCGACGCGCTGCGGGGTCGAAGACCCGCTCTGGTCGTAGATATAGCCCTTCTCCAGCAGGCGGTCGTTGGGCGTGTTGTCCAGCACCTGGAGGTTGGCGTTGCCCAGGCCGGCATTCAAGGTCATGACATTGCGGTCCATGGTGACCACGGCGTGGCGCAGCTGCAGGGTCGTGGGATCGAACCACATGAAGGCTTTGTCCGAGCCGACGTAGTTTTGCCCGGGCGAAGGCCAGATCACCACCGGCGGCAGGCCCGGTGAAGTGACGGTCACCGTGTTGCCGTAGGCGATCGCGGCCGTGGCCTGGGCCACGGCAAACCCGCCGGCATTGGTGACTGCCGGCGCGCTCAGGCTTCCGCCCGTGGTCGCGAAGGTCAAGGCCCGGTTCGACACGCCGTTGCCGTACTGGTCCATGACCACGGCCCAGATTTCGGGCGTGGTGCCCGTGGTGGCGAAGGCCAGCAGGAACTCGGCCGGGTCCGCGGCCACAGTGAGGTAGCAGTCGTAGCCGGGGTTAGTAAAGGTGGAATTGAGGCGGAGGATGTCGCCGGCCCCGATGGTGCCGAACCCGGCGTACCCCTGGCAGAATTTGATGGTGGTTTGCGGGCTGAAGTAATAGCTCAGCGAGGCGCTCACGCCATTGCCGGGCGTCTGGTCAAGCTCATCATAACCCAGCATCTGGGTCTGGGCGAAGGTGTCGGTCATCACGTTGTTTTCCGGCTCCACCAGGGCGCAGTACACCATGTGCGTGGACGCGTCGTAGAGCCCCAAAACACGGTCCTCGGCCCTCGGCGCCTGCACATCCGAGAGATAGATCGGGATCGCGCCCAGACCGGGCGAGGTGACGGTCACCGTGGTGCCGATGGCGCCCGCGGTCACCTGGTTCACGGCCCGGCCCGACCAGCCGGTCACGGTGTTGGCCAGGTCCAGCACGCCGCTGCCCTGGAGCGCGAAGCTGACCGGCACGTTGGTCACGGCATTGCCCTCGCCGTCCGTGACCATGGCCCACAGCTTGGGGCTGGTCCCGGGCGCCGCGCAAGCCATGAGATAGCGCGATTCATTGGCCGGCAGGGTGAGTATGGAATTGGAGTAATACCCCGAGCCGTAGGTTGGGCCGCCCGGATAGCGGTGCAGGGTGCCGTAGTGGTATATGCGGATCATGTCCCCGGCTTCCGAGCCGCCGGACACCACGAAGCTCGACCCCGGATGCCCGCTGTCCTGTTCGAGGAATTCCCCGGTATAGGGATAGCGGGCGTCCACGCTCAGTTCCACCACGTCCCGGCGCAGGTCTGCCGTGCTTTGGACCAGCACGTTGCTCTCCTGCTCCAGCACCGCGGTGTAGATCCGGCGCGTGGTGCGTTCGAACCAGGAGCACACGAGGCTGGTCGCGCTGAGGGGCACGCTGTCCTGCGTGACGATCGTCACCGGCTGGGTTTCCGCCAGGTTGGCGCGCACGGTCACCGTATCGCCCAGGGCGCCGCCGGTTTGGTAAAACTGCGCCACGCCCTTGGTGTTGGTGAGCGCGGACCCCGGGGTCACGCTGCCGGCCGTGGCCGCGGCCGTGATGGTCACGCCCGCGATCCCGCAGCCATTGAGGTCCGTCACCACGGCCGTGATCTCGGGGTCGGCGCCGCCCGCGGCAAAGGCCGACAGCAGGCGGTTGACGCTCAGGCTGGCGAGGCTCAAACTCGCGTCCGGCGCGCCGGTAATGTCGTCCACATTGACGGTGATGACGTTGTTGGTGCTGTACGTGCCCTGATAGACCACGCGGCGGTAGGGCTGGAGGGCGTCCTGCATGAGCACCAGCCCGAAGGTCAGGCGCTTGTTGTCTGAATCCGAGCTGGCGATGTCGTCGTCATCCACGGACCCGGCGTTGGTCGTGACCATCACCCGGCTGGCCGGATCGACGACCGCCGCGTACACCATGTGGCTGGCCTCGCCGAACCAGGCTGCCACCGCGTCCGTGGCCGCCACGGCCCGGCCGGCAAAAGCGGTGACCGTGGTGGAAACGCCGGCGCTCGCCTGCCCGCAGAAAATAGCGACCGTATCGCCGGCCACGCTGCCCGCTATCGCCACGCGCGTGCTGCCGTTCGCGTCCGTCACGGTCGAGGTCAGGCTGGGAAGCCCGGCGCCCGCGGTCACGCTGATCGAGACCGCCACGCCCTGGCAGCCCAGGCCGTTGGCGTCCGTCACCACGACGGTAACGGCCGGATCCGCGCCGGCCGTGCCAAAGGCCAGCAGCCGGTAGGGCGCGCCCGAAGCGCCGGCCGTGCCCGCATTCGCCGCCAGCGCGGCCAGTATTATTCCCCATACCATGAGTTGCCGCATGGATCCCCCTCCGCCTTCAACCTTTTTCTATGGAGCCCCCCGGCCGAAGGGCCCGGGGTACCAACTTCGCCCCTTGTTACCCACTCTTGGCGACATCCCTGCAACGCTCAAATCGTATTCATCCCCGAGCAAACCTGGGGTTTTCTGCGTTGCAGGGATAACAAAACGCATATTCCTTTATACTCTAAAAACATGCTGCTGTTCTGTTTTTTTTTATACTTCGAACGGATGTTCGCGCTCGAAATCCGGCTGGTAATGGTACGCGCTGTCCAATTGCTGGATCCAGCCGTTTTCCATGCCCAGGCGGTCCATTTCCTCCAGCACGCGCTCGTACTCCTCCGGCAGCAGCGTGCGTCCGAAATCCGGATGGCCCTGCACCGCCGGAGTGGGCGCATACTGGGACATGAGCGACACGTGGACCCGGGGAGACAATTCCTCCGCCAGGAACCGCAGGCACTGCAGGGTGTTCTCGACCTGGCCGGGCAAAACCAGATGCCGGACGATCAGGCCCGAACGCACCTGGCCCTGGCCGTCCAGGGCCAGGTCCGCGCCTTTTTGGCGGTACATTTCCAGCAGCGCCCGGCGGGCGACCTCGGGGTAATCCCCGGCATCCGACCACGCAGCGGCCAGGCTTGGATCCGCATATTTGAAATCCGGCAGATAGACATCCAGGCCGCCTTCCAGCCGGCGCAAAACCTCCATCCGGTCATAGGCATTGGAGTTGAAAACGAAAACCGGCCGCCGGCCCCGCTGCCGCAGGGTCAGCATGATCGCTTCCATCTGGGGCAGAACATGCGAGGGCGAGACGAACCCCACTGCCTGCACGCCCTGGTCCAACAGTTTTTCCACCTGCTCGATCACCTGGTCCGGGGCCAGCCCCGGGGCCGGGCCGAGGTTGCGGCTGATCTGGTGGTTTTGACAGTATCGGCATTGCAGATTGCAATGCGCGAAAAAAATGTTGCAAATCCCCGTCGGCCCGCTCACGGCCGGCTCCTCGCCCTGATGCAGGCAAACCGAAGCCACCGCCCACTCGGCTCCGATCCCGCAGTACCCCAGGCCGCCGTGCAGCCGGTCCGCCCCGCACTGGCGGGGGCAATAGCGGCAATTCGCGAGCCCGGGCCAGAGCGGACCCGGCTGAATGGCAAACGGCGTGGTCATGGCTTGCATCCTTGGTGAAGGCTTATAATTTCCCGGAATGGTTCAGCAGGTGGGTGATCCGCACTAACAGGTCGTCCGGATCAAAGGGTTTGGCCAGATAATCGTTGCCGCCGACCGCCAGCCCGCGGGCCACGTCGGCCGGGGTGGATTTGGCGGTGAGAAAAATGACTTTGATGTGTTCAAGATCAGGCTGCCGCCTGATCGCGGCGCAGACTTCGTAGCCGCTCAGGCCGGGCATCATCACGTCCAGGACCACCACATCCGCCTGCCACTGCGCCAGCAGTTCCAAAGCCGACTGGCCGTTTCCGACCGTACGCACCTCAAAACCAGAAGACACCAGGCTGATTTGCACCAGCCGGGCGATTGCCGGTTCGTCGTCCACCACCAGGATTTTGTGCATCGTGGTCAAATGAGCGGAATCCCCTTATGCGGATTGGCTTTTCCCCCGGCCAAACACAGGTCATCAAAACCAACATATCAATTCTCGGCCGTTCAAACAACTGCAAAATGTGCTATATTTAAAACATGATTCATCCCGGCCGTTCCTCTCTCTGCGGGCGCTTGCTGCCCGCATTTTTACTGCTGGTCTCCTTTGCCCCGTGCCTGCACGCAGCCTGGTTCGACACCAACTACACGTACAAGCGGCGCATTACCCTCCAGGCCAGCCAGGTGCCGGACGGCACGTTCGCCGACTTTCCGGTGCTGATTACCGAGGCCAATCTGGACACGGCTTTCTTCTCCCACGTGCAAAAAAGCACGGCCGACAACCTGGATGTGATTTTCACCGACGGCAACGAAGTCGCGAAACTCGACCGGGAGATCGTGTTGTTCAATGCCGGCGGGCAGCTGGAAGCCTGGGTGCGCGTGCCCTGGCTGGACGGCACGGCCGACACCGCGCTTTACGTTTATTATGGGTATGCCGGCGCCGACGAACCGAACACCCCCACCACCTGGGCTTCCTCCTTCCGCGGCGTCTGGCATTTGCAGCAAACGCCCTCTCTGTCGGTCGCGGACATTCGGGACAGCTCCGTGTACGGGCATCATGGAACCTCTTGGAACATGGAAACCGGAGACAGCGTTCCCGGCCAGATCGGGCGCAGCCTGAGTTTCGACGGCCTCATGGAATACGTCAACTGCGGCGACAGCGCCAACCTGCGGATCACGGGCAGCGCAACCCTGTCGGCCTGGATCAACCTGAACGACCCCAACGCCGACCAATACATGCGCATCATATGCAAAAAACCGACTTGGGACGCCAGCCAGGGATACAGTTTCGAATGCAATCCCCGCAATCAATACCTTACGGTCCTGGGCAGCGGATCGGACGTGGCGCGCGCCACCAGCGCCTCCTATTCCACAAACTGGCATTTTGTCACCGGGGTGATCAACGACAAGACCGGGACCCTGTATCTGGACGGCAAGGACATCACCGACGACTCCGGCGTGGACGCCCTGGTGGCCGGCACGCAGGCCCTGACCATCGCCAAACTCAGCGGCGAAACGGATTATTTCGACGGGCAGCTGGACGAGGTCCGGGTCGCGGCCGTAGCGCGCGACGCCGACTGGGTGATGGCCGAGTACAACAACCAATCCGACCCCGGGTCCTTTTACACGGTGGCCCCGGAGGAAAACCGCTATACCCCGACCATCACGCCCACTTTCACGCGCTCGGCCACAGTCACCCTGACCCTCACGGCCACGGCTTCGCTGACCCCTTCGTATACGCCCACCATTTCCCCCACGCCCACGGTCAGCCCCACAAGCACCATCACGCCCACGCGCACGGCGTCAGCCACGGCGTCGGCCTCGCCCACCGTGACCCCCACACCCTCGATCACCCCTTCGCCCACCCAGTCAAGCACGTCCACCGCCACTCTCACCGCAACCATCTCCCCGACCAGCACCATTTCGCCCACGGCCTCGCCCACTTTCACCCTGACCCCCTCGCCCACCCTCGATGTGGCGGCCTTGGACCTGGACCGCGTGATCCTCTATCCCAATCCCTACCGCGCGGATTTCAAGCCGCGGCCCGAAGTCACGTTCATCAACCTGCCGCAGCGCGCCGTGATCCGGATCTACAATGTGAGCGGGAAACTGGTCTGGCAAACGACCAAGGACTCGAACAGCAACCGGCAGACCTGGAACCTGAACAACGAGCAAGGGAGGCCCGTGGCGTCCGGTGTTTACATCTACAAAATAAAATCCGGCTGGAGGGAGAAGAGCGGCAAACTGGTGTTATTAAGGTGAGGGCATAGCCCGGGAACGTCTTTTTCAAGCCGCAAAGCGGAAAGGAAAAGTCCACAGCCCTTCGGGCTGCGGGGCGAGACGGTTACGGCCGGGTGCTCCGCAGTTCCCGTCTGCATCTTGAAAAAGACGTTCCCGGGCTTTCTTTTGCCGCGAAAGGAAAGGGAGGAAGCCGAGAATTACTTATCCAAGTACTCGATATACGCGGAGCCGACGTCGAGGTTGGCCGAAGGCCCGATCACGTAGTAGCGGGCATAATAATAATGTTCGTTGTCTTTGTATAGCGTCAGCGTGGCGTCCTGCCGGCTGGCGTCGTTCCAGGTCCCGGCCTTGAAATCATACGGCTGGGGCACCACGCGCTGGTCCTGGCTGATGATCTTGCCATCCAGCGTCACCTTCCACGCCAGGGTCATGACGATCTGGCCGGCGGCCTGGTTCGGAGCGCCGCTCAGGCTGAACTGGATGTTGGCCTGGTGGTTCACGCGTTCGCCGGCCGCGTTGTAGAAATAATAATCGAAGGTCTCGTCCACCTTCTGTTCGCCGCGGTACTGGTCCTCCTTGTACACGGTCAGGTGGCGGTCCTGCGAAGGCGTACGGCATTCCTGAAAACGCGGTTCCAGGTAATTTTTCCCGCGCTTGACCTCGATTTCAGTGAAATACTTGACCTGGTAATTGATGTCGTAATGCAGCACGTGCCGGCCCGCTTTGATGGGCGTGAGCGAGCGCCGCGTCTCGAGGCTTTTATCCCCTTCCTGCAGGACCTTGGTCTTCCCGTCCAGCATCACGTCTTCGGCGCGCATATTCACGAAATACACCTGGGTCTTCTGGATCTGCAGCACGCCGAGCGCGATCCCCGCGCCCACCAGCAGCAGCCCCGCGCTGACGGCCAGGGTCGGCAGGCCGCCGCGCTGTTTGCGCCCTTTGGCCGGCGGACGCGGCTTGGCGCGCGCCGGATCATAGACTTCGTATATTTCCACGGCCGCGGGGATGCCCTTGAGGAAATACCGGCCGTGCTGCTGCCATAGGGCCTGGGGGCCGCCATGGGAAGCCAGCCAGCCTTTGGCGCTGTCGAACACCGAATACGTGAGATACACCTGTCCGCCGTCGGCCAGGCCCTCCACCCGCGAAGCGCGGTTCACGTGCCGGCCGAACAGGTCCAGGTTGATTTCGTTCTCAACGGCCACCTGGCCCATGTCCAGTCCGATGCGCACCTCGATGTCCGCCAGCTCCGGATGGCCGGCGTTGAAGCCGCGCAGTGCATCCTGGATCTTCAGGGCCCGGGCCACGGCTGTGGAGGGTTCGGAAAACACGGCCATAATGGCGTCGCCGATGTGCTTGACCACCAGCCCGCCCCCGTTCTCCTCGATGATCGGCACCAGCACGCGGTCGTGCGCCTCCCGGACCAGGGAGGAATACTGCTCTCCGTGCTCCTCGGTCAGGCGGGTGAACCCCTTGATGTCCGTGAACATGATGGTCAAAACAGAGGTGTCTTTGAGCTTGCGGTAGCGGTTGACTGAATCGAGTTCGTTCGCGGAGATGGACAGCGGGGCGTCCGGCGGGGTCGGCTGGTCGGGCATGGGGCGCGTTCCTCCAACGGTCAGGGTGGGTTGCTCCCGGAATGCTGCAAACTATTTCGACGGCCTCTCCTGGCGCCCGCGAAGCTCCGGCCGAAACCGGGGCTTCGCGGACGGCCGGGGCCGTTTGTTATCCTGCCAATACCGCTTCCTGTCCGGGCTGCGCCTGCTGTTCGGTTCCGGCCGCAGGCTTGGAAAAATCCAGCTTGGACAGGCGGACGTAGGAATTGTACCGCCATTTCGCGTTTTCCTCGGCTGCGGCGAACAGTTCGCCGGCCACGTCGGGGAACGATTTCTTCAGCGACGAATAGCGGACTTCGCTGGCCAGGAAATTCTGGAATTCCGCCCATTTGGGTTCTTTCGAATCCAGCTGGAAGGGATTCTTGCCTTCCTTTTCCAGGCGCGGGTCGAACCGGTACAGGTGCCAGTACCCGCACTCGACCGCGTTTTTCCCCTGCCGCTGCGATTGCCCCATGTTGCGGATGCCGTGGTTGATACAGGGCGAATAGGCGATGATGAGCGACGGGCCCGGATAGGCTTCGGCTTCGCGGATGGCCTTCAGGTACTGGTTCTGATTGGCGCCCATGTCCACTTGCGCCACGTAGACGTAACCGTAGCTCATGGCCATCATGCCCAGGTCCTTCTTGCGGATGCGCTTGCCGGAAGCCGCGAACTTGGCCACCGCCGCCACCGGCGTGGATTTGGACGCCTGGCCGCCGGTGTTGGAATAGACTTCCGTGTCCAGCACCAGGATGTTGACGTCCTCGCCCGTGGCGATCACGTGGTCCAAACCGCCGTAACCGATGTCGTACGCCCAGCCGTCGCCGCCGAAAATCCAGATGGACTTCTTTACGAGGTACTGGGCCAGCTTGAGGATCTCCGCCGCCGCCGGGCTCTTTTCGCCCTTGAGCGAGGCGATCACCTTGGCTGAAGCCGCCTTGGATTTTTCCGCGTCGTCCTTGCCGGCCAGCCACTCGTCGAATGCGGCCTGGGTCTCGGGTTTGGCCGAGGGTCTGGCTTCCTGCATCAGCACTGCGATCCGTTCGCGGAGTTGGCGCACGCCCGTGGCCATGCCGTAGCCGTACTCCGCATTGTCCTCGAAGAGCGAGTTGGCCCAGGCCGGCCCGCAGCCCTGGGCGTTGGTCGTGTAGGGCGACGAGGGCGAAGAGCCGCCGTAAATCGAGGAACACCCCGTGGCATTGGCGATCAGCATGCGGTCGCCGTAGAGCTGGGTGACCAGCTTGATGTACGGGGTTTCGCCGCAGCCCGCGCAGGCGCCTGAAAATTCGAACAGCGGCTGGGCGAACTGCGAGTTTTTAAGGCTCGCGGTTTTGGGTTGCAGGGTGTCTTTGTACGATACGTGCTTGGTAAAATAATTCCAGCGCGCGATCTCCTCTTCCTGCGTGGCCAGGGGTTTCATGACCAATGCCTTGGTCTTGGCCGGGCAGACGTCCGCGCAATTGCCGCAGCCCGTGCAATCCTGGACGCTGACCTGGATCTTGAACTTCAGGCCCTTGAACGCCGGGCCGATGGCGTCGAGGGTCTTGGTGTTGGCCGGCAGGCCTTTCACTTCCCCCTCGTTGAGCAGGAAGGGCCGGATGACCGCGTGCGGGCAGACATAGGCGCACTGGTTGCACTGGATGCAGTTTTCCGGCAGCCATTCCGGCACGTTCACCGCGATCGAGCGCTTCTCATAGGCCGAGGTTCCGGCCGGCAACGTGCCGTCTTCGCGCCCTTTGAAGACGCTGACCGGCAGATCGTCGCCTTTCAGCCGGTTGATCGGGTCCACGAACTGGCTGATGAACTCGGGGACGTCCCCGTCCGGGGCGGGCTTTTCCACCTTGAGGCTTTTCCAGGCGGCTGGGATCTCGACCTTGGTCACGGCCTGGCCGCGGTCAATGGCGTTGTGGTTCATTTTGACCACTTGCTCGCCCTTCTTGCCGTAGGTTTTTTCCACCATCATCTTCATCTCTTTTTCCGCCAGCTGGTAATCGATCACGTGGGAGATTTTAAAGAAGGCGGCCTGCATGATGGTGTTGGTGCGGTTGCCCAGGCCCAGGTCCTCGGCGATCTGCGTGGCGTTGATGATGTAGAAGTTGATCTCGTTGTCCGCCAGGTATTTTTTCATGTGGGCCGGCAGGTGCGTTTCCAGTTCCGCCGGCGTCCAGAGCGTGTTGAGCAGGAAGGTCCCGCCCTTTTTCAATCCTTTAAGGACGTCGTACTTGTCCAGGTAGGACTGGACCGAGCAGGCCACGAAATCCGGCACGCTGACATAGTAGGCGGAACGGATGGGCGTGTCGCCGAAGCGCAGGTGCGAGATGGTCACGCCGCCTGATTTCTTGGAATCGTAGGCGAAATAGGCCTGGCAGTATTTGTCCGTGGTCTCGCCGATGATCTTGATGGTGTTCTTGTTGGCGCCGACCGTGCCGTCCGAGCCCAGGCCGAGGAACTTGGCCTGGTACGTGCCCGCGGGCACCACGTTGATCTCCGGCAGGACCGGCAGCGAGGTGAACGAAACGTCGTCCACGATGCCCACGGTGAAGCGGTTTTTCGGCTCCTTGGCCTTGAGGTTCTCGAATACGGCCATCATCTGCGCGGGCGTGGTGTCCTTGGAGGAGAGGCCGTAGCGGCCGCCGACGACCAGGGGCGCGTTGGGCCGGCCGTAGAAAATGTCCTTGATGTCCAGATAGAGCGGTTCGCCGTTGGCGCCGGGCTCCTTGGTGCGGTCTAGCACGGCGATGCGCTTGGCGCTCGCCGGGACGGCTTGGAGGAAGTACTTGGCCGAAAAGGGGCGGTAGAGGTGGACTGCCACCAGCCCGACTTTTTCCCCCTTTTTCAGGAGCACGTCGATGACTTCCTTGAGGGTGTCGGTGACCGACCCCATGGCGACGATGACGTTTTCCGCCTGGGGATCGCCGTAATAATCAAACGGCTGGTATTTCCGCCCGGTCAGTTTGGATAATTCACCCATGTAGTGGGCGACGATGTCCGGCACCGCGTCGTAGAAGAGGTTGGCCGCTTCGCGCGCCTGAAAATAGATGTCCGGGTTCTGGGCCGTGCCGCGCGTCACCGGGTGCTCGGGGTTGAGCGCGTTGTCGCGGAACGCCTGGAGCGCCTGGCGGTCCAGGAGCTTCTCCACGTCAGCCTCGGAGAGCGCCTCGATCTTCTGGATCTCGGCCGAGGTGCGGAACCCGTCGAAGAAATGCAGGAACGGGATGCGGGATTTGGCGGCAGCCAGGTGCGCCACGGCGGACAGGTCCATGATCTCCTGGACCGACCCGGTGGCGAACAGGGCGAACCCGGCTTGCCGGGTGGCCATCACGTCGCTGTGGTCCCCGAAAATGGAGAGCGCCTGCGCTGCCAGCGAGCGGGCGGAGACGTGGAAGACCCCGGGCAGCAATTCCCCCGAGATTTTGTACATGTTGGGGATCATGAGCAGGAGGCCCTGCGAGGCGGTGAAAGTCGAGGTCAGGGCGCCGGCCTGCAAAGCGCCGTGCACCGCGCCCGCGGCGCCGGCTTCGCTCTGCATTTCCGTGACGCGGACGACCTCGCCGAACAGGTTTTTCCTGCCCTGGGCGGCCCATTCGTCCACGTATTCGGCCATGGTGGACGACGGGGTGATCGGATAGATGGCGGCCACTTCGCTGAACATATAGGCGATGTGCGCCGCAGCGTAGTTGCCGTCACAGGTAATGAATTTTTTTGCCATGATCAAGGCTCCCTTCGAGCTTATTAATATATGATAGATTCAGGGCCAAAACCCATTAAATCCTGGTTGAAATTGGATGCCATTCCAGTGGAATTCTCAGTGGGAAGCTTGGATTTTCATGGACCGGCATGGCACAAACGGAAGCCAGTGTATCACAAACCGCCCTCTATTTCACTAAAAATCCCCGCAAGCGAGCAGGTGATTAGCCCGGCTTTTTACGCAATTCTATTTTCCAGTCCCGCAACCCGCAAGTCAAGTCCTGCCAAATCTTCGGCATCCGCCTTGCGTCTTAGCTCAGCTTTAATCTCAGTCTGACCTTGATGAAGCAGGACCAGTTGGCCGTTCATCACGGCCTGGTCCTTGCGCATTTCGGCAAATTGCCCGCGCAGTTCGGCTTGGTCTTTGCGCATCTCGGTAAACTGCCCTTTAAGTTCGGTCTGGCCAAGATGCAGCACCGCAACTTCATGCTTCAGCGACCGGACGTCACCTTCGACTTGACCGAGCCGTTCATCCACCTTGTCAAAACGATGGTTCATGACTTCGACAACCTTTTTAATATCAGAACGAAACTCTTCGACCACGGTCTTGAATTCGGTCATGGTAATACTTCCTTCTTCCGACATTTTAGCCTCCTCATTGTGGGTCAACCAAGCGGGACTGTCAATTCCTTAATCCGCACTCTTTAGACCCAGAGGGGCTACAAACCACGCAGAATATTTACGCGCCTCAATCGTAAGCGGAGGGGGAGCCGCCAGGCGCCGGGAACTGTGTCGTTTAAAGGTAGGTGGCAAGGAAAATCAGGACAATTCCAAGGCAGGCCTACAGTTCCCTCCTGCCGGAAAGCGCCTGGCCGAGGGTGATGTCGTCCGCGTATTCCAGGTTGCTCCCGGCCGGGAGCCCGGAAGCCAGGCGGGTGACCTTGACGCCCAGGGGTTTGATGAGCTTGCCCAGGTAAATGGCCGTGGCCTCGCCCTCCACGTCCGGGTTGGTGGCCACCACCACTTCCTTGATGCTTCCCTCCCGCAGCCGGTTGAGCAGCTCCGCGATCTTCAAATCATCCGGCCCGATCCCGTCCAGGGGCGAGAGCGTGCCCATCAACACGTGGTAGCGGCCTGAGAAGACCCGCGCCCGTTCCAGGGAAAACACGTCGTTGGGCTCCTCGACCACGCACAACTGGGCGGGATCGCGGCGGGGGTCCTTGCAGATGGGGCAGATTTCCTCTTCGCACAGGCCGAAGCAGACGCTGCAGTAGCGGATGCGGTCCTTGGCTTCCACCAGGGCGTTGGCCAGGCGCTCCACCGCGGCCCGGTCCTGCCGGAGCAGATAAAAGGCGAGCCGCTGCGCGGTCTTGGGCCCCACGCCGGGCATGCGCCCCAGCTCATCGATCATGCGGGCCAGGGCGCCCAGGTAGAGGGTCATGCGCCCAGCCCCGAACCCAGGCCGGGAATGGAGCCCAACTGGGAGGCAGCCAGTTGCTGCGCCCGGCTCAGGGCCTGGCTCAGGGCTTCCTTGACCAGGGTTTCCAGGCGGCGCGCGTCGTTTTGCGCCACCAGGGCCGGGTCGAGGTGGATGTGTTTGACTTCCATGCTGCCTGAAAGCTCGACGCGCACGGCGCCGCCCGCAGCCTGGCCTTCGGCGGTCAGGTTTTTCAGCGCCGAACGGGCTTTCTTCAATTCAGACTGCATGCTTTGCAGCTGCTTGGCCATGTTCAAGAAATTCATTTCGTTCCTCCTGCCGGCGGTTTCCGCACCACGTCCACGATCTGTCCCCCGAACATCTCCAGGGTCTTTTGCACCAGCGGTTCCCGCCGGGCGATTTCCTCGAAATCCTGCTTGGTGGCCGGCGCTTCGGTTTCAGCCTTGGCCGCGGCCTGCGACTTGACGCGCAGGCGCGTGGGCCGGCCGAGCTCGGCTGCCAGCGCCGCCTCCACCACGCGGCGGGCCTCCTCCTGCTCGAGCCCGGTGGCGTGGTAGGCGGACGCGCAATCCAGCTCCACCCAGCCTTCCTCGGCGTTGGCCACCGTCACGTCGCGCAGCAGCGCCTGCACGCGGCGGTTTTGGTTGCCGACCGCCAGCAGCACCGCGGGCCAGGCCTGGCGGACCCGGTCCGGATAGGTCGCGGGCGGCACGTCCTCAAGCGCGTCAGCCACCAGGGCCGGTTCTCCGGCAGGGGCCTCGGCTTCAGGCTCCGCCGCCGCTGCCGCGGGTTCGGCCTGGGGGGCCGGCGAAAAGCGGTTGGCCGCGGCGGCCGGCGGTTCGGCGCTGGCCAGGCGCGTTTCCATGGCCTGCAGCTGCGTCCAGACGGTTTCCAGGGAGACTACGCGGTCAGCCGCGCACAGCTGCAGCAGGAGCAGTTCGAGCAGCAGGCGGGGATGCTGGGTGTAGCGCAGCTGGTCGTCCGTGGCCGCCGCCACTTTCGCCACCTGCAGCAGTTCCTCCAGGGGGAACAGCTTGGCCTGCCGGACCAGCTCCTCGGCGCGGTAGCCGGCCAGGCTGGGCAGGTCCTGCGGCGAGGCCGCGGCGCGCGCCAGCACCAGCCGGCGCCAGTACTCCACCCAGTCCTTCATGAACAGGCGCAGGTCCGCCCCGCCCGAAACCAGTTGTTCGACGATTTCCAGGGCGCGGTTCGCGTCCCGCTGGGACACGGCGTCCACCAGTCCGGAAAAAACCTCGGCCGCCACCAGCCCCAGCACGGTCACCACGTCCTGGGCCGTGACCTTCTGCCCGCTGTAGCTCACCACCTGGTCGAACAGGCTCTGCGCGTCGCGCAGGCTGCCGTCCGCGCCCCGGGCCACCACTTCCAGGGCCTCGGGCTCCACGCTGATGGACTCGGCGGCGGCCATGGTGGACAGCCGGCCGACGATCTCCTTGGTCGGAATGCGGCGGAAGTCGAAACGCTGGCAGCGGCTCACGATCGTGGCCGGCACCTTGTGGGCCTCGGTCGTGGCCAGGATGAAGAGGGTGTGGGCCGGCGGTTCTTCCAGGGTTTTAAGCAGCGCGTTGAAGGCCGCGTTGCTCATCATGTGGACTTCGTCGATGATGATGACCTTGTAGCGGCAGGAGACCGGCGCGTAGCGGACCTTCTCGCGCAGGTCGCGGGCGTCGTCCACCAGGCCGTTGGAGGCCGCGTCGATTTCGATCACGTCCGTGGAACCGCCGCCGCCGATCTCCTCGCAGCGCACGCAGTGGTTGCACGGCTCCCCGCCCTCCTGGGGCGAAAGGCAGTTCACGGCCTTGGCCAGGAGCCGGGCCGTGGTGGTTTTTCCGACCCCCCGGGGGCCGGTGAAGAGATAGGCGTGGGAAATGCGGTTCGCGCCGATGGCGTTCTTCAGGGTCTGGACCACGTGCGCCTGGCCCACCACGGACTCGAAGGTTTGCGGCCGCCACTTGCGGGCCATGACGATATAGGACATGCGTGCTCCTTGAACGTTGGCGTTGCGACGAGGAAAGCGAGGATGTATGAAACAGGCGGTTATTCTACACTTCACTTCGCGGGGCGTCAAGAGATGCTCCCGCAGCGGAATTCTTCAAATGAAAAAAATCTCCCCTCCCTCGAGGAGAGGGGGCAAGAATGCCGCTATGACACGCCTCCGTCCAGAGCCTCCACGTAGTTGGCCAGGGTCTTTTGGGCCGTGGCTTCCCAGGTGAAGTGCTTGGCCTGAAGGTATCCGGCCAGGGCCATGCGGTGCGCCTCGTTGGGGTCGGTGAGGATCTGCAGGGTTTCGGTGCAGATGCTGCGCGGGTCCTCCGGGTTGGCGTAACGCACCGCGTTCGCGGCCAGCTCCGGGATGGACCCCACCTTGGACGTCAGCACCGGCACGCCCAGGTGGAACGCCTGCAAGAGCGGCAGGCCGAAGCCTTCGGCGCGGGTGGGATACGCGAACACCGACGCGCCCTGAAACAGCGCGGTCAGCATGCGTTCCGGAATATAACCCAGGATCCGGAGGCGGTCCTGCAGGCCCAGCTGGCTGGCCAGCGTGGGCACGTGGGAGCGTTCGGCCTTTTCGAAGCCCGCCAGCACCAGCATCTGCAGGGCCGAACGCGGCATGCGGGCGAAGGCGCGCACCAGGTTGGCGCTGTTCTTGCGCAGGTCGATGGCGCCGAAGCCCAGCATGTACGGCTGCTTGATCTTCAGTTCGCCGAGAATTTCGTGGACCTCCCCTTCGGTCAGGGCCGGGTGCAGGTGCGGCTGGGCCAGGGGCACCACGCGGATGTTCTCCACGGGCAGGTGCAGTTTGGTGATCAGCTCGGACTGGGAGTGCTCCGAGTCCGTCAGAATGCGCCGGGCCCGCCGGGCGCCGGCCCGCACGGTCAGGCGGTAGTACCAGTGGGCCCACACTTGGCGTGGATACACCCGGCCCGTGATTTCCCGCAACGGCCTCAGAAAAATGGCGTCGTGGATGGTCACGATGTGCGGCACCGCGGAGCGCAGCGCCGAGGCGTTCGCCGTGAAATGCAGCAGCCCGGCCCCGGCGCGCCGCGCCAGGGTGGGCAACACGCTCTGCTCCCACAGCGCCGGATTGCCGGCCGTGCCCCACAGGCGCTCCACCGCGTGCAAGCCGGGCCAGGGATCGTCGCCCGCGCGCCGGTCCAGGGCCACTTTGATGCCCACGGGACGCGACTGGCCGGCCAGGGCGGCCACCAGGCGGAGCGCGTAGACGCCCATGCCGCGGGGCCGGCCCTGGGCCGGGCGTCCGTCGACCAGCACGAAGGACTTCATTTGGTCCCTCCCGCGGCCCAGCGGCGGGTGGCGGCCCGGACCCATTTCCACGGGAAGAAGAGCGCTTTCACCACCAGCAGGAGTTCGTGCGCGATTTCGAAAAGGTTGCGCCGCAGCAGCCGTCCCGGCCACCAGAAGCCGAGGTGGTAGCGCAGGTAGCGGCTGCGGGAGAACCGTTCGGCCTCGGCGAACGCCCGGCGGCGCTCCTCGGCCGGAAACGCCGGCGTCTCGAAAACCGGCTCGGGGCTCAGGTGGTCGAAGGCCCGGTAATCCGGATTCAAAAATTTACCCTCCCGGCTGGCGTGGTCCCACAGGCGGGTGCCGGGATACGGCAGCGCCTGGTAGAACGCCGGCAGCTCGATGTCCGATTCGCGGGCGAAGGCGATGGAAGCGCGCACGGTTTGCAGCGTGTCCCCCGGGTTCCCGATCATGAACATGCCGAGGACCTGGATGCCCGCGTCCCGGCACATCCGCACCGCCCGCGCCATGTCTTCGGGCGTTTCTTTTTTGCCGATCGCGGACAGCACCCCGGGGCTCACGGATTCGATGCCCAGGGACACGCGGTGGCAGCCCGCGCGCCGCATTTTGCGGAGCAGTTCGGGCGTCACGGTGTCGGCCCGCAGGCCCTGGACCACCCAGTTGAGGCGCAGTCGCCGCCGCAACAGCTCGTCGCACAGCCCGGAAATGTGGCGGTCGTCGAAGGCCAGGTTGTCGTCGTTGAAATGGACGAGCTTGCGCCCCCACTGGCGGACGAGCCAGGCCAGTTCCTCGACCACGTGGTCAGGCCCGCGCCGTATCCATTGCCTGCCCCAGATGGTGCGGATGGAGCAAAATGCGCAATCCATGGGGCAGCCGCGGCTGGTCAGCAGGGCGTGCTGACGGTACCGCCGCATGGGAAACAAGTGCCAGGCCGGAAACGGCAGGCCGTCGAGTTCCTGGATCCGCGGCGCCGCGGGATTGGCCCGCACCCGGCTGCCGTCGCGGAACACCAGGCCCGGAACCTGGGCCAGCACCTCGGGCTTCGCCTCGCCGCTGCGCTTGAGCACTTCCACGAAATCCGCGACCGCGGCCTCGCCCTCGCCCCGGAAAGCGAAATCCACGGCCGGGTCCGCCAGGCTGCCTTCGGGATCCACGGCCACGTGCGGGCCGCCGAGCACCACCGGCGCGCCGGGAAAGCGCTGCTTGACCAGGCGCGCGGCTGACAGGGCTTCGCGGAAGGTGAAGCTGGTCGCGGTCACGCCCACCATCTGATAGGGATGGGAAAAAAACCGCCTGACTTCGTGCTGGGTGGCCACGCCCGCGTCCAGGACCGACACCTGGTTGCCGTGGTGTTCCAGGCTCGCGGCGATATAAGCCAGGCCCAGGGACGGCAGCAGGCGCCGGCCCGGACGTTTGCGCGTCTGGGCGGCGGTCAAGCCCTCCGGATTGATCAGGGCCACCTGCCAGGCCGCAGAACCAAATGGTTCCGAACTCACAAATTCCCCTCCCGCACGGAATGAAACAACTCGAGGTAGCGCCGCCCGATGGCCTTCCAATCAAACTGGGCGGACGCCTCAAGGGCCCCGCGGCCCAGCCCGGCCCGCAGGCCCGGATCGTCCATCAGCCGCTCCACAGCCTGCGCCAGCGACGCCGTGTCAAGATTAACCATTAGCATATTGCGTTCATTTTGAAAAGGGCCTTGCGCGCTCTCCAGGGCAGCCGGCGCGGTGGTGACGACCGGCAAGCCCTGGGCCATACAGGCCAGCAGGCTGCCGCGCTTTTGCGAAACCCCGTCCTGGAACGGCAGGACTGCGCAATCGGCACAGGCCAGGCGCTCCGCCGTTTGCACGGCCGGCGCATAACCCGGCCTCAGCGTGATCGCGGCCAGGCCGCTGGTCGCCAGCATCCTGGCCAGGCGGCGCTGGTAGGGATCCCGTTCCGAGAGTTCGGACAGCAGCAGGAGCTTAAGCTCCGGGCGTTTGGACCGCAAGGGAGCCAAAGCAGCCAGCAGGCAGTCCAGACCCTTGGGCGGATTGGCGAAGCCGAAAAACGCCACGGCAAAATCTCCGGGCATCAGCCCCAGCACCCGGCGCCCGGCTTCGCGGTCAAAGCCGGCGCCCGCAGCCGGCAGGTTCGAACCGATGGGAATGTGGCACAGCCGGCCGCGGCCAGCCGGGTGCAACTTGGCCGCCACCGGCCGGTCGGCCGGGTCCACCAGCACGACCCGCCGGGAATGGTGCAAAGCCGGCAGCGCCCGCCAGCGCGTCCAGGCCTTGAAATACCTCAACTCATGCAGGGTCGTGACCAGTGGCAGGCCGGGGAACCAGCGCCGGAGGCGCGAAGGCAAAACGTTTACGGCCAGGAAACGGCCGTACGCCGCAGTGGGCCACTGGAACAGGGCCAAGTCCGGCCCGAAGGCGGCCGCGGCCCGGCGCACGGTGTCCAGCATGCCCCAGGACCAGCGCCGGATGACCGGCTTCACTTCCACGCCGTCCGCATCCGCGGGATCGGCCGCGCTGCTGGTCACCACCTGCACGCGGCAGCCGGCCCGCGCCAGTTCCCGGCACAGGCGGGCCGTGTAATCCCCCACCCCGCAGCGCATGGGCGGCCAGGTGCCCGTGATGACCAGCACCTTCAGGGAGGGCGGGTTACCTGGCATGGGAACTCCGGCCGGCTTCGCTGCGGCTTTCCAGGACCTCGGCATAGATTGCGCGCACTTGGGAGGCGATCCGGTCCCAGGCATGCGCCGTGGCCCAGGCTTGCGCGGCCCGGCTCAGCTCTTGGCGCTGCTGGTCGCCGGCCAGCAGTCGTTGCAGATTGACTGCCAGGTCGTCCGCATCCCCGGCCTTGAACATCGCCACGCTGGCGTGCTCGGCCGCGGTCTCGCGAAAATACTCCAAGTCCGAAGCCAGCACCGGCCGGCCTTGCGCCAGCACCACGGACAAGGCGTACGAGGAGGTTCCGCCGAGGTAAGGCAGCAGCACCAGGTCGCTGGCCGCAAGCAGGTCTGCCAGGTCCTGAGGCTCCAGGTACCCGGTCAGGCGGACAGAGCCGCCCGCGGTCTGGGCGGCGCGGGCCACGGATTGCGCATAGGGCTGGTCGGCCTCGGAGAACGGCCGGCCCGCGATCATGAGCGTGGCCCGGGGGTTGAGCCGGCGCCAGGCTTCCAGGGCCAGCAAATGGCCCTTGGAGGGAATGAGAAACCCGAAAATGGTCACGATCGGCCCGGAGATAGACCAACGCTTGCGGGCTGCTTCCGCGTTGCCGGCCAGAGACCGGCTCGGCGCGCCCTGCGGCACCAGGCGCACCTGCGTAGCGTCCAACCCGAGGTCCAGCAGCGCCTGCGCGTGGCCGCGGGTATGGACCAGCACGCGGCGGGCCGTACGGAACTGGCCGCCCTGCACAAAGCGGCTCCAGCCCGCAGCTTGATACGCCGCCTCCCGGGTCCCGCGCAGCAAGCGCTTCCACCACGGCCCGCCAGAAAAGGGCCGCAGCCGGGTGTGCGCCGTCACCACATAGGGCACGCGCAGGGACCTGGCCAGGAGCGGCCAGTAATTGTTCCAGGGATCGCGGCCGCCGAAATACACATATTCATGCTGCACGTGCGCCACGTCGCAATCCGAGCAAGCGGCTGCCAAACCGCGGTAATAGCCCGGCCGGAACACCCCGTGCTTGAGGGGAACCACCTTCACGTCCACCGCAGGCGCGAGGGCCTCCGCCAGGGCGCGCGAAAAATCAGCGATGCCGCAGGGTTCGTCCCAGGAAGTAAGCATGGCCACGCGCAGGGGCCGGGAGGTTGAAGCGGCGCCGGCGTCGCGGGATGACGAGTGCGGGAGAGGCATGCAAAGGTCCTGATTCAGGAAGTAGGAACTATGGGATTATTGTACGGCTTTTTCGCATTTTTGTCAGCAGGGGCTTTGAAATGCGCCGTTAGCGCCGAAGCAGAATAATCCCGGCTGTCCCGCAGCCCGTGATCACCGCCAGATCGATCACAAGCCATAAATGAGGATTGTTGATCAGCAGCCCGGCCACGACCAGGCCCGCCAGCGCCAGCAGCAAAATTCCCAAAAAACGGTTGTTCATCGCGGCCCCCTGCTTCCTTATTTGTTGATGTGGATAGCTGCGGTCGGGCACACGCGCTCGCACCCGGCCAGGCGGTCGCACAGCTGGTCGTCGGTCACCCGGCATTTTCCCGTTTCCGGATCCAGATACAGGATCTTTTTCGGGCACAAGTCCACGCATTTCCCGCAGCCCGTGCAGGCATCCTCATCGATTTGCACTACCACTGTCTGTTGAGTCATTGCCGGTCATCCCCTTCTCCATATCAACGGCCATCTCAACCCCGGACGGCGAATCATTTTGGTTGAACCCGCCCTGCCTGTCAACCGGCAAATCCTGTCATTCATGGTTTTATTTTCATAGAAACAAGTGTAAGATTCCGTCCATCCGAGCATCTAAATGATACCACCCACATCGTCGGGAAAGAGGAGAACATGAAACGCATACTACTCGTCGGCTTAAGCCTGAGTCTGCTGGTTCCCTCCGCGGCCCTGGCCTCGGTCCTGTTGCTGCAGGACGGCGTGTGCCTCGATCAAGCCGAGATTATCAGCAATGTGGACTGGGTCATTACCTTCAGCCGCGAAGGCCAAACCTACCGGATCAACGCCGACCGCATCGTGGAAGTCGCTGACGCCGTGCCTGAAAACTACCGGGTGCTGGCCCCTGCCGAATTCCCGGACTACGTCACTCCTGCCGGCGAGGCGGCTCCGTTGCCCGAACCCGCGGAATCCGGGTCAGCCGCGTCCGAGCCCCAAACCCCGGAACTTGCGGCTGACGAGGAAGCTGAAGAAGAACCGCTCTCCCCCACCCCGGAAGCAGGGGACGCCTTCAGAATCCAGGACGTGGGCTGGGTGGATGACACGGACTTCCTGTTCAACCTGATGTTCAATGGTTATTACCAGGCCTCTCAGGGGGTAAGCGCGTCTATTCAACCTTACGGGAGCAGTAGCTCTCTTGAAGCCAGCTTAGTCGAACTGGACGCAGGTTTTGCGGGCCGGGGTTACACCCAGCCGCTCGAATGGGAATTCAACGTGCCCCTGGGCGTTGTCATGGACCCCCGATCCATGATTATCTACAAGGATGCAGGACCTTTCATCGCCGGAAACGCAGAGGCTGGCGGAGAGGTGTATTACTACCCGGGCAAACCCTTTATCAGCGTGATGGCGGATTATGCCGGGTACTTCCGGGAAGCCTATATCCGCAACCGGATCCAGGCCACGGTCCGCGTTGGCGAAGGCAGGCTGTTCAGGGGCCGGCACGCCTATCAGGCCCTGCAGATCATCGCGGACCTGGAGTCCGAAGGCAAGCTTCTCAAACCGCTCTCCAGCCAGGACGCGCAGGAGCTCAGCGCCATCATCGCGCACGCCCGCAATAAATACCTCTTCGACCAGCGCGCCGAAACCCTGGACGCCGTGGAACAAATCGCGGAATTTCTGAAAAAACGGGGATATATCAGTGATGTGCGCAGCGTTTTGATCGCAGACGATACGTACCGCTATGTTTCGGACCTTGACCGGGACTTTGGCGCGCGGGGGTACTTCCAGTATCAACGGCTGTACGACGACGGCACCCCGCAACTGGGCGAAGGCGGGCAGGAAGAACAAAGCCACCGGGTGGGCGCTGGGTGCGACATGGCTTTTCCCCTCAGCCGGATCTGGCAGTTGAACGCTTCGCTCGGCCTGGATGCCACGGTGGATTACCTGTCGCGGAAAATAACCCGCGAGACTTACCAATATTATTACTACTCCTACTATTATTATTACCCGTACACTTATTCCTACGACAAGTTATCCGAAACCCGCGCCCAAGGGGTCCTTTTCGAGCCTCGCGCCCAGGTTGAGCTCTTCTTCCTCCCGACCACCCGGGTGCTGTTAAGCCTGTCCAATCAGTTCACCATGACCTATGGAAAATACCATGCCCGGATCGAGCAATGGAAAAATGTCCCTGTCTATTATTATTACAACCCCTATTACTCCTATTATTATTATGCCTGGCGGAAATTCAGGGATGACTATGAGTATTATGGCCTGCAATGGCAGGACCAGGTCAGGTTTGCTTTTTCCTACCAACTCAGCCAGCGGCTGGATTTGGAAATCGCCCTTGATTTCGATTATACCTTCGACCGGGCCGAGGAGGCGTCTGGAATGAGCGTGGACATGAGCTCAGGCGCCCAAACCCCGTTTACCTCCGCGCCCCAGACGAACTACACCTATTCGGGAAAGGCCACCATCGGGGTCAATTACCGGTTTTTCTGATCAGCTGCTATTCCAGTGCGTCCCGAGAACCGGCGGGCCGGGCCAGTTGCCGCAAACCGCGCGGAAAATATTTTCCGCGGTCTGGCCACCGCCCCCCCCGATAACGATTCCCTACCGGTAGAACTCAGCCCCTGCTTCACGGGAGAGCTTCTCGACCCAGATGCCCTTGAGCGTCTTCAGGTCCTCGCCGTAGTCCTGCGGTTCTTCGGTCTGTTTGTAGGCCAGGTGATCCACGACTTCGAAGCTGAACGCCCCGGGGCCCGCCTCGCGCCAGGCCGCCTGCAGTTCCTCGCAGGGGTGCCGGCCGCATTCCAGCCTGAACCGAGCGCCGTTCATGGTGCCCTTGAGGTCAGCCGTAGCCTCGATGAAGCGTTTCCCGTCCCTCAGGTTCCGGATCACGAACACGCCCATGTCCGGCCGGTACTGTTTGAATTGTTCTTTCAGTTCTTTGTGTTTTTTGCTCACGTTGCTTTCACCACGACCGGCTGGATCCGCCGCCGCCCGATGAACCTCCGCTGAAACTGGACCCGCCGCCGAAACTGCCCGAGCTCGACCCGCTGCTGAAGCTGCCGAACCCCGACCCGCCGCCGTAATACGTGCGGCCGTTGACCTGGACATGGCCGCTGGCCAGCGCGGCTTTCAGGAACTTTTTCCCCCGGCTGATGCCCACGATGAACATCAGTACCGCCCAGGCCGGAAGGATGTAAACCGGGAAATTCATGACCAGCCCGAAAATGATGCTCATGACCAGGGGAATGCCGCCAAAGCCCGAGCCCCAGAGCACGAAAAACGGTTCGCCGCCCTTGCCCAGGCCCGAGCCCAGGGCCAGAAAACCGATGGTGATGAAAAGGGCGAAGAACAGCACGATGCCCACTTTCATCTGCCAGGACGGTTCGTCGGACGAAACCGTATCCTGGGGATGGAAGGTGCTCTCGGGCGGCAGGGAGTCCTGGTTCATCAGCAGGGTCATGATTTGCGCGCAGCCGTTGAGCGCGCCCTGGCCGTAATCCCCGGCTTTAAACGCCGGCAGCACCTGTTCGTCGAGAATCCGCCCGCAACGACCGTCCGTCAGCACGGGTTCGAGCCCGTAGCCGACCTCGATGCGGACCTTGCGCTCATTGGGCGCGATCAGCAGCAGTGCGCCGTTGTCTTTGCCTTTTTCACCGATGCCCCACTGGTTGAACAACTGGTTGGCGTAGGTATCCACGGCCAGGCCGTCGAGGGAGGCGACTGTCACCACCGCCAGCTCAGCGCCGGTGGCGGTTTTCACGTAATCGAGCAGGCCCGCGATTTGCGCTTCCTTGTCCGCGGGAATGACGTCGGCAAAATCGCTCACCCGGCCCATGGGCCTGGCCGGCATTTCGGCCCAACCCCAAACCGCCGGCGCCAGCCACAGCAGGGCCGCGGCCGCGGCGGCACGCATCCAGGTTCTCATAAGCGCCTCAGGCTGCATCGATGATGCGCACCGCGCCGGAGAGCGCCTCATGCAGGGCCAGAAACATACGCTTCAGTTCCGGCTTGCCCGGGCGGACATTGGACTCCCGCAGGCGGGTGAGCTCCTGCCAGGCTTGCGGCGGAAGGGCCTTCAGCTTCGGAAAAACCGCCTGCCCCTGCCGGATCAGGTAGGCCAGGGACTTTCCGGCCTGGCGCAAATACAGTTCCAGGGCTTGCCGGTCGTTCCGGAATCTCAGCCAGTTCGAGCGCAGGGCCAGGAGCTTGGAGCGGAGTTCGAACTCCAGCTGGAAGCGCAGGTTCTTTTTGTCCGCGCGTCGGCCCCGGAAGGGGTCCTTGCCCAGCAGGCACTGGTGGCTGGCTTGGATATCCGCGAATTCAAGGGCAAACACGTCCCAGGCGCGCTTCAGTTCGGCCTCGGCCCAAAACACCAGGCTGGCCCTGAGCCCGCGCAGGTGCTTGCGGGTGGCTTCGTCTATTTCAGCCATCTGTTCGAGGTCCGCCTGCTTAAGCACCACCAGCAGGTTCAAGTCCGAATATTTATCCAGGCTTTCCTTGCGCGCGGCGCTGCCGTATAAAATCACGGCTGACAAAGCGTTGCCTGCCTGCGTTTGGATCGCCTGTGTCCAGGCTGTCAGAGCTGCTTGCATACGCCCTCCTGTCAATGGGTTACGGCAATCCTGATTGTTTTCAATTCCATGCCCGGCGCCTGCACCCGGGCCAAATACACGCCTGAAGCTGCGGACCGGCAATTCCACACCAGCACACCCCGGCCTGCAGGTAGATCTTCCTTAACCTGGGCGATCAGCTCCGCGTTCAGATTGTAGATTGAAACCGTCGCCTCTCCAGCCTCGGCCATTTCCACCGTAAAGGAGACCTGTTCCTTGGCCGGAATCGGGTAAGCCTCGACCCGGAGTGACGGAACCGGCGCCAGCGTGGGCGTCGGGGAGATACTAGCGGTTGGGCTGATCGTCGAAGTCGCCGTGATCGTGGGCGTGGCGGAAAAAGTCGGCGTGCGCGAAGCGGTCAGGGTGATGGTCCGCGTGGCTGACGCGGTTAGTGACGCGGTGGCCGTAGGCGTGGCTGTGGCGGTCTGGCTCGCGGTCTGGCTCGCGGTCCGGGTGGGTGTGAAAGTGGCGGTCCGGCTCGCAGTGGGGCTGGCCGTCGCCGTGTGCGTGAAGGTTGTTGTGGCCGTGGGCGTGGCGGTCGGCGGAATCCATTCATATTCATAGACTGTCCCGTCGCCGGAGCCTGCGTACAGATATGGGGTGCTGGTGTCACGGCCTGTTCCCAAGGCCAAGGAATAGATGTCATTGGCCGAGGGTGAGCCGCAGTTCACTGGCGTGCCCCAACACACTCCATTCCAGGTCATTTCGTAAACCGCGTTGTTGGCCGTGGCCGCGTACAGACGCACTGTGCCGTCATTGCGCCCGTCGCCGAGCGCAAGTGCAAAAACCGCACCGATGGAGGACGCGGTGATGGAAGAAGAGACCCAGCTGCCGCTATAGCCAGATTCCCAAATTTGGCCGTTATTGTTGCCGCAATAGACGTAGCGGGTGGCACTGCCGTTGCGGCCGGCTTCGATTACGATGTCATTGATTTGAGCGCCGGTATTGACGATTTGCGTACGAACATAGGGTGCGCCATTGTAGCGGAACTCATACAACCTGCCGTCCGCCCCGCCTCCGTAAACATAGTAATTACTGTCCGTGCTGCGCCCCAGGCCCACGGCCACTGCATGGGCACCCAAAGTACCCGTGGAACCGACCGTGGTGGGAGCATTCCAAGCCGAACCATTGTAATAATACTCATAAAGGTTGTTGTCTTCACAGGCTACATAACCATAGATAGTGGAGGTGTTCCTTCCCGGGCCGATATCGGTTTTCTGGCACACGTCGGATCTGGTCAGATTGGTCTCCACGAACGACGCGCCATTGTACCTGAACGAGCAAGCACTGTTGTTTTCATTGCCCGTAAACAGGATTTGGCCCGCCCAATTGGTCGGTTGTCCCACGGTCACGCCCAAATAGGCCCATTCTGTTCCCAGTGTATGGCCGAATTGAACCCGGGTCCAGCCTGACCCGTTCCATGTGTATTCATACATATAAGTGTTGTTGTTGGCGGCGTACAGCCGGGTAATCCCGTCATTACGTCCGCTGCCCAGCGTGAGATCCATGGCACTGTCGGATTCACTCCAGACCGTGTTTATCTGCCAGGTCGCGAAAGCTGGTGCAGCGGACAATACCAGCAATACCAGCAGGCTCCCCCATGCGGTTTTCATGGTTCCCCTCCCATGCGATCTGAGACGTTATTTTTCAGACTCTGTTTCCGTTTTCGGCAAAACCGGCGCCGCGACGATAATTTTCTTCGCTTTCATGGCGTAATACTCGTAGGGCGCGCCGATGGTCAAGCCCCTGGCCTGGGCTGCTTGCATGAGGGCCGGGTAGGTTTTCATGGGCGCGATCATGTAGGACATCGGCAGGCGGATGGGAAACTCGGCCACCAGGCAGGCGGATTTTTCGATGGTCTTGAAGCGGTACTTAGTGCCCAAGGCTTGGGCCTTGACCATCTGCTCGGGCGTCAATACGCAGGCGCAGTCGCTGCGAAGCTGCGCGGCAGGCACCTGCCGGGGGTCGTCGTAATAGAGCCCGATGCCGTCCTCGGTTTCGATGCCATCGGCCTTCAGGTTTTCGTACAGCCGGCTGAACACCCCGCCGGTTTGGGCATAGGGTCCGACAAACGACTCAAAGACCACGGTGTAAGGGCCCATTTCCCGCTCATTCACCGGCACCGGGCTAAAAAGGCCCAGATAACCCAGAAATCCGGCCAGGCCGAGCAAAAGCACCGCCACTGCCGCGCCGATGATCGCAATGATTTTTTTCATGACTTGCCTCCCCGGATCAGATTCGATACGCGCGCTTTAATCCCACGTGATTTGAAACCGCCACGCTTGCGGGTTGCGGTCAGTGATCACGACTTGGGGATTGGGCGAGCCGGTCAGTTCCAGCATGCCGGCAATATAGCCGCCGAGAAAATCAAGCTGGTATTCGGGAAATTCGGGAAAATCACGGATGACGAAATCCGCCTGCCCATTGCGGATGTTCTCCACCCCGGCTGTCCCGGTATCAAAGTTGGTCCGCCACAGCACGGCAATGCGCTTGATGATGTAGGCTTTGGTGGGAATGCGCAGAAAGACTTTGTAGATCCCGCTCATGGCTTCGCGCGCGGCCAGGCGGCCGAATTTCGCGATCCGCTCCGGGTCTCCGGGAAACAGCATGTCCGCGCCGACCGGGATATCGCCCGGATCGTCCTTGAAATCGATCCAGCTGACTGCCAGCGCGTGTTGAAAGAGTTCCCTGCCCTGGGGCGACAGCCTTTCGAGAAACCGCCTTTCGAATTCAGGCCCCCGGGCTTTGACGAGTGCGCGGATCACTTCGATGCCGCTGCCCTTGTATTTGGCCATCCGCAACTCTCCTAGCGACTAGGCTGGATTCCCGGACAAGCCCGTATTATCGCACCGAGGGTTCCCTGGAATCAATTGCGGATTTGCCCGGGGTGCGATCCCCGGCGCCACGGTAACGGCGCTGTGATATACTGGTGTTATTCCTCGGGCATGGAAGGATGACATGACTTTGCAACCCAAGACCCGCCTGCTCTGGCGCGGATGGTTTCCGGCCATCGCCGGCCTCTGCCTGCTGGGAGTATTGCCCATGCTGGCCGGCGCCGCCGCGTATTACGTGCGGTCGGACGGCGATGACGCCAACACCGGCCTCAGCGACCTCCAGGCGTGGAAAACCACGGACAAAGTAAACAGCTTCACCTTCCAAACCGGAGATGACGTCTATTTCCGCTGCAACGACGCCTGGGTGATCTATTGGAGCCCGAATCCGGTCCTAACCGTGGACTGGAACGGCAGCGCGGCCGATCCCGCGGTCATCGGCGCCTATTACCTGGATGGCGGAACCGAAGTCCGGGGCGTGCAGGGCAACAAACCCGACTTCGACGGCAACAGCCTGTTTCCGACTTCCGGCGAATATGCCACGCTCATGAACGTCTCCAACCGCCAGTATGTCACGATCGAAAACCTCCGCATCCGGCGCTCCCTGGCCCGCGGGTTGGGGGTTTTCGATTCGGCCAACATGCAAATCCTGAACGTGGATACGGAGCACACGTTCAACGAAGGCATCGTTTTGTATCAGGTGACCGACAGCCTGGCCCAGGGCTGCGATATTTCCTTCTCCAGCGAACGGCACCTGACCTATTACGGCGGCAACTCCGCCGGTTTTTCCCTCAACCAGAACAACCTCCGGGTGGTGCTGCGCCAATGCCGCTTGCACGAGAATTACGGCAACGGCATCTTCATTTTCACGCGGAACCAGGACTGCATCGTCGAGAACAACGCCGTATATAATTCCGCCTCGGGCTACAACATCATTCTGGCCAACGGCTCCAGCAACTGCGATTTGCGCAACAACCTCGTCTACGGCACCACGGTGACCGCTTTCCTGGACTGGCAGAACAAACCCTCCTCCGGCATCGTGGCCGCAGACTGGGGCTCGACCTACAAGCTGCAAAACAACCGCTATTACAACAACCTGATCGCCGGCTGCGACACCGGCATTTACATCCAATCCGACACCACCTTGCAGGACACCTTCGTCTACAACAACACGTTCGTCGACAATTTCACCAACCTGTATCTCGAGGGGCCGTTTGCCAATTGCGCGGTGCGAAACAACATCGTCTGGTGCCTCACCACCGGCGGCGCGGACCCTTCCCTGCCCATCAGCCTGAACGCTTATTCCGGCCTGGCCCTGGACCACAATTTCTGGTCGGTTACGCCGACCGCCGCCGCCCAAGGCGCCGGTGACATCATCGGGGCCTCTCCCAAGCTGAAAAAACCTTCGGGTTGGCGGACCCTGGCCTCCGGCGCGGTGATCCCTGACGACTTCAACCTGCAGGCCGACTCGCCGGCCATTGACGCGGCCTGGGACGCCGGCCCAGAATACGCCTTCGACGTGTCCGGAACCGCACGCCCCAAAGGTAAAGCCTGGGATCTGGGAGCCTGGGAGAACATCGTGCCCGCCCAAATGCTGCAACTCTCGTGGGTGCCCGTACCGGCGGGACTGCTGTACCTGAACACCCTGGCCAACGTCGTCGGCCAGTTCAACTGCTTGGCCTTCAACTTCGACCTGCTCCAATCCCTGCGCCTGGAAAACCGCGGAACCGCCCTGGCCGGGCGCGACATTTCCCTCGTCAAGTTTTGGCGCCAGAACGGCGGAGGGGCGTTCAACCCGGCGGCCGCTTCCCCCCTCGGCGCCTTTGCCCCGGTCGGCCCGCAAACCTGGACCTGGTCCTCCTCCCCGCCGGGAGTCACCCTCAGCGACAGCGACCGCATCTATTTTACGGTGGATATTCCGGGCACGGCCCAGGGCGGGGCGTCCTGCCAATTCGCCTTGCCGGCCGAAGCTGCGGTTTTTACCTACAGCCGGCCGTTGGAACTGACCGAACTGGCCAATCCATATAGTCAGGGCATTCAAAGCACGGTGCTGCTCACCCTGGACGTCCAGTCAACCGCGCCGGTCAACGCCCTTGTCGGCCAGCCGGAGTTGCCGCTGGGCCGGGTCACCCTGACCAATGTCTCGGGAGAAACCAAAAGCATCTTTGCGCTGCGGATGACCGGCAGCGACAAACAAGGCGTTCCGCTCCCGTTCGACCGGGTTTTCGACCGTCTCTGGTTGCAGAGCGGCAGCGCAGAAGTGGCTTCATTGTCCGGCGACCTGCTGGCCATCGGTGTTTTTTCTTTCACCCCCGCCCTGGTTTTCTCCAATCAAGACTCGCTGGTCCTGGAATTGTGCGGGCAAGTCAAAACCGCGCCAACCGCGGCCGGTTTCCGCCTGGAAATCCCCAACAACCAGTCAATCAACGGCGGTCAGATCCTCGCCGAACCGGTCTCAAGTAAAACCTTCCCCTTGCCCATCGCGGAAGTCAACCTCCGCCAGCCTTCCCTGGCCGCGGTCTTCAGCGCCTTTCCCAACCCGTTTCACCCCGCGCAAGAGGCGCTGCGCATCGCCTATTACGTTGAACAGCCCGCGCGCGTCCGCCTCTCCATTTGGACAACCGGCCAGGATTTGGTCAGGGAATTGGCGGACGCCGAGCAGGAGGCTGGCATTTATGAAACACCGTGGGACGGGAGAAACGGCCGCGCGCAACGGGTAAAAAGCGGCGTGTATCTGCTGCGGATCGAAGTGCGTCCCGCGCACGGCGGCGTGCAGACCGCAATCCGTAAAATCGCCGTGGCGAACTAACCCTCCTGATCGCCTGTTCGACCCTAGTCTTACGCTCCCCTTATTAGTGCCCGTCCGCCGTCCGGGTCGGCGTAGCCGTGGGCGTGGGGACTTTTTCCCGCTTCCCTGTTGGCCAGCCCCACATAGTCAGCGTGGAGCCGGCGGCAGGCTCAAAAGGAAACCAGGCCGTGCCGGTCGGCCCCAGGGGCCAGCCCCATACTTCCAGCGTGGACCCTGCGGCAGGCTCGAAGGGAGCCCAGGCCGTGCCGGTCGGTCCCAGCAGCCAGCCCCAGGCCTCCAGCGTGGAACCCGCGGCAGGCTCAAAGGGAACCCAGGCCGTGCCAGTCGGGCCCAACGGCCAGCCCCAGACTGTCAACGTTGAACCGGTTGGCGCGGGCAAGCCGGGCGTAGAAACCGGAGGCTGGGGCGGCTGCTTTTGTTCCTGACAGCCCGCGCCGGCCAGAACCAGCAGCAACCCGACTATCGCCCAAAACCGTGGATAGGATCCGCTCATGGCTACTCGCAGCGCACGCGGACGGTTTCCTGGCCGCCATCCACGTCCACGGTCAATTCTTCCATCGCGTCGATGATCTCCTGCAGGTTTTCCGGCTTTAGGCTGTCCACGTCGAACTTCATGCCTTGCTCGCTTAATGCCTGGTTGATCTTGTCCTTGGCCACCACGGGGATCAGCGAAGCCAGCTTGACCCCGGCCCGCAGCATTTGCAGCGGCACCCGAACGTTGACATTGACCGGTTTGCCGTTTTCATCCTTGCTGCCGTTCACCGTGACCACCAGGTATTTCAGGTTCCGTTTCCCCGTTCCCGACGGCGCCGCGTCGTTCCCGCCCAGCGCGGCCAAAAGGCGTTCCGCTTCGGGCACGGTCACCTTGCCGTTCGCGAGCATTTCCAAAATTTTCCTGGTTTCTTCGGACATGTTCTCGCCTCCTAAATAAGTTTGATGGAAATATCATTCAAGCCGTCCTGCACTTTGACGGTCAACCCACGCAGCGAGCAAAAAAGTTCATAAACGAGAACGGGCGCGGCCAGGATGGCCCTGCCTGCCGGGAACCAGACCAGGAACAAGCCGGCCAGAAGCCAAAAAGGCAACACCAGCAAAACCAGGAGCAGCAACAGGGGCCAGAGCAGGAAAAAAGGCAGCCACCAGCCCCAGCGCTGCGGATGGAATTTCAGATAGCAGAACGAAGGGGGGATCATGGCTTCAGCCTTTCCACCGCCTCATCCACCGTGATTTCGCCTTTTTCCAACTGCGCCAGCACTTCGCCGCGGTCAGACTGGGCGTTGACGTGGACAAAGTCGAATTGCCGGCCCAAACGGTTGAGACGGTTCTTTATGGTTGGATAACTGACGCCAAACATCTGTTCCATTTGCTTAATGGACCCGTGGGTCTTCACGAAGGTGGCGATGAAAATCTGATCCTCCATGGGTAGCTTGGCCATGGGCGGCAATTCGAAGCTGCCTTCAATGGCAATCCCCTTTTTAACCAATCTGACACGCTCAATCACCAGCTCTTCCTGCTGGGTTAAAACCGTTAAATCTTGCCAGGTATTTTTAGCGACCATGATCGCCTCCAACATTAATTAATTTAATTAATTTATAGCATATTAATTTACTATGTCAATAGTAATATTAATTTTATTAATTTTTATATTTATTATTATTAATTTTGTTAATTAATAATAATAATCTTAATTTTAAAGGATTTTATAGATAACGAGACTGTTGCGCACTGGTGAGTGGATCAGAAAAGCCCCCCCAGGTTTGATCCCAGGGAGGCTTATTCCGGAAAGAGTGGAGGTATCCCCCGGACTGAAGTCCGGGGATACCTGCGGAGGGATTAGAACTCCGATAACTCTTTATCGCGTTCCTTATCCAGTTCCCCGTTCCTGCCACCCCGCGTCCCGTGAGCAGTTTCATAGGAAGTGGCAAAAACAGCCGAAGCTCTGGAACTCAAACCCGCACGGTTCTGCAACCCGCTCCGGAAACCCGAAACAGGCTGCCCGGTCTCTTCTGCCTGGCTGCCGCCGACGATCTCCTGCAGCTCCCTGACCATGTGGTTCAATTCCGTGGCCTGCGAGCTGAGCTCCTCCGAAGCCGAGGCGGATTCTTCCGCATTGGCCGCGTTCGACTGCGCCACCTTGTCGGTTTGCATCATGGCATTGCTCAACTGCTCGAGATCGCTGTTCTGCGCCACGCTTCCCTGCGACACATCGGCTGCCAGCTTGTCCGCAGAGGAAGCCACCTGGCTGATTTCCTTCAGAAACGTCGACACTTCCTGGCTGATGACCACCCCGTTTTCCGCGTTTTTCACTGCGGCTTCGATCATGCCGTTGGTGTTCTTGGCGGCGGCTGCGCTCCGTTGCGCCAGGCTGCGCACTTCCTCCGCCACCACGGCGAAGCCCTTGCCCGCCTCGCCCGCCCTGGCCGCTTCCACCGCCGCGTTCAGCGCCAGCAAATTGGTCTGGAAAGCGATTTCATCGATGGTCTTCACGATCTTGTACGTTTCATCCGAGGATTTTTTAATGTTGTTGATGGCGCCGACCATCTTGGCCATGGCGTCGCTGCCCTGGGCGGAAACCAGCTTGGCTTTCTCGGCCAGTTTTTTCGTTTCCGCGGCA
Source organism: candidate division FCPU426 bacterium (assembly GCA_040756875.1). Taxonomy (GTDB): domain Bacteria; phylum Oederibacteriota; class JAAXVQ01; order JAAXVQ01; family JAUVAV01; genus JBFLYH01. The sequence continues at coordinate 1,257,945 of JBFLYH010000001.1, forward strand.
TTGGCGGTGTTCTTCTTGGTGGCGGCCACCAAATTGTCGAAATTGTTCTTCACCTCGCCCACAACCGAGGCCTGCTCGCTGGCTCCTTCGGCCAGGGACTGGCTGGAGGAGGAAACCTGCCCGGCTGCCGAAGAGGTCTGGTCCGCGCCCGCCTTCAGGCCGCCGATGATCCGGTTAATGGGCCGGATAATGGCTTCGGAGATCAGCATGAAAAGGGCAAAGCCGGCGATACCGGCAAAGAGAGAGACAGCCACAATCCATCCGCGCGTTTGCGAGGAAGCCTGGTGCATTCGTTGGTCGGAAGTTTGTTTGCTGTTCTTGGCCATCTCCACGATTTGCCCCAGCAGTTTTCTAACTTGGTCCAGCGCCGGCAGGGTCTGCGAGTGATAGATCTCCAATACGTGCTGGGAACCCCCGCTCTCATGGACCGCCTTGCCGATTTGAATGGCTGATTCATGCAAGTGATTATGCGGCCCTTCGATCTCCGCGAACGCATTCTTCAACTCCGGCAGCATTTCCACCGCCTGTTTCATGCCGTCGCCGTAATACCATTTGCCGAAGGCGCACTGGTGCGGATCGGTCTGCACCGTGATTTCGCCGGTCTGTTGCTCGGCAATGTAATTCGACAGCTTGTTGGCCCAACCGAGGTGATCAATTTCGCGGCCCATCATTTCCTGAACCAAATATCCAAAAGAATTGGCTTTTGCCGTCTGTCCGATCACGCGGCTCAATCCCCAGAAACTGATACCCGCCACCACGACCAGCAAGCCCATGAGCGTCAAGAATTGAGTCCCTAATTTTTGTCGCAATGTCAGTTTCACGATATCCACCTCGAGATAGTATTAGTTCCTCTTTTCTCACTATCGGACTGTCTGGGCTGTTTCTTTAGGCACAGGCATCGGAAATAACTTTTATATTTTACAGGTTTTTCCAGGTATCGAACCACGTTATTAATATGAAACCTCTGAAAAAGGTTTTTTATCTTCTGGTTTTAACTGGGGTGTTCGAGGTATCAATGAGAAAGCGTTTGCGAAAAGGACTGTTATTCCTACCTTTTCGCAAGCCGAGGCCGCCCTCCACATGGCGGCCGTCTTTCGAAGTGATACCTCGAATACCCCAGGCACCAGACTTTTTCAGAGGTTTCAATATGAAATAAGTATCAATATACTTCCCGGCAAAGCTAAAAAAAGTGACCATGAAGTCGCATGATTTTCATCTGGAACAGTCTTTAAGACAGGGATAAAATGGTGTAATGACATCGATGAAGGCCAGCTCCTGCCAGTTGCTGTTTCCAGCACCCGCCTCCCGCTGTTTTCGGGTACTGTTTTTTCTGCTTATTATTGCCTGCTTTTTTCCTTTTTCCCCGGCCCTGGCCTTGTCTCCCAACCGCGTGCTGGTGGCCTACAACGCCAATTGGACCGGCGACCAGGACAGCAACGGGGTCCAGGATTCCCGTCAAATCGCCGAATACTACCTGCTCAAGCGCGGCATTCCGGCTGCCAACTGCATCGGTCTGGCCATCAGCGTCAGCACCTATTATTATTACACCGGCCAATACCCCAATTTCCAGGCTGACATGGTCCAGCCCCTGCAAGCCAAACTGGCCAGTCTGGGCCCTTCCAACATCGACGCTATTGTCCTGATTTACGGCCTGCCCTACACGGTCCAGGACGCTGCGGGCGACAGCGTGAGCGTCGACAATGTGCTGATGGGATTGAACTACTGGAACCCGACCACGGACAACATCAACTGGTATTCCAACCCTTACCTTGAGGTCGCGCCGACATTCGGGGCGGACAAAGGCCATTTCGACCATACGACCTATAAATTCCTCGGCACCGAGATGTATCTGGTCACCCGGCTGGACGGGCCGCGCGGCGTGAGAGGCGGCCTGGAACTGGTGGACCAGGCGCTCTACGGCGACCGGTACATCGCGGCAACCGCCGGTTATTACCAGGGCAGCGCCTACGTGGACAGCCGTTACGGCCAGGGCGGCGGCTCCACCCGCTTTACTGACGCTTATCTGGCCGGGCTGACGAGCGTGCAGACCGGCTCCTACGGCACGTACTACGAAGCGGACACCAATATGGCTTTTGCGGAAAACTACGTCTCCGCCTCGGGGCTGAATTTGCGCTGGGAAAACACGACCGGAAGCTACGAAATCGGCGAAGCGCTGGCCGAGTACCAGGATTCCACGCCTGCGACCGTAGCGGCCCGCGCCTTGCTGTACGGCGGCTGGTACAATTACGGCCGTTATCTCGATGTCTGGGAATGGCTGCCCGGCGCCGTGGCCTGCGACCTTAACAGCAATTCCCTGAGCGACCTGCGCTCAGCCGGGGCCAATGCCTTCGGCACGCAGGCCCTGCGCAAAGGCGCCACGGCCGTGTGCGGAGTGACCGGCGAACCTTATCTCACCGGCCATCCCCGCCCCAACGTCCTTCTTTATTACATGCTCGCCGGCTATAGCTTCGCCGAAGCTGCGGCATTGTGCACGCCTAGTATTGGCTGGCGCCCCATCAACGTGGGCGACGCTATTTACGCGCCCTTTGCGGCCAAAACCCCTGTGGTTGACACCCAGCTGCCCGCTTTGGAAGGCGGCGCGGCCCAGATCAGCTTCTCCGTGACCGGCAATCCGACGCTCGCCCTGGTCGTGGCCGATTCCCCGGAACCGGACCTGGCCCGGGTGCGCATCGAGTACGGCCTGACCGCGGCCTACGGAATGAGCCAGGATTCGGACCCTGGCTTCTGGCGGCGCCACGCTTTCACGCTGGAAGGGCTTGCATCCTCCCAAACGTACCATTACCGGTTCAGGCTCGAAGACCCGGCAGGCAATGTCGTCTACACTCCGGATGCCACTTTCACCACCGGCATCGTGCTCACGCCCACCTCCACCCGGACCGCGACGCCGACACGCACCCATACGCCCACTGCCACGGTCACGCCGTACCTCAGCCCGACCATGACCCCGACCGCCACGGTATTCCTGTCAGCCACCTCCAGTCCCACGGCCACGGTCTCGCGGACCTTCACCGGAACAGCGACCATCACCCTGACCCGGACCGTCACGCCGACCCGTTCGGCCACGCCCACCATTACACCCACTCCGACGATCACACCCACGGCCACGATCACGCCCACCCGCACGGCCACGCCCTCTGTCACGCCCACAGCCACGGCCACACCGACCAATCCCCTGGCCTTGATCGACCTGCGCGGACGGCCGGCGCTGGTTTATCCCAATCCGGCCAGGGACGAGGTGCGGTTCCTGCTGCACGCGGACAGGGCCGCGGCGGTGAAAATATCGATCTACAATCTCGCGGGCGAACGGGCGGCTGTCTTGGAGCAAACCATTAGCGGCCGGGGGCAGGTCGTGGTCTGGCCGTGCAGCCATGCGGCTTCGGGGATCTATTTCGCCATTATCGAAGTGGACGGCCGGCGGCAGGCAGCCTTGAAATTCGCCATTGCTCCCTAGCCGGCTTGAAAAGGCTTATTTTTCCGCCCGGAGGAGCCCATTCCCAGCTTGCAGGATAACCGTTTGCTTTAGGCGTATTCATGGGATAAAGTTAATAAAAGAAGGTTCCTGCCTGTCGCATTCTGCGATGGAAAGCGGCGAATAATACATGTCACCTGTCAGACGGTTTTTCTCAAATTGGTCCGTTTTTCTGCTCTGGACGGTCCTGTCGACCGGGTTTACGCTCCAGCCTGCTTTCGCCAATAACCCCGACGACAAACTGAAACATCCCTGGCGTCCCGAAGAAACCTCGGCGCAGTTTTATGACCACGAGATATTGATAAAATTCAAGGATCCCATGCCCCCCGAAGCGCTGGCGGCTTTCGGGCGCCAGATGTCCCGCGCGCTGGCCGGTCGCGAAGAGGCTTTGGCCGCGTTCCACGGGCGTTTGCGGACGCGCCCCCTGGGCCGGCCGGTCCTGGGCTGGCAGCGGGTCAGCCTGCCCGAGGGGCAAGGCGTGAACGAAGCCATCGCGCAACTGCGCACCCACCCCTTGATTGCGAACCTTGAGCCCAATTACCGCGTCCGGGCGGTCGATGCCATGTCCACCACCTACACGCCCAACGGCGCGTTCAACGACCCGTTTTACACCGACGGACGCTCGCAGTGGTGGATCAACCGCACCCAGGGCGACCTGGCTAAAAACGCCGGGTTTGCCTTCAGCCCGGCCGAGGTGGTCGTGGCCACTGTGGATACCGGGGTGGATTTAGATCACGCGGAATTCTCCGGCCGCCTAGTGGCCGGTTATAACGTGATCACTCCCACCAGTTCCCCGGATGACGACAATTTCGACTACAGCCGGCCGATTCTGGGCCATGGCACGCACGTGGCCGGAACCATGATCGCCGCGGCCGGCAACGGGGCCGGAGTGGCCGGCACGGCCTGGCTCAATGCCATCAAAGTCATGCCCGTCAAAGTCCTGGATTACAACGGCAACGGAAGCATTCAGGACGCGGCGGACGGGATCACCTGGGCCGTGGACAACGGCGCGCAGGTCATCAACTGCAGCCTGGGAAGCTACGCCTACTCCTTCGCCCTGCAGGACGCCTGCGATTACGCCTACACCCACGACATTCTGGTGGTGGCCGCCGCCGGCAACAACAACGTCAATCTGCAGGTTTATCCGTTTTATCCGGCCTGCATCGCCGGCGTGCTGTGCGTCGGCGCCTCGGACGCCCAGGACGCAGTCACTTATTATTCAAATTACAGCAATCCCGCCGGCCTGCTGGACTGCGTGGCGCCCGGAGGCGCCCTGATCGAATACGCCACGGGCTGGGATTGGGACTATGGCGTAACGTCCACGGCCAACACCGGCGGCTGGACGGCCCTGGACGGCACCTCCTTCGCCGCTCCGCAGGTCAGCGCCCTGGCTGCGCTGCTGCTGGCGCAGGATTCGTCGCGCACGCCCGCGGACCTGAGTTCGCTGATTTTGACGTATTGCCAGCCCAAAGCCGGGGAACCGGCGGCCTATCACGGTTCCGGCCGGATCAGCGTATACGGATCGCTGAGCGTTTACCGGACGCCCACGCCCACGGTCACGTCCACCCGGACCGCCACGATGACGATCACACCGACCGCCACGCCCACGCCCTCGCGCACCGCAACTTTCACGTTTACACCCACGCCGACAATCACGCCTACATGGACCGCTTCCCGGACCTTCACCCCGACCGCCTCCCCGACGTTCTCCCGCACGCCGACCGCCACGGCCACCCATTCGCCCACGTTCACAGCTTCTCCGACCGCCTCAAAGACTTTTACGCCCACCGCCACGCCTTCTTTCACGCGCACGGCCACGGTCACTGCCACTGCTTCGCCCACAGCCACGGTTTCCCCGACCGTCTCCCTTACGTTCACTTCGACGTCCTCTCCCACCTTCAGCCCCACGGCCACGGCCAGTTTGAGTTCGACGGCCACGCCCTCCGCGACTCCCACGGCTTCCATTACGCCGACACACACCCGCAGCGCCACAGCCACGGCGACTCACACCCGGACGCCGACCCTGACGCCTTCGGCTTCAAGCACCGCGACGCCCACCATCACCCCCACGCCGACGATCTCCGCCACGGCGACCCATTCGCCCACGGTTTCGCGCACGGCGACCGCCAGCGTCACCTTCACGCCAACGCCCTCGCGCACCGCCTCGCCGACCACGACGCCCACGGCCACGGTTTCAGCCACGTACACGGCTACGCCGAGCCGCACCCCCACTTTTACCCGCACCGCGACCGCTTCGCCCACGGCCAGCATCAGCCCCACGCGGACCGTCACGCCGACCCAGACCGTCACGCCCACCCAGTCGCCCACGGCCACAATTTCACCGGTGGTCAGCCCGACCCCCACAGCCACGGCCAGCCTGACACCCACGTCAAGCAGCACGCCTGCTCCTGTGATGTTTGCGGATGTAAACGAAGTGATCGCCTATCCCAATCCCTGGCGGGAGGAAACCGCGGCCGGCAGAAGGCGCGTCGTCTTCACGCACGTGCCAGCCGGAGCGCATATTGAAATCTTCACTCTGTGCGGAGTTCACGTGCTCAGCTTGGATGCCCCGGATTCCGGCGGAACAACGCAATGGAATCTCTCCAACAGCCAGGGACAGCCCGTGGCTTCGGGCGTGTATATCTATATCATCCGGGACAAATCAGGGCGCCAGGCCAGCGGCAAGCTGGCGCTGATCCGGTAAGGTTGGGAAACCGCTCATTTCGCCACCGCGCAGCCGCAATTGCCCCCGGTCGAACCGTACGCGCACAGGCTGGAGCACTCGTCGCCGTTCGCGGCGATTTTGGGGCGGCTGTCCACCACCAGCCGCGCGGCGGAGTTGAAATACACGTAAGGGCAATAGAGGGTGGTCGGCAGGCCCAGGTCCGTGGGCTGCCACGGAGACCCCGGTCCAGAGGTCGGAGGAAGGTTCGTGCCGTCGCTGCGGGCAATCTCCAAGTAATGGGTTTGGATGTATTCCCAGGAGTCCGCGGGATTCTTGTAAATGAACCCAAAGTGCAGGTGCGGGTAGGAGCCGGGTTTGACCGTGGCCACGAGCAGGTCCGCCAGTTTCTGGCCGCGCCTAAGCCTGCTTCCCTCCTTGACCCGGACTGCCTTGACCTGCCTTTCAAATTCCGCGGGAATCAGGGTTTGCGGTTCGATGGTGTAAATCGCGAACCAAAACTGGTTCAGTTGCAGTATCACCGTGATCGAGGGGCACCCGGCGCCGGTCGTGCTTTGTACGATGCGCGCAACGCGTCCGTTGGCCACGGCGACCAGCGGAACCTTCTGCACGCGCCTGAAAGCCGGCAAATAACGCGGGACAATGTCCGTGCCGCCGTGGGTTTCCACCCCCGCCGTGTCCCAGGGGAACAAGCCGAAACAGTAAAACCGGTCGACTTGGACGGGATTTTGATAGGGGAACGTCATGCCCGGATCCGGCAGCGAAATCTTGCCGGCTTGGGCGCTCATGACCCCGGGTTCAGTGGGCATTGCGCTCTGTTCGGAAGAAGTGCAGCCTCCCTGCAGCAGCAGGATTAGTCCCAATCCAGCCAAGCCAGCCAGCTTTTTCCAGGTCTTGTTCATGCCTCCCACCTCCCAAGCGAAATGGAGCCCCCGGCGACCATCGGAAGTCCCTTTAGGGACCGAAAGGCCCGGGGAACTTCTGCTGACCTTGACACACACTCATTTGGCAGGGCAACATCCCCGGAGCAGGATTATCCGCATTCCTCCCCGCACCTGCCTGAGGTCTCAGGCGGAGGGGATCAACCCTGGTTTTGGGTTTTTACATGACGGTTTTGCGCTTTCTAAATCCGCCGGACGGTCACGGTTCAGCGGTTACTTCGGCCCCCACAGCAGGGCGACAGCGGTTCCCACGGTCAGCAGGGTGGCGATTTGATGTATGGTTCGGAAGGCGGCGAACGCGGGTTTGCCGGAACTCAAGAAAGCGCCGGTGGCGAATTGGATCGCCACCAGCAGCCCGGCCAGGATAAGCAGAAGCAGGGTCAGCAGGTTCTTTTCCCCGACCCGGAGCCACTGCGCCGCGGCCATGACCGCGAGAACAGCCATGCCCAGGGCCAGCAATTTATGCAGGGTGATGATCAGAGTGGACAGCGGCCTGCCCGAATGGGAAAGCCAGATGCCTGAAAGGATGGTGAGCAGGCAAAGTCCCAGTGCTCCGGCGATCTTCCAGGCCATCGGTCCCCCCGGTCGGTTGGTCGCCCTTATTGTGGACAATCGGGAATAGTCTGTCAACCCGCAAAGGCGGCCGCCGGCTTATTTCCTCGGCCAGGGCAGGAGTTCGCTGGTCCGCGCCCGGTAGGCCAGGTATTCGGGCCCGAAAGCCTCTTCCAGCTTCCTATCCTCGCGGCGGATCAGAAATTTGAACGCTATGAACACGACGAGTACATTGGCCAAAATCAGCCAGGAATGAAGCATCAACCCCATTCCCGGCAGGATAATCAATATCCACGCTGCGTACATAGGATGCCGGCAGAGGCGGAAGAGCCCGGTTGTGAGCAGGCGTTCCTTAAACCACCCGATAATCAGCGCTGCCTGGGCAGCGAGAAAAACCAGGAATCCGGCGGCAAACAGTAACAGCCCGGCGTTCTCATCCACCTTGCGGCTGACAAAAACCATGTTGTAAAACCGCAAATGATCCAGCGTAATGATGGCGGCCTGCGAGAAATAAAGCGCGCCGATCAACGCCAGCCAGGGCCCGATGCCGAATAAAGTGATTTTCCTTTTCGCCACCCTTCGCCCTCCCGGATTCGTCCCCATCAACTCTGTGCCTCCGGCTTTTGCTTGCCGGAAAGCATTATACACCAGCCACCTACTTAGCCGTTCACCGTTCGGCCACGGCTTTCAGATTGGCCAGCCCGGTCTCGAAATCCTTTCCCACCATCTTGTCCATGCTGAAAAACAGCCCCATTACCTTGGCGAAATACGGGCTGGGGCCGGTCATCGCCCAGGTGACCTGGGTCGCGCCGCCTTGGGCGTTCAGGGTGAATTCCGCCAGATGGTGAGCCACCATGGGCTGGTCGAAATCCAGCTTAATGAGGACTTTTTCGCGGGGTACAACTTCAAGAATTTCCATGCGCCCGGCCCCCACTTTTTTTCCTGACCAGGTATACACTGCGCCCACGCCTTCCTTCGCCCCTGCATAGGTGCGCTCCATGGCCGGCTCCATCTTTTCGTACGGGGACCAGGCCTGCCATTGGTGGAAATTGGAAATCAGGGGGATGATCCGGTCCGGCGCCGCCTGGATGCCGATGCTGCGCTGCACGCGAAAACTGCCGGGACGGGTGGCTGCGTATGTCAGCAACCCCGCAACCAACGCTAAAACGACCAACACAATGATCTTTATCATGACTCCCTCCTCTGACCGCCGATAGCGATTTCCTTCTGCGGTCTGGTAATCATTAGACCCTGATTCATTGCCTCCGCCCCAGTGCAGCCCGGGGTTTCTATGATTTCAAGGGGATTGTTTTCCTAAAAGGCAGCCCAAAGAGCATTGCTGGAACGAACCAGGAACCCAGGCCAAGCGCCGGCCCGGCAGTTTTCGCGATATCTGGGGATCAGAAGGAGGTAGCGTGCATTCATTTCTTCAAACCCGGGCTTATGCAACCCTTCCGCATGCCAAGGGCAACCATCATCCGCCGGGTTCCCACACCAGCAGTTCTTCCACGAGGGTTACCGACGTTTTTATCAAATCCACGCAGATTTTCCGGAACAGGTCCTGGTCCGCGGCTTTTTTATATTCCTCCGGGTTGCCTAGATCCAGGCCCATGAGTTCCGTGCAGTTGATGGAATTGTGCTTGGCCTTGAACCGGCGGTTGAATTCCCGGACCAGGCGGTAGGTTTTCTCCCTGGCCGGCATATCCTCCGCAGTCGCCCGGCCGTGCTTCAGGCCCAGGACCAGGTAGGCGCCGGTCACCGCGCCGCAGGTCTGGCCGGTCCGTCCGCATCCCGCCCCAAACCCGGTCGCGAGTTTGAGCGCCAATTCCTCCTTCAAGCCAAAATCCTCCGCAAACGCCGACAGCACGGCCTGCGTGCAGGAGAAACCGGACTTGAATTTTTCCAGGGCAAATTGGATTTTTGACACAGATGTTTCCTCGCGCTCAAAGGCAGGAAGATTATTTCCAGGCCGCTTGTCAGCCTAGAAACTGACCGTGATCTCCTGGATCTGGTCCAGGGCGGTATCTAGGCTGGACACATCTGGATAGATGTCCGGCTGGTCTTTGATGCGTCCGCCGTGCCCCGCCAGGGACATCTTGCAGGCAGACCCCGGCTGCATTTGGCTGATGTCGGCCCGGTAGATCAGGGAAGGCTGGCCGGCCCAATCGTTGTTTTGGTCGGTGTAGGTTGCGTTGGTGTCGCCGGATTGATTGACTTCCAGATACAGGAACGCCGGTTTGTCCGGCGGCAGGTTGGTTTTCAGCGTGAAGCTGGACATGGGCGTGGCCGAGGTGACGGCATCCGTGTAGGGATTTTCCTTGCTGGGCAAAGTCCCGTTGACGGTTTTTAACCGCGCGGCCCAAACCGGGAAACACTCGGCCCAAAAGGCGGCGCCTTTTTCGCTTTTCCCGCCGTGCCGAAAAGTCTTGTAATCAGCCCCGGTGATGTAAAGGGTGCCGAGAAACCGCCCCTCTTTGTCTTCCGCCCAAATCACGATCTGGGGCAGAACGTTGAACACCACCGGCCCGGCCTGCATGCGCTTGCTCCAGTGCCCGCCTTTGGCAATGTCCACGCTGATTGGCAGGCCTTCCGCGATCTGTTTGAGCTGGATGGTCTCATGGGCTTCGTTCAGTTTGTTCATGACGCATCCGCCGGAGAGCAGACCCGAAACGAGGATGGTTGAAAATAGTTTCACGCCTTTTATTTTCATGATTTGCTCCTTCTCAGATCCGCCACCGCGGCTTCGGCGTTGGCTTTGCGGGCCGCGGCCGCCACTTCCTTGCTGACGATGGTCTGGCCGATGGGCGCGAGCGCCAGGCCGGCCAGTTTCAGATGCGGAAAGCCAAAGGGAATCCCGATGAGCGAAGTGAAGTTGACGACCGCGGCCATGACATGGCCCAGCGCCAGCCACAGGCCGGCGAAAACAAACCAGATGACATTGCCGGCCACGCCCCAGGGGCCTGTGCCGATGTCTTCCTGGTTATGCAGTTCCTTGCGGCTGATGGCTTCCTGGCCAAAGGGGAAAAAAGTGAATTGGCCGATTACAAAGCAGGCTTTGCCCCAGGGTATGCCCACAATCGTCAGGTAGGCAATCGCGCCGGCGAGCCACCACGCCAGGCCCATCACCGCCCCGCCCAGGATAAACCAGAGAAAATTCCCGATTACGCGCATGAAGCAGGTCCTTTCGAAAGAAATGGAGATGTGATTGCGATCAGATATTTATACCATATTCCGGATCATTTCAACGGCTTTCGTTCGTCCCTTTCCCGCAGTACTCTTTCAACGGCAGCTAACAATAGATCTAGGTCAAAGGGTTTATCTATCACCATACTGAATGGACCGGCTTTCCCACCTTCAACTCCTCCTTTAACGGTGGCAGCGATCACTTCAACATCATTCCGGGTCCATCTCGTTCGAATAATCCGCATCAATTCATATCCGTTCAATTGCCGCAACATAACATTACACAGAAACAATAAATCCGGCAATTGTTTCTCCATTTCCGCCAACGCCTTTTCGGATGTATGGTATTCGAGTATTTTATATCCTTTAGCTTCCAGAATGATTTTTACCAATTCGGCAATTTCCGCATTCTCCCAAACGAGGCCTATGGTGTACCGCGAAGGATCAAAAACAGCTCCCGAAGTGGATTTTCCAATTACCAGAGGTGCAAGATGACTCAACTTTCCTTTTCTTGCTTTTTCAATTGCCATTTTATCGATTAGACTTCTCGTCATGCTTTTCAACTCTTCTACATCGAAAGGTTTGATTAAAATATCATCGGTTAGGGAATACCAGAATGGTATTTCATCTTTTTTTATCCAGCCTTTGTTTAGAAACAACAGTTTTTTCATTGTTTTATTCGGCCATTGTTTTTTAACTTCCCCCAGGAAATCAATGGCGCTTGTTTTAAATAAAAACATATTCATAACGAATAGGAGATCAGGGAGCCGCGTCTTCATTTTCGGAAGTGCCCTGTCTGGATCCCCATAATTCAATACCTCAACATTCATCTCCTCCAAAACAAATGTTACTAAGTCAGCTATTGCAGGTTGGCTGTGGACTAACCCCACAGAACAAGCCGGCTTAATCTTTTTGGCCGTTTCTTTTGTTACCACCCATTTTTTAATAATATCCATAACTGTGGCAACAGTTTTTCGCACATCCCCGGAAGACTTAACAACAAGGTATTTAGAATCGTCCGGTCTGGTTGTTCGAGTCTCACTCACCAAAACAACAGGCGCAGGATTGTTTATGCATTCTCGTAAAATGGAGGCTAAAAAGTAACCCGCGCTCTCTCCCTGGCCAGTCTCTTTCTGCATATGAGCCGGACAGCGGCTAACATCCATCCGCTTATCCATGATCAGGCCATCAAGATCTTGGTATACAACAATGGCATTGAATGCTGCTTCCGCATCCATGGTCCGGATAATTTGGGTTCGATGTCTGCCGGACTTAAGTAAGGCGGCTATTTTTTGGACCGATGGGCTGTTCCCAGCCAAAAGGATCTTTATCATTGTAATTCACCCCCAGACAACAGGTCTGAAAGGTCAGGATAATGTATATCAAGTTCTTTTAAATTAGACGTCGTCCATGATATTTTCATTACCATTTTCCCGCTCTTTTTCTATAATCACCAAGGGAAATATTGATACTTCATTTTCCATTTCATCCTCACAAGGAGCCCTTATGCCGCAGTATAAAAGCGTCCCGCTTGATTCCGCCTACCGGCTGATCAATCACGGGCCGGTCCTTTTAATTTCCAGCCGCTCCCGCCGGGGCAGGTTCGATCTGGCGCCCATTGCCTGGGCCTGTCCGGTGGGCATGGAGCCCTGCCAGGTCCTGCTCGCCATGAGTCCCGGGCATCAGACCTTCCGGAACATCCAGGCTGAACGCGGGTTCATTGTCTGCGTGCCCGGAAAAGCGCAGGTCAAATGGGTCAGGGAGGCCGGCTCCATTTCCGGCACTCAAGCGGACAAGTTCGCCAAATTCAAGATCCCGTCTTTTCCAGGCAAAAAAGTCCGCGCTCAAATCCCGCAGGGCACTGTGGCTTATCTGGAATGCAACTGGCAGCGCACGATCCGGCTGAAGGAAGTCGCCCTGGTTATCGGCCGCTGCGTGCATGCCGCTGCCCTGGCTCAGGCGTATCAAGGGCGCCTGCGGGCCGAAAAGCCGGAGGGCAAAACCCTCCACCACCTGGGCGGTAACGTGTTCATGGTGCCAGGCGACAAGCTGGCGTAAAGCCGGCCCGCTCAGCCTTTTCAGCTTTCAACCATTTTCGACTTGTGCCTTTTTTCCACCATTCGCTTAGCCATGGACTCCGCCAGATTGCCGGCCAGTTTCTTCAGGGGACCCAGGCGGGTGGGATAATAATAATCGGACGTAAACCAGCCCTTTTCCGCATAATAGGCATAGTCGCGGTCCTGCGCGGTAAGCTCCAGCTTGACGCTTTGCCGGCCCATCCTGAAGATCATCACCTGCATGAGATCAGGCACCGGATGGCCGGCTTTCATCAATCTGGCGTAAAACCGCCGGCTCTGCTTCTCCACAGCCTGATCGGCCTTTTGTTTCTCAAGCACGGTCATCGGTTCGAGAGCCGTGATGCAGGTTCCCTTCACCGTGTTGAACCCCAGCCCCTGGCCGACGAAATCAAGGTAGCTCAGCAGCTTGTTTCCGCCGTAAATGCCCTGGACCACGATGCTTGTGTAAGCCTTGCCGAAGGCATTCGGACGGTGGAATACGAATCCGAGCCGGTCCAGGAACACCTTCATCAGGCCGGAAACCTGAAACGAGTAGTTCGGGGTGGCGAAAACGACTCCATCCGAGGCTTTGATCTTTGCAAAGAGCGCGTCCCGGTCGTCTTTCAGGGGGCAGAACTCCTCCCCTTTTAGAAAGCACACCTTGCAGCCGCGGCAGACACCGAGGTTGTACTCGTTCAAGGGCACGAGCTCGGTCTCAACCCCGCCCAGAGCCTGAAGGCTGTCCAGGAATTTCCGCGTGGAATGGTAGGTGCCCTTCTTGCGCGCGCAACCGACAAACGCCGTGACCTTCTTCATGGGCTCACCTCTGTGAACGCCGCCCAGCTTCTGCGGCGATTTTTTCCCTTCCCGTCAATTTACCGTGATGAGCACCTGGTTGTCTTTGGGAACGGGCTGTTCCACCTCTTTCAGTTGCAGCACCTCAGGCGGTCCGTACTTTTCGGCAATCATGGCTTTCATGCGTGCACCCCCATCCGTTTTTTGGACCTCAAGCCGACTATAACGCCATCTCCCGGACGAGGCAACGCTAAACGGGCCTAGGCCTAAAAATAGTTGGAGGGGGGGATCATGAGCATGATTGTGGATAGTATGTTATGAAGCAGGAAACGAATTGCAGTAATTTATTAGGGCATTCAAAATTCAATACCCTGTCTCCGCCTGATCCGCGCAGTATAAAGCTTTTCCGTGAACCCGCCCTGGCTGACAAAACGTTCCTCCAAAGCGCGCAACTGTTGCCCCAGTAGGTAGCTGGCCTGGTTGATCAGGCAGATCAAAGTGTTGGCCGCTTGCTCGGCATTAGCTGTTTTCAAGCAGTACGGGTCCGACCTGTCCGACAGGTCAGACTGTTCTGACCGATATTTTTTCCTGATCGCCAGCGCCTCGGCCGAGTTCTTTTCCCACTGCCGCAAGCCGCGCTGACGCAGAAAATCCTCGTAATCCAGCAGGAGCTCTTCCAGGCTGGCGCGGGCAACGCCGGTCAGCTTGAGTTCGGTTTTTCTCGAGGTGGCGGAGGCCATGCTTCCTTCCGCAATGTTCTGCACCCCGCTGCGCGCCGCTTGGACCATTTGGTCGACTGTGCGGGATCGCCGATCCAGGAAACGGTTGCAAAACACCACGGTGGAGTCGTAAACCAGTTGCGCGGCTCGGAAGCTGCGGAGCTTGCGGTAACCGCCATGCGGCGGGATAAGGGAGTGCGGGTCAGACATGGTTCGGCCTCCAGCAGGATTACTGGAGGATTAGACCGGGCGGGGGTTAAAAAGCATTCGATTTTTTAAACAGGAGGCTTGAAATCGTCGTGCCTGGTGCCGAATCCCCCGGTCGCTTGATTTTCCTAATGGACTTAAACTACCAGACTAACTCCGGCACCATTCAAGAGGTTCAAGCGATCTTGTTTTCCAGGTGGGTAACGCGTTTTTCCAGCTTGGCCAGGTCTTTGCCATCGGCTTTGTGGCTCAAAGCGCGCATGATTTCTTTATGGCCATCTTGCAGGCGGGTTACTTTCCGGGTGAGCACACCTTGGCCCGCCTCTAAACGAGTGACCTTTACATGAAGCTCATCTTGTCCTTCCTGCAATTTAGAAACCCGCCCTTCCAGGTTTGAAACCTGCCCCTCCACCTTTGTAACCTTCTCCTCCAGGTTCGAAACCCCCTTCTCCAAGTTCGAAACCCCCTTCTCCAAGTTCGAAACCCGCCCGTTGAGCACGGTTTGGCCTTCATGCAGAACGCCGACTTCATGCTTCAGGTCGTGGATGTCAGCCTCGACCCTGTCAAACCGGTGATTCACGACCTCAACCACGCGCTTGATATCTGACCTAACGTCTTCTATTGCGGTCTTAAATTCACCCAATGAAATCATCCCCTCTTCGGTCATTATTGCCTCCTTATTGTGGGCAAACCAGGTTGCTCTGTCAACGAACAATTCTCGAAACATTAGACCCACGGAGGCAGTTTTCCATGCGTTCTAAAATAATGTTCCCTATATCATGGCTTGCACACCTTGCACGGCCTGTAACCATTTTCCCGGGCTTGGGCTTTAGTTTTAAAGACGATTAGGTTCTTCTTTTTAATCTTTTTGGCCCAGCGGCAAGTGGAATAGTGGTATTTGTCCGAGCGGATGCTGCCGTAATAGGCGGCTAAGGAAGGGAGAGGAGTGAATAGCGTGAACAGCAGGAGTCCAACTGATAAAACAGCCAGTGCCTTTTTCCGCATCCCCATCACCTACTTCCGGGTATGGTCGAGTGGGAGAGGGAAAGGAGAAAGTCATTTTGACATCCAAACAACGTCCCCACTCAATCAAGTGCGGTCTTAAATTCGCTCAATGAAATCATCCCCTCTTCGGTCATCAAAGCCTCCTCATTGTGGGCGAACCGGGTTGCTCTGTCAACGAACAATTCTCGAAACATTAGACCCACGGAGGCAGTTTTCCATGCGTTCTAAAATAATGTTCCCTATATCATGGCTTGCACACCTTGCACGGCCTGTAACCATTTTCCCGGGCTTGGGCTTTAGTTTTAAAGACGATTAGGTTCTTCTTTTTAATCTTTTTGGCCCAGCGGCAAGTGGAATAGTGGTATTTGTCCGAGCGGATGCTGCCGTAATAGGCGGCTAAGGAAGGGAGAGGAGTGAATAGCGTGAACAGCAGGAGTCCAACTGATAAAACAGCCAGTGCCTTTTTCCGCATCCCCATCACCTACTTCCGGGTATGGTCGAGTGGGAGAGGGAAAGGAGAAAGTCATTTTGACATCCAAACAACGTCCCCAATCACAATGTCCCAGTTCATATTTATATAAGCCTAAGCGGCTTTGAGTTTCTTAGCCAGTCCTTGAGCCCAGTCCTTGATCGCCTTCCAATCCCGCGCGTCGCTGGCAGGCGTTTTATACAATGGGCTGACCGGCAGTTTGCCCAGCAGTGAATCCGGGAAACGCAGCGTAGCTGGATCGTACTTGCCGCCGAACATGACGGTTGATAGCGGCTTTAACCCAGGGAAAGCTTCCAGCGCCTTCTGCATCTGGGCTAATACACCCGGTTTGGCCAAGTCCTCACTTTTAACCGGCCCTAACGTGAAAATCGCCAAGGGTTTGGAGGCAAGGGCCGCGCCCTGCCGCTCCAGAAACCGCCCGGCGTCTTTTTGAAGCTTGCCGATGTACAATGGTGCGCCAAGAACCACCGCACTGAATCCATCGAGCTTCTTCACCTTCGCGGCAGACTCAACCGAAACCTGCAAACCGTTTTCACGCAGCACGCTGGCCACGGATTCAGCGACCTCCCGGGTTGAACCATAACGAGTGGCATAGGTTACGAGTACATTCGCCATAGCGGACACCTTCCTTTGTTTTGGATTATTGGAGATATTGTAGTGGCCTGCACCAATCCTCGGAATTCAGACATCTTATAAAAGAAGCGTCACGACTATTATTGGAGCGATGAATATTGCAATAATATAAAGCCAACTTGAAGACAGGTAAAAGTGGATATTGTAATAAGTAGCTTCAATCCAATTAATATTTAAATAATTCCTATACTGAGATTTAAACTTTTGCAAATCTACTTCTTCGTGGTTTTCAGGACATGCATTTAGTTCTTGTTGGTACCTCTTTTCAATATCCACTAATTTTTCACTTAACTGTTCAGTATCAATATCACTATATAAATTTACTTCACTTAGTATTGTGTTTATTCTTTTAGCACAATTTTCCAATCTTTCCGCTCTAACAATGTATTTTTGAGAATTTTCGATTAGGCTAAAAACAAGGATGAATATTGAAAAAACAATAGTGAAAAAATCAGTTATATCTCTATTTAAAGTTGTTATGAATCTCGGAAGTATAGATAGTGAAATACAATAGACAGACAAAAGCGCAATTCCAGCTACTGACCAATTACTCTTACTAATTAGCCTTCGGGATGCATTAAACCTCGATCCCATAGTTTTCCAATATTTATCCCTATATTCACTTTTTTTCGCCGCTCTCGAATCACCAGTCATTTCGCACCTCTTTTAGAGAGGGTGGGCTACCTAATTTGACATTGCCATCTCTCTTGACAATTTCCAAGAGGTCAAGACCCTGCTCGGGTATTGATTACATCCCCCTCATTATTTTAATGAGGTCCTCAAATGAGGAGGTAGCCCACCCTAGTAGATATTAGCATCATCTTTACTCAACTTCGAGAGTCTTCGCATTTTAACTAAATTAAATACATTTTCTACTTCTTGGTTCGAATACTTTCTATTATAGTTTAAATAACCAAACCTTTTCAGGTACAATAGCTTTTGACTTACAGTTAATATATTATTGTAATTCATAATATATCCATTATTAGGTGAATATTTCGCTTCATAGAAAGATCTCGCCAGACTCTTTAATGTTTGAGGTGGCGTCCCCTCAAACTCATCCAATCTCCGAAAAAAGCTCCTTATCAGCTTGTCAATCCTGTATAAAAGTCCAACATCATTCATGCTCAGAAAATAGAATATCCACCCATATCTTTTTTTATCCGAAATGGCACCAGTTATTTTTTCATTAAGCTCTGTAATAAATACTTCATTAGGTGATTCAATAACGAATGAATAATCTTTAATTTTGTTTTTAAATCTGCTAAACATGGAGACTATCGAATGCAAATAATTTTCAACAGTTTTTGGTCTCACTGTTATAACAGGCATTCTAAATAAGTACCCTAAATATTCAAATTGGTTTTCACTTTTGCATATCCGTGTCTTGCCAACCCCAGCTATATCAATTTCCAGTTTTAATTTCCGAAGCCCCTCCTCGACTTTGTTAATCAATTCATCCAGATATTCATTTTTTGTTATTACTAAAATATCATCTACATATCTAAAATAACAACATCTCGTATCATTTTGCATTTCGCGATCAAACTGTAGTAAATATATATTTGCTAGTATATTAGATATTGCTAAACCCTGTGGCACTCCTTTTGTAATTAATTTGTTTCTTTCCCTCTTATGATAACTCCTATTGACAATTGGCGTTTTCAAACCACCTTCAATTAAGCTGAGTAGTTTTTTTGATCGAATTCTATCCTTCAATTTAGTAATTAGAATATCATTGTCTATATTAGGATAATATTCTTTAATGTCCGTCTGATAAATCATTGTATTCCGAAGGTCAGTCGCATTCAAATAGCGAGCAATTCTATCAATATAAGTATTAGCTAACGACATTTGATTTGCTTCAGGGAATACTTCCGCCAATATCTCTTTTAGTTGATTAAGAACTATTCGATCTCGAAGAGTAGGTATAGCAACAACACGTGGTTTTTTATCCCTTCCTTTTAATTTTAAAAGTTCAAGATATGGGGCAAATTGATATTTTCCATCAACACACTTTCTTTTAATAACTGCGAATTCGTCTTGCAATCGTTTTTTGAATATTTCACCATTAATATAATCAATACCTCTGTTCTTATCATGCCAATATTTGTGCTCAAATGCCGCTTTAAGCGTTTTTAATGAATACTTTTTTCTCAACAAGTCATTTAATCTCATCGCGCCGAGGAATAAACAATATTTCATATTAAATACTATTTATTCTTTCGCCCCTCCTTTTTTTAATACTAAATTGAATTAGTTATCATGACAATGCATCTTTCTTATTTAGTCACAGCCATTGGAAATATAAATAGCTTGGTCAGGTTCTCCCTCACCCTCCTCTTTTCTACCCACATCAGTTTATCTAGCAGAGTTTGCCTTCATTTCCCTCAACCGTTCCTCAGCCAATTTAGCCAGGCGTATTCTGCTCTCCTTAGTAAATATGCTTTCCTTGGGCTTGGTCCAGGCTGCGATAACATGCTTTGCCCAGCGGATTGGAGAGGCAAACAAGCTTGGCCGCTGATCCTCGCCCTGGGCGGCCAGTTTTTCGAGCGCGGGTATGGCCTGCTTGGCTTCCGCGCCGAAGCGATCCAGCCATGCCAGCATTTCGGCTTTGAAATCTTTTATTTCCAGCGGGTTTTCAAACAGCACGATGATCGCCGCCAGGACTTCGTGCTGGTCCGGCTGAATCCGTTTGCCGATTCCAGCCAGGACATCAGCATAAAAGCCGTGTTCCAGGCCAATAGGGTCCCATAATTCGCGTTCCTCTGCTTGGGAGTGGGTCTGCTTGACAATTAGGTCCCAGGCTGTTTGGCGCGCGATTTTAGGATCAGAGGAGTAGAGTTTGGGGTATTGAGTTTTTATCGCTTCGAGATCAGGCATCAGCGCGCCTCAGGGAGCAGTGTGGCGTTCCTTTAGCATTTCTTTCCTTTATTATTCTCCCCCACCCTGAACTTCACGATCCTCTTCACCAGCGCCCAGGGCACGGGCTGGTCCAGGGGAAACTGGACGGTTCCGGCCGAGGTTTTATAAGCACTGAGTTCTTTTTTGAAGGCTTTGATGCCGCTGGAAGTCGGGTACAAGCCGACGTGCTTTTTGAAAGCCGCGTAATAGACCAGCGGCCCGTTGAGAAAGAACGCCGGCACGCCGTAACCCATCGCCTCCTTGGCTTTGGGCGCAACACCGCGGATGGTCCGGCGCATGGTTTTCAGGACCGCCTGGACTTCCTTGGGCTGGCGGCTGATATACTCGTCCACCGCGTTGATAGTCTTCTTGGCTTTTTCCATTTTTACCTCCCCAGGGACCGTTTAGGCTGGTCCTTTACTGCAGATAGGTGTTGATTAAACTCTGCACCAGGGCATTCGAATGCGTGGGCTTGGTGCAGAAGCGCCCTTTCAATAAATCCTTGGCCATGGTTTTGGCCTCGCTTTTGGACGCGGGATTGTCGTACAGGCCGTACTGGTCCACCCACATGGAATACAGCGCGCCCCAGGCATACCCGCTGCCATTCTCGAACTGCTGGTCCATACCAGTGGAAACCTGGCCGCCGGGCGTGGACCAGGGCACGCAATTCACGTGCTTCGGATCGCCTGCCTCGCAGTGCCTGCCTTCGTGCACCAGGAGCTGGAGCGAGCCGAAGTAAGGCGCCAGGGACGGATTGGCAAACGGCACCTTGCATGCGTCCCAGTGGCCGTCGTAACCCGAGGACCGGCTGTCCCACACGCTGAAATTGCGGTTTAAAGTGAGATGTCCTCCGCCCCCCAGGTTCTGTTGACAGTTCAAGGTCAGGTAGATGTTGTGAACATTGGCTTTCAGATGGTCGTAAACGGATTTGTTGTTGGTGAAAGGTGGAGTTTGGGAAAACCGCTGATGACGAAGCACTTCCAGCCTGGCGACCGCGACGATTTTGGAAGGGTCCCAGGAGGATTGGTTGAAGGCGAACTCCGGATAGGTGCTCCACTGTTCGTCCGCCGAGGCGCCATCCACCCACTGCAGGCCGAAATCCTTGACCACCCGGTCGATTTCCCCTTGCGCGGGCTGTGCCTGGTAAAGGGCCCAGAGATCGCTGTAAACCCGGATTGCGGCTGTAGCGACCTCAGCCAGGCCGCTGACCTTGACTGTATGCGTGCCAACACTGATCTGGCCGTAACCGAGAATAAAGCCCGAACCCAGGGACAAGCCCTGATCCAGGGTCCAGGTCAGCTGGCTTGGCAATACCGGATGATAAGCGATCACCACGGCGCTGAACGTTTTAGGCTCAGCCGCGATGAACCGTTCGTTGGCCAGGGGCGACGCCAGGATCAGGGACGGGCCGTTGTAATGAAAAACGCAGTATTTGAGCTGCTGCCCGCTGGGAAGGCAGCACACAGCCGCCACTTTGGGCGCCTGGGCGTAAGGCGCCTCACCGCCCAGAAACTTTTGAATGTCATTGGCATCGTCGTAGGCCAATTTGTAATTCCAGCCGGACACAGGCTTGTTGATGTTATTGTGTTGGGAAAACAAGTAATAGGTCTCTGTCGTGCCCACGGAATAACCCGCCACCCGGGCCAGGCGGGCCGGCAGCAGGTAAGTGCCCTGCGCGCCCAGGCAGTTGCGGACATCGTCCGCGCTGTTCGCCAGCTTCCACTGCCAGGTGCCTTTGGGCTGCTGGCTGGCGCTTTGCTGGTAGAACACGTAAAATTCCGGCCGGTTCTGGTAATACAGGGCGCAGATTTCGGCTTCAGTGGCAGGATACTTGTAGGCGCCGCTGCCGTTCAGCAGGTTGATGACATCGGCCGGATCAGAGGCGTATTTCCACTGCCACTTGCCTTTGGGCAGGTTGGAGGAGGCGTGCTGGTAGAAAACGATGAATTCCTTTTGGTTGTTTTTGGAATAGGCGCAGATCCTGGCTTCCTTGATCGGAGTCTGGTAGCTGCCCGTGCCGTTCAAAAAAGCCATAACGTCGTTCTGATCAGGGCAGCTTTTCCAGGCCCACGCCCCGGCATCCGCCGCCAGGCCCGACCAAACCGCTGCCGCCAGCAACAGCCACACCGCGCCATGCTTTTTCATTTTTTCCTCCCAAAAGTTGTTCCCTACCACACTCCCATCAGCAATCTCCATTTGGTTTTTTGCTTGTAATCCGCGTACCCTTCCAGTTCCGCTTCCAGGGTCTTGTCCTCTTTAGCCGTGCGGACCGCGAAGATGGCAATAACAGCCAGCGTGCCCAGCAGGGACCAGGCGGAACCAAGGAGCAGGGGCAAGCCCAGGTATTGAATCATGAGGCCGCAGTACATGGGATGCCGGACCAGGGCGTACGGTCCGGTGGTGACGACTTTGTGGCCGCGTTCGGTTTGAATGCGGACCGTCTGTTCCAGAAAGGGATTGGTGACTAATACCCAGTCAATAAGGGCGGCGCCCATTATATATAGGAAGGCGCCCGGATAAACAAGCGCATCAGGCAGGCTGGTCCAGCCAAAACGCACGGCATCCAGGCCGGCCAGCACCGGAAAAGCGAGGTAGAAGAACGCATACACGGGCATGAGCACTTTGTCCCAGCCCTTGGTGCCTTTTCGCACTTTGCTGCGGGCTTCCGCGATGCGGGGATTGAAACGGGCGACCAGAACGAAATTGACGGCCAGAGTCAGGACCATGAGCCCGACCAGGATCCAGGCCCTGGGCCAGTCCCAGGTGCCGGCGGCAATAAACAAGAGCCCGGCCCAGATGCCGAAGGTAATGATGATCTGCAATGCGCGTCTGAGCATGGTTTCCCTCTCCTGGCAGCGCAGGCAACCGCGCTAAATATGGCAGTATTGCCTGACCTGTTTGATGACTTGCTCCACTTGGCCCACCACGTTGACCACGTTTTGCGCGAATTGAACCTGGTTGTTCACGGATTCGATGGCTTGGGCCGTCCGGGTTTGGGCAGCGCGCACCTCAACCATCAAGGGATGGGTTTCAGCGATCAGATCCTGATAGGCGTGGTCAAGCAGGGTTTTCAGCAGGTCCCGCAAATACTTCAGGGATTCGCCCAGCGATGCGGCCTGCTCGGCGTAACCTTGCTCGTCAGCCTCCATTTGGCACTGGCTCAATTTGCTCTTTAAAGCATTCAATTGTCCGATGAGCGAAATCGCATCTACTTCCGGCATGGGTTGTTCCCCCGCTATTTGTCCGATTTGAGATTCTCGTATAAGTGCCCCAGCTGCCGCCCTTCCTCGATCAACAACTGCAGGCCCGGCCGGTCAAAGGTCAGGGCCGTGGCTTTGACCGCTTGGGCCAGCTCCTGGTGCGCGGCCGGCAGGGCGGCATAGATCTTTTCCATTTGCTGCAGGGCGTCCAAAATGTCGATCAGCCGGTCGTTCAGCGCGTACATCTGCTCCACCAGCGCAGCGCGGGACCCGGCCGGCGACTGCTTCCAGGCGGCCCGGATGGGTTCGTAGTGGTCGCCGTAGTAGGCTTTGAAGTTTTCCCGCAGCAACTGGATCAGGCGCGTGCAGTGGGCCGCGTATTTTTCCACCAGGGGCTGGTTCTCCCTGACGATCCTGCCCAAGGCCTCCAGCCTTTTTCCCCGGATGTATTCGCGCGCCGCTTCCACGGCCACGGCCGAGAAGACCGGGATGCCTTCCTTGGGCGGAGCCCAGTTCAACGCCTGCGCCGCCGTTTCCGCGTTCCGGTTCAATTGCGCGGCCAGGGTTTCGAACGCCGCGGGATCATCCACCTGGTTGTCCGCCAGGCGCAGCAGCAGCCCGGCGTAGCTTTGCATGTTGTCGTTGAGTATCCAAAAAACCTTGCGGGCCTGCTTGATGCGCAGGTACAAAGGCACGGGTTCCAGGGTCCAGTCATAGCCCTGGCCCAGCCGCATGACCAGCTGGCTCATCTGGCCGTCAAAGGTTTGCGCGTCAGCCGAGCGCACCCAGTCCACTCCCAGGCCGAGCGAATCGTCCATGGCGGCCTGGCCCTGTTTGACGGCGGATTGAAAGGTTTGAAACGGCTGGACATTGACCGAGGCGCAGCCCGCCAGGAACGGGAGCAAAAGGCCGAGCAGGCACAGGGTCCTCATGGCGTTCATCCGGCACCTCCGCTTCTTCGGACAGCAGGGATGTCCACGAGTATATAGGAAGGAGAGGCAAAAATCCAGCAGAGGCGCCTAGGGTTGCGCCTGTTTCAACGCCTCCACGGTTTCGCGCACAGCCTGCCCGCTGCTGACCGGAGCATATTTGAACGTCTGCTCGTACTTGGCGCTGTCGAAGAAACAGGGGCGGTCGTACTGGTATTTCATTTCGTCCATTTCGCGCAGGATGGGCACGAACAGGCCCAGGAGCTTGATGCCCCAGCCCGGCAAGACTTGAACGCGGGGTTTGGCGTTGAGCTCCGCGGCGAACAACCGCACCCATTCCTCGCCCGTGAGCGGCGGTGCGGTGGGCAGGTTCCAGATTTGATTGAAAGCCGAGGAGGTGTTGCCGAGCTTGGCCGTGGCCATGGCCAGTTCGGGCGTGTACCCCACGGAATGCGGGACTCTGGCGTTGCACAGCCACATGGCTTTTTGGCCCTTGGCCAGATTGTCGTACACCATGGCCATGAGCGCGCTGTTGACTTTGATCGGCCCGAAAAAATCAGGCGAGCGGGCGATCACGGCCAGCAGCCGGCCTTTTTCGATTTTTTCGATGAGCATGCGGTCCACCTGGGCCCGGGCCTGCCCTTTCCGGCTGGTGGGCGACAGCGGCGAGTCCTCGGTAATGTGCCGGACATGGTTCTCGCCGATGGCATAGGTGTTGTCGAAGAACACCAGCCTGGTCCGGTGCTCGATGCAGGCATCGATGACGTTCTGCATGAGGGCCGGCCACAGGCGTTCCCAGGCTTCGGCGCGATAGGGCAGGCCCACGGTCAGGTAGACCACCTCGCTGCCGCGCACGGCGAAGAACACCTGCTCCCGGTTGGTGAGATCGGCGGACAGCAAATCATCCGTGGCATTGACTTTTTTCGGATTGCGGCTGACCAGACGGATTTCCTTGGTGTAAGCGGTCAGGCTTTTGGCCAAGCTGGTTCCTATGGCGCCGCTCGATCCCAAAATTGTTTGCATTCGCCTCTCCTTTAGGCACCCAGCCGGATTCGCTTGCTCAAGACTTTCTATTTATTGGACTCGCAAATAAGTTATAAAATTACTTCAACATAGAGAAAAACAGTATAAAAAAAGTTATACACCTTGTTTTCGATGCCTATTTTCCTGGGCATTAAAACGGATTATAGCATTTAAATATGTGTAGTCAAGAATTGAGAAAATAAAAAATCAGTCACACATTCACGGATTTTATGCAGGAGAGCAAGACAGGCAGGCTGGCTTCATTTTTTCATCCCCAGCGCCAGGGCCAGCACCTGCGCGTACAGCCCCAGCCTGGCAGGCAATTCGCGCCAGGGCTTGCGAAATACCACGGTCAGGGCCAGGCGCCCCAGGCTCCAACCCACGGCGTGCGCCGCCACTGCGGCCCTGGCCAGCCCTTCGCCCCGGATTCCCCGGTGCTTGCGCCAATACTTAAAAGCGCTGCGGAAATTGATGAGCACGCCCTCGCCTTTCATTTGGGCCATGCCCGCGCCCCAGTGGTGGAACACCTCGGCGGACGGCACGTAACCCACGCGGCCGCCGGTCGCGGCCAGGCGCTTGAACCAATCCACCTCTTCGTAATAGATGAAGAACTGTTCGTCCAGCAGGCCGACGCGTTCGAACGCCTCGCGCCTGGCCACCAAACACGCGCCTGACACTTCGTCCACCAGCGCCGGCCGGTCGAAGTCCAGGCGGCCGAACACGCGGCGTTGCCACCAGGCCGTGCGCTTGAGGCAGCCGGGCAGCAGGTCTTCCAGAAAAAACCGGCCCGGCGCGGGAAAACGCCGGCCCGAGGGCTGGAGGCTTCCGTCGCTGTTCAGGAGTTTGGGGCCCACGGCCATGAGCTCCGGCCGGGCCTGCAGTTCCCCCACCAGGGTGAGCAGGGCCCGGGGCTTGAGCTCGGCGTCCGGCGCCACGAAAGCCCAAAACGGCGCGGTGGCGCGGCGCAGAGCCTGGTTGGTGCCGGCCGCGAACCCGACGCTGGCCGGGTTGGTCAGGAGCAGCACTTCGGGATATTGGGCGCGCACAGCCTCCGGACTGCCGTCCGACGAGCCGTTGTCCACCACGATGATTTCCAGGGGCAGAAAGCTGGATTCGGCGCGGAGCGAGGCCAGGCATTTGAGCAGCAGGTCGCGCGTGTTCCAGTTGACGACGGCCACGCTGACGCGGGGACTGGCGGTCACTGCTTCCGCTCCCACCCTTCCCAGGTTTTCAGCCCAACCAGGCGGCACCAGCCGCGGCTGAGCAGGTTGAGCAGCCAGCCGCCGAAGCCGGTGTGGTTGGTGAGCTTGCCGCTCATCCAGCGGACAATCTCAGCGTCCGGCACGCTGCGCTGCGATTGCAGCAGCCGGCGCTTGTCCGCGATCTCCCCTGCGTGCGCCCTGACCCAGGCCCGGGCGCGCCGGATGGGCGCGCTGCTCCGGCCCTGCCGCCGATCGGACAGGCGCTCCGCGGCGCGGGCCAGCCACATGAGCGGCCAGACGCGCAGGCGCGTCCAGGGCGCGAACAGGGTCAGGAAATTAAGGCAGCGGTTGCGTTCGAGCAGGAAGCGGTTGTCGTCCGACAGGTCGCCGACCGTGGCGCCGCCGATGTGCTTGACCACCGTGTCCGGCAGGCGCAGGACGCGGTAGCCCATGAGCCGGGCCCGCCAGGCCAGGTGGATCTCCTCGTGGAAAAACCCGTAGTCCGGGTCAAAGGGCGGGCCGAGCAGGTTGCGTTTGTACACCAGCGAGCAGCCGGCCGCGCCGAAGGTAAGGCTGGGGTCCTTGAACGCGCTTTGGATGATGGTGCCGGTCAGGCTCATGGTGCCGTTGCCGGGATAGTGCGCCATGTTGAGCTTGAGGTTGTACACGCCCGGCCCGGCGATGGCGGCCAGGGGATCGGCTTCCAGCGCGGCCACGAGCCGGCTGATGAAATTGGTGGGCAGGTACACGTCGTTGGAGATCAGGGCCATATACTCGGCCGGACTGTGCTCCACGCCCGCGTTGTTGGCGGCCGCGAAACCGATGTTCTTGGGCAGGCTGAGCAGGCGCGCCTGCGGGAACTCGCGCCGCACGTTGGCCGCGGTGTTGTCGGTCGAGCCGTTGTCCACCACCAGGATGTCCAGGCCCGGCCAGTCCTGCGCCGTGACGTTCCTGAGGCATTCGGCCAGCAGGGGCCAGCCGTTGTACGACAGCACCAGGGCCGTGACCAGCGGGCGTCGGGTCATGTCAGCTTCACGTTCCCCGGCTGGGTCGGCCGCAGCACGCGGCTGAACAGCTCCTGGTCCACCTCGTCGAAAGCCCGGAAGACCCACAGCAGGCAAAAGTAGGCCGCGCCGGCGAGCAGGATCTGGAAGCCCAGTTCCCAGGCGTGGATCAGCATCAGCAGCCCGTACATGGCGGCCCCGGCCAGAGCCGGCCGCAGGAGGTGCCGCAGGAGCGAGGGCGTCAGCGACAGCGGCCGCCACAGCGTGCCCGTAAAAATGGCCAGGGTCAGCACTTCCGAGGCCAGGGTGGTCCAGGCCGCGCCCAGCATGCCGTAGCGCGGGATGGCCCAGAGGTTGGCGAGCACGTTGAAGAGCATGCCGGCCAGCACCAGGACCGTGACGATCCGCTGCCGTCCCATGGCGATCAAGTAGGGCGCATTGATGCTGTTGACCGCGATCAGCACCAGGGTCCACATGAGCACCATGAGCACGGGCACGCTGGCCAGGTACTGGGCGCCGTAGAGCACGTCGATGAAGCGGTCGGCCAGGGCCACGGTGCCCAGGGCCAGGGGCAGGGAGAGCACGAACATGTATTTCATGGAGCGGCGGTAGATGAGCTGAAAGCGCTGGGGATTGGCGCCGAAGCTCGCCGAAATGACCGGGAACACCGCGCCGCCGTAATAGGCGGGCAGGATCAGGGTGAGCTCCAGCAGGCGGTAGGCCGCGTTGTACAGCCCCACGGCGTCCTGGCCCCGGAACGACCCCAGCATGACCGTGTCCACGCGGAAATAAATCACGGAAAACAGGTTGGCCAGGGCCAGGGGCGCGGCCTCCCGGAGCAGGGTGCGCCAAAAAGCCGGGTCCAGGCTGAAGACCGGGCGGATGAAGTAGAAGAGGATGCCCGCGAGAATGATCAGGTGGACGACCGCGGACAGGGTGTTGATCCAGATCAGGGCCGCGACCCCGGCGCCGGCCGCGAGCGCGCCCAGGGAGGCGGTGACGCGCAGGGTGGTCACGACCACGGACACCGTGGAGGGGATCTCCATGCGCTGATGGGCGTAAAAAACCGCCGAGGCCGAATCCACGTTGGCCGTGAACATCAGGGACAGCGCGGCCACCGCGCTGAGCAGCACGATGGCCGGCGGCTGGCCGAGCAGCCAGGCCGCGGCCACCATGCCGCCGCCCGCGAACAGGGACAGCAGCACGCGCACGGCCAGGACATTGGTGAAATAACGGGAGTCCTGGTCCGGGTCCCGCGACAGGTCGCGCGTGGTGAGCGTGCCCAGGCCGAAATCCGCAATGATGTAAAAAATGGCCTGCAGGGAAAGGACGTAGGCGTACTGGCCGAAGCCGTTCGTGCCCAGCTGGCGGGCCGCGTAGATGACCAGGGCCACGCCCAGCAGCTTGTTCAGCACGCCGGCCACCAACTGCACCAGCGAATTCTTCGCGATGCGGGCCGTGGGGTTCAGTTTGGAGGATTGGCCGTTTTCAGCCACGAGCGCGTTCTCCCTGGTCTTGGGCGATGAAAATCGGGCCCATTATAGCATAAAACCCGAAAACGTCACGGTTCCTGGTTGGAGGCCCGGCCGTTTAACAGGGTGCTGAAAAAGCCTTTTCGCAGTCTTTGCGAGGACCGGAGGGACGAAGCAATCTCGGTTGATAAGGATAAAACCAGATTGCCACGCTTCCTTTGGTCGCTCGCAATGACCGTTTAGAGGCTTTTTCATCAGCATTTTAATTCCTTGATCAACCTCCGAGGCTTGGATAAGATGGTGCATCCGCCGGAACTCTTTTAACGACAGGTGCAGCAACCTTTGAAAATTCTGCTCGTTTCCCCCATCAACCGCAGCTACGTGGTCATGCCCAGCCTGGGCCTGGGTTACATTGCCTCAGCCTGCCGCAGCCAGGGGCACCAGGTCAGCCTGCTGCACTGCCTGCAGGCCAATATGACCTTCGAGGGCTTTGAAGCGTACCTGCGGCAGCACGCCTTCGACGTGATCGCCCTGCAGATGTTTTCCTTCGACCTGTCGCCCGTGGCGCGCCACCTCGAAATCGCAAAACGCGTCCAGCCCCGGGCGGTCACCGCGGTGGGCGGCTACCATCCTTCCGGCGACCCCCAGGGCACGCTTGCGGCCCTGCCCCAGGCGGATTTCGGCCTGGCCGGCGAGGCGGAGCTGGGTTTTCCCGCGTTCCTGGCCGCCCTGGATTCCTCCCATCCGGCCTTTGCCTCGGTGCCCAACCTGATCTGGCGCGACGGCTCCGCCATCCGCGTGAACCCCGTGCAGGTGGTGGAAAAGCTGGATGAAATCCCGTTCCCGGCCTGGGACCTGATGGACCCGCGCTCCTATCCCGAGGCGCCGCACGGCGCCTTTTTCAAAAGCTTCCCCACCGCGCCGATCATCTGCACGCGCGGCTGCCCGTTCAGCTGCACGTTCTGCGCCGGCAAATCCGTCACCACCCGCCGCATCCGCGCGCGCAGCGTGGACAACATCCTGGCGGAAATGCGGCTGCTCATGTCCGAGTACGACGTGCACGACTTCCTGATCGAGGACGAGAACTTCACGGCCCACCGCAACCTGGTGCGGTCCTTCTGCGAGCGCGTGGTGGAGGAGAACCTGCGCATCCACTGGAGCTGCCCCTCGGGCGTGCGCCTGGACACCCTGGACGCGGACCTGCTCCGGCTCATGGAGCGTTCGGGCTGCTATTCCCTGTCCGTGGGCGTGGAGTTCGGCACCCAGCGCATCCACGACCTGACCAGGAAAAAGCTGTCGCTCGGCCTCATCCGCGACAAGCTCAAGCTGCTCCGGGACACCTCGATCAAGATCACGGGCTTTTTCCTGTTCGGCATTCCCGGCGAAACCAAGGCCGACATGCTCGAGACCATCCGCTTCGCCCGCTCCCTGGACATCGACCGCGCGCAGTTCAACAATTTCATGCCCCTGCCCGGCTCGGAAATCTACGAGGACCTGCGCCGCGTTGGCAAGGAGCCCAGGGATTTCGACCACTTCTTCGTGCACGACGTGTCCTTCGTCCCAGATGGGATGACCCGCCGGGAAATGAAGAACCTGCAGCGCCGCGCCTACCTGGCTTTCTACCTGCGGCCCAAAATCCTGTGGCGCTTGGCCCGCGAAATCACCTCGCCCTCGCACTTATACCGCCTGGGCCGGCGCTTCGCGGACGCGTTGCGGTAGACATACACGCCGTGTCGCTTGATCGCTTCCTTATAGTATGAACTCCCCTCCCTTGAGGGGAGGGATCGAGCGTAGGAACATCTTACTCATCCAGCAAGGAGTCGTATGCCTCCCCTGCTCCTGACCCTGTTGAGCCTCCTCTGGTTCGCCCTGCTCGCGGCCGGCAGCGCGGGCTGGGGCCGCCTGCTCCTGCGCCAGACCGGGCTCCAACCCAGCGACGTCCCTGCCGAAGCCGGTCTCAGCCTCGGGCTTGGCCTGATGCTGGTCTCTTACGCCGCGTTCTGCCTCGCCAGCCTGCACCTGTTCACGCCCCTGGCCCTGGGCCTGCTGACCGCGGCGGCCATGGCCGGTGCGTACTGGCACCTGCGCCTGGGCTGCTGGTGGCTCAATGCGCGCCCGGAAGCCGCGGGGCCGTGGGCCCTCGCGCTCCTGGCCGGCCTGCTCTTCCTGGCCGCGGCCAATGCCCTGGGTGCGCTGACGCCGGCCTGGGACTGGGACGGCGTGGCCTATCACCTGGCGCTGCCTAAAATTTACCTCCAGGCCGGCGGCTTTGTCTTCAGGCCGGACATTTACCACAACCTGTTCCCCCAGTTCACGGAGATGCTGTTCGCCCTGGGCTGGTGGTCGCCCTGGGGCGCGGCAGCCAAGCTGGTTCACTTCGGGTTCGGCCTGCTGGCTGCGGCGGCGGTTTTCAGCCTGGCCCGCGCTTCGCGGCTGGGACAAGCCGCGCTCCTGGCAGCCGCGTTTTTCTACGCGCAATACCTGGTGCACGTGGAATCCGGCACGGCTTTCATCGATCTGGCCACCGCGGCCTACGCGGCCCTGGCCCTGCTCAGCCTGCGCCAGGCTGTTTCCTCCGGCCAGGCTGGCTGGCATTACCTGGCTGCCTTGTTCGCGGGCACGGCCGCTGCCACCAAGTGGCACGGCCTGCTGCTGCTGGCCTGCCTGGCCCTGTGGCAGGCGGCCTGGATCCTGAAAGCGGAAGCCAATACGCTCCGCGCCAGGCTGCGCCGCATCGCGGGCGTGCTGGTGTGGGGCAGCCTGCCTGTGCTTCCCTACCTGGTCCGCGCCTGGGCCGCGTCCGGCAACCCGGTGTGGCCCCTGGGTTATTCGCTGTTCGGCGGCAGGTTCTGGGACGCGGACATTGACCGGCTTATGACCGCTTTTGTGGCGGGCTTCTCGGGGCACACGCAGGGCTGGCTCGGATTCCTGCTCCTGCCCTGGGACCTGCTGACCGCGGCGCAGGATTTCGGCGTGGGCGCGGCCCAGGCCCGCCTGCCCCTGCTGGGCCTCTTGGCCGCGCTGGCCGGCGGCGTTTGGATCCTAGCGAACAGACAGGCCAAGGTGCGCTGGCCCTGGCCGCTGTTGGGCCTGGCACTGGGATTAGGTTTTTTAGCGACGTGGTTCTTCAGCTCTCCCCAGTTCCGCTACCTGCTGCCCCTGTTTCCCCTGCTGGCCTGGCTGGCAGCCGCGATTTGCAGCAAACTGTGGCTGGCGCCCGGACGCCTGGGCAAAGCCTGGGCCGTGCTGGCCGCGGCCCTGATCCTGGCCGTGCATCCGCCCCTGCACCGCGACACTCTGGAACAGGCGCGGACCGTGGCCGGCCTCGAGGCGCCCGCTGATTTTCTCGGCCGGCGTTTGGACCATTTTTCCGCCTGCGAGTACCTCAACCACGCGGTCAAGCCGGGCGAGCGCGTGCTGCTGTTCAACGAAAACCGGGGGTTCTATCTGGACGTGGATTATTTGTGGGGGGACCCGCTGAACCAGAACCTGATTAATTACCGCCGCCTGGATACGGCCCAGGCCTTGCGGCAGCGCCTGGATAAGTTGGGCGTGCGCTGGGTGCTGGTCCGCCGGGTGGCTGAACCCCGGGAGGATTATTACTCGCGGCGCATTGTCGCCCTGATGGACGGCTGCCTGGCTTTGGGCAGCGAGCAGCGGTTTGCCAGCGGAGAAGTCGCGGTCTATTTGTTGTCCGCGGCCGCAGCCGCGGGCTTGAGCATGAACAATAACAGCCCGGCCATGGCCAGGAGCCAGGCCGCGGCCCACAAATAATCCGCCGCTGACGGCGCAGGCATCAGGCTCGGAAAAAGCAGGGGCGCGAATCCCAGTTTCTGCCACAGCATTGACTTGGGCGCGGCGTAGCGCAGCATAGGCCAGGCTGCGCTGATCCAGGCCAGGCCGATCCCGGCCCCCACCCACAACCCGGCCAGCCATTTCCACCCCGGCCTCACGGCCTTCCAGCCCAGGGGCACCAGGGGCAGGCACAGGATCACGGCCACGATCATCTGACGGCTGAAGACCGCGGCGCTCCCCGTATAATCGTCGAACACGATGAACAGCAGGTACTGGACCAGGAACACCGCGGCCACCACCACGGCTGACCGCAGGTTGGTGCGGCGCAGGCGCAGCCAGCCGGGAACCGCCAGGAGCAGGGCGGGCGCAGTGGCCAGCACGCCGAAGTCCCGGTCCACGAGCAGCCCCAGGGCATTGCGCAGGCTGCGAAGCGACCACGGAAAAGCCCACACCCCCTCCGGGCTGTCGACCCACAGCCGGTAGGGATTGGCGCCCGGCGTGAAGCCGTAGTAGGAATGGAAGAACACATAGTAGCCCCATCCGGAAAGGCCCAGGAGCGCGACCGCAGCCGCCAAATCCGCGATCGTTGCCCTGGGCGTGGTCGGCAGCAGCAGGGTCAGCAAAACCGCCAGGGGGATGTACTTGGGATAAATCCAAGGCAGGACCGCGATGGCCAGGGCCAGCAGCAAGGTGCCGCGCGATCCGCCGCGGTGCCAGCCCCACAGGCCCAGGATAAGCATGAGGGCCGCCGGCAATTCAGGATAAATCAGGTCGAAATAAACGGCCAGCGGCACGCTGACCACGGCCAGGAGCCATGACCACAAGGCCGTAGGCTTGTCGCTGCCCCAACCCCGGGAAAAAACGTACACCCCCGTCGCGGCGGCCGCGGCCATCAGGCAGACCACCAGCACGGCGCCGAAGCGGCCCAGCAGCATGAAGCCCGGCAGGATCAGGATGGACAGCAGCGGAAAGTGGTTGGAAATGGCCTGGTCCGTGCGGCCGGTGGACAGGTGGCGGTCCAGGGTCCCGGTTGGATAGTAGGCGCGGTAATCCGCGCGCGTGTAATTGTCGTTCAGGTCGATGTCCCCTTCTGACAGGAGGCTCTGACTCATCAGCAGGTAATGCGGTTCGTCGCCGGTCGGAGGGTACACCAGGGTGGTCCAGCAGGACAAAAGCACGAAGAAAACCGCGGCCGCGCCAAACAACACGGGCAGGCGCACGTTCATCCGGTCTTCAGCACCTTCGTATTTCCGCAGGAAAAGCCGCACGCCGAAGATCATTTTCAGAAAAACGGTCAGCGTCAGCCAGGGGCCGGCCCACAACAGCAGCAGGTACCCGGCCGGAGCCATGCGGTAGTGTCCGGCCGGCCGCCAGAAAGGAAACAGGTTGCCCAAAACGTCCATCTGCAGCCCGCTCCCCCAGGCCGCCAGCCAGGGGTAGGCCAGCAAACCCGCGGGCAGCAGAAGAAAGGGCAAATCCAGCCAGGCAGCCAGGCGGCCTGCCCGCTCGGGCGCCAGCCCCAGCCAGCGGGTGCCGGCCCAAAACGTCAGGGCCTGGCTGATGCCGCACACTGACATCCCCAAGCCGAAGGCCAGCAGCCACCCCGCAGCCCCGGGCCAGGCCAAATGCCGGGGAAACCCGGCTGCCCAGGTGCCGTAAAACCCGGACGCATAGACGGCGGCAGCCAGGCCGTAAAGGATGGTCAGGTGGGAGAAGCGGAACCGCATGCCTGGTTTAAATTTTTAGGGATCGGCGGCCAGGGCCAAGGGCGCGGTGGGCTGACCACGCCAGCCAGATAGCGGCCAGGATGATCGCGCCGCTGAGCAGCAGTTCCCAGCGCAGCAGGCGCGGGACAAAGGACGGCAGCAGGCTGTAGAACGCGCCCCAGGGCGCGAAGATTTCGCCCAGGCGCAGGCGGCTGCTTTCCCAGGTCAGGGGCGGCAGCAGCGCGAACAACACGGCCATGCCGATGCTCCAGCCGCCGAGCGCGTAGAGGACGCGCCGCCAGGTCTGCGGGACCGCGTCGCTTTCCCACCACCAGGCCAGGCCCAGGCCCAGCAGCGGCACCACGGGAGCCACGAAACGGTGATAGGCCGCGCCGTCGCCCCAGGGGTCGGGAAAACTCATGGCCGTCAGGACGGCGTTGATGAACAGCAGGGCCACGGCCGCGACCAGGATGCGCCCGGTCCCGGACCACAGGCGGAGCAGGCCGGACAGGCCCAGGACCCAGACCGGCGCGGTCCACAGAATGCCGCTGAAGCGGTCGGTCAACAGGCCCAGCAGGTTCTGCGCGGCGCCGGCCTGCCAGGGCCACATGAGATGATACACCGGATGCCCGAGCAGGAATCCGTAAATGGAGGAAAAGAACCAGCCCGCGAACACCCCGGGCACCGCGGCCACGACCAGGGCCGCCGGATAATGGATGGTGCGCTGGCGGCAGGCCAGGCGCCAGGCTAGCACGGCCATGAGCACCGCAGCCGGCGCCACAAACCGGATGCCGCCAAGGAGCAGCAGACCCGAAACCAGGCCCACAGCCGAAGCCGAGGCCGCGGACGGCTCTTCCTTCCAGGCCAGGCGCAGGCCCCACAGCATGAAGAAGGCGCCGGCCGCGACTTCATATTCAAGGTAGCCGTAGAGCGCCAACGGCAGGGTGAGCAGGGCCAGGGCCCAGGTCCTGATGCTGCTGCGCTCCGAAAAACCCAGGTCCCGGCAAAAACCGAACAGCTGCGCCGCGGCGCCGGCCGCGAACAGCATGGACAGCACGGACATGAGCCAGCGGCCCTGGATCAGGTACAGCAGCAGGAACAGGATGGGCATGCCGGGCGCCGTGGCCAGGTACAGCCGGCCGATGCCGTCCGTGTGGCCGTTGAACTCGATGTGCGTGAGGGGGTACCAATCCCGGTAATCCCTGCGGCCGAGCACGCCGTCCACGTTCAGGCTGCTGTCCATGGCGATGGATTGCATGAGCAGAAGCTGGGAACGCTCGCCGCCCTGCGGAGCCAGCA
This sequence comes from candidate division FCPU426 bacterium, assembly GCA_040756875.1. Classification (GTDB taxonomy): domain Bacteria; phylum Oederibacteriota; class JAAXVQ01; order JAAXVQ01; family JAUVAV01; genus JBFLYH01. Next base: position 1,293,234 of record JBFLYH010000001.1, read on the forward strand.
TGCACGCGGGCCAGGACAGCACGGCCAGGTAGATCAGGACGCCCGCGGCGAACAGGCGGCCGGCGGTGACGCGTTCAGGATCCGCGGCCAGCAGGCGCGCCACCAGCAGGCCCATTTTGGCCAGGGCCGCGCCCACGATCAGGACCCCGGAGGCCAGCAGCACGCTTTTGGCCGCGGCGGACAGCACCACGCCATGGCCCCACCACGGCAGCCAGGTGAAACCGAGCAGGGTCAGGGAAAACGGTTTGAACGCCGCCGCCAGCCAGGGCGCCAGGGGAATGATCAGCGGCAGCAGGGCCAGAGGCAGGCCGGCCAGCATGTCCTGAAAGCGGTAGTCTTCGGCTTCCCAGCCGTATTTCAATTCCAGGCGCCAGGCCAGGACGAACGACCAGGTTGCCAGCAGGCCGGACAGGCACACGGCCTTGAAAATGCCCCAGGCCAGGCTTCCGGTTCCAAAGGCCAGCGCATTGAACCATTCCCACCAGGTGGCCAGGCCCACAGCCTGAATGATTACACCGGCCATGAACAACGCAGGTCGGGGACGAAGCTGCATGAGGTTCACCATCCTCGGAGGTTGATGTATTTATATATCGTTACTGCCTCGTTGGCGAAAACCGGCTTAAGCGGCACCCCGGCCGGATCGAACGGCAGCGTCCGGCTCGCATCCAGAATAACATAAGTGATGCCCGCTTTTTCGAGAAAATCACGCGCCTCCACCACATTGGCCGAGAGGTAGAAATGCCTGGCCGCGGCCATCCGTTCCTTGACCGGGTGCCCCATGATCTGCGAGGACACCGTGTCCTCGAGATAGGTGTTGGTAAAAGCCAGGCTCGCCACCAGAGCCGAATCCGGCCATAAATACCCGCCTGCAGAGGCGGCAGCCGCTTCCCTGGCCGCGGGTTCAGGCTCTGCGGTGGCAGCCGGCGTGGCAGCCGGCGTGGCAGCAGGCGTGGCAGCAGGCTGCGGAGTGGCCGTGGCAGCCAGAACCACGGCTGCAGGCTGGTTCCGCAAGCGCTCCAGTTGGTCCTGCACCCCGGCCAGGGAGCGTTCGACGGACCGCTGCTTGCGCTCCAGTCTCTGCACGGCTTCCTGTGCCCGCTGTTTCGCTTGCGCCACGGCCTCGGCGCGGCGCTGGGCGTTTTGCAGGGGCGTGGCTTTCGTCGGGACCGGCGTGGGCCTGGGGGCAACAACCGCTTCAGCGGTTTCCGTACTGCCCTGCGGCGCGCTGGCTTCGGCTTCTGCGCTGGCTTCGGCCGCCGGTTCTGGCTGGGATTCATCCTCTGGCCCGGCCGTTGCTTCGGCACCCGGCTCAGGGGCCGTAGCGGGTGCAGGCTCCGATTCCGCGCCCTCAGGCGCCGGGGAGGCGGGCTCCGGCGCCTGCTCCTCGGCAGGAGCCGCGCGTTTGAGCGCTTCGACCTGGCGCCTGGCCGCCTGGTCCGCGGTTTCCGCGGTTTCCAAATCCTGCCGGGCCTGGTTCAAATCCCTCTCCACCCGGACCTGCCGGTTCTGCCATTCCGTCTTCTGCGCCATGAGGTCGGCCAGTTTGAGTTCGACCTCCGCGGGCGTTTGCGCCATGGGGGCCGGTGTCGGCGCCAGCGAGGGAACTTGGGTCGGCGCCAGGGTGGGAGCCGGGGTCGGCATCGGCGCCGCGGCTTGAGCGACCCCGGTCTGTCCCTGGGCCATGGCCGTGGCCTCGGCGTTCCACACGTCGAGCGAAGTCATGGCGCCGCGCTCCTGGTTGCGCAGCCATTGCCGGTAGCCGTCGGCCGTCAGCAACGCGTTCGGCAGCGGCCGCAGGATCACTTCCTGCGGCCTGGCTTCCCGCCTCAGCCACAGCATGGCTTCGGCCAGGGGCTTGGGCACGTCCTCCTTGAACCCGATCACGATCCACGCTTCGATCAGGCCCGGCGCGCCCAGGGCGAAGAACAAGCCGGCCAGAACCAAATGCCAGGGCTTGGCCAGGCTGGACATCCACGACCACAGGGCCGAAGCCGCGGGCAGGGCCGTGATCAGCGCGGCGTAGTAGAAAAACTGGATGGTGTTCCACTGTACGCCCCGCTGCACGAACAGCAGGGGCGCGGCCCAGGCCGCCAGCACCAGCATCAGCATGAACAGGAGCACGGGCTCGGCGCGGCGCGGCTTGCGCACGACTTCCATCATGGGCAGCAGGCCCAGCACCCGCACGCCCAGGTTCCCCACCAGGAACACCACGGCCAGCACGGCCAGGAGCAGGGCCACGAGCCAGGGGTAATGCGCGTACAGGAGCTTGAGCGTGGCCGACGACATCAGGGCCATGCGGTCCGGCGCCACCAGCATGGTGGCCACGTTGAACCCGGGCAGGAACCGCACCAGCGAGGGCGCGCCCGCGTTCGGCGGCAGGAACACGGCCAGGAACACGGGCAGGATCGCGGCCCAGGCCCATAGGGGCCGCAGGTCGCGGTTGAACCACCAGCGCCAGGCGGCCGTGGCCAGGAGCGCGCTCATGACCAGGAGCGCGGGATACACCTTGAAGCCGGGCAGCACGCCCCAATACAGCACCAGCAGCGGCAGCCAGCGCCATTCGCGCGAGCGCAGCCAGCCGGTCAGGGCCCACAGGCCGAGCAGCACGAAGGCAAAAGACGAGGACACGCCGGGATTGAAGATCATGGTGACCGGCGACTGGACCCAGAAGACCGCGTCCCAGTAGAAGTAGTGGCTCGCGCCGAACAGCAGGGGCATGATGTAGCCGAAATTGGAGCAGAACAGCGTGATGGCCGCGGCCAGGTAGGCCACGGGCCGCCGGCCGGACCAGCGCAGGCCGGCCGCGAACACCGAGAGCGTGAGCAGGGCCGAATACAGCATGGGCGCGAAGCGGAAGTAGCAGTGCCACGGGTCCAGGGGCAGGAACCGCCGGAACGCGCCCCAGACCAGCGAGGACAGCAGGTGGTAGTTGCGCAGGGGTTCGCCGGCAAACCCGGGCATTTCCGGCGGGAAGCGGCGGTTGAGCTGGAAGATGTTGAAGATGTGCCAGGGCGCGTCGTGCCCGTGCCAGGCCATGAGGCTGCCGCCGTTCGCCCCGATCCAGCCCGTGGCCACGGTGAACCGGCCCTGGGCTAGGAGCCCGGCCAGGAGCAGCAGGCCGAGCGGCCAGTAATCCGCAAGCGTCTGGGGGCGCGGCACGTCCGGGTCCACGGGCTCCAACCGCCAGTCCCGGCGGAACAGGACCAGCAGGGTCAGTTCCGCAGCCGCGGCGCCCAGGCCGTACACCCACACCAGGCCCGGAAGCCCGATCAGGTTAAAGCACCAGTACAGGAGCGCGAGCAGGCCCAGCCCGGCCACCCAGGCATTGGCGAATTCCTCCACCGGGTTGAGGTCCAGCTTGAGGAAGCGCAGCAACAGCCGGCCGGGCAGGTACAGCAAGCCGGTTGCCAGCACGGCCGCGCCGATAAGCTGCCACAGGAAGGAGCCGGCGGTCATCATGGCTTGGCTCCGGCCGCAGCGGGCTTGCGGGCCGCGCACACCGCGGACACGCCCCACGGCAGCCTTCCGATCAGAATAAGGCGGGTCTCGATCCGGAGCAGGCCGGCGAACAGTGCGGACAGCCAGGGATGCGGCAGATACGTGTTGGTGCGGATGCGCGGCACGGGTTCCCGGCCCAGCAGCCGTCGCCAGCCGAGCAGCCAGCGGTAGGGCCAGTAGTAGAAAGCGTTGGCATACGAGGCTTTCAGGACCTGGAACCCGGCGCGCGCCACGCTCTGAGCCAGCTCTTCGATGCGGTAGCGCCGCCGGTGGGCCAGGCGCTGGTCGCGCTCGCTCCACAGGCGCTGGTCGGCCGGCACGGTCAGGATCAGCAGGCCGCCCGGCTTGAGCACGCGCCAGGCCGAAGCCAGCGCGGTCTCCGGTTCCTCCAGGTGTTCCAGAATCTCCACGGCGGTCACGAGATCGAAGGTCTCCGCTTCGAAAGGTTCCAGGTGCGTGGCATCGCCCAGGACCAGGCGTTCGGCCGGCTGGCCGGCTGTGCGGCACAGGGCGATGGCCTCGGACGAGCAATCCAGACCCCAGGCTTCGCCCCAGGCGCCCAAAAACGAAAGCGTGCCCCCGGCCGCGCAACCCACGTCCAATATCCTATACCCCGGATCAGGCAAATGGCGCCCGCTGAATTTGCGGATCAGGCCCAGCACCAGGTGCTGCCGGCCCTGGTTCCACCAGTAGCCGCTGCCCGCTGTTGCCAGGTCGTGGTAGATTTGCCGGTCCATCAACACCTCGCCCTTCGTTCACTCACGTTCATTCCGGTAGGGGCGTTCAATTGAACGCCCCTACCTCAAACGAAATCAACCAGCTTTCTTTCCAAGGTTCAGCGCATCCGCGACCACGCCCACCCCGTCTGCGAGCTGGGAGCGGAAATCCCACCAGGAGCGCAGGGTGAACAGCCTGCGGGCCAGGTAGCCTGGGCGCAGGTAAAACCGCCTCACCGCCTCCCGCCGCAGAGCCAGGATGCGCTCCGCCGGCAGTTCACGCGTGGCCATGGCGCCCTGCAGTCCGGACTGATCCATGGTGCGCACGCTGGGCTGAATCAGGCCCTGGCTGATGGCCTGGGCCCTGAGCCCGGTGTTGGCCCTGGGGATGGCCACGTTGAAGGCTACGTAATCCAGGGGCAGTTCCAGGGCCAGGCGGATGGTTTCCCGCGCCTGCGCCTCGGTCTCGCCCGGCAATCCCAGCATGAACGTGGCCGCGGCGCGGATGCCGCTGGCCCGGCAGGCGGCCAGGGTCTCGCGAATGCGTCCCAGCGGGATGTTTTTATGGTACTGCTGCAAGGTCTGCTCGCTGCCGCTTTCCACGCCGAAAATGATCGTATGGCAGCCGGCCCGGGCCATGGCCGCGAGCAACTCGGCATCCAGGACGTCGGCGCGGGAAAAACAGGACCAGTGGAAGCGGAACGGCCGGCGCCCCAGCATTTCGCACAGGGCCAGGGTGCGGTCGCGCCGCACGCCGAAAGTCTGGTCCAGGAAAAAAATTTCCCGCACGCCCTGTTGGTGCAGGCCCTTCAGTTCCTCCTCCAGGTCCGGCAGGGGCCGCACGCCGAAGCCCAGGCCCGGAATCACGCAGAAATCGCAGCGGAACGGGCAGCCGTAATCCGTCAGCATGGCGGTCAGCGGATGCCCGACCGCGAAGGGAAAACGGTAGCGCCGCAAGGGGAACCATTCGTGCCGCGGCCTGGGCACGCGGTAATGGGCCGGCACCGGCTCCAGCCCGTTGCCAATCCACTTTCCGCTCGGGTCCCGGTAGCGGATGTTCGCCAGTGGCCGGCCTTGGGGCCCGGCCAGCAGGTCGAGCAATCCCGGCGCGATGAAGCTGAAGAGCGCCGCGTCCAGGGCCGGCGCCTCGGCCAGACGGCTGTCCGTGTCCTCCAGGAGCACGTCGCCCAGGCCGACCAGCAGCGCCTGCGGGGCCGCCTGCCGGAGGCGGTCCAGGAACGCCCGGTCCTCGTCCCAGGAAGCCGCGCCCACCAGGCTCACCACGGCGTCGGGCGCGAAGCGCGCGATGCGCCGCAAACTCTCTTCCGGCGCGAGCCGCTCCACGATCGCGTCCTGCACCGCCACGTCGTGCCCGCCGGCCAGGAGGCCCGAGAGCATGATCAGGGCCACGGGCGGCGAAATGTAATTGGACTTCGCGAGCTTGGAGCAGAAGTAGTCGCGGATGTAATTTTGCGAACCCGGCGGGTTCAGCAGCAGTACGCGGCTCATGCATTCACCAGGAAGTAGTGTTCGTCATTGCGAGCGAAGCGAAGCAATCCGTGTTTCCAAGTGGAGTGCCCCCCGGACTAAAGTCCGGGGCTCCCTCCCTCCGCAAACTAATCCCGCAATCCTCTCCCCGGGCTGAAGCCCGGGGATTCCTGCGGAGGGATTGAGATTGCTTCGTCCCCCTTGGGGACTCGCAATGACAATAAAATCATTTTTTCACCGCTGTCACGTGCGCGCCCATGGCGCCCTGTTCCCCGCGCCGCAGGCTGCCCTCCAGCCACGAAGCGGCCGAAAGCAGGCGGCGCGCCAGGCGCAGGAACCATCCCGCCAAGCCTCCGCCCGGCCGCAGCGATTGCGCGGCCCACAAGGCGGCCGGATCGGCTGAACGCTCCAGGCGGCTGAAAAACAGGTAATCCAGCTGCTGGGTCAGCCAGTAATCCGCATGGCGCACCCCGCGCACTTCGAAACCGGCCAGGACCAGGCGCGCGAGCAGGTCCAGGGTGGCGAACTGCTGGCAGTGACCGCCCCACTTGGCCTTGAGTTCGTGGCCGCGGCGCGCGTACACGGTCCTGGGATTGCCCTCGCACGGCACGTATAGGTGCAGTACGCCTCCCGGCGCCAGCACGCGGCTGCATTCCCGCAGCACGCCGTCCGGATCAGGCACGTGTTCCAGAATATCGAAGCCCAGCACCGCCGAAAAATACCCGGCCGGGTAGGGCAGCCGGGCCGCGTCCGCCTGGCGGCAGTCCAGCCCGGATTCACGCGTGACCACGGCCACGGCCTCGGGGTCCAGGTCCACGCCGTGCAGTTCCAAGTCCGGCCGCCGCCGTTTCAGGCCGCGCAGGTATTGTCCTCCGCCGCAGCCCAGTTCCAGCACCCGGCCGCGCACCTTGGCCAGGGCCGCGAGCGCCCGCGCGAACTTGAGCCCCGAGAGCGACAGCGCGCGCGGGCTGGCTTCGCCCCGGCCGAAGACAAACCCCTGGGGATAGGGATTGCGCGGCGCAACAATCACTTTTTTATCCTGCGACGGGACCGGGGCCCGTTCTTGGGCCCGGTTGGTTCGCCGGGATGGATTTCCACCCGGCGCAGGCTGGAGAACAGGAACTTGATGATCAGGGTCATGAGAAAGCTCTGGATCATGATGCGCCAGGAAAACGTGGACTTGCCCTGCTCGCGGTCCTTGAACACAATGGGGATCTCGCGCACCGTGAAACCCAGGAGCAGGGCTTTGTACAGCAGCTCCTGCACGATTGAGGGGCCCAGGGACACGGTGTTGTCCATTTTCACGGCTTCGAGCACGCGGCGGTGGAAAAGGCGGTAGCCCGAGGTGCAGTCGTGCACCTGCCGCAGGCCCAGGATGCGGCGGATGTAGAAGTTCGCCAGGCGGGTGATGCCGTGGCGGAGCCAGCCGCGGTTCAGGTCCCTGCCGCCGGCTACGAAGCGCGAGCCCACGACCACGTCCGCCTCCCGCGCCGCGGCGATCAGGTCCGGCAGGTGGCGGGGATGGTGGGAAAAATCCGCGTCCATTTCCACGATCAGGTCCGCGCCCTTGGCCAGCGAGGCCTTGAAGCCCGCGATGCCGGCCGTGCCGCGCCCGCGCTCGTGCAGGCGGTGGACCACGTGCAGGTGCGGCCGGGTCCGGGCCAGGCGGTCCGCGAGTTTGCCCGTGCCGTCCGGCGAATTGTCGTCCACCACCACGATGGACAGGCGCGGGATTTTGAGGGCGTCGATGCTTTCGATCAGGGTGGGCAGGTTGTTGCTCTCGTTATAGGTCGGGATCATGACGAACACCGCGGGGCCGCGCCCCGCTTCCGGCCGGCGCGCGCGGGCGGTCATGCGGCGCCCAGCCACGCGCGGCGGACGGCCTGCCACACGGTCTCCGCGTCCAGCTGTTCCATGCAGTTGGGATGCTTATCGCACTCGCGCCGGTAGCAGGGCGCGCAGCCCGCGGGCGACACCAGCTTTTCTCCCGGCGCAGGCACCCCGATCTCCTGGTGGACCGTGGGTCCGAACAAGGCCACCACCGGGCGCTTGACCGCCAGGGCCAGGTGCAGGGCCACAGTGTCGCCGGTCACCACCACCCGGCAGGCTTCGAGCAAGCCGGCGAACTCGCGCAAGGTATGCGCGCCGCGCGTGTCCAGGAGCGGGGTTTTGGCCAGGCTGCGGATGCGGGCGTTGAGGCGACGCTCCTGCGGCCCGCCCAGCAGCAGCACGCGGGCCTTGAGTTCCCGGCGGGCGCGGCGCGCGAGCGCCGCAAAACCGTCCGGTGTCCAGGATTTGTTGGCGAACGCGGCCCCGCTGCCCGTGAACAGCCCCAGCAGGCGCTCGCCCCGGGCCACGCGGTTGCGTTTGAGGAAGGCGCGGGCCGCCTGCCGGTCAACGTCCGTCAGGCTGAAGGCATAGGGTTCGCCCCGGTACTGCAGCCCCGCGGCTTCGAAAATGATTTCCGGGTAGGTTTTCAGGTTCCGGCGGAACTTGAGCTCGTCGCTGACGCCCAAGGCCAGGGAATACTCCGCCTCGGGCGTGAACGGCCGGGGCGTGCCCGTGCCGTCCGGGGCCAGGCCCCAGCCCCGCTTCTCGCGGGCCGCGATCCGCTCGGCCAGGCCCAGGGCCCAGGGCTCCTTGTCCAGGCAGACGAGCAGTTCGAACGGGCGGGCCAGGAGTTCCTGCGCGCTCTCCAGACTCCAGGCCAGCACGCGGTCCAGGCTGGGAAGCCCTTGCAGCAGTTCCGTGGATTCGGGCGCGGTCAGCCAGGTCAGGTGCGCGTCCGGATAAGCGCGGCGCAGGCCGGCGATCAGGGGCGTGGTGCGCAGCACGTCGCCGCGCGCGCCCAGCTTGATGACGAGCAGGCGCGGCCCGAGCGGCTGAAAGGCGGAGCAGCCTTCGCACAGCCGGTTTTCCCGGCACGGCTTGTCGCCCCGCCACCAGCGGCAGTTCGTGTGAAAGACCACTCCTACGCCTCCCGGCTTTTGGTTTGGAACCAGGCGATGGTTTTTTTCAGGCCTTCGGCCAGCGGGACCTTGGGCGTCCAGCCCAGCAGTTTTTGCGCGCGCCGGATGTCCGGCCTCCGGCGCTGCGGGTCGTCGCCGGGCAATGGCTTGAACACCAGGGGCAGTTTCCTGCCGGTCAGGCGGTTGACCAGGCGCGCGGCCTCCAGCACCGTAAACTCGCGCGGATTGCCGAGGTTGATGATGGCGCCCGCGGTCCGCGGCCTGAAGGCGGCGCGGATCAGGCCCTCGACCAGGTCGTCCACGTAGCAGAAGCTGCGGGTCTGCTGTCCCCGGCCGTAGATGGTCAGCGGTTTTCCGGCCAGGGCCTGGGTGATGAAATTGGAAACCACGCGGCCGTCGTCCGGCTGCAGGCGCGGGCCGTAGGTGTTGAAGATGCGCACGATGCGCGCGTCGAGCCGGTGCTTGCGCACGTACTCCATGGTCAGGGCCTCGCCGAACCGTTTGGCTTCGTCGTAGCAGGAGCGGACGCCGACCGGATTCACGTTGCCCCAGTCGCTTTCGGTCTGGGGATGGTGCAGCGGATCGCCGTAAATCTCCGAGGTGCTGGCGAACAGGTACTTGGCCTTCTGCCTGCGGGCGAGCTCCAGCAGCTGGTGGCTGCCCAGGCTGTTGGTCATGAGCGTGTCAATGGACCAGGCCTGGTAATACGGCGGAGAGGCGTAGGACGCCAGGTTGAAGACGCAGTCCACGGCCAGTGACCGGGGCTGCCGCACGTCACCCTTCACGAAGCGGAAGCGCGGCGATTTCCGCGCCCTGGCCAGGTTGGCCGTCCGGCCGGTTTTTAAGTTGTCCAGACAAATGACCGAATGCCGCAGGGCCAGCAACCGGTCGCACAAGTGCGACCCGATGAAACCCGCCCCGCCGGCGACCAAGATCCTCATGGAACCTCCGTCTCTCCTTGATATTGTTCAACCTATGGTCATTGCGCGCGAACGGAGTGAGCGTGGCAATCCAAGCATTTCGGTAATAAGCCAAGCTAGATTGCTTCGTCACCCAGAAACGGGGTTCCTCGCAATGACATCATCGGAAATACATCTTTTTTCGGTTAAATCCTCTCATTTATATCATGTTTTCTTGCATGTAAAAACCTTTTTCCACGCCCTGGCATCCGGTATAATGCGTTGTTTTCCCACTCTCCCGGTATTGGAGCCCAGCATGACCGCCTCCCCTTCCGCTTCCCCGACCCCTGCCTGGACCTGGCCGGCCAAACTGTTCGCGGCCAGCCTGGTGGTGCTGGCTTTCGGCCTGCTGCTGCAGCCCCTGGGCGATCCGGACGTGTACATCCACCTGCGCGACGGCCGCTACTGGGTCCAGAAACACCTGCACGCAGGCCCCGAGCCTTTCGCCTACACGGTCCCGGACAAGCAAATCGAAAAAGTGGAAGTGCTCTTCCGCATCGGCATCTACCTCGTTTACCGTTTGGGCGGCTATCCCCTGCTGATCATCCTCAAAGCCCTGGCCATGACCGCGGCCCTGTGGCTCCTGGCTGCGCTAGTGTACCGGCGCTGGCCGAACCTGGCCGTGGTCAGCCTGCTGCTGGCCGTTGCCATGCTGGCGCCCATGACCCGCATCATGCCCGAGCGGCCCTATGTCGTCACCTATTTGCTGCTGCCCTGGGTCATGCTGGTGCTGGAGCGCTTCCGCGGCGGAACCTCGTCCTCGGCCCGGCGCGACCTGTGGCTCCTGCCCTTGCTGGTCGTTCCCTGGGTGAACCTGCACCCCGGCTTCATCGTCATGTTCGGTTTCATCGGCGCCCACCTGCTCGAGGAGGCCTGGGAATACTGGCGCGCGCCGGGCGCGGCGGGCAAACAGCGCCTGCTGCACCTGGCGGCCGTGCTGGCGGTCGCGGCCCTGGCCGGCGCCCTCAATCCCCTGGGCTTCGGCATTTACCGCTTTGTGTTCGAAACCACGGCTTCGCGGGATTTCATGCGCTTCCTGACCGAATGGGCGCCGCCGGTCTGGTCCGAACAGCCGCTCTTCTTCATCCTCCTGGCCGTGACCTGGCTGGCGCAGCTCGCGGCCTGGCGCCGCACCCGGCTCGCGGATTGGCTGCCCCTGCTGGCGTTCTCGTACCTGGCCCTGAAATCCTACCGCAACCTGCCCCTGTTCTTTTTCGCAGCCCTGCCGCCCCTGGCCGCCAACCTGCGGTGGCTGGCCGGAAAGCTGCCCTGGCGGGCCGCGCTCTCCGCCGCTTCGCGCCGTCTGGCCCTTTTCGCGGGCGCGGGCCTGGCCGCCGTGCTCATCGCCTTGTCCGCAGTCACGGGCTTCAGCTTCAGGCTGGGCCTCATCCCCAACCTTTACCCCACGCACGGCCTGCCCTGGCTGCTCAAACACCCGCTCCACGGCCGCATTCTGGCCCACGACATTTGGGGCGGATACATCGGCTGGATTTCCCAGGGGGGCGTGCAGGTTTTCATCGACGGCCGCTTTCCCCTGTTCGGGGAAAAGCTGTACGCGGACTACCGCAAAATGATCTGGGGCGACCCCCAGGAGTGCCTGGCGCTCCTGGACCGCTACGACATCCAGGGCCTGCTGGTCTCCCCCAAGAACGAAATCCGCATGTTCCAGCAGATCTGGAAATCCGGGCAATGGGTGCTGGTGTATTGGGACGACGACTGCCTGATTTACGCCCGCCGCAGCCAGGGCAACCTGCCGGTGATCCTGTCGTTCGGCTACACGGCCATTGATCCCAAGAAGAACCCCTTTTTCCATCCGCAAAAACCCGAGCAGGCCCTGGCCGAGGCCCAGCGCGCGGCGGAGATCGCGCCGGACTCGGTCCTGCCGCTGTTTTTTACCGGCCAGTTGCAGCTGCAACTGGGGCGGCTGCAGGAAGCGCGGCTGGCTTTCGAGCAGGTGCTGCGGCGCGCGCCCCGGCATGCGGGCGCCTGGTTCCAGCTGGGGATGATCGCTCGCGAGGACAAACAATGGCAGGAGGCCGAACGCCGGCTGCGCCGCGCGTACGGCTATGAAACATCGCCTCCCTGGCGGGGCCGGATCAGCTATTTTCTGGCGGACACCCTCAAGAACGACCCCGGCCGCAGAAGCGAGGCCCTGGCCTGGGCTCGGCGCAGCCGCGCCCTGCTCCCGGACTGGGAGCCGGCCGCCACGCTGCTCAAGGAGTTGGAGCCTTAGGAAGCGCCGGCCGGGGCTGGGGCACGAACACCCGGACCTCCACGCGGCGGTTGCGGGCGCGGGCGTTTTCCGAGCGGCCGCGCGCCTCGGGCCGGGATTTGCCGAACCCCGCGACGGAGATCGCGTCGCGGGACGCGTCCCGCTGGTCCGCAAGGAAATTGGCCACCATGAGCGCGCGCTCCCGCGACAGCTTGAGATTGGCTGTCACAGTGCCGATCTCGTCCGCGTGCCCTTCGCTCACGGCCCGGGCCTGCCCGGGATGGCGCCGGAGGAGTTCCGCCGCGGCCAGGCACTTGTCGGTCATGGCCGCGTCCAGCACCGCGCTGTTGAAATCGAACAGAATGCCGTAGATCAGAACGCCCGCTTCGCCCTCGGACGCTTCCACCCGGCGGGCGGCCACGGCGCGGATGTCGCCCGCCACCACGGCTTCGGAGCCGTCCGGATAAGCCACGGCCAGTTCGTAGCTGTATTTCAGCCTGGTGTCCGCCACTTTTCCCTGGCCGGAAAGGCCGTCCCAGAACAGTTCCTCCGGCAGTTCACCCTCGGCCTGCAGGGCCCTCACCTCGGCTTTGCCGCCGCGCTCCCGTATCCGCAGGCTCCAGCGCTGCACCGGGGGGCGCAGGTTGAACGCAAAGCGCACGCCCGGTTCGATCTCCGCGCCATCGCTGAACTGCAGCTTCAGCGGCGGTTCCAGCTGCGGCAGCTGCCGCGCGGTCTCGGTTTTTCCGGCGATGAACACCACCTGATAGCTGTCCTTGGCCGGCAGCAGGTTTCCGGCTTCGTTCCGGCCGTCCCAGGCCAGGCTGTCCGGCGGCAATCCGGCGCTGGAGAAGGTTTTCACCACCTGGCCTTCGTGGTTGCGGATCTCGAAGCGCCAGTCCCTGGCCTTGGCGGCGAATTCGGGGGGTTTGAACGCCAGGCGCCCCTCGAATTGCTGCGGCAAGACGGTCAGCCGCTTGGGCTGGGCCTGGGTGGCCTGGGCCACGCGCAGCTTGATCGCCGCGCCCTCGGCCTCCGGGGCCGCGGCTTCCAGGTCGCGCGGCGACGGTCCGGCCTGTTCGGGGAAATAGTAGGACAGGGTAAAGCGGTGGTTGTCGCCCAGGCCGTCGAAGGGCTGGTAGGCGTAATCCAGTCCGAACCCGCCGAAGCGGACGCCTGCGCCCAGGGACAGAGAACCCAGTTCGTCGAGCACACGGTACCCGGCGCGCACGGACACCAGGGATTGATACATGTATTCCAGCCCCGCGGCCACGGCCCGGTCTTCGGCGCCGGTCAGGGGCTGCTGGAAGTCCGCGAGCACATTCACCGCGTGCCCTTCGCCTGGCAGCCACTCCCAGCCGATGCCGGCCAGGAGCCGCAGAGGCAGCGGGTCCGCCTCGGTCTCGAACGCGGTCATGGCGCCCAGGTTGCGCAGGGCCGCGCCCAGGCGCACGGGCAGGCCGGGCAGTTTGAACTGCAGGCCCAGGTCCACGGCGCCGCCCTGGCTGGAGTAACCGGCCAGCAGGCTGGTGAAATATTTGGCGGTCAGTCCAGCGCTCAGACCGGCGCCCAGGTCGCGGGCGTGCGTGACAGCCGCGAGCAGGTCGTAATTCTCCAGGGCGCCGACCTCCTCGCCGAACTCATTGATTTCCATGAAATTGTAGGTGCTGGCGTAGAAGAATTGCCCGGCCCAGGCGCCGCCCAGCCAGTCCGGATAGAGGCCTTCCAGTTGTTCGTACGCGGTGTCCACCAGGGAAGCCAGGTGGGTAAACGCCAGCGCCGGCTGGGTCTGGCCCAGGATGCCGGCCGGATTCCAGGCGAGCTGCTGCGAATCGCCCTGCCCGGCCGTGCCCGCGGCCAGGGCGGCGGAGCGGGCCGGCACCTCGGTCAGCAGGAATTCGGCGCCCGTAGTGCCGGCGGCGCGCGCGCCGCCGGCCAGCAGGCAAGCCGCGGCGGCCGCAACCGCCGTTCGTTTAAAACGCCCCATCGTGTTCCCCCTCATTCCCCTGGCAGGAGGGATGCATGCGAATCTCCTGCTGCGGGGATGTCGCCCCGCAGTGGCCTAACGCACGACCACCAGTTTGCGTCTTTCCTTGAATCGGCTGGTTTCCACGTACACGATGTACACGCCGGACCTGACGATCCGGCCTTCGCGGTTGGCGCCGTTCCAAACCGCCTCAAAGGTGCCGGCTGAGGCCATCTGATCCGCGACGGTTTTGACCAGTTTACCACGGAGCGTAAAAATCCGAATTTTAACTTGCTGCGGTTCGTCCAGGTACACCGCGATCGGCAGCGGCGGCTGGGAAGTTGGCTTGAAAACATTGCCCCTGATGATCACGGGCGAGGCGCCTGAAGGCGAAACCAGGCGCGAAGTCGGCGTCGTGGTGGGGGTGGCGGTATGGGCCGTGACCGTGGTCCCGGCGGGCGTGGAGGTCGGCGTCTCCGCCACCGGAACCGTGGCGGTCCGGGTCGGGGTAAAGGTCAGGGACGCGGTGCGCGTGGGTGAAATCGTGGCGGTCAGGCTGGGGGTGAGCGTCAGGGAAACGGTCGGCGAGAGCGTGGCCGTCCGCGTCAGGGTGAAGGTCGCGGAAATGGTGCGCGTGGCCGAGAGGGTCGCCGTGGTCGTGGGGGTGAAGGTGGCCTGCGGGGTGGGGCTGACCGTGGGCGTGAACGTGGCCGTGGGAATGCCCGGCGTAGGGCTTACGGTGCAGGTCGGGGTGATCGTGGGCGTGGGGGTAGGCGTGCGCCAGCGGCGGCAGTAGATCACGTGCTTGGACGTGCCGTCGTTTTCCTCCCAGGCCACGTAGGGCGTGTCGCCGATCACCGCGATGTCCGGGTTGGCGCTGCCGCGGAAGACATCCACGTTCAGGCTGATATCCAGGGGAATCCAGGTGGTCAGGGTGACGTGTTGCTTGGCGTACACCTGGATGGTGTTGCCGTCGAACTCGCACCAGGCCACGACCGGATTGCCGCTGGGCAGCAGGGCGACGTCCGGCGCAAAAGCATCCTGGGTGTCCCCGGTATTCAGGGCCGGTCCCATGACCTGCCAGTTGCCGTCGTAATACTTGATGAAAACCTGCCGGTTGCTCCCGTTGTGCTCTTCCCACACCACATAAGGCGTCTCGTTCCAGACCGCGAGCCGGGGATGCCCGGCGTTGTTCAGAGCATTGTTGTTCAGGCTGCCGCCGAGGAGTTCCCAGCCCGTGCCGTTGAAGCGTTTGACGTACACCTGCGTGCCCAAACCGGCCGTTTCCTCGCACCAGGCCACGACCGGAAAGCCGCTGGCCGTCATCTGGATGTCCGAAGCCGAGGCGTTCCGGTTGAGGTTGAAATTCAGCGACGGCGCATCCACCATCCAGCCAAGATTGTAATGGGCAACGACGATCTGGGTGGCCACGCCGTTGGATTCGGTCCAGGTGGCGTATGGCAGGCTTCCAAAAATGGCCAGGCGCGGCATGAGCGTCGGATAACCGTAGGCAGTGGCCAGGCCGCCCATGGGCTGCCAAACGCCCAGGACGTAGCGTTTCAACCATATCCGGGCCATCGGCGGGTTTTCGATCCACAAGGCGTGCGGGTATCCGGCAATGTCCACGTCCAGATCCGAAGCCGGCGCATCCGCCGTGGCAGTGATGTTCAACGCACCGCCCATGGGCAACCAGGAAGTGGAAAAATTGCGCCCGACCAGCATCAAATTGGCGCCGTTGTATTGGCTGAAAATGACGTAGGGCGTCAAGGTGCCGGACGCCACGTCCGCGATGGCCGGCATTTGGGCGTGATAAGCCGCGTCGCTGACCACTCCCCCCACGTCCTCCCACACTGCCCGGCCGGTCACCGGCAAACTCAACAGCAGCGCGCAACCCATCAATACCTTCAGCCGAATGGACCCCTCCATGCCGCTCACCTGCTTTCCACGCTGGTATTATACCGCGGGTTTCAATAAAACCGTTGCAGAACCCGTCCAATTAGCAGGGTGCTGAAAAACCCATATATCATCCCCTAGCACCCTGCTAC
Organism: candidate division FCPU426 bacterium; assembly: GCA_040756875.1. Lineage (GTDB taxonomy): Bacteria > Oederibacteriota > JAAXVQ01 > JAAXVQ01 > JAUVAV01 > JBFLYH01. The sequence goes on from JBFLYH010000001.1 coordinate 1,309,087, forward strand.
CCCATGAAAAATCTCTGATTTTTCATGGGGTATTCCATGCAACGCAATCGAAAAAGACCGCTCTGCGGGCTTTTTCATCAGCCTGTTAGACTCATCCGCAAACTCCCAGGCTCCCGCTACTTGATGACCGCCACCTTGAACCGCTCTTCCCCGCCCGGCCCGGATAAAATCAGCACATAGATCCCGCTGGCAACCTTTTGGCCTGACGAGGTGGTTCCGTCCCACTCCACGGCCTGCGGGCCGACAGCCAGGTCCTGGTCCAGCAGTGTGGATACGGGCCGGCCCTCGCGGGAAAAAACCGCCACCCGGCAGCGGCCGGGCTGGTCGAGCGTGAATTCCAGACGCGCGCGTTCGAAACGGTTCAGATGCAGGGTGTTGTTCAGCAGGCGCGCCTGGCTTACGGCCAGCGCGGTTTTGGCCGCGCCCTGGCGCTCCGGCTCGCCGGCCGCCGGCCTCAGGGGTTGCGGGGCGCGGGCCGTTTTCGGCTGGCCGTGCAGCCTGGGGCCGCGTATCCGCGGGATTTCCGCAGCTGGCCGGGCTGCCTGTCCGGCGGTAGGAACCGGAATGGCGGCAGCCGCAACTTGCGGCGTTTCCAGCCGGGCCGTGCGCGCCGGCGTGTAAACCGGGGTCAGCCGGGCCGTCTTTTCTTCGGCCGTCATTGCCGGCATCGGCGCCTGGGACTGGGCCGGCTGCGGGGCCTGGACCAGGGTGACAACCGGCGGTTCGGGCGGATGCTGCAACACGCGATAGGTGGACAGGACCAGCGCAGCCGCGGCCGCGGCCACGCCCAGGGCGCCGAGCGTGGCCGGCACCCAGTGCCAGCGGTACGGCCTGGGCGCGGGCAAACCGCCGAGGCGCAGCCGCAACCGGTGGTTGAAATCCGCGGGCGCGCGCAGGGAGTAATCGCGGGCCAGGGCGCGCGACATCGCCTGCTCCCAACGGTCTTCGGCCGCGCACAGCGGGCAGTCGGCCAGATGGCGGCGCAGGCGCTCCTCCCGCCGGGGCGGAAGCGTTCCCGCCCGCCAGGCCGACAATTCCCTGCTCCAGGCCGGATCGTGCCGGGGTGGGGTCATGGGGTCACGGCTCCCGCCTCCAGGATTTCAGCAATCTGCGCAGGTCCTCGCGCGCGCGATACAGGCGCGACTTCACCGTGCCCTCGGGCAGGCTGAGAATCCGCGCCACCTCGGCGACTTCCAACCCTTCCAGTTCCTTCAGGATCAGAACCTGGCGAAAACGGGGATCGAGCTGGTGGATGGCCTTGAGGATCATTTCCTTGGTTTCCTCCGATTGGGCCAGTTCCTCGGGGGTGGAGGGCCAGTGGACACCCATGGGTTCGCCGGCCTCCAGCGCGGCCGTGAACAGCGTCCGCCGGCGCGAAGACTTCTTGGACTGGGTGTAAACCAAATTGACCGCAATGCGGTACAGCCAGGTGTAAAAATTGGATTCCTGGCGGAATTTGCCCAAACTGCGGTAGGCTTTCACGAACGTTTCCTGCGCCAGATCCTCGGCCTCCTGGGCGTTCAAGACCATGTGATAGACCAGGGCGTACAAGCGGTCCCGATAACGGGTCACCAGGGCGTCATAGGCGTCGGCGTCGCCCCGCAGGGTGCGCGCGATCAGCTGGCGGTCAGGTTCCCGACTATCGTTTAGACTGGAAGGCTCAGGACGAGGTTCCCGGCTCATGGAAGTTTTTTACGGATGGTTTCCCAACGCTGGTGGAACAAGGTATTGTCCGGTTCCAGGGCCAAAGCCTCGCGGTAATGCCATTCGGCTTCGGACCAGCGCGCTTGGCGCTCCAGCAGCTGGGCCAGGTTGTAATGCACCACGGCCCAGTTGAGCGAAAGCAGTTCCCATTCGTACTTGCCCTGGGCGGACGGCGCCAAGGCCTGGAGTTCGAGGGCAATGCGCAGGCTGCGTTCGGCCTCGGGATAAGCCCGGCGCATTTCCTCGGCCAGGCCCAGGTTGCTCCAGGCCCCCGCATACCGGGGTTCCAGGTCCACGGCAATCCGCCAGGCACGTTCGGCCCCGTCCATGCGCCCCGCGTCCCGCAGCTGGTTGCCCAGTTCGAAATACAACGGGGCCTGGTGAGGGGCGCGCTCCACAGCCTGCCGGAAGGCGTTCTCGGCTTGGTCGTACAAGCGCTCGCGTTCTTCGCCGGCCAGGCGGCTGGCGCGAAGCCCCAACAGCACGCCGAGGTGGCGGTGGATGAACGCATCGCTTCCGTTGAGGGAGAGCGCCCGCCTGAAGGCCCAATCCGCCAGCTGGTACCAATTGTCCGCGTCCATCAGGGCGTACAGGTCGGTGCGCACCAGGCCCAGGCGGTCGTAGCCCCGGCTGGAGAGCGGATGCACGAGCAGCGCCCGCTCGTAGGCGCGGCTGGCGGCTTTCAAGTCTTGCTTATAGTGCAGCGCCTCACCCAACCGCTCCAAATACTCGCCCACCAGCGGGCGGGTCGCGGTCAGGGCCACGGCGGCCAGCAGCACGGCCAGCAGCACGGTGAGCGGCTGGCGGCCGTAAACCCGCCACAACTCGGGCCAGGACACTGGTTTGGACTTGGCGAACGGCGCGGCAGACGGCGGCGCGGTGGCCACGCCGGCCAGCAGCATGTACCACAATAAAAGGCCCGGCACGTGCCAGTTGAAATCCAACAAAGCCTGCGCCATGGCCCCGGCCAGCCCGGCCCAGGCCGCGATCCGGGCCGCAGCCTCCCAGGACGGCGGCTTGGCCGCCTCAAGCGGACCGGCGCGCCAATAGCGCCGGAAATGCCAGTACAACATCAACAGCCCGGTGCCCAGCAACAGCAGTCCGGGCAGGCCCGTCGCCGCGGCCATTTGCAGCGCTTCGTTGTGGGCGAACTCGGCCTGCTTGCCGTAGCGGGCCAGGCCGCGGAGGTTGGGAAAGCTGTAACGCTCGAAAGCGTCCGCGAAATTTCCCGGCCCCACGCCCAGGATCGGATGGTCCCGGATCATTTTAAGGGAAGCCAGCGCCAATTGTGACCGCTCGTACGCCTGGCCGGAATAACCCTGCCAATCCCGCAGGCGGTTTCCGGCGGACATCGGCAGCAGCACCGCCAGAATGGCCAGCAAGGCTGCCGCGCCCAGGGCCGCTGAAAAATACCGCGAATGGCCCTGGCGCAGGCGCGCAAGCAGCAATCCGGTTCCGACCGCAAAATTCAGCAGGCCGGCCATGGAGCCTGTGGCCAGGAGGGCCAGAAAAACCAGGACGCCGCCGGCGCCGGCGGCCAGGCGCCAGTTCCGGCGCCAGGGAGCCCAGATGGCCAGGGCCGACAGGCTCAGCCCGCCCAGTGACAGGTACGCGGCCAGGATGTTCGGATTCGGCCAGCCGGCCGTGGCCCGCGCGCCGGCCGGAGCGGTCAGGCTCTCCCCCAGCGCCATCAGGGCCAGGGCCAGGGCGCCGGCGCCGGCCAGCGGCGCCAGCCAGGCGCCCAAATTCGCCGCGGTCGAAGCCAAGGCGAACACCACGAGCGCCAGCAGCCCCAGGCTCAGGCCGGTAATGGCGCCGGCCGGATGCGGAGAAGCCAGGGCCGACAAGGTGCTCCAGACAAACAGCATGCCCAGGGGCCAGCGCCAGGGCAAGCGGCGCAAGCCTTGTTCCCAATTCTGCCATTGCGTCAGCCGGGCCAGAAAAAACCACAGCAGCGCCGCGGCCGCCAGCCAATAGACTGTTCCCATGACCACCAGGCTGCGTCCGGCCCGCCACAGCACCACGGTTCCCACCATGAAAAGGGTCCAGCGCAGCCAGGGTTCCCAGGGCGCAGCCGCGGGTTCGGGTTTGGATTTCTTCGAACCGGTCAGGCCGGCCAGGGTGCCTGCGAACAGCCAGAACGTGAGGCTGGTTTTTAAAAAATCCAGGTCCACGTCCACCAGCGCGTGCAGCAGGCCCGCCGCCAGGCCGGCTGCAAGCCCCAAAGCCAGGATGCGCTGGGGATGGTTTTTAATTTTGGAAAAGCCCTTCTTTGCATGCAGGCCCACGGCGGCCGCCAGCCAGACAAACGCCCCCACGCCCAGCAGGCCGGTTTCAGCGAAGCGCTGCAGTAAAAAGTTGTGCGCATACCTTACAAAGGAACCGGAAAGGTGCTGATACTCGGGAAACAGGCTGCCGAAAACCCCGGGCCCCACGCCGGTCGCCGCATGCTCCCATCCCATGCGCAGCGTGCTGAGCCAGTTGAACCCCCGGCTGACGAGATTCGCGGACAGCATTTGCGGATCGCGGGCCAGGATCAGGACCAGGGCCACGCCCAGGGCCAGGGTCGAACCCGCGGCCCAGACCATCCAGGTCCGGACCCACGGCAGCCGGTCTTCGGACCCATGCTGCCACCAGAAAAAGAACAACGCCAGTCCGACGACGGCGGACATCCAGCCGCCCACTGATCCCGTGGCGTACAGGCCCAGCATGACCAGCACCAGCCCCCCGGCCACCAGGACGGCGGCCCAGCGCCGGCGCGCGGTCAGCAACAGGGCGAAACCCAGCGGCAGAAACTGGCTGAGAAAACCCGCCAGCAGGTTGGGATAGACCAGGAGCGAGAAGGCGCGCCGCGAGGACAGGCGGCGGGCAATCTCCTCGTTTAAAGGGCCTTCGGGCGGGTTGACGCCGAAAACCTGCTGGTACGTCTGGGCCAGGCCGGTCACGTGCTGGTACAACCCGTACAGCGCCAGCACGGCCGCCACGCCGAACAGGGCCAGCAAGGCCGGGCGCGCCGTATGGACGGTGCGCGCCGTAAGCGTAGCGCCGAGAAACAGCAGGAGCAAGGCCAGCTCCCGCGCAAACGGGTTGATGCTCGCCGCCGGGTCCTGGGACCACAGTACGGACAGCGCCCAAGCGGCCGCGTACGCCAGAACCGCAGGGCCGAAGGCGACGGGCCCCTGGGTTTCCGTGTGGAAGGCCAGTAACAGCCACAGAAACGCGGCCAGCAGCAGCGAACCGAGCAGGAAAAGCGAGACGGTCTGCGGAAGGAAGGTTTGCGGAATCAGCAGTAAGGCGCCCACCAAGCCCGCAACGGCCCAAAAGCCGTTGCGGCTGACCCACCGGGGATACCAGTGGCCGAGCAGGAATGCGGTCATTCTTTGGAAGCGGCCAGCAAGGAATGGGCGGCTTGCAACGCCAGCAGGTATGACTCGGCGCCGAATCCCATGATGCGGCCCGTGGCCACGCCGGCCACATAGGACCGGTGGCGGAAATCTTCGCGTGCGTATACGTTGGACAGGTGCACTTCGATGGTGGGTATGTTCACGGCCTTAAGGGCGTCCAGAATCGCCACCGAGGTGTGCGTGTAAGCCGCCGGATTGATGATGATGACTTGGGCCCACAAGCGCGCGTTTTGGATGGTCTCGACCATCTCGCCCTCATGGTTGGTCTGGACGATGCGCACTTCCAGGCCCAACTTGTTGGCCAGGTCCTGGACCGACTGGTTGACTTCCTCCAGTTTGACCGAGCCGTAGACTTCGGGCTCGCGAATTCCGATCAGATTCAAATTCGGACCATGTATGACTAAAACCCGGTTCACCCTGTTCCTCCCGCAACCCGACATCCTAGGCGGCGGACGTTCCAGCTTATCGTCTCACCAGCCTAACCTCATTCAAAAGGTTCCTCTTCGGATTCGGGTTGCTTTCCGAATCTGAAGAAATGATATCGAAGGCCTTGAGGCGGTGAGCTGGAACGTCCGCCACCCTCTTCCCTCTTCTACCAGAGATAATCCATGGGGTCCTTGACGCGGCCGCGCTCCAAGATTGAAAAATGCAGATGCGGGCCGGTCACCCGGCCGGTCGATCCGGAACGCCCGATCAATTGGCCGCGGCGGACGGATTGCCCGGTCCGGACAAGGATCTGGTCCAAGTGCCCGTACACGGTTTGATACCCGTTGTGGTGGTCGATTTTAATGAACTTGCCCACGGCCCCGCCCCAGCCCGCCGCGATGACCGTGCCCTCGGCCGCCGATCCGACCCAGGTGCGGTGCGGGCAGGCGATGTCTACGCCGTTATGGAACTTGGAAAAACCCAGCACCGGATGCAGGCGCATGCCCACGAAGGAGGTGTACCGTCCGGCCAGCGGCGAACGGAAGAGTGCGCGCTTGCTGTACTGCTCGTGCATGCCTTCGGAAAGATAGCGGGGCTTGGCGCCCGGGATGAAAAGCCACATACCCGGCAGTACGTCCCAATCGCTGTGGATGAGGTTGGCGCCGAGAATGGCGGCCGGCTCCACGCCGTAATCCAGGGCCACGGTGTCGATGGTTTCCCCGGGTTTGATCTGGTGCAAAGAACCGCCCTGCGAGGGAAGCAGGATTTTCTGCCCCTGAAAGCAGATCACCTGGCGCAGGTGCGGATTGCAGCCCACGATGGTGTCGATGGTGTAGCCGCGTTCCTTGGCGATCTGCCAGTAGTTTTCGCCGTTGGCGATGGTATGCAGGGAAAACTGGACGGCCTCGGGGTTCACGAAGCGGGTGTAGCTCAGAATCAGATCATCGAGCCCATCGGCTTCCCGGCTTCCGGCCTGCAGGCCGGTTTCCAGGGCATCCAAAAAAGCGGTCAGGTCCGGATACAGGTCGAACCCCTCCCCTGAGTAGGCTTCCAAGCGTTCGAGGGCGAAGGCTGATGGCAGGGACTGCTGGTTGGACGTTTCCGGGTACAAAGGGGCCACCGTGGGTTTGACGATCGTCGCAGCCACGGCCAGAGCGCCCACAGAACCTGCCAGACCGATAACCAGCAGGAAACGCAACGGGCGAAAAACCGGAAAAAGCCTGGATATCAAGGAGATTTGCAGCATGTGAGGGAATCTTATCACGGTTTGCCACCTGGGTCCATAAAAAAACCCCGGCCTCAATTTAGTCATCCCCTTCGCCGGCGGACTCTGTAGGCGGAACTCATCCGGAATGCCTACACCCTTCGGGCTCAGCGCATGATCGCCAGCTTGCCGCGCCGTTCCTCAGTTTCGGATTTAATGATGTAAATATACACGCCCGAGGCGACCCGCTTGCCCTGGCTGTTGGTCAGGTCCCATTCCACCCGGTTGCCGGGTGAATCTTTGTAGAATTCGCGCACCAGGCTCCCGCCCAGGTCGTAAAGCCGGATGACGCAGCGCCGCGTCAGGTTGAAGAAAACGATCTGGCCGCGCACATTCCTGTCCGTACGGAAGGGATTGGGATACACGATCATGTTCGACAGGTCCGCCGCCTCGACGTTGGGGGTCGAAGTCAGCGTGAAAGTCGGGGTCAGCGTGATGGTCGGCGTCAAGGTCCGCGTGGGCGAAAGCGTGCTGGTTGGGCTCTGGGTAAACGTCGCGGAAATGGTCGGCGTGCGGGTAAACGTCGGCGTCACCGTAAAGGTGGAGGTTTGGGTCGCCGTGGGGGTAAAGGTGTCCGTCGGAGTGGTGGTGAAGGTCTGCGTGAAGGTCCGGGTCGGGGTTTCCGTGGGCGTGGCCGTAACCGTGTCTGTGGGTGTATGGGTGGCGGACTGAGTGAACGTCGCGGTGGAGGTCTGCGTCGGCGTGACCGTGGGCGTGGCTGTGCGGGTATAGGTCACGGTATCGGTGGCGGATTCGGTGGCCGTGGGCGTCACGGTGGGAGTGGGCGTGGAAGTCCGCGTAGGAGTGGCGGTAGAAGTCTCTGTAACCGTGTAGGTCTGGGTAGGCGTGGGCGTGATCGTCAGGGTGGGCGATTCGGTGAACGTCGGGGTGCGGGTAAAGGTCGGTGTATAGGTGGAGGTGGCCAAAGGCGTGTACGTGGGGGTGCTGGTCAGCCAGACATATTCGTAAATATTGTTGTCGGCCGAGGCGACGTACAGGCAGTTGTAGTTCGCGCCTTCGCGCCCGATGCCGGCCGCCATACCGTATAAGGCGCCACCGGAATCCGCCACCAGGGTCGAGGACCACGAAGCGCCGTTCCACCGGTATTCGTACGTCGCGCCGTCGTTGAAGCCGGCATACAGGCGCGTGACCCCGTCGTTGCGGACGTCGCCGATGGTCAAGCCGCGGCAGGTGTTGTTGTTGCCTCCCGGGCCGCCGATCGAGGACCCTGACCAGCTGCTGCCGCCCCAGACGAATTCCCACACCACGCCGTCATTGTGCCCGGCGTACACGTAATTGTTGCTGTCGCCATTGCGCCCTTTGCCGACCTGCACCACGTTGAAATTGTCTCCGCCGTTGCCCATGTCGGTTTGGCTGTAGGCGCTGCCGGTCCAGGTGTGCTCGTAGACGTGGTTGTTCAAGCTCGCGATGTACAGCCGAGGCACCAGGTCGTTCCGTCCATAGCCCAAGGCCACGGACACCGCGTCATCGCCCACATCCGTTCCGGCGTTATTGCTCAAATACATCGAAAAAAAACCGTTCCACTCAAATTCCTTGACGAAATTATCCGCGCTGCCCGTATAAATAAAATTCGAGGGATTTAAATTCCTGCCTTTGCCAACCACGCAGCTTAGCAGATTTTGCGACAGGCCCGAAGTTTGATACATTTCCCAGGAAGTGCCGTTGTAAAAATAATCCATCAAACGGTTATTGTAGCCGCTGGCGTAAATGCGCGCTTCCCCGTTATTCCGGCCCTCACCCACCGCCACGCCGGACAGAATGTCCCCGGTGGCCGTGCCCACCGTCCCGCCGTTCCACCCGAAGCCATCCCACTGGTATTCATGCAAATACTGGTCGTCGCCGACCGCATAGAGATAAACGCCCGCAGAACCATCCCGCCCCGCGGTCACGGTTACATCGCGGAAAGTGTTCGTTCCGCTGATGGTGTTCAACTCCCAAACAGCCAGAACCGTCGACGGCAATCCTGTTAAACCAAGAGCTGGGATCAGGATCATGGTCATTGCGAACTTGTGCATGCAGCGCACTCCTCTTGACGGATGTCCTTATTTTTGCACACCCGTCTTAAAAAGCAAAGCCGGTTTTTATCTTCAGCGGAGAATGTAGATTTTTCCGGTTTTTTCCTCCCGCAGGGTCTTCAGCACGTAAATGTACAGGCCCGAGGCCACGGCCCGCCCCTGCCGGTTGTCCAGATTCCAGACCAGACGGTTTCCGGGATCATCCTTCTGGAACTCCCTCACCAACCGCCCGTCCAGGGTGTAAATCCTCACCACCACCCGGCTGGGCAGTTGCATGAAGACGACCCTGGCCGACGGATAAAAATCGCTGCGGTAGGGATTCGGATAAACGATCACATGCGCCAAATCGCTTGCCGCCACGTTAGGCGTCTCCGTGAACGTCGGCGTGATCATGGGCGAGTCGGTGGGCGTGGGAGTCACTGTGCGCGTCGGCGAGATGGTGGACGTGACGGTGATGGTCGGTGTCGCCGTATACGTGGGTGTGCACGTGAATGTCGGCGTGGCGGTACGGGTGCGCGTAATCGTCCGCGTCGGGGTGATCGTGAAAGTTACGGTAATGGTATCCGTGGGCGTGGCGGTATAGGGCGGCGTGTGCGTGCGTGTGGGCGTGATGGTGAAGGTTTGGGTGATGGTGGGCGTGGCGGTGAAGGTCGGCGAAGCGGTGAAAGTCGGGGTAATGGTGAACGTGGGAGAGGATGTGGGCGTATCGGTGAACGTCGGCGTGGAAGTGGCCGTGCTGCTGATGGTGGCCGTGGGCGTGGCAGTGGACGTGGCCGTAAAAGTGGCGGATTCCGTGGCCGTAGAACTGTGCGTAGACGTGGGCGTGACGGTCCGCGTGGGCGTGACGGTCGCGGAATCCGTAGCGGTCGGCGAGGCTGTGCGGGTCGGGCTGGGGCTGGGCGTCAGGGTGGGGGTCGGGGTGGCGCGGGCTGTTTCGGCGGAAATCGCGGAAAACGCGCCGGGATCGCGCTGGTTGTAATAGGACGTGGAAATCCAGGTGTCGGAAACCGCCGCGGCGTAAACCCGGACCTCGTCCACCAGACCGTCCAGGTACCGGCTGGTGTCGGCGTTGCGGGCGATATTGAAATTGGTGGAGGTATTATTGATGCGCGAGGCGCTGCCAGTGGCCGTCTGTTTGACGCCGTTGACGAAAAGTGCAACTTCGTGCCCGCCGGCCAAATTATACCTCCCCACCAGGTGATACCAGGTATTGGTTGTGGCGGCGCTATTGCTGGTGGCTTCCCGCCACCAGGTTCCGTCATAGATCACGAAGATCATGTTATTGCTCGTAACGCCGCTTTTTTGCAAGGCGTATTGCGTATCGCCTTTGGTGACAATTTCATGAAAGGTATTCACGCCCAGTGTGTCGAACCGCACCCAGGCCTCGATGCTGAGCGGCACGTCGCCATTGCGGTCCAGTGCCGAAGGTTCGCCGTGATCGATGTATCCTGTCGAGCCGTTCGGATGCTGGCAGCGCCAGATCGGGCCGTATTCCGCGCCGGGCAAATTGCCGTAAAAAGTCCCATCCGCGTTGTTGGCCGTGCTGTCGTTCGCGCTGCCGGAAGACTCTCCCAAATGCCACACCCCGGCGAAAATGGACGCGTTCCAGGTCCCGGTCTGATTGGGTTCGTTGGCAGCCGCGTAGCCGTAATACATGTAAATCGTCGTCGCAATCGAACCCGAAAGGTTGGGGATCCTCACCCAGGCTTCCAGGCTGTTGCCGGCGGCGTCGTAAGCGGCGATTTCGCGGTCCAATTTAGTGGTTTCCGAACCGTCCGTAAAAATGATATCCATGTTGCTTACGGTGTTTTTTTGCACATGGGAGAAAAAAGTGGAATCCAGATCGGCCTCGGTGATTAAAACCGGAAAATTGGCTTGGTCGCCGGTGACTTGCGCCGGATCAATGGTAATTTGGCGTTTGTACTGGTAGTTGGCGTCGAACCAGGCTGCCCAGCCCGTTTCAACGCCGCCTGCCAGAAGCAACACTGCCAAAAAAAACCTGGTCGGCTTCATCTTTTTCCGATTTCTCCCCTTGGTTTGAATTTTCAACGCAAAAGGTATATTTTACCGGTCTTTTTCTCCCGGATGGTCTTGACCACGTAAATATACGCCCCGGAAGCCACGGGCCGCCCGTGCCGGTTTTCCAGGTCCCAAACCACCCGGTTCCCGGAATCGTCCTTCTGGAACTCCCTGACCAGCCGGCCATCCAGGGAGTATATCCGTAAGACTGCCCGTCCGGGCAATTGGATGAACACGATGCGGCTGACCGGATTCAAATCCCCCCGGAAGGGATTCGGATAGACGATCACATGGGACAGATCGTCGGCCGGCACTTCGGGTGTCATGCTAGGCGTCACGGAGACCCATGGCGTCTTGGTGGGCGTAGGTGAGTCCGTGCGCGTGGGCGAGATAGTCGGCGTCGGGCTGATAGTCGGGCTCGCGGTATGCGTGGGCGTGATGGTGGCGGTCCGTGAAATCGTGAACGTGGGTGTTACGGTCCGCGTGGGCGTGATCGTGAAAGTGAGCGTAATCGTATCCGTGGGTGTGGCCGTGTAGGGCGGGGTGTGCGTACGCGTGGGCGTGATGGTCGGCGTCTCAGTGATCGTGGCCGAAATGGTGGCCGTGGGCGAAATGGTGGCGGTAGGTGAAATGGTGGGAGTCGGCGAAATCGTATACGTCGGGCTGCACGTGGGCGTGCCCGTAGGCGTGCCCGTCGGGGTGGGCGTATGGGCAAGCGACGTGATGATAAAATAATCTCCCTGGTTCAAATTCACGGTGGCGGTCCACACCCCGCCGGCTTCGGTCATGGAAAACGGCGCCGCGCCGCTGGTGAAATCGCCGTCCGCATCCGTATAGAGAACCAGATTGCTGCCCGCAAAAGGCGGCAAGTCCGCGGCATTGACAGACACTTTAACCAGGCCGACGTCCCCGGCTTCCCGCACGCGCCACTGCCGGACCAGGCGCCGGGTTCCGGTCGGCGCCGCAGTCCCGCTCCAGGCAGCGATGCTGCCGCCGTCGTCGCCGAAGCAAAGAAACTCGCGGTCGCTGATATCCACCCACGCAGGCGAGCCATTGCTCCCCTCGTTGTCAGCCTCCAGCGTCAGGAGCGAGGAGGCTTCGATGGATTTGGATTTGACCTGCGCCAATCCGGAGGTGTCGTCGCGCCCAATGCCGGTTATGTCATTCACGTAAGTACTGAAACCCAGATTCGTCATGGTGCAAAATACGCTGCCGCCGCTATCCGTGTAATCCCCCGATGCCAGGGTTATTCCGTATTTCAGGGCCAGATACGACTCCACCTGCCGCCGCTCCGAGGCACTCAAGGCCCGGTCGTAAATCACGATTTCCGACACCCGGCCGTTGAACATCTCGGTCAAATTGGGGCGGGCGCCGATGCGCTGATTGCCCGACCCGTGATTCCGGCTGGTGCTCGAATGCGTGCCCCGGGTCTGGCCATTGCAAAATATTTCCCGTCCGCTGCCGCTGTCATTGTACCAATACGTGCCCACCACCGGAATTCCAGCCGCCAGCAGATAGTCGACCGAGTGCAGGTCATTGGCGGTCCCGTACCAGGCGTCCACCTGGTCGTAATTGTCGCCGCCGCCGAACCACAGTCGCTGGTTGTTCGATTCATTGCCGCCTGAAACCACGGGCTGCCAATTGCCGTTGTTCACGTAAAACGCGAGAAACCCGGTATAGCTCCCTCCGCCGCTGGTCAGGGCGCTGTTCGGCAGATTAATGTAGTCGTTGCCGTCTAAATCCACGGCCGGGTTGAAATTCATGCTCTGGGTTTGCCGGTTGGGGTCCGAAGACACGGAAGTGGAATTGTAACCGTTGCCCGATTGGTCGGCCCAGGCGGTGACATTGTTGCTGCCGTCCACCAGGACCCCGGCATCGGCCTTATACCAGACATGCAGATTGGAGCTGACGCCGCCCGGCGAGGCGGCGATAACGGTGCCGGCAGTCAAGAGCCACATGGCGGCGCCCAGACAGACACGTCGCCAGCAGAATAAGCCCCTGCCTGGCGGCAGTAGGATCGCGTCGAGAATCCCGGGCCGGGTGGTCTGTGCCGAAAACTTTTCAGCGCGTTCCTTCGTCAGCTTTTTCAAGTGATATTCCTCGTCTCGAAGGCTGTAATTGCACCCCCGCCCCTGCCGGTCACCCCGACCCGCCCGGCCGCTTGCTCCGAATCAACGCATGATGAAGATCGTTCCGGTCTTTTTCTCCCTCGGCGTCTTCAGCACGTAAACATAGGCGCCGGAGGCCACCAGCCGTCCCTGGCGATTCGTCAAATCCCACTCCGCCCGGTTCCCCCCATCATCCTTGCGGATTTCCTCCACCAGCTTGCCGTCCAGGGTATAGATCCTGATAAACACCTGCCTTGGCAGCTGGATGAACACAATCCGGCCGTTGCGGTTCAGGTCGGCGCGATAGGGATTGGGATAAACGATCACGTGCGCCAAGTCGCCCGCCGCCAGATTCGGCGTGTCCGTGGGCGTGGCGGTAACCACCGGCGAATGGGTCGGCGTGGGCGTGACCGTCAGGGTGGGCGTAATCGTGGAAGTGCGGGTGATGGTCGGCGTGACCGTGTAAGTCGGCGTGGCGGTAAAGGTCGGCGTGCGCGTAAACGTCCGCGTAATCGTCCGCGTCGGGGTGATCGTGAAAGTAATCGTGATCGTATCCGTCGGAGTGGCCGTATAAGGCGGCGTGTGCGTGCGCGTGGGCGTGATCGTGAAAGTCTGGGTGATGGTGGGCGTGGCCGTGAAGGTCGGCGTGGCCGTGAAGGTCGGCGTCACAGTGTACGTCGGCGTGGCCGTAGGCGTGTCGGTGAACGTGGCCGTGGGCGTGGCCGTGCGCGTCACCGTGGCTGTGGGCGTGGCTGTGCGTGTGGCTGTAAATGTGGCGGACTCCGTGGCCGTGAACGTGGCTGTGGGCGTGGGTGTGACGGTCCGTGTGGTGGTGGCGGTTGCTGAATCTGTAGCGGTCGGAGATTCAGTGAAAGTCGGGGTAACGGTTCGGGTGAAGGTAGGCGTGCCCGTGGAGGTGAAAGTCGGGCTCAGCGTAGCCGTCGGCGACGTGGTGGCTGTAAAAGTCCTGGACGACGTGGGGGTGAAAGTGGGTGTATTGGCAGGGGTATTCGTCACCGTAAACGTTAGTGTAGCGGTGAACGTGCGCGTAATTGTGGGGGTATAGGTCGGGGTGGGCACTACTTCCGAAGCGTAGATGCAGAGCCTGCGGCCCCAATAAAAATCAACTGTACCGAAAGGATTGGTAAACGCACCGTAACTCATGTCATGACCGGCGCTTTTCATGTTGTCAAAATCAGCAAAGTAGGCTAAATCCACGGTATTATTGCTGTCATCCGTTTGCATGGAAAGCCAATATGTCGTCCCATTCGTAACCGTGGTTGACGGAATGACAAACTCGTTCCAACCGGTGGACAAACCCTGCGAAGTGCTTTCAGCCAACAGAGCTCCCGGCGTATTGAGAAGCCCGCCGGCATATAAAGCAACGCGGCCGTTATCCCCAAACCCGACGCCACCAAGATACATATAAATGCGGTTTACAGTGCCAGTCCCGCCATCATTGACAAACTGGGTCGCGCGCTGTCGCCCATCCAAATTGTTTATATAGGAAGCACCACTGGTGCTAGTTTCACCGAATGTAACTGCCCACAGGGTTTGCGGCAGAATTTGGCAGCTAATTATTGAAATTAAAATGAATAAACGTTTCATTTCAGCCCGCCTAATATGCAAAATTACTTCATATTTAGTATACCAAAATATTTTCAATGGCACCAATAATTCTATTTTACGCGCCCTCAATAAAATCATTATTTTAAAAGGTTTTCCAGGCGGATCACAAGGATGGTTCTTCGCAATATTTAGTGTAGCTATAAAGTGAATTTTTCACCCAGGTAGATTTCTCTAGCTTTTTTACTGGTAGCGAGCTGCTTCGCTGACCCGGATAGGAGAATTTTTCCTTCGTATAAAATGTACGCGCGGTCCGTAATGGAAAGCGTTTCCCGGACATTGTGGTCTGTGATGATGATGCCGATGCCCTTGCGCTTCAACTGGCGGATGATGTTCTGGATATCCAAAACCGCGATGGGATCCACTCCTACGAACGGCTCGTCGAGCAGGATGAACGACGGTTCCAAAACCAGGGCCCGGGTGATTTCCAGGCGGCGGCGTTCCCCACCAGACAGGGTGTACGCCTTCTGCTGCCTCAGGTGGGAGATATTCAGCTCAGCCAATAGCTTGTTGAGGCGCCGAGCCTGCTCTTCCTTCCCCAGTTTCAGCGTTTCCAAAATGGCCAGCAGGTTTTCCTCCACCGTCAGCTTCCGGAAAACCGATGATTCCTGCGACAGATAGGAAATGCCGAGCCTGGCCCGGCGATACATTGGCAACTGAGTGATTTCTTCGCCCTCCCGGCCGGGATAACGCAGCATGATCCGCCCGCTCTCCGGCCTGATCATGCCGACCACCATGTAAAATGTCGTGGTCTTGCCCGCGCCGTTCGGGCCCAGCAGTCCCACGATCTCACCGCGCTTGACTTCCAGGCTGACTTGGTTGACCACGCGCTTTCGCCGGTATACCTTCACCAAGTCTTCGGTGGTCAAAGCCGAAGGACCGGGCCACTTGGGCTGTTGGGGAGAGCGGGAAGTCATGGCACCTGTTCCTGTTTTGCTGGTTTTGAGTCGGCCTGCCGTTCTTCGGGCAGCACCACGGCCCGGGCCGAGCCCTCGACCTCATATACCCGGTCTTTGATGCGGAGCGTTATCTGTTCGCCGGTGATCCTGTCCCACCCGCGGATGATCTCCGGCCGTTCGCCTGGTTTTTCAACCGGCGGGAGGAGCAGCAGGGTTTCCGCTTCCTGGCTGAACCGCAGGTCGCCGGCCGTGGCGGTAATGTTCTTGTAATGGACCACGACCTGCTCGCGCGCCCTAGCGGTTTCAGCTTCGGTGTTCCAATCCAGCCGGTCGCAGCGGATGCGAAGGGGCTGCCCCTGGTCGTCGTGGGTCAGAACCCGTACATTCTTACGCACTTCCACGTCCGCGAGGTTGCGCCGGTAATCCATTTCCTTGGCGGTCAGGGTGATGCCGCGGTAATGGTCGATCAGGCGCACGCCGCCCCGGGCATAGGCCAGCCCGTCGCGCGACTGGACTTCCAGGTAGGGCGCCAACAACCAGGCAGATTCCTGATTGACCCTGACATGGCCGGTAAACACGGTCACCTGCCCCTGGTCCTGATACTGCATGCGGTCAGCCGTAATCTGCACCGGCTGGCTCTTGTCCGGCGCCGCCATCCTCTTCCCGTCCGAAGACACCGTGGACGTGGAAACCGGGGTGGGGCTCAATTTCAGCGTCACCTTTTCACCGGGCTGCAGGTCGATGCGAATGGGCACAGCGCATCCGGCCAGCAGGGCCATGGCCGCCAGTGCCGCCCCGGCAAGGAAGCTTCTCACGGTTTGCCATCCTGCATGTCGAGATCCTGCAACGAGGGCACGGTGATTTTGACCTCCGCCAATACGTTGATATGTTTTAGTTCGCTGTCCGCTTCCATGCCCACTCCGGTCAGCACGCTGTTGCGCCGCACGACTCGCACCGGCAGGTCGGTGTACAATCGTTGCTGGCTGTGGCTCCAATTCAGGCGTTCGGTGGTCAGCCGGACGCCTTCGGCGGACACCATCTCCACCTGTTCTTCTGCGCGCATGTCGTTGTTTTCAGTGTCGATGACCCCCCGCCGGGCGGTAAGAGTCGAAACCACGCGCCCCTTCTGCCAATAGGTGACTTTGATGTCCTGGGCTTTGGCCAGATGGATCTTCTCGTAAATCTGGGCGGACCGGGCCGCGAATTCCCATTCCACAGCCGCATCGCGGGTGGAGGTCATGCGGAAGCCTTCGAACAACATGGTCGGCTCTTCCGCCCCGCCGGAAATCGGGGCCAGCCGCACGGTGGGCGGCTCTTCCGTACAGCCGGCCAGCAGCGCCAGCAGCATGGCCAACGCCAATCCCCGCGGACGTCCGTGCTTCAGCATGCCGTACCTCCCGAAGCGGGCGCCGGGCTTTTCCAGCGTTGATGGAACCACACCCATTGTTCGGGCGAACGCCGGATGCTGCGTTCCAGAAACGCGTTTCCCAGGCGGGCGCCTTCCGCCAAATCCAGGTCTTCGTCCGCGGAATGCGGCAGTTGCAATTCGGGTTCGATGACAATGCGGTGGCGTCCGTTGGGTTGGCGGGAAATGGTAATCGGGACCACGGCCGCCCCCAGTTTGCGCGCCAGCCGGAAAATGCCCACGGGCGTTTTGGCCGGGCGCCCGAAAAAATCCGCCCATTGTGAATCCACGTCCGTGTCCTGATCGTTGAGCACACCCAGAAGCATACCCGCGTGCAGGCAGCGCAGAATTTCGCGGGTGGCGCCCTGGCGCTTGATCACGCGGATTCCGCCGCGTTCCCGGAAACCGTTGAGCAGGGCGTCCAGCCGGGGATCATACAGCGTTTGCGCCACCACGGCCGTGTCCCAGCCTTGCTGCTGGGTCCACACCGGCAGGATTTCCCAATTTCCCAAATGGCCGGTCAGGCATAAAACCCCCCGGCGCCGACGCCAGGCCGCTTCCATATGCTCCCGGCCCTCCACCGTCTCCACCAGCCCAGCAATCCGCGCCGGCGGATACGCCATCATTTTAAACAACTCCAGGGCGTTCCGCCCCAGGGCCACGAACACCCTTCGGGCCAGGGCCTGCCGTTCCTGCGGGGACTGTCCCGGATAGGCCAGGGCCAGATGGGTCCGGGCCCGCTCGCGCTCCTTTCGAACCGCCGCATGAAAAGCCGAACCGAGCGCTGCGCCCAGGGCCAAGGCCGCCCGCCAGGGCAAAATTCCCACCATGAGCAGCACCCCGCGCAGGGCCCAGTAGATGACGGTGTTCTTCAGCTTTTGCGCCATGGAGCCCCCCGGTCGAAGGAACCGGGGTACCTATTTCTGCCCTGCGTTTTTTTTTTCAGGGTAGACGGCGACATCCCCGCAGCAGGAGATTCGCATTCCTCCTGCGAAGGGGATGGAGAGGATTTCCGCGGCGAAGGGTGGGAGCCGGCTAAGCGGTTGACAACCATGGCCCAGCGGCTTTGGGCTTTAAGGAGGCGTTCCACGACTTCGCGCACAGCCCCGTGCCCGCCGGCGGCCGCAGTCACGAAATCCGCGGCCCGTTTCACTTCCGGCGCGGCGTCAGCCACGGCCACGGCCACGCCCGCCAGACGCATAGCAGCCAGATCGACCAAGTCGTCCCCCACGTACGCGGTGGCCGCGGGCGGAACGGAAACACGGCGGCAGATTTCCAGCAGGGCGCCGCCCTTGTCCAGCCGCCCCTGCATGACCACGGTCACCCCGCACTCACGGGCGCGGAGGGTCACCACCGGACTCCTGCGGGCCGTCAGAAAAGCGGTGGCCAGTCCGGCCTGGCGCGCCAGGGACAATCCCAGGCCGTCGCGGACCGAGAACACCTTGGCGTCCCGCCCCGCCCGGTCGAGCCACAGCCCGCCGTCGGTCAGAACGCCGTCCACGTCGCATACCAGCAGCCTGACGGTGTGCAATCGCGCGGCCAGCGGCATCCGGCCCGCCATCACACCACCCCGGCGTCGAACAGATCCAGGAAATGAACCACGCCGATCAACTGCCGTTTCCGGTTGACCACCAGCAGGACGAAAATGCGCTTGTCCTGCATGACCCGGACCGCCTTGATGGCCAGTTCGTCCTCGTACAAAACGACCGGCTGTTTGGTCATTACCTGGCCGATCTTGAACTTGCCGAACTGGCGCTCGCGCCCGACCAGGCGCCGCAAATCGCCGTCCGTGAAAATGCCCAGCAGGCGCCCCTGGGTGTCCACCACGCCCACACAGCCGAACCGCTTGCGCGTCATTTCATAAATAGCGCTTTCCAAACCGGCTGTGGAGACGATTTTCGGCAGAGCGTCGCCGGTGTGCATGATGTCGCGTATCCGGATCAGGCCCTTGCCCAATTCCCCGCCGGGATGCAGTTGGGAAAAATCCTCGGGTTTGAAACCGCGGACGTTCATGAGTGACACGGCCAGCGCGTCGCCCAGGGCCAGGACGGCCGTAGTGCTGGCCGTCGGCGCCAGCCCGAGCGGACAGGCCTCCTCGGCCACGCGGACATCCAGCACGACGTCGGCATTGGCGGCCAGCGTGCTGGGTTGCTTGCCGGTCATGGCGATCAAGGGCACCCCCAGGCGTTTGACGTGCGGAAGCAGGCGCACCAGTTCCTCGGTTTCGCCGGAATTGGAGATGGCGATGGCCACATCCGGCGGCGTCAGCATGCCCAGATCTCCGTGAAGCGCTTCGGAGGCGTGCACGAAAATGGAGGGGGTTCCGGTCGAGGAGAACGTGGCGGCAATTTTTTGGCCGATGACGCCCGATTTGCCCAAACCGGTCACCACCACCCGGCCGCGGCAGTTGAAGATCAGCTTGACCGCTTTTTCGAATTCAGGGCCCAGGCGCGGGATCAGGTCGGCCACGGCCTGCGATTCAATCCGCAGGACCCGGCGGGCGTCCTGAATGACGGCGGAAGGAGCTGGCTTGGATTTGGGCATTACTCGACGTAGAGAATGCGGGCGCAATTGTCACACGTAAGCAGCCCGCGGTATTTTCTCAGCTCGATGCTGGCTTGCGGACGGATGGAAAGACGGCAGCCTGTGCAGATGTCGTTTTCGATCTTGGACAGCGCCTTGCCGGCCTTGGCTTTAAGAAGGCGCTGGTACTGTTCCAGGTATTCCGGTTTGACCTTGAGCGCCGCAGCCGACCATTGGCGCTGGAATTCTGCAATGGCGGTCTCAAGGGCTTTGATCTCCTGCTGATGCCCTTTCTGGGTTTCAAGGGACTGCCGTTCCGTTTCCTTCACCGCGGCCTCGTCGGCTGCGATTTTTGCCTTCAGCTCATCCTCGGCCAGCATGATTTCCAAAATTCGCTCTTCCAGCAGGCTGTTCTCCTGTTTGTGCTGGCGAATTTCATTCTGCAGGGTGGAATAGGCTTCATTGGTTTTCACTTCGAACAGCTGATTGCCTAGTTTTTGGATCAGGACTTGTTTCTCTTTGGCGTCCACTTCGGCTTGGCGGCGCTCTTTCAACAGCCTTTCGGAGTCGTCTTTCCGTTCCTGAAGGGTAAGGCGGTGCTGGTCGGCATTTTTCTTTTCCGCGGCGATTTGCTCTTGAATGCGGGCGATTTCGGCGCGCCGCTGGTTCATCTCGTCATCCAGGCCCTGGAGCGCCCATAAGGCTTCCAGCTGGGCCTTCACCAGCTGCGCTTTATCGGAAAGTGTGTCTTCCATCCCATCGCCTCCTGCCTGCGGAGCCCGCCTCCGCCTGGAATTGGGTTGGCCGAAGGCGGTTTTTTCAAAACGGAAAAGCGGCTTGACCCCATAGGGCTCCACCGCCAGGTTGACTGGTGGGCGGAAAAGGATTCGAACCTTCGACTTCCACCATGTGAAGATGGCACTCTAACCAGCTGAGTTATCCGCCCATTAGCTGATAGAACGCTGAATCTTACACAATCTAAAAAGGACCGTCAAGGGTAAAAACGCCCCTATTCCGCAGGGTTTTTCAGGGCTGCTACTTCCACCTCGTTCAGCGGACGGACGCCGCCCGGCGGCAGATCCCCCAGGTGAATGGGCCCGAAAACCAGGCGGTGCAGGTCCGTGACCCGGCGGTGGAAATGCATGGCCAGGCGCCGGACTTCGCGGTGTTTGCCCTCGGTCAGCGTGAAACGGTAGCGGCAGTCGGCAATGGCTTCCGCGCGTACTGACCGGCAGCGGGTCCGGCCTTCCAAAAGCAGGCCTGCTTCCAGTTGGGCAAAGGCCTCCGGCGGCAACGGCCGGTTGGTGGTCACCAAATAAATGCGGGGGATGGAAAAACGAGGCAGGAGCAGGCGTTGCACCTGGGGAAAATCGTCGCTAAACAGGAGCAAACCGGTGGTGTCGCGGTCCAAACGCCCCACAGTCTCCACGGTCGGCAGGCCCGGTGGAAGCAAGTCATACACCGTGGAACGCCCCCAGGGATCTCGGCGGGAAGCCACCACCCCCCTGGGTTTGTGCATAAGGAGCCACGTCCGACCCGCGGCCTCGGCTGGGGATTGATCCGGCATGGAACCCCTTACATGGAAATCGACTTCACCTCGACACCAACCACTGCCTGCAAATCCGACACCAAGGAATTGACGACGCTCTGCTCGGGTTTGACTTGCAAAATAACCAACCCATCATCTGCACAAGCGGCATCGCTGACTTCATGCAGGCCCAACCGCAGCATGATATCGCACCCGTGCTTGGTAAGCACTTCCTGAACTTTGACCGCATGGGCCTGGCGGGCCTTGATCCGGAGCAAAACGAGCTGCATAATCAGCCTCCTCATTTGAAAATGAGCGAGTTGAGCAAGCGGACCGCAATTAAGCTTTCTTCTTAAATTCCATTTGCTCAACCTGCTCCACTGCTCAACTGCTCTGTACCTTTTCGCCTCTGGCGATATATCTCGATCAGTAGATCAGTTGAACAGTAGACCGCAGTTGAGCCCGTTTGATCTTTTCCAATCTACTGTTCGCCTGCTCCACTGCTCAACTGCTCTGTACCTTTTCGCCTCTGGCGAAAAGGTACTGGTGGGCCCTGCTGGATTCGAACCGGCAACCAACGGATTATGAGTCCGCTGCTCTAACCATTGAGCTAAGGGCCCGTCATTTTGCCCTGCAAAATGACAGAACAGGTGAGCAGTCGATCAGGTGAACAGGAGAAAAAGCGAACCTGTGGTCTCCTGCACAACTGTTCCCCTGTTCATTATTGTCTAATCCAAATATCCGCGCAGCTTCCGGCTCCGCGAGGGATGGCGCAGCTTGCGCAAAGCTTTGGCTTCGATCTGCCGCACACGTTCGCGCGTGACATTGAAGATATTTCCCACTTCCTCCAGGGTGTGGGGGTAGCCGTCGCCGATGCCGAAGCGCAGGCGCAGCACTTCGGCTTCACGCTCCTTGAGCGTGTGCAACACCTTGCTGATCTGTTCCTGCAGCAGGAGGAAAGCCGCGGCATTGGCGGGCGAAATGACTTCCTTGTCCTCGAGGAAGTCTCCGAGGTGGGAATCCTTTTCCTCGCCGATCGGCGTTTCCAGCGAAATGGGTTGCTGCGCGATTTTCAGGATGCCGCGCACCTTCTCCACCGGCATGCTCATTTTTTTGGCGATTTCCTCGGGCAAAGGCTCGCGGCCGTGGATTTGGACCAGATCGCGCGACACTTTTATCAGTTTATTGATGGTCTCGATCATGTGCACCGGAATACGGATCGTCCGCGCCTGGTCGGCAATGGCCCGGGTGATGGCCTGCCGGATCCACCAGGTGGCGTAGGTGGAAAACTTGTATCCTCGGCGGTATTCAAACCGTTCCACAGCGCGCATCAGGCCGATGTTCCCCTCCTGGATCAAATCCAGAAACTGCAGGCCGCGGTTGGTGTACTTCTTGGCGATGGAGACCACGAGGCGGAGGTTGGCCTCCACCAGCTCCATGCGCGCCTTATAGGCGGCCGCTTCGCCTTCCTCGATTTCCTTGGCCAGCGCCACCAGGGCATCAGGCTCCATCTCCGCTTCCTGGGCGGCATGTTCGATCCGCCTCAGCTCGTCCTGGTAATTTTTCACCATCAACTGCAGTTCTTCGGCTTTGGCCTTGGCTTCGCGCTCCAATTTCTTGATTTCGCGGGGCGAGCCTTTAAGGGTTTTGCTGACCGAGCGCAGTTGATCGGGACGGATAGCGTAGCGTTTGAGCCAGCTCTCCAGCTTGCGCCGCGAGGATTTAACCTGGCCTGCGGCCACCTTGATGTATTCGATCAAGCGGGCCATTTCGACCTGGTTGAGGTTGATGCTCTTGAGGCTGCGGAAACGCTTCGCCGCGGCTTGTTGGTACTGGCGGTCCAGGAGACGCCGCTGCCTTTCGCCGAGTTTGGATGACTGCAGCCGCTGGGTCAGGCGCTTGGCGGTCTGGGCGTGCTCCAGGGAGGCTTTCATTTCCCGCTTCACGGCCGTGGCCATGGCGCGCTCAACCGTCGGCGCGATTTCGCCCTCCAGATTGTGTTTGACGATTGAGGAAGCCAGGATTTTCCCGCGCACTAGCTTTTCAAAGAGCACGCGGATTTCCCTGAGGGACAACGGGGCCTCCAGCACGGCCTTCTCCACCCTCAGCTCCTGCTCCTCGATCCGCTTGGCCAGGCGAACTTCCTGTTCGCGCGTGAGCAGCGGGACGCGGCCCATCTCATGAAGGTACATGCGGACCGGGTCGTCGGAGCGGCTTTCCTCGACCGGCGCTTCCTGCGCAGACTCGAATTCCACCTCTTCGAGTTCGCTGACCAGGGAAATCCGGTCGTCGGTGGCAGGCTCCTTGTCCGCATCCACAATCTCGATGTCGTTTTCTCCCAGCATGATCAAAATATCATCGATCTGCTCGGAGGAAACCACTTCGGACGGCAACAGGTTGTTGACGTCGTTGTAGGTCAGGTATCCTTTTTTGCGCCCTTTTTCAAGGAGTTTCTCGACCTCACCTGGCTTCAAAGTCTTGTGTTCGGCGTCTTTCGCCATCTGGGCCACCCACTTTATACCCTCGGATCACAACAGCGCCGGGGCAAGATATCCGCGATAGCGGTGTGAATTTCAAGAACAGTACATTTTATACGAACAACGAGTCCAGTCAAGCGCATTATCCTACGCCCAGGATTCGCCTTTCCAAACCGGTCCAAAGCGTTTCAACTGCCCGGCCAGCTCCCTTTTTTCCTCCTGCAACTGCTTGAGCGTCTCCCAATCGCCGGTGGCCTCCACTTCTTGAATGCGGATCTGGATGCCGGTCAGCCGGTCCTGCAGGCGGAAAAGCTCCAGGCGTTTCACGCAGTCCTCCAGCACCCGCTCCGGATCCTGGGTCCCGCGGTCCACGGCCAGCAACCGCTCCCCCAACTCGGCCAGGTCCGTGGTCAACGCGGCCCGGGCCTCGGGCCACCAGCGGTCCTCCTGGTCAGGGTCAAAAGGCTCCGCCAGGATTTTTTCCAGCAAATTCCGGTATTCCGAAACCTGGAACCATTCCGGACGCAGTTTGTCGCGCCACCCTGCGATCGTCCAGGGATAACGCAGCAGGGTGGCCACGATCAATTCCTCTTCCAGGGCGGCGCGCGCGCGCACCGGTTCGGGCGCCGGCTGCTCCTTGGGAAGGGGTGCGGGAGTCTGAAGCCGGCTGATCTCGGTCAGCACCTGCCGGTCCAAAAGCTGCAGACGCTGGGCGAGAAGATGGGCGTACTCCCCCTCCTCGATGCCGCCGGCCGGAAACAGGCGGATCAACGGGCCGATCAGCCGGACGACTTTGAGTTTTCCGTCCAAGGACCGGGTGTCCACGGCCGCGAGGTTTTTTTCCAGAACGTACTCGACCACGCTGACCGCCCGATCCACGCGTTCCTTCAAGGCCGACGCCCCGAAACGCCGCCAGTATTCATCCGGATCTTTGGCCTCGGGTAGAACCACGGCTTTGACCGACACGCCAGCCTGGACCAGGAGTTCGAAAGCACGGCGCGTGGCTGCGATGCCCGCCTCGTCGGCGTCGTACATCAAGACCGCCTGATTGGCGTACCTTTTGATCAACTGAGCCTGCTTAGGCGTCAGGGCCGTGCCCAGCGACGCGACGGTTTCGGCCAGCCCGGCTGCGTGGCAGGCGATGGCATCCACATAACCCTCGACCACGATCAGGCGCCCCGCGCTGCGGGCGGCCTCGCGCGCCACGTTCAGGGCATACAAGAGGTCGCCTTTGCGGAACAACGGCGTCTCGGGTGAATTGAGGTACTTGGGTCCCTGGTCGCCCAGCAGGCGGCCGCCGAAAGCCACGGGCCTTCCCTGCAGGTCGAAAATGGGAAACATCCACCGCTGGCGGAAACGGTCATAAGGGCTTCCCTGGTCTCCGGCTTCGACCAGGAGGCCGGCCTGTAACAAGAGTTCCTGGGAGTAATGGTCCCGCTGGGCGGCGCGAAGCAGATTGTCCCTGCCCGGCGGCGCGAAGCCCAGGCCAAACTGGCTCCAAAGCTCCTCCGGAATCTGCCGTTGCTGCAGATACGCCCTGGCGCCTTTCCCCGCTTCCGGCGCTCGCAGTGCCTGGGTGAACCTTTCGGCAGCCCAGGCCATCACCGCGTAAAGCTGCCGTTTGAGCTGCTCGCGCTCCGGTTGCTGTGAGCCTCCGGTGCGCGTCAGGGTGATATTGGCGCGTTCAGCCAGCGTTTTGAGGGTTTCTGGAAAGGTCCAACCTTCACGGCGCATTAAAAACTCGAATACATCCCCTCCGGCACCGCAGCCGAAGCACTTGAACGTTTGACGCTCCGGATTGACGAAAAAGCTGGGTGTTTTTTCCCCATGAAAAGGACAAAGGCCTTTCAAGTTTCTTCCGGCCGCTTTCAAGGCAACGTATTGGGAAACCACGGCCACGATATCCGTGGCATCCCGTACGCGTTCTTTGTCGTCAGGCAGGTTCACGCCGATCCCTCAAAGAGTGGGCTTAATCCCTCCGCAAGAATCCCCGGTCTTGGGACCGGGGAGAGGATTTGCATTATTTGTCGCGGAGGGAGGGAGTCCCGGCCAGTAGCCGGAAAAGGCCTCCACAATCAACAACAGCCCGGACAGGGTTCCGGGCTGTTGTGGTGAGAGGATGGTCCGCGCATCCCAATCGCGCGGGAATGATAGACAGGATTTATAAATTACATGGACCGTTTTCTGGCCTTCTTTCGGGCTGCCAGAATCTTCATTTTGCGCTTCACGCTCGGTTTTTCATAGTGTTCACGGCGGCGCATTTCCGAGAGTACGCCGGACTGCTGGACTTCCTTCTTAAACCGGCGGAGGGCAGCCTCGAAATTTTCACTGTCTTTAACGCGAATTTCGATCATGAGTCTTCATCCCTCCCTTCTCTTGGAAAATGGCGCTTTGCGGTTTCTAGGTTGCGCGAATCAATCCTAATAAGATTCGAAGCACATAATAATATATCAACCCCTGCGGGTTTGTCAAACAATTATCCAGGCGGCCAGCTGAATTTTCTGCCCCCCAGCAAATGCAAGTGCAAGTGATAGACCTCCTGGCCCGCATCCCCGCGGCAATTGACTACCAGGCGGTATCCTGAATCCAAGCCCTGATCCGAAGCAATGCGGTTGGCGGCCAGGATCAACCGCCCCAGCAACGGGTTTTGGCTTGGGGTCACATCCGCCACAGTGGATATGTGCTCCTTGGGAATAACCAGAACATGCACCGGAGCCTGGGGCTTGATGTCCGCGAAAGCCAGAACCGCCTCGTCTTCGTACAGCTTTTTAGCCGGAATTTCACCCTTCACGATGCGGCAAAAAAGGCATTGAGGGTCGTGCATGTGGCCTCCACCAGGCTGCCTAATTACAACTTCTCTTATAATCGCCTGGCAAGAATGATAATTAAAAATTCAAATTGTACTGCAGGTTGGCCACCAGTTCCTGATAACTGTTGGCATCCTGCAACTTGTCCCCGTAACCGATGCTCGAAAGCGTCAATCCCAGCGAATGGCCGGAACGGATGTAATACGTCCCGTACAGCGCCACCGTGGAAAGCAGGTCATCGACCAGCGTCAGGTCATCCTTGCCGGCCAGATTCTCCCAACTCAGCCCCAGATCCAGCGTATTAGGAACCGCCTTCCAGTTCCCCCTCAGACTGTACAGGGAATAATCCAGGATTTGTTTGGTAGCGCCTGCCGCCTGAATGGCGGTCAACCCCGCCGTGTATCCCGACAGGTCCGTGTAGGTCCGGTTCAGTCCGTAGCCCGCACTTAAGGACCAGGGGCCGAAGGCATAAATCGCCGACAATTGCAGCGAGCCGGTGGTCAAATCTCCGCTAAGTTTCGTTTGGGCCAAGTCTTGGAAGACGCTGAGCGAATAAGTGAGATTGGCAAGCAGCTGATTGGGACCGGACGGGATTTGCGACCCAAGCCCGAGGGTGAACACCGACGTGCGGTTGTCGATGATCGGGACCGGTTGTGAGTTGTCCTGCTGAGTGTTGACTGAATAGCCCAAAGAGAGGGTGGAAAGATAGGGCGGCAGGCGGTAATACGCCATGCCGGAAACGAACACCGTATTGGTCGTGCCTGCGGTTATTGTGGTGTTGGCCGCTTCCAGGTAATAGGTATCGGTTTTCTGGTTGTCCACGTTGTCCTGCCATACATTGAGTTCGCCGAGAATGATCAATTGATCGTCGAAAAGGTAGAGACGCGCATTGCTGTCCACGCCCTGCTGGTCGCTGATCAGCCAGGGATTTCCGAGGGAAACAAACTTGGAGCCGGTGCGCTTGTATTCCACCTCGACGGCACTGCGATTGTTCCATTCCCACCGCATCCCCCCCCGGTAGGCATCCCCCAAGGAGACGGTGAAAAAATTCATATTTTGATCGTAATACCCCATGCCATATTCCCCGTAAAACAAGCTGGACAGGCTGGGCAGATAATTGATTTTGATATGGCCTTCGGCCGACCCGACGATGTTGTTTTCCGGCAGGGTGGAAACAGGCGTCTTGAGGGATTGCGCATTGTCCAAAACTGCGTCGGCGTTGAGGGAAAAACCGATTCCGGACCACACATCGGAAAGCCAGCGAAACCCCGTGGCCAGGCGCTCAAAAGTACCGGCCGTGTCCGGCTCCCTGCCCTCGATGGGCACGCGGTTCCAACCGCCTGCCAGATGCAGTTCCGAGTGCGCCTGGCTGGCATCCCCCATGATCCAACGCAGGTACCCGCCGCGCACAAAGCAATTGTTCAGGGTGAAATCCGTGAAAATCGGATAAGTATCTCCCAGGGATACGGACAGGGCCGGGTTGACGACATCCAACCTGAAACGATTGACCGGCTGGCGGCCGGGCGCCTCTTCGGAGGTCAGATAACCGGTGCCCAAAAATTGCCAGGCTTCGGACCCGCCTGAAAAATTCAAATTCACACGGTGCAGCCAGCCTTCAGGCTGGACCAAATACAGGGTGTCCTGGGGTTTTTTCCCCAGCGAGGTATCCTGCAACTCAACCCGCAAATTGCCGCGGAAAGCGGCAAGCTTGGCCGCCGCTTCTTTTTCAGCCTTCCAGGCTGCCGCTGCCTCGGGCGTGGAAATGGTGAAGGACCACGTCTTGGATTTGGTCTCCTGCCCTTCTGTGTTTCGAACGACGACCTGCAGGCCGTGCAGGCCGGGCGTCAGGCCGGCAGGAGGCACAAACGTCAGCAGAGAGGGATTTTTCTCCACAGAGGCGGTCACATCCGCCTCGTCGAAGATGACTTTGAGGGATTTCAGGTCGGTCTGGCTCGTCCCGGGATCGATGCGGACCACGACCATGGCTTCTTCGGCGGTCAGGGTGGCGCCGTCCTCAGGGAGCAGGAGTTCCAGCGTAGGCCCCACCGTCGCCCGTCGCACCAAGACCCGGTGGGGGGCGGTGGTGGGATTCAACTGCGGTGAGGTGCCGCGTTCTCCGGCCTGGTTGCGGGCTTCCAGGTAGTATTCCAGGCCTTCTTCCGTAACGCTCGAACCCGGAATCTGGGCGCTATAGCTGACGCCTGCGCCTTGCATGATTTCTTCGCGATAGCTCAAGCCGCCGATGGGGCGGTAGTACAGTTTCACTTGTACGATCGGTGAGGCGGCGTCCGTGATGGTCGCGGACAGCGGCAGGGGCTTTCCAGCCTCCGCTTCAGTCGGCGGTTGGTGTACCAGCACCGGCACGGCCAAGGCCGAGGCCGGTAGCAATCCAAGGGTCAAAAGCAGCAGGGTGCAGGCCTGGATTCGCATGCTTACTGACCCTGCTGGTATTTAAGGTTGAGTTGATACTCCTTCCCGTCTTTGTCGCGAACCGTGGTTTTCAAGGTCCGGACCGAGGGATTGTCCACCACTGATTCAAACCACCGGGGCAGGTCCTCCAGGTTGATCTTTTCAGGTTCCGAGGGGCCGGAGCCGGGTCCGGCCGTGCTTCGGAAAGACGGCCCCACCAACTGCTGGCCTTGGTCGTTGTAGAACCTGATCAAGCCATCCCACACCAGCAACTGGACTAAAAGCTTCTCCAAAACTTTCAACTCCAGCTCCGTGCCTTTGATTGCGGCCACGGCCGAGGGCGTTTCGATCTCCAACCCGGTGTCCTGTTTCTTGATTTTGGCCCATAAGTGTCCGATCAGCAACTTCAACCGGTTTTGTTTGTCTTTGTTTTTAGGCTTGAGCTCCAGCGTCGTGTTTTTATTCAGCCTCACCACACTTCCGTCGTTGAGCATGATCTGTACCTGGGCGTCCAGGGTCTTGACCACATCCCGTTCCAGCAACTGCATGCCGCGCTTCACGGGTTTAATTTCCTTGCCATCGCGTTCAATGCTGGTCATGGGGCCGAAGGAAACGTAGATCACCGCTCCTACGGCATTTTGGTCATCAGGCGACGGTACTGCATCCGTCTGACGCGGAAGTAAAATAGCGGCCACCATCGCCGTCATTATAATTCCTGCGCTAAAGAACCGAGTCCAAGTAGTATGCATGAGCGTGTCCCCCTCTGGCTTATTCGAGCTCAAAGCTCGTGATCTTGGCCGAGCCGTCGCGCAACTGGCGCAGAAGTTCGGCCAAATCCGGGTGGGTGGTCTCCACGCCGACGGGTTGATAGAGTTTCAAGTCTGCAAACAAGCCCGCATCCGGAACGCTTTGCCGCAGCGTGCGGTCGACTTCCGGAGGGGTCACTGCCGTGCTGATCCGCGTGGCACTGTTGATCCTGAACCAGGCCGGAATGGACTTGCCGTCCATTCCGCCCACCGGGCTGCCGAATTCATCGTAAGCAATTACCTGCCAGTAGTATTTTTCCCCGTTTTCCAGAGTACGGGCCGAAGGAGGATAAAGGATCTGGGTCCCGGCTAAACGGCCGCTGCGCCAGTAAATATTGACTTGGGGATCCTGGTTGGGACTTACCAGCACTTCGTAGGTTTTGGCATTGCGGCTGCCCGGGCTCCAGACCAGGTTGGGCAGGAGGGTCGAGATGTCCAAATCTTTGGGATAAATCAGGAGCGGAGGCAGGTTCTGGGCGGCCGGCGAGGCGAAGAGTGCGAGACGGATACGATAAGAGGGGCCGGCCGGATTTTCTGGCGTCAGCACAAGGTAAAAATCGCCTTTCAGGATGGGCGAGTCGCCCCGGAGCACGGCGTCCAGATTCTGGGCGGAAACGTAATCATCATTGAAATTGACCCGGTTGCCGATCGTGCCGATCTGGTCCGCGGTAAACACATTATGTCCCACTCGCAACGGGGTGGTAGTCTGGAAAACGGTGTCCGCCACGCGGGTTTTGCCGTCCCAAATTTCCAAACGGAAACGGAAGGCGCTTGCCACCTGGTCTGAAGAGACATCCATCAGAAAAACGCGCGGAGAGACCATGGGCACGTTGGTCCTGTTTTCCTGGTAGGCTTTGTAGATCTCCAGCATCACGTGCGGACTCACTGCCACGTTGACGATCCGGACATCCGCCTTGGCCGGTACAGCGGCCAGACTGAACAGGCATACAACGATCCATCCAATACGACCTATGCTTTTCATCTGTTCACCCTCCTTTGGCGTGCTTTGCCGGGCTGTGCGGTTGGAAAAGCGGGATCAAGGCAAAGTGGATTCGGGGACGCTTCCCGACCATTTCAGTCTAGTATATGGCTCTGTCTTTGTCAACCGCGGACCAGCATTTTTTCATTTGTTTTCAAGCTTTTTTAAGCCCCTGCACCGCAAAAACCGATATGGATTTGGCCTTGCCTTTTACGGTTATATCCGAAAATGACTGAACCTCTACCAATTCTTTTACGGCCTCATAGGTCGACTCAGAAATCAGCAAAAACGCGCTTAAGTCCTTGGTTTTGCTCTCCAGGCGCGAAGCCAGGTTGACCGTATCGCCGATCACGGTATAGCCCATGGCTTGATGGGAGCCCATGTTGCCCACAATGGCTTCCCCCGTGTTGATTCCCACGCCGATATTTATAGTCTTGCGGCCCTGCTCCTGCCAACGCTTGTTCAATTTCTCCAAAGCTTCCCGCATATCCCAGGCCGCGCGCACCGCCCTCGCCGCATCGTCCAGGTGGGCCACCGGTGCGCCGAAAATCGCCATGACCGCATCACCTATGAATTTGTCCACCGTGCCATCGTGTTTGAAAATAATGTCAGTCCAGGTTTGGAAATATTCGTTCAGTTTTTCCACCACAGCCTCGGGAGTCAGCTCTTCGGACAGGGTGGTAAAGCCGCGGATGTCGGAGAATAAGACCGTCACAACTTGCTTGTTGCCGCCCAGCTTGAGTTCAGCATTAGGGTCCTTAACCAGTTCTTCCACCACCTTAGGCGATACGTAGCGGGAGAACATGCCCTTGATGAAACGGTTATGCCGCTCCTCGGTCACCAGCAGATACACTACCACCATGACAAAGGTAAGGGTCGTGGCCAGCAGTGGGTTCACCACCGGCACGATCCAACGATAACTGATGAACAGCCAGATGGCGACCAGCAGATATATAGCGACCAGGACAACCAGGGCGACGAACCCACGAATGGGCTTGAGCTTGATGGTCAATTGGCCGATGAGCAGCGGAAGCAACAGGAAGAGGGCAAATTTAATCCACCCGGGTACAGGAAATAAAAAACGTTTCTTCAATATCGTATCAAGAATATTGGCGTGGATCTCAACTCCTGTGGTGCGCCCTAGCGAGGAAGTAAACGGGGTTTGGTGATAGTCCTGGCCTTCTGGAAAAGCCGGGCCGATGAGCACGATTTTGTCTTTAAACACGCCAGCATCAAGGAGGCCGGGAAAAAGGTCTGCTATTTCTCCTTCCTCTGTATGGTATACATGGACATCTGGCCGCGGGCCGTAGACAGCATAGAATGAAATGATTTTAAAATTGCCGGGGCCACCCCGATAATTGATCAACATGTCGCCCCGATGATCCACTGGAATCCGTAGGGGGCCATAAGTGATCCTTTTTGGCGTACGCAATGCTCCTAGAGCGTCAATCTTCAAAAACCGCGTAAGGATCTTCAGGTCAAATGCAGTATAGAGCTTTTTTTGAAAAGTTTTCAGAAGGGAGGCATGCCGCAGCACGCCGTCCTCTTTATCCGCCCAGATGTTCACATAACCCACATGGGCTCGGGTTTGGTCAATATCTGGCAAGGCTTCAGTATACGTCACCTTCACTGCGTCGATATCCATCTTGTCAGTATGCTTCGTGAGGGCAGCGGAAAAAGCACTGCCGAGTACAATCCATGAACGCGAACGGATTATAGCGTCCCCCAATATTTTATCCTGTTCCTTACGCTCGGATTCGCTGAGTTCGGAGAATACCAAGTCCAAGGCCACGACCCGGGCGCCTGCTTGGGACAGCCGGTCGATCACTTTGGCATACATTGTGCGCGG
Source organism: candidate division FCPU426 bacterium (assembly GCA_040756875.1). Classification (GTDB taxonomy): domain Bacteria; phylum Oederibacteriota; class JAAXVQ01; order JAAXVQ01; family JAUVAV01; genus JBFLYH01. Next base: position 1,341,356 of record JBFLYH010000001.1, read on the forward strand.
CCATGGCCATCGCATTTGCAAACGTTCCATGCTTAGGTCGTCAATGGCCAGAATGACGACTTCATCGTCCGCTGCCGGCCCGATCTCGCCACGTATTTGGAAACGCATGTCCAGCATCCGATTTTCCACGGACTTAGCAAAGTCAAAATAGTCAAATGTAGCCATTATCAGCCCACCCAGGACAGCCAGATAAACCGCAATCCGGGTTTTGCTCAGCTTTTGGAATTGGAAATGACGTCTGATACTTACCATGACCCCTCCATGACTTCCCGAAGGAAATCCCCTCCCCTCAAGGGAAGGGATTTCATCAGGGGATCAAATGCAAGATCCCGTTAGCGATCGAATGGACTGTGCCAGCCATGAGTTGCCCAGCTTTTCCAGCCACATTCATGCTTCCGCGGTCAAAAGTCTCCGTGGTTCCCTGCCAGACGCCTGCGCGCAGTTCGGTTTCCAGCAGCAAGGTCGCGGGCTTCCCCTGCATGCGGCGATGATGGGCAAGGGTCAATTCGCGGCTGAGCGAACGCAGAACGCGCGCCCTGGCCGTAATCTCACGGGACTGAAGCCGGCCTGCCATGTCCGCGGCCGGAGTGCCGGGCCTCATTGAAAAGGGGAAAACGTGCAAACGGCTGAAACCTTGTTCGCGCAAAAAGCCGCAAGTCCGTTCAAAAGCCCTGGCGGTTTCTCCGGGAAACCCCGCGATCACGTCCGCGGTCAGAATTAAATCCGGCCTCGTGGCCCGCAAAGAGTCAAGCTGTTGGCCAAGGCTTTCGCCGGTATAAGCCCGGCCCATGGCCTGCAAAACGCCATTATCCGCGCTTTGCAGGGCCAGGTGCAGGTGCGGACAAAGCCGGCTGCCGAGTTCGCCCCAAGTCCGGATCAGCCGGGAAGACAAGTATTGAGGTTCCAGGGAGGACAGCCGCAGGCGAAAAGCGCCGGGTAAAACCGCCAGCTCAGGCAAGAGCTTCTCCAAGCCCGGCTGCCAGGAGCCGACATTCACGCCGGTCAGCACCAACTCCTGAAATCCTTGGGCCAGGCAGGCTTGCGCCTCGGCCTTTATATCGTCCATGGGCCTGGACACAGGCTTGCCACGCGCCAAATGCACGCGGCAGTAGGTGCAGGCGCCTGCGCATCCATCCTGGATTTTCAGCCAAGCCCTGGAGCGGTTTTGGGAGCGACGCCAGCTAATAGGGCCGGGGAAAAACCCTGGTTCGCGGACATCTGTGGTCGCGGAAGACCCGCCTTGCCAGTGGAGTGACCCCCCGGACTGAAGTCCGGGGCTCCCTCCCTCCACAATACAATCCTGCAAATCCTCTCCCCGGCCAGCGGTCCCTTCGGGAGCTGAAGCCCGGGGATTCTTGCGGAGGGATTGCGCGGCAAGCTCAGCCAGCCTGTAACGGTCCGCCTGTCCCAGCACCGCAGCCACTCCGGGCAGGCTGGACAGGGTCTTGGCTTCCAGTTCAGCCAAACAGCCGCTTGCAATTATTTTCGCCCCAGGATGCACAGAATGCGTTTTTTGAATCAGCCGGCGCGAATCACGATCTGCGCGTTGGGTGACTGTGCAGGTGTGGATCAAAACCAGGTCCGGCGCATCACCTTCCGCAACCGGGATCCAACCCCGTTCAGCCAGCTGCCTGCCGAAGATATCCGCCTCCGCCTGATTGACTTTGCAGCCTACGACCTGGATGTGAAATGTTGGTTTTCGCATATTCACTTTTTCGGCTCCGTTCGGGGCGGCCGGATGAAATATGTCCATATTATGCACTTTTTCAAGCCTTTTTCAAATGATTTACCCTGCAGCTGCAGGTTTCCCGGATATCATCCCTCCCCAGACCTCCGGAACCTTGGAGCCGGAGCTTATTTCCACTTTCTTTACCCCCACAGCCAGCTGCGGGGTAGTGGATGAAGGGGGATAAAACCGCGGCGCGTTCATTCTACCTATATTATTTTTACAACTCCGCTCAAGTTATATCAAAGACCGTCGATATTCACCGTATGAGGGCATGCCGGCGCGGCAACCTCATCATTTTTCGGGGTATTATTGCTGCATGGAGTGCGTCGGGTTTTCACCGGGCGACCGGAATAATCTAATAGGAGGTATGATGATGAATTGGAAAGGATGGACGGCATTGAGTGTAGGCTGTTTGGTGGTAGGGCTGATGGCGGGCATATCCTCAGTTTCCTGGGCCGAAGGCGACGATTTGGCTAAAGAAAGCGAAGCCAAAGCCGAGAGCACGGCCGGGACCAAACCAACCATTGATATGATCATTAAAAACGTGGATAAAGCCTGTGAGTTGCTCGAAAAAGAAGGCACGGAGGCTTTTCCAAAATTCCAGGGCAAGGACAGCGACTTCATTTTCGCCGGCACTTACATTTGGATTCATGACTTGGATGGCATCATGCTCATGCACCCGATTAAAGCGGCCATGAACGGCAAACCGATCCTGAATTTCAAAGACGCCAATGGCAAGCGTTTCTTTTCCGAAATGAACGAATTGGTTAAGGAAAAAGGCGCCGGTTGGGTGGACTATATGTGGCCGAAACCGGGCGAAAAAAATCCCTCGCTTAAAATTTCTTACGTCAAATTGTGCAAAAGCAAAGATGGAAAAGACTTGGTGGCAGGGTGCGGCGTTTATAATTTAAGCGAAAGCGATATCGCTTCAATTAAATCGAAGAACTAAGTCGTTTATCAGCGCCTGTAAACGGTCAGGCCTAACGCCAGAAAGGCAGGTTCGCAAATGACTTTGATCCAGCGGATTCTCCAAGCGAATTTAAAACAAAAACTGGCGGGTTTTTCAGGCCTGACCGTTTTTCTTTTATTATCCACCATCGTCATTTCTTTCGTTTTTTATAATCAAATCCAAGGGGCCCATCAGATAAAAAGCGACATCAACTTCTTTGCCAGCCGGTTGCTTGAAGCACGCTTGTCCGAAAAGCTTTTCCTGACGTCGTTCGCCGCGGAATACAAGCGCGATTTCGACTCCCAATCCGGCGAAGTCCACTCGATTTTGAAACAACTTCAAAATCGCCGGTTGACCACGGACCAATCCAAAAGCCTGACCGCGGCTGGCGAGCTTTTCAACCAGTATCAGACTGCTTTCAACGAACGTGTGGCGCTCAATTCCGAGCAGGACCAGGTGCGGGCGGGCATTAAAAAACCCCAGGAATTGATCAACAAAATGGTCATCGACCTTACGGCCAAGCAAGCCCTGCTGCAAATGGATGGCCTGGACCTTTCCAAGGAAGAGTATGAATTTTCAGGAGTTTTACGCGACTGCGACAGTGTGCTGTTTCAAATCCAATTGCTCCAGCAGCAATACCTGGACACAGGGGATAAAAAGACCCTCAAACTGCTCGAACAGCAATGTAAAAACAATCTTCCGTCCTATCGCGACACCCTGAGTGCCTTGGCATTGGGATTCCGCAGCAAAGATTTGGCTGCCAATGCCACCACTGTGAGCGGTTCTTTAAGAACCCTGGTGGACCTGCTGAAAAAGTCATTGACCTTCAGCGTGCGTGAATACCAACTGACGCAAAGCCTTGATCAACTGGGCGGTGGCATCCTCAGCGAGGTGAATGCCTTGCTCGCAGCCACCGACCGTTACATCTCCACCAAACAAGGTACCGCCCTGCTTCTTATTGTCATCACATTTATTGCCGGACTGGGGTTGTTCGGGTTGGCAGCGTTCTACGTCATCCGCTCCATAACTTTGCCGATCTATCAGATCGTCACCGGGCTGATATCCGGTTCTCAGCAGGTGTCCACGGCGGCCAAGCAGGTTTCGACTGGCAGCCAATCTCTGGCCCAAGGAACCTCTGCCCAGGCCGCTTCCCTGCAAGAGACCAGTTCGTCGTTGGTGGAGATATCCGATATGACCAGGAAAAACGCGGAAAATGCCAAACAAACCGCTGCCCTGATGCAGGAAGCTGATCAAGTCACCCAAGAAGCCAATCAAGCCATGGCCCAACTGACCCAATCCATGAAGGAAATCACCAAAGCCAGCGAGGAAACCTCCGACATCATCAAAACCATCGACTCGATTTCCTTCCAAACTAATTTATTGGCTCTCAATGCCGCGGTGGAAGCCGCGCGCGCCGGCGAAGCCGGCGCCGGCTTCGCGGTTGTGGCCAACGAGGTTAAAAATCTGGCCATGCGCACGGCCGAGGCGACGCGCAATACAGCCACGCTCCTCGAAAATACCACGCAAAAGATCAAATATGGAGCTGATTTGGTTCACAACGCGGATTCCGCCTTCAATCACGTGGTTGAAAATTCAATCACAGTCCGGAAACTCGTGGGGGAAATCACCCAGGCTTCCGAGGAGCAATCCCAACGGATAGAACAAATAAACATCGCCGTCGGAAAAATGAACGAGGTAGTCCAGCATAATTCCGCCAACGCCGAGGAATCAGCCTCCGCGTCCGAGGAAATGCACGCGCAGTCCGAACAAATGCGCGAACATATCGACCAATTGGTGGTCATTGTCGGGCAGAATACAAATCAGACGCCGGCCCGCAAAACCACCAGCGAAAGCCTTTCCGCCGCCTTCCGGTCCACTGTCGCCGCTGTGTCGGGGGCAAAACGGAAAACAGCTGCAGGTACGCCTGTTTCAAGATCAGAATCGGCGTTTACGACCGGCACCCGTGTCAGGTAACATCGGTGCAGCTTCGGCTGTGAAAGATAGCCGCCAAACATATGCGTGGCAGAAATGTCTTCCGGCATAAGCACAGGGGGGTGATCACCGATACGGCTAAGCACAGAATTAATCGTCCAACCGGCGGTTGCCGGAATAAAACTCTGCCAAATACATAAAGGGGGTTCCATGAAAAATATCAGTTTAATTTTTATCGCTGCAATGATCGGTTTGGCGGGCGTCAATGTGGCCATGGCCGCCGATGCGCCTGAAAAAAAGAGCGTGCTTTCCAACATCGACATACAGGTGTACGGTTATATCAAACTGGATGCTATCTTCGACACCTCGCGCGTCTACCCCGGCAATTATGCTATTTACGTCAAACAGGAAGGGCCGTATAACGACGACAACCAGCTCAATATCACCGCCAACCAAACCCGTCTGGGATTGAACCTGTCCGGCCCGGAAGCGGCGGGCGCCAAAACCGCCGGAAAAGTGGAAATGGATTTCTACGGGCCCGGAGGCACGGAAAACAAAGGACTACTCATGATGCGCCAGGCCTATCTGGAGCTGACTTGGACGGATTTAAACCTCGGTCTTCTGGCCGGGCAGGCTTGGGACGTTTTCGCACCCATGCTTCCGGACGCAGTAAATTATTCGGTGTGGGAAGGCACCGGCGAAGTGGGCTACCGTCACCCCCAACTGCGCCTGACCGGCAATTTTAAAGTAGGAGAAAAATCGAGCTTGAACGCCAAAGTAGCGCTGTCCCGCAACATGGGACACACTGTGACGGTGACCAGCACGGATTCAGGCACTGATTCCGGTATGCCGCATGTACAGGGCAGCCTGACCTTCACCAGCCCGTTGTGGACTTCCGCACCGGCGATCCTGTGCTTGTCCGGCGTTTGGGGCCGGGAGGAATACGACGTCAACACCCAGAATATTGACTTCAAAACGTACCCGGTCTGGGGCGGCGCGATCGACGTACAGCTGCCACTAGTGGACGGAGCGACCTTGAAAGGCAGCGCCTGGAAAGGAGCCAATTTAGAAACGTATATCGGCGGCCTCACCCAGGGCATCAGCACCACTCGCGGAGAGTCCGTGCATACCAAGGGCGGCTGGGTGTGCCTGGGTCTTGGCCCTATGGCTTCGACCAAGTTCAACCTCGGTGGCACCATCGAAATGGCCCAGTGGGATCAGATTCCCAATGGCTGGAGATCGCAGAACAACGCGGTATGGGGCAATGCCATCCATAATCTGACTTCCAATATCCAGGTGGCCTTGGAAATCGCCCAAATCCGCACGCAGTATAAGAATTCCAAAGAAGGCGACGCCGCGCGCACGCAGCTGGCGTTCATTTACAACTTCTAACTCTTTTTATTTCAATAAAAAGCCCTTCCGGCCCCCGGTCGGAAGGGCTTTTTACTATATGTGAAGAGAGGGTTATTTTATTAATGCAATCTTTTTAAGTACCTTTTCTTCTGCACCATTGGCAGCACGAGCTTTAACCAGCAGAAAATATACCCCATTTGCCAGATTGCTCATGTTTACGCTCTCGATCTGCATCCCAGTTGAATAATTGCGGTTGAAAGACATAACCTCTTTATTGGTAATTGTATACATCTTTACCGATACCTCAGCCGGTTGCAGGGTCATGATATGTATTTTGGCAATATGGCCCCGAATGGGATTGGGAGCGGCATAGACATAATTTTTGGAAATAATTTGACCGTCAAAGTCCGGAACCGGAGTCTTGGTCGGCGTAGGGGTAGGCTGGGAGTGGCTGGCTTTAATCTGATAGACATGGCTGTCTCCGGCCAAGGCGTACAATTCCAATTGATAGTCATTGTCGCCATCACCCGAAACCAGCGCATAAAGTTCCGCAGGCGCACTGCCCAGATCCTGGTTTGACCATTGGCTGTTTGCATACTTACATTGGCAAACATGGCCGTTGATTGCGGCGATGTAAACTTCTTGAGTCCCGTCATTGTCAGCATCACCAACCAGCAAATCCCGGCTGGTCTGATCAGCCACCTGGGTGATATTCCAGAAAAAGGTTGATGTCCATTTGCATTGGTAGATTTTGCCATCCAAGTTAGTGCAATATACTTCATTGCTGCCATCCTGATTGCCGTCGCCAATAGCCACGGACAGCATATCATCCCCGCCAGTAGCTACTATGGTTTTGGCCCAAGTCGAGCCATTGAATTTTAATTGGTATAGGTTTTTATCCTCGCAAGCCACATACACTTCGTTCTCTCCATCCTGATTGCCATCACCCACGGCAAGATCCATCATCTTTCCTGTCGCGTTTCCGATAATATTGCTGGACCAACCGGTGCCATTATACTGGCTTTCAATCACATCCCCGTTTTCGGTGGCAATATAGAGTTCTAAAATATCATCATTATTCCCATCGCCATACGCAAGAGCGTTAACCGCATACCCTAAATCGCCGCTGTCTTCCCGATTAACCCAATTCGTCCCGCTAAACCCATACACATGATGGTCCAAAGTCGATCCGTAAACCTCATTTTGTCCGTCATTGTCTTTATCAAAGACAATCACATCGGTATAGTACTCGCCGATAGGGCCGGTTGGCAATTGGGTAATTCCCCAGTCAGACGCTCCGGTACATTTATACTGCAAAAGATTCTGCAATAACCCAGCCGAATACAATTCCCTCTGCCGGTCATTATTCCCGTCGCCCAGCGTCAACCCACGCCGAATCGAAGTTTGCGCAGTTATACCGGCTTGCCCCAAGTCAGCCACAGTCCAGTTAATCGGCGGAACAATTTCCGAAATAATCGTCAACGCATTCTGCAACTCGGATTGTGAACCGGGTATCTGCGCTTGCACATTATAATTACCAGCCGGGAGGCCTGTTAGGTCGAAACTGCAGGTTGCCAATTCCTGGCTGACAATATTAATGCTGGTCGCAGCCCGATCAGTCACACCGGATTTAACCAGTTTAATGGTAAGGGGATTTTGTAATGCCTTGCCGCGTAGTGTGAAAGTCCCTGCCCGATTGGAATAATAGTATTCCGGCGCCAAGGAGTGTACTAGGACTTGGGTAGCCGGAGTGGCGGTTGGGGTTGGAGTCTGGGTGGGCGTGACAGTCGGTGTTGGCACTTGAACCAATTGGTTCAATGAAAACCCAGATGAATTTCCGCTGCTATCCGTGGCAATGGCGCATACATATTCTCCGCCTGATAGGCCGGTTGGCACCAGGCTCCAGTTGCCCGAGACCGCAGTAGTAGTGCCGACGCTCCTTAAGCTCCCTCCATATTGACCTGCACCTCGATCGGAAATAAACACTTCAATGAAATCATTTGATCCACTAGTAGTTCCTTGTATTAAGGCCACGTCTGCCGGTGATAAAATAGCAGGGGAAGCCTTATTCTGATTAGCGCCATCACCAGCTAAAGATATACCTGCCGTGCTAAAATTGCATATAGTGTTACCAACGAATTCATTGTAATCGCTATTTACGCCAGAAATGGAAATACCCGTCCCAGTACCTCGAATTAAATTGCCGCTATTTGAAATACTCCGCCGGCCAATAAAACCCGTCTGTGAGTTGCTGTCAATTACAATACCTGATGTAAGATTTTGCGAAGGGTAATTATAGTTCGGGAGCAACCCGAGTAAATTGTTATAAATAGTTGTGTTCATGGAACCGGCAACTCGGATTGCCGTACCAGTTCCACAAATCACATTCCTTTTCTCAATAGACGTCCCACCTATTTCGGTATTATTTGTATTCTGCACAAAAATGGCGTAAGTAGTATTTGATACTTGACCTGTACCGCTCGCATTCGTACCAATATAATTACCCCATATTTGTGTATTGTGTGCGTTTTGACTTAAATAAATGCCATAAGGATTTCCCGAAATAACATTTCTTAATTCAGATGAAGGTCCACCGATTAAAGTATTTACACTCCGATCATCATTGATGCCATAAGATGTATTTGGCACCGCGGCATTGCCTGCAGCATTTAATCCAATATAATTACCTGCAATTGTATTTCCACCACCATAATATAATCCAATACCACTTTGATTTCCCGAAATAATATTGCCATACAAACTGCCACCGCTTATTTCAAATCCGCCAATTAAATTGTCATATCCATTATTTATATAAATCCCCCTCTGATTACCTGCGGATGCCGAGCCATCAACTGTTAATCCAATATAATTCCCACAAATGGTATTATTAGAACTTTGATAAACTTCAATTCCTGCATAACTATTATTACTAATTATATTTTTGTTATATTGTCCGGCGCTTCTGACTCCACCAACGACGCAAGCAATAGTATCGTGTATATAGAGTCCTCGCATCCCCCCAAAAGTTCCGTTTGATTCCGAAAGACCTATTAAATTATTTTTTATAGTACTTCTCCCAAAACCACTGATTTCGACGCCATAATTTAAGTAGCCAGCTATTATGTTGCCATAACCATCTTGTGAAAGACCAATACAATGACCTTTGGAACTCTCATATATACGAATTCCTATCGATATATTCAGTCTCGTTGATTGATCCGCGGATAGTCCTATGATATTTCCACATACACTATTCCCATAGCTTGACCCTCGGACATCTACAGCCGGAAATCCTCTGATGACATTGCCTTCACCATTATTTTTATTCCCTCCAACCATATTTTGAAAAGTATTCCCTTCAATATTTATACCAACACCTGTGCCAAGCCCTGTCGCACCATCGCTAAGGAGACCAATATAATTACCCCGTATAGTATTTCTATGTGCATTGCCCGTTATATCAAGTCCTGTTCCCATCATGTTTCTTTCGGAAGCAATGTTTCCACCGATATCATTATAGGAGCCTGAAATAGATATCCCATTTTCCATAAAGGTAGAGCCAATGATCCGATTGCAATTGGACTGTACCTCTACGCCGCTATAATTAAAAATTACGCCACTAATGGTACTTCCATCACTATCAGGAATTAAAATAAATCGTCCGCCGCCAATAACCTGTGTTTTGGCACCTGAAATAAATACCCGATCTGAAATATTCAAGTCGCTAAACACAACCAATGAATTCCCGACGCTAAAATTAATAACATCAGGACCTGGGACACCATTAGCTTGGCTTACTGCCCAACGTAAGGTGCCCGGTATAAGTAAATTATCCTCAAGACTAGTAACAGTAAAAACATCAGAATGAGCCGAAATAGCAAGAAAAAGTAGTAACGATGTCAGTGGAACGAAAACACATTTCATATTTATTTCCCCTTTTTCATTGTATCAATTGTTGTATATATATAATTGTTTAGACTGGATTAAGCCACTTTCAATGCGTTTATTCATAAAAAAAGGGCGGCTCGGATGAGCCGCCCTTGATAATCATTAAAAAATAGTACTAATACCCTAAAATTGAAGTAGAACTACTTTGGAAGTTATCGTCGTCCATCAATAATACACCATCGCCAGCAGGTGGTGTTTGGTCAAGGGAAATGCCGTCCGACGAACGCACTTCCTTGCGCACGGTCAGGTAAACGTCCATGTTCCCCGATCCCCAAGGTGTTATTTTCAACGGCACATAAACATAGACAATAGGATTGGGGGCTGTGGAATTATCCAGCGAAATAGAGGCCGGTACAATCGGTATACCATGTGAGGCGTTCCATAATAAAAAGTAATTGTTATTCACATAAGCAGGATCCAAAATACCGATGCCGGTCGGAACATTGATGGTAACGGTATAACGGCGAAGCGTGGAATTGTAAATTGCCGAAACCACATAAACCCGGGGTATATTTTGCGCTTCACCGGTTTGGGTCATGAATACCGCTGGTTCAGTGTCATCACTGGCTTCGGCATCGCCGTCATCATCACCATCAAAATAAAAATGATTGGAAAGCCTCGTAGCTGCGCCGCCTGTTGACCTGATGCCGTTTAACCCGCCTTTTAGCTTAAACAGGTATTTGGAACTGGGCTGGAGATTATTGAACACCAATTGCAGGGTATCATCCGGATAGGCGGTTGAAAAAACCGATATACTCAGCGGAGTGATTGGGTTGTTGTTGGCATCCGTAAAAACCACGTTTGAGTGAAGGGTGTTCGATCCCGTGGAAAAAGTGTTCGGGTCCATGGCAAAATCCGCCGGCACACCGCCGGTGGTGGAGAATTGGACGGTTATCGTTATATGACTGTATGTGGCGCTGATATAGCCTACATTATCCCCAAAATTGAAACTGGTGCCCGGCGGATTGGCGTTAGAGGCCCAAACGGCCGATAAGACGTTGACCGCCTTGTTTTTGCTGGTATAAGTAAAAGCCGGGGTTCCCAAAGAAAGCGAAATATTGTAATTGTCGAATTCCTCGGACTCGGGTATGTTGTTCCCGTTTCCATCCAACTGGGCGCCAGCCACGCTGTGCACGCTGGTTCGTATTTCCACCCGATAAGCAGTGTTATCCGCCCATACCCCGCCCGTGGTAGGCGTAAAAACCACGGTCTGGGCTGAAGCGACGTAGCTTAACGTATAATTATTATAAAGAGCTTCCGTGAGGCCGTCTGCCGATAAAGTATAGACCCGAATATTATTGGTATTCACCGTGGCCAAGTCCAAGGGAAGGTTGAACCTTACCCGGGCAGTTTCAGACACCGAGGAAGGAATTACACTGCCCGAAAGCGTCGTCGTCAGTAAAATGGATCCATTTGTATCGCCGGCTGTATTTCGTTTGATTTCCGGGCTCAAAGGCCCAGACACTTGGGCGCAGGAGCTGAGGTACACGGCCGCGCCGGCCGCCAAACCGACTAGGGCCAAAACCCCCGAGATTCTTTTCAGCATGAGATCACGCTCCTCAGCATGTTAATAATACAAAGTAAAACTGGCGCAATACCGCCAGGGCTCGTCCGCAACGCTAAATCCGGTCAGGTCGATCTGCACCTGTTCCCACGGTTTCCAGGTCAGACCATAGGAAAAATCGGTGGAGAAATTGGTCTCCGCGGATGAACGCTGTTCAGCATGCCAATCTCCGGTCAATGTGCTGAAGGTACTGCTGGTAAGATTGAAATCCTGCCGGCCGTCATCGTACGTGGTAACATAGGATGGCACCGGGCCTTCCAAAACTTCACCGGTTTCAGTATCGGAGTATTGGTGGATATTGTATTGGGCCCCCACTTGCACTGAAAAATTCTTGAGAACGTCGATTACGATCGCAAAGGGAAACTGCAGATAATAATCAACGCTCTTGGTTGTAGTCCGGCGTTTTTGATAGGCATTGTAAACCGTGGTGTAGTTCTGGGTGATATCGCCTTCATCGTGCCTTTGTATCTGCCGGGCCGTTATGGTTTCAGTGCGTTTGGAATCGCTGCCGCTGGCAATGCCATTGACGCCCGCGCCAATACGCCAGCCGGTGAATGGAAGCTGCGCGCGCAGCCTGGCTTCCGCCCAATTGAAGCCACCCTGCCCTTCATTTTTATGATCCTCAACGTACGAATAAGAATCATTAGTAAATACCGGGATTCCGCTGTTGGTATTTAAATACTGGGAATTCTGGTTTGCCTCAGCATGATAGTCGGCGTTTTGCAGGGAGTAAGCGCTGCTTTCCACATTGATCCAGCCGGTCCAATTCACGCCCAAATAGGCGTAGTCAGCGCGCACCGTGGCATCGACGCCGAACCCGGACCTGGGAAGCGGGTAAGCACCGTAACCTTCTTCAAACCCGCTTTCCTCGTACTGGGACGAGTATGTGGAAATAATATTAGGATCGCTAGGCGAGTAATCCGCTGCATCTTCAAACTGGCTTTCAAGCTTGTTGCTGGTGTTTTCCAAATAGGGCCTGACATTGACCAACAAACCCAGACCGGGCATGAAGCCAAACGCATCCTGGGAACGGGCGGCTAAAATCAAGCTCCAATCCGAATAGCCCCAATTCCAGGAGCCCGAGGATGAAAAATCATAATTCTGCGTTGGCCTGGGATTATTGGGGTCTGAAATGTCCACTTCCCTGTAGGTAGCCAGTTGGTCGAAGGCAAAATCCCCCATCCAGAACCAAGGATAAGGATTGTGCGTGGGATTGTTGTCGCTCCAGCTTCCCCTTACGCCGATGCCCGCATCCAGACCGCCCAATCCCAGGCCATAAGCTGCATATATTTCACCTTCACTATAATTATCCTGGGCTTCGCTGCGGCTATATAATTCCTGGCGGGTTTCGATGATATTGTCGCCATTCACGTCAAAATAGAGCCTTTGTTCGCTTTCGCCAAAGCCGTAATGGGAAGTAGAATCATAATAACTATAATTCTCCACAGGCGTAGAGTAGCCGTGCCAGTCCACCATAACACCCAGCCTGCCTGGGCCGATCAGGTCCGTGGTGCCACCGGCTTGCCACAGTTGATCGTTCGGATTATAGTCGAAAATATAATCATTGCGGCTTCGCAGGTTGGAAAGCTGGCTCCAAATTGCGTTTTTACTGAAACTGGACAAATAAGCCGGGCTGTCCGTGAATAAATCGTACATGTCCTCGAACATACCGGCCGTAGCCGCATATTGAAAAGACTGGTCCTGGAAAGCGGCGGCGCCGGAAACCAGCAAACCGCACGCCAGCCATGCCAGGAAAATCGCTCGCAGGGTTTTCACGTGCCCTCCCTCCTTCACGCCTGAATGCGGCGCGGGGTGTGTGGCAATGAATTCAGGGCATGGTCCCAGCCTGCCGGCAAAGCCGGCAGGCTGGGACCACTAATGCTTACTGATGGTTCTCGATCGTCACTGTCGTGGAATAAACGTCCGCAGGAGAGCCGATGACACCGTCGGCATTGGTATCCATGCCGACTCCCTCTGCAGACTGCACGCCTTTAATAACTACGCGGACAGTGTGGTCATGATTGTTGCTGGAATCCTGCGAGAATTTCTCCGGCACCCACACATACACTTCCGGCACTGGCGGAAGGGTGTTATTCAGCTCTATAGAAACCGGCACGATCGGTTTGTCGGGTTCGTCGCCCGCAACATCCGTATCGTTCTCATCAATTAGAATGATCGTATTGTTATTCACTGTGCTTGGATTCAAGGTTCCGGTGCCAACGCCCGGGGGAACCTGGAATTGAATGTACACTCTGCGCAGGGTCGAATTATAAAAAACACCGTTGACTGCCAAACTGGGCATGGCCGAATTGTCCACATTAGCAGTCATGATTGTAGCGGTTTTCCAATCATCCGACGCCTCGGCGCCATTGGCAAAATTTCCATCAAATAGCAATCCTTTGGTAACTGCCGCATTGGCAGCAGACGAAGTGCGGATGCCGTTATATCCACCCTTTAAAGTGATGTAATACTTACTGGCTGGTTGCAGGGCCAGTTCAATGGTCAAGGTCTGGTTTTGTGCTCCGCTCAGGGTCACATTTGCAGGAGTCAAGCGGGTCCCATTCGCGTCTGTAATGTTAATGTTGGGATTAAGGGTTGTCGCATCTTGGAAGACAGATGACTGATCAATTGCAAAGTTGGGATCTACATACCCGATGTAAGTGAAATCAAATCCAACAGTTATAGTAACATAATTATACACTGCCGCGAGCCCCCCCACATATCCACCGGGAGTTAAATAAGCCGTGACTGCTCCTGCTGTAACAGTAAGGCTAGAATAGGTTCGTATATATCCTCGAGGATCCACGTAATTTGTCGGTGGGGTTCCGAGAGTAAATAAAAGATGAGTATTGTCAAAAGTTGGATCTTCCGGAATCCCATTACCATTGCCATCCAGCTGATTGCCAGTCACACTCTGGCAGGCTGTGGTAATTACTATATGATAACGCGAGTCATTGGTCCAAACGCCACCATTGGGAGTGATAGTAGCTTGCTGTGCTGCCGCGTTATATGTCACAGTATAGTTTAGAAGGTTTTCTGATAATCCGTCAGCACTTTGCTGATAAACCAAGATAGTGCTGGCGCTGATGGTCGACGGATTCATTGGTTTCGTGAAAGAAATTTGAGCTGTCTGTGAAACCGAAATCGGGAGTACTGGCATAGGAGGAGTAGTAACAATTTGTGGCATAGTTTTTTCCGTCGTTGTGCTATTGCTGTTAAGCACCTTCAAATCCGGATTAAGAGGCCCGGCTTGCTGGGCGCAAGAGCTGAGATACAGGGCCGCACCGGCAGCCAACCCGACTACGGCCAATCCGCTTAGTAGTTTCTTCATCATCGGTTCGCGCTCCTTTCCGATTAGTAGTACAGGTTGATGGAGAACCGGTACAGATACAGGTAGGTGAGGTAAGTCAAATAGGTGAAGTCAACTCGCACCTGTTCGTACGGCCACCAGGTTACGCCATAGCTGAACTGGTTGTCATGCGTAACGTCATAACGCGACGTCTGGCTCATCTCTGTAAAAGAGGTGTTGCCAGGACCCGTGGTTGTGACGACGTTCGCATCCGTGGTGCGGACTGTGGTCGCCAGCCGGCGGTCTTTGGTGGTGCTGTTGGTGGTGATGGATTTCATGGTGATCTGGTGGTTGACGCCCACCTGCACGTGGAAATTCTTGAGGAACTTGAAGTTGAACGCCACGGGCAGGTCAATGGTGTTGATGACCACGTCGGAAACGCTGTCAATCTTGTAGCCCGAGGAAGTCGCTTCCGTAAAATCCGTGGTGGGATCGGCAACCGTTTCGTATTCCACGTGGCGGCGGTTGGCCGTTACGTCCACGACTCTCGTGGTTTCGAGTTTGGATTGTTCGGAACAGAAAGAAGCGCCCAGCCCGAAGTCAAAACCATCGGTCGGGAAAACGATGCGCGCGCGGGCCAGGATCGTGGTCCCGCTGTCACTGCCTTCCCAGGTGCTGGCGGTCTTGGAATTGACCGCATCCGTAACCAGGATGTTCTCCGTGCCGTTGAATTGCGTGGTGCGCGCTAGCATGTCCGTGGTCGAATCGTTCTTGGAGTCGCCGGTGGCGATCGGAATGCCGACCGTGCCGAATCCGAGCCAGCCGGTGAAGTTGATGCCCGGCTGAATGACCCAGTCCAGGCGGGCGTCAGCGCCTACGCCAATGCCCGTGCCCGGGAAGTAGTTGTACCCTTCTTCGATACCCACCTTTTTATAGGTGCGGGAAAAATCCGAATACAGGTTGGGGTCATTCGGGGAGTTGTCATAGCTTTCCTCGTATTTCCAGTCCAGCTTGTTCGACTTGGAAGCCATGATCCCCTTCAAATTGGCCGTCAGGTCCATATTGGGCATGAACCCGGGCATGCGCCCGCCGAGGATCAGGGCCCAGCTGCTGGAGCCGTAATCAAGGGTACCGGTGCCTTCGGCATCGCTGCGGTATTGCAAAATCGGGTTGTTTGGATTGGTGACATCATATTGTTTGTCGGTGGCAATCCAGTCGAAGGACCCGTCGTAGTTGCCGTGGATGGTCGCGTGGGTGCCGCTGCTGATGTAATCATCCCAGCTCGGCACATTGGAGTTCCACATGCCACGGATGGCTGCGCCCACTTCCATACCCATGAACCCGCCCAGGCCGTACGCCGCATAGATATCGCTTTGGGAATTGTTGTTGGTTTCCTCGCTGCGACCGTAGGTTTCCCGGCGAAGGTCAACGACACTGTCGCTGTCCGTATCGCGGTATTCTATATTTTCATATTCAGCCAGCCCGTTGTACGTGGTGGTCACGTTCCAGGTCCGGGTGGTTTGCGGCGCAACTGACGCCCACCAGTCGAACATGAGGCCTGCCCGGCCCATGCCCATCATGTCATTTGTGCCGCCGATCAAATACCAGTCATTGCTGGCATTGTTGACAATGCGGTCAACGCGGTCATGCAGGTTGGAGAGCTGCCCCCAAAAGGCATTTTTCTGGAAAGTAGGAAGATAAGCCGGGCTGTATTTGAACAGATCGTACATTTCCTCGAAGATACCGACTGAGGCTGCATTCAGGAAGGATTGGTCAACTGAGGCAAGTGCTGAGGAACTGATAAAACCGGTTAGGAGTACTGCAGCGGATAGAGCTAAAAGCTTTTTCACGTAGTGTCCTCCTTTCAAGGCTCTATTATGATTTAAGTTGCTATTAAAAACCTTTTGGGAAGCCCCCTCCTCTCATCTTTTTCGATAGGTTGAATGGCTGTTGAAACGCAGAGATTCCTTTTTAAGCTAATACCCGAATAATTGCAACCTTTTTTTTACAATTTTTAAAACCTCGTTCTTCGCTTTTGAAATCGTACGGTTGTATAATAAATGCCAAGTCCGCGAAAGGCGCGAGCGCATGCCCCTACTGGCATTTATTCTCGATTTAGGCCGTCAGGCAAGCCGCACCCTGGACGCCTGGTTCAAGCCGCGCAGCTTGTTTCAGGAACTGGCTGCAACCCAGGACATGCGGCCTGCCTGGATGACCCTGGCTATTACCTCATTATTATTCTCACTATCTACGCTTTTAGCCCGCCTGCACCATGTCCCCGTAACCGCCGAACCTCCGTTTCCCTGTTCTGATTATCGATTATGGCAGGCTTCGGCCATGCCAATAATCCTAGCTGCGGGCTGGGGGGGTTGTGCTGTCACGGCTTGGGTTTTAAGCCGCCTCCTGCGAAGCGAAACCGGCCTGGTGCCATTGCTGGCCGTGAGCGCACCTGCGCTCTTTACGCCCCAATGGCTGACCTGGCCCCTGGAACTGGCGTGGTCCCTGGGTTTGTTTCCCTTGGACGCGCCCGGTTTTCAGGGCCTGTGGATCAGGAACTTGGCCCCGGCTTTTACCATGTTATATATGCTGGGTTTGCTGTGGGTCGCCTGGTGGCAGGCCTGCCGGCTGCTGCTGCGCGAAGCCTTTGCCCTGGCAGTCCTCTCCCTGCTCCCTGCCCTGGGGTTGTGGTCATTATTATTAAGGTAACGCGGTTGACATCCCAACCAAATCAGGAGTCAGGAAGAGGGTGGTAAAAGCCCGGAACGAAGAAACAATGGCAGGCTGACCTTATACTTAGCTTAACTTTAAAACTTCACGCTCAAGCTGATGAGGTTTTCGGTTTCGAAGTCCTCATCTTCCCAAAATTGCGGTTGCAGGGCGTAATCCAGGGACAGATCCGCCTTGCCGGCCTTGAAACGGAACCCAACGCCAAAGGACATGCCCTGCACGCTGCGGTCCTGCGAATGGGAATAGCCCAGGCGCAAGGCCAGCACCCGGCGGAACCAGTATTCCGAACCCAAATGCAGGGTCCAATTTTCATCCGGCGCGAGATAAGAAACGTCCGCCGCTGTCCGGAGTTCATGCGGGAGCTGATTGATCAACGCATAACAGACCCCGAACTGGGCGGTCAGGGGCAACGGATCTTCTTCCGACCGGAATACCACCGGCGTGCCCAAATTGCGGATCACGCCGCCCAGAGTGAGGCCCTCCTGCAAGGCATACTGCGCACCCAGATCAAACGCCAGGGCCGACGTGTCCACCGGCCCCAGGGTCAGCGCCGCGATTTTGGCATTCAGCCCCACGCTGAGCGCGGAGGAAAAGGCGCGCGCAAACGTCAGCCCGTAGACCATGTCCTTGACCGGGACCGACGGTTCTCCAGGCACGTTGTTGTCGATGGACGGCTGGCCGCGGTAGAGCGCCTGGATGCCCATGACTCCCAATCCGGACAGGGGCATGGCCGCTGTCAGCATTTCCGTGGACAATCCTTCCAGCCCGCCCACGTGCATGAACAGAATCTCGATTTTTTCCAAATCATAGAGTCCAGCCGGATTGACCTCAATGCTGCATAACTCCCCGCTGCTGGCCGCGAAGGCGTTGCCCATGCCGGCCGGGCGGGCGCTGCTGCGTTGCTGCAACACCTGGGCGCCGCTCAAACCCGGCCCGGCTGCGGCAATCGAGGCCGACCCCAACAAGACGGTGGCGGTTAGAATCAATGCGGTTTTCTTCATGAAGCAGAGTCCTCCCATGGCAATGGCTGAGTGATTATAGCCGTGCCGGCGGTCAGGAATCAACCTTAAAAGGTTTTTAAGCTTAACCAGACTCTTAATAATAAGAATAATGAATTTTTCCATTGCCTTTCCGGCTTATTGGAATATAATGCTCCCAATTTATTTTTCACTTTGCATTCGGCGGAAACCGGCGGCCCGGAAACAGGCCGGTTCCCCGCTGAAAAGGAGAAACGAGATGCCTCTTGTCGGAAGCCAGGAACTCTTCAAAAAAGCCTATGCCGGCGGTTATGCCATCGGCGGATTCAACGTGAACAACATGGAAATTCTCCAGGGCATCGTCGATGCGGCCAATGAAGTCCGCTCGCCCCTGATCCTGCAGGTTTCGGCCGGCGCCCGCAAATACGCCCGCCACGAATATCTGGTCAAACTCGTCGAGGCGGCCGTGCAAACCACGGACGTGCCGATCGTGCTGCACCTGGACCACGGCGAGGATTTCGAAATCTGCAAATCGTGCATTGACGGCGGCTTTACCTCGGTCATGATCGACGCCTCCTCCCGCCCCTTTGCCGAGAACATCAAGGAAACCAAACGCGTGGTTGAATACGCCCATGCCCGCGGGGTGTCGGTGGAAGCCGAACTCGGCACGCTGGCCGGCATTGAAGACGCGGTCAATGTCAAGGCCGAGGACGCCACGTACACCAATCCCGACCAGGTCAAGGAATTCGTGGGGCAAACCGGCGTGGATTCGCTCGCCATTGCGATCGGCACTTCGCACGGCGCCTACAAATTCAAGGGCGAAGCCAAGCTGGATTTCGACCGGCTGGAAAAAATTTCCAAATTGGTCCCCGGTTTCCCGATCGTGCTGCACGGCGCCTCTTCGGTGCCCCAGAACCTCGTGGAATTGTGCAACAAGTACGGCGGAAACCTCCCGGGCGCCAAAGGCGTGCCCGAGGAGATGCTGCGGCGCGCGGCCAAAAGCGCGGTCTGCAAGATCAATATCGACACGGACCTGCGCCTGGCCATGACCGCGACCATCCGCAAGATTTTCGCGGAAAAGCCGGCCGAATTCGATCCGCGCAAGTACCTCGGCCCGGCCCGCGACGCCATCAAGGAAGTCGTAAAGCACAAGATCGTCAACGTACTGGGCAGCGACCATAAGGCGTAGAGCAACGATCGTTTTCCCGGCCAGACCTGCCTTCCGTCCGTAGGAGCACGGGCGGAAGGCAGGGCCGGGCTGAAGGCTACATACTCCCCCGCAGACAACCGAAAATATGTATGGAATGTCCGGGCAGTCCCTGATACCCCGAAGGCTCCACAAGCGAGGCCATCCATGGCGAATATTATGAAAAAATTCAACCTGCTTAAACAACAGATGCAAGCGGAGCGGGAACAACATTTCCATCCGACCAAGACCGTGATCCACGTCGGCTCCGCCACCTGTGAAAACGCAGCCGGCGCGGAGGAAGTGCGGGCGGAATTCGAAAAGCTGCTCAAAGCCTCGGGCCGCGACGACATTGTGATCCGCCAGACCGGGTGCACGGGCCGCTGCTCGCGCGAGCCGATCGTGGGCGTGTTCAAGCCCGGCCAGTTCCCCTTCAAATACGAGCAGGTCACCGTGTCCAAAGTCCAGGAGATCTTCCAGCAGCACGTGCTGGACGGCAAGCCGGTGGTGCACCTGATCCTGGACAAAAAGACCTCCAACATCTACTCCCGGGTGGTGACTTTTTCCTCCCTTTCGACCGTGGCCACCGGGCTGCCGAGCAAATGGCAGCCAATTTTCCAGCAGCGCCTGCAGGCCCTGGGCCTGCCCGCGGACTCGATCCGCGCCTTTACCGGCGGCTGCCTGGGCCTGTATTCGGCCGGCGAAGAAGGCGAACGCGTGGGCATGCTGGTGTTCCCGGAAAAAGTGGTGTACGCCTTTTCCACCACCGAGGAACTGGACCAGATCATCCAGTCCCAGTTCGTCAAAAACCAGGTCTACAAACCCCTGCAGGTGCAGATCGACCCCCTGATCAACCGGTTCTTCACGCTGTACGGTGACGTGGCCTTTTTCAACAAGCAAACCCGCCTGACCCTGCGCAACAGCGGCATCATTGATCCCGAAAGCCTGGCTGACTACATCGCCAACGACGGGTTCGAGGCCCTGGCCATGGTGCTGATCAAGGGCGACCCGAATTTCGTGCTGGAGGAAGTGACGCGCTCCGGCCTGCGGGGGCGCGGAGGCGGCGGCTATCCCACGGGCCTGAAGTGGCGCGACGCCGTGCGGAGCCAGGACCCGGTCCGCTACGTGGTGTGCAACGCGGACGAAGGCGATCCCGGCGCGTACATGGACCGCAGCGCCCTGGAAGGCGACCCGTTCAGCATCATCCACGGCATGGCTTTGGGCGCCTACGCCGTGGGAGCGCACCAGGGATACATTTACGTGCGCGCGGAGTATCCCCTGGCCATCAAGCGCCTGGAGATCGCCCTGGAGCAGTGCCGCCAGGCGAACCTGTTGGGCAAGAACATTTTGGATTCCGGGTTCGACTTCGACCTGGAACTGCGGCTCGGCGCCGGCGCCTTCGTATGCGGCGAGGAAACGGCGCTCATGTACTCCATCGAGGGCAAACGCGGGCAGCCGCGCCTGCGGCCTCCCTACCCCACCCAATCCGGCCTGTGGGGCCATCCCACAGTCATCAACAACGTCGAGACCTGGGCCAATGTGCCGGTGATCATCCGCCACGGCGCGGACTGGTTCGCCCGCATGGGCACGCCCAACAGCAAAGGCACCAAAGTGTTCGCCCTGGCCGGCAAGATCAAGAATTCGGGCCTGGTCGAGGTGCCCATGGGCACCACCCTGGAGGAAATCATCTACGACATCGGCGGCGGCGTGTCCGAAGGCCGGACCCTCAAGGCCGTGCAGACCGGCGGGCCCTCGGGCGGCTGCATTCCCGTCTCCATGATCAAAACCCCCGTGGACTACCAATCCCTGCAGCAGGCCGGTTCCATCATGGGGTCAGGCGGTATGATCGTGCTCGACGACCAGGACTGCATGGTCGCCACGGCGAAATACTTCCTCGAGTTTACCCAGGACGAATCCTGCGGCAAGTGCGTCCCCTGTCGTGAAGGCACCCTGCGCATGCTCGAGATCCTCAAGCGGATCACCGCAGGCCAGGGCGTGATGGAAGACCTGGACAAGCTGGAGCGGCTGGGGCGGCTGATCCAGAAAACCTCGCTCTGCGGCCTGGGCCAGAACGCGCCCAACCCGGTGTTGAGCGCGCTCAAGCATTTCCGCGAGGAGTTCGAAATTCACATCCGCGAGCGGCGCTGCCCCACGCAGAAATGCTCCCAGCTGATCCATTACGAGATCCTCGCGGACAAGTGCACGGGCTGCACGCTCTGCGCCCGGCGCTGCCCCGTGACCTGCATCAGCGGCACGGCGCGGCATCCGCATGTCATTGACCAGAACCGCTGCATCAAGTGCGGCGAATGCTACAACGTGTGCAAATTCAACGCCGTGGAAAAGAAATAATTTGTGCACATGGGGATCACGAAGAGCGCGAAGAAACAACAAATCATTAAATTTGTTTAGCAGTAAAATTCAGGAACCTTTTCGCGTGCTTCGGTCTTTCTTCGTGCCCTTCGTGATCAATATCTTGTGATAGGATGACGCCATGAAAACCATCAATCTCGAGATCGACGGTCTGCCGGTGCAGGTTCCGGAGAACACCACCATCATGGAGGCCGCGCAGACGATCGGCATCCATATCCCCCGGTTGTGCTACCATCCGGACCTGTCCATCGAGGGCGCCTGCCGCATCTGCATCGTAGCCGTGGACGGCGCGCGCACTTTCCAGACCTCCTGTTCCACCCGGGTGCAGGAGGGCATGAAAATCCAGACCAATTCGCCGGAGATCAGGCAGGCCCGGCGCGACCTGGTCGAACTGATCCTGGACAACCACCCGCGCGAATGCCAGACCTGCGAGCGGGACGGCCAGTGCGAGCTGCAAAACCTGGCGTACAACCTCGGAGTCCGCGAACGCCTGTTCGAAGGCTGGCGCAAGGAATTCCCGATCGAAGACTCCAGCCACTCCGTGGTCAGGGACTCGGAGCGCTGCATCCTGTGCCGGCGCTGCGTGCGCGTCTGTTCCGAAATTCAGGGCGTGCACAACCTGAGCCAGCTGCACCGCGGCGTGCGGACCGTGGTGACCCCGGCCTTTGAATCGCCCATGTCCGATTCAGTGTGCATCAACTGCGGCCAGTGCATCAATGTCTGCCCCACGGCCGCCTTCCTGGAAAAACGCTCCACCGAGGAAGTCTGGGCCGCCCTGGCTGACCCCGGCAAGCACGTGGTGGCGCAGATCGCGCCCTCGATCCGCGCGGCCATCGGCGAAGGCTTCGGCCTGGCGCCGGGCACGCCGGCCACGCACCAAACTGTCACCGCCCTGCGCCGCCTGGGATTCGAGGCGGTGTTCGACACCAATTTCGGGGCGGACCTGACCGTCATCGAGGAAGCGCACGAACTGGTGCAGCGGCTCAAGCAAAACGACCGCCTGCCGCTCCTGACCTCGTGTTCCTCCGGGTGGATCAAATTTCTGGAGCATTTTTATCCCGAACTGATCCCGCACGCCTCCTCCTGCCGCTCCCCCATGACCATGCTTTCCGCGCTGCTGAAAACCTACTACGCGGAAATGAAGGGCCTGGATCCCAAGGACATTTACGTCGTGGCGGTCATGCCCTGCACGGCCAAGAAATTCGAGATCATCCGGCCCGAACACCGTCACGAAAACGGCCGGCCGTACACCGACGCGGTATTGACCACGCGGGAACTGGTCTGGATGATCAAAGCCTATGGCATCGACTTCACCAAGCTCCCGGACGGTGATTTCGACTCGCCCCTGGGCTTTTCCTCGGGCGCGGCCGACATTTTCGGCGCCACAGGCGGCGTCATGGAAGCGGCCTTGCGCACGGCCGTGGAAACCCTGACCGGCAAGCCTCTGGCCAAGCTGGATTTCACCGAGGTGCGCGCGGTCGAGGGGCTGAAGGAAGCCACTTTGGACGTGGCGGGGATGAGCATCAACGTGGCGGTGGCCAACGGTCTAACCAACGCCAAAACCATCCTGGAAAAGGTCAAGGCCGGCGAGAAACCCTACCATTTGATCGAGATCATGGCCTGCCCGGGCGGCTGCATCGGCGGCGGCGGACAGCCATACCCGCCGGACGGCCACTACGTGCTGGACCGCGAAATTTACCGCTTGCGGACCCAAGCCCTGTACACCATCGACGCGGAAAAAACCGTGCGCAAATCGCACGACAATCCTTTTATCAAGGAACTGTACGATAAATTCCTGGGGAGCCCGGGCAGCGAGAAGGCGCACCATCTGCTGCACACCCACTATGCTCCCCGCGAACCCCGAGGCATCAAATGAGCGTAGAAACCGCTGAAACGTTGGATCCCCAAATCATCGCTTATATCGAGGCGTGCAGGAAACTTCCGCATCCCGAAAGCTACCTCATGTCCATTTTGCACCGGGTGCAGGGCCGGTACGGTTATTTATCCCAGGCGCATATGGCCGAAGTGGCCCAGCGCCTGCAGGTCCCGACTTCGGCAGTGAGCGGCGTTTCCACGTTCTATCACTTTTTCCGCCTCCAACCCCAGGGCAAATACGCCATCTCGGTCTGTCTGGGCACGGCGTGCTTCGTGAAAGGCGCGGATAAAATCCTGGAGGCTTTTCAGTCCGAGTTGGGAATCGAATTGGGCGAGACGACCAAGGATGGGTTATTTTCGCTGGAAAACACGCGCTGCCTGGGCGTCTGCGGCCTGGCGCCCGTGGTGACGATCAATGACAAAGTATACAGCCAGGTAACGCCCCAGCAAGTGCCGGAAATGCTGAACCGGCTTCTGGCCGCCGAAGCCAAGGAAACCGCGCCCACGGCCTGAAGCAAAGTCTGCCGGACGCCGTTTTCGCCGGGGGGAGGCTGCCCCCGCCCGCCAATCCCGAAATCCCCGCCCGGTACATGCAGGCCGGCGAACTCAAGGCATGATCTTGCAGCGAATCTGGTTCTTTCCATTGTGCTTGGCGGAGTACATGAGGAAATCCGCCTCCGCCAGCACTTGGTCCACGCTTTCCGGCGCCTTGGAAAAAGTCACCACCCCGAAACTGCAGGTGACCTGCCACCCGTTCTGTTGCATCATATGTGCCAGGCTGGCTTGCAACCGCTGGGAAACCGCGTAAGCCAGCGCGGCTTCGGTTTCCGGCAGCAAAACCACAAACTCGTCCCCGCCCAACCTGGCCAGCATATCGACTGTGCGGATGTTCCGTTTAATGGTTTCGGCGACCAGGCGCAGCAGTAAATCGCCGGTATTATGCCCGTAAGTGTCGTTGATGTTCTTGAAATTATCCAGGTCCAGATAGACCAGGGAAAACGACCGTTTGAACCGGGATGAGCGGTTGATTTCGCCGGTCGCCAGTTCGAAAAAAGACCGCCGGTTGGCAACGCCGGTCAGGACGTCGGTCCGGGCCAGATGCCGCTGGGTTTCCAGCGCGTTCCGCAATTCCGCCAAGGTAAAAGCGATCGCCAAAAATACCATCAGCCGCAAAAATTCGTTGATGTACGGCACCCAGCGGGCGGAAAAGTGCTTGACCAGCAGCAAATCTGCCGTAAGCCACGAAAGCGCGCTAAGCCCCGCGAAGATGAATCCAGCCCAACGTCCGACCCGCCAGGTGACAACACAGACCGGGACCAGGTAAAACAGGGACAAGGCGAGTTCCGGGCCTGTCAGCACCCGCATCCATCCCAATAAGACGACGGCCATGAGCGCCAAAACAACGATCAGCGTTTTGGGTTCTTTGTGGAAATAATCCAGCACGGAACTCGTCCGGATTTCGGAGCTCTGCCGGAGGGGCTCCTTGGGTTTGGACTCCAGCTTGACTGCGCACTGCTTCAATAACATGGCGAACATTTCTTGCACCCCTCCTTCCCAAGGATTTGGTCCTTGGGAGCTTTCCACATAATGATCGACCGCTTGTCAGCGGCGTTGACAGCTCTCCGTGCTCTTTCCGCGGTTTTAAAAAGAGCGCCCGTTTTTCGCGGCGGCGATTACAAAACGAGGTCTCGCAGGCGGGGATTGCGTTTGTCCTTGTCCGACAGCAAAAACTCCATGCCGATATCAGGCCAGGCAATGCCGATTTCCGGATCGTCCCACAACAATCCGCCCTCGTGTTCGGGCGAATAAATGTCCGTGGTTTTGTAATGCACTTCCGTGGCGTCCGCCATCGCGCAAAACCCGTGGGCAAAACCCGGCGGAATAAACAACATCGCTTTGTTCTCTTCGCTCAGCACCTCGCCCACCCAACGGCCGAAGGTGGGCGAACCGCGGCGTATATCCACGGCCACGTCGAAAATGGCTCCGCGCAGGGCCCGCACCAGCTTGCCCTGGCTTCTCGGCTCTCTTTGAAAATGGAGCCCCCGCAGCACGCCCTTGGCCGAGCGGCTATGGTTATCCTGCACAAAACGCAGGGCCAGGCCGTGTTCCGCAAACCTGGTTTGGTGGTACGTTTCCATGAAAAAACCCCGGGCATCTGAAAAAACCCGGGGTTCGATCCGGACCACTTCCGACAATGACAGGGGCGTGAATTTCACGTTCCAAAACCTTCCGGGTCAAGGCCGCCGGCGGACTTCAAGCCAGCGTGCGCTCCCAATTTTCTTCCAACGGCCGGGTAAACTGCAATCCCAGGTATATTTTTTCGCCCTTGGTCCGCGACCAGACGATCAAGCCGCGGCCTTCCCACACCTGCCGTTCTTCATCCAGCAGAAACGCCAAATCCACGGGCGTGCCGACCGGCAGTTCCTGTTCGGTCTCGATCATCGCGCCCCCGGCGGACATATTACGCACCGTGCCGAAGATGTCCTCTTCCCGGTCCGGGCTGAGATTCTGGCGGGCGATGAGGTAGCAAGGCACCCGTTCAAATTTCCGCCGCTCGATGTCCATATCCGCCTCGTGGAGCTCCCCGAGCACGCTCGGGGCACCTTTCCTGCCATGCGTTTTGCAGCCTGGCAGGCGGCGACCAAAGGAAGTCCCCTCGCGGGCGACGTCCCCGGAGCAGGCGTTTAAATATCCCCGGTCGAAAGGCCCGTGGCCTGCGTAGGGGGGCCGGTCCTGAATCCCTGGGTAGGCATCGGAAGTTTAAGTTTGCGAAGGGGCTAAATTATAACATAAGCTCGCGGGATTTCCACCTGATTATTGATTTGACCGCCATCCGCCCTGCCGCTACAATGTCGAAACCGTTGAACCGAAACAGTCCGAATCAACCGCAGAGGGCGCTGGCAACCTCCAATCCCTCCGCGTGCTGCGCGGCATCTCTTCCAAAAGGAGATTCTATGAATATCGTCTGGCTGGCCCTGATCGCCCTGGCGGTCCTGACCGCGGTCTTCCGCGGCACCATGCCCGCGGTTTCCTCCGCCGTCTTTTCTTCCGCCAACACCGCCGTGGAACTGTCCCTGGGCCTCGTCGGCGGCATGACTTTGTTTCTGGGGCTCATGCGCGTGGCCCAGGACGCCGGCCTGGTCCAAGCCCTGGCCAAGGCTTTGCGGCCGCTGTTTCGGTGGCTTTTCCCGGAAGTGCCCCGCGACCACCCGGCCCTGGGCGCGATCGCCATGAACCTGGGCGCCAACATGCTGGGGTTGGGCGACGCGGCCACGCCCATGGGGCTTAAAGCCATGCAGGAGCTGCAAACGCTGAATCCGGACCCCGAGCGGGCCACAGACGCGATGTGCCTGTTCATTGCCCTCCATTCCAGCTCGTTGCAGCTGATTCCAGTCATGGTCATCAGCCTCCGGGCGGCAGCCGGTTCCAAAAATCCGGCCGAAATTATCATCCCCACCATGGTCGGCACGCTCTGCGCCGCGGCGGTGGCGGTGTTCGCCTCCAAAACCCTGGGCCGGCTGTCCAAGGCCAAACCCGGGAGGCAGACCTCATGTTAAAGGACCTGGCAGGCAGCCTTTCCAACTGGATCGTTCCTTTCCTGGTGCTGGGCATTCCGCTGTATGCCTATGCCGCTAAACGCATCAAGGTGTATGAGAGTTTCATCGAAGGCGCCAAGGAAGGTTTCTCCATCGGCGTGCGGATCATCCCCTACCTGGTGGGCATCCTGGTGGCCATCGGAATGTTCAGGGCCAGCGGCGCCATGGACTGGCTGGTTTCACTGTTAAGGCCTGCCGTGCAACTGGTGGGATTCCCGCCGGAAGTGCTGCCCACGGCGCTGATGAAACCATTCTCAGGTTCCGGCTCCTTGGGCCTGATGTCGGACTTGTTCAAAGTCCATAGCCCGGATTCTTTTATTGGCCGCCTGGCGAGCGTCATCCAAGGCAGCACGGAAACCACCTTCTATGTGCTGGCGGTTTACGCCGGGTCCGTGGCAGTCCGGCAGACGCGCCATACTCTGGCTGCCAGCCTGCTCAGCGATCTGGCGGGACTGATTGGCGCTTTCCTGGCCTGCCTGGTGCTATTCTAGCATGGCTCCCCTCATCCGCCCTCCCAGGCTCCTGCCCGGAGAACCGACGGCCTTGATTCTGCCGGCGTCCCCTCCCCGCGCGGGCCTGTTGGCAGCAGGCGCGCGCCGTTTGGAGCAAGCCGGTTACCGCGTCTCCCTGGGGCCGAATGCCCGGAGGCGTTGCGGCTACTTGGCGGGCACGGATGCGGAACGCCGCCGGGATCTGCAGTGGGCTTTCGGCGAACCCGCCATCAAGGCGGTTTTTTGCGGCCGCGGTGGATACGGCGTCTCCCGCGTGCTGGAAAGCCTCCCGCCCGCGCTGCTGCGCAGGCATCCGAAAATTGTCGTGGGTTTTTCCGACATCACTTTGCTTCATCTGGCGCTACAGAAGGCAGGCTTGGTCAGTTTTTGGGGGCCCATGCCTGCAGCCTCCACGGGCTTGACGCCATATGCCCTCCAGTGGTTGCGCAAGGCCCTGGAAGGCGGGAAGCCTTTGGGCCGCATCCAGCTCAAGGGACCGGTCATCCGTCCAGGCCGCGCGGAAGGCCGTTTAACCGGTGGAACGCTGACCTTGCTGGCCGCCAGCCTGGGCACGCCTTACGCGGTGGAGACCAGGGACCGGATTGTGTTTTTGGAGGATGTCGGCGAGGAACCGTACCGCGTGGACCGCATGCTGACCCAGTTGCTGGCCGCCGGGCGCCTGCGGGACGCGGCCGGCATTGTGCTCGGCCGCTTCGTGGACTGCAAACCCAGGAACCGTTCGTACCGTCCCAGCCAGTCGCTGGCCGAGGTATTCGCGGACCGTTTGGGGCCGCTCAAACTGCCGGTCGTCAGCGGCCTTCCCCTCGGCCATATTGCCAATCAAGTCACGTTGCCCTACGGAGTTAAAGCCAGGTTGGACGCCAACCGAGGAATTCTGGATATTGTGGAAACGGCGGTCGTTTGACCGCCCTTCACGCTTTTCTTCAGTCCTTCGCCCGAGTGTTCCAGCGGAAAGCCGCGTAAAGGGGATCATAACCGGATAGTGCGGTGATAAGCAGATAGATTGCAACCAGAATAAGCAACCCATTGAGGCCGCTGCGCGGTTCGCGCGTCATGCCGATCAAGCCGCACAAAGTGCAGACGAAAAACCGCGCGCCCTTGTCCAGGACGCCGAGGTTTTTAGTCATTTAATGACCGCGACCCTGAAGCGTTTGTGGAGTTTGTTGCCGCTCACCACCACGACATACACGCCTGAAGCCACCACCTCGCCGCGGTCATTGCGGCCGTCCCAGATCGGAACCATGCCGCGCACCAGCGTCTGTTCTTTGGCCAGTTCGCGCACCAGCGTGCCGCTCTGGCTGTAGACGCGCACAGTCACCTCGCCGTGCAGCGTGGTGAGGTTTTGAACTTCCAGCGTCTGCCCTTCCATGGGATTGAAGGAATTATGGTTCACTGAAACCCTCAGGTTGAAGGCCTCGGTGGCGGTCGGCGTTACGGTCGAGGTCGGCGAGATGGTGAACGTCGGCGTGATGGTCGGCGAATGGGTGACGGTCAGCGTAATGGTGGGGGTGGGTGTGATCGTAAAGGTCGATGTGAACGTCGGCGTGATGGTATAGGTGGGGGTGATGGTAAAAGTGGAAGTAATAGTATAGGTCTCGGTGATCGTGGGCGTGGCCGTAAACGTTGGCGTGTCCGTCGGAGTGTCGGTCGGTGTGGCTGCCAGCGCCACAGCAGGCACAGCCCACGCCATTGTCAGGATCATGAACCAACGCAACATGCCATCACCTCAGAACGAGAATGCAGCCAGTATAGCGGGTCACGCTGTTAAAATCAATGCCGAAGTCTGCCGCCCTTCCCGCCCCGCGCATTCCAGCCGGCAGCTTCGGAGCGGAAATGTTCAGCGGGCGGCAAGGGCGGCTTTACGGATTGGGCGCAAGCGTGAAAGCGTAGGTTTCGACCTCTTCCAGGCCCCAGGCTTCCCCGGCCTTGGCCAGGGAGTAATGCTTTTCGATCCGCATGGTTCCACTCTGAGGCCTGCCCGGTTTTTCCAGGAAGCGGACCTTCCCGGTAATCAGGAATCTCCCGCCTTTAAACTGCACGTCTTGCAGGGTTTTCAATCCCACCATGCTCCCCAGCGCGTTCAGGTCATCGCCGCTGAACTCCAGACGGTTCTCCAATTTCAGTTCCGCGGCTCCGCGGCGCGAGGCAAGGAGCGTGAAGCGGGTCGCCACGGGTTGTTCCCATTCCGAGGCGGCCGGTTTTTCCGCTCCGGAGACCGCCCAACTCTCGCCTGAAGCAACCGGATGCCCGGGCAGAACGGCGACCAATACCGGCGGAATCTTCAGGCTGCGGATGATGCGTTCCCCCAGCACGCGGTTGGTCAGCAGCAACTTCACCAGTTCCTGGTTGAACGCTCCGTCCTGCCCGGCGTCCGACGCTTCCCGGCCCAGGGACGTGATGGCCATGTGCGCCAGCGGCTTGCGGATCAACTGCTCATAGCGGTCCCATCCCTCGGGCCCCAGGTAGGCCTCCAGGGACTGGGTCTCGCCGTACCAGAACAACTCACCGGCTTCCCGCCCCAATTCCGCCCGGAATTTCCCCTGCGGGTCGTGGCTGCGCAACCGCAGAAGCGTGAATTCGAGCTGGAATTGTCCGGGTTGCGGGCCGGGCACGGCGGCGAGCATGAAAGAGGCGCGGATATCCAGGCGCGATGTCTCGCGGGAGAATACCCGGTCGTGATGGGTTTTTTCAAGCTTCCTTTCCAGAGTGCATTCGGCCTCGACGCGGTAACGGCCGCCGTCGGCAAACCGATAGGCCAGTGTGTTGGGCTGGGGCGAAGAGGCAGGACCGCAGGCCGTCGCCAATAGCATCCAGGCCAACACCGATGCCGTCCCAGAGATTGCGCGCATGGACTTTCACCTTCGGAAACCGGGTTGAAAATATTTTCCGGTATAACACATTGATTCGAACGGGTCAAGCGATGGAGTTAAAGAGGCGGGTCAGGCACCCAGGATTGCGCGGATTTCGCGTTCAAATTCCTGGGGTTCAAACGGTTTGGTGAGGTAGGCGTCGGCGCCGGCTTCCCAGCCTTTTTGCACTTCCCGGGGATCGGCCATGACTGTCAGCATGACCACGGGGATATCGCGGGTGGCCGGGCTTTGCTTCAAACGGCCGCAGACTTCGAAGCCGTCCAAGCCCGGCATCATGACATCCAGGAGGATCAGGTCGGGCCGGATGCGCGCGAGCACGTCGAACAGTTCCTGCCCGCTTTTCGCCGGAATAACGGTGTAGCGTTGGGCGCTCAGAATAATGTCGATCAGACCACGAATGTCCTTCTCGTCGTCCACAACCACAATCGTTTTATTCATATAGACCTCTCCCGGCCAGGCTCCGCCGCCTCTGACTTTATCTTCGGTACTTACCGAAATGGGCTTAAGGCGTCAAACCCGAAAATACACCTAGCCGGAAAAGGCCATTTTCTATTGTTTTTCGAAACTATCCTTGCCGGCGCCGCAATCCGGGCAGACCCAATCCGCAGGCAGGGCTTCAAAAGGCGTGCCTGGCGCAACCCCGTTCTCAGGATCGCCTTTGGCCGGATCATATACGTACCCGCACACCGTACACACGTATTTATCCATGACGTTCTCCTTTATTTATTTGAAATTGATCATGGGGACGGAGTTTTCGCCTAACATGGTTTCCGGCAGTTTACCGTCCCATTTTTTTATCCACTCGACCGCCACAATGTCCTTGGTGAGTTGCATCCGGATCAGCCGCTGCTTCTCCGCCTCGGCTTCGGCCTCAAGGATCGTACGCTGTTTGTACTGTTCGGCCTGGCGTTTCTGATATTCCGCGGTTTTGATTTTTTGCTCCTCGATCTGTTTCTGCTCCACGACCCGGTTGAATTCCGCAGAAAAAGTAATGTCCGTCAGATTCACGTCCTCCAGGACAATATCGTATAACAGGAGCTTTTTGCCAAGCGTTTCGGTGATGACCGCCTTGAGTTTGGGTCTTTCCACAATTATGTTTTCCACCGGGAAAAGTGCGGTGCCGGCTTTTACCGCCTCCTGAATCGACGGTTCGATCACTTTGCGTTCAAAATCCATACCCACTTCCTGGAAAAGCTTGGCGACTTTTTGGTTGTCCAGGTGGTAATTCACGACGGTCCGGACGTTCACGGACTGCAAATCTTTCGAGGCGCCGTCGCTGGCGCGTTCGAGTTTCTGGGTTTTGACATCGAACTTGACTACGACCTCAATTCCTGGAATCCGAAAATTCAACCCTTCCTGCATGACGCGTTCCTGCACGCCTGTAAAGCGGGAGAAAACTACTCCGCGCTCGCCGGCGCCGATAATGACAATAGGATTGAGAAACAGTAGGACCAGCACCAACGCCCCAAGGCCGAGCAACCGGCTGGCCCGTTTCCATGATTCCGCGCCTGCATTCCGTTTCATTTCATATTCATCCATTTTCTGACTCCTCTCCTGGCGCACAGCCTGGTGATGGGGGTTAGTATAAGGAAATGAGAGGGTATGTCAACCGCAATCGGGCGGGAGCCAGGGTTTATTTAGGGGCTTGCGGCTGGATCGGCTCCGCCACGGACAGGAGATACGCCTGGGGGTGGAAGTATATTTTCGCCGCCCGCTTCATGGCCGGAAAGGTCACGGCCCGGATGGCTTCGGCGTGCCGGCGGCGGTAATCGTCGCCCAGGCTGTGGTATTCGATTTCACGGTTCAGATAAGCCAGGCCGGCGTTGGTTTCCAGTCCCAGCGCCAGTTCGCCCACCAGCTGCTCGCGCGCGTCGTCCAGCATCTGTTCGCTGACCAGCCCGGACTGGATTTTCTTCATTTCGGCCAGGGACAAGGCCACTGCCTGGTCCACCTTGGACGGGTCAGTCTGAAGAAACAGGCACCAGGGGCGCACGCCGCGCGAAAGCTTGAACATCGAGTAGATGCCGTAGGTCAACCCGGCGCGGTCGCGGACTTCCCGCATCAACTGGCTGGAGAGCCCCGCCCCGCCGAGCACCTGATTGGCCACGAAAGCCGGATAATAATCGGCGTCGAGCCTGCGGAGGCCTTCGTGCCCCAGCACCACCATGCTTTCCTGTTTCCCCGGCAGCTCCTGCCGGTGGGTTTTAATTTCTTTGACTTTAGGCATGGGAGTTGGATCCACCGGCTTCCACTCGGCCTGGCCCTGTTCCCACGCGCTGAACAGCCGCTCCACCCATTGGCGCACCTGTTCGGGATCCAGGTCCCCGGCCAGGGAAATGATCGTGCCCTGGGGCCGGATTTGTCCCTTGTGATACTCTTCCAAATCCCTGCGGCTGACGCGTTCCAGCCCGGGCTCCGCAGTAATCAGGCTGCGGGTCATGGGATGGCCCGGCCCGTAGGCCAGTTCGGAAAATCCCTGCCAGGCCTGGGATTCCGCGTTGTCTTTGGCCACCGCGCTGCCGGTCAGCAGCTGCTTTTTAACCCGATCCAATTCCTCCTGGGGAAAGGTGGGCGTCAGCAGGCATTCGGCCAGCTGTCCGAGCAAAAGCTCCATGTCTTCTTTCAACGCTTCGCCGCTGAACGTGAGTTCTTCCAGCCGCACGGCAAAAGACAAGTGGGCGCCTTTAAATTCCAGGGCCGTGGCCAGTTCCCGGGCGGTATGGCGGGCGGTGCCGCGGTCCAGCAGTTGGGCATGGGCAAAAGCCAGGCCGGGCTTGTCCTCCGGTTCCTGGAGCAACCCGCCCCGGATCAGGCCGGATAAAACGAACATGGGATTCGCGGGATTGCGTTCGACCAGCAAGGTCAGCCCGTTGGCGAGCTGGTAACGCTGGCAGGCGCTTTTGGCCTGGGTTTTGCCGCCGTCTCCGGCGGAAGCCGGCGGTGCGGCTTGCGGCCAGGCGGCTTCCGCCTGGTCGCGGTCAGAAAGCGGGCGCCAGGAAAGATTTTCCTGCGGCGCCGGCGCCAGCGGCCCGGCGGGTTCGCCCGGCACGGGCTCGAAGAATCCTACGGTCATCCGCTCCGGCTGGAGGTAGTTCCGGGCCGCAGCCTGAATCTGCTCTCGGGTCACCTCAGCCACTTTTTGCGGATACTGGTCCAGCAAACGCCAGTCTCCGGCTACGGTCTGATAGAATCCCATCAGCATGGCCTGGTCGGTCAGGCTGTCCTTGGCGTATACCAACTCGGCGCGGGTTTGGTTGACGGAACGCTGGAATTCCTCCGGCTCGAGCAGCTGGTTCTTCACGCGTTCAAACTCGTCGAGCAGGGCTTTTTCCACGGTCTGCGGCGCGACACCCCGCTGGCAGACCGCGACGAAGGTCCAATAACCCGGATCGATCATTTCCAGCGGACCGCCGCCGACCGAAACCGCTAACCCGCTCTCCACCAGCGCGCGGTACAAGCGCGATGCCTTGCCCTTGGTCAGCGCGTCGTTCAGCACGGTCAGCGGAAAATGATCCGGATGGCCGGCCGGCGGGATGACGATGTTCATGCGCACGATGGCGGCCGGGCCGTGATCCGACAGCGACACCCGGCGCTCGCCGCGCTGCGTTTCCACCGGCGCAGAAAGCCCCGCAGAAATCGGTTTGGAGCGCAAAGCGCCGAAATTGCGCTGCACCAGATACCGCAGGCGATGGGGATCAAAGTCGCCCACCACCACCAAGGTAGCGTTGGCCGGCTGGTAATACGCTTGATAGAACTGCTTGAGCTGTTTGCAGGTCAGGGCGGCGACCTCGTTTCGCCAGCCGATGACCGGGCGGCGGTAGGGATGATTCAGCCAAGTCTGCGCATTGACGAGATCCCGCAACCGCACGTCCGGATGGTTTTGGTAGCCGTCCAACTCGGACAGGATGACCGTACGCTCCTGTTCGAACTCCTTGGGGTTGAGCAGGGCGTTGACCATGCGGTCGGACTCGATCTTCAGGGCCAGTTCCAGGTATTCGGCCGGCACGGTTTCGAAGTAAGCCGTGTAATCCTGGCTGGTGAAGGCGTTTTGCTCGCCGCCGGTCCGGCCGATGAGCCGGGCGATTTCGCCCTTTCCGTATTGCTTGGTGCCCTTGAAGAGCATGTGCTCCAGGAAATGCGCAAGCCCGGACTGGCCGGCCGGTTCCTGCCGGCTGCCCACCCGGTACCAGATGTACACCGAAACGACTGGCGCATGATGCAGGGGTTTGGCGACGACGCGCAGGCCGTTCGCCAGTTGATAGTCTTGCACCGTTTCCGTCATGGTCACCTCGTTTTTTCCCAGCGCAGCGCCGCACAGCAACATCGCCGCCAGCGCGCCCATCGTCCGTTGCCATTTCATCGGCGCGGCCCCGCCTCCAGCCAGGATAGCTGGCCCGCGTCCGGGGCCACATCCGCCGGCGCCGCCTCGTCGTCGAAAAGCCGGATGCGGCCGTAGACCCCGTCATAGCCGGGAACGGCCGACACGGCGCCCCGGCGCATGCGCATCAGGGCTTCGGCCACCCGGCCGCCCGCCCATTCAGCCACCTGGTTTTCCGGGGCAAAAAGCAGAATCTCCAGTTCACTCCCCCCCTGTTCGACCAGCTGGTCCCAAACCCGCTGCACGCCTTTGGAGGCCGGCTTCTTGCCCAGGGCCTCGGCGACGATCTCGTCCAAGGGGATCAAATGCACGCTGGGTACGGCTTCCGGCGGCACGAAGCCCGCCGGACGGTCGGCCAGCTGCTCCACCCGCGAAGCCACGCCGCCGGTGAACGGTTTGCCGCACACCGGGCAGCGGCCACCCCATTCGCGGTACTCCGCGGGCGAAGCCGACCGGCGGCAGGCGCTGTGCCCGGGCCAGTGGTATTTGCCTTCCTCGGGAAAGAACTCGACGGTGAAGCGGAACCGTTCGCGGTCCTTGCGGCGCAGGATGTCGCCCAGGTCCGTCCACGTCAGGGGCCCGCGGAAGACGTTGCACTCCCGGCCCAGGCGGCTCGGCGAATGGGCGTCGGAATTGGAGATCAGCGCCACGCGGTCGAGCTGGGACAGCCGCCAATTCATTTCCGGATCCGAAGAAAGGCCGGTCTCCGCCGCCGCCAAAAAGCCGGTTTCGTCTTCGAAGCACTCCTCCAGCGAATCGAATCCCGATTGCTCTCCCAGGACCGAAAACCAGGGCGTCCAGATGTGCGCCGGAATCACCAGGGTCTCCGGATCGATGCCCCTCAGCAGTTCGCACAAGTGACGCGCCGAAAAGCCGAATATCGGCCGGCCGTCCGAGGCCACGTTGCCACGGCTGGCCAGCGCGCGGTTAATCTCGCGGGCCGTTTCCAGAGAGCGCGCCAAAAACAGCATGTGCACCCGCCGGGTTTTTCCGGCCTGCTTGTAGATGTGCGAAGTCTCCGCGGAAAGCACGAACCGGACATCCGGCCCCGCGCCGCGCAGCCGGTAAAAGCCGCTCTCATCGGGTTCCAGCTGTTCGGTCAGTTGCCGGAAATATTCGGGATGGGTGAAATCCCCCGTGGCCAGAAGCTGCAAGCCCTTGCGCCGGCCCCAATAGTGGAGCGAGGCGACCTCCATCTGGCTGGACGTGGCCCGGGAGAACTTAGAATGCAGGTGCAGGTCCGCGAACACCAGCGGCCGCGGTTGGGGGCTGAGGTCAGCCACCCGTCCGACCGCAGGTCCTGACGACGGGGGATTCACTGCCACCGGGCTTCAAAACTGCAAACGCGCGCACCTTGCCGGCGGCACTGCAGCACTTTGGCTTCGACGTTCTTGGCGCCCGAGGCCTCCACCACGCCCTGGATCCAACCAAGAACCGACAGGCAATGTTCGTGCATCGGGGTGTCGAAAGCGCTCAGGGTGATATGCACGCATCCTTTGCCCTTGACCTCGGTCTGAAGCTGGCCGGAATCGTAATAGCGGTTCCAGACCTGGGCGGCGCGCTGAATGATGAACTCGGGCGACCCAAATTTGAAAAAGATTTTGTAGATGCCGCGGACAGCCTCGCCGGCCGACCGGCGCCCCATTTCCACCAGCAAGGCGCCGTCGCCCTGGCCTTTCACCTGGTCAATGGCACGGCTGAATTCCACCAGATACTGCAGGGGATACCACTGGCTGGCAAACGCGCCGTTCTCAAGCAGTTCCACCATCTCAGCGGACAGCAGCGCACGGACGCGCGTCTGCTGTTCGGGGGTGCACTGGTCGCGGAGGAAATTCAAGCGGGCGATCAGCGCGCTACCTTTCACTCTGGCCATGGCAGCTCCTTTAATCCCAACGGGCAGTGATTTCGCAGAACGGGGCGCCCTTGCGCCGGCATTTGCTCATCTCCGTACGCACGTTTTTTCCACCTGATAATTCCAGCGTACGGTGCACCCACCCGAGCACGGAGAGGCAGTGTTCCTCGGTGGGCGATTCCACTTCGGTCAGCGTAATCCGCGCCTCTCCGGGGGCGACTTTCGCCACATTAAGCTGGCCGTTGACGAAATACTGGTTCCAGACCTTGGCCCCGCGCTGGATGATAAACTCCGGCGAACCCACTTTGTAGAAAAGCTTGTAGACGCCCTTGAGGCCCTGATCCGCCGAATAATACCCTAACTTGGGGATCAGGGACAGATCGCCCGTGCCGAGGACCTTGTCCAAAGCGCGGTTGATTTCAATATAATATTCGAAAGGATACCAGGTTCCGAGAAAGATGCCCTGGCGGACTTCCTTCTGGAATTCCGGGCTCAGCAGCGCGACGATTTTTTCCTTCTGCTCGGGCGTGGCCTTTTCCTCCAGATACTTGATGCGGGGCATCAAGGCCGTACCCTTGACTTTGGCCATGTACCGACTCCTTTCAACTGCGTTCCCCGCCGCGCCGGAAGGTGTCCGGAACCGGGGAGTAGATTTCGCGATACCAGATCGTAATGCCGCGGCCAATGGCGAAAAAGCCCGTGGCTGCGTATGACAGCACGACTATTATACTGGAGAGCCGCGCGGTTTGCAAAGCCGCCGGCTGGGTGGCGGAGCGGAAAAAATACTCCCGCAGGGCGGGCATCAGCCACCAGGACCAGACCAGTATCCAGGTCCAGCCGCCGTCCAAAAACCAGTAAAAGCGCTGTATCGTGCGCGCCGGAGGCATGCGGTCCGTCCCCAGCAGCCACACGCGCAGACCCGGCCGGGCTTCGAGCCAGGCGATAAAATCCCTCCGCAGAACCAGCAGCGCCATGACCGTCAGGCCCAGCCACAAGGCCAGGCAGGCCGCATAATAAAGCAACGTGCCGAACGGCAGAGTGTTCAAACCGCCTCCTCCTAAAAAACGCCCGGAATCCGGCGGCTGCAGCGCGGACAGGCGTTCCCTTTCACCGCCATGCTGAGCGTATCGTAACCCCGGCGGTCCACCAGGGTCTCGCCGCACTGGGGGCAATACACCGAATCGTCTCTGGGGCCCAAATTGCCCAGGTAGACCCAGGTCAACTTGGTCTTGGCCAGTTCAGCCGCCTGTTCCAGCAACAAGGGCGGCGTAGGCGGCGCTTCCCATTGATACTGGGGATAGTAGCGCGTCAAATGCAGCGGTATCTCCGGGGACACCGAAGCCACCCAGGCCGCCAACTCGGCGATTTGGCCCAGGTCGTCGTTGCCGCCGGTCACGACCAGGTGCGTGATTTCCACGTGCGACCGGGCGGCGGCCATCCGGATCGTGGCCTGCACCGGCGCCAGGCTGGCGCCGCACATCCGCTCATAAAAATCCTCGCGGATGGATTTCAGATCGATGTTCCAGGCATCGACCAAAGGCAGCAATTCCGCGCACGGTTCCGGAGAAATGTAGCCGTTGGTCACCAGGACATTGAGCAACCCCGCGGCGCGCACCGCCTGCGCGCAATCCCTGACGTACTCGAAGTTGATCAGCGGCTCGTTGTATGTATAGGCCACGCCGCAGGCCTCCTGCGCCAACGCCTCCCGCGCCACGGCGTCGGGCGCCATTTCAGTCCCGAAATTCCGTTGTTGGGAAATGGTCCAGTTCTGGCAAAACGAGCAGCGCAGGTTGCAGCCGTAGGATCCCACGGAGAGGATCGCAGCCCCGGGCTTAAAATGATACAACGGTTTCTTCTCGACGGGATCCAGCGCCAGGGAGGAAATGCGGCCGTAGGCTTCGGCCACCAGGCCGTGTTCCCGGGCGCGGCGGACGCCGCAGCGGCCTGTTTGGCCGCGGGCGATCAGGCAGCAGTGGGGGCAGAGTCCACAGCGCACTGAGCCGTTTTCCGGCTGCCAATGAGCCGCAGCGACCGGTCCCTGCGCTTTCCCGTCCGCAGGCATGGGTTATTTCTTTTTAGCTTCTGTCTGGGAAGCTACGATGTGCTTGACTTCCTCCAGAAACGCGTTGATATCCTTGAATTGGCGGTACACGGAGGCGAAGCGGACGTAGGCCACTTCATCGAGATCGGCGAGCTTGCGCATCACCAGTTCCCCGATTTCGGTGCTGGAGATCTCCTTCTCCATGCGGTTTTGGATGACTTTTTCGATTTCATCCACCGACTGCTCGATGGTTTCGGTAGCCACGGGCCGCTTTTCGCAGGCTTTGCGCATGCCGGCCACGATTTTGAAGCGGTCGAACGGCTCCCGGCGGTTGTCTTTTTTCACCACCACGGGGAGGGTGTCCTCGACCTGTTCATAGGTGGTGAACCGTTTCCCGCACTGCAGGCATTCGCGGCGCCGGCGGATGGCCAGTCCGTTTTTGCTGGTTCGGGAATCCACCACTTTGTCTTCCTGATAGCTGCAGAACGGGCATTTCATCGGGAGGCACCCCTCTCTAGTCGTTCCAGCTTGCGCCGAAGTTCCTCGGCCCGCGGATAGTTCGGAGCCTGCTCTAGAATATACCGGTATTCCTTCGCCGCTTCAAGCCCCATTCCCTGCTGTTCCCTGATCAAGGCCTTATTGAGCCGCGCTTCGAGATAATGCGGTTTGAGCTTCAGGGCTTCGTCAAAAGCCGTGACCGCGCCTTCCAGCTCGCTCCGGCGGGCCCGCACAATGCCAAGGTTGCTCCAGGTGCTCGCCTGGGTGTTGATGTCGCCCCGCCAATTGCGGAGCGTGGCGCCGGTAAAGTATTCGTAGGCCGCTTCCTGCTGGTTCCGCACCAGGGCCAGGTATCCTTTGTAGGAAAAGGGTATGGCGAAATCCGGAAACAACTCGATCAAGCGGTCCACCACGCGCTCGGCCTCGTCCCAGCGCTTCTGGGAAAGGTACACCGACGCCAGGTCCAGCGCAAAATAAACGTTGTACGGGTCCAGTTCCGCGGCCTGGCGGCAGGCGGTCTCGGCTTCAGACAGCTTGGACGGATCGATGAAATCCCCCCAATATTTGTAAACGCGTCCGACGTTGTTGTAATCGTAGCCGTTCAGCGGATTCATGGCAATGGTATGCTGATGGACTTCCACTGCGCGTTTGAGCAGCGGCACTTTATCCTGGGCGCGTTTGGCCGCTTCCTCCAGGGCAATGCCGTACTTCACCCAATAGATTTCGCGCTGCGGAGCCAGGGACACGGCTTTGGCCATCTCGGCCACGGACGGTTCCGGATAACCCCGGGCCAGAAAAACCATGCCCCGCTTGAAATAGACGTCGCTGCTCCAGGCCCTCACGCCGAGCAAACCGAAAACCAAAAACAGGGCGCAGGCGCCCAGAAACAGCATCCAGCGCGGACCCGGGACCTCGGCCAGCGTAAAGCGTTCCTGAGGCCGTTTCCATTCCGGCGCCGCTTCGTCTGCGTTCCCCAGGGCCGGTCCCAGGGCCAGGAGGAACCAAAAGAGCGACCCATAGGCGACCACGGTGAAGCTGAACTGGTTCTGCACCAGGAATCCGACCTGCGCCAAGCCCACGGCCAGGGTCCAGTGCCGGCGTTCAGGTTCCAGCCGAAAAAGATTTTTTCCCAACACTGTGAAATAGACGACCAAGAGCCATACCCAGGCGCCCAAGCCCAGCAGGCCGGTGGTGGCGCCGATTTGCAGGAAAAAATTGTGGGCTTTCTCTGGCGTGCCGTTCCACTCCAGCCGCCAGTATTCGGCCAGCCGGTATTTGGGGAACGTGATCTGGAAGGTGTCCAGGCCGCTGCCCAACAGGGGTTTGTCGCGGATCATCTGCAGCGCGCTGCGCCAGATGTACAAGCGGGGCGTCATTTGCGCGTGTTTGAGGTCGAGGGTCGCCAGCGTGCGGTCCAACGTTACAGCCAGGTTGCTGCGCACGTTGGGCAACGCCAGGCTCAGCCCCCCCAGGGCCACCAACAGGATCAGCCAGCGCTTGTTGCGCTGCCACAGGCTGCCCGGCCGCGCGGCGTCCCAGATCAGATAAACTCCCAGCAGAACTCCTTCGGCCACCAGGGCATAGACCGCGCCCCGGCTTTTGGTGAACATCATGGCCAGCAGCATGACAAACACTGCCAGGATCATCGCCAACTTGATCGAGGGCCGTTCCGAGAGTAGGAACCAGATGAACGCCAGGGGCAAGGTCATCAACAGATAGGCCGCCAGGAAATTGGGATTGCCGAGCGTGCCGAACAGGCGGGTGACCGAATATGTGGCCGGGTTCCATTGGATGAAATCGATCCCGAAATTTTGGGCCACGCCGTAGCCGCCGGCCAGCAGGCCGGCCACGACGATGACAGCCAGGTATTTGCGGATCTCGGAGAAGCGGCGCAGCAGGCGGAGCGCCAGGAGCCACAGGAGCAGGTAATTAAAAATGGTTAATATGCCCTCGAAATCCTCGTAAACCCCGAAAATGCTGGTCAGCCGGTTGTTCGTCACCAGCGTAGAGAGCAACGACGACAGGCCTACCAGGGCCAGCGGCAGCCACAATTTCGAGGCAGGCAGACGCCACTCGCCGAGCAGCAGGAT
Source organism: candidate division FCPU426 bacterium (assembly GCA_040756875.1). GTDB lineage: Bacteria > Oederibacteriota > JAAXVQ01 > JAAXVQ01 > JAUVAV01 > JBFLYH01. Next base: position 1,383,095 of record JBFLYH010000001.1, read on the forward strand.
CTCGCCCGCCCAGCCCAGCAAGGCCAGCAGGGTGAACAGACGCATGACTGTTAATTTGTTGAGTTCGAATACATCGTGGGCAAAGGTGAAAAAAACCAGGGGAACCAGCAACAGCAAGGCCATGACCGCCAAGTGCTGGCTTTGGCGCAACCATTGCCCCCATTCCTCACGGGTCATTGTCAACCAAGCTCCTTGTCGTGGGTAAAGGATGCATTCCTTCCCGGCCGCTGCGGCCGGAAAGAAAGTACTCTATCAAATTCCATGTCCGACGGATATATTTTTCATGCGCGGCGGCCGGAACGGCGGCGGCGGCTGTTTGCGCCAGCCGCCGATCCACTCAATGGCTGCCACGATCCGCTCGGCCGCGCGGCCGTCCCCAAACGGGCAGGCGGTCGTCCGGCGCCTGGACGCCAAGGGCCGCCGCAACTCCGCGGCCGCGGCCTTGACGATGGCTTCCCGGTCCAGGGGCAGCAGCCGGGCCCCGGCCTGCAGGGCTTCGGGGCGTTCGGTCACGCGCCGCACCACGAGGGCCGGCACGCCAAAAACCGGCGCCTCCTCCTGAATGCCTCCGGAATCGGTCAGGACCAGCCTGGCCTGGGCCAGCAGGCGGATGAAATCCGCGTACGGCTGGGGCGGAACCAGTTTCAAATTGGCCGGCGGCCGCCGCAGCACGGCGCGGACGGTCCGGCGCACGTTGGGATTGCGGTGGACCGGAAACACGAATTCCTGCCGGGGATGCAGGCGGGCCAGTTCCAGGACAGCCCGGCAAATTTCAGCCAACGGCCGGCCGAAGTTTTCGCGGCGGTGCGCGGTCACGACTACCAATTCGCGGGCCGCCCATCTTTCCCGTCCCTGGACCGAATGCAGGGCATCCACCACCGGATTTCCGGTAACGAACACGCGGCTGGACGGCACCCCCTCGGAGGCCAGGTTTTTCGCCGCCCACGGCGTGGCGGCAAAATGCCAGGTCGCCAGCAACGAAACCATGCGGCGGTTGGCTTCCTCGGGAAAGGGATTGTCCATCCGGTAGGTGCGCAAACCGGCTTCCACGTGGCCTACGGCCACGCCTTGGTAAAAAGCGGCCAGCGCGCCGGCCAGGGTCGAACTGGTGTCACCCTGCACGAGCACCAGGTCCGGCTTGGTTGCAGCCAGCGCCCGTCCGCAGCCGGCCAAAGCCGCGGCGGTCAGCGTTGGAAGCGATTGCTCGGCGCGCATGAGATCAAGGTCGATTTGCGGACGGATGCCCATCAACCGCAGCACCTGGTCCAGCATCTCGCGGTGCTGGGCGGTCACCGCCACCACGGTGTCGAAGCGCCGCGGATCAGCCTGCAGGCGCCGGATGACCGGAGCCAGTTTGATGGCTTCAGGCCGGGTGCCGAAGATGGAAAGCACTTTAAACCGTTTGCGTTTCACTTCCCCGCCTTGTGTTGTTTGCGGACGCTGGCTGTGTACCTTCATCCCCTGCGCCTACGCCCACCAAATGATCAGCAGGCCGGCCAAGCCGAGCAGCAGGGAGAACGTAAAAATTAATGCCACCGCCGCGCCGGGCGAAAAATCCTGGGCGAGCAGATAGTGGTGCCCGTGCCGGTTGTCGGCCTTGGAAACCGGCAGGCCCCGTCGCCAGCGCCGGATGGTGACCTGGGTGGCGTCAGCCAGGGGCCAGGCCAGGGCCAGGGCCACGAACCACGGCGCAGCCGGAGACAGTCCCGGCCGCAGCAGCAGCAAAGCGGCTATGCCGAGCCCCAGGCCCAGGAGGGCGGAGCCGGCTTCGCCCAGGAAGATTTTCGCGGGATGCCGGTTGAAGCGCCAGAAACCCAGGGCAGCTCCGGCAACGGCAGCGGCCAGCACTCCGGCCAAGACGTACTGATAAACCGCGGCCAGGTCCGTGGCGCGCGTCGCCAGGCGCCAGGCGCCCAGACACAACCAGATTCCGCCCAGAAAAGCCTGGCTGCTCGCCAGTCCGTCCAGCCCGTCGATGAAATTGAAGGCATTGGTGACGACCAGGAGCCAAAACCAGGCGAGCAGGAACCCCAGCCACGGCCATATTGCCATGATGCCGAACGGCCACACCCAGCAGGTTTGCAGATGGAACCCGGCGGCCAGCACCAGGGCGGTCGATAGCAATTGCGCCAGGAGTTTCACTTTGGGCGGGAGCGGACGCCGGTCATCCCATAATCCGGCCAGTGTCATCACGACGGCTGCAGCCAGCAGCCACCACAGGCCCCGGCCCAGCCAGGCTTGGCGGTAGGCGGCTAAAGCCCGGCCCACGGGCGTCCACACCGTGGCGACTGTCACGCCGAGCGCCAGCCCCGCGGCCACGGCCGCCCCGCCCCACAAGGGCGTCAGACGGCGGTGGCGTTTGCGCTGGCGGTCAGGCCGGTCCAGCACCTGTAGGCGCTCAGCCAAACGGCGCGCTGGCGGGGTAAGCAAAAAAGTCACTGCCGCGGCAGCAGCCAGAGCCACCAAACTGGTCAGCATGTCGCTCCCGGGGAGGCCTCCACGAACCGGCCTGTTTGGTTCAGACTGCGGACTTCTCGAAACGGACCAGCTCGATTCCCGCTTCCTTCAGCATAGCCAGCGACAACTCGTCGGGATAATTTCCCTCGTACTTGATTACGCGGATGCCTGCGTTGATGAGCATCTTGGAACAGATGACGCAGGGCTGGGTGGTGCAGTAGAGCGTTGCCCCCTCGATGGAAATCCCGTGCACAGCGGCCTGGATGATGGCATTTTGCTCTCCGTGCAGGCCGCGGCAGATTTCATGCCGTTCGCCGGAGGGAATGTTGAGCTGCGTCCGCAGGCATCCGGTTTCCGTGCAATGCCGCAAACCCCGGGGCGGGCCGTTGTAACCCGTGGCAATGATGCGCTTGTCCTTCACCAAAACCGCCCCCACGGCGCGGCGCAGGCAGGTGGCCCGCTTGGCCACCAGGTGGGCGATTTGCATGAAATAATCGTCCCAGGACATGCGCGGTTCAGCCGCGTGTCCGGCGGGGTTGTGCGTCATGCCGCCGCTCCCACGGGAAACCGCCGGCACAACTCGCGGACTTCCTCCCGGATCTTGGCGGGCTCGGTCGTGCCGCGCAAGGTGCGGGTGATCAGGTCGGCGACCTGGGCCATTTCAGGTTCCCGCAGGCCCTGAGTGGTCAACGCCGGCGCGCCCAGGCGCAAGCCCGAGGTCACGCGGGGTCCGCGGGGGTCGTTGGGGATGCCGTTCTTGTTCGCGATGATCCCGGCCTCTTCCAGGCGGGCCGCGGCCTCGGCGCCGGTCAGGTGCTCACGTCGCAGGTCGATGAGCACCAGATGGTTGTCGGTGCCACCGGTGAGCAATTCGAACTCTTGGGCCAGCAGCGCGGCGGCCAGGGCCTTGGCGTTGGCCACCACCTGGCGGGCATAGTCCCGGAACGCGGGCTGCATGGCTTCATGGAAACAGACGGCCTTGGCTGCAATGACATGCACCAGCGGACCGCCCTGGATGCCGGGAAAGATCGCCGCGTCCACGGCCTTGGCATGAACATCCCGGCAGAGGATGAACCCGCCCCGGGGGCCGCGCAGAGTCTTGTGCGTGGTGGAGGTGATGATATCGGCGTACGGCACAGGGCTGGGATGGGCGCCACCGGCCACCAAGCCGGCGATGTGGGCGATGTCCACCATGAGAAAAGCTCCCACGCTGTCGCAGATCGCCCGGAAGGCGGCGAAATCGATTTGGCGCGGATACGCCGAGGCGCCGGCGATGATCAGGCGCGGCCTGAGGGTCTTGGCCTGGTCCGCCAAATAGTCGTAATCGATCAGGTGCGTGGCGGCGTGGACCTTGTAGGAATATGCCTGAAACAGCTTGCCCGAAAAATTAAAGGCCGCGCCGTGGGTCAGATGCCCGCCGTCGGCCAGGTCCATGCCCAAAATGCGGTCGCCGGGCTTGAGCAGCGCCAGGTAGGCAGCCATGTTGGCCGTGCTGCCGGAATGCGGCTGAACGTTGGCGTGTTCGGCCCCGAACAGATTCCGGGCGCGGTCAATAGCCAACTGCTCCACCGCGTCCGAAGGCCCGCACCCCTGGTAGTACCGGGCTTGCGGGTAACCCTCGGCGTATTTGTTGGTGAAGACGCTGCCTTGGGCCTCCAATACCGCGGGCGTGCAAAAATTCTCCGAAGCGATCATCTGCAGCTTGCTGGTTTCGCGCTCGATCTCCGCGGCCAGGGCCGCCGCCACTTCGGGATCCGATTGGGCCAGGGGATGCACGGACTGCTCCTTTGTCACGCCGGTTCCTTGACCGAGCGCAGGTATTTTTTCTCCACGTCGGAAATTTTGTCCAGACGGCGCTGGTGCCGTTCCCCGGCGAACCGGGCGTGCAGCCAGGCGCGGATCATGTCCATGCTCATTTCCTTGCCGAAAACCCGGCCGGGCAGCACCAGGATGTTCGCGTTGTTGTGTTCTCGGGCATACTGCGCCGAATAAGTGTTATAGGCCAGAGCGGCGCGAATACCCGGCACCTTGTTGGCGGTGATGCTCATGCCGATGCCCGTTCCGCAGATGAGGATCCCCAGAGTGTCCGCGTCCCGCGCCACCTGCTCCGCCACCTTGAGTCCGATGTCGGGATAATCGCAGGATTCCTCGGTCGAGGTCCCGAAATCCTCCACGGCCTGGCCGGCGGCGGTCAACTCCCTGATCAACCGCTGCTTGAGCTCGTAGCCGGCATGGTCGCTGCCGATAATCAATTTCATTGCTTGCCCTCCCTTTCCCCGGGTTCGCCGGGCATGTCGATTTTTTCCAATATGGCCGGGCGGGCTTCGCCCAGCAAAACGCGAAGCTGGGCCGCCACGCGCCGATAAACCGCCAATGGCTGTCCAATCGGGTCCGGAATGTCGGGGCCGGCCTGGCCGCGCGCCAACTCCCCGAGCGTCACTACTTTGGCAGCCTGGGATGGAAACCGGTGTTTAAGCCAGAGGGAGTGTTCACGCGTCATGGCCACCACCAACGCCGACTCCTCAAGCAATTCGGCCGTCACGCGCCGCGACCGGTGTTGCGCCAAATCCGCGCCCAGTTCCCCGGCTGCGGCGACGGCCTCCGGTGTGGCCGGGAACCCCTCGGGAGCGATCGTGCCGGCCGAAGACACCGCCACATGGGGATGGGACTCCAGCAAGCCCCGCAGCAATCCTTCGGCCATGGGACTGCGGCAGGAATTGCCGCTGCAGACTACGAGAATCCGCTTCAAAGCCGCCACGCCTCACAACTTGAGGGATTTTACGCGGAAGACCGACACCTTGTCCCGTTTGCCCTTGACCGCCAGCGGCGTCAGCCGTTCGGCGACGACCTTGGCGTTCACCTGCAGGTAGGTTTCCTCGGAAATTAAAATGCTGCCGCCTTCGGCCACGGATTCCAAACGGGCCGCCAAATTCACCGAATCGCCGATGACCGTATAATCCATCTTCTGCGACGAACCCATGTTGCCCGAAACCACGTCGCCGGTGTTGATGCCGATCCCGATGGTCACGGTCTTTTCCCCGGCCGCCCGGCGGCGCTGGTTCATTTCGTCCACGGCGATCTGAATTTCCAGGGCGCTGCGCACGGCCCGCAAGGCATCATCTTCCTTGGCCAGCGGAATGCCGTACACGGCCATGACGCAATCGCCGACGAATTTGTCCAGCATGCCGCCGTTGCGAAGGATGATCTCGGTCTGCACCGAGAGGTAACTGTTGATGATGGAAACGACCTCTTCAGGCTGCATGGTTTCGGACATGGCGGTAAAGCCGCGGATATCGGAAAACAGGATGGTGGCCCGCTTGCGGGCTCCGCCCAAAGCCATGCTGCCCGGATTTTTCAGGACCTCCTCCATCACCTGGCTCGACACATACGTGGAGAACGCGCCCTTGATCAGTTCCTTCTCACGCAGCGAACTGGCCATTTCGTTGAAGGCCGCGGTCAGCTCGCCCAGTTCATCCTTGCGGTTTACGCGCAGTTTCTGGTTGAGGTCTCCGGAGGCAATGGCCAGCACGCCGCCCACCAGGCGTTTGATGGGTTGCGTCAGGTATTGAGCCATCACAATGGCGCCGATCGCGCCCAGCAACAGCACCACGGCCGTGGCGATCAGCAGCTTGGCCGCCGCCTGTTTGACCGTCATGGCCACCAGCGATTCGGACATCGCCAGGTGCACCACGCCGATTTTTTTCCGGCCTTCGGTCAAGTCCGGCCGCGCCACGAATACCGGCACCGCGATGTCGATCCGGTGGTCTTTTTCGCCTATGGTGTAGGGCTGGACCTGGATCATTTCCCCCGAATATTTCGTGATCTCCTTGGACGGAGGGTCGTATTTCTCTCCAGTTTTTTGGATATCGTTGTGGGCCACGATCTTGTCGTCGATGTCCACCATGGTGATCTCCACCACGCCGGCGTTTCCGGTGATGTTGCCTGGCATACCCTGTTCTTCGCCGGTGATGTCGTCCCACAAAGACTGCAGCACGTTTCCCCAGGTAATGGAGGTCAGGGAATTCGAACCGGCTGCCGGCATGGTCTCATGGATGAGCGTGGCGCAGACCAAATCGTTCAGCACCGCCTCCCCGGCGGACGAGGCCAGGCTGCGGGCGATGGTCACACCGCGCTTGACCACCTCGGCCCGCAGGGAACGTTCCTGTTGGCGGTACGTCAGCCAGGTGGTCAGGGCCATGACCGACCCGATGGTCAGGATCATCAGGAAAGTGATCTGCACCATCAGGGGAATGCGGCCTTTGGCCTTCACGACTGGGCCCATGTCACTGAATTCCTTTCTTCAAAGCCACGGTCTCGATAAAAACGTCCACGATCTCCGGATCAAACTGCGTTCCGGACCCCTTCTTCAGTTCATCGATGGCCTGGGAACGGGTCATGGCCGAACGGTGTTTCTGCGCCGACGTCATGGCGTCGAAAGCGTCCGCCACGGCCAGAATGCGGGCTCCGAGCGGAATGTCCTTGCCCTTCAAACCGGCGGGATATCCCGCCCCGTCATAGCGTTCATGGTGGTGCAAAACGAGCTTCACCGTTCCACGCAATGCCTGGATCTGGTTCAGGATTTCCGCGCCGACCATGGGATGTTCCTTGAGCTTCTTATACTCCTGTTCGGAAAGCTTGCCGGTGCTGTGCAGGATCGAATCCGGCACTGCGATGTGCCCCAGGTTCTGAACCTGCGCCGCCAGGCGGATGTTCTCCACTTCCTCAACAGCTAGTCCGATGACCTGGGCCACGCTGGCGGCGTACTCCGCGACCCGCTGATCGTGCCCGCCGGCGAATTTGTCGCGCGATTCCAGGGTTTTAGCCATGGCGCGCAACATGCCGATATAAAGCTCCTTGAGGTGCTCGGTCATCTCGTTGAACGCGTTGGCTACCAGGGTCAATTCATTCTGGCCCTTGAGATTGATTTTATAATTTAAGTTCCCCTCGCCAATGGCCTTGATGCCGTGCAACAGGTCGTTCAGGGGCCGCATGGTCATGTTGATCAACAGCACCGAGACGAACACGCCGATCAGCAGCAATCCGGCTGCGATGGACATGGACTCGCGGAACGTCTGATTGACGAAACGGTCAATGGCCCGCTGCGACATTCCCACGTGCACCGCGCCGATGCGGACGCCGTTGCGCAAATTGATGGGAATGGCTATATCTATGATCGGCTCTTTTTTATCGTCCTGGTAGGGCTGGATCAGTATTTCTTCATTGGTCAAAGGCCGTAGGCCCGGCGGTTCCACGTAGGACTTGCCCACGTCCTCGATGCGACTGTGGGCGAGGATCTGCATCCGGTCGTTGAGGGTGAGCGCGTACAATACGCCGTCGTTCTTCATGGTGCTGGTGACGAACGTGGCCAGGGCCAGCTGGTCATTGCCGATGAGCGAATCCGTGCTGACTGTGGCCAGATTTCTGGCTATCGTGGCGCCGCGGCGGGTCATCTCCCGCAGCAGAACATCACGCTCTTGGCGGATAAAAAAAAAGGTGGAGCCCAGGACCGTCACGGTCACCAGGGCGATCGTGATGAGAATAAACTGCAGTTTGATGCTGATCCGCATCCAAACCTCCGCCGGGTCACAGGCGGATGACTCAGATCCACATGCCCCGCGCAGTGAAAACGCCTGTAAACTAAAACCATTTCGTGGCGAAAAATGTCGTGGCGGTCAGTTTAGCAACTTAAATAAGTCATTGTCAAGAAAAAACCAGTCCGTTTCCACTTGACAAAAAATGAAAAAATCCTTTAAAATCTTGACAAAATCACCAAGGAGGCAGAACGGACGCGAAGGTGTTGGAAACCAAATCCACTAAAATTTCCGGAGCTATTTGGCTAAATATATGACAATATTTCTTTCCATGCGACGCTCATCCAGCCTTCTTCCCCTTCTGATCCTATCGATTATTTTCAGCGGCGGGTGCAAAAAATCCCCCTCTCAGCCTGCCGTTTCACCGGCGCCAACCGCCCTGCCCTACTCGGATCAAATTCTGTATACCTCCGGCGGCCAGTTGTACCTGACTTCCCTGGACGGAGAGCAAACAAAAAAACTAAGCGCTGCCGGCCGCAATATCTGGTTTCCTTCCGTATCGCCGGATTATACGCGGTTGGCCTTTTGGGCCGCTTCAAACGGGTTCCACGAACTGTGGGCCTATGACATCGCCGGGGATTCGCTCCGGCAACTCACCTTTTTCAACCAAAAGCTCGCCCAGGCGCATCTGCAGAATTTCAATTTGCACAACGCGCCCGCCTGGGAGCCTGACGGCAGGCGCATCGTCTTTTCGCAGGCGGACAAACTCTGGAGCGTCGACGCGGAGGGATTCAACCTGGAAACCGTCCTGTCCGACGGCGTTTTTTACGCCCCGTCCCTGTCGCCGGATGGAAAACTGTTGGCTTACGTTTCAGAACGCGACCAGGCGCGCAATCTTTTTATTCGCCGGCTGGGCACGAACGAAGAATGGCCGGTGACCGCTTTTCCCTACACCCACTCGGCAGGAAGCCCGAGTTGGTCTCCGGACGGATCGTTGCTCGCATTTGCCCTGGTGGCAGGCGAACAGGTTGATATCTGGGTGGTGCGCCCGGACGGAGAACAGTTGCGGCGCCTGACCCAGGATGGATACAGCAATTCACCCGTCTGGTCGCCGGATGGCCAGCGTCTGGCTTTCGCCTCCGGAAGGCAGGATCCGTATCACTGGGAAATTTGGGTCATGAACCGCGACGGCGGCGGCCAGTTTGCCGTAACCCGCAATGGAGGCTCGTCGCCGGTTTGGATCCGAATGTCCAAGCAAGCGGCTTCCCCGGCGCCCATAGTGGTTGCCACACGGGTTCAATCCGCCACCCCGGCGATTTCGCCGAAACCTACGGCTGCTCCGACTTATAAACCCACGGCCCAGCCTACAGCCAAGCCTACAGCTAAGCCTACTGCCAAACCCACTGCCAAACCTACGCCTCAACCGACTCCCCGGCCCACCGCCAAACCCACGCCCCGGCCCGCTGTGAAATCCGTCACCACGCCGGCACCTGCAGCCACCGCAACCGGCGGCGAGGAGGAGGCGGAGTACGAGGAGTATGAAGAATATGCCGACGAGGATCAGGCGGTATTGCCCGAAGCGGATCTGGGCGCGGCCGTGGAAGGCAACCGCATTGTTTTCACGCCGAAAATCGAGTTCTACTTCGCCAAAGACATGATCAAACCGGGTTCGCTGCCCACCTTAAAACAACTGGCCGAAGAATTGGACGCTTATCCGGATGCTTCGCTGGTTGTCAAAGGATACATGCGCGGACCGGGGTTCCTTAAAAAAATCCTGCCCATTCTAAAGACGCTCTCCCGGGCCAGGGCCAACAGTGTCTTGCGCCACTTGATCGTGAATGAAAAAATCCGCCAGATCAACGTAACCGCACTGGGCGAGACCGATCCCGTGCCTGACGTTGCGCGCAACCAGGAAAAACCCGTTCTCATCGTCGAAGTAAAGTAATCAGGATCGAAATAAAGCCGGCGGGAAACCCCTGAAAAACAGTTCATCCCCAAATCCAGTCCGGGCGTTTCTTTCCCCCGGATCACTTCTTCTGCCATCTTCGTCTGATTTCGAATCCCGTTCGGGCGTTCGGGGGGCGTGGTTACCAGTTGGTGGGCATGGCCTTGCGCGCCTTGTCCTTGTCCGCGCATTCGGCTTTCAAGGCCTGCAAGGTGGGGAAAAGCTTTTCCGCGGATGCAACCGTGGTGGCATAGTCTTCGCTGCGCAGCAGCAACTTGATCTTGCCGAGCTCCTGCTTCAGTTCCGCCACTTGCTTGGGAAAATAGCGTTCTCCGTTCAGCGTATCAATGTCCAGCATCAACTTGACGGCCCGGCCATAAGCGCCGCGGGCGCGCTTGCGCAACCGTTGAACACGCGCGTCCAACGGAGCGGTCAGGGTAGCCTTTTCGGGGGCAGGCGTCACGGCCGGGACCGGCGCAGAATCCCGGGATTTTTCCGGCGCGGGCGCCGGCGGCGCTTTGACTTCTTCGGCTTCGGCTTTTTCCCTCCGGACGGCGCGGACCGCCAAACGCTCGGCTTCACGGCTAACCGCCTGGGAAATCGCCTGCACACGTTCGCTTTCCCCCACTGAAAGGTTTTCCTCGGCTAAGGCCAGTTGTTTCTGCAACGCCGAAAGTTCTTCGTCGAAATATTCCCGCACTCGCCGGTTTTTCCTGGCTGCCGAGAAGGCCGCCCGGGCGCGCTGCAAACTCGAACCGGCCTCGCGCAAGGCTGCACGCCGGGCCACCAGCGCAGCCTCCCGTTCCTTGCGTTCCTGCTGTTGCTTTTGTTGTTCGGACAACACCTCGAGTTTCTTCTGCACGGACTGGAGCAACAGGGAGGCCTGGCTGTGGCGGGGGTCCAAGGTCTGCGCCTTGCGGTATTCCGAAGCGGCACTAAGCAGGTTACCCTCCTTTTCGAATTCCAACCCCTGGTCGATATGAATGCGGATTTCAGCCTGGCGTTTGAGGGTCTCATTCAGCGCCGTGATTTTTTGGCGCAGGGTTTGGTCATCCGGAACCATTTCCGCGGCTTCTTCCCACGCCTGCAACGCCGCCTGGGCGTCGCCTTCGCGGCGGTAGTCCTCGCCCTCCTCGATCAAGCGGTCGGCCAGCGCGCGGGCGTCATCCTCGGCGCTTTGGGAAGCTCCAAACGTGAATTGCAGGTTCAACAGATGCGTGACTCCGGCCTCGCTGAATCCCCCCAGAGGAATGACGAGGGCGTATTCCACGCCCACGGACCACGCGGTTTGGGGCAGACGCAGGGTAAACCCTGCCGTGGCTTCGGAAAGCTCGCGGTCGCCCAGAGCCAGTCCCAAGCGGCTCGCGAAAATGCCGCGAACCCACCAGGCCTCCCCGCCCAGGGCCAGGCGATAGTGTCCGGACTGCGTCAGGGCTTCGAAGCCGGCCAGATAATTTTCCTGCCTCCAGCCCGCACCGGCCCGCAACTGGAACGGGACGCGCGACTCGGCGCCGGACAACGAAAGGTTGGGCTGGTTCACGTTCGCCAACGACAAACCAGCGGTGATTTCGTCCGTCAGATACATCAGCCCGCCCACGTCCACACCCACGGCCAGGGCCGACGTCCCGCCGTCGAAGTAGGGGTTCGCGGCAGTTGCAGCGGAATCCAGATAGCGCTGCTGCAGCAGTTTTAAAGCGATGCCGGCCATATAGCTTCCGGTTTCATCGAGCGCCAGGCCATATCCCAGGGCCCAAAGGTTTTCCTGATACATATCTTGTAAAGAGCGTTGAAACCACGAGGCGCCGATCGAACCGTAATCTTCCAGGGGTTGGATATACGATATCCTGCCCTCCGACAACACTCCGTCATTGAGTCCGGCCAGCAGACGCCCATAGCTGAGACCTGCCATCGGCGTCGGAATCTGCGCCATTCCCGCGGGGTTGGAAAAAAGCGCATCCGTGTCGTCAGCCAGGGCGCAGAACGCGCCAGCCATGCCCGCCGAACGGGCGCCGGGTTTTTCCAGCTCAAACCCCGCCTGCACGAGGCGCGGCCCGCAAAAAGCGGCCGTTCCGAACAGCAACAATGCCCAACCCCAGGAGGTTTTCATCGCGCCAGCACCACTGCGGCCCGGTAGGTTCGATTCCCGGCCTGAATGACCAAGACATATATTCCGGCCGGCAAAGCTTTGCCCGCATCATCCCGGCCGTCCCAGCGCACGGTATAGTCCGGGATTTGGCCGCGCACCGTGCCTTCCGCGACACGCCTGCCGTTGAGCGAATAGACTTTGGCGTGTATCTCTCCCGCCGAAAGCTCGGATTGGAATACCGCCGCCAGTTCCCGGTTCAGGCTTCCATCCGGAGTGAATGTGCGCGTTAGCCATCTGACATTTCCCAACAAACCGGAAAAAGCAACCGTCGGCGGCGAGACATACGGAACCCGGGTGGGACTGATGCTGGGCGTCGGCGAAATGGTGGGGGTGCGTGTAATCGTGAAAGTCGGCGTAACGGTGGCGGAAGGTGAAAAAGTCGGCGTGCGGCTGGGTGTGGGGCTGATGGTGCCGGTCGGGCTTTCCGTGGCCGTCTCGCTGATCGTGGGTGTAGCGGTCCGGGTGGCGCTCTCGGTGGGAGTAGTCGTGATGGAAAGCGTAGGGGAAATCGTCGGGGTTGGAGACTCGGTCGCAGTGTCCGTGGACGTCGGCGATTCGGTCAAAGTCGGGCTCAAGGTGGGAGTGGCTGAAAGAGTGGCTGTCCCGGTGATCGTAAACGTGCCTGTCGGCGTGGGAGAATCGGTCAGCGTCGGCGTGACAGTCGCGGTGGGTGTATCCGTCGGCGTGGAAGTCAGCGTGACAGTCTCGGTCGGGGTCGGCGAGTCCGTGGGTGTGTCAGTAAAAGTCGGCGTGTCCACGGCCGCCGCATACAAATTCGAAGCCGAAAAAACCGCCAAAGCACACGCGACCATCACACTCAGCACACACCCTAATCGCAACATAGCCCCTCGCGTGAAGTGTTTTCGCAAGTATTGATCTTACGAATTAACCTCTTGGATTTCAATGTTTTTTTAGACCGGACGCCAAGGGGAACCTTGCTTACTTCACCAGCGCAACCTTTTTCTTTTCGCTTCGGACAATGCCACCCTGCTGGTTGGAAATCCTGATCGTCAGCAGATAAATCCCGGGCGCGGCTTCCGGCGCATTCCAGACGCAGGTCAGCATCTGTCCACTGCCGCCATCCCGGGACTCCAGGATGTGCGCCACCCTTTCCCCGCACATATTGTAAATATCCACTGCCACTTGAACCTGCCCCTCGGCCGGATAGGCGATCACCACCCGGTTACGGGCCGGATTGGGATAGACGGTCGTTTCACTCAAACGCAGAAGCGGGGAGGGCGTGGCGGTCATCGTCGCCGTCACGGTGGGAGTCCCCGTATCCGCAGGGGTCGGCGTCACGGTGAATGAAGGCGTGACCGTGGGCGTCGGTGATAGGGTCGGAGTGTCGGTCCAGGTGCCGGTGGCAGTGAGCGTCGGCGTCATCGTCAGCGTCGGCGAAGCTGTCGCGGTAAATGTCACGGTCAGGGTCGGGGTCGCGGTCGGCGTGGCAGTGGAAGTTTCAGTAGCCGTAGAAGTCGGCGTAACGGTCTGGGTTGGAGTCGAAGTCAGGGTGACGGTCGGGGTGAGGGTCGGCGTGGGCGTGGGAGGCGGCATGCGCACCGTGACGTAATCCACGACAAAGTAGGTGCTGCCAAAACCCTCGGCCGTCAGTTGCACGCGGAAAGTGTGCCCCGGGCCGATCCACCCCATGATCGAGGCATAATTAAGGATGAATGTCCCGGTTGTGCTTGTGCTGGAGACAAGGTCCCGATACTGCCAGGCCCCGTTGATTTCCTGGATGCCAACCTTCCATGTCATGGATGGCGAGAGCGAGGTCACGCGGATCTCAATGTGCGTGAAAACACTGGTGTTTGGAGAAAGGAGCGGAGAAAGCACCTTGCCCCAGGTGCTGTCCGCTGTCCGCGTCACGGCCGCTTGCGAAACCAGGCAGGAGTAGGAAATATGCGCATTGAACAGCGGATCGTCGCTTTCATCCTGCCAGCCTGCAGGCTGTGCACCCGGCGGTCCTGCATCAAAGTCGTCCCGCCAGTATTCATAAGTCGGCGTATTGGTCGGAGTGGGCGTGCTGGTGGAGGTGCAGGTGTGAGTTGATGTCGCCGTCAGGGTAGGTGTGTCTGTCGGGGAGGCGGCCCAAAGCCCCTCTCCTTGGGCCAACAAAACCAGCCACAGGCCGGCCGGTATCATAAGGGTGTGCTGCATTACCCTTTTCATGGGCATCAACAGCCAGTTGCAACGAATACCGTTAACTTTTCAGACTATGCTTGACTCCTTTCTTTTCAAAGAAAAACCACGTCTGATTCCCGGCCTTCTCATCATTCTAATTATATCACTGTTTCGAACGGATCGTTCCCGGAAAAAGGCTTGTTTTACAAGGCGTTCTTCAGGCATGGCATCTACCAGGCTTTTATCGGATAATAGCGACCTTTTTAGTTTCAGAAAAAACGATTCTTCCGTTCGCGTCAAGTATCCTGATCCGAGCTAAATACACCCCTGGCGCCTGGTCCGAACAATTCCAGAGCAGGGTCATGGTCTGCCCCCGGCCAGCCTGTTGATTCTCGATCAAATGCGCCACGCGCTCTCCTGCCAACTGGTAAATATCAATGGTGACCGTATAATTGCCGCTGCGGGTATAAGCGAAGGTCGTCCGGTTACGGGCCGGGTTGGGATAGACCATGACCCGGCCTGCCTCCAGCCAGGGCGTAGGCGAAGGCGTGGCTGTGTTCAGCGTGCCGGCACCGATCGCGTTGTCAGGCGTGGGGCTGATGGTGAAGGTCGGAGTGGGCGTGGGCGGCAAGGCATAGATTCTCACTGAATCAGCCAGTAAATAACTGCCCGGGCTTCCTTCCAGCGTCAGTTGGATAAAAAAACTCTGGCTGCCGCTGCGACCCATGACCGTGGGAATGTCGAACACAAAACTTCCGGTCTGGGAGGTCAACGGCATGAGCGTCCAGAAGGACCACGCCCCGCCGTTTTCCTGGATGCCCGCGTTCCACACTGCGCCGGGCGAGAGGCCGAGCACCCGGAGTTCCAGCCGGTTATACTGGGAAACATTGCACGTTAAAGCCGGAGAAAGCACCTTGCCCCAGGTGTCGTCCGCCGTGCGGGTAAGCGCGGCGCAGGACGGCGAGGCAGAGTAGGCCAGATGACAATCAAAGGCCGGGTTCTCGCTTTCATCGCTCCACCCCGGCGGTTGCACCCAAAACGTCCCGTTGAAGTCCTCCAGCCAGAAGGTGTCGGCCGGCGTCGGACTCGGGGTCGGCCGGTTGCCGTTCACCACGCTGACGTTTTCGACCAGCACCCAGGAGTTGTCCAACGAAAACTGGCTTTCCACACCGCCGACCGCCACGGTGAAATACTGGAGCCCACTTTGCAGGGAGAGCGGCAGGTAGTGGCGTAGATTGAATTTGAAAGCCCCCTTCACCGGGGAATCATAGTGCATGCGGACCGAATACCCGCTGGGAGTGTTGCTTAAAAAGGCGTACCATTTTCCATAGAGGTCTTTGATATCGATGCGCAGGTCAGCCTCCTGGTCCATGTCAACGCTGAACGGGTAAATTTTTTCGATCGAGCCGTACCCGTAAGGCTCAGCCCCGCGATACAGGTCATAGATCCTGACCCCATTCTCCAGCGGCGCAAACTGGGCGCGATTATAAACCGGCGTCCACTGGGCGGTGACGCCCGGCAGCTGGGTGTTGAGCATGATCTGCTCGCCCCCCGCAGCCGGAGGCACCACGGTCCAGGGGTCGGACGGCCGGGGCACTGGTCCCGGGTTTTTCAGGTTGCTGCCTGTGTAAGCAGTGGCGTTCACCTCGGCCCCGGACCGCAGCAGTCCGGCCGCCGTGAACAGCCCCATCAAATGCGGCGTCCCGTCTTGTTCGGTGTCGTTGAGCAGCCACACCAGCCCGCCCGCGAGGTCGGTCTGGTAGATGCTGTCCCAGACATGGGTGAAATAGTCGCTCACTTCCGCCGCCGGCGGGCTGAGGTTGAAATCCATCCCAAACTCTTCAAACAGTATGGGTTTAACCTGGCCTAATGATTGCATCAGGGTTCTGGCTTGCATGGCCGCGCCGATATAAGCGTCCCTGCGGTCGTAATAGTGAATGGTCACCACATCCACAGGCGCCAGATCCAGGCTGCGCAGGCTGTCCGGCCAGGCCGTAGCCGCTATCACCAAATGATTGGGATCCAGGCTCTGCATATACCCCGCCAGATCCTGGTGCCAATCCAAGGCGTACGGATGAGCTGTCAAATCACCGTTAACCAGCGCCACATAGACATCCAACTCGTTGGTGACGCCCCACCCTAAAATGCGGTCGTCGTCCCGGAACCGCTCCAGAATGAGGCGCACATGGTTCTTTTGGTCCGTTCGGGTCGCGGGAGAATAATTCCGCGTATAGGGGAAAAACGTGAATTCCACTTTCAACCCCGCTTTGTCCGCAAAGTACAGGAATTGTTCCATGCGGGCCAACATCTCGGGCTTGACCGCGGCCCCGCCGAATTCATCATAATGGATGAACGTGCGGATGGTGTTGAATCCCAGGCCGGTCGCGCGGCTCAGCTCGGTTTCGATCATGGCTTGATCCCATTCCACCCACATCTTTTGCCAGCCGTGCGCCGAGGGATAGTAATTGGCCCCTTTGATTTTAACGATCGTTCCCTGCAACTCCAATTGTTCGGGGTCCGCGCCGCTGACCCGGACGAAATCACCGGCCGCCGCCTGGCGGCGGTTCCCGAATACCCGCACACTCTCCACCGTGATTTGTTCGCCCGCCGCCCCTTCCACGGTAATTTGCACCACGATATCCTTTTCGCCGGACCAGCCGATGATCTGGGCGTAATCAAACTCGAAAACCCCGTCCGTGGTCTGACTGGCGCATAAATCCCAGTAATTTGAAGTCCCATTTTCCAAAATGCCCACTTTCCACGAAACCGCGGAAGAAAAGCTGCTGACATTGATCTCCAGGCGGTTATAGGCGTTGACATCACAGCGAATGGGCGAGGACAACACCTTGCCCCAGACATCCTCCGCAGTGCGCACGATTGCAGCCGACGAAACGCCGCTGTAGTTTATCTCGGCGTTGAAAGTCGCATCATCCGTTTCATCGAACCAATTGGAGGGCTGGAGGCCTGCGGTGCCGGTAAAATCCTCATGCCATATGTCCGCCGTCAGGGCGCTGGGCGTGGGGGTACGGGTCGGCGTTGAAGTCGGCCCGTCGGGCGTGAAGCTTGGGGTGGGCGTGGGGCTGGCCGTCGGAGTGGGTGGAGCCGAACGCACGCTCACATAATCCGCCACCAGATACTTCCCCACACCTCCCTCCACGGTCAATTGAACGTAAAAATCCTTCGTGCCGCTCCATCCCATGGCTGAAGCATAGGGATATATGAAAGTTCCGATCTGGCTCTGGCTCGCGCACAGGCTTTGGTACGTCCAGGAACCCCCATATTCCTGTATACCGATCTTCCAGGTGGTGGTCGGTGAAAGCCCGGCGATCTTGACTTCTACATAACCAAACTGGCTGGTATCGCAATGCAAAAGCGGCGAAAAAACCTTGCCCCAGACATCTTCGGCGGTCCTGGTTACCGCGGCCAGGGACGGTTGAAAGGAATAAGCTATTTCTGCATTGTAGGTATTGACATCCGTTTCGTCCTGCCATCCGGCCGGTTGTAGTCCGGGTGTACCTCCGTTAAAATCATCCCGCCAGAATTCAATCACCGGTGTGGCGGTCGGGGAGGGCGTGAGGGTAAACGTTACGGTTGCGGTGGGAGAAGGTGTCTGGGTATCCGTATCTGTCGGAGTAAACGTAGGGGAGGCTGCCATGACGGTGTTGAAAATGCAAAAAAACATCACTATGTTAAAAGTAATGATTCCTGCCCACGTTCTCTGCTTCCCAGGCATGACAGCCATAAACCCCCCAGAAGTCTGACGACTCTGGCTAACCCCTGCTTATATTGTATCCTTAAAAATCCCTATAAACACTATCTATATTTAGACTAGCTCATTTAGCTAATATTTCCGTTTTTCCAAATAAAAAGGGGGGCAGAGGTTATCCCTCCGCCCCCCCCTAAAGGCACAAACATAGTTTATTTGATAATAGCGACTTTTTTCTTCTCTTTCATAAGCACCTGTCCGCCTGCATCCGTGATTACAATCCGGCATAAATATACGCCCGGCGCCACGTTCACCGCATCCCAGGCAGTCCTCAACGTCTGGCCGGTTCCGCCGTTTACCGTTTCCGTGACCGAAGCCACCCGTTCACCCGCCAGCGTAAAGATATCGATGGTTACTTTCCCCGCGCCGGGCACGGTGTAGGCAAAAAACACTTTGCCTTTGGCCGGGTTGGGATAGGGCAAGACCTGGTTGGCAGCCACGAAAGGCGTGGCCGTCGGGGTGGCGGTCGGCGTGGGGGTATTCATTGCCAGTTGCGCGGTTGGCTCAGGCGTGGGGGTCAAGGTCAGGGTTGGAACGGGTGTGGAGGTTGCCGAAAAAGTTGGAGTCGCGGGTATGTAGATGGCGCCTAGTACGGTCTCTTCGCCGCCCACACGCACCCAATCCACTTCCACGGCCTTGCCCGGCGCACCCTCCACGGTCAGCTGGACGCGGAAGGCGTGCGTACCACTCCATCCTGTTGCGGTTGCGTAATTATACTTGTATGTTCCGGTTCCGGTCTGACTTCCGCTGAGGTTGTAGTAGGTCCAACTGCCCTCAGCCTCCTGGATGCCGACTTTCCAGCTGGCGTCGACGCTCACCGAAGCCACGGCTACCTCCACATAGCTATATACCGAAACATTGCAGTTGATGACCGGCGAAAGCACTTTGCCCCATTCACCCTCGGCGGTGCGCGTTACCGCGGCCAGTGAGCTGACCGCGGAGTAAGCGATTTCGGCGTTGAAATTGGCGTCATCCGTTTCGTCCATCCAGTTCGCGGGTTGTTGCCCCTGGGTGCCCGCAAAATTCTCGAAATACGCATTGCTCGGTGTCGGAGTGGGAGTGGGCGTTATGGTCGGCGTGGGGGTGGGCGAGGGCATGCCTTCACGGTGAATCCGCACCTGGTCAAACGTGACAACGCAATTGCCGCCCTCGGAAATCAGTTCCACCCCCAGGTTTTTCACCCCGCTCCAGCCGGAGGCGGTCGGGATGTCGAAGGAATAGGTGCCCGGCGCCGCCAGCGAACCGCTGCAGACATGCTCCTCCCACCCGCCGGCCTGGCTGAACACCGCGATCTTGGCCGTGCCGCCCGAAATGGCCGAGATCGTCACCTCCAGAGTGCTGTACAGGTTCAAATTCACATCCGCAGAATAGGACAGCACTTTGCCCCACTCCTGGCCGGAGACCGTGGTCACTTCGGCCAGGCTGTCTGTGGCCGCGTAGGCGATCTGGGCGTTCATGCCGCCGTCGTCCGATTCATCGTACCATCCTGCCGGCTGCGCCCCCTGCGAGCCGCCGGAGAAGTGCTGGTTCCAGAACAGGGGGTTGTTTTCCCACCAGTCGATCCGGTCGCCCCCGAACGTGGGCGCGACGACATCGGCATCGCCATCCCCGTCCACGTCAGCGGTTATCACATCAATCACGCCCCCGTAATTGTCATCGATGACATGGGCGGTGATATTTTCGGAGCCGTCGTTCTCCCACCAGACGATGTCACAGGAATCCTTGGCGCAGCCGACCACATCCAGGTCCCCGTCATTGTCCATGTCGGCCGCCAGGACGGATTGCGCTCCGTCGAAGCCGGTGGCGATGACATGTTTGGTAAAACTCATCGACAGGTTGTTCTCATACCACGCAACCGTATCCTGCCCTTCGGAAGCCGCCAAAATGTCCACGTCGTTGTCCTGGTCCAAATCCACAGCCACCACATCCGTAGGATCGATAAAATTCGAGTCGACTACCCTCTCGGTATATTTATCGAGAGAAGGGTCGTATTCAAGGACCAAAATGTCCTCGACATCAACTGCGCCTGCAATGACATCAATATCCCCGTCATTGTCCATATCACCGGCGTCGATGAAATAAGTATACTTCGGATTGACGAAGACGTTTTTTTCAACAAAGCCGCCGGAGCCGTTGTTGATCCATTTGATAATATCGCCCTGGTATATCTTGCTGCAGAGCACGTCCAGATCATTGTCCAGGTCCAAATCCTTGACCCTTATCTTTTTGATCCAGGCAAATTCCGGGTATGGCTCCGAGGTCATGTTGTGGTGGGTGAAATTCTCCGAGCCGTCGTTCTCCAGCCACATGGAACGGCTGCCGCCGACGGCAATATCCACATCCCCGTCCCCGTCCAAATCGCCGGCACTGACCGTATCATCATACTTGATATTTGTCCCGGCCGTATGCCTGATAAAATTGCCGACACCGTCATTTTCCCACCAATAAACCGTTTGCTCCACAATGCCAATAATGTCCATATCGCCGTCAGTATCCAAATCCGCAGCGCAAATTTCCAAAGGTCCATCGACGCTATCCTCGACTTCGCGTTTTTGAAAGTCACTGCTCCAAGCCAAGGATTGCAGTAAAAGCAAGGCCGCACCCAACATGCCGTACCGGACGATTGAATTGCGCATGCCACACCTCCGAGTTAATCAGGCAAATCCCCCAAGTCTTTATACCTTGGGGTTGAATATGGGGTAGACGCAAATGTCTCACATTTTATTACATTTATTTTTGCTTATTATATACATGGTTTCTATTTGGCGTATAAATAATTGAAAAAGGGGCGGGCTGCCACTGGCCACCCGCCCCCGTGCGAAAGAACGCCCACAGCTGCGTTCTGTGCCTACTTGATCAGCGCCACTTTCTTGGTCTGGTTGAGGACGATCTTCCCTTCCCCGTCTGTTACCACGACCCGCACCAGGTAAATCCCCGGAGCCACACCGGCGGCCTTCCAGCTGGTGGTCAGCGTCTGGCCCGTGCCCTGCTTGTGTTCCACAATGCTCGCCACCCTTTCGCCGGTCAGGCGGAAGATGTCGATTTGGACTTTCACCGGCCCGTTAACCGTGTAGGCGAAATTCACCTGCCCGCGCGCTGGATTGGGATAGGCCGCCACGGTTTGCGCCTTGACAAAGGGCGTGGAAGTGGAAACCGGCGTCGGCGTGCCCGTGGCTGCGGATATAATCGTTTCCGGCGTGCTGGTCTTGGTGGCCGTGGGAGTCGGGGTCGGCGTCGAGGTAAGGGTGGAAGTCGGCGGAATGTAGATAATGGCAGCCTGGGCTTCCTGCTGCATGAGTTGGTCGCCCACGGCCTGCGCTTCAGCCTGAGTTTCAAAGTTCATGCTGGCAGTTATCTTTTCATCCATCCGTTCCACTGACGCGGCGCTTACCCACCAATCCGGCACCACGATAATGGGAACATAGCTGATTCCTCCCAATCCCTGGTTGTCCACACTGATGATATTGACCTCCCAGTTCTTGTTGCCGGCGGTGAAGGCGGCACTGGCCGGTTCTCCGGCAGGACCGGTGATGCGCGTGACTTCTTTCACTCCGCCGAAAGTGCCGGAACCGGTTATCACGCGGTAACGCAGGGTGATACTCGGCTGCGGTGTAAGTTGATAGAGCGAAGTCGCCAAGATATTCTGGGTATGCGTAGTGTGCATGAAGTAAGACAATTCCGGCCAGGCCCTAACCCTTTGCGGAGTTTTCGGTGTCGGCGTGGGCGTCGGCGTGATCGTCGTTTCCGAAGTTGAGGTATACGTCTCGGTCGGCGTATGGGTATAGGTGTAGGTTTCCGTCGGCGTCTCGGTGAGTGTCGGAGTCAGCGTCGGGGTATAGGTCGGCGTATCCGTTGCCGTGTCGGTCCACGTTTCGGTCGGGGTCTCGGTCGGCGTGTCCGTGGGCGTGTCGGTCGGGGTCTCGGTATACGTGTACGTCGGTGTCTCAGTTGGGGTGTCGGTCGGGGTGTCAGTTGGCGTCTCGGTCCACGTTTCAGTCGGAGTCTCGGTCGGTGTATCCGTGGGCATGTCAGTCGGGGTCTCGGTATACGTGTACGTCGGTGTCTCAGTTGGGGTGTCGGTCGGGGTGTCGGTTGGCGTCTCTGTCCACGTTTCGGTCGGTGTCTCGGTCGGTGTATCCGTGGGCGTGTCAGTCGGGGTCTCGGTATACGTGTACGTCGGTGTCTCAGTTGGGGTGTCGGTCGGGGTGTCAGTTGGCGTCTCGGTCCACGTTTCAGTCGGAGTCTCGGTCGGTGTATCCGTGGGCGTGTCAGTCGGGGTCTCGGTATACGTGTACGTCGGTGTCTCAGTTGGGGTATCTGTCGGGGTGTCGGTTGGCGTCTCCGTCCACGTTTCAGTCGGTGTCTCGGTTGGTGTGTCCGTGGGCGTGTCGGTCGGGGTCTCGGTATACGTGTACGTCGGTGTCTCAGTTGGGGTGTCGGTCGGGGTGTCGGTTGGCGTTTCCGTCCACGTTTCAGTCGGCGTCTCGGTCCACGTTTCAGTCGGCGTCTCGGTCGGCGTCTCGGTTGCTGTTTCCGTTGGAGTCGGGGTTGGAGTCGGGGTGATTTCCGGCAGATAGAACGGCGTTCCAGGTACGCCTGTGGAGGAATAAAGGTTGATCCGGCCTATCACATTTCCGCTCTCATAGTATCCAGGAGCGCCCACCATAAACTCCGCCAAGCTGTCTCCGTTAATATCTCCTGTTCCGGAAACAGCCACGCCGAAGCTTGAGCCGGTTTGATCACCGGCAATAATCCAATAGGGTTCAATACCCAGTCCGGCGGCGGATCCCAGGAAGGTATAAACCCGTCCCGTAGGATTGTCCCATGTCCACCCACCCGTCGCGCCTACCGCAACATCCGGGTACAGGTCGCCGTTTATGTCGCCAATTCCTGCCACACAATCACCGAAATGTTCGCTGGCAACATTGCCCTCGGCTGTCCAAGCTGGCACTGTCTGCAACCCAGCTGCCGAGCCGAGATAGAGATAGGCGGCGCCTCGGCTGTCCGCGGCATTCAGATAAGCTCCCACCATCACATCATCATATCCATCCCGGTTAACATCCCCGGCTGAAGCGACTGAAATCCCATAGCCGCTGCCTGAAGATCCCGCGACCATCCATGCAGGCGTGGTTGCCAATCCAGCGGCCGACCCCAGATATACATACGCCTTGCCGGTCTGCCGGGCGCCTATAACCACATCGTCAAAACCGTCGCCATTGACATCGCCGGCCGAAGCGGCAGAACAGCCGAAAAGATCGTTGATATTTTCCCCTTGAGCAATCCAGTCCGGGGTTGAATTGAGCCCCAGAGCCGAACCCAAATAAACGAACACATGCCCTCGCATGCTGTCGTAAATATAACCACTGACCATGACATCCGCATAACCGTCATGGTTCACGTCGCCGGCTGTCGCCACGACGCCCCCAAGCTGTTCATTGGCCGCGCTGCCATAGACCGTCCAGGCAGGGGTTTGCGACAAGCCTTCAGCCGAGCCTAAATACAAATAGGCCGCGCCTTGATTGGTCGCTGCTTGGCTGTAACCATAGGCTCCAATGACTACATCCTCAAAACCGTCTTGATTCACGTCGCCGGCCGAACCTACAGTGCCGAAGCAGGCGTTGGTCTGCGGACCGGCCATTGTCCAGACCGGGACCGTGGTCAGGCCTGAGGCAGATCCCAGAAAAACATCCACGCGCCCCGTATTGCTGTTCCAATTAGGACTGCCGACGATTAAGTCCGGATAGCCGTCGCCATTTACATCCGCCCGATCCTGGTATGATCCGGTTTGAGACTGTTGTATCCCTTTAAGAATCCAGACTGGAACAACTGAAGGAGTCGGCGTCGGTGTTTCGGTGAAGGTGGAAGTCGGCGTCTCAGTCGGCGTCTCAGTCGGCGTCTCGGTCGGCGTGGGGGTTACTTCCGGAAGCCCGCTGCCCTGGAGAATCCGTAAAGCACTACTATCCGCCACGTATATCAGATTCCCGACCAACTGCAAATCCGTGGCTACACCCGGCGTATCAAAGAACCCGGTCTCATATGGCCGGTAAGGATCAGCGACATTGAGAACTCTAACACCCGAATATCCGTCCGCAACCACGGCAAACGGCCACGCAACAGCAACATCCAGGGCTGCAAACGGCGTGTCATAAAAACCGACATAAACAGGAGCCGTCGGATTCGATACGTCCACAATCCGCACGCCCCCATAATAGTCCGCGACAAAAGCATATCCATTGGACACGGCGACTTTCTGGGCCCCTCCCGGCGTGTCATACAAGCCAATCTGTACCGGAACCGCGGGGTTGCTGACATCAAATATTCGCAAGCCTGCCGTGCCGGCAGCGACATAGGCATATGTTCCTTCCACCTGGATTCCCTCGGCTTGATTGGGTACCGCAACCTGTCCCGCGAGTATGGGATTGGCGGGATCCGCGACATCCAATATCATCAATCCTTCGCTGCCGTTCGCGAGGTAGGCATAATGCCCGGCAACTTGAATATCCTGCGCCTGCATCATCTCCTGATAATGCCCGACTTCCACGGGTATTGCGGGATTGGAAATATCGACTATTCTCAAACCAAACTCCATGCAGGCCACATAGGCATATATTCCCGAAACTGCCACGGCGGCGGCATCACCCTCGCTGATTTGATAATACCCCAGTTCACTCGGAGCCGCAGGGTTGGATATGTCAATAATCCGCAAGCCGTCCATCGCAGCGGCTGCATAAGCACGCTGACCGGCAATGAAAACGTCCTGGATACTATTGATTCCCAATGCGCCTAACTGGGCAAGGGCGATTCCTGGCAAAGGCGTCGGGGTCTGCGTTGGCCATTGAATGGGCGTCGTTGTCGGCGTAGGAGTCGGCGTGGGAGCCGGTCCCGGCAACCCGGTGATTTCAAGTATGCGCACCCCGCCTTCATCTCGAGGAGCCGCATAGGCATACAAATCCTTGATAGCGCAGCTTACGATTCTTTCGGTCGCAGTATAACTAGCCACCTCAAAAGGAGCTGCGGGATTGGCGATATTAACCATACGCAATCCAGCCAGATCACAAGAAAGGAAGGCATAGTCGCCAGCCAGGCACACCTCTTCAACATTTCCGGAAGTAGTATAATGTCCGACTTCCACTGGCATTGCAGGATTCGACAGGTCAATGATCCGCAATCCGCCGGTCAAATCCGCCACATACGCCATAGCGCCCTGCACCATAATGTCTCGGGTATATCCTGGAGAACCATAAAAAGACGTTTCAACCGGATGACGGGGGTCTGAAACGTCAATGATTCTCACGGCAGTGCCGTCGGCTACCAGCGCATACTGTCCCAACATGGCAACATCCATCGCATTTCCCGGGGTGTTGTAGAATCCGAGTTCAACCGGATGGGTAAGATCCGAGCAATCCAATATTTGCAGACCGCTTTCCCCTTCCGCAATGAATGCATACTGACCTGATACGGCAATATTATACGGGAACCCAGGGGTATAATACGTCGAAACAGCAGTCGGATTGGAGGGGTTGGAAATATCCATCACAACCAGAGGGTTCGACCCAAGAACATACGCATGGTTGCCCTCCACCCGCAGATTGCGCGCTCCCGCCACATTCATCAACCCGACAGGAGTGGGCATAGCCGGATTCGACACATCCAGGATTTCAATCCCCAGCGGGCCGCCGCACAGGAAAGCGAGCTGCCCGGCCACCACAATTTTTTCCGTATTTTCACTACTATACTCGCTAATTTCATGCAGCCCGATGGTCGCGGTCATTGTTGGGGTGGGTGTCGGGGTCGGGACAAACGTCGCATAGATTCGCACAGCATCGAAAGTGGCCGAGGCACCGTTCGGCCCTTCCACTGACAGCTGAACTCCGTACAACTGCACGCCGCTCTCGCCGGTTACGCTCGGAATGTCAAAGATATAGGTCCCGGGCGCGTTGATACTGTCCCCGCTCAGCAGATCCCAGAATTGATACGGCGGTGTGGGGCCAGGATGGAAGACACCCACCCGTACTGTCGCGCCGTTCAAACTTGTGATCGTGACAGCCAGTTTGGTGAAGATAGACAGGTCCACGTCTTGTGAGAATGAAGCCACCTTGCCCCAGCCGCCGTCATTGGCGACTGTTACCTCAGCCAGACCATCCGTCGCGCTGTAAGCGATTTCCGCGGCCGGACTGATCGTATCCGAGGCATCATACCAACCCGCAGGCTGGGCGCCCGGCGTACCTCCACTGAATTCCTCCAACCAGAGCGTGTTGATCGGAGTGGAAGTCGCAGTCGGCGTGGGCGTTAAAGTAGGCGTTTCGGTCATCGTCGGCGTAGGAGTCGGTTCCGGCGCGAAGATCCGGATTGAATCTATGGTTACGATCCCGCCGTTCCCGCCCTCCGCGGAAAGTTGCAGGGCATACAACTGCACGCCGGTCTCGCCGGTGGTGGTCGGAATATCGAACACATAAGTTCCTGGCGAATTGATGCTCGCTTGGCCTTGCAGGAAATCCCAGAACTGATACGCCGGATCCGGATGGAAAATGCCCACCCTAAGCGCGGCGCCGTTCACGGCCGCCACTTTAATTTCCACCTTGGTATAGTAAGAAAGATCCACGTTTTGCGAGAAGGATACAACCTTGCCCCACCCGCCGTCGTTGGTTATGGTGATCTCCGCCAGTCCGTCGATAGCGGCGTAAGCAATTTCCGCCGAGGGAGCGATAGTATCCGTGGCATCGTACCAGCCGGCGGGCTGGCCGCCGGGCGTACCGCCGGTGAACTCCTCCTGCCACAGGGTCATGGGCAAGGGCGTGGGGGTTGGGGTGATGGTAGGCGTGGGCGTTTCCGTGGGCGTGGGAGTAATCGTGGGTGTTTCGGTTTCAGTCGGGGTTGGCGTAGGCGTGGCTGTCAGCTGAACCGGCGGCAGCATGGCCGTCTGGCCGGCCTGCAGGAACTGCAGGTCCTCGATATAAGTCCGGTACTTGCCCGTTGCGGTCGGCTCATCGAATCCCACCATGACCAGGTCGATGATCTTGCCTTCCAAGGGCGACAGATCAGCTTCCACGTAGTACCAGGTATTATAGGGATCCGCGCGTCCGGCCGGATGCATGTCAACACCGTATTGGTCCTTGATCCCGGTGTTGCGCAACTCCGTCCCATCCGTGCAATGGAAGTCGACGGAGACGTGGTGGTTGCCTGCCTCGCCGTTCTGTAAATGGTAGATCCGGTAGACCATATGCATGCCGGTTTCGATGGTAATGTTGTGGAAGGGCTGAATCAGGTCGCTGTACAGGCGGTAATAGCAATAAGCCGGCGCGGCCACGGCATTGCCGCCGGCCATGAGGAATTTCTGGCCGCGGAAAGCAGGCACGCCCGCTTCGCCGCCGGGGCGCGGGCTGCACTCGGGCGGCAGATAGGAATAGAACCCCTCGACATTCTGCGAGGCCAGGACCGTGTCCCGGAAGCCGCCGTTTTCGCCGATCTCCCAGTTGCACTGGACCGGCTCCACGCCCGGGTCCGCCCCGGTAAATATTTTCAGGCGGTCGATGAACGCCTCGTAATGCAATCCGTTCGCGCCCGTGTCAAAGCCCACGCGGACCTCGTTGATGGTCTTGCCCGCCAGGCCGGACAGGTCCGCCTCGACATAGGTCCAGGCGTTGGACTCCACGTCGCGGTAGGCGGGATGCATGAGATAACCGCGCTGGTCTGAAATGCCGAGATTGCGCAGGGCTGTGCCGTCGCTGAAGATCAGGTCGATGCAGACATGGGTGTTGCCCTGTCCCAGGCCGTCTTTCCGGTTGTAAATCCAATACGACAGGCGCGTGTCCGCCACGACCGCAATCGGGCTGAAGCCCGGGTAGGAGGCATCGAACAATTGATAATAGCAATAGGCCGGAAGGGACTGGTTTTCCACCTGGCCGGCCACATACAGGTAGCGCGGGCCTTCCAGGCTTGCCACGCCGTTGTAGCCCGCGTCCGTCACCATGCACACGGGCATGGGGTAAGGATCGTATCCAATGAGATTGCTGGCAGCGATCACCTGAGTGGAATAGCCTTCCATCTCGCCCAGGTTCCAACTAGTTTTCAAGGGATAGGTTAAATGGGAGGTCGGGAGTTTGGGCGGAATGGGTGTGGTTTCTTTAAGAAGGCGGAAATAATCGAATACACCGTTATCGCCAGGATTACTTCCATTGATCCAGACCTTGATCGAGAACTGCGAAGGATCAAACCCATTTGCTACTGTATTAATGTTCACGCGGTACGTTCCTGGCGTGTTAAGTCCGACAAAAGCGGGATAATAAGTGGGCGATACAAACTCTTGCTGGACTCCAATGTCGAAGTACGTTCCTGGCGTGATGCTGTCCAGCTTGACTTCCAGGGTATTGAATACCATGCCGCCGTGCGCTGTGGTCGTGACATCGCGGAAGATTGGGGAAATCACATTGCCATATTGAGGCGAAGTGCTTGACAGGCTAATAATGCCGCCAGAAGAACCGTTGCCGGCAATGGTTGCGTTGGAATCATTTCTCCAGCCTGGCGGCAGCACGCCTGCCGGGCCGGTGAAATCCTCGTCAAAACCCTCGGGCTCGCCCGGGCCGCCGTGGATGGCAATCTGATTGGCGTAGTCGCCCAGCGAAGCCAGGCCCGACTGGAACAACTGCCCGACCGTGTACCAGCCCAGGCCGATATACCCGTTGTCCGTGAGCATGCGGAAGGCGTCTTCCATCTCGAAGGTCGTGTTCGAGCCGGCGTTCTCGCCGTATTTTTCCATGCCATACTGGTCGACCAGCCAGGCGTAATAATGAGGGGCAGACCAGTTGGGGTTCAGCAGACTGAGTTCCCAGGCCGGTTCGTGCACGGGCTGAGTGCTCCAATCGTCCTCTTTCCAGGCTTCCCCGCGCCAGACCGCCTGAAGCGCGGTGTTGGCGAACAGAACATTTTTACGGTCCGCCAGACCAGCCAGATAACGGTCCGGAACAAAGCCCCGGTTCACCCAATAGTAATTGCGCGTCAGGCCGGCCAGATCGCTGTTGGCTTCGGCTTCAATATCTCCGGACCGGGCCATGAAGCCGCCGCCCATGAGCAGCAGGCGGCCGTCGTAATATTTTTTCATGGTGGTGATTTGCCAATTGATGAAATCCGTCAGGTTCTGGTAGTACCAATCGAGGAATGCCTGGGCGGCGGACGGATTGTACGTGGTGCCGTCGGTAATGGAAATGTCGTCGAAATCAACCGTGGCCAGGGTTGCCGGGCCCGTGACAAACAGCTCCACATAGGCTTTGGCTGTGTAAGTCACCGAGGCGAAGCTGGGGCTGGTCACTGTGGTCCAGGTAGTGGCCGAACTCGCGACATTGGTCATTTCGGACCAGGTAAACGCCCCGGTCGGCTGGAAGACGCGGATGTTGCCGGTCACACCCGGGGTATTGCTTCGGATGCGTCCGCTCAGAGTGTACGTGGTGTTGGGTTTAAGGACAATGCTCTGCCGCAAATGATATTCCCGGCCACTCTGATCAGGCGGGGTGGTGTAACTTAAATAATGGCTGCCTTCGGGCGCGCCGCCGGTTTGCACGTTCGGCTGCCAGCCGCTTTGATAATAGCAGTCCAGCGTATTTTCCCAATTGGCGATGGTGTTGGCATAGTAAGTGTCTTCGAATCCGCCGTTGACCACACGCTGGCCCTGGATGCCCGTGGCACCGGGCATGAAGGAGGCGGCCAGAGGGTTCGAGGCAATGGCCGCCCGGGCATACGGGTCCCAGGCCCAATAGCAATTGCGATGGCCGTAATAGTCGTTCGCTTCGGGATAAGCGACTTCGCCCCAGCGCCCCACGGTCAGATAGACAGCCCAAAAATTGTTGCCCAGGTCGGAAAACACCCGCGCCAGGTAACTTTCGAAAGCCGTGCGGTAATTCGGTTCCCAGATGCTGACCAGGGAGTCAGGCGCATTGCCATGATTCTCAGGGTCCCAAGGCGAACCGTACTGGTTGACATAATGGGCGTTCGGATGGGCGGTCCAGTACCAATCCGGCACCGGGAAGGGGTTGACGCGCAGGACAATGGCAAACCCTTTTTCGCGCAATTTGCGAATCTCGGCCTGTTTCTGGCTGATGTAATTGGCGTCGTATACGCCCTGACTGGGTTCGTACAGCGCCCAGCGGATGTATACGTTACGCAGTCTGAGCCCTGCCGTATATTCGGCGTCGAGATGGGAGGCATCCGTGGGTTCACCGTGATTAGGCTGGCCGGGATTGGAAATGGACTCGTCCCAGGCTGTCCCGTAAAAAGCGGCTTGAGCCGGCGAAAGGGACAAGCTGGCAAATAGAATAGAAAGAACAACGAATGTTTTCTTGCCTGGCATATGCAGGAGACCCCCTCCGGCAGGTTGGTGTGTCGGAAAAAAGACGGAAGATAATGTTTTTCCGGATCAGCGACGGAGGAAACCCAAGGATATAGTGGGAAACGGGTAAGGAAATATAAGTATATCACAAAATCAGTTAAAATCAATTTTACGCCTGAAAATAAAGTGCTTTTATCTTCCTACTTTACAGTTAGACTCAGGCAAAACGTTTTTATAACACCCTAAAAATAAAACCAGGGGCGCATACTGCCTGCGCCCCTGGTCGGAATTCAGTCCAACGAATCAGGCTTTTTAAAAACGAACCGCCACGGCCACCTGATGGATCAATCCCAGATCACCATAAGAGCCCAGCGCATAGTCCACGTTGAAGATATCCAATTTGAACCCTATTCCCGCGGTCAGCCCTGCGATCCCGCCCATCTCGCCTGTATCCTTGATCTTGTACCCTACCCGCCCGGCCACCAGCTGGTCATACCAGTATTCAGTGCCCACGTTGACGGAAGTATAATTGACGTCGCCGAAAGGCAGGTTGACATCAAGCGCCACATTCCAAATGTCCCGGGAAGAGACCAGGGCCGGAAGCACGTAAGCGGCGCCCGCCTTGGCGTTCATGGGCAAATAAGCATCCGCCACTTTGGTCCCCAGGTTCTGGACCGCCAGTCCGATCTGCAACCCGTCTATGCCGGGCTTTAGCAAACCGCCCACATCCACAGCCACGGCGGAATACGTTTCAGTGTCGATGTTTTGGGTGAATACTTTCACCGCGCCGCCCACAGCCAGATTTTCCAGCAACCACTGGCCGTAGCCGGCCGAGGCTGTCATCACATACGGGGTAAACTGGCCCTGGTCGACCGGCATCCCTGTGGCTTCATCAAAACCCGTTTTATCAATGGCGCCGTAGTTCAGGTAAGTCACATTGGCGCCAATGCCTGCGCCCGCGAAGAGATTCTGAGCGTACGCCAGGTACTCCTGGGACGTTTCCTCCAGGTAAATATTGTGCATGAATCCGGCCTGATAGCCTTGCATTTGGGCCAAGCCCGCCGGGTTCCAGGCCAGGGCATTCAGGTCATCGGCCAAAGCCACGTACGCCTCGCCCATGGCTACGGGCCTGGCGCCCAGTCCCAACTTCAATTCCGACGCCCCTACCTTGCCGATATCATAATTCGTTTGCGCCGCCCAAACCACGCCTCCTGAAGAGATAATGACGACGACGGCCAGCCAAGCGATAATCGTTTTTGTCATGATTTTTAATCCCTCGATTTATAGTGATTGGATTTCTTAATAATTAGACTGAAGATGGCTGGTAAATATTACATTCATTTTTTGATTTTTTACCCGCAGGGCGCCCGAAGGCATGCTTGGGGCGCCCTGCAGGACAAAAGTTCCCGGGAACTGGCTGCTATTTGATGATTGCCACCTTCTTCTTCTGATCCACAACCACCCGGCCAGCCGCATCCGTCACCTGGATCCGGCACAGGTAGATGCCCGGCGCGATACCAGCGGCGTCCCAGATTGTGGTCAGGGTCTGCCCTGCCCCTCCCTGCTTGCGGTCCGTGATCCGCGCCACCCGTTCGCCGGTCAGGCGGTACACATCGATGGTCACGCTCGCCTGCCCGGTCACGGTATAGGCGAAGGTGACGTGCCCCCTGGCCGGATTGGGATACGTGACCACTTTATGTTCACCCAGCCACGGCGTGGGGGTCGGCGTCGGCGTGGGGGTATTGGTGTTTACAACCGGGGTCGGCGTGTCTGCGGCCGCCGTCGGCGTGAAGGTGGGCGTGGTCGTGGGCGTGAACGTCGGGCTGTTGGCTACGTACAGCGCCTGCCAACCCCCGGCCGAACTGCCGACGACCTCAGGCAGGCAGATCCGGACCCAATCCACTTCCAGGCCGCTGCCGGCCAGCCCTTCGGCGACCAGCTGCACCCTGAAGGCGTGCGTCCCGGTCCAGCCGGTGACAGCCGCAAGATCATAGGCGAACCGGCCGGTCTGGCTCTGGCTCGAGTTGAGATCCCAGTATTGCCACGCTCCGCCCTCCTCCTGAATTCCCACTTTCCAGGTCGTGTCAGGCAGCACCGAAGCCACCGCCAGCTCCACGTAGCGATAGACCGAAACATCGCAGGTGATCAGCGGCGACAAGGTCTTGCCCCAGTTGCTCTCCGCCGTGCGGGTGATGGAAGCCAGGGATGCGGTATAGCTGTACGAAAGCTGGGCGTTAAACTGGCTGTCGTCCGTTTCATCCAGCCAGCCGGCAGGCTGGTCGGGCGCCGTTCCCACAAAGTCTTCGCGCCAGGCCTCGGCCGGAACCTGCGTCGGCGTCACGGTCAAGGTGGCGCTGGACGTCGGCGTGGCGGTCGGCGTCAGGCTGGACGTGGGGGTGATCGTGGGCGTGATCGTGGAGGTCACGGATCGCGAAGGCGTAACGGTCACGGTCGGGGTCATCAGGTCGCTGAATATCCTGACCCAGTCCACATAGACCGCCGTGTATTGCCCTTCTATGGTCAACTGAACATAAAAGTCATGCGTGCCCGCCCAGCCTGTAATGCCGGGAATGTCAAAAGTGAATATCCCCGTCTGGGACGAACTCGTGTTGCAATCCCAATAGTTCCAACTGCCGCCGATTTCCTGGATGCCCAGCTTCCAGGTGGGATTCTGCGAGAGACTGTCGATCTTTATCGAGACTTTCCTATATAAGCTGACATCGCAGTGCATGGCAGGGGACAATGCTTTCCCCCAGGACGCAATCGAGCCGAGAGAAATATATCCGCTTCCCAGGTCCGCGGCGAAAGCGACATTGTCGGTGGAATCCTGCCACAGCGCCGAGGGCGGGGTAAATTCGTCCCGCCAGAATTCTTCCGGCATAGGCGTCGGATTGGGCGTGGGGGTTGAAGTCGGAGGCGTAAACCCGTCGGCCACGAAATGCTTGGCGTAAATGTGCTTGTTCGATCCGTTGGATTCGGCAAAAGCGGCAAACGGCATGGTATAGGCCAGACCCACGGTGGAGGTGTCCGCTCCCTGATAGGGATCAAGGTTCAGACTGCCGCTGGCCAAAGCCCACTGGCCTCCGTCCCACTTCTTGACATAAATCTGATTGTCTTCGCCCCAAGTAACAAACAGATTGACGCCGTCGGAAGCCAGCCGGGGATGGTCGCCCACCTGGCTCTCAGCCAGGTTCAAATAGCTGCCAAGCATATTCCAGTCCGTGCCGTTCCACTGTTTGACAAACACTTTTCCGCTTTCCAGCCAGGCTGCGGTTGGCAGGCCGTCATGGATGATGATCTCCGGTTGGTCGGCGCTCTGGCCGGAGTCCACATTCAGCACACCGCCATTCTGCACCCACTGGCTGCCGTTCCAATGCTTGACGTATAATTTGGACGATTCATGCCAAATCACGTAGGGTGTCTCTCCATCCAGGGCGATGGCGGGATTCGCCACTTCGTCGGTCGAAACAGCATTAAGCGCGCCGCCGAGGGTCACCCAGGTGGCGCCATTCAAATAGCAGGCAAAAGTCTGATAATTGGTCCGCGGATACTCCCTGCGCTCGCGGTAGGCGACCCAGGGAACGCCGCTGGCCGACCCCGCGATGCGCGGCTGGCCGGTCTGATACCACTCATAAGCGCCGATTAATCCGCCCAGGCGCTGCCAATCTCCGTTCATGAAACACTTGACGTAGACGTTCTCATGCCCTGTATCCCCTTCAGTCCAGGCGGCATAGGGCAAGCCGCTGATCATGGTCAGATTCAAATCAGCCGCCATGTTCCACCCCTGATAGGAGGGAACGCGGGTCACCATGTTCAGCTTGGTTCCCAGCAGCTCCCACGCGCCGCTTCCGGCATAACGCTTGACGTACAAACTGTTGATTTTCCCGCTCACCGCCGGTTCTTCCCAGCTGACGTAAGGAATGCCGTTGAGCATGGCCAGCCGCGGGTTGCGGGCGTTTAGAATGATATTGACGTTCAAGCTTCCGCCGTCTGACAGCCATTGACCCGGGATCGTCACGGGCGTGGGGGTATAGGTGGGGCTGGCCGTGGGCGTCGGCGTGGCGGTTGCAGTGAGGGTGATGGTTTGCGTGATGGTGATTGTCGGCGTGGGCGTTATCGTGGCCGTCTCGGCCTGGGTCGGGGTCACGGTGGCAGTGACCGTAGGCGTCGGGGTGGGCGTGTTCAGCGTCGAAGACGGAATAATCCTTATGTAATCCAGGGTGGCGCTGTCTCCGGGCCCATAGGCAAGCACATCCACCTTGATGACGAACTCGGACTGGTCCATGTATCCCGTGTAATAACTCCACAGATCCCGGATGTTGTATTGTTTGGTGCCAGTGCCGTAGAACCACAATCCGCCATAAGTCGCCTGGCGTTCGCCCGCTTCCCGCAATTGAACGGCCAGCGCGTAAATGTGGTTCACGCCCGATACGCTGACCTCCAAGGTATCGTAAACGCTGGTGTCGAGGTTTTTGACGACTGCCGACCAGGTTTCACCCGTGGAATCCGCCGTTAAAGCGATGGTCGCTTGCGTGCCGCCGTCCCCTGTGAAGGAGCATTCATGCACCGACCAGCCTTCGGGCCGCTGTCCGGCCGGACCGGTGAAGTGGTCGAGATATCCAGCCGGGCCCTCGGGATGAATGCGAAGATAATCGAGTTTTCCAACCGTCGCGCCCTGCGGCCCATTGGCCCAGACTTTGACAAAAATGGCCGAGAGGTCCTGTCCGGCCGCGATGTCGTGGAGGCGCACGCGGTGCGTTCCGGGCGTATTGAGCCCCGCGAAAGCGGTAATATAGGGGCCGTTGATGATCTGGATGCCGACGTCAAAATAGCAATTCGCGTTGACTTGCTCGACTTTTATTTCCAATACATCGTTCACAGTGGTGTTCAGTCCCCGGATGTCAGGCGACCAAATGTCGCCGTACGTCCGGTCCGGATCGAGCGTGATGGCGGCGTAGGTCGCGCCGTCGGACGTCAGGGTGGCGCCGCTGGCGGGCGAATTGCTTTTATCGCGCCACCCGGAAGGAATTTGCCCGTTCGTCCCCTTCAGGTGATCCGTATACCCTTCATTCCCCACCACCCGCACGTACTCCAGGGTTGCGGCCCCGCTGCGCGCCGAATCGTTGGGCCAAAACTTGATTGAAAACCGCGACAGGTCGGCTCCCGGCGCGAGGCTGTTCAAATCCACGTAATAAACCCCAGCCGTCGTGGCCCGCAACGCCCCAAAATATTGGAAGCTGCCTGTCTCCTGCTGAATACCCACATCCAGATAGTCGCAGGTGAGACTGTCGATTTTGATCTCCAGGACGTGGAAAACCTGGGTGTCCAGGTTGGTGATCACGGGAGAGATCACGTCCCCGTAGGTGTCCAGGGGATCCAAGGTGATTACGGCTTGAGAGGCGCCATTGTCTTCGATCCGGGCGTTATACTCCCCCCAGGCCATGCGGTCGCGCCAGCCTTCGGGTTTTTCACCCGCCGCGCCTCCGAAGTGCTCCTCATACCCGTCCGGCGTGGGCGTGACCACCGGAACCGGCGGATGCTGGACAAAACGGACGTAATCCAAAACCGCGTCACTGGCGGCCGGCGTGCCGTTAAGCCACATTTTGACGGTCATGGCGCTCAAATCGGCCTCGGCCGGCACCCGGTCGAGTTTTGCCCGCCAGATGCCGCCGTCATTCACGCGGGCAATCAACCCGTAGTCCTGGAAGTTGTTGGTTTGGGTGTTCCGCGCCAGCAGGCCGACATCCACCCAGGCGCCGGACGTCACTCCGTCGACTTTGAATTCCAGGGCATCGTAGGTTGCGCGGTCGTGCTGGTAAATCATCGGGCCGGCGATGTTGCCGTAACTGCTGCCGCCGAGCAGGCGGATGGTCGCCTGGCTCGAGCCATTGCCCTGGAACGTGGCGTTGTATTCGTTGGAATTCGAACTGTCGTTCCAGCTGGCCGGAACCTGTCCGGCCGGGCCGGTAAAGTGGTCGTCGAACGCCGGATCGGGATTCGGAGTGATCTTGATGTAATCCAATTTAACGGCCGCGTTCCCGGCCGGGCCGTTGATCCACAGCCGGAACGCGAACGCGGACATGTCCAGGTCGCCTTTAATGGCGTTCAGATCCACGCGGTAGGTGCCCGGATGATCAAGGCGGTGCATGCAGTTGTTCTGCCGGTGGCTGCCACGCTGTTCGTTCAGGGTGACGTCCAGCCAAGTGTTGGGCGTGACCTCCTTGATCCGGATCTCCAGTTGATTGTACGCCGTGGGGTCCAGATTGACGAAAATAGGCGTCCGCACCTGGCTGTAGTTATTGACGCCCGGACGCAAGGAGACGGTCGCCGTGGAGTCTCCGTTGCGGGTGATGGTCGCGTTGGAGATGTTGGGGTCCTGCCAATCCGTGT
Organism: candidate division FCPU426 bacterium; assembly: GCA_040756875.1. Taxonomy (GTDB): domain Bacteria; phylum Oederibacteriota; class JAAXVQ01; order JAAXVQ01; family JAUVAV01; genus JBFLYH01. The sequence goes on from JBFLYH010000001.1 coordinate 1,419,773, forward strand.
AGTCTTCCCAGTTGGCCGGCAGGGTGGCGGCCGGCCCGTCAAACTCTTCGAGATACCCGGCCTGGGCCGGCGCGGGTTCGAACGCCAGGTCATCCACGTAGGCGCGGTACGCTTCTCCGTGCAGGTTCCAGTCAGGGTCGTCGAATGCCACGTAAATCTCGTGGATTTCCTTCGCGCCGCCGTTCAGGAGCGGAGTAAGATCGACTTCCACCAGGTTCCAGGCGTTGGCCGGATTATTCGCGACCTGGCGGGCGCTGGGATGAACGCCGATCCCATTCTGGTCCAGCAGCCCGGAGTCCCGCAAATACTGCCGGTTGGACGGCACGTTGGGATCGGCGCCAGCTGCCGTATACATGAAATCAACGGCCACGCACTTGTTTCCGTCGTCAGCGCGCCCCGGGTCGTCGTAATGGTAGATGTAATAGCGCAGCTTCATGCCCGGCGTGACGGTGATTTTATGATAAGGAATGAGGACGTCGTTGAACAGCCAGGAATAGCAATAGGGATTTCCGGGGCCGGTCAGATCCACTTTCCCGGATGCGACCAGGTAATCGCTGCCCGTGCGCGGGAGCACGTTGCGGTTGCCGGTATACGCCCGGGTGCACAGCGGCGCGCCGTATTCCGCCGGATCATAGCCCGCGACATTGTTGCGCGAATCGTAGACATTGTCATACCCCATGGCCTCCCCGGCCTCCCACCCCGCGGCAATGGGATGGATGCTCCCACCCGTGGGCGGTTTGGGCGGCAGGGCGTTGTACTGGGCGATGAGGTCCACGTAGTTCTTGATATTCGTGCCGCGCGCGGGTTCAAACAACTGCCCGATGGTGTACCACCCCAGCCCGCTGAAATCCAGGGTTTGCAGATTCTGAAACACATCCTGCATTTGGGCGAAGCTGTTGAGGCCGCCGTTTTCACCGTACAATTTGGCCGTGGGGCCCCAGATGTCCCTCGCCGTCTGGGCATAGTATTTGGGGGCCGACCAGTCGCTCCGCAGGGGGCTGTCGTTCCAGGCCGCGCCGCTGAAGCGGTCCGGATGTTCCCAGTCGTTCCACACCACTTCCATGCCGGTATCGGCGAAATACACGTTGCTGAGGTCGACGGTCGGATCGTTTTTAAGGGCCTGGAGGTAACGGTCCACGGCAAACCCGCGGCTGACCCAGTACGCGTTCTTCGTTTTGCCCGAAAGGTCGTTGTTGATTTCCGCCTCAATGTCGCCCGGCCGCGTGGCATCGCCCCCGCCCATCAGAATCAAGCGGCCGCTGTAATGGGCGCGGATTTCGGCGATCTGCCACTTCAACGCGCTGACGAGGCCGCCGTAGTACCAATTGATGAACTGCTCGGCCTGGCTGTGATCGGCGCCCGGGTGGTCGAGGTCTGCCAGGGAGAACCCGTCGAAATCCATGGTTCCCTGCCCGCTGTTGTCGTAGGTCGTGAGGCTGGCGTCCAGGTAAGCCAGTTGGGCGTCGGCCGGACTGGTCAACTCGTGCCGGAAATCCTTCCAGCCTTCGGCCGAATATTTTTTCACCCATACTTGTCCGGCTTCCAACCAGGCCAGATACGGGGTGGCGCCTTGCACCGCCAGTTCGGGATAGCTGGCGTGGACCATGCCGTTGGCGTTCAATAGGCCGCCGACGCGTTCCCAGTCGCCGCCGTTCCACTTTTTGCAGTACAGCTTTTGCGTCTCGTTCTGCAGGATGCCCTCGAACCACACGGCGTAAGGCGTTTCTCCGGCAAAGGCGATGTCCGGGTAATCGGCAAAGAGCTGGGGATTCAGGGTCAGGTTTCCGCCCACCAGGGTCCAATCGGCGCCGTTCCAGCGTCTGACGTGGATTTGCATGTTTCCATCGCTGGTAATGACATACGGTTCATTGGCGGGAGACAAGGCCAGATTGGGGCGCTTGCCCGTGCTCAGGCTTGATCCCAGCAGCTGCCACGAACTCCCGTTGAATCGTTTGACGTAGATCCAGAGCCCCGAGCCTCTCCCCACCTCGTTCCAGGCGACGACCGGCTGGCTGTCCGACCCGATGGCCAGCCGGGGCATGACGGGAATGATGCTCGAATCGTTGTCCGACACCACGACCAAGTCCCCTCCCACCAAACTCCATTTGTTGCTTTCGAATTTCTTCACGTAAATCCGGTAGGGGTAGCCGTTGTTCTGCGACCAGACCACATAGGGCGTGCCGTTGTGGACGGCGATATCCGAGAATTGGTTGCCGCCGCACGGCAGTTTGCTGAGATAGGTGCCCAACGCCTGCCAGGAACTGCCATTGAATTTCTTGACCGCGATGTAACCGTCGCCGGTGCGGCGGTAGCTCACGTAAGGCGTGCCGTTGAAGGCCGCGATCCTCGGGAAGGTGCCGGTGGCCACCTGCCCGCCGACCGCCTGCCAGGCGGCGCCGTTCCACATTTTGACCTGCAAGGAAGTCCCGGCCTGGGCATAGACCACGTAAGTCTTCTGGTCGACCGGATCAATGGCCAGGTGTCCCTTGCCTTCCCACGAGGAAACGGCCTGGGCATTGGGCGAATTGCCCTGCCAGGCCCAGACATCGGCTTCGGCTTGATACGCCAGGGTGGTGGCGCCGATGGCGTCCGCGAAATACAGGCGCAGATTGCCGCTGGCGTTGGCGGAGGCCTGCCGGGCCATACCCGTCAGGCGGTAGCGCGTCCCGCTCCGCACCGGCATCTCCTGGCGCAGATGGTAATTCGTTCCGGCCGCGCTCTGGTAACGCAGCCAGCGGCTGCCTTCGCCGGCCTGGTTCGGGTCCTGGATGACCTGGGGGTTCCAGCCCGAACCCAGGGCATGGCAATCCCGCGCGCTCCACCAGTTGGCGATGGTCCCGGAATAGAAAGTATCCTCGAAGCCGCCGTTCACCAGCCGCTGGCCGGTTCCGGCCTGCGTGGCCGGCATCCAGCCCGGCACCGGGCAGGCGGCCTGGGCGTCGTTTTCGTAGGCCCAATAGCAGTTCCAATTCCCGTAGTAATCCTCGCCCCGGCTGTCGCCCGGCCGGTCCAAGCGCTTGACCGGATTAAGGCCTGGAAAGGCCACTTCCCCGAATTGGCCGCTGGAAATATAGATTGCCCACAGGCTGTCCTTCAGGTCCGCAAACTCAGTCAGCACTTGGTGGATATAGGCGCAGACCCGGTTCTGGTAATTCGCATCCCAAAGGCTGACTTGGGTGTTATATTGTTCCTCCTCATCCAGCCGATTGTCCACCAGGTCCGGCTCCCATTCCCGGCCATATTGATTCTTGTACCGCACGTTGCCTTCGTCTTTATAGTATTTCGGCACGGGAAAGGGATTGATGCGCAAGACGACCTGAAACCCGGCGTTTTGGTAGTGTTGAATTTCAAGCCGTTTCTGGTTCAGGTAATGGGCGTTCCAGTTTCCATCGTTCTGATAATCCGCCCAGCGGATATAGACGTTGCGGAGGTTGATCCCCCGGTCATGTTCATCCAGAAGATAGCGGAAATCCGTGGGTACACCGTGCATGCTTTCCTTATTGGTATTCACTCTGGGATCTTTGGCATAGGGAACCAGGTAGTGATAGGATTCATCCCAAGCCGTTCCGAAATCATATGAATGGCCCGGCGTTTGAAAAGCAGACAAGGCCAGCACGGTCATCCCAGCGATAAGCCATTTTTTCCAAGCCATGGAAGTACCCCCCGAATGATGTTTCCGTAACACCTGTATATATAATGAATCGCAATGGATATTGTTAACCAGAGGTTAGACTAGGCAGGACGCGGTTTATAACAGGACTAAAAAAAGAAAAGCCCTCCGGCTGGCAACCGGAGGACTTTGACAGGCAAAAGGCGATAACGCTTTAAAAATGCACTCCCACGCTGAATTGGTGGGCCGTGCCCAGGTCTCCAAAAGCAGCCAGGGCGTAATCCACCACCAACAATTCGCCGCGGATGCCCAGCCCCAGGGTCAGGCCGGTCGAACCGCCCAAGCCTCCGGTTTCGCGGATTTTATAACCCAAGCGCAGGGCGTAATTCGTGTACCAGTATTCGGTTCCCAGATTCGCGGACACGTACCGGGTATCTCCGAAGGGAACGTCCACGTCCAAAAGCACGTTCCAACTGTCCTTGTCGAACAATTGGACCGGCAGTTTATAGGCCGCGCCCACCTTGGCCGCCAGGGGCAGGTTGAAATCCAGCACCGGCGTGCCCAGGTTGCGCACCACGGCGCCCAGCTGCAGGTTCAGGACCGGCGGCTTGACCAGCACGCCCGCGTCAAAGGCCACGGCTGAATAGCTCTCGGTGTCGATGGTCTGCGAAAAATACTTTATCGTCGCGCCTACGGCCACCATGGGCACCAGCCACTGGCCGTACCCGGCGGAAAAGGCCAGCACCGACGGCGTGAAATCCCCCTGCGCTTCCGGCAGGCCGTCGCTTCCCACCACGTATCTGGAAAATTGGCCGTAATTAATGTACATGAGGTTCGCGCCCAGGCCCGAACCGCCGAATATATTTTGGGCGTAGGCGAGGTATTCCACCGAAGTACCCTGGAGATAAATGTTGTGCATGAACCCGGCTTCGATCCCGCCAATCTGGGCCAGGCCGGCGGGGTTCCAGGCCGTGGCATTGACATCGTCGGCCTTGGCGATGAAAGCCTCGCCCATGGCCACGGGCCTTGACCCCAACCCCAGCCCCAGTTCAGAGGCGCCCACCTTGCCGGCCGCAAAATCCGTCTGATCGGCCCATCCAGCCGCCACCCAAACGGCAGCCGCGCCCAGCGCGGCGATCAAGTGATGCCAACGGATCATGACGTTCCTCCTGTCATCCGATTATTTAATGATAGCCACTTTCTTGACCTGATTCACGACCTGCAGACCCTGGTCATTGGTAACCACCAAGCGGCAGAAGTAAATGCCCGGCGCCACCTGGGCCGCGTTCCAGACCATGGTCAGCACCTGGCTGGGCGAACCGACCGCCTGCTCCTGCACCGAGGCCACCCGCTCGCCGGTCATGCGATAAATGTCCAGTGTGGCGGTCACCGGCCCGTTGGCCTGGTAGCCGAAAATAACCCGGTCAGTGGCCGGGTTGGGATAAGCCAGGAAATCGTTTTTAGCCACCCAGGGCGTGGCGGTGTAAGTCGGCGTCACCGTGGGTGTCGCGGTCGGGAAGCCGTAACCGGCGATCCGGACAAAGTCCAGTTCCACGTACTTGCCGGCGCCGCCTTCCACGGCGATTTCCACGCTGAACCGATGCGTGCCGCTATTCCAGCCCGCCACGGCGGCGTAATTGTATTCAAAGGTACCGAGGTTGGCATTGTTCGCCTGGATCTCATACGTCGCGTAGGAGCCTTCCAGTTCCTGAATATTGAGTTTCCACTGTGTGGCGGTCGAAATACCCTTTACGCTGATCTGCACCAAGGGGAATTGCGCCGTGTCGATCGTCAAGGCCGGAGACATGACTTTGCCCCAGGTGCTGTCCGCGTTGCGCGTGACCGCGGCCCAGGAATAGGTCGTGGAATGGGCAATCTCCAGGTTGTAGGCCGGGTTTTGGGATTCATCTTCCCAATTTGCGGGCTGCTGGCCGGGCGTGCCGATGAAATGATCTTCCCAGCCGATCACAGTCGGTATCGGTGTGGGCGTAATCGTGGGTGAGGGTGGCACGCCGAGCATGTAGATTTGCACCAGATCCAAAGTCACCGTGGCCGGCGCATCGCCCACCAGGACCAGTTCCACGCTGAAGGTATGTACTCCGGTATTCAAACCGGTCAGCGTGGCATAATTGAAATTGAACGTCCCGACCGAGCCTGTTTCCGTATTCAAGTCCCAATGCCTGAAGCTGCCTTCCTGTTCCTGGATCCCGAGCTTCCACTGGGCGCCGCCCGCCACGTTGCTGACGACGACTTGGAGCCAGGGGTATTGGCCCACGTCCACAGTCTTGTTGGAGGTCAGCACCTTGCCCCAGCCTTCGCTGCCAGCCGGCCGCGTGAGCGCCGCGTAAGAATTGACGGCTGAATAGGAGATTTCGAGATTGAAGCTAATGGTATCGGTGTCGTCGAGCCAGCCTGCGGGCTGCTGTCCGGGTGTGCCGCCGGTGAAATGATCGCTCCAGAAAGCGGTGATCGCCTGGGTGGCGGTGATCGTGGGCGTGGCGGTCGCGCTGTTTACGACATCCGGCGTATTCGTGACGGTAAAGGTGGCCGGCGGAGTCGTGCCGTAGATGCGCACCTGGTCCACCACCACGTATTCACCGGCCCCTCCTTCCACCACGATTTCCACGCTGAACACGTGCGTGCCGGTGTTCCAGCCCGTAAGCGCGGCGTAATTGAAGGATTGCGTGGCCACCCCGCTTTGGGAGCCGCTCAGGTCCCAATGGGAATAACTGCCTTCCTGTTCCTGGATGCCGAGTTTCCAGGTGGCGCCGGCTGAAAGCCCGCTCACCGTGATTTCGACCATGGGATAGAACCCCACGTCGACGGTCTGGTTGGGCGACAACACCTTGCCCCACGTGCTCTCCGCGGTCCGCGTCACCGCGGCCAGGGAGCTGGTGTAGGAATAGGCGATGTGCGCGTTGAAGGTAGCATCCTGGGTCTCATCCGTCCAATTGGTCGGCTGGTCGCCGGCCGTGCCTATAAAATGATCCTGCCAGCTATTGTAAGTGCCGGTCCCGGTAGTGGAGGTCGGCGTGGGCGTGAACGTCCGGGTGATGGTCCGGGTCGCGGTAATAGTCGGAGTGGGCGTGTGGGTGTTCACGAGGTCCGGCGTATTGGTAATGGTGAAGGTCGGAGAAGCGGTCGGCGTCGGCGTAATAGTGGGCGTTTTGGTCAAGGTGGGAGTATTGGTCGGCGTATTGGATGTCCCATAGATGCGCACGGAATCCACGACCACGTATGTTCCCGTGCCGCCTTCCACGATGATCTCCACGCTGAACACGTGCACCCCGCTCAGCAACCCGGTCAGCGTGGCATAGTTGAACGGAAACGTTCCGGTCCCGGTTTGCGACCCGCTCAAATCCCAGTGCCGGTAGCTCCCCTCCTGCTCCTGGATCCCCAGCTTCCAGCTGGTGCTGGCCGAAAGCCCGGTGACCACGATTTCCACCATCGGATAAGCTGCCACGTCCGCGGTCTGCGCCGGCGACAGTACCTTGCCCCACGTGCTCTCCGCCGTGCGCGTCACTGCGGCCATGGAATTAATATAGGAATACGCGATGTGCGCGTTGAAATTCGCATCCTGCGTCTCGTCCCACCAGTTGGTCGGCTGGTCGCCGGCTAGACCCACGAAATGATCCTCCCAAAAGTTGGACGTCGGACCGCCGGGCGTGACCGTGGGCGTGATGGTGGGGGTAAAGGTCGGCGTGCCGCTGCTGCCGCTGTAAATGCGCACGGAATCTACGACCACGTATGTTCCCGTGCCGCCTTCCACGATGATCTCCACGCTGAACACGTGCGTCCCGCTCAGCAACCCGGTCAGCGTGGCATAGTTGAACGGAAACGTCCCGGTCCCGGTTTGCGACCCGCTCAAATCCCAGTGCCGGTAGCTTCCCTCCTGCTCCTGGATCCCCAGCTTCCACGACGTGCTCGCCGATACCCCGCTCACTACAATTTCAATCATGGGATACGTCGCCGTATTCACAGTCTGCGCCGGAGACAGCACCTTGCCCCACGTGCTTTCCGCGGTCCGCGTCACCGCAGCCATCGAACTCGTGTACGAGTAGGCGATATGCGCGTTGTAGCTCGAATCCTGCGTCTCGTCCCACCAGTTGGTCGGCTGATCGCCGGCTATGCCCACGAAATGGTCCTGCCAAAAGTTGGACGTTGGACCGCCGGGCGTGGCCGTGGGCGTGATGGTGGGGGTAAAGGTCGGCGTGCCGGCAACGTCATAGATGCGTACGGAATCCACGACCACGTATGTTCCCGTGCCACCTTCTACGATGATCTCCACGCTGAACACGTGCACTCCGCTCAGCAACCCGGTCAGCGTGGCATAGTTGAACGGAAACGTCCCGGTCCCGGTTTGCGACCCACTCAAATCCCAGTGCCGGTAGCTTCCCTCCTGCTCCTGGATCCCCAGCTTCCAGCTGGTGCTGGCTGAAAGCCCGGTGACCACGATCTCAATCATCGGATTAGCGGCCACATCCAAAGTCTGCGCCGGCGACAGCACCTTGCCCCACGTGCTCTCCGCCGTGCGCGTCACTGCGGCCATGGAATTAACATAGGAATACGCGATGTGCGCGTTGAAATTCAAGTCCTGCGTCTCGTCCCACCAGTTGGTCGGCTGGTCGCCGGCCGTACCCACGAAATGTTCTTCCCAGACATTGGCCGCCTGGGTATTGACCGCCGCGAACACGATCAGTCCCATCACCGCGAGTATTTTTTTCATTCCAGCCTCCCCACCAAACGGCCTCAGGCAGGATACGCCCAAAGCCTTGTATATATCGGGATTATATCATAGCGCAATATATAGTTAGACTTGCAAAATACCCAAATCGTTTCACATTTTTTTTGTGAATGAGCGGAATAGGGCGAACCCCGCGCAAGCTGCTCGCGGGGTCCGCCCTATTTGCCGGTTTTATCGAATCAAGGCCACCTTCTTCTTCAATTTCATTACCTCGTTGCCACTGGCACCGGTTATTTCAATGCGGCAAATATAAATGCCCGGCGCCACGCCCTCGGCTTGCCAAGTCGTAACCAGGGTCTGCCCCTGGCCGCCGTCCCGGAATTCCGTGATCGCGGCTACCCGTTCCCCGGTCAGCCGGTAGATGTCAATCTTCACCTTGCCCGCACCTGCAAGTGTATAGGCGAAATGCACATTCCCGCGCGAGGGGTTGGGATAAGTCATGACCTGGTTTTTGCCCAGCCAGGGGGTGGGCGTGGAAGTCGGCGTCAGGGTCGGGGTTGATGTCGGTGTCAGGGATGGAATGGTTATTGGCGTCGAAGTGGGAGTGGGAGTAGGAGTGAATACAGAGGTAACGGACGGCACCGGCGTCAGGGGAGCCATGGTACTGCCCATGACACTGCCCGCTTGGCCGACCCATAGATAGTCGACCTCAAACCATTTGCCGGCCGCGCCCTCCACGACCATCTCCAGATTGAACTCCTGGACGCCCGCCCACCCGGTTATCGCGGAATAATTGTAAGTATATTCCCCGGTGCTTGACGAGCTGTTCTGCAGGACGGCAAATTCCGTCTCGCTGTCTTTCTTGCGAATGATCAATTTCCATGCGGTGTCGGCCGAAATCCGGTCCACCTTGATTCCCACGATCGGATACTCACTGACGTTCGCTGTGAGCAAGGGAGACTGGACTTTTCCCCAGCCGATGGCATCCGCCGTGCGGGTAATACAAGCCACGGAATAGGCGGAGGAAAAAGCGACGTGCGCATTAAAGCCCGTGTCGTCGTTTTCGTCCTTCCACTCTTGCGGCTGCACCCATAATGTGCCTTTGAAATGGTCGGCCCAGGCCATGCCGGCCGGCAAGGTCGGTTCCGGCGGCCGGGTCCCGTTCACGACGCTGATGTTTTCCAGCCAGGCGGCGGCATAGTCGGTCGGCGAGGGCAGCACCCCGTTGGCCGCCCCCACGATCAGCCTGAAACTCCGGACGCCATTTTGCAGGCTTTCGGGGAGATAATACTTGAGGTTGTAAATATATTCGCCCGGCAGGCCTGCGTCGTATTCCATCCGGACGATGGGATCGCTGGTCGAGCTGCCCAATTGCAAATAGGTATACCATACCTGCTGAACCTTCCGGACGTTCATCCTCACATCCGCTTCCTGGTCCATATCCACGGTAAACGGCTGGCTGGCGGCAATGCTGCCCCAAAAATCCTGGGTCGTCGATCCGGCAACATTGAGTTTGACTTCCGTGCCGTCTATCACGCGGCTGGTCGAACCGTCGCGGACCGGCCACTGGGCGATGATGTCCGGCACTTGGTAGTTGAGCAGGATCTGTTCGGCGCCTGCGGCTGCCGGCATCACGGCCAAGGGCGCGGCGGGCCTGGACACCTGGTTAAGCGGATTGAACGTCGTGCCTTGATAGGCGTTCAACACCGCTCCCACGCCGTCGCGCATGGCCCCGGCCGTGGTAAAACAACCCTTGTTTTGGGTGACAAAATCGTTCAAAGTCCAAATCATGGTGCCGGCGATGTCCGCGGAATATGCCTGCGAATAAACACGGTTGAAATAGGCGGCGATTTGTTCCGCAGAATACCCGGCATTATAATCCAACCCGTGTTCTTCGAACAGAATCGGCCGGGTTACGCCTTTTTTCGCCATAAGCTGTCTGGCCTGCATGACCATGCCCAGCTCCGGTTTGTCATCGCCGAGCGAATGGAGGGCAAAAACATCTATATTCGTCAGGTCCAGCGCCCGGATGGCAAAAGGCCGGCTGGAGGCAGCGACCAGAAGATGATTCGGGTCCTGGGCCTTCATATGTTCGGCCATGTTGGCATGCCACGCATACGCTTCGTCTTTTTTGCTTTGCAAAGCGAAATGCAGCGCATAAAGATCGAGTTCGCTGGTTACCCCCCAGGCAAAGATGCGGTCGTCCTCCTTGAAACGTTCAAGCACGGCGGTCAAATGATCCCTCATTCCCTGCCACTTCGAGACCGAATAATCCCGGGCATAGGGGAAGAACGTGAGTTCGACCCGCAGGCCCAGGCGGTCGGCAAGGTATAAAAAGTCCTCCATACGCGCCAGCATTTCCGGCCTCACGCTGGCCCCGCCGAATTCTTCGTAGTGCACGAAAAATCTCACCGCGTTGAACCCAAGTTGGGCAACACGCGCGAGTTCTTGTTCGACCCGTTCCGCATCCCATTGGCTCCACACTTCGTGATTCGTCTCATCGTAGGTCGCAGGATAATAATTGACCCCTTTGATTTTAACCACCGTGCCATTCAGTTCCAGCTGTTCGGGTTCGGTCGCGCTGCGATGGATGAAACTGACGGCAGCCGGCCTGCGCACTCCGAATATTTTCACGTAATCAATGGCCAGGTTGCTTCCGGCGATCCCCTGGACCTTAATCTGAATCTGAAGCCGTTTCTCTCCTGACCAGCCGGCGATCGCCGCATAATTGAAATAATAGCGGCCCGGGGATGCCTGCCACGGGCAGAGATCGTAATCATTGCCTTCCACCTCATGAATGCCGACTTTCCAGGCGGTGCCAGCGGAAACGCCGTCTACTTTGATCTCCAAATGATCATACTGGCTGGCATTGGTCAGGAACGGCAGGGACACGGTTTTCCCTTCCGCGTTTTCCAGCAGAGTCAACGTCGCGGTCGTGCTCCCGCTTCCGTCGCCGACGAACTCGGAATCCAGGCCGGAATTCTGGCTTTCGTCAAGCCAGCCAAAAGGTTGGCCGGAAATGTTCCGGAAATGGTCAAACCAGAAATCCGCGATCGGGGTGACCGAAACCGTGGCTGTCATGGTCATGGTCGGCGTCGGGGAAACGGTCGGCGTCTGCGTGGCTGTAAGGGTTTGCGTAGGCGTGGGGCTGATGGTGCAGGAGGCGGAAAGCGTCGAGGTCACTGTGGGTGTCGGCGTCACCGTGGGCGTCGGAGTCAGCGGAACGCTCTGACGCAGGCTCACGCTGTCAAAAATGGCCGAATGGTTCGTCCCCTCGGTAAACAAATCGACGCCGAACGTGACGATTCCGCTCCAGCCCATGACGCTGCGCAGATCCCAGGCATAGGTTCCGGCCGCCGAGATTCCGCTCTGGATGTCGTACCCTCCTGTCCCCCGCGCTACGCCGACCTTGACGGTCCCGGTGGCGACTTGATCGATTTTGACTTCCAGAAAAGGATACTGATCAATATCCGCCGTTATGTTTTGGCCGGTCATGATCTGCGCATAATTGGCCTGGCCGTCATTGGTTTCGATCACATAGCCGTCGCGCGTGTCGTACCAGGCAATGGGCCTGGTTAGGAGCCACCCTTGGGGGGGATTGCCGGGCGAAGACGGAGGGATGTCATCCGAATAGTTGAACTCGTCCTGCCAGGCCACTGTCGCCGAAACAGTCTGAAGCGGATTGGTGCTGATTCTCACGAAGTCCAACTTCACCTGGCAGTTTGCGCCATCCGAAATCAACTCCACACCCAGGTATTTGATTCCGCTCCACGCGCCGCTGGTGGCCGCGGGAATATCGAAAGTATACAGCCCGGGCCGGGTAATCGACTGGGCGCAGGTAAACGATTGCCACCCCCCCGAGGTGGTGAACACATTGACTCTGAACGTTCCGTTCGTTACGCTGTCCACTTTGACTTCCAGCGTGGCATACACATTCAGATTCACGTCCTGCGAAAAGGACTGCACCTTCCCCCACGAAGCCCCGGGGACTGTTTGCAACAAAGCCCTCGAGATTTGGCTGTCATAGGCGATTTCGGCGTTGAAGCTGCCGTTATTGGTTTCATCGTACCATCCCGGGCATTGCATCCCGGGGGACGAAGGAGGGACATCGTCGCTATAGACGAATTCTTCCCTCCACTTGTACAGGGCATAGGCGGGTTTGCGGGTTATTTTAATGTAATCCAATTCAATCCATTTTCCGGAAGCGCCCTCGACCACGACTTCGAACTTGAAAGCATGCGTGCCTGTCCAGCCAGCCACGGCGGCATAATCGTAGCAAAACGTTCCGCCGGTGTTCTTGGTGGCCTGGATCACCCAGGAAGGAGAACCCGGGGTGCTTTCGCGCAGAATCAGTTTCCAGCCCGTGCTCGACGACAGCCGGTTGACTTTGATTTCCACCAGGGGATACTCATCGACATTGACCACCCGCTGCGGGGTCGACACCTTCCCCCATACGTCCTGGGCGGTCCGCGTCACAGCCGCCACGGAGGATTGATACGAGTAGGCGATTTCCGCGTTGAAGTCGGCGGAATTGGTTTCGTCGATCCAGCCGGCAGGCTGCGCCCCCGGCGCGCCTCCGTCGAAATGATTGATCCAAATGTCCGGCGTGGGGGTAGGCGTCGGGGTCGCCGCCGCCCATCCCGGCAATGTAAACAACAGCCATCCGACGAACAACCACCTGGTTTGCGACCCTGTCTGAATCCCGCTTTGGTTTTTCATTTTCCCCCTCCGGCGATTGGATTTCTCCAGTGAAACCATCATCCGTCCGCTTGCGTTTCACCGTTCCTTTCAGCGGACGGATCAGAATCATTTGTATCCATATACTCTTACATAATCCAGCAGGATAAACTGCCCGGGCTCCCCCTCCATGTTGATCTGCACGATGAATTCCCTGACCCCGCGCCAGCCGGTCTTGGCCCGTAGGTCCGCCGAATAGGTCAGGGCGTCGGCCGAGCCGGCGACAAGGTCCCAGTAATTGTCCGTGCCCGGCTCGCGCAGGGCGATGTTCCAGCGCGTGCCCGGCGAGTTGCGGACCACTTTGGCTTCCACGTAGTTGTAGCGGTCGACATCGAGGCGGATCAGGCGGCTGCGGATGTTCCCCCAGGTGCTCTCCGCGGTGCGCGTGACCGCGGCGAAGCCGGGTTCGCACGCATACGCGATCTCGGCATTGAGGTCCGCCTGGTCGGTTTCATCCTGCCATTGCGAGGGTTGCCGGCCCGGCGTGCCGTTGAAGTCGTCCTGCCATCCGTTCATGCAGGGCGGCGTGACGGTGGGCGTGCCGGTCGGGCGCTGCCGCGGTTCGGCCAGGCCGGGCACAAAGGCGCCCATCCGGTTGTTCACGATGACGGCCCGGGAGGAAAACCCGGCGGTTGTGATGAACATCATCCAATATCCCGGTCCGAGATCAGGGGGAAACCTCAGGCGCAGCGTGTCCTTGGTCTGGGACCACGCCAGGGGATAAAGCCGGGAAGTCAGGTCCAGCATTTGCCCGGAAGAACTGTACACGCCCATGCTGCCGCTGTCCAGGGCGAGGAGCCAAGCCCGGGGATAATTCACAGCCGAACTGCCCCACCCCTGGCCGCAGCCTGCCCCCCAGGGGCCGCGAAATCCCTGCCCGATCACGATGCCGATGGCCCCGGGTTTGGCCACATCGGACCAGGTCTTGATCCGCGGGCCTGGCCCGGATTCAGGCGGCAGGGCTTCGCCGCGATAAGAACAGGCTTCCAGGCTGGCCAGATATTCCAGCCGGTCCTCGCCGCCGGTCAGCAGCACGCGGCCGTCCGCCAGCAGCGTGGCCGTATGCTCCCGGCGCTGGCCCGCCAGCGGGGCTGAAAGGTGGAAATGGTCCGTGGCCGGATGGTACCATTCTGTTTCCGCGGCGCCGCCCGCCAGCAGGACGTCGCCGCCGGGCAGCAGGGTGGCGGTGTGCCCGCTGCGGGCCCGGTTGAGGCGGCCGGCGGAAACGAACCGGTTGGTCGCGGGATCATAGCGTTCCGCCCCGGCTAAAAGGCTTTCCTGATTGGCGCCGCCGGCGATCAAAACCTGGCCGTTGGCCAGGCGTGTGGCCGTGTGCATGGCTCTGGGTTCGGCCATGGCGCCGGCGGGCGAAAAACGCCGGGTCAGCGGATCGTACAATTCGGCGCTGGCCAGGTAACGCGCGCCGTTGTACCCTCCGGCGATCAGCACTTTGCCATTGGCCAGCAAGGTTGCGGAATGCTTTTCCCTGGGTTCAGCCATGCGGCCCGCGGAGATGAAGCTTCTGCTTTCAGGATCATAGAGCTCGGCGCTTGCGAGATGCTTCTGGTTGAATCCCCCGGCCAGCAGCACCTGGCCGTTGTTCAGGAGTGTGGCCGTTTGCTTTTCCCGCCGGGCCAGCATCCTGCCCGTCATTTCGAAGCGCCGCGTGTCCGGATGGTAAAGCTCGGCGCTGTCATAATACTCGCCGTCGCCGTAGCCGCCGGCCAGCAGCACCTCGCCTCCGGGCAGGAGGGTCGCGGAATGGCAGTGCCGCGGAACCAGCATCATGCCCGCCGCCAGGATGGCATTGGCCTGGGGGGCGAAGCGTTCGCACTGGGCGAGATAACGTCCGTTATAACCGCCCGCGATCAGAACCTGGCCGTCCGGCAGCAGGGTGGCGGTGTGGGTGTGACGGGAAAGGCTCATGGATCCCAGCGCGGTCCAGGCGCCGGTTCCGGGCAGGTAGAGTTCCGGCCGCAGCCCGCTGCCGCCGCCGAAGACGAAGACTTTGCCGTCTGGCAGCAGCGTGGCGCTGTGGAAGGCGCGGGCCGAAGCCATGGGCGCCTGCGTCAGCCAGCGGTTGCCGGCAGGATCAAACCTCCATGCCTGAGGCCCGGACAGCAGCATCACCGTGCCGTCAGGCAGCAGCGTGGCGGTCAAACCGGGCCGGAGGGCGTCCAGCTGGCCCACAACCTGCGCGCGCCGCTCCTGGGGGAAATACCGCTCCACTGCCGCGGGCCCGCCGCCGGCCAGCAAGACGCTTCCGTCCGCCAGCAGCACGGCCGCCGGGTCGATGCGGTCGCCCGCGAGCCGGCCGGCGGACTGAAAGTCATTGCGCCCGATGCGGTAGATTTCCACGGCCGGGTTCCCGCCGCCGGCCACCAGCACCTGCCGCTCGTCCAACAGGACGGCCGCATGCCCGGCGCGAGCGAATTGAAGGTTTCCGGCTTTTCGGAATTTTCCGTTTCGCGGGTCGTACAGTTCGGCCGCCTGCGGGCCGCCGCCGGCCAGCAACACCTGGCCGGTCGGCAGCAGCGTGGCCGTGTGCCCTGCCCGCGCAAAATGCATGCTGCCCGTGGAGGTAAACTCGCCGGTTGCCGGCTGGTAAATCTCAGCCGAGGATTGCGGCTTTCCGAACGCGTCCTCGCCGCCCGCGATCAGAACCGTGCCGTCGGGCAGCAGCGTGGCCGTGTGCCGGGCCCGCCGGTTGGTCATGTATCCGGCGACGCGGAAAGTCCCGTTTTGCGGATCGAACAGCCAGGCGCCGTAGCCCGGCCGGCCCTGGCTGAAGCCTCCGGTCAGCAGCACTTTTCCGTTGGGAAGCAGGGTCGCGGCATGCCGCGCAGTGTCCGTGGTCGCTTCCACCGGATAGCACCACTCCCCGGCAGCGGCTGATTTGAGGTAGGCGAATATCAACAGGGCGGATAGCAGGATGCGAGCGGTAGGTCTCATGGAGCCCCCAGGCAGGCCAGTATAGCTTGGAGTCAGGTGGCAAACAAGGGTTTAATCCCTCCGCAGAGGGATAGGATAGCGGGATTGTCTTGCGGAGGGAGGGAGCCCTGGCCAGCGGTCCCGTAGGGACCTTCTGCCCAGGGTTCACTCCACTGGCGGTTGGGAACAGCTGTCAGGATCAGGCGGTCACCAGGCCCACGGCATCTTCCCCCAGCCACGGGCGGCTGATTTTCGACAGTAAATGTTTGCCCCGCAAGAGGCGCACGCCCAGGATTGCAGCCGGAATGTTCAAACGCCTGGCTGCTTCGCTGTAAGAGTGGCGCTTCCAATAAATAAGGTAGATCACGCGCCGGTATTTCTTCGGCAGCGTCTTCAAGGCCTGGCGCAGGCCGCTGATCTGCTGTTCCAGCACCAGCTGCTCCTCCAGGTTGTTTCCCGGTGCGGTCAAAACCAGGTTCTCGGGCAGACCGGCCTGAGGCAGGCGCCGCCGCTTGGTCAGATGTGTCTTGCAGGTGTTGGCCGTTATGCGGAACAACCAGGTCCACAGCCCCGATTGGCCGCGAAAATTAAGAATCTTTTTCTCGCCCAAGACTTTGGAAAAAACTTCCTGTGCCGCGTCCCGGGCATCGTGCAGATCGCGGAAATAACGCAGGCAGGTATTCAGCACTTTGCGATAGTATCGGTCTGCCAGCTGATCCGCCGCGCTTGCCACGTTATTACGGATTAGCTGGATGAGCTCCATATCCGTTAAATCGATCGTATCTTTCTTTTCAGTACAAATAACAGGCATGGGCATTCGCTCCTATATTAATGATTCACAATAATAAGCAAACGCCATGCCACTTCTAGGCAGTTAGTAAAAAACTCTTTTCCTTATAAATAAGCTGTTTCTGCATTTATTCAAAAGAAGAGACAAACGAAACCGGAAGGTTTTTATTCCAGCCGGAACAAATAACTTCCACTTCAGTGGAAGCCGCACTGGGCAGGCACCTGGATATTTTAGGAGGGATTTAAATCATTCCGGCGGACAACTCAGGCTTGGTTTTTAGGAGGGCGTTGGATGCCATAGCGACGCAGGAGTTGGTTGAGCTGCTCCCGCGCCAAGCCCATGGCCCGGGCTGCTTCGGAAACATTGCCCTGGTGTTTTTGCAGGTAACGGCCGAGATAGTCGCGATGGAAATCCCGCAGCAATGCCTCCTTGGCCTGGCGATAGGGCTGTTCCCGTTTTTCCGCTGATCCGGAATTCGCGGGGCGCCCGGCTGCCTGCATCTGAAAATCCCGCCAATGCAAGACGCCGTCCGGGCATTGCTGGGCCGCGGCTTCCGTGCGCTTGCGCAGTTCGCGCACATTGCCTTCCCAGGCCAGGCTGCCCAGCCGGACGTACACCTCCGGTTCCACCCGGGTGACGGGCTGTTTGAGGCGCGGGTTCAACTCGGCGAGAAAATGTTCGACCAAGAGCGGTATGTCCTCGGGATGTTCGCGCAAGGGCGGCAACTGAATCACCTGCCCCTTGAGCCGCTGGTATAAATCCTGGCGGAACTGGCCGGCTGACAAGAGGCTGCCCAACGGTTGGTTAGTCGCCGCCACCACCTGCACATCCACGCGTACCGGCTGCCGCCCGCCGACCGGATGGAACTCCCGCCGCTCCAGAAAGGTCAGGAATTTTTTCTGCTGGTCCGGGGGCAATTCCCCGATTTCGTTCAAAAACAGCACTCCGCCGTGAGCCTGCGTCAACCGGCCGGCCCGGCTCGCTTCCGCGCTGGTGAACGATCCCTTCTCATGGCCGAAGAGCTCGCTCTCGAACAGCGCCGGCGGGATATTGGTGCAATCAAGCATGACAAAGGGGCCGTCACGACGCGGCCCCAGGCGGTGGATCATGGCCGCGGCCAGGTCTTTGCCCGTGCCGGTCTCGCCCAGAATCAGCGTATCCAGACCTTTTTGCGCGCTTTGAAAAACTTGCATGGTCGCGTCGAGCATGGCCTGCGATTTGCCCACGATCCTGGCCTCCCATACGGCCGTCGGCGAAGGCCGGGGCGCGGCAACGGTCAGCCGCTTCAGTTTGGCCGCCAATTCCGCCAGGTCGATCGGCTTGGTGATGAAATCCGCGGCGCCGGCCTGCATGGCCTCCAGCAACAGCCCTGAATCCGGCTGCCCGGTGATCACCAGCACCGGCGGCGAGTTGTCGCCCAGGTCCCTCCGCACGCCGCGCAAAAC
The DNA here is from genome assembly GCA_040756875.1 of candidate division FCPU426 bacterium. GTDB lineage: Bacteria > Oederibacteriota > JAAXVQ01 > JAAXVQ01 > JAUVAV01 > JBFLYH01. Next base: position 1,437,970 of record JBFLYH010000001.1, read on the forward strand.
CTCGAGGCCTCCCGGGCCTTGCCCCAGAAAAACGTCCAGCAGTAACGCTTCCGGCGGCTGGCTGCGGACCGCCGCCAGCGCGGTTTCCGCATCCTGGGCGGTTTGCACCTCGAACCCCTCCCAGCGCAGCCGTTCCACCAGCAGGTCCAGGATATCGGGGTTGTCGTCCACAATCAGGATCTTGGCCATGTCAATTCCCCCGATTCATTCGCCGGCCGGAAGGGTCAGCGAAAAGGTCGTGCCCTGCCCGGGCGCGCTGTCTGTCACGCGCAGTCCGCCGCCCATGACCTGGGCCAGTTGGCGGGCAATGGCTAGCCCCAAGCCCGTGCCCTTGACTCCGGGCTGCAGGCGGACAAACGGCTCGAAAATGCGTTCCCATTCCGGTTCCGGTATCCCCGGCCCCTGGTCCTGCACCTGCAGCGTCACCGAACGCTCCGAGCATGCGGCCTGCAAGCGGACCGGCGTGCCGGCCGGCGAAAACTTCAGGGCATTGCGGACCAGATTGAAAAGCACGCGCTTCAACTGGGCCGGATCCGCCAGAACCCGGCAGCCGGCCGGCGAGAAAACGCTCAGGACTTGGCGCTTGGCGGCCGCTTCCTCCTCGAGGGCATCGCAGACCGCCTCCAGCAGCGGCCCCAGTTCGACCACCTCCGCGTGGATCGGCATCCGCCCCTGGATGAGGCGTTCATGATCGCCGAGGTCGCCGATCAGGCCGACCAGGGCTTCGGCGTTCTGCTGCGTGACGGCCAGGTTTTTTTCCAGATTCTCCGGCGGCTGCCCCTGGCGCAGCTTGAACAACTGGTTGTCCAGTTTGCCATGGATGACCGTCAGGTAGGCATTGGCATCGTGGGTGATGGCCGAAAGCATGGCGGATTTCTGGTTTTGCTCCTGGCGCAGGCGTTCCTGGGTCTGGTTTAAGACCTGGTTTTTTTCCAGAACTTCGCGGTGAACGGCCGCAAGCTGGCGGTAGAGCCGGTTGAGCAGGAGCAGCGCCGCTCCCAGGGCGGCCAGGACCACCCCGCTCAGCCAGGTGGCCAGCAGGATATTGTTCTTCTGGGCGATGAAGGCTTCCAGGGAAAAAACCACGGCCAGCAACGTCGGCGGCCCCGTCTGGCCCGCCGGAGGCGGGGTCGAAAAACCAAAGTACAGGTGCCTCGGCAATCTCAGGCCCTCGGTGTTCTCCACCGCCGAATCCAACAGCCCCGGGGCCAGCCCTGCGGACTGTCCCGCCTCAAGAATACGCTTGCCGTTCGACCAGTAGGCCACGTACTGGATGTTGGGAATCCGCGACAGCAGCATGACGAAATTGAACATGTTTTCCGATTGGCCGCGGAAAATGGAATGCATGGAGCTTTCGTTGATGCTGCGGGCCAGGGTTTGCAGGGAATGCAGCTGGCTGCGCTCCATGGCGCGCAGGTTGAGCAGCACCGCGGCCATCAAAATTCCGGTGCCGGCCAAGAGGCCCAAGCCGAGCGCCCACAGCACCGGGTTCCCCTTCACCGTACGGATGGCCGGCGCGGTTTCCGCGCGCGGGGGCGTCTCACTTGAGGAGGGTTCGGACGTAGGCATACGTCGAATACGTCAATCCCAGGCCGGCCGCCAGGATGTAGAACATGGACCAGGTTTTGTACTGGTACATCCGCAGCAGCAGGGTGCGGGACTCGTTTTGCAGGTATAGGGGGGACAGGGTGTGGTATACGTGATAATGGTTGTAGGCGCACAGTACCAGCGCGACCGCCCCCAAAGCCGACCCGATCCAGTAGGGACGCTGTTTGAGGGCCAGGTTGATCTTGCGCACGGCCAGGGCGTGGTAGACCAACGCCGCGGCAAAGAGCAGGAAGCTCACTTCGTAGAGAAAAAAACTGGCCCGGTACAGAAGATCAAGCATGTCAGTCGTGCCTCCGGGACAGGTAGGTCAGAACCCGCCAGAAACGGTAGCATCCCCACCAGCACAGTCCGGCCGACCACACCAGCAGCGCGTAGCCGATCCATTGTTCCACCGGGCCCATGTTCTCGTGTTGGAGCGAGGCCATGGCCTGCAACAGCAGGTAGGCGAATACTCCGGCCGGCGCGATGAAATAAAACGGCCAGTGGGTCACCAGCTGGTACGCCTGCTCAAACCGCCGGGCCACGAAGCCCATGAGCCCGAACCCGATCCACAAAACCGCCCCGGCGAGGATGGCGGTGTAGCTGGTGACCGTGACGAACCAGAAATGTTCAAACGGCAGTAGCGTGGGTCCGGGCATGCGGGTCTATTTTTTCTCCAAACTCATTTCGATTTCCCGCGCCATGAGTTCGGCGGCTTCCGTGCCCAGAATCAGGCGCGCGGATTGAAAAAGGAGATCACTGATGTTTTTCAACTGGGCGGGATTCAGGCCGCGCCCCGTGGTTTCCACCTTCTTTTTTTCCCGCTCCAGCAGCGCCCGGCCCAGGAAACCCATGTGTTTGTTGGCGATGAATTCCAACGCGGCCAATCCCTGCGGCGGCTGGGGCTCGGCAACGGCAGCCACGGGTTCCGCAGGGCCCGCGCCTTCGCCGGGCAGTTCGTTGAGCCAGGCCATGTTCTCCTGATAGGCAGAGCTGGGCGGCGGAACCTTTCCCCAGTCCGCCTGAATGTCCAGAATCAGATCATCGGCCTTGAAGCTGAGGATTTCCTCCTCCTCGCTTTCCTGGAGCGGAGCGGCCGCCGGAGCCGCCACCGGAACCACCGGGGCGGGGGCGGGTTTTTCCTCGGCTGCTGCCGGGACCGCGGGCTGGCTGGGTCCGAGCACGGTCTGAGCGTCCACCGGCGGCGGCAGGACGCCTTCGATAATGTCCATCAGCAGTTCGGGCACGCCGAGCCAGGACAACACCTCCGCCTGACCGGTCACCAACTGCCTCTCCGCGAAGGTGTAGCCGCCCAGGAAGGCACCTTCATGAAACAAGGCCAGCGCCACTTCCAGGTCCGAGCCCTTGCGCGTGTAGGTCTGCCGGTTCAGCGCCTCCTCCAAGTCCTGGGGGCGGATGGCACCGGTTTTGACCAGCGCGTCCCCCAGGCGCAGGGCGCCCTCGCCGGAAAGCTGCAGCCGGATGGCGTCGCGCAGCTGGTCGGCGTTGATTTTATTCAGCTTGAGCAGGAGGTTACCCAACCGGGTGTTGTTGCGGATGCGGTAAAAGCGGAGGGTGCCGGTGAACCGCTTGCGTGCGAAGGTGGCAAACAGCTTGGGCAGGTCCAGAAAAGTGGTTTCGAGCTCGCGGTGGGCCGGTGCCCGGGAGGCCAGGGCGCCGAGCGCCTCCAATACCCCCGGGTCCAGCTCCCCCACGTTGAGGACCGTTTCCCGTTCGCTGGCGCCGGTGCTTAAAAAATGGCGAATGACCTCCGGCGGGGACAATTGCAGGTCTTCGGTGCCTTCGTAAAAGCCGTTGCGGATTTGGCCGCGGTGAAACAGGAGCAATCCGTGCTCGTGCGGCGCCAGCAACTCGACGTAGCCGCTGAACGCCGGGACCAGAAGCTCCTCAAGCAACCCGGCGAAACGCGAACTGCGGTAATTGAGTTTTTCGTATTTGAGTTTACCGTTCGGGATGAATAATTGGGGCCACAAGGCGTCGACTCCCATGAGGATTGAAAGGATCATACCACCGGCCGCAGGCGAGCGTCAACCGGCGAATGCTTCCCTATCCCGGCGCGGCCAAGGCCAGCTGCGGCAGCCGCTCCTGCCAGGTGACCGGGATTTTCAGGATCACTCCCTGCCGTTCGAACAATAAATACCCGTATTTCAGGCCGAAAAAGAACAAATTCCGGGTCAATTCCACGTCGGCCCGGCAATATTGCTCCAATAGGTCCCAGCGGCCTTCCCGAAACCAGGCGATGGCCTGCAAGCCTTCCGCGGTTTTGCCCTGGTTGAGCGTGGCCCGCCCCAAATGCTCCAGGGACAGCCGGTGCCCGAGCGTCTGGCGGACCTCCTGGGCGATATCCAGGGTTTTGATCCTTTCCAGGAATTTCCCGTATGGCTTGAGCACTGTCAGGTCAAACTGGTTGATATTGAACCCCACCACCAGGTCCGCGGACAGCAGGTGCTGGATCAGCGCGCCGGCCTGTTCTTCGCGGTAGGTCGTATACGCCCCGGTGCTGTGGTCGTACGCCACAGCCAGCGAGAGCCCCATGAGGTCCGCGCGGTCCCACCCCCCCACCTCGGCCGCGCTGCGCTGGGTCTCCACGTCGAAAACCACCAAATGGAACGGCCGAGCGGCTGCCAGTGGCTCCGGCGAAACGGGCTCGGGCTGGTTGAGGACAGGCGGGCCCGATTCGGGAGCAGAGGACTGCAATATACCCGACTTGGACACACGCCAGTCGCCCACGGTTTCGCGCGAGGCGGCTGCCAGCAGCATCTGGCAGGCCTGCTTGTCCAGCGGCTGGTTGCGGCTGCCGCATTTGGGCGAATGAATGCAGGCCGGGCAGCCTTCCTCGCATTCGCAGCGGCTGATCATTTCATGGGCCGTGCCCAGCCACTCGGCCAGCACTTCCCTGCCCTTGGCCGCCAGCCCCACGCCGCCGGGGAAACCGTCGTAGATGAACAAGCAGGGCTGGGTGACCTGGGGATGGGCCAGCGTGGAAAGCCCGCCCAGGTCCCAACGGTCGCACAGCACGTGCACGGGCAGGCTGGCGATCAGCAGGTGCTCGGCCGCGTGCAGGCCGCCGGCGAAGTCCAGGCCGAATTCCAAGCTCCGCTTCCGCCAGGATTCCGGCACGGTCAGGAGCATGGCCTGGGTTTCGAACACGCGCGGCGGCAGGTTGAGTTTGTGTTCGGACAGCAGGGACTGGTCGCGCACGCGGCGGCGCTCGTAGGACACGATCTTTTCCGTGACCCGCACGCGCACCACGCCGGCCTGGAAACGGCCGGTCGAGCCTTCCACCCGCTCGTTGGGCGCCAGGCCGAGGATCTCCACCTCCTCGCTGCTGGTGTACTGGGTGTACCAATCCGCGTCCGAGGCTTTGACCAGCACGGTCCGGCGGTCGAAGTCCAGCCCGATGACCTCGTACTGCTGGCCCGCGTGCAGATAGACCGCGCCCTGATGGCACTCTTTGAACACGCGCGACTCGTCGATGCTGCCGAGCAGGTCCCCGTTGCGTTCCAGCTTGATGGCAAAGCCATCGCCCACGGAACGGATGTCCAGCAGGCGGTGGGGATGCTTGCGGCTGCAGAACCACTGGTTCCCTTCCCCGGCCTCCTGCAAGTCGCCGGATGCCGTCAGTCCCGGCGCCTCGGCCAGGGCCGCGGAACCGAGCACGGCCGCGTCCGCCGCAACCAGGGGCTGTTCCTTGGCCGCGCACGGCAGGTGCTGCCGCAGCACAAAAATGTTTTCAGGATCGAGCACGCAATTCTCAAACTTTCCGGCCAGGAAAACCTCGGGATGGCGCAGGAAATAATGGTCCAGCGCGTCCGGCAGGGCGATGAGGACCATGAGCGCGTCGCGCTGCTGCCGGCCCGCGCGCCCCACCCGCTGCCAGGTGCTGATCATGGTGCCCGGATATCCCACCAGCACGGCCGCATCCAGGCCGCCCACGTCGATGCCCGATTCCAGGGCGCTGGTGCTGATGACCGCGGCCAGTTCGTCGCGGAACAGGCGCTGCTCGATCCTGCGGCGCTCCTCGGGCAGGTAGCCGGCGCGATAAGCCGCAATCCGCTCGCCGTGGCGCGGCGAAGCCTCCCGCACCCAGATTTGGATGAGTTCCGCGATCTTGCGGGATTTGGTGAACAGGATGGTCTTGACGTTGTGCTCCAGGCATTCCTGCAGCACGGCCGCCGCCTCGGCGTAAGGGCTGCCTTTGGGATCGAGCAGGATCACGTGGCGCCCCTGCCGGGGGGCGCCGCTCTGCTCGATGACCGAGAACGGCAATCCGCTCAGGTTTTCGAGGAACTCCCGGGCATTGGCCATGGTGGCCGAACTGGCGACGAAAGTCGGGCCCGGCTCGCCGCACAGGCGGCGCAGGCGGCGCAGAATCTGGGAGACATGGGAGCCGAAGATGCCCCGGTAGGTGTGGGCCTCGTCAATGACCACGAACCGCAACTGCCGGAAGAACTGGCGCCACGCTTCGGGATAGGCCAGCAGGCCGTAATGCAGCATATCGGGGTTGGTGAACAGGACGCGGGGCAGGCGGCGCTTGATCCGCCCCCTGGCCGCGGGTGGTGTGTCGCCGTCGTAGACTGCGGCTGAAAGCGACGGGTCGCCCACCTGCTCAAAGAAGGCGTTCAGGGTTTTCAGCTGGTCCTGGGCCAGGGCTTTGAGCGGGAACAAATACAGCGCGCGCGCCTCCGGGTCAGCCAGCAGCCGCTCGCCGACCGCCAGGTTGTAAATCAGGGTTTTGCCCGAGGCGGTCGGCGTGGTGACGCCGGTGTGCTGGCCTTGGCGCAGCTGGCGCAAAGCCTGGGCCTGGTGGGAATAAATTTTTTGAATGCCCGCGGCGGCCACGGCCCGCCGCAGCGGTTCGGGACAGGTGTCGTCCAGCTCCTCAAAAACCGGCGGCTGGGCGGGCAGATACTGGTAGTGGGCCACGGATTCGGCAAACGCGCTCGTCCGCACCAGGCGGTCGACCAGCGAGTGAAAATCTTTCACGTTTGGCTGCTTTCCGTGGCCAGCGGCCTGGTCAGGGTCCGCCACAACCGCCCGGGTTCGTCGGTGGTGATCCGGTCCGCACCCAGGGCCATCAGCCGCCGGGCCCAAACCGGATCATTGACCGTCCAAACCATGGGCCGCATTCCTGCGCCCCTCAGAATGCGGAGAAAATCACCGGCCAGGCGCCACTGCCGGTCAAAGGCCCGGAGCCAGGCTTGGTTGAGGAACACTGCTTCCAATTTGACCGCCCAGTGAAACGCCAGCAGCTTGGTCAGCAGCCGCCGCACGGCCGGGCGGGTCCGCGGCCGCGGTTCGCCATAGGCCGCGTCGCAGAGCACGCCCAGGCGGAGGTGCGGATCCAGGCGGCGCAGGCGGCGCAGAAACCCGCCGGCCAGGGCGGACACGACCGCGCGGCGCGCCATGCCGTGGTCCTTCAGCACGGCGAGCAGGCGGCTGGCCGTGATCGCAGCCTGCCAGCCGCCGTCCGCACGCAAGGCTTTGACGTCCAGATGCATGGTCGCGCCCGTAGGCCTGACTTGCCGCATAACATCATCGAGGGTGAGCACGCTGCCGGGCAGCGCGTCCGCTGGCCATTCGTGCACCTGGCGGCCCTGGCATTCGGGGTCGTGCTGGGCGATGATCAGGCGGTCCGAAGTGGCGCGAAGGTCGCACTCCAGCCAGAGGCCGGGAATGGACCGTCGCCAGTTGAGGGCGCGGCGCAGGGCGGTCAGGCGGTTGAGCCGGTGCGCGATCAATTTAGGCGCCATGGAGGGACATCCGTTGCAGAAAATTCCTCACTGCCTGGTTGAACGCTTCGGGTTGCTCCTGGGCGGCCAGGTGCCCGGCCCGCGGGATCTGCCGGAAAACCGCCCCCGGAACGGCCGCGGCCAGCTGCTCCATGCCCGCAGGCGGAGTCACCGTGTCCTCGGCGCCGCAGAGGACCAGGGTGGGGCAACGGATGGAGGCCAGAAGCGCGGACCGGTCGGGCCGCTGGCCCATGGCCAAGGACAGCTGGGCCAGGCCCTGGGCGTGTTCTCTTTCGACCAGGGCTTGCGCCGCGCGCACCAGTTCCGGCTGCTCCCGGTGCGTGGTGGCGCCGAACAGACGGCTGACGCGTTCCTTGAGCACGCCCGCGCCTTTTTGCTTGAGTTCTTCCGCGGTTTGGGCGCGCTGGAGCACCGCCTCCGGCGGATCCGCCTCGCTGCGGGTGTCCGCCAGGACCAAGCCCATCACGCGCTGGGGCGCCAAGGCGCACAGGGCCAGCGCCACATAACCGCCCAAGGAGACACCCAGCGTCACGACCCGGTCTAATCCGAGCGCATCGAGCAAAGCCGTCACGTCCTGAGCCAGGAGTTCCAGGCTGACCTCCCTGGCCTCGGCCGAACGGCCGGTGCCCGGATAATCCACGAGGATCAGGCGGGCCGCGTCAACCAGGGCGCTTTGGCGGGAGTAAAAAGCATGGTTGAATGGGAACGGCGGCAGGCACAGGACAGGCAGCCCCTGGCCTTGCACAGAGAAATACAGCTTTGCCCCGCGACTGGTCCAATACATGATCAGACCCTCTGGGATGGAGTGCGCCTGCCGGGCGGAGTCCGCTTCCAGCGGGCGGATTCTTCGTCAGCGTTCGGGCTTACTTCCCCTGCCCCTGCCACAGCCCGTGGAGATTGCAGAACGCGCGCGCCACCAGCGCCTGGCCGTCGTCCTCGATGGTGAAAACCGCTTCAGCCTGTATGGCGCCTTCGCGGAAGTCCTGACGGTAAACCTGATCGCCCGAGAGGACTTCAATAAACAAAATGTAATGCTGCGGGGTCATGGGATGCGGTTCGGACCCGACTTTGACCGTCACCCTGCTGCCCTGCCGGATGATGACCGGCACATGCTTTTCTTTTGAGGCGTCCACGGTGTTGGCTTCCAGTTGGGTCATGGGCTGGCCGCAGCAGACTATAGCCGGCTTGCCGTTCCACAACGACTCCACCAGGTTGCCGCATTTCTCGCATTTGTAGATTTGCTTTTTTTCGATCATGAACAGCCTCCTTGTCCTCTGGGAATCCGCGAGGGGTCATTATATAGACCCCGGGTTGATTCGGATAGTTGATTTTTGGCATTTCATGGATAAAACCCGGGCCGCTTTTGCCTGGACAGGGTTTGTCGCGCGATTTTATACTTAAAGCGGTTGAAACACACTCTTTCCGCAAGGCGGTTCCTTTGAAGAAAACCTTCCGCGGTTGGCGGTTCGGACTGGGCTTGGCGCTGGCCGCGGCCGGATCGGCCGCAGCCGCACAAGCGGCGGTCTACTATGTCGCATCCGGCAATTCCCTGGCCGCGGATGCGAACCCCGGCACCCAATCCCTGCCCTGGCTGACCCTGCAGCACGCGGCGGACACGGTTTCCGCCGGCGACGAAGTCGTGGTGCTGCCCGGCGATTACGCCCGGCCGACCCTGCGGCGCGGCGGCGCGGCCGGCGCTCCGATCATATTCCGCGGGCAAAACCCGCCCGATCGTTCCCTGATGAACCCCGACGCCGTGCTCGACCCGGCCAGCCCCGTGCCGGTGCCGGGAAATCCGGCGGCCAATGCCGTGGTGCACGGCGTCAGCATCCGGGCGAATTTCATCCATGTCCGCAACCTGGAAGTGACGGCCATCACCGGCCGGGGCGGCATTTCAGTGCAGGACTGCCAGGACGTCGAGATCTCAGGCAACTTTATCCACGACCTTAATCCCGGCCTATACGACTACGGCGGGGTGCGCGGCGAAAACCACCGCACCTACCTGGTGCGGGTATTGAACAACGTGCTCTACCACGTGCAGGGCACGGGCATCGGACTCATGGGCCAGGGCTGGCTGGTGGAAGGCAACGAAGTTTCCCACGGCACCGACATCCGTACGGACACGGGCGAAGACACCGGCGGCGACGTGGACGCGGTCCGCTTTTTCGGCGGCAACCACGTGATCCGCGGCAACTACCTGCACCATTACCTCAATACGGAATGCGCCGGTTCGCCGCACATGGACGCGTTCCAGACGTTTTCCGTGTATCCGGATTCCCAGTTCGCCTACAACATCGTGGTGGAAGGCAACCGTTGCGAGTATTTCGGCCAGATGTTCATGTGCGAGGACCAGGCCGAGCAGTCCGGCGGGGAAAACAGCGTGCACGACATCACCTTCCGCAACAACCTGTTCCGCGGCGCCCGGGCCTATTCCATCATCATTTCCGATTATACGGACCACTTTTCGTTCATCAACAACGTGGTCAGCGAATCGTGGTACGGCCCGCTCTCGGTCTCGGACCACGGCCATCACATTACCGTACTCAACAATATTTTTTACCGCAACGGCCAGTCCGCGTGGAGCACGGCCCAAGGCCGAAACGGCGGCGCGCAGCTGAACGACCCCACCTGCATCGAGGGCTCATTGTGGGATTACAACCTCTATTACCCGGATTTTACCTGGCCGCTGAAAAATCCCGACTTTGACCGGCATTCGCGCTTCGGCCCTGATCCGCAGTTCGCGGACGCCGCGGCCTCGGATTTTCACCTCACCGCCGGTTCACCGGCCGTGGACGCGGGCTCGCCCTGGGGCAATTTCAATTATGATTTAGAGGGGCATTTCCGGCCGCACGGCCCGGCCTGGGACCTGGGCGCCTACGAATATAATTCGCACTATGCCCCGCCGCCGGCCGACATCGCCCTCATTCCCGTGATGACCTACCCCAATCCCGGCCGGGATAGGGTCCACTTCCGGTTCGATCCCCGGACACCGGCTGCCGTCAGCGTTGACATTTTCAATCCCGCGGGCGAACGCGTCGGCAAGCTGGCGGGTTTCGTGGACCCGGATTGGCGCAACCTCGACTGCGACGCCCGGGGATGGCCGGCAGGGGTTTATCTCTACCGTGTGATTCAAAACGGCAAGCCGGGCGCCACCGGCAAATTCGCCCTCAGGCCGTAAAAAGCATAAAAAAAAGCCTCCTGGCTCGCTAGGCCAGGAGGCTTTTCCCGGGCTGATGGCAACCAACACCTTTATTTCCGCGTTCTTCCCTTGCCGCTGTTTTGTTTTTGGGATTTTCCCGGCTGCGAATCCTGATCCTCGATCGCCGGCGACGGCTGGACGTCCGCCGACGCGTCCTCGGACCTCATCTCCCGGCTCCGCTCTTCGGTCCGGGCCGGCGCTTGTCCACGGTTTGAAGCGTCCGTGTCCACCGCGGCGCCGGAACGGTCCTTGTTCCCGGTGGGCTTTTCCTTGCGCCCGTTTTTCTGTCCCTGGTTTTGCTCCGGCTCCGGGGTGGGCGCCAGATCGGGCGAATCCGCCTCTTGGCTCCGTGCCGGCTGCTGGACTTGGGTCTGTTTGCCCGGACGGTTGTTGCCGACTTCCTGCCTGCGTTCCTGTCCCAGTCCCACGCCTTGGCCCGGTGTCTTTTCAGCCTCGCGGGTTTTATCCCTGCCCATTCCCCGGTCGCTTTCAGGCGAATCAATCTGGTCCGCATTCACGTCGCCTGGGTATTGATTAGGCGCCGGAGCCTGGGGTTCGACCCTGGACGGTTTTTGATAACGGCTTTTGCCGCTCATTTCCGGCGTGGCTACCCGCGGCGGTACGGCTTGGACTTCAGGCTCATACGGCCGGGTTTGCACTGCCGGCTGGTGATAGGGCTCGGGCTGCTGATAGGTCTGCTGGGGCGGCTGCGTCCGCCGGTCCGGCTGCGAAGGCTGCGGCTGCCGCGGTCCCGTATTCCTTTCCTGCCAGCGTTCAGGCACCCAATTGTTCCTGCGGTTATAATGGCCGGGAACGAAATCCGCGTCATCCCGGTCCCGGTCCAGACGGCCGGGAGTATAGAGGCCGCGGGGGTCCCAATAGCCGGGGACCCACCTGTGCGCAGGCGGCGCAGCCTGCCAGCTGCCGACCACCCATATTCCCTGGCCGTTGAAATAGCCGCCGATCCAGATAAAGCCTTCGCGCCTTTCGGGTCTCCAATATCCTTCCTTCCAGGTGCCGTTCGCGAGCCAAAATCCCGGCACCCACACTAACCCCGGCTTCGGAGACTTGACCGGGACCCAGTAGCCTTCTTCCCATTCGCCGTTCCGGGTCCAATGCCCTTCGCGCCAGGTATACCCTGTGCGCTTGGCGGGACGCCACTTCCCTTCGATCCAATACTTGCCCCACCAATGTCCAGGCACCCACACCCACTGCGAGCCGCAGCTCTTAAGTGGTTTCCAGTAGCCCGGGCAAAAGTAAGCGCCGTTCCAATAACCATCCACCCAGATGAATCCGGCGCGGTCACGCAGGCGCCAGAAACCGGGCACCACCACGTCCTCCTGCAGGGAGTACGGTTCCACCCAAATATAGGCGGAACCCGGATTCGCCGTTCCGGCCGGCAGGATTAAAACCAACGAGAGCGAAGCGCCGGTGTCCACGGCATTCTCAGGCGCAACATAAGGCGCCGACGGCACGTGCACGACCTGAGGATCCGCCACGGGCCTGGCAACATAATAATGAACCGAACAGCCGGCCAATGCCGCCAAACAAACCATACCCCCGAGCACTTTCGACCACATCATTCATCCCTCCTTTAGACTTGCCTTGCCCCCTTTACGAAAGCTCCGTTCGGGGGTGATAGCTGTAAACCCGCGGCTAACCGCGGGGAGTTTCACTCTCTATAACCCCGTCGCCCTTCCGGAGTTTCGAAAACTTACGGCTGGTGCGGCTCATGTTATCTCGAAAGCATCCGATCCGCCACGCGTGCTTAGACCCCGGAGGGCCCCACTAGAATCGGCTTTAAATGCCAGCTTATTCAGTCGCATCTCTCTTTTTGCCAAATACCCCGCAGCAGGCTGCGGAGGTACGGAAAGGGGGGAAGGGATCAGCGGGTTGGATGATGGCATGGGAAGACCGTGGGCTCGGCCCAGGAAAGTTCATTCCTCCAACTGGAAAGGCGGGTAGTGGTCCGTGGTGAGCAAAATAGAATAGGCGGCTACGCGCAGATGCCAGCGCAGGACACCGACGACAAAGTCAAACATGCCCCGGGGAAACCGGCCGGTAAAAAGCAAGGCCAGCCAGGCCAGAATCACGACAATGAATGCGGCCAGCTCCAGCACGGCTAAAATCACGAAGTGCGGAATGGCCAGCAGCCATTTGACCAGCGGCAGCCAGCGGTTGAGTTCGCGTTCCGCCTGGGGATAAGGCAGGCGCAGGTGCACTTTCTGCTCCTCGTCGGTTGAGGGATATACATCGTCCAACAGCAGGCAATAAGCCGCCACGCGGGTGGTGAACCCGGCCAACCCCAGGTTCCATTCAAACCACCATTTGGGATATTTGTGGCGGAACAGCAGCATGAGCAGCGTGGGCAGCACCAAGAAGCCTGCGATCGAGATCTGCGCGCCTCCGCCGCCGGCCAGCAGCAAGCCGAGCAGGATGCAGATGGGGATCGCGAGCAACGGCCGGAAAAACACCGACAGCCGGTCTTGTTCGCGTTCCGGATAATTCACGGCCAGCCCTACGGGATATCCGGCCGCCGCTTTCGCGGGAATCGCCGCCGGGGCGGCAGCAGCGCTTTTGGATCTGACAGTCCGTTTGGTTTTCTTGGGTTTGGAGGTTTTCGCGGGCATCGCGGGTGCGTCTCCTTGGCAGCGGGATGGACAGCTTAGTTATCATAATCCCGCTGTTTCCACGACGCAAGCGAATTACGGTTGTTCCCGCGTTGGGAAGGGTTTGGTCAGACGCGATACAGCCTGGAGAGGGCGCCGGCCAGCACGGCCGCTGCCAGCACGCCGGCCAGGCCGGCCAGCAGGGTGGCGGCTGATCCGCCTCCCAGCCACGGTGCCTGATAATCCGCGAACCAGGCAGGCAAGGAAAACGAAGGAAAGGAGGCGAACGCCAGGCGCTCGGCTACCCGTTCCAACCCGTCCGGAAAGGTGCTGGCCCACGGGCTGGCCAAGACGGCTAACAGTGCGAGTACCGAAGCGCTCCAAATCCCTGCGCGCTCCGAAGCCTGAAAACGCGATGCAGCCCAACGCAGCGCGGTCGCAAACAATAGCGTCAGCAGGGCTTCGCCCGCGCCGATGAGCACGTGCACCGACAGCATGGCCGGCACGACTTTGCCCAAGGCCACGGCGCCGGACCAAGCCACTTCCAGGCTGCAAGCCATGGCTGCGGCTGCCATCGAAAACCAAGCAGCGCCGGCCAGGGAAACCGAGGGATTCAGCCCGCGGGCGTTCAAGCGTTCGTAAAGCCAGCCGGTTGCGCCGGCGCCAATCAGACTCATATTGATGATGTTGGCGCCCACAGCCAGGATGCCGCCGTCGCCGAATAAAAACGCCTGGACCAGAAGCACCGCAGCCATGGCAAGCACGGCAAACGGGACGCCGACCAGGCTCACGGCCAAAACCGCGCCCAACAGGTGGCCGGAGGTTCCGTTCGCAACCGGATAATTGAGCATCTGCAGCGCAAAAACCAACGCCGTTACTGCAGCCAGCCGCAGGGCTGAAGGCCGGCGCGGGCTTTTTCTGGCCGCATATGCCGCCCAACCGATCCCGGCTCCGGCCACAGCCAAGGTGACCGGGCAAACCGCGCCGTGCAACATGGAACTGGGGATATGCATAGGAGGGTCCTCCTGATGGTAACAGCAGGTTGGAATAGCGTTTGATCAGGTGAACAGTTGAGCAGTAGATCAAGCAGTTGAACTTCTCTCCTGTTCAACTGTTCCACTGTTCAACTGCTCTCCATTTTTCCGCCTGCGGCGGTTAAA
>JBFLYH010000001.1:1452398-1597075 GCA_040756875.1 candidate division FCPU426 bacterium
TTTTCCGCCTGCGGCGGTTAAAGCGTTTGATCAGGTGAACAGTTGAGCAGTAGATCAAGCAGTTGAACTTCTCTCCTGTTCAACTGTTCCACTGTTCAACTGCTCTCCATTTTTCCGCCTGCGGCGGAAAAATGGTGGGCAGTACAGGACTCGAACCTGTGACCTCTTGCATGTCAAGCAAGCACTCTAACCACCTGAGCTAACTGCCCACTTCCCTAAAAACCGCGGGAGCAAATTGTAGGTAAAAAAAAGGAATTTGGCAACGGCAAAATGGAGCACAGGCGAAGGGATGCCCGTCGCCTAGAACCAGGCGGCCAGCTCTTGGGCGAACCCCCGGTGGGTCAAGTCCAGGGACAGCGGAGTCAGCGAAACATACCCTTCGGCGATGGCCACCGCGTCCGCATCCGGCGAAGGGTCGAGCACGGATACGTTTTCCAGGGAGAGCCAAAAATATTCGCGCCCGCGCGGATCCAGCCTGCGTTCGTATTTATCATGATACCGGTAGTGCGCCTGGCGCGTAATCCGCAAACCCTTGATGGCTTCCAGCGGCAGGGTGGGCACGTTCAGGTTCAGCATGATGCCCGGCGGCAACCCGCGCGCCAGAATGCGCTCCGCCACCAAACGGGAGAAGTGGGCTGCCGTGGTGTAATCATGCTGGCTGGACAGGGTCCCCATGGAAACCGCCAGGCTGGGCACGCCGTAGATGGCCCCTTCCATGGCGGCGGAAACCGTGCCCGAATACAGCACGTTGGTGCCGGTGTTGGGGCCGGCATTGATGCCGGAGACGATCAGCCGGGGCGGCCGCGGCAGCAGGTTGGCCAGGCCGAGCTTGACGCAATCCGCGGGCGTGCCGTTGACCGCACGGCCGAAAGGCCGTCCCTGGCGTTCCACCTCCAGCACGCGCAGGATGTGCAGCATGGTGATGCTGTGCCCGGCCGCGCTGCGCTCGGTGTCCGGCGCGATCACTTCCAGACCGCCAAGGCCCTGCAAGGCCTGGTGCAAGGCCAGCAACCCGGGGGCGTAGATGCCGTCATCATTGGTCAGCAGGATGTCAGGTGATTCGTTCATCATTCCCCGCCTGTTTCCGCTTGGGATTCGGGGTAAAAAGAAAGGGACACGGCGGACCGTGTCCCTTTTCTATTCAGTTGCGCGACGAAAGGCTCAGCGCTTGGGCGCGGGAGCGGCTGTCGCCTCGGGCGTGGCCGCCGGAGCCGCCGGTTCCCCTTCCTGGGCGCCGTATTTCTTCTTGCTCTGTTCGAGGAACAATTCAGTCAGCCGGTTGTTGTAGATTTCACGGTCTTTGGGCGACAAATCGCTCAAATACCGCATCATTTCGTTCATGGACGTTCCGTACTTGCCGTAGATTTTTTCGCTGTTGGCGCGGATCTGCTCGTTGATTTCCATCAGTTTTTTCGGATCCTTGGGCAGGTCCTTGCCCGAGGGGAAATCCCGCAGGCTTTGCATGGACACTTCGTGCGTGATTTCGGCGGCCTTCTTGGGCGTCAGGTTGCCTTTATAGGGCTGTTTCTCGGTCTGCAGGCCCTTCACGATTTCCTCAAGCTTCGCATCAACCTCGCTTTGGGACTTGGCGCCTTGATTCTTCTTGCCGCAACCCACTGCGCCAGCCACACAGGCGGCGGTCAGCAACACCAGGCAAGCTCTCCAAGGAAATGAAGTGCGAACGGTCATCTGCAGCTCCTTTCACGTACACCCCGTGGATGATGATCCCGAACGGGCATCATCATATCACAGCGTTCGGCGGCGGCCAAGATTTTTCTTTGCAGACCGCCCTTGCTTCTCCGAGGTCGGCATCAGCCAGTTCAACACCGCGAGCGATCCGACCGCCAGCAGCGTGGCCATGGCGGCCAGCAGGTAGAGGCCGGCGCCGCAGGCCAAGCCGATGCCCGCCACGGCCCAGATGGAGGCCGCGGTGGTCAGCCCGCTCACCAGTCCGCCCTCGGCGTGAATGATGCTCCCCGCCCCGAGGAACCCGACGCCCGTCACCACCTGGGCGGCAATGCGTCCGGGGTCGATGTTGTTTTGGTCCCCGTGGAAAAGGAAAAACAAATCGATGGACACCAACATGACCAGGGCCGAACCCAGGCAAACCAGCGAGAGCGTCTTTACGCCCGCAGGCTTGCGGGCGCGTTCGCGGTTCAAACCCACTGCGATGCCCAGCAAAAGGGCCAGAAGCAGGCGCAGCATCATTTCCCACCACGGCAGACTTTGCATCAGCATTCTCTTTCCTCCCTGTCGTTCGATATGGCGCCCCCCGGGCAAAACCCGGGGCAGGATCAGCGATCCCCGCCGGCTGGATCAGCCAGCCAGGGTCGAAGACGTTCCAATTTCGCCGGTCCCAGTCCCTTCACGTCCAGAAGGTCTTCCGGCGAGCGGAACCCTCTCCGCCGGGCACGCAAAGCCACGATCCGTCCGGCCAAGGCCGGTCCGATTCCCGGGAGCGAGGCCCACTCAGCCGCCCCGGCGCGGTTGATGTCCAGGCGCGCACTTTCCGCCGCGGGCCAGGGCGTTCGGGCCGGCTGCCACTGGCTCCGGGCTTGAAACAGCCCCCACCAGGCCGCTGCGCCCAGCAACGCCGCCGCCGCCACGACGGCTCCCGGCCGCCACGGCTTCCAGGCCGCGTGCCGTTTGGATACGGGGAACGACTGCCGGGTCACGGCGCGTCCTGCTCCGGAACCGGAGCGTTGAATTCGGTCATGGCGCGCGTGATGCCGTGGTCGATCCAGCGAAGCACGGCGGTCGCGGCCTGTTCCCGGGCCGGCTGCATGACGCTGGCTTCGGCATCCGAGAATGGGCCCAGGACAAAATCAGTTATGTCCATGGTTTGAGGGGGGCGGTCGATGCCCACGCGCAGACGGTGAAAAGACTGGCTGTTCAACTCTTGGATGATTGATTCCAAACCGTTGTGGCCGCCCGCGCTGCCCTGGGCGCGAAAACGCAGCTGGCCCAGGGGCAGGTTGAAATCATCCACGACCACCAGGAGGGATTCAGGCGTCAAGGTGAAATGGCGGAGCAGGGCCGCGGCCGCGCGGCCGGAAAGGTTCATATACGTGGTCGGCAGGGCAAACACCACGTCCTCGCCCCCGCGCCTTCCCTGCCCCCACCACGACTGCAGGGAGCGTCTGGCCAGGCGGACCCCCGCCTGGCCGGCCGCCAGTGCAGCGACTTCCGCCCCCACGTTATGCCGCGTTTGCTCGTATTCGCGGCCCGGATTCCCCAACCCGAGAATCAGCTTCACGATTGAAAGGACGACTACTTCTTCTGGTCCTTTTCCTTCTCACGTTCCAAGCGGCGCTGTTCGCGTTCCTTCTCGCCGATGACTTCGGGTTCCGCCGCAGGAGCCGCGGCAACCGCCGCCCCGGCCACGCCCGGCACGGCAGCAGCTTCGGCCGGTTTTTCCTCTTCGAGGCGCGGAGCCACCACGTGCACGATCGGCTCGTGCTCGTCCACCAGAATCTCAATGCCGGCCGGAAGCGTTTCACGCAGCTGTTTCACCGTGACCGCGTCGCCGATGGCCAAAGCGGACACATCGACGGTAAGCTGCTCGGGCAACAGCGCGGGCAGGCAGCGGATGGCCAGATCGCGGTGGACCTGCTCCAAATTCCCGCCTTCCTTGATGCCCGGGGCCGTGCCGGTCAGCATGATCGGCACCGTGGTCTCCAGCGGTTTGTCCATCGAGATGCGGACCAGGTCGACGTGCAGGACTTTTGAAGTCACCGGGTGCCGCTGCAGGGATTTGATCATGACCGTCTCTTCCTGCGCCTCGCTTGCGCCTTCAATGTTCAATTTGACCAGCACGTTGAGCCCGGCCGGGGTGTGGATGGCCTGTTGCAGCACTTTTTCCTGAATCTGCAGATTGACGTTGGACGCGCCTTGGCCGTAAAGCACGGCCGGAATCCACGTTTGGTCCCGAAGGCGGTTCATCTCGTTCTTTTTCAGCGTCGTCCTGGCATTGGCGATCAATTGTACCTGTTTCATGTTCCTTTCAACCCTCCTGCGTTCTCTCCCGTTTTCAGGGAGCAGCGTTTATGTTTATTCGTTCGCAACCGCGAGTTTATTTGAACAGGGTGCTGACCGTCGTTTCGGCGTGAATCCGCCGGATGGCTTCGCCGAAGAGCGGCGCCACCGAGAGCACGCGCACCTTGTGGTTCAGCTCCGGATTGGCCAGCGGAATGGTGTCCGTCACCGTGATTTCCTTCAGATCCGAATTGCGGACGAGTTCCGAGGCCTGCCCCGAAAAAATCGGGTGCGTGCCGCAGGCGTAGATGTCCCTGGCGCCCTGGGCGCGCACGAATTTTACGGCTTCCACCAGGCTGCGGCCCGTGGCGATCATGTCGTCCACCAAGATGACGTTCTTCTTCGCCACTTCGCCGATGATGTTCATGGCCGCGGTCTCGGTCGGCCCCATGCGCCGCTTGTCCACAATGGCCAGGGGCGCGCGCAGCTTGGCGGAATAATGCCGGGCCAGCTTGATGCCGCCGACGTCCGGGGTGACGATGACCAGGTTCGGGATGCGTTTGTGCTTGAAGTGCTCGATCATGACCGGCGCGGCTTGAAGGTTGTCGACCGGGATGTCAAAGAAGCCCTGGATCTGGTCGGCGTGCAGGTCCATGGTCAGAACGCGGTCCGCGCCGGCCGTCGTGATCAGATTGGCCACCAGCTTGGCCGTGATGGGCACGCGCGGCTGGTCCTTGCGGTCCTGGCGCGCATAACCGAAGAACGGCAGCACGGCGGTGATGCGCTTGGCCGAGGCCCGCCGAAAGGCGTCGATCATCACCAGCAGTTCCATCAAGTTCTCGTTGGGCGGCGGGCAGGACGGCTGAAGCACGAAAACATCCGCGCCCCGCACGTTCTCCTTGATCCTCACGGAAATTTCGCCTTCCGGGAAACGGCCGACGTCGATCTTGCCCAGCGGTTTGCGCAAATATTTGGCGATGGCGGCCGCCAGGCGGGCGTTGGCGTTCCCGGAAAAGATTTTCAGTTCATTGGCCACTTACGGTTTCCTCCTCACGGACTGATCCGACGGAACGATCCGCCGCTTGATTATCCGGGCCGGCACGCCGACCGCGACCGTCCCGGCCGGTATGCGGGTGCCCGCTTTGACGACCGCACCCGCCCCGGTCAGGGCTCCGGCCCCGACCGTGCAGGGCGCGATTAAAACCGACTGGCTGCCGATGAACGCCCGGGCGCCGACACGCGTGGGGTGCTTGCGGCGGCCGTCATAGTTGGCCGTGATCGTGCCCGCCCCGATATTGGCGTCCGGACCGACCGTAGCGTCGCCCAGGTAACTGACGTGCCCGACCTTGACGCCGGTTCCGATCCGGCTGCGGTTGATTTCCGCAAAGTTGCCGATCGTGACTTTGTCCGCCACCCGGGTGCCCGGCCGCAAATGGGCGTAAGGCCCGACCCGGACCCCTTTTCCCAGACGCGACCCTTCCACCACGGAGTGGCGAATGGAGACGTTCGTCGCGGTAACCGTGTCGCAGACGTCCGCCGCCGGCCCGATCCGGTTGCCGGTTCCCAGCGCCGTCCGCCCGGAAAGCCGCGTACCCGGCAGCAATTCGGTGTCCCGGCCGATCCTGACGTCCGGATCGATCCAGGTGGAGGCCGGGTCCCATACGGTGACGCCCGCGGCCTGCACGGCCGCCAGCTTTCTCTCGTTCATGACCGCGGCCGCCGAGGCCAAATCGCAGCGCGTGTTGACGCCGAGTATTTCCGCCGCCTCGCCGGTCCTGAACGCGGCCACGCGCCGGCCGGCGCGGTTGAGGACTTCCAGCACGTCAGTCAGATAAAATTCGCCCTTGCGGTTGCGGTTGTCCAGGCGCTGGAGCGCCCGCCACAGCCAAGAGGCCTGGAAACAATAGGCGCCGCTGTTGACTTCGGTTAGGCGGCGCTCATCCGGAGTGGCGTCTTTTTCCTCGGCGATCCTGCGCACCCAGGGCCCCTGACCGGCGTTTCTCAACACGCGGCCGTATCCGAACGGATCAGCCAGGCACGCGGTCAGCACCGTGGCCGAAGCGCGCAGGCGCCGGTGGGTCCGCACCAGGCGGCGCAACGTGGCCGCCGTGATCAACGGCGCATCGCCGCACAGCACCAAAACCGAACCGTTGAATCCCGCCAGAGCCGGCCGCGCCGTGCGCAGGGCGTGACCGGTGCCAAGCTGTTTCGCTTGCAGAACCGTGCTCACGCCGGCAGGCAAAATCGCCCTGACTTTCTCCGCAGCGTGCCCCAAAACCACCACTTGCCGGCCTGCGCCGGCTGCGCGCGCGGCCCGCAATACCCATTCCAGCATGGGCCGGCCGCCCAACCGGTGAAGCACCTTGGGCGTAGCGGACTTCAAACGCGTGCCTTCGCCCGCGGCCAGTATTACAGCAGCCAAATCAGACATGCCGCTCCTTATGCATACCCGCGGCGCCACATCCTGCCGCAATCGCAAACTCAATCCTGGAAGGGAATGGTTGCCCAGAAAAAGCCTTTCAAACCTTAAACCGGGCGGTGGAAAGGCGATATTCTAGCTTGAAGCCTTTAAAAAATCCAGGCTTTTATACAGAATATTTTCGTTTCATTTTAATGCGAAAAATCTCCGCAAACCCAGCAGGGGTATCAGAAAAAGCAGCATAAAGGCGGTATTGAACCAGGCATTGAAAAAGACCCCGAAAGCGCAGCTTAACCAGGTATCTGTTGCGAACCATACCATCAGGCTGGTCAGGGTCCCCCAAAAAACCCATGATTTACCAAGGGGAAAAACAAAACGCACCCAAAAAGCCAGCAACACGCCCCAACCCGCGCAAGTGGCTCCCAAAACGCCGTACGCCCATGCCTGAAAACGGCTGGCCTCTGATGGCAGGCTTGCAGCAGCCCAAAAAACCGGATCAATGTTACGGTTGAACAGGACGTCAAACAGCGGCGACTGGTTGAAAAACGCCAAGGCGAGGCCGAAAACCGCCAATAACAAACTGAGGACCAGAAGCCAGGTCTTGAAAATTTTCTCCATGGGTTTTCCTAAATGTCCATTTTTCCAGGTCGCAAAAAATTCGCACTGCGCGAAAAGCGAGTAACTTGAGCAATTGACCGCCCCGACCCTATAGATGCATAGGCACCTGAGGCGCCATGGGACTCCCTTCGGTCGCGATCGAGCATTTTCAACTTACTCAACTTGTTCTACTGCTCCCCTGCTCTGCCAAAAATTTTCGCTATGCGAAAAGGAAAACCATGGACAGTAGAGCAGTAGATCAGTTGACCGCAGGTTCGCTCTTTTCTCCTGTTCAACTGTTCGACTGCTCACCTGCTCTGCCAAAAATTTTCGCTATGCGAAAATTTTTGGCTGCCGGGCCTGGATTCGAACCAGGATAAACGGCTCCAAAGGCCGCCGTCCTACCGTTGGACGACCCGGCAACAGGGTGTCAATTGGTTTCGAAGGCCTCCTGGCGGTCCTGTACGCCGGGCATGGCGGTGAATTCCTTTAACAGGTTTTCGCGGCGATACTCGCCCAGAATGCGCTCTTCCATTTCCCTGCGCATGGTGCTGTTCAAGGGGTGGGCAATGTCGACGAACGTGCCGTCGCGGCGTTTGCGCGAAGGCATGGCCACGAACAAGCCGTTGGGGCCTTCGATGATTTTCAGGTTGTGCACGATAAAAGCGTTGTCAAAGGTGACGGACACGTACGCTTTCAGTTTGTCGTCGCCCTGCCGCGGAATGATCTTCACTTCGGTGATCGTCATAGGCTTCATCCTTCCGTGGGGCTTCCGGCCGTACGGGTCACGAGGCAGACCGGGTATTTGGCCCGCAGCCGGCGCTGCAATTGCCGGGCTGTCCGCTGATCAGGAGCCAGCCCGAAAACCGTGGGTCCGCTGCCGGACATCAGCGCACCCAAGGCCCCCCCGGCGATCAGTTCCTGCTTGATCCTCGCGATCAGGGGATGTTTGGCCGCAGTTACCCACTCCAAATGGTTGAATAATTTTCGGCTTATTTTTTCGGCGTTTTTCTGTTTCAACGCCGAGCGCATCATAGTAATACAGGCCTTTTTTCTTGTCAATTGCAATCTAAAATTGCGGTATACCTCGGCGGTGGACACGGGAAAACCGGGATTGACCAGCACCACCCACATTCCAGGGGCACTGGGCCAGGGCGTCAGCCTTTCGCCCCGGCCTTGTCCCAGCGCGCATCCCCCGGAGAGAAAAAAAGGCACGTCCGACCCCAGTTCGGACGCGATCCGCCGCAAAGGCGCTTGCCTTCCCAGCCGCCACCAGCGGGCCAGGCCCAGCAAGGCGGCCGCGGCGTCGCTGCTGCCCCCGCCCAAGCCGGCGGCGACCGGAATGCGTTTGGTCAGGCGGATGGTCACCTTCGGAACAATGCCCGCGGCCTGGGCCAGGCGGACCGCCGCCCGGTGGATCAAATTGCTCCCGTCCACCGGCACCTGGGGATGGTTGCAGACCAGGCGGAGACCCGAGCGGTTTTCGGTGAAGCACAGGGTGTCGGCCAACTCCAGCGCGTGCATCACGGTCTTGAGCTCGTGGTATCCGTCGGGCCGTCGGCCCTGGATTTCCAGGATCAGGTTGACCTTGGCCGGAGCCGGCACGGTTAAACGGCGAGGCATGGTCAGGAACCTCCTCCAGGGCCGGGCAACTGGCGCAACTTTTGCCTGAGCTGCTGGTTGTCCGGTTTTAGCTTCAACGCACTCTGCCAGGCTTGTGATGCCTCCTGGTAATTTTCCAATTGGTAATAAATGTCCCCCAGGTGTTCGTACACCGCCGGATCCACGGCTTCGGCCCTTGCCTGGTACTGCTTCAGGGCCGACAGGATCGTTTCCAGGGCTTTGGCATAGCGGCCTTGCTGGTACTGCACCCAGGCGAGAGTGTCCAGGTAATTCGGATTTTCGGGGTCCAGCGCCAAGGCCCGCTTGACCCATTGCTGCGCCTGGGCGAGTTTCAGGCCGCGTTCGGCATGGGTATAGGCAAGGTAATTAAAAGCCTCCGCAAAATGAGGGTCCAGCTTCACGGCCGTGGTCCAGCTGGCCACGGCCTGTTCGAACTGTTTCTGCTCCAGCTGCGCCTGGCCGAGGTGGAAGTAGATCCGCGCCCGCTGGTCTCCCAGGCGCAGGGCCCGCCGGAACACCTCGACCGCTTCCCCGGGCTTGCCCACGCGCAGCAACACCACCCCGTAGTTGATCTGCATCAGGACCTCGGACGGAAAAGCCCGGGCCGCTTCCTCGGCCGCCGCCTCGGCTTTGGCGCGTTCCTGAGCGGCCAGCAGAGCCGCGCTGAGCCCCAGGCGGGCTTCCATCAGGTTGGGATCCATTCGCACGGCTTCACGGAATTCGTCGGCCGCGAGATAATGCAACCCTTCGTGTTGGAAAATGGCCCCCAGCAGGTGATGGGTCAGCGCGTCAGCCTGGCCGGTGGCCAAAACGACGTTCAGCTGTTCGCGCGCTTCGGACCACAAGCCGAGATTGTACAAAGCCAGGCCCAAATTCCGCCGGCCGGCAGCATCCTTGGGGACCAGATGCAGCAGGCGTTCCAGCTGCCAGCGGGCCTTGGCCCATTCCCCGCGCTTGAGGTAATAGACGGACAGAAAACGGAAGGCCGGCAGGGCCTGCTGGTCAGCCTCGACCAGTTGCCGGTAAACCTCGGCCGTGTCTTCCAACCGCCCTTCCTGTTCCAATAATTCCCCCATCTGGCTAAGCCATTCCGGGTCGTCGGGTTCAAGTTCCAGGCCTTCTTCAAGCAGTTTCTCCGCCCGCGCGGGTTGCAGGCCCTGATAATAGGTAACGAGCAGCTGCCGGGCTTCATGGTTGCGGGGATCCAAGGCCAGGGCGCGGCGGAGCAGGTGCAGGGCTTCCCCGGTTTGATCCAGGCCAAGCAGCAGCCGTCCCAGCCGCGTATTCAGGCCCGAGTCGTCCGCCTGGAGGGTCAGGGCTGAGCGGTAGAGCGTCTCCGCCAGCTTGGTGTCGCCCACTGCTTCGCACAACTGTCCGAGAATGGCCTGGGTTTCATGGTCTTCGGGGTGCTGGTCGACCAGGGCTTGGTATTCCAGGCGGGCTTCGGGATAACGCTCGAGACGGATCAGATCTCGCACCAGATAGCGCCTCAGCAGCGCGGACCCGGGGTCCTGGGCGAGCGCGCGGCGGTAATAGTCCACCGCCTGGTCAAAACGTCCGGTCTGGTCGGCCAATTGGGCGGCGCTGAAAGCCCATGACGCCTCGTCGGCCGGCGGCCAGGGCGCAGCGGATTGAGGCCGGGGCGCAGTGGCGCACCCCGCGGTCAGCAGGCAGCCTGCCAGCCAGCAGGCCAGCGTTATGAGGGTCGCTCTCATGGGTCGTCCTTGCGTTGATGCCAAAATGGGCGGGAGGATCGGTCGCTCGCGGCGCTAGGAAGACTGGATCAATTTCTGGTTCGTATCGCGCAGCCGCTTGCTCATGATTTTCAGCAGGGCAATGAAAATTTTATTCGCCCCCTCGGGGGAGGCTTTCAGGATTTCCTGAAAATGACGTTTGGTGACGACCAGCAGCACGGCGTCCTGGCTGACCCGGGCGGCGGCGGAGCGGGGTTCGTCGTCGAGCAGGGACATCTCACCCAGAAAATCACCGGGCCCCAGGGTGGTGATGGGAATTTCCAGGCTGCCCTGCCGTTTGTAGATCTCGATCTGCCCGCTTTTGACCAGATACATGATGCCGCCGGCCATGCCTTCGAAAAACAGCGCCGTGCCTTTGCGGAATTCCTTCTCGAAAATGAGGGGTTTGATCCGTTCCAGTTCGTCCGCGGTCAGATCGCTGAAAATATATATCTGCTGCAGGTCCTTGATGTCGACCATACCGCCCCTTCGCTTGCCGGGTTGCCGCTGCGCGCGCGGATTCTCTTATTATCCGCCTTCAAGTGAGGGATGCAACAAATTTTTTGAAATCATCCGGCCAGGGCGAGGCGAACGACATTTTTTCTCCGGTGCGGGGATGGACGAAACGGAGGCTGACCGCGTGCAGCAATTGGCGGGCCGGCCGCTCCAGGCGAAGTTTGGCCAGGAGCCGGCTTTCTCCCGCGCGCCCGTAGGTGCGGTCGCCCACCACGGGCACGCCCAGATAGCGGCAATGAACGCGGATTTGATGGGTACGGCCGGTGTCCAGCTTGAGGCGCAGCAGGCTGAAGTCCGCCCAGCGCCGCTTGACCGTGACCAGGGTCCGTGCGGGTTTGCCGCCGCTGCGGACTACGGCAAACCGTTTGCGGTCGCGGGGATCCCGTCCCATCAGGGTGTCCACCACGCAGGTTTCGCCCGCCAGGTGCCCCCAGACCACGGCTTCATACTGGCGTTCGATCCGGCGTTCGGCCAGCGCGGCGGCCAGCGCCTGGTGGGTCCGGTCGTTCTTGGCCACCACGAGCAGCCCCGAGGTTTCCTTGTCCAGGCGGTGGACCAGCCCGGGCCGCTGCACGCCGCCGATGCCCGAGAGGTCGCGCAAATGGTAAAGCAGCGCGTTGACCAGCGTGCCCTGGCGGTGCCCGGCCGCCGGGTGGACCACCAGGCCGGCCGGTTTGTCGATTACGGCCAGATCCCCGTCCTGATAGCGTATCTCCAGGGGCAGGGGCTCGGGTTCCGTGGTGTCCGCCAGGACCGGCGCGGGCTGATAGGTGACTTCATCGCCTGCCCGCAGTACCAGTCCCGGCTTGAGCGCCCGTCCCGCGACCGTAACCACACCGGCCTGAAGGGCGCGCAGCGCGGCGGAACGGCTCAATCCCTCCGCGTGGCGGGCCAGAAAAACATCCAGACGCAGTCCCTGGTCCTTGGGTTCCACCACCCAGCGTTTCAAGGACACGGTTCCACCTCCGCCTGCGGAAAGTAATGTTTCAGGATTTCGCGGTATCCGAATCCCTCGCGGCCCATGCGCCCGGCCCCGACCTGGCACAAGCCGACGCCGTGCCCCCACCCTCCGCCCCAGACCAACCAGGCCGCCGGTTCCTCGGCGTCGCGGCCGGAAGGCAGCGGCAGCACATCAAAGAGGTTGCTGCGCAGCCCGCCGAACAGGGTGCGGATCCGGTCGCCGCGGAGCACCACGCGGCCGCGGCTGCCTTCGACCAGCAGGCGGCGCACGTAGGCGCTTGGGCTTCGCTCCAGCACGCTGAGCTGCCGGATGGTTCCCACGGTGTGCCGGGGCTCCAGGCGCGTGGACAGTTCCTCGGCAGTCAGCACTTTCAGCCAGCGGAAATTCCTGGACGCCGAATAGTCCGGATCATTGCAATAGACCGCGGGTTGTCCGGCCAGCCAGGCGGCCAGTTCGCCGGGCCGCAGGGGCAGCTCGCCGGTCTGCGCGGTGGAGGTGGGACCGTCATACACGCCTCCGGGCTGCTGGTAGGAGGGCGTCTCGTCCCACCAGGCCTCCCGGTACCCCTGGGTCATGCCTCCGCACGAATGCGAGAAGAACGTGGGCACCAGATGGCCGTCCTGGCGCAACACTTCCCCGGCGGTCGTGGTCACGGCCAAGGTGGACCGGGGATGCTCCGCCTCCACGCCCGCGTAGGCGGCGCAGTGGGCGTTGGCGCAGAAATCGTAACCCGCGGACCCGTGCTGGCGCAAATGCGCCCGGGCATATGTGCGGGCCACCACGGCCTGGGCCTGTAACGCCTCCAGGGACCAGGAAGCCGGCATTTCGGAAGGGACCAGGCTCAACAGATAGGCTTCGAGCGGCAGCTCATTGACCACCTGCAGCCACTGTCCTTTGGGCTTGATCCGCAACCGGCCACGGTAGTAGCGCGTCTTGCGGTCGCCGGAACTGAAAAAATATCCGCTATGCTGGTACAGGTCGAACACTGCCATGATGTCCCGCGAATCCAGGGGTTCGAGAACAAGCGGTTTGCGGAAATTTTTAAGGCGCCTGCCTTCCCAGGTCGCGAGCGTCCACTTCCCTCCCTGGCGTTCCAGCCGGTAGCCCGTGCGCGGCAGGCCTTCCCAGAGTCTTTTGCCCCGCTGGTCAAGCGCCTGCCACGGCCCCAGGCAGGCGAAGGCGACGCTCCGGGTGCGTTCATTGAGGCCGATCTCCAATTCCCGCTGACCGGGGGAAAATTCCACGGGCATGGCCGATACTTCCAGGCGGGGGCGCGGTTGCACCTTGGCCACGACCGCCACCGGCGTGGGCGTGGGCGTGGCTTCGGGCAGGCGCGTCCGGACCAGGTCCAGCGCGTCCTCCACTTCCTCGCTGGTCCCCACCATGGAAATCACGGTCTGCCATTGCCTCCAGGCCGAAGTCCAGTCCCCGCGCTGCACGGCCCAATGCGCCAGGTCCCGGTGCACTTGCCAGAGGCTGGGGTCGTACTCCCGGGCCAGACGGTATTCCTCGCGCGCCCGTTCCTCAAAGTAGCCCTGCTCTTCGCTTCCGGCCTCGGCCAGGGCGATAAAACACCGCGCGCGGAAGAGCCGCAGCGTCCCCTGCTTGGGATCGGCCTGCAGGGCCTGGCCCAGCTGTTCCAGGGACAGGGCATACTCGCCCTGATAATAAGCCGCCAGCCCGAGCAGCAGGCGCGTGCGGGTGTGGTCGCCCGGCGTGGCCAGTTCTTCGCGCATGGCTTTCAACGCGCCTTGCCAGTCGCCCGCGGCCAGCAGGGGTTCGGCCAAGGCCTGGCCGCCGATCCCCGAAGCTTCGAGCACCCGGGCCGCTTCCGCAAACCGCCTCAGGGGCAGGAGCGTGGCCGCCAGATCGCGGGCCAGGGCCGGATCGTCTCCGGCGCGTTCCCACAGGCGGTAATACTCCTGGCCGGCCTCCTGGTAATCTCCCCGGTAAAAAGCGGAGCGCGCGTGACGTTCGTCGCCGGCGGGCCGCTGCCCGCTGCCCCAGGCTGCGGTGGTGGCCGTGACGGCCAGGATCGCGATCAACGCCGGCAGACGCGAAAAGAATGTGGAGCCCCCCGCGCGTGCTCGGGGTACCTTTCCTGCCATGCGTTTTGCGGCATGGCAGGCGGCGACCGAAGGAAGTCCCTCGGCGCCTCTGGCGCCCCTATGGGTCATTCCGGTCGGGGCGACATCCCCGGAGCAGGCATTTAGATTTTCCATATTATGTTCAAAGCCTGCGTAGGGGATCAAAGGGAAGGCAGGGTGGCGCGGAGGGCGCGCCTCTGCAGGTAAAGGTAGAAGCCCGCGGCCGCGGCCATGGCCGCCAGGGAGATGAGCTGAGACGTGGAGAAAGCGAGCGGAGTCCAGAGACCGCGGATTTCGTCGCCCCGGAAATACTCCAGGATAAAGCGCCCGAGGGCATAGGCAAAAACATAAACCCAGGCCATCTGGCCGTCAAAGCGGCGGCGGCGCCTGAGCCACAGCAGCCCGAAAAACAGCAACAGGAGAAAGGCGCTCTCAAAGAGTTGGATGGGCAGGCGCGGCGTATGATCCTCCAGGGCCGGGAAAATCACGCCGCAGGCCGCATTGGGCGGCCCGTAGCAGCAGCCGTTCAGAAAACAGCCTATCCGTCCGACCGCGTGCCCCAGGGCCGTGTAGGGCGCGCTGAGGTCCAACACCTTCCACAAAGGCAACCCGCGCAGGCGGCAGTACAGAATCATGACCAGGAGCGCGCAAATGAACCCGCCGTAAAAAACCAGGCCGCCCTGCCAGAACTTCAGCGCGTCCAAAGGCGCGGCCGCGTAGTCGCGCCAGGAAACGATCACATACAGCAGACGCGCGCCCGCCAGGCCTGCGATCATGACCCACAGGGTCATGTCCAGGAAACGCTCGGGGTCAATGCCCTCCTGCCGCGCCCGCCGCCAAGCCAGGTAAATGGCCAGGCCGAAGCCGGTCGCGACCATCAGGCCGTAACTGCGGAGGGTAAAAGGTCCCCAGGAAAACAGAATGGGCAACATGACGCTCCTTGGGCTCAGACTGATCCGAGGGAATGGGAGGAATCGCCGCGGCCGGGTTTTTGGCGGAAGGTGTGGATCAGCAGCCAGCAGACGCCCAGGAACACGGAGGAATCCGCCACATTGAAAACCGGGAAGTGGAACGCGCGGTAGCTGAATTCGATGAAATCCGTGACCATGCCGGACTGGAAAACCCGGTCGATCATGTTCCCGACCGCGCCGCCGCTGACCATGGCCAAGGGCACAAGCAGGCTCCATCCGCGGCCCTGCTCGCGGTGGGCGATCACGGTCAGGACCACAAAGGCGCAGAACGCGACGGTAACGAAAAGCACCAGGCGCCAGGGCGTGTTGAAATCAGCCAAAAGGCTGAAGGCTGCACCGGTGTTGCGGACATGCGTGAACCGCAGGACCGGTTCCAGCACAGGCAGGCTGTGGTTGAGGTCAAGCGTCTGGGTGACCAGCCATTTCGTGAAACGGTCCAGCGCCAGGACCGCGACCAGCACGCTGTAATACAGCGCCGGGCCAAGGCTCATCCGGCGGCGGGGGCCGATGGGACGCGCAGCCGGCCGGTTGCCGTTGAATTCGGTGGAATAGCCCCAGGGTTTCATGGCATGACCGCCGGTGCCGCAGGCTGGCTGGCGACAACCTCCCGGCAGCGGTGGCAGAGCCCCGGATGGTCTGCCGACTGGCCGACCTCAGGCAGCACCCGCCAGCAGCGTTCGCACTTGGCGCCTGCGGCCCGCTCGACCGTGACCAGCATTTCCGGCCCGGCTGCGCCCGCTTCCTCCAATTCCACCTGGGAGACCACGAAAAAAGCCGGCAATTGCCCCCGGTGCGCGGCCAGGACCGAGCGGCGGTTCCCGCGCACGCGGATGCGCACCCGGGCTTCATAGGCGTGGCCGATGAGCTTGCGGTTGCGCGCCTCCTCCAGCCGCTTGAGCACCTCGTCCCGGATTTCGAACAACTGCTCCCAGCCCTTGGCGAAATCAGGGTCATGCCATTCCTGCGGCGGCATCAGCCAGCTCGCCAAGTGCACCGAGGGGGTTGTGGCTTCCTTGTCGACCAAGAGCCCCTGGGCCTGCATGGCGCTCCAGGTCTCTTCGGCGGTGTGCACCAGCATGGGCGCGATCAGGCGCACCAGGTGGCGGAGGAGGTGCCAGAGCGTGGTTTGGGCGCTGCGGCGCGAGGCGGAACCCCGGCTGTCGGCGTAGAGGCGGTCCTTGAGCACGTCGAAATAGAAGGCGGATAAATCGCTGGCGCAGAAATTCTGCAGCAGCTGGTAGAAGCGGTAGAAATCGAAAGCGTCGCAGGCCGCGGTGGCCTGCTCGGCCAATTCGTGCAGCCGGTGCAGCAGCAGGCGGTCCATAGGCTCCTGGTCCTTGCGCTTGAGCGCCTCGGCCGGCACAAAGCCGTTGAGGTTGCCGAGCAGGAACCGCAGGGTGTTGCGGATGCGGCGGTAGGAGTCCACCACGCGCTTCATGATTTCGTCGGAAAACCGCACGTCGTTCTGGATGTTTTCCGACGCCACCCAGATCCGCAGCAGATCGGCGCCGCCGTAGCGTTCGATGGCCTCGCCCGCGCCGATGAAATTGCCGAGCGACTTCGACATCTTGCGGCCTTCGCCGTCCACGGTGTACCCGTGGGTGAGCACGGCCTTGTACGGCGGCTTTCCGTTCACGGCCACGGCCGTGAGCAGTGACACCTGGAACCAGCCCCGGTGCTGGTCCGACCCTTCCAGATACAGGTCCGCCGGATACCGCAGTTCCTTGCGCCGGGACAGCACCGCGGCGTGGCTCACGCCGGAATCAAACCATACGTCCAGGATGTCCGTCTCCGGCCGGAAGGAGGCGCCGCCGCACTTGGCGCAGGCCGTGCCGGCCGGGATGAAATCAGCCGGAGGCCGCGTGAACCAGGCATCGGCCGTTTCGGCGGCGAAGATTTTTTCCACCTGTTCGAACACGCCGGCCGACAACAACGGTTCCTGGCAGTGTTCGCAGTAAAATACCGGCAAGGGCACGCCCCAGGCGCGCTGGCGCGACAGGCACCAATCCGGCCGGGTTTCGACCATGGCGCCGATGCGGTTCTGGGAAGCCTCCGGGATCCAGGTCACTTCCTGGCGGATGAACTCCAGCAGCTGCTGCCTAAAACCGCCCTGGTCCACGCGCATGAACCACTGCTCCGTGGCCCGGAAAATAACCGGCACGCGGTGCCGCCAGCAGTGGGGATAGCTGTGCACCGTCTCCTCGGACTTGAGCAAGGCGCCCTTGTCGGCCAGCAGGCGCACCAGCGCCGGATTGGCGTCGAACACCGACACGCCCCGCTGGTCCGGATAGGCGTCCGTGAAGCGGCCGTCCGGCCCCACGGGATTGAAAATTTCCAGGCCGTACTCCAGTCCGACCAGGTAGTCTTCCTGGCCGTGGCCCGGAGCCGTGTGCACGCAGCCCGTGCCCGCGTCCAGGGTCACGTGCCTGCCCAGGACCACCGGAACTTCGCGGTCCAGGAAAGGATGGCGCAGGCTCAGGCCGGCCAGCGCCTTGCCCGGCGCCTCGGCCTTCACGCGCAGTTCATTGCCCAGGGCCGCGCGATTCGCTTCGACCAGCTCCTTGGCCAGAAGGTAATGGTCCGCCCCGGCTTCGACGAGCACGTAGGCAAAATCCGGGTGCACGGCCACGGCCCGGTTGGCCGGCAGGGTCCAGGGC
Organism: candidate division FCPU426 bacterium; assembly: GCA_040756875.1. Lineage (GTDB taxonomy): Bacteria > Oederibacteriota > JAAXVQ01 > JAAXVQ01 > JAUVAV01 > JBFLYH01. Next base: position 1,469,938 of record JBFLYH010000001.1, read on the forward strand.
GTGGTCGTCCAGATCGGAACAAACACCCGGCCCTCGGGGCGCTGCCCCAGTTCCGCGCTCCAGCCCGAGGCCAGCTCGAACCGCACGGTGATCGACGGGCTGGCGTGGTCCGCGTACTCCACCTCGGCCTCGGCCAGCGCGCTCTGGCACTGGGTGCACCAGTACACCGGCTTCAGGCCCCGGTAGATGAATCCCTTCAGGGCCAGCTCGCCGAACATCCTGACGATGGTGGCCTGGTATTCGGCGTCCATGGTGAGATACGGTTCGTTCCAGGCGGCGTGCACGCCCAGGCGCTTGAACTGCCCGCGCTGGAGGTCCACGTAGCGCCGGGCATAGCGCCGGCACTCCTCCCGGATGCGCGCCCGCTGCGTGCGTTCAGCCTCGGAGAGCTGTTCGAGCACCTTATGCTCGATGGGCATGCCGTGGCAGTCCCAGCCGGGCACATAGGGCGAGTCGTAGCCGCGCAGGTTTTTATACCGCACGACCATGTCCTTGGTGATCTTGTTGAAGGCCGTGCCCAGATGCACGTCGCCGTTGGCGTAGGGCGGACCGTCGTGCAGCACGTACTTCGGCTTGCCCTTCAGGTACTGGCGCAGCAGGGCGTAAAGATCCATGGCCTCCCAGCGGGCCTGGATCTCCGGCTCCCGCTGGTTGAGGTCCGCTTTCATCGGGAACGCGGTCTGGGGCAGATTGAGGGTGTTGCGGTAGTCCACGATCAACTCCGGGAAAGGGGAATTTTCCGCCTATCTTAGCATTGGGATTTGGAGCTTGTCAAATCAGTAAGACTGGCGGCCGGATCATTGCCGCCTCCGGACCGAAAGTCCGGACGTGGTGACGAAAATATCGTAGCGTTCCCCCGCGCGCGCAGGGCGGGACACGGCGTTCCCGTAGATCGCTTCCACGCCCGGGACCTTCTCGCCCATAAACACGACCAGGGAAAACAGCCAATCCTGCCCGCCCTGGAGGGCATAGGCCCGGTGGGGGCGCTCGCTTTCGGCCTGGGCGTCCTGGTACGCGCCCTTGATCTGCCAGAGATGATACCCCGTGTGCATGCCCAGGAGATTGAGTCCGGGGTCCCATTTCAGCACATGGGCGCTGACTTCCCACTGGTCGCCGTAAAGGCTGTAGGTCTGGGTCCGCCCCGGATGTCCGTGCCTGATCTCGGTGAAGCTCAACACCATGAACCGTTCCTGGGGATCCCAATTCAGGCATTCCACCACGCCGATGTGGTCCGCGCGGTTGAAGCTGATGTAGGTCCGCAGGACCATGCCCAGCAGCAGCACGGCCAGCGAGGCCAGCACGAACAGCGCAGCCACCAGCAGCGAAATCAGGCGCGAGCCTACGTTGAGGCGGGGCCTGAGCGCGGTCGGGGGTTTGCGCCCGAACCAGGCGCGCAGCGTGTTGCCGAGCATCCGCACGAAAACGACCAGGCTCAGGCCCAGCAGCACGCCGCCAAACACCAGCAGCCCTTTGCCTTGGGTCAGCCAGGGTTCCAAAAACGCCCAGGACATGGTCAAGCCCCGCTTTCCGAACGCAACCGCCCGGCCAACTCGTCCCAGCGGCTGGCGAACTGGACTCCGGTCCGCATGTCGCGGACCTGCAATTCATCCGGATGCTCCGCCGCGAACAGCGCGAACCGGACCTTCAGGCGGTCCGCCCGTTTCATCAAGGCTTTGGGGCTTTTGCCCTCCAGGTCCAGCCCCACGCTCAGGCCCTGGCGGCGCAAAGCCGCCACGCGCAGAAAGGCGCGCCGGGGGTCAGGCCCCGGGTCCACGACATAGGCCAGCAGGGGAGCCGGCTGGTCTGCGGCTTGGTCCCACAATTCCAGCAGCCGCTCCACACCCAGGGACCAGCCGACCGCAGGAGTCGGCGGGCCTTCCAGTTCGGCCACCAGGCCGTCGTAGCGGCCGCCTGCGGCCACGGCGTTCTGCGCGCCCAGCTCAGTGGACGTGAATTCAAACACCGTGCGGGTGTAGTAGTCCAGGCCCCGCATCAGGCGCGGAGAGACGCGGGCCCGGACTTCGGCGCCGGCTAGCAGGTCCAGCACCTGTTCCTGATGGCCGCGGCACACCGGGCACAGAGCGTCCTGGATGCTCGGCGCCTGGGCCAGCAGGGTCCGGCAGCCCGGCTGCTTGCAGTCGAACAGGCGCAGGGGATTGTTTTCGAGGCGGCCGTGGCAGTCCGCGCACAAGCGGCCGGCCTGGGGCTTGGCCCAGTCCACCAGTCCCCGCAGATAGCCGGGGCGGCAGTCCGGGCACCCGACCGAATTGATTTCCAGGACCACTTCGGTCTTCAAGCCGGCCAGGGCTCCGTACGCGCGCAGGATCTCGTGCAGCAGCAGGATGGCTTCGGCGTCCGCCGCAGGCAGCGCCGAGCCGAAGAGTTCCACGCCGATCTGGGTGAACTGCCGCAGCCGTCCGCGTTGGGGCTTTTCGTAGCGGAACATCGGGCCCGCGTAGAAATAGCGCTGCACCCCGGGAACGGACTTCGCGATCTCGTGTTCCACGTAGGCCCGCGCCACGGAAGCAGTCGCTTCAGGGCGCAGCACCCAGCGCCGTCCGGCGTCGCCCGCCGCTTTATCCGCCGCGTCATTGTCTTCCGCTTCTTTGGCAGGAACGTAAAACATCTCTTTGTTGACGATGTCCGTGCCCTGGCCGATGCCCCGCTCGAACAGCACGGTCGGCTCGACCAGGGGGGTGCGGATTTCGCCGAACCCGAAGCGTTCGCACCACTCCCGGGCCAGCTGCTCGAGGGCCTGGTATTTCCAGGTTTCCTCCGGGAAAACGTCGCGCATGCCCTTGACGCCGCGATAAAGATAGTTTTCGCGCATGAGTTTTCCTTCCGTTATTTGACCGGCTTCAGCGTTCGTTGTTCGAATTTCAAGAAAGCGGCCTCGCGTTTTATTTCCCCGGCCGGCTCGACCGCGGCCTTGCCGGTCACGCCCTGGAAATTCTTCACGCCGGTCAGCTGTTTCTGAAAATCCTGCCGCTGCGGCTGGCTGGACCGGATGCCAGCCAGGGTTTCGGCCACCAGCTGCAAGGCATCGTACGCCTGCACCGCCAGGCTGGTGGGCCGGGCCGAATAGGCGCCCTCGAAATCCTTCACGAAGTCCTGGTTGCGGGCCGACGGGTCGTTGATCCAATAGCCGGTGGCCATCACCGCGCCCTCGAGTTCAGGCCCGGCCTGGCGCAGCAATTCGGGCGCCAGCCAGGCGTCGCATCCGAACAACTGAGGCTTAAGATCGTAAAAAGCCAGCTGGGAGATGATCAGCACGGCGTCCCGCGCCGGAACCGGCAGGTACAAGGCCTCCAGGTCCTTGAGGTTCTTTTCCGGAGGAATGCTTTTCGTAAAGGTATAGGATCCCTTGCGCAATACCTCGCCGGAAGCGGCGCGCAGAAGCTTGATTTCGACCTGGTATTCGATCAGGGTCGGCTCGCCGGGGGCCGGCAGGCCCTTGTCCCCGGCCTGGGTCACCTGGCCCAAAACCACGTAGCCCACGCCCAGCGCTTCGCCGATGGCCGGGGTTTCCCCGGCCGAAACCGTCAGGCTCGACATCCCCAGCTTGCGCAGCCCGCGGAACGTTTCCGCCTGGGTCAGCACCTTCAGGCCGGTCTTGGCCGCCAGGGCATAGGACAGCTTTTCGGTCACGAGCTTCCCCACTTCCTCCTTTTGGGCCATTTCGCCCTCTTCCGCGAAACGCACGATGGCCACCCGGCGGACGGGGATGGGCACCGGAGTGGCCGTGGGGGTCACCTGGGCTTCCGGCACCAGCAGCTGATGAAATTGCACGGCCGACGTTTCCGCGATCTGTTCCAGCCGCTTGCGCTCCTGCACCTGCAGGTCCTTCATCAGGCCCGGGTCCACGCCCCCCAACGCCAGCAACTGGGTCTTGAAGTCCGTGGTCCCGGGCGCGTATTCCACCCGTGCAATCACCTCGGCCCCCAGCTTCTTGGCCTTGGCTTCGAAGGCTTCGGCCAGGGAGCGGTCATACGCCGCCTCGCCGTTCACGATGCCGATCCGCTGGAGGTTGCGGCGCAGGACCACGTATTCGGCCATAGCCTCTCCCTGCTGCTGGTTGGTGAGCATGTAGCGGAAGAAGTACGGCGAGGCGTCGGTCAGGTCCGGATCGCCGGCCGAGGGCGTAATCAGGGTCACGCGCTGCCGCCCCAACTGGGGCAGGAGGACCCTGGCCTCGCTCGAAAGCGCCGGACCGATGATGACCATGACTTTTTCCCGGTCCACCAGGTCAGCGAACGCCTGCTGGGCGCTGGTGCTGTTGCCCGCGGTGTCCGCAGCCACCAGGCTGAGCTGCTCGCCCGGCGCGCGTTTCAGGTTCACCTGCCGCAGGGCCAGCTCCAGCCCCTGGCGGATGGTCTGTCCAAACGGCGCATACAAGCCCGAGAGCGGCAGCAAGGCGCCGATGCGGAAGCGGTTGACCGGAACCAGTTCCTGGGCCTTGGCCTTGAGGTCGAAGGCCAGGGCGGCGAACTCGCTCTTGGGATACTGGCTGAGAAACTGTTCGAACAGCTTCACGGCGGCGTCGGGATTGCCCTGGTCCAGCGTGCGCTTGCCTGTTACGAACAAGGCCTGTTCCTCCCAGGGCGTGCCCGGGTAGCTGGCCCGCACGCGGGCCAAGTCCGCCAGGTCCAGCTCGTCGTTGATGATCTGGCGGATCAGGGCTTGGGCCGTAGAAAACGCCAGCGACGTGGCGGGATACGCTTTCAGCAGGCGCTCCAGCGCCGCCAGGGCGGGCAGAGGCCTTTTATCTTTCACCTCGGCACGGGCTGCCATGACCGAAGCCGGAGCGGCCCACTCGGAGTTGGGGTATTTGGTGGCCAGGGATTGGAACTGGCGCTCCGCGGCCTGCCATTGGGAGCGGTTGAAGGTCTCCTGCGCGATCCAAAAACGGGAGCCCACGCTTTCCGGATCGTGCGGCCGGCTGGCCACGTCGGCCCGAAACTGCTCCAGTTCCTCGCTGGAAACCGGAATATACGGATAGCGCAGGGCCGAGGCCGGGCTTTTTTCCAGGTAGCGAGGGGCGCAGCCGCCCATGACCATTCCCAGCAGCACTCCCAGCGCAACCGCCGCCAGGCGGCGCGGACGATACCCCATCACGGCTCGCTTTCCGTCAGGTATTTTTTCTCGAGCATGATTTCCACCCGGCGGTTCAACTGCCGGCCGGCCGCGGTGTCATTGGTGGCCACGGGCTGCGACGACCCCATGCCCACGGACGTGAGGCTGTCCAGGGGCACGCCTTTTTGGTTGAGGTACGTCAGCACGCTCTCGGCCCGGGCTTGGGACAGGGTGTTGTTGAGCAGCACCTCGCCCGTGCTGTCCGTGTGCCCTTCCACGCGGATGCGGTAGGAGGGATATTCGGCCAGGATCTGGGCCACCTGGTCCAGCGCGGACATGGCGCCGGGCTGGAGCTGCGAACTGCCGCTGTTGAACAGCACGCGGCCGGACAGACTGATCACCAGCACCGAGCCCCGCAGCGCGACCTTGGCGTCGCGGATTTTCTGGGCCTTGCGGAGCAGTTCCTCCAGTTCCTTGCGGCGGGCTGCCTCTGCCGCGGCTATTTTCTGCGCCTCCACCGCCGCCTGCTCGGCTTCCTTACGCTGTATCTCGCTCTGTTGAAGTATTTCCTTGGCTCGCTGGAGTTCATTGGCCTGCTGGGCCAGGACCAGCAAGGCCTGCTGTTTGTCTGTCAGGGATTTCTGGGCTGCTTCATACTCCTGGGCCATTTGGCGGGTCAGGCTGCGGGCTTCGGCGATCCGGGCCTGGGACTGGGCCTGAAAAGCCAGGTCCTCGACCGTGGCAATGGCTTGCTCCGCCGAGAGCGAAGACTCGGTCAAATCCAGCAGGCGCTTGGCTTCGCGGTATTCCTCCGGGACCAAAAGATCCGCCTTGGCTTTGCGGGCCAGTTCCAGGGCCGCGCGGGCGTCGATCACGGTCTGGGGAACCACGGTGGGCACGGTCGCGCACCCGGCCAGCCATGGGCCGGCAAGCGCGGCCACAGCCAGCCCGATCCGAATCAGGCGCCTCATGGCTTCACCTCCCCGGCCGCGGGCGCGGCCTGGGCGGGCGGCGTGCTCCCGGCGGATTGGGGCAGGATCGCGGCCGGCTGCGAATACGCCGCGATCTGGGATTCTACGGCCGCCACCTGCTCTTTTACAGCGTTGAGCTTGGCTTCAGCCGCTTTTTGCTCGGTCTTGGCCTGGGCCACGCGGGCATAGATGGTGGCTTTCTTGGCGAATTGGAAGGTACGCTCGAAATCTTTATTGGCATAGGCGTCCAGGGCAATGGCCTTGGCATCCTGGGCCTGCCTGAGGTCCTCAGCAGCATAGGTTGCGGCGCCCGCTTGTTCCGCGGTTTCGACCGCCACCCGGGCGTTGGTCAGCTGTTCCACGGTCGAACGGGTGTCCACGCTTCCACAACCGGCGACCCAACCGGCCAGGACCATCGCCCCGCCGGCTGCCATCCACGACTTTTTCCGAAGCATTATTCGCCTCCCGAGTCAGATTCACAGCAACCGAATGCCTCATGCAAACTGGGGTATTTTAGTATAAAAGCCGCCTGGGCAAAAGGCAAAAAAGCGGCCTGCCCCGGTTGCGGGGCGAAAAAGGGCAAAAAAAAGGTGGAAGCCCGCGCTGTGGCGGACTTCCACCTTGACCACATCCAAATGTTGATTACTCGGCAGCCGGAGCGGCCTCTTCCGTCGTCGGAGCAGCTTCACCAGCCGGAGCAGCTTCCTCACCCGTGGGCATACCCTCTTCAGCGGCAGGAGCTTCCATCGCGGGAGCTTGCTCAGTGGCTTCCTGTTTCGGAGCGCACCCCGCAACCATGAGGAGCGAACCTCCCATCACCACCATCAAAAGCATCGCCAGCAATTTTTTCATTGATTTGTCACCTCCTTCCCGCTCGAAGTGGCCTAACCTTGAAAAATTGGAGAAAGTCTAACGCCCTACCCCTGGTTTGTCAATATCTGTTTTGGGGTTTTTTACACCCCTTCACTCGAGCACCGCAATTTGCTGAGGAGAGCTTCACTTACCGGCCCGGGCTACAATGCGCGCCGTCTCCCGGGCGATCATATAATCCTCGCGGGTCGGAATGACCAACACCTTCACTTTTGACGAAGGGGCGTGAATATGGCCTTCCCGGCTGATTAAAGCCCGGTTTTTCGCCGCCTGCAGGCGGACGCCCAAGCCTGCCAGGCCCTGGCAAATGGCCTGCCGCAGGGGCGGGCTCTTCTCGCCGATGCCGGCCGTAAAGACCAGCGCATCTACCCGGCCCAGCACCGCGGCAAACGCCCCCACATACTTCTGGATGCTGTAGGCGAACACCTCCAGCGCCAGTTTGGCCCGCGCATTCCCCTTGCCGGCCTGGGCCAATACTTCCCGCAGGTCGTTGGAAACGCCCGACAACCCGAGAATGCCGCTCTGTTTGTTCAACAAATTGTCCACCTGGGCGGGCGTCAGCCCTTCCCGTTCCATAATATATGGAATGATCGCCGGGTCGATATCCCCGCAGCGGCTGCCCATCACCACCCCGGCCAGCGGAGTCAGCCCCATGCTGGTATCCACGCAGCGGCCACCACGAACCGCGGCCAGGGAAGACCCGTTGCCCAAGTGCAAGGTGATGAGATTCAAGCTGGCCGGCGGCTTCCGCAGGACCTGGGCGGCGCGCTGGGCCAGGTACTTGTGGGAGGTGCCGTGGAACCCGTACTTGCGGATCTGCAAGTCCGTAACATAGCGATACGGCAGGGCGTACGTGTAGGCCTTGGCCGGCATGGTCTGATGGAAGGCGGTGTCGAAGACGGCAACCTGGGGCGTGTGGGGCATCATTTTCAGGCAGGCTTCCATGCCCACGTAATTGGCGCGGTGCAGGGGAGCGAGTTCCCGGCCGATCGGGTTTTTCAAGACTTCGCCGTCCACGAGCGCCGCATCGGTGTAGCGGGGGCCGCCGTGAACCACGCGGTGGCCGACCGCCTCGATGGCCTGTACCGAGGGCACGACGCCGTCCTCCACCAGGCTGTCCCGCATCAGCCCGATGGCCTGTTCGTGGTTGGCCACTGGCCCTTCCACCGCGGGACGGCTGCGCCGGGCCACCACCCGGGTGAACCGCGACTGCCTTTCGCCGATTTTTTCCACGAGCCCCGAAGCCAGCTCTTCCTCGCCCTTGAACAAGGTGTACTTCAGCGAGGAACTGCCGGTATTAATCACCAATATCAGCATGCGTGCTGCCTCCGGGAAACGGCGGAAATGGAGTTCTACAGCCCACTAATCAACCTTGCGTTGATCCCCGAAGCAGAACGCTTCACATCCCTTTCGCTGCGGAGGGGATTGATAGGAACAACGGCGGTCAGAAATAGAGAATGGCGCGAAGCAGGATCAGGAAACCCTTGCCTTCGTTTTCCGACAATTTCAAATTCTTCTTCGCCTGGGAATAATTGGGATTGATCGCCAGAGCGCGTTTGAACTCGTTGATGGCCCGGTTGAAGAGGAACCGGCATTGGATCAGGTAAGCCACGCCCAGGTCGTTGTGGATATCCACGTACTGGGGATGTTTTTCCAGAATGTCCTCAAGCTTGGCGATGTAATGCTCCGTGGATTTCCGGTCCACGCCCTCTTCGCCGTATTTCAAGCGCAGGTAAAACTCGTGGTAAACCTCGCTGCCGGCGTCGGACATGACCGCGGATTTGCTTTCCAACATGGCCTGGCGGGCTTCCGCGTATTGATCCTTGGCCAGGTAATTCTGGGCCACCTTGAAATACTCGTTGTTGAACATCAGGTTGTGCTGCGCCGCTTCAGCCAGGTGGGCGTTGATCTGGTCGCGGGCTTCCGGCGCCAGGCCGCTGTCAGTGACGGCCTTCGAAACCAGGCACAGGCTCAGGTTGAAGTGGGCCTCGGCATAGCGGCCGTTCAGGCTGAGTGCCTGTTCGAATTCCTGCAAAGCCTGGTCGTAACGTTCGGCCTTGAGCAACGCCAGGCCGTAGTTATTGTGCACGTCAGGATAGTTGGGTTTCAGGGAAACCGTGCGTTCAAACACTTTCAGGGCGTCAGCCGTTTTGTCCTCCAGCAGCAGCGCCAGGCCCAGATGGTTGAGGATCGGAGCGTTGTTGGGATCCAAGGCCAGCGCACGCTTGAATTCCCCGATGGTTTCCTTGGCCAGCCCGCTGCTGAGAAAGACCAGGCCCAGCTTGTAGTTGGAATCCACGTCCGGCTTGGATTCCAGCTTGGCCGAAATTTTCATGAGTTCCTGGAGGCTGACCACGCGTTCCTCGTGGTGCCGTTTGACCAGCTCCATCAGTTTCTCGTCCGTCAGCTCGGGGTTGTAGTCGATTTCCCGGGTGCTGATCACGCGGTCACGGTCGTTGAGGTTGATCACGATGCGGTGGATGGAATCGAAATTCATGGTGCGCACCGTGTAATCGTATTGTTTGCTGTGGATGGTGGTATTGAAGCTGAAGCCGCTCACGTGCAGGCCCCTTTTCTTTCTATCGTCCGCGGGCGTATTTGAAACGCGCCGCTTTGGTGGCCAGATCATTGTAACGCAGCTCGGTACGCACCTCTCCCCAGCCGACTTTGGGCTGGTTGCCGCGTCTCTGGTTCAGTTCACTCTTGATTTTCCAGGCCCCCCAATCCGGATGAGCCTTCACGACGGAACGGATGCGGTCGATCAGCGGAATTAAACCGGCGGGATTGACCGGAACTCCCGCAGACGCAACTGCTGCGGCCGGAGCAGGGGCAGGAGCAGGAGCAGGCGCGGCTGCAGGAGCAGGCGCCGGAACAGGCCTGGCTGCGGCCTGAACCGGGGCCGGAGCTGGGCGAGAGGCTGCAGGTGCGGGTGCCGGCCGGGATGCGGGAACCGCGGGTTCGATCTTGACCGGCGCGGGTTTGGGCGCAGCCGGCCGGGCGGCCGCAGGGGCCGGCCGGGCAGCCGCGGCTGCAGGCGCGCTATCGCCGAAACTGCGCACCGCATCGTCCACGGAGGCGGTGGCCGTCAAAATAGTCGCGAATTCCAGGAGTTCATACACTTCGTTGACCGTTTCGGACATGCAGGCCAGCTTCAGGTCGCCGCGGTGCGTGCGTATGTTCTTGATCTCGGAAATGAAAATTCCCCATCCGGCCGAGCTGATGTATTCAACGTTTTTCAGGTCGATGACGATCTTATACCGCTGCTCGCGCAACAGACCCTGAATGACCCGTTCCAGCTCGCTGGAAGTGGTGGTGTCAATATAGCCCGCGATCTTGACGACGCCGACTTCCTGGTTTATGCCGCTATTTTCAACGGAAATCTGGATGCCTTCCATTGCCCCTCCTGTCGAAGCGGTCCGATAGTATCACAGCCAAACTTGGCTAGTCAACTTTCTTCTTTTTTTCCGAATAAGCCAGCCTTTCCTCGCGCGTGGCCAGGCGCAGGCGTTTAAGTTCCTCGTACACCATCTTCTCGCTGAGGTGGTCCACCTCGAACCCGGCCTCGGACATGGCCTGCAGCAGGCGCGTAGGCCCTAAGTCAGGGTTGGAGATGATCAATTCCAGGATCTGCCTCCGCTCCTCCAGGGACAATTGCTGCATTTGGGCGTCCTTGCGCTGAACCGTTTCCTTCAATCCCCGCAGCCCGTACTTGTCCCGCAGCTGCTTCAGGCGGTAATACGTGGTGGGCGACACGTTCAAGTGCCGGCAGGCTTCCCGCACGGGCACGCCCTGGCGTTCCACCAGGTAGAACAGCTTGCGGCGCAGATTGAACTGCACGTCGTCCGCCATCATCTTTTCCTTGATGGCCACGCAGGTGATGTCGTCATTTTGCGGATAATCCTCGGTGAAGCGCGCGATATCCTCGGACAGTTTCTGCACGAACTCCTCGGCCGACAAGTCATGGTGCTGCCGGACCAGGTCCAGGAGCCGCTTCTCTCCGAACTGTTCCCGCCGGGGATTCATGGCCTCGGTGATGCCGTCCGTGTACAGGAGCAGCACGTCCCCTTTCTTCAGCTTCACGGTCTCCTGGGTCAGCGATTTCTGGAACAAATCGGGATTGGGAAGGTCGATCCCCACGGGAAATCCCCGGGGCTTGAGATAATAAATCTGGTCCGTCTCCTCGCGGTAGAGGATCATGGGGTTGTGCCCCGCGCAGGTGTATTGGATGATGCGCCGCCGGGAATCCAGGATGATATAGAACATGGTCACGAACATGCCTTTTTTCATGTCGCGGGTCACGAAGTTGTTCACCTTGGCCATGACGTCCGTGGCGTTGTGGTTGTTGCGGGCTTCCAGGCGCAGGGCGGTGCGGATCATGGTCATGACCAGCGACCCGGGGATGCCTTTGCCGGACACGTCCGCTACGGCGATGCCCAGCACGTTGTCATCCACCCACACGAAGTCGAAATAATCGCCGCCCACTTCCTTGGCCGAGCGGTACATGGAAGAGACGTCGTAGCCTTCGATCTGCGGCAGCTCCCGCGGCAGCAGCGTATGCTGGATTTCCTGCGCCACCTGCATTTCCTGCTGGATGCGTTCCTGTTCCAGTAGGTTCCGCTGGGCCTGGTTGAAGCGGCGGGTCATGTCGTTGAAGACTTTGGCGATCTGGCCGAACTCGTCGTTGCTTTGGATGATGATTTGATGGTCCAGGCGGCCCTGGCTCACGGCCAGCATGCCGTCCGTGAGTTTTCGGATCGGCGCCACCAGGAACGTCATCAGAAAGTACGCGCCCGAGGTGCTGACCACCATGGCCACGAGGAACATGATCAAGGCGCCGCGCCGGCCTTTCCGGATCTCCTCGCCGATGGCGGCTTCCCGCACGCCCACAAAAGCCGTTCCCAAGCGCAGGTCGCCCAGGAAGATCGGATAGGCGATTTCATGCACTTGGCCGGCCTGGGGATCGTCGATCTCGTTGCGGGCCGCCTCGCGGCCATGCGGCAGTTTAGCGCCCGCCGGCGGGACATAGGTGGTAAACAGGCGGGTGGTCTGCGAGTGGGCCCAGATGACGCCGCTGTTGTCCAGAATGAAGGCATACGCCAGCTTGGGATTGGTGCGGATCAGGGTCTTCACCACCGTGGCCAGATGCAGGTCGTCCTGTTTCAGCAGGTAATTTTCCGCATCACGGGCCAGCTGCCGGGTCAGTTCGGTGGTATTGGACAAAATCTCCGAACGCAGGCTTTGGGCCAGGTTGGTGAACATATAAGCGAATATCACCAGCACCAGTACGGCCACCGAGGCGGTGACCGGGAAAAGATACTTGAAGCTGACGCGGCTGAAACGGTGGGGTTTGGCCGCGGCTTCGAACGGCACCGGCAGGGTCGTTTCCGGCAAATGGGCCGGCGCGATCAGCGGAACAGGTTCCCGGGTGCGCTTGAGCAGGCGCAGCTCGTTCTCGCCGCGGACGGTCTGATATTCGGTCTCGTCCATCAGTTTGCGGATAAACCAGATGCCGAGGCCGCCGCGCTTCCCGATCTCCACGTACCGGTTCAAATCGGGCGTTTTGGACTTTTTCCATTCGAAGCTCTTGCCTGAATCCCGGATGAAAATCTCGAGTTCCCCTTCCCGACGGTCCACGCGCAGGCGGATCATCCCGGGGTCCATGCCTTTGTAGGCGTGCCGGATCACGTTGGAACAGGCCTCGTCCAGGGCGAGCTTGATGTTGTTCATCTCGTTCGGGTTGAAATGGGCCTCGGCCGCAGCCCGCGTGATGAAGTCGCGGATGTCCCCCAGATGGCGCTCGTCGGCCGGCACTTCCAGGTCATACGTCTGCAGGATGGGTTTTCGGAACAGGCCTTTCAATAAACCGGGCAATGCAGCAGTCCTTCCTTTGGGTTTCCCCTATTGTACCATAACCTAACAGGGTGCTGAAAAACCCATATATTCCGCTAGCACCCTGCACTGACCCTCTATGACAAATAAAGCTGGCAGGGCCAGCACCTGACGGTTACCCCATGAAAAATCCCCGATTTTTCACGGGGTATTCCATGCAATGCAATCGAAAAAGACCGCTCTGAGGGCTTGTTCATTAGTCCGCTATTTTTTCACGGGTGCCGGCGCGGGCGGTTTTTCTTCCTCTTCGACCTCTGATTGGATCGCCTGCATCCGGGCGATCCGGGTCCGCGCCTCGTCGATATTGCGGATCACCAGCAGGTTGTTGGGTTCTGTTTCCAATATCTTATTCCAGACTAAAATGGCTTTGACGAAATCGTTGGCCACGTAGAAATCGATGCCCTGATAGTACAGCTGCAGTGATTTGTCGTTCATAAAGCGGGTCTGACCGCCGAGCTGCTGCCGGGTCCGGGCCAGATAAAGCTGGACCTGGAGGTAATTGGGATCGTACTTTTCCACGGTCTCGAACTCCACCAGCGCCTGCTTGAAATTCTTTGTCAGGTAATCCTCGATGCCCTGGAAATAATGGAGCGCCTTGAAATATTCGTCCGCCACCGCGGCCTTCCGCTGTTCGGCCTGGCGCCGGCGTTCGGCGGCCAGCTGCTGCTCTCCTTGGACGATCAGCGCCTGTTTTTCCCGGCGGTGCCGGCGCTCGGTGTTGCGCATGATCTGTTCCATGGCCTCGCTGGCCTTGGCCACGGCTTCCTGCGCGCGGCGCTGAGCTTCCTTGTCCAGTTCGGCCTCGCGCCGGCGCTCCCGTTCGGCTTTCTGTTCGGACAGCCGGGGCCCGAACCGGTAGGACAGGGTGACCCGGTGAGTAAGCCCCAGGGCTTCCGAGGCCAGGGCGTAATCCAACGCCAAGCCGGCGTACTGCACGCCTCCGCCGGCTGTCCATCCGTCCGCGTTCAGGCCGCCGCGCAAGGCCAGCAGATCCCACACGCCGTACTCCAGGCCCCCCGAGAATTGCGACGACCGCCAGGTAGAGCGCTCCCAGGCGCCGCAGACCAGGAATTGCTGCTTCAGGGAGTCTTGGGTGCGGTAGCGATAAGCCATACCGGCCTTCCAATTCAACGGAATCCGGTCTTCAACCGCTCCCAGGCGCGTGACCGGGCCAACCAGATTTTGCAGCATGAGGCCGAAGGTCAGGCCGCTCCAATCGAATCCGCCCTGGCTGAAGGCATCGCGCGGAAGACGGTAATGCAGGCCGAGATCCAGCCCCACGCCCGCGTCGAAATCGCCCAGCAACCGCATCTGGTCGATTTTCACCGTCGCGCCGGCCCGCAGTCCCCCGAAAAGCTCGCGGCCGTATCCCAGCAGATACTCGCGCAGATCCAGGCTGCCTTCGACGCCGGTAAGGTGCGAGCGTTCGTCACGGACAAGAATGCCGCCCGAAGCCAGGCGTACGGCGCCCAGGGCGAAGGTCCCCCAGTCCAGCAAGGGATACGCCACGCCCAAAAAATCATAGGGCGTTTCGTAGAACAGGCTGATGTGCATGGCAGAGATTTCCACCTGGTCCAACAAAGCCAGCCCCGCCGGATTCCAGAATAAAGACGTGACGTCCTCGGCGACCGCGGTGTAGCCGGAGCCCAGGGCCAGCGCGCGGGAGCCCGCGCCCAATTCAAACGGGCTGTTGGTCCCGGCATCCGCGACCACGGCCGCGACCGGCAGGGGCGACAGCCACGCGGCTGCCAGCCACAGCCCGCAGAGTAAGTGCTTTGTCCGTTTATCAACCGGCATGATGCATCCTCATTTGATCACCGCGATTTTCAGCATGTGCCGCTTGGTTTCCCCGCCGGCGGCGGGGGTGATTTCGAGCACGGCAAAGTAGAGACCGTTGAGAACCACCTGACCGCTGCCATTGCGCCCGTCCCACGGGATGTGGCGCAGGATCGAAGCGCCGGTCTGCGTTTCCTCGCCGACCAAAACCCGCACCAATTCACCCACGACGTTGTAGATCTTGAGGCTGACGCGGGCGTCACTTTCCAGGAAATAATCGATCGATGTGCTTTGCCGTCCGGCCGCGAACGGATTGGGATAATTGATGTAAGAAGAAGCCAGCGACCGCCGGGTGATGACCACTTCGTTCGAGAACATCGGGAAAACATCCCCAAATGCCGGGCGCACCTGCATGCCCACGTCGTCCAGGAAGCGGCAATCCACCTCGGCGTCGGTGGAGACGCCCAGGCGCAAGGATTCCCGGCTCGAGGCCGGGTTCAGGTTGACCTGAATGCGCAGAATGTGGGGTTCATCGGGCGCGATGGTCACCGCCAGCGCCGGGAAGCCGACGAACTGGCGGTCCGTGGCGGACGTCACGTTGACCGAAACCAGTATGGCCGCCCCGTCCCAGACCGTGATGGTGGAAAGAATGTCATTCGCCGGAATGCCGGCTCCCAGGTGATCCTGAACGGTCAAAGTAACGCCGCGCAGTTGATACAAGGCCGATCCGGTGGAGTTGGGATTGGTGAATTCCAATTCCAGCATATCCACGCCCGGTTCGCCGGTAATGGCGGTGATCGGCGCCAGCGAGGCGTGGCCGACATAAACGTAGGGATTGCCCGGCCGCGGACCCGTATCCACGGGTATCGGGTCCGTCACGCCGTCCAAAACGAACGTATTGGTCGTGTCCTGTGCGGTGATGGTGTAGGTCAGGTTCGGCTCCATGAACCGGACGTTGAACGTTGCTTCGCCGTTGGCCAGCGTGACCGTGGCCGGCAGATCCCGCACCTGGTTGGGGGCGGCGGAGGTGGAGAGCGCCAGGCTGTCGTTCAACGGCACGATCTGGTAGGTCGTCATGTTCAGGACCCTGACCGTGATGGAAACCAGGTAGCCGGCATCCACCGGCACAATGACGCCGGCCTTGCCCGGCGGAGTTCCGGGCGTGAAGAATTCGTTGGGCACGATCAGCACCAGCTGGTACACCGGCGTCGGCGTCACGGTGGGCGTGATCGTGCTTGTCGGCGTAATGGTCTGGGTTTGCGTGGCCGTGGCGCTCGGCGTAGGCGTCGAGGTTTGCGTCGAGGTCATGGTCACAGTCTCGGTTTGAGTGAACGTTCCGGTCTGCGTATAGGTCAGCGTTTGCGTGCTGGTTCCGGTCTGGGTGGCGGTGACAGTATACGTCGGCGTCTGGGTGAACGTGGGCGTAGAGGTGGCCGTGTCGGTGGGCGTGGCCGTGAACACCGGCGTATCCGTCGGGGTCGCCGTAAAGGTGGCAGTATCCGTGGGCGTCACGGTAAAGGTCGGCGTTACGGTGGAAGTGGCGGTGATGACCGACACGTATTGCACCTTGGTCACCGTAGTCGTGGTTTGGTAGGTACCGTCGTTAAGATAAGAGCTCCAATAATAGACACCGCCCGTACCCGGCGCGGTGGCTGTAAGGGTTATGCTGTCGTAGGCGCCCGCCGACCAGGGCGAGGCGTACGTAATTTGGATTTGGCTTCCGGCAAATGAAACCAATCCGCCCAACACGTTCGAGGAGGGTGTCATGGGCACGGTCCAGCCGTTGGGAATGGATATATACACTTGGTTAATGTCTCCCAGCGAGCGCGCGATGACCGTGTATTCGAAGTTTTGCGTTTGATTGAGCAACACCGTATTGGGCTGAATATGAGCATCAGCCGCCGGCGTAATCGTCGAAGTGACGGTGGGTGTCGCGGTCACAGTCGACGTATCCGTCGGCGTAGGTGTAACGGTCGGAGTATCCGTGGCCGTGGGTGTCGCGGTCTGGGTCGCGGTCGAGGTCGCCGTATCCGTCGGCGTGGATGTGAATGTCGCCGTGTCCGTCGGCGTGGATGTGAACGTCGCCGTGTCCGTCGGCGTCGCCGTGAACGTCGCCGTATCCGTCGGCGTCGCTGTGAACGTCGCCGTATCCGTCGGCGTGGCTGTGAACGTCGCCGTATCCGTCGGCGTCGCTGTGAACGTCGCCGTATCCGTCGGCGTGGCTGTGAACGTCGCCGTATCCGTCGGCGTGGCTGTGAACGTCGCCGTATCCGTCGGTGTCGCTGTGAACGTCGCCGTATCCGTCGGTGTCGCCGTGAACGTCGCCGTATCCGTCGGCGTCGCTGTGAACGTCGCCGTATCCGTCGGCGTGGCTGTGAACGTCGCCGTATCCGTCGGCGTGGCTGTGAACGTCGCCGTATCCGTCGGCGTCGCTGTGAACGTCGCCGTATCCGTCGGCGTCGCCGTGAACGTCGCCGTATCCGTCGGCGTCGCTGTGAACGTCGCCGTATCCGTCGGTGTCGCCGTGAACGTCGCCGTATCCGTCGGTGTCGCCGTGAACGTCGCCGTATCCGTCGGCGTCGCTGTGAACGTCGCCGTATCCGTCGGCGTCGCCGTGAACGTCGGGGTATGGGTGGATGTGGCGGTTGCAGTATAAACCTGTACATATTGCACTTTGCTCGCCGGCGTGGCAGCGGCATAAGCGCCGTTGTTTAAATATCCGCTCCAGTAATAGTAACCGCCTGTGCCCGGCGCGGTCGCCGTCAGCGTGATGCTGTCAAACGCGCCGGAAGCCAGGGGCGGCGAATAGGTCACCATGATCCTTCCGCCGTTGAATGCCACGTTCCCCATCTGCACGTTCGAAACCGGCGTGCCTGGCACTGACCAGCCCGCGGGAATTTCGATGTACAGCGTATCGACCACCCCGCCAGTGGTAATCAGCACATACTCAAAATCGCGGATTTGCCAGGGATCGCTGGCAATCGGTTGAATATACGCATTCGCCTGCGGAATCGCGGTTGAAGTAGCTGTGGCCGTAGCTGTGAACGTCGGGGTCACAGTCGGCGTATCTGTCACAGTGAACGTGGAAGTCACCGTAGCTGTCGGCGAATCCGTCGGGGTAGCGGTGAATGTCGGGGTGTCCGTTGGCGTCACCGTGAACGTCGGCGTATCCGTCGGCGTCGCCGTGAACGTCGGGGTGTCCGTCGGCGTCGCCGTGAACGTCGGGGTATCTGTCGGCGTTACCGTAAACGTCGGCGTATCCGTCGGCGTCGCCGTGAACGTCGGGGTATCTGTCGGCGTCGCCGTGAACGTCGGCGTATCGGTCGGCGTCACCGTAAACGTCGGCGTATCTGTCGGCGTTACCGTAAACGTCGGCGTATCCGTCGGCGTCGCCGTGAACGTCGGCGTATCTGTCGGCGTCGCCGTGAACGTCGGCGTATCTGTCGGCGTCGCCGTGAACGTCGGCGTATCTGTCGGCGTCATCGTAAACGTCGGCGTGTCTGTCGGTGTCACCGTAAACGTCGGCGTATCTGTCGGCGTCACCGTAAACGTCGGCGTATCTGTCGGCGTCACCGTAAACGTCGGCGTGTCTGTCGGCGTCACCGTAAACGTCGGGGTATCCGTCGGTGTGACTGTAAACGTCGGGGAGTCCGTCGGCGTCACCGTAAACGTCGGTGTATCGGTCGGCGTCACCGTAAACGTCGGCGTATCGGTCGGCGTCACCGTAAACGTCGGCGTATCGGTCGGCGTCACCGTAAACGTCGGCGTATCGGTCGGCGTCACCGTAAACGTCGGCGTGTCCGTCGGCGTCACCGTAAACGTCGGCGTATCTGTCGGCGTCACCGTAAACGTCGGCGTATCTGTCGGCGTCACCGTAAACGTCGGGGTGTCTGTCGGCGTCGCCGTGAAGGTCGGAGTATCCGTCGGTGTCACCGTGAACGTCGGCGTGTCCGTCGGCGTCGCCGTGAAGGTCGGAGTATCCGTCGGTGTCATTGTGAACGTCGGCGTGTCTGTCGGCGTCGCCGTATACGTCGGGGTGTCTGTCGGTGTCATTGTGAACGTCGGCGTGTCCGTCGGCGTCATCGTGAACGTCGGCGTGTCCGTCGGCGTCATCGTGAACGTCGGTGTATCCGTCGGTGTGGCCGTAAACGTCGGCGTATCCGTCGGCGTGACTGTGAACGTGGCGGTAAACGTCGGGGTGTCGGTAAAACTGGGCGTGGCAGTCGACGTATCGGTATATGTCGGCGTGGCCGTGAACGTCGGGGTATCCGTGGAGGTTGCGGTGGCCGTGTAAACCTGGACATATTGATATTTACTCACCGGCGTCAATGCCACGTAAGCCCCGGTGTTCAGATACCCGGTCCAATAATAATAACCGCCCGTGCCCGGCGCGGTCGCCGTGAGCGTAATGCTGTCGAAAGAGCCTGCTGCCAACGGCGGCGAATAGGTCACTAAAATGCGTCCGCCGCTGATCACGACATCGCCCAATTGCACATTGGATACCGGCGTTTCCGGCACGGCCCAACCGCCCGGAATTTCGATGGACAGCGTGTCGAGCGTATCGCCGCCCTGGGTGATCAAGACATATTCAAAGTCCCGGGTTTGCCAGGGATCGCTGGCGTTGGGTTGTATGTATCCATTGGCGCGAGGGAAAGGTGTGGCGGTCGGAGTGGGAGTGCTGGTGCTTGTGGGCGTGTCCGTGGGAGTGTCTGTGAACGAAGGGGTGTCCGTGGGCGTGACCGTATCCGTGGGCGTGTCCGTGGGGGTGTCCGTGTCCGTTGCCGTTGGTGTCGGGGTATCTGTCGCGGTATCGGTGGGCGTGATCGTGGAGGTCGGGGTATTGGTCGGCGTGGGCGTCACCGCGTCATCGCACACGCGCACAAAACCCACCTCGATGTATGTCCCGGCGGCCCCCTCCACGGATAATTGCACGTAAAATTGGTGCGAACCGGACCAGCCCGTAACCGCCGCATAGTCAAAAGCAAAGGTCCCGGTTTCAGCACTGGAACTGTTCAGGTCCCAGTAAGTGGAACTGCCGCCGATTTCCTGGATGCCGATTTTCCAGGTGGTGGAGGAAGAGAGGCCGGCGATATTGACTTCGACCATGTTATAGGTACTGACATCGCAGGTGAGGGCAGGCGAAAAAACCTTGCCCCAGGTATCTTCAGCTGTCCTAGTCACTGCCGCCAGGGAGGTGGTATAGGAAAAGGCGATGTCGGCGTTGTACGTATTGTCGTCGGTTTCATCGGTCCAGGCCACCGGTTGGTCGCCTGCGGTTCCTGTGAGGTCGTCAAACCAGAAATCAGCGGCTGCCGCTGAATGAGACAGGCCCCATCCGGCTGACAGCATCAGGATCGAAAGCAGCCGCACGCACCATCCGCTGCCAGACCGTCTTATCGGAGGCCGTATGGACACTTAGGCTTCCTTTCTCACGCAAAGAATCGACGGCTGATACCCGGATGCCCCTGCCTCCGGCCGCTGAAAGCGTCCGGCCGGAAAAAAGCGAAAACAACCCGCATTACCCGCGGACAGGGCATGGGGCGCCGGAAGCAAGTTTTCAAATAAAAAAAACGCGACCACGCTCATGCCCATCCTCGACAACCGGGTCTAATATTTTTGAAAAAGACAAAAAATCCCTTAAAAATTAGACTTGGGACGTTTCATCGCGGTTCCAACTAATAATATGGAATATACGGCACCGATAGAAACATCGTTTTTTGGCGGATATTCTCCCGGGCATCTTAAAAACTGACAAAATATCCGACCCAAAAAACACAGAATCCGCCTGTAATTAACGCATTTTACATTATACCCGATGCAAGTCCAACCGGCAAATGCAAAATATCAATTGTGAATCAGGTGGATTCTTGTCCAATTGAAATCTTTCGGCTATTGTGCTATTTTTTATGTCGCCTGCGGTGTTGGTGATGGAGCCGCCAATCCCGAACCTACGAGCAGAAAAAGGGAGCCGTGTCCGGCAGGCCAGTGCGTTCTCCCCGATGGGAACGCCAAACCCTGCCCTTTGGTTCCCACCTGTATAACAGGGTTCAGTGCATGGCTGCTTCACACGGCATCGCGGGTTTATTTTTCCCAGCCGGACTATTGCGCCCCAGGGGTTGTTTCTTGACAACCTAGGGCACGAGGTTTATAATTTCCTAAACCGGTCGTTCGATCGGATACTATATATATCTGCAGCGGATGTGATGGACGCATGCGCTCCCGGGTGGGACGCGTGCAGGATAAAATGACGGGTGATAATAAAAAAATGGGTTTTTTCAGGGTTAGGTTTCGTTTATACGCAGTGAATACCATGAACGTATAGTCATTCACCCGTTTTTTTCCGTTTGTCCTTCCTCTGCCTCCGCTGCCGGTCAAGGAGGCTTTTCCCATGGCATTGTCGGTAATCCTTTCTTTGGCGGCGCTGCTGATTGGCGCCGCGGTCGGCTTTGCGTTCACCCGTTTCTTCGCCACCCAAAAAACCATCACCGCCCAAACCCAAGCCCGCCGTTTGCTCGAAAACGCAGAAAAAGAGATAGAAACCAAGCGCCGCGAACTGGAAATGGAGGCCAAAGACCGCCTCTACCGTGAAAAACAGGATTTCGAGGAACAGACAAGGAACCAGCGCCAGGAAATGCAAAATCTCGAAAAACGCCTGCTCCAGAAGGAGGAGGCGATGGAACGGCGCATGGATGGCCTGGACCGGCGGGAACAGGAGCTCCAGTCCCGTGAAGAAGGCTTGAAAAACCAGCAAAAAGACGTGCAGCAAAAACAATCCAATTTAGACAACCTGATCACCGAGCAAAAAAACCAGCTTGAAAAAATTTCCGGGCTGACCTCCGAAGCGGCTAAAAAGCTCCTGATCGAAACCATGACCAATGAAGCCAGGCACGACGGAGCCCGCCTGATCCGGCAGATCGAAGAAGAGGCCAAGGAAAACGCCGAACGCAAAGCCAAACGCATCATCACCATGGCCATTCAGCGAAACGCCTCGGAATTCACCGTGGAAAACACGATTTCCGTGGTGCAGCTGCCCAATGAGGAAATGAAAGGCCGGATCATCGGCCGCGAAGGCCGGAATATCCGCGCCCTGGAACAGGCTACGGGTGTGGATTTGATCGTCGACGACACCCCCGAAGCCGTGATTATTTCCGGCTTTGACATCGTCCGTCGCGAAGTCGCCCGTCTGGCCCTGGAGAAACTGCTGACGGACGGCCGCATCCATCCCGGCCGCATCGAGGACGTGGTCTCCAAAGCCAAGAATGAAGTGGACGCCATGATCAAAGAAGCCGGCGAGCGGGCCATGCTTGAAACCGGGGTGACGGGGCTGCATCCGGAAATCATCCGCACCCTGGGGCGCCTGCGCTTCCGCACCAGCTTCGGCCAAAACGTGCTCCAGCATTCCATTGAAGTGGCGCATCTGGCCGCGGCCATGGCCGCGGAGCTGCGGGCCGACATCCAGTTGGCGAACCGCGCCGGCCTGCTTCACGACCTGGGTAAAGCCATTGACCATGAGCTGGAGGGCGGACACGCCCAAATCGGATCCGAACTGGCGGTGAAATTCAACGAGCCGCAATCCGTGGTGCATTGCATTCTCGCCCACCACGGCGAAGTCGAATTCCAGAGCCTGGAAGCGGTCCTGGTGCAGGCCGCGGACGCCATCTCGGCGTCACGGCCGGGCGCCCGCCGGGAGAACATCGAAACCTACATCAAGCGGCTAAAAAAACTCGAAGACATCTCCATGTCCTTCACCGGCGTTTCGAAAGCTTATGCCATCCAGGCCGGCCGGGAACTGCGCATCCTGGTCAAGGAAAACGAACTCGACGACGATGCTGCCATCCTCCTGGCCAAGGACATCGCCAAAAAAGTGGAAGAGGAAATCGAATACCCCGGACAAATCAAAGTGACCGTGATCCGGGAATCCCGCGCTGTGGAGTACGCGAAGTAGGCGCGCCTGACAGGCTGGTAGGACGGATATGCCGGAACCAACCACCAGGATGCTATTGATCGGGGATGTGATGGGCGAACCCGGCCGCGAGGCCTTGAGCCGCTTGTTGCCGGGCCTCAAACAGGACCTGCGTCCCCACCTGACCATCGTCAATGCCGAAAACGCCGCGGGCGGTTTTGGCCTGACCCCGGAAATCGCCCATGAGCTTTTCCGCCTGGGTGCGGATGCGCTGACCTCGGGCAACCACATCTGGGACAAGAAACAGATCCTGCCCTTTCTCGACCAGGAACCCCGGCTGCTGCGGCCGGCCAATTATCCCGAGGGCGCGCCTGGCCGGGGGTGGCAGGTATTTGAACCCATGGTAGGCGCCCCAAAAATCGGCGTGATCAACCTCGAAGGCCGGGTGTATATGCACACCCTCGACGACCCTTTCAGCCTGGGCCGCAAACTTCTGCAGAACGTCCGCCGCGAAACGCCGCTGGTCATCATCGATTTTCATGCGGAAATCACCTCTGAAAAACGCGCCCTGGGCTGGTATCTCGACGGGTTGGCCACTGCGGTCATCGGCACCCACACCCATGTCCAGACTGCGGACGAGGAAATCCTTCCCGGCGGCACTGCCTATCTGACGGACGTGGGCATGACCGGCTCGCGTGACTCGGTCATCGGCGTGAAAAAGGAGGACGCCATTCACCGTTTTGTGAAGCAGACGCCCTCCCGTTTCACCCCGGCCACCGGGCGCTTATGGATCAACGCTGCGCTGGTGGAAGCGGATTCCGCCAGCGGCAAAGCCCTGCGCATCCAGCGGATCCAAAAGAGCCTGGAGGCCTGAACCCTAGCTTCCCTCCCCCGGTTGCTTAAGCACGATTTCCACCGCCTGCGCTGCGTTTCCTTGCCCGGAATAAGTCACTTGCGCCTTAGTCCCTGCCGCCAAACCCGCTAAAGTCTCCCGTGAACGGCGCAGTACCAAGGTCCTGGGCGTGCGCTCCACCCGGATCACCTGGCCAAAGCGGTTGCAAACCGTCAATGGTTCCGGCTTTTGGATGCGCGCCGTCAGGGAGGTGGTGCGGGCGCGGTCCGGATAGGCAGCACCGGTCCGCTGTTTTTTTGCCTCCTGCCAGCGGCTTTCTTCAGGCGCCAGACATTGAATGCGCGTGGCGGTAAAAACGTCGTTTTGACCGCGCCCGTTCATTCGTACCAGCATGCCGGCTGCGAGTTCGCCGGCCGCGAGTTCGCTTTCCTTCCAGATTTTGGTTTCGTCATTCACCCGGAACTGCAGCGCCTGACCTTTTCCTGGCATCCGCAGGCTCCACTCTCCCTGGCTGTTGGTCGTCAATTCACCGGTCGCGGTACGCGTTTTTGCGGCTGCTGCCGCCTGGGTGCTCCAGGCGCACGCCCAACAAACCCCGGCCACCAAAACCATTCCCAGCCTCGACTTCCACTTTTTCATTTTCCACCCCCTATATGAATTGAACTGCATCCTACTCATTGGACCGGGAGAAAATATTTTTCATGCGGTTTTTTTCAGGGGTGAATTTTATTAGTTTGAACACTCAGGGTCTGATTTCGCCGGGCGTTTCAGGCAAACCGGCACGAACACGCCAAGAGGAACGGAGGTCCTTCGGGCTTTTTCGTTATGCGGGAGGATGCAAAGGAAGGCAAGCTTGCCCAGACAGCCACGGAAGGCCGCGGATCAATCCCAGGTGATGAGCCACTTCCATTGGTTGGGATCCGCATCATCCGGCGTGATTTGCACGTTCTTGACGCCGGTCAGATTTAATGCGCCCTTGAGATAGCCGGTCACGGTTTCCCTTGATTCCGCCGGCAGTTCGGGATATTTTTCGACAAAGAGAGTGGCGCGTTTGGAGGCGTAGTCCGCTTCGGTCCTGGCTACGCCCCGCTTGTAATACTTGTCCCACAGTTTGGCCGTCTGATTGACCAAGGCGGGTATGCTGATGACTTTCAACAGCACCCGGTATACCCCCTGCAGGTCGTACTCGGCTTCAGCAGCGCTCAAGCGCTGCAGCGGCGCCGGATCACCGGGAAAAAGAATTTGTGCGCCCCGTTTCAGAATCCGGACGTAATTGTATATCGGCATCCAGGACACGGGCAGACAATTTTTATACTGCATGGTTTCTTCCGGGTTTAATTGGGAGAGGAATTCCTCTTCCTGGCCTGCGGCAGACTGCTTGAACAATTCGCGCATGAAAACAATTCCGGCGGCCTTCATTTCCATGGTCTCCATGTCCTGCTCCAATCAGTCAAGCACCTGTTTTTTCCACCGGGTTTCCCAATTTCCGTCTCCACCCAGATCCTTGACCGCCTGCTGCAACCGCTCGGGTTCAGACTTCCCGGCCGAGCCATCCAGGCTGTTACGGAGCCGCCGCGCCACTTCAGCGGCGTTCGTTTGCGGCAGCTCCCCGCAGGCAGCAGCCAGCAAGCCGGGATGCAGGCGAAAATCCGCTGCCAGCTTGAGCAGAGCTGCGGGGCTGGCTTGCAACCCGGCCATTCGTTGCCCGGCCTCTTCCCTGCTCCAGGCGTCGAACCGCTCCAAGTCATAATGAGTATCGGCAGACAACGCAGGTAGATTGAGCTCAGTCAGGCCCGGCGTTCGCGAACCGGAAAGGTTGCCGGCTGATCCGGAGATGTATGCCTGGCCGTCGAGACGCGCGGGCTGGCGACGCCGTGCATCCGGCAGTTTGCCGCTGCTTACGGATTGGATATCCCCCTCTGCCACGCCCCTCACCTGTCCGCGATAGTCGGGTTGGGAACCCGGCGCAGGCGTTTCGACCTGTTCCAATGATTCCGCCGCTGGTTGCGGCTTCACCGCTTTATCCGTCCTGGCCGCCTGCCGGTCCATGGCCACGAACACGCCGATCAAGCCCAGCAGCACCAGGCCGGCGGCGGTCAGGCCTGCGCCCGGCGAGGAAAAACCGCCTCCAGGCCGTTGCGGGCCCTTGGCGCCGGTCTTCAGCCGCGCCATGATTTTTTCCCGGAATTCCGCAGGGACCTGCGCCAGGGGCGGCGCGGCGGCGTTTAGCTGTCCGGCCAGGGCGCGCAATCCCTCCAGCTCCACGCGGGCCTCGGGGTCGCGCGCCAGCAGTTCTTCGGCCTGGCGTCGCTGTTCAGGGCTGACCTGGTTGTCGAGATAGGCGGACAACAACTGTCTCTGTTCGTCGGTCATCGGCCGGGTCCCCCTTTTCTTCCGAGCAAACGCCGGAGGTTTTGGCGGGCGCGGTACAAACAGGACGCCACAGTGGTCAGGCGCAGTCCCATGACTTCGGCGATTTCATCATACCGCATCCGCTCGAAATGGCACAGAACAACCGCCTGCCTCTGTTCCGGCGGCAGGGCGGCGACCGCTTCTGCCACGCGGACAGCAAAATCTTTGCGGTCCAGGGCGTCGTCCGGCATTTCGGCCTTGGGGTCGCGCAGGACCGGGGGCGGCGCCTCTTCCGTGCCGGCGTCCAGGGAAACGGTCCGCCGGTGGCGGTGACGTTCCAGAATGCTGAAGCAGTGGTTGGTCGTCACCCGGTACAGCCAGGTCGAAAATGCCGAACGTCCCTTGAAGCTTTTGATCCGTTTAAACACCTTGAGAAATATTTCCTGCGCTTCATCCAGGGCGCTTTGATAATCCCGCAGGTAGCGCAGGGCCAGGGTCACGACGCGCTGTTCATAGCGGCTGATGAGCACGTTGAAGGCTTCGGTATCGCCCTTCTGGCAGCGGCTGATGATGTCCGCTTCGGGCAGTTGCGCGTAGTGGGGATCCAGGGGATAGGCGGCCATGGCGTCCTACGCTACATTCCCTGCAGGAGGCGGATGATGATGGGTCCGAAGAGCACGAGAAAAACCACGGGGAAGATGAACAGAATGAGGGGAAACAAAAGCTTAACCGGGGCTTCCAGCGCCTGCTTCTCGATTTCCTGCGACCGCTTGGTGCGCAACTGCGCGGCCTGGTTCTTAAGGGTCGCGGCCACGCTGACGCCGAGGCGCTCCGCCTGGATCAGGGACGTGACGAAAGTGCCGAAGGTGGGGTCGTCCACGCGCTGGGCCATGGCTTCGAGGGCGTCGCGGCGCGCCTGGCCCATTTGAATGGCCCGTAGGAGCTCCCGGAACTCCACGGCCAGGTAGCCGCGGCGGCCGCGCTCCATGAACACGCCCACCGCCTGCTCGAAATTCAAGCCGGCTTCCATGCACGAGGCCAGCAGGTCCAGGGCCGATGGCAGTTCCTGCAGGGTTTTCCGGCGCCTGAGCTGATCCTGCTCCCGCAGCCAGAGATCCGGCAGGAAAAACGCGGCTGCTCCCAGCGCCAGGCTGGCCAGCCAGCCGGCGCCCAGCAGCCACCCCAGCAGCAGCCCTCCCAGCAGGCTCAGCTCCTTGGCCGCCAGCCATTCGGCGCCTGAGCGCTGCGCCCAACGCGGATAATAGACCAGCTTTTTCCTCAATTCGCGCTCCCAGGCCGGAGCCACCCAGCGCACCTGCCAGCCGGCCAGCACGGGAAGGGTGCGGAAAAACAAATCAACCAGCGGTTCCTTGCGGCGGGGCCCAGGGGCAGCCACTGCGGACCCGGCCACTTGCGAGCCAACGGCCACGGCTTCCCGCTGCAACCGGCCGGCCTGCAGCCGGCGCAGCAGGTCTTGGGCCAGCAGGAACACAGCGACAAAAATCAGCAGTGGAATCAGCCAAGCAAACATAAGAACCTCAGACCTCGATATTGACGATTTGTCTGATAAAAAAAGCGCCCACCAGTTCCAGCACCGCGCCCGCGGCCAGAATGACCCAGCCCAGCGGATGGCGGAGAAAATCAGTGATGAGCGGCGGATCCAAAACCGCGAGAATCAGCAGCAGCCCCACGGGCAGGATGCCCACCACCCAGCCGGACAACTTGCCCTGCGCGGTCAGCGCGTCGATCCGGCCCTTAAGGCGGAAGCGCTCGCGCACGGTTTCCACCAGCCGGGCCGTGACTTCGGCCAGGTTGCCGCCTGTGCGCAAGGACACGCCAGCTGCGACCACGAACAGTTCCAGGTCAGCATGCGGCCAGCGTTTGAGCATTTTTTCCAGCGCCTCTTCCGGGGCCAGCCCCAGGCGGCAGTCCCGCACCACGGATAAAAATTCCAGGCGTATGGGCGACGGCGCTTCCTGCGCCACGACTTCCAACGCCTGGACCAGGGACAGTCCGGCGCGCAGGGAATTTCCCACCAGACTCAGGGCATCCGGAAGCTGCTGGCCCAGGGTCCGCAGACGCTGCTGTTTCCACAGCGCCACCAGAAGCGGCGGCAAATAGTAACCCAAGGTCATGCCCGCCACGGCCCAGAGCAGGCGCTCGACTTCGAGCCAGCCGCCGTTCGCCAGCAGGTAGCCGACGATCATGCCCGCCAGGGCGGTCTGGCTGCGCCGGCGCAGCCACTCCTCGGGATTCCGCCACCAGCGGATGGATTGGACTTGAGCGCGGCCGGGAGCAGGCGCGGGTATTGCGGCGGACCGCCCGCGCTCCCAACGGCTCCTCAGCCTCTCCAGCCACTCCGGCCGCCATCCCGCGGCCAGCAGATAGACCGCGAAAAAGACGGAGGCAATGGCCAAGTATTTAACCGCCGGAAAGAGCGACATGGTCCGTATTTCAGCCTTTCCTGAATATCTTTTCGTCCAGCGCGATGCCGCGGCTGGCGAGTTCGGACACGAAGGAGGGCACGTACCCCGTGGCGCGGTAATCGCCCGCCACCTTGCCGCTTTTGTCCACCCCGGTCTGTTTGAAGACAAACACATCCTTGAGCGCCACCTGGCCGTCCTCGATGCCCAGCACTTCCGCGATCTGCGTGATTTTGCGGCTGCCGTCCTGCAGCCGGGACTGCTGCACCACCAGGTGCACGGCGCCCGCGATCTGCTCGCGGATGGCGCGCACCGGCAGCTCCATGCCGGACATGAGCACCATGGTTTCCAGGCGGGAGACGGCGTCCTTGGGCGAATTGGCGTGGGCCGTGGTCAAGGAGCCGTCGTGCCCCGTGTTCATGGCCTGGAGCATGTCCAGGGCTTCGCCGCCTCGGCACTCGCCCACCACGATCCGGTCCGGCCGCATGCGCAGGCAGTTGCGCACCAGGTCGCGGATGGTGATGGCGCCCTTGCCCTCGATGTTGGCCGGCCGGGCCTCGAGCGTGACCACATGGGGCTGCGGCAGGTTCAGTTCGGCCGCGTCCTCCACGGTGATGATGCGTTCGTCCTCGGGAATGAAGGCGGCCACGATGTTGAGCAGCGTGGTTTTGCCCGAGCCCGTGCCGCCGGAAATCACGATGTTCTTCCGGCAGCGCACGCTGGCGCCCAGAAAATCGGCCATCTCTTTCGTGAGGGAGCCAAATTTCATCAGGTCCTCCACGGTGTATCGCTGTTTGGAGAATTTCCGGATGGTCAGGGTGGGCCCCTTGAGGGCCAGAGGCGGAATGATGGCATTGACGCGGGAGCCGTCCGCCAGCCGCGCGTCCACGTACGGCTGGCTCTCGTCGATCCGGCGGCCCAGCGGGGCCACGATCCGTTCGATGACGGTCATGAGCTGCTTGTCGCTGAGAAAATGCTTGTCGCTCCGCTCCAGGCGGCCGCGGCGTTCCAAATAAATCTGGTCAGCCCGGTTGACCATGATTTCCGTCACCGAGGGGTCGCGGATCAGGTCTTCCAGGGGGCCCAGGCCCAGGGCCTCGTCCACCATTTCGCGCACCAGTTGCTCCCGGAGTTCGCGGTTGGTAAGCTCGGACGCTTCCTGAGCCATGAGCGAAGTGACCACGGCCTCCACCTTGTCGCGTAAAAAAGCCTGGCCCGCGGCCGTGCGCCCGGATTCGCTGGCCAGGTGCCGCAATTCGGGGTTCTCCAGCAACAAGCCGTGGATCCGTTCCTTCACCGCGGTCAGGTCCTCGCGCTTGTCCTGAGCCTGAGCCGGCTGGGTCTCGCCCTCCTCGGGCTGCCAGGTATCCGAGCGGTAGCGCGTGTCAACCGCCAGCAAAGCCTGGCTCATGGCCTTTACCTGTTTGGCAAAAGCCGCGTGGGGATAAAGCTGGATCAGTTCCCGGTGCTGGTTCACGGCTTCTGTGGCCTGATCCGCATACGGCAGGCTGGCCAGGACTTTGAAGCCAGGGAGGGTTTTTTCCAGGTCCTCGAGCCTCAGCGCGTGCGGAACGTCCGCGCGGTTGAGCACCAGGCTGATTTTGGCCGCCGGGAATTTCAGTTCCTGATAGCGCAGGGTGTCGGCCCGGGCCTGCCTGAGGCCCACCAGGTCAGGAGAACACACGAGCAGGATGCGGTCCGCGGCATCGAGCACGGACAGGGCCAGGCGGTCCCAGCCTGCCAGCCCGTCCACTACAATCACATCATAAGCCTGCCGGAAGAGGCTCAGGCTGCGCAGAATCTGCTGGCTGCTCACGCCCAAGGCCCCGGCGGCATTGTCCGCCAGGGCGATGACCTCCACCCCGGAGGCGGTCTGGGGAAAATACCCCCGCAGCGTGGCAGCGTCGAACCGGTTCAATTGGGCCGCGATCTCGGCGAGCGTGTTTCCGGCTCCCAGGTCGGCCCTCAGTTTTTGTTCGGACCGTGCCTGCACGTCCAGATCCACCAGGGCCACGGCCCTGCCGGTTTGCCGCAGCGAGGCCGCCAGGTTTTGGGCCAGCAGGCTTTTGCCCTCGCCCGCCTTGCCGCCGTGCAGAACCAGCATCAAACCTGCCGATTGGTCGGTAGCTGCCATAAGCCGCCTCAGCGCCCCACCAGCCG
Source organism: candidate division FCPU426 bacterium (assembly GCA_040756875.1). Taxonomy (GTDB): domain Bacteria; phylum Oederibacteriota; class JAAXVQ01; order JAAXVQ01; family JAUVAV01; genus JBFLYH01. The sequence continues at coordinate 1,500,208 of JBFLYH010000001.1, forward strand.
CGGGGTCACGAAGATCACCAACTCCGAGTTTTCGCGGATCAAGCGGGTGGATTTGAATAGATAACCCAGGATCGGGATATCAGAGAGAACCGGCAGGCCCTGGTGGTTCAGCTGGTTGGTTTCGTTGAGCAGGCCGCCGATGACCACCGTGGTTTCGGGTTGCACCTGGATCACCGTGGAGGCCCAGCGCGTTTTCAGCGAGGGATTGCCCTGGACCTGCTTGGTGAAGTCCGCGTCCGACACCTCGGCGCGCAGTTCCACGGTCACCAGACCGTTGTTCTGCGCCGTGGGCTGGACATCCAGGCTGACCCCGTATTTCTTCCATTCCACGTTGGACTGGCCGGTGGCGTTCACGGTCGCCACCGGGATCTCACCGCCCGAGGAAAAGCTGGCTTTGTGCCCGGACAAGGTCAACAGCTTGGGCCGCGCCAAAACTTTACCCTGTCCCTTTTCATCCAGCAGCTTGAGCAAAAGGTCCAGTTTGCCCCGCTCCAGAGTGCCGATGGCAGTCAACGGGCTCGTGGTCTCGAGCAGGCTCAATTTGCCCGCCGGGCCGACCAGGCGTTCCCAGTCCAGGCCCAGATTCTTGTCTTCGTTCTGGCGGATTTCCATGACCTGGACATCCACCTGGATCATGGTTTCCGCCACCCGGCCGGCGGTCACCACCACGGTGGAGGTGTCCTTGCGGTTATCGCGGTCCCACACGATCAAAGTAGTGGCGCCCAGGGTCTTGCCGGTGATCAACAGTTCCTGATCGCTGATTTGCTTCACGTCCGCCACTTCGGGGTTGCCGATGGCCACCCGCAGCGGAGCCCGCACGCCCACCACCTGGGCCGCGCCCAGCATGACCTGGATTTCCTTCCCGGCCTGCGAAGTAGCCGGACAAACAATTGCAATTGCGAGTATGCTCACTGCCAGGACGCGACGCATAAACCCCTCCGGAATCACGAATAGCAGCCCATGCTATTGCAGGCCGCGGATAATCTGGACCCCCCGCTTGGCAGGGGCGATGTCATCCTGTTTGGCCCGCAACAGGGGCCCCAACAGGGTCTTCAAGTTCTGCTCGGAAAGGTCGGCCACGTTCTCGTCCCCCACCGAACGCAGCATGATCTTCAAACTGCCCTCCGACTCCGCCAAGGACAGCCTGAGCGCGTCCTCCGGCGACACCGCCAGGCTGATGGTCAGACTGCCGCCGGAGGCCCCGGCCTCAGCGGATTTGGGCGCATCGGCCGTGGTTTCAGAACCCACGGAAGTCACCAGCAGGTTTTGCGCCAGCAGCACGGTGGTGATCCGTTTCTCGCCCCGGAATTGGTGTTCAAAGGTTCCGATCAAGTCCACGTGGTTGCCGGGCTTGATGTGCCCGCCCACCGCTGCCGCCGGATCAAAGCCCAGGGCAATGATGCGCATGCCTTCAGGCACCACTCCGGCGAATCCGGGCAGGATTTTGGAAAGTTTGTTGGGAAGGATCTGTTCGCCTTTGGCGATGGGGACCACGGCAAACTGGCCTTTATAGGCTTTCCATTGCGCCAGCAAGCCTTCGCGGGTGGGCGAGGCAATGGCTCCGGGCATGACATAAGCCCCCGGGATTTCGTCCACCAAAATACGGTCACCGGTCAGCGCGGCGCCGCGGCCGATGGGTTTCTTGGCCACCAGTACCTTTAAAGGCGTGACATCGGCTTTGACTGCAGCCTCTTTTTCGGACAGATAGTAGTAAACCAGCAAAGCCGCCACTGCGGCCAAAAGCAATGCCACCAAGGTTTGTCGGTTCATGACCCCTCCTCAGGAATCGCGGCAGACAAGGATATCGATATATTTAATAGACCGGGAAACCGGAAAAACCATGCGTCTAAAATAATTTTTTTCAGTTATTGCAGGGGAACTTCCACTGCACCGGATTTCCGCATGCGCTTTGCTTCGGGGTGCAGGCGGATATTCTCGGGATAAGGCAAGCGATCCCCCCGGTCCACGTAGATGATCTTGTAATTGCGTTCTTCGTCGCGGCCGAGGATAAAATGATAAATTTCATCCCCGCTGCGCTCATGCGTGACCCGGTAATAGAGCTGGATTTCGTCCCGGCCAGGCACTTCCTGAAAACTTTCACAGATCGCCCGGCGCAAGGGGCCGGCCTCTGTCAAAATCGCCTGGTAATCAGCCTGGAAGCTGGCCAAGTCCGAGCCCGGGCCCTGTTTGCTGGCATTGGCCAGGTACTGGTCGTAAATCCGGGAGTACTCGCCCAGGGACAAGCCGCGCAGAAATTGATTGGCCACGGCGATGGCTTGGTCTTCATTTTGGACGAACGCGGCGGGTTTGCAGGCAGGCAGCCAGCAAACAGCGAGGCTCAGCAATGCGAGGAGAGGGGCGAACGTGCGCATTGGCACGCATTATACCAGTTGCCGGCAGCCGGATGAAGCGAAAAGCCCCGCACTTTTCGGGGCCCTAGCGGTGCGCATCGCCGGCCAGCGGGAACGTCACGGCCACCGTCGTTCCCCGGCCGGGTTCGCTGGTCAGCGCGATTTCGCCGCCCAAGAGATCCAGTAATTTCTTGACGATATACAGCCCGAGGCCATGCGAGTCCTCGCCGGCCGTGGGCTGACTGGAGGTTCGGCCGAAAGGTTTGAAGAGTTTCTCCTGGTCTTCGGGGCGGATGCCGACCCCATGGTCCTGCACGACGACGCACGCCACACGTTGTCCCGGCTGGAGGCGCACCAGTACTTCCGAGCCGGGGCTGGAGTAATTTATCGCATTGGAAATCAAGTTGTTGAAAACTTCCTCGAACCGGTGCGGATCCATGGCGAGGCGGACCGGTTCCTCCGGCTGTTCAAGCTGGAGCCGGATATTTTTAGCTTCGGCCGCAGCGGCGAAATTGGCCAGGCAGGTACGGAGCATCGGCTGGATTTCCACGGGTTCCAGACGCACCTCCACGGTCCCGTTCTCGATGCTCTTCGCATCCAGCATGTTGTTCACCAATTCCAGCGCGTACCGCGCCTGGCGCACGATGGGTTCGCTGATGGTCTGCAGATGCGGATCAGGATAACGGCCGAGTATTTGCGCGAAGGACCTGATGACCGCCAGTGGATTGCGCAGATCGTGCGCCAATATGCCCATCAGGCGGTCTTTCTGGCGGCCCAATTCTTCCACGGCCTTCCAATGGCTCACATCGCGGAACACTTCGATAGCGCCGATAACCTCCCCCCGGGAATTGCGCAACGCCCGGATATGGGTTTCCATAGGCACTTTTTCGCCGCGGGCGGTCATGGCATAGACGATTTTTTGGGCCGGTTCGCCCGTGCGCACGACTTTGTCCGCCGGGCACACCTGTTCGCACAATTTGCAGCCAGTTTCATCCTCGTGCTTGAGCGGCCCCTCATGGCAGAATTTTCCGACGATCCACTCCGCCGGATATCCGGTCAGGCGCTCGGCGCCAAGGTTCCAGAACAGGATCCGCCGTTCCGGATCCACGATGTAGACGCCGTCGAACAGTTCATTTAAAATCGCAGTGGTCTCCGGCGCTGTCCATTCCATGTCATATCCCCGCTTGGTTTTGCCCCGGCAAGGGGCCCGGCCGGGGCTGGGAACGTCATAATGCTGGTATTATCTATTAACGGAATATGCTATTTTGAGTTCAAGTTAAAACGGGCCCGTAAATGCCCGATTCCTCCCGGAGGCGCTTTATGCGGCAGTGGCTGGCAGCTGTCATTTCGGTCTGGTGGATCGTTGGCAGCGCGTTGGCGGCCGAACCGCCGGCCGGATCCGCATCCGTGGAGAAAACCGACGAGGCGACGGCCGGTTTGGCCGAGCTCCAGCCCGAATCGCCGCTGCAACCGGGTAGCGGCCTGGCCCTCGAGGGCCGTCTGGTGGTCTGCGTTTATAAAATCCGAAACACCCGCGGGAATGTCTGGGTGGGCGTGTTCGCCTCGCCCGCAGGCTTCCCGGATTTTAAACAGGCGCGCCTGCTGTCCGTAGCCAAAATAAAAAAAGGCAGCGCGGAAACGACTTTCAACCGGCTGCCTTATGGAACCTACGCGCTTGCCGCCTTTCATGACGAGGACGGCAACTTGAAATTAACCACCAACTGGCGGGGCAAACCCAAGGAAGGCATGGGTTTTTCGAACAATCCGCTCAAGTCCATCTATCAGGACGCCTGTTTCGTTCTGGATGCGCCCGAATCCCGTTTGGTCATCAACTTGATCTATCCTTGACACCGCCTAGAACACATAATCCACCGAGGCGCGTTCCTCGACCAAATCCCGCACGTACGCGGCCACGGCTTGGTGCTCGGGGTGCACCCGGTAGGCCTCCAAATCCGCCAAATTGCGGAACTCCGTGCACAGCGCCACATCGTGGCTGGTATGCGGCGAAGCCAGATTGACGCCCACTTCCAGGTTCACCACCAGCGGTATTTTTTCCTGCAGCGCCTCAAGCCGGCCGCGGAGTTCCTTGACCTTGGCCACCAAGCGGTTTTCCGGTTTGAGTTTCCACAGAACGATGTGTTTGATCATATTCGGCGTCTCCTCCGGCCCATCCGGATCAATTCAGCTTTAGCTGCGCGCGTCAAGCGCTTGATTTGCAGTTCACGCCTCATGGCCGCGCTTAAATCCGAGCAGGCCTCCTGATAGACCAGTTTCACCGGCTTATGGGAGGCGGTGTATTTGGCGCCCCGCCCCTGGTTGTGCTGCTTGATCCGATGCTCCACATCCACCGTCAGGCCGGTGTAAAAGGACTTGTCACGGCAGCGGACGATGTAAACGAAAAAACGGCGTTTGGCTTTCCGCCGTCTTGCCAGCCGCTGTTTGGTTTTCAGTTTCTGTTCCTCCGCGCAACGGCTCTGCTCCGCGCCCAAGGCGCGGAGTTGGTGGAGGCGGCGGGAATCGAACCCGCGTCCGAAAGACTTCCTGCTGGCCCCTCTACATGCTTAGTCCCGATTTTCCAGCTCGCCTTGCGATCCTCCTCGGAACCGGATGGTCATAAGGCTATTCCCGGTAATTCTCGCCCGACCGCCCCAGGACCGAACGGCCAAGCCACCCTGCGAAGTGTCGCCCCATGGCCCCGGCAGGGTCGAAACCATGGAACGTGCAACCTAATTAGGCTGCGAGTGCGAACTCAGGTTCAGCAGTTAAAGGTTCCACCGTATTTAACGAGGTGAGATGGATTCCTCGGCATGCCAAGCCAACCAAAAGACTCCCGTCGAATCCAAGCGCCCCCAGTCTTTTCGCGAAGCGAAAAGACAGAGCAGTGGAGCAGGTGAACAGTGGAGCAGGTGAGCAAAAGCTCCACTGCGACCAAAGGAAGTCCCTTCAGGGACGGTCCACTGTTCTACTGCTCAACTGTTCAAGCCCTTTTGCCCCGCTTATTCACCCTCTTTGCTCCGGCCTGTTCTACTGGTCGTCGCCTCTTGCCATTTTCGCCCTTATACTACCACCAAAACCGCAAAAGGGCAAACAGTGCCGCACTCAGAGAGCAAAGGGCTGTTACCCAGGGCTCAATTGGCCACGGCCAGGCGGCGCCGCAACTGCCGCCTGGTTCCATCCTGAAAGCGGACGTCCACATCCAGCACATAGACCCCGCTCCGCACACGCAGGCCTTGGTCATTTCGCCCGTCCCAGCCCAGGGCTTGCATGCCCGCGGAGCGGTTGTCGTCCAGCAGGGTTTTGACCGGCCGGCCCTGCAGGGTCAGGACGCGTAAAACGGCCTTTCCGGTTTGTTCCATATAAAAAGAAACCTGCACCGGACCGGCGCTTAAAGGGCAGGGGTTCGGATAAATCCGCAACGAGGAGGAAAGCTCAGGCTGCCGGATATGCAGAGGGCCGGCCAGCAGGGGATAATTCTTCCCGGGCACAGGCTCGGCATACGCCCGGCCGGCATTCAAGCTCTGGCCGTCGTTAAGCCCGATGAAAACCGTATCGTGGGCCGGCTGCGCGAGCATGTCCGCCGCAATGGCAAGCGACAGCGTGCCCTGATCCGGAATCACGACCGCAGGATTGAAGAAGAACCAGCCGGTGTTCAACTGGAGGGCAGCCGGCGCCCGCCCTTCGGTCTGCGCTTCCACCCGCTGGAAAACGCTGTTCCACGCGATCCGCTGGTGCTTGCCGTCCTGCAGGGCCAGGGAAAGCGAAGACAGTGTGAACGCCTGGCCGCTGACATTGCGCACTTGGACCGTGCCCAAAGCGATGTCCGCGGTTCCTTTCACCACGTTGACCGGCGCGTCCGGAATAAAATCCAGGTAATACCGGACCGTGGGTTGGATGGTTTGGGCCGTGCTGTTGATCAGGAGCGACCGGCCCAGCGGCGTGCCGACCTGGAACATTGCCGCGCCGATGAGCAAGGTGAATTGGCAGGTCCGGCCGGGCTGAGCCTGGGGCAGAACATCGGCCGTGATGAAGAGGTTATCCCCCTCCTGCAGGGTCTGGTTCGTGTCCAGGCCCCATTGGCGGGGCGAAGCTTCGTTCATGATTCCCAGCAAGGTGGACGTGCCTGGATCGAACACCGTGCCGCTGGGCGCGTACCACAGGCGCACGGCCGCCAGGTCGGCTAGGGCTTCCGCGGTGCCTGTGTTCTCCACGCTCAACGCCTGCAAGGTGTCCGGCGAGGTGGAATGGTAGCGCAGCTGCCCGACCAGGTTGTCAGAAGTGCCGAGATACAGGATCGTTTCAGTGGCGGATATCCACTCCAAGGCTGCCGAAGGCACGGGGTCCTCATCCGCGCCGATGTCCCAGGGCGCGGTGCGGGGCTCACCATCTATGTCGTCGGCCAGAGAGAGGTAAACGTCCGTACTCAAATCCTGCCCAGCGTCCCGGGCCTGAAGATCAGTGTGGGAGAGGTGGAAATCGAAATTGCCCGGGTCGATGAATGTTACCAGCGTGTTATTTTTGGAGTGGAGGCCGGGCGCCTCGTTCGGGAGATCCGAAATATTATAGTCCGAAGCAATGGAAAACGCCTGGCCGGCCTGGGTGTAGTAGCCCCGCGTGCAGCCTTGCGCCAGGTTGTTTTTGACCACCATTTGGCCGTTCCACAAGTTGATGCCATAGGTACTGTTGATAAAGGTGTTGTTGTACATATAACAGGTAAAACTGGGCTGGTCGAGCTCCATGGCTTCGCTGTTGGCTGTAGAGCGAAAATTGAAAAACACGTTGTTCCACACACGCACCGTGCCGCTGCCCGCCGCGTCCCAAATCAGCAGGCCGATGTGCCAGTCATTGGTGGTGGAATCCACGCTGCGGAACAGGCAGTGCGACACCCGGACATCCGCCTGACCGTTGCAGCGGACCCAAACCTGGCCCGTGCCGTCAACAGTCACGTTGGTGTGGTAAAACTTCAAGCCTTCGATGCGGACATGGTTGGCGTATATCCGGACGCTAACCTCGTTGTCGATCTCCATGCAATATCCCTGGCCGTTGACCCAACGTCCGGTGTGGCGCTGGCTCACGCCCGCTTCCGTGGGCAGGACCGGGGTGAAAACGCGGATATAGTGGGTGCTGTCCGTCACCCAGCTGTCTCCCCACCACGCGGGCACCGTGTCCGGCGCGTCCGCGTAGCAGGCCACGTTCAGCACTTCGTCGGATCCGGCCTCGGTCAGGTTTTTAGGGCCGGGGTCAAAATCCCGCAAGGCCGGCTCCACCCCGGGATTTTCCGCTCCTTCGTCGATGTCGTCCATGCAGTCATACGCCCGAAAAACGGACCAGTCCTGGTCCCCACTGCAGGCCGCGGGCGTGCCGCCGCTGGCGCTCCGCACCTGATAGGAAGTGCTGCTCGCGCGGCTGTGAATGAACGCCAGGGCATCCACGGTTCCGTCGCCATTCGCGTCGTACTGGATGACATCCCCCACGCCGATAGCATTGGGCAGGCCGGTCGCAAAAGCCGCGGTGGTTCCGGAAATGACGAGGTTATTGCTGCCGCCCGTGGCCAGGGGAAGGTTGTTGCCCGGCCCGACCGAACGATAGATGGGCGTAGCAGCCCAGGCCGGAGCGGCTGCAACCGCCAACATCAGGATCAGGCAGCACCGCGAGCTACGAAGCATCGAACTCCACCTTTAGGTTATGCTTCCGATATTTTCTTCCTGCCGGGTCAGACGGTCAAGGGGCCGGGGGCAAAATCACATGGACAGCCGTTTGAACATTGACTCGGGAATCGAACGGACGATCAGCATGATCCAGCGCCAATATCCGGGCAGGTAAACCACGTCCCGGCCCTGTTTGACCGCCCGTATAATCCCCGCGGCAATGGTTTCGGCTGAAGCGAAGAGCAGGCCCTTTTTAAGATGGCGGGTCATGGGCGTGTCCACGAAACCGGGCTTCACGGTCAGCACGCGCACACGGCTTTTGTATAGCCGGTTGCGCAGCCCCTGTAAATAGGCGGAAAAACCCGCTTTGGCTGAACCGTAATAATAGTTGCTCTGGCGGCCGCGGTCCCCGGCCACAGAGGAAACGCCCACGATCAGGCCCTGCTTCCGGCGCTCCAGGTGCGGGACCAGGCGTTCCAGCACGGAGACTGCGCCCGTGAAGTTCGCGGCCAGCATGTCCTGGACCAGGCTGAAATCCTTCTGCGCCTCCTCCTGGGGATGCAGGATTCCGAAAAACAGGTATACTTCGTCCACGGCCTTGACCTTGCGCATGACCTCCTGCACGAAACGGTCGTGAGTGTCCGGGCGCAGGGCGTCGAAGCCCATGACCAGGGGTTCTGGCCCCTGGTTGCGCACCGCCGCATCCGCCGCGGTCTTGCGCAGCTCGGCTGTGTTCCGGCTGGCGAGGATCAGCCGGTTGTCCGGCCCGGCCAGTTTCCGGATCAAGGCCTTGGCCATGCCCGAATTCGCGCCGAGAACGAGAACGGTTTTCATACGCTCCTCCACGTTTTAAATCGAATGATACCGGACGATCGTCGGAGGAGGAAGCCTTTCATTGCTTGTTCAAACTGCCCCGGCATGCAAAAGCCGCGGGGTGGCAACTGCATGGGTCTAGGGAAATTTGAGCGACCGGGGCAAAACGTGATCACAAGCAACGAAAGGCTCCCTCCTCCGGCACTCCTAATCATTTTCTTCCCCACTACTCCTGTTGCTTGGCTCTGGAGGCGAAGAAAAATTTGCCGGCGTTCATGTTCTGCCCCTGTCGCCCGAATTCAAATTAACCAAGGCCAAACCTCACAAGTTCATTTGCATACAGGGGCAATTAACGCGTGCAAATTTTTCTTCGCCTCCAGAGCCTTCATCCCCCTACTAGCCCCAACCTCCGCCCCATATCCGAGGCGAACACGCCCTGGGGATCGTACTTGGCCCGCGCCCGTTTCCACTCCTTGAGGCGGGGGTACATGCGTTCGAAGGTCTTGCGCTGCATGCGGCTGTCCTTGGCCAGGTAGAGGCGTCCTCCGAACTTGAGCACCAGCCGGTCCCATTCGTCCATGTGCTTCAGGATCGACCCGTCGCCCACCGGAAAATCCAGGGCCAGGAAATATCCCGGTTCGGGAAAGGACAAGGGCGCCGGGTTTTTCATGGGCCCGAATTTTTTCAGCACGGCCAGGAAAGAGGCCTTGCCGGTTTTGGCGATCGCCTCCAGCACCGCGCGCACGCCTTCGAAGCTGTGCGGCGGCGGGATGAGGAATTGGTACTGCAGCATGCCGCGCCGGCCGTATCCTCGGTTCCAATGCAGGATCGAGTCCAGCGGATAAAAGAAGCTGTCGTAATCCATGATGGTTTCCAGCCGCCGGGGGTGCTTGCCGTAATAAACCAGGTTGAACGCGTGCATGCTGAGCGGATTGAGCGCCAGCTCCGGGAAATCGAAGGGCACCGCAATTTTAAGTTTGCGGGGCACGGCCAGGGGTTCGCGGCGCTGGCGGGCACTGGCGAGTTCGGACTGCTTGGCAAAACGGCCGCGCATGAGAATGCTGCGTCCCAGGCTGCGGCCCTGGGCCAGGCAGTCGATCCAGGCCACGGTCATGAGCTCGGCCGGGGTCTCTTCCAGCAGGCGGAAGATGCCCTCCAGGTTGGGCGCTTTCAAGCCTTCATATTTAACATAGCTGCTCTCGATCTTCATCAGGTCCAGTTCCACGCTGGTGATGACGCCGGTAAGCCCCATGCCGCCCACGGTCGCCCAAAACAGGTCGGGTTTCTCGGTGGGCGAGCAGGATACCTCCCGGCCGTCGGCCAGCACCAGGTGCAGCCGGCGCAGGTAGTGGCCGAGCGGAAAGCGGCTCTTGCCGTGCACGTCGCAGGCCACGCACCCGCCGAGCGTGGGATACTGCGTGCCAGGCGTCACCGGCATAAACCAGCCCCGCGGCACCAGGGTGTGCAGCACCTGTTCCAGCGTCACTCCGGCTTCGGCGTGCAGGCGGCCGCGCTGGGCGTCGAAACCCAAAAACCGGTCTGCGGGCACGCAGTCCAGGCACCAGCCGTCGCGGTTCAAGGAGGCGTCGCCGTAGCTCCGACCCTCGCCCCGCGCCAGCACCGGGCGGCCCTGGCGGCCGGCCAGCCGGCGCTGCACGTCTGATGCGGACCACACGGGCTCGACCTGCGCCTGGCTCCTGGGATACCGCCCCCAGCCGCACAGGGTTTGCATGGGCACGCCCTTGGTTGTCATCCGATCATTCCCTCCCCCGCTGCCGCAACTGGCGGTCGGTTTCGCGCTTGATGTCCCGCTCCTTGAGCGCCTGCTTTTTGTCGTGAGTCTGCTTGCCTTTGGCCAGGGCCAGCTCCACTTTGACCTTGTTCCCTTTCAGGTAAATGGACAGCGGCACCAAGGTGCACCCCCGCTGCGCCACCTGACCGGCCAGTTTATGAATCTCGCGCCTGTGCATGAGCAGCCGGCGCGTGCGCGTGGGATCGGGGTTCTGGCGGTTGCCCTGGGGATAGGGGGAAATGTGCAGGTTCAGGAGAAACAGCGAACCCTCTTTCACCAGCCCGTAGCTGTCCACGAGGTTGCCCTCGCCGGCGCGCAGGGACTTGACCTCGCAGCCGACCAGGGCGATGCCCGCTTCGTGCTTCTCCAGGATGTGGTAGAGGTGCAGGGCCTTGCGGTTGCGCACCAGCACGCGGATCTCCGGCTCGCTCACAATCGCCTCCGGCCGCCCCGCTTCGCGACCCGCGGCGGATTGCGCCGTGCAGGCGCGGCAGGCGGCTCTTCGTCCAGGCGGAAATAAACGCGGCTCTCCGCCTGGTCCACGGCCGCCACCCGCACGCTGACCTTGTCCCCGGTCGCGAACAGCCGGCCGTGGTTGGCTCCCACCAGCACGCGCTTGCGGTCGTCGAAGTAATAATAGTCATCCAGAAGGTCCGGAATCCGCACCAGGCCCTCCACGAAAACCTCGTCCAGTTCCACGAAAAAACCGAAGTTCGCGACCGAGCCGATCACGCCGGAATACGTCCGCCCGATTTTATCCGACATGAACTCGGCCTGTTTGAGCTTCACGGCCTCGCGCTCCGCTTTTTCCGCCCGCCGCTCAGTGGCGGACAACTGCATGCCGAGCAGCTCCAGCCTGGCCAGGGCCAGCGGTTTGCCCGCCAGGCTGGCCACGAGCTGGCGGTGCACCAGCAAGTCCGGATAGCGCCGGATGGGCGAGGTAAAGTGCGTGTAACAGGCGCTGGCCAGGCCGAAATGCCCCTGGTTGCGCGGCGAGTAGACGGCCAGCTTCATGGCGCGCAGCAGCGACATGTTCAACAGCGGGGCCTCGGGTTTGTCCTGCCAGGACCGCAGCAGCTTTTGGAAAGCCTTGGCCGCTTCGCGGGGTTTGCCGAGCCTGAGCTCGTAGCCGTAGGCCGCGATAAACTCACGGAAATCCTCCAGCTTCTCGCCGTCCGGCGTCTCGTGGATCCGATAGAGCGTCGGCAGGCTGTGCCGCTGCAGGTGGCGCGCCACGGCCTCGTTGGCCGCGAGCATGCAGTCCTCGATGAGCCGGTGGCTCGCGAGCTGCGGCCGGCGCTCGATGGTGGTAACCCGGCCGTCCGGGCCGAGCACCACGCGCGGGTCCGGCAGGTCGAAGTCCAGGCTGCCGCGGCCCATGCGCTGGCGTCGCAGGGCCTGGGACACGGCCCACAGGCGCTTGAGCTCGGGGATAAAGCGTCCGGCCGGGTCTTCGGCCGGCCGTCCGGCCAGCACCTCCTCCACGCCCTCGTAGGTCAGGCGGGCCGCACTGTGGATCACGCTCCGGCTGAATTCGGCGTGGGACACCCGGCCGTCCGGCTCCACGGTCAACAGTGCGCTCACGGCCAGGCGGTCGAGGTCCGGACGCAGGCTGCAAACTCCGCACGACAGCGGTTCAGGCAGCATGTGCAGCACCCGGTCCGGCAGGTAAACGCTGGTGCCGCGCTCCCTGGCCTCCGCGTCCAGCAGCGACCCCGGCGCCAGGTAATGCGCCACGTCGGCGATGTGCACGCCCAGATGCCAGCCGCCGCCCGGCCGGTCCGCGCAGGAGACCGCGTCGTCGAAATCGCGCGCATCCGCACCGTCGATGGTGAAGATGGTTTCTTTCCGCAGGTCCAGGCGGCCGCGGCAGGCTGCTTCGTCCGGTTCGCGGGCCGCGGCAGCGGCCTGCTCCCAGGCGGGCGCGGAAAAGCGGTCGGGAATCTCGAAACGCCGGATCAGGGAGGTGATGTCCACGCCCGGCTCGTCCGGCCGGCCGAGCACCTCTTCGACGTGGGCCTGCCCCGGCTCCAGGCCGCGCGGCCATACGGTCACGCGCGCCACGACTTTTTGCCCGGATTTGGCGCCCGTGCGCCGGTTGGCCGGCACGACCAGGTCGCTAGCCGTGAAGAATCCTTCGGGCTTGATCCAGGTCTGTCCCTGCCGCTCGCTGAGCACGCCCACCACGGTCTGTCTGGCCCGCTCCAGCACCCGCACGATCTGGCCGCGGCGCCGGGCCACTTCGCCCGGCCGCCGGCCGGGCTGGGTGAACACACGGACTTCGACCAGGTCCTCGGGCAGGGCGTCGAGCAGGTCCGGCCCGGCCACGTAACAATCCGTCTGGCCGGCATCCAGGGGAATGACGAAGCCGAACCCGGGCTGGCTCTGTTGCAGCCTCCCCCGCAGTATCGCGGCGGATGTGCCGCGGCGCTCGCGCGGGGCAGGCGCGGCTTTGGCCGGTTTGGCCGCCGACTGCTGCTTCTTAGCCCGAAATCCGGACGCCGGCAGACCGAACAGGCCACCGCGCAGCCGCACGATCTGGCCTTCGGACTGGAGAGATTGCAGACGGCCGGCCAGATCCCTGCGCCGGCCGGCAGGCAGGCGCAGGCGCTGCAGCAGCTGCCTCAGGGACAGCGGCCCGGCGTGCAAGTGGGACAGAATCGTTCCGGATAAAACCGCCGGGCCGGATTGAAATTTGCGTTTGGACACGTTTCCTCGTTTCGGGCTTTGGGCTTGACAGTGGACAGAGGGGTGGGGTATATTTCTGTCTCCCCGCGGAAGTGGCGGAACTGGCAGACGCGCTAGATTCAGGGTCTAGTGAGGGCAACCTTGTGGGGGTTCAAATCCCCCCTTCCGCACCAGCCTTTTCTCCCCTGGGCCGAATGGCCCGGGGGTTTTTTTCAACGCCACCTTGCCGCACCCTGCTGAACCGGGAGCATTTTCACATGTTCCCGACCGCTTGACAAGCCGCAAAATCCCACGCCCCGGCGGCAGGCGCGGCCCAGTTCCCGGGGCCCTTATGCCCCGCGCTTCGAGGAGACGGTTGATCATGGCCGACTGGCTCTCGCCCGAAGAACGCTTTCAGGACCACGTGGAAATCGTCGGCTACGGAACCGCGGGACTGGCCGGCATCGGGTTGGTGGTCTATTTCGGCGCGATCTTTTTCTACGCTCCGCTCCTGCACGCCTCGGCCGCGCAACATCTGGGCGTCCTCGGGCTGCTGGCGTCCATGCTGGTATTTTCCCTGTTCATCCCCCGCCAGGCAAACCCGGCCCGCATCTTTCTGCGCCTGCTCTTCATCGGCCTGGCTTTCACGGCCTCCCTGCGCCTGGCCGAAAGACTGCACTGGGCCTGGCTGTTGTCAGGCCTCTATGCCCTGTACGCGGCCTGGGTGCTGGGGCACCCGGTGGCTGTGCGTTTCTTCCGGCCCCTGCGGCCGGCGGAACAGCAGCGGCTTCCGGCCGCCGGGTGGCTGGCCTTTCACGGGCTGGTGCTGCTGCTCTATCTCCTGGGCGTGGCCTGGCGCGGCTGGCAGCGGCTGCTGCCCGAGTCCGGCGACCTGGCCGGAGAGACCGAGCTGGCCTTTCTGCAGGTGGTCGGCGCCATGGGCCTGGCCCTGCTCCAGATTTTCCTGATGCAAGCGCACAACTGGGCGCGCTGGCTCCTGGCCTGCGTGGCGCTCGCCATGGGACTGGCCGCCCTGCCCGCCACCATGACCGGCGGGTTGGGCGACTACTGGCAGTACTGGCAGTCCCTGGCCCTGGCCGCCTATTTTCTCAGCCTGGCTGCCTATCTCGTTCTGGCGCCGTCCGCGCGCCTGGTTTTCGCCCCCCAACGCAAGGCCGCATGACTTCGCTCCTGTGGTTTTACGGGATTTTCGGCGGCGCGCTGGGCCTGGGCCTGGGCTTGCGGCGATGGCAGGCTGCGGCGCCGGGATTGATGCGTTTCAGCATCCTCGCCCTGGACACGCCGCTCTTCATCTACAGCTATTGGTCCGTGGATCTGGCCCGGGCGCGGTTGTATGCGCCCATCCCCATCATTGCCACTCTCCTGGTGGTGCTTACGCTTTGGCTTTCGCCCCTCTGGGCCAAACGCCTTTTGCCCGACGAGCGCAGCCAGGGCAGTTTCATCCTGACCGCGGCTTTTTCCAACATCGGCACCACGGGCGGCGCCTTCCTGTGCTATCTCTTTTTCGGATTGGAAGGCTTGTCCCTGGCCTATTTGTTCCTGCTGCCCTACCCCATTTTGATTTTCACCCTGGGATTCAACACGGCGCGCCGTTATTCCGGTTCCGGCCCGCTGCGGCCCCATGAATACCTGACCCGCCTGGCCTCGGACCTCATTTCCCTCGTGCCGCTCCTGGCCATTGCCTTGGGGTTGGGGTTGAATGTCGCCGGACTCAAACCGCCGGCGGCGCTGGCGACCGGCGTGGGCTGGTTCATGAAAGTGAGTTTGGCGTGCAACTGCCTGGCCATCGGCTTAACCCTCAGCCCCCGGGAACTCATTCCTCCGGTCAAGGCATTCCTGGCCGAGGCCAGCATAAAATTTCTGCTGTCTCCCCTGGCGGGCCTGATCCTGGCTTTGGCCGTTTACGGCTCCCTGGCTCCCTTGCCCAGCCGGATCATCCTGATCCAGTCGGCCATGCCGCCGGCGATGTACGCGGTCATCACCACGAACCTCTTTGGCTTGGACCGCAAGTTGGCCAACAGCCTATGGCTCGCCCTGTCCCTGGGATTCCTGCCCCTGGCCGCTCTGGGGTGGCTGCTGCGGTGAGAGCGGCTTCACGAACGTAAACCGCGGACGCAGCTGGTCCGTCATCCCGAACTCGCCGCTGCCGGTCACCCATGCGGCCTGCAACGCCGGATGAGTGCGGCAATAGGCGCGGGTCCAGTCCGGGCCCTGGATGAAAAACGCCGTGGACCAGGCGTCCGCCAGCATGGGATCAACGGCCACCACGGTCACGCTCTGCATGCGTCCGGCCGGCCAGCCTGTGCGGGGATCAAGCAGATGGTGGTACCGCACTCCGGCTGCTTCGAAATACCGCTCGTAATCCCCCGAGGTGGACACCGCCTGGTTCTGCACTTCAAGCACGCCGGTCAGGCCCGTTCCCCGGGGTTCCTGTATACCCACCTTCAGCGCCGTCCGGCCCATCCGCCCGATGACATAGAGGTTGCCGCCAAAATCCACCAAACCCGCCCGGCAGCCCGCGGCCCGCAGCCGGTCCGCCGCCAGCTTGACCGCATACCCTTTGGCAATGCCGCCCAGATCGATCTGCACCTCGGGCCGCGCCTTGGTGATCCGGCCTCCGGCCACAACGATTTGCCGGTAATCGACCAGGGCGCGAAGCCGGGCGACTTCCGCTTCCGCGGGCACGCGGTTGGCCTCGCGCGCGGTTTTCCAGAGTTTGCTCAGCGGGTAAACCGTGATATCAAAGGCGCCCTGGCTCTCGCGCCCCACCTGCTGCGCGGCTTCAACCACTGCGATGATTTCAGGATCGGTAATCGGCTGGTTGCGGTCATTGAAGGCGAAAAGCGGGCTGTCCGGATTCCGGGGGTTGAAAACGACGTTCAGCCGGGCGACTTCATCCAGCGTGCGGTCCAGGACGGGCAGCCACTCAGGGCCGCCCTGAACTCGCAGGCTGCAAACGGTGTTGAGCAGAAAACGGGTGCGCTGCTGGACGCGGCCGGCCTGGCGGGAAACGCCCCACCAGATTCCGGCTGCAGCCATTCCCGCGGCCAGAGCCAGGACCAGCCAGCCGCGCAGCGCAGGAAAACGTCCTGTCGGTCCCGCGGCCCGGCGGGTCACGAAGTGTGTTTGGAATCCTGCTGGTTCAGGGCTTGAATCTTCGCATCCAGTTTGGCCTGGATGAAATCCTTGTGGTCCACCCACATCAACGCCGCGATCTTGCGGATGGTCTCCACCTCGTCGTGCGCCAGTTCGGAGTCGGCCCACGCCACGCGGAACAGGTCCTGCACCAGACGGACGCGGTCCGGATAGGTGAAGGTCTGGTTGATTTCCCAGGTAAAACCGTGCCAGTCGAGCTGGGTTTCCAGGGCCTGCTTGCCGGCCGTGAGGATCTGCCGTTGTTCCTCGGGATCAGTGAAACCCCGCTGGGCCAGGATCATCCGCTTGGCGGCCCGCTCCTGGTCGGTCACCAGGCCGTCCGCGCCGGCCACCAGGGTCAGCAAAGCGCCCAGGGCCACGCGGTAGGTCATCTGCGGATCCGAGGTCTTCGGCTGGTCGGTGACGAGTTTGGTCAATTGCTGCAAAATGCTCATGGTCACTCCCCTTGCCCCGGCTGAACAGGCCTGCCGGTTATAGATTGCGCAATTCGACGTTTTGAACGTGCGGCCGGGCGAGATCGCGGAAGCGTTCCAGCACTTCCTGCGGATAGGGCGGCCGCCGGGACAGCTCGGGATCGGTCACATAGGTGGGGACGAACTGCTGGAGGGCGTAGAGCGGCGCGCCGGAGATCAGACGCGCGATCTCCAGGACATCGGACTCCTGCACCAGGCCCGGCACGCAGGTCGTCCGGAACTCGTAAGCCAGGTCGGTCTGCGATTTGAGCCACGCCACGGTCTCCTGCAGGGCTTGAGCGGCGTCAGCCGGCGCACCCAGCTCGGTGGGATAGCGGTCGGGCGAGGTCTTCATGTCCACGGCCACGTAGTCGATCAGCCGCTCCTTGAACAGCACTTTGAGCAGCGTGGCGCGCAGGCCGTTGGTGTCGAGTTTGATGGACAGGCCCAGGGGCTTCAAACTCCGCAGCAGGTACGTGAGCTGGGGATGGACCGTGGGTTCGCCGCCGGTCACGACCACGCCGTCAATGAGCTTGCGCCGGCGGTCCAGGGCCTGCAGCAGTTCCTCGAGCGTCAGGTCCTCCAGCTCCGCATCCACCTCCCGGCCCAGGAGCCGGCTGTTATGGCAGTAAGGGCAGCGCAGGTTGCAACCGCTGAGAAACACCACGGCCGCCACCCGACCGGGATAGTCCAGGAGCGACGTCCCCAGAAAGCCCTTGATGCCGTGGATCGTCCTCATTGCCCGCGTTTGTTCTCCTTGGGCAGCACGAATTCCTCGCGGGCCTTGAACTCCGCCTGCTTGCCCTTGTTCCACTGCTGCACGGGCCGGAAATATCCGACCACGCGGGAATACACTTCGGTTTTTTCCTGGCATTTCTTGGTCATGGGTTCTCCCTTCCTTGCCTGAAGATACCGGCGGCCGGTTTTTCCCGGGCCGGATGGTTATTCCGTCACCCGCCTGGCCAGCAAACAGTTCCGGTTCCGGCAGGCCACGCACATCTTGACTCTGATATCAAGGGTTGCCGCCAAAAGCAGCAGCCAAAAAAGCGCCAACGCGCCCGGTTGTCTCCACAACCACAACTGCGGCAAACCGACCAGCGCCAGGCCGGGCAGGACCGTGCCCAGGTAATCCAGCCAGCGGTAGGGACCTGGCTGCCGTTCCGGCAGCATGCGGGTCAACCAGCCGGGAATCACGTGCCCGCAGTCCCCGCGGTTGCTGCATTTGGCGCAGTAGGAAAAAATAACCAGCGGCGCAGAAACGGCCATCACGCCCAGGTACATCCACGCCATGCGCGGGTCGGCTTTGGCCATGGCCCCCCACCCGACCGCCAAAGCCGCCGTGGCCAGCCCTAAAGACAGCAAACCGTGAAACCGGGTTTTCATTGCTTAGGCCCGCTTTCTCACCGCTGCGAAGTCAGGATCGGCGCCTCGGCCTGCGCCGCTGTCCGCAAATCCGCGCTCAGCACATCGAGTTGGTGCGACGGTTGGCTGTGGGGCGCCTCTTCGCGGTCATACGGGCAGACATGGTGCTCGCCGCGGATGTAGCCGTGCACCGGGCAGATGGAGAAGGTCGGCGTCAGGGTGAAATACGGCAGATGGTAGCCTTCGGCGATCTTGCGCACCAGGTTGCGCACCTGCCAGGGATCTTCCACGCTCTCCCCCAGGAAGATGTGCAGCACCGTGCCGCCGGTGTAGCTGCACTGGAGCGCGTCCTGGTGCTCCAGCACTTCGAAGAGGTCCGTGCTGCCGTCCACCGGAAACTGGGTGGAGTTGGTGTAGAACGGCTCCTCCTCGCCCGAGGCGATAATGTCCGGAAACTCGCGCCGGTCCAGGCGGGCGAAGCGGTAGGACGTGCCTTCGGCCGGAGTGGCTTCCAGATTGTACAGCTCCCCGTCCTCGTCCTGGTACTGCTGAAGGCGCTCCCTCAGGCGGGCCAGGGTGCGCAGGGCCAGATCGCGGCCTTCGGGCGTCTCAATGCCCTTGCCCAGCAGGTTGAGCAGCGCTTCGTGCATGCCGAGGACGCCGATGGTGGAAAAGTGGTTGGACCAGTACTGGCCGGTCCGCTGCTTGACGCTGGACAGATAGAACTTGGAGTACGGATACAAGTCGTGCTCGGTGTAGCGCTCCACGATTTTGCGCTTGGTCTGCAGGCTTTCGCGCGCCAGGTCCATGAGGTTGAGCAAGCGGGCGTGGAACTCCTCCTCGCCGCGCGAGAGATAGGCGGCCCGCGGCAAGTTGATGGTCACCACGCCCAGGCTGCCGGTCAGGGGGTTGGAGCCGAACAGGCCTCCCCCGCGCTTGCGCAGCTCGCGGTTGTCCAGGCGCAGGCGGCAGCACATGGAGCGGGCGTCGTCCGGGTCCATATCGCTGTTGATGAAATTGGCGAAGTACGGGATGCCGTACTTGGCGGTCATGACGAAGATGTCCTTCACCACCGGGCCATCCCAGTCGAAGTTTTTACTCAGGTTGTAGGTGGGAATGGGAAAAGTGAAGATCCGGCCGCGCGCGTCCCCGCGCAGCATGACTTCGCAGAAAGCCCGGTTGAGCAGGTCCATCTCGGCCTGGAATTCGCCGTAGGTCCGTTCCTGCAGCTCCCCGCCGATCACCACGGGCTCGTTGCGCATGCGCTCGGGCACCTGCAGGTCGAGCGTGATGTTGGTGAAGGGCGTCTGGAAGCCGACGCGCGTGGGTACGTTCACATTGAAGATGAATTCCTGCATGCACTGCAGAACCTCGGGATAGGTCAGCTGGTCATAGGCGATAAAGGGCGCGAGGTAGGTGTCGAAGTTGGAAAACGCCTGCGCGCCCGCAGCCTCGCCCTGCAGAGTGAAGAAAAAGTTACAGATCTGGCCCAAGGCCGTACGGAAATGTTTGGCCGGCCCGCTTTCAGTCTTGCCGTAGGCGCCCTGCAGACCCTTGAGCAGCACATCGTGCAAGTCCCAGCCGCAGCAATAGACGGAGAGCGAACCCAGGTCGTGGATGTGAAAATCGCCGCTCATGTGCGCCTGGCGCACGCGTTCCGGGTAAATCTCCTCCAGCCAGTATTGGGAGACCAGAATGGCGGTGATGTGGTTGTTCAGCCCCTGAAGGGAGTAGCTCATGTTGGAATTCTCTTTGATGCGCCAATCGTTTTTGCCGAGGTAATTGTCGATGATCTCGTTGGCCGAGGAGAAGAGCTCGCGGGTCTGGCGCAGTTTGCTGTGCTGGGCGCGGTAAAGGATATACTGTTTGGAGACATCTTTGAAGCCGCTGTCCATGAGCGTGGTTTCGACCACGTCCTGGACATTTTCTACGGTGGGAACCTGGCCTTCTTTGTATACGGCCTTGAGGAGGTTGTGCACCCGCCGGGCGACGTTCTGAGCCTGCTCCAGATCATGCTGCCCCACCGCATCCATGGCCCGGAAAACGGCGTTGACGATTTTCTGTTCGTCAAAAGGCACCAGGCGTCCATCACGCTTGCGGATTTGGCGAATTCCTTGGTTTTCCATCCTTTGCACCCCTCCTGTAATCATCCTACGGCCGGATCGGGGAATCACTATATATTGTGATCTTGCCGACGAAAATATACTATATATTTGATTTTTCTTTATGTCAACGCCTTTTTCCAAAACTATTTTTAGAGAATCGAGAGGCTTCGAATTAATAACAATTCCTGACAATAATCCTATTGGCTTACTGTATATAGGAATAGATGTGGGAGGATTACCCCCTTCGCCAACACCTCCACCCCGCTGCCAAGGATACGGCGGGTCTTAAGGCTCAGGGGTGACATTCGGATACCGCGCAGATCGCTGCGCGTAAATTCATCTCTTCTTTTTCGTCTTACGAACTGCCTTGGGTTTTGATCCGGTCTTCTTCCGGCGTACCGTGGTTTTAGGCTGGCCCTTTTTCTTGAAAGCCGGCACAGAGGGCTTCCAACCCGCGCCCGCTGGTTTGACTGTCTGGACCGGAGCCGGAGCCGGCAGGGTCGCGGAACTCGGTGCGGTCGCGGGCTGGACATGCGATTTACGAACCGGGCCCGCGGTTGCCGCAGGCGCCAGGGCCGGTTCCTGGAAGTTACGCACCAGCCACAAGGCGCCCAAGCCGGCGAACATCACCAGCACTTCCAGGAGGGTGCCCACCACGGGTATCAATTGCAGCACGGCCAGCAGGGTCAAGCCCAGGAAAAACGCGAGCAGATTTTTCCCGCGTTCCTCAGGCTGGGCTTTCACCAGCAACAAGCCCAAGGTATACCCCACGCCGATGGAGGAGAACAACATGGCGAAAAAAGTCAGGACCAGCAGGATCAGGGCGATAGGAATGCCGAGCAGGGAGACAACCAGCAAACCCAGGACCACGGCCAGCCCCAAAACCGTCAGCAATCCCCACCCCAGGCTTTGCCAGGGCTGGTGCCTGATAACAGCGGCATAGCGCCGCACAGGCTGGGGCACGGCCAAGAGCAGCAGGCACCCCATGGCCAGCAATCCCAGGTACAGGGTCAGGCGGTAAAGCGCCTTTCCTAACCAAACCAGGCTCTGCCAATCGAACGCTTCGGCGCCCGGCGTGGCACCGGCAGCCGGCGCGGCTGTGCGTTGCACGGGCTGCTGCACCTGGGCGCCGAGGTCAATCTGGATTTCCTGCGGGGAATGATACTGCAGGCGGCCCAAAACGCGGGCACCGGCTTCCAGACGGATGCGGTCCGCCTCGAGCTGGACCGGGCCGGTCACCGCGCCGTCCAGGATGATTTCCTTGGCCGCGACTTGCAGCGGTCCGTTGATGGTTCCAGACAGGCGGACTTCTCCGCCGCGGATGGCCACGTCGCCTTCCAGCAGGCTCTGGCGCTGCTGGGTCACGCGTCCGGCCAGGATCAGGGTGCTGCCGGCCACGCTGCCCGCGAGTTTGACCTGCGAGGCGAAGACGCGCAAATCATCGCCCACTTTGGCGTTCACTTCCGCGTCTACGGCCGCGATGTTGAGGTCCTGCACGACCGTGCCGGCCACGGTGGCCACATTGGAGGCGGCGATGTAAGCGTCCTGCAGGGCGTTGCCGAGGAAGGTCACGCTCTCGCCCGCGGCGTACAAGTCTTCATCCGCCAGTTCATTCTGGCTGAGATACAGGTTGGTCTCGGCTTTAAACTGCATGGCCCAGGCCGGCGCGCTTGCCAGCGCCAGCAGAGAAACCAGCACGATGGGGGAGGTTTTCATGGTCCGCTCCTGGAAGGAGGAAATCATCTCTTGCCTGGGAGCCATTATAAGGGCAACTTTGGGGAAGGAAAAGAAATATTTGGCAGGCTGGCTAGGGCGTGAAATCTTTGGCTTCCTTCAGCAGGTTCTTACCCTGGTATTCCGGGATTTCATACAGCACGGCTTCGCCTTTGCGCTGCACCAGATACTGGCGCGTGTCGGCGAGGAAGCGGATCACTTCCAGCGCATATTCCTTGTCCGCGGTGGCCACGGCCACCACGGCCAGTGGCTTGCCAGAGGCCGGAGCATTGTCCGCGATGCGGGCAGCCGAAAGCCGGGTGAAGGCGTTGAGGAACTGGTTGACCGCCGGATCGGGCAGGGCTTTGCCGTCAGTCTGGTTTTTCCAGACAATGCGGGTCGTCATGGCCGGGGGCGTCGTGCCCTGGGGCGTGTCCGCAACGATTTTAGCCTCGGTTTCCTGCTCCTTGGTGAACTCGAACGCCGGCTGGCCGGACTGGCGGATGGAGACGCGCAAAGCCTGGTCCGTGGAAAAATCGAAAATCTGCAGGGAACGCCACTCGGTCGCGGGCCGGGACAACTGTTGGGTGATGTCGCCGAGCACCTGGTACACTTTGGGGTCGCCGGGCAGCTGCACGTAGGTGTGGGTCTGGTTGGCGTCGGTTTGCCCCACGCGCAGTTCCCAGGCCTGCTGGTTTTCGCCGCTGACCCGCAGCGTTGACGCGGTGGGCGTGGTGAGCCCGAAATCCGCCGCAGCTTCGGGCCGTTCCGAAGTCAGGCCTGTGATGCGCAATTCGCCCAGCAAGCGCGTCAGGCTGTCCAGCTTGTTTTTGTCCGCGGCAAAAGCGATGGGCGAGGTAATCTGCCAGGCGGCCGGCTGCTTCTCAAAAATCACAGAACCCGCCGGGGTCGTGATTTCGATCTTGGTCAATTTTTCGGCTTTAATCTGCGGCAGGACGGGAAGGTTCAGCGTATTAAAGCCGCGGTCCCCGGTCTGGGTGAAAAGCACATAGGCCAGGAGCAGAAGGAAAACACCTCCGGCGATGTATAAGGAACGTTTGGACATTCTTTTATCCTCCCACCAAGTGTAAATAAACCTCACTGCTTAAAAAGGTTTCCCCCTCCCTTGCGGGGAGGGGATAAATATCCTGACAGGATTACTGCGTCTTGGCGCCGCCGGCATACCGCTGGGCCAGGGCCAATTGCCTGGCAGCCTGGCGCCGCCACATGACCAACCCGGCCAAGACCACCAGCAGCGGCAGGCCCAGCCAGTTGAAATACTTCACGGCCTGGCGGTGGGCCTCGCCCACCTGCCCCAGAGCCGGCGGCGTGGTTTCCTTGCCGCGGATCTCAATTAGGGCCGAGTCCTGCGCGACCCAATCCACCAGGTTTTGTGCTAGCTGGATCACGTCGCCCTGGCGCCGGGGATCGATGAAGTCATTGGTGAGAAAATCCGCACCGCCCACGACCACCAGGCGGCTGGGCTTGGCTTCGGCCGCAAAGGGCGGCAGGGGCGCGTCCGAAGGCGAACCGGACGCAGGCACTTTGTCCGCCGCGAAGGCGCCGGGGAATTTTCCGCTCACAGTCACCAGCAGGGGGAACTGTTTGGGCTCCTGGCCCTGGGGCGGTTGGATGAATTGCGGGGAAAGCATGAAAAAATTCTGCTGCGCCCAGGCGCGGGGCGAACTCTTGGCCACCACCTGGCAGTCCAACTGGTTTTGTTTGCACACCGCCTCGTTGGGACTGACTTCGCTCACGAACGGGAGGGTGAACGATTCCAGGTTCTTCACCATCAGGTGCTTGGCGTTGATGTTGGTCACCAGGGGGAACGGCGGGTAAGCCACGATGTTCTGCATGATGAAGCCCGGCCCGCGCTGGGCCACGGCGATCTTCTGGCACTGGACGTCGTAAATCAGGTTGGGGGCCACGTTCACGCCCCAGGCCGCGGCCAGCTCGTTGAGGTGTGTCATGAGCGGCCGTCCCTGCATGGTGGAGCGGGCGTCTGCCTTGATCATTTGGACCATGAGCGCCAGGCTCCGGCCCGAGCGCAGGAAGTGGTCCAACCGGTAACGCGAGACCTCGTCCAGCGCCTCGGTCGGGCCGGGAACCACCAGCGCGTCCACGCGGTCCGGGATGGCCTCGCCGCCGAGGTGGACCGGCACCACCTCGTAATTGCCCGAAATGATCTGGCTGAAATTGCTGAGGTCGGATTCCAGGGCCGGTTCCCCGTGGCCCTGGGTGATGCCCAGCACCTTTTTCTTTTCCTGCATCAGCTTCTTGATCATGCTGGAGAGCTGGTACTCCAGACCGCTGGTGTCCTGCAAAAGCGGCAGGACTTCCTGGCGGTTGCCGTAGAACATGGCCAGCCCCATGAAACCGGTTTTTTGTTCAAACTTGTCCCGCGCCACCGCGGTCAGCTGGATTTCGTAGACGCCCAGCGTGCGGGCCTCGCGCTGCAGGGCCGGGTCCTCGGCCGGGTCCACGAACTGATAGTTGAAGCGGCCGCGGGAATAAATGCGGTAGTCCTCCAGCAGGTCCCGCAGGTAGCGGGCATTGGCGTTGTAGGGCGGCGGCAACTGCTGGCTGAAAAACGCCTTGACGGTCAGCGGATCCTTGAGGTTGCGCATATATTGTTTGGACACGGCGGACAGCGAATACGCGTGGCTCCTGGTGAGGTCGAGGCGGAAAAACGTCCGCACGGAAAAGAGGTTGGCCAGGACCAGGATGCCGGCCACGATCAAATACAGGCTTAAGCGGTTGCGACCCTGCTCGTTCAGGCGCATGTCATTTCCTCCCTTCCAGCACCAGGCGCGTGCCCAGGAAAGCCGTCACGCTGATGGAGGCGTAGTATACGAGGTCCTTGGAATCGATCACGCCCCGGGCGAAGTTCTGGAAATGATAATCCGATCCCAGGTACTCGAACAGGCCCACCAGGAAGGACGGCACGAACATCAGGATTTTGTCCATCAGGTAGAGGGCGAAGCAAAAGGCGAACCCGAGGATGAAGGCCACGATCTGGTTGCGGGTCAGGGCCGAGGTCAGGAGCCCCAGGCTCAAATAGGTGGCGCCCAGGCACAGCAGCCCGAGGTAGCCGCCCACGACCGGCCCCCAATCCAGGGGGCCCAGGGTGGCCAGGGTCAGCGGGTAGCTGAACGAAATGCCCAGGATCACGGCCAGGAAGCCGAGCGCGGCCAGACCCTTGCCCAGCAGCATTTCCGTAAGCGACAGCGGCAGGGTCATGAGCATTTCGTAGGACCCGGTGTTGAACTCTTCGGACAGCAGCCGCATGGTGATGGCCGGCGCCAGGAACATCAAGAGCAGGGGCGCGGTGGCGAAGTAGGTCCGCATTTCCAGCACGCCGAACAGAAAAAAGCGGGAAAAGAAAAACCAGCCCGCGAACAGGAGGTAAATGACCATGACGACATAGGCGATGGGCGAGAAAAAGTAGGCGTACAATTCCCGTCGCGCGAGGGCGACGATCCGGCCGAGGGCCCGGTTGCCGGCCGGTGCGGCTCCTGGCCGGGCCGCGGTTTCGGCCGCAGGCTGGGCTGGTTCGGATGTTTTGACGCTGGTCATGCCTTCAACCTCCCTAGGGATTAATTCGCAGTCAGACGGCGGAACACGTCTTCCAGGCTCAGAACTTCGCGGTGCATTTCATACAAGGTCCAGCCTTCGCGGCCGGCGAGACGGAAGATTTCCGGCCGCAGGTCGTGGTCAGGCTGGTAGCGGACCAGGTATCCGTGGATGTCGCGGCCCTCGTCCTCGGTGCGCTCCGCGTTCAGCACGTGGGGGAGTTTTTTCAGTTTTTCGAGCACGGTCCGGCTTTCGCCCTCGCCGATCCGCAGGTGCAGGCGCGCTTCGTCCACGGCCTGCCGCTGCAGATCGCGGGGATTGCTGTCCGCCACCACCCGGCCCTGGTGGATGATCACCACCCGGTCGCAGGTGGCCTCGACCTCGCTCAGGATGTGAGAGGAAAGGATCACGGTCTTCTCCCGGCCCAGGCGCTTGATCAGGTCGCGGATCTCGCTGATTTGGTTGGGGTCCAGACCGGCCGTGGGTTCGTCCAGAATAAGGTATTCCGGATCGTGGATCATGGCCTGCGCCAGGCCCACGCGCTGCCGGTTGCCTTTGGACACTTCGGAAACCTTTTTATGCACAATGCCGGCCAGCCCGCAGACCGCGATCATGTCGTCGACCCGGCTCTGGCGCCGGGCCTGCGGCAGTTCGCGCATGGCGGCCACGAAGTGCAGATAGTCGTACACCAGCATGTCCTGGTAGAGCGGGTTGTATTCGGGCAGGTAGCCGATCAGGTCACGTATGGGCTGGCGCTCATCCAGCGCATCCAGCCCGCCGACCGTGATTTTTCCGCCGTCCGGCCGCAGGTAGCCGGCAATCAGGCGCAGGGTCGTGGTCTTGCCTGCGCCGTTGGGCCCGAGCAGCCCGAGAATCTCACCCGGCTTCACCTGGAAGCTGACACGGTCCACGGCCGCGACCGCGCCGAAACTTTTCGCCAAATCCTCAACCCGTATCATATGCCGCAGACCTCCTGGGAACTAAAAACTTTGAAATGATAAGAAAAGCCGTTTTTATTGTCAAGCAGAACCACAGGACGAATGGCGAGTAAATCGGCTTTTAGACCCCGCCGGGCCGCATAGGTTCTCTTTTATGGGTGGAAAGTGGGCGGCGCTCCAATCCAGGCAGAAGGCCTCTCCAGGCAAAGGACCGCCAGCTATCCGGCTCCCTTTTATTTCAGCGCTTTCTCATACACCTTCCTCACCCCGTTATTCTTCTCCCTTATGATGATCCCCTTGATCTTCCCCTCCAACGTCTTCCTGGCCTTGGGATGGTGACGCAGAAGAGCGGCGAGGGCGTAGGCAGCGCACCAGCGTACGACTGTACTGGGGTCTTGCGCGTTGATCAACAGGTTCGGGATGGCTTTGGCGACTTGTTCCGGGTACTTCTCAGCCAGATTGCCCAGGGCTTCGGGTACGCCCCATTTGACGCGGTTGACCCGGGAAGTAACACAAGGGATCAGGTCAGGAATAAAAGGCCCCAGGAGTTCGGGGTGTTCCGCGGACAAGTGCTTCATCACATCCGCGCAGGAGCCCTGGTCCTGGTCCCGGGCGGTTTTAAAAAAAACCATGAACTCCTTGGCAGAGATTTTTTTCCGCCCCAGCGCTTGGGTCAGGATTTCGGTTTTTTCCTTGGGTTTGCGGGCGGATTGAAGGATATCCAGAATAGCTTGACTCATGCGTTGACCTCGGCTGTGCGATCCCGCTCACTTCATATTAAAGCAGGCGTGTTTTGAATCCTTTACCGCCTCTGGCGGCGTTTAGGACCCGCAGGCGGCAGGCTGGGCGCGGAGACGGGCTGGGGCGCGTCGGCATGCAGGTGTTCGTCCTCCGTGGGGCTGGAAACCAAGCCCAGCGTGGCGATCAGTTTCAGGGCCTGCTCGGCTGACATGGGCAGGATGCGCACGTCCTTCGCGGGCACCAGCAGCATCACGCCCTGGCTGGGGATCGGCGCCGCAGGCAGGAACACAGTGAGCATTTTCTTGCGGATGATTTGCTCGGCGGCCGCGAAGGCCGGGACCGTGAGAAAGCCCACGGTCCAGATGCCCTTGCGGGGAAATTCGAACAGGACAGCCGTGCGAAAAGCCGTAGAACCGCCGGCGGAAAACGCCTTGACCAGCTGCCGGATGCTGCCGTAGACGTTGCTGACCAAGGGGATGTTGCGGATGATGCGGTCCCCGAAGCGGAGCACGCGCCGGCCCAGATAGTTCGAGGCCACCAAACCGGTCAGCATGGTCAGGACCAGCGTGGCCAGAATGCCGAAGCCCGGGATGCGCTTCAGTTCCGGCGGAAGCTTGAATCCCAGCGCACGCAGGAACTGGCCGCCCATGGGCGCCAGCCAGCCGTCGAGCAGATTGAAGAGAAACACCAGGATCAGGATCGTGGCCGCGAGCGGGATCATCACCAGCAGGCCGGAAATGAAGATCCGGCGCAGGGTGATGGGATGGTCTTTGTGGGGATGGGGTTCAGGCACCATGCCAGACTCCGCAAAAGGTATGCAAGCAGGACAGAGTATGCCTGGAGGCGAACGGCTTGTCAAGGCTGTCCCGCAGCGTACTTGCCCCCTTCTACCCCCGCCAGCCAAGCGGCCAGCTTGTCCTGCTCCGTGAAATCCGCCAGCACCAGACCGGCCTTGCTGGCCGCGAGCTGGGCCGGAGTAAAGGGTCCGGTGGCCACGGCCACAGTGCGCGCGCCGATGGCCATGCCGGCCGCCACGTCGTGCGGTGTGTCGCCGACCACGATCACGCGTTCAGGCGGCAGGGGCGCGCCCCGCAGGGTTTCGCCGCGCGCGACGGCCTTGCGCAGCAAGTCCACGCGGTCCACGGCGTCCGAACCGAAGCCGCCGAAGCGGAAATAGCCGTCCAGGCCGCCGCGCTTGAGCTTGAGCTGGGCGCCGAATTCCAGGTTGCCGGTGCCGAGCCCCAGCCAGGTATCCGGCCGCGCTTGCGCCTGTTCCAGGAATTCGCGGATCCCGGGCAGCACCCTGAACGCCGGGGCCGCGGCCAGGGTTTGCTCCAGCAACTCCAGGTAGCGGCCGAAGACCCGCTCCATTTCCGCCTCGCTCATGCCGCGGCCGCGCTGCTTTTCCGACACTTCGTGGACGATGGAGGGGTCCGTGCGCCCGGCCGGCGAGATGCCGGCCAGGGGTTCGCGCCAGCCCATGACCTCCGTGAAGGCCTGTTCCATGGCCTGCATGCCCGCGCCGCCGGTGCGCACCAGCGTGCCGTCCAGGTCGAACAGCCACAGATAGCCCGCGGGGATCAAAACCGCACTCCCAGGCTGAATTGCAGTCCCAGGCCTGTGCCGGGAATGCCGACCCGGCCCGGTCCGGCTGCCACGGCCCGCTGCTGGAAGTCGTCCTCGTACCAGACCGCGGCCTGACAAAACGTTCCGCTCGGCCCGCCCCATTCCAGGCCCGCGTCAGCCGCGAGCGCAGGCCCCTGGTCCGTGTGGCTGAACGGCGCGAAGGACAGGCTGCGCTGGCGCCAGATAGGACCGGCCCCGAAGGAACCTTGTATCCGCCAACTGCCCCAGGACCAGCGGACCAGCCCCAGCAGCTCCGCGCCCAGGCCCCATTCCGTGGACCGCAGGGGATCGCGGAAAAGGTCCGGCGCCGTGGTTCGCGCCTGGGTGTAAACCAGCTTCAAGCGGGGCGCCACGGCCAGGGCCGCGGACAGGGGACCCTGCCCCGCGGTCTGCAGCACGCTGCGGCGGTAGCGCACTTGCCATCCCAGGTTGGCCAGTTCGTCGTCGCGGACCCAGCCTTGGCCGCGAAAACCTTCGTCCACCCCGCGCAGCTTGAGCAACAGCGAGATCTCCGCCTCGGAAGCCATGGGCTCGGCCGCGGGTTTGGGCCAGCTTAGCGGTTGAAACCGGCCCGGGCCCATGATGGGCGCCTCGAGCCGCTCCTGCAGGAACCGGTTGCGCTCCGCCCAGTTGCGCCGCTGGGCCAGCTCCCACACGCGTTCCGCGCTGCCCTGGTGGTTGAGAAACAGCAAGTTGGCGAAAATCGCCGCGCCGGTCAGGTTCTCCTGGCGTGATTGGTTTTGGCTGGCCACGGCAAAACCGACGGCGCCCGCCAGGAACAACAACTCCGAATACAACTGGCTCGAGGCTTCCCGCATCCCGGGTTCCAGCAATTCCTCGCCCCAGCCGGGCAGGAGGCTGGACCGCTGCGCCAGGCTGCGCGGATCGAAATGCGGAACCAGCGCGGCTTCCGCGGCTTCGGCGGCCAGGGGATGCTCGGGATGCCGGGCCCGCAGGGCCGCGAAGCCCGCGAGGTCGCCGTCCGTTTCCAGCCAATGAGACCAGGCTTGCAAATAAACGGCCCAGCCCGCGAACCTGGATTCCGGGAACTCGTTGACCAAAGCGGCGAAGTCGGGCAGCGCGCCGCCCTCGCCCACGGCCTGCAGCCAGGCCAGGCTGAGCGCCACGGCGGCGTCCAGGTCCAAAGCGTCCGTGGTTTCCTCCCGGCCCAGCCAGAGGTAGAACGCTTTGACCGTCCGGGACCAGGCCGGATCAGGCGTGAAATCGGACAGCAGCTCGCCCTCGGATTTCAGGGGCGGCAACAGGGGCAGAAGCGGGCTGCGGGGCCAGTAAGCCGCGAGATACCGGCGCACGCGCCGCGCCTCAAAACCCTGGTCTTCATAATCCAGCAACTCGGCCAGCCAAAAGAGTTCCAGGTCTTCCACGCGCCCCGTGGTTTTCATGGCCGGTGCGGCGGCCAGGGTTTGGCAGGCTTCCACCAGGCGGTCCGCCAAATCCGTCTCTACGGAGGCGACGGGTTCGGATTGGGCCAGCGCCAGACCGGCGTTCAGACCGGCAGCGGCCAGTGCGCCCAAGAGCCATGTCCAGGGTTTCATGGTTGCCTCCCTGCCCTGACGCCGGGTTGCCACCACCACCAGGAGGACAGACACAGGGCCAGATACAGGCCGGCCAGCAGCCGGAAAATCCATAACGGCGCACCCCAATTGTCCACGTAAATGAGGCGTTCGATCCAGGAGCCGAGAAAGGAACCGTGATAGGAGAACCCCGGATCCGACAGGCGCCGGAAATAGGTTTCAGCCACGGTCAGGGGGCAATACCAGCCGCATGCGGCCAGCAACAGATAGGAAGACAGGCCCGCGGCGTGGGCCAGGCGCAGGACCCGGCTTTTCAGCAGCAAGGCGAGGGGAAAACCGGACACCATGAACACCACCCATAAGAAGTGCAGGACCAGCAGGGCGTCCGCCGCCATGCGCCGCGGCTCAGAGGATTTCCGCCGCCAGGGCCGCCAGGGGCGAGCGCTCGCTTTTGTTCAAGGTCACGTGCCCGAACAGCGGCTGGGCTTTGAAATGCTCGACCAGGTAGGTCAGCCCGTTGGAATTGGAATCCAAGTAGGGATTGTCGATCTGGTAGGGATCGCCGGTCAGCACCACCTTGGAGCTTTCGCCCGCGCGGGAGACGATGGTCTTGACCTCGTGCGGCGTGAGGTTTTGCGCCTCGTCCACGATGATGAACTGCTTGGGAATCGAACGGCCGCGGATGTAGGTGAGGGATTCGAGGACGATCTTGCCGCTTTCGTTCAGGTAGCGCAGCGTGCCCTCCCCGGTTTCCTCGGCTTCGCCGTTCTGGTCCATGAGAAATTCCAGGTTGTCGAAGATGGGCTGCATCCAGGGCGCGATCTTTTCTTCTTTGGTGCCCGGCAGGTAGCCGATGTCCCGGCCCAGGGGGATGACCGGCCGCGTCACCAGGATGCGGCGGTAGCGGCGTTCGTCCAGGGTGACCCGCAGGGCCGCGGCGATCGCGAGCAGGGTCTTGCCCGTGCCGGCCGGCCCGAGCAGCGTCACCAGGGGAATGGCGTTGTCGAGCAGGAGCTCCAGGGCGAACTTCTGGCGCAGGTTCTTGGCCTTGATGCCCCAGATTTCCTGGTCGCCCTGCAGGAGCGGCACCAGGGTTTTGTCCTTCCAGTTGACCTTGCTGACCGCGCTTTGGCGCGAAGCGCCGCCCGCGTCGCGCAGGATCACGAACTGGTTCGGATGCATTTCCTGGTCGGTCAGCGGGAGTTTCTTGTCCGCATAGAACTGGTTGATGACCTCGGGCGTCACTTCCAGGTTGGTGACGCCCGAATACAGCTCATCAATATTGACCTTGTGGTGTTCGAAATCCTCGGCCATCACGCCGAAAACGTCGGCCTTGACCCGCAGGTTCACGTCCTTGGTGACCAGGCGCACGTTCTCCACGCCCCGCTGCTGCAGGGTCATGGCCAGGGCCAGGATCTGGTTGTCGTTCTTGCTGTTGTCGAGGCCTTTCAGCTCCAGGTCCGGCATTTCCACCGGGATCTTCAGGATGCCGCCGTTGTCCATGGCCACGCCCTTGGAGAGCGACCCCTTGCCGCGCATGCTGTCCACGAAGCGCGAGACCGCGCGCGCGTTCTTGCCCTTTTCGTCGTTGAGCTTTTTGAATTTATCCAGCTCTTCCAGGGCGAGGATGGGGATGACGACGACGTTGTCCTCGAACATGCTCACGGCCTGCGGGTTGTGCAGCAGGACGTTGGTGTCAAGAATGAAGGTCTTTTGCATGGGTCACCTGATCGCAGGAATGGGCCTAGCGCACCGGGTCCAGCCAGCCGTGCTTGTCCGGTTGCTCGCCGCGCAGGATGCCGAAGAACGCGGCCTGGATCGCCTCGGTGATCGGGCCGCGTTTTCCATTCCCCACCTGGATGCGGTCCACCTGGGTGATGGGGGTGATCTCGGCCGCCGTGCCGGACATGAAGGCTTCGTCGGCCAGATACAGGCTTTCGCGCGGCAGCAGGTGCTGCTTGACGTTGTAGCCCAGGTCGCGTGCCAGCTGGAAGACGCAATGGCGCGTGATGCCGGGCAGGATGCTGGAGGAGGAAGGCGGCGTGTACAACGTGCCGTTTTTCACGATGAACAGGTTCTCGCCCGAACCTTCGGAAATATAGCCGAACGCGTCCAGGGCGATCCCCTCGTCAAAGCCGTCGTTCATGGCTTCCAGCTTGATGAGCTGGGAATTCATGTAGTTGGAGGCCACCTTGGCCATGGCGGGCATGGTGTTGGGCGCCGGCCGGTTCCAGGAGGCGATGCGCACGGACACGCCTTTTTCCAGCGCCTCGGCGCCGAGGTACGGCCCCCATTCCCACGTCGCGATGGCCGTCACCACCGGGCACTTGAGGGGATTCAGCCCCAGGGAATGATAGCCCCTGAAAGCAAACGGCCGGATGTAGGCTTCCTTGAGTTCATTGGCCCGCAGGGTCTCCTTCACGGCCGCGCACAGCTGGTCCAGGGAATACGGGATGGGAATGCGGTAGATTTTGGCCGAATCGAACAGCCGCTGCATGTGTTCCCGCAGCCGCAGCACGAACGAGCCTTTGGGATTGGCGTACATGCGCAGGCCGTCGAAGGCGCAGGACCCGTAGTGCAGCGCATGGGTCAGCACATGCACCTGGGCCTGGTCCCAGGGCACCAGTTTCCCGTCCATCCATATGAATTTTTCCGGAAATCCCATGGTAAATCTCTCCATCCTGTCCTGCGTGGAGTCCCAACCGCAGATGTTTTTTGGAGGATCATATTACCCCGGCCCAGGGGGATAAGCAAGTTTTTTTAGTCCGGCCGGACCCGGCCGACTTGCAATCAGCAGGCAATCATGTAAACTTAATGATATATTCGTCAACCGTCGCGCTATTCATAATGTATTTGTTGGAAAAGGAATCGGATAAAGTGTCGGGTATGCGTCTGACCAGAATGATCGCGCTTGTGACCGCCTGCTGGATGCTGCTGCCGCACCTGCAATGGGCGTTTGCCGAAACCACTTATGCCCCGCCCGCAGATGCGTCCCTGCCTTCGGACGCGCCTCCGCCTTCGGTTTCATCCCTGCTCCTGAGCATTCCGCCTGCCTTGGGAACCATCGCCAGCCAATGGACGCCTGCGCCGGGCAAAACCAGCCGGCCCGGTTTGCTGGTCGTGCACATTCAGGACCTGCACTGCCATGCCGAGGCGCAAAAACGCATTGCGGATCTGCTTGCCTATCTGGCGCGGGTCAACGGACTGGTCCTGGTGGGCGTGGAAGGCAGCGCCGGTGCGCTGGATGTCGGCAAGCTCGCTGCTTTTCCCGACGCCGGAGCCAAAAGCGAAATCGGGCTGGCCCTCCTCCGGCAAGGCCGGTTGAGCGGGCCTGAATTTGCCGCGGCGGCCGGTCCAGCAACCTTGCGCCTGGAGGGCGTGGAAAACGCCGCGCTGTATGCAGCCAGCGAATCCTGTCTGGACCAATTTCTATCCGAGGAATCCCAGGGAACCATCGCCGATCTGCGCGATGCGCTGGAATCGCTGAAAGCCCGGGAATTCAACCCCAACCTGGCAGACCTCGACCGCCAACGCTCCGCCTTTCTGCGCGGAAATCTTGACGGCCTCGCCTATGCCGAGTGGCTCAAGCGCGCGGCCCGTCAGGCGCCGGGACTGGAGCCTGACGCTCTGCAAACCGCCCTCGGCCTGCGGGCTCCGGACGGGCCGGAAAATGAAGAAGCCTTCCTGGCCCAGGCCGAAACCGTGGACCAGGCACTGAGGCTGCGATGGTTCCAGCGGGACTTTGAACGGCAATTGGACGCTGCCGGCCGTTTTCTGGAAACCGCGGAAAAGCTGCTCGCCATTTCCGCCACGGCGCGGGAACTGCGTTGGTTCAGACACCAGCCCTGGGAACGCAGCTGGCAGGAGCTGCAAAACCTGTGGACCGAGGCTCAGACAGGTTTGGGGGCGGAGTTGCCCGCGGCCAGGCGCGCGCTCGAGGCAGCCGATCGTTTTTACCGCCTGGCCGACCAGCGCAGCGATTACTTGGCGGACAATCTCGCGGCTGCCGCGCAGGGCCAGGGCGTCCGGCTGGCGGCCCTGGTCACCGGCGGTTATCACACCGAACAGGTGCTGGCCCGGCTGCGGGCCCACGGCATTGCCTATGCCAGCATCAGGCCGCGGCTGACGCGCTGGGAGGACCCATCGCCGTATTACTCGCTGCTGCGCCGGACTCCCGGACCCCTGGACCGCTTTCTCGGCGGGCAATCAGGGGCTTTTGCGCCGGCTTCCCTCTTCCCAACTGGTCCGGCGGAAAGCAGTGCGGCTGACGAGAACCTGCCGGAACCCAAACGCAGCCAGGCTTTGCGCCTGGACCTCGGGCTTAAACTCGCGGCCTTATGGTCCCTGGCCAGGCGCTGGGGCGCATGGGATCCCGACCGGGTCAAACGGGCCTTTCGCGGCCTGGTCTCCCGCTATCCGCGCAACAACCCGCGCCTTGTCCCCCGACTCGATGCCGCCCGCCAGGACGCAACTTCCCTGGCGGTTCCCTTCCAAATCGGCGATTCACAGCTGTGGGCTGTGTTGGAGCCGCAGACGCAGGCGGAATCGCCTGCCGCCGAGCCCGCGCTCGAGGAGATGCGCGGCCCCGGCTTGCGGATTCGCCTGCTGGGCCGGCAGCCTGCTTTAGCGTCCTGGGCGCGCCGCAGGGCCGAGGTGGCCGCGCGCTTGCGCGCCTGGTGGGGCCAGACGCTGCGGCAAGCCCTGGACCTGGCCTGGTCCGCCGCCCTCATGGCGCCCTCGCTCGCCCAGCCCCTGCTTCTGTTCGGCCTGCTCTGGCTCGCTCCGTTCGACGACTACTCGGTTCCACTCGCCGCAGCCGGTCTGTTCCCCATTGCTTCGCTGAAGCCTGAACGGCCGTTCCAGCCGCCTGTGCTCAAGCCCGGCCTGCTCTTCCGGCTTCCCAGGCAGGGCGTATTCATCATCACCCGCGTGACCGCGTCTCCGGACCGGGTTGAATTCAAATCCATCTCCGGCCAGGGCCAGTCCGTGGTCAGGCCCTCGACCTGGTTTTACAACCAGCCAGGCCTGGTTTTTTTCCCCGAACACTCCGCTTCATCGCGCTGGATCAACTGGGGGGCCTATGCGCTCTTTTTGCTGATCATCGCCTGGATGCTGGTGTCATGGATCTTCGAGCGCCCGCAGATCAGCCAAAACCAGCGCCAGGAAACCGAAGTCCAAACCCAGGCCCCGGCCCAGGCGCCGCGGCAGGCAACCGCTCCCCGCGAGCCCGAAACCCTGCGCATCGCTCCCAGGCTTCCGGCTGAGCTCCAGCCGCTGGTTTCCTGTCCGGCCCTGCCTGATTCTCTCCTGTCCCGCGAGAATCTGACCGGGCAGTTTTTTCCGGTCGAATACGTCATGTTGAGGGATCTTTTCGCGGTGTTGTGCAACCTCAACGCTTTGTCGCCCGACCGGACCCGGAAAGGCCTCAGCCTGATCGCCCGGATCGACGGAGCCATCAACCAGGTCAATTTCGAACCGGACTGGGAGCAGCATCGGGGTCTACTGGAACTGACCCAGCGCTCGTACGCCGTCGAAATCCAGCCTGAGGAACCAAACCCCGCGCTTGACGAACTGTACGCCGTGCTGGCCAAGTCCATCGGCCAGTTGCGGGAACTCGTCACGACCGCGAACGCGGGAACGGAAATGGCCCAAGTCAATCAGGAACGGCGGGAAGCGGTCAGGCAGTTGCAGCGGGAGGAGAACGAAATCAACGACGCGGAATACAAGCGCCTCAATCAGGAACTCACGGATCGCATCAACGACCTGCGCAGCCAGGGCATCGAAGACGCCTACATCGCCGACCTGCTGGGCTTGAAAGGCATTGCCCGCAACCTGTTCCTGACCCTGGGATACATCCTGGACGGTCTGGAAAACAACCAGGCCCAATGGCGGCAGGCGGTGGCGTATCTGTACGAGCAGCGCACGCGGCGGCATTACCCAGGTTCCGAACAATTCTGGCCGGATGTCAACCGGCTCGCTGAGATCGTGTTGAATCCGCGGGCCACCCCGGAGCAGCTCCAGGAAATCAAAATGGAGCTCGATCTCTTTTTCACCGAAGTCAGTTTCGGTTACTGGAAAACGCCGGACAACCAAAGCTCCCTGCCCACCGCGCCCGGCCGCCAGCGGGCCTGGAACTCGCTCGGGGCGGTTTCACTGCCGTTCGTGACCGGCCTGGCGGCCCTTTTCACGGCTTGGTTCGGACTGGCTCTGCCGCTCGGACTGTGGGCCGGGCTCGGCCTGCCGCTGTCCCTGGCTGCGGGTTTGGTGCTGGGCGGCGCCCTGGTGGGTGCCTGGTGGTCTGCCCTGAAGCGGGTTGATGCGCGGGAGGGGAAAGGATTGCAAACCGCGGTCTTGCTGCCGAAAGCGCCCTGGCTCGTACGCGCGGGCGGAGCGCTCTCGGGCTGGCGCCGGCTGCCCGGCGGCTGGTGGAACCGGCACCGCTTGCGCATGCCTTTTAAGCTGCGTTCGGTTGATCAGGCGATTTGAACCGGCGTTCCTGCGAAATTCCAAAATCCCGCGGTATTAACTCCCCTGGTTGAGCCACAACTGCTCGAACCATTTCAGGAACTCGAGGGAATCGGGCGTGATGTCCGTGAACTCCAGGCCGGCTTTGAAGGGTTTGGGCGCTTGGGGAGGGTTTTCGGTGATCCAGACCACGCGGGCGTGCGCCTGGATAGTGCGGACGCTTTTGCCTTCGGACAGGGACAGGCTGAGGCTGAGGCGCTGGTTGATGTCCAATTTTTCCGACACGTAAATCTGCAAGCCGCCGCGCGAGGCGTCCTGGGTCAGGCCTTCGCCGAAGCGCGTATGGTCGTCCACCTGATAGCGGAAAGGCAGGTGGATGACAAAACGCGGAAAGGTGCGGCGTTCAAATTCGACTTCCCCGTATTTCGACTCGGTCATGTCCTGCTCCTGGATGCCACAGCATCGTTTGTTTGCGGCCGGGCCCTGACCCCCTCTGCGCCGAAACCCGCGGCCCTCAAGCCGGCTGCTCTTCCTGCCAATACTTGATGAATTGGCGCCACAAGCCTTCGGTTTCCGGGCTCAGGTCAATGAACTGCAGGCCGGCCTGACACATCCAGCCGCCCTCGAACTCGCCTTCCTTGACCCAGGCCACCTTGGCCCGCGCGCGGCACAGCTTCCGTTCCTCGCCGACCGGCAGCAGAATCGTAACTTCCAGGACGTCGCCCTGGGCCACCAGCTTGGGGAGCAGCGCCATAATCCCGCCGATGGACACGTTCTGGGAGACGCCTTCGGGCGTAAATGCGCCGGTGGATTGGTATGCCAGCGGAAGAGAAAAATCCATGCGCGGATAGTGACGACGGTCGAATTGAGCGCTGCCGAACCCTTTCATGCCTTCCTCCCGGTCTTTTACAGGCAACCACAAAGGGCCTAGAGACCAACCGTCTCTCTGCGTTCTTTGGGGTCCGTTTTTAACCTCATGTATACAACTGCGAATTCGGCTGATCCAGCTGGAATTCCACCAGGAACTCCTTCAGCCACTTGCGGTGATTCTGTTCCAAGTCCAGGAACTGCACGCCAGCCAAAAAGCCGTTGCTCGGCGCCGCGGCGCTCCACGCCACCCGCGAGAGGATTTCCACGCGCTGGCATTCCTCCTCCGGGCAGGTGAGATGCTCCATGGCGGGCTGGCGCCGGTCCTGAGGAGGCAGAAACAGGGTCAGCATCAGGACCTGGTCCGCTTTCAGGGGCTGATGGGTGCGCAGCAGCAAGCCGCCTGCGCCCAGGTCTTCCGCCAGGTCCGAACGCACGGTTGAAACATGGTCGCGCTCCAGGCAGCGGTAAGTGACTTTCAACTTGATCGGCCGGCGCACGAATTTACGCCGCTCGGCGCCGGTCTCGCCGTTGAACACCGCATCAGGCATAGGCGCTTCCCTCCTACGGTTTGGGAGCCGGGGACCCCGATTCCGGCACGTCGGCGATCTGGAGCAACACGGCGCCCGACCATTGCCAATCACCTCCGGGCAGTTCGAGCACCAGACGGCCGTGATCTTTGGCCCATACCCAGTTCGGCCACGAACCAAGGCGGAACACATAAGGCCGCGCCACGGCCGAGGCCCGCAGGGTGAAGGTCACGCGCTGGCCGGAGTCTAAAGGCCCCCAGGCGAGCGTCGCAGTCCGGCCGGCCAGGGTTTCGGGCACCGCCAGCTTAAGGACCAGGA
This sequence comes from candidate division FCPU426 bacterium, assembly GCA_040756875.1. Lineage (GTDB taxonomy): Bacteria > Oederibacteriota > JAAXVQ01 > JAAXVQ01 > JAUVAV01 > JBFLYH01. The sequence goes on from JBFLYH010000001.1 coordinate 1,538,878, forward strand.
CATTGCCTTTGGAATCGGCATTGGCCGCGAGGTTCAAGGCCAGGCGCACCGGCGCACCGGACGGCCCGATGCTCAGACTCTCCGCTTCGGCGGTCACGGTCAGTCCGGCGGGTTCGACCGCTCCTGCACCCGCAGCCGGCGCGTAGCGGGCCAGCGCGCCGCCCTGGCTGGGATCATACTTGCTTTGCCCGCCCCAGTACGCGGGCAGGCCGAACAACGGCAGGGGCTTCATCCAGGCTGCCACCGCCGCCGGCTCGGGTCCGAATCCTTCCTGGCGGGGCAGCAACAGCACATTGTCGCCGACCACGGCCGACGGCACGTAGGTCTTCAGCAGGTATTCAGCCACCGCGTACTGCCGGACCACGGGTGAAACCGCATCCAGCGAAGCAGGGTCAGCCTCCGGCGGCGCCGTGATGACGGCCTTGACCGGCGAACTGCTCAAGGCCCTGATCACCTCCAGCTGTTGCGTCAGGCTGGCCTGTTCGAGGGTGGAGAGGGCGCTGACCACGGGCAGCCGCGGCACCAGGAAATACCACAACGGCTGGTTGGAAAAATCGTAGAACGGCTCCCCGGTCCCGACCTGGCCTTCGAGGTACGATGCCACCTGGTCCAGGGCCTCGGCCTGCTTGGCCGGCAAAAAGGTTTTTTGCAGCCGCTCGGTCTTGCCCTGGCTCAATCCGTCCACGGTCAGGCGGGTTTTATCGGCAAAGCCGCCGATCCAGTCGACCAGCGGCCGGCCGCCCGGATAAGGCAGAAACGCCGGCACCAACGCCAGCGCAAAAACCAGGGACCTGAGCCGCCGCTGCCGGCGCGACAGTTGATAGAGGAAAAATGCCAGCAACATGGCGGCCAGAGGCAGCGCGTCCTGCAGAAACGCCCAGTCGCCACGTCCGAGGAAGCGCATCCAAAACCAACCGGTCAGCACCAACAGCAGCAGCACGTTCCACGGCGGCGTCCCGCCTTCGTTCTGGCTGCGCCACTCGGCGAACCAAACCAGGACGCCCGTTGCCAGCAAAAGCGGGGGCAGCAGGAAGGCCAGTTGCGCCCCCAAACCGGGCGCCGCACCCCAGGCGGGCAGCGGCAGCCCGAAAACCGGGCCGTAAGCCTGCAGCACCCAGGCAAAGTTCTGGAAATACGCACCCAGGCTGCCGCTCATGGCCAGGTACAGCCACCACGGCAGGGAGATCACGGCCACGCCCGCCAGGTACAAACCAAAATGCAAGGTCCGTTCCCGCCATTCCTTCAAGCCTGTAAGCACATAAACGGCCAGCAGCACCACTTGCCCGCCGAAAGCCAGCAGGCCTGCGGTGTAGGACGCGAGCAGCGACAGGATCGTGAAGAGCGCGGACAGCAGCAGCACGGGCCAGCGCGGCCGCTGCAGGTAATAGAGGGTGAAGATGAACCCCACCAGCGGGAAAAAGAACCGCGCCTGGGGAATCGTACCCGCGGCGCCGGTGAGCATCACCAGCGCATACAGCAAGGCCCAGGGCCAGGGCAGGCAAAAAATGGAAAGCAGGTACAGCGCCATCAACCCGAACGGTGCCAGATAATTCAGCCACAGGCGGAACGCGCCTACCGTGGGGCCGAGCCAGCTGATCGCGGTCAGGCTGCTGACCACATCCGTCAAAAACCCGTGGCGCAGCAGGATTTCCTTGAACGGCAGGTGCCCGAGAAGCGCGGCTTGCGCGACCCCCAGGGCTTCCCCGTCCTTCCACAAATCCAGCGCTCCCAAGACTTTGGACTGACTGTAAGCTCCGCCCGCCGGCCAGAAAGCCACGGCCAGCAACAGGCAGGGAATGGCCAGGATCAGCATCAGGGCGCGGAACAGCTCTTCCCAGGCAGGTGACAATTCCACGGGCAGGCGCCGCAGCCGCAGCAAAGCCAGTATGAGCACGGCCAGCAGCCCCGCGCCGGCAGCCAGAAGCAGCCACAGGCCCAGCGAGCCGAGCGCATGCTGCCCCACTTCCTGGCCTTGCGCCAGATACTGCACGCCGCTGAAGGTATTGAGGGGAAGAATAGCCAGAGGCAGGAACGCCAGGGCCAGGGCCAGGTAGATTTGGTCAAACGTGTGGCGGCGAAACACCCAGCTCAGGACCCAGGCCAGGAGCAGCGAACCCAGCCAGCCCAGCAGCCCGAATCCGGCGGGCAGCCACAATCCCGGAACCGGAGCGTAGCCCAGGGATTGCACGAACCACCCTACGCCGCCGAACAGGGCGATGACCGCTCCGAACGTAAACAGTCCCAGGGGATGATACTCCGTTTCCGTGGGATGAGCGATGAACAGTTTGCGCTTGTCCCGTTGTTCGCCCAGTGCAGCCAGGAAAAATCCCAGAACCAGCAGGGCGAAAGCCGCGGCTGAATAGGGAAGCTCGGAACGGCCTTGCAGCAGAAACGTGATCTGCGGGAAAAAAGCGGCGTACGCCATGGCGGCGCGCTTCAAAGCCGTGGCAGCAGGCAAAGGCGCGATCAAACGCTGAGTTTGCGCAATCAGCAGCCACAGCCATTGGGCCACCCAGGCGCCGGCAATGCCGGCTGCGATTAGGAGCCAGGCTTTCGCCGGACCGCCGGCCACGGGCAAGCCCAGGGCCGCAGGCCCTACGATCCCATCCTGATCCGGAACCGGCCATTGCCAGCCTGCGAACGCCATCCAACCCAGGGCGATGCCGGCCACCAAGCCGGCCACCAGCACGAGCCCGCGATGGATGAACAAATCCTCGGAAAAAGCGGTCTCCCGGATCGGGTGGGCAACGGTTTCGCTCATAACCTATTCTCCCTTCGGGCTGTAGCCGATCGTTTTCTGTTCGGGATGGGATTATTTAAAGACGTCGATTCCGGTATAAGCCTTAACATTGACCGGCATGCCGGCGACGAACAACTGATAATACAGGCGCTTCCCAACCGCCGCGCCCCCCGTGCTTCCCACCGAACCCAGCCGGTCTCCGCGCATGACGGTCTGGCCGGCTTTAACGTCCAGATTCTTCAAGTGGCAATAAAGCGTGGCAAACGAAAAGCCGTGGTCGATCAAAACCGTATTACCGAGCATGGGCAGGTTCTCTGCCAGCCGGATCAGCCCGTCGGCCGCGGCGTTGACTTCCACGGCCGTGGCGCTGACAGGGATGATCTCCAGCCCTTCCAGCGCGACTTCGGCCTTGCCCGCGTACTCCCGGCGCATGCCGAACTCCGAAACGATCTCACCGCCCAGAGGCAGCAGCAGATCCTGCAGTTTGACAGCCTTGAATTTCGACTTGGCCAGCATCTGCTGGATCCGCATCCGGTCCACCACATATTGCTCGGCGTTGAACTTTTTGCCGGGAACCGTCTGGAGGGGGCGGGGCAGAAAATCAGGCAGGATTTGGATCTGAAATTCCTCGCGGACCTGTGCCGCCTTTTTTTCCCGCGGCCGGAAGGTAAAGGTCAGCGGATAGGCACCGGGGTCCACCTTGGCCACGGGCACGAAGGCAGTGTAGGTTCCTGGCGCGAGATCGCGCCGGGGATAAAGCCGGTAGGTGCGGTCGATAAACCGGAGGGACCCGTTGCGGATGTCCTGAGGCAGCACCACGCCCAGGCTCAGCACATCGCCGGGCGAGGCCTGGTCTTGGGGAATAATATATTGAATCTTCTGGGCCAGCCGCTCGCTGACCGAGGCGCAACCGGCAATAGCCGCCAAGGCCAGAACAACCAGGGTACGGAGAATATGGTTTCGCACTTGGTGTGGACTCCTTCACCGGTATGTTTTTCGGCGGGCCGCTGCAGACCAGACGCCGCAAAACAAGCTGATTTTAAAGGATATTTCTCCGGCGGCAAGCAGCGCCCCCCGGCGTTTCAGTTCATTCGTTCCATAGTATTATATTCGGACGCCTGTGGCAAACGTCAAGTCCATTTTACCGCGTTTACAGGGTTTAATGTTCCTCTAATTCAATGGCTTTCTGGCGGTAATAGGAATCCATGACCGCCTTGACTTCTGTGCGCAAGGCGTGTTCGCGGGCTTTGGAGGAAGCCTCGAATTTCATGCCGTACTGGTACATCAGCGGGCCGGCGTTCCGGACCCAGCGGACCATGCCGCGCACTTCCAGCGGTTCCCGGTTCTCCAGCGTGGGCAGAAAGATGGTAATGCGGTCGTTCACCTTGAGTTTCAAGGGCGATCGCAGCCCAATGCCATCCTCCGACAAGTTTTGTATATCCGCAAACACCGCCATGTGGATGTCCCCGGCCTCGGGCAGCACTTCGGTCCGGACCCGAAAAGCCGGTTTCACGCGCAAGGATCGTCTGCGTTCCTCGCCCATGGAAACACCTCCGCTGACTGGCGCCTAGGCGGCCAGCTTCAGGATATCCGCGATCACCGGCGCGGTATAGCGCGCCATACCCCAGACTTCGGCTACGCGCCGGATATGCGGCACGATCCGGGGAATGTCCTCAACGGCGATGCCGGCGGCAGGCAGCCGGGTGGGCGCGCCGCGCTCCTGGCACCAGGTTTCGAACGCCCGGATGCCGGCTTCAGCCCGCTCGGAAACCGAACCGGAATGCAGGCCGAACACCCGGCCGGCAAACTGCGCGTACTTTTCCGGCGCCTGACGGCTGGCATGGCGCATCCAGGCCGGGCCGACGATGGCCAGGCCCGCGCCGTGGGGCAGGTCGTACAGGGCGCTGAGCGGGTGCTCCAGCATGTGCATGGGAAAGCCGGTGTTGCCCGTACCGGCCTGGGTCAGGCCGTTCAAGGCCAGCGTGGCGCCCCACATCAGGCGGGCGCGGGCCGCATAGTGTTTGGGATCGCGGAGAGCCGCGTCCGCCGCTTCCAGCAGGGTCTGCACCAGGCCTTCGACCAGACGGTCCTGCAGCGGCAGATCGGGGTCCGAGCCGTTGAAGTACCCTTCCAGCAAATGGATGACCGCGTCCACGACGCCGAACACGGTTTGATCGCGCGGCACGGTAAAGGTGTTCTCCGGATCCAGGATGGAAACCCGGGGGAACAGCGCCGGCCCGGACAAATGCAGTTTCTCCTGGGTGGCCTCGTTGGTCAGCACACCGCCGCTGTTCATCTCAGATCCCGTGGCTGCCAGCGTAAGCACGGTGGTCACGGGCGCCGCGTCCCCGACTTCGGCTTCGCCGGTAAAAAAATCCCACACGTCCCCCGCGTAGCGAGCGCCCGCGGCCACGGCTTTGGCCGTGTCGAGCACGCTCCCGCCGCCGACCGCCACGACGGCGTCCAGCCCTTCCCGGCGGAAGCGGCCGATCGCCTCCCGGGCGAACACCAGCGTGGGATTGGGCCGGACGCCGCCCAGGTCCACCCATTCCACTCCGGCAGCCTTGAGGCTGTCCGTCACTTTGTCCAGCAACCCGGACCGCCGCGCGCTGCCCTGCCCCGAAAGCAGCAGCACCCGCCGGCCGAACGGCGCCGTCGCCTTGCCGATGCGGGGCGTGGTCCCGCGTCCGAAAATCACCTGTGTGGGATTATGGAATTCGAAAGGAAACAAAGGTCCTCCTTGCGCGCTCAGCCCTGTTCATCCAAATCGCGCACCCAGGCGCGCACATTCCGCTCCAGTTCCCGGGCGAGGACCCGCGGGTCCTCCCCCCCCTCTCCCAGTTCCCGGGCCAATGCGTCGCAGCCGGCCTGGAGGTTGACCTGCAAACTCCGGATCTGGCCCGGGCTTTGCGCCAGCCCCAATTGCAGGTGGGGATGCGGCGTGGACAAGAGCCGGTCCCAATCCGCCAGTTCCCGCAGCCGCCGGGCCAACTGCGGATCCCGCCGGGCCCGGTCCAGCAGCCGAAGACGGAACCGTCCGTTCGATTCGGGCATACGTGAAAGGCTCCTTGCCCCCACTATACCACCTGTCCGGTGATTGCCAAAGCGGGAATATCATTTGCAGGTTCACTCCGGGAAAAAGCCTTGACAGTGTTTTTGTCGCCTACATATAATTTAGCCCTACTTGTTCCGTCTTCAACCATGCGCGGCCTATCTTTTCAAACGCCCGGTTGGACCGGGCGTTTCAACCTACCTCGGAGGGACGGCATGCTGCAAAATTATCGGACCGAAAATATCCACAACCTTTTGATCGCCGGGCACGGCCAAACCGGCAAAACCTCGCTGACGGAATCCCTGCTGGTGGCAAGCGGCGCCCTGCCCGCGCCCGGGTCCGTGGATAAAGGCACGACGGTCTCCGATTTCGACGAGGAGGAAATCGCCCGAAAAATCTCGCTCAAACTCTCGCTGGCCTTCGTCGAGCACCAGGGCCACAAGCTCAACCTGCTGGATGCGCCCGGATCCCCGGATTTCATCGGCGAATACCGCGCTGGATTGCACGTCGTGGACGCCTGCCTGATCCTGGTGGATGCGGAGGCCGGGGTGCAGGTCGAGGCCGAAAAGCACGCGCGCTACGCCCAGGACTTCCAGGTTCCCAGGCTGGCCCTGGTCAACAAGCTGGACAAAGAGCACGCCAATTTCGACGCAGCGGTGGAATCGATCTCAAAAAAGTTCGGCAAGCCGGCAATTCCGGTCTGGCTGCCCCTGGGCCAGGGCGCGGCCTTTAAGGGCGCCATTGACCTCCTGCAGATGAAGGCCCTGACCTTCGAAGCCGGGGCCGCCAAACCGAAGGCGGGCGACATTCCGGCTGAAATGAAGGACGCGGCGGCCAAGGCCAAGGAAAAAGTAGTCGAAGCTGCGGCTGAAGGCGATGACCAGCTGACTGAAAAATTCCTCGAAGGCCAGGCTCTTTCCCCCGAGGAAATCGCGCGCGGGCTGGGCGAATCGGTCCGAGCCGGCAACTGCATTCCCGTCCTGTGCGGCGGAGGCAACTCCCCCGCCTGCGCCTCGGCCCTGCTGGACGTCCTGATCCAGCTCGTTCCCCATGCCGGGCTGCGGGCGGACGCCAAAGGCTTCAAGCCCGGGGCGCCGGACCAGCCTCTGACCCGGCCGCCGCGCGAAGACGCCCCCTTCTCGGCCTACGTCTTTAAAACTTTGATCGACCAGTACGCGGGCAAGTTCTCTTTCTTCCGCGTCATGTCCGGCAGCGTGGCCGCGGATCAGGACGTCTTCAATGTCAACCTGAACCGCAAGGAGCGGTTCAGCCACATCCTCAACCTCCAGGGGAAAAAGACGGTGGAAGTCCCCCGGGCCGTAGCCGGCGACATTGCGGTCGTCGCCAAACTGGAAAGCACGCTCAGCGGGCAGACCTTCGCCGACCCGGCCCAGCCCATTCAATACCCGCCCCTGCACCTGCCCCAGGCCGTTTATTCCGTGGCCATCACCCCCAAGAAAAAAGGCGACGAGCAGAAACTCGCCACCGTGCTGGCCAAGCTTTGCGAAGAGGACCCCACCCTGAACTTCCACTTCGTTCCGGAGATCCAGCAATCCCTGCTGGCAGCCATGGGCGATATGCAAATTGAAATCACGCTGGCCAAACTGAAAAAGCGCTTCAACGTGGAAGTGGACCGGCAGGTGCCCCGCGTCCTGTATAAGGAAACCGTTCAGAAGCCGGGCAAAGGCCACCACAAGCATAAAAAGCAGACCGGCGGCCACGGCCAGTATGGCGAGGTGTACCTGGACATCATCCCGCTGGAGCGCGGGACGGGATATGTGTTCGAGGACAAGACCGTGGGCGGCAGCATCCCCCGCAGTTACATTCCCGGCGTTGAAAAAGGCGTCAAGGAGGCCTTACTGCGTGGCGTATTGGCCAAGTATCCGGTCATCGACGTGGGCATCAAGGTGGTGGACGGTTCCTACCACGACGTCGACTCTTCGGAAATGTCCTTCAAAATCGCAGGCCGCAAAGCCTTCTACGACGCCATGCAGAATTCCGGGCCGGTGCTGCTGGAACCGGTCATGAAAGTCGTTATCAACGCCTCGGATTCGTACATGGGCTCCGTCACCAGCGACCTGAACTCCCGCCGGGGCCGGGTCCTATCCATGGGCACCGAGCAAATCGAAGCCCACGTGCCTCAGGCCGAACTGCTCACCTACAGCCTGGACCTCAAGGCCATGACCTCGGGCACGGCCTCTTTCGAGATGGAATTCTCTCACTATCAGCCCATTTCCGGCCGGATTGCGGAAAATGTCATCAAGGCTGCGGCCGCGCTGCATGGCGAGGAGAAAGAGGAAGAATAGGGATCAGAATGGAGCCCCCCAGGCATCGTCCGGAGGGGTCTGCGTTGCGGGGATAAATAAAAAAGCCGCGGGGCCTCAAGGTCCCGCGGCTTTTTATTCGTTTTTTAGTTTGTGGCAGCCTGCCGCTTTCGTTGCGACTGGGTCGGATACGTGTGTTCGGCCTGACGTACGCAGTTGCGTCCCGCCCGCTTGGCCCGGTACAGCGCTTTGTCCGCCTGATCCACCAATTCTTCGGACAAGTTTCCGTCGTCCGGGAAAGTGGCGGTGCCAATGGACACTGTCACGGGCAGCGGCAATCCCGGCGCCTTTCCCCCAAACTCCCGGTCCTTGAAATTGTTTTGCAGCCGAATGGCGAATTGCAGCGCCTCGGCGCGGTCGGTTTCAGGCAGAATCATGGCGAATTCGTCGCCGCCGTAGCGGGCCACGACGTCCGCTTCCCGGCAGGAGGCTTTGAGGAAAGCCGCGATCTCCCGCAGCAGCAGGTCGCCGCGCATGTGCCCGAAATTATCGTTGTACGGCTTGAAGTAGTCCAAATCAATGAACAGGAGGCTGAATTGCCGGTGATACCGCTGGCAGCGGAGCAACTCCTCCCGCAGGTGTTCCTGAAAATAGCGGTGGTTGTACAGGCCCGTCAAGCCGTCTTCGTTCACAAACAGCAGCAGGCAGTCCAAATCCTTGGCCGGCAACAGGTGAAAGTCCTTGATGCGTCCGGAATGGTTGTCCATGTAATCCAGCACCGCCACCTTGATGCCGACATTGCGCCCGAGTTTCTCCGACATGAAATATTTGTGCACCAGGATTTCATTCCAGAGCTGCTTGGCTTCGCCGGCTGAAAAGCGGTTGTGGGTCACGGCCTGCAGCAAATCGATGTAAAGGTCGTCCCCTTTGTTGCTGCGGAGCTTCTCCATGGAATCCCACAGCTCGCGGGATAAATGATGCTTGTCGCCCGCGAAATAATCCAACACCGCCGAATCCTTGGACATCCAGCGCACAAAATCCTTCATCTCCTGCAAACGAGCCATGGCCGGCTGGCAGGCCGGCGCATTCACCCGCAAGGCGGGTTTCACCGCTGGCGCTTCCTTTTCCGGCACGTGGGCTTTCCGACGTTTCACCATGAATATCCGCCTCATCCAACGTTTTGCCGCTTCACCGAACACCCCGCAGCTTATTCAGGGCAGTTTATTATCTCACAACGCCGTCACGCTGGCTATTTCTTAGACCCTGCGTCCGGCGTTTTATTTCCGTTATTTTTTACCGGCCTCGCGGATGGCCAGCATGCCGCCCTCCAGGTTGCGCAGGCGGGTGTACCCCTGGCTCTGCAGCCATTGGATGGCGCTGTGGGAACGCGAACCCGAGCGGCAGACCACCACCACTTCCCGGTCGCGGGGAATCTCCTCCATGCGTTCGGAAATCTGTCCCAAAGGTATGTTGTGCGCGCTCGCCAGGGCGCCCAGCGGGCCCTGCAATTCCTCGGGTTCGCGGACATCCAGCAGGAAAGGAGCAGTGCCGGACTCCACGCGCGACAAATACTCGGAGGCAGTGATAACCGGTTTTAAGTCGTAACGCGGGGTTTCGCCCACCTGCGGGGCGCACCCTCCTCCGGCCCATGCTACCATGACTGCGATAACCGTCGCCGGGACCTGCCATGGTTTCGGAATCATGCCTTGGACCCCCCCTGGTTTTCCATCCTGATTTTTTCCCCCAGCATCCGGCCCAGGCTGCGGGCGGCTTCCATATCTTCGGTTTTGGGCGTGAATTTGACCTTCACGCCGGGAGCGGCTATCCTGAATTTGAGCGACTTGAATCGTTCCTCCAGCATGGGCACGGCCTCGCCGCTCCAGCCGTAGGAACCGAAAGCCGCCGCCCATTTGCCTTTCAGTTTCAAGGTGGCGAGGGAGGACAGCAGGTCCCAAACCGGTTTGACCGCATCGCCATTGATGGTACATGACCCGACGGCCAAACCGTCGGCTGCTTCGATGCGGTCGAGCAAGCCGGGAATGTCGGTTTCCGTCAGATCATGCACCTCCGCGCGGATGCCGGCGGCTTGGGCGCCCTCGGCCACAGCCAGAGCCAGTTGCTTGGTCAGCCCGTAGGCGGAGACGAAGAAAACCAGCAGGCTGCCGCCGGGAACCGGCGCCGGCAGCGAAGCCCACTCCTGGTACTGCTGCTGCGCCCGGGCGATGCCGCTGCGCAGCAAGGGCCCATGGCTGGGAGCGATCAGGGACAACGGCAGGCCGGCAATGGCCTGGAGGCCGTTGCGTACATGTTCCTTGAAAGGGCGGAAGATGTGGTCAAAATAATACCGGAACGTCTGCAGGTAATCGCCAACCTGGTCATCGAACAGCGCTTCGTGGCAGAAATGCGCGCCGAAAAAATCGCATGAAAACAACACGCTGTCCTCGGGCAGATAAGTGAACATGGTGTCCGGCCAGTGCAGGAACGGCGCGGTAATGAACTGGAGGGTCTTGCCCCCCCAGATCCAGGCTGTCCCCGGTCCCGACCAGGAGCGGATCCAAATCCTGGTTGGTCAGCTCCTGAAGAAACGTGCGGGCATTTTTCGAAACCACCACGCGCGCGCGCGGCATGCGCTCCAAGGCCGCCAGATACGCTCCGGAATGGTCAGGCTCCAGATGGTTCCCCACCAGATAATCGATCCGGTCCAGCGGCACGAGGGATTCCAGCCGGTCGAGCCATTCCTGGGAAAAACCGGCTTTCACGCCGTCGATGAGGGCGGTTTTATCCCGCCCCTGCACCAGATACGCATTGTACGTGGTCCCACGCTCGGTGCGCATGATGATATCGAAAACGCGGAGGTTGGGATTCAGAGCACCCACCCAGGAAACGCCCGGAGCAAGCGTAACGGTTGTGTTCGGCATGACGACCATCCTTTCTACTTCACGGCCGGGTCCTGATAACCTGGCAGGCGTGTAAAGTCGAATCCTTCCTGAAACAGGTTTTCCTCGAATCCGGTGATTTTCACCCGCCGTTCGATCAAGCGGCGCAGCGCGTTCACGTTGGTGGTGCGCCCGATCTGTAGCGAACCCGCCAGCCGTTCCTCGCGGACAAACAGTTTCATGAGCCAGCCCGCCGCCGGATCGCTGTGGGATAAAAGGGTGGCGCCTTCGGGACGTATATCGCCTTGGGACCACAGATCGATTCCAGCCACCTTCAATTTTGTGGCCAGCACCACGCCCGGATAGGCTTCCCCGCGGCCCGCGGCATTGCGTCCCGCCACATTGCCCATGGCCTGGGCCACATTCCACAATCCGGCCACTCCGCCCCGCCACTCAGCGAGATCGCCAGCCGCCCAAATATCCGGAAGGCTGGCCGCCAGGTGATCGTCCACTTCGACCCCGCGTTTTCCCAGGCGCAACCCTGCCGCCCGCGCGATTTCAACGTTGGGCAGGATACCCGCGGACACGAGCGCCAAGTCCGCCAGCAGTTTCAGGCCGCTGTCGAGTTCGAGCCGCACGCCGCCGGCGTCGGATTCGACCCCGCGGACGCGCGCCCCGAGGTGAAATTCAAACCCCAACGGCAGCAATTTTTTAAGCAGCAGCGCCGAGCCTTCCTCATCCACCTGCCGGGGAAGCAGGCGCGGTTCCACTTCAATTACCGTTACTTTCAAACCCAGGCGGGTCAAGGCATAACCGGCTTCCAGCCCCAGCAACCCCCCTCCAATCAGGAGGGCGCTGCGCTGCCCCAGGGCTTGCTGACGCAGGGCCAGGGCGTCGTCCAGGGTGCGGAGAACGAAAGCTTTCGGCGTCGGCAATCCGGCTATGGGCGGCAAGGACGCTTGCGCGCCGGTTGCCAGAATCAGGCGTTCGTAAGCGAGGTCGGAACCCGTGTCCAGCTTAAGATTTTTTTCCGCGGGATTGAGCGCCACGACAGTCTGCCGCAGCTGCAGGGTGATGCGTTGTTCCCGGTACCAGTTCTCCGGATAAAGGCAAATATCCGGACCCTGCACCATACCGGCCACCACTTCGGGCAGGCGGGGCCGCGAGTAGCACGCATACGGTTCGCGGGAGATGAGCGTAACCGGCGTCTCGCGGTCCAACTCCCGAAACGCCTTGGCCGCCGCAGTCCCGGCCGGGCCAGAGCCCACGATCACCAAGCCCGGGCCGGCGGCCATACGAATTAATAATTCTCGCCGAGGACTTCGAAGTACTTCTGGGGATGCCTGCAGGCTGGGCAGGTCATCGGCGCTTCCGTGCCTTCATGGATGAATCCGCAGTTGCGGCATTTCCACCGCACGGGCTGGAGTTTCTTGAACACCTGCCCCTGCTCCACGTTGGCCAGCAGCTTCCGGTAACGCTGTTCATGGGCGTTCTCGACCTTGGAGATGTTCTCAAAGGTTTCGGCCACTTCGGTGAACCCTTCCTGCCGGGCGACCACGGCCGCCTCGGGATAAAGTTTCGACCATTCCTCATGCTCACCAGCAGCCGCGGCTTTCAAGTTTTCCGCGGTCGTTCCAATCACACCTGCCGGATAAGTGGCTGTGATTTCCACCATGCCGCCTTCCAAGTGCTTGAAAAAACGCTTGGCGTGTTCGCGTTCGTTCTCGGCCGTCTCCAGAAACAATTCGGCAATCTGCAGATAGCCTTCCTTTTCCGCCACGCCGGCGGCGTAGGTATATCGGTTTCGAGCCTGCGATTCGCCGGCAAAAGCCGCCAGCAAATTCTTTTCGGTTTTGGTTCCCTTTACGCTCTTGCTCATGCCTTGCCTCCTGCCATAGATTCCGGGTCCTGCCCCTTGCACGCGGGACACTGTCCGATCAAATCAATGTACGAACGCTCAATGCGATAACCGGCCTCCTGCAAATGAGCTGGCAACCGGCAGCAATTTTTCTCCAGCAGCGGGATATCCTCGACCCGGCCGCACTGGCGACAGTAGAAATGCGCATGCGGTTCCAGATGCGCTTCATAGCGTGCTTCGCGCGGATCAAGATGCAGACAGCGCAGGCGACCCTGTTGCTCCAGGATTTCCAGATTGCGGTACACAGTTCCCAGGGAGATATGAGGATGTTCCCGGCGCAATCCTGAATAAATAGCCGCAGCAGTGGGATGATCCCATCGTTGGGAAAGATGGTTGATTATGGTTTTACGCTGGCTGCTTTCGCGATAAACCGGCATCTTAAATCCTTATCGATAATCATTATTAATGATATACAAAAACAAAATTCGCGTCAATATTAAAGTGTGAACTCCCAGCCTTCGCGGGCAAGCACTGTCCGCGGAAAAAGCCGCTGCGCAGGGGCCAATATTTTGCTCTCTAGAAAACGGTCCGAATGCAACTGATCGTGATGGCAAAGGTGAAGACGTTTGACACCGGCAGCTTTGGCCAACTCCACCCCTTTTTCCCAGGTGCTATGCCCCCACCCTTTCCGGCCTTGGGCATATTCCTCCGGCGTATACTGAGCGTCATAGATCAGCAAATCCGCACCCGAACAAAAGGCCAGCAAGCGTTCGTCCATCCCGCTTTCCGGGTGCTCGGTATCGGTCGCGAAAACGAAACTTTTTCCGCCGGCTGCGAACTTGTAGATAAAGCCGCCTGCCGGATGATTCATGGGGCAATGGCTGACTGTCAGCCCCTCCACTTCCACGGACTTGTCGTCTGGCAGTGTGTGGAAAATCTGTTCGCTGGGCATTTGCTTGAATTCCACCGGAAAAGTGATGAAATCCTGCTGCCTGTTTAAAATTTCCTGCACCCGGTTGGACCCGTAATGAATGATGCGGTTGCCGCGAATGAAATTCGGAACAAAGAACGGAAAGCCCATGATATGGTCCCAATGAAAATGGGTCCAAAAGAATATTACTTCGCCTTTTCCCCTTTTGAAATCCCCTTGCATCAGCTCGTTGCCCAAAATTCTCAACCCCGAGCCTCCGTCCACGATGAACTGGCGGTTTTTAAAGCGAATGGACAAACAGGTGGTATTGCCACCATATTTGACAGTGGCAGAACCGGGTGTAGGCAAAGAACCGCGGGGACCATAGTATTGGATGCGCACGCGTCGTCCTCCAATCAGGACTCAGTCCGAAAAGAGCGTGTTATTTTATCAAGCTTGGCTGCAAGTCACAACCCTGTTTTTTTATTTTTCGACCATTCACGGGCAAGGTTCAAGCCCAGCAGCGTTTTACCGTCCTGGATGCCCTGAGGCTGAAACAGGCCGAACGCTTCGCGCAGGTCCCAGGGCTTGACGCTCAGGAATTCGTCCTGGTCCGGGCAGGGGTTTCCTTTGCGGACAAGGTCCCAGGCGAGATAAAGGTGAATGACTTCCTGGCAGAATCCCGGCGAAGAATAGATGCTGTGCGCCCGTTGCCAGCAGCCGGCGTGGTATCCGGTTTCTTCCTTCAGCTCTCTTTTAGCCGCCGCCAGCGGCGACTCGCCGGATTCAACCAACCCAGCCGGCAATTCCCACAAGAACCGGCCGACAGCATAACGAAATTGCCGGATCAGCAAAAGCCGGTCGCGGCCGAGCATCGGCACCACGGCCACAGCCGGCTGATGTCCGACGACTTCCCGCCGATGCCTTTCGCCGCCGGCATCCCGGACCTGGTCCACGTAAAGATCCACTACCCGGCCTTGAAATTGCCGGTGGCGCCGTATCAGCGTTTCGCGGCGGGGAGCAATACTCACACCGACTCCACACTCTCGATTTCAGGGATCATCGCCTTTAAACGGGTTTCAATCAGTTGCTTTAGCGTCAGCGTGGCCATGGGGCAGGATCCGCACGCCCCCTTCAGCCGGACTTTGACGGTATTCCCCTGCACGGCGACCAGTTCCACATTTCCGCCGTCCGCCTGTAAAGCAGGCCTGATGCTGTCCAACGCTTTTTCGATTCTGTCTTGCATGAAATCCTCCTTAAGCTACAGCAAGGTATGAAACTGCCACTCAGGGCAAGGGGTCTCGAAGACCGCCGATGCCATTATACAAATCCTTCTTTAATCATTCTTTCCAGCCTGTCTTTTCCGTGCCCTCCGCGGTGTTCTTTACTTTTTCGGCACTTGGACCTCAAACCGGGCAGTGCGAGTCTGTCCGGTTGCCGCAGTAAAAGCAAACGAAATGCTATACTCCCCCGGCCGAGGGAAGTCCACCCAGGCCCGCCAATCCCTTCCCGGCCCGGGTTTAAGTTCAGGAGCGCGCTGCTCGCCCGTGGCCAATTCCATAACTTCCAGGCGTCCGTCGGTTTCATCCATGATGCGATAGTCCCGGTCCTGCACACGCACGGCGAGTTGCTGCTCCCCGACTGCCGGCGCCCGGGGGATGAGATACATGGTCACGATCCCATCCGAAAAACGCATCACCCTATAAGCGGGACCCAGCCATAAACCAGCAGCCAATCCCGCCAGCAGGCATCCGGCCGCTATCCCGCTGGTCCGCCACCAAGGGCGGGGGCTCATTTCTCGGTTTGGCGCGTGATCACGAACAAGCCCTCGTCCGCGCGCAGGTTGGGCAGCCACCGCAGCGTTTTCTGACGCGTGCGAAGGCCGCGATTTAAATACAACCGCGTCAACACCTGGATCTGGCGTTCGCGGCAAAAGGCGAGAAAATCGTTGATCGTCAACAGATGGATATTCGGCGTATCGTACCATTCGAACGGCAATTTGGGCGTGCGGGGCATCCGGCCCGACCAGGCCAGGAGCGCCCGGATGCGCCAATAGGCGAAATTCGGGAAGGAAATGATCGCTCTCCGGCCGACCCGCAGCATCTCCTCGATGACAAAATCGGGGCGCCGGATCACCTGGAGGGTCTGGTTGAGGATCACATAATCGTACGAATCGTTCCCATAATCGGCCAGCCCGGCATCGATGTCACCCTGAAACACCGACAAGCCCTTGTGAATGCAGTCGATCACGGCGTTCTGCTCGATCTCGACGCCCATGCCGGAAACCCGGCGCTCGTCGATCAGACGCTGCAGCAACACGCCGTTGCCGCATCCCAGATCCAGCACCCGGCTGCCGGGTTCCACCAAGGAAACGACCAAGTCATAATCGGACAGCAATACCCCGCCCTGCAACCGCCGCTGGATCATGCCCCGGCCTCCCGGCGATAGAGGTTGTCGAGGAAGCTGTCCACCGCCTGATGGAAGGCAGGCGATTCGAGCAGAAACGCATCGTGCCCGGCCGAGGATTGGACTTCGAGATAGGAGACATCCTTATTGTTCTGGCGCAACGCCTTGACCAAGTCCTTGGATTGCTGGGAAGGGTACAGCCAGTCCGAGGTAAAGGACACGACCAGGGTCTTGGCCTGGACCCGGGCGCAGGCGCGTGCCAGCGAGCCTTCTCCCCAATCCTGGGCAACGTCGAAATAATCCATCGCCTTCAGGATGTAGAGATAGCTGTTGGCGTCGAAACGCTGCACGAATTGCGTGCCCTGGTAATGCAGGTAGTTTTCCACTTCGAACTCGCGGGTGAATTCGTAGCTGTACTCCGCCTGGTTCTGCAGACGGCGTCCGAATTTCTGGTTCATGGACTCTTCGGACAGGAACGTAATGTGCCCGATCATGCGCGCAATGGCCAGGCCGGTCTCGGGCTTGGTTCCGGCGTAGTAATCCCCATGGGCCCAGTTCGGGTCCGTAACAATGGCGTGACGCTGGACCTCGTTGAAGGCGATGGACTGCGGCGAGGATTTCGCGGTCGAGGCAATGATGATGGCGGACCGGGTCTGGTCCGGATAACGCAGGATCCATTCCAGGGCCTGCATGCCGCCCATGGATCCGCCTGCCATGGACAGCAGTCTTCCGATGCCCAATTGGTCCAGAAACAGCTTCTGAACCTTGACCATGTCGGCGATGGTGAGGATGGGAAAAGTCATGCCAAAAGGCTTTCCCGTGGCCGGATTCACCGAGGACGGTCCGGTCGACCCTTTGCACCCGCCGATGACGTTGGTGCAGATGACGAAATACCGGTTGGTATCGAAAGACTTTCCGGGACCGATCATCAAGTCCCACCAGCCGGGTTTTCGCTCCTCGGTGGAATGATAGCCGGCCGCATGCGCATCCCCGCTCAATGCATGCAGGATGAGGATGGCGTTGTCTTTGGCCGCAGACAATTTCCCGTAGGTTTCGAAAGCGACCTGGATGGGCTGCAGGCTGCGGCCACATTCCAGGCGCAGTCCCTCCGGCGGTAGTTGGATGTCTTGCAGGCGGGTTTGTACCAGGCCCACGGATCCCGCCCCGGCCGCAGGCGCTTTGGTTGTCTCGCTCACAGTCGCTCCAAATAAAAAAATAAGCCTCTCCCTCGCTGGAAGAGGCTTTGGGAACGCCCTGCCTCCACGCCGCTCCTTATCTTTCCCGCTGGCGGGAAAATGGCACCGCGGATTTTCCGGCGCGGAGTCGGAAAACCTGGTTGCCGTGGCGCAGGGTCATCCCCCGTCCACTCCGGATAAGGCCAGCCGCCTGCGAGGGATTCCGGCCGCGGCTGATTGGGTCACAGCTTAGCAGAAGCGCTTGGCCCGTGGCAAGATTATTTTAGCTTCCCCTGCGGAATCAACGCTCAGGCGTAAACACGGCCAGCTGGTTTTTTTCGGAGGGCTCCACTTGGTTTTTTCTGAGGTTTATTTCATTCAACCGCTTCGGCAATTCCCCTTCACGTATGGCATCCAGGCGTTCAAGCGCCTCCTGCAAACAAGATGGCGGTTCCGGCGGCCATTGGCCGGACCAGGCAGAGGACGGGGTATGGAATTGCCTGACCTTTAATTCCCTGGCCAGAGACACATGAATTTGCGGCAGTAACAACAGGCGCTCCGGAGCCCAGCCCTTGGCCAGCCATTGGGTCCAGGCCCAGGACTGATCCAGCACCACCTGGCATCTGCGGTTAAGACCGAAGCGGCGTCTGATCCGGGGCGCCCCATCGCCTGCGACCAGAAACCAGTCCTGCAGTCCAAGCGCCGGGGAACGACCCAGCGACCATCTCAAATGGGGGTATAAACGGCTGTCAGCCAGGATCGTTGCCCGGTGATTCCAGGCCAGCCTCACCCAGTAATAAGCATTCGTCAACCACGTGTTCCAGCGCAGGCACCACGGCAGGCGGCCGTGATACCAGACGCGCACGGACCAGCAGCGATCATCCAGATAATCCAGCAAGAGCCTGAGCAGATGGTTGTCCGTAGAGCGCGAAAGGCCTGTTCCTGCCAAGACGACAATATATCGGTTCATCCTCTCCGCCCCCTTCCGCGTAGCGGAGGTAGTATCGGCAAAAAAGCAGGCGGACTCAACCCGGCCGGCCCAGGGTTCTGCTTGCCTCTGCCCGCCGGCTGGGTTAATATGGCCTTCATGCGGCCTTATCCCTCTTCCTCAACGCAATGGAGCATCGGCCGGCCTTGGACGCCGGCTGTAAGGACTTTGATCCTGACCAACCTGGGCGTCTTCCTGCTGCAGATGGTTTTTTCCGGTCATCCCCTTCTGACCCGGTTGATGCTGGAAGTCCCCGCGGTCTTCACCAGCGCCCGTTGGTGGCAGCCGGTCACGTATCTTTTCCTGCACGGCGGATTCTGGCATCTGGCTTTCAACATGCTGACTTTGTGGATGTTCGGTTGCGACGTGGAAGAACGCCTGGGGAGCCGCTGGTTTACCTGGTATTATCTTGCCTGCGGGGTGGGGGCAGGCTGGTGCGTGGCCGGCGTGGGCTGGCTGGCCCACGAAACCTCGGTCACCCTGGGGGCTTCAGGCGCCATTTTTGGGGTCCTGCTGGCTTTCGGCGTTTTGTTCGCCGACCGCGTCATCACATTGCTGGTTTTTTTCATCCTGCCCGTCACCCTCAAGGCCCGTACCATGGTCTTGTTATTCGGCGCCTTTGAATTTTTCGCGGGCGTAGGACAAGCGCTGGGGCGGGTTTCGCATCTGGCCCATCTTAGCGGATTGCTGATTGGTTATTTGTTCTTCTGGGTGCGCTGGCCGCAGGCTGTGGAAGGGTTCATTCCCTGGAGGCGCTGGCGTCCGCCCTGGAGCCGGCCGCGCCTGCACATTGCGCCTTCGGAATCCGAAGTGGATGCAATCCTGGAAAAAATTTCCCGCCAAGGCATGTCTTCCCTCACCCGGCAGGAACGTGAAATCCTCAACCGGGCCTCGCAAAAAGCCTACGATTCGCGCCAAGATCGGTCGAACTGAGCTTAGGCGCTCCTTTCTCAGGCTCTCCGCTTGAACGGAATAATTTCTGTCTTGCCGCGATGGGCCGCGGCAGTGCCCGGGCGGCGTCGTTTGGCCGCGGTCAGGGAAATCACCTTCCGGCGGCTGGAGGCCGTTGAACTCCGACGGGCGGCTGCAGCCCGGCGGGTTCCGGTTTTGGTCGTCCGGCTGGTACGGCTGCGGCTGGGTTTGCGGGCAACGGTCTTGCGGCGGGTAGCGGTTTTTTTGGCGCTCGCCGCAACCCGGACCACGGGCCGGCTTTCGGTCTCCGCCACGGTGGGCAAAACCATCTGCTTTCCGGTTTCAGGCTTGTGCACGACCAGCGGCGCCGGTCTCGTTTCCGAGGCCGCTACCGGCCTTTCGACCGGGCGGGCTTCGGTCAGGGTCCTACCCGGATGCCTCGGTTCCTCTTGTCTGGCCGGGGCGGCGCTCTGCCGCCTTCTGCCGGCCATCCAAATCACCGCCGCCAGTAATACCACCACACCGCCCAGTACCACCAGCCATGCGTTTCCTGACTTGGCCGAACGGGAACCCGCTGCTTCGTCCAGAGGGGCGGCTGGCTGCAGGTCGGTCAGCTCTTTCTGGTCGGATGGAGCGCTCGAGACCGTTCCGCCTTCTTCTCCAGTGGGTTCAGCCGGTGCGCTCTGCTTTTCCATCTGTTCGGTCCGCGCCCACAGGGTGCTGGCAGGTTGTTCCGGCGGTTGAGCGGCTGCCGGCTGTTTGGCCGTATAGCGGGGGCCTGAATCCGCAGGCGGATGAGACCGTTTGGTCATTGGCACCTGTTTGGACACAGGGGTCGGAGTCGCCTCCGGTTGCTCCGGGGTCGGCGCAACCGTTGGTTCGGAGGTGATCTCCGGGGTCGGTGCCATCGTTTCGGGTTTGGTCGTGCGGGTAGGAGCAGCGCAGGAAATCGTCAATGCCATTATAAAAGCGCTACCCCACAACAGCCAAGGCTTGTTCTGCGGCATGAATTTCTCCCCTCCGGCGGAATTCTGCCTTGCGGATGTGCTTCTGCTTCCTTCAGCCGATCTGATACTCCTTCATTTTATTATATAGGGTTTTGTAATCGATCTCCAGTTGTTTGGCAGCCAACGAACGGTTCCAGCGGCAGGCTTCAAGGGTCTGGCGGATCACCCGGCTCTCCACGCTGGCTACCTCCTTGCGGACAATGTCCTTTAAGGTGGTCGCGCCGCCACTTTTGGCTTGGGGCGGGGGCGCCGGGGCAACGGGGGTCAGCTCTCCGAACGCATGTTCCGGCAAATGGGACAGTTCGATCTCGTCGTCGGCCAACACCACGGCCCGCTTGATGATGTTTTTCATCTCGCGGACGTTCCCGGGCCACTGATAATTCAAAAAGAGGTTCATGACCTCCGGGCGCAGGCCTTTGACGTTTTTCTTGAAACTCTGGTTGAACATATCAATAAAGTGTTTGACCAGCAGGGAGATGTCCTCCCGGCGTTCCCGCAGGGGCGGAAGATGCAGGACGAACTCATTCAAACGGTAATAAAGGTCTTCGCGGAACCGCCCCTCGCGGATGGCCCGCTCCAGGTTGACGTTGGTGGCGGTCACCACTGTTGCCCGGAATGGCAGTTCCTCTTTGCCTCCCAGGCGCGTAAACCTCCGCTCCTGCAGCACGCGCAGTAATTTGATCTGCACGGCCACGTCCAGGTTGCCAATTTCATCCAGGAACAAGGTGCCATCGCCGGCTTGTTCGAAACGCCCGATTTTCCGGTTGGTGGCGCCGGTGAAAGCGCCCCGCTCGTATCCGAACAACTCGCTCTCCACCAGCGTCTCCGGCAGGGTGGCGCAATCCACCGAAACAAAGGGCGACTGCGAGCGCCGGCTGCAGGCGTGCAGGGCCCGGGCGGTCAACTCCTTGCCTGTCCCCGACTCGCCCCGGATCATGACCGTGATGTCGTGCCGAGCCACCTGTTCGATCGTCCGCAGCAGTTCCTGCATTTTCTTGGATTCGCCCAGGAGTTGGTCCGTGCTGCGCTGAATGCGGATCTGCGTGCGCAGTGTTTCCACCTCTTGCTGCAACTGCATGGATTTCATCGCGTTCCCCACCGTGATCAGCAACTCGTCGAGGTTGATCGGCTTGGAGAGGAAATCATAGGCCCCGAGTTTCATGCATTTGACGGCCACGTCCACGTCGCCCAGGGCCGAAAGCATGATGACCTGCACTTCGGGATTCTGGCTTCGCAGCGTTTGCAGGACCTGAATGCCGTCCATGGGCTGCATGCGGATGTCGAGCAGGTACAGATCGAAGCGTTTTTCCTGGGAGAGTGCGAGGGCGCGGGGGCCGTCCTGGGCGATTTCGGTGGTGTATCCGGCGGCCTGCAGGGCCTGCGAAACCACCAGGCAGTGTTCCGGCTCGTCGTCCACGATGAGAATATGGCGGTCAGTGGGCACGAGGGTGGAGCCTCCACGTTTGGATCGACTGCTTCCACATTCTATGCGGAAAGGCCGTGAACAGGCAAGCCTTTCGTAGGAAAACCGGCGCGCGGCCAGGCAGGATGCTTGGAGGCGGCACTCGGAATCGAACCGAGGATGAGGGTTTTGCAGACCCTAGCCTTACCACTTGGCGATGCCGCCTAAAAAATCAGCCGGCCGCGGGTACGGCCGGCAGGGATTCGCTGGAGCGGGAAATGGGGCTCGAACCCACGACATCTACCTTGGCAAGGTAGCGCTCTACCACTGAGCTATTCCCGCTGATGGACGGTCGTCAACTTCTCCCTGACAATACGGGGCAAATGGCCATTGCGTCGACCGCAGGGGCACATTGTATGGATTACACCCCTGCTTGTCAAGGATTGTTGCAGGGTGCCGCCCCTTCCTCGCTCCCTGTCAGGTTCACGGATGAGGGTCAAGCGTCCGGCTTCAGGCCCAGGTCATTGCCGACGCCGTCGACGATCCCTTCATCCACGGTTTCCTTTTTCACCAGGTAGCTTTCCAACAGGCAGTTGTCGCATACCGTATTGATCAGGCGGGGGATGCCGCGGCTGTACAAGTAAATCTTTTTATACGCCCCGGGGGCGAACAGGTCACGCTGCCCGCCGGCGATCGTCACACGGTGCCGGACATACTCGGCCACGTCGTTTTCCTGCAGGCTTTGCAGCGTAAATTTCAGGGCCACGCGCTGCTGCAAGGGAGGATCGAGCGCGATGTTTTGTTCCAACTCCGGCAACCCGAAGAGATTGATGGACAGCAATTTTTGCCCGGGCGCCTCCAGATTCAACAAACCCCGGAACTCCTCAAAAATCTCCCGCGTCAGCAGCATGTTCGCTTCGTCGATGATCACCACGGCCTTGCGCCCCTGCTCGTAGATTTCCATCAAACGTTCGAAGAGCTGGGGCAGTATGACTGCCTTTTTCTCGCCGGGTGTCTTGACGCCCAGTTGCGAGGCGATTTTACGCAGCAGCCATTCCGCGGTGATCTCCGAGTGGACGATGACCAGCAAGGCCGCCTCGAATTTGGAGTCCGTCTCCAAATTCTCCAGCAGTTTTCTGGCCAGGAGTGTCTTTCCGCAGCCGATTTCGCCGACCATGACCGAAAGACCCTTCATGGTGTTGATCGCATGCATCAACCGCACCAGCGCCTCAGAATGCTGGCGGCTTTCATAAAAATAACGGGATTCCGGCGCATTGGAAAAAGGCTGCTCCCGCAAACCGAAAAACGTCTCGTAACTCAATGGTTCCTCCTTCAGACGTAGGACACGCGCCCGCGCCGTCCCTTGCCCGCAGGCGGTTCATCACCGCCGTTTTGATCCTGGCCCGGAGCCGGCTCTTTGGCCGGCGGCGCGGGGGTGGCCGGTTCGGGCTTCGGGCTTTCTTTGGCGGCCGGTTCCTTGGCGGGCTGGTCCTTCGCAGCGGCTTTGGGCGCCGCTTGGGCCTCTTGGACTTGCTGGCGGATTTTTTCCTGCTCCGCCAGTTTTGCCTCCAGTTGCTGCTTTTTTACCTGCGCTTCCATATTGCCCGGTTCCATCTCCAAGATCTTCTGATAAATTTTCAGGGCTTCATTCAGCAATCCTTGCTTGGTGTAAATTTCAGCCACAGTCACGGTCATAAACTCATCTTGATGGTCGCCGGCGATTTCATCGCCCCGCGCATTGCCCACGGTCTGCAGCCATTCGTCCTCTTTGGCCGTAGGTTTGGCGGCGGCGGTTTCCGGCGCGGTGGTGCGCTGGGCACGGACCTGGGCTTCGCGGATGGCGCGTTCGCGCGCCTCGCGCTGGACGCGCTGCTCGTCGGGTTCGCGTGTTCCCGCCGCAGGGGGCTGGGACTTTCTTGCCACGGCGGTTTCGGGGTTAAGGCCGGCGAACATGGCGTAAACGCGGGTCAAGGCCGTGCGGACTTTTTGGTTGTTGGGCTCCCGTTTGAGAATCTTCTGGTAAATCTCGATCGCCTCGTCCAGCGCTCCCTGCTGGATATAGGTGTCAGCCATGTTCAGCATGACCGACATTTCGTCCGCTGCGGGTTGCGCCTTTGGCGCCGGCGGCGGCGTCTTTTCACGCGGCGGTGCAGATTCGACTTTGGCGCCGCCCTGCAACTCGCGCGCCTTGTTCCGCAGCTCCTGGGCTTCGTTCGTTTTGCCCTCGGCCTCTTTCAGGTCCGCGAGCGCCAGACAGGCTTCGGCCGCTTGTCCTTCCAGATCGGCATTGTAGGCGGCATCTGCGAGTTTCAGGTAAAGTTCCTGGTTATGCTGATCCAGCCGCACCGCTTCCAAGGCGCAGAAAGTCGCCAATTCCCAATCCTCGTTGGCGGCATAACTGTCCATGGCCTGGATATATTTTTCTTCCGCTTGGTTGGGCTGGTTCGTTTGCAGGGCAATGGCGGCGATGCGCTCCGAAGCATAGGCGTTGCGGGCGTCGATTTTAATCAGCCGCTCGTACAATTTCACCGCATCGTCCCACTGCTTCTGCTCGCCAAAAAGGGAGGCTAGCTGCGTCAGCCCGCTTTGATGGTTGACCTTGAACTTGAGGAGGGTTTCGAGTTCCTTGCGCGCCTCCTCGGTCTGCCGCGTCAGTAAATAAACCAAGCCAAGATAGTAATGCGCTTCGATGCTTTTGAGCTGAATGGCCTTTTGGGCGAACAATTGCCCCCGTTCCAGATTTCCCTGACGGATCAGTTGTTCGGCAACGTATAAAAACTCTTTCTTCGCATCCGAATCCGACCCTTCCTTGCTGTATATTTCCCCCAATGCGATATGGGCGGGCAAACAAGCGGCATCCAGGCTGGCAATCCTTTTGAATATCTCGCCGGCTTTCTTGAAAGCCTTGTTATTGAACAGGGCGTTCCCCACCACCAGCAATTGCTCGGCCGCCTCTTTCCGACGGCCGTTTTGTTCCAGAAAATCTCCTAATTTTTGGTAATTTTCCAGATTCTTCGGGTCAGCGGCAATCGCGCCCTTCATTTTTTCGAGGGAAGCTTGAAAAGAATCGGACGCGGGCGCCGGGGATTCGCTTTCAGCGGCCATGTCTTCCACGCTGTCAGGGTCCAGGCGGATCATTTTCTTGCGAATGGTTTCCGCTTTCGCTTCCGATTCGTTCGGCAGCTTGAGCGACAGGCGGAAATAACGCAGAGCCTCGACCCATTGCCCCTGTCGGACAGCGATCTCTCCCAGCATATTTAAAACCGAAATATTTGCCGGTTCTTTTTCAAGAATCTGCTGATATTTGCTGGACGCCTGCTGCAATTGCCCTTCCTTGAACAATTTAAAGGCGTCCCAAGCCTGCTTGCTCATGTGCCTTCTCCTGAAACTCAGACTAAATCCAATTATACTATCATCCGATTTTTTTTAATGTCAAGGGTAAAACAGGAATGTGGATTTTTGACAAATAATCTGACTTAGTATTTAAATTCAGTATTCGGTCTCATGAATGAAATTGACAAGGTCCGTGAATTTGCTTAATATTTAAAGCGCCTTGTTGCCGGAGTGGTGAAACTGGTAGACGCAGTGGACTCAAAATCCACCGCCTTTCGGGGCATGTCGGTTCGATTCCGACCTCCGGCACCAGCGCTACAGAAATCGCAGCGCTAAGCGGTTAGGCAGAAGAACCGTTAAACGACAGAAAACTCAACTGCTCAACCGATCAACCATTCAGCCTTATTCTTATTAAAACAAAAAAAGGGGGCGGTTTCAAATCGCCCCCTTTTTTTATTAACCAAGTTTACGAAGCCCTTTTATCCACCACAAAATCGCTCTTTTTCATCTTTTGGGCGTATTGTTTCAACTCATTGGCAATGTCGTCTATTTGGGCATAGTGGGCCAAATTTCTTCGTTCATTGGTCACAACCGCGACTGAAAGCGTCATAACCGGATATTTAAGAACCTCACCCTTCCGGTTGATATTGATAATGTATCCTTGCTTTCTGTCCTCTTTATCGTACTGTTGGGGGATCAGTTGGTCAAAATTCTCGATAAGCTTGGAACAGATTAATGGATATTTTTCCGGAGTGGTAATGATGACGAAATTATCTCCACCTAAGTGCCCAACGATATCATTTGAATTGCCATGATCCCGGGTGACGTCAAAAATAATCAGCGCCGCAAATTTAAGCAATTTATCCCCGCGCTGATATCCATACCGCAGGTTGTAAGCACGGAAATTGTCTAAATCAATATAGCATATAGCGGTTTTCGAATCCTCGGACAGCCGGCGGTCTATTTCCTGTTGAATGAAAAAATGGTCCGGAAGATTCGTCAGGGGGTGAACCCTGCCCGCTCCCTTTGAATCAGCATAGCCCTCGTCAATATCAGGACCCACATTGAACTGACTGACATCTTTGACTTTCTTCTTCAGCATTTCGTCCTGCAAGAAAGCTGACGAGGTCAGCAAATCGTTGATTCGCAAATTGTTATTTTCGAGAATTTCCTTCAGGGCGATGATTTTTTTTACCATGGACTTGTTATACTTGCGGTGGCCAGAAGGAACACGGACTGGTGTGATGAGCCCCAAACTTTCCCAATATCGCAACGTGCGCTCTGAAAGTCCACTGAGTTTGGCTGTTGCGCCGATCCCGATCAGTTTTTCTTTCATTTTCGGCACCTGCTATTTTTTCATCCCTTCATTCAAGCCCCACAACAGTGGGGGATATCGAAGGGGGGGAGAAGGTTCATGGTATGTCTTTTAATTCCCTGCTTTAATGTGCAGGAAGTTTAACTTAATACTGATTAAAAATCTACAAATAATGTAAAAATAAAGTAACATGAATATTTATATGGTAGAATTTTAACAGGATCGAATTTTTTTGTCAAGTTTCTATTAATTGTTTTTGTAATTTATTTTTAGATATTAGGTTTTAGACTTTAAAAAGAAAGAAAAACTAGGAGGAAATTAATTTAATCTTAACAAATTTCCTTTTTCCAACCTGTAAAACCATCCCATCTTCAATCAGAATATTCTCAGAAACATTATCTATTCGTTTCTGATTAACCTGCACCGCTCCCTGTTGAACCATTCTTTGGGCTTCTGATTTACTTGCCACCAGACCCAAGGTATGTAAAAGCGGAACGATCCATATCTGGCCGTCCTTTAGAGAACGCACAGGAAGATTTTTTTCAGGGATATCCTGGGGTAATTCGTTGTTTTTAAAAACCCGGTCAAACTGTTCCCCGGCTTCCTTGGCTGCCGCTTCCCCATGGTATTGCGTCACCAAAGAGGAAGCCAATCTGGCTTTCAAATCACGCGGGTGTATTTTGCCTGTTTCCCAGGCTTGCAGCCACTGTTGCAGGGTGGGAATATCCACATCGGTTAGAAGTTCGAAATACTTCATCATCAAGGCATCGGGAAGGCTCATCACTTTTCCGTACATATCCCCGGGTGCATCCGTCAGCCCGATATAGTTGCCCAGGCTCTTGGACATTTTCTGCACGCCGTCCAAGCCCTCCAGGAGCGGCATAGCGATGATGACCTCTGGTTCCTGACCGGCGGCTTGCTGCAAATCCCGCGCGACCAGGCAGTTGAAAATTTGGTCGGTCCCGCACAATTCGACATCGGACTTCAATACCACCGAATCATATCCCTGAATCAAGGGGTATAAAAGTTCATGCAACCCGATGGGACGGCCGTCCCGGTAGCGCAACTGGAAGTCGTCCCGCTCCAGAATGCGCGCGACCGTATACTGGGAAGCCAGACGGATGACATCGGAGAATCCCATGGGTTGGCACCAGGTGCTGTTGAAGACCACTTCGGTTTTTTCCGGCAACAGGATTTTAAATACCTGCTCTTGATAAGTCCGGGCGTTGGCTTGGATCTGTTCCGGCGTCAGCGGCGGACGCGTGACCGACCGGCCGGTGGGATCGCCGATCATGCCGGTAAAATCGCCGATGAGAAATTGGACCGTATGCCCCAGATTTTGGAACTGCCGCAATTTGCGCAAAACCACGGTATGGCCCAGGTGCAGGTCCGGTGCGGACGGATCAGCGCCATACTTGACCCGCAGGGGTACGCCCCGCTGGAGCTTGGCCAGCAACGCTTCCTCGCCGATGACCTCGGCGGTTCCCTGGCGCAACTGACTGATAATCTGGCTGTGGCTCACATTATCCTCATTGGTCAAAGGATCCATCCCGGCCCTGTTCGTTTCGGGGAAACGTATGCTAGCATCGTCCCGCTGCGCTTGGCAACGGGAAAATTTCCCCGGCGCGCCGCCTAAGGCCTTTGGGCTTGGAACCGGTTTATGGTAAAATGTGCGGCGTCGAATCCCCGCAGCCTGATCCGGGGTCCAATTTCAAGCTCATTGCCGCAGGAGTCATAGTGACCATCCCTTCAACCCACCCTGATCCACTCCGGCCTTCTCCCTTCTGGACGTTGCGCCGCGCCATTTGGCTGGTCTTGTGGTCCGGCATGGCGGCGGTCTGCGGAATCGGATTGGCCGTTTATCTAACCTTCCTCGGCGAAATCCCGCTGGTTTCCGATCTTAAAGCCTACCAGCCCTCTCTATCCACGAAAATCTACGACTGTAAAAACCAGCTGATCACCGAATTGTTTTCAGAACAGCGGACCTTGATCCGCCTGGACGAAGTTCCGGAACGCCTGCAGCAAGCAATCATCGCCATCGAGGACAACAACTTTTATCAACACTTCGGCATTCAGTTTTCGGGTATTTTACGCTCCTTTATGGTCAATTTTTTACACAAGGAATACAAACAGGGTGGGTCTACGATCACCCAGCAACTGGCGCGTAATATGTTCCTGACACGCGAAAAAACCATCGAGCGAAAATTGAAGGAAATCATCCTCGCCCTCCAAATCGAACGAACCTATCAAAAGCGGGACATCCTGGAAATGTATCTCAATCAGATTTATTTCGGGAACGGCGCCCATGGCATTGAATCCGCCGCCCGCACTTATTTTGGCAAACACGCCAAGGATCTCAACCTCCCGGAATGCGCCCTCCTGGCCGGGCTGCCCCGGTCGCCCAACACTTACAATCCCTACCGGAACCTGGAACGCTCCCAACAGCGGAGAAACCTGGTTTTATCCCAGATGGAACGGCTGGGATTCATCACGGCCCAGGAAGCGGCGGAAGCCAAAGCCTCTTCCATTCAGTTGACTTCCGACCAGGTTTCCGAAGCGCCTTATTTCGTGGAATACGTGCGCCGCCAATTGGAGGAACGTTACGGCAGCACCGCGATTTACCAGTCCGGCCTGCGGGTTTACACCTCCCTGGATTTGGACTTGCAGCGCCAGGCCCAGGAAACCATGGATGAAGGCATGGCCGAAGTGGACAAATTACTGGCGGGAAAAATCGACACCCTGCCCGGCCAACAGCCGGAGGTGATCCAAGGGGCGCTGGTGCTGATTGATTATGCTTCCGGCGAAATCAGGGCCATGATCGGCGGACGGGATTTCGCCGCCAGCAAGTTCAACCGCGCCTATCAGGCCCAGCGGCAACCGGGCTCGGCTTTCAAGCCGTTCATATACGCCACCGCTTTTTCCCACGGGTTCACCCAGGCGGATGTCATTTTGGATACGCCCGTGGTTTTCCGCGACGAACGCGGCGCGGTCTGGAAACCAGAGAACTTCAGCAATACCTTCCGGGGCCCCACCACCCTTCGGTCCGCCCTTACCCACTCCCGGAATGTGGTCACGGTCAAGCTTCTGGACAAAGTGGGGGTTAAGAATGTGATCAACACCGCGCGGCAATTGGGGATCGAAAGCCCTCTGCGGCCGTTCTTGACTCTGGCGCTCGGCGCGTCGGAAGTCAACCTGCTGGAACTGGTTTCAGCCTTCGGGACCTTTCCCAACGGCGGTGTCCACGTCAATCCGGTCAGCATTTTGCGGGTGGAGAGCAATGCCGGGGAAGTCCTGGAGGAAAACACGCCTTTTCAGACCGAAGCGCTGCCAGCCACGGCCGCCGCCATCATGACCGATCTGCTCGAAAATGTCGTGAACCGGGGCACCGGCTTCTCCGCCCGTCGCCTGGGATTCACCCTGCCCGCGGGCGGAAAAACCGGCACTACCAACGATTATTCGGATGCATGGTTTCTGGGATTCACGGGCGATTATGTGGCCGGAGTCTGGGTGGGTCTGGATTCACACCGCAGCTTGGGCAAGGGCGTCACCGGTGGATTCATCGCGTGTCCGCTCTGGACCAAGCTCATGCTGCGCATCTATGCCAACCGCATTCCGAAAAAATTCACCCTGCCTTCCACCGTGGAGAAAGTCAACTTTTGCAACGTCTCGGGGCTTCTGCCCAATCCCGCCTGCAATCAGCACGTCGTCCAGGGGGTTTTCACGATCGGGACCGCCCCCACCCAGCCCTGCGACATCCATACGGGCTCCGATGCCTTTGGCACCCAAGCTTCGTATCATCTGAATGTATCGCCGGATCTGGTGGATTTTGCCGGCAATACACCGGTTTCCGGCTCACTGGACGACGAGGCGCCACCCGAACACCCCGGCCCGCAACCCGAGCCGGCTTTGCCCAACCGGCCAGCCGCACCGCCAGCCTCAGACCGGCCGCCGGTGTTCTAACCCTCCGGTCAGTAAAAAAAAGCCCTGCACCTATCCGGTGCAGGGCTTTTTTATTTGTTCTGACTACTTTTTGCGTCCCTTGCCTTTGCTCTTGCCTTTGGCTGCCTTGGCTTTGCCTTTGGCCGCTTTCCGCGGAAACGCCAAGGCCGCCTGGGCAGCTGCCAGCCGGGCGATCGGCACGCGGTAGGGAGAGCAGGAAACATAGTTCAATCCCAACTGGTGGCAGAACACCACCGAGGCCGGGTCCCCGCCGTGTTCGCCGCAGATGCCCAGTTTGATGTCAGGACGCGTATCGCGGCCTTTGGCCACCGCGATCTTCATCAACTGGCCCACGCCGACCGTATCCAGGGTCTGGAAAGGATCCTTCTCCAGGATCTTCCCTTCCTCATAGACCTTGATGAACTTGCCCGCGTCGTCGCGCGAGAAGCCCAGCGTGGTCTGGGTCAGATCGTTGGTGCCGAAGGAGAAGAATTCGGCCTCCTGCGCTACCTCGTCCGCCGTGACCGCCGCCCGGGGCAGTTCGATCATGGTGCCGATGAGGTACTGGAATTTCACTTTTCTCTCGGCCATGACCTCGGCCAAGACCTTCACGGCCACGTCTTTCTGATGCTTGAGCTCCTTGACGTTGCCCACCAGGGGGATCATGATCTCGGGAATGACTTTGTTGCCCGAGGCATGGCATTCGGCCGTCGCTTCGCCAATGGCTCTCACCTGCATTTCCGTGATTTCCGGATAGGTGATGCCCAGGCGGCAGCCGCGCAGACCCAGCATGGGGTTGAGCTCGTGCAGCTCCTGGACGCGGGCTAGCAGCTTTTTCTTTTCCGCCATTTCCGGCGCGTTGGGATTGGTGACTTCAAGCTTGGCGATTTCCACCATCAGCTCTTCGCGTTTGGGCAGGAATTCGTGCAAAGGCGGATCCAGCAGACGGATGGTGACCGGAAAGCCCTTCATGCTGTCGAAGAGGCCTTTGAAATCCGACCGTTGCATGGGCAGCAGCTTGGCCAGCGCCTCGCGCCGGCCGTCCTCGTCCGTGGCCAGAATCATGGCCTGCATGTGCGGCAACCGGTCCTCGGCGAAGAACATATGCTCGGTGCGGCACAGCCCGATGCCTTCGGCGCCGTACTCTCTGGCTTTCTGGGCGTCGCGCGGAATGTCCGCGTTGGCCCGCACGCCGATCTGGCGGTACTGCTCCACCCAGCCCATGAAGGTGGCGAAATCGCCGGACATTTCAGGGTCCTTGGTGGGCACCTTGCCGGCCAACACCCTGCCCGTGCCTCCGTCTAGGGTGATCCAGTCACCCTCCTTGAACACCTGGCCTTCGATCTCGAAGGATTTTCCATCTTCGCGAATCCGTATGTCCTCGCAGCCGGCCACGCAGCACTTGCCCATGCCGCGGGCGACCACCGCCGCGTGGCTGGTCATGCCGCCCCGGGCGGTCAGAATGCCCTGGGAAACCTCCATGCCATGGATGTCATCCGGGCAGGTTTCCTCCCGGACCAGAATGACATCCTCGTCCATTTCCTCGGCCCAACGCACCGCGTCCTCGGCCGTGAACACCACTTTTCCGGCGGCCGCGCCCGGCGAAGCCGGCAGGCCCTTGGCCAACACCTTGACCTCGGCTTTGGAATCAATGATGGGATGCAGCAACTGGTCGAGCTGCGCCGGCTGCACGCGCTTGATCGCCTCTTCCTTGCTGATCAGGCCTTCCTTGACAAACTCTACCGCGATCCGGATGGCCGCCTGAGCCGTGCGCTTGCCATTTCGGGTTTGCAGCATAAAAAGCCTGCCTTTTTCGATGGTGAACTCAAAATCCTGCACGTCCCGGTAGTGCTTCTCCAGCCGCTTGGTGATGCCGTGCAGCTGTTTGAACACCGCGGGCATTTCCTGCTCCAGCTTGGAAATGGGCTGGGGCGTGCGCACGCCGGCCACGACATCCTCACCCTGGGCGTTGGTCAGGTATTCGCCGTAGAACATGTTCTCGCCGGTCGAAGGGTTGCGGGTGAAGCCCACGCCTGTGCCGGAATCATTGCCCATGTTGCCGAAGACCATGGCCTGCACGTTGACCGCCGTGCCCAGATTGTCCGGAATGTCGTTCATCTTGCGGTAGTAGATGGCGCGGTCGTTGTTCCAGGAGCGGAACACCGCGTCCCGGGCCATGGTCAGTTGGGTCCAGGGGTCCTGGGGAAAGTCCTGTTTCGCGTGCTGGCGGGTGATTTCCTTGAAGCGGTTGACCAGGTCCTTGAGGTCGTCGGCTTTAAGTTCAGTGTCGAGCTTGGCGCCGACCTGGGCTTTTTTCGCTGACAGCGCTTTTTCGTACACTTCCTTTTCAATCTCCAGGACCACGTTGCCGAACATGGCGATGAAACGGCGGTAGCTGTCATAGGCAAAGCGCTCGTTGCCCGTGCTTTTGGCCAGGCCCTGGACCGTTACGTCGTTCAGGCCAAGGTTGAGGATGGTGTCCATCATGCCGGGCATGGAAAATTTCGCGCCCGAACGCACGGAAACCAACAGCGGATTTTTCGGGTCCCCGAAGGACTTGGCCATGGCTTTTTCCAGCTTGGCCAGGTTCACCTTGATCTCCGGATCCAGGCTGGCAGGAACCTTTCTGCTGTTCGCGTAGTACAGATTGCAGGTTTCGGTAGTGATGGTGAATCCCGCGGGCACCGGCACTCCGGAGTTGGTCATTTCCGCCAGACCGGCTCCCTTCCCACCCAGCAATTCCTTCTGTGTGCCGTTGCCTTCCGCCTTCCCATTGCCGAAAAAGTACACAAATTTTTTCTTGCCCGCCGCTTTTTTCGTTGCTTTTGCCATCCTCAGCCTACCCCTTCCTTGAATTTAGTATGTCGTGAAACCCAGGCCCCCATGGTTCCTGGTTTCACGGAAAAGTCCCTTCGTTTTAGGTTCCATCATCTAACAAATCCGCCCGGAATTCCCACCATGGTTTCAATACTAGCGGATAAAAACCTTGGATCGGAATTTAATCTGGTGCAGGATGGGAAACGTAAATTCGCGGGATTGTAACACACCCGCCCGGCTGTTCGCAAGTTATTTCCCGGTTAAAAAACCGCTCAAGTAGGGGTGGAATTCGAGGGGTTGACTTTGGAGAAATCCGCCAGGAGCCAGATGCGGCGCGCCAGATTATACAGTAAATTCAAGCGGTTTTCCCGTTGCTCCGGCCGCTCGTCCATGACCATGACCTGGTCGAAGAACCGGTCCACCGGTTCCTTAAGCGTGCTTAAAGCCGCGAAAGCCTGCTGGAATTCCGCTGCCTCGACCAGCCGGGACACTTCCTGGCCGGTGGCCTGGCTCGCAGCCAGTAATTCGCGCTCGGCCTCGTGTTCCATGCGTTCGGGCCAGACAGGCTGTTCGGGGCTTGAGGGCAAAACACTGCGGGGGGTGCCTTTGGGCAGGATGTTGACCACGCGCGCAAAAGTGAGGATGCGCTCGTTGAATCCGGGTTCCTGCCTGAGCGCGCGGAACACTTCGGCTTTTTTCACCACAGCGGCTAAATCGTCCCACCAAACTCCCAGCACGGCCTGGATGAGGTCCGGTGTCAATCCCCTGGCGGCCAGTTCGCTTTCCAACCGCCCCTGGATAAACGTTTTCACCTCGGCGACCAGCGAGTCCCTGCGGTCGCCAAATCCGGAAAACAGCCGGCAAGATTCCTCCAGCAAGGAGGAAAGAGGAAAATGATATCCATGCGCCAAGGCGATGGCCAGCAACCCCTGCGCCGCGCGGCGCAGGGCATAGGGGTCTTTGCTGCCCGTGGGCACGAAGCCCGCGCCCCAGCATCCCAGCAGGTGGTCCGTCTTTTCCGCCATGGCCAGCATGGCTCCGGCCGCGGTCCGGGGCAGGCCGTCCTCCGCGCCACGCGGAAGGTATTGCTCCCGGATGGCTGCGGCGCTTGCTTCGGCCACTCCCTGCGCCAGGGCGTAGTAGGTTCCCATCACCCCCTGAAGGGCGGTGAACTCCTTTTCCTGCACCATGTTCGTGATCAGGTCGGCTTTGGCCAGATGGGCGGCTTCCCGGGCCGCGGCCGCGGCTCCGGGTTCCAGCCGCTGCGCCAGCCAGCCCGCCAGGTGTTCAAGCCGGTTGGTTTTGTCCAGCAGGCTGCCCAAGCCCTGGATCCACAGCACGCGTCCGAGTTCAGGCACCAGATCAACCAGAGGTCGTTTGAGATCCTCGCGATAGAAAAATTCGGCGTCCTTCAACCGCGCAGTCAGCACCCGTTCGCAGCCCGGCCGCAGGTTGGAGGGTTTGGCCAGGGGATTGTCGTGCACCGCCAAAAAGTACGGCAGCAGGCGGCCCTGGTCATCCTCCACCGCGAAAAACCGCTGGTGCTCGCGCAGGGTGGTGACAACGATCTCCCGGGGCAGAGTCAGAAAATGTTCGGAATAGGCGCCGGTCACGGTTCCCGGATGCTCGACCATCAGCGCGACGCGGTCCAGCAGGTGTTCGTCGGTCACGAGGCGGCCGCCGCATTTCTGCGCGGCGGTGTTCAGTTGCTGTTGCAGGCGGTGGCGGCGCTGGCTGGTGGAAACCGTCACCCAGCCCTGGGCCAGCAGCTTCAGGTAATGGTCGGCGTGGCGGATTTCCGCGGTGCGGGGGCGCTTCAAGGGATGCAGCCAGGAGACCCGCCCCGATGTCACGCCCGCGTATTGCAAGGGTATCAGTTCCGCGCCCAGCAAAGCCAGCAGCCACCGGATGGGCCTGGCAAAACGGGCGCCGCTGTTTTCCCAACGCATGGTCTTGGGAAAATCGAAGGTTTGCAAGTAATTCAGGAACAGCTCCGGCAGGATCTGGCGGGCTTCCTGCCCCACCAGCTTGACCTCGGCGCACAGCCGGTCATTTTCGATTTTCACCTGGCCCGGTTCCAAACCATGTTTGCGCAGAAACCCTTCGCCCGCAGGCGTCAGGTTGCCGTTGCCGTCGTAGGCCACGGAAGCCTGCGGCCCCGTGACCTTCTTGTTCTCATCGGGTTGGCGGAGGGCCAAGGCCTGAAGAAACAGGGTCAGACGGCGCGGGGTGGCCTCGAGTTTGACGTCCCCGCAAGAAAGACGAGCCTGGGTCAGCGCGGTCCGCACCTTGGCCTCGACCACAGCCAGGCGCTCGACGCTCACATAGTCCACCGGCAGTTCTTCACAGCCGATTTCAAACAACGCGTTGGCCACTTCGGGCCAGTGGCGGCGATGACGAATGGTCCGCGACATGCTTTCCAGCTCCTTTGAAGGTCTTTGCGGCTCAGCCCTTGACTTTGATTCGCATCGGGGCCAGCGGCCGCGCCGGTTTGGGCGCCGCAGGCTTGCGCGAAGTCCGACGGGTTTCGGAACGGACCCGGCGGGGAGGGGCGGCCGGGGTAAACCGCTGCTTTAGCAGCGGGTATTCCAGCGCTTCCCGTTGTTTCAAATAGGTTTGGGCCACCTGTTTGGCCAGGTTGCGCAGGCGGGTAATGTATCCTACGCGTTCGGTCACCGAAATGGCTCCGCGGGCGTCCAGCAAATTGAACAGGTGCGAACTTTTGACCAGTTGATCGTACGCCGGAAACAGGAGTTGTTCCCCCACCAGCCGCTGGGTTTCCTGTTCGCAGGCTCCGAAAGCGGCGAACAAAGCCGCAGGATCAGACGCTTCGAAATTGTACTTAGACCACTGCTGTTCAGGCGCATGAAACAGCTCGCCATAGGACACTCCCTGCCCCCACTCGATATCGAACAGGGAATCCACGCCCTGCAGAAACATGGCGATGCGCTCCAAGCCATAGGTGATTTCCACGGTCACCGGATTCAGATCCAGGCCGGCCATCTGCTGGAAGTACGTGAACTGGGTGATCTCCAAACCGTCAAGCCATACCTGCCAGCCCAATCCACCCGCGCCCAGGGTGGGCGATTCCCAGTCGTCCTCGGTGAAGCGGATGTCATGTTCGGCCAGCTTCAATCCCAGCTGTTCGAGACTGGCACGGTACAGGTCCTGGATGGCTGCCGGCGCCGGTTTGATGACGACCTGGAATTGATAGTAATGCTGCCCGCGGTTGGGATTCTCGCCGTACCGGCCGTCCTTCGGACGGCGGCAGGGCTCAATGTTGGCCGCCGCCCAGGGTTCGGGCCCCAGCACCCGCAGGAAGGTGAAAGGATTGAAAGTCGCCGCGCCTTTTTCCAAATCATAGGGCTGCACCAGCAAACAGCCCTGCCGGATCCAAAATTGCTCCAAGGAGCGGATAATGTCTTGAAAGGTCATCGTGGAGTCTCCTCAGCCTTTGAGCCCGGCGACCGCGCGCCGGAATTTGTCGCTGTGAAGGGTGCGCCCCAATTGGTACAACAGCGCCGCCTCCAGCGCAGCCGCCGCTTCTTCCCCGACCCGGGGCAGCACGTCCAAACGCCGCACCTTGTCCGCGGGAAGCTGCCGGATTTTTTCCAGCATGGCCCGCGCCCCGGGCGAGAGCGGCAGCTCCGCCGCCGGTTCGCAGACCAGGCAGACCGCCCCGCCCCGGTCCGGAGCGTATTTCATCGGGCCTTCGCTCCGCTGGCAGCAGACGCACCCTGCCAGGTGCGGGCGGTAGCCCAAAAGGTCCAGCAAGCGGTTCTCGAACCAAAGGCCCGCGACCAGGGGCGCCAGGCCTGTTTCCAGCAGGGCCAGCGCCTCCTTCAACAGCGAGAAAATCTCCGGCAACGGCTGGCGGTCCGGCAGCAGCCGGTCCACCAATTCGCTCCAGCGCGCCGCGCTGGCCAGGGCCTGCAGGTCGGATTTCAACCGGGGATAAGCGGTCACCAGCTGCCCCTGCGTCACCAGCATGAGGTCCTGGTGCTCGCGCCCGTGCAGCTGGAGTTCGGACAGGGAAAACAAGCCCACGCTCGCGGCCAAACGGCTTTGGCTGCGCCGCACGCCCTTGGCCAAGGCCCGGCATTTCCCTTCGCGGTCGGTCAGCAGCACCAGCACCCGGTCCGCTTCCGAAAACGGATAATGACGCAGGATAATGGCTGAGGTCCGCAGTAACGACACTGTGTGCAGATCCTTCCCGGCGAGTGGAGGCTTTCCCGGGCTAAAGCCGCGGGAATGGTCCGGGGGAATTAATAGTATCCTCCGCCCATGCTTCCGGATTCCGCGGCATTAAAACCGTTCCAGACCGCGCCCGCGCCCCAGAGGAATACCATGGCCAGCAAGCCAAGAACAGCCAAAACCAGGCAGGTTTGGCCGAATTTTTTGGATTCCGGATGGGTTTGCGCGGCGAAAATCAACCCCAGCACAAAACCGTAAAATGGCAGCAGCGACAAGGCGTAGGCCAAAAGTTTCAGACCGCCGCGCGGCAGCGCCAACCCGCCGCTTTCAGCGGCCGGCGCCGGCGTGGCTTTCCCGGTCGATGGCCGGGAAGCAACACGGATGCGCTGTGAATGTTTTTTACTTTCGGCTGGCATAATGGTTTCCAATATGGAAGAACCACGCCCCTCCCAAAGGAAGAGCGTGGTTCTTCCGTGAATGATTCAGGGGATACCGGCCGGCTTGGGGGTAATCAGCCGCCAGGAACGTATCCGGTGATCCCGATACCGATGATGGCCAACAGCACTACGATCAAGAAGACGATCGCGATGGCGATGGCGACCGCGATGATGGCTTTCGCGGTGGTCAGCTTATGGACTTCCTTCATGCCGATGACGGTTAAAATCAGGCCGTAAATCGAGCCCAGAACCGAAACGATCGGAATCCAGCCGATGATATTCACCACATTGGCGTACGAAGCCAGGCGCAGCGTGCCTTCATAGGTCCCGGTGCCGCCGACAATGCGGGCGCAGATCATGAGCAGCAAGGCCGCCAGAAAAATGCTGATCACGACTGCGATGGGAGCAAATACGATTGCCAGAAAGCCCACACCCAAAGTGATGATGGTCAGTCCCACGCCCATAATCACAGCCGTAATGATGGCAAATACCAGCGGATCTTTGTATCCGCCGGTCGTGGGCATGGATTGGAAAAACTCCACTGGCTTGACGATGATCTTCTTACCGGTTTCGTAGTAATCCTTTAGAAATCCAGCCATTCTGTACCCCCTGTTCTTTATGAAGTGG
This sequence comes from candidate division FCPU426 bacterium, assembly GCA_040756875.1. GTDB lineage: Bacteria > Oederibacteriota > JAAXVQ01 > JAAXVQ01 > JAUVAV01 > JBFLYH01. The sequence continues at coordinate 1,577,130 of JBFLYH010000001.1, forward strand.
TTGATTGTTTTTTAAGGCTATCATCGAATCCTGACAAAGTCAATAAAATTAATCGGGATGACCCACAAAAACCTTTGGTTTATAGGCTTGGAATGGGATTTGAAAGCACCCGGCCGGCGGCGGTAAAAGTCGGGCGGCGAAAACCGCGCATCTGCGTCGTAAGAACGTCCTTTAGAAACTCACTTTTTCACCGGTATATTAAATCTGCCTCGGTCAGCTGTTTTCCGGCATGTCCAGATCCAGAGGGGCATCCAGTTTTCGAATCTGTATTTTTTCGATGCGTTTACTGGTGGCAGCCACGACCGTCAAATGCAGGTCCTGATAAACCACCTGCTCGCCTTTTTTAGGCAGATGTCCCAGCAGGTGGGTCACAAATCCGCCCACCGTATTTACATCCTTCATGTCCGGCAGTTCGACTTCCAGGGCGGAATTGATCTCTTTGATGTCCGAAGAAGCGTCCACCAGCCATTGGGACAGCCCGATCTTTTCCAATTTGCGCTCTTCGGTGTCGTATTCATCCCGGATTTCGCCGACGATTTCTTCGATCAAGTCCTCCAGGGTCACCAATCCCGAGGTCCCGCCGTATTCATCCACCACAATGGCCATGTGCAATTTGCCGCGCTGGAATTCATGCAGCAATTCGTCCACTTTCTTGGTTTCGGGCACGAAGTAGGGCTGGCGCAAAACATCCTGCAGCATGATCAGTTCGCGGTTCTGAAGCAAGGGGATGATGTCCTTGGTATAAACCACCCCGATGATATTGTCCACATTATTGCGATAGACCGGCATGCGGGAATACCCCGCCTGGATGATCTGGTCGATGATATGGTCCATCTGATCCAGGGCGTTGATGCACTCCATGCCCGTGCGCGGCACCATGACTTCACGCACCTGGGTCTCCCCCAGGTGGATGACGCCGTGAATCATCTTGTGTTCCTGGTCTTCGAACAGCCCCTCGTCCGCGCCAAGTTGTATGAGCGTACGGATCTCCTCCTCGGTCACCATCGGAATCGAGGCTCCGGGACGCAGGCCCAAAGGCCTGAGCACCACGCTGGCTGCCTGCACCAGCAGGCGGCTCAAAGGATTGAGCACTTTGGCCAGGAACACCAGGGGCCGGATGAGAAAGAACGCGATGGCCTCGGAACGCTGGATGGCCAGCACTTTGGGCGTGACTTCGCCGAATATGATGATGACCAGGGTGACCAGGGCGGCCACCAGGGCGCCTAAATGCGCGCGATTCAGATGAAACAGTTCGGATATGTGCACCGCTAAAAAGGCCGCGATCGTCGTGGCGCTGATATTGACGGCATTGTTCAGGATGAGAATGGTGGTCAACATGCGGTTGGGGTCGTTTTTCCAGGCTTCCAAGGCGCGGCCGCGGGCACCGCCCTTCTCGATGGCTTTGGCCAGACGGCTGCGCCCCAACCCCATGAGCGCGGTTTCGCTGGCGGAAAAAACCGCCGAGAGGATCATCAACCCCGCCATGGCCAACAGTTCCAGCGTAATTTTAGGATCCAACAGGGTCACCTCGCTCGGCAGGCGGCGAGCAGCGCGGTTTCCATAGCCCGCATGCGCAAAGCCTGCGCGCGGCGTGCGTGATCATACCCCAGCAAGTGCAACAAGCCATGGATGACGATCAAATCCAATTCGTGGAACGCGGCTTCCGCCCGCGCCTTGGCCTGCCGCTTGACCTGGGGCCATGAAATCACCAGATCTCCCAGCACATCGGTATCCGGGGGCAGCGGATCTCCGGAACGGCGCTGCTCCCGCATGCCGAAGGACAAAATGTCCGTTGTCCGGTCCATTCCGCGATAGCGGCGGTTCAGAGCGCGAACCGCGGCGTCGGACGTGACCAAGACCGAAACCTCCGCCTCAGGCAGGCGCAAACGCCGCAAACTACAAACCAGTAAACGCCGGATTCTCGCCGCCAGGCCCGCGGACGGCCGGGGAACTCGGATTTGGATGTTCATGTGGGAATGCCGCACCAGGCGGCCGGCATACCGCCGCACAGAGGTGCGTCAGAAAGGATGCGCCCAGGCGCAAGTGAGGCCTTCGCAATACCTGTAAAGGTTATGGATGGATGAACGCTGCCTTGCAAGCGCGAAATCAGACTCCTTCGCAACCGGCCGAGGTCTGCGGATGAAAAAAGGGACCCGAAACAGGTCCCTTTTTTCATCCGTTTTCCCCGAATCAATATTCAACCGGCAAAGTTCGGCGCGGTTTGGTATGGTGCTTATAGCGCGGCGTACGCTTGGCGTTCTCGATTGCCTGCGCCACTTCTTCCTGGCTAAACTCGCGCGAGATCGACAAATCCTGGCCGATTTCGATAATATCCGGATCCTCGATCTGGTCGCGGTTGGCCTTGAAGATCAAGGGCCACTGAAAATTATCCCCATAGATATCGGATTGACCCGAAATATCCCACAGCGTGTCTCCCCTGACAACAGAATACCGCTGCATTTCCGGGGTCGCCTCCGGCGTCGGCTCGGCCATCGGCATGGGCGTGGGTTCAGGTTGCACCGCTTTTTTACCGCCGCAACCCATCACTCCTGCCAAACCGCAAACCAAAACCGCCACCATCGTCCCTTTCAGCCATGCAGTTTTCTTCATTCCCTTTCACCTCCTTCCAACTCAGAGTGGATTGGGTCCCTTGTAGTCCGTGCAGTCCTACTTAAACGTCAGCGTTGCCATCCGGCACAAGACCAATGGTGCCCTTGTTTCCCCAGGACCGGACACAGGCACGTAATCGTACTCGGGTTCGATCCCTATGCGACCCGACAGCAGTAAATCATCTTTACCTGCCGAACGGGAATTGATGTCCCACACCGCAAATCCTATGCCGAAGGTCGCTCCCACCAAGCCTCCGAGCCCGATCCCGATGGTGAAATCTTCGGGATCCTTGTCCCGCATATACGGCAGGGTTGCGATCACCAGCCCGAGCATCGCGCCGATGCCGGTGCCGCCCACCGTGTATTCCGAAAAAGTAAACCCGGTATCCTGCCGGTCCGTGCTGATCTCGTAGATGCCGATCCCCGTGCCCAGCACTGCGCCGGTCAAAAACCCGTATACCGCTCCGGTCAGCAGGTAATCGGGATTGTAATTGTTATCCAAACCATACGCCAGCGTGCCGGCGGACAACCCAACCATCAAGCCGGCGCCGGCGCCGCCTAGGATATTATTGGCGATCATTGGACCCCGGGCAGGCCCAGCTGACACCGGAATCGCGGTACTCCAGAAAGAAAAAAATAAAAATATCAACGTGATTGCAGCTTTATTGTTCACAGGTTCCTTGAGTTCGATTTTAAGTTATGGGTAAATTATCACGTTAATTTCGTTCTTGTCAAGCCTTAGTTGGTTTATTCATATTTCCCTGGTAATTGATGCCGTCTTCCGGCTGAAAATAAGGCTTTTTACTCGGTTACTTTCAGGTGAAGCTCGCGCAGTTGATCAGGGTGCAGCAAGCTGGGCGCGCCGGAAAGCAGATCCTGCGCCCTCTGCGTCTTGGGAAAGGCGATGACATCCCTGATGGTGCGCTCGCCGGCCAGTAACATGACCAGCCGGTCCAGCCCGATGGCCAACCCTCCATGGGGGGGCGCGCCGTATTCGAAAGCCTCCATGAGAAACCCGAATTTTTCCCTGGCCTCGTCGTCGGAAATGCCGATGAGCTTGAAAATCCGCGCCTGCAGGCCGGATTGATGGATACGGACGCTGCCGGAAGCGATTTCGCAGCCGTTCAGCACCAGGTCAAAGCTTTGGGAACGCACCTGGCCCGGATCCGCGTCCAACTGGTGGATGTCCTCGGGATGGGGCGCTGTAAAGGGATGGTGTTCAGGATCCCAGCGCCGGTTGGCTGCATCATATTGAAAGAGGGGGAAATCCACGATCCAGGAAAGATGCCATTGGTCTTTGGGAATCAGCCCCAGTTGGTCGCCGATCTGCAGCCGCAGGCGGGCCAGGACGTCGTTGGTGACTTTCGGCTGGTCCGCGATAAAAACCAACAAATCGCCGGGTTTGCCCGCCAGCAGCGTTTGAATCTCCGTCAGTTGCTGGGGGGTAAAATACTTGGTCAGGTTGGATTCCAAGCCCTGGGCCGTCACCTTGAACCAGGCCATGCCTTTGGCCCCGAATTTTTGCGAGGCTGCGATAAGGGAATCGATTTCCTGGCGCGAGAAAGAAGCGCCGTTGGGAACCGCCAGGCCTTTCACCGTTCCACCGGCTTTGGCCGCCTCGGCGAACACTTTGAACTCCACCTGCTTGGCCACTTCGGTGATGTCTTTCAATTCCAGTCCGAACCGCTGGTCCGGTTTGTCGGAGCCGAAGCGGCGCATGGCTTCCGCGTACGTAAGACGCGGCAAAGGCATGGCCGGTACCGCCAGCCCGCTGGTTTTGAAAATGTCCGCCATCAGACCCTCGACCTGCGCCAGCAGGTCGTCCTGGTCCACAAAGGACATTTCCAGATCGATCTGGGTGAATTCGGGCTGGCGGTCGGCGCGCAGGTCCTCGTCGCGGAAACAGCGGGCGATCTGATAGTACGCCTGGCAGCCCGACACCATGAGGATCTGCTTGAGCATTTGGGGGGATTGCGGCAGCGCGTAACAGCTGCCGGGATAGATGCGCGACGGCACCACGTAATCGCGCGCCCCTTCGGGGGTGCTCTTGAGCAGGTACGGGGTTTCCACTTCCAGGAACCCCTGGCGGTCCAGGTAGGCGTGCACGGCGCGCAGCATCCGGTGCCGCAGCCGGAGATTGCGCTGCATGTGCAGGCGCCGCAAATCCAGGTACCGGTAGCGGAGGCGCAGGTCTTCGGAGACGTCCAGATCCTCCTCGACCTGGAACGGCGGCGTCAGGGCGCGGTTGAGGATCTGCACGTCCGCCACCCGGACCTCGATTTCACCGGTCGGCATCTTGGGGTTGACGGTTTCGGGCGTGCGGGCCGTGACCCGGCCCTTGGCCACGATCACGAACTCACTGCGTAAGGACGCGGCCAGGGCATGGCTGGCCGGGGCCTCGGACGGATCGAAGACCAGTTGCGTGATCCCCTCCCGGTCCCGCAAATCGATAAAGATCAGGCCGCCGTGGTCACGGTTGGTGTGGACCCATCCGGCCAGCACGACCTCCTGTCCCACCTGCTGCCGGTTGAGCGCAGCGCAGCTGTGCGTGCGCTTGAAACGCATGCGGAATTCCGGCTCGGCCTGGCCGACGGTTTGGGTTTCCGGTGTGGTGGTCATTTTCTTCCTCCCCGCCGCTCGGTGCGAGTGAAAGCGACGGCATATTGTTTGATCCGCTTGGCTGGAACGGCGGCAATTTTTTTTCCCGCAACACCGAAAGCCCTGGGCCCTTCGGCCGGGGATGAAGGCGTCACCAAGCGTTGCGGGATGTCGTCCCCTACAGGGGATTTCCCTTCGGTCAACCATGCTGACTTGGCTGGCAACGCGAGGTTTTTTAGTGATGCCCCGGGCTTCGCCCGGGGGGCTCCGCCTCCCTGCTCCGAGGTTTTAAGGTTTCGGCGCAGGGGTTGGCGTTTGGTCTGCTGCATGAAAGCCCTCCGTCATTCGGCCAAGAGTCCATGAGTTTATAGTATTCGGGCCGCGCCAAGCAATGAAAATATCTAACGGGAGGGGCGGGAGGCGGTTTTCTTTTCTCCGACCAGCTTGAGAAATTCCTTTTCGCTCAACACCGGTATTCCCAATTTTTTCGCTTTGTCCAGCTTGCTGCCCGCGCCAGGACCGGCCACGACGTAATCCGTGTTTTTAGAGACCGAACCAGCCGGCCGGCCGCCTTTGGATTTGACGCGCGCCTCAGCCTGGCTGCGGGTCAGGGTTTCCAGCTCACCGGTAAATACGAAGATTTTTCCGGAAAATTCGCCCTGAACCGCTTTTTCTTCCGGCAGTTGCCGCAGATTGACGCCGGCTTTTTCCAGCTTGGCCACGACAGCGCGGGTTTCCGGCCGGCTGAAGAAGGCATGGATGCTGGCCGCCACCTTGGGGCCGATTTCATGTATTTCCTGCAGGACTTCGGGCTGCGCATCCGCCAGGGCGCTCAGGCCGGGATAGTACGCGGCCAGGACCTCGCCCGCGTGTTCTCCCACCAACGGAATGCCCAGGGCGTAAATCAGCCGGCCCAGGGGCCGCTGCTTCGAAGCCTGAAGCGCAGCCACGAGATTCTCTGCGGATTTCTCGGCCATGCGCTCCAGGGGAACGAGCTGGTCCGCGGTCAGACAGTAGAGGTCGCCGTAATCGCGCACCAACTGCTTTTCCACCAGCTGGTCCACCAGCGCCTCGCCCAGCCCCTCGATATCCATGGCGCCGCGCTGGGCGAAGTGCCGGATGGTGCCTTTCAACTGGGCCGGACAGGCGGGGTTCAGGCAGCGCCAGGCCACCTCGTCCTCAAGTTTGACGGTTTCACTCCCGCAGGCCGGGCAGGCTGAAGGCATCTGGAATTTTCGTTCCTGGCCTGTGCGCGCTTCAGTTACCGGTCCCACAACCTGCGGGATGATCTCCCCGGCTTTTTCGATGACCACCAAATCGCCTTCGCGGATGTCCTTGCGCGTGACATCCTCCTCATTGTGCAGTGAGGCGCGGGAAACCGTGGTCCCGGCCAGGAAGACCGGCTCCAATTCAGCCACGGGCGTCAGCACGCCCGTGCGGCCCACCTGGATTTTAATGGTTAAAAGACGCGTTTTGGCCTGCTCGGCCGCGTACTTGTAGGCAATGGACCAGCGCGGGCTCTTGGACGTCGCGCCCAGCCTTTTCTGCTGGTCCAGATCGTCCACTTTGACGACCAGGCCGTCGATTTCAAAAGGCAGCTGGTGCCGCCGGCTTTCCCAGGTTTGCAGGAAGCGTTTGACGGCCTCCAGGTCCTGGCAGCGGGCGCGGTGGGGATTCACCGGCAGGCCCCATGCGGCCAGGCTGTCCAGCACGCCGGACTGGGTTTTTAGGCGTGCGCCGGTTTTTTCATCCACAGCGTAAACGAATAGGGCCAGGGGCCGTTGCGCGGTCTGGACCGGATCCAGGAGCTTCAGCGATCCGGCCGCGGCGTTGCGAGGGTTGGCGAACACCTTTTCGCCCGCTTCCTCTTTTTCCCGGTTTAATTCCTGGAAGGCCTTTTTCGGCAGGAAAACCTCGCCGCGAACCGACACGTCTTGGGCAGGGGCCTGGGGTTCCAGGGTCAGCGGCAGGCTGCGGAGGGTTCTCACGTTGCGGGTAATGTCGTCGCCAATGACGCCGTCGCCGCGCGTGCTGCCCAGAGTGAATCGACGGTTGCGGTACGCGAGCGCAACGGCCACGCCGTCGATCTTGAGCTCCACGGTGTAGGCCACGGGCTCGCCGGGCAGGGCCTTGCGGACGCGCTCGTCCCACTCGGACAAGTCCTCGATGGAATAGGTGTTGTCCAGGGAGAGCATGGGTTCGGCGTGCCGCACCGGCGCGAACCCGTCCACGGGTTCCCCGCCCACGCGCTGCGTGGGCGAATCCGGCGCGATCAGGGCGGGATAACGGGCCTCCAGCTCCTGCAGGCGTCGGTAGAGACGATCGTATTCGGCGTCGCTGATCTCCGGCTCGGCCAAAACGTAGTACAAACGATTGTGGCGGTTGAGTTCCCGGCGCAGGCCTTCGGCTTCGCGACGGGCGGTTTCAGGCACAGACGTTTTGGAGGCCATGCGGCGACACCCTCCTGCAAAAGGCAGCCGTATTATACAGGAAAAAATCCGGCTGGAGAACTCTCCTTTCCAAACGCCGGACGGCGAAAAGGCTTTACAGCGGCCTTTCATATCATATAATTGGCCCATCCCCATCATCCAAGGAGTTTTACATGACAAGCCGGTACCGACGCTGCGGTCTTTCACTGCTGCTGATTTTATCCCTGGTGGCGGGCGGCTGCGCCACGACTCCGCCCAAACCCAAGGCCCGCAAACAAGTGGCGCTGGTTCTGGGCGGCGGCGGCGCGCGCGGGTTCGCGCATGTGGGCGTGATCCGCGAGCTGGAGAGCGCCGGCATCCCCATTGACATGATCGTGGGCGTCAGCGTGGGCAGCCTGATCGGCGCCCTGTACGCGGACACCGCGGATTCCTTCAAACTCGAATGGAAGTCCTTCAAGATCGAGAAAAACCAGATTTTCGACTTTAAAGTCCTCAATGTCTGGGACGGCTTGGCTAAGGGCGAGGCACTGATGGCCTATCTGGACAAAAACCTCGACGCCACCTTCATCGAAGACCTGAAAATCCCCCTGGCCATCGTGGCCGCGGACCTGTATTCCGGCCAGCCCGTGGTCTTCCGGAGCGGGTTGATCAAGAACGCGGTGCGCGCCAGCACGTCGGTGCCTGGCATCTTCGCGCCCGTGCCCTTCGAGGACAAGCTGCTGGTGGACGGCGGCGTGCTGGGCAATCTGGCGCCCAAGGTTGCCCGGGACATGGGCGCGGACATTGTCATCGGCGTGGACATCGGCAAGGGCCGCACGCATTTCGCGGACAGCCAGCCCAACGCCCTGCTGGTCATCCTGGAATCCATCGACCTGATGGGCACTGAAATCGTGCGCCTGCGGCAGAACGAAATGGATTTTGTGGTCAAACCCGACGTGGGACAGATCGGCATTACAGACTTCAGCCACAAACAGGAGCTGATCGAAGCCGGCCGGGCCGCGGTCAGGCCCTGGATCGGCAAAATCAAACGGGCCCTGGAGTAAATCACCCCGGGATGGTTTGCCCCTTCAGGCATTTCGGTGCCGGGGCCGAATCCCCTTCTTACCCTAACCGGAAAAATCAGGATTCACGGTGTCCAATAAGTATGCCGGGCATCGTTTCCTTCCCTTGCTTCCCTGCCCTGCCGAGGGGAGGCGGTTCAAATGAAAAGCTTCGTTGCGTTTTTAACCCTTGCGGCGGTAACAGGGGTTTTTGCACCTTCGAGCCTGACCGCCGAGGAGCAACTAACCGTAAAAATCAACACTCCGCCTTTGGAACGCCCTCTGACCGAAACGGACGAATGGTACAACCGGGCTTACCATACGCTGTGGGCTCAGCCTGACTTTTGGAGATCCCTGGCAGGACGGAAGCCGCACGCAGACCGGGTCCGGGCGCCGAAAACACCCTCCTCGCCCTTGACCGTCTATGGCGACCGCGAAAAAAACCTGGTTTGGTTCGTCTGGTCAAACCGGGTGCTGGGTCAAGTGCGGCGGATCGAAATCACCGATATCGCCGGCGATCACCTGGCCACCCTGCATCCCGGCACGCGTGAATCCGCCGCGTGGAACTTCGGGGATCGCCTGGCTGACATTGTTTACTTCCGCGTGTGGCTTGTCCGCGACCACCAGGAAATGCCGCTGCCCCCGAGTGGAGTGCCCCCCGGACTAAAGTCCGGGGCTCCCTCCCTCCGCAAACTAATCCCGCAATCCTCTCCCCGGGCTGAAGCCCGGGGATTCCTGCGGAGGGATTAAAATTGTCATTTTTCGCTGAAACGGACGGCGGCTCTTCACTCGATTTGCACCCTGGCCTCGGGGTTAAACGGATTGGTCCGCAGGGCGAAAGAGAACAGATAAGGATAGCGCTCCTGGAGATGGCCGAGGTACGCCAGCCATTCCTTGAGCAGCAAGGCGTAAACCCTTTGCAGGTCTGAAGCCAAATGGTTCAAATCCGCAGCCGGCGCATTCCTCAAGGTCTCCCGCGCGGCCAGTTCTTCGGTCAGATGAAACGTGGCCCACAGCAGGGAGGTAAAGCGTTCGTGCTCCAGCAAATTGGGGTTCTGCAGCAGGTTGAGCAAGCTCGGGCGCTTGCCGATTAAAAAGTTCCGCAACGCGTCGAGATCTCCTGCCCGGCTGTCCACCGGCAGCGCCAGCGTTGCGAGCGTCCGCACGGCCTGCCTGAAATCGCGGCGCGTCCAGGTGGTTTTAAACAGCACGGTCTGCCGCACCGCCTCCACGGAACCCGGGCTGAAGGCCGCGCACCGCGCCAGCAAAGCGGTCCCGACGTCGCTGAAAAACGTGCCGATCGCCATGTTCATCTTTTCCAGCATGGCCTGTTTTTCGCGGATGCTGAGCAAGCGGTCGATGATCAGGGTCACGATCAAAACCTGGAGCGGGACGAACGCCATGTCCTGCAGCAAATAAAATCCCGTGTTGCGCAGGTCGTGAAACAGCTGATACTGGGCTAGGTACATGAGGCCGGACAAGGCCAGCAAAGCGGCCGAGAGCAGAGCCTGCCAATGGATTTTATGCATGGAATCCTCCGTTCAACGGGTTGAACCCCGTTTTTGACACTGCGGGCACCAATGCGTGCCGCGCTGGGCCACCACGCCTTTGGCCACAGGCCGGCCACAGGCCGGACACGGCCCGCCTTCCCGGCCGTAAACGCGCAGCCGGTCCTGAAACCCGCCGCGCCGGCTTTCGGGATCAAAGTAATCCGACATGGTCGTGCCGCGAAAACGGATGGCCTCGGCCAGGACCTCGCGGAGGGCGGCGTGCAGGCGCCGGATTTGCGGCGGGGCAAGGCTCCCGGCCGGAACCTGGGGCGCCAGTCGGGCCCGGAAGAGCGCTTCGTCCGCATAGATGTTGCCGACGCCGGCGATTACTTTTTGATTCAGCAGCAGGGCCTTGACCGGCGCCTTTTTACCGTGCAGGCTGTGGCTGAGTTCTTCCGGCGTGAAAGCCGGATCCAGGGGTTCGGGCCCGAGGCCGGCGAAGGCCGCGCGCTCTTCCTCCCTGTCCCGCAGCCATCTCAGGCTCCCGAACTTCCGGATATCCCTGAAATACAGGTGCCAGCTTCCGGTGAAATCAATGATCAGATGCGTGTGCTTGTCAGGCAGGGGCGGCAATCCGCTCGCAGGCTGTTGCCCGTCCTTCGCCGCAAAGAACTGCCCGGTCATCCCCAGGTGGACCAGCAGGGCCCCCTGATCCAATTCGATCACCAGGTATTTGGCCCGCCGGCGGACCGCCTTGACCCGCCGCCCCTGCAGGCGCCCGGCTAAATCGGTTTTGTGGCCGGCCAGCTCCCTCGTCAGACGCGAGCCGGCTGTGCGCGGCCTTCGGACCTCGGCTGAAAGGACGCGGCGGCCGGCCAGTTTGCGCTCCAGGACCCTGCGAATGGTCTCGACTTCCGGCAATTCAGGCAAAACGCGCCTCCTCGGTTTTCGTTTCCAGACTCCGCTTTTTTGGGCGGCATTTTTTCCTTTATCAATCGGGCGCTATTGTCTATGCTTGACTTCACCGCCGGTTCGACAGGAGTCCTGCATGCACCCTCCGCTTATTGACCTGCTCTCCAACAGCGCCCGCCACATGCGCGCCTCGGAAATCCGCGAACTGCTCAAGCTGCTCGAAGCCCCGGGCATGATCAGCTTTGCCGGAGGGCTGCCGAATCCCGAAGCCTTTCCCTTCGAGAACCTGCAGCTCGTCATCAATCACGTCCTCGCCAAACACGGCCGCGAAGCCTTCCAGTACGGCGTCACCGAGGGCCACACCAAGCTGCGCGAAGCCATTGCCCACGGCATGGGCCACGTGTTCGGCGCGCCGCAGTCCATCGGCAATGTCCTGGTCACGACCGGATCGCAGCAGGCCCTGAACCTCCTTACCCAGATTTTCGTCAATCCGGGCGACGTGGTGCTGACCGAGAACCCCTCCTACCTGGGAGCCCTGCAGACCTTCCGCTCTTACCAGGCGCGGATCGAAGCCGTCCCCGTGGATCAGGCCGGCTTGCGCACGGACCTTTTGGAGCAAACCCTGCGCCGGTTGCGCGCCGAAAACAAGCCGCCGAAATTCATCTACACGATCCCGAATTTCCAGAACCCCTCGGGTGTGACGCTGTCCCGGGAACGCCGCGAACAGCTCGTCGCCCTGGCGGAGGAATACCGCGTGCTCCTGGTGGAGGACGATGCCTACGGGTTGCTGCGGTTCGAAGGGGAACCCGAACCCCTGCTCAAGCGGCTGGACGCTTCGGACCGCGTGGTGTATTTGGGCTCGTTTTCCAAAATCCTCGCTCCGGGCTTCCGGGTGGGCTGGGTCGCCGGCCCCGAAGAGGTCGTCAACCGCGTCGCCATCGCCAAACAGGCGCAGGACCTGTGCACGAACACCTTCGGCCAGTACTGCGTCTACGAGGCCATCCACCACGACCGGCTGTTTCCGCACGTGGCGGAAATCGTCAAGCTCTACCGGGGCAAGCGGGACCTCATGCTCAGGCAATTGGCCGAGCAATTCCCCTCCGCGGCGGTCTGGAGCCGGCCGCAGGGCGGCATGTTCATTTGGGTGACCCTGCCCGAGGGATTCGACGCGGCTGCCCTGCTGCCCCAAGCCGTGAAACACCAAGTGGCGTATGTGGACGGCACGCCGTTTTTTCCCAACGGCGGGGGGCGCAACTGCTTCCGGCTCAATTTCAGCTATGCTTCGGACAGCCAGATCCTCGAGGGCATCGCCCGGCTGGGCCGGTTCGTCTCCGAACAACTGTCTTCCGGTTCCGGACGCGCTTAACCCTGCTTTTCCCCTCTGGACGAATAGCGGCATCCGCAGTAATTCTGCCGGTACAAGCCTAATTGCCGCGACCATTCCAGGGAGCGCTTGAAACCGTCCTGTTTCTTGAAATCCATTTCCAGAAACCGCACGCCCTGCTGCCGGGCCAGTTCGCGGCCAAGGCGAAAAATCAGGGCCGCGTCCTTATGGGGCGAAATGGTGAGCGTGGTGGCGAAAGCAGGGATGTTCAATTCCCGGGCCTTGGCTGCCGTGGCCGCGAGGTTGTGGCGAAAACAGGCCTCGCAGCGCCGGCCCCGTTCGGGTTCGTCCTCCCACCCGGCCACGGCCGTCTGCCAGGCTTCGGGATGATATCCGGCCGGAACCAGTGGAAACCCGAGGGCCACGGCCACGCGTTCCGCGTTGTCAAGCCGGCGGCTGAATTCCTCCGGAGGATGAATATTGTCGTTCTGAAAATACCCCAGCACGTCATACTCCGCCCGCAGGCGTTCGACCGTCGCCGTGGCGTCGGGCGCGCAACAGATATGCAGAAGCACTTTGGATTTTCCCATGGCCGCATCCGGTTTCGAAGTCCGCTGATTATAGGCGCATTCCCCGGACCCCGCAAGGGGGAAAACCCCCTTGGAGGCCCTCCGGCCGCGTGCTACAATCCAACACCTGCAGTGTCAGGCCAAGGAAGCCGCCCATGATCATAAAAACCGATCCCCTGGTGATTGCCGGTTATTTGGAAGACGCCTCCGGATTCACGGCCGGCCGTGCCGACCGGCTGGTGATCCCGGAAACCGCTGCGGAATTGTCCGCGTATCTGGCCGAAGCTTCCCGGCGCGCCGAACCGGTCACGGTGTCCGGCGGCCGCACGGGCGTGGCTGCCGGCGCCATCCCTGCCTGCGGCACGTTGTTGTCCCTGGAAAAATTCGACGGGGTGGGCCCCATTCAGCATACAGGGGAGGGCGGCGAAATCACGGTCGGCGCGGCCGCACGCCTGGAAGCCGTGAAAGCCGCGGCCGCGGCCCAGGGCTTGTTGTACGCTCCGGACCCCACCGAACGGACCGGAACCCTGGGCGGCAACGTGGCCACGAATGCCAGCGGCGGCCAGGGATTCAAATACGGAACCACGCGCGCCTACGTCCTGGGCCTGCGCGCGGTCTTGAGTACGGGCGAGCAACTGGCCCTGGAGCGCGGGCAGAGCCCGCGCCATCCGGACCGGCTGGTCTTCACATTGGAATCAGGGCGAAAATTGGAGGTCAACCGGCCGCTTCTCCCTCCCCTGCGCGTGGTGAAGAACGCAGCCGGCTATTACTCGGCGCCGAACATGGACCCCCTGGACCTATTGATCGGCATGGACGGCACCCTGGCCGTGATAACGGAGATCAAATTGAAGCTGCTGCCCGCGCCGGAAGGGGTCTTTTCCCTGGCCGCGTTCTTCCCCACCCTGTCGGAAGCCTTGCGCTGCGCCGACCGGCTCAGGACAGCCGGACAGCAGGCCCCGGCCTCGCTCGAATTCATGGACCGCCATGCCCTGAGCCTGCTGCGTCCGCAGTTCTCCAACCTGCCTTCTGAAGCCGAAGCCGCGCTGTTGATCGAGCAGGAGTATTCGGCGGCCGCCGAGGAACCGCTTCTCGCTGCCTGGTCGGATTTTTTCTCCGGACTGGGCCTTTCGGACCGCCTGCTCTGGCTGGCGGCAACGACCCAGGACCGGGAACGGCTCCGGACCTTCCGCCACGCCCTGCCTGAAACCGTAAACACCATCGTCAGGCAGCGAAAATTCCCCAAAGTCGGGACGGACATGGCTGTCCCGCCTGAGGAATTTGGCGGCATGCTGGAAATCTATCTCAGCGGTTTGGCGGCCAGCGGGCTCGAGCATCTCCTCTTCGGCCACATCGGCGAATGCCATTTGCACGTCAATGTCCTGCCGCGCAACCAGGAGGAATTCGACCAGGCCAAGCAGCTGTACCTGGAATTCGCACGCCAGGCCGTGGCCCGGGGCGGCACGGTCAGCGCCGAACACGGCATTGGCAAGCTTAAGCACGAATTCCTCCGCCTCATGGTGGGCGAGGCGGGGTTAAGGGAAATGGCGCGGGTCAAACGGGCGCTTGATCCAGCCCTGATCCTCAACCGGGGCAATATTTTCCCTGAATTTTACCTGGAACCCTGATTTTCGCCGGAGAGTCCAAGTCTTTGTCATTGGCGCTGTTTTTCCCCTATGCTAGAATGACTTTTATTCCCGGAAAGCGAGGCGGCGAATATGCATAAAGGCATCCTGGGCGCTTTATTGACGATAGGAATGGCCCTGTTCCTGCCAGCCCCGGCCGCCTGGGCTTCCACTACACCGGTAAATGTCACCAGCGTGGTGGTTTCCCCCGCCACAATCGGCAACCCGGCCCAATACGCCATTGACATTGATATCGCCGCGGACGGCGAACTGACCGGAGGCGTGCATATCATTTCAGTGGTTTTTCCCTATGATACACTGGTCAGCAGCGGTTCCATCAGCGGAATCACTGTCGAAGGCACGGCCGCGGCCAGCGCCATCGGAAACGCGGCTAGTTACCAAATAGACATCACCCCAACTCAGACCCTGGCCGGCGGCACGACCGCGGTCACCCTGCTGATACCCGCGGCCGCGATCCGCAACCCCACTACCACCGGACTATACAGCCTGATGGTCTTGACTTCCATCCAACCGGCCGGCACCAGCCCCAATTATTCCATCGGGGTCTCCTCCACCTCTGTCAACATATCCTCCGTTACTCCCAGCCCGAACTACGTGAACACACAGGCCCAATACACCATTGGCTTCAACACAAGCGCAGACGGCGCGCTCTTGGGCGGGGTCAGCCAGATCGTTATCACCTTCCCTTCCGATTCCGTTGTTCTCAACGGAACGATCTCCGGCCTCACAGTCAACGGTACGGTTGCTGCCTCGGCCTCCGGCAATTCCAGCCTGCGCCGCATCACCATCATTCCCACGCAAACCCTAGCCGGCAGCACGTCCGTCACTCTGATCATTCCCAGTGCAGGCGTACGCAACCCCACCATTCCCTCCACTTACACCCTGACCATCTCCACGACCGTCCAGCCAGCCGGCACATCGCCCGCCTATGACATCTACCCCTTGCCCACGGCGACTTTCACGCCCACCCGCACGGTCACGCCCACTTCCACCGCCACGCCCACGCGGACCTCCACCCGCACTGCTACTCCGACCCGCACCCACTCGCCGACCTTTACTCAAACGCCAACCTTTACGATCTCCCCGACCTCGACCGTGACTCCGACCATTACCCTGACCTCCACGCCTTCGCCCACGGTCATCGCCACGGCCACCACCACGCCCACGCCCTTTGAGCTGGCCAGCGGCGTGGTTACCGCCTATCCCGTACCGGCCATTGGCAATGACCTGTGGTTCGCCTATGCCACCGCGGGCCCGGCCGAGGTCACCATCGAGATTCACGCGGTGACCGGCGAACGGGTGCATTCTCTTTCTGATCAGGCGTCCGGGGCCGGGACCAGGCGCGTGCACTGGGACATTGAAAAAGTGGCGCCGGGCGTGTACTTTTACCGCCTGGTCATCCGTTATCCCGACCAATCCACCGCCTCAAAATTCGATAAATTCGTCATTATTAAGCGGTAAGCAATAAAGCCGGCTGAAACCATCGACAAAACGCGCGTGAAAGTGCTAAAATAAGGGATATTTTCAAACCGAGAGTGTGACGTGATGAACAAGGTTACCCGGCTCAATCTGGCGACGTTCGTCTGTCTCTGCGTGGCCGCCCTGGGAACGGCCGGCCGCACGCTCGCCTCCACCACGCCAGTCAATATCGTCTCGGTCGGGTTGGCGCCGACTACTATAGGTAATCAGGCTACTTATACGAACGACTTTGACATTGCTGCGGACGGCCCTCTTGTCGGCGGCGTGGACCCCATTGTGATCGTCTTTCCCGCCGATACACTCGTCACCAACGGCGCTTTAAGCAATGTGCTGGTTGAAGGGATAGCAGTGACCTCCGCCAACGGCGACAGCGGAGCAAGAACCATCACACTCGTTCCCAGCCAGAATCTTCCTGGTGGCACAACCGGGGTTTCACTGACCATCCCCTCCACAGCGGTCCGCAACCCTACCGTAGTTGGATCGTATACCCTGCAGATCGCAACCATCCAACAACCCGCGGGCACCAGCCCCTCCTATTCAATTGGAACCTCAAGCACGCTTGTCACCGTGGTATCCGCCACACCCAGCCCAAACACGATTGGCAACTTAGCCCAGTACCTCATCGATTTCAATTCCGGCATAGACTGCGCCTTATTGGGCGGCATAAGCACGATTACCATCACTTTTCCCGCAGGCACGACCGTGGCCAATGGCGCGCTCAGCGGTGTGACTGTGGAAGGCCTCGCCGCCACCTCGGCAACCGGAAATGCCGGAGCCCGCACCATTACCATCGTGCCCCAGCAAAGCATCGCGGGCAACACCAGCAATATTACGCTTTATATTCCCAGCACCGGCGGCGCGCTGCGCAATCCGCTCTCTACCGGCAATTACACACTCACAGTAAGCACCAGCGTGCAGCCCAGCGCCGGCACCAGCCCTATTTATTCCATTGGCCTGTCCGCCACGCCGGTCAGCATTGACTATGTGGCGCCTTCTCCGGCGATCATCGGCAATCCAGCGCAGTACGACATCCAGTTCGACGTGGCCAGCGACGGCGGCCTGGTGGGCGGTTCCAGCACGATCACCATCACTTTTCCCAGCGATACATTCGTGACCAACGGCGCTCTCACCGGGGTGACCGTGGAAGGCCTTGCCGCCACCTCAGCCACAGGCAATTCCGCCGCGCGTACCGTAGCGGTCGTGCCCTCTCAAAACATCAACGGCGGTGTTTTGAACAGAAATGTCATTATCCCTTCAACTTACTTGCGCAATCCCACCACAGCCGGCAGTTATGTCGCGACTGTTTCCACCAGCGTCCAACCCGCGGGCACGAGCCCTGCTTACAATCTTATCCTCTCCTCTACGGCCGTGACCGTGGTCAGCGTCGTGCCGAGTCCGAACGTCATGGGTCAATCCGCTACCTACACCATTGATTTCAACACCAGCGCGGACGGCGCTCTGGTCGGCGGCACAAGCACCATCACCGTGACATTTCCGTCTGATACCGCCGTTGCGAACGGCGCCATCAGCGGCGTTACCATCGAAGGTACTGCCGCCACGTCGGCTACGGGCAGCACCGCCAGCCGTTCCGTTACCATCGTTCCGACGCAAAACATTTCCGGCAGCACCACCAATATCACCATTTACATCCCCAGCACAGCTGTCACCAATCCAACCATGGCAGGCAACTACACCCTGACCGTTTCCACGTCCGTCCAACCGGCGGGCACGAGCCCGCTTTATTCCATTCTACAACCCACGCCCACGTTCACCCCCACGCGCACCCCCACGCCGACGATTACCCCTTCTTCCACCTTCACACCCACGCGCACCCATTCGCCGACCTTCACCGCCACTCCCACGCGCACGGACACGCCCACCTTCACCGCCACGCCCACGCACACCCCCACCTTCACCATTTCGCCCACCTCCACCCACACCCCCACCTTCACCATTTCGCCCACCCGCACCACCACCCCCACCGTCACCCTGACCTCCACCATTTCCCCCACGGTCCTTGCCACGGCCACGGCCACCACCACCCCGGTCTCCCTGACCGCCGACCAGGTGGTCGCCTATCCGGCACCGGCCATCGGCCCGGACCTCTGGTTCGCTTTCGCGCCCACCGGCCCGGCCAGGGTCAAAATCGAGATCTACAACCTCACCGGCGAGCTTTGCCAGACCCTGCGCGACGAGTGCCCGGCAGCCGGCGTCTGGCGCACGCACTGGGACATCCGCGACGTGGCTCCGGGCGTCTACCTCTACCGCCTCACCCTCCTTTACCCCGCGGAAACCCGCACCTTTGCCTTCAAGAAATTCGTCATCATCAAACAACGCTGACCGTAGGCTATTCCAACCGTTCCGTTTGATATGCTATAATTGACCCATGCCAGTATTCCTCCGCTAAACGGGGCTGTCGTGAACAGGACGCTTCGCTTTTTTACCGTTGTTTCCCTTCTCTCGTGCCCGGCTCTTCTCTTGGCTGCAGGCCGACTGCTCGCCTCCACCACTCCGGTTCAAATCAATTCGGTGTTCGTCTCCCCGAATACCATTGGCAATCCTGCCGCCTACACCATTGATTTCGACATTGCCGTTGACGGCGGTTTGGTAGGGGGATCGGACCCCATTATTGTCACATTTCCCGCCGACACCTTTATCATCGACGGACCCTTGGCGCCTGGTATTAATATCGAAGGAATTCCGGTCTACGCCGCCATGGGCAATAATGCAGCCAGAACCGTAACCGTGGTTCCGAGCCAGAATCTCCCTGGCGGCACCACTGGCGTCACTCTTTATCTGCCCCTGCCGGTCGTGCGCAACCCTACTATTGCAAACAATTATACGCTTACCGTAGCCGCAGCCCTTCAGCCTCCGGGCACCAGCCCGATTTACTCCATCGCTTACTCCGCCACATCTCTCGTGGTGCAATCCGTCTCTCCCAACCCCAATTGGGCCAGCACGCCTTCCATTTACACCATTGATTTCCAAACCAGCTCCGACGGCGCCTTGTTGGGCGGTATCAGTTCGATTGTCATCACCTTTCCCATCGATACAACCGTCACCACCGGCTCTCTGAGCGGCGTCACGGTCGAAGGCCTTGCCGTCACTTCCGCGGTCGGGAACTTTGGTTCCCGCACCATCGCGGTGGTGCCTCAACAAAACCTCCCTGGCAGCACGTCGAATATCACTATCGTCCTCCCTGCCACGTGCGTCACCAATCCATCAACCCCCAATCCCTATGCCCTTCTGATGTCAACGTCGGTTCAGCCCGCGGGGTCCAGTCCTGCTTATACGATCATCCTCGCGCCGACGCCCACGTTCACACCCACTCCCAGCCGCACGCCCACGGTAACGCGCACGCCCACCATCACCCGCACGTACACTTCCACTACGACGCCGACCCGCACTGCTTCGCCCACTTCCACCGATACCGCGACCATGACTCCCACCTTCACTTCTACGCCCACCCGTACGGTTACACCCACGCGTACGGATACATCCACTGCCACCCCCACCTCCACCTTCACGCCCACGCGCACCCATTCGCCCACCTTCACCGCCACGCCCACACGCACGGACACGCCCACCTTCACGGTCACGCCCACTCACACCCCCACCTTCACCATCTCGCCCACCTCCACCCACACCCCCACCTTCACTATTTCGCCCACCCGCACCACCACCCCCACCGTCACCCTCACCTCCACCATCTCCCCCACGGTTCTCGCCACGGCCACGGCCACCACCACCCCGGTCTCCCTGACCGCCGACCAGGTGGTCGCCTATCCGGCACCGGCCATCGGCCCGGACCTCTGGTTCGCTTTCGCGCCCACCGGCCCGGCCAGGGTCAAAA
>JBFLYH010000002.1:0-126425 GCA_040756875.1 candidate division FCPU426 bacterium
GGCGCGACGACAGCACCTGCGCCGCTTCCTCCGGGATCTCCAGCACTTTCCCCTCGACCTTCACCACGTTCCCGCTCCCTGGATATGCCTCGGCTTCGAACGCCCACGTCAGGTACGGGAACACGAAGGTCACCGTAACCATGAGCGAGATCGCCCGGGTAACGAGCCGCCAACTGGGCAAATGCCAGCAGCGCATGGGAGATAGTTGACCTGTCCGAGGGAATGAATGAAGTCTCTGCATAGAGGCGTCACTCCTTAGAAATAGAGTAAACTATAATGAAATAGTTAGAAGGCTTTAGTTGTACTAACAAATTTATCATAAAATAAAACCCTAGTCAAATCGCAGACCAAATAAAAACATTTAATTTATTTAATAAAATGTATATGGTTTCATATTGAAACATATATTATTGGTTTTAGATATTAAACTGAATAAAAAATAATATTATTTTATAAGCTTATTAATAAAAATAGTTAACTTGACTAAAAATTTAATATCAAAAAATAAATTCATCCTGGTTGGCTTCCAATTTACTAATAAGTAACAATTATTTATTAGGATTATTATCGGAAATCCCTAGAAAGGGTATACGGAAGGAATGGGATAAAGCAGGGTGAGCCCGCTGACCTGTGTTTCTCTTTGAAAACCAAAGTCCGGGATGTTTGCCAAGGGATGGAACTTAGTCCACCAGATCGCCCAGGCTCTGCATAATCATCAGGCTGGCGATCGGTCCGAAAACCGGGATCAGGGCGCACCCCAGATAAAGCCAATAGGCTTTGCGTTGCCAGGTTTTCAGCAGCGGAAGCACGGATAGGATCGCCAGCACGTGAAGTCCAAAGGGCAGAAAAGAAACGGCCAGCATGACTCCCAGGGGCGACAGCCAGGGTTGGGCGCTCCACAGGACGGCGAGCATGGCAGCTTGCGGTTGGCGCCAAACGCTCAGATACAGCAAATGCGGCCAGGGGGTGTGCAGGCGCAGGTGGCTGATGGTGGTCAATAAAACAACAAACAGGCTGGCAGCCAGCACCGCCCAAGCAGAGGTGACAAAATCGTCCCACGCTTTTTTTTCGCTTTCAGGTGAAAACCGGGGGGCAAGACGCGGGCTCATGGGCGCCTTTTCAACGGAAGCCACTTGCCGCCCAGCCAGCGCCGCAGGCGGCGCGCCTGGCGGCGGGGCGAAAGCAACTCAACCTGGATCCAGAAGGAGTAGGGCTCTCCGGGCAGCAACTGCAAGGAATGCTCCGGCTCCAGCAGATCGCGCTTGCTGGTGCAAGGCTCCAGGGCCGCGCAGATCCACTGTTCAGGGTCCGGATGCCGTTCGTCCAACGGAATTCCCAGCGATAACCATATGCCCAGGTAAGGAAGTTTTTCCGCGTCCCAGGTCCAGCGCAGGGCCTCGCCCGTGCGCGGGAAAGTGACCAAAGCCGGCCCTGGCGTTTTGGCGAACCATTTCCCGGCCAGTTGGCGGTCAGGAGTGAAATGCGTGTCCAAACGGACCGTGGTGCCGTCGGTCTCCGTGGCCACGGGCCAGGGCTGGCGCCGTCCGCTTTTCAGGCGTCCGTTCTGCCCCAGCACGAGAAGCTGGCGGATGTGCGAAAGCCTGATTCGGGAGTCAGGATCCACGGCCAGAATGGGATGGCTGGAATAAATGAACGGCAAAGGTTCCCGGCTCAGATTGAGGAACGTGTAGTCGAACAACAGGCGGTTGGATTCCATCGGCGTGATAATGCGGGTCAGCATGACCGGCATGCCGTTCGGTTTGACCACCTTGGTGACCAGCTGCCGTTCGAACCGTTGCCCATGCCACGGCGTCCGCCACAGCACGCCGTGGTCCAGGGCCTGGGGCGCGGCGGAGGCGCCAACCGTGGGAAAGCATTCGTCCCACCCGCTGATGTCGTGCTCCAAATATTTTTCGCCCCGGGGGTTCCGCCGCGGATCGTGAAAAAGAAAATTCCGGCCGCTGCGCCGCGAGCGCAGGGCGCGGATTTTTCCGCCGTGCGCGAGATCCACGTCCGCGACCAGGTCGCCCGAAGAAATGCGCCAGCGGCGCTGGGAAAGACGGATGCTCATGCCGACGCCGCGCCCGTCAATACCCGATGCTGGTCCGCTGGCCCGGCTGGACGGTGACAGTGCGGTCGCCCACGGTCACTTTCATGGCCGAGGCGGCGCCCGGAGCCAGCGTGACCGTGACCTGGCGGTGGTTCAAGCTGACCTCCAGCCAGCGGTTGCGGTGCAGGAGCTTGAAACGCAGGCCTTTCCAGCGCTTGGGCAACTTGGGCGTGAAGGCAAACCCATTGTCCCTCAAGCGCATGCCCGCAAATCCCATGACCGCGGCCTGCCAGGTCCCTCCCACGCAGGCCGAATGCACGCCCAGATAGGAGTTCTCCATGGTGTCGTCCAAATCCAGGCGGGCGTTCAGGTCCCAGTATTTCAGGGCTTCCTCCGGCCGGTCAAGCTGGGCGGCCATGATGGCGTGGGTGTTGTAAGAAAGCGAAGAGTCGTGGCAGGTCTTGGGCTCGTAAAAATTCCACGCCGCTTCCTTCTGCTCCCGGGTGAAGTCGTCCGGGAACAGGGCCATGAGCAGCAGCACGTCGGCCTGCTTGACGATGTTCAGCCGCAGCAGGGTGTCCCAGGACACGCCGAGCTCGGTGATGATTTTCTTCCCGGGCTTCAGGGCCTTCATGTCGAAAGGTTCGCGGTCCAGAAACGAGTCGTCTTCGATGTAAAGCTTCTTCGCAGGGTCGTAGTTGATGAACATTCGGTCCGCGGCCTTTTTCCAGGAGGCGAGTTCCTCCTCGGTGAGCTTGAGTTTGGCGGCCAGGGCCTGCCAGCGTTTCGGCGCCTTGGCTTTAAGGGTTTCGGCCAGCTTGAGGCCCGAACGCAGGCAGTACCGGGCGTGCCAGTTGGTGTACGTGTTGTTATGGACCACGCCGTCGTACTCATTGGGCCCTTTGACCGTGTTGATCACCACGGCGTTGCGCCGGGGGTTGTCGTAGGAACGGCTCTGCCAGAAGCGGGCGATTTCCAAAACGATCTCCGCGCCGTATTGGTCCATGAAGTCCTGGTCGCCCGTGGCCTGGTGGTAATGCTCCAGGGCGTAGTGCACGTCGCCCACGATGTGCACGGCGATGTTGGCGTACTCCCAGTAATCCGCCTGCTCCTTGCCCGGATAGGAAGACATCCACGGGAACATGGCGCCCCGGAAAAACAGCCGCTTGGCTTTGTTGCGGGCCTCGGGCAGGGTTTGGTAGCGGTATTCGGCCAGGGCGCGGGCGCTTTCCGGCCAGGTATAAATGTAAAACGGCATGATGAACAACTCGGTGTCCCAGAAGCAGTTGCCGTAGTGCATTTCCGCGGTCAAACCGCGCGAGCCGATGTTCACGCGGTTGTCGCGGGGGTTCGCGAACTGCACCAGGTGGAAAATGGAAAACCGCAGGGCTTGCTGGTCGCTGGCGTGCCCGTCCACGACCACGTCGCCCGCGCGCCAGCGCCGGCACCAGGCCGCGGCATGGGCCGCGGCCGCGGTTTCGAACCCGGCGGCCAGGGCCTGCTTGGCCACGGCATCCGCGGTTGTAACCAAGCGAGCGGCAGCCACGCCTTCCCGCGTGGCCGCGAACCCGACCATTTTTTCCAGCCGGTAGGCCTGGCCGCGCTTCACGCGCAGGCTGAGCTTCTTCGTTATTTGCTTGGCCGTTTTGGCCGCGGCGGACTTTGCCGGACAGGAAAGCCGCAGGCGAACCGCCTGGGCCACCTGGTGGGGATTGCGCTTGGTGCGGACAACCTGGTGGTAGGCGTCCTGCCCCAGGCTGCCGTTGGACACGGGCTCCACGAAATAATAGCGCTCGGGTCGCAGCTGGTAGCCGCCTTTATGAAAATCGATGTTGTCCACCCCGGCGTCCAGCTGGTTTTCGATTTCCACGCTGCCGGACCAGTTCAGGGGCTGGAAGACGGCCTCCATCGCGGCCAGATGCGGCTCGGCCAGGGACACCAACCGCCGGAAGGTAAAGGCCGTTTGCTTGCCTGTGGCGTCCTGCCAGACGAAGGAGCGCGTCAGGATTCCGCGGTACATGTCCAGCTCCCGGCGGTAGTTCTTCACTTTGCCCCTGGTCATGGACATGGCCTGCCCGTTAAGGCGGAAGCGGGTGATGAACGGAAAGGGCAGGTTGACGATCGCCTGGTACCAGGATTCATAGGCATCGAAGACGCCGGCCATGAAGGTGCCGGGCCTGGAATCCGGATACGGCAGGTCGTGTTCCTCCACGCTGCCGCGGACACCGATGGTGCCGTTGGCCAGGGCAAAGAGCGATTCATACAGCGCCTGCCCGGGCTGACGGAAGCCTTTTTCCTCGACGCACCAGGTGCTGTCCTTGAGCGCGGTTTGCACCGGGTGCAGGGCCGGGTCAGCAGGGACCGGCGCGCCTTCCAGCAAGTGCAGGATATCGGCCAGGCTGACATGGTCCAGCCCGGAAACCACCCGTTCGGCCTGCCCCAGGGACTCGGGCTTGCCCACGCCCAGGGTGTGCATGCCCGCGGCCGCGCCGGCTTCGATGCCAGACGCCGCGTCCTCCACCACCAGGCAGTCCTGCGGAGCTGCGCCCAGCCGCAGCGCGGACGTGATGAACAGTTCCGGGTCCGGCTTGCCCTTCTGAATGTCATTGCCGTCCACCACCGCGTCGAAGGCCTTTTCGAGCTGCAGGCGTTTGAGCACCAGGCGCGCGTTTTTCGAGGATGACGCCAGGGCGATCTTCAACCCCGCCTTCCGCAGCGCGGCCAAAAGGGGCCTGACGCCGGGCAGCGTGTCCGCCGGACGCAGGCGCGTAACCATGTCCAGGTAATAGCGGTTCTTGCGGTCCATGTACTCCTGGATCTTGTCCTCGCTGGGGGTGTATCCCAGCATGGCCAGCAGGGATTCCCGGCGCGGCACGCCGCGCAGCTTTTCATTCGCCTGTTCGTCGAAAGAAACGCCCAGTTCGTCGGCCAGGCGCTTCCAACCGCGGTAGTGGAACAGCGCCGTGTCCACGATCACTCCGTCCAGATCGAACAAAACCGCTTTACGCATGATTCCCTCTCCTCGTCAATTCTCTTTTTCGGGGGCAACCGCCATCGGCCGCCCGTTCACCGAAGCAAATCAAACACCTTGATCTCGCCTTCGCCCAGGGAGACGCTGGCTTTGACGCCGTTCTCATGGGGTTCCAGGGCGATTTCCTCGCCTGAAAACAACTCGCGCAGCCTGCCCGTGGCGGGAGCGGGCAGCCAGACATGCGGTTCGGCCGGGTGCTTTTTATCCAGGTTGCTGACGATCAGCCATCCGCCCTGGTCATCGGTCAGGAGATCGGCCCGCACTTTGCCGCCGTGAACGCGGGGCTGGGGGCTGAGCGGCGCCAGGCCGACCAGCCCGCGCAGGAGCTGCATTTCATTCTCCCCGCGGTTTTTCCAAATCTCGTGCCCCAATACGGTGCCGATATAAACCGCTTGTCCCTGCCCGAAGGCATTCCGGGTCACCGCCGCTTCGCCGCCGGCGAATTCCGCCAGCACTTCCGCGCCTGCGGGGAGCAGGGTTTCCTCGCAGATCATCCCGTGCACGGTCTGGCCGGCCGCGATCCCGGGCAATTCCTGCTTGATGAGCAGCTCGGCCCGCTCGCCGTTCCAGTCCCGTCGCGCGCGCACCAGGTCCTGACGGCAGCCGAATACTTCATGAAACCCGAAGCCGGGGATGGCGGTTTGCCAGCGCCCGTCCCGGGGATTGACGGCCCCCCAGTGGCTCTCCGCGATGAGCGTGCCTCCGGCAGCCACCCACTCCTTGACGGCCGCGAGCAGCTCCGGCTCCAGATACATGGGCATGGCCGCGAGCAGGACTTTGTACTTTTTCAGTATTCCGGCGGCGATCTCCTTCGGGTGCACCAGGTCCGTGACCAGCGACTGCTCGTACAGCGCCAGGTGCAGGCCCTGCAGGGAATCGTAGTAAAAATATTCGGAGCCGTAGGAGAGCCAGGAAAACAGTTGGCAGTCCGGAGACCACAGGAGCGCGATTTCCGCTGGCTGCCGGCGCAGGCGCCGGACCCGTTCCGTCTGCCCGATCAGGACGCGGAAATTCTTTTCCACCTCGCTCAGCCAGGGCGTTTCGGAGCCGTCCGGTTTGGTCAATCCCCAGGCCGGCGCCTCCCGCCCCAGCAGCTCCGGCCGGTACTGCCAATACTGGAAACCGGTGAAGCCGGCGGCCAAAGGCACGAAGGTGAAAAACTTGATGTCCCGCGCCGTGGGGGCGTAGGGAAAAAACATGGTCATGCCGGGCGTGGCGTGGATTTCCGAGCTCCACAGCGGCTTGCCCTTGGCCGCGCTCCGCATCAGGTCGCAGGCGAAAGGATCGTCCGTCAGTGTGGCGCCGTGCAGATCCCCCGGTTCGGCCATCCGCCAGATATCCACGGCCGTGGACATCAGGTCGAAGTATTTCGGAGAGTGGGTGTGGATCATGACCGGATGCTCCGCGTCGTCCGCGCGCACCGCGGCCATGAAATCCTGGTTGGCCTGGCACATGCGGTCCATGTGGAAATGGCGCCAGTCCGTCATGGGCGTAAAGGTGTCGCGCGAGACCGGCGTCTCCACGTCCTGCCAGCGCCGGTAGTTCTTCGCCCAAGCGGCGTTGAGTTCGGCGATCGTACGGTACCGCGTCTCCAGCCAGGCAAGGAACTTGGACTGGCAGGAGTCGCAATAGCACGTAAGAAAATCAAGGTTGGTCTCAGTCCGCCCCACCATCCGGACCAGGGACTGGCCCAGGTCCGGTTCGCCCCAGGAGTTCCACACGGCCAGGGCCGGATGTTTGCGGTAGCGTTTCACCGTTTCACGGATGAACGCCAGCCGGATGCGGGCGCTGGCGTCGTGGTTGAGGCAAGCGCAGCCCACGCCCCCGATCTGCCGGGCCGCCGTGTCCTGCGGCCCGAGGGTCCTGCCCCAGACGGTTTTGAGCGTGGCCTCAGGGAATTTTTGTATCACCCAGGCAGGCGCATTGTCGTGCTTAAGCGACAGGCCGACCTTGAGTCCCAGGCCGCCGGCCAGGTCCATCAGCCGGTCCAGTTCCGAAAATTGGTAAACCCCTTCGTCGGGGTTCTGCCAGCGCCACATGGCCCAAAACTGCACAAAGTTGAAACCCCTGGCCTTCATGGCCTTCAGGTCTTTTTCCCATTCGCCCGGCAGCGGCGAAGGCGGCCGGTAATAGTGCGCCCCGCAGGGGATATACTCTGGCAAACCCGCCATGTCACAACCCTTTCTCAGCCCTGTCCTATGTGCCGGTCTCTCGGCGATCATCAGCAACAGGGTAAAAAAATTCCCTCCAAGGACTGGAGGGACGGGGAAAAACGTGTCACATAATAACCAACGGTTTCCGAATAGTCAAGCGTTCATCCCGGCCGGGCCGCCCGCCGGAGCGCCCGAAAAACCCGCAGTCCGGGAGGGGTTGTATTATATAATGGAGCCCACATTCCATCGTCCGGCGAGGTGCCGCAATGAATTCCACCCCCCAGCCCGCTTCACCCGCTTGGAGCGGACCCAAAACCTTTTTTCTGGCGTGCGCATTGCTCCTGTCCTTCGGATTGCAGGTGCACCCCCTGGCTGATCCGGACATCTACATGCACATGCGGGACGGGCGGTACTGGGTGGAGACCGGGTTCCAATTCGGCGCCGAGCCGTTCGTCTACACGGTGGCGGACAAGCCGATGGACAAAATCGAAGTCCTTTTTTCCGTGGGGCTCTACGGCCTGTGGCATCTGGGCGGGTTCCGCGCCTTGATTCTTGCGAAAGCCCTGATCATGACCGCGGTCTTTTTCCTCCTGGGCCTCATCCTTTACCGGCGCTGGCCCAATCTGGCGGTCGCGGCCGGCGCGGCCATGGGGATTCAGCTGTTGCCCACCCTGTTGTTTTTCTTCCGCGAGCGCCCTTACCTTTTTACCTATCTGTTTCTCGTGCTCGCCATGTTCCTGCTCGAACGGTTCCGGCAGGCGCCCCGCGCCCCCCTGGGCCGTTCCCTGCTCCGCCTCTGGTGGCTGCCGGCCATCACCCTGGTCTGGGCGAATCTGCACCCCGGATTCATCGTCCTGTTCGTCCTGCTCGGCGCCCATGTGGCCGAGGAAGCGGTGACCCTTGTCCGCTCGGACCGCGACGACGGGGCCCGGGTTTGTTTCCAGGCCCTGGGCCTGGCCGCAGCTGCGGCCTTTTTAGCCGGCGCGCTCAACCCGCTGGGATTCGGCGTCTATACGTATGTGTTCCAGCATGTGGGTTCCGAAGCCTTCGCCGCTTTCATCTCGGAGTGGAACCCGCCCACCTTCGCCAAACACGGGGATTTCTTCGTACTGCTGACGCTGGTATGGCTGGGGCAGCTGGCCGGTTGGCGCCGTTGGCGCGTGTCCGACCTCCTGCCGCTGGCGGTGTTCTCGTATCTGGCCGTCCAATCGTACCGTCATATTCCTTTGTTCATTCTGGCCGCCTTGCCTCCGACCGTCAGCCAGGCCCGCAATTGGCTGCAGGCCGTCACCCGCAGGCAGCCGTGGCCCGCCCTCCCGGCCTGGTCCTGGCTGGCCGGCGGCGCGTTGGCCCTGCTGCTCCTGACCGGGACCGCCGCCCTCGGCCGGGCCGGCCATCTGAGCGAACTGCCTGATTATTATCCCGTGGCGGGCGTGGCCTGGATCCAGCAGGAACCGAGCAGCGGACGCTGGTTCACGCCCATGGCCTGGAGCGGCTATCTGGGCTGGGAAACGCACGGACAAAAGCAGGTGTTCATCGACGGCAGGCTCATGATGTTCGGCGGAAAAGTTTTCGAAGACTACATTCAAATCAGCACCGGCGAGCCCAAGCTGTGCCAGGCCCTGCTGGATCAATACGACGTCCAGGGCATCCTGTCCTACACCGATGACCCCACGGGACATGAAAACCACCTGAAGCTTTTCTCCCGCCTGGAGGAGTCCGGGCAATGGGCGCTGGTGTATTGGGACCATATCTGCCACATTTACGTCAGACGCGGCGGTCCCAACCAGGCGTTGATCGACCGTTTCGAATACCGGGCCGTCACGCCCTGGAAACCGCTGCCTTATTGTTTCACGTTATCGGACATGGATGCGACGCTGAAAGAAATCCGGCACGCCCAGGAAACCACGCCTGCGTCCTATTTGCCGTGGTTTTTCGAGGGGCAAATCGCCCTCAACCGCAACCAGAACGAGGAGGCGGTCCGGGCGTTTCAGCTGGCGTTGAAATTGGAGCCCGGCTTGTATACGGCCTATTATAATTTGGGAATGATCGCGCTTAGAACGGGGGATTCGGCCGGGGCGGAAGCGATGCTGCGTAAATCCCTGTCCCTGAACCCCAAACCCGAACACCGCAAGGAAATCCTCAAACTGCTCGACCGCGCGCAGGGAAAATGGGATTAAGCCGGGATCTCAGTGGATGACCTGCCAGCGGTTCAGCGGCCAGTACACCGCCCACGCCCGGCCTTCAATGAAAGGTTTCGGGAGGAAACCCCAATAACGGGAATCCGCTGATTCGTCACGATTGTCACCCAGCATGAAATACTGGCCTTCAGGCACCCGCACCGGCCCGAAATTATCGCGGGAAAAAGGCCAGGTCTGGACATTCTGATCGCGGTGAATGACATAAGGTTCGTCCACCGGCCGGTCATTGACATACAGCACCTTGTTCCGCATCTCGATCCGGTCGCCCGGCAAGCCGATGCAGCGCTTTACGTACTTGACCTTCGGATTCCGGGGGTAGCGGAAAACCACGATATCCCCCCGGTGCAATTCCTTGCCTGGCAGGAGCAGGCGGTGCGTGAACGGCAGGCGCACGCCATAAGTGAATTTATTGACCAGGATCTGGTCTTTGATCAGCAGGGTGGATTCCATGGAACCCGAAGGGATAATGAATGTTTGCATCAGGAAGGACCGGATGACAAAGGCCAGCAAAATGGCGATGAAACCCGAATCCACGTACTCCAAAACCTTGTTGGTTTTGGAAACTTTCAACACCAGGCGCAGGATGATCTCCGCCAGGGCCAAGGCGGCAAAGAGTCCGTAAAAAATCGCGTCCGCATGTTCAGCCAGCCAGAATTGAGGGGTCATAGCAGCGAGTCAGTCTCCTCGTTCAATTGGAATTTTCCGGGTTTAAATTCACCAACGCCTCGGCGACCGGATGGAGCCCCCCGGGCAAAGCCCGGGGTACCCACTCCACCCCTTGTGACCCACTCCTGGCGACATCCCCGGAGCAACGATTCCGCATTCATCCCCCGAGCGACTGAAAGAAGTCCCTTCAGACAAGCTCGGGGTGCCCTGCGGAGGGGATTGGCAACAGCACTTTTCGACATTATTATTTGTGTTGGACCCCGGCCATCCGGTTTTACCCTGCCATCAACAACGATTTCCGGCCGGCTGTCCCGGACCTTCCGGGCTCCGGGCTGAATGCCGCCGAAGCATTTTCATACGTTCATAGCCTGAAAGGGTTTAAAAAGCAAGGCTTTTATCCGGAAGTCCCCGGATTTTCTCCAGCCACTCCCGGAACAGGGGAATGTCCCGGCACCCTGCCGCGGGAATCGGCAAAGGCGCAACTTCGTCTGTTTGTCCCAAGGCTTGCAGCAGGATCTTCCAGGCGGAAAAAGCCCACACTTTCCCCTGGGAACGCGCCGCTTCATTGATATAACGGACGATCCGCAGGCTGTCGAACCAGTGTTGCACCGCCAGGGCGAACTGCGGCTCGCCGGGATAAAGGCGCCGGAATTTGTCAAAAACCTGCCAGGCGCCCTCCTGGTCCAGAAACCCGCGCAAGCGCGCGGAGAGGCTGTTCCAGATTTCAGGCCGCGCGAACGCCAGGCGGGCTTGGTTGAGCAACTCCCCCACTTCCAAAAAAGCCTCCGGGGGCTCGACTTGAAAATAGAGCCCTTCGCCTTCGGCCAGGCTGCGCTGCATGGCGCGGCCTGTGCCAAAAGGCACGCGTTCCGACACCCGGGCAGCAGGATGGACCTTGGCCCCGGGGATTCCGGGCAAGGGACGCAAACCGTTCAGTTTGGCCAGCTTCCTTAAGAAATGAAAGTCCTCAGCCGCTTTCCGCGGCTCCAGCCCGCTGACCCGGGCATAGGCTTCGGCTGCAACGACCGTGCAGGAGCCAATGGCCGGAAAAGCGAACACCGAGCCCGCAGCCTTGAAGCCAGCCACCACATAGCGCAGCCACAATTCATAGGCGATCATGGGCACTTGCAGTTGCTCCTCTTGCGGCCAGGGATGCGAATAGGCGCACAGGGCGGCAGGCGGTTGGTCTTCCCGGCCGAAGCAATCCAGGATCGCATCCAGATATCCCGGGTCCACGGGCGAGTCAGCGTCCAGGCAAGCCAACGCGCCGTGGTCGACGCCGCCGGCCTGCAACAAGCGGCTCAGGCCCAGATCCATTCCCAAACGCCGGGCCAAACCCACGCCGGCCTGTCCTGTTGGCAGCGCGCGTCCGGCTGAAAAGCGGTCAACGAAATGAACCGGCAGAGGCGAAGCGGCATAGCTGGAACGCAGGTCAAACGTCGCCTGGTTGTCGTGCCCAACCGCGTCGGAAGCGTCTTCCGCCTGGTTGACAAGCACCACGACTTCACATTCGCGCAAGCGCCGGCTGTGGATCAGGGAATCCAGCACCTTGGGAAGGACCCGGCTTTCAGCCAGGCTGGGAATGACCACGCACAATTTTAACCCCGGCTCAGGCGCAGGCAGGTGATCTTCCAGGACGGAAACCCAGGGATGGAACCGAAGGTAACGGCTGAAATCGACTGCGGCGCGCATCAGGAAAGCATCCAGGTGTTCATCGGTCGCCGGGCCTGCCTTGCAGGGTTTGCATCCATTCGCCAAGCAGCGTTTCCTGGTTTTGGCCCAGAACGCGCTGGAAATCCGCGTCCCGGGCGGCGGTCCCGGTCAATTCCATGAACCGCGACTTGCCAAACCGGCGGATGAGATACCGGCTCCAGGAATGCGCCAACTGATACGCCAGCACCCGCTGGTCCGTGTCGCGGGAGTCGATCCACTTTTGCCACTCCCGCCCGTCGAGCTGCAGCGGCCTGAGGCTGAGGCTGGCGCGGAGATCGTCATCTACGTCGTCCAGCAATCCGCAGCGGTACAGCAAGTTCTGTTCGGCGCTCAGGTATTCCGCCAAGCCTTCGCCCAGCAGGCCTCCGCCCGTAAGCTCCAGACGGCTGATCAGCGATTTGAGTTTTTGAATAATGCCCGGTTCGTCGGCCGGATACGCCTGCAGCTGCTCGGGCGTCAAGCGGGCCAGAATGTAAATGACATGCGTCATTTCGTGAGTGAGCGTGGCCAGCGAAAGCGCGCCGGCGTACCTGAAGCTCATTTGCGCGTACAAACGGAATGTGCGGGTGCTTTCATCCATCCGGTAACCGATGCTCGTCTGCGCGATGGCCGGAGAATCGCCGAAATACTCCTTGATGCGCGGAAAATCATCCAGCAAAAACACCAGGACTTTCTCCCGGAAAAGGCGTTCCCGGGCGGCTTCATACTTTTCGCGCAGATGCGGACTTTCGGCCAAATACTGGCGCAAGCCGTCGGCGTAGCGCAGAAGCTGGCGTTCGATGTACGGATATGCTCCGGAGACAACCGAGGTTTCGTCAAAAAACACCTCATAGTCCCCTGCCGCGTGCGGCAGCAAGGGACCGGCGGTTCGCGTGCGGTCCCGGGTAAGCGCGTGAATCGCTTCCGCGCCCAATTGATAGAGGCTTTTACGATAGACCTCCACGGCGGCCCGACCGGGCGTGCGGCCGCTTTCGACCTGAGCGAGCCACGCTGCCAGGCTTTTGGCTCCGTAACGCGCCTCCAGGTAGTAAACCATTTCATAGACGCTTTTTTCCACCAAGGCTCGTTCGGGATCGTTTTCACACACAAGGCGGGCGGCGGCCAGCAGCCTTGCAACCGCCGACCGCGCGGCGGCATTGTCCTCGCGGAGGGCCAGCCGCGGCGCACAGCCTGTCAACAGTAACGCACCCGCCAGGCAGGCTGCGACCGCAAAAGATCCGGCGCGAGCAGGGGATTTTTCAGGCACGAAGGCACTCTCCGGAACAGAACGCTCACTCCGCCGGCGCCCAGCCGGCACACGAGAATAGCACCAAGCCCGGGATGGTGCCAAGCGCTATTCGGCTGATTCCGGATGCGCCGGTGACGTTGGCGCCGCCGGCTGGTGTTATATCCTTCATGGAAGACCGGCGGCCAAAAACAGAACCTTCCCGAAAAGCGCTTTCCGGCCGCTCCCAGGGATTCGTACTAAAACCGCTCAACAGTGCTTGACACGGGCCCGATCAGTGGTATAATTAGACTGACTAGTCGGTTTGTTTACTCAGGAGGTGTGCCATGCTGCACAAATGCATTCTCTGCCTGGGCCTGCTGGGAGCCGGATGGTTCTGCCCCCCTCTGCAGGCGGAAACCCTGAACCTCGACGCCTATGTCCAGCGGGTGGAGCAAAACAACCCGGCCCTGGCTGCCACCGGCCGGGCTTGCGCAGCCATGGCCGGAAAAATCAAGGAAGCCCATGCCGTTTATTCCCCCCTGCTGAATGCCGCCTATCGCCTGGACCTGGACCGCAGCGGCCTCAATCTTGAGTCCCCCATCCAGGCCAACGAGATCCAAAGCCACGCCTGGAACATCAGTCTCTCTGAGCGCTTCGCCACGGGCACGCTCATCAGCGCCGGTTACGCCGACACCTCCCTGACCCTGGACCTGCCCGCCCCCTACCCGATCGACGCAACGACGCTCCTGAGCCGTTTCACGGCCTATGACCTCAAACCCTACATCCGCCTGGAACAATCGCTGCTCCAGGAGCTGGTTGGCGGCATGACCGAGGCCGGCATCCGCAAAAGCGAGCTGGCGGCTGAATCAGGACAGTACCAGCAGCTTCTGAACCGGCAGCGCATCCTGCTCGACGCCCGCGCCGCCTACCTGCGCCTTTCCCTGTGCCGTGACATCGTCAATTTCCGCCAGGAGGCCCTGGTCCGGGCCGAGGACATCCTGAAATGGAACGAAAAAAAGCTGCAGTTGGATCTGGTCGATCCGGGCGACCTCCTGCAGGCCCGGGCCCAGCACCGTCAGAGCGCGTTGGAGCTGCTGAATGCGCTGGATGACGAGAAAAGCGCCTGCCGCGACTTCAACCGTTTTTGCAACCTCGACTCCGAAACCGTGGCCGAGGAGGTGCAAAGCCTGCCCGAGCTGCTTTCCCGCGACCTGAACCTGGAAAGCCTGTCACGCACCGGTCACCGGGCGGACGTGCTTTCTGCCCGGGCGGTGCTGGCCGGCAGCGAAGCGGCTGTGCGTGAATCCCGCTGGCGCCTGAGCCCCGAGCTGACCGCTTTTGGCCTGGCCTCCTGGCACGGCCTGCACACGGACCGCGCCGAGGCCTTCAACCAAGTGATCGGCGCTGAAAAACCGGCCTATGCCGTGGGCGCGGAACTGACCTTGCCTTTGGATTTCAGCCTCCAGGCCGCCACGGTCCGCGGATACGAGCAGGAACAGGAAGCTTCCGCCGCGCAACTGCGCGATGCCGAAATCGCGGCCGAAACCGACTGGAACAAATTATGCGAGCAATGGGTCCATGCCAAAGCCAAACTGGAGGCGGCCCGCGAGGTGCGCGACCTCCAAGCCCGCCGGGTTGAGCTGGAGCGTTCCAAAATCCGGCGTGGAAAAACCACGACCTGGCAGGTGGTCATGGCTGAAAACGACCTGGACCTGGCGACCATGAGCCTGCACCACGTCATGTTCGAGGCTCTGATGACCCTGTTTCAATCCGACCTTTACAACACCCAGCCGCTGCCGCTGGACAGCCGCAGCGCCAACCCGGAGGTGCAGCCATGAACCTGGCCGCCTTGTCCATCCGCCGCCCGTCCTTCATTATGTCCATCGTGGTTTTGACCCTGGTGGCCGGACTGCTTGCCATGAACCGCACCAGCGTGGAGTTTTCGCCGGATGTCTCCATGCCCGTCATCATGGTCAGCACGATTTATCCAGGCGCCGGGCCTTCTGAAGTTGAATCCCAAGTCTCGAAACTGCTGGAGGAGCACATCAGCTCCATCGCCGGCCTTAAGAACGCCTACTCCATCAGCCAGGAGGGCGTTTCCATCGTCACGGCCGAATTTTCCCTGGATACAGACCCCAAACACGCCGAGCAGCAGGTACGGGATGTCCTCTCCGAAATCCGCAACCAGCTTCCGGCCGAGGTGCAGGAACCGGTCATTAAAAAGATGGATTTCGCCGACTATCCGATTTTCGCTTTAAACCTCACCGCGGACTTGCCGCCCATGCAGCTGTATGACCTGGCCGAAAACGAAATCAAGAACCGGCTTGAACAGGTGCCGAACGTGGGCAAAGTCGAGATCATCGGGGGGACCAAGCGTGAAATCCAAGTCCGTCTGGACCGCCGGCAATTGCGGGAATTCAACACCAGCGTTTCGGCGGTGGCAGCCAAATTGGCGGCCAACAGCCAGAACGTCCCCATCGGCAAAATCGAGCGCGGCGGCCGGGACAAATCCTTCCGGGCCATAGGCGAATTCCAGTCCCTGGAAAGCATCGGCAAGGTCGTGGTCAATTTCCTGGGCAGCGACGTGCCGGTCACGGTCCGCCAGTTGGGCGCCATTGTCGACGGCCCGGCTGAAACCAAAACCATCGGCACTTTGAACGGCAAGCCGGCCATGTTGATCAATGTCTACAAACAATCACGGGCCAACGACGTGCAAGTCGCCGACCGCCTCCGCAAGCAAATCGACGCTCTGAACGCGCAGTTGAAAAATGCGCCGGGAACCCCCCGGCTGAAGCTGATAATGGACATGTCCAAATTCGTGCGCTTGAACCTGATCGACATGGAAGACGCCATTGGCCTGGGCATATTACTGGCCATTATCGTGGTTTACTTTTTCCTGGGCAATTGGAGCTCGACCTTCATCACCATCACCGCCCTGCCCAACAGCATGATCGGGGCCTTCATCTTCATGCGCCTGACCGGCATTTCGGCCAACTTTTATGCCCTGATGGCCCTGACCCTGGCCGTGGGATTGCTCTTGGACGACGCGATCGTGGTGCGCGAGAACATCTACCGCCATCTGGAGAGCGGCGAAAAACCCGAAACCGCGGCTCTGCGCGGAACCAACGAAGTGACGCTGGCCGTGATCGCCACCACGCTCACCATCATGGCCGTGCTGCTGCCGGGGGTTTTCCTGCCGGGCATTACGGGCATTTTCTTCAAAAACTTCGGGCTTCCGATCATCTTCGCCATGGGCATTTCCCTGTTCGATGCGCTCGCGGTGGCGCCTCTGCTTTCGGCCTACCTCCTGGCCAAAACCCGCAGCCAGCGCAAGCCCTCCGCTCTGCGCCAAACCCTCTCCCGCCTGTTCACCGCGCCGGTCAGGGGCTTCGGCCGTTTTCAGGACTGGCTGGAACGCGCTTATGGCTCGCTCATCAGCCTCACGATCAAGCACAAGCTGCTGGTTCTTTTCATCACTTTACTGGTGTTCCTCGGCAGCTTGGCGTCGGTATCCCGCATTCCCCAAACCATGGAACCCGAAATGGAATACGGCGAATTTATCGTCAGCCTGGAGGCGAAACCAGGGACTTCGCTCACGCGGATGCAGGAAAACGCGGACAAAATCGATTTCCTGTTGCGTCAACAGAAAGAGATTGCAGAGGTTTCCGCCACAGTCGGCAATGCCAACGGCGAAAGCAACGTCGCCAACCTGTATGTCAAAATGGTTCCCTTGCGCCAGCGGACCGTGACCACTTCGACGATGAAAGAGCGGGTCAGAGACCTTCTGGCCCCGTTCAAAGCCGAACTCAACCCCGCCGTGAACAACATCGACGCCGCGAACGAAGGCAAACCTTTTAACCTGCTGCTGCGCGGCGAAAACCAGGACGACTTGGTCCGGGCGGCGATCACCGTGATGGATGAATTCAAGCGCATTCCGGGATTGGTCGATCTGGATTGCAATTATAAGACCGGCGAACCCGAATTTCAGATCCGCATGGATCCCGCGCGCATGGCAGCGGTGGGCGTGGATTCCATCCATGCCGGCATGGAGTTGCGTGCCATGGTGGAAGGCACGGTCCCGGCCACATTCCGCGAAAACGGGCAGGAGTACGATATCCGGGTGTGCCTGGCCGACGGGCAGAAAGACCTGGCACGGGATTTTTCGTCGGTGTATGTCCCCAATATGAACATGCAGCTGGTCAAACTCAAGCATTTCGCCGAGCCCGCCGTCGCGCAAGGGCCCTCCAAGATCTACCGTAAAAACCGCTCCCGCTGCATTGAAATCACGGCCAACCTCGGCAAAAACGCAGCCCTGGGCGGCATCACCAAAATCGCCCGTCAGATGTTGGACCAAGCCGGATTGCCCCGGGGCGTCAAATATGAGTTCAGCGGAAAATCCGAAATGCTTGATGAAATCAATTCCGGCATCACGGCGGCAGTCGTGTTGTCCATAGTGTTCATTTACCTCGTATTGGTCAGCCTTTACGAATCCCTGCTCGTACCCTTTACCATCATGATCGCCCTGCCGCTGTCCGTGATCGGCGGCCTGCTGGCCCTGCTGGTCACTGGTCTGTCGCTGGATGTCATGAGCATGATCGGATTCATCATGCTGCTGGGCCTGGCCACAAAAAACTCGATCCTCATGGTCGATTTCATCCAGCAATTGATGCGTTCCGGATTGAGCCGCGACCAAGCCATCGTGAAAGCCGGCATGACCAGGCTGCGCCCCATTCTGATGACGACCTTCGCACTGATCGCGGGCATGATTCCCCTGGCCGTGGGGCTGAGCGAAATCAGCAGCTTCCGCCGTAGCATGGCCATTGCCGTGATCGGCGGGCTGATCAGCTCCACGTTCCTGACCCTGCTGGTAATCCCCGCCATCTTCGGCTATCTGGACCGTTTACGGATTTGGACCCGGAAGCTTTTCGGCCGGCCGGAATTGAGAAAAATTGATGTTAAGGAAGGAGGCAAAGCAGCCAAAATAAGTTAAAATGGAGGCATACTCACCAGACCGGGAAGGAGCTCATGACTGCCAAAGGACTGCACCGTCCCAAAGAACCCGAAACCAGCAAGCGGGAATTCCTGCAGGCGGCTTTGGAGCTTTTCTCCCAAAAAGGCTATTACCGGACTTCGGTGGACGACATCATCCGCAGAGCCGGCCGCTCCAAGGGCGGTTTTTACCACCACTTTAAAAGCAAGAACTCCTTGCTGCATTCCATGTTCCACCAAATGATGCGCGAATTCGGAACCATCCTCCTGGACGAGATAAAAAGCGGCAAATCCCTCGAAGCGGCCTTTAAAAATTACATCAACAGCCCGCCCATTCAGACCGTGCTCAATTCCTCCTATCTCAAGGCCATTGCCGAGCTTTATGCGCTGGCGCTCACCGACCGCAAGATGCGGGAGTTGCTGGTGCATTTCCACCAGGACACGTCCAAATTGTTTGAACAGGTGCTGGAAATCGCCCGCAGCCGGGGCGAGATCTCCTACGCCGCGCCGACCCGCACGCTCGCGGATTCGATCTACCACAGCATGCGCGGCTCCATGCTCATCAACATCATCTTGCACGAAGGCCGCGGTTTGCTCGAAGAGTTCGATTTCCTGCTGCAGCGGACCCTGCGGGAGCTAAGGGCGAAGTAAAACCCTTTCAGGCCTGCCAGCGAAAATCCCGCCAGCCATAAAAAGAACAAAACCCACACCTTAGAATGGGGGGCAGCGGCACGAATTGAGCTTTAGGATGGGATTATTGTTGGTCTTCATCCCGGCGAAAGCCGGGATTCAGGAAGTTTCAGAGAAGTAAAGCTCATCGACAATTTCGCAGAGACTTTCTTTACCGATACTCGCAACAAAACCATTGTATTTGTCCTCAATAAATCTCAAAGCTTCAGGCAAATGAACATCATTATCTTCTGTTATTCTGCCCGACCGAGATCTATTTGGATTGATATTCTTCGCATCTTTTGTAGAAAATCTATGCAACAGTGAATTTCTTAATTTATAGGTCTCATTAATTTCGGTATTTTCACTACTAAACCCCAAACCTTTTAATCCGTTCTGAAATATCAACCCAGGATAGATCTTACATACCTCCTTAAAAGAGGAAGAATTTATTATTTCCTTTTTAAAATTATTAAACCTTTCATCCGTTTCGCCGTATTTTTCAAATGTATAATTTCCTCTATTCTGATGAACGAAAACTTGCGATAGTATATCCAGAGCAATAACAACACCTGCAAAACAGAGCATATAGCATTTCTGTTCATGTGCATCCGAGAGTCTTTTTGCAATTTTAATTTGTTCTATTAGGTGTTCGATTGATTGTGAACCGGAATGATCCATTTTTCCTCCTTTTTAAATCCTTGGTCCCCCTCAAGCTAA
Organism: candidate division FCPU426 bacterium; assembly: GCA_040756875.1. Taxonomy (GTDB): domain Bacteria; phylum Oederibacteriota; class JAAXVQ01; order JAAXVQ01; family JAUVAV01; genus JBFLYH01. Next base: position 19,400 of record JBFLYH010000002.1, read on the forward strand.
AGCCCGGGGCACCAAAACCATGCCGGGCGAAGCCTCATCAGGTAGTCATTGCGAGGAACCCCGCGTTTCTCGCGGGGAGACGCAGCAATCTGTATTTTATAAGAAAAACCGAGATTGCTTCGCTCCCTGCGGTCGCTCGCAATGACCAACCTAATAAATCCTCTTACATTCACGCCTAGGCAAGCCCGGAGGGCCCTAGACTCTGGCTGTGACCCTGGTTTTCTCCGGGATAACAACAGACGTATATTAGACCTTACCTTGCTGGCCTGCAATTTCTTTATGCCTTTTTTCCAACCCATTTATCAACCCGCAGATCATTTTGGCGATTTCCTCTAATTGTGTCTTGAGCGAAGCTGCTGCACTTGGCTCAATTAAACCCTGGCGCAGGCACATTTCCACCAAGGGCACGCACTCATACACCGATCCTCTGGCAATCCAGAAAAATTGCCTGCGCTCGTTGGTATGCCAGCGGCCATTGCCCTCAGCTAGATTGGCGGGTATGGAAAGAATAGCCCGATTGATTTGGTCAGCTAAATAATAGTTCCCCCGCGGGAACTCCCTGCTCAACTTCTGTATTTGTTCAGCAACATTCAAGGCTTTTTGATAGACCTCCAATTTTTCAAACATAAAGGACATAGACAGGCCTCCTGTGTTTATTGAATTAGACAGGATTTCTCTGAATATCATTCGAAAAAACGCACGGGAGAATAACGGACTTAAGGCAGAGAAGATATTTACTAAAACAACCAGGGGACGAACAGGTATTTAAAACAATTAATTAAGATTTGATCAGGTGAACAGTAGATCAGGTGACCGCAGGTGAGCTTCTTGGTTGGCAATGGGTGTTTGGAGGGTGGCCTTAATCTCCTGTTCACCTGATCGCCTGCTCACCTGCTCTGCCAGTTTTTCGCCTGCGGCGAAAAACTGGCGTCCCCGACGGGATTCGAACCCGTGTCATCGCCGTGAAAGGGCGATGTCCTAGGCCACTAGACGACGGGGACGTGGGGGTTATCGAAGGGTTGCCTAATATAAAAGAAGCCGGGGCAACTTGCAAGCTTTTTTAAGCTTCGGCTTGGGAGGCGCGTTTTCCCTTCCTGGGCGCAGCCTGGTTCGCGAGCTGCTGGTACAATTTTTCGTACTCCCGGGCCGAACGGTCCCAGGAAAAATCGTTTTTCATGGCCGTCTGCACCAGGCTATGCCATTCGGATTTGCGGTGGTACACCTCCAGGGCCCGCCGCACGGACAGGAGCAGGGCCTCGCTGCTGTAAGCCTTGAAACTGAAGCCGTTGCCCTGCCCGTCCTGGTAGTTCACGATGGTGTCTGCCAGGCCCCCGGTGTGCCGCACCAGGGGAATGGTGCCGTAGCGCAGGCTGATGAGCTGGCCCAGGCCGCAGGGTTCGTAAAGGCTGGGCATAAGGAAAAGGTCCGAACCCGCGTAAATGCGATGGGCCATGGGATCGTTGAATTCCAGGACCAGGGCGAATTTACGGGGAAACTTCGCCTTCATTTTCAAAAAGAAATCATGATGTTTTTTGGCGCCCACGCCGAGCATCACCAGCTGCACGTCCAGCTGCATGATCTTTTCCATGGCTTCGGCCACCAGATCCAGCCCTTTCTGGTCATCCAGCCGGCTCACCATGCCCATGAGCGGGGCGCGCTCCAGGGGGTAAAGGCCGAGCTCGTGCAGCAGCGCGGTCTTCACCTGCTGTTTGCCTTCGGGGGACTCAGGCCCGTACGAAACCGGCAGATGGGGGTCCCGGGCCGGGTCCCACAAGTCATAGTCCACCCCGTTGAGGATGCCCGACAGGTCGGCCCGGCGGTGACGCAGTACTCCGTCCAAGCCGCAACCGAATTCCGGCGTCTGGATCTCCCGCGCGTAAGTGGGCGAGACAGTGCTGATGGCGTCCGCGAACATGAGGCCGCCCTTGAGAAAATTCAATCCGCCGTAGAACTCTAAGCCGTCGGGCGTGAACAGGCCCGGGGGCAGGCCGGTGAGGTCGAAGCTTTTCGGAGGAAAATGCCCCTGGTACGCCAGATTATGGATCGTCATCAGGCTGTGCGCCCGGCGGTAAGCGGGTTCCTGCGCGTAGAGGGTCTTCAGATAGGCGGGGATCAGCCCGGTGTGCCAGTCGTGCACATGCACCATGTCCCAATTCAGGCCAAGCTGTTTGCCCAGTTCCAGGGCGCCGCGGCACAGGAGAATGAAGCGTTGGTCGTTGTCCGGATATTCGGAATCCATGGCCTGATACAGGCCGGGCCGGCTATAGAAGGGATCGTAGCGCAGGAAATAAACGCCGTGGCCGGCGGCGGTGTCGCGCGCCTGCCACACCTCGGTATGCACCCGGCCCGAACCCAGGGGCACGGGCAGGAACCGCGAGGGCTTGACCAGGGGCACGCCCGCGTCCCAGACGCGGCGGTACAGGGGCATGACCACGTGCACCGAATGGCCCAGACGGCGCAGGGCCCGGGGCAGCGCTTGCGCCACGTCCGCCAAGCCGCCGGTTTTGGCGAAGGGCACGCATTCGGAAACGGGAAAAAGGATATTCATGTGTTCGGCATTCCCCACTGAAACAGTTCGGATGGCCCTAGCAGAGTGCTGAAAAATCCCATTATCTTCCGCTAGCACCCTGCACTGGCCCTCCATAATAGATACGACTGGTAGGGCCAGCACCTGACGGCTATCCCTTGAAAAACCTCCGGTTTTTCAAGGGATATTCAACGCAGTGCGAGCGAAAAAGCCCGCTGGGCGGGCTTTTTCACAAGCCTACTAGCGGTATTTCTGGGTGTCCAGGACAATCACGGTATTATTATTCACCCGGCTGGAGGCTCCGGTGCCCAGGGTCAGCTGGGGCCCGGATATTTCCAAGCGGTTTTGGTTCGTCCATTTATCCAGATAATTGGCGACATAAGCCCGGCTGCCGTCCGGCAGAAACACCACGCCCCAGGGCGTGACATCCAGCTTGATCCGGTATACCACTGTATGCTGGTCCGTGTCCAGGATCGCCACCGTATTATCGAACTGACAGGTGACGTAGACATACCGTCCGCTCGGCGCCACGGCCAGGTCCATGGGGGCCTGGCCCACGGGAATGGTCAGCACGGGGTGTTGGGTGGGCACGTGGATCACGGTCACATCGTCTGAATCGTGGTTGGCGACATAGGCGTACTCGCCCGCTGAACCGAAGGCGATCGCGTCGGGTACCGAGCCGGCGTTGGTCCGCGACACCACGGTTTGCTCGCTGGTGGAAAAAACCAGCAGGTTGTAGCGCGGCGACCGCGTGCTCACATACACGAACCGGCCGTCCGGCGAGACGGCCACGCCCAGGCATTCCGAGCTGGTGGATATGGTCTGCCGCACGCGCTGGTTGACCAGGTCCACGACGGTCAGATAGGGCGCGAAACCGCTGGTCACATAAGCCAGCTTTTCCTCCGGGTCCACCGCGACTTTTTCCGGCGGATAAGGCAGATCGATGGCCGCGATCAGATAATTGCCGTCCTGGCTGACGAGGTTGAGGCTGCGCCCCTGGCGGGCGGTGACGTACACCGTCTTCTGGCTGGCGCCCAAGGCCACCCAGACGGGATTGCCGTTCACCTGGATGGTGGAAACCACCGTCAGGGTTTGGGTGTCGATTTTGGAAACGGAATTGCTGCCGCTGTTGGCCGCGTACAGCCACCGGCCGTCGGCGGTGACCGCCAGGCCGATGGGATTGTAACCCACGCGCACGCGCTGCCGCACCAAGGGATCGCATTCAGGCTGGCATTCCAGGGGTGGAACGGCGGGCGCGGCGCAGCCGCCAAGCAGCAACAGCACCCACCAGACGTTTAAAACCCGTTTTGACATGAAGGTCCTTCTGCAGCGGTTTTTCCCCTCCGGCCCGGCCTGCGTCGGGGAGTCTCATTATACTGCCGCCGGTTTTAGGGTGTCAATTGGCCTTCTCGGAGAGCCGCTCGCGGTAATAACCGGTCAAGCCGCGGTCAATGACTTCAGCCAGCCGCTTGCAAAAAGCGCGGCTGCGCAGCTTGCTTTCCTCGGTGTTGTTGCTGATGAAGGCGGTCTCAACCAGGATCGAGGGCATATGGGACTTGGCCAGCACATAAAACGGCGCCCGCTCGATGCGCTTGGCGTTCAGCCCCACGGTCTCAAAATGCTGGCTGACCAGGCCGCCGGCCGTAATGCTTGCTTCCTCGTGGATGGCCTGGCGCAGGTCGTCCTTGATGATTTCCAGGTAGTTGGCGTCCTGGTTTTCCAGTCGCGCCGCTTCCGCGGCCTGGCGGGACGAAGCCTCCCGGTTGTAGATAAACACCTGGCTGCCCGACGCCTCCGCGTTCCGGGAGGCGTTGGCGTGGATGGAAACAAACAGGTCGGCCTTGGCCTCGTTGGCGATTTCAGCCCGGCGCTGGAGGGAAATAAAAGTATCGTCGGACCGCGTCATAAGCACGCGGAAGCCGCGCGCGGCCAGCAGGTCCCGCAGTTTAAGGCCGACTTCCAACGTCACGACCTTTTCCTTCAGGCCCGACGGGCCGATGGCGCCCGGGTCCTTGCCGCCGTGTCCGGGATCGAGGACAACCAGGGGTTTGCCGCGCGACGGCGCGGCTTTGGGTTCCTCCGCCGGTTCCGCGGCCCCCGCCCCGATGGTCAGCAAGCGGCGCTGGGAATCATAGGCCGGAGCCTGCTGGCCAACCTGCCGCCAGATCGTCACCAGTGTCTCGGGCGTCACCACCACCTGGCCCCGCACCAGGCGGGGACTGGCGGGCAGGCGCAGCAAGGAGGTCCGGTCCACCACGGATTTGGGCAGCCCGAGGTTCAGGCTGGCCGTGCGACCGTTCGTGCCCTGCACCAGCACCCGCTGGCTTGAAGCCTGCCAGCTGGTCTTCCCGCCCAAATACTCCACGGCCTGCCTGAGCGGCACATACACCCGTTCCCCTTCGGACTGCAGGGGCAACGCCACGCCCGGCCGGCCCGAGGCCTCGAGCCGGAGCACAGCGGTGTCCACCGCCAGGGCCTGCAGCGCCGGCCAGAGGGCGAGCAGGCCGGCTGCCAGCAGGACAGCCGCCGGTCGGGAAACCGCCGGCATGTCTTACTTCACCTCGATTTTGCGCCGGAGAAACGTCGGGATGTCGAGGTCGAGCTCCAGCGTCTCCGCATCAAGCGCCAGCTGGTCCGGAACGCCGCTACGCCGCTGCGCTTCCCGGGCCTTCAGGTAGGACTGCAGGTCCAGGGAACGGCTGCTGCGATAGCGCAGGGGTTCCTTTTCTTTTTCCTTTTCCTGCGCTTCGGCGTGGGTCTCGAACCCTGTGGCGATCACCGTGATCTTCACCTCGTCGTTCAGGCTTTCGTCGATCACCGTGCCGAAAATGACATTGGCGTCCTTGCCGGCGCATTCGTACACTTCGTTGGACGCCTCGGTGGCCTCATGCAGGGTCAGCGTCTTTCCGCCGGTGATGTTGATCAAAAGACCCTTGGCCCCTGAAATATTTACGTCCTCCAGCAGGGGACTGGAGATGGCGGCCCGGGCGGCTTTCAGCGACCGTTGTTCGCCGGATGCAGTGCCGGTGCCCATCAGGGCACCGCCCATTTCCGACATGACGGTTTTGATGTCAGCAAAATCCAGGTTGATTATCCCGGGAACCGTTATCAGCTCGGCGATGCTCTGCACCGCCTGCCGGAGGACGTCATCTGCATAGCGAAACGCGTCGATCAGGGTGGTCTGGCGGTTCACCACCTGCAACAAGCGTTCGTTGGGCACCGCGATTACGGTGTCCGCCGCCTCGCGCAGCGCCGCGTAGCCCGTATCAGCCTGCTGCTTGCGGGTGCGGCCTTCAAAGGCGAACGGCCGGCTCACCACGGCCACGACCAGCGAACCCTGTTTGCGCGCCAGTTCGGCAACCACCGGCGCCGCGCCGGTGCCCGTGCCGCCGCCCAGGCCCGCGGTGATGAAGACCATGTGCGCGCCGGCGATGGCGGTGGACAGCTCTTCCATGCTCTCCAGGGCCGCCTTGCGCCCCACCTCGGGGTCCGCGCCCGCGCCCAGGCCGCTGGTCAGCTGCTGGCCGATCTGAATGCGGTGCGTGGCCTTGGAACCCACCAGGTCCTGGGCGTCCGTATTGACGGCCACGAACTCCACCCCCCGGATGCCGATTTCGATCATGCGGTTGACAGCATTGTTGCCGGCTCCGCCCACTCCGATGACCTTGATCTTCGCGGACAATTCCGAAAGATCTTCTGCCATATCAAAACGCATGGTGGTGAACCCTCCTGGAAGATGTGCGGCCCCTGGCCAGCCAGCCAGGAAGACCGTAACTCTGTTCTTTGCTCCCCCCCAACCCCCTTCGAAAAGCCAACACCGGTTGGGATGCAATCCGCCACTGCTCAAGTGGTTTTGATCTGGGTGAAAGGGCGTTTGCGAAAAGGACTTTTATTCTAACCTTTTCGCCCCGACCGGAAGGATATTGGGACTTCCTGCGGTCGCAAGCCGAGGCGGCCGACCCTAGGGCCGCCGTCCCTTGAACCCAGATCAAAACCACCCAGTACCACCGGCAATCAATATTTGCGGTGGCTTTTAGAAATAATCCGAAAACCACTCCTTCATCCGCACCAGCGTGCGGTTGAAAAGGTTCTTTTCATTGGCGAACCGGGGCTGGCGCCCGGCCGGCCGGCTCTGGGCCCCAAAGTGGACCAGCCCGACGGCTGTGGCGTACTGCGGCGCGGTTACGCTGTCGATCAGGCCCGTGATGTTCCTGGGCACGCCGATCCGCACCGGGACTTTCAAAATCTCTTCGGCCAAGGCTTCGGCCCCGGCCAGCATGGAAGCGCCGCCGGTCAGGACCACCCCGGCCGCGGCTTTCTCCTCGAAACCGTTTTTCTTGATCTCCATGTCCACCAGCTCGAAAATTTCTTCCATGCGCGGCTGGATGATTTCGGCCAGCTCCCGCCGCAGCAGGGCGCGCTGCGGCCTGCCGCCCACGCCCGGCACCATGATCTCCTGCCCTTCCTCGGCCATCGAAACCATGGCGCATCCGTACTTGCGCTTGATTTCCTCGGCTTCGTGGTTGGGAGTGCGCAGGCCGATGGCCACGTCCGCGGTAAGCTGGTTGCCGCCGATGGCGATCACGCTGGAGTGCCACAGCGAGCCCTCGATGAACACCGCGATGTCCGTGGTGCCGCCGCCGATGTCCACCAGCACCACGCCCAGTTCGCGCTCGTCCGGCGTCAGCACGGCCTCGGCGCTGGCCAGGGGCTGCAGCACGATGTCCTCGACCGCGTAACCGGCGCGTTCCACGCTCTTGATGATGTTCTGCACGCTGGTCACGGCGCCGGTGACGATGTGCACCTCCGCCTCCAGCCGCACGCCGGACATGCCCACCGGCTCCTTGATGCCGTCCTGGCTGTCCACGATGAATTCCTGGGGAATGACGTGGATCACTTCCCGGTCCAGCGGCAGGGCGATGGCCTTGGCCGCGTCGATCACGCGGTCCACGTCCTCCTGGCTGATCTCCTTGTCCTTGCGGGAGACCGCGATCACGCCGTGGGAATTCAGGCCCTTGATGTGTCCGCCCGCGATGCCCGTGAACACCGAGCCCACGGACACGCCGGCCATGCGCTCGGCCTCGGCCACCGCGGACTTGACGGAATCGATGGTGTTCTCGATGTTGACCACCACGCCCTTGCGCAGGCCCCGGGAAGGCTTGACCCCCACGCCCAGCACGTTGATCAGCCCCTGGGGCTGGACTTCGGCGATCAGGGCGCAGATCTTGGTTGTGCCCAGATCCAAGCCGACGATGATGTTCTCGTGCGTGTCTCTCGCCATGCCCTCACCTCGCTCTCCGGGAGTTTGGGCCCGATCGGCTCAAACTCCAGAGCAATTGAGAGTTGGGCAGTTGAACAGCAGAAACCTCAATTGCGGCCAACTGTCTGCTGATCAACTGCTCATGCTCAAAACCAAAGGACAAGCCTCGTTCATCTCTAGCGCGAACCCTACTTCGTTCCTTTCGGCCGCACGACCACCTGCTGCTCATAGCGCAGGTCCACGACCGCGATCCGTTTCTGTTTGGCCCGGATGTCTCCCAGCACGGCTCCCAGCCGGTGCAGATCCCGCGCCAGCGAAGGGCCGGGGTCGAGCCAGACTTTCACGCCGTCCCGCATGAAGATCACCAGGCCTTCGGGCTCGCCCCAGTGGATCTCCGAAATCTGCGATTGATACGGCACCGCCAGCAGCCGGGACAGCAGGGCCCGGTCCAGGTCGGTCCGCAGCACCATGCCCATGTTTCCGGGCTCTTCCCTCACCGTCAAGCCGGTCAGGACCGGCAAATCGGCCGGCAGCGAGCCGGGCAAGGGCCACAAGCCCCCTTGATCGTCCAGCAAAAACAAACCCTTGTCCGAAACCAGGGCCACCGGCCTGACCGCCGGGGTGGTTGTTTCGGGAACAGGCGCCGCGGACTCGGCCGCGCCTTCCGGCAGAAAATACCGCCGCCCCGCTTCCAACCAGCCGGCCACCAGCCGCTCCGCCTCCTGGCGCAGGGCCTCTTCCTTGCCCAGCACCACCACGCTCAGGACCAACAGGGTCAGGGCCACGAACACCCGGCTGGTCCGGCCCAGCATCTCCCCGTGCGTGCGGCGGGCCGGCGTCATGTCCATGCGCAGCCGCTTGACCCGGCGGTTGCCTTTTTTGGCCGGGCGGCGCCGGTCCGGCGCGGCGGCTACGCTGGCGCTGGCGTAACTCCAGCCGTAGCTATACTTCAATTCCGGCCCTCCAAAGCATCCGCGATCAGCCACAGGACCAGGTGGCCGAAATCGACTCCCACGCAGCGCGCCGCTTCGGGCAGCAGGCTGGTGGCGGTCATGCCCGGAATGGTGTTGACTTCCAGAACCACCATGCGGCCCGAAGCCCCGGCGATGAGGTCCACCCGCGTGGCGCCCCGGCACCCCAGGGCCCGGTGGCTGGCCACGGCCAGGGCCTGCGCCCGCCGCGTCCAGGACCCGGGCAACTGGGCCGGCAGGATGTGATCCGACATACCGGCCACGTATTTCGCTTCGTAATCGTAAAATTCCTTTTTAGGCTTGATCTCGATCACCGGTAGCGCCTGGCCGGCCATTACGCCGACCGACAGTTCCCGTCCCGGCACGAAACGCTCGACCAGCACTTCGTCGCCGAAACGGCGCGCCTGCGCCAGGGCCCGTTCCAGGGCGGCCGCGGTTTTTACGATGGTCACGCCGATGGCCGATCCCTGGGCATTGGGCTTGACCACCAGCGGCAGCCGCAGGCCCCGCGGCAGGGCGCGGTCTCCGCGCGCCAGCAGCACGCCCGGCGCGGTCGGAATGCCGGCTTGGTTCAATACCTGTTTCGCGCGGTATTTGTCCATGGCCAGGGCCGAGGCCAGCACCCGCGAATCCGTGTGCGGAATCTCCATCCACTCCAGCCAGCCCTGGATTTTACCGTCCTCGCCGCCCGGCCCGTGCAGGCACAACACCGCCACAGCCGGTTTAAGCGCGGCCAGGCGCAGCACGTCCTGCGGCCGCTTCAGGTCCAGGCCCAGGGCGCGGACGCCCCGTTCCCGCAGGGCTTTCACAACCGCCTGGCCGGAAAGCAGGGAGATTTCGCGTTCAGCCGAACGGCCGCCCATGAGCACCGCCACCCGGCGCCGGCCCAAACGGCTGCGCAGGGTTTCGGCGTCCGGAATCTTTAAAGCGGGTGCGGGCTTCATTTTTTCCTCCCGGACCGTGCGCCGGCCACCAGGGCCCGGCCCAGCTGCCAGACATCGCCGGCGCCGAGGGTCACCACCAAATCGCCCTGGCGCAAATCGGCCCGTATCTTCCTCTGCAAAGCGGCCAGGGGCAGCGGTCCGGCGTCCGCGGCGCGGCCTTCCAGACGAAGCTGGTCCGCGATCAGCTGGGCGGTCACGCCCGGCAGGGGCCGCTCCCGCGCCGGATAAATGTCCGCCAGGTAGATCCGGTCCGCCAGCAACAGGGCGCGAGCGAATTGGCGGTAAAGCCGCTGCGTGCGGGAGAACAAATGGGGCTGGAACACCGCCACCAGGCGCCCGGGATTCAGGGACCGGGCCGCGGTGAGCGTGGCCGCCACCTCCGTGGGATGATGGGCGTAATCGTCGACCACCGCGGCGCCCTGGACCACGCCCACGCGTTCGAACCGGCGCTTGACGCCGGTGAATCCGGCCAGCGCCTTCTGGATCACGGCGAACGGGATGCCGAGTTCCAAGGCCATGCCGGCCGCGGCCAGGGCGTTGGAAACGTTGAAGCGGCCCGGCTGGCTGAGCTGGACGCGGCCGAGCCGCCGTCCGTTCCGCAGCAGCAAGAAGCTTTGACGCTGCCGTTCCACCAGCAAAGCTTCGGCACGCAGTTCGGCCTCGGCGCCGAACCCGTACATGATCTTGCGGCTGGTGATCCGGGGCAGCAAGGCGCGGATTCCCGGATCGTCCGCGTTCAGAACCGCGAAACCCCAGAACGGCACGCGGTTGATGAAAGCCAAAAACGCCTCGTCCAGGGCCGACCGGGACCCGTAATTTTCCAGGTGGTCGTCGTCCACGTTGGTCACGGCCACGGCCACCGGGAACAGATGCAGGAAGGAGCTGAACGCCTCGCATGCCTCCACCACGAAATAATCGCCGCGGCCGCGCCGCGCGCCCTGGTTGATGTTGTTGAGAATGCCGCCGATCACCATGGTGGGGTCCCAGCCGGCCTGCGCCAGGATCCAGGCCACCATGGAGGTGGTCGTGGTCTTGCCGTGGGTTCCGGCAATGGCCAGGCCCTGCTTGAGCCGCATCAGGTCGTTGAGCACCTGGGCCCGCGGCATCACGGCCAGGCGCCGGTCGCGGGCCGCCACCAATTCGACGTTGGTGTCCGGCACGGCGTTGGAGACCACGACCAAGTCCACGGTCTCGGGCAGGTTCTCCGCACGGTGCCCGATGCCGACCCGGGCGCCCAGGCGCTGCAGCCGGCGGGTCGCGTCCGTGGCTTTCAGGTCCGAACCTGAAACCCGGTAGCCGAGGTTGAGCAGCACCTCGGCGATGCCGCTCATGCCCGCGCCGCCGATGCCCACGAAGTGGATGGAGCCCCGGGAGCGCAGACCGACTTTTTTCCCGGTCCGGTTTTCGGTTTTTTTCTTGATCGCCATGGTTCTTTTCCTCAACGCGCTTTAAGCGCCAGCTTGATCATCAGGCGCGCCAGCACCTGCGATGCATGCTTGGGATAATCCGCCGCCAGCACGGCGGCGCACTCCTTCATGAACGACAGCCGCTTCGTCAGTTTAAGCAGGCGCGCCAGCAGGCGCCGGGGGCTGACCTCCTGGTCCAGCAGCACTTCGGCCGCCCCCAGCTTTTGCATCACCTCGGCGTTTTGTAGCTGGTGGTTGGCCGTGGCGTGCGGATAAGGCACCAGCAAAGCCGGCGTGCCTGTGGCCGACAGTTCGGCCACTGTGCCGGCGCCGGCCCGGGCCAGGACCAGGTCCGCCGCCGCGTAGGCTTCGGGCACCGCCGTAATGAAGGGATGCGCCGCGCCGTCCATTCCCGACCGCGCCATGGCTCCCTGCGCCAGTTCCAAATCCGCCTCCCCGGTCATCCACAGCAATTGCAGCTCGGGTTTCCGCTGCTTCAGGCCCGGCAGCAGTTCAGCCATCGCCTGGTTGATGCGGCGCGCGCCGGCGCTGCCCGGAAACACGAACAGCACCGGGCGGTTCGGATCCAGCCCGTAAGCCAGACAGCCTTCGTTCCGCGTCGGCACGTTCAAGCCTTCACGCAGGGGGAACCCGGTCACGGTCACCCGCTCGGCCGGGAAATATTCCGCGGTCTGGGGATAATTCACGCACACCTTCGTCACCCAGGCGCCGGCCCAGCGGTTGGCCAGGCCGGGAATCAGGTTGCTTTCATGGATGATCGTGGGCAGCCCCAGGCTGACCGCGGCCATCATCACCGGCCCGCAGACATATCCGCCCGTGCCCAATACCACCCGCACGTTCAGGCGCCGCAGCTCCCGGCGGGCCTGTCCCCAGCCCTGCGAAGCCTGCCAGAGGCTCTTCACGTTCTTCAAGGTCAGGCGCCGTTCCAATCCGCTCAAGACCAGCCCGCAAAAAGGGATCTGCTGCCGCGTTGCCAGTTCCTCCTCCCGGCCGCCTGCGCGGCCGAAATAGCACAGCGACACGTCCGGATCCTCCCGGCGCAGCGCCTGGATCACGGCCAGGGCGGGAAAGATGTGGCCCCCGGTCCCTCCGCCGCAAATCCCGAATGTGTTTCCACGCGCCATCAGCCGGTCTCCTCCGGCAGGGTGCGGGACACGGAGAGCAGGATGCCGATCCCCACCAGCGTGAAAAACAGCGACGAGCCGCCCGAGCTCACGAGCGGCAGCGGCGTCCCCTTGGTGGGAAACAGGCCGGCGGTCACGCCCATGTTGATGACGGCCTGCAGCCCGAACAGGAGCGCCAAGCCGCCGGCCAGCAGCTTGCCGAACCGGTCCGGGCAGCGCCGGGCGATGCTGAAGCATTTCCAAATCAACAGGCCGAAGAGCAGCAGCAGGCCGAAGGCCCCCACGAACCCCAGCTCCTCGCCCACGATGCTGAAAATGAAATCCGTATGCGGCGCGGGCAGGTAAAAAAGTTTTTGCTGGCTCTCGCCCAAGCCGCGCCCCCACAACCCGCCGCTGCCCAGGGCCAGGAACGACTGGATCACCTGGAAGCCCTTGCCCAGCGGCTCCTGCCAGGGATTGAAGAAGGCGTCCAGCCGCCGGCGGCGGTAGTCCACCTGGAACACCAGGTAAAAAACCACGGGCAGCGCCGCCAGCAGCAGGGTGAGCAAATGGGTGAAACGCACGCCCGCCGCATACATCAGGGCCAGGCTGACGGCCAGCAGGATCACCGCGGTCCCCAAATCCGGCTGGAGCAGCAGCAAGCCCGCGAATCCGGCCACCACCAGCAGGGGCGGCAGGAAGCCCTCGGTCCAGGATTCGAGTTTGCCTTCTTTACGCGCCAGCGCGTCGGCCAAATACACCACGATCGCGACCTTGAGCAGCTCCGCCGGCTGGAAGGACAGCGGGCCCAGCGCCAGCCAGCGGCGGGCGCCGCCCGCGGTTTTCCCCATCGGGAAAAACAGCACAGCCAGCAGGCACAGCCCGCAGGCGAGCAGGACCGGCTTGGCCCAGGGACGCAGCCGCGGATAAGGATATTGGGCCAGCACCCACAGGGCGCCGAACCCCAGCAGCGCCCAGACCAGCTGGCGCTTGATGAAATAATAGAAGTCGCCGTAGGTCTTCATGGCCAGGATGCTGGAGGCCGAATACACCATGATCAGGCCGAACCCCACCAGCACCGTGGTCACCGCGAGCAAAGTGATGTCCACATTGCCCCCGGCGCCGTGGCGGACGTTCATGAGGCCGCTCCCCTTTCTCCGGCTTCCTTTTCCAGCCGCCTGACCACCGCCTTGAACACCTCGCCGCGCTCCTCGTAATTCGCGAATTGGTCGAAGCTGGCGCAGCCGGGCGAGAGCAGCACGATGTCGCCCTCCCGGGCCAGGCCGGCCGCCGCGCGCACCGCCTCCTCCATGCGTTCCGCCGGGTGGACGGGCACGGTGCCCTGGACCTGCTTGGCGATCTTGTCCGCCGCCTCGCCCGTCACCACCACGGCGCGGACCCGCTGCTGGATCAGTTCCCGCAGAGCGGTAAAATCGCCGTTCTTGTCCCGGCCGCCGAGGATCAGCACCAGCGGCGCCTGGAAGCTTTGCAGCGCCTTGGACACCGCGTCCACATTGGTGCCCTTGGAGTCGTTGACGTAGCGCACGCCCCTGACCAGCGCCACGGGCTCCAGCCGGTGGGCCACGCCCCGGAACTCCCGCAGCGTCTTGGCCAGGCTCGCCGGTTTCACGCCCTGGCTGAGGGCCAGGGCCGCGGCCGCCAGGGCGTTCTCCTGGTTGTGGGGGCCGGGAATGAGCAGTTCGTCGGCCAAAACCAGTTCGCCCTGGCCGAGGCCGAACAGGCGGTACTGCAGAATTCCCTTCTCGATCCAGGTGCCCTCGATTTCCGGCGGGCGCAGCCGGGAAAAGGTCAGCACCCGCGACTGCGCCTGGGTGGAAAGCAGCGGCGTGTACTTGTCGTCGGCGTTGAGCACCAGGAAATCATGCGGTTCCTGGTTGCGCATGATGCGCGCCTTGGCTTCCACGTACGCCTGCATGTGCGGGTACCGGTCCAGATGGTCCGGCGTGATGTTCAGGATGGCCGCGGCCTGCGGCCTGAAGGTCTGAATGGTCTCGAGCTGGAAACTTGAGACTTCCAGAACGATGACCCCGTTTTCCGGCGCCTCGCCGGCCACCTGGCACAGCGGCAGGCCCACGTTGCCGGCCAGGATCGTCGGGAACCCCGCGTCTGCGAAGATCTTGGCCAGCAGGTTGACCGTGGTGGTCTTGCCGTTGGTGCCGGTCACCGCGACGATCCGGCCCCGGCAAAACCGGTAGCCCAGCTCCATTTCCGAAATCACGGGGATCTGCAGCTCCTGGGCCTCCTTCAGCAGCGGCACCGTAAGCGGCACGCCCGGCGACAGCACGATCAGTTCCGCCTCCTTGACGCTGTCCGGATGGTGGCCGCCGGTCTCCACGGCCGCCCCCAGGCTCCGGAGCTTCTCCGCGGCGCCGGCCAGCGCTTCGGCCGGTTTCTGATCCGTCACCGTGACGCGAGCGCCCTCGCGCACGAGCAACGCCGCGGCCGCGAGGCCGCTGCGCGCCATGCCCACCACCAAGACCCGTTTCCCTTTCACGTCCACTTCGCTTCTCCTTGACCCGTTGATCCGCTTGCGTTTCCCTACCTGACTTTAAGCGTGCTGAGGGTGATGACCGCCAGCATGATGGCCACGATCCAAAAGCGCGTGATGATCTTCGGCTCGGACCAGCCCGCAAGCTCGAAATGATGGTGCAAGGGCGCCATGCGGAACACCCGTTTTTTCGTCAGCTTGAACACCGTCACCTGGATCACGACCGACATCAATTCGGCCACGAATACGCCGCCCACGACCAGGAGCAGCAATTCCTGCTTGATCAGGACCGCCAGGGTGCCCAGCATCCCGCCCAGGGAGAGGGACCCCGTGTCGCCCATGAACACCTCGGCCGGGTGGGCGTTAAACCAGAGAAACCCCAGGGCCGCGCCCACCATCGCGCTGCCCACCACGGTCAGCTCCCCGCCGGCGGGGATGAAAATCACCTTCAGGTAGCTGGCGAACTTGGCGTTGGCCACGACGTAACTCATCACGCTGAACGTGCCGGCCACCAGGGCCAGGGAGCCGATGGCCAGCCCGTCAAGCCCGTCGGTCAGGTTGACCCCGTTGCTCGATCCGGTGATGATCAGCATGCCGAAGAGAAAATACAGCCAGACCGGCAGGCACACCGGGTGCGACACGAACGGGACGTTCAGGCAGGCGGCATGGGGCCACAGCTGTCCGTCCCGCATGATCCAGAGCATGATCAGCGCGCTGCCCGCGAGCTGAAGGACCAGTTTGGCCCGGGCGAACAGCCCCTTGGACTGCCGCCGCCGGGTCTTGATCACATCGTCCAGCATCCCCACCAGGCCGAACCACAGCAGCGAAAAGGTCAGGATGCCGATGCCCGACTGCTCCCAGCGCGCCCAGAGCAGCAGGCTGCTCAGGATGGCGGCCAGAATGATCAGGCCGCCCATGGTCGGCGTGCCGGCCTTCTGCTGGTGCCGGTCCGGGCCTTCTTCGCGGATGTTCTGGCCGATGCCGCGCCGCCTGAGCCAGCGGATGACCGGCGGGCCGATGAACAGGCACACGGCAAAGGCCGTAAGCGCAGCGTACACCGAACGGAACGTGATGTACCTGAACAGGTTGAACGCGGTCCAGGTCTCGGCCAGCGGGTACAGCAGGTAATACAGCACTACAGCCTCCCACGTCGGAACATTGAGGCGTCTTTCCCCTCTCGCAAGGGTTGAATGTTGAATGGGGGCGGCGGAGGCGTGGGCGACGTCGGCGTCGGAGGCGTCATCGGGCGTCGTCGGCAACGGGTCGGCGTGGCACGGGCGTCGTTAGGGTGGATGACGTGGCGTCGATACGGGTCGTCCATTCAACATTCAACGCTTACGAGAGTGCGATCACCGCCTTAACCAGCGTTTCATTTCTTCCACCACCGCCTCCAGCCCGATGCGGCGCGACCCTTTGATTAAAATCAGGTCGCCCTGCACGGACAGGCGGAGTTTGAGCCAGGCAAACACTTCCTCGGCCGAATCCACCTTGGCGATCCATTCCATGCCCCCGGCCTGGCGCGCGCCCACGGCGATGCCGCGGGCCTCCTCGCCGACCGTGATCAGGCCCTGCACGCCGGCCTGGGCCGCCAACCGGCCCAGGGCGTGGTGCGCCGGCGCGGACTGGGCGCCGAGTTCCAGCATGCTGCCGGCCACGAAGAACTTGCGTCCGGGCGAAGGCAGCTCGGCCAGCAGCTCCAGGGCCTTGGCGGCGGACTGGGGATTGCTGTTGTAGGCATCGTTCAGCACGCGGTGCTGCCCGACGCGCAGCAATTCCAGGCGCATGGGCGTCTTCTGGTGAAACCCTTCCAGCGCGCGGCACGCCGTCTTGAAAGGCTGGCCCAGGGCCACGGCGCCCGCCACCGCGGCCGCCGCGTTCCAAGCCTGGTGGGCGCCGAGCACCCCCAGGCGCACGGATTGCTTCTCGCCCTCGTACGCCAGTATAAAGTGCGTGCCCGAAAGCCGCACCGCCACTTCCCCGATCCGGAGGTGCGCCTGCGGCGATTGCCCGAAAGTGATCACGTGCTTGCGCCCGCGCGCCGCCTTGGCCAAATGGGGGTCGTCCGCATTCAAAACGGCGATGCCGTCGGCCGGAAGCTCGGCCAGCAGTTCGAGCTTGGCCGTGACCAGCGCCTGTTTGCTGCGGAAACGGCCCAGGTGCGCGTCGCCGATATTGGTGATGATGCCCACCAGGGGCCGGGCCAGGCGGGCCAGGCGCCGGATTTCGCCGGGGGCGTTCATGCCCATTTCCACCACGCCCAGTTTCAGCTTTGAAGTGAGGCGCAGCAGGGTCAGGGGCAGTCCCAGGTCGTTGTTATTGTTGCCGCGGCTTTCCAGGATGCTCTCGCGCCGGCCCAGGATGACGGCCAGCATTTCCTTGGTCGCGGTTTTGCCGCTGCTGCCCGTGACCGCCGCCAGGCGCAAACCCGGGAACTGCTGGCGGTAAGCGCCGGCCAAGTCGCCCAGGGCTTTGCGGCTGTCGGAGACCAGCACCTGCGGCAGGTTCGGCAGCGGACGTTCGCACAGCACGGCGCCGGCGCCGGATGAAACCGCCAGGCCGGCATAGTCCTGGCCGTCCACCCGTTCCCCGCGCAGGGCCACGAACAACTGGCCCGGCAGGATTTGGCGCGAATCGATCGAGACGCCTGAAATTTTCCGGCTGCGGGGCGCGTGCAGCAGCTGGCCGCTGACCGCGTTGACCACCTTGCCCAGCGTCATGTCCTCCATCCGCCCCTCCGTTTCCTTTGGGCCAGCCAGGCGGCGGCCACGGCCCGGTCGTCGAACGGCAGCGTCCGGCCACCCACCAGCTGGTACGTCTCGTGCCCTTTGCCCGCCAGGAGCACCGTATCGCCCCGGCGCGCGGCGGACAGCGCCAGGCCGATGGCGCGCTTGCGGTCCGGCTCCACCGTGCATTTCGCCCGGCGGCAGCCTTCCAGAATCTGACCGATGATTTTGCCCGGCGCTTCCCGCCGGGGATTGTCCGTGGTCACCACCACGTGGTCCGCCAGCCGCGACGCGATCTCGCCCATGGGCGCCCGCTTGCCGGCGTCCCGGTCGCCGCCGCAGCCGAAAACCACGAACAGGCGGCCGGGCGTGAACTCACGCGCCGCGGTCAGGATTTTTTCCAGCGCATCGGGCGTGTGGGCGTAATCCACCAGCACCTGAAACGGCTGGGGCCCGGGAACGCGCTGCATGCGGCCCGGCACGCCGGCCACGGCCGCAAGCCCCTGCTGGACGGCCGCCGGCTTCGATCCCAGGCACAAAGCCGCCGCAGCCGCGGCCAGGGCGTTCTGCACGTTGTGCCGGCCGGGCAGGCGGAGTTCGATGCGCGCGGAGCCGAAAGGCGTGCGCAGAAAAAAGCTGCTCCCGGACGGCCGCAGGCGCAGGCGCTCGGCGGTCACGGCCGCGCCGCGCCCCAGGCCGTAGGTAACCACCCGGGCGCCGCGGGCCGCGCGGCCCATGGACGGGCCACAGGGATCGTCCGCGTTGACCACGGCCCATTTGGGCCCGGGTTTGCCTCCGGGCCGCGCCAGCTGGCGGAACAGCAGCCGCTTGGCCGCCGCGTAGCGGGCCAGGGTCCGGTGGAAATCCAGGTGTTCGGAAGTCAAGTTGGTGAACACCGCCACATCGTACTCGCACTCCGCCACGCGCCCTTCCACCAGCGCATGGGAGGAGACTTCCATGACCGCGGCCGAACAGCTCCGCTCGGTCATCTCGTGCAGCAGCCGCTGCACGTCCCAGGCCATGGGCGTGGTGTTCGGCGCCGGACGGCGCTCGCCGCCCAGGTCATAGACAATGGTTCCCAGCAGGCCGACGGGCGCCGGTCCGCGTCCCAAAATGGCCTGAATGAAATACGTCGCCGTGGTCTTGCCGTTGGTGCCGGTCACGCCCACCAGGCGCAGGCGCCGGGAAGGCTGATTGTAGAAAACCGGCGCGAGCCCGGCCAGCGCACGGGCCACGTCCGGCACCAGCAGCTGGGCCGTGCGCCGGGAATCCAGCCCGGCCACGCGCCGCGAAAGCATGACGGCGCTCGCGCCCTGCTTCACGGCCGCAGCAGCAAAGCCATGGCCGTCCGTCCGGCGCCCGCGCACGCAGGCGAACAGGTCGCCCGGTTGCGCCTCCCGCGAGTCGGCCGTGAGCCGGCGGATAAAAACCGGCGGAGCGCCGAGAACCCGGGCACCCGGCGTGCTGGCCGCCAGCAATCCGAAAGGCACGCTGATCATTCGGCTTCCCTCCGGTCGCAGCTGGCGGTCTGGAGCGTGAACTTCAATTCATCGCGGCGGGCGACCCCGTCCCGGTTTGTCCTGCCGGCGGAGGCTTCCGGATCCTCGCAATGCAATGTGCAGACCTCCCCGGTGCGGACCAGGGCCAGCGGCCGCGGTTCCTGCAGGTACACCATGCCGCTGCCCGTGACTTCGACCCGGAGTCCGTACCCGTCGAGAATGCGCAGCGCGTCCCGCAGGGAGTGGCCGGAGACCCGCGGCATCACGACCTGGGTCCGCTCGCCGGCCTGCTGCTGGTCGCCGCAATACAGCATAACCGGCGAATCCGCGTTGGTGGCAAGCCCCGCGGCCGGACGCTGGCCCAGGACTTTTTCGCCGCCGCCCACCCGCCGGGCGCGCAGGCCCGCTTTCCGCAACCGGTTCTCGGCCTCCGCGGCCGGCAAGCCGCTGCATGCCGGGACTTTCAGCGTACCACCCACCAGCGCGCCGTCCGGCGGGCAGGCCGGGGTGGCCAAGGTGTAGACCTTGCCGCTGTTCGGCGGCAGGCCCGCATACGCCACCAGCTGGCGGGTGATTTCGCGGAACACCGGGCCGGCCACCGTGCCGCCCCACTGCACGCCCCGGGGCTCGTCCATGACGACCGTGATCAAATACTGGGGGCGTTCGGCCGGCAGGAAACCGATGAACGACGCCACGTGGTGAACCGGATCGTACCCGCCACCCCGGGCCAGGGATTTCTGGGCCGTGCCGGTTTTGCCCGCAATGCTGTAGGGCTGCAGGTCCGCCTCCACGCCCGTGCCCTCGCGCACCACGTCCGCCAGCAGGGTGCGCAGGCGGGAGGCGGTCTGGGCCGAGATCACGCGCTCCTCGGGCAGCGGCCGGTTGACGGTGGATTTCAAGTCATCCGGCCGCCGGAGTTCCTTGACGATCCACGGCCGGACGCGCAGGCCGTCATTGGCCACGGTCGCGTAGGCCGAAGCCATTTGCATGGTGGTCACGGCCACGCCCTGGCCGAAGGGAACGGACACGGCCGTCCAGCGGCGCCACTCCCGGAAGGGCCGCAGCAGTCCGGACACCTCGCCCGGCAGGTCCACCTGCGTGGGCCGTCCGAAACCGAACGCCTGCGCATAGCGGGACAATTTCTCGGCGCCGACCTTGAGCCCGATCTTGACCGCCCCGATGTTGCTCGAGTACCTCAGGATCTCAGCCACCGTGATCCGGCCGCGGGGTTCGTGGTCCCGGACCACCAGGCCTGAAAAAACCGCATGGCCCTCCTCGCAATCGATCACGTCGCTTTCAACCACCGCCCGCTCTTCCAGGGCCGCGGCCAGGGTCACCAGCTTGAACGTGGAGCCGGGCTCGTAAATGTCGCAGATCGCCCGGTTGCGCCGGACGCCGGCCGGAAACCGCCCGAAATCGTTCGGGTCAAAATCCGGCTGGTTGGCCAGCGCCAGGATTTCCCCGGTGCGGGGATCCATGATCAGCGCCGACCCGGCCTTGGCCCCGCTGCGCTCCAGGCCCTGCGCCAGCTCCCGCTCGGCGATGTGCTGCAGCACCTTGTCCAGGGTCAGGTACACGTCCAGCCCGGGATGGGACGTCTTGTGGACGCGGGTCGTGGCCGGCAAGGCCTGACCACGCGCGTCCCGGGCGATGCGGATCCAGCCGCTCTGGCCGCGAATGTCCCGGTCCAGGCTGAGTTCGATCCCCGCCAGTCCCTGGTTGTCGAGGCCTGCGAACCCCAGCACGTGGCAGGCCAGGCGCCCCTCGGGATAGACGCGCTCGGTTTCCTTGAGCGCATGAATGCCCGGAAGCTTCAAGGCCAGCACCTGCGAGGAGACGTTGTCCTCCACCTTGCGCTTGATCCACACGAACGCTTTGCGGCTGCGGAGGCGCTGCTCGAGCCGGGGCGCGGACACGCCCAACAGCCCGGATAAACGCGCCGCCGTCTCCCGCGGATGCTTGATTTCCGCCGGCACGGCGTAAAAGGACCGGACCTCGCGGTTCAGGGCCAGCGGCCTGCCCTGGCGGTCGAAAATCCGGCCGCGTGCGGGCTGGACCTCGATGGTCCGCTCCTGCTGCCGGAAGGCGAGCTGGGAAAGGTGCTGATGCTGGATGATCTGCAAATAAAACAGGCGCCCGGTCAGCAGCACGAACACCGCGCCGAAACCGGCCGCCAGCACCACCAGCCTGCGATTGCTCATGTCCGCTCGCAAATAACGCTCCTTGGCCAGGCTCGGCTCTAGGGCCGGGGGCCTGATGGCTTCATCCAGGCGGCCACCCGCTGCCACCAGGAAGACATGCCGCCCCTCGGGGCGGCCGGATCCACCAAAAAAACCACCTGTTCGCTGCGCGGCGGGGCGAGCTTCAATTCCTCCCGCGCCAGCGCTTCCACGCGCTGGAGGCTGATGAGCGCGTTCCGCTGGCTGAGCAGGCGGCGGTGCTCCTCGGCCAGCTGCTGCACCTGCTGCTGGTGCTGGTTCAGCAGATACCCCAGCTTCATCACCTGCATCTGCTGCCAGGCCCGCACGAAAAACAGCCCCAGCGCCAGGGCGATCACGCCCAGGACCAGGGTCAGCCGCCGGACCGCCAGCCCGCCGCGCTGCTGCTGCTCCTGCAGGAAATAAATCGTCACGAATTCGCGGTCCAGCCGGCTGGTGAGCCTGCGCACGTTCACGTCAGCCCTCCCTGCGGCGCGCGGCCCGCAGGCGGGCGCTGCGGGCGCGCGGATTTTCGCGCCGCTCCGCTTCGCCGGGCCGCACCACGTGCGGCGTCAGCCGCTCCCAGCCTTCTTCCCGCAACGCCAGCTTCACAATGCGGTCCTCCAAGCTGTGAAAGCTGATGACCACCAGCCTCCCGCCCGGTGCGATGAGGCCGCGGGCGTCGGCCATGGCTTCGCGCAGCCCTTCCAGCTCCTCGTTCACCGCCAGGCGCAGCGCCTGGAAGGCCCGCGTGGCAGGGTGGATTTTGCCCCTGCGGCCTCCGCAGGCCCGCGCGGCCAGGGCCGCGAACTCGGTGGTCAGGCGCAGCGGGCGGTGGTGGACCACCGCCTGCGCCAGCCGCCTGGACCTCGGCTCCTCGCCGAGCGTATAGAACAAATCGGCCAATTCGCGTTCTGAGGCGTGGTTGAGGATGTCGGCCGCCGTGCGCGCCTGGCGTTGATCCATGCGCATGTCCAAAGGACCGGGTTGGAGGAAGGAGAAACCGCGCGTCGCGTTGTCGAGTTGAAAGGAGGAGACGCCCAAGTCCATGATCATGCCGCGCACGGCCGGAATCCCCTGCTCCCGGATGACCCGCGGCAATTCCCTGTAATTCGCCTGCACCAGCACCAACCGCCCGCCGTATCCGGCGAGGCGTTCCGAAGCCACGGCTAGCGCGTCGCGGTCACGGTCGATTCCCAGCACCCGTCCGCCGGGCGCCACCGCTTCCAACAAGGCCGCCGTGTGCCCGCCCCCGCCCACGGTGGCATCCACCCACCACCCTTCGGGCCGCGGGTCGAGCCACTGCAGCGTTTCGGCGAGCAAAACCGACCGATGCCGCCCCGCATTCGGCCCCGGATCCGTGGGGACCATGGTTCAGGCGGCCATGACTTTATCGACCCGCATGGCGCCAAGCGCGGCTTCGCGGTCGTTGTAGATGCGAAACATTTTCGCCATCCCCGTCAGTTCGAAAACGCTGTGCAGGATAGGATTAAGCCCGGTCAGAACGACGTCGCCTTTCTGCCAGCGCGCCCGACGGACGCTTTCAGCCAAAATACCCAGGCCGGTGGCATTGATATGGCCGACCCGCGAAAAATCCAGGACAATGTGCGCGCAACCGCGTTGCAGCAGCGTCGTCAGGGTATTGCGGACATTCACCACTTCCGGCATATCCAGGTCGCACAGCGGCGTCACCACCGCCGTCTCCTCGGTGCACTGGGTTTTCATCGCCACGTTTTCTCCACCTCCTTCCTTGGCATGAATGGCTCTCGGCTCACAGATCCTGAATATTTTCCGCGATCTCTTCCAGCGATTTTCCGTCTTTCAAGTAGGCCTGCCATCTTTCGGGCGACCAGATTTCGAAACGGTTCGACACGCCCACGATGACGACTTCCCTCGTCAGCCCGGCGTATTGGCGCAAGCCGGCCGGAAGCATAATGCGGCCCTGTTTGTCCAGCGGACATTCCACGGCGCCGGCCAGCAGGCGGCGCACGAAATAACGGTCATCGCCGCGGTTCAAGGGACGGTGAATGATTTTTTCTTGGAAGGATTTCCATTCGTCCAGCGGATAGCCGAACAGGCAGGTATCCAGGCCCTGGGTGATGATGAGTTTTTCCGGGAGTTGTTTTTCTGCAAGGATTTCGCGGAAACGCGAAGGGACGGAGAGCCGGCCCTTGTCATCCATTATATATTCGTATGTGCCTAGGAACATACGTTTTCCCCACTTTCCACCACTTTTCCCCACTACATGGGTTAATTTACCCCCCGGGCCATATTTTGTCAATAAATAAAAGTGAATTGACCCACTTTTTTTCTAATAAAATCAAAACAAAACCAGAATCAGGCCAGGTGGGTCAGGCTTAAAAACAGGGGTTTGGAGGAAGGGAGGAGCCATGTGGAAAACCTGGGAAAACCGCGAAAATCACGAATCAGCCACAGATACACACTGATGCACTCAGATAAAATCCTGGTTTATTATCCTAAACCTTATTGTATCTGTGTTTATCTGTGGCAATTTTTGCGATTTTGGCAGGAAATAAAAAAGCGTTGCCCGGCCGCAGGGAGCAGCCGGACAACGCTGGGACTGCCAAAAAATTATCTCTTGGAGAACTGGAACCGCTTGCGCGCGCCTGGACGGCCGTATTTTTTGCGTTCCACCATGCGCGCATCGCGCGTCAGCATGCCCGCTTTGGACAGCGCCGCGCGCAAATCCGGGTCCGCGTTCACCAGGGCCCGCGCCACGCCGTGCTGAATGGCGCCGGTCTGGCCGTTGAGGCCGCCGCCGGTGACCGTGACGTGCACGTCGAACTGGCTGCCCGTGGAAGTCAGTTCCAGCGGCAACCGCACCAACAGGCGCTGATTCGCGAAGGGAAAGTACTCTTCCAAGGGACGGTCGTTAATGAAGAAATTTCCCTGGCCCGGCTCCAACAGCACGCGGGCAATGGCTGTTTTACGCCTGCCGGTGCCCATGAATTTTTTGTGATTTTTTTCTTCGCTCACGGCCGGGGTGGCGTTGGACTCTGACATTGTCAAATCTCCACTTTTTCAGGTTTCTGCGCCTGCTGCTGATGCTCGGCGCCGCGGTAAACGATCAGTTTGCGGAACATGGCCCGCCCGATCGAATTTTTGGGAAGCATGCCTTTCACCGCCAGCTCGAAGACCCGTTCCGGGTGTTCGGCCAGCAGGCGCTCATACGGGGTGTGGCGGTCGCCACCCGGCCAGCCGGAATGGCGGTAATCCAGTTTTTGGGTCAGTTTCTTTCCGGTCAGGCGGATTTTGGAAGCGTTGACCGCCACCACGTGGTCGCCCGTGTCCAGATGGGGTGTGTACATGGGATTGTTTTTGCCCTTGAGAATCGCGGCCACGCGGCTGGCTGCCCGGCCCAGGACCTTGCCGTCCAGGTCGACCAAATACCACTTGCGAGCCACCTTCCCTTTTTTGGGAAAAGGTGTAGACATATCCTGCCTCCTGCGTCATGAACGAATGAACCACCCTGCAGCCAACTGCCGCTGATGTGCGGTGGAGAGAGAGGGTTAGAGAAGCCGGTAATTTACCCAATTCGCCCCATTCTGTCAAGATAAAAAATGGAACAACTATCTCTTCCGGGACTGTAAAAAACCTCCGGGGCAAAGCGGGGCTTTCCGGGCAAATAGATCAGCCTCGGCCGCCGCACGCAGGCGGTCCAACCGTGGCGGTTTTCTCCCGTCGAAGAAATCGCTGGCTAAAAAATAACGCAGATCCCGCAACCACATGCGAAAATAAGGGTAATCGCTCCGCAGGCGTCGAAGCCACCCCCGCGGATCGCGCCAAGAATGCCGCGCAAATCCCAGCAGCTCCGAGGGGTCGCGAAAGCATTCCCAGTCGCAAGCCCGGCAATCGCCCGGCGGATTGGTTTTCCAGCGCTTTTCCCAAAAAGGTCCCAACGAATCCGGCAGGTATCCGCAGGCATAGGTCAAGTGATCGCGGGCCGAGATAAAAAAGAAGTGCGAACCTCCCAGGCAGGGGTATGGGGCTGGAGTGCGGCCTGCATGCTGCCTAACCAGGGCCTGGAGCGAAACCCGCGGGGAAAAAATGCGCACACGCCCCCGGAACTCGGGCACTGTGTCCTGCCAGGCTTGCAGCAGCCACTGCCTCTCCACCCGGTTGTAATCCATAATGGCATCCGCGGACGCCGCGGCATACACCGGAGCCTGGCCTCCCTCTTCCAGGCCCATGGGGTAGCAGGCGTTGACCAGGGTGAAGCCCAAGTCCAGAATCAGGTTGAGGTAACCGCGAAACGCCCGGCAATAGCCTTGGTAAAAAGCGGCGATGGCCGCAGGATCCGGCTCTGGCTCTAGGCGCAGGTGTTCGGTTTCCTTGCCGCCTATCAGACGGTTGAGTCCCAGATTGGCCGCCGGATACAACCCCCAGGCATGAAACCGCGGCAGGTTTTTTTCCAGGCTGCGGATCAGCCCCGGCAATCCCCGCAGTTGCTCATGCACGCGGGGTTCGGCGGAATCCAGGCTGATCCAAAAATTCCGCACCGGCGAGGACGCCAACTCGGCAATGCGGTCAGCCACGCGGGACGGCTCGTCGCTCAGCCAGAAGCCATTGGTGCCGGTGCGTAAAAACGGAATGCCCAGGCTGCCGGCGTAGCGCAGCAAAGCAACCACGTCGTCAAAATGGAGAAAGGGTTCGCCGCCCGTCAGCGAAACAATTCCCACGCCCTCTTCCGCTGCCGTATCCAAAATGCGGCGTGCGGTGTCGAGGGAAAGCCGGCGGCGGGCCCCGGGCTGCGAAGCTCTCATGCCGCATTGCGGGCAACTGGCATTGCAATGCTCGGTCAGCTGGATGATTACTTGGCGGGGCAGGCCGGGATGAAACATTTGCCGCAAACGCATGACCAGGCCTATTTGGCCAAAGAACGGCGAAAACGCTGCAGCCGCCGCAAGAACCTGGCCCTGCGGCGTTCGCAGTCCAAACGGCCCAGGCGCACACCCTCCTGCAGGTGGCGGATCATAACCATGACCAGCAACCCCTCTTCCACGTTGGTTTGAAAACGGTCGGCCGTGGCGACCAGGTTCTCCAACAGTGCGATATGCGAAACGCCGTCCTGGCAGGCGCCAAGCCGGTCTTGCATCTCCTTCCAGGCGCGGCTGCTTTTTTTTATTTTTTTTGAAAACAGCGGGGCATAAAATTCGCACGCGTCGCGCAGGCGCCCGCAGGCGATCCGCAGGTGGTGGAGTTCGCGGGGAGCCATGCCCGTTATTGGCCGCGCGGATTTTTTCGCGGTTTTTTTAGCCAGCTTGCGCAGAAGGCGGGCAGCTTTGGCAGCGGCCGGCAAGGTTTTACGGCCGGAACCCGCCTCCGCCTGGCAGAGCAAATCCACAACCAGCTTCCGAAACCGTGCGGACTGCAAATCCGGCAGCACCCGGGCCAGCAAGTCTTCCCGGTGGCTGCTCATCTTGGCCAGCAACGCCTCCCCCGCCGGAGTGGGTTGATGCCCGTGCTGCAGCAGTTCGGCGAAGCGCTGCGTCAGGACGTCCCACTCCCTAATCGGCGCGGCCAGGTCGGCGAATTCCCGCAGCGTGTGCAGGCATTCGTCCGGACTTCCAGCCCAAGCCCAGGGCCCGCCGGTCCGAAGCAGCAGTCCGATTCTATGCAAAGCCACACGCAGATCGCGGATGCCGTCGCGGCTGCCCCCGGCCGCCACCTGCGCCTGCTGCCACAGCCGCCAGGTTTGCCGCGCAAGCTCTTTGCGGCAAATCAGGGACCAGTCCTCTTTGCCTTCCAGCCGGAAGGCTGCTGGTTCCCGTCCCCACAGCGCCGCTTTCCCGCTCATTCGGATATTTTGTCGGAAAGCGCGTCGAGCAGGCGGGTTAAATGCACCAAATCTTTGAGCCGGCCCTTTTTCGGTTTGAGTTTCAACTCTTGGATTTTTTTGAGCATGGCGGCCAGGCGCTTGGTGGCCGGCAGCGTGGATTCAGGCGCCTGACCCCGGCTGCCTCCCAGCATCTGAATCAAGTGCATCAGATGCGCATCCTGTTTCAGCGTCAACTGCTGGGTAATCTCCTTCAGTTCCGCCCGCAGGTTGTTCAGTTCCTGAATCAGGGAGGCCTTGGCCTGTTCCCGGCGTTCCTGGCGCAGCTGCTTCTTGGCGGCTTTTTTCCGGAACTGCCCGCCTTTCTTTTCAGCTCCACCGTTTTCCTTGCTTTCTTCCCCTTCAACTGCGATCCATGTCATTTCCCGCACCTCCTCCGACATTGGGATAATAGCGGCCGAGCACTTGTTCGACAGCCGCGCGCAACTCCCGCTCCACCCTGGGGATGGAACGGTTGGCGTTAATCAACTGGAATTGGTATTTCAGCTGCAGACGCTTGAACTCCAGTGCCATTTTTTTTTGATAGCGGATAAAACTTTCGAACCAATCGCGGGACAATCCCAGATCCATGCCCGATTCCCAGTAATCCAAGCCTTGGCGCGATTTTAGGGTGCGGGCCACCAGGATCTTCCAGCTTGCCTGTAAAAAAACCACCGCGTTCGGCACTACGGCCATGGAGTAAAGCGATTCGAGCCACGCCGGATCGGCGCCCCGGACCGAATCGCGGGCCATGAGGGTGAAAATATACCGGTCCGCCAGCACGATCGACCCCGCGCGCATGGCGGGCACGATGACGTTTTCCAACTGGTCGTAAAAATCGGTGGCGTAAAACAAAGACAGGGTCCGGGGATTAAGAATATTCCCCTGTTTGGCCCGCTCCAGGGCTTCACCCACCAGCACCGAACGCCGCAGCTTCACCTGGCTGACCGAATGGCCTTTGCGCTCCAGCCAATCGGTCAGACGCTCGATTTGGGTCGAGCGCCCCGAGGAGTCCATGCCTTCAATGACGATCAGCAGGCCTTTGAGCGCGGAGGGATCGACCCCCGGCGGAGCTTTGTAAAAGCAACGATGGGTCACGGTGTTCACGCTTTACGCTCCTTAAAGCAGGCCAGGTCGACGGTCCGGCTGACGATCTCGCGAACCTGGCGCTGTTGTTCGTGGATACTCAAGGTGGCATCCACGGTCGTGAAGTGGTAGGCGGTCGCCAGGCGGTCGTATTGGGCCATGACGCGCTCCTGGAAAAGCCGGAAGCTTTCCTGTATGTCACTCGACAACCCCAGGTCCATGCCCGCTTCGAAATATTTCAGGCTCGGCCGGCCGGTCAAAATGCGGCCGAGGGCGGTTTGCAGGGGCAGGCGAAAATAGAAAGTCAGGTCCGGCCGCCGTGCGAAACCATAGAGGTTTTCCAGCCAGGAATCGGCGCACCCCCGCACGGCATCGCGCGCGAAGGCGGTGAACATGTAGCGGTCGCACAGCACCAGGTAGCCGCCCTTGAGCATGGTCAGAATCTGGCGCTCATAGCGGTCTGCGAAATCGGTGGCGTGGATCAGGCTGAACGTGGCGGGGGTGAGCAGCTGCTGTTTTTTGCCTTTGCGCGTGGCTTCCCGCACCAGTTGGCTGGAGTTCCATTCGGTAAAGAACACTTTGCAGCCAAGGCCGCTCAGCCAGCGGTATAAAAGATAGACCTGGGTCGATTTTCCCGAACCATCCAGACCCTCGACCGCGATCAGCTTGCCGGTAATCGGCGATTCATCCATGGATGGGCCTCCCAAGGTATTCCAATCGGACCGGGTATCCGAACAGATCGGTAAACAACCGTGCCTTGCGCTTTAGCGACCAGACTTCGAGGGGTCTGATCCGCCGCCCTTCCAGGCTCAGCACCAGCGCGTTTTTTTCGATTCGGGCGGCTGCGGCGCGCACATTTTGCGTGTGGTCGCGGTCCAGCGCGTCTGCCAGGCGCAGCAACGAGGCGAGCACCGCAACCCGCCGCTGGTCGTCCGAAGAAAGCCGGGCGAAATGCTCGTGCCGCAGTTGGGGATGACTCTTGCGGTGGTAGCGGGCCACATTGGCGATCATCAGCATGTCGCTCTCGGTGCACCCGGGCAGTTCGGACTGCAGCACCAGGTACAGGGAGTGCTTGTGGTGCTTTTTTAAGCTGACAAAGCCGCCCACATCGTGCAGCAGGCTCGCGGCCATCAGCAGCCGCCCGTCGTCGCGCCGCAACTGGTGCAGGCTGCGCAATTGTTCGAAGATCGACATGGCCAGACGCGTCACCTGCCGGCAATGGGCTTCGTCAATGCGGTAATGCCGGCCCAAGGCCAGGGCCGCACGAAACAATTCCTGCTCCCGCTCCTGGTCGTGCCGCTCGTCCGGAAACAGACGGGCAACGACGTCCAGCAGCAAGCCTTCCTTGGTGCCCCAGTCGCTGACTAAAATCTGGCGTTTGCCGCCCAGCCGGCCGATGCGGTCGTGGACCAATGCGGCCGGCAGAATCACATCCGCCCGGTCGGGCCGAAGTCCCAGCGTGCGGATGCGTTGTTCAACCGTGAGCCGGGCCAGGCGCCGGGTGATGGCCCCGAGCGCGTTCAGCCTCAGCACGCGCATGCCTGGGCGCAGCTGGGGTGCGCCGGCCAGCCGGGCCAAGACTTCGCTGTTGCCTCCGGTGGCCACAATGCCGGCCAGCGGCCGGGAGGCTTTGGTCAGCGCGGTGCGCAGGGGCTTGAGGTAATCCTTCACCAGGCGCTGCAGGTTTTGCGGCGGCTGGTGCGGCGCGCCAAGCTCGGCCAGTAGGCGCACCGTGCCCAGGGTGTGCGATTCGCTCCAGTGAATTCTGTCTTGGTCCGCCAGGCACAGTTCCAGGCTGCCGCCGCCTAAATTCATGACCAGCCAGGGTTTGCTGCCCAGGGGCTGCAGCTGCCTGACGGCTCGCACCACCAACCGGGCTTCTTCCGAACCTGAAACCACGTCCACAGCCAGCTTCAGCCGCTCCTCGGCCAGACGCAGAAAATCGCGCCGGTTTTTGCTTTCGCGCACCGCGCTGGTGGCGATGGCGCGGTAATGGGTGATTTGCAGCGCTTGCAATCGGCGGCGGAAAAAAGCCAGGGCCCGAAGCGACGCAGCCAGGGCTTTGGGGTCCAGCCGCCCGTCCCGGAACACACTGGCACCTAGGCGCACTGGAACCCGCTTGCTTTCGAGCACCTGAAAGCGGGTCGGCGACGAGAATTCGGCGGCAATAAAACGCATGGCATTGGAACCGATGTCAATCCCCGCGGCGCGCAGCGGAAACCAGGGATGCAGCGGCGCAGACAGGGCAGTCATGGGACGATTCCTGGGTTCACGTCATTCAAAGAGGTCATGGGGGTGGAGTCTAGACCAGAAAGGTTGCCGCCTGATGCGGAAATGATTAAGAATGTGTGAGCCGTCCGCCGGCCGCCCCCGCCAGTTCCGATTCACGCTCCAGCTGCGAACGCACGGCAGCGGCTGTTGGCGTCGGCTCCGCTCCAGCGCCGAACGCGCCGCCCAGCAAACCGCCCAGGACATCTTCAGGGCAATAACGGTCTAAAACTTCCCGGCGGGCGCGCTGCCTCATTCGCAGGTACCGTTCCGGCTGCAGTTTGCGCCAGGCCAGCACCTCCAGAAGCGCCTGCTCCCAGGCGGCTGTTTGTCCGGCCGGGACCACCAGCCCGGTTTCCTGATGCCGGACGATTTCCTGCGGCCCGCCCTGGTTCGAGACCACGGCCGGCAACCCGCAGGCTTGGGCTTCCAGCACAACCATACCGAAGGTATCGGTCGTGCTGGGAAAAACCAGAACATCGGCCGCGCTGTAGGTCCAGGGTAATTCTTCCCGCGGCTGTCTTCCGAGAAACCGCACACCCGGCCACGAAGCGGTTTTGGCCTGCATTTCTTCTTTATACGGCCCATCGCCGACAATGAGCAGGTTGAGGCGCTGGTCCTGCCCCATCAGGCGGCGGTAGAGCCCCAGCATAAAATCCATATTTTTATCCTGCGACAATCGTCCCACATATAAAAGCAGCGGCGCCTCAGGGAACGTCAGGCGGGACTTCAGGCGCTGACGGGCATCGGGCCGGGGGCTGAACAACCCGGTGTCCAAGCCTTTGCGGTAATGAACCAGCTTGCTGGCGTCGTATCCCCGGTCCCGCAAAATGCGCAGGTAGTTCTGCGAGGACACTTTAATCTGCCCGCACGCCTGGTAAAACCAGCGGATATAATTTTCCACGAACCGGCCGAGGTCTTCGTCCAGGCTGAGGGAATGGATTTGGGCGGAGAAATCGGTGTGATAGACGCCAATGCAGGGTATGTTCAGAAGGCGGCCGGCCAGCAACCCCACCAAACCGACCGGCCCGGGTGTCGAGACGATGATCTCTTCCGGATCGGCCCGGTAAATCAAGTCAATCGCCTTCAGCAGCGACGGTATCCGCAAACTGACTTTTTCGTAGTACGGCAGCTTCATTTCGCGGATGTACGGAAGCGCCAGCACGATGGGCGGCAGCTGGCCGGATTGTTCCTGCCGCGTGTCCACGGCCGCCGCGATCTGGAGCGGCAGCCGCTGCTGGTGCGCCAGCCAGGCCGTCTGCTTGATGGTCTCGGCCACGCCGTTGAGATCGCTGTGTGTGTCGGTGAACCACAGAATCCGTTTGGGGGCTTTTGGCGCGTTTGGAAACAAGGATTGCTTCAGCTCACCGATCAGCGGACGGCCTTGAAACATGTGCCCGACGCTGGTAAAAAACGGAGCCGATAAAAATAAGCCGGGGATCAGCGAGGACAGATCCTTGATCAGTTCGATGGCGTCCAGGTGGCGCAGGCTTTTTTCCAGCGATTCGAACAAGGTTCGAAAAAAGGCATCGGCCAGTTCGGCCAGTTGCTCGTACACCACCCGGAGCTTATCCTCGATATCCCGGTGCGCGTCGCGCCGGATCCGTTCCACCAGGTCCAGCAGGGCTTTTTGGATTTTGTCCTGCCGGGCTCCGTTTTTCCAAGCCTTCAGCCGCAATCGGTCCGCCAGAGGCATTTGTCGGCTGTGAAACAGCAGCTCGTTCAATTGATGGACGAGCGAGCGGGACAGTCCCGTGGATTTTTCCCTCGAAAAATCGTAGGCGATTTTATAGATGGCGAAAGTGAACCCCTGATAATTGTTGTGCCGGCCGCCCGGAACCGTCAGCTTGTTCTTGAGTTGCTGTAAAAACTCCTCGGGTGTCGACGCGCCGGCTTGCGTATAGGTCCGTCCCACAAACAAACCCGCGTGGTCGTCGCTGCCCCCGATGATACCCTTGACCCAGGGGTCCCGGCTGGTGGGCTCGATGCCGTGCCGACGGGCCAGGTCCTCGGTCTGCCGGGGGGTGATCTGGCGGAGTATGTCCATCCACCCCAGGTTGCTCATTTTATCGCGGCTGCCGTTGATGCCCTCAAAAACGTCAAACAGCAGAAGCAATTTCTCCAGGTGTTCGCGCCGCAGGCGGTCGTTTACGGAATAGGTTGCATGCGCCACCGCGTGGGCCAGGTCGCGCGCCTTGAGATAATCGCGGAGCTCATAGATGCTGCCGCGCCGCCGCTCGATCTCGGCGAAATCCTTTTCGTCCAACCCGTATATCAGCACGTGGACTTTGCAGCCGTCTTCCGGGAAATAGGCCGTAGCCTCCATGCCCGTAAAGACTTCACCGGGATATTTCGCCTGCAGCCGCATAACGCCGTCAATGCGGTTGTGATCCGTGAGCGTGACAAAACGCATGCCATTGGCCTTGGCCAGGCGAAAAACCTCTTCGGGCTCGGAGTACGATTCGTTGGCTCCGAGCTTTTTCAAGAACCATTCCGACGCATGCCGGGAATATTTAGAGTGCACATGTAAATCCGCTCGGGCCATGGAACCCTCCTCGGGCATCTTTTGCATGCCGCAACCGGCCCAGCATATACCAGGTTCAGCCGCCGCGGGTTATGGCGAGGATAATTCCGGGTTAGATTATGGTTTGGAAGTTATGTCCGGCAGCGGCCGGGCTGCCGGCGGATTTAAGCGGCTTGGCCGGCCAGGCGGAAATACCGGCGCCGCAGAGGTTCCAAAGGGTTGAGATCAAGCTGTATTGGCAGGGCCCGGACCCGGTCAAGCAACGCTCCCAGCAAGCCGGACTGCCCGGGTTTGAGCAGCAGTTCCGGCACCAAAAGAGCTAACCCGGTGCTTTCGGCAATCTCGGGTTCCCACTTTCCGATCGGTGTGCCGCGAAGCAACGGCATTTGTTCGACCAGGCGGCTGAAGGTGCGCAAGGCTTCCTCCTGCTCCCTGGGTTGTTTCAGGTTCGTAACCACCCTGACCAAGCTGCGAACCAGGGTTTGAAGCTGGATTTCATTCTGCTGAAGGGTGAAACGCAGGTACGCCTGGCCGAGGGGGCTGTCGGGTTTTTGCAGGAGTGCGGCCAGCGGGGAATGGTCGCCGCGTAAAACAGCGGCCAGGTAGGCTTCCGGAGATCGCGCCAGCCACATCTGGTCCAACGCCCACTGCCAGGACTTCGGCCAGCGCCGGCTGAGGCGGAATACGGCGGCGGAAAACAGCCAGCGGCCGCCTGCGGGCGCGCCGACCCGCTCCGGTTTCCCCCCCTGATACGGCCTGCTCTGCGTTTCCTCGGGCACGCGCCCAATGGCCAGGTCTTCGGCGGCCACCTGCCTTGCGCTGCTGACTTCCAGAACCTGGCGCACAGGCAGGAGCACGCCCGATTTTTCATGCCACTCCAGCCGGCCGGTGGCCACGCCCAGACAGATCCTGCCCAAGTCGCTGGCTAGGGGCAGGGTGTGCACGGCTTCGTCCTGCATCAGAAATCCGCTCTGCAACCACAGCGACTGGCCGAGTGCGGCATCCAAACGCGCCAAGCTGCCGGGAGCCGCGGTTTCGGCGCCGGCCAACGCCCGCTCGATTTCCTGCCAGCGTTTACACAGCGCCCGCACCGGCCGCGTGGCACGCAGTGCGCTCAGTGCCTGCAGGCGCGCCTGGGACTGCATCCGCAGGCGGCGGATGGTTTCCGGCATCGCATACACGTACACTTCGCGCACAAACTCTTCTTCGGTTCGGGTCACCTGCGCCCGCACGGCCGGCGCCTGGGCCTGGATCAGGGCGGCCATGAGATCGCGGCGCACCCAGCCTTGCTCGGTTTGCGGCAGCTGGTCGGCTTCTCGAATGGCGGTGGCCACCAAGGCCGTGCGGACGTCCCACGGCTCGTCCGCATTCCCCAGTACGCCGGCCAGCGTGGTGAAGTTCGGCTCGGCGCCCGCCTCCACCTGCCGCGCCAACGCTTCCACCCAGGCATCGCTTCCCTGCCCGGCGGACGTTGGCCCGGCCAGGAGGACCCTGCTTTCGGATTCCAATTGATCTACGAGTCGCAGCAGGTCGAAAACGCTCAGGCACACCCGCTTGCCGGCCGCGCGCCAAGCCAGGGAGGCCGGTTCTCCGGCGTGCAGGTCGACCAGCAGGCGGGTCCGCGGCACACCGGCTTGGGCCCAGGTCCAGTCCCCGGGTTCAAGCCTGGGCCACTCGCGGTCCTGCTGGTAATAATCGTGAGCATGATACTCCAGAATAAGCCCGAGCAAAAAACGTTTGGCCATAAACGCCAGCCTTCGCCAGCGACGATTGAGGCTGTCATCGTCGGCAGGCATGCCATTCAGCAGACTGCGCAGTAGCGCAGCGGGCACATACAGCGTGGGACGGCCGTTTTCACCCTGCTCGCGGTAGCGCCCAAAAAACGCCGGCAATCTGCGGCCTTCGGATTCGAGCGCCCGCACCTGGATGGATTGCAGGCGCAGGCCTGTGTGCCGGGCGAACAAGCGCAAAGCCATCGGATCAGGCAGCTGATACTGTCTGAGAAGATCGGCCACTTCGGGCCGCCGTTCCGGCAGTTCTTCACCGTCGAAGCGCGGAACCGGGCGGCTGGCGATCCAGAGCCAGACGGCGCCCCGCCACAAGCGCAGGGGCAGCTGGAAGAAAAAGCCGGCCAGTTGCCAGGGTTGCTTCAGTCTGGCGGGCGCTTGGGCCTCGGGCAGGCGGTCGAACAACGTGGCGAGCATGAACCAGCGCCAGGCTCGCGCCAGCCGGCTGCGGGAGGGTGCAACCGGCTGGTTGGCGCCGGGGTCGTCCTGCGCTGCGTGCGCCTGCCAGGCCTGCAAGGCTTGGGCTTCAGCCTGCGCCTCCCGGGTATTGGCCGGGGGACGTTGGGCTGCGCTTTCCACAGGCGCCTGCTGTTCGGCCAAACCAGCGGCCAGCGGCCACCCGGCCGGACGGGTGGCCAGCAGGGCTTCGCGGTACAGACGCAAAGAAAGCGGCGCGCCGCCTTCCCGGCGCAACTGAATGTAAACCGCGGCCTGTTCGATCCGTTCGGCCGGATGCCGCATGATCAGGGGATGCGCCTCCAAACCATAGCGCCGCAATATGCGAACCTTGGCGCGCGGGCTGTTGTCCGTCTGCAGCCTGGTTTTTTCCACCCCTGACCGGCCCTGCCAGGGCAGGGTCAGAAGCATGAACGTCACCTCCCACAGCCAGGCCAT
Organism: candidate division FCPU426 bacterium; assembly: GCA_040756875.1. Taxonomy (GTDB): domain Bacteria; phylum Oederibacteriota; class JAAXVQ01; order JAAXVQ01; family JAUVAV01; genus JBFLYH01. The sequence goes on from JBFLYH010000002.1 coordinate 54,956, forward strand.
TCCGGCCCATGGCTGCCGCGGCTGCCAGGCTTCCAGCGGCGTGGCCGGCGGCCGGAAAAACAGCGGACGCACGGGAAACCACACACGCTGCCAGCGGGTCCGCGGCTGGACAATGCGCGGGCCTGCCTGGCCGGCGTGATAGCTTTCAATAATGTCTTCGACCTCTTCTTCCTCGGTCGCCGGCATGAGGCCGGTTTCAGCAGGCACCTGCCGGGTCAGGTTCAGGGCTTCGCGGTAGAGTTTGACGGTTTCAAGCTCGCCCATCTTAACGCGCTGGTAAATATACTTGGCCGCGGTTTCGAGCTTGGCGCGGCTGGTGCGGAACAGAAAGGGATGGGGGATCAGCCCGTACTTCAGCAGCACCACGACTTTTTCGTTGACCTGGTCCCAGCGTCCGTTGAATTCGCGCACATAAGTTCCTGGGCGGATGGGAAAACGGACGCCGTAACGGCGTTCCAATACCTGCCGCAGGTATTCCGCCCGTTTTCCGGGATCCTGGGCCGCGCTGTGCAGTTCGAATTCCAGCGCCACGTCAGCCTCGCGCCGGTTGCCGGCCTCCAGTATCCGCTTGCCGATGAGGGCCAGGGTTTGGGGATCGGCCGCCGTGACTTCAGCCACCAGGTGTTGCACGCGTTCAAGCGGCAGACCGGCCTGAATCAGCGCCTCGCGAAAGATCATAGCAGCCACGGTGCGGTTGCTGAGCAGGTTGAACATGCGGCGGCGGAAATAGATCTCCTGGTCCAGGGAAAACACCCCTCCCTCGAGCAGGCTGGACATCCAGGTGGGTTGGCTTTTCTTGGGAACCAGAATGACGCGGCTGGCTTGGCAGACTTTGCGCAGCCGCTCCCAATCCACGACTTCGTCCGGTTTAAGATAATGATCGAGGTTTTTAATGTACCGGTTGAGAGTTTCCTGCAGGACGTGCAGCCGGTCAGGCGCCGCCTCGGACACCTGGCTGACTTTATCCTGGTCTTTCAGCACGCTGGAAAAGCCGAGCAGCGAATACATGAAGCTGACGAAAATGACCAGCTCCTGCAGGTGCGACCGTAAAAAAGACAGGGCAGCTTGCAATTCAATGACTCGGGTGGAAACGAACGCCGGCAGCAGACCCGGCCATATCGCGTGCACGCTGGACAAGGCAAAGGCCAGGGACATGGAAAACACCACCAATGCGGCGGGCAGCAGGCTGGCCAGAATAATGACCTTGACCTGCTGGCTGATTTTGGGGTTTTTCGCCATCTGCAGCCATTGTCCCAGCATAAAGGCCAGCAACACGGTTTGGCCGGCCAGCATGACCGGCAGGGGCAGCGAAAGATAGAAACTGAGTAATAGCATGCTGGACAACATAAATACAAACAAGATCTGGCGCAGGGGTTGGCCCCGGCCAAAGCTGTCGCGCACGCGCTGGCGGAAAGGTTTGGGGCCTTGGGTGCGGGCGGGCCGCTTGTTCAGCTGCAGTTCCTTGCGTTTAATGCGATGGAGCCATTCGAGTAAATGCAAAAAGAACTGGGCAAACGAAAGCACACCCACGACTTTTTTCAACATGCGCAGAGAAATGGTGGTGCTGTTGCTGGCCAGCACGCTGCTGCCGAAGAAGAGCACGAAGAAAAAACTGGTGGGAAATTTACACACCTCAATCAGCACGACCGCGCACACGATGCGCAGGGCCTTGGAAACGACGCCATCCAGCCATTCGGTCTTGTTTTTCAGTTTCAACAAACGCAGGCCGATGATCACCAGAAAGCCTCCGGCCAGGGCAAAGAGCATGACCGCGTTGAAGTTGACCGTGTAGCCCAGCACGGTGCTGTAGTCAAGCAGGCGCGCCAGGATCATCAGCGCGACAGCCAGCATGGCGGCCAGCGGGGTTTGCTGTTTGGTCAGGCGGTACTCCTTGAGATTCTTCACCAGGGCCGATTTTTGCGCTTTCCATTCCTCCCGCAAGCCGCCGACCACCTCGTACCACGACAGCAACCGGCGCTGGCGGAGCAGCGCGGTGGCGTAGTTGGAGACAAACGTGAACAGGCCCAGGGCCAGCAGTACGCCGGCCAAGGCGCCCAGGGTCCAAGCCCAGGTCGGCGGCGCGGGTGACAGGTGCAGCAGGATAGGAACCAGACCCACAGCGAGTTTGATGTCCCCCAACAGTTCGCCGTAGATGGGCCAGAGCGTAAACCGGCTCTGTCTGCGCTTGGCGATCTGGTCCCGCAGAAACTTCAAGGACGGTTCCTCGGGCGCCGGGCCGGCCCGGATCGGCGCAGGCCGCCCATTTAAATAGGAAGCAATCAGCAGCAGGCCGGCCAAGCCGGCGCTGGTGCCCCAGGAAACCAGCGGCGAAATACCCAGACTGAGCGGCAAAGCGGGCTGGAGCACGCCCACGGCTATCACCGCGCCCGCGGCAACCAGGAACACGGCGCCGCGCAGCGGGCTGACCCGGCTGGTCAGTGTGGACCAGTTGCCGCTTGCCGCGGCTGCAGCTTTGCCGGCAACAGTGCTTCCCCACAGATAGAGCCGGATTTGGCGATCATGGACCTGCGCCTGCCAGCGGGTCCAGGCCTGACCCATGCGTTCAGCCAGACGGAAGCGCTTTCCGGTTTCGGTCCCACGCTGGCGCCACCAAGACCAGGCGAGCCATGCGGCCACAGCTGCCAGCAGCACCCAAATGCCAATGCCGGCAGCTGGCTGAAGCGCGGGATCGGAAAACCAGGTTTGCCAACCCTCGGTCATTGCCCCTGGCTGGGCGGCAGCTGCTGCGCCTGGGTCCACTGTCGGCGCAAGGATCGAAGGATCTGGCGTTTGGGGCGCTACCGGCTCTGCTGCCGTTTGCGCAATTGGTTCCGGCGCTATTTCCACCAGCTGCCCGTGAATCGGCGTTGTCCCGGTTTGCTGGGGATCGAAATCCACCTTCAGCGTAGTGCCGTAGGCGCTGGGTTCCCCAGCCGGGTTGAACGAGTGATAGCGGATTTTATTCGGATCCGCCAGTTGGTTGGCCGCCGCAAGTTTGGCAACACCTTCGGGCGCCGGCAAGTTGGGATAAAGGTGTTTGGCCAGCGCCCACAGGGTGTCGCCCTTGCCTACGTAATACAGCCCTTCGGCGGCGTGTGCAATGCCCTGCAAAGCCAGCGATCCCAGCGACCCGGCCAGCAGAACGGGCAGAACCCGCAATACGATTCGAACGCCCCGGCGCAGCCAGCGGCGCCACGCCGGATGGTTAGCCGCCGCTTCCGCGGCCGGCGCCGGACCCCGCCGGAGTCTGGAAGCCAGTCCGTCAAGCGCGCCCAAGGAGATAAAATACGCGTGCAGACTGATATCGCGCGCCTTGGACCGCACAAGGTCCGCGCGTTTGGCCGCGCCCTGCCACAGCGGCAGGAGGGGCAGCCGGTTAAAATTGACAAAAGGGATCATGCCGGCCAGCAATGCAAAACTCGGCACTGCGCCCATGCCCACGGGGATAAACCCCTGCAGCAACGGCACCGGCAGCGCGACGCGGCCGAACAGGCCGGGCTGGGTTTCCTGCAGCCGGGCTTCGACCGTGCGTCGTTGGTCCAGCGGATGGAAACTGACCTCGAAGTCATCCAAGACCAGGGGTTCGGCCAGAGCTTGGGGCAGCTTGACCGCTCGGCGCAGAGGTTGCAGCACCGCGATAAATTGACGGCCGGCCAAGGGCAGCACCAACGTTTGGCCGATGGTGCGGGCTTGCTTCATATCGAATCGGATTAGCCCGCTGTCTGCGGCGTACCGGCGCAATTCGGCGTCCAGAGCAGCCGCCATTTTCCGGACCGAGCCGGTCTTGGCCCACAAACGCTGTACCGAGCCTAATTTAAGGACCATTTCCAGCATCTGGTAGGCTTGGCGCGTTTCCTCCGGCAGGTCGTTTTCCTGCAGAATGGCTTCCGGCTCGGCATGCTGCGCAAAAAAAGGCGGCAGGGCCAACTGCATTTGGTTGCGGGCCACCAACCGCTCCCAGGGCGTCTGGCGACGGCGCAGCAGGCTGAGGTAGGGGTTGTACACCACCGCTTCGCTCATGCGCGGCCGCACGGAGATATAACCAGCGCCCGCGTCTTCCAGCGCTTCACAAATCAGCGCGGTATGATAGCCGCCGCTGATGATCACCGCCAACGGGGACCGGTGGCGTTCGAGCGCTTCCAAGGCGCGGCGCACAAAGGTGCGGCTCCGCTGATCGGCCTTCCGGTAGAATTCCAGGGCTTCCAGACGCTTTGCATCCAGCGCCGGCAGGTCGCCGGTGGGTTCCAATTGCAAGCCCGAGGCCAGGGGTTGCAAAAAATCCAAAAACCGTCCGATTGCCAACTGCTCCGGATGGGCGCGCACTTCGTTTAATTCTTCGGGCGTCAAAGCGATGTTCAGCAACCCTTCGAGCAAATCGAGGCGGTGGAGCATGCCGTCAAGTTCGGCTTGCAAAGGCTGGGTATAGAGCTCGCGGCGTAAAACCAGGTCTATGACCTGCATTTCCCGGTACAGGTTTTCGGCTTCCACCTCCGGAGGAAATTCGGCTTGTGAAGATCGTGTGTAGCAAAGCAGGTTGGGATACCCGGCCAAATCCAGCGACCCTTGTGCAAACCCCAGCAGCTGGCGGCAATACTGTTTGAGCGAAATCTGCCCGTTTTGCGTCGCGGTTTTCAAATCGTCCAGTTTCAGCAGCGGCAGCGAGTACAAGCGCGGCTTGAGGCTTTCCAGGGCTTGACGCAGATCGCACAAGAGCCCCTCGCTTTCGTCGGTTAAAAAACGGAGCGCCAGCTCGTGCGATGCGCGGTATTCGCCGTCTTCTTCCATGCCCTCCAGAATCACTTGCCCGGGATGCTGGGCCGCGAAATATTCCGCGCCGGACAGGCGTCCGCTTCTCAGCAGCAGCTCGGCGGCCAGCTGCCTGACATGCGGATCCGGAAAACTGGAGAGCTTGGTCACATTGACCGGCAAATGAGCGCCTTCGATCAGCACCAGGCTTACGGCCCGAGTGCGCGCCAAGTGCGACAGCAGCTCGGCGATGTTTTTCTGGATGGGATAGTGACAGTGAAGGTCCTGAATATGAATGATACGCACGGGCAGACGGCGGTCGGAAACGTGGGTGGCCTGGGCCAGCTCCCGTGGAATGTCAAACCCACCGGGCTTGAAGGCGGCAGCGGCTGAAGCCGGGGCGTAGGTATCAGGCGCAAACGCCCACCCAAACAACGGATTGATCAGCGCCAGGTTCAGTATAAAGACTAAAACCCGGATCGCGCCCGCATGCCTGGGCTCGCGCCAGACGCGCAGCCACTGTAATCGCGTTGACAAGGATTTGTCGCATCCCGGCCGCTGAAAGATATTCATGAACGCTCATTCCCCTTATGGCTTGACTGCCGGGCCAAGCATAGCCAAAAAGGGTTAATGGCGCGTGCGGTTTCTATTGATTCTCGATTAGAAGTGGGTTAAAGGAAAGCGGCCACAAACCAACCGGGAGGCAACACTGCCGCAGCCGGCGCTTGGGTGCAAAAAATCACTCAGGCAGCTAGGCCGCGCTGCCGGGCGTGCGGCGCAGGCGGCGCAGCTCGGGACGGAATTTCCGTTCGTCCAGGGTGACCGGCGCCAGCCGCAGTCTTTCCTGCAAAGCCAGCCACAGGGACCGGTACCCGGGCGCCAGGAACAGTCCGGGCACGAGCACAGGCCGTCCATCCTGCCGGAGGCCGATGCGCTCGCCCGCCAGCTCGGGCATGCGGGCCAGGCGCTCCAGCGTGTTCAGTCCGGCGTCCAGCGCTTCCGCCGGCTGCGCTTGCAGCAGTTCCACGAGCGTTTCCAACAGGCGGTATTGGGTTTCCGGCGTCGGCGCCAGCGCAAAGAACCGATAGGCCCGGCCGGCGTCCGCCTCCCGGTCCCGCAGGGCCTGCGCCAGGGGCGAAGTGTCCTCGGCCAGCAGTTCGTTCAAATACGCTTCGGGCTGCGATCGGCGCAGGCTCCGGTGAATGCGAAGGTTCAGACCCGCAGGCAGACGAACGGCCAGTTTCAGGAGGTTGCGCAGCACCGGCAGATCGGCGGCTGCCGCGTCGCCGCGCCCAAAACCACGGAGCAGCGCCGCCAGCAACAAGTCCATTCTGCCCCGTTCCTGCTGGTCCGCGCCGGCCTGGCTGACCACCACGTCCAGCCAGTATTGATAAGCGCGGTAGCGTCCGAGTTGCCAGGCATCCCGCATGGTGTTCACTTCCTCCGGCGGCCCCTGCATGAGGTTGCGCAGCAGGAATTCCGGAGCCGCGACCACGGACCGGTTCCCCCGCTCGACCAGGCCGCCCAGCCAGCGCCGGCTTACAGGCAAACTGCGGCGGTTCGCGGCGTCCAGCGCGCGCACGGGCAAAGGCTGCAGCCGCAGACGCTGCGCTCCGGCCAGGCGCAGGGTCGTGTCGTCAGGCAGTCCGTGGCGCCGCAGCAGGGCCTGCACGGCGGGGTGCGCGGCATCCACTTCCAAACCGGATTCTGCCCGCGTCCCGGCGATCAGCCAGGCCAAGCCCCGGGCCAGACCCATCCCTGCGGCCAGCAGGCTGACCGCGGCAGCCACGGGCGTCAAGCGCGCCGGGAACATCAGGCGGCGGAAGAACGAGACCAGCAGGCGGCTCCCGGCCGAAAGGCGCGGGGTCAGCGGCTGGTTGGGCGCTTCCACCCAGGCGCGTTCAGCCTGCACGGAGGCAATGGCCTCGGGAACCGGACCGGGCAATTCCCTGCCCAGCCCCAGCGGGAAGGCGTTCGGCGACACGTCGTCCTCCTGGCCTGCGGCGCGCCTGGCGGCGGAGACGGGCTGGATTGTCCCCGTGCGGCCGAACCAGCGCGATCCGTACTCAGCCAGGGACGCCCGCCAGTGGCTGCCGGTGTAACCTTCCCATATTTCGTGCCGCAGCAGCAGCGCGAGCTCAGGCAGGCTGAGGGCATTGGCTTGGGGATGCACGCGGACCACCAGGTCCCCGCCCACGCGCTGGACCTGGCCGAGAAGCAGGCGCTGCCAAAAGCGGGGCCTGGCGTCCGGCAAGACTTCGAACCGGATGCGTTCGGGCGCAAAACCCGCGGGCAGACCGCCCTGGCGCTCCAGATAGGCCAGCAGCGATTCCCGCCGGGCCGCGAGCGCTTCGTTGGTCAGCGGAGGCAGCTTTGAACCAAGCACGCGCCGCCGCATCAGAAGCCGCGGCAATTGTACGCCGACCAATGCCAGTCCGGAGACCGCGCCGGCCAGGCTCAGCGTGGTCAGGGCCGGGTCTTGCAGCAACGCGAAACCGAAGAACAGGCCGGCCAGGGCGGCGCCCAGGGCCTGGAGCAGGACCGCGCCGGGCGACACGGCCAGCGCGCCGGGGCGTTCGGGCTGCAGGATTTCCCGGGTGGAGAACATGTCAAACAAAGCCTGGTTGCCGAGCGGGGCGCTGACCCGGCTGGCAATGCGCAGGGTGTTTACCCAGCGGAAATCATACCGGGGCAGGCCGTCATTGGCCAGGGTCAGCAGTTCGTGCTCCAAGGCGGTCAACTGCGGCCGGCTGGCGCGCCGCATCTGGGCCGCGTTCACGAAATCCGCCACGGAAATGGCCCGGCTCACGCCGGACAGGGCGGTGCGGCGCAACCCGCGGGGATACCCGCGGCCATTGAGCCATTCGTGGTGATTGGTGCTTTGCAGGATCTCCGGCTTGTAGCCGAACGCCGAGAGCAGCATTTCGCCCAGACGCGCATGGCTGCGGAGCAGCGACTTTTCTTCCGGACTCAGGGGATCCAGGCGCAGGAGCAAGGCCGGCGGCAGGAGCAGCTTGCCCGCGTCGTGCAGCCAGCCGCCGCGGCGGAACAACTCGACCGCCGCCGGGCCGTACGCCGGGGCCCGGTTGACCAGCCCGTACACCGCCGCCATTTCCGCGGCCAGGTTCCCCACTTCCCACGAATGGCTGAAGGTGAAACCCTGATCATGCCGGTACAGCAGCGTGAGCAGCACCCAGTCCCAGAACGCAGGCCGCAGCCCCGCGGGCATGGCTTTCAAATCCTCGCTGTCCACTTTCCGGACCAGTTCCCGCATTTCAACGACCATCCGCCGCACCCGATTCTGCAAGCGGCCGGACCAGTTGGCTTCCATTTCCTGCGGCGCGCGGATATCGTCGAGCGAGGCCTGGTGCTTCACCAAAATCTTTTCCACGTCCGCGATGATCTCCATGCGCCTGGGCAGGGAGACCAGGCGGCTGGCGGACACCAGTTGCTGGTAGGAGGTGCTGTCTTCGCCGGCGCGCGCGGCCAAGGGGCGCCAGGTGCGGATCCAGGCGGCCAGGGCCAGACGGATGCCCTGGAACGGACGGGCCAGGCGGTTGCGCACCTCGGAGGCCATCCAGGCTTCAATGACCGCTTCGGGATTCGAGTCCGCGTTGGGATCCACGAAGTACCGGTAGCCGTGGGGCTGGTCCTTGGCGTCGCCCAGGAACAAGCCGTCCTCGGGAACCAGCTGGTTTTTATTGTCCGCGATCAGGGGCTGCAGGTCGTCCTCGATGACCTCGCCGGTAAACACGCCGCGGGTGTTGAAAACCAGGCGGTTGCCCCTGACCTCGGATACCACGACGCCGCGCGTCTCCAGGGTCCGGTTGATTTCTCCCCGGTTGAAGAACATCTGCAGCGATTGCTCGCTGCTACGGCTGCGCACGGCCACCTGGATGTCCTTGGCGCCGGTCGCGACCCGCAGCCGGTCCGTCAACTCCAGGAAACGCCCGTTAAGCTGCCAGGATGCGGCCTGGCGCCGCAGATGTCCGAGCGTCAGGCGGTCTTTGAGCACCGCCAGATAATTGCGGTACGCAGGGGCGGAAACCTCGGCGTCGAACCGCTGCCGGGCCTGGTTGTACGCCGTGGTGAACGTTTCGCGTTCCTCCGGATTGCGGATGGACACGGCGGCAATGTCGCGCAGGCTGAAGCCTTGCTCGGACCGGGGCAAGGTGATGGTTTCGTTGAAATCCGCGTAAATCGTGATCGGCTGGCCGGCGTGGAGCAGCCGGAAAGCCAGCTTGAGCGCCCCGCGCCGCACCCGCCTTCCCCACTCACGCCAGTCCAGGGCCCGGTTGCCTTCCAGATTGACGAGCAGGTGGGCTGCCGACACCAGCGGCACGAACAGGCCGGCGAACAGCAGCCCGCTGGGATTCAAGCCCAGTTGCAAAGCGGCCAGCAGCACTCCGGTGAGCCCGGTGATGCGCACCAAGGGCGCGCTAAACGCCAGCCCCAACGCCGCGCGCCAGGCCAGCGGCCGGCCGGCGGCGTCCTTCGCTCCCACGGCGTGCAGAAGATGCCATGCCAGTTGGAACAGACCGAACAGCGCCCAGAAGGGCGGCCCCATGGCCAGGGGCAGGCCGAACGCCCACACCAGCAGCAGATGCGACGCCAGGGTCAGGGCGCCCACAAACCAGCCGGATTCGACGAGGGCGGGCAGGAGCGCCTGGCCGAGGAACCGCCCCCAGCGGGGCTGGCCGCGCTGGGCCGCCCGCTGCTCCATGCGGTCGTACCACCCTTGCAGCCACGGCCAGCGTCCGCCGGCCGCCGGCGCCGGGGCGCGGACCGCGGCTTGCTCGCTGTTCAGATCCTGCGCCACCTGCTGCAACAGTTGCTGCAAGGCAAACCGTTCGTCCAGCTTGTCGAGCAATTCCTGGGGCAGCACCGCCTGGCCCGAGGCTTCCAGCAATGCCTGGTGTTGAAGCTCCAATCCGTTCTGGTCCAGGCTCATCAGCCTCAGGTAATCCGCGGCCAAACGGGCGCTGTTGTCCTCCAGATACTGTTTCTGCCTGAGCGTGTCCCAGTGTTCGATGCGTTGTTCTTCCCAGGCGCGCGTCCGGATATAGGCCCACAAGCCCGAATCCTCCTGGACCTGGTTCAGGTTGGCGTAAACCGCCGAGAGCTGCGGCGAGATCCCGGCACCCAGATCCTGCCAGCGGGCGACGCTGAGTTTGGCGGCCTGGGCCAGTTCGGCGTCCAGCTGTTTGAGCCGCCCCAGCAGTTCATTGACCCGGATCTCCTCCTCCGTGACCGGCTGGTCGCTCCGGATGCGCGCCGGCTCGCTGGGCGGACGCGGCAGGATCTGGGGCGTCAAGCCGCGCCGGTCCCGGTTCAGCAGTTGGGTGCGCGACAACAACACGACATCCTTCGGCTCCTCGGCGTCCGTGGCATGCTCAGGGCCCAGGATGGCCGGCAGCACCTCGGCCAGGCGGCCTTTCTGCCGGCTGCGCAGCGCGAGGGTCTCATCGCCCACCTGCAGGGTCTCGGGCAGCTGGACGTTGTAGCCGGCCATGCGCGCGTTTTCCACGGCCAGGGCCAGGAGGCGGCGGTGAGTGTAGTCGATGTCCGGATGGTACCTGTTGGCCGAATCCAGCCACCACCAGAAATCGGAATTCACGGCCTGCAACAGGTAATACCAGGCCAGCTGGGTGTAGTCCTGGGGATAGATCACGGGCTGGTCGCGGTACCGGGTGTCCACGCCGGCCGCGCCGAACGCTTTGATCACCGCGTCGGTCAGGGCCCAGGCTTTGCGCTGCTCGGGCGTGTTGCCCGCCCAGCGGGAGAAGGACCCCAGCCGGCTGCTGGCTCCGGTGCGGTTGACGGCCGCGCGCACCTGGCGGCCCTGCTGTTCCAGCAGCCGCGTGCGCAGGTGCTGCTGCGCCGGTAGGCTCATCTCCATGTCCTGGAAATCTTCGCCGCGATAGTCGGGGCTGGGATTGGTGCGGTTGAGCAGCGTGAAGACCTGCTTCCAGAAATAGAGCCAGCCGCCTTCCTGCCCCACCTGACGGAAGAAGGGTGCGGAGCGCTCGCCGTCGATCATAAAGGAGATTTCGAACTGGCTGGGCAGGCCCAGTTGCCGGGCTTTGTTCTCGTATTCGGGAGCGTGCTGGCGCGGTCCCCAGCCGGGCCGGGGACGCAGCAAATGATCGTAGGCCAGAATCAACGCCGCGGACAGGCCCGCGGATTTGCCGCGGGCGTCTCCCAGTTCGTCCCTGGCCACATCTTTGGCGGATTGGGGGTAAAGCGTGATTTTGTGTTGAATGCCTTCCGCTTCCCACTGGTAATAAAACCCGGCCTGGTCGTCCAAGGGCGCAATCTGCCCCTGGTGCATCTTCAACAGCTGCTGCAGAAACGTCTCGGTTACGAAGACATTCCGGATCCCGTGGGCATGCAGACGCCGCAGGGTGTCCTCGTCCAGGCCGTCCTCGCCGGGCCAGAGCGAATAGAACGGCATGTCGAAAAAGTCTTCCATCAAGGCGGTCATGTAATCCAGGGCGAACTCCGCCATTTCCGGATGCTTGAAATCCACTGCATACTGATCGCTGCCGCCGGCGGCCTGCAGAGCACTATTCTGGTCCGTCACCACGGGATAGATGAGATGCGGCGCCGCGGCGGCCAGTTCCACCTGTCCGGTCGCGGACAACGGCAGGAGCCCCAGGGCTTCGCGCCGGGCGTCTTCGCGCCGCACGGCGAGCCCGAAGGAAATCTGATCGCGGTCCGCGGCCTCCACCACCGTGTTCACGGCCACCAGCCGCGCGGCCGGCGCGATCATGGACAGCACGCGGGTCTGGTCCCGGGCAAACGCCAGGCAGACCGCCTCGTCGCGCGCCAAGGCGGGCAAATCGGTCTGGGAGGTGTACCAGTACGAAAAATTCACCGTATGGGTGACCGGTTCGCCGGCGCGGTTGAGGCCCAGCAGGACCGTGCCAGCCGGACGCAGGCTGGGATCGATCCAGGCCGCGGCCTGGCCCAACAACAGCCCCTTGACCTGGGCCTTGAACGCCAGCCCCTGCTCTTCACCGGCCAGACGCTGCTTCACATATTCCCGGAGTATGCCCGGGGCGTCGAAATAACCGGCCTGGATGAAGCGTTCAACCCGTTCCGCGGGATTCTCCACCGCCAGCAGGGCCGCCATCCCCTCCGGCATTCCGGTTTTGTATCCCTCGGCTAAAAATTGCAGGTAATCGAGCAAAAGGGTTTCGCGCAGGCGGCGGTAGGCCGGGACTTCCTGCACCAAGTTCCGTTCAACAGCGCGGTCCATTTTCAAGGCCAGGAACAGGTCGTCAGCCGTCCAGTCGGAGAACGGCTTGACGGTGAGCCGGTAGAGCGGATCCACCGCCGTAGCGCCCTCCTTGCCGCTTTCGTCCAGGAATTGCCCGATGATCGTGGCGCGGGCAGTCTGCGCCTGTTCCTCGGTCCAGCCTTCGGCCGCGCGGCGCTCGTTTACGTCCGCCAGGGGCTCCCACAACCAGGTTTCCGCGGCCCGCACCTGGTTCCGCAGCTGGTCCACTAGTGAGGCCGAAAGGTTCACGGTCAGTTTCGCCCCGCGCAGGGCCGGATCATACATCGCGGCGAAAGTGGGATAGTAGGTCCGGAGGCCGTGGAAACGCGCCCAGGCGGATTCCGACTGGTCGCTGCCCATGGGCTGGTGGTCGTTGAAAACGATCTGTATTTTCTTGGGGCGGTTGAGCAGTTCCAGGCTTTGCTGCAACTGGCGCTCCGTGGGCGAAATGAGGGCGGCCTCGATGCGCTGGGCCAGATAATGCCGTTTGACCGGCGGCACGGCCGGAAGTTCGGGCCGCAGCCGGCTGCGGTATTGCTGCAGGAAGAAGCGCGTGGTATGCCCGATCAAGGCCAGGCCCGAAGCCAGGATCGCGGTGCCGATCAGGCGGCCCATGGTCACCACCGGCCCGCCGAAGAGCCACAAGGCGGCCGCGCCCAGCACGACGGCCAGGGGCAGCGGGCTGGCCAGAAGATTGAACGCGCGGCCGCGGAGCAGGCGCTGGATCGAAGGATACTGCAGGTACCCGGCTGATTCGAGGAACGAAAACACCGCCTGGGCCGTGGCCCGCCAGTATCCCTGCCCCGCGGCCTCGTAGATGAGGTACCGCAGGATGGCCAGCTGGAAGGAACGGTCCAGGGCGTCGAAGTGCTTGTGCACGTAGATGATCGGCTGCTGGGCCACGGTCTCGCTGCTGCCCAGGCGCAGGCCCTGGGTGAAGCGGGAGGAGAGCGATTGTTCGGGCAGGACGCGGAAGATCGGGCGGCGGTAGCCTTCCGGCAGCCGTCCGTTGCGCTCGACTTCCTCGAGCACGTCCTGCAGGCGCCGGTAGACCGAGGAATTGGTCAGCGCCGGAGTGGCGGGCCTGGCCAGCCGCGCATAATAATATAGGAAGCGCGGGCCGTAGCTGGCCAGCAGCGTGAGCAAGGTGAGGGCCAGCCAGATGCCAAAGAAGGCCCGGGTGCCGGGGCCGAAGAACCACGCCAGGCTGGCGCCGAAGGCCAGCGTGGCCAGGACCGCGCCCAGGACCCGCAGGGGCGGGATGCCGTAGTAGCCCAGAGTCGCCCGTTCCAGCAGCGGCCGCGTCAGTGGCGTGGCGCGGCGGTATTCCTGCTGGCTGCCCAAAAGCCCGGCGGCGAAACCCATGGCCAGGTACTGCAGGCGGATCATCTCGGCCCGGTCGCCCTTGATGCGGGCGGTTTCGGTCTGCTCGGCCAGGCCGTTCAAATACCCCAGCACCTGCCGGTTGGCCGTGCCGCCCGTGGGATCGGCCAGCAGGCTGGCGAGATACCCCAGCAGGTATCCTCCCCGGTGCCGTTGATTGTAATTGTCGTCCCCCTGGGCGTTGAACAGCATGACCTGGTCGACCAGCGGGCTCTTCTCCTCCAGCAGGCGCTCGAACCCATCCACCAGGCCGTTCAGGTTGGCGGCCGGACTGCGCCCCACTTCCTCGCGCCGGTCCACGTTGTAGAACGACCACGCAAAGGGCTCGAAGCGGCCCTGCACGCTGAGCCGCTCCAATTGCGCCGGACCCAGTTGCAGGGCCAGCGCCTGGGCCTGGCCGCGGCCTTCGGCCAGGTGGAGTTCGCGCTCCTGGTCCTGGCGGTCCAGATAATGCAAGTACTCCACCATCTCCCGGGCCACGCGTTGGGTGCTGATTGCCTCGGACTGGCCCAGGGAGGCGCGGAGCAGGCGCGCCTGCCCGCCCGGGCGCCGGAGTTCGGCGTTGGCCTGCTGGAAGGCCCGCATCAGGGCTTGCGGCGTGAAACTGCGGCGGTTGCCGTCGTCCGGGTCCGTGGTGTCGTACGGCAGCAGGAAGGAGTTGAACTGGTCCTGCGAAAACCGGGTGCCCGCGGGGAACTGCCCGGGATAGTCGGCCTCCTGGCCGCGGTACACGCAAAACTCGGGGATCGCCCCGTCCGGCGAGGCGATGACCACCGTGCCGTTGGCCAGGTCTTTCATGAAGCCCGTGGCCGAGGCTTCGCGGCCCTCGTTCGACCCCATGACCGTGCCGTCCATGCCCGCGGCCAGGGTGCGCATGTCCATGGTGTTGAAATTGGGGAAGAACAGGACGCGGTCCCTGAGCGCCGGATGGGCGTTGATCAGGTTGAGGAAAGCCTGCACCAGTTTCTGGCTGCCCTGGTCGTCTTCGTGCACCCGGCCGCCGAAAACCATGACCATGTCCTCCTTCAGGAACTGCTCGCGCAAGGAGTCGTCGGCCAGCAGCTGGTAGAGCTTTTTCAGCTGTTTGTAGTCCACCACGCGGCGGGTCCAGTGGAAGAAGCGCATGCCCGCCACCCGCTCCTTCCAGCCCGCGTCCAGGCCGCAGTTCTCGACCAGCAGGTCCTGCATGGCTGACCGGGCCTTGGCTTTCTCGGCCACCAGCTGCTCGTCGCTCTGTCGCGCCCAACCGCGGAACCCCGGCCACTGCCAGAACTTCAGGTTGACGCCGTTGGTGATGGAGACCACTTTGTCCCGCACCCGGCGGTAGGTGGGCATGGTGCGCATGGTCTGGGCGTGGAGTTTGGCCACGCCGTACAGGCCGTGCGCCAGGGCCGCGATCATGCCGGTGATATGGATTGTGTCCCCTTCCAGGGCCAGGCGCAGCAGATCCGGGTTGAGCCGGTACCGTTCCAGGAAGCCCTTGCTCTCCTTCATGTGCGCGTATTCCAGGGGCGTATGGTCGTTGAACACGAATTTGGCCCGGCCCAGAGTCTCCTGGAATTCGTCCTGCACCAGGGCCGGCAGGGCGAACGTGCCGGCGCTCATTTCGGAGACGATGACCGTGTCCGGGTTGATGCCGAGTTTGGCCAAAAGCGCCAGGTAGCCCCGGCCGATCAGGTAGCTTTGCTCCATCTCGATCCGCTTCTTGCGCTCCCATTCCGGGTCTTTCTGGAAACGCTCGGCGCCGTGCTTGTCGGCCGAGCCCGCGTAAGCCACGTCGAAGACATTGGGTTCGGTCTCGGCCGGATCGAAATCATCCAGGTAGTAGGTGACGCTGTCCGTATCCTGGTCGTAATCCTCCCAGACCCGGACTTTGCGCAGGCGCTGGTCGTAAAGCGGCACTTCGAGCACCAGCTGCTGGCCCGGATGCTCGGGGTCCGGGGCCGGCCGCAGCGCGGAACGGAGCACATCGCCGGTCGTGACCTGCTGCAGGCTGAATTCCGGGTAGGTCACGCCCGCTTCGCCCAGGGTTTTCACCTGCTGCATCCAGACTTTTTGGTAGAGAGGCGCCACGCTGACCACGCGCCGGATGCCCGGGTCCACGGCCAGGTCCTCCAGGCGGTCGCGCAGGAGCGGCCCGATGCCGCCCACGGACATGGACATGCACATGGTCTGCAGCACCTTCCGGACGCTGCCGGCTTGCCGGATGGCTTCGTCCAGGCGCTGCCGCCAGGGATGCCGCGGGTTCTCCAGGGCCTGTCGCGCGGCCTGTTCCATGCGCAGCGTCAGCCGGCTTTCCACGGTCAGTTCCACCACGGTCTTGGCGTGCGGAGCCGTGGTCGCCAGGCGGGCCAGATGTTCGTAATGGACCTCGCGCGGCCAGTCGAACGCCCGCAGCCTGGCCACGGCCGCTTCGTGGCCTTCGCGCAGGCTGAGGAGTTCGTGCAGCAGCAGGTAGCGCAAGCCGTCCGGAAAGGCGTTGCCCAGGCGCTCGCGGAAGAAGCGCAGGCGTTCGCCGCTGATGAAGAGGTATTGGATTTCCTGGCCCTCGAACACCGGGAACATCGTGCCGCGGTTGATCAGTTCGAACAGCTCCCGGCCGGGCCCGGACAGCCGGTCCACGAGTTTGGGGTCCGCTTCGCGCACCTGCAGCCAGCCCTTGACTTCCCTGGCTTCGTAGCCGCGCAGCAGTTCCGCGTACTGCGGATCCGCGAACAACCCGTCGATGGCATCGGCCAGCTCGTGCTCCCACTGCCGCTGTTCCACGGCCAGCCGCCGGTTGGCCGCCTGGCGGCCCAGGCCCAGCCGGTTCAGCAGGCCGTCGAACACTTCAGCTTCGGTAAACAGCTGGCCGGCCGCCACGGCGGCGGCCAGGGGTCCGGTTTTTTCCAGCTGTCCGGCCAGCTGCAGGACCTGGCCCCCGAAAGTGCTGTTGAGGAACGCGTAGGCTTCGGTCTCCCGCGCCTGCGGCTGGACCACAAACGCGAATCCGGCTTTGGGCCCGCCCACCAGGTTCACCACGGCGTGCGTCCCCACGATCACGGCCAGCGCCAGGCCCGCGAACAGGTAGCCTGTGGGATTGAGCAGCAATTGCAGCGTGGCCAAGGCCAGCCCGGTCAGGCTCGTGATCCGCAGCAGCGGCAGCGAGAACAGCGGCCGCCAGTGCTGCTGAACGAAAGCGCGGACAGCGATTCCGCCGCGAGCCTGCCAGGGCATGTGCCCCAGGTGCCAGGCCACCTGCAGCACGCCGAAGGTCGCCCAGAACGGCGGACCCAGGGCGAACGGCAGGCCGAACGCCAGGCTGAGCAGGAACGCGCCGGCCAAACTCAGCGCGCCCACGAACAGGCCGGATTCAACGGCCGCCGGCACCAGGGCTTGGCCCGCCACCCACCCCAGGTGTTTGCCCAGCACGCGGCTTGCCCCGGCTTCCACGCGGTCGTACCAACCCGCCAGCCACGGCCAGCGGCCGCGGGTGGCCTTTTTGTTGAGATAATAAGTCAGCAGCATCCGCTGGGTCTGTTCTTCCGCCTCGTTGATGCTCAAGGCGCCGGCCGGCACCCGGGTGACCTCGCCGCCGGGCGCGAGCATGAAAGAATCCCGGGGCACGAGCCGACCCTGCGTCTTTTGGTACATGGTCAGAAACATCCGCTGGTCTTCCTCATCGCCAGTCAGCAGGTAGCCGCCCTCGCGGACGTCCTGTCCCATTTGCAGGATCCGCTGCTCGCGCTGATCCTTGTACATGTACAGCACGTTGAAGCAGATCTTCAGGTCCGCCGGCACGTTCTGGCCGAAGGAGGCCTGCACGACCTCAAAGCCGTTGGCCGCGGCAAAAGCGGCAAAGGGCTGTTCGACCACCCGCAGGTTCGCGGACAAGGTCCCGGCCTGATGGCGTTGGAACCACTCCGACATTTCCTGCAGCCGGCTTTCGTCGTAAACCGTCGTGCCGCCGGACTGGAAGCCGGCCAGGAACCTGCCAGCCTGGTCGTAATAGGCGAACTCGCCGGTCTGGGCGTCCGTGACGGACCAGGCCGGGACCAAAACATCGCTGCCTTTGACCATGGCCTCGGGATTCAGGGCGTGGACCGCGGCAGAGAGGTTGGCCACCGTGACCGGGACCGGACCGCCCAGCCCGATGTTTTCGACCACCACGTTGTTCCTGCGGGACAGCATGCGCCGCAGCGAGCGCTCCCGGCCTAAAAATCTCCATAGAAGATCGAGCCGGTTGGGCCGGGTGTTGATGTTGATGAAGCCCTGGAACGGCTGGTCGGCCAGGGATTGTTCGAGTTCACGGATTTGCTGCGGAGTCAGGAGCCTCCTCAAGGCCGGTTTGATCAGCATTTGCGTCGCGGCCGTGCGGGCCCGGGCGATGATGCCGAAGGACGGATGGAAAAGCAACTGGCGCAGGGTGGCGACCGCGGCTGCGCGCTCTTCGTAAGACAGCCAGTCCCAGCGGTCACTGATGCGCTTCACCTCGGCCGCGGCTGCGTTGAATTCCATGGCCGGTTGGGCGGCCTGGGCCTGCGCTTCAACCTGCCGGAGCGGAGCCTGCGTCGCTTCCTGATCGCGGAGGAACCGCGGCGTTTCCCCGGGTCGTGTCTGTATTTCCGCCACCGGCACCACGGCTATTCCGAAAATCAGCCGGACGCTTTCCCAAAACGCGGCGGCGAAGGTCCTGCCGCCTGCCTGGTCCTGCGGTTGGACCAGGAAAGCCAAACCCGCCTTGGGTCCGGCCACCAGGTTCGCCAGCGCATGCACTCCCACCATCACAGCCAGCGCCAGGCCGGCGAACAAATAGCCCGTGGGATTGACCAGCACCTGCAGCGTGGCCAAGGCCAGCCCGGTCAGGCCCGTAATCCGCAGCAGCGGCAGCGAGAACAGCGGCCGCCAGTGCTGCTGAATGAAAGCGCGGACAGGGGTTCTGGCGCGCGCCTGCCAGGGCATGTGCCCCAGGTGCCAGGCGGCTTGCAGAATGCCGAACGCCGCCCAGAACGGCGGGCCCAGGGCAAACGGCAGGCCGAAGGCCAGGCTGAGCAGGAATGCGCCGGCCAGGCTCAGCACGCCCACGAACAGGCCGGATTCAACGGCCGCCGGAAACAGGGCCCGGCCCATCACCCGGCCCAGGCGCTGGCCCAGCACGCGGCTTGCCCGGGCTTCCACGCGGCTGTACCACTTCTGCAGCCAGGGCCAGCGGCCTGAATCGTGCATCATATGGGCCATGATCAGATTTTCAGTCTGCTTCTCGGCCGCGGCGATGTCCAGATGGCCGGCGGGCATTTCGTAGGGCCCTTCGGGCCCCAGCATGACCGTGCGCTGGGGTTGGAGCCGGCCCCTGCGTTTTTCATACACCGTGAAAAAGATGCGGCTCACCATCCCGTCCCGGCTTTCGTAGGTTTCCTCCTCGCCCACGAGCAGGACCCCGCCCTCGCGGAGGTCCTGGCCCATGTCCGCGATCAAGTCCGCCTTTTGCCGCGGGTACATGTACAGCATGTTGAAAACCAGTTTCATATCGGCGGAAATGCCCCGGCCAAAGGCCGCGCGGGCGATTTTAAAACCGTGCTCAGCGGCGTACGTCTGCAGGGGCCGGTGGTTGGCCGTATAGCCCTCGGGCAGCTGCCGGCCGGGCTTCAGCGACGCGAAAAACGCCAGGTCGTCCTGTTCGGTCACCGCGCCGCCGGTGGATATGCGAAAAACGCCCATCAACCCGCCGTTCTCATCGTAATAAGCGAAACGTTCGTTGGCTGCGTCCGTGATCGACCACTCGGGCACCAGGATGTCGCTGCCCACGACCAGGGCCTGGGGATTGAGGCTGTGCACGGTTTCGGCCAATTCGGCCACGGTGGACGGTTCCTGGCCGCCGAGCCCGATGTTCTCCACCACGCGCCGGCCCGGTTTCCGCAGCAACCCGCCCAGCATGGCGTCCGTGGCGAGGAATTGGTTCAAGGCCTGGAGGCGGTTGGGCTGGGTGGACAGATTGATGAATCCCTGGTATGCCTGCCTGGCCAGGGCGTGCTCCAGGGCGGCCTGCTGTTCCGGCGTCAGCAGCGCGCGCAGGTCATTGATGTTGAGCAGGGCCAGGGCGGACTGGCGCGCGCGCGCCACCACGGCAAAGCGCGGATCGGCCAGCCGCTCCGCGACCAGCGCCACCGCGGCTGCGCGCTTGGCGGCTGTGAAGGATTTGAAATCGACTTCCGCGCTGACCAGCCTCCGGATCGTGCCGCCCAGGGCGGGCAAGGCCAGCACCGGCCACTTCAAGTTCGGGAAAGTCCGCGCCACCCAGTTGTTGAGGCTGTGAATCAGCGACGACGCCAGGAACGCGGCCAGGCCGCCGGTTAGGGGCAGGTTGGCCTGGCTCAGGCCAAAACTTACGGCAAAATACACGGCCCCCAGCAGCAAGGTCATTCCGCCGGCAGCCAGCCACTGCCTGGTGGTCCAGCCTTGGTCCCGGTGCGCGACCAGGAACGCGCCGCCGAACACCGCCAGGCCGATCCCGGCGGCCAGGGGCGAGAGGACTCCCAGGTGGAACAGCAGCATGGGCGCCACGCGGAAAATCAGTTCCTCGCCGAAAGGCCGCAGGCCCTTGGGCACCCAGGGCAGATGCCGCTCCCAGAAGGACAGTTCCAGCTCCACGGACGCGGATTCGCCCGGCGCGCGCGGTTTGAGCGGCGTCTCCTGCACGCGGGTCTGCAGGCCATGGAAGGATTCCGTGTACAGCAAGTGGGTGAAAGCGCCCGGCATTTCCGCGGTCAGGCGTTCGGCCTGGGCCACGGTCCAGCCGGTTTCTGCCAGCGAAAACTCGAATTGCGCTTCCGCGTCCAGCAGGTAGAAGCTCAAGGGGCGGACCTCACCGGCCTGCTTCTGGTAGAGCACGAAACAGGCAAACGCCAGGCCCTGTTCGTTCTGGGTCTTGCCGGTCAGCAGGTAACCGCCTTCAGCCAGGTCCTTCCCCATGGTCCGGACGATTTCCGCTTCCTTGCCCGGGTTCATATACATGACATTGAAGCAGGTTTTAATGTCCGCCTTGATCCCCTCGCCAAACGAGGCGACCTGCACGGAAAAACCGTTTTGGCTGGCGAAATACTGCACGGGCCTGAACACCATTTCATAGGTCTGCTGCAGTTCTAGGGACGAGGCAAAGCGCTGGTACACGTCCGAATATTCCCCGGCCAGCCCGTCCGCCGGGATGCCGCGGGGCGTATACGCCTGGATAAAGTTGCCCCGCTGGTCAAAGTAGGCGAACCAGCCCGTGGCTTTGTTGCGCAGCATGAACGCCGGCAGGAAAAGGTCGGCTCCGATCACCTGGTTGGCGGGATTGATGCTTTTGGCCAGGGCGGACAGTTCCGCCGTGGTCACAGGTTCAGGCCCGCCGATGCCGATGTCATTGATGACCGCGCCGGCCGGGCGCTCCAGCAAAGCCCGGATGCCCGGGAAACGAGCCAGGAAACCCCACACGGCCGAGAGCCGGCCGGGTTCGGTGATCAGGCGCACAGTGGCCGCCTCCCTGAATGCTTCCAGCTTGTCCTGGGCCAATTGCTGCAGGGCCGGGTCCTCCAGCCCCGGGGCCAGGACGTTCAGGGCGTGCCAGGCGGACATGACCACGCGCAGGTTCGTGTGCAGCAGGAGGTTGATCAGGGTATAGGCGTACGCCTCGCGCTCGCCGCGGCCGAGTTCCCCGCGGCGCCATTCGATCCCCACCACCCCGCGCACGATGTCCCCGGCTTCGGAACTGGCCAGCAGCGCCGGTATTTCCTCCGGGCGCGCGGCTTGGGCGCTGTCTCCGGCCACCACGGCGGTCAGTCC
This sequence comes from candidate division FCPU426 bacterium, assembly GCA_040756875.1. Lineage (GTDB taxonomy): Bacteria > Oederibacteriota > JAAXVQ01 > JAAXVQ01 > JAUVAV01 > JBFLYH01. The sequence goes on from JBFLYH010000002.1 coordinate 76,164, forward strand.
TTCGGGTTGGCGCAGGGAGGCGAGCGAATCCCTGGCGGGCGGCGAGCGTTCCGGCAGTCTGGCTTCGAGCTGGGGTCGCGCCACATCCGGTGCGGTTGTGACCAGCAGGGTCTCAGCCAGCAGCGCTGTAAAGGAAGCCCCCAGCTTCCCCCAAACGGTTTTTTTACTGTCAGGCGTCCCTGTTTTCGGCTCGAGGACGCCGGCTTCCGCGCCTTCCATCCCCTTGCCTTCCAAAGCCAGCACCGGCCAGTTCAAATTAGGGAACGTCCGCGCCACCCAGTTGTTGAGGCTGTGGATCAAGGACGAGGCCAGGAACCCTGCCAGGCCGCCGGTCAGGGGCAGGTTGGCCTGGCTCAGGCCGACGCTGGCGCCGAAGTATGCCGCGCTCAAGACAAACGTCACGCCGGCCGCGGCTAGCCACTGCCGGGTGGTCCAGCCTTTGTCCCTATGCGCCACCAGGAACGCGCCGCCGAACACCGCCAGGCCGATCCCGGCGGCCAGGGGCGAGAGGTACCCCAGGTGGAACAGCAGCATGGGCGCCACGCGGAAGATCAGTTCCTCGCCGAACGGCCGCAGGCCCTTGGGCACCCAGGGCAGATGCCGCTCCCAGAAGGACAGTTCCAGGGTGGGCGTGCCGGGCCGCTGCACGGTGGGCGGCCGGGCCAGTTGCTGGGCCGCGATTTTTTCCTGCAAGGCTTGTTTGACCGCGGACACCACGTTCAACAGCCGCGGTTCAGGTTCGTCGAGATGGAGATATCCTTTCAGCGCCTCGGCCGGCTGGAAGAGATAGGCCGGAACGGATTCAGGCCGCGTCTGCAGGTCCGAGGCCGGCACGACCACCGGCGCAATGGGCTGGTCGTCGAAGCGCAGCACCCGGCCGGCTGTGCCGTCCAGGTAGAACGTCAGGCCCGCGACCTGGGTTTCAACCACGGATTCGGATTCAAAGCGCAGGGGAAAGCTCAATTTTCGGGCGGTAAACCCCTCCTGCTTGAGCAGGTTGCTGATTTCCTGCGCACAGGGCCCGCACAGGTTGGGATAACGCACATCCGACGTGATTTCCCGCAGGGCTCCGGGAATGGCGGCCAGCACTTTTTTAAAGCGCGTCACTTCCTCCTGTTCGGCCGGGGACAGGGTCCGGCCGGTTTCAGCCAGCACCCGCTGCAGCATAGCGTCGAAGCGTTCGGGTGTCATGCCTTCATACTCCGGATACATGCGCTCCGGCCCGCTGAAGTGCGCCATCAGCATCTTGACCGCATACCCCAGGGTGAACCTTTCGCCTTCATGCACGATGCGCCCCAGGCTGTAGCCGGATGAAGTCCGGTCCATGCGCGCGAGCTCGTTCACGAGGAATTCGCGCGCCTGCGGGGTTTGCAGGTCCAGGCGAGCCAGGGCTTCAAAGCCCTTCTGCAGCACCGGCACGTGGGGATACAGGCCGCGGAGCGGCGCTAAAATCTCTTGGATCCTGGCCATTTCCCTCTCCGCCAGCCCGGCCGGCGCCGGCGCGGCCACGGATTCAGCCTCCACCGCGTGCAGCTCAGGCAGCGCGACCTGCGCAACCTCCCGCCCCTCCTGCGCGGCCCGCAAGCCCAGGGTGATCTCGTAACCCTGCCAAGTGAGTTCCTCGGTTTCCTGGATCGTCAACCCCTGCGCCGGCAAATCGAAACGGCGGTTGCCCGCGATGATGTGGACGGACTGCGGCACGATCCGGCCGTTTTCTTTCCGGTAAACCGCCAGCTGGAGGTCATACGCCTTGCCCGGCCCCCGCCAGGCGGAGAGCGAATGGCCGGTGACCAGGTAGCCGCCCTCGTTCAGGTCCTGGCCCATGCGTTCGATGATTTCGGATTCCCGGCCCGCGTAAAAATACAGCGTGTTGAAACAAAGCTTGACCTCCGCCGGCGCCGTTTCTCCGAAGGAGGACTGCTGGATCTCGAATCCGTATTTTTCCGCGTACGCGCGGTACGGGTCCGGCTGGAACGTAAAACCAGTTTGCGGCTTGGCGGGTTGCACGCGGAACTGCGCAAAAGCCGACCGGAAGCGCCTGGCCCAGGCCGTACTGCGCGTGGGATTGCCCTTGTCATCATAGAGGCCGAGCAAATTGCCGTCCTGTCCGAAGTAGGCGAACAAGCCGTTCGCGGCCTGGACCTGGTAGGCCGGGATTAATACGTCGCTGCCGACCAGGCGGGTTTGCGGATTCATCCGGCGCAACCGGGTGGCCAGTTCGGCCGTGGTCACGGGCACCGGCCCGCCCAGCCCGATGTCGTTCACCACCGCGCCCCCGCGCCTGAGCAGCAGGGCCCGGATGCCCGGATGGGTGAAAAGAAAATCATGCAGCCGGGTCAGCCGGCCCTCGAACGTGGAGACCGAGAGCAGGGCGAAACGGTCGTGCTTGGCCAGTTTTTTCCGGACGGCTTTTTGCTGGGCCGGTGAAAGCCGGGGCAAAACGGCGGTCAGGGTATGGTATGCGGCCATGGCCACGCGTCCGCGGTACGGTTCCATCAGCATCAGCAGGCGTTCGGTGTATTGCGCGAGATCGGCTTCGGCGATTTCATCGGCCCGGGCTTCGATGGCGCTGATGCCCCGGATCAGCTTGAGCACGCTCGAGGAATCCAGCAGCTCGCCGATCTGCGCGGCCGGCGCGGCCACATCGGGCCTGCGGGGCAGCACCGGGATGCGGCCCGGCTGGATTTCCATGTCCGTGCCCGCGAAGCCCGTGGCCCGCAGGTACTCGGGCAGCCCGGTTTCCAAATACCGGCCCAAGGCTTGCGTGAAGTCGCTGGCGCGGGTGAGCCGGGCGCTGACGCTGCCCCAGGCCTCCTCCAGGTAAGCCCGGCCTTCCACCGGCCCCAGGGCGTCCATCACTCCGTCGAAGATCGCGTTGTCCGGCCGTACACGGAAGGCGAAGAACACCGGGAACAAGGCGATCAAGGGCGCGAACAGGCCGCGCATCCGGCTGGTCACGGCCAGGCGCTTGGGCCCGTAGAAAGCCGAATAGTACATGACCTGCGAAAACGGCTGGCGCCGGAACGGCATGGGGAGCAGCCCGTCTCGGTCCACCAGCTTGGGCTCGGCTCCCGGTTCGTCGGGCAGGATCATGTTCTCCGGTTTGGGGTCGAACAGCACCCAATTGATGCCCGTGCGGTCGCGCAGATATTTCAGCACGGTCAGGTAGGAACGCACGGCCAGGCGCGGCACCGAACCGTTGACCGCCGGACTGGCCTCCTGCACCTGGTCCAGGGACCGGCCGTGGATGAACTCCTCGGCCATGATGCCCTGGTCCACGAAATGGAAGCTGGGCATGTTGGGATGGCCCTGCAGCCAGAGCTGGCGGATGCGCGGCTGGAGGAGCGCGACCCAGCCGACCAGGCGCCGCGGCACTTTGAAGGCCACGTCCACCTGCCGCTGTTCGCCGTTGGCGAAAGTGACCTGCGTTTCCACGCGGTACGCCCGTTTGAACGCCCCGCCGCCGGTCGGCGTGATCTTGACGTCAGGCCCGATCCGCTGCACGCGGGCGCCCGAGGGCAGGGCCAGGCGGATGGAGCGTTCGAGCAGCCGTTTGCCTTCGACGGCCCGCTGGATGCGTTTGCGGTCCGCGCCGGGAACATCGGCCGAAAAATCCAGCGCCAGTTCGCGGACCACGCCCGCGGGTTCAGCCGGCGCGGGCCGGGACTGCCAGCGGTAGAAGAGCAGCAGCGCCAGCACCATGACCGCGCCCAAGGCCGCGCTGCCGGCCACGGCCAGGGAAAAGAAGCCCAGGACATAGGCGGCCAGCGGCAAGGCCACGGCCAGAGTGAAGGCCCCGGCCGCCAGTAGCCACCGGCTCCAGGAAAGGGCGGGGTGCGTTTCCGCCGCCGCCGGGGCCGCGCCTTCGGCCCGCGAGCGGCGCGTGACGCGCAAACCCCGCGTCTGGCCGCCTTCCGCAGTCATAAATCCGTAGAGATGGCAATCGCCGGCCGTTGGCATGGAGACGCCGATCTGGTCCACGTTTACACCCTGCCAGGCGCTGGTGTCCACGCTGATACGGCCCACGAATCCCGCCCCCAGGTCAAAGGCGCTTTCGCCCACTTTCTGGCCTTTGCGGTAATACACCAGGGTGAGATGCGCGGTTTCCGCGCGGTGGTTCATCACGGCCAGGCGCAGGCTGTCCCCCAGCCGGCCCGGAATGATCCGGGCCTGCGCTTCCTGGGAACCGATGGCGTGCAACAGCAGGTTCGGGGCGCGGGCCGCGCGGGGAATGAGGCCCAGCCAGTAGGCCGGGTCGCCCCAACGCGGCGTTTTCTGCTCGTCCGCGGGCGACGCGGGCCGGGCCTGGTCGAAGAAACTGGCGAAGAGGCGGACCGCGCCGGGATGGGCCGCGAGAATTCCCGCCGGTTCGCCCGGATACAGCTGGCCGAGCATGTCCACGAAAGCGGCGTAGGCCGAGTACAGCAGCCCGCGCCCCTGCAGGCTCCGCCCCAGGCCCTGGTGTTCGATCTGGACGCGGGTGCCGGCCGCGGATTCATACCGCGTGAATTCCCAGATGAACAGCGCGCCGCCCACGCCCTGGTCGACCTCGTAGGCCCCCACGGTCTCAATGGCCTGGGCCAGGCTGAATTTGGGCGCGATCAGGATGCGGTGCTTGAACTTGTGGCGGTCGCGCGCCTGCTCCGGGATTTCCGGGAACTGCATGCTCAGGTAGACCAGGGCGTCGTCCGGCACGTCCGCCAGGTCGGTCCGCAGGGCTTCGATGATCCTGCGCTTCAACTCCACGTAGGGGATGTAGTTGTCCGTGTCGAATATTTCCTGCAGCCGGATGGTGAACGGCACCAGGGGCCGGCCCCGGTTGTTCTCCCGCACCATCACGGTTTCCAGCTCGCCCAGCCAATGCGGCGTGTCGAACAGCGTGAACCGGGCGCGGTCCTGCCGGGCCGAGAACAACCGTCCGAGGGCGATGACCAGGGCCGGCGCCAGCAGCGCCTGGGCCAGCAGGCGCGTCAGCCACCCGTTGACGAGCCGGTAGCGGACCGTGCCAGGCGTGAAGCGGTCGAGGGGCAGGCCCAGGGCCTTGAGGCCGCGCACGGCCCAGCGCCGGGCCAGGCCGTCGAACGCGAACATCACCCAGTTGCCGTCGCGCACCACCCGGCCGTGGTTGTCGTAGAACTGGCGGGTGGCGGGTACGTAGGTCCCCAGCGGCGCATTCAGCAGCCGGCTGGTGGCGTCCAGCTTCCGCCACTCCTCGAAGGCGAACACCACCTTGGAAAACTCCACCAGGAAGAAGGAGTACAGCGCCCCGAACACCAGCGGATTGGCCGTCAAAAAGCCGGCTGCCACGCTGAGCGCCAGCCACCAGGCCATGCGGCCCAGCAGCCCGCCGAGCGAGATCCGCTCGCGGGGCAGGCGCGTTTCTAGGCGGCGGTCGAACCAGGCGCTCGTGTCCGCGAACTGCCGGCGGTAGGGCTGCTGGCGGGTCTGCACGCTGAAAGCCGAGAGCGCCACCGCCACCCCGCGCCCCGGATCCTCCAGGGCGGCGTTGAGCTGGTCAATGGTCAGCCCCCGCAGGCGGGAGATCGGCAGCGTAAACCGGCCCGCGCGCTGGCTGGGCAGTTCCACGACTGTTTCCTCCACGGTCCGGTTTTGCTGGACAAAGGACAGGACCACGCGGACCGGCCGGTCGCTGCTTTGCTCGAACCGGAATTCCAGGCTGTCGCCCAGGTGAACGGCCTGCAGCCGCTGCATGGCCGGCGCTTCGGCCGTGGTCTCGGGGCCGAGTTCCACGGCCAGATCGACGCCCTCGTCCGTCAGCACCGCGCTGCGGCTGAGGTCGTCGTTGACCGCCAGTTCCACGGGCGCGGCGATCCACAGGGGGCTGACGGAGGTCACGGCCCGGTTCGGGTCCCGGCGCAGGTTCACCAGGCCTTTGGATTCCAGGTTGGCCAGCAGCATCTCTTCCACCTGGTTCAAGCGCAGCACCACCAGGTCATACTGCCGTTGGGCGGCCAGCACGGCCTGGATGCGCTGGAGCAGGTTCTTCTCTCCCGGCGACAGCGAGCCGTCCTCCCAGCCGGCCAGCAACGCGCTCCGCGCCGCTCGGGCGGCAACCGGCAGCCCGGCTGCCGCGGCCCGGCTGGGCAGCCAGCCGCGGCCCGGCGTATATAATAATGTATCCGAAGTCAGCAGGCCCGCCAGCTGCTGGCCGGACACCGGCTGGAACAACCGGAGTTGTTCCGGAACGACGATGCCCTGCTCCAGGAGCCCGGCCCTGAGCTGCCGCTCGTATTCCTCGGCCTGCGCCTGGGACAGTTCCCGCGGATGATACCAGACGCGCAATCCCTCCAGGGCCTCGCCGGTCATCAACTGGTTCGCGGCCAGCAGGCCCGTTTCCTCGGAAATGGCCGCGATCCCCGCCAGCCGCCCGTCCTTCCCCGCCTGTTCCACCAGCTGGTCTAATAGCGTCCGGACCGGCGCGCTGCCGTTGGGCTGGAAAGCGGCCAGCTGCGCCACGCGGTCGGGCGCAGCCGCGCCCAGCAGCTGCAGGCCGTTGAGGAGCAGATGGGCGTTGAGCCAGCTCGTTTCCCGGTCCAGCAATTGCAGCAATTCCACGGTGGCCGTTTCGAAAGCTTTCTTGGTCTGCCGGCGGCTGGCCAGGTAGGTCCAGAGCAACACGGCGTTTCCGCGGATCAGGGGATTGCGGTTCCACAGCAGGGGCCTGATCAGCGCCGGGTTCTGCTGGTTCAGCAGGCCGTGGAAGGCCTGGAAGCGCGTGCCCGGGTCCGCGTCGCCGAGCTGCCGGATCCAGTGCAAATAGGTGTCCGACGGCAGGGTGGGAATGCTCTCCCAGAAAACCGTCAGCGGCCCGGCGACCCAGTCCAGGATGTGCGCCAGGCCTTCGGCCAGGATGCGGTTGACCAGCAGGTGCGCGAAAGTGCCGGGCCGGGTGCGCCGCAGGTCCAGGCCGAACCAGGACAGTAACTTTTGCGCCCAACGGTGGGCGTACACCTCGTGCGCCCAGACGATCCAGTGGGATTCGGGCACGCCGTTCACCGAACGCATGATGGTGCCGGTGTTGGGATTGTAGGTGGCCACCGGTGTGGCCCAGCTCCGTCCGGCCGCGGGCAGCTGGCGCCATTGCGAGAAGGTGAACAGCAGTTTCGCGGACGCCATGGTCAGATAGGGGATGGCGATGGCCAGCAGGCCGGGGAGCATCCAGGCCGCGGCCACCAGGCCCACGGCCAGCAGGAAGGACATCAGCGCGCCGGGCAGATTCAGCGGCAGCAGGCGGCGGGCCGGATCATCGGCCGGGAGCCAGCGCTTGGCGCCGGCGCGGACATAGTCCGTTTCGTAAACCGTTTCGAAAACCCGCTTCATGCCCGCGCGCAGGTCGCGAAGGGCCGGTTCCCCTTCGCGCAGCAGTTTTTCGCCCAGCCGGAGATACGCGTCCTCCAGTTCCGCCGGCGTGTAGGTCCGGGTCTCGAAATCAGTCAGCTCGCCGGTCCGCTCCACTTCATCCAGGCCCAGCAGCAGCTTCACCGCCCCCAGGTCGCCGGAAATGGCCAGGTCGAAGATGGAAGTCAGGCTGTAGGACAGGCCGTGGACGATGAACTCCGCGCCGTATGCGCTGAACTCCTTCCAGGCGGCGAACCCCAGCGTGCCCCAGCCCGAGAGCAGTTCCAGGGACAGGTCCACCGCGTGCTGCACTTCGTGTTCTTCGGTCACCCGCGCCAGCAGCTCGTAGATTTCCTCTTCGCTCAAGCCTTCGAATTCCCAGGCGAACAGCCGGTTCGCCAGCCCGATCACCTCTTGATTGGGCGTTTTCAGGCGGTACACGCCCTGGGTGGGAGCCGCAGGATCCAGGCGGGAATAAACGTACTGCCGTTTTTGGGAGAGCGCGGCGTACACCACCCGGGCGTCCTTGCGGATCGCGTCCTCCAACATGGCCGGATGCTTGAAATCCTCCAGCAACAAGCCCGTGAAGGGCGGCAGCAGCGCGGTGTCGATCAGGCTTTTTAAACGCCAGAATTCCAGCGCGCGGCCGGCCAGCTGGCCCCGGTCCACGCGCTGGGTGATGCTGAACGGAAACAGCATGGGCGCGGCTTCCTCGCCCGCAACGTCGGGCTTGAGGCGCATTTCCAGCAGGTAATATCCGAATTGGGCCAGCAGCCGGTTGAGGCTGGCCCGGGCCTCCATCATCCGCGCTTCCTGCTCGGGCTGGGGATTTTCCAGGTACTCGAAGAGCACGTTGAATAACCCCGGCGCCACGCGGTGCATCTGGCGCGAGAGCTCGAACACTTTCTGCTTGAGCCCGTCCGGGATGCGGGCCGGAGGCTCCTCGGTATGCCGCAATACGTCGGACAGTTGGGGCATGACTTCATGCATGAGCTGGTCCACGGCCGGGTGCTTGTATTTGGCGGGCTGCGGAGCCACGATCCGGCGGGCGCTGGTCTGCTGGGTCAGGGGCATGAGGCGGCGCGCGATCCACAGCCCGGCCACCAGCAGCACGGCCAGGGGAATGGCCGCGGACAGCGAGAGGGCCCCGGCCCAGAACAGCAGGCCCAGTCCGGCCACCAGGGCAACGGACAACCCCACGGCCAGGCCCGTGCTCTGCAGGAAGAAATACAGCAGCGGCGAGCTGACGGTCAGGGTGACCGGAGCCAGGGACAAACCGGCGTGTGCGACCAGCCAGTCGTGCTGATATCCGGTGACCGACAGCACCAGATCGCGGGCTTCCGCGTGGGTGAACCCCTGGTCCTCGAGCCATTCATGGAAGAGGATGGCCGCGGCCTCCCGGTCCTGGACCCGCGCCAGGGTGCGGGCCGCCAGAAAACATTTGCCGTCCAGGTGGAAGGCGCCCAGGCGCTCCAGGTCATCGTCCGTGGCTGCCGGCCGGGTCCGCGCCTGGCGCACCATGAGATGCAATGCGCCGGGATCCGCCACGGCCTTGGCCAGACGCCGGCCCTGCGGCCGCGATTGGTATTTGCGCTGGGCTGTTTGGACGAACCCCAGCCATTCCTCCGTGATCCGAGGGCCGCGCGCCCGATCGGCTTGCTGCAGCGGCAGGGCATGCAGGGCCTGGGTCGCGAACAACGCCCCCAGGAGCTGCGCCACTTTCCGCTGGGGCAACCGGGTGAGCACGAGCAGCGCCCGGCCGGGCCGGATCATCATGTCGAGCGTCGCGGCCGCGTTGCGCAGCGCGCGCTCCAAAATCACCTCGGCCGGTTCGCCCAGAAACGCGGACGACAGGGGCAGCGCGCGCCGGGCCTGCCGGGCCAGGTGCTCCAGCACGTCCAGAGGAGAACCCAGGCCGCCGGCCAGCCAGGTCCAGGCCGCGTCCTTGGGCGCTTCGCCGAAGTATTGGTCATAGGCCGGGTCTTCGGCCAGGGCCTCACGGAATTGGTCGGCGATCCGCATAAATTGTTCGTCCTCCGCGATCAGGCTCGCGTCCCGGACGCGCAGGAAAGCGGCGGCCATGGCAGGCGTAACTTCCGGCGTCTGCAAGTCCCGCAGCATCTGGACCGCGGCGTCACTTTCGCCGGCCGCGGCCAGGGCATAGGCTGCCACCAGCCGGCGCATGGCCGGGGTCAGCACGGACAGCGGCAGCCGGGCCTGGTCCTGTTCGCGGCGGGCATTGGCCGCGGCCAGGGTTTGCGCGAGGCGCTGCTTGCTTTCAGCCGGCAGGTTGGCCGCGGTCCACAGGCTGTAGGCGGGCATGGCGCTGGGCCCGCCGCTTTTAACGTAGATGACGAAGCTGAACAGCCGGCCGGCCCACTCCTGCTCGCCGAGGATGGGCGCCACATTCTGCACCGGGCCCAGGCTGATGATCCGGCCGCGCGCGTCCGCCAGGCCGTTTACCGCCACCTGGCCCTGGCCGAAATGCGTGCCTTCCAAAACCAGGCTGCGGAATCCTGGCGAATGAATCAGTTCCAGATTGCGGTTGCGTACGCTGTTGGCGTCCGGCTGGACGCCGGAGCGATCCCGGGGCGCGTAACGCAGCCCGCCGATCGCCTCCACCACGCCCAGGAGTTCAGCGCGCGTCATGGCCGCGAGCAGGGCCTCGGCGCGGAAACGCTCCAGTCCCAGGGCCTCAGCCACCTCGTCCGCGCCCAGGGTTTCGGCGCCTTGGTCAAACAAGGCCATGACCCGGGCCTGCTGCTGCTGGCGGTGGAAGAACAGGTTGGTGTGCAGGCTGTACGGCGAGCGGGGGCTGATGAATTCCTGCCACGTCTTTTCGGGCACGTCCGCCCAGGCTGCGCGGAAATCGCGCGCCGCCCGCTGCTTCTCCGCGGCCGTGGCGTGCTCGCGCCGCAGGAGCTCGCGTTCGATGTCGCGCCATTCCTCGGCCGTACGGATGCGCACCCGGCCTGCGTCCGCGTTTTGGCCGATGAAGGCGGCCCACACCTGGGACGCCGGCGCCTCACGGACCGTTCCCCAGACCGCCGCGGCCTCCGGGGCGGACGGGGCGGCCGAAGCCTGCTGCACGCCGGCCGCGGCCCAGGCGCCCCAGTCAAAGCCTGTTTGCGCCCCGCGGTCCGCGGCCCAAGCCGCGAAATCGCGCTGCGCGTAGTTTTCGAAAGCCAGGTCCCCGCCCCCGCGCCGGTAGGCCAGCCATTGGTCGTAAAACGCCCGTTTCGCAGGATCGGACAACACCTCGTACGCTTCGTTGACCAGTTGGAACAGCCGTCCGGCCTCGGGATCGTCGGGATGCAAATCCGGATGCAGGGCGCGGGCCTGCTGCCTGAACGCGGACTTGATCTCCTCGGCCGGCGCGTCGGACCCCTGCTCCAGGCGGCGGTAATAATCCTTGGCCTGCAATTCGGCCACGCGGTCCGGAACTTCGAGCCCGGCTGCCGCGATCAACGCTTCGTTCGTGAAACCCGTGACCTCGAGCACCGCTTCCACGGCCGCCTCATGCGAAAGCCCCAGGGTCTCCAGCGCCTCGTGCAAAATCACGGCCGCAGCTTCCCGGGTCGTCAGGCGGTTGAATGCTTCCTGCGTGAGATAGACGCCGCCCAGCAGGTGGAACGCGCCGACCCGCGCCAGGTCCGCGTCCGTATCCACGCCGGCCGGCGCCTGGTTGCGCTCCAGCAGGTTGATCGAAAGGGTCCGTGCGTTCAGCCGCCGGTTTTGCACCGGCGCCGTACGCACGCTGAACAGGCGCTCCGCGTGGGCGAGGTAAGCGGCCAGTTGCTCCCGCACCGGCGCGGCGCGGCGGGATTCCGCGTCCTCGAGGGAACGGCTGGCCAGCGCCTGCCGGGTCCACAGCGCCCGTACGACATCCGCAATCTTCTCGGGCGCGGCCTGGGCCAGGGCGAGCAAGGCTTGCCCGGGCTGCAGCAGCCAGCCGGCGGCCGCAGCCGCGTTGCGCAGGGCGCGGTCCAAAACCGCCTCACCCGCAACACCGGTCAAAACGCCGGCGAGTACGCCCTCGCCCTGTCGTCCGAGTCCGGCTGTCCGCGAAACGGCAGTACGAAGGCCGGATCCAGGCAGGCGCAAGCTTGCCAAGGCTTGCAGCACCGCTTCGCCGGCCAGGCGCAGCAGCGCTCGGATCTGCGTTCCATAAGCATAGAGTTCGCCGGCCAGGCGGCCCGAAGGCGCGCGGCCTTGTTTTTCCCTGGCCAGGTCCTGCGTCCGGTGCGCCTGTTCATGGATCAAGATCAGGCGCTGCAGCAGCGCGGGCAGATACGAAATGCGCGCCAGGTCGGCCACCAGTTTGCCTGCGATTTCTTTGGGCGAAATGCTGCGGTCAGCATAGGCGGCAATCTCGCCGGGGCGCATTTCCTTTGACAGGCCGCGCGCATCCACGACATCCGCTGCCAGCCATTCCGGAATCAGGCGCTGCCGTTGCGCCTCAGTCAGGGCGGCCTCGCCGGCCAGGCCGCGCGTACGCGCGATCATAACGCCCATCACTGCAAACGGCACTCCGACGAGCGGCGTCAGCACGCTGCCCACGAGCCCGAAAACCAGGGCCGCCGTTCCGAATCCAAGCCCCAGGGAGAGCAAACCGGTCAAACCGCCAAAGCCCAACCCCAACGCGACGGCCGAGAGGCCCGTGCCCAGGAAGGAAATGAAGCTGGTGATGAACGCGCCCAGCGCAGTGAGATAGCGCGGCGCCGTGCTGACCACGATTTCCCTGGGCGCCTGCTTGGCAACCTCGGCATCCAGGGCCGCCTGCAAGGCGGGCAGACCGGTCTGGCTGACCAGTTTCCGGACTTTTGCGTATTCCGTTTCATTTAGAAAATGGAACGAGAGGTAGTCTCCTATGATTTGTCGGCCCATTTCAGGGTTAAGGGTTTTAAGCAGCTCAACCAACGACTGTTCGGCGTACAGGCTGCTTTTCCCGGAATTGACCGCGCTGTACAGCAGCTTAAACCCCAATTCAGCCAGGGTCTGATACTCCCCCTGGGTTTGAAGATACTGATACACGTGGTGCCGCACAACTTCCTGACCAACCGCATCCAGAACAAGGTTCTGCAGCCGCCCGGCGTATGAGCTCATATAGACGTGGTTATTTTTGGACGCCTTGAAAACAGCGGCCCGGTTGGCGGGCAGGAGCATTTCTTGATAGAAGCGCTCGTCGCCGAAGTATTGCTTCATTGCGCCTATATAATCGAACCCACCCCAATAGGTCAGCTGTTGCAGCACAGCGGCCATCTCCGAAAAGCTTTTCCTGCCGTGGGTCGCGAACATTTTTTTCAGTCGATCGGAGGCGCCCGTCTGCAGGCCGCCGTAGGAACCCTCCCTTTGCTGCGTCAGCAGCCAACGGTCAAGCAGAGCCGCGGTCTGTTCAACCGCGCCCGGGGTTTTTAACAGAGCGGCAAGCCGTTGCTCCTGAGCGGTTACCTCAGAGGAGCTGAAAGGTTTGACTTCCTGCCTCCGTTGCATAATGTCGGCCGTGGTTTCGGCTTTCTGAGCCGCCAGCGAATGGGCCTGCACCCAGGCTTGGGCTTTCGCAAAAGCGTCCGCCCCCTGAAAACGCTCGGGTTCTCCCATGGCGCGGTAGGTGGCCAGCTGTACCTGCCATTCAGGGCCGCTTTCACCCTGAACCACGGCCAGCAGATGAATCGGCGGATTTCTCGGGTTGGAAAGCAACCGGAAAAACTGGTTTTGCAGCATGACCAGGGCCGCTTGGGGATCCTGTCTGGCCACTTCCAAGGAGAACCCCAGCTGGAGGCCTAATAGCGACTCATGCTTCGCTTCCAGCGCCTTCGTAAATCCTTGATAGAATCCATGCGCCGCCCGCAGCCAGTCAACCATGCGTCCGGTTTCCGCCGGGGTGGTTCCTGTCAGCCAGGCAAACGCCTCGGGATGGGTTTTCGCCGCATCGGCCAACACGGCATAATGCTTCACGGCGATCAAAGCGGCGCGGCGGTCCGGCCGCCAATCCGTCTCGCCGCTTACACGTTCTAAATAGTCCCAATCCACGGATCCCAGATCCAGGCCTTGCCCGGAAATCCGTTCTTGATTGCGGGCCTGCACCCACGCTTTGAAAGCCGCGTCGCTGAGCGTGCCGTCCGCCGCCAGGGAAACCGGCGTTTTGCGGCCGTTGACAAAAATATAATCGCCCGTCTTGTCCCGCACCACGAACAAGGCGGCCATGAATTTCAATTTCTGCTGCAGGCCTTCATTCAAGCCGTCCCAGAGGACGTTCCCTCGTGAAATGACGTGCACAAATGCCGTATAAGTCTCGGCAAAGCTCTCTTTCAGGGGGTCGCCCACGCGCAAGGCGTTGACCTTGGCGTCAAAAGCATAGCGGGAGAAAAAATACCGGCGTTCGGAAAAGCGTTTATGCAGTTGCAGCCACTCTTCGGTCAAGCGGGCCGAAAGCAGGCGGTGGATAAAATGCGCCAATTCATGGGTGGGGGTTTCGCTCAGCACGCTCACATTTTCAAAATATTTTTGCGGATCCGCCTCCGGGTTCAGGAAAGATCCTCTGCTGCCGGCCTGGCCTTGGCCGAGATCAATGGTCTGTCCGTACTGCCAGCCGGCGATATTTTCCCCCGCCGAATCCGGGAGCGCGCCGATGACCTGTAGGCCGTCAAGATGATTGCTTGGCAGCCCCAGGTAGGTTTCGTAAATTTGCCTGAGCCCATCCTGGGAATACCCGCCAATGAAACTGATCCAATTGCCGCGGATGTGCAACAACCAATGTTTATGACCGGTGCCCATGAAATCTTCGTCCGCCAAGAAGCAATTCGTGGCCGGGCGCTGGTTTTGCAGCACGGTTTGAATGCGCTGTTTGTACAGGGTTGCGTAAACCGCGCCGGCATCGGCGTCGTAGTTTTCAAATTCAGAAAGGAGCTCGTTGGCCATCCACTGCAGCTGTTGGTTGTCGCCCGCGGTTGCGCCGCCCAGCCGGTCCACCATTGTGTTCAAAAAAGCGGGAAAATCCCGCAGCTGTTCCTCGCCGATCAGCAGCAGGCCTGCGCGTTCCTTTGGCACGCCGCGGAAATCCAGCATATTCCCTTGGCCTTCCGCGGAAGACAGCACACGGACAAATTTAAAGTACCGGGCCAAACGGTCGGGCAAAAGTTCAAACATCAGTTCCAGCTTGGTCTGGATGTCCGCGTCCTGAGCGGCAGCCCCGGCCACCATAATTTTGTATTTATCGAACATACGCTGTTGAAAAGCGTTCATTCTCAGGCTTTGCGCAAGCTCGACGTTGAGCGGGACGTTTTCAGCCAGCGTCTTTTGCATCAGCTCCCGGATGATTTCGCTACTCGTGGCGCCTTGTCCGTTGGGCGTCATCCAGCGGAGAATCATTTGCATTTCGTTTTGATTCAAGTTCTGCTGCTCCGCCCGATAGCGCAGGGCCGTACCAACGCCTAAACCGTCGCGCACCGAAACAACGATCTTGGGGGCGCCCGCCAAAGCAATCCAAACGCCCAGGGCCAGCAGCAATACCATTCGTACGCCCGGGTTGGCCAGCACCGGTTTGAACACCCGGCTGAGCACAGCCAGCGGCCGCTCCAGGACAATCCCCGCCATGGCCAAAGTGTCCAGCAGATGCGCCAGGATTTCGCCTGCCCATACGTTCCAGAGGCGATAGGCTCTGGAACCGGCCGGATGACGGTTGAGATCGACGCCCACAAGGTATAAAAGATTTTGCGCCCAGCGGTGGGCAAGCTGTTCATGCGCCCGGATGATGGGATTCGTTTCTTTCAGCCCTGCGCTCTGCAAGGACTGCACCCTGCCGGTGGCAGGATTATAGGTGGCAACCGGCGTGAAGAAAGAGCGTTTCTCCTTGGGGAGCCGGCCCCTGATCCGCACTACCAGCGCCAGCTTGGCAACGGCCATGAGGAAAAACGGCAGGCTGAGAGCCAAAGCCCAGGGATGGGCGGCGGCAAAAATGACCAGAGCGGCATTCACCCCCAAAGCCGCCAGCGCACCCGGCAGATTCAGCGGCTGCAGGGTTTCGTCCGTGCCTTCCACCACCAGGCCCTGCTCCGTGTACGCCACGCGCAAGCCCACGGCGCCGAACACGGCCACCAGGCCCTGGGTGCCGCGCACCTCGGAATAATTCGTTTCCAGCACGTTGACCAGCCCGCTTAGGCGGTTGTGGTTCTCGTCCTGCCGTTCCTGCAGACGGTCGGCCGGTATCCGCTCCGCGGGAAGGCCGGCTTTGCCGGCCGTGCCTTCCACGTAGGGTTCGGTCAGGGCTTCGGCCTTGACCGCGGTCACCATCTTTTTCAGGTCGTCGGAGCGGTTCTTGGGCATCACCAGCACGACCTTGTCCTGCAGCACCACCACGTAATCCTCCAGGTTGCGCACGGTCACCGGCTCGCCGTCCGAAAACACCACCGTGCGTTTGGCGCCCTCCAAAACGATCCGGTCCGTGCCCGGGCCGATGCGCTGATTGCCGTCCGCGTCCGCTTTCTCGGTCATGGCGTCCCAGGCGCCCTCGTCGTACCAGGGAAAATCGCCAACCACGGCCGTGCTGCCGAATTCGTGTTCGGGCTTGATCTGCTCGTTGATCACGAACGCCACGGCCACGGCGCCGGCTTTGGGGATCTGGTCGTACTCGCGCTTCAGCACCTCGGCCTCGGCCGGCGTGTCCACGGCCGTGGCGATGCGCTCCATGCGCTCCCACAGCTCGGGGGTGTACTTCTGGAAGGATTCGATGCCCGTGCGGTTGTGCACGGCGAACATGCCCGAGCTCCACAGGAACTCGCCGCTTTTCACGAACTGCTCGGCCACGTCGCGTTTGGGCTTTTCGCGGAAGCCTTGGATCTCGCGGATCAGGGTGCCGAGTTTGGTCTTCGACCCCATTTGGATGTAGCCGTAGCCCGTGGAGGGGAACGTGGGCTGAATGCCGATCATGGCCCAGTCCTTGCGGTTCTGGGCGGCTTTGATCGCGGACAGGATCGCGGCCTGCAGCCGCTCTTCCTGCAAGATGACGTGGTCCGAAGTGAGAAACACGGCCGTGAAGTCGTCGCCAAAGCGCTTCTTCCCCACCACCAGGCTCAGGGCCGTGGCCGGCGCGGTGTCCTTGTTCGACGGCTGGGCGATGATGTTGGCGCGGGGAAAATCCGCGGGCACGGAATCCATGACCTGCTGCACGAAATTTCCGCGGGCCGCAATCAGGATCCGGTCCTTGGGAATGCCCATGCGGACCACGCGGTCCATGGTCTTTTCCAGCATGGTCTTGCCGTCGCGCGAGAAGGAGCGGAACTGTTTGGGATTGATGCCCGTGGACACGGGCCACAGCCGGGTGCCGCCGCCGCCGGCCATGATCACCACGTAGGCCCGGGAGACATCCGGTTCCTGCACGGCCTGGCGGTGGTAAACGCGCTCGCCGCTGGAGAGCTTTTTCACTTCCACGCCGGCGGTCTCGGGCGACTGCTCGGCCTCGGCCGAGGCGAGGAACTCCAGCACCCGCTGCGCGGTGCGTTCGGTCCAGTTCAGACGCCGCGCCAGGTTCGCCGGAGTCAGGGGCTCGCCGGCCAGGATGAGCTCGCGGGCCTGGACGGCGCGGCTCAGAAAGCGCTGGTAGATCAGGTGCAGCGCGAACAGAGGCGTCAGGATCAGGATGACGGCGAACGCGCCCAGGGCCACGGTGCCCAGGGAGAGATGGCCCAGCACGGCCAGGGGCGCGAGCAGGGAGAGGACCATGGTGGTGAAGGTGATGAAGAGCATGCTCTGCGGCCGGCTCAGGTCGCGCACCCAGGCGCCCCAGCGGGGATGGTTGCGCAGTCTCATCACCCACTCCAGGGGCTGGGGCAGATCCATGCGCAGCATGAGCGTGCGCAGCACGAAAGGCAGGGTCAGCACGAACCCGCCGGCCAGGGTGATGCTGAGCGTGTAATAAAACACGCCCCACAGGGACATGGTGACCAGGCCCACGGTCAGCAGATAGGCCCCGGCCAGCAGGTAGAGGGCGATTTCCCAGGTCGTGAAGCGCTTGAATTCGCGGCGCACGGCCTGCCAGAAACCGGGCACAACCGGCGGTGCGAAGGATTTGATATGGATGCCGTCCGCATCCTGCTTGATCTCCAGGTGGTCGGCGTCCACTAGCACGGTCAGGCCCTGCCGGTTCACCACCTGCGAGCGGCTGGATTGGCCGAAGCGCCGGACCACGGCCTGCCCCTGCGTGCCGGCCTCGCGGGCCGACACGGCGCTGCGGGCGTAAGGAGCGGTCTCGGGATCCGCGGTCAGCAGGCCCAGCAGGCGCGGCAGGTCCTCGGCCCGCTCTTTGGGCATGACCAGCAGGATTTGGTTGGCCGCGACCACCACGTACCCCTGAAGGTTCTCCACCGAAACCGGAAGGCTGTCCGAGTACACCACGGTGTTCGTCGTGTTTTGCGTGCGGATCCTGAAATACGCCGGGCCCACGCGCTGCATGCCGCCCTTTTCCGTGGGCTGGGTCAGCAGGTTCCACTGGTTTTCCTCGTCCCAGGGAAACTCGGCGGGCACGGTCATCAGCCGCAATTCGTCCTGGTCGCCGATGGCTTCCAGCACCGCTTCGTCCACGGACAGGGGCCGGACGGCCTCCTCGGCGTACAGTTCGCGCAGGCGCTGGGGAGCGATCCCGTCCGCGCCCGTGGCCTCGGCCAGGCGGGCGGTTTCCGGCGCATAGGACGCGAAGGCCGCGCGGCCCACGCCCACGTCCACCACGAAGATGCCGGCGTTGACGGCCAGGTTTTCGCGGGCCAGCATTTCCTCCAGCACTTCGCGGTCCGGTTTCTCGACAAACCCTTCGGCCTTGAAAATGTTGGGGGCGAGCTTGCTCGGCTCGCTCTGCAGGAAATAGCCGTACTTGGTGAGGGGCGTCTTGACCGGCGCGGCGACGGTCATCCAATGCTTCCCGTTTTGCGCGCCCTTGACCGCCGTGCGCAGGGCGGTTTGGAAATGCTCTTCCTGCTCGGGGATCACCTGGTCCGTGGGCAGGAAGATCGCGGTGGCGTCCGCGCCGAAGCGGCGTTCCAGCCAGGCCAGGGCCCTGGCCATGGCCAGGCCCGTGCCCCGGGGCGCGGGCTCCAGGATGAGGTTTTGGTCGGCCGGAAATCCGGCCGGCAGCGCGGAGATGATGGCCGCGCGGTAGGCTTCGGGCGCGACCACGACCACGCGGTCCCAACTGATGCCCAGGCGCACCACGCGGGCGATGGTCTTGGCCAAGAGCGTCTCGCCGTCCCGGGAGAACGTCTGCAGCACCTCGGGCAGGTCCGCCTGGCTGGCGGGCCACAGCCCCGGCGCGCCGCGGCCGCCGATGGGGATCACCACGCAGGCCCGCGACAGATCGGTTTCCTTGACTTGCAGAGGTTTAAGCACGCGCTCGCGCGAGGCGTTCCAGGCGTCGGTAACGCCGGCCAGCCGGCCGCGCTCCGATTCCACGGAACTCAGGTAATCCATGATGTCTTCCGCGATTTCCGGCGCGCAGCCCAGGCGCTGCTGAATCTGGCCGCGCGTCAGTTCCTCGCCGGCCAGGACCCAGGCGTGAACCTGCCTGAGCTGGCGTTCGCGCCGGCGCTGGGCCGGTGACCACAGGGCTGCGGGCAGGGCCGCGAAGTCCAGCACGTGCGCTAAAATCTCGCTCACGATCACCACCGCGGCCAGATGCTGCCAGGTGCCGGGCCGGTAATCGCGCACTTTCAGGCCCAGGATCGACAGGCCGGCCAGGACCCAACGGTGCGCATATTGCTCATGCGCGCGCACCAATAAGCCGGCGTTGACCAGCACCCGGCCGTTCGCGTCCTTGATCTTACCCGAACGCGGATCGAAAGTGGCCACGGGCGTCCACCAGGTGCGGCGGGCCTTGGGCAACTGGCGCCATGCCCGGAAAGTATGCACGGCTTTAGGCAGGGCCAGGGCCAGGTACGGCGCGGCCAGCACCAGTAGCAGCGGATGCGCCAAGCCCAGGGCGAACATGGGCAGGGCCAGGGCCAGGAGGTTGATGACCACGCCGGCCAGGTTCAAGGGTTGCAGGGCGCGCAGCGATTCGTACGCCAGGCCGAGTTCCAGCGGACGGGCGAGCAGGCGGACCACGCTTTTGCGCAGCAGGAACCCAAACGACGGCGTGCGCGCCTGTTCCTCCAGCCACGGATCGAGCCGCAACGCGGCCTCGGGGGCGGCCGGGGGCCGGGGCAGCCGCTCGCGGCCCAGCCACAAAGCCGTGCTGCTGCTCGCCACCAGCGCGGAAATGGGGCTGGCGAGCAGCGCGGTGCGCACGAGATCGCCGCTGATCAGGACTTTCGGCCTGGCCAGCAGCCGGTTCTTGATCTGGTCCGCGGCCTCGGTTTCCATCATGGCGATGGTGTAGGCATCGTTGAGGTTCAAGGTGGCCAGGGGGGTCCCGGGGATCCGGCGGTCCCGCCGGCGGATGATCATGGTAAACCCGGTGTTGCGGATGGGCAGGTAGTAGGTGTCCGCCGCGGGATTGGCCAGCGCTCCGCTCCAGTCGATTTCGATCCGGGCGTTGTTCCGGGCATAGCGGCTCACCACGCCGGCATACGCTTCTTCCACGTCCGTCAGCTCGTGAGCGCCCCGCAGAATCAGGTTGGCGACCAATCCCTGCTTGAGGGTAAGGTCCAGGAGCTTGAGGAACACGCGCACGCGTTCGGGCTGGGCGTCCTCGGCCAACGGTGTCATTTCACCCTGGGGGAAGGCCGTGGGCAGGGCCAGGATTTCCTGATTCTGGGCCAGCAGCTTTTCCACCGGCGTGCGGCGTTCGCGCAGCAGCGCGAAATAAGGGTTCACGCTGTCCCACTTGCTCAGCCGGGGCTTGAGGCTCAGGTAGGAGACGCCGCGTTTGCGCAGCGTCTGCAGCACCAGCTGGGTGTGGAACCCGCCCGTGACCAGCACGGCCAGGTTGGTCTGCCCTTTCCGCATCCGGTCCAGGGTGTTGTCCACGAAAGCCAGGCTGCGCCGGTCCGCCAGCTGGTAAAACGCCTTGACCTTGTCCAGGTACGCATCCAGCTGGTATACCTCGGGATCCAGGCCGAAGGTGTCCCAGGTTCCGTAGCGCAGGATGAAATCAGCGAAGTGCTTGACCTTGAACACCACCTGGTACTGCCAGTATTCGTTCAACTCCTCAGGCGTGGCGGAAATCGAAAGCAGTTTCTCCATGACGTCCAGGCGGTGCAGCAGGCTGTCGAGTTCGCGTTCCTCGGGCTGGACATAAAGGCCTTCGCGCAGGTATTGTTCCAGCCGTTCGATCTCTTGCCACAACTGGTCCGGGTCCGTTTCCAAGGGAAAGACCTGCATTCGTTTGGATAAGTACGCCCGCAACTGCGGAAACGCCTCCAGGCTGAGGCTGGTCCGCTGGGCGGCCTGGTAAAGGTACCCGGCGTATTTCAGAAGGGATATCTGTCCGGCCTGGAAAGAACTGCGGTAATGGTCGTGGCGGCTGAGCGTCGGATTGTAGATCTTGGCCTTCAGTCCGGCCAGGGTCTGGCGCAGGTCGTACACATACCCCTGGCTTTCATCGTTGAGGAAGCTCAGCACGGCCCGGCGGCTGGTCTCGTACGCTTCCGGGTCCTCGATGCCTTCCAGGCTGACCGGCTGCGGCGCGGTGGCCGCGTAAAATTCGGCGCCCGTGATCTTCCCTTCCTGGACGAAATGGCGGCCCACTTGTTTCCGCACCGCCGAATCGGGGAAAGTGCCGAGTTTGTCCACGTGCACGGGCTGGGAGGCGCCTTCGACCGCCACCAGGCGCAACTGGTGGCGTTGCGCCAAATGCCCGATGATTTCCGCGATATGGAGCTGGACCTCTGCGTTGCAGTGCAAGTCCTGAATGTGAACCACCAGTTGGTCCTGGCCCTGGAAGGCCTGGGCCACTTGGCCCATGGCCTTGGGGATCTCCACCAGTTCCTGGTTGAACAGGACGCTGCTGAGTCCGTTGAGGAAAGTTTGCTTTTCAAAAGCCCAGGTCAGATAGGGGAAAACAAAGACCAGCGTGACCAGCAGGGAAATGATTTTTGAATAAATGCGGGCAGCGGGATGATGCCACCACGATAACGTGGGCGCACCCATTCCCTGCTGCCATTGCGCGGGTTCGCAGTTGTTGACACGTTTTTTAAATCCAGGGAGTTTTCGCATATTAATATGGATAATCCCCGAAAAAAGAGATGGATAATTACTATGACTATAACATATTTTAACCACCAATTCTAATGCTGTTCCGTTTTTTTTAAATAAAAATAAGGTTAAAGTTGGTATTGTTCTATTATAGAACGTTTTTTATTATTGATTTATATAAGGAAAACTGATTTTTCCCAAAATATCTGCCAATGTGATAAACAAGGAGAAAATTTCCTAATGATATGACTAAATCAGCGGGATCAAACTTTGAGGAACCAGCGTTTCAGCATTTCCAGCCACTCGTGCATGCGTTGGGGATCAAGGCCAGCGCCTTTCAGGCTCTCGGCCATGATTTCGGCATTTTGCAGGGTTTCGAACAAACCCCGGTCAGGAATGACGAGCATGCCGCTGGTTTCGACATACCCGGCTTTCACTTTGTTGTTGATGATCGCCTCGTTGCCGCGGGGGAAAACCGCCTCCACCCATTCGCCCGCGGAATTCCGCCACGCCAGGCTGTTGTAGATCAGGCCCGACATCCGGCACGAGTGCAACACGACCTGCTGCTGCCGCAGCAGAGCCGACAGGCTGGTCGCGCGGAGCAGGATTCCCGGCCAGGGATAAACAGCGTCCAGCACTTCCAGGCGCACGCCGTGGCCGTCGGTCCAGGCGTCGGCCGCGGCCAGTCCGCCGGCCGCTTCCAGGCGCACCAGGGGCAGGAACCGTTTGGGCACGGCCTGGGTGTGGAAATGATCCACCGAAGCGCCGGCCCCGCGGTCGTTGTAGCCCACGGCATACTCCAGGGGGAACAGGCTGCCGCACAGTTCCTGCGTGTCCGCCAGATGGCTGGCGGTCGCGACCTGGGGATAATGCTGCCGGGTGTCCGGGTCCGCGTCCAGGGAGGCGATGATGAAATGGTCGGGTACAATGGGCGCCGGCTGCACCAGCACCCCGTAATGGCGGCCGCTGGCCGCGGTCCAAACCAGGTAGTGCTCGTTTTCAGGAAAACTCTCCCAGGCCAGAAAATCCGGTTTGGCTCCGGCCGCCGGGGCCGGGCGCTGGCCTTCGGCGTGGCGGTTGGCCGGATCGCGGAAGGGATTGTACAGGGCCACGAGCGGCGACGGCGGGAAGGATTTGACCACGATGCTCGCGTCCCAGGGATCGTATTTCACGAAATGCGCGGCCCGGGAGTAGCGCAGCAGGGCCTCCAGCCAGACGGCCAGGGGCAGTCCGGAATCCGCAACGGACTGCAGGCGCAGATCCAGGGCGCGGTGTTCTCGGATCAGGGATTCCGCGAGCTTGAGATGGTCCGGATCAGCCGGAGGGAAGGTGGCGCGGGAGGCGAACTCGGAAAGGGTCTGTGTCGTCATGGATCCATTATCCGCAGAGGAGGCGGCAGGGGCAAGAAAAAACGCTTCAGTCCCCGGATTTTCTTCCAAAAACGATTTTTTCCAAATACAAGCCGCAGGCCGGAGCGGTCGGGCCCGCTTGAGCACGGTCGCGGCCGCGAAGAATGCGCGGAATGTCCGCGGGCTTGAAACGCCCTTGGCCCACCCACACCAATGTCCCGGCCAGCGCGCGGACCATCTTATATAGGAAGGCGTCGGCTGTGAATGTAAAGGTCAGCAGCGGCCCCCGGCGCTGCACGCCTGCCTGCAGCAGGGTGCGGACCGGGTGCCGGGCTTCGCAGCCCGCGGCGCGGAAAGCGGAAAAATCGCGGCGTCCGAGCAGATGGCGGGCGGCCCGGCGCATGGCGTCCAGATCAAGCGGCTGGGCGACCTGCCAGGCGCGGCCGATCCAGAGCGGCGAAAACACCGGACGGTTGAAAACGAGATAGCGGTAGGTTTTGCGGCGGGCGCGCTGCCGGGGATCCCAGCCCGCGGGCACGCGGCGGCAGGCGACGACCCTGGCGGCCGGGGGCAAAGCGCTGTTGAGCGCGGCCGTCAGCCTCGCCGGAGGCAGGGCGTGCGCCAGTTCGAAGACCGCGACCTGGCCGCGGGCGTGCACTCCGGAATCCGTGCGGCTGGCGCCGGCCACGCGGCGTTCTTCTTTGAACAGGCGCTTGAGCGCCCGCTCCAGAACCGCCTGCACGGTCTCGGCGTTGGGCTGGAGCTGAAAACCCGCGAAGGCCGCCCCGTCGTATTCGAGCGTGACCGCGAAACGCCGGGTCAGGGCAGGGGCTGCGGACTTCGGATGACGTTGCATCATGGACCCCCCAAAACAAAGATAGGGGCGTTCAAGTGAACGCCCCTATTTGCGGCCAACGCCGGCCTTCAATTACACCTTTCCTTGGACCAGGATCTCCGCGATCTGGACCGCGTTGGTGGCCGCGCCCTTGCGCAGCTGGTCGCCGACCACCCACAGGGCCAGCCCGCTGGGATGGGAGATGTCCTCCCGGATGCGGCCGACCCACACCTCGTCCTGGCCCGAGGTCTCCAAGGGCATGGGATACCGCTGGTGGGCCGGATCATCCACCACCCGGACGCCCGGCGCCTGGCCAAGAATCCGCCGCGCCTCCTGGGCCGAGAGCTTTTTCTCGGTCTCGATCTGGATGGTCTCCGAGTGGCTGGTGAACACCGGCACCCGCACGGTGGTGGCCGACACCTGGATCGAATCGTCATGCAGCATCTTGCGGGTCTCGTTCACCATCTTCATCTCTTCCTTGGTGTAGCCGTTCTCCATGAACACGTCGATCTGGGGCAGCACGTTGAACGCGATCTGGTAGGGATACACCTGCCGCGTAACGGCTTCTCCCCTGGCCCACTGCCGCACCTGCTGGTCCAATTCGGCGATAGCCTTGGCGCCCGTGCCCGAGACCGCCTGATAGGTGCTGGCCACGATGCGTTTGACCTTGGCAGCCCGGTGCAGGGGGTTGACAGCCACCAGCATGATGATGGTGGAGCAGTTGGGATTGGCGATGATGCCGCGGTGCTTGAAAATGTCCTCCGGGTTCACTTCGGGCACCACCAGCGGCACCTCGGATTCCATCCGGAAGGCGCTGGTGTTGTCCACCACCACCGCGCCGGCCTCCACCGCGTGCTTGGCGAACTGCCGCGAGACCGAGGCGCCGGCCGAAGCCAGCACCAAGTCCAGGCCGCGGAACGACTGCTCGGTCAGTTCCTGCACCGGCAATTGCTCCCGCATGAAGGGAACGGTTTTACCGAGCGACCGCGCCGAAGCCAGCGGACGCACCTCGGCCACCGGAAACTTGCGTTCCTCCAGCACTTGCAGCATCAGGGTGCCGACCGCGCCGGTGGCACCCATCACGCCGACTCGATATTGTTTGCTCATGGCTTTATCCTTTTTTATTTTATTCGGACCGGCCCGACCCGTCGGACAAGTCTGACCGGTCAAAGGCTTTTACTTTAAACCAAACTCGCCACCAAGTCGCCGACTTCCTCGGTGTTCAGACCCATGCGGCCGGCAGCCAGGGACTTGATCCTGCCCGACTCCAGGGCCTTGACCACCGCGCCTTCGACCGCATCGGCCGCCCGGGTTTCGCCCAGGTGGGCCAGCAGCATGGCCCCGGCGTTGATCGCAGCCAGCGGATTGATCTTCTTCTGGCCGGTGTATTTGGGCGCCGAGCCGCCGATGGGCTCGAACATCGAAATCCCCTCGGGATTGATGTTGCCGCCCGCGGCGATCCCCATGCCGCCCTGGATCATGGCCCCCAGGTCCGTGATGATGTCGCCGAACAGGTTCTCAGTGACCACGGTCTCGAACCACTCCGGGTTCTTGACCATCCACATGGTGGTCGCGTCCACGTGCGCGTAGTCGCGCGCCACCTCCGGGAACTCCTTCTGCCCCATCTCGTGGAAGGCCCGGAACCACAGGTCGCCGGTCTCAGTCAGCACGTTCATCTTGTGCACGAGCGTCAGTTTCTTTTCCGGCCGCTTCTGCGCCCGCTTGAAGGCATAGCGCAGGCAGCGGTCCACCTCGGCCCGGGAATAGGTCATGACCTGGGTGGCGTACTCCAGGGGCGACCCCTTGTGCGCTGAACCGCCCACGCCGGTGTAAATCCCGCCGCAGTTTTCGCGGATGATGTCGAAATCAATGTCCTGCGGCCCTTTGTCCTTGAGCGGCGTCTCGACGTTGGGATAGAGCTTGACCGGCCGCAGGTTGATGTACTGGTCGAAGTGGAAGCGCAGGCGCAGCAGGATGCCGCCCTCCAGGGGCCCGGGTTTCACGTCCGGGTGCCCGATGGCGCCCAGGTAGATGGCCTGCACGCCCGCAAGCTCGGCCAGCACGGAATCCGGCACCAGCTCGCCCGTACGCAGATAGCGGGCGCCGCCCAGGTCGTACGTCGTGGTGTCGTAGGACAGGCCGAACTTTTTCCCCGCGGCCGCGAGCACCTTCAGGCCCTCGGCGATCACCTCGGGCCCGGTGCCGTCGCCGGGAATGATTGCGATCTTGTAGGTTTTGCTCATGGGTTGCTCCTCCGGTCTTTTTCCGGTCTGACCTGTCAGACGCGTCGGACTGGTCGGACCTTTCGAATGATTTTACTGAATTTGTTTCTTCATGTACTCCATCAGCCCGCCAGCCGCCACCAGCTCCTGCATGAACGGCGGGATGGGTGCGGCCTGATGCTGCCTGCCCGTGGTCAGGTTCGTGATCCGCCCGGTGTCCGCGTCCACCTCCAGCTCCTGCCCGCTCTGCGCCTCAGCTGCGGCGGCCGGGCATTCCAGGATCGGCAGCCCGATGTTGAAGGCGTTGCGGTAGAAAATCCGCGCGAAGCTTTCAGCCACCACGCAGGCCACGCCGGCGCCCTTGATCGCCAGCGGGGCGTGCTCGCGGGACGACCCGCAACCGAAATTTTTGCCCGCTACCAGGACGTCTCCGGGCTTCACCCGGCCTGCAAAACCGGCATCCGCGTCTTCCATGACGTGGGCGGCCAGGGTCCTGGCGTCGCAGGTGTTGAGGTAACGGGCCGGAATGATCTCGTCCGTGTTCACATCATGGCCGAACTTGTGCACTTTTCCCCGAAATTTCATTTTTTCACCCCCCGGGCCCAGTCCGCCCCCCGCACTTCGCGTGGCGCGGCGATGCGGCCCTTGATGGCCGAGGCCGCCGCCACGCCAGGCGAGGCCAGATACACTTCGCTCTCCGTGTGGCCCATGCGGCCCACGAAATTGCGGTTGGTGGTGGACACCGCCCGCTCGCCCTTGGCCAGGATGCCCATGTGCCCGCCCAGGCACGGCCCGCAGGTCGGCGGCGAAATGACGCAGCCGGCCGCGGTCAGCACGTCCAAAAGGCCCTCGTGCAGCGCCTGGCGCCAGATGGTCGGCGTGGCCGGAAAGACGATCGTCCGCACGCGCGGACTCACCCGCCGGCCGCGCAGGACCTTGGCCGCTTCGCGCAGGTCCTCGATGCGGCCGTTGGTGCAGGAGCCGATCACCACCTGGTCGATCACGATCTCGCGCGCCTTGGACACGGGCACTACGTTGGACGGCAGATGGGGCTTGGCCACCACGGGCTCCAGCTTGCTGACGTCGAACGTTTCCACGCGCTCGTATTCCGCGCCCGGGTCCGAGGCGTAGTAGCGCGGGGTGAAGCGGGCCCGGCTCGTGACATATTTCCGCGTGGCCGCGTCCGGCGCGACAATGCCGGTCTTGGCGCCGGCTTCGATGGCCATGTTGCACATAGTCAGGCGCCCCTCGACCGACAGGGCGCGGATCACCGGGCCGGTCAGTTCCAGGGCGCGGTAATTGGCGCCGTCCACGCCCAGGCGCGCGATCGCCAGCAGGATCAGGTCCTTGGCCCCCACGTCCCGGGGCAGACGGCCGGTGAACTCCAGTTTGATGGTCTGCGGCACCTTGAACCACGCCTTGCCTGTCAGCATGGCCGCGGCCAGGTCCGTGGAACCCACGCCCGTGGCAAAGGCGCCCAGGGCGCCGTAGGTGCAGGTGTGCGAGTCCGCGCCGATGATGAGCTGGCCGGGCACGACCACGCCCTGTTCGGGCAGCAGCGCGTGCTCGATACCGCATTCGCCCTGGTCCCAGTAATGCTCCAGCTTGTGCTTGCGGGCGAATTCGCGCAGGACCTTCGCCTGTTCGGCCGAAAGGATGTCCTTGTTGGGCGTGAAATGGTCCGGCACCAGGGCCACCCGTCGGCGGTCGAACACGCGCTGGCCACCCGCAGCCTCGAAGGTTTTGATGGCCAGGGGCGCGGTGATGTCGTTGCCCAGGCACAAGTCCACCTTGGCCAGGATCAATTCCCCGGGCGCCACGGACTTGCGTCCGCTGGCCCGCGCCAGAATTTTTTCACCGATGGTCATGGGTCGGGACATGTTGACCACTCCTCTCCAGGGCCCCCGTTTGGGGGCTATTTCCGGCCCAGCATTCTTTTGGGCGGCGTGATCACCCAAAAAGCCTGCAGGTTCTTTTTGCCCACGTTCCGCAGCTGGTGCGGCACGTCCGCGGCGAACGAAATGCTGTCGCCCTCCTGCAGCCGGTACACTTGGTTGCCCACCTGGCATTCGGCCGTGCCCTTGATGATGACGCCCAGCTCCTTGCCGATATGCCCGTAATACTCGTCCCCGCTTTTCCCGCCGGGCGGCACTTCCAAAAAATAAGCTTCCATCGCGTGCTCTTCGGTCGACGCCGCGGTGTGGGAAAGCTGCTCGTAGACCACCCCGCCCAGCAGCGTGCGCTTGCGGTCCTTGGCCCTGACCAAATTCACGGCCCGGTCTTTTTTAAAATCCCGGAACAGGTAGTCCAGGTCCATGTCCAGGATGTCCGCGATCTTCAGCAGCGTGTCGATCGCCGGGGAAATTCGGTTGCGTTCGATCTGCGAAATCAGGCTTTGGGAAACACCCGCTTGTTCGGCGACTTCGCGGATGGTCTTTTGCCGGCGTTCCCTGACTTCCCTGATTTTGTCCCCGAATTGGAATTTCATCCCCGCAACCCCGACATTAATTATACTGAATATGTTTAAGTATAATTAAAGTCGGGGTTTTGTCAAGCGCTTTTTGGGGGCGATTACGAACGGGAGGGGGTTTTGCCCTTTTTCTTCGCAGGACCCCGGTTCGTGGTCAGGGTGGCCAGCCGGTTCAAGGCGTTGACGTACGCCTTGGCCGAAGCCACGATGATGTCCGTGTGCGCGCCCCGGCCGGTCACGGTTTGCCCCTGCTCGGCGAGCTGCACCACCACCTCGCCCTGGGCGTCCGTGCCGCCGGTAATGGCCTTCAGGGAATATCCCAGCAGTTTGTGCTGCCGGCCCAGCAGGCCGTCGATGGTTTGGTAAACGGCGTCCACCGGCCCGTCGCCCGTGCCGCTGCCTTCCAGGAGCTCCCCGCCCCGGCGCAGGCGCACGGCCGCGGTGGGCAGCATGCCGCTGCCCGACGTGGCCTGGACGTGTTCCAGCACGTAGTATTCCTTCGGCGCGCCCGCCGCCTCCTCCAGGAGGGCCAGCAGGTCTTCGTCGTACACTTCCTTCTTCCGGTCCGCCAGTTCCTTGAAGCGCTCGAAGAAGGCGGGTTGCTTGGCTTCTGGCAGGGCGTACCCCAGGTCTTGCACACGTTTGAACAGCGCGTGCCGGCCGCTGTGCTTGCCCAGCACCAACCGGTTTTCCTTGAGGCCGATGTCCTTGGCGTCCATGATCTCGTAGGTCAGGCGGTTCTTGAGAATCCCGTCCTGGTGGATGCCCGACTCATGCTGGAAGGCGTTGGCGCCGACGATCGCTTTGTTCGGCTGCACCACGATGCCCGTGGCCAGGGAAACCAGGCGGGAGACCCGCGCGATTTCGCGCGTCTGGATGTTGGTCCGCGCGCCGTAGTAGGCCGCGCGCGTCTTCAGGCCCATCACGATCTCTTCCAGGGCCGCGTTCCCCGCCCGCTCGCCCAGGCCGTTGACCGTGCATTCCACCTGCCGCGCCCCGGCCCGGACCGCGGCCAGCGAATTGGCCGTGGCCAGGCCCAGGTCATTGTGGCAGTGGACGGCCAGGGTCACTCGTTTGAGCGCCGGAACCGCCGCCTGCAGCTCGTGCAGCATTCGTTCGTACTCCGCGGGCGTGATATAGCCCACGGTGTCCGGAATGTTGACCGTGCCGGCGCCGGCCGCGATCACGGCCCCGGTCACTTTGGCCAGAAAATCGGGATCGCTCCGGGTTGCATCTTCGGCAGAAAACTCCACGTCCCGGCACAGCGACCGCGCGTACTTGGTCATGTCGGTCGCGAGCTTCAGCACCTCGTCCGGCGTCTTGTTCAGTTTGTGCTTCATGTGCAGGGGAGAAGTGGAGATGAACAGGTGGATCCGCGGATGGGCCGCGCCGCGCACAGCCTGCCACACCGCGTCGATGTCCGCCTTGGCGCAGCGCGCCAGTCCGGCCACGGCCGGCTTGCGCACGGCCTTGGCCACGTCCCTCACCGCGGCAAAATCCCCGGGCGACGAAATCGGAAAGCCGGCCTCGATTACGTCCACGCCCAGATCCTGGAGCGCGCGGGCCACCTCGACTTTCTGCTTGGCATCCAGGCTGGCGCCGGGCGCTTGCTCGCCGTCGCGCAGCGTGGTGTCGAAAATTTTTACGATCTCAGGCATGGACCTTTCCTCCTTTCGCCGCTCCCCAGGGAGCCAGCAGAATGTAGGCGCCGCCACCTGCCAGCAGCAGCGCCGCCGCCCACCGCGACAGCGGGGGCCCTGCAAAAACCGAGGCCGCCAGTCCGGCCAAAACCAGCAAAATGACCGGCCGTTCGGCCGGGTTGGGATACGGGATCGGGCTGACCGTGAGAAACGTCAAACCCAGGGCCGCCGCGGCCAGGACCAGCCGGTGTGCCACGCCCACGGTTTCCGGCGGCAGCACCTGCGCCACGGCCGCGATGAAGCCGGCGGTCACGGTCAGCGGCAGGCCGATGAATCCGCGCCGGGCCCCTCTGGGGTTGAACAGCTTGTACAGGGACAAGCGGATCGTGGCGCCGAACACCACGGCGAACACGGTCAGGAGCCCCAGCAATCCCCAGCCGCGGAAAGCCAGCTGGTGCAGCAGCAGCGCCGGCACCACGGCGAAGCAAAACACGTCGCCCAGGGTCGAGAATTCATGCTCCAGGCTGCTGGGTCCCGGCCAATACCGCCGCAGAGCGTACTCCCAGCCGGACACCACCGTCGCGGCCAGCACGAGCCGTCCGGCAAAACCCAGGGCGCCGGACAGCACGGCCATAAGCGCCGCGAAAGCGGTGCCGAAAACGACCGCCATGAAGGCATACGGCGCCCACACACGCCAGGAAGGGAGCGGCCGGGGCCGGATGCCCCCCTTCACTGCGGCCACTGGATGGCTCCCGTAGAAACAGCGGAGGAGTGCGGGGTCTCGGAATGCATTACTTTTTGCCGATCCACCCCATCATGCTCCGCAGCTTCTTCCCGATCTTCTCGATGGGATGCTCGGCCTCCTGCTTGAGAATGGCGTTGTACATGGGCCGGCCGGCTTTGTTTTCCAGGATCCATTCCCGCGCGAAAGCCCCGCTCTGGATCTCCTTGAGGATGGTCTTCATTTCGCGCCGCGTCTCGTCGGTGACGATGCGCTTGCCGCGGGTGATGTCGCCGTACTTGGCGGTCTCCGAAATGCTGGCGCGCATGCCTGCAATGCCGCCTTCGTACATCAGGTCAATGATCAGCTTCAGTTCGTGCAGGCATTCGTAGTAGGCGTTTTCCGGCTGATATCCGGCTTCCACCAGGGTCTCGTAGCCGGCCTTGACCAGCTCGGTCAGGCCGCCGCACAGCACCACCTGCTCGCCGAACAGGTCGGTCTCGGTTTCATCCCGGAAGGTGGTTTCCATGACTCCGCCGCGCGTGCAGCCGATGCCCTTGGCGTAGGCCAGCGCCACTTCCAGCGCGTGTCCGCTCGCATCCTGCTCCACCGCGACCAGGCCGGGCACGCCGCCGCCCTCGGTGAAGACCCGGCGCACCATATGCCCCGGCCCCTTGGGCGCCACCATGAAGATATCCACGTTGGCGGGCGGGACGATCTGGTGGTAATGGATGTTGAACCCGTGGGCAAAGCCCAGGGCGTTGCCTTTCTTGAGGTTGGGGCGGATCGCCTCCTCGTACACCTGCGGCTGCAGCGGATCCGGCACCAGCATCATCATCACGTCCGCGGCCTTGCAGGCCTCGGCCGCGGTCATGACCTTGAGCCCGCTCTTTTCGGCCACGGCCCAGGCTTTGGAATCCTTGACCTCGCCCACCACCACGTTGATCTTGGAATCCTTGAGGTTCAGCGCATGGGCGTGCCCCTGGCTGCCGTAGCCCAAAATGGCGACGGTTTTGTTCTTGATGATCTTCAAATCCGCTTCCTTTTCGAAATACATCTTGGCCATCTGTGTGTCCCCCTAAGTTTGGATTACCGTTTTTTCTTCAGCGCCCGGGCGATCGCCACGGTGCCGGTGCGTATCAGCTCGCGGATGCCGAACGGCCGGAGCAGGTCGATGAAGGCGTTCACCTTGTCGTCCGTTCCGGTGATTTCCAACGTGTAGGTTTTGTCCGACACGTCCACGATCTTGGCCCGGAAAATCTCCGCGAGCTGCAGGATTTCCGAACGCTGCTGGAGCTCGGCCTGGACTTTGACCAGGGCCAGCTCCCTTTCCAGGTGCACTTCCCCGGTCAGGTCGTACACTTTGATCACGTCGACCAGCTTGTTCAACTGCTTGGTGATCTGCTCCAAAATGGCGTCGTCGCCCGTGACCACGATGGTCATGCGCGAGGTCGTAGGGTCCTCGGTTTCGCCGACCGTCAGGCTGCTGATGTTGAATCCGCGGCCGGAAAACAAGCCGGCCACGCGGGCCAGCACACCGGGCTTGTTTTCTACCAAGACGGACAGAGTGTGGCGCATGGGTTTCTCCTTTTTTGCCTGGTCGGACCTGTCAGACACGTCTGACTTGTCGGACCAGTCAAAATCCTTTAAGCCAGTTCACCGAGCATCTCATGAATCGGCGCGCCCGCAGGCACCATGGGCCAGACATTCTCCTCGCGCTCCACATGGCAGTCCACCAGGACCGGGCCGGGAGTGTCGAACGCCTGCTTCAAGACCGCCTCGACGTCTTCGGGTTTGTTTACGCGCAGGCCGGTGGCGCCGAACGCCTCGGCCAGCTTGACGAAATCCACGGAATCCGCGATGTTGGTCGAGGAATAGCGCTTGCCGTGGAACAGTTCCTGCCACTGCCGCACCATGCCGAGAAAGCCGTTGTTCAGCAGGATGATCTTCACGGGCAGTTTGTTGACCACGGCCGTGGACAGCTCCTGCATGTTCATCTGAAAGCTGCCGTCGCCCGAGACCACGGCCACCGGCTGTCCGGGCAGGCCCACTTGGGCGCCCAAGGCGGCCGGAAAGCCGTATCCCATGGTGCCCAGCCCGCCCGAGGAAGCCCATTGGCGCGGACGGTCGAATTTGTAGAATTGCGCGGTCCACATCTGGTGCTGGCCCACGTCCGTGGCCACGAAGAGCTTGGATCCGCCCACTGCGTACAGCGCTTCGATCACGCGCTGGGGCTTCAGGGCTTTGGCGTTACGGTCATACCCGAGCGGGTATTTTTCCCGCCATTCCTTGATCAGCGGCCACCACTCGTCGCAGGTCCGGGCCTGGGTTTCGGCCAGCAACCCCTGCAGGCAGCGTTTAGCGTCGCCCACGATCGGCACGTCCACGCTGACCACCTTGGAAATGCTCGCCGGATCCACGTCCACGTGGATGATCTGTGCGTCCGGCGCGAAGTGCTCCACCCGGCCGGTCACCCGGTCGTCGAAGCGCGCGCCCACGGCGATGATAAGGTCGCTCTTTTGGATGGCATAATTGGCCGAGCGCGTGCCGTGCATGCCCAGCATGCCCAAAAATTGCGGGTGCGTGCCCGGAAATCCGCCCAGGCCCATCATGGTCAGGGTCACGGGCGCATTGATTTTCTCGGCCAGCTGCTTCAGCTCGGACGCGGCGTCGGCCAGAATGACGCCGCCGCCCGCGTAGATCAGCGGGCGCTTGGCTTCCGCGATCATAGCCGCGGCTTTCTTGATCTGGTTCGGGTGCGGGTCCAGGGTGGGCCGGTAGCTGCGCAACTCCACCTTGTCCGTAAAATTCGGCACACATTTGGCCGTGGTCACGTCCTTGGGAATGTCCACCAGGACCGGGCCCGGCCGGCCGGTGGAGGCGATGTAAAACGCCTGGGCGATGACTTCGGCGATGTCCTTCACGTCTTTGATCAGGAAGTTGTGCTTGGTGATGGGCCGGGTGATGCCCGTAATGTCCACTTCCTGGAAGGCGTCGTTCCCGATCAGGCTGGTTGCCACCTGTCCGGTCAGGGCCACCATGGGGATCGAATCCATGTAGGCCGTGGCGATGCCGGTCACCAGGTTGGTCGCGCCCGGCCCCGAGGTGGCCAGGCACACGCCCACCTTGCCCGTGGCCCGGGCGAAGCCGTCGGCCATATGGGCCGCGCCCTGCTCGTGCCGGGGCAGGATCACCCGCAGTTTGGACTGGTACAGCGCATCAAAGATCGGCAGCAACACCCCGCCCGGATAGCCGAAGAGGGCCTCCACCTTCTGCCGCAGCAGGCTTTCCACGAAAATTTGCGCGCCGGTCATTTCCTGGGACATTTCCCCACCGCCTTGTTTCTCGGTTCTCCGCTTTACTTCGTTCGTGCGGCCAGCGGCAGCCGCTATTTCAACACCGCCCCCGTGCTGCCCGAGGTCACGTGCTGGACATACCGCCCCAGCACGCCCTTGACGGGCTTGGTCGGCTTGACCTTGAGCGAAGCCATGCGCTGGGCCAGTTCGCTGTCTGAAACCAGCAGGTTCAATTTGAGGTTCGGAATGTCGATCTCAATCTGGTCGCCTTCCTTCACCGCGGCAATCGGCCCGCCGGCCGCGGCCTCGGGCGAGACGTGGCCGATGGCCGCTCCCTGGGTGCCGCCGGAAAAGCGGCCGTCCGTGATCAAGGCCACGTCCTTGTCCAGGCCCATACCCACGATGGAACTGGTCGGAGACAGCATTTCCCTCATGCCCGGCCCGCCTTTCGGGCCTTCGTAGCGGATCACCACCACGTCGCCTTTCTTGATCTTGTTGTTCATGATCGCCGCAAAGGCGTCGTCCTCGCTGTCAAACACCCGCGCCCGGCCGGTGTGGCGCATCATCTCCGGCGCCACGGCCGACTGCTTGACCACCGCGCCCTCCGGCGCAAGGTTGCCGCGCAAAACAGCCAGACCGCCCTGGGGGTGGTAGGGATTGGACAGGGGCCGGATCACGGTCTCGTCCCACACTTTGGCCTGGCGCAGGTTGCCGGCCACGGTCTGCCCGCTCACGGTGGGCAGCTTGGTGGATATCAGCCCCTTCTCGGCCAGGACCTTCATCACCGCCTGCACGCCGCCGGCCCGATGCACGTCCACCATGAAGTGGTCGCCCGAGGGGCTGACGCTGCACAAATGCGGCGTCTTGGCTGACATGCGGTTGAATTCCTCCAAATCCAGCTTGATGCCGAGCTCATGGGCGATCGCCGGCAAATGCAGGACCGTGTTGGTCGAACCGCCCATGGCCACGTCCACGGCAATGGCGTTGCGGAAAGCTTCCAGCGTCAGGAGCTTGGAAGGCAGCAGCTGCTTGCGCACCACCTCCATAATGGCAATGCCGGCCTGCTTGGCCAGGCGCGTGCGCTCGGAGGAGACCGCCGGCGCGGACCCGTTGCCCGGCAGGGCCAGGCCCAGGGCTTCGGACAGGCAGTTCATGGTGTTCGCGGTGAACAAGCCGGCGCAGGACCCGCAGGTCGGGCAGGCCGCATCCTCCATGGCGCACAGCTCGTCTTCTGAAATTTTGCCGGCATTGGCCTGGGCCATGCTCTCGAACGGGCCCTTGATCAAATCCAGTTTTTTACCGCGGAAATCGCCGGGCAGCATGGGCCCTCCGGACACCAGGACCGTGGGAATGTCCAGCCTGGCCGCGGCCATGATCATGCCCGGGATGATCTTGTCGCAATTGGGCATCAGCACCAGCCCGTCGAACGGCAGCCCCATGGCCACGGCTTCGACCGAGTCGGCGATGATTTCGCGTGTCACCAGCGAGTATTTCATGCCCTCGTGGTTCATGGCAATGCCGTCGCAAATGCCGATGGTGTTGAATTCCATGGGCGTGCCGCCGGCCATGTACACTCCGGCTTTCACGGCTTCGGCCAGCTTCTGCAAGTGCACATGGCCGGGGATGATTTCATTGAAAGAATTGACGATGCCTATCAGCGGCCGTTCCAATTCCGCACTGGAAAACCCGATGGCTTTAAACAAGGACCGGTGGGGTGATTTGGCTACGCCTTTTTTAACCACATCGCTGCGCATAGAGGCCTCCGCTCGCTGGTTGGATTTGCTGTCGGATGGGCGGAAAGTCTAAATATAATATGGGGATTTTTCTCAAAGTCAATAAATAATTGAGCCCTCTGCGGGTCTGGGAGAAAGAAAAACGAAGGTAAAACCGGCGATTATCCGGGAAAAACAGCCGGGTCATTCAATAAAAACTTTAAATTTAAAGGCTTTTCCGGTTCAGGCGCCCCGCATAAGGGCAAAGGTGACAAGATTTTCGTTGGTTTTACGCAATCGGGCCGATAAGGTGGCCACCAAGTTCATGGTTACTTTCAAGATCAGGGCCGGTTCTTTCTCCGCCAATTCTAAAAAATCACCCCGGGTGATGGTTAAAGTCGAGGTATTTTCCTTGGCAATAATGCTGGCGGAATAAGGCAGCCCGTCGAACAAGGACATTTCGCCGAAAACCTGCCCCTCAGTCAGGACCGCCAGGGGTTTTTCGTCCGTATCCCCGACTTTTTTCCTGACCTCCACGCTGCCTTCGAGGATGACGTGCATCATGCCGCCCGGCGACTTCTCCCGCACGATGATGCCCTCGGCCTTGTATTCCATTTGCTTGGCGCGCCGGACGAACGTTGCCAGGTCTTTATCCGTCAAACCCTGAAAGATTTCAACCTTGCGAATGGTTTCCAGTTCTTTCATGCGCCTTCACCACCCGGTGGTTATAATGGCATGCCCAATAAATTATACGCGTTTCGGCCCGCAATGTCTTTTATTTCTTGCGTCGTCAGCCCGCTTTCCCGCAGATGGCGGAGGTGCCTGCCTAAATCACCCCAGGGACCGTCGGTGGCGAACAGGATGCGCCCCGCACCGTGCGCGCGAATGATTTCCAGCAACCGGGCCGGCAAAGGCTCTTCCAGGCAAAAAGCCGTATCCAGCCAGACCGGCAGCCCCACCAGCTGCCGTTCCACTTCGGGCCACAGGCGAAACCCGCCCAAATGGGCGGCCACCAGGCGCAACCGGGGAAAACCCAGATGCACCTGCCGCAACCGGCTGGGCGCGGCTTTGGCCGGCGGGGGAAAACCGATGTCCTCGCCGGCATGCTGCAAACAGATCATGTCCG
Organism: candidate division FCPU426 bacterium; assembly: GCA_040756875.1. Lineage (GTDB taxonomy): Bacteria > Oederibacteriota > JAAXVQ01 > JAAXVQ01 > JAUVAV01 > JBFLYH01. The sequence goes on from JBFLYH010000002.1 coordinate 113,015, forward strand.
CCCGCTCCAGGATGGCGTAGAGGTCAACAAGCCGGTCGTCATCCGGATAAAATTCCTGATACTCCGCGTGCAGCTTCACGCCTTTGATGCCGTGGGCGGCCAGTTCCTTGACCTGCTGTTCGATCTCCTCTTTGGTCATCAGGGGATGCAGGGCTCCAAACGCCTTGATGCCCTGCTGCCCGGCCAGACCGGCGACCCAGCGGTTGATGACCGGAACCTGGGCGGGTTTGGTGGCAATGGGTTGGATGACCGCCCACTCCACGCCCTGCTGGCGACAGACCGCTTGCAGACCCGAGAGGGTGGGATGAAAACGCGGGGCCAGGCCGTAGCGGGCCTGCAACGCCGGAACCGCCTGGTCGGCGATTTCATCCGGAAAAACATGGACATGGAAATCAACCACAGGATCAGTCATGGGGAAAGTTTAACGCGTCCGCCAAGCGGATGAAAATAAAAAAATGCCCCTCGGCGCTGAAAACGCCGAGGGGCGAAAAAGCAGCGAGCAAAACCAAGAGAAAATCGAGCAATCGAAAATAGACCGCGATGGTTTTTATTCTCTATTCCCAATTGTTCCATTGCTCTGTAAATTTTGCTTCGCAAAATTTACTGGTGGAGCTGAGGGGGTTCGAACCCCTGACCTTCTGAATGCCATTCAGACGCGCTCCCAAACTGCGCCACAGCCCCATCGTATTTTGAGACCTCATTAAATATCCCAGGCTGGGGCTGCTGTCAAGCATATATTTACTGACAAATTCCCCGCCGGTGTTCAGCTTAAGGGAAGATGATCTCCACGATTTGGTCGGACAGTTTGGTGACTTTGAGATTCTCTTTGTAGAACCTCGCCACGCCCTTCAGCAAACCCACGGCAAAGTCGATCAGATTGCGGGAGGAGGTGTAATGAAAAAACAGAGTTTTCGGGTCCTTCCATTCATACTTGAACCTTGGCGGATGGGCATGTTCCATGTTTTTCGTGGCCACATCGTGCACGGCATCCATGGCCAGGATGAACTCCTTGGCGGTTTTACGGTTTTTAAAGAACTCGGGATACATCTTTTGAGCATACACATTCACCCAGTAGTCCCCAAAAGCATCCGCCGCCTGTTGCAGTGTAATGCCGAGCACCTCGCAGGTCGCGCCCACGGCCTGCATGACCATGGCATCCGGGATATCGGCGATCGGCATGATGAGCTTCGGCATGCCTTCCACCTTGTTCAGGACAGCATCCCATTTATCTTTCCCGAATTTTTCAACCACCAATTCCTGCAAACACTTTACAATGGTTCCTTTCATTTTATCCTCCGTTCGCCTTGGTCACGGAAAGCCGTTGACGTCGGAACTGCACCTAACGATCCCCGCCATTCCATGAGTTTCTGCCGGTAGTACCCCCACACCGGCGAACTTCCGTTCCCCTTGCTCCCAACGAAATCCCATCCCCCCGGATTACTTCAGTTCCTGCGCACCGGGAAGTCCGTTCAGACTTTTCAGTCCGAGAAGGTTCTGAGTCTCGGGATTGAAATAGATAATGACTTTTCTTGGGCCCTGAATTTGGGTAACTACCGTGTTGGTTAATATTTTTTTTGCCAATTCCGCGGTCTGGGCGCCGAGATCGTCGAAATCCGCAGAAAATGCGGCCAATGCGCCGGCTTTGACGTGATAGGGAGAAAGGCCGATGAACGGTAGTTTGTTTTGGCGGGAGTAACTGATGATCTTCGTAATGACCGCAGGTTGGGTGGTAATCCGGTCTGCCACGGACCAAATCACTTCCACACCGCTGTGCTTCAATTTATCCAGCGCTTCCTGGATTTCCCCCACCCCTTCCACGGCGATAGGCAACAAAACCAAACTGCGGGTTTGGGCCGCAGCCCGGGCTTGTTGGATGGCGTCCGAGGAGCTGGCTGAATTGTAAATGACGCCGATTTTGGATACACCGGGAAATATTTTCATAATCCCGCCGAATTGCTCGTCCGCAGGAATTTGCATCAACACGCCGTAGGATTTTCTCTCGGGGAGGGGTTGAGCTTCCAGAACCATGGTATAGAGCAAAGGGATGTCCCGAGCAAGGCCGGACTTGGCCGCTTCCACCGCTTCGCTGCCGATCGCCACGGCCAGGGAAGTGTCCGCGGCAGACAACGAGCCGAAGATGTCTCTGCCTTTCTGGAGATCCCCCTCGATGTTGAATTTTTCCAAGGTTTCGATGGTCTTGCCTTCATATCCTTTCAACGCCTGGACATAAGGCGCCAGTGAACGGCTGACCACGATTGCCACCTTCCCGGCGTCTGCCGGGATCGCAAGCAGCCAAAGTCCCACCGCTGCGCCAATGGCCATCACACTTCTTGTCATATCCTTTACCCCCTCAACCATTTCCCCTTCTGGCTGAAAACCCGCCGGCTTCCCAGGCATCCGGGAAACCCTACTATAGTATCGTAATTTTTTTCAAAATTCAAAGACTGCTTCAGCTGCAAATCCATTATTATCGAGTTTGGGTCCCTTGGGTTCCTGGATAACCTGATAGGCCATTTTGATCTGCCAGCCTTTGCATGGCAAATACCGCAAACCCGCGGAAATCGACTCGCGAAATTCCTTGCCGGTCGGGTCTTCTTTCCAGGAATCCATTTGTTCGTAACGAACGACGGGCTGCAACGCTTCCAGATAGGGCAGGTTTTTGAAAATTTCATATCCGGCGGCAATATACCCGGAAAATTGAGTGACCTTCCCGTCTGCCGGTGTGTCCAATTTCAACTGGCCATATTCAGCCACCACGGTAATACGGTCATAATTGAAAAGAAAGTGCGAAAAAGTATATTGGGCGAAGTACCGGTCATCAGGGTCCCACTTGGCGTTGAGGTATGAACCGCCGAATTCCAAGCCTTTCCAGGGCGCCACGGAACAACGAACCGCCACGGGTTTGTCGTTATTATTGTCGGAAGCCTGCCGTGCGGTATCGTGAAAATATTCATACATATAGCCCTGAGCGTTCTTCTTGACAACCGCAGCCGTCGACCCCGGGCCGTTGGCCACCGAAACATCCAGGTTCACCTTGCCATCCTCGGAAAGAAAGGGGAACGGCACTTCGCCGTGGAGAAAAGCGCCCGAATCCCACCAACCCGTGTAGCGGATGACATTCAGGTGCAAAAACGGCGGGATAGTGAACAGCTTGTATTTGGATGTCGGGTAATAGAGCTTGTCCTGGAGTCCGATAATTCCGAAATCCCGCCCCAACGACAGCGCCAGCCATGGTTTAGGCTGCCAGACGCCGCGCAGCCGGCAAACTTTGATGCTCTCGCCTTTGTACAATTCAAACTCCGCCTCCACCTTCAAATCTTCGCGGACCCTGGAAGCAAGATCAATGTAGCCGCTGTACGGGATAATCGTGCTGTGCCCTGAAGCACTGCTGCCCTCGTTGGCATATTTACCCAGCGCCTGGTACTCGTAGTTCCAGAATTGCGTGGACAGGTAAACGTGAATGTCGACTGGGCTGCTGGTAAAACCGTATGGCAGGGAAAACAACATGAGTTCCGTGGTCTTCATGTCATTCGCTTCCTGATTGATGGGTGTCTGTCCTTCGGACGTTTCCATCGTTTGACCGTAAACCGCAACACCCAAGCCCCATCCCATCCATACCGCTAATCCCAACCCTACGACCCACCTGGCATTTCGCATGTTCCGCTCCTTCGGAGATGTATTAAATACACTTCCATTGCTTTACTGCATATGGTTCGAAAACAAACCCCGCGTTTACCATTCGTAGGTTGCCTGGACCAGCGCCCAGCGCCCCGGCTGCTCATAGGGCAAATTGACGCTCCCGCCTTGGCGATACCGGGCATCAAAAGCGTTGTATACATGACAACGGATGCTCACAGAATCAAACAGCACCTTTTCCAAATTGACGCCCAGGTTGGTGATGATGGCTTTGGGCTCGTAGTAGCCGAGGTCCCTGCCGGCATAGCTGGGAGATTTGCCCCAGGGGGCAAACTGTTCACCCACATAACGGACGTTCACGTGCAGCCAGATTTTTTTACCCCACGCCTGCTCGACGAAGTGCCGCAGTGGCGCAAAATCGGCGATAATGTTGGCCATGTTCTTGGGTACGTTTTCTACCGCACACCCGTCCGCCAAAACGCCCACGGTCTCGAAGGCATTCTGGTAGGTGTAATTCAGGCGTATGTCAAGATTTCCCTTCAGGCCCCAGGCCAATTCATATTCGGCTCCAACCGTCTTGATTTTTCCGGCGTTGCGGTAAACAGCGTCCGCACCCCTGAAAATCACGTCCTTGAAATCATTATAGAAAACGTTGGCGGTTTGCTCGATTCCCCAGGGCAATTTATAGGAAACACTGCCTTGGTAGCATTCCAGAAACTCCGGCTTCAAGCTCGGCCCGCCGGCATAACCTCCCGCGCCGCTGTTGTTGTGGCGATACCAGTAAGGTGAATCTACAAACGACTTGCCGTAACTGAGGCGGGCGCTTATTTCCCTCAGGGGGAAATAAATCAGCGCCACGCGCGGGCTGAGGGCGTCGATCGTCTTTCCCGTAATGCGCTTCTTGTTGTCATAGCGAATGCCGCCGTTCAGGATCAACTGATCGAAAAACCGGTGTTTGATCTGGCCGTAAACGCCGTAACTGGTCTCGATTCCCGGAGTCAGGATTTCCGGATTGCGCAGCCACCAATCCGCATGCGTGGAATCCGGCGAATGCAAATCCCAGGATTCGAACATGTCCATTTCTTCCGCCTGGACACCCAGCTGGACCCTGCCGTTCCCGTAGCACTCATAATCCAGGCTGCCCATGGCCTGTGCGCCGTAGCTTCTTTCCATCCATTTCATGAAGTAGCTTTGCGGTTCGGAGGCCAAAGCCGGAGATTGGCCAGCCCGGCGCTGTGGTTCGTTGTCGCGGAACACAAAGTAATCATAGTAGGGGCGGAAGGTCAGTTCGATCTGCCCGAAAGTCGGTTGGTATTTGATTTCTACATGTTCAAATTCGCTGGACGACCCCACGCCCATGCCCTCGAATTGGCGAAAGTCTTCGTGGTCGATCAATTGACCGTATCCGCCGCCGCCCGCGCGCGGCATGGTATAAACGTCGTAGCGGTGCGCATAGGATACTCCCAAGTCCTGCAATTCGTAGTCAAAGCCCACGTCATAAGCCGGTTTGTCGCCGAACCGGTCCAAAACCACTTCGCCGGCTGCGGGGCTGGATGCGTAATCCTCCGAAGCGCTGACCGCCCTTTTCTCGCCGTCAGCCTGGTATACCGATCCGAATATCATGATGTCTTGGTTTTTATCGCCGCTCCCGGCCAGAATATCCATTTTCTTCATGCCATGATCGCCCACGCCCGCCGTGATTTCGCCGCCTTGCAGATCTTTGCCATCCAGAGTGACAATATTGATCACCGCGGTCAAAGCCACGTCGCCGTACAACGTGGAGCCGGGACCACGCATGACTTCGATCCGTTTTATGTTCGCCAGGCTGATGGCAGGCCCGAAGTTGGCCTCGGAATAGCAACGGGAATTCAAACGGTGGCCGTCCCGCAGGACGAGTATTTTCTGCTGTGAGGAACCGTAAATGCCGCGTTCGGCCGAATAGTATTCATTATGGTCCTGAATTCGGCTGAAACCAGGAAGCGTAAGCAGCACGTCGTTTATTGTCCGCGCACCCATGCGGCGGATCTGGTCGGCCGTGACCACGTTGGTGATCACCGGCGCTTCAGACAGCCGCTCGGCTTCCTGAGAAGCCACGTTAATCATAATATCCTCGAAAAACGCCAATTCGGTGACGGCAACGTCCGCATTGGCCGGCATAGAGGGCGTCGGCGAAGCCTCTGGCGAGGCGACCTCTGCCGGCGTGACTGTCGGAGCGTCGGCTACCGGCGTGTCACCGGAAGCAGGTACCTCGTTTTCAGCCCATAAAGCAGGGACAATTAACAGAGTAAAAGCGATGATGCCTGCCATGCCTGTGACCCGATTCAATGAACGTATCATTCCCTGTCTCCTCATTTTAAAATGGGTGCTGTCCTTTGCCAGCAAGACAGTACCATAAGCATTGTCGGGTTACTGGTATTCGAAGTCAAGGGGCAGGGTTTTCGAAAGGTGATTATTTTTCTATGGTCTTTTCACCGAAGCGAGGTAGGTTATTTCCTGATGCATCCGCATAACCAAGAATGATTCCAATCAACAAATCATTCCAAATTCGAAAGAATGACCCTTGAGGGGGTGAGTTCTCACCGAATTAAAACTTCCGACAGACCATGGCCATTACCTTCCCTCCGGAAAGACGCCGCCGCTTTTCATGTTTTAATTGATTTGTAGACAGGGGAGACATCCGCGGAAATCAGATAGAGGAAGAACCCATGGTCAATATCCAAGATTTTGCCGACTGATACAATGCCAGGGTATTTTTAAGCCTCAACTTGGTTTTAAGGTGATCGCAGTGGGTTTCCACAGTCTTAAGACTTAAATTCAGTTTAAGGGCAATATCCCGTTTTGACAACCCTTGTCCGATCATGTGGTATATCTCGAATTCCCGGTTGCTCAGGGCGTAAACCGGAGAGGTCCCGGGCTCGGAGGTCAACAAATGGGGTATCAAGCGGCTGGTCAGGCGTTCGGAAAGATAAAATCCCCCCCGGCCGACTTTGCGGATGGCTTCCACGATGGTCTCGGCGGCTTCCTGTTTGGAAAGATAGCCGTGAGCGCCTGCACGCATGGCTTTGAAAACCACCGCTTCTTCCTCGTACATGCTCAAAACCAGCACTTTGCAGCCGAGGCCGCGCAGCCGCAGGGAATTGATCAATTCAAGCCCGCTGACATCTTTCAGGGAGATATCGAGCACAATGACCGCGGGCAATTCCGCGCCGGCTTTGGTCAACGCCTGCAATGCGGTTTCAACACTGTCGGCTTCGCCCAGGACCGACAAATCTTTTTCCTTTTCAATCAATTGCCTCAATCCTTGCCTGACCACGGGATGATCGTCCACGATCCATACGTTCAGGTTGGGGCGTTTCACCGGGGCTTCTCGCTTAGATGTTTGATGGGGATCAGGCACCGCACCACCACCCCGGGCCCGTTGTTTCGTCCACAGACTTCCAGGCAGCCGCCGAGCAGTTCCGCCCGGTATTGCATGATGTGGATCCCCAATCCCTGGCCGGGCGAGGACGGCATGCCGCGTCCGTCGTCCTCGATTTCCATTTGAAAAACATCATCTTGCTGGCACGTCCTGATCTCGATGGAAGCCGGCTGGCCGTGCTTGAGCGCGTTATGCACCGCCTCCTTGGCGATGAAATAAAGTTCCAAGGTGGAAGAATGGGGAATGCAAGGCTGTTCCCTGCCGCCTGAATACCTGCACACCACTCCGCTCTTTTGTGAAACGCTCCGGCACAAATCCGCCAGGGTGGCCGGCAAACCTTCGCAAACCGCGTGCAGCGGATACGTCTGCCTGATCAATTCCCGCGTCTTCGCGATGCACTGTTGGGCTTGTTCCTTGATCAACTCCGCCACTTTTGCCTCGCCGCGGTTTCTGGACTTGAGGTTTTTTTCCAGCGCGGAACCGAGCAGCAGGATTCCGGCCAGATCCTGGCCGATTTCGTCGTGCAGATAGGAAGCCAGCCGTTTCTGCTCGCGTCCCGCGTATTCCTTGAATTGCTGCTGTAAGTGTTCCTGAAAAGTAATGTCCACGGCCGAGCATAAAAGCCCGATCACCCGTTCCTTTTCCACTACCAGCCCGATGGACATTTGCAGGGCCAGGGAACTCCCGTCTTTTTTCAGGATTTGCACCTTTCCCGACCAGCCTTCGCTCAATTTCGGCAGCAGGCCGCTGATCTGCACGCGCATATATTTGTTGAACCCGAAATCCTCCACCGGCCGGCCGACCACTTCCTCGGCGTCGGCGTACCCCCACATTCTGCAAAATGCGGGATTGGCGTACATGATATTGCCGTCCAGATCCACGAGCATGATGGCATTGATGGCCGACCTTACCGCGGCATCCTTGAACCGCAATTCAGCCTCGAGTTTCTTTTTTTCGGTAATGTCCCCGAAGATCCCCAACAGGCCGACGAAGCCGGTTTTTCCATCCCGGATGGGAATTTTCATGGTATGCACCAGGGACATACGGCCCCGGATGAGATAAGGTTCTTCCAATTCCTCGGGATGTCCAGCGGCCATGATCCGGAGATCGTCCCCGCGGTATTTCTCGGCTAATTCAGTGGGGAAAAAGTCAAAATCCGTCTTGCCTTTGATTTGAGAGGGTAACTCCACGCCAAGATCTTCGGCAAAAGCCTGGTTGCAGGAAACATATTCCAAGTTCGAATTTTTAAGGAAAATCCGGTGGGTCAGATGCTGCCACAGAAGTTCAAACGCATCTATGGATTCAGCGCTTCCGGTCCGACCAAGGACCGTAAAATGCGTCGCATCAGTCAGCTGGAATCCGATTTCACCTGTCATGGCCGCACCTCCCTTTAACGGGGGAGACTAGATGCTTGTTATAAACCTTTACCGCATGCCCTGCCGCTTGCCGCAGAGCGGTTTATTTCGCAGCTTCCTGGGTTGGCGCCAGGGCTAGCATTTGGCGGGCGGCTTCAGCCCAGTAGCTTCCCGGTTCTTCCGCCGCTTCGGCCTGCAAAATTTTGTCGGCCGCGTCCGTCTGGCCAAGATGACGCTGGCAGCGCGCAAGCGCCAAGCGGACCGCCCGGCGGTTGAAAAAATCCGGCGCGGCGGCCAGCAGCGTTTCGTATGTCTGCCTGGCTGCGGCCCATTCCTTCATGTTTTCCTGGCAGGCGCCGATTCTTTGCTGCAAAGAACTTTTCAACGCGGGATCCGTAGCTTTCTCGGCATCCGCCCGGTAAATTTCCACGGCTTTGGCGTATTCTCCCAGGTAAAACCAGCTGTTGGCTTCTAGGTCGCGCGCCTGCCGGCCGGCCGGCGTGTTGCGATAGCTGGCCGACACCTCCGCGAATGCCTGCTGGGTTTTTTTGTACTTTTCCTCAGTATTGCGGAACGATTCGCCGCCGTATGCGGCCTCCGTCGCCCCGCCGACGGGCTGCACCGACCAGGTGACCGCCCGGTTCAAAAGCTCCGCGGCCCGCTTGGCATTGGCGCGCTGGTTGCTAAAGTACAGGGGCACAAGAATCGCGATCACCACCACGATGATGGCCGCGATGAGCAAATTTTCCGTATTTTGCTTCGCCGATGCAAAAAGCTTTTCCAAGGCATTGCGCAATTCGTCCTGCTTGATGGATTTCCGGATTTGTTTATGGGTATAAAGCTTCTTGGCCATGAGGCTTTCCTCGTTTCGGAAGATTTAAGACAATCGCCGCCGGCGTTCCAGCATGCGACGGCAGAGCGTCCAGGCATGTTCCTGCAAGCGGCGGATGGAGGTTGCCGGCAGACCGGCCCCCTTTACCACAGCCGCGATGGTTTCGGGGACGTGCAAATCCCGGGGAGTGTGGGCGTCGCTGTTCACCACCAGGGGACAACGGGCCCGGCCCGCCGTGAGGGCCACATGGCCGTTGGTCAGCGAGTGGCCGGCCCGGGAGGTCAATTCCAGCGCCACTCCGCGCTGGCGCGCCAAGCGCGCCTCGACCGCCGAAATGAATCCCGGGTGCGCCAGCACATCCGCACCGCCCAAAATGGCCGCGCGGTTCGTGCCCGGCGCCACGGGTTCCACCGGCGTCTCGCCGTGCACCACGACCAAATCCGCGCCGAGTTCGCGCGCCGTGCGGATCAAGGCCGGAATCTGCCGGGGCGGCACATGAGTCAGTTCGATGCCCGCCAGCACCACCAAGCCGGCGCCCACGCTCAAACTGCGGGCCGCTGCGACTGTCGCCGGCACCAGTTCCATGAGATTGGATTGGTCCGCATGGTCGGTAAGCGCCAAAGCCCGATACCCTTTGACTTTGGCCCGCCGAATCAGTTCGGCGGGAAGCAAGTCCCCGTCGGAATGCAGGGTGTGCATATGCAGGTCAATCATGAGGTAGCCTCGCTTCCCCTTCCATACAAATGATCTAAACGTGAGCAACCGAACAATTGAGCAATAGACCGCAGTTGAGCTTTTTCACCTGTTCACCTGTTCTACTGCTCAACTGCTCTGTCCCGCGCCTCCGGCGCGGGACTGGTGCCCCCGGCGCGACTTGAACGCACGACCAACGGTTTAGGAAACCGCTGCTCTATCCAACTGAGCTACGGGGGCGTATCAGTATTTGATCAACGCCTGGACATCCAGACCGGCCACTTTCTCCCTGCCTTTAAGGAATGCCAGTTCGATCAGAAAAGCCGCGCCCACGAGTTCGCCGCCGAGACGGCCGACCAAATCCCTCACGGCCGCCGTGGTGCCTCCCGTGGCCAGGACATCGTCCACGATCAATACGCGCGTTCCAGGTTTGAAGGCATCCGCATGTATTTCCAGACTGTCGGTTCCGTATTCCAGCGCGTACTCCGCGCGCAATTTGGCTGCAGGCAGCTTGCCCGGCTTGCGAACCGGCACCAGTCCGGCCCCCAGCAAGGCCGCCACGGCAGTGCCCACTAAAAACCCCCGCGATTCCACGCACACCACCTGCTGGATTTGTTTCTTTTTATATGGCTCGGCCAGTTCGGCGATCGCTGTTTTCCAGGCTTCGGGATGGGCCAGAAGCGGCGTAATGTCTTTAAAGAGGATTCCGGGTTTGGGGAAATCCGGCACGTCCCGAATCAATCGCTGCCACTCGCTGGTCATGGAGCCACCCCTATTCATTGAAGATATCGTCCAATGATGCCTGGTTCTGGTGCAGATGCGATCGCAATTTTTTTAAAGCCCCGACTTCGATCTGGCGGATCCGTTCCCGTGTCAGGTCGAATTTCTTCCCTGTTTCCTCCAGCGTGCAGGGCGGTGCGTCCGCCAGGCCGAAACGCACCGTCAGGATCTCCCGTTCTTTTTTCGTCAGGAGATTCAGCAAATTCTGCAACTGCTCCCGCTGAATCCGGCCCACCACAGCGGAATCCGGCGCTTCGGGCTTGGTGTCTTCCAGTACTTCCAGGAGCTTGCGGCCCTCCGAGGCGGACGACTGTCCCACCATGGTTTCCAGATAGGCGGGTTTTTGCTCCATCTGCAGGATTTCCGAGACCTGCTCCACGGATACGCGCATGGCCCTGGCCAGTTCTTCTGGTTCGGGTTCCCGCCGGAGTTTCTGCGACAGTTCATATCTTATGCGCGACAACCGCGAAACTTTTTCCACCACATGCACGGGCAGCCGGATCAGATTGCTCTGATTGGCCAGCGCGCGTTTGATATACTGCCGCACCCACCAGGCCGCATAGGTCGAAAATCGGAACCCTTTTTCGGGCGCGAATTTTTCGACCGCCCGCATCAGCCCCAAATTGCCCTCTTCGATCAAGTCCAGGAGGGAGAGCCCGCGATTCAGATAGCGCTTGGCGATGGAAATGACCAAGCGCAAATTGCTGACAATCATGGTCTGCCGTGCCGAGGCGTCCGCTTTAATCACGCGCCTGGCCAGCGCCTGCTCCTGGGCGAAGGTCAACAACGGCACTTTGCTGACTTCGTCCAAATATTGTTTGACCGCATCGAGGTCTTCCTTTCGCTCGGGCGGCGTTTCTTTTTCCTCGGCGGCTATAATGGCTTCGGGTTCCAGCTCCTCGGTCTCGAGCTCTTCGTCTTCGTTTTCCTCCGCCTCCGGTTCTTCAGGCTCGGGCAGCGGTTCAGCCGCGGTCGGAGGTGCAGAAGGCTGCGTGGGCTCGGCCGGGACTGTTTCGGCGCCGGAAGATTTGGACTTGGTCTCCTCCGCGGGCTCCTCCCGCAGGCGCGCCTTGGGCGGACGACCCCGCTTGCGCACCTTCGGCGGACGGCCCCGCTTGCGCACCTTCGGCGGACGGCCCCGCTTGCGCGCCTTCGGCGGACGACCCCGCTTGCGCGCCTTCGGCGGACGGCCCCGCTTGCGCGCTTTGCGCGAACGCCGACTTCGGTCGTTCCGACTGCGTTGGGAGTCCTTTTCTTCCGCCATGCAACATCCTTTTTCGGAATGGCACGAACCCGGTTTCCCGGGTGGAGCTCCCCGGTTAAAACCGGGGCTTTCGGCGTCGCAGGGGGTCAATCAAAGCGGATTTCGAATTCCATTTCCCCCGGGCAAACCGCCTTCGGACTGACCTGCACGCGCTCCACGCGGGCCATCCGGGGTCCATGTTCCAAACTCAGCGCCAGCGCTTCGAGGGCACTTGGTTTCCCCTGCGCTTCGAGGACCACGCTGCCGTCCGGGCAATTTTTCACATACCCGGTCAGTTGCCGGTTCTGCGCCTCCCGCTGGGCAAAAAAACGGAACCCCACCCCTTGAACGCCGCCGATGACCGTGATCCGAACGCGTTGCAGTTCGTCTACCACAGCTGCTCGACATAGGTGATTCCGAACGACAAATGCTGGGAGATCACCTGGCCCAAGTTCTTGACTTCGCCAACGGTATCCAGATTGCGGCCCGCGTAGGTCATGATCAGGTTGGGCGCCAAAAGCAGACGCATCCCCATATTAATGCCACGGCCGTCGTATTCAAACAGCAATTCAGCGCCCGGAAACAGCGTCTTACCCAATCCGGCAAATCCCTGCGAAAAGCGGCCTTCGCCCCAACCGGCCACCATCGATACCCGCGACAGTCCCGGAAAAAACCTCTGCATCACGACATACCCGTCCTGCTCTTCCACGCCCGCGGCGAGACTCACGCCGCCCCAATCCTGGTCGATCAATTTGATTTTACCCTGCCCGCGAAATGCCTCGCGGATGAACCCGGGAACATTCTTCTCTGCCAGATCCCAGCGGGAAAGATTGCGATAGGGTTCGAATTGTTCTCCCAAACGGTCGGCATCGAAAAAAAAACCGCCCTCCAGGACCTCCCATAATCCAAAATTGACCTTGGCTTTGTTCAAATGGATGCCGGCCGACAGTTGACCGGAACCGGGAACCGATGCGGAAGGAATGTTGATCCAGCCCGTGGGGCCTGTCAGCGAGGCGGAGCGTTCGAGATAGCGGGTGGCTTGATCCACTTTGCCCCAAGCGCTCTCGACGGCTATACTGATTAAAAGGATTATTCCCCATCCGGCCATGCATGCAATCTTTTTCGGGGACATCCTTTACCCTCACAGCCCGTTCAACCTAGGTGCTTCGGCAAAAATATGCCGGAGAGGTACCGTGCCTTGCTTTTTTCATCAGTTCTGGTCGGGGCGAGAGGATTTGAATCCCGGCCCACTTCGCCGGGACTTCCTCGCTCCGCTCGTCAGCCCCTTGCCGGTCTCATTATCTAGTTTGGGACTTCCTCGCTCCGTTCGTCAGCCCCTTGCCGGTCTCATTATCTAGTTTGGGACTTCCTCGCTCCGTTCGTCAGCCTCCGACCCATATTGCGCGTTTCTTACTCTACTTTTTTCTTCAGTTCTGGTCGGGGCGAGAGGATTT
>JBFLYH010000002.1:126525-702977 GCA_040756875.1 candidate division FCPU426 bacterium
TCGTCAGCCCCTTGCCGGTCTCATTATCTAGTTTGGGACTTCCTCGCTCCGTTCGTCAGCCTCCGACCCATATTGCGCGTTTCTTACTCTACTTTTTTCTTCAGTTCTGGTCGGGGCGAGAGGATTTGAACCTCCGACCCCCTGCTCCCGAAGCAGGTGCGCTAGCCCCTGCGCTACGCCCCGATCGTGTTAAAGATGTTACTACGCTAGCCCTTGAAGAATTAACAGAGCGAAATTTTCTGGTCGGGGTGAGAGGAATTGAACCTCCGACCACTCGCACCCCAAGCGAGTGCGCTAGCCACTGCGCTACACCCCGATTTATCTGCGCCCGCCCGGCATTTCAACCGCTTTCCGGACGGTTTATGCCTCCTGCACGTCTTTTGTCCGGCGCGAAGCTTCGGCGTCGGACCGGCTGAGCGTTTGCATCAATCCTTCCAGCTCTTTTTTGACTTTATGGATTGTATTCAATAACAGATTCTCACGCAACCCTAATCTTAAATCGAGCTGTAATTTTTCAGGTCTGAGTTCGCCCGCCAGGCGCCGTTTGGCTCCGGCGATGGTGAATTTCTCGTCATACAGGAGCGTTTTGATGCGCTTGATCAGCCGCAGATCCTTGGCCCGGTACAACCGCTGGCCGGTGCTGCCTTTTTCCGGATGCAATTGCGGAAATTCTTTTTCCCAGTACCGGAGGACGTGGGTCTTGATCCCCGTCAATTCGCTGATTTCCCGGATTTGATAAAAAATCTTTCCGGATTCTTCCTCGGGCGGCTCTGGCATTTTCTCGGACGGCTCGTTTTCCTTGCCCGCCTTACTCATGGCTGTCCCTCTTTCTGGCGGTCCCGCTTTCCCGGACCTGCCGTTTGAGTAAACTGCCCGGACGGAATTGGATGACCTGCTTGGACGGCACATGCACCGCTTCGCCGGTCCGGGGATTCCGGCCGCGCCGCGCCTGTCGCACCTTGAAATGGAAGGCACCGAATCCGACCAGATGTACGACCTCGCCCCGCTGCAGGGAGGAAGCCAGCAGGGAGAAAAAATAATCCACGATCTTCCTTGCCAGGCGCCGTGAAAGGCCCAAATGCGAAAGGCGCGCGGCGAGCTCCGCCTTGGTTACTGTCGCTTCGTTTTCGTCTTTCACGCTGGTTCTCCTCCTCGCGCCGCCGGCATTTCCGGTTTGCGCGGGCGCTGCATCAAACGTTTGACCGCCTCCGCCGGCGGCAGCCCCGAAAACAGGAGCCGGTACACCTGTTCGGTGATGGGCAAATCCACACCTAAATGCTGGGCAAGCTGGTAGGCCGACCGCGCGGTTTCCACGCCTTCAGCGACCATTTCCATGCCGGCCAGGATGTCTGTCAGTTGCCGGCCGCGCCCCAGTTCCTCGCCCACGCGGCGGTTGCGGGAATGACGGCTGGTGCAGGTGACGACCAGGTCACCCAGGCCGGAAAGCCCGGCGAAAGTCTCAGCGCGCGCGCCCAAGGCGGCTCCCATGCGGCCGATTTCCGCCAGGCCGCGGGTGATCAAGGCGGCTTTGGCATTGTCGCCCAGCTCCAACCCGTCCACTACGCCCGCTGCCAGCGCGATGATGTTCTTGAGGGCGCCGCCCAGCTCCACGCCGGCTATATCCTCGCTGGTGTACACCCTGAATGAGTCGTTCATAAACGCTTCCTGGAACACCTCGGCCGTTTGGCCGTCGTCCGCGGCCGCCACCACCGAGGTCGGCAGGTCCCGCCCCACTTCCTCCGCGTGGCTGGGGCCGGAAAGCGCGCCCGCCATGACACCGGCGGGAAATTCCTTCCGGATGATTTCAGTCATCCGTGACAGGCTTCCGTGCTCGATTCCCTTGGAAGCGGAGAGGACCCAGCGCGGTTTGGCGCCGGCTGCGGCGAGCCGACGGGCTACCGCGCGGAAATGCTGAGCCGGCGGAACCATGACCACCAGTTCGGCGCCGGCCACGGCTTCGGCCGGATCGCTGGTGATTTCAACGGACCGGGGGATGGGAACGCCGGGGAGGAACTTCCTGTTCTCCCTGGTGTCGCGGAGTTCCTCCGCATACTCGGGGAAATGCTCCCACAAACGCACCTGGTGGCCTTTGTTCGCCAGCAACCGCGCGAGCGCGGTTCCCCAGGCGCCCGCTCCGATCACGGCGATCGGATGGTCGGCCTTCAGCACGTCTCCCCCTTGTTGGCGCCTGAAGCTCCCAAACGGTTCTCAGTCCCTTGGAGCAGGCGCCGTATATTCTGCCGGTGACGGATGACGACCACCAGGGAAACCAGCACTGCCAGCCACAACACGGCGTTTTGGCCTCCGGTCTCGCCCGTGGCCAGCAGCAGCAGCGGCAGGCCGACGGCAGCTGACAGCGAACCCACGGAAACATAGCGGGTCAGGGCTACGGCCGCGCCGAAAGGTAGCAAAACCAGGAGGGTGGCTGCCGGCGCCAGGCCCAAAAAAACGCCCAGGGAGGTGGCCACGCCTTTGCCTCCGCGGAAATTCAGGAAGCAGGTGTAGGTATGCCCCAGGATCGCGGACAGCGCGCACCCCACTTTTGCCCAGTCGGAAGTCGGCCAGGCGGCCAGGCGGCTGATCCAAAAAACCGCGATAAAACCCTTGCAGGCGTCCAGCAACAGGATGGCGGCGCCGGCCATTGGCCCGTATATCCGGTGGATGTTCGTGGCGCCGAGGTTTCCCGAGCCCAGCGTGCGGATGTCCTGTCCCCGCAGCCGTCCGTACAGGAAACCGGTGGGAACGGACCCCAGCAGGTAACTTGCCGCCATGGCCAGCGCCAAACCCCACCACGATTCAATCATCGCCCGTCTCTTTCTCTCCGCGCAGCATCACGATCAATGGTGTGCCTTCCAAACCGAACCGGGCCCGCAAACCGTTCTTGATGTGGCGCAAATAGGCGAAATGCATTCGCCGGGGATCGTTGACAAACAGCGCGAAACTGGGGGGACGCACGCCGGTTTGGGATATGTATTTTATCCGCAGCACGCGTCCGCGCTGGGTCGGTGCGGGGTGCTGATGGATGATATCTTGAAGCGTTCGATTTAGCAAGCTGGTTTTGATCCTTAGCGCGTGCATGGCGTCTACGGACAGAACCGTGTCCAACAGGCGTGAAACCCGCTGGCCGGTTTTGGCCGACAAAGTCAGCACCGGCGCGTATTCCATGAACGGCAACCGGCGGCGGAGAATTTTTAAATACTGGTCCGCAGTGTGGGCGTCTTTCTCTACCAGGTCCCACTTGTTCACGGCGAGGACGCAGGCGCGCCCCGCTTCGTGGATAAAGCCGGCGATGTGCTCGTCCTGTTCGGTCAGGGGCCGCGAGGCGTCCAGCATCAGCACCGCCACGTGGGTTTCCTCGATGGCGCGCAGCGAGCGCACGACCGCGTAGCGTTCGATTCCCTCGCCGATTTTCTTGGCGGCCCGCAAACCCGCCGTGTCCAGGATCCGGAAAACCCGGCGCTGGTAGCGGAAATGGCTCGAGACCGCGTCGCGCGTGGTGCCCGGCTGGTCGTCCACCAGCACCCGGTCCTCGCCGAGGATGCAGTTGACCAGCGAGGATTTGCCGGCATTGGGCCGGCCCACGACCGCCAGCCTGACCTCGTTGTCCTCCCCGGATGCCTCCGGCGGCTGGGGCGGAAGGTGTTCCCGCAGCGCGTCCAGCAGCTCGTCCACCCGCCGGCCGTGCAAGGCCGAAACCGGATAGGGCTGCCCCAGGCCCAGGGACCAGAAATCGTGCGCTTCGTCTTCCAAGCGTTCGTTGTCGAGCTTGTTGACCGTCAGCAACACCGGCTTGTCGCTGCCCCGCAGGCGCTGGGCCAGTTCCCGGTCCGCGCGGTCCGGCGGCGTACGGCCGTCAACGACCATGATGATGACATCCGCTTCGGCCAGGGCGATTTCCATTTGCCGCCGGATTTGGGCGACGATCCGGTCCGAAGTGTCCGGTTCGAATCCGCCGGTATCCACCAGCAGGAACTCCCGGTCCAGCCACCGGGCCAGGTCGTAATGACGGTCCCGCGTCAGGCCCGCGACCTCATCGACGATGGCGCGCGCTTTGCCGACGATGCGGTTGAACAACGCTGATTTCCCTACATTCGGCCGGCCGACAATGGCCACCACTTTGCGTCCCATGGACTCTCCCCGCCTTGCTGCCGGCAGCTGCCTATTCGCTTGCCGGCCCGAAGGCTGGAATTATAGCTGTTCGCAGCGGCCGGGAAAAGGATTTTTTCATCCGGGCTTTGGACTTGCCGGACGGAGTTTGGAATGCGACAATGGTTCCCGCTTGCTACCCCACCGACACCTGCCCCTGCGCGGGGATGGAAAGGACGAGGTCATGTTCCGACGCATCCTGTTTCTGGCCTTGCTGGCCGCCTGCTTTCCCTTCCAGGCCGAGGCGAAAAATATCATCCGCTTCGGAGAACGGGCGGTCGTGTCCGCCGGCCAGGAAGCCCAGGATGTCGTCGTATTCAACGACTCGGCGGACATCGGCGGCAAAGTGCTGGGCAATGTCGTCGCGATGGGCGGCGGAATCCAGCTGCGGGCCGGCGCCTATGTAGGCGGAGACGTGGTGTGCCTGGGCGGAAAAATCGCGATGGATCCCTCGGCCGTGGTCGTGGGCACAAAAGTCGAGATCGGCGGCATCATCAACTGGTCCTCCCTGCCGCTTTTCTCCCTGGCCCGGCTGCTGCTGGTGGGGTTCCTCTACAAACTGGGCACCACGGTCGTGCTCATGTTCCTGAGTGTTTTCCTGGTGCTGATGTGGCCCAACCAAATCCGGTTCGCGGCCGCCGAGGCTTCGGCGGACCTCGTGACGTCCAGCCTGGTCGGTGTGCTGGCCGTGGCACTGCTGATCCCTTTGGGCGTGGGTTTCGCGATCACCATCCTGGGGCTGCCGCTGGCCCTGGCTCTCCTGGCTTTTCTGCTGGTCGCCAGCTGGTTCGGCGTGGCCTGCATGGCCTATCTGGTGGGGACCCGGCTCTCCGCGCGCTTTTCGCCGCTGGTGGCCGTCATCACCGGCCTGATCGTGCTCAAGTTCGTGCACTTCGTGCCTTTTATCGGCGGCATCCTCTATTTCATCGCCATCTTGCCGGGGTTGGGAGCCATTCTCCTGACCCGGTTCGGCACCAACCAGCCCTGGCTGGGCTCTGGCCGCGGCAAGCCGGCCAAAAACCGGAGTTGACCCCCCCTGCACGCGTCGGGGGCTTTGCTCATCCCGCCGGCGCCAGCCGGGAAAGCCATTCCCATACCCCCCACATGGCGGCCAAGTCTTCCTTATTATAAAGCATGATCTCTTCGAGGCGCGCCTGCCTGTCGGCTTCATCCTCGGTTTCGACCGCTTCAATGTATTTGGCCATGGCCCAGTCCCCGCCGTATTCCTCCAGCGTGCGTTCAAAACCGATGTATTTTTCCACAACCTTCAGGCTGTAGCTGGACAGAGGCAGAATCACCGCCCGCCTGGTTAAGGGCAGCAGATCGACGCAATGATCCAGGATGCGGCCGGCGATGCCCTCCGGATCCCCATAGCGTTCACGGTACAGGCGGACATTGGTGGTTTCATAATGGTGCCAGTGAATGAAGGGGATGTCTGCATGCTCGCGGAAAATCTCCTTGGCCCGGCCGAGAAATTCCCGCCAGCCTTGGGCGTCACCCTCGGCGCCGAACCCGGCCAGCGCGGGCTGATAGACGCCCGGCCGCCGGCCATAGACTTGCAACCCCCACAAATAAATCTTTTGCAGCTCGTCCAGCTGGGGCGGCAGCCCCTCGAGATCGAACATGACGAAGTTCTCCCCGGCCGGAAGCGCGGGCTTCGCGAGGACGATCTCGGCCTGGCGCTCGAAAGCCCGGGCGTGCAGCAGGATGTCCCCGGCCGGCTTGCCGACCTGTTTGGTCTGGCCGGTTCCCCAGGGCCGGCGCAGGGCGGCCAACGCAGGTTCGTCCATGCCCCGGAGAAGCGCCGGATAACTTGCCAGGCCGCGTTCGTGCAGGGCCAGAGCCAGGCCCTGGTCCACGCCCGGCAGCAGTGCCACATCCCGGTTTTTTACGGCATGCGGCCAGCAGTGCGCGAAAAAACCGCAGCCGCCGCATTTGGTCCAGCCTACCGGACTGTACGGCGCCGCGGACGCGCCGCGGATTTCCACGATCCGCCGCAGCAGATCCAGCGCCGCCGCGCCGCCGTCAAAAGGCAGGGATTCCACCGTGCCGGCGCCGGTAAACACCTCCAGCCGCGCGGGCGGCTTCCCGAACGTTTGCTCGAACTGCCAGCCGTACAATTCCAACTGACGGTGGATTTCCGGATGTTCCCGTTCGCCCAGGCGGCGGGACAATTTGACGTCCCTGATGGCATAGCCTTCGGGAGCCCGGACCAGCAGGTCCGGTTCTCCGCCCACCTCCCATTCCCGGCCGGCCAGAACCACCCGGTTGCGGAAGCGGGGATGGTAAATCGCCGCCGCGTGACCGGCCACGGCGCGTTCGGTTTCCGCGACCCGCCGGTCAGGCGCCACGGCTTCCAGGTTGACCACCTCGGGAAAGGACTCCAAATGGCGGGCTTCATGACGTTCGCCCAGGCGGCGCAGGATCTCGGCATAGGGGCCGGCAGGTGCTTCCGTCTCTCCGCGAGCCCGCAGATAGATGCGCAACTCGCAGCGCGAGGGCTGGAAGTATCCGTACACTTCGGAGGAAGTCAGGCGCGGCACGTCACGTGACATGACCGGATGGGTCAGGGCTCGGTGGAATGGGGAGAAAAATCGAGCGTCAAACCGTAGTCGGCGAATTTCGCCTGCAATTTTCTGGCTGCCGCCCAGGAAACGCCCGCGCAGACCGGCGTCCGAAGATCCTTCAGGCGGTCCCGCGTTTCCTCCAGCGGCCAGTGGTTCAGGTCCGCCGCCAGCGCAACGGCGGTTCGCTCCTGGCCGTAGGTCAAGGCGCGCAGGCGGCAGTCATAGGTTTGCGGAGGATTGGGGCCCGGAGCCGGCGGTCCGGAAGCAAGCAATGCCGGCGGCAGAGGACAATCCACGCCCGGCTCCTTGAGAAAAGACAAAAGCACCGCGCGGTAAACGAGCCAGGCGCCCTCCAACCGCATCAGGTGCAAGCGGATCTTGAGCCGCTCTTCCTGCCCTTCCAGGCGCACGCCCACCTGGAACCGCTCCCGGCCCAGACGCCGGACTTCATAGACGCGCTTTTTTGGATTGGCGCCCAACACTTTTTGGAAATCCGGCTGGTCCTGCAGCTGGCGGACCGCGTCCGCCACGGCGGCCGAGCGTTCCCACATCCGGTCCACGGTGAAATTACGCACCGGTATAAAAAGGCTTACGGCGATAAAAAAAACGGCCGCCCATCCCCACAACGCCCAGTCACGCTGGACTTTTTCGAATTCCTCCACGCTGGCCCAAACCCGGTTGCGCCAGGCCCAACGGCCGCCCCGGGCCCCCAGGATGATCGGCACGATCAATCCCAACCCCGGGATCAGAGTCAGGAGGGCAAAGTCCGTGTTGTGTTTAAGCCCCCAAAAAACGTTGAGCCACATGGCTCCCCAGTTCCATTTTTTGGCGGCCAAAGGCAGGGCGTCGTTGGAATCCGGCATTTCCCCTCCGGGTGCGCGCAGGCACCTTCGGGATATTTTAACCGTTCGCCCCGGCAATTGGTACGGATTTTTCAAACGGATTTTCAGGTTGTAAAAATACCGATCGGGAAATAAAATGGGGCTGCCTGGAATGGCCATCTCGGGCTAGAGGAGCGCTACGTCATGCCGCCGATCGAGAACCGCCGCAACTTCCGCCGCTTCGTCGGTCAGTTCGTCGTCACTTACAGCGTGCCCGGCCGGGAATCCCGGTCGGCCAAATGCCGGGATCTTTCCGCCGGCGGGATCAAACTGGAAGTCCCCGAGGAAATCGTGGTCGGCACGGAGATGAACATCGAATTGTCCGTGGCCAATCCCCTCAGCGGCAAGCTTTACCGCTGTCCGGGCAAAGTGGTGTGGAGCCAAACCGAAAAGATGCCGCGCATGGTGTTCGTGGCCGGCGTCGCCTTTCACGAGTTGTTTCTGGATATCTCCCAATTGATGTAACAGGACCTGCGGGTGTTTTGTAGGGGCGTTCAAACGAACGCTCCTACGTTTTTTCAGACCGGGCGGGTTTCGAGGTGCAGACGGATGATCTCAGCCACGTTGCAGGCCCGGGCGATGCACCCCCGGGCCGAATGGGGCGGAGCGCCGTCGAACATTTCGGATATGGTCCCCAGCCCGGCTTCCAACAGGTGGGCATGGAAAGGCTTGAGCAGCCGCCGGATTTTTTCCATCGTCTCCGGTGTCGTGCCGTAGACGCGCCTCAGCGCGTCGGCATAGGACCCCAGCAACCAGGGCCAGGCCGAACCCTGAAACGCGGCGCCCTCGCGCTGCATCAGGTCTCCTTCGTAAACTCCCTTGTATTCCGGATGGCCGGGATTAAGCGTGCGGAATCCAAAGGAAGTCCCCAACTCTTGTTCGACTGTTTTGAGAATTGCACGGGCCTTCTCTCCATCCCACAAGGGATACGGCAAAGACAAGGCGAGCAGCTGGTTGGGGCGCAGCGTGGGATCCTGATGGTGTTCTTCCACGCGGTCGTAAATGTATCCCCCGGCTTCGTTCCAAAACCACTTCCGATAGCTTTCCCGGCAGCGCTCCGCCCATTCGGTATTTTCGCGGTGCGCGGCCTGGTCGCCGAAGGTTTCGGCCAAATCGCGCACGATGCACAGCGTGTTGTACCACAGCGCGTTGATTTCCGCCGGCTTGCCCGCCCGGGGCGTAACCACCCAGTCCCCGACCTTGGCGTCCATCCAGGTCAGGTGCGCCCCCTCCTCCGGAATTTCGATCAAACCGTCCGCGTCCATATGAATGCCGTACCGGGTTCCCTGCCGGTAATGGGACACGATTTCGATCAGAATCGGCCAAAGTTCCCGCTGGACGAACGCCTTGTCGCCGGTCGCTTGCAGGTAATGATGGACCGCCAGACAGAACCACAGCGCCGCGTCGGCGGTGTTGTAATACGGGTTGGAATCGGATTCGGTGAAGTAGCTGGGCAGCATGCCTTCGCTGCAGTAATCGCGGAAGGTGCGCAGCAGGGTCTTGGCTTCGCCGAAACGCTTCATGCTCAGGGTCAGGCCGGGCAGCGCCATCATGGCCTCGCGTCCGCTATCCGGCAGCCAGTGGTATCCCGCCACCACGCTCAGGCCGTCGCCGCGGCGCACGAGAAACTGGTCCGCGGCCAGGGCTAAAGAGCGCCCGAACTCATCCGCCGGCGGAAGGGTTTCGATGATTTCCCTCCGGCGCAGCCGTTCGGCGTGGGCCGCGGTTTCGGGGTTGGGATTCTCCAAAGCCACCGCGCTGGCCGCGAGGAACGAGGCTTCGCCGGAACCGTCCAGCCGGAAATTGAGGATCCCCGGAGAAAACAGGTCCTCCAGGCACTCCAGCCGGCGCTGCGCCTCCTCACGGTAAAACAGATTGTGATACCACAAGGCGGAATGTTCGAAACCCTGGGCGTTATGGCAGATGTTCAGAGGCGGCAGGTTGCGGTCCGGCAAAAGGCGCACTATTTTCTTTTCCAGGTCGTGATGGGTGCTGAAAAAGCGGTGTTCCTTTCCGCGCAAGTGGTGGTCGCGGAAATTGACCAGCGGCCGGATGGCAAGGTGCACTTCCGCCTTCTCCGGCGGCTGGGTCAGCAAACGGTAGGTGATCCAGGTCAGGGGAACGCCGTATGACATGAACAGCTGCTTTTCCAGCAGCAGGTCGGCCAGCCGGAAAGTGAAAGTTGGAAAAGGATCAAGGCGGAATTCTTCCAAATAACGATAGCCTTGCGGGTTGAGCGCGTCCTGGTACTGGTTGGTGGACAGGGAAAACTTCTGGCCGCCGTAGGTCACCGACTCCTCCAGCTGGGAGAGCATGACCACCCGGCGCAGCGGCTGCTCGAGGGCAACGGTCAACAGGGAGTGATAGCCGCGGGTATGCATGCCGGCCACCGTACTGGAGGCATACCCGCCCAGGCCGTTGGTTTCCAGCCATTCCTTGCGGCTGGAAACTTCCAAATTCCCGCAGATGTCCCTGCCCAGAAGGATCATGGGGCTACTTCACCCGCACGGTTTCGCGGTAGGCCGACGAACGCGCTCCCGGCCAGGCCTGGGCCAACACAGCGCCCGCGCAGACGATGAGCACCAACGGCCGGACAAAATCCGCGTCCACTCCCAGGGTCAGCAGCGCATAGTAGCCGCTGGTCCCCAGGATCAGGATCCGCATCAGCTCCGAGACCAGCACCGCCCGGGCATGCTCGCTCAGGCGCAGGACCATCCGGCCGAGCAAACCCGCCAGCCACCAGCCGGCCAGCAGCACGACCGCGGCTTTGCCCGCCGCGGGCAACAAATCAAAATAAATTTGCCCCCAGGCCGCCAGCAGGGGCAGGCCCGAGATGATCAAGGCTTTCATGCCGAAGGTCAGAAACGTAAACCAAAAAACCGCCTCGGCGGCCGCGGCGACCGGCGCCCAGTCCGCCCGGTACCTTTGCAGCAGGGCGGTCAGCCCCAGCCGCGCGCTCAGGCGCTCCCAGCGCAGCCAACGCAGCAGCAACTGGCTCAGGTATTTGGCGACTTCGGCGCAGATCAATCCCAGGACGATGAACGCCAGTGCGAACAATATCGAACGTATGTGGTCCACAAACGTTCCGGACAACTGTTGAATCTGATTCATCATTAAAAGCTGGGTGGAATAGGGATCCATGACGCTCCTTCCATGATAGGACGTGAATAGGGGCGCTCAACCCACGGGCCGGGTCAAGAACGCCCAGGCCAGAACCAAGAGCCCCACACCGAGACGATAAAGCACGAATATATATAAGGTTCGGCGTTGCAGATACGCAAGTAAAAATTTAATTGCCGCATAGCCGGTGAGGGCGGCGGCCAGCAGCCCCACGGCCAGCACCAGCCATTCCTGGTCCGCGCCTGCGGCCAGGAGCGACTTGAGTTCGTAAACGAAGGATCCGCCGATGGCAGGCAGGCTGAGGAGAAAAGCCAGACGTGCGGCTTCACCCCGCCTGAAATTCAGGGCCAGGGCCGCGGTCAGGATGATGCCGGAGCGGGACACACCCGGCATCAGAGCCAGGGCCTGAGCGGCGCCGATCAACAACGCTTCGCCCACCCGCAGATCAGACAGGTCGCGGCGCTGGCCGGACCAGCGTTCCGCCATGCCCATGACCAACCCGAAAACCACCAGCCACACCGCCACCCAGGCGGGCTGGCGGAAGACCGTGCTGAAGGCGTCTTCCCAGGCCAACGCCGCGAGCACCGCAGGCAGAGTCGCCAGAATCAGATACCAGGCCAGGCGGGCGTCAGGGTCCCGAAAAGCCTCGCCGCCCCTCCAACTGCGCAGCCAGGCTCCCAGCAGGCGCACCACGTCGCGCCAGTAATAAACCGTCACAGCCACCAGCGTGCCCGCGTGCAACACCACGCCGAAAGCCAGTGAGTTCAGCAAGGGCGATTGCAGCCCCATGACCTGGGGAAGCATCACCAGGTGGGCGGAGCTGCTCACCGGCAGGAATTCCGTGAGCCCCTGCACGATCCCCAGAATCAAGGCGGCGATCAGGTTGGTCATGAACCCTCTTCAGTTGGCGGAGCTGGGCGTGCGGGGCGGAGTCAGGCCCCAGGTGGTGCGTTTAGCATCCAACAGGCGCAGGAACACTTCCACCAGCACGGGATCGAACTGGGTGGCTGCGCCGCCTTTCAATTGATTGACCGCCTGTTCCAGGGTCAGCGCCTGACGGTAGGGCCGGTCCGACGTCATGGCGTCGAAGGAGTCGGCCAAGGCCAGCACCCGCGCCAGCAGCGGGATTTCCTCCCCTTTCAACCGGTCGGGATAGCCGCTGCCGTCATAGCGTTCGTGATGGTAGCGCACGATGTCCGCCACTTCCCACAAGCTCCGCACCGAGCGCAGGATCTGGGAGCCGATCACCGGATGGCGTTCAATGTTTTTCCGTTCCTCGAACGTCAGGGGCGTGACTTTTTGCAGAATGCTGTCATCGATTCCGATTTTTCCCAGGTCGTGCAGCATACAGGCTTTGTTCAGCAGATCCAGGTCCTTGGGGGACAGTTCGAGCGCTTCAGCCAGGGCCAGAGCGTAGTTGATGACCGATTCAGAATGGCTGTGGGTATAGCTGTCCTTGACTTCAATCGCCGCCGCCAGGGACTTGATGATGTCCCAAAAGCTGTCCTCCAGGGCGCTGAAGAGGTTGGCGTCGTCGATGGCGATGGCCGCCTCGGCGGCAATCCCACGCAGCAGCTGCTCGTCCTTGACGCGCAGACCGGGTTTGCCCTTGTAACCGGCCACGATGATCACGCCCAGCAGCTTGTTTTTCGTCACCAAGGGCACCAGGCGCAGGTCCCGCTCGGACAGCACTTCGGCGAGCTTTTCCACGGGAAACCTTCCCGGCGCCTCTTCGACGCGTATAACCTCGCGCCGGCTCAATTCCCGGGGCAGAAACGGCACTTCCTCGGCCCGCAGCACCAGGCTGTAAAAGTGCTGGTTGCGGCCGGGGGGAATGCCGCTGGCGCGCCGGGGCAGAAACAGGTTCCGCTTTTCGTCCCAGGTGAAAATGCTGCACTGCCGGAAGCTGACCGACCGGCTGAGGATGATGATCAGACGGTTGACCACCTCGTCCAGCGAATTCAGGGAGCCGACTTCCTCCGCGACCTGCAACAGGGTCTGGGCGAATTGCGCTTCTTCCCGCATCCGCTGGTACAAGGAAGCGTTGCGCACCGCCACAGCGGCCTCATGGGCGAAAATGCGGGCGTTTTCGATCTCCTCCTGGCTGAAGCGGCGGACTTTGCCGCGGCTGTAGATGTTGATGCCCCCCAGCACTTCGTCGCCGAAGCGGAGCACCACCGTCAGCACGCTGACCAGGTGCTCGTCCCGGATCAGCCGCAGGTCGCCCTGCGGCGTTTTTTGCAGGTTCTCGAAATAAAGGTGGTCCGCCCCGCCCGCGGTCAGGGCGCGGATCCGGTCGCCGGGAATCGACTGCTGCTGGATGTAGTGGGTGAGGAATCCGTTGCCGGCGCGTATGACGATGTTTTGCTTTTCATCGTCCCAGAGCATGCAGGACACGGCATCCGCCGTGAAAAACTCCGCCGCCATTTTCACCAGGGTGTCGAGCATCTGTTCCAGGGACTTTTCCGAGCTCAGATGCAGCGCGATTTTCCTCATGATTTCCATCTGGTGCTGGTAGCGGGAGAGGGGGGGCCGGGGCGTGGCCGGACGGACGCGGCGGCGGGCTTTCGTTTTCAGGCCGACGGCCGAAACGGCGCGTTTTTTTTGCTTGGATCGGGATCGAATCGCCATGGAGCCGCCTTTCAAATAAATTATTATAATTGAGGTCGAACCGTCCAAGCAAGCAAATACCAGCCTGGCGGCCCGTCGCCGGGTTTGCAAATATCGCAATTGAACTCCCCGCCACCCCGGCGCGGAGTTTGCCGCACAACAGGATAAATGGTTTACATCTTCTGGCCGGCGTGGGAAAATATGGGCCGGATTTTCGAAACCCAACCTGATCTCGCCCGTGGTGCCCCCAGGCATACGCGGAACCCTGCGCAGGGGGTCAAGGAGAGCCGTTCATGCCCAAGATTAAAACCCGTGCAAAAGTCCATTCCAAAGCCGTCCGCGCCCTGCCGGCCAGCGACCGCAACCGGATCATCCGCCTGATCAACTCCACCCTGGACATCGAGGAAGTGCTCAACCTGTCCATGCGGTTGATGGAGAAAAGCCTCAACGCCACCGCTTCCTCCATCCTGCTGCACGACCCGGATACCAACCAGTTGAAATTCTACCTGGCCACCGGGGCCAAAAAGGACATGCTGAAGGTGATCCGCATGCCCGCGGACAAGGGCGTAGCCGGCCGTTCGTTCCAAACCGGCCGCACGCTGCTGATCCCCGACGCCTCCAAAAGCCCCTTCTTCTACAAAGCCGTGGACGACAAAACCAAATTCGTGACGCACAACCTCATCGCCACGCCCCTGCCCATCAAAGGCAAGCGCATCGGCGTGCTCGAGGTGCTCAACAAGGCCCGCGGCACCTTCACCCGCCAGGACATGCAGCAACTGAAGTCCATGGCCGAAGAGATCGCCGTGGCCATCGACAACGCCCGCCTGTACGACGAGGTCAAGCGCGCCTTCATCGAGAGCATGCTGTCCATGGCCAAGGCTGAAAAGTTCCGGGACCACGACACGGGCCAGCACATTGAGCGCTGCGGCGAATACGCCCTGCGGCTCGCCCCGACCCTGGGTTTCGCGGAGCGCGATTTCGAGAACCTGCGGGTCTCGATCATGATGCACGACATCGGCAAGATCGCCATCCCGGACGCTATCCTGCTCAAGCCCGGCAAGCTGGACGCATCGGAATTCGAACTGATGAAAACCCACACCACCACCGGCGGCCAGATCCTTGGCCAGGCGCCGTTGCTGCAACTGGCCGTGCAGATCGCGACCTGCCATCACGAAAAATGGGACGGCAGCGGTTATCCCCGCAACCTGAAAGGCGAGGCCATCCCCCTTTCCGCGCGGTTGCTGGCCATCATCGACGTTTTCGACGCCCTGATGTCCAAACGGCCGTACAAAGAGCCCTTCCCGCCGGACCGCGTCAAGGCCATGCTTCTCGAAGGCCGCGGCACCCATTTCGACCCCCATGTCCTCGACCTTTTCATCGAACGCTTCGAGGACATGTGCGCCATCCACCGCGGCCTGGCCTGACCGGCCCGTCCCGCCCGGTTCCATGCCCCACGTGTTGCTGATTTTCATCGACGGCATCGGCCTGGGGCCGGACGATCCTGCCATCAATCCTTTCGCCGCTTTCGGCCCCTGTTGGGGCCTGGACCGCAGCCTGACCCAGTCCGGCATCGGCGCGCACGCCGCGGCCGAGGTCGTGGCCACGGACGCCACCCTGGGAATTCCGGGCCTGCCCCAAAGCGCCACCGGCCAGAGCGCACTGCTCACGGGCGTGAACACGGCCCGTCTCCTGGGCAGGCACCTGAGCGCCTATCCCAACGAAAAATTAAAAACCTGCCTCAGCGAAAACGGAATTTTCACCTGGTGCCGCGGGCAGGGGCTATCGGCCACTTTTGCCAATGGCTATCGCCGCGAGTATTGGGAAATGGTCGAGCGGGGCAAACTGCGCCATTCCGCCACCACCCTGTCGGTCCTGGGCGCCCAGGGCCGGCTGCGCGGGGAGGAGGATTTCGCGGCTGGTGAGGCGGTGTACCACGACATAACCGGGCACTTCCTGCGCCTGTTGGGCCGCGAGGTCCCCCTGCTAACGCCCCAGGCAGCCGCACAGCGGCTGGCCGGGCTGGCCGAACGCCATGATTTCACCCTGTTCGAATTTTTTTTAACCGATTTGGTGGGGCACCGGGGGCATTGGGATCAAGCCCGCCCGCTGCTGGAACGGCTGGACGGCCTCTTGACCACCCTGGTGGAAAGACTGGACCTCCGCGAAACGGCTCTGCTGATCGCGAGCGACCACGGCAATTTCGAAAACCTGAGTGTTCCAGCCCACACCCTCAATCCGGTTCCGACAATCCTGTACGGACCAACGGCGAGGAAAATAGCGGACAGCATTCACAGCTTGACGGACATTCTTCCGGGGATCAAGCGGTTGTTGCTGGAAGGTCACTGAGAAAACATCATTTTTTTAAACCAGAGGCGGAAAGGGACGCGTTTCTTGGCATTGTAGGCTTTCAGAATGATTTTTTGATAGCGGTTGACTGCTTTGTGGTATTGTGCGTGTTTATAGGGATCGTCGCCGGCTTCAGCCCTCATGGCCAGCAACCGGTCCGCAGCCACTGCGCGACGTTTCAGGAAGGTGAACTTCATATTCGCACTGCTCCTTCTGGCCTTTTAGTATTAGACTACGCTCAGGCGATTTTGTTTCATAAATTTTAGCCATAAAACGCCGTAAAACCGGCCCAAACGTGGTTTTACGCGGCCATAAATCCCAGATTCGGTCTATCACTCCTCTTTGCGAGGTGCATGATGCCCGTAAGCCTGACTGCCGCCCTGGCGGACATCCGACAACTGGCCGACCCGGTCAAGGCAAAATTCCTGAGCAGGTTTTTCAAAACCGGACCGGGCGAGTATGCCGAAGGCGACCGTTTTCTGGGGATTACGGTTCCCCAGTTGCGGCGCCTGGCCAAAAAGTACGCTATCCTGCCCCTGGCTGACATCGAGCGCCTGATCCAATCGCCCGACCACGAAACGCGTTTGCTGGGACTGCTGCTGGTGGTCGGCCGTTATCCCCGAGCTTCGGAAGCTGACCGCGAGTCGCTCTTCCGCTGCTATGTGCGCAACGCCCGGCACATCAATAACTGGGATCTGGTGGACGTCACCGCGCCCCACGTCTTGGGCGCGCATCTCGAACACCGTGACCGCGGGTTGCTGGAGGAATGGGCGGGCTCCCCCAACTTGTGGAAGCGGCGCCTGTCGCTCCTCGCCACTTTGCGGTTCATCCGCAAAGGCGACTTTAGCCTCACCCTGCGCCTGGTCGACCGCCTGCTGCAGGACCCCGAGGACCTGATGCATAAAGCTGCGGGCTGGATGCTGCGCGAAGTCGGCAAAAAGGACCGCGCCCGGCTGGAAGCTTTCCTGCGCCCCCGCTATCAGCGCATGCCCCGGACCATGCTGCGCTACGCCATCGAACGTTTTCCCGCCCAGCGGCGTCAAGCATACCTGAAAAGCCGGATCTAACCCTGTGGAGGTGGCACGCATGAAAACCATCCGCACGCCCAAAACCGCACGCGTCACAAAGCCAGATTTCGAATCCGTCAACCTCATTTTCATACATGGCGTGAACGACCAGGCCACGGGATATAGCCAGGCATTATACGAGAACATTTTGCGCCACTATCAGCGCCTGCTCCGCGAACAGGGGCGCACCCCGGCCGAAGCCGAGCAAGCCTCCCGGCGGTTCTATCAAAAGGAAGTGTTTTGGGCCAACCGCACTTCGGACCTGACCCGCCGGTTTCTCACCCTGCAGTACCGTCTGGGGCGGCGCAAAGGCAAATGGAACTTCCTGCTCCAGGGCATTGACCCGTTGATGATCCAAATCCTGTATTATATTAAAGACAAGGGCGACAAAAAAACCGGGTCCATGGGCATCCTGCGGGCCGTGCATCGGGAATTCCGGCGCTCCTGGACCACGCCCCGGGGTAAAAACGTGGTGATCGCGCACTCCCTGGGAAGCGTAATCGCCTTCGACTACCTCTTCGGGTTCCGCAAATACCGCCTGCCCGCGCGGCAGTCCGTGGAGGCGTTCGTCACTTTCGGCTCTCCCCTGCCCCTGTTCACCACGGCCATGGGCTACGTGGAAAGCCCCGTGCAGCTTCCGCGCAACGTGCGGCGCTGGATCAACATCCTGGACCCGGATGACAGTGTGGCCCGGTACTGCCGGCCGCATTTCAAACGTTTGTCGGTCGAGGATATCGAAATGAATTGCGGCTGGACGCCCATCGGCGCGCACACCGGCTACTGGCGCAGCCAGCCCATGGCCGAACTGCTGGCCAAACGCCTGCTGGCCTGGGGGCTCTAGCGATTAAGGCCGGGCTGATTATTCCGAAACTACCAGGGTGGCCATTGGCTCCCCCAGGGAGCCTCGGGCGAAGGAGGCTGCCCTCATGGATAGCAATCGCAAATTTCAGCGGGTCAACGTCAATTTATCCGTGGCGTGCCGCTTTCCGGGCTCCAGCACGACCCGGGGCGAGGTTTCCGACCTCAGCCTGGGCGGTATGAAGGTCAGCGTGCCCATCGACCAGATACCTTCCTCCGAGGAGCTCTGGTACGACATCCATCTGCCCGCGCCTTTCGCGCATCTGTCGGGCAGCGGCAAAGTCCGCTGGCAACAGGCGGACCCCGGGCAGCAGCGGTTGTGGCTGGGCATGGAGTTCGTTTCCCTGAGCGAGGAACAGCGGAAGGACCTGGAACACATCATCGGAGAGCTGGAAGAAGATAATTAATCCTGCGGCCGGCGTTTGTAAACCACCCAGCCGGTTTCGTCCCTTTCCTTGACGTACCCCTGCTTCCCAAAATAGTCGGCAACCGCTTGCAGCCGCCGCCAATAATCCTCGGGCAGCCGTTGGGAGCGAAGGTCGATCACCACATAGTCCATTTCATGCGTCCTGGCAAATTCAACCGGATCGGGCATCCATTGGTGCAACAGATACAGTCGGGGCCGGAAAGCCAGGTGCGGGCTGATGTTTTCCTCGGTCAGCACCGACGCTTGCGGAGGAACAGCCGCGAGGATTGCTTTCCCCGCGCGCTGATGAGCGGTCAGGACATGCGCTTGCCCGTAGAATTTCCTGCCCAGGGGATTGTCCCCGCTTTCGAGATTGACCAGCAGCGCCAAAGCCAGCAGCAACGCCGCGAGAAAAGATTCCATCCGGCCGACTTTCAGCTTGCCGGCCAGCTTGGCTCCCCAACCGCCCTCCGCCAGGCAGCATTTCATTCCCCAGGCACAGGCAAAATACAGGAATGGCATGACGTGCAGTGAATAATGATCCCAATAATTGTACATGGCCGGGTAATTGCCGATGGACTTGAACCAGATCGCGGCTGCCAGGGGCAGCAGGGCCCAGCCTGACAGGAGCGACAGGAATGCGGTTGGCGCCAGCAGATAGAAAATGGGAAAAAGCTTGTCCCATTGCAGGATGGGCAGGACCAGCATCCACGGCCGGGTGGCAAAAGTGTGTACAATGCCCTGGGGCGAGCCGCCCAGATGGCTGAAATATTTAACGAACAATTGCTGGGTGTCCGGGCCGAACTGCGGCATCAACCACAGACGGATAAGCAAAGCGCTGGCCAGGCCCGCAACAACCAACGCAAGCCCGCGTTTGACCTCTTTCATACCGAGCCAGAGGAACAAACCCACTGCCCCGAAATAAAGACCCACTTCCTCTTTTCCGGCTATGGCCGCAATCGCCAGAAAGTAAAACCATATCCAGCGCCGCTTAGCCAAGGCCAGCAGGCTTAAAGCAATGACCAGCACATTGAAGGAATCCGCGTGCGCGGCAGCCAGCTGCGCCAGTTGCACATAGGGGTTAAGCAAATACGAAACGCCGACCGCCAAACCCAGCCATTCGGATTTCGTCACTTCCCAGGTCAGCCAATAGAGCGCCACAGCCACTGCGGCCACGCTCAGGCAGGAAAGCAGGACTATAGCGCTAACGTTCGGAAAGCACTTAAACCACAGGGCCACGGGATACCATAGCAGTGAAAAATGGTCCCGCAGCAGATGCGTGCCCAACACCGTCGAAACCGGCGCCTGCCCCACGCTCATTTTCCAGAGGCACTGAAGAAAATGAGAAAAATCCGTAGCTCCGGCCGCAAATTGGGCATGACGGGTCATGTAGGCGAGCCAATAGAACCAGGCGTGCAGCAGCGCCAGCCCGGAAACAACAAGCGCGCCCAATGAGTGGGACAATGCAGGGAATTTGACGCGCCGGGCCAGAAACACGGCCAACCCCAGGGAGACCGCCAGGATCAAACAGTAGACAAGGAATAATCTGGGCGGAAACATTAACTCACCTTGGGATCACTGATATCCGAATTTGGCATTTATTTTTTCCTCCCCAAGTTATGCGGGAGGGGTTGGACACCCTCCCCTTCCTCCCCTCCCCTCGAGGGAGGGGAATATTTATAGAAGGTCTTTAATAATATATTTTCCAAGACAATACAAAAGGGCATTACAGTCTGGATAAGAAAGCTTCAGAGGAAATCCCTTTAAGCGGGGGATTTCCGATGCAGAGCGAGCCTCTCTGAGGCGAGCGTCTTTCGAATCCAGACTGTAATGCCCGAATCACATGATAACTGGAGGTTCCCCGAAAAGAATGCATCTCGATACTTTACTCAGAAATACGCTTATACACGATCCATCCGTCCTCCGCGGCCATGACCTGGTATTGGTCCGAAGCCGCGAAAAAAGCATCCGCAGCCCGCAAATCCGTTTCCAGCCAGTTCCCTTTAAACCGCGCGGTATCGAAGAGCACATATTCCGGCTGCCACTTCGGCACGCCGCCCGGGACCTGGCCCGGATAGTGAATGCAGTAAACTTCCGGCCGCATGGCCACAGCCTGCACCAGACGCTCCTGCGTCAGCACCGAAGCCTCGGCCGGAATCCGTTTGATCAAGTTCCAGCCTGCGCGCGTATGCGTATTGGTTATCAGCTGCTTCCAGTCGAATTTAAACGACAGCGGCGAATAAGGCAGCGCAGCCTGGACAAGAATATTGACGCCCAGCATGCCCCACAATAATTTCCGTGGCCAGGAAGGCGGCACTGCCTCCGGCGCATTGGTTTTACGCTTCATTGCTTTTCCCAAACCCATCGCAGCGGCCAGCCACATGAACGGCAGCACGGCCATGGAATAATGGTCCCAGAACCGGTACATCCCGACATGGTTCGTCAGGCTTTTGAACAGGACCGGCACAGCGACCAGCATCATGCCCCAGCCTGAAAGCAGGGGCAAAAAACCGGCTTGCAGGAACATCTGAAAATCCGCCAGGAGTTTGTCCGGGTTGAAGAGCGCGCCGATAAAAATCCACGGCCGCAGAAGCAGGTTCCGCCCGATTTCCGCGAACGAACCGCCCAAAAGGGCGAAACGGGACAGGTGGTTCTGGGTATCCGGGCCCAGCATGGACTTGAATTGAAATATCATAAACAGCCAAACCGCGGAGCCCATAATGGTTATCCAACCCCACACCGCCCGTTTCTTCCCATAAGCAAGATAAACCCCCACAGGGATGAAGTACAAACCTACGTCCTCGTTGCTGGTGATGGACAGCAGGGCAAAAAGGGCGTACAGGGCGACTTTTTCTTCCATCATAAAGAGCAATGCCAGAGCGATGAGCAAACCTGAAAACGACTCCGGATGAATGGGAGAAAACAAAACCCTCTGGGTGTATTGGGAGAATAAGTAGGCCAGGGCGAATATCAGAGCAGGCCCGGTGTCGCCGAGCATCCGTTGGACAAGGCGATAAATGACGACGCCAACGCCCGCAATGCAGGCACAGTGCAGAATAAGCAGCGAGTAGGGCGACAGGACGGGCTTGATAACCAAAGCCAGAGGATACCACAAAACCGTAAAGTGATCGGCCAACGCATGGGTGCCGATCAGGGTGATCCAGGGAGACTGGCCGTGTGCGAGCTTCCAGATCGTCTGGCCATAGTCGGCCAGATCCAACCCGCCGATGGAAAAAGTCCGGAAGCGCAGGATAAGGAGGCAGGAATAAACCAGCGCGTAGAGAACCGCGATACCCGCCAACAGCCAAAGGGACCGGGATTGGGAGGCGAACACGTTTCTGATCGTTTCTTTGGGCAACTGCAAGGTTCCTTTCGCAGCCTGGGTATCCGAGGGATGGTTAAATCCGTTTATCTGCTTTGTGCTTGGGCTTGGGCTGCCGCAGTCGCCCGCGTCCACTCCCTGGCGCCGCGTTCCATGAAAGAGAGGCCTATATACTTCTCTTTCAAATTATAATAGCGCACTCGTTCCGCGGCGCTCAGGTCGGTCTGTTTAAGACGTTGGTTGATATAATAAGACCTACTTCCGAGGTCCATTTCAGCAATCATTTGTTCCTCAAGTTGTTCCCGTGTCTGTTCAATTGTCGTACTATTCAGTAAAAGTAAACTGGCAGGTTGAGTATAGGTATTTGGTTGTATTTGACCAGTATTTTGCGAGCCACCCATCCGACGCCGCATTTCCCTGTCGATATCTTCATCCACCCTGGTCAAACGCACGCGCCAGTTATGGGTGATAGCCGCAGGTATTCCAGGAAGTCCAGTACCTGCATCGTAAAGTTCCGCTCTTGCACGCGTAGTAATATCCAGTAGTTCAATCCCTAAGGTTTTTCCTCCAATGGCAGCATTCTTCGTTTTCCATTCTACACGTGATTGCACATACCAATCGTAGTTTGGTTCTATTGCTTCAATAGGCACAGGAATCGTAAACGGAACCGATACAGCCCGCAGCTTTATTCCCAGGTCCGTATTCAGCGTTAATAGATTCGGCAGGTCCCAAAAACGTCTAAGATCAATAAAAGTCACATCGTAGGGATATATCCCGAATTTGTTATTCTCTTTTTTCAATCCATTTTCCGTGGCAATCCTGTCTATCCAGTGATCATTTTCATACCATCCTCGATATCGCGGAACTATATCCATACCTACAACCAAAGTCGTTACTGCCATAAATATCTGTGCTGATAAAGCAGTAATCGGATCAGGATATGACTTCGTTTCGTTCACTGTTCCGCCTATGCGCGCCACATAGATGACGAGATTCGCATATGTGATTTTATTCAATAATCGCGCTTTTAGCGCCGCGGCGGAAAGGGCCAGCTGGTCCGCCGCGTTCTGCGCCCTGGCTTTCATGACGCCCATGTAAATGACATTAGCTGTGACCAGGGTGAAGCTGGCCAGCAGCAGCACGAGGATCAGGGTCATGTACAGCACGTTCCCTGACTCATCATTCCGCAGGCGCCGCAGGATGCCCTTCCAATTCCCCGGGGATTTCACTTCACTCCGCTCCTCAAACTTTTTTCTTCAACCAAGCGGCAAGCAAGCGCCACAGCCATTGAAAAAGCGCAATGATCGTCAGCGCCAGGCCCGCGATCGTGGTAAAACGCGACAGCTCGCGCAGATAGCCGTGGATGCCCGCCAGCAGGAATATGGTGTTCACCGCAAACCCGCCGAAGAGCAGGATAAGACCCACAGGGAGCAAAGAACGGGATTTTTTCAGCTTGATCTCATCCATAGTTGGCTCCTTTTTAACCGCACTTAGGGCACTTCAATTTACCCGATTGTCCATATCCTTTGGGTTTTTATCTTGGTTATCATTTTCTCCATCATTCAATTTATACAATCTTATTTCCGGCCCCGCCTGGCCTGGTTTCGGTAATACGGTTTTAATCAACGTGCTTTCCGCGAAAAGCGAACGATAGAACGCCGCCTCGCGTTCATACCGAGTCGGATTATTTAAAAACAAATTGAATCGCATGCTTCCCACCAATAAATACTCATACCCTTCTTTTTTATATTCATCCAAGGGCACATCGCTCAGGGTGTTTTTCTCGATATTAACATAATTTTTCTTCAGCAAAGGCGCGGTGTACCACTCGTTGGCAATATGGCTCCCGAATGGCACGTTTTTAAGTATCCAACGATACATATCTATTCTGGTACTATATCGAGCCTGGCTGACATTGTATTTGATCGTGTTTATTGCCGGCAGAATCGAAACCGCCACCACGGCTAATACAAGGTAAAAACTTTTGTTTGCCTTGGGCTGGTTGAAATAAATCATGGCCCATTCAACGGTTTTATCCAAAGCCACCGCCGTGAATAAGGCAAACAAAGGCAGTAATTCAACAATCCATCTTGCCCAATGAAGATGTTGGGCGCAGACTCCAGCGAAAAATACGAAAAACAGCAACACACCCAATAGGGCTTTGTCATACTTTTTGGTTAAAATAATTGCTATGCCAACTATCGCGAATATCATTTGAATCCACGTCACGCTCGCGGGAAACACGTTAAATAAATACCACCCCATATTCCCGAGCGGAGATAAATTATCCGCGCCACCGTGCACTACCCTTGCTTCACGCAGGATATTTTCAACAGCCGTATGAAAATCCAGTAAAAAGAAGGGAGTGACGGCAAAAAACGTAATAAATATAACCATCAAACCTAATAGCACGCCTACTGTTATTGTCTTTGTATTTTGGTTCGGCCGGGTTTTAACTAAAAAAGCAATACTCGCGATTAA
Source organism: candidate division FCPU426 bacterium (assembly GCA_040756875.1). Lineage (GTDB taxonomy): Bacteria > Oederibacteriota > JAAXVQ01 > JAAXVQ01 > JAUVAV01 > JBFLYH01. The sequence goes on from JBFLYH010000002.1 coordinate 150,330, forward strand.
ATAAACTGGTATTAATAAAGCCATAAAATACCTGCTGGCAATACCCAAACCTATCACGATCCCAACAAGCACTTGATTGACTAATTTGGGATCTGAATACAATCGAATAATCAATCGCAAACCGAGGATACCAAAGAATGTCGCTACGCTGTCAGTACGTACTAATTGGGATTGAGCAATTGCCAATTGGTAATTGAGGTACAAGCCGGCCGCCATCAGGCCGATTTTATCGTTATACAAATCGCGCCCCAGTCCAAATAGCATAAACAATGTCGCAACGTTCCACAAAATAGCTATTATTCTGCCTATATAGTAAAAAGCACTGTCATTTTCATCAAATCGCAAAACAACCTTTGAATCCGCCTTGAACAAAGGGCCGTTATTGAAAATAACATTCCGCAAATGATATACGATCGCCAAAGGATAAATGACCGTCGATCCCGGATGACCAAATATTCTCGGATGAAAACTCCCGGTGGAGACTATTCTCACTGCAGAATAGACGAATTCCGGTTCATCAAGGTCCGGAACATACGGAAGGTCTTTGCGAATTCCCCAGAGATGCATAAATGCAGAAAGAGCAAGTAATACTGCCAAGCATCTCGTTATATTTTTATGTGATTTTCCAATGATATTGTCATTCATAAACTGGCACTTTGCACCTTTCGTATCCGCATCGTTACAGTCGATTTACATTTCTACCTATAATGAGCAATAATACATAACCGATTCTTAAAAATCCGTTTATCAAACACTGTGCCCGTTTCGAATTTAACCCTGAAATATGCATGATGATTGCCAGCAGCAAGATCACTATATATCCCCATATTCGTCATTGAGAAAGGCGGGGCTCCTGATATGAAATAAGTAACGTTGGATTCATCAACCAGCGTGCTATCAATATATATTCTCGTCGAAACAACAATATCTGTTTCATATGGATTAACGATGCTCTTCGATGAGATAAATATATCTGCCGAATCCTTCAAGGTAAATGGGACATCGATAATTGTAACTTCGTTAGTATTGCTAATGATTTGCATATCAGTGAATCCAGACCAGCTCTCGGTCGCTGCGCCTCTGGCCACATTCAGTGCATACGGCACGCTGGTCAACGGTTGCCTGGGCGACATCTCGGCATCCGGGCTGACCGCAATCCCAATGTAATACTGCTGGGTGAAATCCAGATTCAACGGCCTGGCGGCATTCGATCCCAAAATGAGGCTGAAGTAACCGTTGGTTGTCTGGACCGAATAATTATCCGACCAAAGACTGCTTCCTCCTGACAGACTGTCGTATATGGTCGTAGTCACCGCATAGGTCCCATTGGCCATGGGATTCCCGTTTAAATCCGTCAGGCGGCCCTGGTAATTGACGGTTCTCGGCACATCGGCCAGGACATTCCCTGCCAATAACACAATCAAGCTTGCAGTTAATAAAGCCCTTCTCATTTTGTTCCCTCCCATCAAGGTTTTAGCGTATAAATGCGATTTTCTTGGTCACTTTAGTGATTTTCCCGTCGTAGCCTTTGGCTTTGATCCACAGCAAATACACTCCGTTGGCAATGCCGGTCGTATTCCAGTACCAATGGTTTTCGCCTGCCGGCATACTGTCCCAGTGTTTGGAAATAACCAGGTCATTGTTGATCGTGAATATTTTCAGTTCCACTTCGGCTGATTGCGCCAGGTGATAAACGATATTCGCGCGGTTGCCGCGAATGGGATTGGGCGCGGCATAGACATACTCCAGGCTCAAAAGCTCGTTGCCGAAAGTCCGGATAGGCGTGCAGGTCACGGTCGGCGTAGGCGGCGGCATGAAGTATTCGTTGAAATATCCCGCCTGGATTGACATCGTGCGGCTCCAGCTCTGCCCGACCAGCGGCTCACCGCCCGAATTAAAGATTTGCCGCCCTGCGCCGGCTTGAGTATTGCCGACACTTTCGAGAACAAACTGGCTCAATCCATAGCTGGCAGACGATTGGGCGGCATAAAGTGGGGTATTTACTACCACCACAAGTAATAAAACTCCAAATATTCGAGCAAACATGAATTTCCCACCCCCATAAAATTGGGCTATTAACGCGATCGTTTTTTACCTTTGCTAGATTTATCCGCGGCTAAGCTTCCAGCCTCAAATTCTTTATAGTTTTCAATATGCAATCTAAAATAATCTTTATCAATGATTATATTTCCGCATTCACATCCAATATTTCGGGCGGGTATTGAAGGTATAATAGAGCCACACTTTTTACATCTATAAAAAACCCTCTTCCCTTTTGGTGTTTCGCTGGTATCTGTGATTATTATTTTTAATGGTTTTTAATTTTCATTGATCATTTTTAATAACCTTATATCCAGTCTGTACCTCGTAGTATTCCATCACCATATTTCCGAAGCAATTCTGCATTTAATTCCAGAGCTTTAAAATATTGTTTATCGTCGGTGATAATTGCTTCGAAAGGAACATTAATGTGTTTTTTGATAACATCATAAAACATTATAATATTATCATCTTTTCCAGTATAAGGTTCAGGATATTTCCCTCTTTCGCCCTTCATTACATAAAAGTAAAACGCATTGTCATGAATATCATATCCCATTTTAATTTGCCGATTCACAGCTCTATTCGTGTAAATGGCTATATATGTCATATTTTCCAAACGAATTTTTCTAATCTTATAATGATACTGTTCGACGAGAAATTTAAATTTCTTTCTAACATCTTTGAAATAATTTAATGTAGCAATTCCATGCATAGTTCGCCTCATATTGACGGGGACACCATGTTTAACAAATTAACAATAGTTCTTGCATACAATAATTATTAGTTACTTAAACCTTTTTCGCCTTTACATTACTTTGTGAATTTTCGTTCGAGTATCTTTCCAGTTTTAACATCTATCCGATAGGCATCGCCATCCCAATTGCCGACCCACACATGCTTCTTCGCTTCATACAGATCCATATACGGACTGTCTTTATATATGTGGACCGTTTTCTCGATCTGCCAGATCGTTTCGCCATGCTCGTTTACACCGAAAACATTCTCATTATCATGAATGCCTATGGGTTTCCGTAGAAGCACAATATATACATTGCCTTTTTTAATGACTTTTTTAATTTCATATTTAAACTTCACTTTATTCTTTTTAAACAACATTTCTTTACCCTTAACAACGATTTGTAATTTCATTATTCTATTTTTCCTATTAATTTGAAATTGGTATCTGGTATTTCATTTTGCAATTCATACTGCACTCCTCCTCCTTTTCCCCAACCTTCTTGGGGCCCAGCAATTCCCGTTCTCATTTTAGTACCCTTCGGCACTTTAACTTCAGATATTTGAGTTGGTATTTCTGGCAGGGCATATTTATCTTTAATCTGACGAGCTGACAACCCTTTGATGTCTTCTTTACGCATGATCCAACTACTCGCCTGATTATTAGGTCCATGGACGCGAACAAATTTTTCTTCCTTGCCCGTAATAATTTCTTTAACCTCGGTATTAAAAGCATACGGCGGACGTTTCCCCTGTGAAATATATACTGTATTCGCTTTATCCGACGATATCCATTTTGTTGCTGTAGTCCTAATGCTTTTCGTATTTTTATTAATGGTACTTCTGGCGCTTTTTTGAATTTCTTTTGCTATTGCCTTATCAGCTTGCTTAGCACCTTCTTTTATTGCTGATTTCGCCCCTTTGGCTGCCTGGATGCCGAGCTTGCCTGCATTGGCGACTTGTTTGAGCCTGCCGGCCACATACGAGACGCGGCCCGCTTCATTGGCCAGTATCCCCACTGCCTTGCCGCCGGCTTTGGCCGCTGCTTTCCAATTGCCGTCCATCATTTCCCTGCCGGCCTGCTTAGTGTTCTTCCAGGCATCGGGCAGGTCCTGGCCGGCTTTGGGGATGTCGTAGATGCCTTCTTCGATGATATTGCGCGCCACGGCCCCGAGCTTTTTCGATTTGACCGACGCCTTGCCTGCCAGCTTTTTCAACCCAGTGGCTTTATCCAGCTCCTGGTCCTGCGCATCCAGTTCACTCAACCGCTGTTCCATGCGGTCGCGGGATTCTTCGGTCTTCTGGTTGGCCCAGCGCTGGCCTGCCCAGAACGCATTATCCGCATTGGAATCGCCTGTGTAGCCTTCGGCCACCCCCTGGTAAAAGGCCAGGGTTTCCCCGGCCCGCTTGCCTGCAGCTTTAGCGGCAGCTTCGGCGCTGGTTTCCAGAAGGTTTTTGTTTTGGGGGGAAGTTGCGGCGCCGGAAACATCACCCTCCCCCTCTCCTCCCCTCGAGGAAGGGATCGCAGAGGAAGAACCACTTTCGTTGGGGCGAAGACCGGAAGAATCCCCTTCGTGCGGGGATAGATTGGAAGAGCGCCCTTTATTTGGGGGGACAGAGGCAGCCCCTGTATCTGCAGCGGCCTGTGAAGAATCCGACGAATTATATTCCTCGTCATCCCAGGCAAGCGCATCATTCCCGCTGTCAAGCGAGGCGCCGAGAATCACTTCTTCATCAGTCGGGATATGCGGCTGGGCATTGCTATCAGAAAGGCTGGCCAAAGGGTATGTGCCTGGCGGAGCTCGCAAGGGTGCGGACCCACCATAACCTGACTGGAGATTGGTCGAAGCATACTGCGGGTAGTTGGCCGCACCTGCCGGATTGCCGGAATAACCGCTGGTCCGGGAATCAGCGGACGCGCTGTAATCTCCCACCTCCGCATGGCTGCCGCCGCGGCTGGCGTACTCCGGCCCAGGCGAGCCGCCGCCTCCTCCGCCTGAATTCCGGTTGGAGGCATTGGCCGGCGCGGTTTCGTTCCCTGGCAGGAATACATAGGCCGGGAACGTCTCGCTCACTTTGATTTCGCGGACTATGGGCACAATGGGCTGCAAATAGTGGGTGATGGTGTAACGCTGAACCTGGCCGTCGTAGGTGACCTCTGTCCGGCCCTTGCCCAGCACGCCGCAGATCTCCTCGGCCGTGCGCCGGGCTTCGTTGAGATTCATGTTGTTGATGGTTCCCTGGCGCGCAGCCTCGTAGGCCGCGACATACACGACGACCTTGGCCAGGCCCAGGTGGAGCATTTGCAGGCAGGCGGCGAACAGAGCGATGAGAATGGGAATAGCCAGGGCGGATTCCACCATGCCCTGCCCGCGCTGCGAGCGCAGGCAGGCCAGGAAGGAGGCGGTCCTGGGCGCAAGGGGTCTCATGCTTATTTAGACCGGATTCCCTTGGTTTCCATGCGTTTTGTTTGCCGGTTAGCCAGCTGTTCGACCTCGTCGATCCACTGGCTGATCAGGTTCAGGCCTTTCTGCCAAAAATCAGGATTTTCCAGGTCCACGCCGGCCATGGCCGCCAGCTTGACCGGGCTGTCCGACGAGCCGGCAGCCAGCAGGCGCTTGAAAGCCGGAACAAACTTTTCCCCTTGCTCCTTATACTGCCCGTAGAGCCCCATCACCAGCAGGTTTGCGAAATTATAAGCATAGACATAGAACGGCATTTCCACGAGGTGCGGAATCGCGGCCCATTCCCAGGAAAACTCCTCCGGAATCCTTACCGCCTGCCCGAACATCAGTTCCAATTCGCGCCGGAAGAGCGCGCACCACTCCTCCGGGCTCAAGCGCCGCTCGCTGACCGCGGCGTGGGCCGCCCGCTCGAAACGCGAAAACATGTTTTGGCGGTGGCTGGTGGCGAAGGTTTCCTCGATCCGGCTGGTCAGCAGCGACTGGCGGACCAGCGGGTCCTGCTCCTGGGACAGCAGATGATCGGCCAGGATCATTTCGCCGAACACCGAAGCGGTCTCGGCCATGGGCAGAATGGCGTGGTAGCTGACCAGGGGCTGGTTGCGGCTGAGCAGGCTGTGGATCGCATGCCCCAGTTCATGCGCCAGGGTGGACACGTCGCGCAGACGCCCGAGGAAATTGACCAGCACGAACGGCTTCACGTCCGGCGCCGAGGACGAGCAGAACGCGCCTCCGCGCTTGTTGGGGACAGCCGGCGCATCCACGTGCCGCTCCTGGAACAGGCTTTCGGCCAGCTGGCAAAAATCTTCGTCAAAGCCGCGGAACGCCTGCAGGACCAGGCTCTTGGCCTGTTCCCAGGAGTAAGTTTTTTCGGCCTCCGGCAGGGGAGCGTAAATATCCGCCAGGGTCAGGTCCGGCAGTCTGAGCAGTTTGGCTTTCAGGCGGTAGTAGCGCTGAACCAGAGGATACGAGGCGGTCGTAACCGTGTGCAGGGTGTCCACCAGCGCGTCGTCGAGGTCATTGTACGTGTTCATGACACTGATCGGCGATGCGAACCCGCGGCGCTGCCGTTCCAGGTTGTAATCCTTGAGCACGGCGTTGAACACCGTGGTCAGCACCAGGTGTTCGTCCTGATGGCGCCCCAGAAACCGCCGCATGGCCTCGCGCCGGACCGCGGGGCGGGGGTGCTGCCTCAGGGCGCGCAGTTCCTCGCCGGTCAGCGTCCTGCGCTCGCCGTCCAATTTAAGTTCAAAGCGAAAGGCCGTGGTGAATTCCTCGTATAGATTGCGAAACGCCGAAGCACCGGTGAGGTTTTTCAGGTTGATCAGGGTCTCTTCGGGTTCGCTCAAATGATAGCGGGCCACGGCTGTCTTGCGGCGGAGAAAGTAGGCATAGGGCGCCAGACACTCCGCGCGCAGCAGCGTCTCCAGACGGTCGGGCGGGATCTTCCCCAGTTCCAGGTCAAAGCCGACGAGTTCGTTTTCCAGCCGGATGTTGGCCTCGCGGATCTTCTGTTCAAAGGCCTTGATCCGGTCGTCGGACGTATCCAGGGCGTAACGCAGGCTGCTGTACTGCCCGAGTTTGTACACCGCGGCCAGCAGCGTTTCATACCGTTTAAGCGCCGAAGCCAGGGCTTCATCCGCCAGTTGCGCCACCTGGCCGGAATAGGCGCGTTTAAAGCTGTCCGCCTCGGTTTTCGCCCAGGCCAGCAGTTCCTCCACTGCCGGATGGTCCATATCCTGGAACAAATCGTCTAGCTGCCAGCGTACATGCTCGCAGCCCAGGGTCGCGGGATCAGGTAAAGACATAAGAGCACCTCGGAAAAGAGAGCCTCTGGCCGAAAGGCCCGGGGTTTTCTGCGTTGTCAGAATAAGGTGCCCCATTATAACAACAGCAGTGTATAAACCGGTGCAAAAAACCCAGCCACCCTGCGCGCATGGCTTGTCCAAACACACTAAGAATGAAACCTATTGGTGGGCAGCCGCAGGGGGAGTATAATATGGCTTGCCGCCTGGCGCGGCATGAAGGGAGTTTGCTGGTGGGAAAAGCCAAGGGAACGGACATCGCTTTTTTGCGAAAACGCCTGCGTGCGCTGGACAGCGCCGCAGAGCAAAAATTTATCGGCTTGTTGTCCGCCGAGGAAAAGAAGATATACGAAACCGCCACGCCGGTCGGCTGGGTGCCGATTGAAACCAGCGCCAGACTCCAGGAACTGGCCGCGCCCATCATTTTCCCGGACAATCCGGACTGCATTCTGGAATTGGGCCGGGAACAAGCCCGCGATGATCTGAGCGGGCTGTACAAAATCATCGTACGGTTCATCACCATTCCGGCTCTGATGAAAAAACTTTCGAGCCTCTGGCACAGCTACAATGACACCGGTGATCTTAAGGCGGTCTGGCAGGAAGGCCACCGCAGCGGCCAGCTGATTATCGAAAACTACCCCGCGCTTCCATTGACCTCGCGGTTGCAAATACAGGGATATTTTCTGGGCGCCTTGGAAATGACCGGCGCGAAAAACGTCCGTCTGATTAACGACTTTACAGACCCCTTGGCTTACAAATATTTCGGGTCCTGGGAATAACCCGGCCTTTATTCCGCCTCGTCTTCATCCTCCTCATCTTCCTCGTCCTCGTCTTCGTCATCCTCGTCCGTTTCGTCTAGATCGTCCTCAAACTCATCGTCTTCATCTTCTTCGTCGTCGTCCTCGTCCTCGTCCTCGTCTTCATCTTCATCCTCGTCTTCGTCTTCGTCCGCCGCTCCACTGTCGTCTTTCCCATTAGTTTTGGATTCTTCGCCCTCAGCCTTCTCTTCCTCGGCCTCTTCCTCGTCCTCCATGGTCCTTTCATCCGACCATACGAATCCGCATTGAGGGCACTCGTAAAGGATCGTGAAGGAATCCTCGTAGGAGGAAGTAAAAATACCGTACACGGTTTCGCCGCAGTTCCCGCATTTCTCAATATAGACTTCCTTGCCCATGGCTCCTCCGGTTGCGTATTCGTTGTCTCTTTTTATCACAAGGCGCGCGGCCAATGCAATCGCTTAAGCATTATCAAAACTTTTTCCTGCGGCGCCTCTCACCTTTGCCAGCGCGCCGCCTCGCCCCGCACGTCAATGTGCACGAACGGACCGTGATTGCCCCGCTCGTCGTAAACGCCCAACCCGCCCACCTTGTCCTGGTGCCTGGGCTCGCCCTCGATGTGCTCCACCATGCTCCGCAGCGCTTCCACGTCCCCCAGGTCGCTTTTGCCGTTGTGGTTCAAATCGTCCATTTTGCCGTCGCCGTCCGCGTCCACGGCCACGTCCGCGGCCTGGCCCCATTGGTGGAGGCTGAATTCAGCCTGTTTGAGCAGCCGGTTGTAGTGGGGCGTACGAAACGCCGAGGAAATGCTCAGCGTGCGGCAGGGATGGCCTTCCAGGTTGACTTTGGCCAGCAGCTCCTCCAGCTTGACCAGCAGCCGCTCGTCCAACACCAGGTATTTCGGGAAATCGCCGGCCTGACGGCAGAGGAACTGCTGCAGCTGGAAATGGGGGCTGACCCAGGTCTCCAGATTGTCCTCCCGGACTTCCACGAATCCGCGGGGAGGCCCAAAGCCGTTGAAGGAATTGGAACGGGGCTCGGGATAACTGCCGATGAGGTAGCCGTTCAATACGCCGCCAACCATGTGGTCGTACGGCACCAGCACCAGGGCCAGCAGCTGCACGGAATCCCGGTCCGGCAGGCGGTGGATGGTCACCAGGCATTCGCCCGGCTGGTCCGGCGCGGTCCAGCGCCAGTGCCTGGGGTCCAGGCTTTCCATGGTTCCTACCTGAGCTTCAAGGCGGAATTGCTTGTCCCAATCCGCGTCCAGCGCCTCCACGTCGACTGTCTCGGAAGGCAGCACGGTCACGGCCTGGAGCCGGTAGCCGGCCACCAGGTTTTGGCAGCGGACGCTGAAGCTCGCGCGGCCGGAATCGAATTTCGGTTTCCGTCTGGCTTCAGTCGGGTTGGCCAGGGTCAGGGCTGCCAGCAGAGCGAGAGCCGTTGCTATTGAAAGCGCGTTTCTAGCTGGCACGGGTTTGGCCACCGGTTATCCCTGGGGTTCGGCGCCGGCTTTGGGCTTCCAAATGACCGAGGCTAAAATGGAAACAGCCAGCACCACGGCAATAAAACCCAATGCCAGTTGGATGGGCATGTGATACAGGTCGGAGAGAGTCATCTTGACGCCGATGAAGGCGAGGATCACAGCCAGGCCGTAATTCAGGTAGTGGAACATCCGCATAAAACCGGACAGCGCGAAATACAGGGAGCGCAGGCCGAGAATGGCGAAAATGTTGGAGGTGTAGACCAGGAACGGGTCCGTGGTGATGGCCAGGATGGCGGGGATGGAATCCAGGGCGAAAATCACATCCGTGCTCTCCACCACTAGCACCGTGACCAGCAGCGGTGTGACCAGCCAGCGCCCTCCCTGGCGCACGAAAAAGCGGCTGCCTTCGAACTGGGATGTCACGGGGAAAAACCGGCGCAAAATCCTCACGAAAATATTTTTGTCCGGCTCCAGTTCCTTTTTCTCTTTCTGCCAGGCCAGGCGCAGGCCGGTATAGATAAGGAAAAGGCCGAACAAATAAATCAGCCAGTGGAACCGGTGGATCAGGGTCACTCCGGTCGCGATGAACAAGCCGCGCATGACCACCGCGCCCAATATGCCCCAAAACAGCACCTTGTGCTGGTATTGGCTCGGCACGCGGAAGTAGGAAAAGATGATGATAAAAACGAAGAGGTTGTCGACGCTGAGGGATTCCTCGACCAGATAGCCGGTCAAGAACAGCAAGGCAGACTCCTGGCCCCGCCACCACCACACGCCCAGGTTGAACAACAGGGCCAAAGAAATCCAGATTGCGCTCCAGGTCAGCGCCTCGCGGAAGCTGACCTCATGGGCGCGGCGGTTGAATACGCCCAGGTCCAGGGCCATCATAATCACGATGACAGCGCCAAATACCATCCACGCCAAGGTCTGTCCCACGCTGTATCTCCTATGCTTTTTGGGATTCCCAAGCTCTATTCGTTCCCAAGTTCAATACCAGATATTAGTGCGTTTGTAAAATTAAATTGGACAATCAGATTACAAATACCGGCGGGAGAAACAGCGCAGCCAATGTTCCCAGGAAAATAAAGGCAGCATACGGCAGGGCGTCCTGTTCGGAAAACGGGGCGGGTTTTCGTTTGGAACCGAGCATGGAACCTATCCAGAGGAGCAGGTTCTTGAGGGTGGCGATCAACTTGCCTTTGATGATCAGGGCTGCTACGGCCCAGAGCCCGCCGGCCACGGCCGTGTAAAACCAGGCCTGCAGGACAAAACCCGCTCCGCCGAAAGCGCCGACCACGGCCATGAGTTTGATGTCGCCGGCGCCCATGCCTTCCACCAGCAGGAAGGGCAAAAACAGCAGACCGCCGACCACCAGGCCTAATAAACCAAACCCCAGGCCTGGCCAGCCTGCTCCGATTGTATTGATCGCCACTCCCAGGACTAGAGCAGGAAGCGTCAGCCAGTCATAGATTTTTCGCCGAACAAGATCAGTGATTGCAGCTATTAGCAATACTGACAAAAGAAAGATTCCGTTTATCGAAGACATCCAGTCATGCAATTTTAATCAGGATTTTCGATGGCATTATTCAACTTATCTTGCGTGTTCCCAAACCAGCCTTGAATCTGTTTGCCAAACCCTTTCAAAACCACGATGGCCAAAACCGCCACGATGGCAATGATCAGAATGTATTCCACCAATCCCTGCCCCTTCTCATTTTTGAACATTTTCCGCATTTTTTGCAGCATCAATGGTTCACCCCTCCGAAGGATTGCGGACCCAGCCACAGGCTGCGATTACCGCGTTTTGCTAATGACCTGGGCCACAGCATTCAGAAACTTGGCCAATGGCCCGTTCCAGGTTCCCAGCACCAGCCCAAAAGCCAGGGCTACGAACGCAATAACCAGAATATACTCGGTCAAGGACTGCCCCTGCTGATTACCAACCAGCATGCAAGCGCGCAGTTTCATCTTTTTCCACATGGAAAAGCCGCTCATAGCAGTCAAAGTATTAGACCGGTTATCAGTATTTTTTCATGCGGTTTTTTTTGCGGGGCAACCGCGTTGACCGGCCATGTATGGCACTATATAATAGCCCGGAAAGTGGAATCAAGCACAATATCTGGAATGAGACGGAGGCAACCATGCTCTCCCAGCTTTCCCGCCGCGCAACCGTGGCACTTGGCGTTGGACTTCTGGCCTTGCTGCTGCAATGGCTGGTCCTGGCCTACCTCAACCAGCTTTCCCAGAGCCAATTTGCGGACACTAGCCGCAAGCTTCTCACTCAAATCGCCAGGGACTTGGGCGACCAGCTCTCCCGCGCCCTGACGGCCGGCGACGACCTGGCCGCGCTCTCGGTCCTCAAAGCCGGCAGAAACATCCATCCCCAGCTGCAAAAAGCCGAAGTTTTCGACCGCCAGGGAAAAATCATCCTGCATTCTGACCCGGGCATGCTCGGGCAAAAAACCCGCAGCCTTAGCGGGCCCAGGCCCATGGTGCCTGAACTCAGCCTGGCCCGCCAGGAAGGCCGGCCTTTTGCCGTAGTGCTGGTCCCCCTGCCCCACGACGAGGACTTGCTCCTGCGCGCCTACTTCGACGAAACCTCCATGCTGCAAAGCCGCCGGGTCTATATCGTGCGCTTCTACGTGTTGCTCCTGCTGACCTCTTTGCTGCTCAGCCTGTTCGTCTATTTCCGGCTGGGGCGTTTCGAATTGCTGGACCCGCGCGAACGGGCTGAAAACTCCCCTTCCGCCGGCGCGGCGCTCCCGGCCCGCCTGGCCGGGCTGCTGCTGGCTGATTTTCCAGCCGCGGCTTTAGCCGTGAACCGCAACAACCGCATCGTGGCCGGCAATGCCCTGGCCTGCGAGCTGCTGAATTGCCGTCCCGAGGAGCTGGAAGGCCTGCACGTGCTGCAGGCGCCGCTGCCTGCCGGCCTGCAGGAACTGTACCGGGAAGCCCTCCGCACCCCGGAACGCGGGGCCGAGGCCAAGCTCAACCTCAAGCCCAAGGAACCCGGACTGCTGGTCAAAATCCGCTGCACACCCGCTTCAGCCGACTGGGAACTGGCCCTGGTGCAACTGGGATGAAACCCGTCCGTCGTAACGAGCAGGGCCAGGCCGTGGTGGAACTGGCGCTGGTGGTCTTCCTGTTCGCGTTCTTTGCCACGGGCATCATCCAGCTGGTCTGGATCGGCATGGCGCAGTTGCGGTGCCAGACCGCGGCCCGCGAAGCCGCCAAGCTGGTCAACCTTTTCAATAATACCAACATGCGAGGTTTTTCCGATCACGTCCCTTATCTCCTGCCAGGCTGCCGCCTGGACACCTCGGCCCCGGGAAACAGCGACGACGAAGGCCGCGTGGTCACGGTCCGTTACACGGTCCAGCCCATCGGGTTCTTCCGCCTGCTGCGGCCCCAGGGGTTCGAGGTGTCGGCCAAGAGCGCGGTCATCGCCAAAATCCAAACGCCCAAAGCCGCGGAGCTTATCCGCCGGGGGTTTGACGCGCTTCAGGATTTAGTCAACGAATTGAAAAATTAACAGGGTGCTGAAAAACCCATATATGTTCCTTTAGCACCCTGCACTGGCCCTCTTTGGCAAATAAGGCTAGCAGGGCCAGCACCTGACGGTTACCCCATGAAAAACCTCTGATTTTTCATGGGGTATTCCATGCGATGCAATCGAAAAAGACCGCTCTGCGGGATTTTTCATCAGCCTACTAAACGGCGGGAATGGCGTATCTGCCGCAGGTCTGCAACGCCGGCTGGCGGGTGCTACCTGTCGTGGTGCCGCTGTTTCATCCGCTGGCGCAGTTTCTGGCGCTCTTCCGGAGACAGATTGCGCCAGTGATGGTAGCGTTTCAGCCAGCGCTGGCGCTGCTCGGGGCTGAGCTGGCGGAAACGCTCATAGTTGTTGTGGATCCGTTCCCGGCGCTCGGGCGGGAGCTTTTCCCATTCCGCCCAGCGTGCGCGCAGGGCTTTGCGCTCCTCGGGCGTCAGTTGGGAGTAGCGGTGGAACGCGCCGCGGACCTGTTTCTGCCGGTCAGGCGGCAGGTTGCGGAAATGCTCCCAGCGCGCGCGCAACGCCTTGCGTTCCTCGGGCGAGAGTTTCTCCCAGGCGCGGTGGCGCTCCCTCAGGGTTTGCCGCTCGGCCGGAGTCAGCTTCTGCCACTGCTCCCGCTTCTGCTCCGCAGGCGCGGCGGTTTCGGTTTCGGCCCAAACCGCCGGACCGGCGGCAGCCGCACATGCCGTCAGGATGAGGATCATGCTCAGTCGGCGCATATTATTTCGCCTCCTTTTCCAAAGCGGTCCATTGTTCCGGGGTCAGGGCTTCCAGCATTTCCAGGTTCTCCATGAATTCCATGTCCTCCAGCAGGGCCAGTTCCTGCAACAGTTCCGCTTCTTCGGCCACAGCCGCATCCTCGGGCGTCGCCACGGGCTGCGGGGCCTGGCCGGCAGCCTGGGCCGCCTGCGTCCAGGCGAAAATCCCGCCTAATGCCAGGGCCAGCCAGCGCGCGCTCACGACGGTTCCTTGGCCGAAGGATCCACGGACTCGATTTCTTCCCAGTGTTCGAACAAATCCAGATCTTCGAGCAAGTCCAGGTTTTCGTACAAGTCCAGGTCCTGGGCCAGGGCCACTTCGAACGCTTCCCGGCCGGGCCGCACCTCCGCGCGCCACGGCCACCACCACACCGCGGCCCCGACGGCCACGACCAAGCCGGCAGCCGCGCCCAGCCAGGCCGGCTGCGCGTACCACGCCCTCCGCCTGCCCAGCCGGGCCTGGGCTTCGCGCACGCGCGCGGCCAGGCGGGTTTCGAAACCGGGCGAGGCGGCCGGGACCTGCCAGGCGGACAGGGCGGCGTGCAGTTTGCGCACCTGTTCCAGTTCCTCGCGGCAGCCAATGCATCCCTCCAGATGGCGTTCGAACGGTTCGGCGTTTTCGGGCGCCAGACTGCCCTTAAGGTAGGCTTCCATGTGTTCGCGGCACTGATTGCAGTTCATGGCACCCTCCTGATCTTCACGTTATTTCTGCACGTACGCGGCCAGGCTGATCCGCAGCTTGGCCCGCGCCCGAAACAACAGCGACTTGACCGCAGGAATGCTCTTGCGCAGCACTTCCGCAATCCGTTCCAGGGGCTGGTCCTCCCAGTGGTCCAGGATCAGGGCCATGCGCTCGTCCGGGGGCAGGCGGTCCACGGCCCTCCGCACCATGAGCGATTGCTCCTCTTCCTCCAGCACCTGGGCCGCCGGCACGGCCGCCGGATCCGCCCATTGCCTGGCCGGCGCTTCAGGATCAGCCGATACCGGCGCCTCCAGGCTCTGCGCAGGATGCCGTTTGCGGTGGCGCAGGGCGTTGAGGCAAAGGCGGTTCGCGATCGTAAAGAGGTACGAGCTGAACTTGGCGCTCGGCCGGTAGCGGTCCCGCGCCTGGACCAGCCGGATGAACGTCTCCTGGGCAATGTCCTCGGCTTCAGTCCGGTTTTGCAGGAACCGGTACGCCACGGCTCTCACCCGCTCCCGGTATTTATTCACGAGCGCGGTCAGGGCCGTTTCATCGCCGGCCTGCCAGCGCTCGACCCAATCGATGTCTTCGTCTCTCACGATGGGACCTCTCATGGCTTATAACCCCGCGGCCGCGGCTTGGTTGCGGACAATTCTCCGTCCTGGCTCAGGTTCAGGCTCCCGGGCCGCAATACTTTCAACCCCCTGGCCGCCACTTTGACCACAGCCGAAGGCTTGGAAGCCAGAGGCTGGTCCGAAGCCACCAGGCAATCCGCGAAAACCCTTATTTGGCCGGACACTTTCCGGAGCGCTGCCGGCGCGGGCTGTCCGGCGGGGTTGGCCGAGGTCACAGCCAGGGCGCCGCCGCAGCGCCGGATGATGTCCCGGGCCAGGCCATGGTCCGGAACCCGCAAGGCCACCGTGCGGCTGCCGCGCAAAAGTCGCCCCCAGGGAGTGCCGGGTTTCACCGGCAGCACCAGGGTCAATGGGCCTGGCCAGTGCCGCCGGATCAGGTCCGGCGCCTGGCCAATCAGGCGGGCGTAGCGCGAAGCCTGCGCAGGCGAAGCAAGCAGCAGGACCAGCGGATTGCCTTCGGGCCGGCCTTTGGCGCGGTACAGCAGGCTGATGCCCGCTGCATCCGGCCGGGCGGCCAAGCCGTACACTGTGTCCGTGGGAATGACCGCGAGCCGTCCCTTGCGCAGGCTCGCAACCGCGGCCGCCGCGGCCAGGCGTTTCTGGACCGGCGTGCGCGTGCGCAGCCAGGTTCCGGTCGCCGGTTGCAGCAGCCCGGGCAAACGGTACAGATCAGACGGCCGCCCCACCAGCAGGGTGTGCATGCCCGCTTCAGCCGCGGGCGCCAGGTCCAATTCGAAGCGGTCGCCCACGGACAGGCATTCCCCGGGCGCCACGCCCAGCCGTTCCGCGCACAGCCGGTACAGCCTGGCCGAGGGCTTGAACAGGCGGGTGTCGGACAAGGCCAGCAGGTCGTCGAAGCAGTCCGCCACGCCCAGAGCCTTGAGCGTGGCAACCAGGTTGGAGCGGTGGTTGTTGGTGACCACGGCCAGCCGGAAATGCGTACGCAATTCAAGCAGGACGCGGCGCAGCCGGCGGTCGGGTTTCACGTACGCATGAGGGTTCACCCATCGGGCCGCGAGCTTGGCCCAGCGCTTATCCGAAACGCCGATCTGCGTGAGGGTGAAAAGTTTGGAAGGGGTGCGCCCCAAGCGGGCGCGGAGGCGCTGGGTGGCGGCCGTGAAACGGCGTAGGGCCTCGGCCCGGGTCACGCCCAGGACCTGGGCCGCGACCCGTTCGATGGATTCGTTGTACGCCCGGTCCAACCGGGCGTTGGTGTAAAGCGTGCCGTCCATGTCGAAAACGACGGCGCGCAGCGGCGGAAAATGCGGCGGCATGCTGAAGCCGGGTTACATGGTCTCGATGTACTTGTCCAGGCCCAGTTGGGACAATTTGGCGGCTTTTTTCTCCACGCCCTGCAGCAGTTCGCCCCGGAACTTTTTCAGCGCGTCGGCGATGGGCCCGTACTTGCGCGCCAGGATCTGGGCGGCGAACAGCGCGGCGTTGGTGGCGCCGCCCTTGCCCACGGCCATGGCCGCCACGGGCACGCCCGAGGGCATCTGCACGATGGACAGCAGCGAATCCTCGCCGTTGAAGTACAGGGTGGGCATGGGGATGCCGATGACCGGGAGCAGGGTCTCACCCGCGATCACGCCGGGCAAGTGGGCCGCGCCGCCGGCGCCGGCGATGATCACCTCGGCCCCGCGCTTTTCGAGCGATTGCACCCACTCCCGCACCCTGGCGGGCGAGCGGTGCGCCGAGGCGATGGTCAGGTCATAGCCGATCCCAAGGTATTCGAGCATCTTCACGGTTTCCTGCAACACCGGCAGGTCCGAGTCGCTTCCCACCACGATTCCCACCAACGCTTTGTCCTGCATGTCCGTCCCTCCTTGAGTCATTCTGAAAATCAGCGTGCGGCCTGCGCGCCCGCAACCAGGGCCCGCTGCGCGATGTCCCGCCGGTAGTGCATGCCTTTGAACTGGATGCGGTTCGCGGCCTGGTAGGCCCGGTTCACGGCCTGGGCCAGGGTCTCGGCCCGCGCCACCACGTTCAACACCCGGCCGCCCTGCGTGACCCAGCGGCCGTCCTGCCAGTCCGTGCCCGCGTGCCACACCGTGATCTCCGGGATCAGCTCCGCCTCGGTCAGCCCGGTGATGGCCAGGCCCTTGGGATAGGACGCCGGGTACCCGGGCGCGGCCAACACCACGCACACCGCGGCGCCGGGTTTCCACTCCACGGTCCGCCCGGCCAGCTGGCCTTTCACGCAGGCCAGGGCCAGGTCCGACAGGTCCGAGGCCAGAAGCGGCAGCACGGCCTGGGTTTCAGGGTCGCCGAAGCGGCAGTTGAACTCAATGACCTTGGGCCCGTCCGAAGTCAGCATCAGGCCCGCATACAGGACGCCGTGGTAGGGCGTGCCTTCCTTGGCCATGCCCGCCATCACGGGGTCCAGGATTTCCTGCTGCACGCGCCGCATGATCTCCGGCGTGACCGCGGGCGCGGGCGCGTAGGCGCCCATGCCGCCGGTGTTCGGGCCTTCGTCGTTGTCGAACACGCGCTTATGGTCCTGCGCCGGCAGGAGCGGCGCGGCCGTGCGGCCGTCGCACAGGGCCAGCACGCTGGCTTCCTCGCCGGCCAGGCATTCCTCGATGACCACCCGGTCGCCCGCAGGGCCGAACACGCGCGCCTCGAAAATCTGGCGCAGCGCGGCTTCAGCCTCGGCCCGGGTCGGGGCCACGGTCACGCCCTTGCCGGCTGCCAGGCCGTCGGCTTTCACCACCACGGGCAGGCCGAAGGCCTCCAGGGCCTGGAACCCTTCCTCCAGGCTGGCGACGGTCCGGGACGCGGCCGTGGGGATGCGGTATTTTTCCATGAACTGCTTGGCGAAGTGCTTGCTGCCTTCCAGGCGGGCGCAGGCGGCCGTGGGACCGAAGGCCGGGATGCCGGCGGCTTGCAGGCGGTCCACCACGCCCAGGGTCAGCGGCAGTTCCGGGCCGACCAGCACCAGGTCAGGCTGTTCCTGCCGCGCCAGCGCCGCCAGCCCGTCCACGTCGTCCGCAGCCACGGGCAGGCAGCGGGCTTCGCGGGCCATGCCCGCGCTGCCGGGCGCGGCCAGCACCTCGTTGACCTGCGCGGAGCGCCGCAGGGCCCACACCATGGCGTGCTCCCGGCCGCCACTGCCGATCACCATGACTTTCATGAAACCGCCTCCTGGGACTCCCGCCAGACGATGTACTCCCGAATCAGCAACTGCGCGGGTTCGGGCAGGTCCAAAAATTCCAAAGCCACGACGCGCCGCGAACGCTGGGACAGCCGCCGGACCACGCGGGCCCGCGCGTTCTCCACTTGATGGCCGTCAAGCAGCTGGAAGCTCAGGCGCAGTTCCTGGTTGACCTGAAGCGGCACCGAACATTCCAGGCGGCAGCCCGAAGCGGACAGCTCCCGGATCACGCCCGTGGCGGACTCCACCGGCTCGCCGGGCAGCTCGAAGCGGTGCACGCGCAGGTCGGCCAGGATGCGGTACTCTATCCGCCGGTTTTGGGACATACGTCGGCTCCTTGGGCGCTCAGTGCTTGAAGTGGCGCATGCCGGTGAATACCATGGCCAGGCCGTGTTCGTCGGCCGCGGCGATGACTTCTTCGTCCCTGACCGACCCGCCGGGCTGGATTACGGCCGTAACCCCCGCCTTGGCCAGCAGGTCCACGCCGTCACGGAACGGGAAGTAGGCGTCCGAGGCCACGGCCGCGCCCTTGGCCCGTTCCCCGGCCTGGCGCACCGCGATTTCCGCCGCGCCCACGCGGTTGGTCTGGCCCGGGCCCACGCCCACCGTGGCGCCGTTCCGGACCAGCACGATGGCGTTGGACTTGACGTGCTTGCACACCTGCCAGCCGAACAACAGGTCCTGCATTTGCTCGGGCGTGGGTTTCCGCTTGGTGACCACTTTGAGGTCCTCGGGTTTTACCCGGCCGCGGTCGCGTTCCTGGAGCAGCACGCCTCCGGAAACGCGCTTGATGTCCATGGAGAGCCAGGCCGGACCCGTTTCACCGGACGCCGGAGCGAGCGCGCCGATTTCGAGCAGGCGCAGGTTCTTCTTGGCCGCCAGCAGCTTCAGGGCCTCGGGCTCATACCCCGGCGCAATGACGCATTCCAGGAAAATATCCTTCATGAGTTCAGCCACGGCCACGGAGAGCGGCCGGTTGAGGCCCACGATGCCGCCGTAAGCCGAAAGCGGGTCCGCCTGGTAGGCCTTGCGGTAGGCGTCCGCGATGTCCGCGCCCACGGCCAGGCCGCAGGGGTTGGTGTGTTTGATGATGCAGACCGCGGGCTCGGCGAACTCCTTCACCGGCTCGAGGGCCGCGTGCAGGTCCAGCAGGTTGTTGAAGGAGAGTTCCTTGCCCTGCAGTTGTTTGGCCGAGGAGAGCGTGGCTTCGGCGCCAGGGCCGGCTTGGCGGTACCAGGCGGCCTGCTGGTGCGGGTTCTCGCCGTACCGCAGGGCCTGCTGCCGCTGGAAAGTGAAGCGGATGGTTTCCGGGAAAGGCGTCTCGCCGCCGCCGAGCTTCTCCAGCAGGTAGCGGTGGATGCCTGCGTCGTATTCCGCGGTGTGGTCGAACGCCTCCACGGCCAGCTGCTTCAGGGTCTCGTCGCCCACCTGCCCCTGGGCCTTGTCCATTTCCGCGAGCAGGGCGGCGTACCGGGCCGGATTCACCACCACGGCCACGCTGCGGTAATTTTTGGACGCGGACCGGATCATGGACGGCCCGCCGATGTCGATGTTCTCGATGGCTTCTTCCAGGTGCACGCCGGGCTTGGCCACGGTGCGGGCGAAGGGATACAGGTTCACGACCACCATGTCGATGGGCTCGATGTGCTGCTCTTTCAGCTGGCGCATATGGTCCGGGTTGTCGCGCAGGGCCAGCAGGCCGCCGTGGATCTTGGGATGCAGGGTCTTCACCCGGCCGTCCATCATTTCCGGGAAACCCGTGACCTCGGACACGTCCTTGACCTTGACGCCGGCTTCCTTCAGCGCCTTGGCCGTGCCGCCGGTGGACAGGATTTCCACGCCGTGCCTGACCAGGCCCTGTCCCAGCTCCACGATTCCGGTCTTGTCCGACACACTGATCAACGCCCGCTTGATTTTCACCATGCCCACTGCTCCTTTGAGGGTTTCTATGCCTTTTCCAGCACGCGCACGCGGCGGCCGGCCACGTCCAGGCGGTGTTCGCAGTACAGCGCCACGGCCCGCGGATACAGGCGGTGCTCCTCGATCAGCACCCGCTCCGCCAGTTTGTCCGGAGTGTCGTGATCCAGCACCGGCACCACGGCCTGCAGAATGATCGGGCCGGTGTCCGTGCCTTCGTCCACGAAGTGCACGGTGCAGCCCGAAAACTTGGCGCCCGACCCCAGCACCGCCTCGTGCACGCGGTGCCCGTACATGCCCTCGCCGCCGAAAGCCGGCAGCAGGGCCGGATGGATGTTGATGATCTGCATGGGAAACTGCCGGACGAATTCCGGCGTAAGAATGCGCAGGTAACCGGCCAGGCAGACCAGGTTCACGCCCTGGCTGCGGAGCCGTCCGGCCAGCTCCAGGTCATACGCCACGCGGTTCGGATACGCGGCCGGATCCAGGACCAGATCCGCGACCCCGGCGGCGCGGGCGCGCTGCAAGGCGCCGGCGTCGGCTTTGTTGCTCGCCACCAGGCGGATGTCCGCCTGCCCGAACTGGCCGGACCGCCAGGCATCCAGCAACGCCTGGCAGTTGGTGCCTCCGCCCGAAGCCAAAATCGCAATGCGCGTGGTCATGCAGCTCCCCCTGGTCCGCCCTGCGGACTCGGAAAGGTTTAATAATCTCCGTATTTTTTTTGCCTGTCAAGCGTAAAGAACCGCGCCCGAGGACTCCGGATTCAAGAAAACTCCGCATTGGTACGAAGTATAGGGCAGCGGGTGCTCATTGCATTCCCTTCCTCCGTCCAATCTATGGAATCCGCTACTCATAAGCCTTTTACATATGGGGATTTGCTTCTACAGGCGCGCACCAGGACATTCTGGATAAGTTTGGGAAGGTTTTATGGAAGAAAATTCCCAGCCTCAACCCGGCAAAACGTCGGACGCACCCGGCTGCAAACGCGGATTACATTTGTCATTTCCGGGTTTTATCGTCGCCAGCCTCGCCGCTTTCGCTGTTGGTACGGCTTATGCATTCCTTTCTTGACTGCCAAGCCAACCACGACATTGACCTTGACCAATTGAGGGCGGGGCTGCCGCGAGAACCTACTCCACCCCCCGGCATGGGTTCTTCTTCCGGAGCTTTCCGGAAGCGGCTCCGCCCTCAATGCCTTGACCAGGCAAGGAGGCCCCCATGGATATGAAATCGCTAGGCAAGCTGTGGCTTGCAGGCTGGACGCTGTTCTTTCTCGGCAGCCTGCTGCTCGGATGCAGTACGCGCTGGTCGCCCACCGACCCGCGCCTGGACACGGCCGATCCATCGCAGGCCGTGGTTTTGGAACGCTGGGAGATTGGCGTGAGCACTGAAATCAATCCCACGCCCTGATCCCGGTCGGCCGGGAGTGCCCCCTCCGCCGCAATCCGCGGAGTTTCGCCCCCAACCTCCGGGACCGTCTCCCCCTCTTCCTTCCGTCTCCTCCATCTCCCTGGTCCCGGAGGGGTTTTCTTCCACCGGCTCACGCAAAGCACGGGCACGAAGATGCCCTGTCAGTATTCCGACAAGGAGGTCGGCGTTATGTTTGGAACCGCGAACACCGTACCTGACGAGAAAGACGTTCTGGCCGCCAGGAGGGCCAAAAAGATCCTGGTAGTGGACGACGAGGACGCCGTGGTGCGCCTCATCCAGCTGCAGCTGAAATTCGAAGGGTACCAGGTCATTACGGCCTACGACGGGCTGGAAGCGCTGGAAAAAGTGGCGACGGAAAAACCGGACCTGGTGGTGCTGGACATCATGATGCCCAAGGTGGACGGGTGGGTGGTGTGCCACAGCATCAAAAGCCACATGGAGACCAAGAACACCCGGGTCATCATTCTCAGCGCCAAGACCCAGATCATGGCCAAGATCAAGGGGCTCTACATCTACCAGGCCGAATTGTACATGACCAAGCCCTTTGACCTGGACGAACTGTCGTCGAACATCTCCAAGCTGCTCAGCATCGACGAAGAGGCCCGCGACCTGTCCAACAAGTCGCAGCAGCCCGCCGTGGCTTAATAGGCTGATGAAAAAGCCCGCAGAGCGGTCTTTTCGATTGCGTTGCATGGAGCCCTCCGGGCACCAACTTCGCCCCTTGTTACACACTCTTGGCGACATCCCCGAAGCAACTATTCCGCATTCACCCCCGAGCAAGCTTGGGGTGCCCTGCGGAGGGGATGGAATACCCCATGAAAAATCAGAGATTTTTCTTGGGGTAACCGTCAGGTGCTGGCCCGACCAGCCTTATCTATCATAAAGGGCCGGTACAGGGTGCTAGCGGAACATATATGAGTTTTTCAGCACCCTGCTAATGCCGCATCGCGCCCAGGAACCAGACCAGGCCGCCGATGGTCAGCATCATGCCAGTCAGCATGAGGTACATCTGGAACATCGGGCCCAGGCGTGGACTCGGCTCCTGCTTGCGCAACCGTCGATACAGCCATAGATAGCCTTTGGACATCGGCTCCCTCAGCAGGCTCAGCAACGCTCCCACCACGATCAATCCCAGTGCCGTGTTGTTGGTTTCCACGTCCATGCTCCTTTGCGGTCGATGATTTGCCGTGCAGCCGGCGTTCAGTCCTCCGCGGGCACGCGGATTTCAAGGCCCAGGCGCTGCTCCGCGAAGCGCTCCACGTCCCGCCACTCCAGCAGCCGGGGGCACTCGGGCAGGGCCTCCAAAAAAGCCCGGCCCCAGGGGCGCGTGCGCACGCGCGCGTCCAGGATCGCAACCAGCCCGCGGTCCGTGCGGCTGCGGATCAGGCGGCCGAAGCCCTGGCGCAGCATCAGCACGGCCCGGGGCAGCGAGTAGGCCATAAAGGGATTCTCGCCCGCCTGTTCGAGCTGCTCGGCGCGCGCCTGGTGCAGCGGGTGCGTGGGCACGTCGAAGGGCAGGCGGGTGATGACCACGCAGCGCAGCGCCTCGCCCGGCACGTCCACGCCTTGCCACCAGGTGTCCACGCCCAGCAGCACCGCGCGGCCGCTGCGCCGGAACCGCGCCAGCAGCTCGGCCGGCGAGGCTTCGCCCTGCACCAGCCATTCCCGCTCCGGCTGCCAGGCGCGCAGCGCCTCGCCGGTGCGGCGCAGCAGCGCGCGGCTCGTCAGCAGCACGAACACACCGCCGTCGAACAGGGTGATGAGTTCGCGCAGGGCCCGCCACATCTCCCGGGCAAAGGCGTCGCCTTCCAGGGGTTCGGGCAGATCAGGCAGGTATACGGCCGCCTGCTCCGCGTAGTCGAAGGGCGAGGCCGCCACCACCTCCCCGGCCTGCTCCAGACCCAGCCGGCTGCGCACGTAAGCGAAGCTCCCGCCCACGCTGAGCGTGGCTGAGGTCAAAATCACACCGGCCGCGTTCTCCGAGAGCAGGGCGCCGAGGCGTCCGCCCAGGTCCAGGGGCGTGAGCAGCAGCTGCACGTTCGCGCCCTGGGGCCGGCGGCTGCGCTCCAGCCAGGCCACCTGCCCGGCCGGGGTCTCCTGGTGCCACTGCCGCTGCACGGCCAGCGCCCGCTCCAGGCGGCCCTGCCACGCGGCCAGGCCCTGCGCCTCGGCCTCGCCTTCCGCCAGGGGCGCGGTTTCCTTAAGCAGGGCCGCCAGTTCGGTTGCCGGCTCAGGGGCCGGCAATTCGGGCAGCACGATGCGCCGGTCCAAGCGCCAGGTGTCCTGGTCAGGCGGCACCAGCGCTTCCAGCGCCCGCCACCACGCCTCCTGTCCGCTCCCCACGGCCCGGGCCCGCCGGGCCAGGTCCGCGGCCTCGCGCGCCGGCACGCGCGCGAGGACCTGCAAGTAGTTGCGGCGGCCCCGCCCCGTCACTTCGGCCAGCAGGTGCCGGATCTCCGCCAGGGAAACGGTGTCGCTTAAAAACGTCGTGGCCACGTCCTCGAGCTCGTGGGCTTCGTCCACCACCAGGGCGCCGAACTCAGGCAGCACCTGCCCGGCGCTGGTCAGGTGGGCCAGCAGCAGGTGGTGGTTGGTCACCAGCACGTCCGCTTCGCGCTGCAGGCGGCGGGCGAGCTGCCAGAAGCAGTCCGTGAAATACGCGCACCGCCGGCCCGGGCACAGTTCGGTCAGCACGCAGGCGCTGCGCCAGACCCGGTCGGGCATGGGCTGGGGCGCGTCCCACTGCAGGCCCGAGACCGGCTCCCGGCACCAGGCCAGCAGGCTGCGCAGGCTGTCCGCGTCGCCCGCGTCCAGGCCGGGCAGCGCTTCCTGGCGGCTGGTTTCCAGCAGGCGCAGCAGGCACACGTAATTCTCCGCGCCCAGGCACAGGGCCGAGCGGAACGGGCGCCCAATTACTTCGCCGGATTCGAGGCGCGGCAATTCCTGGTCCGTCAGCTGGGTTTGCAGGGCTTTGGTGTGGGTGGCGATCAAAAGGCGGGTTTCATGCTCCAGGGCCCAGGCTGCGCCGGGAATGAGGTAGGCCAGGCTCTTGCCCACTCCCGTGCCGGCTTCAGCCAGGCAGGCGCGGCCCTGTTCCAGGGTGGTTTGCACGGCCTGCGCCAAAGCCAGTTGCCCCTCGCGCAATTGGTAGCCAGGCCAGGCTTGGGCCAGCAGGCCGTTGGGTTGAAATATTTTTTCCAGGTCCACGCGCGCTCCTAGGCTTTGCGCGCGGACTGCCAGGGCTTGCCCTTGCGCCGGATGAAAAAATAAATTCGCCAGGACAGGCGGAAGAGGTAGAACAGGCCTACCACGCCCAGGGCGATGCCCGCGCCCGGTATTGCCAGCAGCCGCTGCAGCCAGCCGAGGACCGGGAAAATCCATCCCGTTCCGCCGAATCCGGGCCACAGCCACAGATGCAGCAGCCCGTAGCTGCCCATCCCCGCGACCAGCAGCCCCAGGCGCCGGTATGCGGCCAGCAGTCCGGCGTGGCCGCGCCGTTCGGCGTACCACAGCATGCCGATGCGGTCCGCGACCACGAACAGCGCCAAAAGCGCCGAGGCCAGGGCCGGGTAAGCGGCTCCAGGCAAAGGCAGGGCCTGTTGCACGGCCTGGGTGCCGGCAGCCGTGACCCGCGCCAGCAAATAGCCCCACAGCAGATAGGCTGCAACCAGGGGCCACAGCACCACGCGCCCCGGGGCCGGCGTTTTGGCGGTTGCGCGCTGGGGGCCCGAAGCCGCGGCCGCGTGCTCGGACAGGACCCTGGGGACCTCGGTCAGCACGGCGTTGGTCACGGCGAACGCCGGCACCCACAGCAGTTTATAGCCCAGATAGGCCAGGCCCAGGAGCATGGCCAAATTGAACATCCCTGTCAGCCACGGCATGGATGAAATCCTTTCACAGCGAGCATAAAAACATGGTTGACCTGCGTTTCCAAACGGTTCACAATTTCAGAAATTCCCATTTCCCTCCCTCGCGGGGAGAAAAAAGGATTCCTGCATGGCACTCCAGCACCGCAAAGCCGAACCCTGGCGGGAAGAAGACCTGGAAGAGCGCTTTGTCCGCGCCCAGGGCCCGGGCGGCCAGCACGTCAACAAAACCGCCACCTGCGTGGTCCTGCGCCACAAGCCCACGGGCGTGGAAGTGCGCTGCCAGGCCGAGCGTTCGCAAAGCCAGAACCGCGCCCTGGCGCGCCGCCTGCTCGCGGCTAAGCTTGAGGCCCTGCGCCAGGCCAAGCTTGCGGCTGAACGCCATACGCGCGAAAAAATGCGGCGCAAGCACCGCCGCCCGTCAGCCGCGGCCCAGGCCAGGCGCCTGGAAGCCAAACACCTTCACGCCCGGCGCAAAGCCGACCGCCGCGGCCCGCGCGAAGCGGATTAATTATAAAACTTTCTCGAACTGCCGTTTGACGCTGGGCCGCGAGAAGAACACGATCAGCAGCAGCCCGATGACCGGGATGTCCCAGAACCCATGCCCCAGGCCCAGCACCACCAGCCACCCCAGCCCCGCTGCCAGCACTTCCAGCCAGGCCAAAAACAAAACCAGGCGCCGGCTCGCGGCCACGCAATTCAGCAGCCCCACGCCCAGGATGAACACACCCGCGCTGATGGCCAGGCACACCGCTCCCGTCCAGTTCAACAACATGCGGCTGCCTGGAATCGAATCCAGGCTCGGCGCCACGGTTCCGGCAATGATCGCCCGGATGGGAACGGCCTGGCTGAACAGCGAAATGCCGAAAAGAAAGAGGGCGACCCCGAACAGGACGATTCCGGCCACCATGAAACTCCAGGCCACGGTCTTCAGCCCTGCAGACGGCGCTTCGGGTTCGCGTTTGAGGACTTCGCTTTGTTCCTGGCGGCGGTGCGCCTCAGGTAGGCAGCGGGGATGGAAAACCTGGTAGCTGAACGCCACGGGATTGCATTCGCCGCATACCGGCTGGCCGCACACCCCGCACTTCCACTTGCCGGGCTGGTTGTGCTCGGTGCACTGCAAAGGGGATTCGCTGGTTGGTTGCTGTTTGGAGGTAGCCATAGTCGGTAGAGCTAAATATATATTATATAGGTAAGGTAATCAAGGCTGCTGGGGACGAAACCAAGCCAAAAAAAGACCCAGCCGAACCCGGGAGGGTCCGGCTGGGTTTTGCTTCAGCACCGGAGGGGTCGCTGTTGCTGAAGCAAGACTTGACATTGGTATGACACCGGCTGCCGGTTAAGGTTCTGGTTTTTATTATTTTCAGTTGCCGGGCGGGAAGGCCGGAAAAGATTTATTTTACAAGGCCGTTTCAGGCAGGTTGGCTTCGGAGCCTTTTTCCGCTTTCTTTTTTATGGCGTGCAACCACATTCTCCTGATCAGCCCGCTGCCCAGCCGGATAGCCAGCCAGTACAGGCCGAATCTCCTGCGACTCTTCTGGTCCACTGCCCAAATACGTGTTTCCGTGGAGAGCAGGCTCTGGTTGCCCTGCTTTTGCACAAGAAGATTGGCGGCCACTTTCACGGAACCAGGTGCGTTGAATTCCAAAAAAGCCTTGGCATCCTCCAGTTTCCTGACTGCCGGCACCAGGCGCCAGAATTCGCCCGCCATGCCGAACACGATCTCACAGCCCGGATTCTCCTCCAGGATGACAAAGTTCCCTGCCACCATATAATCCAAAAAGGGCCGGTTCCGCTCCCCTTCCAGCATCCGGCCTTTGCCCAGCAGCCAGGCCGGCAGGCTGCGCACTGCCAGCAGCCAAAAAATCGGGGCCGGCAGCTCGGACAGCGTGAGGCCCCGGGCAGCGGCATAAACCGCCTCAGCCGGGGCTGAAACGGCCAGGCGATGGTGCTCGCTGAAATGCGATTGCGCCAGAAACCGGTCAAGTGACATTGAGTCTCCTCGCTAGCAGGGTGCTGAAAAACCCATATATGTTCCGCTAGCACCCTGCTACCCCATGAAAAATCTCTGATTTTTCATGGGGTATTCCATGCAACGCAATCGACTATAGTCATCAGCCTACTAGGCGCGAAAAGCTTTGCCGGGTTTTTCGGCTGTCCATTTCCGCAGGCAGGCTTCAAGCCCCTGGCTGCGGATATCGCGGATATGTTCGAAGTGCATTTCGCCGTTCACCTGCCTCAGTTCATCCAGCAGGGCGCAATGGAAGCACTCCGGGCATTCCCAGCAGCCCGACAGTTGCTTGCCTTGGCAGCAGACTCTGATTTTGCAACCGCCTGATCCGCCGCCCGCGCGGCAAGGTTGCAGGCAGCGCATTTGGTCCCAGGCTTCAAGCGCCCGGCAGCACTCAGCCGCCTGCCCGAAAGCCTTCAGCTCCCCGTTCACTTCAGCCAGGCCGGGGCCCCATTTTTCGAATCCGATCTCCTTGAATTTGCCCAGCAGGGCCAGCGCCTGGTCCGCCACCCGGTCGTGCAGCAAGAAGCACGAACCGCAGTGCAGGCCGCAATAACTGACCACGTTTAAATCCGGCATGGTTCCTCCTCAAGCCGCGCTGTCAACGCAATCAGTATATCCCAATAAAATTGGTTTGCACACAGGGTTCGCATACCTATCCCGGAAGGTTTCGGCGGCCAGCAGGGGCATGAGCAGCGGGCCTCGTACGGTCCGGTCAGCGAAACCGCCGTGCATATAGGTTGCAAATGGGGTTTTACAATGGTTGTTCCGGCAAAATAGGGCGGGTTATATTGATTCCCCGCTATCCTGTCAGGCCGACGCCGAATCAGCGCAACGCCAGTTTCTTGGTCCATCTCCGCAGTTCGAGACCGCCGTCGTCCAAGACCCGAATCCGGTAGTAATACACGCCGCGGGCCAGGGAGGCGGCGTTCCAATCCACGATGATTGTGCCGTTGGGAGAGCGCGCCGGTTGTTCCCTGATGTGGGCCACCCGTTCACCGTTCGCTCCAAAAACGTCGATATCCACCCAGGCCCCGCGGCCCAAAGGCACCATAAACCGCACCCGGGCCGAGGCCGGGTTGGGGTACGCGCTCGCCTCGCTGGCCGCGAGCGGGAAGATCACGGCGGCCCCGGTCACGCCCGAGGTTTCGTCGGGTGTGGCGACGACGGTCTGCGTCGCCGTGGCCGTCGGCTCAATGGTGGGCGTTTCCGCGAGGGTGACGACGGGCGTCATGGACGACGTGGCAGTCACGGTCCGCGTGACCGTATCCGTAGGCGCGACGGTCATGGTCGGCGTGATGGTCGGCGTCAGCGTCACGGTGCCCGTCGCGCTCGGCGTGGCGGTGATGGTCGCGGTTTCGGTGATGGTCGTCGTGTCGGTGCACGTGGGCGTCTCGGACGGCGTCGGCGAGATCGTGGCGGTCTCCGTGATCGTGCCTGTCTGCGTCGTTGTCGGCGATACGGTGGGAGTCGGCGAAATGGTCGAGGTCGGCGTTATGGTGGAGGTATCCGTGCTCGTCCGGGTGAGCGTCGCGGTCGGCGTCTCGGACGGCGTCACCGTGGCGGTCGGAGTGGGTGTCGGCAGATTCAGCAGGTAAATTTCGAATCCAGCGGTATAGTCCGCCACATAGATATAACTCCCGTTCGCAGCCACACCCCGGGCTTCTCCGGGCGTATCATAATAAGCCACCTGGCTCGGGCTCGCCGGAAGGCTGATGTCAATGACCCGCAGGCCGGAATTGCCGTCCGCCACATAGGCGTAGTTGCCGCTCACGGCCACGCCCAGCGCTTCTCCGGGCGTATCACAATACCCCGCCTCGGCCGGGCTCGCCGGATTGCTGATGTCAATGATGCGCAAACCGTAGCTGCCGTCCGCCACATAGGCGTAGTTGCCGCTCACAGCCACGCCATTCGCGTTTCCGGGCGTATCACAATACCCCGCCTCGCTCGGGCTGGCCGGATTGCTGACATCGATAACCCGCAAAGTGTAATAATCCGCCACGTAGGCGTAACTTCCGCTTACCGCCACGCCATACGCGGATCCGGGCGTGTCATAAAAACCCGCTTCGCCCGGGCTCGCCGGATTGCTGACATTGATGATCCGCAGCCCATTCCACGTGTCCGCCACGTAGGCGTAGCTCCCGCTCACGGCCACGCCGCGGGCATCCCCGAGTGTGTTGCAGAAACCCATTCCGCTCGGGCTCGCCGGATTGCTGATATTGACGATCTGCAGGCCGCCGTCGGCGATGTAGGCGTAGTTCCCGCTCACGGCCACGCTCTCGGCGTTTCCGGCCGTAGCGCAGAAGCCCGCCTGGCTCGGATTCGCCGGATTGCCTACGGATATGACCCGTAAGCCGTTCACGTTGTCCGCCACATAGGCGTAGCTTCCGCTCACCGCCACGCTCCGTGCGTAGCTGGGGGAATAAAAATATCCGGTCTCGTACGGGTTGGCCGGATTGCTGGTGTTAACGACCCGCATACTGTAATAATCCGCCACGTAAAAGGAGTTTCCGCTCACCGCCACGCCGCACGCCTGCCCGGGCGTGTCAATGAATCCGGTTTCGGTCGGGTTGGACGGAATGCTGACATGGATGATGCGCACCCCGCTCAAGCCGTCCGCTACGTAGACATAGTGATTGCTAAACGCCGCCCCCCAGGCCTGCCCGGGCGTGTCATAAAAACCTGTCTCGCTCGGGCTCGCCGGATTGCTGACATCGATGATCCGCAACCCGCTCGTGCCGGCCGCCAGATAGGCGTAGTTTCCGTCCACAGCCAGGCCGTACGCATTTCCCGGAGGGTCACAAAAACCCGTCTCGCTCGGGCTCGCCGGATTGCTGATATTGATGATCCGCAGCCCGGTGCCGTCCACGACATAGGCGTAATTCCCGCTCACGACGATGCCCCGGGCTTCCCACGCCGGATCATAAAAGCCCGCCTCGCTCGGGCTCGCCGGATTGCTGATATTGATGACCCGGACGCCGCTCGTGCTGTCCGCGACATAAGCGTAATTCCCGCTGATCGCCACGCCATAGGCCCAGCCGGGCGTATTATAGAACCCCACCTCGCTCGGGCTCGCCGGATTGCTGATATTGACGATCCGCAAGCCGCTGTCGCTGGCCGCGACATAGGCATAACCGCCGCTGACCGCCACGTCCTGGATGGTCCCTGGCGCTTGAAAGTAGCCGACTTGCACGGGATTGGACGGGTTGGAAATGTTAATGATCGAAAGGATGGCCGAGGAAACCACATAGGCGTAATTGCTCTGGGCGACCACACCCACCGGCAAGCCGCCGACAAGCTGTCCGGTCAAATTGATGTATTGCGAAGCTGCGGCCCGTGCTCCCGAGGCTGCGGCTAAGGGCAGCCCCAGAAGTACCAAAACCATGACCAGCTGTCTTTTATGGCTCATCGGCTTTGGCCTCGTGGAGGGTATGGAGGCTGCACAACTCTCTATACATAATTATACTTCTACTCCCATACTTTAATAGACCCATTTTAGGATATTTTAATACAGTTTTTTATGAGACATCTCGTTATAAGCGGTTTTTTCGGCTGGGTTTTAGGCTTGAAACCCACGCTTTTTGCCCCGGCGCCTAAAAACTCCATATTTGTCTGTTTTTCCGGTTTTGGTCGGCTTAAAATGCACTTGTCAGATGCAATGACATCAGGAGGTGGCGCCTCAAGGCCGCAAAGCCTGGGGTGCCCAGCGGAAAGGCTGGAGGTGGGAGCGTTCATGACCCTTGGTCAATGCTTGGGAGTGGGTCTGTGTTCTGTTTCCTTGGCTGCGTTTTTACCTGTTGCTGTGACTGCGGAGAAAGGAAGCGCCATGAACCTTCAATTGGAAGCCGAAGTCGAACCGGCGGTCTGGCCTGCCAACAAAATGCGCGACATCACCATTCGCCTGAGAATGACCAACAACTCCCCCCTGCCAGTCACCATTTACCCGGCGTATACCGCCCTGGCCTGGAAAGTATCAGTGGCCAGCATGGGCATGACCTGGGACCTCAAGTTCAAGCCCGAGGAGCCGGGCCTGAGCGCCTCGGGCCATGAGCTGCGGACCTATTACGGCCCCCCTGGCGAGCCGGTGAGCGAACTCGCCGTGCGCAAAGCCGGCAAGGTGCTCAAACCCGGGGCCGAGCACGTTACGACCTTGCAGGCTTGCTGGATTCCCCATGCACTGCTCCAGACTGAGCACTTGTCCATGCAAACGCTGGACCCGGAGGGGTTGGACAATCTCAGGTCCATACCCCAGTTCGATAAATGCTCGGTATTGGTTTTCGGCGCCAGCAGCGCGTGGATCAAGGATCATTCGAAGAGCAAGGAGATGTTACGGGGTTTTATGGTGGTTTTTTTCAGCGGTCCGGGCAGGTATACTCTGCGCGCGTCCTATCATCAAACTCCGGTCATGTGCAAGATCGTGGAGGAATTGAAAGCAGAGGCGACCGGTGTGGAAGTAGAGGCGGGAAAGTGAAACTCCCCGCGGACTTTGGTGAAGGGGGTCATGCGCTTGCGACCTCCGGGCTCAATGATACAGGTATTTCACCTCGATCTATGGTACCCTTCTAAAGGACACCAGCTCCGCCAACAAATCCCGCAAACCACTCACCGGCCAAAGGTCTTGCGGAGGGATTGAAAACCCAATGGACGAAAGCACCAAGGAAAAGATCAAAAGCATCATCCAACTCAAGCTCCGCCCTTCGCCCGGGGAGATCGCCCAGCAACTGGGGCAGGAGCAGCCGCTGCGCGCCGAGCTGTTCAGCGTCGAGCAGATGATGGAATATGCCAAGAAGCTGGTCCAGCTGCATGCACTGGAGAGCGCGCGCGGGCCGGACCGCCTGCTGCCGCGATTGAACGAAAACGAGAAGCTGCTGCTGGAAGCCCATCAGTCCCTGGAGGACAAAGCCGCAAAAAAGCCGTCCCTGCTGCCGGCCGAAGAATGGTTTCTGGACAATTTCCACCTCATCGAAGAACAAATCCGCATCATTCGCAAACATTTTCCCAAAGCCTACAGCCGCGAACTGCCATTGCTCAAAGCCGGCAAGGCCGCGGGGTTTCCCCGGGTTTATGATATCGCCCTGGAGGTTATTTCCCACGGCGATGGCCGGGTGGACGCGGGCAGCTTGAGCGCGTTTGTGGATGCGTATCAAACCTCAACCGCTTTGAAATTAGGCGAACTGTGGGCCATTCCCATCATGCTGCGCCTGGCCTTGGTCGAAAACCTGCGGCGCGTGGCAGCCCGCATCACGGCCGGCAAACTTGACCGCCAGCAGGCCGGGTACTGGGCCGCCCGCATGACCCGGATCGCGGCCAAGGACCCCAAGAATCTGGTCCTCGAGATGGCGGATATGTCCCGTTCAAACCCGCCCATGTCCAGCGCGTTCGTGGCCGAGTTGACGCGGCGCCTCCAGGGCCAGGGGCCGACCCTGGCCCTTCCCCTGACCTGGCTCGAACAGCGGCTGAGCGAGACCGGTTCGAGCATTGAACAGCTGGTGCGCCTGGAGAACCAGCGCCAGGCCGAGGACCAGGTATCCATCAGCAACAGCATCGCCAGCCTGAGGTTTCTCAACGCCATGGATTGGCGCGAGTTTGTAGAGACCATGAGCCGGGTGGAACAGAACCTCGCCCGCGATCCCGGGGACGTGCACCGGCGCACGGATTTCGCCACCCGCGACCGGTGCCGGCATCAGGTGGAATTCCTCGCCCGGCGCAGCGGCCGGTCCGAAACGGAGATCGCGGATCAGGCTGTGGAACTGGCCCGCACGGCGGCCCGCGTCCACGGCCGGGACGACCGCGTTGCGTACGTCGGCTATTATCTGCTGGATAAAGGCCTGGCTGAGTTGGAACGGCTGGTGAAACCGCGGATCACCCTCGGGGAACGGATCGGGAGGCTCATCCGGCGGTTCCCCCTGTTCTTCTACCTGGGAACGATCATGCTCCTGACGCTGGCTGCGACCGGATGGGTCCTGGGCTTCCTGCGCGAGGCGCCGGCCGGGGTCCTGGTCGGGGCCGGACTTCTGCTTCTGATCGGCGCCAGCCAGCTGATGACTTCCCTGGTGAATTGGCTGGGCACCCTGGCGGTTCAGCCCGACCGGCTGGCGCGCATGGATTTTTCCAAAGGCCTGCCTCCCGAGGTCCGCACCCTGGTCGTGGTCCCCTGCATGCTGTCGAACCCGGAGACCGTGACCGCCTTGCTGGAAAACCTGGAGGTTCTGTATCTGGCCAACCGCGACCTGTACCTGCATTTTGGCCTGGTCACCGACCTCCCCGATGCGCCCCGGGAACATCTCCCCGAAGATGACGGCGTGCTGGCGGCGGTCAGGGCCGGCATCGAGGGGTTGAACGCCCGCTATCCCCACGAACAAGTCGACCGGTTCTACCTCTTCCACCGGCCCCGTACCTGGAATCCGAAAGAAGGGTGCTGGATGGGCAAGGAACGCAAGCGCGGCAAGCTGGAGAATCTGAACCACCTCCTGAGCCAGGGCGCCCCGGAACCGGGCACCCTGATCGTCGGCGAGCCGGCGGTGCTGGGTCAGATGAAATACGTCATCACGCTGGACACCGACACGCAGATGACCCTGGATTCCGCCCGGATGCTGGTGGCGACCTTGGCCCACCCCCTGAACCGGCCCCGCTACGATTACGTGTCCAACCGGGTGTGCGAGGGGTACGGCATCCTGCAGCCGCGCATGGGAACCAGTCTGGCGGATGCGCGGCGCTCCTGGTTCGTGCGCCTGTTCGGCAGCGAAGTGGGCCTGGACCCGTATACGCTGGAAGTGTCCGACATCTACCAGGACCTGTTCCGGGAAGGCTCGTTCGTGGGCAAGGGCATCTATGAAGTGGCGGCCTTTCAAAAGGTGTTGTCAGGCCGTTTTCCCGAGAACCGGATTCTTTCGCACGATCTCTTGGAAGGCGGATATGTCCGGTCCGGACTGGTCAGCGATATCGTCCTGTATGAGAGCCACCCGGCCAATTATTTGGCGGACGCCCGGCGGCGCCACCGCTGGATCCGGGGAGATTGGCAAATCGCCCGCTGGATTTTGCCCCGGGCGCCCGGGCCTGCGTCCCGGGTCCGAAACCCGCTCACCCTGCTCTACCGCTGGAAGCTATTGGACAACCTGCGGCGCAGCCTGGTGTCGCCGGCTTTATTCGCGCTGCTGCTGTGGGGATGGCTGACCGGGCCCTGGTCCGCCGTTCTCACGGCTTTTGTCGCCGCCGTGATCTTCCTCCCGGCCCTGCTCAAGTCGGCTTGCGAGCTGTGGTTCCAAAGGCCGCGGGAGATGCCGTTTGAGCTCCATGCCCGCGAAACGGGCCACAGCCTGGTCAAGCAGCTGGCCATGGAAGCCGTCCGGCTCGTGCTTTTGCCCTTTAAAGTCCACAGGGACCTGGATGCGGTTTTTCGCACCCTGTTCAGGCTGCTCGTCACGCATAAGCATCTTTTGAAATGGACCACGGCCAGCGATGGCAGCCGTCTGGCCGCGGCGGAGGTCAAAGACTTTTGGAGGGCCATGGCCGTTGCCCCGCTCCTGGCGGTGGCTTCCGGGGCGGCGGTCTGCTGCCTCAATCCGGGTGCGTTCTGGATGGCCGGCGGGGTGTTGCTGGCGTGGTTCCTCTCCCCCCTCGCCGCCTGGTTCATCAGCCGGCCGCTGGCCCCGCGTCCGTTGCGGCTTTCGTCCGGCCAGGACGATTTTTTGCGCAAGCTGGCGCGGCGCACCTGGCGCTTTTTCGAAACCTTTACCAACGAGGCGGAGCACTGGCTGCCTCTCGACAATGTCCATGAAAAGCCCGTCTTTCTGCAAAGCCACCGCACGTCGCCCACGAACATGGGTCTGTCCCTGCTCTCAAGCCTGTCGGCCTATGATTTCGGATACCTTTCCACCGGCCAGCTGATCTTCCGGCTGACCCGCAGCCTGCACACCATGGAGGAGCTGGAGCACTTCCGCGGTCATTTTTACAATTGGTACGACACGCAGACCCTGAAACCCCTGAACCCTTTGTATATTTCCACCGTGGACAGCGGCAACCTTGCCGGGCACCTGCTGGTTCTCAGGCAAGGCTTGCTGGCTATGTGCGACCACCCGCTGGTCCCGGACCGGGTGTTCCAGGGCTGCGCGGACGCGCTGGCGGTCCTGGAGGAGGCCGTGCACGGAACGGAATACAAACTCTCCCCGGAGCTCAAGGGAAAGCTCAAGCACCTCCGGGAGCAGGTGAACGAAAAACCGCGCGCCCTGAAGGAAACGTGGGACCGCCTGCAGCGGCTGGAAAGCATGTGCCGTGATCTCGAACCGGGTCTGGCCGGGAACCCCGAGGCCGGGTGGTGGGCCGGCGCGCTGGCGCGCCAGTGCCGGGGGCATTGGGATGACATCGATTTCATCGCGCCCTGGCTGAAACTGTCTCCGCCCGAAGAAAGATTCTGGCAGTCCGCCGGCGGCGCGGAGGAGGGCCAGTGGCTGCAAAGCGTAAGAACCGCGTGGGAGGGGCTGCACGCCGGCCCGACCCTCCGCGAGGTGGCGGACCTGGGCAAGCACCTCCTGCCGCTGATCGACCAGCTGTACTCCGCGCGGCAGGATTCCGCCCGCCGGGAATGGCTGGCCCAGTTCCGGCAGATCGTGGTCGAGGCCGGAAACCAGGCGGCCGGCAGGATCGCGGCGATAGAGAAACGGGCCCAACAGTGCGGCCGCATGGCGGAAATGGAGTATGATTTTTTATACGACCACGCCAGGCACCTTTTGACCATCGGCTACGATGTCGGCGAACGCCGCCGGGAAGACAGCTTTTACGACCTGCTGGCCTCCGAGGCCCGGCTCGGGAGCTTTGTGGCCATCGCCCAGGGACGCCTGCCCCAGGAGCATTGGTTTTCCCTGGGGCGGCTGTTGACCGTGGCCGGCGGCCGGTCGGTCCTGCTGTCCTGGGGCGGGTCCATGTTCGAATATTTGATGCCGCTGCTCGTCATGCCGTCGTACGAGAACACGCTTCTGGAGCAGACCGCCAAGGCCGTGGTGGCCCGCCAGATAGAATACGGCCAGAAGCGCGGCGTGTGCTGGGGCATCTCCGAATCCGGTTACAACCTGACGGACGCAAACCACAATTACCAATACCGGGCCTTTGGCGTGCCGGGCCTGGGCTTCAAGCGGGGGCTGGCCGAAGACCTGGTGATCGCGCCCTATGCCTCGGGATTGGCCTTGCTGGTGGAGCCCGAGGCGGCGGTGGAAAACCTCATGCACCTGGCCGAGGCCGGTCTGCTGGGACCCTATGGCATGTACGAGGCCGTGGACTATACCCCGGCGCGTTTGTCCCGCGGGCAGACCTCGGCCGTTGTCAGTTCGTACCTGGCCCACCACCAGGGCATGCTGTTTTTGTCGCTGGCCTCCTGCCTGCTGGACCGGCCCATGCAAAAGCGTTTCGAGTCCCAGCCGGAGTTTCAGGCCGCCAGGCTGCTGCTTCAGGAACGGGTCCCCAAGGAGGCGCCGGAGCACCTGCAGACCTCCGAGGCCTTGGAACGCGGCTGGCGCGCCACCGAGCACCAGGCGCTCATGCGCGTATTTACCACGCCCCACACGCCGGTTCCGGAAGTCCACCTGCTGTCCAACGGCCGGTATTATGTGATGGTCACCAATGCGGGCGGCGGGTACAGCCACTGGAAGGACCTGGTCCTGACCCGCTGGCGCGAAGATGCGACCCTGGACAGCCAGGGGTTGTTCTGCTATCTGCGGGATGTGGAACGCAACGAAACCTGGTCCGCCGCCTTCCATCCGGCCCAGAGGCCGGCCAAGCAGTACGAGGCGATTTTTTCCCAGGCCCGGGCGGAATTCCGGCGGCGCGATCTGGACCTGGACACGCACACCGAAATCGCGGTCTCGCCCGAGGATGACATCGAACTGCGCCGCATCCGCATCACCAACCGTTCCCGCGCCCCGCGCACCCTGGAATTGACCTCCTACGCCGAGGTGGTGCTGGCGCCGCCCGGCGCCGAGGACACGCATCCGGCTTTCAACGGACTTTTCGTCCAAACCGAAATCATCCGCGACCGGGATGCCATCCTCTGCAGCCGCCGCCCCCGCTCGGCCGAAGAGCAGCCGCCCTGGATGCTGCATCTGATGGTCGTTCAGGCCGGCCAGGAGCTCGAGACGTCCTTCGAAACCGACCGGCAGAAGTTCATCGGCCGGGGCCGGAGCGTTTCGTCCCCGGCGGCGCTGGAGACCCGGGAGCTTTCGAACAGCGAAGGGGCGGTCCTGGACCCGATCGTGGCCATCCGGCGCCGGATCACGATCGAACCCGAAAGCACCGCGATCGTGAACATCATTCTGGGGGCGGTGGAAAGCCGCGAACGGGCCCTGGGGCTGATTGAAAAATACCACGATTGGCGGCTGACGGACCGGGTGTTTGAACTGGCTTTCAGCCACGGCCAGGTGGTTCTGCACCAGCTGAACGCCACCGAGGCGGACGCCCAGGTCTACGGCCGTTTGGCCGGGTCGGTCATTTATGTCAATCCGGCCCGCCGGGCCCTGCCCGGGGTTATCCTCAAAAACACCCGCGGCCAGTCGGATTTATGGAGCTACGGGATTTCCGGCGACCTGCCCATCGTGCTGCTGCGCATCTCCGACCCGGCGAACATCGACCTGGTGCAGCAGCTGGTGCAAGCCCACGCCTATTGGCGGTTAAAAGGGCTGGCCGCGGACCTGGTCATCTGGAACGAGGATGTGACCGGGTACCGCGACCTGCTCCACGACCGCATCATGGGCCTGATCTCGGTCGGTTCGGAAGCCCACAACGTGGACCGGCCGGCGGGCATTTTCATCCGGCGCATGGACCAGATTCCCGAAGCGGACCAGGTGCTCATGCAGACCGTCGCCCGCGTGATCATCACCGACCAGGGCGGGACGCTGGAGGAGCAGATGAGCCGCCGCGTCCAGCTGCCGGAGGGCGTGCCGGCTTTTTCGCCTTTCCGGACGCGGCGCCTGCTGGCGGACAAGACCGGCGATTTGACGCGCCGGGACCTTATTTTCTTCAACGGCCTGGGCGGGTTTACCCAAGACGGCAAGGAATACATCGTAACCACCACGGCCGATCAAATGACGCCCAAGCCCTGGTCGAACGTGCTCGCCAACCCCGAGTTCGGGACCGTGGTGACCGAGAGCGGCTCGGCCTACACCTTCAGCGAAAACGCGCACGAGTTTCGCCTGACCCCCTGGCACAACGACCCCGTGTGCGATCCCAGCGGGGAAGCCTTCTACCTGCGCGACGAGGAGAGCGGCAGATTCTGGTCGCCCATGCCCTTTCCGGCCCGGGGCGGCAAGCCTTACACCTGCCGGCACGGGTTTGGCTACAGCATCTTCGAGTACACGGATTTCGGGATCACGTCCACGCTGACCACGTACGTCGCCCCGGACGCGCCCGTCAAATTCTGGGTGCTGAAAGTCCGCAACGTGTCGGGCAGAACCCGCCGCCTTTCGGCCACCGGATACGTGGAATGGATCTTGGGGGAGTTGCGGCACAAGTCGATGATGCACGTCGTGACGGAGATGGACCCGGAGTGCAAGGCCGTGTTCGCCCGCAACCCCTTCAACATCGAATTTGCCAGCCGCGTGGCGTTCATGGATGTGGATGATCCCCAGCGCAGCCTGACCTGCGACCGCTCGGAGTTTATCGGCCGCAACCGCAGTTTGAAGAACCCCGCGGCCATGGGCCGGCTGCGGCTGTCCAACAAGGTCGGGCCCGCCCTGGACCCCTGCGCGAGCCTGCAGGCCCGGTTCGATCTGGAGGACGGCCAGGAAAAAGAGCTGGCCTTCATTCTGGGCGCGGGCCGCACGGCCGAGGAGGCCCGGGACTTGGTCCGGCGGTTCAAAGGAACCGGCCCGGCGCATGCGGCGCTGGAGAGCGTGTGGGACTATTGGAACCGGACCCTGGGCGCGGTCCACCTGGAAACGCCCGATCGCAGCACGGATATTCTGGCCAACGGCTGGCTGCTCTATCAAACCCTGGCCTGCCGCCTCTGGGCCCGCAGCGGCTATTACCAATCCGGCGGGGCGTTCGGCTACCGCGATCAACTGCAGGATGCGCTGGCCTTGACGCACGCCCAGCCGCAGCTGCTGCGGGCGCAACTGCTGCGCTGTGCGGAGCATCAATTCCCGGAAGGCGACGTCCAGCATTGGTGGCATCCCCCCCTGGGGCGCGGGGTGCGCACCCGCTGTTCGGACGATTACCTGTGGCTGCCCTACGCGGCCTGCCGCTATGTGGCCGCGACCGGGGATACCGGCGTGCTGGACGAGATGGCCGGATTCATCCAGGGCCGGCCGCTCCAGCCGGAGGAAGACTCGTACTACGACCTGCCCGTCCGTTCCGAAGAGAAGGCCACGCTTTACGAACACTGCGCCCGGGCGGTCCGGCACGGCCTGAGATTCGGCGCGCACGGCTTCCCGCTCATGGGAAGCGGGGATTGGAACGACGGCATGAACCGGGTGGGGATTCAGGACAAGGGCGAGAGCGTCTGGCTGGCCTTCTTCCTCTGCGCGGTGCTGGACCCGTTCCGGGCGCTCGCCCACAGCCGGCAGGATGTTCAGATGGCCGAGACCTGCCGGACCGCGTCCGAACACCTGCGGCAGCGGATCGCCGCCGACGCGTGGGACGGCCAGTGGTGGCTCCGAGCGTTTTACGACAACGGCCAGCCCCTGGGCTCGGCCGCGAACCCGGAATGCCGCATTGATTCGCTGCCGCAGAGCTGGGCGGTCCTGTCAGGCGCCGGGGCTCCTGCGCGCAACCGCACGGCCCTGCAGGCCGTGGACCGGCATTTGGTGGTCCCCGGACTGGGCCTGATCCAGCTGTTGGACCCTCCCTTCGACAAGACCGACCAGGACCCGGGCTATATCCGCGGTTACGCTCCGGGCGTC
Source organism: candidate division FCPU426 bacterium (assembly GCA_040756875.1). Classification (GTDB taxonomy): domain Bacteria; phylum Oederibacteriota; class JAAXVQ01; order JAAXVQ01; family JAUVAV01; genus JBFLYH01. Next base: position 190,528 of record JBFLYH010000002.1, read on the forward strand.
CGGGAGAACGGCGGGCAGTACACCCACGCCGCGGTTTGGGCGGTCATGGCCAAGGCCGCGTTGGGAGAGGGGCAAAAAGCCTGGGAATGGTTCGCCGGACTCAATCCCATCCGGCACGCCGGAACACCCGAACAGATGGCCAGATACCAGACCGAGCCGTATGTGATGGCCGGGGATGTGCATTCCCGGCCTCCCCACACCGGCCAGGGCGGCTGGACCTGGTATACCGGGTCAGCCGGCTGGATGTATCAGTGTGTCCTGGAATCCCTGCTGGGGCTTAAACTGGCGGTGGACAAGCTCAGCTTTGCTCCGTGCTGGCCGGAGGGCTGGGAGTCGTTCAAGGTTCATTACCGTTTTCGCGAGACCCTGCACCATATTACCGTGATCAAAACGGCTGCTGCCGCTGACCAGGTGACCGTGGACAGCCGGGAGCGGCCCGAGCCCTTTCTGCGCCTGGCGGACGACCGGCAGGAACACTGGGTGGAATACCGCTGCGGGGCGGAAAAAGGAGCTTGAGCGGCTTCGGCGGGCGGAGCGCGGAGAAAAAACGGCCTCGGCGATCGTGCCGGCGAAACGGAAGCCAGCCGCCTGATTTCATTCGTACTTCGGCTTGGTCATTTTAAAGATATTGCTTCTGATCGCAAAGTAAATGTACTTGTCGTCCACTGTCATGCAACGGCACCTCTGATCCTTCGTGTCTTCCACCAGCTTAATGCTGTCAGCACCGGTTTTCTTGAACCACACCCCGGACGTGGCCGAAACATACACCTGTTCCTCATCACAGGCAATACTATTGGCATAAATGTCCGCGTCGCCGAACTGGGAAAACGTCGGGATCGGATAAGAGATTATCTTTTTATCCTCCAATCGAACCTCAACTAATTCGTCATTACCCACGCTCTTGGTATCGGCATAGTAAAAAGCCTTTTCATTGCCGGACATCGAGTAACACAAATAAATGCTTCCAAGGGTATAGATATCTGCAATATCCCGTTCTTTATCGCGCATATAGACCGTCGATCCTGCCGACCAATAAATGGTGTTTTCATCGACCCAAAGGGGCGCATCAATAAACGGCATATTGCCTACGATGCTGATAATATCCCCGCCGGCTTTGGGGACCTTTATCAGGCTCATACTGACAACGCAATATACATTGTCATCATCAACGGTCAGTTTCGTGGGTATTTTGACATTAAGCTTTGTGTCGGCCGTATCCGCAAATTCGCTTGTTTCACCGCCGGATATCGGCATTTCGTAGATTTTCGTACTGTCATAATGCGTAAAGTATATTTTATCGACATCCATGGCAAATCCTTTGATGGTTGCCGCAGATGACACTAGCGCTTCCAATTTCCCGCCATTCACACTCATGCGGGCTATATGCGATCGCAGAATGACATAGAGATATTCTCCGCGGACATATAGTTGGTGGATTTCTTCAGGTGACTGACCGATGATCTTCGGATAACGGTACTTGTCTTTGGGTTTACCAGTCTTCGCCTTTGCATCACCCGCTGTTTTCCCTGCCCCGGCTTGGCTGGTTGCAGCCAGCGCGGGGATCGCGTGCATTGAAATCAAGCCCATTAAAACTACAATCAGCCCTGCCAGTTTCCACACTCTGTTCATGTCAGCCTCCTGGTTTGGCAACCGCGTAGTTGTCTTTGGTTGCTAATCCCTTAGACTGGCAGGCAGGTTTTTCTATGCGGATTATTTTGTGGGGGATTTAGGGCGCGAGACGTTTCCGCTTTACGCTGATAAAAGGGCGATTTCCTCGGCGAACTTGGCGTTTAGCGCGCTGACCAGGTCGTCCTGATCGCCTGGCGGATACAAGGCAGCCGCTGCCATGGCCGCGAGTTCATGGGGCGAAAAGCCGGCCTCGATTCCAGCCTGTTTGGCCAGGCTGTCAGCCGCCCTGACCAGGCGCACCAGGGCGTCCTGCGCCGAGGGATCGTGGTGCTGGCGGACGACGTTCACCATGCTGTCCGGCAGCCGCCAGCGCGAGGCGATTTGCTCGCCCAGTTCGACGTGGTCCACCCGGGCGATCTTTCGCTCGGCCTCCGGAACAGTCAGGGCCCCGGCTTCCACGGCTTCGGCGATCAGGCGGCGATAAGCGGCAAAACCCAGGGACCGGGCGATAAGGATCTTGCCGATGTCGTGGATGATGGCGGACGCAAAAGCCCCGGCAGGGATGGCGGGGTGGTAGCGCTGGCCGATCAGGTCGGCGGCCACGGCCGTGGCCACGCTGTGGCGCCAGATGTCGTTTTCCGCGGGATCGATGCCGCCGACCAGCTTGCGCACATTGGCCTGCAAATGGAAGGCAAAGGACAATTGCATGATATTGCGGGTCCCCAGGCGGACGACCGCATCGTGGACCGAGGTGATGCGCTCCGCGCTTTGGCTGTAGGCTGAATTCGCCCAGCGCAGGACGCTGGCAGTCAGGATGGGGTCCAGGGCAATCACCCTGGCGTAGGACTTGATGTCCGCGTTCGGGTCTTCCAACAGATTGGCCAACTGCAGCATGGACATGGGCAGCGGCGGCAGGCTGATGATGTCTGAGGTTTTTATTTCGGCCATAACGCTTTTCCGCCCTCTGGACTGAATAAGGAAGCTTTAGCAGAGTATCGGCGGAAAAGCAGGGAGAAATTACACGAATTCTTTCATCGCTCCTGCCGGCAGGGCGAGGGAAAGAGCCGCCCCGTTCACCTGACCACGGCGAATTTGGCCGTGCAGTGCTTGCCCCCGGTCAGGAAGACGTGGGCCAGATAGACGCCGGTTGCGGCTTGGCTGCAATCCCACGTTAAAACCAGGGTTTCCCCTGCCGCCACCCCGCTGAGGCTCGCCGCTTTGTCCCCGGCCACATTGTAAATGTCTATTTTCACTTCGCCCGGGGCCCGCAGTTTCACCAGGAACGCGGCTTGATTCTGCGCGGGGTTCGGGTAAACCAGCGCGGTATCCGCCGGAATGTCCATGGCCTTGGTGGGCAGGGGCGTGCTCGTGGTGGTCGGGCTGACAGTCGAGGTCGGGCTGATCGTCGATGTGGGGCTGATGGTCGAAGTCAGCGTAATGGTGGGCGAGGGCGTAATGGTCCGCGTGACCGTGCGCGTCAGCGTGATGGTCGGCGTGGGCGAGATCGTGGCAGAAGGCGTGCGGGTCGGCGAGATGGTCGCGGTTGGCGATATGGTGGGAGTCGGGCTAATGGTAGGCGTCAGGGTAATGGTCCGGGTGCTGGTCGCAGAGGGAAGGACGCCGCCATACTCATACGCGCCGATGTCCCACGCCGTGCTCTGGGGGCGCGTGACCCCGTCAAAATCCGTGGTAAACAGGGAGCTGAGATCCGTTCCGCCGTTGACCGCGTTGGCTGTCGCCTTAAGATGGAAATTGTAGGCCGACGAATCCACGAACGGGTCGGACGTCTCTGTATCAACCGGGTCGTACGGCCCGTAGATATTGTTGTAGTAGCCGGTATTGGTCATAGGCGGCCACAGGGTCCGGGTATCCGTGAAATAGCCGTTCACCCAAATATTGTTTCTCGCGATGGTGCCGGTCGCATCCGAGGGCGTGACAATATTAATGGCCGCCTTCCCGATGTTATAGAACGTGTTGTTGTCCATTTCCGCATAGGTAATCGAATTCCCGGCCGAGGAATAAATGGAGGTCGCCAGAAAATAGGCTGAGCGGCAAGGCACATAAAAGTAGAATTCGTCTCCTGCCTCGTTGAGCGCCCCGCCGGACATGCCGCCGGCTATGGCGAGGGTGGTCGTGCCGACCGAGGTAATGACGCCGGTGGCGCCTTTGGTGACATTGGTCAGCGTCCGGCCCAGCAGGTCCTCGTAATTGGAGAACATCCGGTACAATTGCGCAATGCTCGTGGCGGTTCCGGTGTCCGCCAGGCCGTAGACAATGCCGTCGCCGTTGTCGCTGTAGAAGATGTTGTTGTAAACCCTGATGTAGGTCGTGGTCACGCCGCCGAGGATCGAAATAAACGCCTGGCCGGTGGCATTGCGGAAGATGTTGTTCCTGAAGATCCCGTAGCTCAGCGGCCGCATGTAGAACTGGATCGTCTGGCCGTGGACATTGGGATACCGCATCCCCACTCCCCCGTTCCTTTCGATGACATTGTTTTCGATCAGGAGACCGTAATCAGAATAACTGGTCCCTTCGATGGTGCCCAGAGTGATCCCGTTTCTCGGGATTTCATGGATCCAGCAGTATTGAATGGTAAAGCCTTTCGAGCCGGCAATGGCCGAGTTCCAGTAAATGCCGTCGCCGCCCGTGGAGCCGTAATCAAATCCCGGCCCCTGGACGTCCAAATGGCGGAAAAGCCTGGGGCTGGCCGTGCCGGACGAAAGGGCAATGACCGCATTGAACCCTGTCCGGTCGCTGTCGAGGTGGATTTTGATCCCATGCCCCGTGGTCCCCGAGCCGGTCACGCCGTCAATTTCGACATATCCATTGTAGATCGACAAACGGCCGTTGATGACCGCCTGGTCCGCGGCGTAGGCCGCATTCCAGTCCGGATCGCTGCCATTGTCAGCGGCATTGGCTTTTTTAATGATGATCCAACTGGCGCCGGATTCAGAGGTGGGGATGAGCACATCTCCGTTGTAAGTTCCGCCGGCCAGATAATAGGTGTCGCCCCGGGTCCAGGTGACCGAGCTGAACGTCGTCCAGGCATTGGTCCAGCTGGAGCCATTGTTGCTGCCGCCGGCAGCAGCGCGGATATAATGGGTGGCCCCAAAAGCAGGCACATTCAGCAAAAGGATGGCAGACAGAACGATTAGTGTGCGGAATTGAGAAACCGGGAAACCGGGCGATTGAAAGCTCATCATTCCAACCCCCTTAGGGTGATTACTTTTAAGTATATCTTATATATTTTATCCAAGAGGCTAAAAATGACGTGGAAGTGGGGAGATTATTTCAATGCGCGCAGAGCTTGAATAAAGAAAGCAACGAGGGAGTTAATTGGGATTTCCAAACGCGCCCCCATTCATTTAATCGCCCCCTGCGCGTGTGTGAGGGCCAGGGTGTTTCATTATGAAAAAGTACGGTTTGAATAAAGCTCCCTTTTCAGCATCTCTGCAATATATATTTTGACCAGCGACTGATAGGGAACGTCTTTTTTATTGGCCAGCATTTTCAACTCGGCCAGCATGATCTCCGGCAAGCGGAGAGATATTGTCTTGCTTGAAGGCTTTAAATTCGGGAATACAACCTTCCGGCCTTTTTTCCAATTGATATACCGGGTCGAGTCCGCTTTCGACCAAAATTCCCTTTCTTGGTCTTCCTGGTTAAAGTGCTTGGCTTTCTTTTTCATGACGCGCGATATTCCTTTCTTTCGTTTCTGTTCATATTCCGCGCTGAAATGACTCGTAATTTCCTGCCGCGAATCGTGAATACGACAAACAGCAGCCGTTTTTCATCGGTTTTCCCCAGCGCATAATAGCGTTTTTCCTGACCCGAATGGTTTTCATCGTCCGTCACCACCAGCGGCTCGTTGAAAAATACCTGCTCACATTCAATAGGTTTTACTCCGTGCTTCTGCCAATTCTTTTCAAAATTGCCTTGATCCCATTCAAATTCCGTACAATCCAGCAGAATGTCGTATTTGTCTGCCATGGTCTTAGTATATTCCTCCCATATACAGTTGTCAACCCGGGACAATCCCTTTCAATTACCCTCTTCGCCAAAGGTTGTTTATGGGATTAGACGGAGCACACACGTTTTTCATGCGTTTTTCCATTGCCCTTACGGGGGAGACCGGGGCTTAACGGCTATTTAACCGTGTTTTGTTTTTTTCGAAGGGAGAGGGTGGAAAGTCATTTTTACATTCGAACAACGTCCCGGTTCACATCTATACATCCCCGTTCAGAGGGGCGCGTTTTGTGAGCCTATGCCGCATGGATTATTTTTGCAGATTTATTTTTATCGATGGTGAATGTCAGATTCATCCCCAGACAGCGAATGATTTTAAGGATGCTGCCGAGACTAGGATTCCCTTTTTTTGACGTTATATGATACAGGTTGTTTCTCGACATTTTGCAACTCTTCGCAAGTTCGGTCATATTGCCATGCGCCTGGGCGACGTTTCTCAAGGCAATACAAAGCACTTTTTGATCCCCGCCTGCCAAGGCGGCATTTAAATACTCCGCCGCCGCTTCCGGGTCCTTAAGGTAGTTGACCAGGTCTTTTTGAAAACCAGCCTTATACGGCTTCAATGATTTCACGAAAGCACCTCTTATTAATCGTTGATTCTATCTTTATAATCACGCCAATATTCACCCGCAGTTTCAATATCCTTCTTCTGCGTTTTCTTGTTCCCTCCGCAGAGCAGGAGAATGATCGCCTTGCCGGTATGGGCGTAATAAATTCGATATCCAGGCCCGAAATCTATCCTCAACTCGCATACTCCCCGGCCCAGCGCTTTGTAATCCCCGGGATTTCCGACGCTCAATCGGTTTAAGCGTTCAATAACGATGCTTTTAGTCTTTTTCTCCAGGGACCCGCAATATAACCAATCGCGAAAAGGCAATCTCCCGTCCGGGGTTTGGTAATAAAGAAGTTGTTTTTCCATGCAAGCGATTACCTCTTAATTGTATTATATATATTACACTCAGTCAAGCTACCTTCCGAGGCTTGTTATTTGTATTTGACTTGTCTGCCGATTATTTAATGCGGGTAAAGTGGGGTTATTTTGACAAGGAATTGGTACGCGCAGGATGTCGTGGCTGGCACCGGGTTAGTACAGTCATTTTGACATTTAAACAACGTCCCGGTTCATTTATGAGTGGCTTATGGTAATAGCCACCCCTCCGGTTTTATGCCCTTCCTCAACATATTTATGTGCTTCGACTATTTTTTCGAGAGGATACGTTTTGTCGATGATGGGTCTGATTTTTCCCGCTTCGATCAATTGTGTTATAAAATCCAACCGCTTTGAATTTAACTTCAAGGCACCATCATCAATGGATATATACTTTCCTTTTTCAGTTAGCGCCTTTTTGCAGGCTTCTTTAAGCTTCGAGGTTCTATATTTACCCACCGAGTCCAAAATATAATCATATTTGACATTCGCCGCTAAAGAATCCGTGGTTGTATAGTCCATTACATAATCTGCTCCGAGTGATTTAACTAAAGCCAGGTTTTTTCCGCTGCAAACACCCGTTACCTTAGCCCCTAAATATTTCCCATACTGTATGGCGATGGTACCCGATGTGCCTGAAGCTCCATAAATTAGTATGCTTTGGCCTTTTTCAATATGACCCATATCCATGTATTGCAGAGCTAAAGAACCGCCGTACACTGCTGAAGTTGCTTCTTCAAACGATATATTTTTAGGTTTAATAGCCACACACCCCGTAGTGGAATCCGTCTCTTTTATGCAGGTGTACTCGGCATACGCGCCCAAATTAAATCCAGTCATTCCATAGACCTCATCGCCGGGTGAAAACCGCTTGATAGCCCTGCCGACTTTTTTTACTATACCCGAAAATACCAGACCTATAATCGGCTTTCGCGGCTTGAAAATACCGATCATTAATCGAAACGGAATGATGATGGGAAAGGGCATTTTGGAGCTTCGTATAAATATATCGCTGTTGGTTACAGCAGAGGCTTTAATATTTATGAGCAGTTCATTATCTTTAGGCGAAGGTATTTCTACTTCAGCCAGATGAAGCACCTCGGCTGGACCGTATTGATTGCAAACCACCGCTTTCATTTTATTAACATCCATATATGGCTCCTTGGTGCAGGTTTTACGCAGGCCGCAGCAGCGGCGGACCCCACAGGTAGCTGTTTCGTTAAATAGGTGACTGGCACCATTTATCCGGGCAACATTTTGACATTTAAACTACGTCCCGGTTTTTTTTAAACAACATCCCGGTTTAGTTCCGGTTTACCGGTTCATTCCGGCTCAAAAAGTCGCGGTCACGCCGATCACAGCGTAGTGAATCGCAGCAAAGCTGTAAACCTCCGCATTGTCCCCGCCTCCCTCCACAAACCGGTACCCCAGCTTTAAACGCCAATGCTCGTCCGCTTGATATGTCGTGGCCAGCAATACATCCTCAGCGCGGCCTTGGGGCGCAGCCAGGGCTTCGGCCTCCAGGAGCAAGCCCCAGGGATGGGCAAACGTCCAGTCCGCGCGCAGATAAACCAAAGGGACAAATCCCACGTTCGTTTTGCTCGCCTTGGTGCCGTTGCCTTCCAAGCTGATCTCCGCATCGCGGATTTTGGCCGTCAAGCCGATATACGCCCGGGCTTGGGGTTCATGCCAGCAACGGTAGCGGTAGGTCAGGCGGTAGGAGTTAAAGCGGTAGAGCGCTTGCAACCGCGTGCCGGCTGGAAACCGCTGGCCGGCAAAATCGACCGGCGCCGAGATCTCGCCTTCGCCGCGCAAGCTCAACGGCGCTGCCAGCGCGCCCAGGGCCTGCGTTTCGGTAAAAGCGTAAAACAGCCGGATGCGGTAAAACGGCGACGGGGCGATTGCAAATGCATCTGACAGGGATATCTGCGTGCCGGTTTCGCCCGGAATGCGCGCAATGTTATATCCGCTATTTACGCGCCCGGTTTCCAGATCGCCTTCCCAGCTGCCGGCCCAGGCCTGGAGCGGCGCTCCCATCAGCATTCCGCACAAGATGACGATTGCATCCACCTTGATCATCCGCATGGTTCCACCTCGCTTTGCGGGCTGCAACCCGCAACTCAGGATCATGATTTGTTATAGATTATTAACGTTAGCCCAATGGTTGGCAATGATTTTCCGCGCCACCCGCGCCTATCCGTACGTGCAGCGGAGGGATTAAAAGTCACTTTAAGCTCAGTTGAGTCTTTTCTAACACTCCTCACTCATTTTAAACCTCGAATGAAGTATTTGTAATTGAAGCTGCTCTGATGGGGATAAAGGCGAGGGCGTCATCCGGACATTCGAACAACATTCCGGTTCATGTGATTTTAATACTTATATACTTATCTACGTCCCAGTTCACACCACAGTTGAGTCTTTTCCAACACTACTCACTCATTTTAAACTTCGAATGGAGAATTTATAATTGAAGCTGCTCTGATGGGGATAAAGGCGAGGGCGTCATCCGGACATTCGAACAACATTCTGGTTCATTAAGTTAATAAGTCAACTCCGGCCCCGATCACCGTCTTCATTTGCCTTTTCTACAATCAACTGGTCTTTGTTGAGTTAGGATTATTACATCACTTTCATTGTGAAATGAAGTAGTTACCATTTCCATGCGCCATTTTTGATATTCCCGAACTAAAGCTTCAATACCAGGCACCTCATTGAATATCACATTTTCTTCGGCACATTTCACAACAAGGCTATTAAGCTCTCCTATTTTATCATCCTTTATTAATCTCATATCATCTGACTCTTTTACTTCATTATGCGTCGGATGAATGAATAATGCTGTGCGAGGTGTCAAAGGGCAATAAAAATCGCAATATGGATTGCCTTCCCAATATTTCAGGCATACCGGATTATCGCTCGTAATAAAAGCCGTGGCCGACTTATTTATGAGGATCAGCCAAGGATATCCAATTAACTTCTGTCGCATTTTATCTAGATTTGATATTCCAAGCGCCTTAGCGAAATCTCTATCTACATCGACAGTAATTCCACCAGCCTCTCGTATTTTCTCAATAGCATCTTTATATTTAGAGTTGGGATTGAGTAATTCTTTCTGCTCAATTAAAGTTGCAGTCTGTTTTATTATTTCTGCCAATTGATTTTGGCCGAGTCTGGCCGCCGTGGGTGTATAAACTCTCAAAAAGGCAAGATAGCCAGCAATTGTTGATTTTAACTGATTATTAAAATTCCCCGTTTCTATCTTCTCAATACAATTTAGCCATTCGGGTTCGAAGTGTTCCAAATAGTCTTCAACAATTCGAGGATTCGCCGGATAATAATTATTAGTACTCCAGTGATTTGGGCAACAGATCGTATTAATTGGGATAGAGTCCAATTTCTTTAAATCGCTTTTTCTTATTATGTTAACGTATCCAACATTACCAGGAATACTAAAACTCCTTAAATACGCTTGGGAAATATAGTGATCTCTAGGCATATTCAGATTCAATCCCGGCTCTACTGTCAGTTGGTACCAATACCGCTCTTGGGATGAGTACCATCTCCAACATTTGATATCAGGGGGCACAATGCTTATTTAACCAACCTAGTCAGGAATTAAGTATGTTGTCCCCCCGGAATCTGTGTTAAGTAATAAGCCCGTTCATACATAGATTCAACAATACTTCGCAAGCTGGGAAACAATGTATCCCTTGATATATTATGTGACTTAAGATACTCCAATACATCCACAGCAAACTTAATAGGGATCTTGTATTGAGTCATGGCATTAGTAATTCCAACTATTTCCTCATACCCTTTTCGTTGCGTTTCATCATCGGTATTAGCTAAAAAAGTATTTTTACCTTTCTGCGCGGACAGGTTCGGATTAAGGCTTCCTTGAATTGGAAATATGCTAACTTTTCCTTCTTCTAAAAGTTGCCTGTCTAATCGACAGACATAGAAAAACTCGGTTTTATGGTTCGCGCGACTTTTTTCAGCCATTTTATTATGTACAATGGCATCACTCGCGGCAAAATACAAAGCCACATAAGAATAACTCGACCAATCAAGATATCTCGTCGGTAATCCGTAGTGTTGCGCCAAAGCGAATACTGCATTCCATGTAGCCTTTGGTTCGGAAAATTTAGGCCAACTTTGAAATCTAAGTTCAATACTTTGTGGGGTATCTGATGTACGTAAACTTAATAAATCATCGCGAAATCGCGAATCGTCACCAGGCAATGGCACTCCCGCATCATCAGTTAAATGAATAAATCTATTAATAATGCGAAATTCTATGTAATTTTGTTGAACTTGTGGGTTAAGTTGCGCGTATCTATCTCTTTCTTTTTGAGTATCAAGAATTAAGGGTTTTAATAGTTCAATTTTACTATCCGCGTCAGTTCTTAATGAAGACGGAATAAGCTTTTTATCTGTTCCCTGACCCCTATATAGGAACTGATCCGATATCGGAACTTCGGGTTTTAATTTAGTAAAAATAGCTTCAAAAGTATCAAAATTATCATCTGTAATCATTTTAATACGCCTCCAACGCCTCTTAAATCGCCTTACTAAGACACGGGACACCATACCTTATCCAAGAATAATAAAAGGTGATCCAGCATTTTATTTTAAATATATTTCCTACGTCTACCTATTTATCAAGATACCTCTTCATGTCTTTTCGCATTAATAGCGGTATTTTCTCATTCAATAATTTAACCTTAATGGAATCGGGATCATCCAATATTACGTTTTGTGCTATTTTATTTTCAATTAGCTTTTTCGACCATTCCGGTGTTTTATCAATTACTTTTTTCATCGATCTAATATATTCATCAATAGTCTCATATAATTCTTGGGAACATATTATTTTGAGTTTTGAAAAACTATTATTTAATTTGTTTATTAATCTATTTGTTTCTATTAATGAGCTCACTAAATAATTTCCACTAAAATCTTCTAAAACCGCCTCAACATTTTCACCTTTTAATATTCGAGAAATCATTCCTGATATTCCTTGCGAACTTTTTTTAGTAGATTCTTCAAGTAGGATATTTATTTCCTCAAACACTCCTAGTGTTTCTGTATATTTTTGATAACGAATGTCAAATGTTCGTCTCCGCTTCTCTTCTATTTTATTGAACCACCAACTTATAAAAGCGCTCACTACTACACTAATAATCAATGGAACCAATCCACTAGTAATCAATGGAACCAATATTTCTTTCAATATTTCTGTTGTTTCTTCACTCATACTTATAATACCTCTCTATTTGGGAATATTTATTAGAAGGCTATATTTCTCCCTAACTTTTTCCCGCATTATACTCCCCTCCCCCTCAATTTCTACCACTAATGGAGCCCCCCGACCGGGTGTTCAGGTCCGGGGCACCGAAGTCGGCCATACGTACTCATCATGGCCGACCGGCGACATCCCCGTAGCAGATAAGTCCAATATACCTCGGGCATCAACCCCGAGGTCTTCTGCGAAGGGGACCACGTGCACAGCCCTGCGGAGGGCGTAGGGCAGAGGAGCAGAGCAGCAGAACAGCGGAGCAGGTGATAGGGTTGCAGTCATTGCGAGGAGTCCCCAGGGGGGCGACGCGGCAATCTGATTATGAACGGCAAGATTGCTTCGCACCAATTTCGCGCTCGCAATGACATTTACTATGAGGGGACCTATTGTGCGCGCCAATAAATTCCTTGGGGATTTCATGTTTCGGCTTAGTTATAAAGAGTTTTCCGCTTTGATATCACGTTTTGTGATATCAAATATAGTTTAGGAGCATTTCGGTAGGACAAGCTTTATTGGTACATCACACGATAAAAATAGACCCTCTCCCCTAGCCTCCTTGGATTTCCACCCTCTCCCTTCCCCTCTCCCCTCAAGGGAGAGGGGATAAAGAGAAGTAAGGATTAATTGAGTAGGTAATTAGTTCAAGAGAGGATAACCATAGTTACTACTGCGAAATTCAGGCGGTTTTTTTAGGAGTGTTGACGACTACCGGCAGTTTGCCTTTCCAATCAGCCCACATCTTCGGATTCACCACCAGCTCGCACATCACATGCGCCACGTTGGCCATGTTGGTACTACCTGGCTTGAAAAGGCTATCCACCAGACCCTCATGCAAGGAGTACTCCGAGACCTCGCCTTCCAGGAGCGAGTCAGGCCGGACTGCCACCCACTGAATAAAAGCATTATTCTGCCCGATCTTTTTGATCAGGAAGTCCGCGGCCTGCTGGTTGTCTTTGGCAGGGGGCAGCACGTTGCAGAGCAGCCAGAGGAACACCCTTTCAAACGAGCCCCGGCGCGTATCGAGGCGGTTTGGGCGGTTGACCGAAACGCTGCTCATGAGGATAAACTTGACCGGCGCAGGCGGTTTAAGCGCCTCTATGCCCTGGCACAGGTGCTTCACTGCTTTCGTGACCAGTTTGTGCGGCGGCCCGAAGACCCCTTTAAGGCTGATATTGTGGCCAAGGCAGGAAATAACCGCATCGCAGCCAGCCAAATGCTGCTGCAGGTCCTTGGGTGGCAGGGAAAGCAGGTCAGCCTCGATCACGGTCAGGTTGGGCTTCCCTACAACCTCAGGTGGAAGCCTTTTGCCTGAGCGCACGATGGCGCGGACATTGATGCCGCGATCCAGGAGTTGCTGCAATGCGCGCCGGCCTGTGCGTCCGGTAGCGCCGACCAGAAGAACGGTTTGCTGTGTGGGCATGGCCCACATTATACGTTCCTCTTGTACCAAGGGGGAATATTTTATTGGTAGATTCTGTAGGGGCGTTCAATTGAACGCCCCTACAAATGATAATATTTAATAAAAATAAAAGGGGCGCGGGAAAATCCCGCGTCCCTGGGACACGCTCATGCCCTTTCCAGCCAAGCTTATGCCTTCCCTGTTGGCTTGTGCCCTAGCCTGCCAAAGATAATGGCCGCTGACAGCAAAGCCACAACCAGCCAATAAATAATGGAGCCGATTTCCAAGGGACCGATAAAAACACTTAACCCCGTAAAAAACAGCATTTCCGTGGTTATAAAGGCCGCGGAAACCGGGGCCAGAACGCCCAGTCTCTTGAATACCGGCAGGATCAGGCCCACACTGGCAAGCAACTCGACCACGCCCAGGCCCAGCCAAAACCCATGCGGAAGCACTTGCAAGGCTGGTATCATCTGCTCGGAATTGCCAAACTTCCAAATCGCGCCGGTCAGGGTGTGAAAAGCCAGCAAGCCTTGCAGAACCCATAATAGGATATTCATGGCACCCTCCTGCGACTGATGTCCGTACTTATTAGACACCGTCAAGGCAGAACACGCCCCCTCCCCTTCATCCCCTCTCACAAAAAATCCAGGGGAGGGGGATAAATGAGAAGGTGTGCAGTTGACGGCATTGCAGTCATTGCGAAGACCGGAGGGACGCGGCAATCTGATTTTTCCACGGCGGGATTGCTTCGTCCCCTGCAGGGACTCGCAATGGCAATCAGGAATGCAATCGATGTTTATAATATGGATCAGCGGTTTTTACGGGCAGCCAGGGCGAAGTGCATGAAGTACTTCCTCCAAGAGGCGTCAATGGCGGGGACTTGCTCGTTGCCAATGTAATCACCCAGGAAGGTTTCTCGCAGACGGGCAATTTCCTTCAGCCGTTTCGAGTGCTTAGGGTCAACCAGGGTTAATTCGATGAGTTCCAAGGCGCGGTTAAAAGCTTTACGGCTTAATTCCGGATTGTTTTTCGTTCGCCAGGAGAGAAACCGCTCCACTTCACTGCCGATATTAGCCATTTGCGCGATCAAGGTCATCTGCTGCCAGCGGCCTAAAGCGAGTTCCTGGTGCTGAAAGCTCACGGTTTAATCCTTTTCGCGACAATATCCAAAATCTTCCGGCGAATGCTTTCGTCTTCCACTCCGCGGCTGGGATTACCCTGCCTGGGTCGTATGTTGATCAAAGAATCGAACTCCACTAAGTCCTGGGAAGGCAAAGCAGGATAGAGGTTAATACCCCAGATGTGCTCCTGTTTAGAACCATCCTCAATTAACAGCGCTTCCAGGTCGGCGTGTAATTCCGCATCCAGAGCGACAAGGTCACGCTGAATATCCACAACCGCTTTTACCATGTCTCCAAAGGAATGATCGGCCATGATTTGTATTTCGGCAAGCGGTATTGAGGCGGTTACGATAATCATAAGTATTTCCTTTTGCTAGGTTTAAACCAGCTTTACTTCCCTCTTCCCCTTCCCGATCTCGCCGATCACGTACGCTTTTTCCTTGTTCTGCTTGAGGAGCTTGAGGGCGAGCGGGGCCTGGGATTTGGACACGATCGCGACCATGCCGATGCCCATGTTGAAGGTGCGGTACATGGTGGGTTCAGGCAGCTTGGCTTTTTGGGCCATAAAAGAAAAGACCGGCAAAACGGGCCAGCTGCCTTTGCGGATGACCGCGCCAGTGCCCTGAGGCAGGATGCGCGGGATGTTTTCCAGGAATCCGCCGCCTGTAATGTGCGCCAGGCCTTTGACCGCGGCTTTTTTCAGCAGCGGCCACACGGCCGGCAGGTAGGATTTGTGCACGGCCATGAGTGCCTCGGTCACGGAGAGGCCCAGCTCGGGGATCACGGTCTTGGGCGTGAGCATGAGGTCCGAGAAAAAGATCTTCCGCGCCAGGGAATAGCCGTTGGTGTGCAGGCCCGTGGAAGGCAGGCCGATGATCACGTCGCCGGGCTTGATGGATTTGCCGTCGATCACCCGGCTGCGGTCCACGGCGCCGACAATGGTGCCGGCCAAGTCAAAATCCTCATCCTTGTACAGCCCGGGCATTTCCGCGGTTTCGCCGCCCAGGAGCGCGCACTTGTTTTCGCGGCAGGCCTGGGCCAGGCCCTTGACCACCTGCTCCACCACCTTGGGATCGAGCTTGCCCGTGGCGAAATAATCGAGGAAGAACAGCGGCCGGGCGCCCTGCACCAGTATGTCGTTCACGCAGTGGTTGACCAGGTCCTGGCCGATGGTGTCGTAGCGGCCGATCGCGGCGGCGATCATGATTTTGGTGCCTACGCCGTCCGTGGAAGCCACCAGCACGGGCTGTTTGAACCCTCCCGGCAGCTTGAACAGGCCGCCGAACGAACCCACGTCGGCCAGCACCTCGGGGGTGCGCGTGGAATGCACGTGCGCCTTGATGCGTCGCACGGTCTCGTTGCCCGCGTCGATGTTCACGCCGGCCGCGGCATAGGCGTCTGGAACAGGGGCTGGTTTGCGGGGGGGATTTTTTCTCATCGCCGGCTGAAACGCTCCTTGGACACTTCTTTTTCCTGAATGCCCTGGTTCGACCGCTCGGCGCGCTGGCCGAAATCCACGGGATAGTCGCCGGTAAAGCAGGCCTGGCAGAACTTGCGCTGCTGGTCCGGCATGGCGGCCAGCATGCCCTCTTTGGACAGGTAGGCCACGGTGTCCACGCGCAGGTAGGTGGCGATCTCCTCCATGGTGTGGGTGGCGGCGATCAGCTCCTGGCGCGTGGGAAAATCCATGCCGTAGAAGCAGGGGTGCGTGACCGGCGGCGAGGACAGGCGCAGGTGCACCTCCGCGGCGCCGGCTTGGCGCAGCATTTTGACGATCTTGCGGGAGGTGGTGCCGCGCACCAGCGAGTCGTCGATCACGATCACGCGCTTGCCCTTGACCGCCTCGCGCACCACGTTGAACTTGAGTTTGACGCCGAAGTCACGGATGTTCTGCGAGGGCTCGATGAAGGTCCGGCCCACGTAGTGGTTGCGGATGAGCGCCATCTCGAAGGGCAGGTTGGACTCCTGGGCGAAGCCGATGGCCGCGCACACGCCCGAGTCCGGCACCGGCACCACGATGTCCGCCTGGACCTTGTTCTCCCGGGCCAGCATCTGCCCCAGGCGCTTGCGCGCCTCCCAGCAGGAGTCGCCGAAGATCCGCGAGTCCGGCCGGCTGAAATAAATGTGCTCGAAGATGCAGAGCGCGCCGGAGGTGGGCACGGCGCTGAAGCGGTGGGACTGCAGGCCGTGCTTGTCGCACCACACGATTTCGCCCGGCTCCACGTCGCGCAGGTATTCGGCGCCGATCAGGTCGAAGGCGCAGGTCTCGGAGGCGAACACGTACCCTTCCTGCATGCGGCCGATGGCCAGGGGCCGGAAGCCGTAGGGGTCGCGGATGGCCACCACCGCGTCGTCGCGCAGCAGCAGGTACGAATACGCGCCCTGCAGCTGGCGCAGGCTGGTGGTGAGCGCGGTCAGGAAATCGTTCTCCGGCTCGTGGGCCAGCAGGTGGATCAGGGCTTCGGAATCGGACGAGGTCTGGAAGATCGCGCCCTTGGCCACCAGCTCCCTGCGGACAGTGTCCGCGTTGACCAGGTTGCCGTTGTGCGCCAGGGCCAGGTTGCCGCGCCGGTACTCGACCACCAGGGGCTGGGCGTTTTTCTCCACCGACGGGCCGGTGGTGGAATAGCGCGCGTGTCCGATGGCCGCGCTGCCGTCCAGAGTCTGGAGCTTGGTTTCGTTGAACACGTCGGCCACCAGGCCCGCGCCGCGCACGGACATGAGGCCCTGCTGGCCGCTGGACACGATGCCCGCGCCCTCCTGGCCGCGGTGCTGGAGCGCGTGCAGCATGAGGTACACCAGGTTGGCGGCCTCGGTCAGTCCGAACACAGCCGCAATGCCGCAGGCCTCCCGGGGATGACTATCATTATACATTTCCTTGAACATATGGCTTCAACCCTCCCTCCCAGGCGCGATACAAGGCCCGCACGCTTTCCCTGAGGATTTTTTCCCCCCGGCAGTTCCTGACCAGCAGCTGGTCACCGCCCACTGTGCCGGCCTGACGGCAGGGCACCTGGTGCTGTTGGCAGAGCGACTTCAGTTTGGGCCAGTCCGGCGGCGCGATGGAGACCACGGCCCGCGACTGCGATTCGGAAAACAAGAGGCTGAAATAATGCAGAGGCTCGGCGCACTGCACTTCGGCGCCCAGGCCCGGGTGCCCCAGAGGCTGGCCCAGGAAGGTGCTTTCCGCCAGGGCCACGGCCAACCCGCCTTCCGAGCAGTCCTGCGCCGAGCGCAGCCACTTTTTGCGCGCCGCGGCCACCAGCACTTTTTGCAGGGCCGCCTCGCGCCGCAGGTCCAGCTTCGGCGGCTTGCCGGCCTTGACGCCCTGGCACTCGTACAGCCAGGCCGAGCCGCCCAGCTCGTCGTAGGTGGCGCCCAGCACGACCACCAGGTCGCCTTCGGACTTGAACCAGGGCGTGACCATGAGGTCCAGGTGCTCGAGCAGGCCCACCACGCCGACCACGGGCGCGGGGTCCACGGCGCCCGAGGGGCTTTCGTTGTAAAAGCTCACGTTGCCGCCCGTGACCGGCAGATTCAGGGCGCGGCAGGTCTCGGCCATGCCTGTGACCGCCTGCTTGAACTGCCAGAAAATTTCCGGGTCCATGGGGTTGCCGAAGTTGAGGCAGTCGGTCACGCCGATGGGCTCGGCGCCTGTGACCGCCACGTTGCGGCTCGCCTCGGCCACCGCGATCCTGCCGCCCATGCGCGGGTCCAGGTACACGTAGCGGCTGTTGCCGTCCGTGGACACGGCCACGGCCTTGTCCGTGTGCTTCATGCGCAGCACGGCCGCGCCCGCGCCGGGCAGGAGCACGGTGTTGGTGCGCACCATGTGGTCGTACTGCTCCCACACGTAGCGCTTGGAGCACAGGTTCGGGCTGGCCAGCAGGTGCGAGAGCGCCGCCGCGGGCCGGTGCTTGGGCCGCAGGGCCGCGGCCGGAAGGCGCTGCGCGCGGTCCAGGTACTTGGGCCGGCGCGTAGGCCGGATGTACGTGGGATAGCCGGGATACTTGGTGTCCGCCAGCGCGCCGGCCGGCACTTCGGCCACCAGGCGGCCGTGATGGCGCACGCGCACGACGCCGTCCGAGGTGACCCGGCCGATGTCCGCGGCGTGGAGGTTCCATTTTTTGAGGATCTGCCTGACCTTGGCCTCGTGCCCGGGCCGGGCCACGAGCAGCATGCGCTCCTGGGATTCGGAGAGCAGGATTTCGTACGGCACCATGCCCTCCTCGCGCTGGGGCACGGCCGCCACGTCGATCTCGATGCCGGTCCTGCCCCGGGCCGCCATTTCGCTGGTGGAGCAAGTGAGCCCCGCGGCGCCCATGTCCTGGATGCCGACCAGGTGTTTGCCCCGGATGAGCTCGAGCGTGGCTTCCAGCAGCAGCTTTTCCATGAAGGGGTCGGCCACCTGCACCGCGCTGCGCCGCTCCTCGGCCTCGGCCGAAAGCTCGTCCGAGGCGAAGGTGGCGCCGTGGATGCCGTCGCGGCCCGTGGTGGCGCCGATGTAAAACACGCGGTTGCCCACGCCGGTCGCGCGGCCGAGCGCGAGTTCCTCGCGCTTCATGAAGCCCACGGCCATGACGTTGACCAGGCAGTTGTCCAGGTAGGTGTCGTCGAACGCCACTTCCCCGCCCACCGTGGGCACGCCGATGCAGTTGCCGTAGCCCGCGATGCCGGAGACCACGCCGGCGAACAGGTGGCGCGCCTTGGCGTGCCGCAGGCGGCCGAAGCGCAGGGAGTCAAGGCACGCGACCGGGCGCGCGCCCATGGTGAACACGTCGCGCAGGATGCCGCCCACGCCCGTGGCCGCGCCCTGGTAGGGCTCGATGGCGCTCGGGTGGTTGTGCGACTCCACCTTGAAGCACACGGCCCGGCCGTCGCCCACGTCCAGCACACCCGCGTTTTCGCCCGGGCCCTGGATGACGCGCGGGCCCGTGGTCGGGAACAGCTTGAGCACGGGCCGGGAGTTCTTGTACGAGCAGTGCTCGGACCACATGACCGAGAACATGCCCAGTTCGGTGTAAGTGGGCGTGCGGCCCAGGATCTTTTGGATGGTGGCGTACTCGCGGGGCGTGAGCCCGTGCTCTTTCACGACCTGCGGCGTGATGGCCGGGTCGTGCGGCAGGGGCGCGGGGCCCTGGGAGGCGGTCTTGGTCTTACGGGTGCTGCGTTTCATGCTTCACCTGCTCTGGCGGCTGAACCGCAGGGCCAGCAACGTGCGGATGGCGGTCAAACCGTCGGTCCAGCGGATTTTTTTGCCTTCCAAAACGGAACGGGGAGAGTAGGAAATCGGGACTTCCAGGATGGGAATTCCCTGCCTCAGCAGCCTGGCCGTGACTTCGGGGCAGAACTCGAAACCGTCCCCGGACAGCGGCAGGCCGCGCAAAACGTCGCTGCGAAATACCTTGTACCCCGTGGCAACGTCGGTCATTCTAGCACCGTAGAGCAGGCGGGTCAACCAGGATAAAAAACGGCCGCCCCAGTAGTACGCGGGCGCGGACACGCCGAAACGCCGCCCT
Organism: candidate division FCPU426 bacterium; assembly: GCA_040756875.1. Classification (GTDB taxonomy): domain Bacteria; phylum Oederibacteriota; class JAAXVQ01; order JAAXVQ01; family JAUVAV01; genus JBFLYH01. Next base: position 210,452 of record JBFLYH010000002.1, read on the forward strand.
GCGCGCTTGCCCAGCAAGCGCGACCCGTACACCACCTGGGCGCGGCCCTCCTGGAAGGGCGCGAGCAGGGCCGGATAGTCCGTGGGGTCGTATTCCAGGTCCGCGTCCTGGATCAGGATCACGTCGCCCGTGGCCTGGGCCAGGCCGGCCCGGAGGGCCGAGCCCTTGCCCCGGCCGGGCGACAGCCGCACCAGCTTGACGCCCGGGACCGCCGCGGCCAGCTCGGCCGTGGCGTCGGTCGAGCCGTCGTCAATGACGATGATCTCGCCCTCGATGAATTCGAACTCCGCCTGCACGCGCCGCAGCAGCTCCACGATCGTAGCCTGCTCGTTGCGCGCGGGGATGAGCACGGACACTCTTATCACGCGTTCCGCTCCTTCCGTGCCAGCAAGTGCAGCTTGTCGTACGGGTTGACGTACACCACACTGGCCTCCTGCCCCAGCCAACGAGCCAGCGCGGCAGCCAGGCGGCTGGCCCCGTACAGGACGCCGTCGCCGGGCTTGAAGCGAGAAAACGCGAATTGCAGGCTGGCGTATTTGCCCTCGTAGCGGCCGGCTTTCACCTGCAGGCCCAGGTCCGCCAGCAGGCGCCTGAGCTGTCGGCCGGTGAAATAGTGCAGGTGCTCCCTGGGCTTTTTGAACTCCTCCCAGGCCGGGCCCAGGAAGCGGGCCAGCCAGGAGCCCGCGTCCGGAATGATCAGGGACAGCCAGCCGCCCGGGTTCAGGAGCCTGGCCCACTGCTCCAGTTCGGCGCGCGGGTTCAGCGAATGCTCCAGGTAGTCCCAGGCTGTGACGCAGTCCAGGCTCCCTGGCGGCAGGCGCAGGTCTTCCAGCCGGGCCGCGATCCGGCCGCGGACTTCCGGGGGCGCGGACTGCCGGGCGTGTTCAGACCACTCCACGCCCCAGACGTCCTTCCAGCCCGCGGTCCGCGCCGTATCCAGCAGAAAGCCGCTGGCGCAGCCCATGTCCAGCAAATTCCCCTTGGCGGGCAGCACGCGCCCCAGCCAGCGCCAGCGGCGCCTGAAGGTGCGGCGGATGTTGGCCTCGTCGCCCGCGTAGTCGAAGTACCCGCGCTGCACGGAATCCGCGCTCTTCCAGTAGGCCGGGCCATAATACGCTTGCAAAGCGCCCACGGTCAAGCGCGGCGACACCCGCAGCACGCGGCAGGCCGGGCAGCGGACAATGGCAAAACCCTCGGTGGTGAACGCCGGCTCGCCGGGCTCGGCTGAGCCGCAGGCGCCGCACGCCGCCGCTTCAAGGGGTTCGTCAGCTACAGGCTTGGCAATCATGCACTCAGCCTTTCCTTTCTTTTCCTCTCTTTTCCTTGCTCTGCTTTTTAATACGGCTGGCAGCGCCGGTTTTTCAAGGCGTGCCGAAAAACCCGTTCAAATGATGCGGGTCGAGCGGCCTGGGCAAACCCTGGCCGCGCTTTGCAGACGCCATCGGCGTTCACGACTTGAAAAACCGGCGCCGCCAGCCGTAATTACTTCCCTTCCAACCGCTCCAGGTTTTCCCTGGCCGCGGCCAGGTCCGGCTGCATGTCCAGGGCCTGGCGGAAACAGCGCTTGGCTGCCTCCGGGTCGTTGTGCCGCAGATACAGCACGCCCAGGTTGTTGTACGAACCCGCGTCCAGGTCCAGCAGGCGGTCAGCTTGCTGATAATAGGCGAACGCCTGTTCCTGCTGCCCGGTCTGCAGGCTGAGCCAGCCCAGGTCCGCGTACGGCTTGCCCCAGTCCGGCGCCATTTCAGTCAGTTTCTGCCAGCGGACCCGCACGCCTTCGTAGTCGCCCTTTTGCAGCACGGCCAGGGCCTGCTGGTAGCCCCACATCAGTTTCCCCACCAGCTCCGGGTCAAAGGTGAACAGCGGCTTGCCGGCTTTGACCGGCCGGCTCAGGTCCGGCTGCTCGCGCACGCTAAACAGCCGCAACTGGCCATAGGCGCTGGTTTCGCGCCAATAGCGGGCCGCGAGTTCCTGCCAGCGCTGCACAGCCGCGTCGTTCCAGCGGTAGGGTTCGTAACCGCGCGTGCGCGCGGCCTCGGCCTCGTGCACCAGCACGTGGGTGTAGCCTTCCTGCTTCAGCCGCCGCCAGACCGTTTCCGCCGAATCCGCGGCGGCGATCCATTCCAAGAGCGGATTGTAGTCGTACACCGTGGCCGCGGTCACCGGCCGCTCGAAATAATAGGAACGCGTCTCCCCGAAAATCAGCACGCGGCTTTCCGGCGGCAGGGCGTTCACCTGCCGGGCCATGGGCGCGTAGGTGTTCATGAGCCGCCGGTCCAGGTACGCCCAGCGCGGCTCCCGGCCCAGCAGCACGCCGAAGGGATCGTAATTCGGGAGGCAGATGCCCAGGGTGACGCCGAAGCTCCAAATCCAGAAGCCCAGCACGCCGGCCAGTCCCAACATGCCCAGCACGCGGTGCCGCGCCTGCCAGCGGCTCAGGACCACGCCCGCCAGCACGGCCAACACCGGAAACACGGGAATCAGGTAGCGCGTAATCTGCGTCTGGCTGCTCCACGCCAGCACGGCCAGCAGGGCCGTGGCCAGGAAGCACCACAGCCCTGGCGGCCCCCGGCGGCCGGCCCAGGCCAGGATCAGGAGGCCGGGCAGGATGAACAAAAACGTCTGGCCGATGTAGGAATTGCTGGTGGGCTGGTAAAAGGTCAGGTCCCACGGCTGCCGCAGGTATTGCACCCAGGTGCGCCGGCCGTACTCCTTGAAGCCGTCCATCTGCTGCTGCATTTTTTCCGGGTGCAGGTGGCGGCTGGGCAGCCAGCGGTACAGGAAAGGATACACCGGGTTGCCGGTATAGACCGCGCTCTTGGCCATCCACGGCAGCACCAGGATGGCGGCCGCCGCGCCGGTCATCAGCGCGGCCCGCAGGAGCCGGGGCCAGGCCCGGCCCTGGCGCCAGGCGATGAACAGCCCGGACAGCACGGCCGGGGCCAGCAGGAAAACCGAATTGTACTTCACGCCCAGGGCCGCGCCCATGAGCAGGCCCGCGACCAGCAGGCCGGGCCGCGATTCCGCCTCAGGCGCTTCGGGGCCCAGGGCCCAGGCCCAAAAGCGGTTCACGCCCAGCACCAGGAAGAACACGGCCGCCACGTCCACGCCTGAAACCAGCTGGTTCATCACCACCACCGGGATGGCCAGGAAGAGCCCCATGGCCCACAGCCCGACCCAGCGGCCGAACCAGCGCCGGCCCAGGCTAAAGGTGGCCAGGCCGGCCAGCCAGCCCAGGGCCGCGTGCAGCAGGCGGCACAGGCTCTCGTCCGAGAGCAGGAGGCTGCCGGCGTAGAGCACTTCCATGCCCATGGGAAAATTGGAGAAGAAATTGTAAGGCAGGAGCGCGAACCCGTGCCGCTGGATCCAGGCTTCGGGCACGGCCAGGTGGTACACCAGGGAGTCGAAAAAGACTTCGGGCGTGAGGGCCATGGCCGCGACAAAGAGGCCGAAGAGGGCGACGACCATTGCCACTCCCCTCTCGGCCCAGCCCGGCCTGCCCAGGAGCCAGCCCGGACGGGGCTGCCAGCGGCTGCGCTCGCGCCATGCAAGCCACGCGCCCCAGGCCGCGGCCGGAAGCAGCAGGCAGGCCATCAGCCAGGAATAATACAGCCCCAGCGCGCCCAGGATGAACAGCAGCAGCATCCACGCGGCCAAGCCCAGGCCGAGGCTTTCCAGCGCCTCCTCCAGGCGGGGCGCCGGAACGGGCAGCAGCCGCCTGAGGGGCAGTCCGACGCCCCAGGCCGCGGCCAGCCAGGCCAGAGCCAGGAAAATATTTTTCAACAGCACCAGCAGGTGCGGGCCTGCCAGGGACCAGGCCAGGGGCCCGAAGCGGTCGAGCTGGAAAACCGGAAGCCAGGCGTGGAGATACGTCGGATGCACGCGGAAGGTATAGTACGCCAGCACGGCCAGCCAGGCGGCCAGGAGCAGGGTCAGGAGGAGGGGAAACGGTTGTTGTTTGCCGGGGCTGACAGGAGTAGGCTTGCGGGTCACGGACGTTTTGACCTCGCAGGCAGGACGCTCGGCATATAAAGCGGCGCGTGGCGATTCAGTATAAACATTCCTTTCCCCTGGTGGGAGAGGAAGAAGGCGAGGGGGAATTTATATAAATGCAAATCTTTTGCCCCCTCCCCTAACCCCTCTCCCAAGACCCCTGGGACCTAGGGGCCGCCATTACCTGGGGAGGGGAATATTTTGTGGAGTGGTCCCCCGGACTAAAGTCCGGGGCTCCCTCCCTCCGCATAAAATCCTGCAAATCCTCTCCCCGGGCTGAAGCCCGGGGATTCCTGCGGAGGGATTAAAACGCTCCTCATCCCAATACCGCAGCGGCTTCAGCCAGCAGCGAACGGAACAGTTCCCGGCCGTCCGTGGAGCCCATGGCCGGTTCCATGCAGCGTTCGGGATGCGGCATCATGCCCACCACGTTGCCCGCGGTGTTGCAGATGCCGGCGATGTGGTCCAGGGAGCCGTTGGGGTTGTGCGCGGGCCCAGTCTCGCCGTCCGGACCGCAGTAGCGGAAGAGGATCTGGTTGTTGGCCCGCAGGCGCTCCAGCGTGCCGGGGTCGCAGAAGTAATTGCCCTCGCCGTGCGCCACCGGAATCCTCAGCACCTGGCCCTCGGCCAGGGCGCGGGTGAAGGGCGAGCGCCGCGATTCCACGCGCAGGTGCACGTAGCGGCAGACGAAATGCAGGTCGCGGTTGCGGAGCATGGCGCCGGGCAGCAGCCCGGCTTCGAGCAGGATCTGAAAGCCGTTGCAGATGCCGATCAGCGGCCGGCCGCGCTCTGCGTGGCGCCGCACCGCGGCCATGACCGGCGAAAAGCGCGCGATGGCGCCGGTGCGCAGGTAGTCGCCGTAGGAGAAGCCGCCGGGCAGGATCACGCAGTCCACGTCCGGCAGCGAACGCTCGCCGTGCCAGATGAAGCGCGCGGGCTGCCCCAGCACGTCGCGGACCGCGGCGTAGCAGTCGTGGTCGCAGTTGCTGCCCGGGAACACGACAATGCCGAATTTCACGGTTTGGCCTCCCGGCCGCGGTCTTCGGCCACGGTCAGCCGGTACTGCTCGATGACCGGGTTGACCAGCAGCTTGTCGCACATGCGGCGGGCCTGCTGCTCCACGGCTTTGCGGCTCAGGCGGCCGCGAAACGTTAGCTGCAGGTACTTGCCCAGCCGCGCGGCGGTCAGGTCCGCGTAGCCCATGGACTCCAGGGCGCGCTGCACGGTGGCGCCCTGGGGGTCGAGGACGCTGGGCTTCAGGGTGACCAACACGTCGACCTTCCAAGCTTTGCGGGTTGCGGGCATTATATCTTCTCCTTGACGTTCTTGTGTCTCTTGCGCAGGACGATTCCTATTCCCCTCTCCCTTTTCAATTGATAGGGAGAGGACGGGGGTGAGGGTGAATCAATCCCGTTTGCATGATTAAATTGGCCCCCTCACCCGCACCCTCTCCCCGCTGTTGCGGGGCGAGGGGAAAGTCGGTGAGGGTGGGTATAAACCTCAGCGCCCCAGCTTGAGGGCGCGGAAAATGCGGGGGATGTGCTTGGTGTGGTAGCGCAAATCGAAGCAAGCGCGCAGTGCCGCGGGGCTCAAGCGCTTGCCAATGACCGGGTCCTGCGCCACCAGCCGCCGGAAATCTTTTTCCTCGGACCAGGCCCGCATGGCCAGGGCCTGCACGCGGCGGTAGGCTTCGTCCCGGTCCAGGCCCGATTCCACCAGGGCCAGCAACACCTGCTGCGAGTGCACCAGGCCGAAAGTCAGGTCCAGGTTGCGGCGCATGCGTTTGGCGTCCACGCGCAGAGTCTCCAGCACCCGGGCCGCGAGGCTGAGCTGGTATTCCATGACCGCGGTGGCGTCCGGAAGGATCATGCGCTCCACCGAGGAGTGCGAAATGTCCCGCTCGTGCCACAGGGCCATGTTCTCCAGCGCGGACTGGGCGTAGCCCCGCAGCAGGCGGGCCAGGCCGGTGATCCGCTCGCACAGGATCGGGTTGCGCTTGTGCGGCATGGCCGAGGAGCCCTTCTGCCCCTTGGCGAAAAATTCCTCCACCTCGCGCACCTCGGTGCGCTGCAGGTGCCGGATTTCGACCGCGATGTTCTCCAGCGTGCCGCCGATCTGGGCCAGGCAGCACAGGTACTCGGCGTGGCGGTCGCGGGCCGCGACCTGAGTGGCCGGCACTTCCGGCGTCAGGCGCAGCTGGCGGGCCACCGCCGCTTCCACGCGCGGGTCCTGGTTGGCGTAGGTGCCGACCGCGCCCGAGAGCTTGCAGATTTCCACGGTCCTCCGGGCGCGGGCAAAGCGCTCCTGCTGCCGCCGCACCTCGGCCAGGAACACCGCGAGCTTGAGGCCCCAGGTGATGGGCTCGGCGTGCACGCCGTGGGAGCGGCCGATCATGACCGTGCCGCGGTGGCGCTGGGCCTGGCGGGCCAGCACGCGCTCCAGGCGGCCGAGCTGCGCCGCGATCAAATCCGAGGCCTGGCGCAGCCGCAGGGACTGGGCCGTGTCCACCACATCGCTGGAGGTGAGGCCGAAATGCAGGTAGCGGCCGGACGCGCCCATGCGGGCCGCGGTCGAGGACACGAAGGCGATCACGTCGTGGTTGGTGACGCGCTCGATGGCTTCGGCCCGGCGCCGGTCCACGCGCGCCCGCTGCTTCATCTGGCGGTAAGCCGCGCGCGGGATGATGCCCAATCGGGCCTGGGCCTGGGCCACGGCCAGTTCGACGGCCAGCCAGGAAGCCAGCTTGGCGTCTTCGGACCAAATGCGCCACATGGCGGCCGAGGTGTAACGTTCGATCATGGCAAACCTTCCTTCAGGGGTTCTCCCGCCGCACAGGGCAATGCCCGCCTCTGCGGTCGGGAGCGAATGCTTCGGCGTTGAAATACGCGAAAGGGGGCGAAAAAGAAGGCTGATTATATGCCGGAACAAACCGGCTGGTCAAGGTTTTTTGAAGGCAGGGGCTGGGGGGTTATTTGCCGGCCAAGGCCAGGGTCCTGGCCCAGCCGCGGGAAAGCCAGATCTTGCCAGCCGCGTCCTTGATCAGGCACTCGGCGCCCGGAATGCTTTCCACCAGGGCCACCGCCTGTTCGGGCGGCAGGAGCATGAGCGCCGAAGCCGGCAGTTCGAGCTTGGGCTGTTCCGGCAGCAGCAGGGTGCCGCCCTGGCTGTGGCGGGCCGGCTTGCCGGTGCGGGGATCAAGGTAGGGATAGTACGCCAGGCCGTCCTGTTCGAAAATTTTCTCGAACACGCCCGCGGACAGCAGCCGGCCGCGGTTCAGGTCCACGACGGCCAGGATCTGCTTGCGGTCCTTGGGATCGCGGATCGGTTCCCGCCAGGTCTTGGCGTCCGGCGGCCTCCCCCAGACCGCCAGGTTGGGGCCCAGGTCCAGGCGGCCGGCTTCGGTGCCTTTGGCCGCCTGCCGCAGGCGGTTGAGCGCGTAATTGACCAGAATGTCGTCCAGGTCGATCTGCATGCCCTGGCGCTTGAACAGCACGATCCGGTCCTTGGGGTAAAGGTCGAGGAAGGTATAGCTGACCATGGTCTTGATCTGATCCAGGCGCAGGTCCGTGGGCACGTGGTACTCCTGCTGCCTGAATCCGTACTGCCATTTGAAGGCCGCGGTGGTCGGGTCCAGGGCGCCGCTGGTCTTCCCCGCCAGTTTGAGCGCCCATTGCAGCAGGCTCAGGGTCTCCAGGTCCACGGTCACCGGTTTTTCGCCCGTGGTCTGGTTCAGAAGGCTGACCATGCTGCCCGGCCGCAGGGGCGAATACTGCTGGTGCAGCCGCTCGGCCTCGGCGGCCACGGCGGCCAGCGCCTGGCCGGCGGAAGCCTGATCCTTGGCCCAGACCGTCACGCCGAGCGGCATGCCGTTGAGCGCGTACGTTCCTGTGGCGCTCGCCCAGGCCTCCAGGGCGTGCGCCGCCGGCCCGGGCGCGAACAGCGCGGCCAGCAGCAGGGCTCCGGACAAAAACGCGGCCGGCCTCATGCCGCCGGGCCGCCGATAACCGAAAGGTCGTCGTTCCACAGCACCAGCGCGTCCTCCTGGTTGTCCACGTAGTAGCCGCGCCGGACCGCGGCCAGGCGGAACCCGAACTTGGCGTACAGCCGCTGCGCGGCTTCGTTGCCCGCCCGGACTTCCAGGGTGGCCCGCTTGGCGCCCAGGCGCGCGGCCGCTTGGAGCACGGCCTGCACCAGCTGCTCGCCGATCCTGCGGCGGCGGAAGGCGGGGTGCACGGCCAGGTTGGTGATGTGCGCCTCGTCCAGCACCAGCCAGAAGCCCATGTAGCCCACCACGTGATCCTGGAAGTGCGCGACCAGGAAGTGGCTGAGGTCCGGATGCTTGAATTCCTCTTCGAACAACTGGCGGGTCCAGGGGGTGCGGAAGGAGCTTTTTTCCACCCAGAGGATCTCCTCCAGGTCTTCGGGACGCATGGGCTCCAGGCGGATCTTCGCCGCCGTTTCGGCGGAGGTCGACGGAGCTCCGGCATCGGGCGCGGCCATGGGCGCTGGGAACAGGCTCATCGTTTCGGATCCGTGGCCCGCTGCCGCTGGTCGCGAAGCTCCTCGGCCTGGGTTTTGCGAAGGTAGATGGGCTTGATGTCGCCGAGCGGCATGCCGCCGCGCGTCAACTGCCCGGCGTGCGGGCTGGACAGCGTGCCGTCGGCAAGGCGGGTAAGCACTTCGGCGCTGGGCGTGGCATGGTCCTCGGGCAGCAGGGTGAGGCCCGGCCGCTGGACCGAGAGAAAGGCGAAAAACTGGCGCGCCCCCGGCCCGGCCACGGCCCAGGGCCCGGCAGGCAGCAGGCCGGGCAGGTCGGGCAGGTAACACAGCTGTTCGGGCAGCAGGGTCTCCCATCCTTGCGGCCCGTGCTGGAAAGCGGCCGCGTACACCGCTTCCTGCAGGGCGTCGGCCAGCACCAGCACGCGGTCCGCGGACGTGCCCGCGGCCACGGCCAAAAAACTCGAAATGCCCACGGCCGGAATGTCCAAGGCCTGGGCCAGGCCCAGGGCCGTGGCAATGCCCACGCGCACCCCGGTGAATGACCCCGGCCCCATGCCCACGACAATGCCCTGCAAGGCCTTGGGCGGCCGGCCCACGCCGGCCAGCAGGCGCTCCAGGGCCGGCAGAATGGCCTCGTTGTGGCGCCGCTCGAGCTGTTCGTGGCTGTGCGCCAGGCTGCGTCCGTCCTGGCGCAGGGCCAGGGACAGCCAGTTGGTGGAAGTATCAAGGCCGAAGATCATATGATCCTCCTCTTGCCGCTCATTTTACGAACAATAAACCTACAAGAAGCTGCTTTTCCACCCTCTCCCCGCTATCGCGGGGCGAGGGAGAACGATCAATAGGATAATGGGTGTCATCTCACCCTCAGGGAATATCCCTGCCTTTCGGCGCCTGGATGCACACGCGGCGCGATCCGGCGTCCGCGATTTCAAAACGCACGGCCCAATGCGCGGCCGGCAGCAGGCTGCCGGCGCGTTCCGCCCATTCCAGCACGCACACGCCGTTGCCGGCGCTGTATTCCTCCCAGCCCAGGTCCTCGAGTTCCTGCGCGGACTTCAGGCGGTACAAGTCGAAATGGTACACCGGCAGCGGGCCCGCGTATTCGTGCAGCAGGTTGAACGTGGGACTGGTGACCGGGCCCGAAGCGCCCAAGCCCCTGGCCAGGCCGCGCGTCAGACAGGTCTTGCCGCTGCCGAGTTCTCCGGTCAGGGCCACCACGTCCCCCGGCCGCAACTGCGGCGCCAGCAATTCGCCGACCGCCTCGGTTTCGGACTCGCTGGCCGTGGAAAAACATTTGTTGTCCATGCGGCCCCTGCTACCGGTGCAGAATGACCAGCTTGCGCAGGCCGAAGTCCCTGCGTCCGGCGGACGCGTTCAGCGTCAGGCGGTAAAAATAGATGCCCGGCGCCACGTTGCGGATGTCCCAGGCCAGGCGCTGGTAGCCCGCGCCGGCGTGGCTTTGGGTCAATGTCATGCCGGGTTCGCCGGCCACGTTGAACAGCTCCACCTTGGCTTCGGCCGGGCCGTCGGTGGCGTAATAGAACCACAGGGTGTCGCCCTTGCCGGGCGAGGGATAGACGATCACTTCATCCGAGCCGAGCAGGTACGGCGTGCGGGTGGAAGTGGCCGTGGTGTTCACCGTGGGCGTGGGCGTGACAGTCAGGGTGATGGTGGGTGTGTTGGTTTTGCTCGGCGTCATGGTAAAGGTCCGGGTCATGGTGACGGTCGGAGATTCGGTGGACGTCGGCGTGATGGTATACGTGGGCGTAAAGGTGCGTGTGGGCGTGGGTGTGCGGGTAAACGTCGACGTGGGCGTGGCCGTGCGCGTGGGCGTGGCCGTGCGGGTGTAGGTCGGCGTGGCCGTGGCCGTGGGCTCCGCCGCCGGCCCCTCGACATACAGCGAAAACTGCCAGGCCATGGCGTTGGTCGAGGTGCCGAAGGGATCCGGGAACCCGCTGGCCGCGCTCTGTTCCCAACTCATGCCGCCCACCGTGCTCACGGCCGCCGTGGCGCTGTCTTCGAACCACAAGGCCAGATAATACTCGTTTCCCATGGTAATAGGCACGGCCGGAGTGATGTAAATATCATTCCATGAAACCGCGGTCATCCCGTGCGACGAAGAGCTCCACAGCAGGTTCACGGGATAATGCAGGACCGGGTCCGATGAATAGATGGCCACGCGCATGGTGGCGCCCGGAGCAACCGGGGCCGGCAGGTAAACGTAAAAGTGGGTGGCATAAAAGGAAGTGGCAGCCACAAACTCCGTGCCCTTGATCAGGTCCACAAACACGTCGGTCGAGGTGCCGGTGCCCGTATAGCCCATGATGTCCGCCCGGGCCAGTAGCGCCGGTCCTGAAACGCTGATCCAAAGTCCCAGGCATGCGATGGCAATCCGCCGCAATCCCCGCACGTTCAAACTCCTTGGCAGTTTAAATGGGCGCGCTGCCGGAACATCCGGCCCTGGCCATCCCGTTAATTATATCAAAACCTTCCGGCTGATTCCGGCTGAAATCCGTTTTTCAGCGGTTGTGCTCCCAGCCCCGCGGCCAGGGCCGGAGGCGGCCGTGGCGCAACAGTTTCAGGCCGCTCCGGGCCGGCGTGACTTCGCCGATCACGGCGCACGACACCCGGGCCAGGGCCCGCAATTGCCTGGCAATGTGCTGGGCGTCCGCGGCTCTGGCTGCAAACAGGAGTTCAAAGTCCTCGCCGCCGGACAGGGCCCAGTCCAGGGGGTCGCGCTGCAGGGCTTGGGCGGCCCGGCGCACCAGGGTGGAAACCGGCAGCCGCTCGGCATGCACGGTCAAACCCACGCGGCTGGCCTCGGCCAGCCGCCGCGCGTCGCCGGCCAGCCCGTCGGAGAGATCCAGGGCCGCATGCACGCGGCGGGTATGCGCCAGCACGCGGCCCGCGGCCAGCAGCGGCACCGGACGCACAAGGCGCCGGACCAGCGGCGCAAAGGCGGGCGACACGCGCCTCCGGGAGCGCAGCCAGGCCAGGGCCGCGGCCGGAGCGCCGAGATTTCCCGTGACCAGCAGCAGATCGCCCGGACGCGCGCCGCGCCGCGTCAGCCATTCGGAGCGCGGGAGGCTGCCCTGCAGGGTGAGGGTCGCGGTCAGGGGCCCGGGCGTGGCCACCGTGTCGCCGCCGAGCAGGCGCGCGCCGTGGCGGCGCAGTTCCCGAACCACGCCCGCGGCCAGCCGGTGCGCGTTGGCCGCGGAAAAATTCCGGGGCAGGGCCAGGGACAGATAGGCCCGCTCGGGCGTCGCGCCCATGGCCGCGAGATCCGACAGGTTAACCGCCGCTATTCTCCGGCCCGCGGCCTCGGGGCCGCACCAGTCTCCTGACCAGTGCACGCCTTCCACCAGCGTGTCGCAGGTGACCGCTTCCCAGCGCCCGGACGCGGCCGGGCGGTAGACCGCGGCGTCGTCGCCGATGCCCAGGCAGTCCGGCGGCCGCACGGGCCCGGCCAGGCGCCGGATGTCTGCGATCAGCGGAAACTCGCGCCAGCGGCCGGGAGAAGTCATTCGCCCCAGCGGCGGATGCCCTCGGGCTGGACGTTGCCCTCGAGCCGCTGCAACTGCTTTTTCGCTTCTTCGTTCATCATGGAAGGATACTGGTCGAGCAGCAGCTGGTAGGTGCAGCGGGCGGCCGCCGTGTCGTTCAGCCGCTGCTGGCATTCGCCCACGCCCATGAGCGCCTCGGCGGCCAGGAACCCGCCGCGGTAGTCTTTTTCCAGCGCCAGGTAGATCCGGATGGCTTCCTCATACTGCTCGGCAGCCTCGGCCACCTTGCCCAGCCCGAGCCTGGCCTCGGCCTCCCAGTCCGTGCGGGGCAGGGCCTGTTGCACGCTTTGGTACGTGGCGCGGGCCTGGTCCAGTTCGCCGGCCGCGAGCTGGCATTCGGCGATCTGCAGATCAGCCCAGGCGTTCATGGCCGACTCGCCCTGCGGCTCGCGCAGCTGCCGGTACAGGTCGATGGCTTCGGCCCAGTGGCTCTGTTCCCGCTGCGTTTCCGCCATGGCGATCTGGGCCTGGCGCCGCGTTTCGTTCTCTTTCGTCCGTTCCAGCACCCGCTGGTATTCCTTCAGCGCGGCCGGATAGCGCTTGGCCAGGGCCAGCCGCTGGGCGTTTTCGAAATGGCGCTGGACGACCCGCTCGGGATTGCCCCAGCCGGTCAGATAGCCGTAGCCCTGCACGATCAGCAGCACGGCTGCGCCGCTGCCCAGGAGCAGCATCCAGAACCGCCGCGAGGACTGCAGCGTGACCGCGGGCGCGGAGGGTTCGGGCCCGGCAACCGGCTGCACCGGAGCCGCGCTCTTTTTCGGAGCAGGTTTGTTTCTGGCAACCGGCTTGGGTTTGGGAGTCGCTTTTTTCTTGGACGATGGCACGATCACAATCCTCCTCGGGAATGAAAGTAGTTTGCTATTCATGCAGGCGCGCCCGAACGTCGGGAGGCGAACACATGCAAGTTGACGAATCCGCTTTCGCTTATCCGAATGCGCTACGGCGCGTTGACCCAGGCTTCGCCCCGCAGGCTTTCGCCGGCAGCGGTCCGGCCGGACACCAGCACCTTGTACCGCCCGGGCTGCCAGACCGCGCCCCAGGGAATTTGCGTGACGAACGTCCAGGTGCGCCCCTGGTCGGCGGTTTTCAGGGGCACGACCGGCGAGCCGGCCCAATCCAGGCGCCCCGTAACCTCGACCGTGTCCGCCGGAGCCAGCACTCGCACGCTGACCACGGTGCCGGGATAAATGGTGTCCGGCGTGACGGTCACGTCCAGCCGGGGCCCGGCCACAGGCACGGTGGCGCAGGCTGCGCACGCCCAGGCGGCCAGCAGCCAGAGCAGGGCGGGCCGGCGTTTCACGCCCGGCCTCCCAAAAAGTCCAGCGCCGCCTGGGCCAGCACCGCGGCGCCGGAGGCCAATCCGCGCTCGTCGAAATCGAACCGCGGGTGGTGCCAGGGATAACGGAAGCGCGCCGCGCTTCCGCCCACGCCCACCCGGAAAAAACACGCCGGCCGCCGGCGCGCGAAATAAGTGAAATCCTCGCCGGTCATAAGCGGCCGCGCCCATTCCCGCACGCCTCCCCTTCCCAGCACGGCCAGCCCGGCGCGCCGCACCAGTCCGGCTGCCCGCGGGTGGTTCACCAAGGGCGGGTGCCCGGGTTGCAGGCTGAAGCGCGCCTCGGCGCGGTGCGCGCGGCAAATGTTGCGGCTGATGCGCGCCACCCGCTGCGCCAGGCTGCGCCGCGTGGCCGCGGACAGGCTGCGCAGGGTCCCTTCCAGCACCGCTTCCCCGGCAATGGCGTTGTAGGCTTCCCCGCCCCGGATCCGGCCCACGCTCACCACGGCCGGCTCCAGCGGGTCCTGCTCCCGCGCCACGGCCTGCTGCAGGCCGGTGATCACGGCCGCGGCTGCGGCGATCGCGTCCACGCTGCAATGCGGCAGGGCCGCGTGGCCGCCCCGGCCCGTGACGGTCAGGACAAAGGCGTCGGCCGCGGCCATGGCCGCGCCCTCGCGCACGCCGATGGTCCCGGCCGGAAGCTGGGTGTCCACGTGCCCGGCCAGGATCAGGTCCACGCGGGGATGTTCCAGCACGCCGGCCGCGATCATGGCCTGGGCGCCGCCGGGCGGAACCTCCTCGCTGGGTTGGAAGATCAGTTTCACGCTCCCGGCCAGCTGCTCCCGCCGGCCGGCCAGGATCTGCGCCGCGCCCAGCAGCATGGCCTGGTTGCCGTCGTGGCCGCAGGCGTGCATGACGCCCGGAACGCGCGAGGCATAGGGCGCGCCGGTCGCCTCGCAGATCGGCAGGGCGTCCATGTCCGCGCGCAAGGCCAGCACGGGCCCGGGCCGGCGGCCGCGCAGGAGCGCCACCACGCCGGTGCGGGCTACCCCGGTCCTGACCTGCCAGCCCGCTGAACGCAGCACCCGGGCCAAAAAGGATGCGGTGCGGCGCTCGCGGAAAGCCAGTTCCGGCTGGCGGTGGATTTCCCGGCGCCAGGCGCGCAGCCGGGGCAAAAGCTTCCGGGCCTGGCCGGCGGCACTCCTGTCCACTTTATTCCTCCCGCGCGATGGCCCGGACCACGTCGGCCTTGCCCACGATGCCGACCAGCTTCCCGGCCTTGACCACGGGCAACAGGTGCCGCTTGCGTTCGTGCATGATGGTGGCGACGGCCGAAAGCTCCAGCTCAGGCTCGATGGTCAGCACGTCCCGGCTCATGATGTCCGCCACTTTCTTGCCGATGACTTTCTGCAGTTCCTTTTCGTATTTGCGGGGGCTCTCCAGGTAGATGACCGCGTCGAACACGGTCACGACCGTGGGCAGATGCACGTTGGCGTCGCGGAAAATCAGGTCGCCTTCGGTCACGATGCCCGCCAGCTTGCCGGCGCGGTCCACCACCGGCGCTCCGGAGATATGGTGCTTCAGCAGGAATTGGGCCAGCGCCTTCACCGTGGTGTCCGGTTTGACGGTCAGCACCCGTTTGGTCATGATGTCCTTGGCACGTATGGCTTTCATCGTTCCTCCTTCAGGATAGATCGCGCATCCCTTTCAAGCCCAGCGCAGTTGGGCCAATGCGTTAGGGATAAAGGCGGCGACATCCCGGGCCCGAACGCCCTGGCCCCAGGTGTCGCAAGCAGCCAGCTCGCCCGCCCGTCCGTGAATATACGCCGCACACGCAGCCGCGGCCCAGGGGTCCATGCCCTGCGCGGCCAGGGCCGCGAGCACGCCGGACAAAACGTCCCCGGTCCCGGCAGTGGCCAGGGCCTGGGTGCCGGCGCTGACCACGCCCAGCGGGCCGTCGCCAGGGGCCTGCACCAGGGTGGGCGAGCCTTTCAGCAGCACCACGGCGTTCCAGGCCCGCCCCGCGGCTTGCGCCGCGGCCTGGCGGTCCTGGTTCACGGCCTCCACGCTGCGGCCCAGCAAACGGCCGGCTTCGCCCGCATGCGGGGTGAGCACCAGGGGCGTTGGATGTTTTTCCGGAAGCGCTTCCGGCGCCAAGGCGTCCGCGTCCACGACCACGGCCCTGGGGCCGGCCGCGCGCCGCAAGAACGCGCTGACCAGCCTGGCCGTGGCGCGCGTGCGGCCCAGGCCAGGGCCGATGACCACTGCGTCCTGCTCCTGGGCCAAAGCCAGCAGCGCGGCCAGCGCTTCAGGCGCGAAGGCCCCGGCAGCCGACGCGGGCAGGGGCGTGCACAGTTCCTCCAGGGCTTGGCTGCGGACCGCGGCGTCCAGGCAGCGCGGATACGCCAGGCGCACGAAGCCCGCGCCCGCGCGCGCGGCTCCCTGCCCGGCCAACAGCAGCGCGCCGTGGTACTGCGCCGAGCCGCCGATCACCAGGACTTTCCCTGCCAGGCGCTTGTGCGCATGCGCCGGCCGGCGGGGCAGGCGGCGTCCGACTTCCATTGCATCCCAAAACTGCTCGGCCTCTCCTTCGCCGGACAAAAGCGACGGCGGAAAACCGATGGACGCCACGCGCACCTGCCCCACCCAGGGCAGGGCCGCAGGCTGAAACAAACCCCGTTTGGGGAGACCGAACGTCACTGTGACATCCGCGGCCACGGTGGGCGGCTGCGGCCGGCCGGTGTCCGCGTCCAAACCCGAGGGCACGTCGGCCGCCACCACCAGACAGCGCGCCCGGGCCAGGGCCGAAATGGCGCCGGCCAGGGGCTCGCGGGGAGCGCCCTGGGCGCCGATCCCCAGCAGGGCGTCCACCGCCGCGTCCGCCCGGGCCAGCAGGGCCCGGCTTTCCTCGGGAAACGCATCAACCCGGCGGCTGACCCTGGCCGGGGTCTGCTCCAGGCGCTCCAGGTTGCTTTGGGTCTCGGGCGCGAGCCGTTCGCCCGCCAGCAGGACCACGTCCACCTCGACCCCGCGGACCGCGAGCATCCGGGCGCACACCAAGCCGTCGCCGCCGTTCTTGCCCGGGCCGGCCAGCACCACCACCCGTCGCGGCGAACGCAGGGGCAGGCGCGACAGCACCGCTTCGGCCAGCGCCTGGCCGGCCTGCTCCATCAACTCCAGCGTGGAGCAGCCGAAGCGATTGATCGCCTCCTGTTCCATGGCCTGCATGTCCTGGGTGCTAACGATTTTCAACACGGCCGCGTGTCGCTCCGGGGTGAAATGGAACCCTCCGCGAAGGGGATGAGAGGCAAATTATAGCACGCCCGTTTAAGGCGGGCCTACAAAAAACCCGGACAAGGGGCTTGAAACGCCGAAAGCCCCGGACAGAGACCGGGGCTTTCGGTGGTACGGGGATAACTGTTTTCCGGCTGCCAGCCGCCTACCGCCGGTAGATGATGGTGATTTCCACGCGGCGGTTTTGCTGCCGGCCGCTCTCGGTCTGATTGCTGGCCGCGGGATTTTTGTTGCCCCGGGCGTGGACCGAAAAATCCTTGAGCGGAATTTTATACGAGGCGGTCAGATACCGGGAGACCGACTCTGCGCGGCGCTGGGACAGGAGGAACGACGAGGGCGATTCGCTGCCGCCGTCCGTGTAGCCCTCGATCATGACTTTGACGTACGGCCGGCTCTTGATCTTGATGGCCGCCTCGGAAAGCTGCTTGACCGCCGCGTCGGAGAGATCGGCCGCGCCTTCGTCGAAATACACGGGCTGGAGGGTTTCCTGGCTGGGCGCCTCCTCGTCCCCACGGGACTTGGCCACCACTGCGCCGCTCAGCTTTTCGGCCCCGCCGTCCGTGGTCTCGACCTTGAAGGCGTAGCGGCAGAAGATGGATTCCTTGACCGGCTGCTGGTTCTGGTCCTTGCCGTCCCAGGTGATGGGGCTGGGCAGTCCCTTGCCCGTAAACGACTTGACCGTGCGGTCCTTGGCGTCCGCGATTTTAAGGGACCAGCGTTTGACCTTTTTGCCCTCGGACACGATCAGTTTGAACGTCGCGCTTTCGATCTGGGTCTTGACCTTGGCGTCGGGCTTGGCGTCCACTTCCACGCGGATGTCCGTGCGCATGGCCATGTCGGAAACCTTGGGCAGGAGGACGTTGCCCTCCGTGCCCATCTGCTCCGGCAGCAGCACTCCGGTGCCGCCGGTCACGGGGCGGGCGGCTTTCACCCGGCGGATGCGTTTGACCTTCTTGGCCGCCTTGGCGGTCGCGAATTCATACGTCAGCGCGATCCGGTGCGTAAGCCCCAGGTCGCCGAACGGCGCCACGGCGTAATCCAGCTTGAAGTTCGAAATGTTGACGCCCAGACCGGCCGACAGGCCGGTCATGCCGCCCAGCTGGTTGATTTCGGATACGCGGTATCCCGCGCGGATCGCGACCGCCCCCTGATAATCGTACTCCAGGCCGAAATTGGCGTAAACCGGCTGGTCCACCGGGATCGGCACGTTGGCGTCGGCCACGATCAAAAAGTGGTCGCGCTTGTCGTCCACCAGGAGCGGCAGGTTGTAGCCCAGGCCGGCCTTGATGGTGAGGGGCAGCTGGAAGCCTTCCAGGGGCAGGCCCAGATTCTGGATCACCAGGCCGGCGTTGAGGTTGGGCAGAAGGTCGCGGTAGCGGGCGCCGAGGTCCAGGGCCAGGGTCATGCTGTTGAAGGTGTCCACGCTTTCGGACACCAGGCGCACCGAGCCGCCTACGTCCAGGTCGCCGTAGAGCTGCGTGCCGTAACCCGCGCCGACCACCAGGGTGTAAGGCGTGAAGGTCTGGTTGAGCGGCACGGGATAACCGTCCGTGTCCACGCCGATCTTGTCGAAGGTGCCGAAATTGATGTAATTGACGCTGAAGGCCATGCCGCCCTTGAAGAGCCTCTGGGCGTAGGTGAGATAGGCGTCCTGAATGTCCTGGAGCCAGAGGTTGTGCATGTAGGAGAGCTGGGGGTTGGAAATCTGGGCGAGTCCGGCCGGGTTCCAGTACAGGGCGTAGATGTCCTCGGCCGCCGCGGCCTGGGCTTCGCCCATGGCTACGGCCCGCGGGCCGATGCCGATCTGCAGGACTTTGCCGGCCGTGCTGAGCACCGCTTCGTTGGCGCCCGCCGCCAGGGGCATTCCGAGCATCCACAAACCCGCGACCATCAGTCTTCTCATCCGCATGGCGCACCGCCCTTACGGTTTCGTCCTGCGCTTCCTGCCGCCCGGCCAAGCGGGCCGCATACAATATATAATAGTAGCAAACCCTGCAAAGCTTTGGCAAGTTTCAAAATTCAAAATCCTATCCGGATTGCCCCACCGCCTGCACCTTCAGGAAATTGGCGGCCCGGCCCGCGGGCGAACCCGCCACGATGACCATGACGTCCCCCTGCCGCACGCGGCGCGAGCGCAGCAGCAGGACCTCGGCCTCGCGCACCACGTTCTCCATCCCCGGACGGCGCCGCAGGCTCAGCCCGTCCAATCCCCAGTAGAGCTGCAGGCGGCGCTGGACTTCGGCCGAGTGGGCCAGCGCGATTACCGGCACCTGCGGCCGCAGCCTGGACACCAGGCACGCCGTGCGGCCGGAATGCGTGAACACGACCAGGGCGCGGGCCCGCAGGGACTCGGCCAGCCCGGCGGCCGCGGACACCACCCGGTCCTCGGTCCCGGTCTGTTCGGGATGCAGGCGGTTGTAGCCCGGCTGGGATTCGGCCTCGCGGGCAATGGCCGCGAGCATGCGGGCGGCCTGGACCGGATACTGGCCGGCCGCGGTCTCGCCGGACAGCAGCAGCGCGTCGCTGCCGTCGAAAATCGCGTTGGCCACGTCCGACGCCTCGGCGCGCGTGGGCGTGGGCTGGGTGATCATGCTCTGCAGCATCTGCGTGGCCGTGATCACGAAACGGCCCAGCCGGTTGGCCTGGGCGATGATCCGCTTCTGCACGCCGGGCACGCGCTCCGGCGAAAGCTCCACGCCCAGGTCGCCGCGGGCGACCATCACGCCGTCCGCGGCCAGGATGACTTCCTCCAGGCAGGCGAGCGCCTGCGGCTTTTCGATCTTGGCCACGATGCCCGCATGGCCGCCGGCGCGCCGGATCAGGCCCCGCAGCAGGCGCAGGTCCCCGGGCCGGGTCACGAAGGACAGGGCCACGTAATCCAGGCCGAGGCGCAGGGCCAGGGCCAGGTCCCGGCGGTCCTTGGCCGTGAGGGCCGGCACCTTCAGCTGCGTGCCGGGCAGGTTGAGGCCCTTGTGGTCGCGCAGCTTGCCGCCGGTCTTGACCCGGCAGAGCACGTCCGCGCCCTGGCTGCGCTCCACGGCGAGTTCCAGCAGCCCGTCGTCGAGCAGGATGCGCTCGCCCGGCCGCACGTCGCGCGCCAGGCCGGCGTACGAAACCGGAATCAGCTCCTGGCTGCCTAGAACGGCGCGCGGCGTCAGCCGCACGCGGCTGTGTTCGGCCAGCCGCACCTCGCCGCCCGGAAAGCGGCCCACCCGCAGCTTGGGCCCGGCCAGGTCGACCAAAGTGGCCACGGTCGCCCCCTGGCGCCGGGCCTCGGCGCGGAGCGCCTGGATGCGCCGCGTATGGTCGGCGTGGGTGCCGTGCGCGAAATTGATGCGCGCGCAGTTCATGCCCGCGCGGATCAGCGCGGCCAGCACGCTGGGCCGGTCCGTGGCCGGCCCCAGGGTGAAAATCAGCTTGGTGCGTGTCATGGGGCTCCCCCATTCAAACGGGATAATGGCGATTGCCGCGCTCTCCCTAAAGGGCTCGCTCGCAATGACCCCTTCTCTATCCTTATCGTCATTGCGAGGAGTCCCGAGGAAGTATCGAAGGGTGACGAAGCAATCCCGATTCTACCAGCTTAATACGGCAAGAAGAATCGCGCCACCTGCAGAATTATATTGGCCCCCCGACCGGATACATTTATTGGTGCCTCCGGCACCGTGGGACGGCCAATGGGTCCGGCTGATGTCTGCACGGCCCAGGTTAACTGCAAGTTAAAACGGCAGCATCACGCTGGCTATTTGCAGAAGAACATTGGCCGCAATTCCGGCCAGCACGTCGTCGGCCATGACGCCCCAGCCTCCGGGCCAGGCCTGCACGCGGCGGATCACCCAGGGCTTCCACACGTCGAACAGCCGGAACAGGAAAAAAGCCGCCAGGGGATAGAATGGATGCCAGGGCAGATAGGCCGCGGCCAGCAGCATGCCCGCGATTTCGTCGATGACGATTTTGTGCGAGTCTTTTTCGTTCAGGACGCGTTCAGCCAGGGTGGCGGACCAGACGCCGACCGCCGATACCGCGAGCAGCGCCGCGGCGTACAGCCAGGGATGCCCGCGCAGGAGCCAATACGGCAGCAGGGCCACGGCTGAAGCCACCGTGCCTGACGCCCAGGGCGCGTAGCCCACGCCCAAAACCGAAGCCACCCAGAGCGCCAGCCGGTTCACGCCGAGTGCTCCTGCCACAGTTCCTTGTTCTTTTCGAGGTACTCCACGCCTGAATACAGGGACAGGAGGGCCACGACGAACATGGCCCAGTACGGGGCGTGTTGGGCGAACCCGCGCAGTACGCGGCCCACGGCTCCCCACGCGAGCACGGTCTGCTCCCAGGGCGGCATCCAAGCCTGCAGCGAAGCCACGACCACGTTGACGGTCAGGATCAGGATCACGGCCACGATCTGGGAAATGGTCTTGTGCTTGCCGGCCTGCGAGGCGGCGATCACCCGGCCCTGCACCGCGGCCAGCACGCGCAGGCCGGTGATGGCGAACTCGCGCCCGATGATGAGGATCACCATCCAAGCCGGGGCCAGATCCATCTGCACGAAGCAGATGAACACCGTGGCCATGAGCAATTTGTCGGCCAGCGGGTCCATGATGCGGCCGAAGTTGGTCTCCAGTTTCCGTTCGCGGGCGATCTTGCCGTCCCAGTAATCGGTGATGGCCGCGACGATGAAAATCAGCAGGGCCGCGTACTGGCCCCACAGACGCTCGGACAGGAGCGCCACCATCAGCAGCGGCACGGCCGCGATGCGGGCGAGGGTCAGGCGGTTGGGAAGGTTCAGGCGCTGCCAGCGCGTCCACCAGCTCACAGGATCACCCCGGTCAAGTCATGTTCGCCGGCGCCGGTCACGCGCGCCCGCACGATGGTTCCGGCCCGGCCGGCGCCGGTCAGCACGATGCCGCCGTCCACTTCCGGCGCGTCGCCTGCCGTGCGCCCCAGCCACAGGCGCGGTCCGGCGGCCTCTTCGAGCAAACAGTCCACCACGGTCCCCACGCGCCGTGCCAGGCGACGGCGGCTGATCTCGGCCTGCGCCAGCATCAACTCGCGCCGGCGCCGGTCGCGCGTAGCCTGCGGCACCCTGGGCCTGAGCGCGGCCGACGGCGTGCCGGCTTCGGCCGAATAGGTGAACACGCCCACGCGGTCGAATTCCGCGGCGCGGACGAAATCCAGCAGGGCCCGGTGCTCGGCCTCGGTCTCGCCCGGGAAACCCGTCAGGAGCGTGGTGCGGAGCACGATGCCCGGCACCCGTTGTCTGAGGGTCCGTACCAGCCCGAGAAACTTTTCGGCCCCGCCCGGCCGGCCCATGGCGCGCAACACGCGCGGATGGGCGTGCTGCACGGGCATGTCCAGGTACTTGCACACCTTGGGTTCCCGCGCCAGCCGCCGGACCAGCGCTTCGTCCACGCCGTCCGGATTCACGTACATCAGCCGCAGCCACTTCAGGCCGGGGATCTTCACCAGGCGGTCGATCAAGGCAGGCAGCAGCGGACGCCGCGAAACATCATACCCGTAGCGCGCCAGGTCTTGCGCCACCAGGACGATTTCCTTCGCGCCCCTGGCGGCCAGGGCGCGCGCTTCGGTTAGGACCTCGTTCATGGGCACCGAGCACAGCGGCCCGCGCAGGCGCGGAATGATGCAGAAGGTGCAGCGCCGCGAACAGCCTTCGGCGATTTTCACGTACGCCGTGCCCGGGCCCGAGACTCCTCGGTGCACAGGGCCCCCGAAGCGCCCGGAGGAAGGAGCGAGCCGCTGCGCCGCTTCCACCCAGCTGTCGACGGCGTGCGGCGGCAGGGCCTGGTCCACCTGCGGCACCAGTTTTTGCAGGCGCCCGGCGCCGTACTTGGCCACCAGGCAGCCCACGGCCAGGAGCCTGCGGCCGCGTTGCTTCCGCTTCCAGGCCGCGGCTTCCAGGAGCGCCTGCACGGCTTCTTCCTCGGCCGGCCGGATGAAGGCGCAGGTGTTGAGCACCAGCACCTCGGCCTCGTCCGGTTCCGCGACCACGCGGTAGCCCGACGCGGTGAGCGCCGCGATTGCATGCTCGGAATCAACCTGATTTTTGGGACAGCCCAGGGTGATCAGGCAAACCTTGGGGGCCCAGGGATTGTTTATAGCCAATGGAATCCGCATGTAGTGTGATGATTGTAAACCAGACCCCCACTATACCGCCAATGCCCATATCCTGCACCCAAAATCTGCCCAATTTGTTTTAAATGGGACGTTATTGCGAGGGGTTTATACGAAGCAACCTTCAACGCAGCGCGTCATTGCGAGGGAATTGTCCGAAGCAATCTATTTCGAACTCCCCCTACCCCCTCTTTAGCAAAGAGGGGGTAGGGGGAGTTGAGATTGCCGCGTCCCCTTCGGGGACTCGCAATGACGGACTATTATCCACAGAAGTCATTGCGAGGAGTCCCGCGTGCGGGACGACGAAGCAATCCATCATTCGGTTTTCTGGTTCTGTCGTCATTCCGGCATGTCGTCAGCCGGAATCCAGTATGATGTAGGGGCGTTCAATTGAACGCCCCTACTGGACCCCGGCTTTCGCCGGGGTGACGAAAAGTAAAATCTCTCTTTGGCAAAGAAGGAGCAGAGGGAGTTGTGCCAGGGGTTTGTCCGAGGCTATCCTGCGTGACGAGATTGCCGCACCTCCTGTGAAACAGAGGCTCGCAATGACAGAATAATATTCCACGAAGTCATTGCGAGGAACCCGCAGGTAGGGCGACGAAGCAATCTTTCATTCGGTCTTTTGGTTTTGCCGTCATTCCGGCATGTATTAAGCCGGAATCCAGTGATTTTGATCGTTTGTTTTTTTATGGAGCCCCCCCGGGCGAAGCCCGGGGTACCAACTTCAACCCCTTGTTACCCGCTCTTGGCGACATCCCCGAAGCAACCATTACGCATTCACCCCCGAGCAAGCTCGGGGTGCCCTGCGGAGGGGACTGGACCCCGGCTTTCGCCGGGGTGACAGCGATTAGTAGAAGCACACAAGACTAACGTTCGAAACCTTTTCACACATTAGAATGTTTTTAATTTATTAATTATTTCAATTTCATCCGCAATAGTTTTTCTTTTATATATATGACAATTATAGGAATTAGCCTCCGGTTCCCAATCAAAATATGCCCCATAGTCTTTAGTCTTGATTTTTTTCGAGGCTTCATCAGACAAAGTGAATTTCGATTTAAATAAACCGAGAATCCTTGAGCGGCCAATATATTTTACAAATATTTCGACAAAATACTCTCCAGGTATAAATTCAAATTGGGTTCCGTCTTTTGGTAAAAGAAAGTGGTGATTAAGTGCAACGCCGTTTTCACCAACAAAAAGGCCACTCCCTCTGACAAGTTCTTTTTCCTTATACACCCATATATTAAATACTTGGGTATTTTCCCCGCGTTTAACTTTAGCAAACATGTTTTCGATGACATTGCCTTTTTTTGAAGTACTAAATAGCAGCGTTCGCAGAAAAACCTGATTCTCTCCGGCACCATCCGGACCCAAATATACGACCGTCGGTTGTGTCATTCGTATTTTTCCTTTATGATAAAAAGTCAGCCAAAGGTTAACGACCGATACTATCAACGCAAAAATAGATAATAAGATACTTGCCACTGCAAGCAAGTCGCTCAACATACCCGCGCCTCCTTTCCAAAGCAAATGGGATTCCGGCTTTCGCCGGAATGACGTCCTTCTGTCATTGCTCGTTACCCCGGCCCAGTCCTGGCGTATCTGAACCAGGGCGAAAGCCGGGGTCCAGGAAATAATTACTCGGAGTATTTCTTCAATATCCTTCCCTTATCCTCATTCTCCTTATCCCCTTTAAAATACATCTCCACCAACTCCACCCTATCCTCCGCCTCAAAGTAAGTGTAGATCACCCGGAGCCTGGTATTCGCGCCCCGGCCCTTGAGGGCCTTGCAGGCGAACTTGCGGGCTTTATACATTTTAGGCTGGTCAATGCCCAGACCTGCGATGGGCACAATTCCTTGGTTGTCTTTATTCAGCTTGTGAAACAGCGGAAGCTGCACCGAGAGAAACACCTTAAGGTCATCATCTAGGGTGGGAAAGCGCTTTTTGAGTTTCTTTAGATCCTTCTCAAATTCCGGCAGACGTGTGATGTCACTGAATGCTGTCATCGCTTTTTCTCACAGAGTAGGGGGCAGTGCGGTAAAAGACAGCTTCGTACTCGATGTTCTTCCCTTCCTCAGCCGTCATCCAGGGAACATCGCCATGAGAATACTCTTCCATTTGTTTGGCGTTTTTGTCCCCCAGCCTGCAGATCACGTCGTCGATTATTTCCTTTTCAGTGGCCTTGAGTCCGCTCAAATCCGGCTCGCGCAAGGGCAGATACTTGGTTTGCGGATAATTAAAGTATTTACTTTTCACTCTTTCAATCTCTTTGGCATTAACCATCCTGTCCACAATCGTTTTGAACTCCCTCGGCGTGGGGCCGTGATGATTTTTGATGTAAGTGGCACCGATAAGCTGCTCCTCAAAACGTTCGTAATAATCAAAGTCCATGAAATAGAGGAGCTTGTAGATAACACTCTCGCCCATATTTGGTTTAGACCCGACTTGGCCTAAAATATATAGCAATATTTCTTTGAATTTTTTCAGGTTCCTCTGCGGCACATTAATGCGTATCTCGGGTTTTGCCTCCCTATGTTCTTCCTCGGGTTCCAGGACTACCTGCGGCTCCTTGCTCAAATCCAGGATACTTTCCACGGAAACGCCGAATATCTCCGAAACCTTCTTCAGTTCCTCCACAGAAAGCGCCCTGCTGCCATTCTCGATTTGGGAAATGGTGGGCCGGACCACCCCCAAGTGGTCTGCCAAGCTCTGCTGGCTGATTCCCCGGGATTCCCGCAAGGATTTAATGCGTTTCCCAATATTCTTATTAAAACCAGGCACGGACCTCGCCCCCTTCCTTCAATTACAGTATATCTTAGGTAATAATACTTGTCAATATCATGTTATATTTTATTACATTTCAAGGATGGATTGCTTCGTCCCCTAAGGGGACTCGCAATGACTTTTTTTCTGTCATTGCGAGGGCTTTTTCCGAAGCAATCTATTTTGAACTCCCCCCACCCCCTCTTTGCCAAAGAGGGGGATTAAGGGGGAGTTGAGATTGCAGTTGGTTTTTACCGGTAATTGACGAACTGCAGGTGGATTTTAAGGTTGGCGGCCCGCAGGTGCTGCTGGACAGCCTGCAAATCGTCCAGCACTTTGCCGGAAATGCGGACCTGGTCGCTTTGGATCGCGGCCTGCACTTTGATTTTCAGGTCCTTGACCAGCTTGACGATTTCCTTGGCTTTATCCGTGGGAATGCCCTGCTGGAGCTTGTACACCTGCCGCGCGCTGCCGCCCGGGGCGACTTCGCAGTCTTCGCGGGTGATGGCCGCCAGCGGTACGCCGCGTTTGGCCAGGCGCGTGTCCAGAATGTCCGCCAGCGAGCGGATCCTGAAATCGCTGTCCGCGGTCAGGGTCAGGGTCATGGCGTTTTGGTCGAACGCAACCTTGGCCAGAGCGTTCTTGAAATCGTAGCGCTGGCTGACCTCGCGCTGGGTCTGCTCCACGGCGTTGACCACTTCCTGCTTGTCCAGCTTGCAAACCACGTCGAACGAATGTTCTTGGGCCATGAGTGGGGGTGTCCTAGGGGGTGGCGGGCGCCGGCACGCGTTCGGTTTCGATCACAGGCTGGCGCCGCTCGAAAATGACTTCTTTGCGCACTTCGCCGGTTTCGCCCAGCGGAGGCTGCAGCTCGCCGTTGAAATAAATTTCGATCCCGCCCGCGTTCCCGGTCCACAGCACGAAGCGCTCCTGGGCCTGCCAGGTCCGCTCCTCGTTGGGATTGAGGGTGATGTCCGGCTCCTGCCGGCCGTCGATCATGAGCGTGATCCAGGTCTTGTCTTTGCCTTTGATCTTGAGGGTCAGGGGGTCGTCCGGGCCGGGGGCTTTCGGCAGGGCCGCGGCCGGCGCGTTGAGTTCGCCGGAGACAGCGGGCGGGTTCGCGGTCTCTTCCTGCCCGGCCGGCCACAGCAAAAACAGGCCCGCGCCCAGGCCGGTCACCAGCAGGATCGCCACCAGCGGCACCCAAACGTTCTGGTTGCTCTTGCGCCCGCCGTTGGAGTGCCCGGACGTGGGCGGCTCGGTGCACTGGGCGTGCTGGAGGATTTTATACTGGGAGAGGATGCGTTCGTCGTCGATCTCCAGGTACTTGGCGTAGGCGCGCAGAAACCCGCGGATGTACGCCTCGCAGGGCAGCACGTCGAAGCGGTCCTCTTCGAACGCTTCGAGATAGCGCTTCCCGATTTTGGTGTGCTCGGCCACCTCGACCAGGGAGATGCCCCGGGCCTTGCGCTGCGCGCGCAGCTGTTCGCCGATGGTGAGCGTTTTTTCTTCGGTGCTGGTTTTTTCGTTTTCCGTCACTTGCGTGGCCTCGGTCATGGAACTGCCCCCCTTCCTTGTCCGCCTTGACCTTGGGGACCCCATATTATCAAATCCGCCCGGAGGCGCAATATTTATTATCCCCTTTAAAACAGGTCGATCACTTCGGCGCCGGCCGGCGGCTTGAACTCGAACCAGTCCGCCGGCAGCCCGCTTTCCGGATCGCGCAGCAGGTCCTCCTGGGTGTGGATCTTCACGTTGCGGAACTCGACCGCCACTTCCCTTTCAGCCGAGACCGCGATCCGGCTGGGCGCCAGCTGGCTTCCGTCCAGCCACAGGCGCGCCTGCTTAAAGGCCAGTCCCGAATCCGGCTTGGGGATGATTTCAAAGCCCCGCTCCCGGGGGCGCTTGGCGTCCGGCGCCAAGGCGCGGACCTCGCAGCGGGAGAGCAGGCTGGCCAGCCCGCCGCCCAGCTCCAGAAACAGCTCGCCCGCGTCGCCCGCGGCTGGCAGGGAGCCTACTTGCACCTGGTTGATCTTTTCCAAATACAGCCAGCGCCGGCTGCCGTTCGAAACCAGCTGCTGCACGTCCGGCTCCTGGTATTCCACTTTGTACCGCCGCCCCGCAGCCATCCAGGCCTTGCCCCGGGCCACCAAATCCTTGCCCCCGGGCCCTGCGCCGCTCACGGTCATGGCGAAATCCGCCTCCAGGTCGCCGATGGCTTCCTGGGCCTCGCGCAACTCGCGGGCCGCGCCTTTGTCGTTGGGTTTCATGGCCACGGTCTGATTGACGACGACCGAGGTGTTTCCCTCGGCGCCTCCGGCGCCCGGCGAGGACATTCCGGCCGGAGCGGGCACAGGGGTCGGCGCGGGTTTGCGGCCCGCGCCCAGCGCGGCCACGGCCAGCGCGCAGGCCAGCAGGCACCAGGCGTTCGTTGTTCGTCTCATGTTTTATTCCTCCTGTTGGTTCAGGGCTTCGGGCCCCAGGCTGTCCGGCGAAATCAGGACTTTGCGCGGCTTGCTGCCGTCCGGCGGGCCGACGATGCCCCGCTGCTCCATCAGGTCCAGCAGCCGGGCCGCGCGGGAATAGCCGACCTTGAGCCGCCGCTGCAGGAGCGAGGTGCTGGCCTGCTTGGCCCGCACCACCCAGCCGATGGCTTCCTGGAACAATTCGTCCTCTTCCTCCCCGCCCTCGCCGGCCTGGCCCGAGGCCTTCTGCTTGACCTCCACGAACGCCGGATCGAACACCGGGGCGCCCTGCTGCCGCCAGTGCTTGACCACGCGCTCCACTTCGGGCGTGGAAATGAACACGCCCTGGATGCGCATGGGCTTGGTCGCCGAAGCCGGGGCATACAGCATGTCGCCGCGCCCCAGCAGCGCGTCCGCGCCGTTCATGTCGAGGATGGTCCGCGAATCCACCTTGGAGGACACCTGGAAGGCGATGCGCGAGGGGAAGTTGGCTTTGATCAGTCCGGTGATCACGTCCACCGAGGGCCGCTGCGTGGCCAGCACCAGGTGGATGCCCACGCCGCGCGCCATCTGGGCCAGCCGGGTGATGGTGGTTTCCACCTCGTTGGCCGCGATCATCATCAGGTCGGCCAGCTCGTCGATGAACACCACGATGTAGGGCATGTGCACCATCCGGGCGTCCGGGGCCCAGGCCTGGTCCCCCGTGGCCGCGGCTTGTTCGGCCACCCGCTGGTTGTAGGTTTGGATGTCGCGCACGCCCAGCTCGGCG
The DNA here is from genome assembly GCA_040756875.1 of candidate division FCPU426 bacterium. Taxonomy (GTDB): domain Bacteria; phylum Oederibacteriota; class JAAXVQ01; order JAAXVQ01; family JAUVAV01; genus JBFLYH01. The sequence continues at coordinate 239,204 of JBFLYH010000002.1, forward strand.
AACCGCTGATAGCGCGCCTCCATTTCCTTGACCAGGAGCCTGAGCGCCATGGCCGCCTCGCGGGCGTCGGTGATGACCGGGCTCTTGAGGTGCGGGATGCCGTTGTAGCTCGTAAGCTCCACGCGCTTGGGGTCGATCATGAGGAATTTCACCTGCCGGGGCGTGGTCCGGAACAGCAGGCTGCTGATGATGCCGTTGACGCAGGCGCTCTTGCCCGAACCCGTGGCGCCCGCGATCAGCAGGTGGGGCATGGCATCCAGCCTCCCGAAAATATGCTTGCCGCCGATGTCCTTCCCCACCGCGAACGTGAGCACGGACTCTTCGGTGTTGAACGCCGGGTCGCCCAAAAGCTCCTGGATGCTCACGATCTGCTTCTCCTGGTTGGGGATCTCGATGCCGACCGCGCCCTTGCCCGGGATCGGCGCCTCGATGCGCACGTGTTCGGCTTTCATGGCCAGGGCGATGTCGTCCGCCAGCGAAAGGATGCTGTTGACTTTGACGCCGGGCGAAGGCTGCAGTTCGTAGCGCGTGACCACGGGGCCGGGGCAGACTTCGACCACCTTGGCCGCCACGCCGAACTGGTTCAGGCTGCGTTCCAGCGTCTGGCTCATGCCCTCGAAATAAGCGGTGTTGAGCGTGGGGTTGGACTTCGGCGCGTTCAGCAACTCCAGGCTCGGCAGGACGTATTCCTTTTCCGTTTCAGCCGGCTGGTCCGCGGTTTCTCCGGTTTTCGGGGCCGCCGGCGGCTTGACCGGCTGGGGACGCGGCTTTTCGATCACCGGCGGAGCGCTGATGTTGATCTTGGGCCGTTCGGGCAGCGGCGGCATCGCCGGCGGCGCGGCGGCCGGAGGCTTGCTTTTAACGGGCTTGACCGCCCGGGCCTCGGCCGGATGGGCGTAATCCAACTGCGAGCGCGAATGCTTGACCCCGGCGTGCAACCGTTCCCAGAAACGGCGGATAAAGCCCGCCACGTACGGTTCCACTTCCAATAGATAGAGGGAAATAATCAGCAGGGTTCCGGCCACCACGTAGGTGCCGATCGTGGAGAAGATCGCCACCAGCACGCCCGCGGCCGCGGAAGCCGGCACCCCTCCGGCCGGAAGGGCCACGGGCCCGAACAAGCGCAGGCCCTTGGGCATCTGCGACCAGAACTGGGCCGCGTTCTTCCAGGCGTAGAAGGCCGGCGCCTTGGCCAGACTCAGGGGCTGAGGGTGAAACAGCTGGGTCAGAATGCCCAGGGCCAGCACGGTCAGGACCAGGCCCAGGAGCTTGAAAGTGCCGTGCTCCACGTCCGTGCTGCGGAACACGAGCCAGCCATAGACCGCGATCATGGCCGGCAGCGCGTAGATCCAGACGCCGAACAGCGCGAGCCCGACGCGGAAGAGGATTTCGCCGCTGGGCCCCAGGGCGTTCTGCCCTGCGCTGTGCGGCCAGATGGCCGCGGCCAGCAGCACGGCGAAAGCCCACCAGCCGATGCCCAGCACCTCCTGCCGCCGCTTGCCTGAAAACATTTCGCGCAGGGTCCAGGGGGCGGAATCCGGCGCCTTCGCGCCGTTGCCCTTGCGTTTCATTTTCAACCAGAACGTCGCCATATCCTACGTCTCCACCACCACGGGAATGATCATGGGAAAGCGCATGATCTCCTTCTTGAAAAACCGTTTCAGCGCCGTGCGCACGGTGTCCTGCAGGACCTGCGTGTCCGCGCGGCCGGCGCTCGTCTCCTCGGCCAGCAGCCCGCGCAGGTGTTCGGCCGCGCGTTCGGTCAGGCGCCCGGATTCGGCCTCGTCCGCGATGCCGCGCGCGATCAGGTCCGGCCCGGCGACCAGCTCGCCGGAGTGCCGGTCCACGCCCAGGATCGCGACCACCATGCCGTCCTGCGCCAGGTGCTGGCGGTCGCGCAGCACCACGCGGCCCACGTCGCCGACGCCTTTGCCGTCCACGAATACGTTGCCGGCCGCCGCTTCCCCGCTGCGCGCCACGCCGGCGGCCGAGAGCGCCACCTGCTGGCCGTTTTCAAGGATCGTGATCCGTTCGTCGGACAGGCCCGCTTCCCGCGCCAGGGCGGCGTGCCGCACCAAGTGGCGCAGTTCGCCGTGGACCGGAATGAAATGGCGCGGCCGCACCAGGTTCAGCATGACCTTGAGTTCCTCCTGGGCGGCGTGGCCGGACACGTGAATCTCGCTCACCCGCTCGTAGTGCACCTGGCAACCCAGGCGGAAGAGGTGGTTGATCATGTTGCCGATCCGGCGTTCGTTGCCCGGAATGGTGCGGGCCGATATGATCACCGTGTCCCCGGGCTTGAACTGCAAATCGTCGTTCTCGCCCACCGCGGCCCGCGCCAGGGCCGAACGGGGTTCGCCCTGGCTGCCTGTGGTGAGGATCACCGTCTTTTCCGGCGGCAGCCGCGCGATGTCGGTCGAGCGCAGCCACAGATTCGGCGGCAGGTCCACGTACCCCAGCTCGTGCGCGGTGCGCAGGTTCTTGGTCATGCTCATACCCAGCACGCCCACTTTGCGCTGGTGCCGCTCGGCGGCCTGGAGCGCCTGCTGGAAGCGGGGCACGTTGCTGGAAAAGCAGGCGATCACCACCCGCCCCTGCGCGTCCCGGATGATCTCGTCGAACGCCTGGCCGACTTCCCGCTCGGACAGCGTGTAGCCCGGCCGCTCGGCGTTGGTGGAATCCGAAAACAGCAGGTCCACGCCCTTCTGCCCCCAGGCGCCGAAGCGGGCCAGGTCGGTCTGCTGTCCATCGACCGGCGTGGGATCGAGCTTGAAGTCGCCGGTATGCACGATGTTGCCCGCGGGCGTGGAGATCCCCAGCCCGAAGCCGTCGATGATCGAATGCGTCACCCGGAAAAATTCGATCCGGAAGGGGCCGAGCGACAATTCGTCGCCCGCGGCCACGGCTTTCAGCTGCACGTCCGGCAGGTTCGGATGCTCCTCCAGCTTGTTGGCCACGATGCCCAGCGTCATGCGCGAACCGTACACCGGCACTGGGAGTTCGCGCAGCACGTACGGCAGGCCGCCCACATGGTCCTCGTGTCCGTGCGTGAGCACGATGCCAATGACCTGGTCCCGCCGCTCCCGGAGATAGGAAATGTCCGGAATGACGAAATCCACGCCCAGCTGGTCCTCGGACGGAAAAGCCAGGCCGGCGTCGACGATCAGAATCTGGCCCTGGCACTCGAGCGCCAGCATGTTTTTTCCAATTTCGCCCAATCCGCCCAGGGGCGTGATCAGGCACTGCGTTTGGCTCATTGGCTTTTTTTTCCTGCTTTTTGCGGGTTTTGGGGCATTATAGCAGACCCTCCGAAAGGCAACCAGCGAAAACTCCGGACCTCTGCTTGCGGCCGGCAGGAGTTCCCGAAAAATAAAACAACGTAGAGCGTTCTTCGAACGCTCTACGTTGTTTTAGAAGAAACCTACTTGGTAGGGTAAGTTATTTCTTCTTCTTCGTGGCTTTCTTCGCTTTTTTCTTCGTCGCCATGCTTCGTAGGTCCCCCTTTTCCAGATAATGTGTACCTATAGAATATAGATACAAAATATAGTTATCAAAATATCTCCTATCTGTCAAGTTAAAAAAATCCTTTTATTTCCTCAAATAACAAAATTGTATCAGGGATGAAAATGACTACTATTTTGAAAACAGGTTAGATACGGAATCCCCGCAACTGCGCCTCAGCCGCTTCGGAGATCGGGCCCACGGCCGCCGAACAGACGGGCGCTTTTAGAAAAAGCGAACGCATGGCAGCCGCCAGACCGGCGCGAGACAGGCCATCGATCTCGCGCAGCACCTGGGCCGGCGTGGGATGCGACTGCAGATACATCTCCTGCTGCAGCAGGTTCCACATGTGCGTGGACGAACTTTCCAGGGAGATCAGCAGGTTGCCGCGCATTTGCTCGCGTATGTCCCGCCCTTCCTGCGCGGTGGGCCCTGCGGAGGCCAGGCGATGCGTTTCCTCCTGCACGCGCTTGAGTGCCTCGGAGAGGTTGCGCGGATGGCAGGCCAGATAAATGCCGGCCAGACCGGTGTCGCGGTAGTAGTCCACGAAAGAGTAAACGGCGTACACCAGGGCGCGGCGTTCGCGGATTTCGTAAAACAGCCGCGAATTGGGGCCGCCGCCGAGGATGCTGTTGACCGCCAGCGAGGCCAGCCGCTGCGGCGAGGCATACGCCAATCCTCTTACGCCCAGGCAGACGTGCACCTGTTCCAGGGAACGGCGCTGAACGAGCGCGCGGGCGCCGGATTTCGGCAGCGCGGGCGCGGGTGCCGCGGGCCCCGGCGTTTTCGCCAGCCGGCCCAGCAGCCGCCGGGCCTCGGCCGCGGCCGCGGCGGGGGTGATCCGGCCGGCCACGGCCAGGATCATTTTGCCGGGCTGGTAATGCCGCGCCATGAAACCCGCCAGGTCCGCGCGGTGCGCGGCGCGCAGGTGCCGGCGGGTGCCGAGGATCGGCCAGCCCAGGGGGTGGCGCGGCCACAGGGATTGGAACAGCAGGTCATGCACGTATTCGTCCGGTGCGTCCTCCACCATGCGGATCTCCTCCAGGATGACGCGCTTCTCTTTCCGCAGTTCGCGCTCCGGCAGTTGGGGATGACGCAGCATGTCCGCGATGACGTCCAGGGCGAGCGAAAAATGGGGGGCCGGCACCTTGGCGTAGAAAGTGGTGCTTTCGCGGCCCGTGGCCGCGTCCAGATGGCCGCCGACCGCGGCCAAAACCCGCGACAGCTCGCGCGTGTCCCGGCGCCGCGTGCCTTGAAAAACCATGTGTTCGACGAGGTGGCTCAGTCCCCGCTCCGGTTCGCGTTCGTCCCGCGAACCGACCGCCACGTTGACGCCGAGCGAGACCGAGGCCAGATGCGGCAGGGGCTGGACCAGCACCAGCAGGCCATTGGGGAGGGTGATGCGGACCGGAGTGGACTGGAGGAGATTAACGGCCGACAAGCAGTTTCCTTCCCACGGCGGCGAGGGTTTCCAGCAACGCGGGGTCGTTGGCTTCGAGGTACAGGCGCGCCACGGGTTCGGTGCCCGAAAGGCGGATGGCCAGCCAGGCGCCGCCCTCCAAAAGATATTTGAACCCGTCCAGGGTATCCACCTGTTTCACCGCGCGGCCGGCCAGCTGTTTGGGATGGTAGTGCTGCAGTTTCTTTTTCAGCGCCGCGCCCGCTTCCTGGGTCGCCAGCTTGACGTTGACGCGCTGGGTAAGGATCCGGCCCACGCGGCTGAACAAGTCGTCCAGCACCGCGCGCAGGCTGCGCCGCTCGCGCGCGACCAGCTCGGCCATGAGCAGGCAGGCCAGCACGCCGTCTTTTTCCGGCACGTGCCCGGCCACGGTCAAGCCGCCGCTTTCCTCCCCGCCGGCGAGGAACCCGCCGCGCTGCATGCTTTCGCCGATATACTTGAACCCCACAGGCGTCACTTCGACTTCCAGCCCGTAAGCCCCGGCCACGGCGTCCACCAGGTGGCTCGTGACCACCGAGCGCACCACGCGCCCCTTGAGGCCGCGGTGCTTGACCAGCAGGTACACGGTCAGGGCCAGGATTTCGTTGGGCGTGAGGTAGGTCCCGTCCGCATCCAGCACGCCGAAGCGGTCCGCGTCGCCGTCCGTGGACAGCACCAGCGAGGCGCGTTCGGCGCGCATGCGATCGCGGGCTTCCTGCAGCCGTTCGGAGCTCGGCTCGGGCGGATGGCCGCCGAAGAGCGGATCGCGCCAGTCGTGCAGCACGCTCACGCGGCAGCCGGCCCGGCGCAGGGCCTCTTCCAGGTAGCCGCGGCCCGCGCCGTACAGCGGATCGGCTACGACCGCGAGCTTCGCGCTCCGGATGACGTCCAGAGGCAGCATCCGGTCCAGCCGTTGGAAATAACCCGGCTTGGGATCCAAGGGGAGGATTTTCCCGCGCCGGCCGCCCCGGGGCGCCCGGCCTCCGCCCTGGGCCAGAAACTTCGCGGCCAGTTTCTCCAGGGGCGCCACTTCCTCGCGCGTGGCCGGGCTGCCGTGGGCGTTCGACCACTTGAAGCCCTGGTATTCGGCCGGATTGTGGCTGGCTGTGAAATTGATGCCGCCGGCCAGCTTCAAATCCAGGATGGCGGCGGCCAGCACCGGCGTGGGCGCCGACTCCTCCACCACGTGCACCCGGATGCCCTCTTCGCTCAAGATCCTCGCCGCCAGCGCGGTGAACTGTTCGGAGAGAAAACGCGGGTCATGGCCCACCAGCACGCCGCGGCCTGCGATCCGCTGGGCTTTGAGCCGCCGGGCCACGGCGCGGGTCACCGCGGTCACGCCCGTGAACGTGAAGCCAGCGGCAATGAGATCGCGCCAGCCCGAGGTGCCGAAATGAATGGGAGACATGAAGCCACTCCTCCGATGGACTGCAGGGGCGTTCACTTGAACGCCCCTACTTTATTTGGGACGTACTCAAGCCTGCCACTCCTGCAGCATCTGGCCGTAGCGCAGGGCCAGCTGCTGGGACTGTTCGAGGTTCACGCCTTCGGCGTTGACGTGGAATATCGGTTTGTCCGCATCCGGGATGATGATCACCCAGGCGCGGCCGTGCCACACCTTGACGCCGTCGATGAGCTCCACCTTTTCCTTGCGCGTGTGCTCGATCAGGCGGCGCATGATGGAGCCTTTTTTCTCCCAGCCGCAGGGCACGTGGGTCCGCACCAGGTGGATGGGCGGAATCTGGTTGATGAGCGCGGACAGCGGCTCGCCGGCCGCGGCCAGGCATTCCAGCAGTTTGGCCGTGGCCATCATGGCGTCGAAAGCCGGCTGGAACTGAGGGAACACGTATCCGCCCTTGGATTCGCCCACGAACTCCACGGGCAGGCTGGCCGCGGCCTCGAGCATGGAGGCATACTGGGTCTTGATTTTGGTTATCGTGCACCCGTGCTTCTCGGCCATGTCCTCGATGACGCGGGTGGCGGAAATCGGCACGGCCAGCTTGCTGCCGGGCTTGGCCTTCATGACCAGGAGCGCCATGAGCGCTAGCGCCTTGTCGCCGTCCAGCACGCGCCCCTCGTTGTCAGCGATCGAGATTTTTTGCGCGCCCGCGTCCAGCATGACGCCCACGTGCGCGTGGAGGGTGCCCACGATCTCGCCCAGCCGCTTCAGCGACTGGTTCAGCTCCTCGGGCGAGCGCGTCAGGCGCGTGCCGTCGGGATAGGAGTTGAGCGCCACCACCTCGCAGTTCAGATCGCCCAGCACCTGCGGGAAAATGCCGACCGCGCTGCCCCAGGCGTAGTCGATCACCAGTTTGAAGCGGGCGTTGCGGATCCGTTCCCGGTCCAGCACGCGGCCGAAGCCTTCCTGGTAGTATTCCAGCGCGCGCTGCGGGAACATGATCTCGCCGGCTTCCTCCATGTCCGCCCGGGGGAAATCCTCGCGGAAGAACAGGTTTTCCACGCCCTTTTCCTTGGCGCTCGACAGTTCCTTGCCCTGGGCGTCGAAAAACTTCACGTCCATGAGCTTGGCGTTGTAGGGCGATTTGCGCACGTGGAAGCCGCCGGCCACGTTCAGGGCGCGGATCGCGTAACGCGCCACGGGCACCGGCACCACGCGCATGTCGTACACATTCACCCCGACCGAGGCCAGGCCGGTCATGATGGCGCGGTCGATGATGCGGGAGCTCTTGTGGTTGTCGCGGCTGGAGACGACGTAATCGCCCTTGCGCAGCGAGGCGCCGAAGGCCGCGCCCAGTTTGGCGGCGAATTCGGGGGTGAGTTCGATGTTGCCCAGGCCCGAGACGCCGTAGGAATCGAAGATGTGCCGGGACCAGCGTTCGCCCCAGATCAGGGAGGTCGACAAGGTGGTGCCGTCCTCGATGACCTTGTAGGGCCAGACCTTGACCTCGGCTTTGACCGTGGCGTCCTCGCCGATGGTGCAGTGGTCCGCGACCACCGCGCCCACGCCCAGATAGGTGCGGGCGCCGATCTGGCAGTCGTTGGCGACCGTCACTTCCTTGAGATTGGCGCCGTTGCCGATGGATACGTTGTCCCACACCACGGAGCCGATGATTTTGGAGCTTTCACCCACGCGGCAGGAGCCGCCGAGAACCGAGCCGGACAGCCGCACGTTGGGTCCGATCCAGCAGTGCTCGCCCAGCACCACGCCGTCCTGCAGTTCGGCCGTAGGGTCGATGTAACAGCCCGCGCCGATCCAATTGCCGTTTTGCCACTCGCCCCGGCCGGGGTTGACCCAGTCCCGGCCCTGGCGCAGGGCGTCGAAGTGCGCCTGGCGGTACTCGGTCAGGTTGCCGACGTCCTTCCAGTAGCAGTTCTCCGCGATGTAGCCGTAGAGCGGCGCTTGGTCGGCCAGCATCTGGGGAAAGAGCTGCTTGCCGAAGTCGAACTCCTCGTCCGCCGGGATCCGTTCCAGGGCCTCGGGCTCCAGGATGTAGATGCCGGTGTTGATGGTGTCGGAGAACACCTCGCCCCAGCTCGGCTTCTCCAGAAAGCGCGCGATGCGGCCGTCCTCGCGGGTGATGACCACGCCGAAGGCCAGGGGGTTCTCCACCCGGCTCAAAACCAGCGTGGCCTGCGACTTGTTGCGGCGGTGGAATTTCACGGCCTCGGTCAGATTGATGTTGGTCAACACGTCGCCGGAAATGACCAGGAAGGGTTCATTGCCGAGCAGGGCCGCGCCCTTTTTCACGCAGCCGGCGGTGCCCAGGTCAGAATCCGGCAGCAGGTACTTGATCTTCAGGCCGCGCGAAGCGCCGTCCTGGAAGTGGTCCTGAATGACTTCCGGCTGGAAATACAGCGCGACCACCAGTTCCTCGAAGCCGTGCCGTTTGAGCAGCTGGAAGATGTGCTCCAGCATCGGCTGGTTCAGCATCGGGACCATCGGTTTGGGCAGGTTGCAGGTCAGCGGCCGCAGCCGCGTGCCGAACCCGCCGGCCATCACCATGGCTTTCATGCGTCGGGGCTCCTTACTATATCTTTGAGTATTTTATTTATGCTGTCATTGCGAGCTCCACGAAGCAATCTTTTTTCTCAATCGAGATTGCTTCGTCGTTCCAACCCCCGGAACTCCTCGCAATGACCACGCACAGAATTATTTAAATATATTCTGAAGGTTCAGCTTCTTCAACTGTTCTTTGGCCTTCTCCAGCTCCTTGGCCGCGTTGTCTTTAACTTCCTGCGCGGACTTGCCCTTTTGCTGCTCCACGTACGAGTTGATCTTCTGCTGGGCTTCCTGGGCCGCGGCCTGGCTCTTCTTCTGCACGTACGACCCGGCCTGGCCCTTGATCCAGTCCCAGTCCGGTTTCACGTCCGGTTTGGACACCGGCCCGTTCAGGCGCGCGGGCACGGTCACCCAGCCCTTTTCGTCCTTCAGCACCTCGGCGTAGCGGCTGAGCTCGGGCGACAGGGTTTGCGCGGCCCGGGGATGCAGGCGGGGCTGCAGCTTGAAGTCGCGGAAGGCGGCCGCGAAAGTGACGGTGCCGTTCGCGGTCAGGCGCAGGTCGCCTCCCTCGCCCGTGGGCCCGGATTCGGCGACAAAACGGTTGACCGTGACCACCTGCTTGGCGAGGGTGAAATCCAGGTCCGCGCGCTCGAAGGGAATGTCCTGCTTGAATTTTTCGGACCCGAACCATTGCGCGAGCTGGTCCTGGAAGTCGAATTTGCGGATGCGGCCGTCCCGGAGCTCGAAGCGCCCCTTGCCGGCCAGGTTGGGCCGGGCCTGGGCCCGGCGGATGCCGCGTCCCGAAAGGTCCAGCGTGCCGCTCAGGCGGCCGGCGAACTTGTCCTTCAGTTCGGCGAGCAATTCGGGTTTCTTGAGCTTGGCCGCGACGAAGGTGTCCAGCAAGTCGTTGAGCATGGGTTCCAGGTCCACGCGCTCCGTGCGGACGGACACCGCGTAACCCAGCAGGGCCGAGGCGGCGTCCAGCCGGGTTTCGTGCTTCAGGCTGCCGTCATACCCCTTGACCGAGCCCTTCAGGGTCAGCACGCGGTCTTTGAGCTTTTCCTCGAGGTCCACGGCACCCAGCTTGACATTCCCGAACCGCACGCCGTCGAGCTGCGCGCGGCCCGACACGTCCAGGCGGGCGGGAAAAAAAGCGCGGGCATCCGGTTCCGGCGCTTCCTCTTCCGCGGTCGCAGCGGCCGGCGTGGTGCCCGCGGCCGCGGCGCGACTGGGCACGAGGGCGAGCAGGGCGTCCACGTCCAGCACCTTGCCGGACAGGGTCCACTGAACTTTGGCCGCGAGGTTGCCGGGCTTGAGCGTGTCCGGTTCGCGCAGGTCGAATTTTTCCGCGTGCAGAGTGGCGGTCAGGGCCTGGCCGGCCACTTGCGCGGACAGCCGGGAAATCTTCAATTGCGTGGGTCTGAGGCTGACTTGGGCGTCGAGCCGCTCCAGCAAGGCCTTGTCCCCGGCCCGCACGCTAATATCCTTGGCCTGCGCTTCCGCGGAAAAATCCATCTGCCTGGGCGAGGCCAGCGGCCCCCGCGCGTGCGCCTCCAGGCTGATGTGCCCGCTGGGCGCGGGCAGCCCCTCGGCCAGGAACTTCTGCAGACCGGCCAGATCCACGGTCCCGTTCCAGGTTGCATCCACGGCCCGCTCGCCGGCCAGGTCGTCCAGCGCCAACGCCAGCTCGGCCCGGATGCCTTCGCCCTGCAGCGTCCGTTTGGTCTTCAGGCGCCCGGCCTGCAATTCCGCGGTTCCCTTGAGGGCCAGCAGCAGGCTGAGGCTGTCGCGCTGGATGGTCAGGCGGGAGTCGTCGGCCACGTCCACTTTCAGCTCGGTCCAGGGAGCGGCCGGGCCGTTGCAGTTGAAGGTCAGGTTCGTGGCGCCGGCCAGCCGCATTCCGGGAGGCAGCTTGTCCGCAACCTCGGCGGGCAGCAGGTCCTTCTGCACGGCCGCCCAGTCCACGTCCAGTTTCCCGGACACGTGCACCTGCGGGGCGCTCAGCGCCTGATCCACCGTGCCGGCGGCGGCCAGGTTCGCGCCCGGCAGGCGGATCTCCGCCTGGTCGAGCCGGAACGCGGCTTCGGCATAGTTGAAGCGCCAGATCAGTTTCGCTTCCACGGGATAGCGCCGGTCCAGGGCCAGGACTGCGGCCTTCAGTTCCACGGTCACGGGGGTCAGGCCGGCCAGGGTCAGGTTGGAGACCGAAAGATTCATATCGGAAACACGGTATTCCGTGGCCTGGTCGCGGAAAGTCAAATCAGCGCCAACCAGCGAGAATTCAGAAACCAGCAATTCCACGGGGAGCTTGGCCGGCAGCGAACGCGCGGCCGGGGTGGCGGGTTCGGCGTCCGGCCGGCGGGAGGAAATCCAGTCGGAAATGTTCATTTGCCCGTCGCGCCGCCGTTCCACCAGCAAGCGGGGCTTTTCGAAACGGATGCTTTTCAAAACCACGCGGCCCAGCAGGAGGGGCCACAGGCGGTACTGCACGCTGACCACGTCGTCCGTGAAAAAGGGGTCCTGGGAGAACCCCGGCGCATTGTCGATGCGGAGGTCGCGGATTTCAAATCCGCGCCAGACCTGGAAGCCCACGCGGCCGATGGTGACGCGGCGTTTGACGGCCGCGGAGATTTTCTCCTCGGCCTGGGTTTTGACGCGGTCCCAGGGAATGAACCGGGGAATGACCAGCGCGGCCGCGACCGCCAGAACCGCCAGGCCGACCAACAGCACCAGGCCCCGGCGCCACCAGCCGCCTGTGCGCTTCTCCTTGGAGGCCATGCGCGTTTCAGCCCCGCTTGCCGGCCGAACCGCTGCCCGCGCCGGCCGTGGCACGCGCACGCGCGGGTTCGGACTCCTCGGCCTGGGGTTTGGCGGGTTCTGCACCCCGGGGCGGCATCAGTTTCTCGCGCAGCGCCTTCTCCAGCGTCTGCATGATCTCGCGGTTTTCCTTGAGGAAGGCTTTCGCAGCTTCGCGGCCCTGGCCGATGCGCTGGCCCTGGTAGGCAAACCAGGCGCCGCTCTTTTCGACCAGATTGTGCTCCACGCCCAAATCCAGGATGTCGCCCTCCTTGGAAATGCCCTCGCCGAAGAGAATGTCGAAGTTCGCCAGGCCGAAGGGAGGAGCGACCTTGTTCTTCACCACCTTGACTTTGACGCGGTTGCCGATCGCCTCATCCCCGCGCTTGAGGGTTTCCGTGCGGCGGATGTCCAGGCGCAGGCTGGCGTAAAACTTGAGGGCCCGGCCGCCGGGCGTGGTTTCCGGGTTGCCGAACATGACGCCGATTTTCTCGCGCAGCTGGTTGATGAAGATCACCGCGGTGTTGGAGCGGCTGCTGATGGCGGTCAGCTTGCGCAACGCCTGGGACATCAGGCGCGCCTGCAGGCCCACGTGGGCGTCGCCCATTTCGCCTTCGATTTCAGCGCGGGGTACCAGCGCGGCCACGGAGTCGATGACGATGATGTCGACCGCGCCGGACCGGACCAGCGTTTCGGCGATATCCAAGGCCTGTTCCCCGGAATCGGGCTGGGAAATGAGCAGGTTGTCGATGTCCACGCCGATCTTGCGCGCATACTCCGGGTCCAGGGCGTGTTCCGCGTCGATAAAGGCCGCGTTGCCGCCCGCTTTCTGCAGTTCGGCGATGATGTGCTGGGCCAGGGTGGTTTTGCCGGACGATTCGGGGCCGAAGAGCTCCACGATGCGGCCGCGGGGAATGCCGCCCACGCCGATCGCGATGTCCAGGGACACCGAGCCCGTGGGAATCGCGGCCACGTCCTGCACCGGCCGCTCGCTGAATTTCATGATCGTACCCTTGCCGAATTGCTTTTCAATCTGGGAAATGGCCTGTTCCAATGCTTTAAGTTTTTCGTTCGACATGTTTCGATCCTCCAGAGGTCGGGTTCCGGTATCCATGCGGCTGGGCAAGGGAAAGGGGGAGAAATGCGCCGGCCGGATTCACAGAAAAACACTTGTATTAAAAGCGTTTTCAGGCGCGATTCTAGCACGGCCCAGAACCGGTGTCAAGGTCTTTCCCCCCGCGACTGCGGTCTAGCCGCATGGCAGCCGGGTTTGATATAATGCTTTGACCGTCTGATCCGGAATTTCATGCATCCAAAGGAGACCGCATCATGGCCATGACCAAAGCCGCAGGCCTCATCAATACCCGCAACCTTCTGCGCGCTAAAGGCGCGGGCGTGGAGCAGGCCATGCTGGCCCAACTGACGCCTCAGGAAGTGCGAATTTATCAGGACGCGCTCCCGGTCACCCAGCTGCCCATTGAACTGCTGTCCAAAGTGGCCGTGCTGTCCGCGCCTCTGCTCTTCCCTGGCCAGGGCCGCCTGGAAGCCCTGCTGTCCCTCGGCCGCGTCAGCGCCCTGAGCGACCTGAAGGGCATCTACAAGATTTTACTGAGGTTTACCACGCCGGAATTCGCCATGAAACAGGCTGCCCGCCTGTGGACGACCCTGCACACCCAGGGCGAAGCGCGTTGTTTTTCGGACGGCGAGAAACGCATCGTGTTCGAGGTGATGGGTTATCCGGACTTGCCGGAGCCGATGCGGCAGGTGCTGGGAGGATACATACTCGGCATGGCGGAACTGACCGGCATTCGCAACGCGCGGATCGCGCTGCAGGAGGAGAACCCCCGGGTGTGGCGTTGGGTCGTGACCTGGGGCTGATCGTTCATGCTTTCGCGTCGAGCATCCGGTCCGCCTCCTCCAGGGTGGCGGCGACTTCCTGCGAGGCGGTGTAACCCGCCTCCTTGCCCTTCCGCTCGAACTGCATCCGGCTCAAAATGTTGCGCGCTTCCACAACCCGGATCACGCGGCCCACGCCCTGTTGCTGCAGGAAGCTCTGGGCCCGCTGGATATGGGCGGTCCCTTCTTCGCTGAACGGCTGGGCCTTGGAGATATCGTTGACCACGCTGAAGCCGGGTTTCATTTTGCGGGCCTGGACGATGACTTCATCAGCCGCGGATTTGGCTTCGGCTTCGCTGAAGAATCCCTCCAAAATCAGATACAGCCGGTTTTTCGCCTGATCCACCTTGACCGAATATTTTGCGCCCATGACCTGGCCCGCCTCCGTCCTGTCGAATGGAAAGTGGTAACGACTGACTTTACAAAGTAAAAGTATACTCTAAAAATCCCGCTTTTCCAGAAATTCGGGGAATAAAGACGTTTTTCTTACAGGTAGGAATCCTGCTGGGCGAGATAATTTTTAACGTAATCCTCCACGCCCGCTTCCAGGGTGTGGAACGGGCGGTCGTAGCCCGTGCAAAGGGTAGGTTTTCGTCAGAAGTTTCCTCTTCCCGAGGGTACATCGGGATTGCTGCGGCTCACATCGTAGCCTTTAAAGCGCCCCAGCCCGGCAGGGAGATTAAAGACCCGCCCGTTTTCCCGGACCAGCAACCGGTCTCCCATGCGGGTGATATTCTGAACCCCCAAGGCGCCTTTCAGCATCTCCTGCCCGAGTGCCTGGCCGGCGCTCGGGCGAAAGCCCGGATGCTGAAACCCCGTTTTTCCCGACGCACCGACAGAAAACGCCGACCCAATGGGATAATGCATGCTCAACCAGGCTGCCCGTACGGTCAGCAGCGCTCCCGCCGTTTGCCCCCCGGCAGCTGCGATGAGGTCGGTTTCCAGCGAGCCGTAGCCTGTGGCCGACGCTTTCCGGGAGGCGTATACCGCCACGGCCGAAAGGACATTGCTGTTGATCATGCTCCAGGTCTTCAAAACCATTTCCGCTTCGTAGCGGGATAACACGTCCGGCGCAGGCCGCATATAGTATTCCAGAACGTCCGGCGAGGGTCCCAGATAAATCCCTTCCTGCGATTCGGAAACCGTCCCAGGATCAGGTCCCGAAGAAACCACTGGCTGCGGGGGCCCCTCCAGGCTGCCGGCGAAGCCGTACCCACAGGACGCGTCGTCATAACTCATGCCGCCGTTCTGTTTATATATTTTATCCACGAGGTTCGCCCACAGAAGGTAATCCAAAACCATCATGATGGCGTCATACCCGCTCAAATAAACCGGCGCCAGGGCGGGATCGACCGCCTCTCCCGCCTGGGCGTCCCCGATTTCTTCCGTGGGAGCCAAGCCGGTGGCATCTAAATAAGCGGCCGGATTGTTATTGGCATAGGTATATAAATTCAAGCCGGCCTTGACCCCGGCCGGGTCCCGCTGCAGAAACCGTCCCAGCGAAGACGAATAGCTGCGCGTCCGGGAATGGTAAAGCGGTACGCCCGGTGTGTGCCACATGCCGGCGAACCCCGCGTTAAAGGGGCTGGCCTCCCATTCGCCGCCTTCGGGCGCCCCAAAGGGACGATAGGTGGGCGAGCAGCGAATGCCACCCGTCCGGTCCGACAGTACGCGCAACGAATTCAGGCGGTCATGGGTCAGCCAATAAGGTTCGTCGCCGTCCCATGCTTGCACGATGATCGCCGGCCCGTTTCCAGCGACAAATTCCTTCCATCGCCCTCCCTGCCATTCGGCCATCGGCAACTGCTCGCCGTGGAATCGGAACCATGCCTCGTTGCTTACTTCGGCCACGACGCGCCCCAGGGCGTCGCGGTAATAGGCTGCCTGCCGCGCGTTGGTGTCGGAGCGAAAGACCTCCTGCAGGCTCCCGTCCGAATCATAGGTGTAGCGGTAGTCCTGGTCCTGTCTCAGGCTGCCGTTCCGGTCATACAACCAGGGCCGGCCAGCCACCAACTGATACTGGTTCAGTTCATTCGGCACGCTCGTGTACTCCGGCAGGCCGGGTTCCCGCGTGGCCAGGCGGTTGCCCATCTCGTCGTAATCGAAAACTGCGTCAGCCGGCAGCGCGTAGGTCCCTAGAAAAGCATCGACGACCTGCTGACCCGCCGCGTCATCCGGTTCAACGGGCGCTCCGGGTGGCGAAATCGCCGGAATCTTTTCAAACCACTCGAGCGGGCCATCCTGATAATGCGCCAAACGATAGAGGGAATCGAGGGCATAGGTCCTGGTCCGCGCTTCTGAGGGAGCCAGGCAGCTTTCACGCCTGACGAATCCGGCCGGATCGCGTAAAACCTGGTTGCGCCACAGCACGTTTTGGTCGCGGTCGCTCAAGGACCGCTCGGTGCTCAGACCGCGGCCGTCGTAAGCCAGGTTCAGGGCCAGGCCGTTTCCGTAGTGAGCCGAAAGCAGTCGCTCTCCGACATAGCGATAGGTCGCGATGTCGCCTCCTCCCGTAGGGTCTGTAACGGCGGTCACGCGCCCCAACCGGTCATACCGATAACCGACCCTTCGCCCGGATGGATAAATAACCGTTTCCTTTTTCCGGTTCAGACCGTACGACCAAGTCAGGGTTTGCGGAGGTGGAACGCCGGCCAGGGATTGCAGAGTGACTTTTTCCCACAACGGCAACCCCCCCGAATCCCGGGCGATCGCCACCTGGCAGTACTCGTTCGCGTGCGTCGTCAAATGGCCGGCCGCGTCGTAGGCGAATGACGCCTTGCGCGAGGCCAGCATAGAGGCGCGGTCGGCCGGTAAAACGGCGGACTCGTCCACCGTCACAGCCACCATACGGTTGAGCGGATCGTACTGCCGCCGGAACACCCTTCCGCTCCGGTCCGTGAGGGAAACGACGTTCCCGGCCGGGTCATAGCGCAGCCGCTGCCGGGGTTCCGCTGAACCGATGGCATACCACGACTCGACCTCCCGGTTCAGCGCATCGTACTTGAACTCGGTCCGCCGCCCGGCAGGGTCAACGATGGCCGTGGTGTTGCCGTTGGCGTCGTATTCGTATTGCGTAAGGCAGTCTGCGATCAGCGGGGCGCCGCCCAGGCCGGTGCTGGTCATCTCCTGCGTTTGTTTTATCACCTGGCCGAAAGCGTTGTGTTCCCAGCGCGTAATATTGCCCAGGGGATCCCGGGTCATGACCCGGTTTCCCAGCGAATCATAGGCGTGCTCCCAGCAATTCCCAAATGCATCGACGTGCCGTATTTCACGGTTAAAGTCATCATAAGCAGATAGCATCAAGAAGACCTCGTGCCGGACAACCTCCCCGGTCCCGGGATTCCGGACCGGCTCGAAAGTATAGACTCGGACCGCGTTTCCACTCCCGTCAAAAACCCGAAAAAGACGATTGCCCACTTCGTCCGTCTCCTCCACCGGACGCCCCTGGCCGTCCAATCGCCGCGACCGGCACCCGCCGCCTGGTTGCACCACCCCCCATTCCCTTCCCAGCGCATCCAGATGATGCTCGACGATCGCCCGGGTCACCCGGCCCTGGGCTTGGGCCGCAAAAAAAACCTCGTCCACCTGCTCGGGATCCGTCGGCACCGGCGATAATATCGGCTCAGAAAAAACGGCCTCCGCCTGCCGAATCAGCGAGCCATGCTCGTCGTACTCTTTTTCCAGGCGCGAAAGCAGTTCGTACTGCCCGTCCGGCCGTTGTTGCACTCTTCTCAAGATCAAGGGATTATCCATTTGATCGTAATCGATGACGCTCAAATGGCCTGCCGCGTCAGTCTGAACCAGCGGCCGGCCCCAGGCATCCACTGAAAAGCAAAACTGATCCCCTTGCCAAAAGCCGTGATAGTGGTAAAAACCCCGGGGTCCCTGCGTGAACCTCACATTCCCAGCTTCGTCGTAAAAAAACCGGTCCACGGAGCGGTCAGGCGAGCAGGCGGCCTGTGTCGTGCGCACCAGGCGGCGCAGGGGATCGTAATCCCGGTAGGTCAGCGCCCCGCGCGCATCGCGGGTTTTGCACAGCAGGTCTTCATCGTTATAATATTTGCGCTGGGTGCGCATGGGACCGCCAGCCTCCGGCCCCCGGCGTTCGACGGTCAGGTTGCCGCCTGAGTCATACTCCCTTTCCAGGCGCACAGCCTGGCTAGCGCGCAGGATGCCGGTTTCATCGCGCCACTCCTGCCGCTCCAGCAGCAGGCGTCCCTTGGGATCGTAGGCAAACTCAGACAGCAAGGGGCCGGGCGCCCCCATTCGTGCCTGCCGGATCTTGAAGCCCAAGGGATTGAACACATACTGCGTTTCCCGCCCACGGGCGTCGGTTTGCCTGACCACGCGGCCGAGTGGGTCCGCTTCCTCTTCCACGGTGGCCTGGCTGCGGATCCGGCCCACGGCCAGGGCCTGTCCGAGCATATCCCGCAGCTCCACCCGATGCGCGCCGCGCTCCAACCCGTCGATGATGTATTCCGCGTCCTGGGCCTGGTTCCACCCCGGCGTTCGGACCTGCCCGTCCACTTTGATTTCCACTTCCGGATGATCCGCCCGCCGTTCATCCATGCCGCAGGTCTGATAGAGGGTTATCCGCGTTCCCTCCACGTCCACTGCCACGCCGTCACCCGCCGCCCCTCCGGACAGCCACCCGGACTCCGTCGCCTGCCAAGTCCCGTATTTTCGGATTTCCAAAACATCGGGCGTTTTTCCGTCCAATTTCCAGTCCGCCTGGGGGACGAATCGGCGCCGGACAAACCCCGCCCGAGCGGCGTCGGTTTCCGCGTAGTACTCGGTGAGCCATTCGAACCCGTTCATGTCCACCCGCCTGACTTCCCTCAATTTCCCGTCGCAGTCTGCATAGTGGAAGGTTTCCCGCAGGTTGGTCAGCACAGCTTGGCCCAGGGCCGACGAAGGGCGGGTCCGATCCGGCAGACGCCGCTCCAGCAACTGCCCCTGGCTGCCATACTCAAAACAGCTGAGATGCCTTTGGTGGGCTTGGTAGTGGGGATGATTCGGATCGAAGCCCGGTGCGCCGGGATCGAGCGACTCGGCATGCAGCGGATCCGCCGACCGGGTGTGCCGAGGGTCGGAGCGGCTGAGCAGAAGCTGCCTTTCCGGCTCAAAGCGGCTCTTAATCACGCGGTCCCGGGGCGATGAAGTCGTTTTGACCGGCGGCAGTTGCCGCCACCAGGTTTGAATGCCCAGCCCCGCCGGCAACAGGCGTTCCGCGCGAGCCACTTCGGCGAGCAAATTTCCAAAACTCATTCGGTCTTGCTTGGTCAGCCCGGCCAGGACGAAAGGCATTTCAGGCCAAGCGGAGAAGTCCGCCAGATGGTCGCGTCCGTACAAATACTGCCGCACGGCGCCGTCCGGGCCGAGCCGGGCGACCAGCGCTCCATCGGGATTGAAGCGGTTGCAGGTGACAGCTTCGTGCATCCCGCATCCGGCTGCATATTTTTCTCGCCGATGCAACTCGTTGCCGTATTCATTCAAGTAATGGGAGACGACATGCCCGCTCCGCCTGCGCTCGCGCACCAGCAACACGGCCTGATCCGCGAGCGCTTCAGTCTCCGGCTGGTCATCAAGCCACTCATAGTCCAACTCCATTTCGCCCTGGTTTTCCCGCTGCCGGATCACATAGCCGAAGAATTCCGAAAGTGCGTTGGTTTCGTACTGGTTCTCGGCTGTGATCCGCCCCTGCCAATCCACGATCCTGGCGAGCTTGAGCCCCTGCCCCACGCAGTCATACTCGTATTTTTCCAGGATCTCCGCGAAGCCGCCTGCCTGCGCCGGGCCGGCCACCGAGGATAAATGGCCCCAATCGTCATAGGCGTAGCCGATGAAACGGCCGGTATGATCGCTCAACCGGACCAGCCTGCCCTCCTGGTCGTAATCGAAATTCACATGCCGGCCGGGGGAATTCACATCCACGCGCTTCAACCGGTCATCGTCCGAATAGTAGAACTCTAAGCAATGGCCGTAGGGGTTCAGGATGCGGCGGATGCGGTGCTGGCCCAGCTGGCCGGTCGGTTGGAACTCGTATTTCAAGCCGCCGGTTTTTTCCAGAACGTAGGACGGGCCGAGAGGGGTGGCACAGGGAACCAGGACGTCATGCACGCCGTTGGGCGGCGCAAAGTAATTGTACGCCCCTGCGCTCAACCCCGAATCGAAATCAGGATGCCGCGCGAACAGAGTGGATTTGAGCTCGCCGGTCAGGACCTCGACGAGATATTCATTTTCCTCGCGAAGCCGAAGGTTGTAGTTATGGTCCCATTGCGGGCCAAGCGGGCCGTAATACAGCGTGCGGCTGCGATACGTGCGCCGGAAGGCAAAATCCATCCCGGCGCCGTTCACTGTGAAATCCGTATGTTGACTGAAGAATTCGCCGCGGTGGAGGGTAATGGGGTGCCCGGTGGTTTCGGCGTTCTGCTCGCCCGCCGGACTGTTGAGAATTCCCAACCCCTTCAGGCAAAACCGGACCAGGGAGACGATGTCCGTTGCCCGGTCAGCCTGGAGATAGTCGTTGATCAGGCCAAGTTGTGTGGGGGATAGATCCATCCGCTCCTTGATCTTCTCGAGGAGCAATTCCGTCCAGGAGTCCGCCTCCGGCAGCAACCTGCTTCCATCCGGCCCTAGAACGGCCAGCAGCATGCCCAGGGGGTCCCGGCTGGCGCGGTTTAAAAACTCCGCCTGCTTGAGCGACTCGCGGGCCAGGGTGGCGGGAAACACGTTTTGGCCGAAAACCGTGTCAGCCACGCCCTGCACAAAGACGAAGCGGGCAAGGGCCTTCGTCAATCCGCCGCTGCTCAAGCCATTGAGTATCCCCGAAACCTTGTAAGCCACGAACGTCAAACCGGCCAGGCCGGCTAGCACGGGAAGCATGGGCTGTCACCTCTCCCAATGGGTGCGGAACCGTTTTTCCGCCTACCGCCGCTTCCGCGCCGTTTTCGCGCCTTTGGCTTCCGCGGACGACTGGATTTTTTCCTTGCGATAGGCGCTGGCGATCAATTTCCGCATTTTTTCGGGCGGATAGCGCCGGTTGAACCTATCCTGCACGGCATTCCGGGTTAGCGGTGTTTTCAGCGTCCTGGGATTCAGCGCGGTGACAGCCGCCCGCAACAACTGGCCGCGGATCTTCGTCGCCTCCGTGCGGCTGACGCCCAATTCTTCCCGAATGTCCTCGCAAGTCAACCGTGCCAGGTCCGTCACCCGGAGAAGTGCGCGTTTTTTTCCCAATCCCTTTTCCATATAAGGGCGGAACCGCTCAAATCCGGCCAGCGACTGGTCCTGGATGCCCGCAGCGGCCAGCTGGCCGAGCAGTTGCGCCAGACGGTCAGCCACGAGCGGGCTATCAAAGAAAGAAACCTGGCCATATGCATGGCGCCGCGGCGAGCCGAGGCTGGCCACGGCCTTCTCGTTGACCGCACGGAAAAAAACATCGGCCCGTCTACCGTAGAGGGCGCCGGTTTCCGGCAGGGATTGGGTAAACACCACAGATTCCTCGTTTTCCACATCAGACACGTTGCCGCTGCCAGACTGCTCCTGGTCAACACCCGATCCGTCGCCGGCAGTCGGCGTCGTGCAAGCGCGAAGAAAGCGCCCCAGAACCACCATCTGGTCTCCGTAACCCTCGTATTCCTCGAAAACGAGCGCCACCTCCTCGATCCCGACATTCGGGGTCTTGGCGATCACTTTCAGTAGATCGTATTTGATGGCAGGGGAACCGGGCCATCCCGTCAGCGTAAAATTCTTGATCTGTTCGTGAGCGAGCATGCGGTAATCGGCCGAAACGTAATTCCAGGTATTCATGAGGCGCGCGTACTCGGCGTAATCGGGAATCTGACCGACGTCGAGGCGGAGCGCCTCGGCCGTCTTGGCCAGGTTTTCCGGCATATACAAATCGTTCAAAGGGATGAAACGCGGCCGGTATGTTTTAAATGTGGTGACGTGGGTCGTTTCCAAGGTTGCCTCGACGCAAAACCCCGGGATCGAAGCCGGCCGGTTGACCACGAGAAAAAATTCCTGAATCCCCTCCAATTGCCGCATGCCCTGGGCAAAGGAAAATTTGCTCTGCTGGATGTGCGGCCGGGGCTGCACATGAAACACGACCCGGTTGGTCCCCAGGTGGTATCCCTGCAGCAGACTGTAAATATGATTCAGGCTGGTCGAGTGCGACAGGGATTCCCGCTTCTCGCGGGAGAGGTCGATGTTCGTCACTTGCTGGCTTTGCTGATTGTTGCGCGACGTGGTTCCCCATTGCCCGGTGTTCGATACAGAACCCTCCGAGGACTCGGACGACTGGTACGAATCCTCATTGCTCCATTGGGCGACCCCAAACGCCGCGCTGCCTCCCTCGGTTTGGCTTCCCCCCGATCCCCGGCTGGAGCCCCAGGAGGAGGCCGATCCGGTGTCCAGGTCGTAATTTTCGCTGCTGACTGTATCGGTCATCTGTTTACCGACATTGACGTTGTTTGCGGACTGGCTGAGAATCTCCCCGCTTTCGGTGACCGCCTCATACATTTCGCGTTTGGTCGGTTCGAAGGCGGAAACATAGGGATAATCCTCGAGGGGAACGGGCCCTTCCGCTTTGGGCAGGATACTGACCTGCAACAAAGCGCCGAAACAGGGCAGGCACTGATCCATACCCGGGATGTCCACCAGGGCGGCGCCGCTTTCATAGGGCATGTTCAACTCGTCTATATAGTGGGCATACTCGGCGATTTTGCCGCCAATCTCGTCGTCTTTGGCGAGAAAGCTGCTGATGGTGCACACTACTTTGAGATAGGTCACCTTGCGCTGGCAGTATTCCGGAGGCAACTCGGCGGGCTCATGATAGAACACGGCGATCGAGGATTTCCACATGGCGGGAAACGCCGCTCCGGCGTTTAGTTTGCTCTGGGCATCGATCATGTTCTTCGATACACCCATGCGTTTCCAGGGAACATTGACCGGCAAAGACATTTCCGTGAATGACATGGCGCCCCTCCCACGTATTGACTGCACGACGGGCTCTATTGTTATACGGCAGTGGGCAAATGGCAATGGATTTCCCGATGGAGCCCCCCGGCCGAAGGGCCCGGGGCACCTCCTCTGACCTCGGCACCTACTGCCTGGGCAGGGCGACATCCCCGAAGCAGGAAGATACGCATTCCTCCCCGCGCATGCGCGGGGTTCCCTGCAAAGGGGATGGAAGGTTCGCTCCGGAAAAGGCAACGTCGAAGAAGGGCGGCGTTTCGAAACCGCTTATAGGTGGGGGTCATCCTTCTGCAGGTAGTTTCGAACGTAATCTTGGATCCCGTCTTCCAAAGAAGTGAACGGGCGGTCGTAGCCCGCGGCCTGCAATTTCTTGATGTCCGCTTCGGTGCGGTACTGGTAGCGGTCCCGGAGCTCGGCCGGCATCTCGATGTACTCGATCCGCGGCTCGCGGCCCATGGCCTGGAACACCGCGCGGACCAGATCGTTCCAGGTCCGCGCCTGGCCGGTGCCCACGTTGAAGATGCCGTTGGCTTTGGGGTGCTCCAGCAGCCAGGCCAGCACCTCCACTGCGTCCTTGACGTATACGAAATCCCGGACCTGTTCGCCGTCGCGGTATTCGGGCCGGTAGGATTTGAACAGCTTGACGCTGCCGGTGTCCCGGATCTGGCCGAACGCCTTGTGGATCACGCTGCGCATGTCGCCTTTGTGGTATTCGTTGGGTCCGTACACGTTGAAAAATTTCAGGCCGGCGATGCTCTTGGCCGCGCCGGTGCGGATCGCCCACAGGTCGAACAGCTGCTTGGAGTAGCCGTACATGTTCAGCGGCTTGAGGGTCAGGCTCACCGCGTCCTCGTCGCTGTAGCCCAGGCCGCCGTCGCCGTAGGTGGCGCCGGAACTGGCGTACAGGAAACGCACCCCGTGCGCCAGGGCCCATTCGGCCAGGGTGCGGGTGTACTGGGTGTTGTTCTGCATGAGGTACTGGCTGTCCCTCTCCGTGGTCGAACTGCAGGCGCCCATGTGCACCAGGGCCGTGACCTTGGGCAGGCGCCCGGACTCCAGCCGGCACAGCAGCTCGCGGTGGTCCCAATAGTCGGCAAAGCGGCGGTTAACGAGGTTCCGCCACTTGTCCGTGGCGTCCAATACGTCCACCACCAGCAAGTCCTCACGTCCAAGCTGGTTCAGCTTCCACAGCAGCGCGCTGCCGATGAATCCCGCCCCGCCGGTCACGATGATCATTTGCCACCCGCCTTGCTCGCCTGCACCAGGCGCACGATCTGGCCGCTCATGGAAGTAATCGGATACACGCCGTCGGCCACGCCGGCCTCGACCACGGATTTGGGCATGCCGTAGACCACGCAAGTGGACTTGTCCTCGGCCAGGACCTTGCCGCCGGCCTTGTTGACGATGATGCTGCCCTGGGTGCCGTCGTGCCCCATGCCGGTCAGGATCACGGCCAGGCAGTTCCCGCGGTACAATTTGGCGGCCGACTCCAGGGTCACGTCCACCGCCGGCCGCACGCTGTTGCGGGTCGGCCCCTGGTGGAGGCGGATCACGTCCTTGCCGTTCTCGCTGACCACGATCATGTGATGATTGCTCGGCGCCAGGTACACGTGTCCGACCAGCACCTCGTCCCCCTCCTCCGCCTCCTTGACGCTCAGCTTGCTCACGCGGTCCAGTCGCTCGGCGAGGGATTTGGTGAACCCGGCCGACATATGCTGCACGACCAGGACGGCCGCCGGCAGGTCCGCGGGCAGATGGGGGATGACCTCGTACAGGGCGCGGGGCCCGCCGGTCGAACTGCCGATCACCACGATCTGCCGGCCGGCCTTGAGCGTTTCCGGGAGGGGTTCGGCCGTTTCCAGGCCTTCGTATTCCAGGAACTTCAGCCGCGAAATATCCACCTGCGCCGCGGTGCGGACCTTGTTGACCAGTTCCTCGGCGACCTTGGACAGATCCAGGCTGATGGGTCCGGAAGGCTTGCAGACGAAATCCACGGCCCCGTATTCCAGGGCCCGCAGCGTCATTTCGCCGCCGCGTTCGGTGTAGGCCGAAAGCATGACCACCGGCGTGGGGCATTCGCTCATGATGTAGCCGAGGGTCTGCAGGCCGTCCAGCTTGGGCATCTCGATGTCCAGGGTCACCACGTCGGGATGGTAATCGGTGACCTTCTGGATGGCTTCCAGGCCGTCGCGGGCCGTGGCGACCACTTCAATGTCCTCAGCCGCGTTCAGGATGTTGCTGATGGTCTTGCGCATGAAGGCCGAATCATCGACCGCCAGGACTTTAATGGGGCGGGAAGGCTCCATACAACAGCGGAAGGAAGGCTATTTCGCCAGCGCGCGTTCGACGGCCTCGAGCACGCGGGGCGGCTGGAACGGCTTGATGACGAAATCCTTGGCGCCGGCCGCGATCGCCTCGATGACCATCGCCTGCTGTCCCATGGCGCTGCACATGATGATCACCGCCTTGGGGTCCATCTGGATGATTTCCTTGACGGCCTCGATGCCGTTCACCTCGGGCATGATGATGTCCATGGTCGTCAAGTCGGGATGCAGCTTCTTGAACAGTTCGACCGCCTCTCGGCCGTCCTTGGCCTCGCCCACGATTTCGTAGTTCTGTTTCTCCAATATGCCGCGGATCATCACTCGCATGAAAGCCGCGTCATCGGCGATCAGGATTCTGGCTGGCATTCGCTTTCCTCCCGCTGGGAAGTTTCCGGAAGTGCGGCCCGTCCGCCGGGCAGACTCTCCAAGGAGGCCTGCTCCAGCTGGTGGGTTTCTGATTCCGAAAGTATTTTGTCGAAATTCAACATGATAATGATCCGCCCGGGCAACTTGCCGATGCCGGCGAGATATTCGCCGGCAATGTCCGCCACCATGGCGGGGGGCGGCTCGATCGCGTCCACGGGCAGGCGCACCACTTCGCTGACCTCGTCCACGATCATGCCCAAAATCTGCTCGTCCACTTCCACTTCCATGATCCGCTGTTTCCGCTCGGGCGTGGTGTCCAGCGGCAGATCAAAGCGGCGGCGCAGATCCAGGATGGGGATGATGCGCCCCCGCAGGTTCACGACTCCTTCGATGAAACGCGGCGCCCGGGGCACCCGCGTGATTTCAACCAGCCGCAGGATCTCGTGCACCTGGTGGATGGGCGCGCCGAACTCCTCGCCCCCAAGCTTGAACACCACCAGGCGGATCTCGTTTTTGACCTCGCGGCCCGTTTGCATTTACAGCTCGCGTTCGCCGGTCAGCGCCGTGCGGATCTTCATCAGCCCCGAATCGGCGTAATATTCCACCGACCGGCCCTGGCTGCCGCCCGTGTCTTCGCCCACCACGGGGATGCTGAATTCGCGCAGTTTATCCTTCACCGCCTGCACGTTGCGCTGGCCGATGCTGATGTTGCCTTCGGTGCCGCCGTTGCGCCCCGGAAAGGCGAACATGTTCGCGCCGCCGACCAGCTTGGCCTGGAGGCGCGAGAACGGAATGCCCGTCTGCAAAAAATGGTCCAGCATGGTCTTCACCGCGGTATCGGCGAATTTGGCGGGATTGAGTTCCTGCCGGAACCGGGGTTGTTTGGAGTCCGGCAGCATAATGTGCGCCATGGCGGCGATATGCGTTTCCGGATCCCACAAACCCAATCCCACGCACGAGCCCAGGCCGAACGTCACCAGGATATCACGGCTGCGGGCGACTTTCCAACTTGCCATTCCGACTTTAATGCGTTCAGGCATCGACAACCCCGGCTGCTTTCTGGATGGCCTCCACCATCAAATCCAACGCGCTGGTTTCCGGGATCAGAAAGAACGTCCCCGAAATTTTCGTTTCGGTTTCGATGATTTCCGTCCTTAACATCAGAGCAAATTGGGTGTCGGTGGATATTTCAACCAGAATGGTTTGAAGAATCGCGGTCATGGTATCAATGGCCAGCGCGGGCACAGAGGGAATCATGCGCTTGTCCAGGAACTTGGCCAGGGCGTTGAGATAGGCCCCGGACAGGATGGTTCCCAGCTCCTTAAGCGCCGACATTTTCATCTCGCTCAGCATGGCGGTGGAACCCAGCGTGTGCCCCAGGAGCATGTCCGTCAGTTGGACCAGATTGCGGTGCGGGAACGTCACGAGAATCTTGGAAGGCAGGTCGCCGAACACTTCGAGATAAATGCCGGCAGCCACGTCCTCTGACCCTCCCACCACCTCGGGCACTTTTTCGATCGGAATCACCATGACTTCCGGAACGGACATGCTGATGGTGCGCCCCACGAGTTGCGACAGGGCGGTGGCCGCATTACCGGCGCCGATGTTGCCCAGTTCCCTCAGGGCGTCCCTGTAAAAAGCGTTGATCTGGGTCGGGTCGGTCATGGCCTATTCCCTTTCTTGTTCCACTTTTTGGATGGCTTCAATCACGCTGGTGGGCTGGAAGGGTTTGATGATGAAATCCCTGGCGCCGGCCTGCATGGCTTCCACCACCAAAGCTTGCTGCCCCATGGCGCTGCAAATGATGATCCGCGCCTTGGCGTCCAGTTCCACGATCTTCTTGACCGCTTCGATCCCGCCCATTTCGGGCATGATCAGGTCGATCAGGGTGATGTCCGGCTTAAGCCGTTGATAGGCTTCAATCGCCACCCGGCCATTCTCAGCCTCGCCCACGATGGCATAGCCGTGGCTGGTGAGGATGTTGCGCAACATCATGCGCATAAACGACGCGTCGTCCACGATCAGGATCCGACTAGGCACTACGGCTCCTCCCCTCCCCAGGCGGCTACAGGGCCGCTTCCCCGCGCTCGCTCGTCCGGATCCGCACAGCTTCTTCGACCGGCAAGACAAAAAGCTTGCCGTCTCCCAATCTGCCGGTTTTTCCGGTGGTTGTGACCAATTTGAGGACTTTGTCCACTTTTTGGTCCGTAATGACTACTTCTATCATAACTCGGGGTTGAAATTCAACTCCGTAATTCCGGCTGGCCTTCTGTTTGAGCTGGGACTGATGGATCCCGAACCCGCGGACTTCGTACACGGTCATGCCTTGCACGCCCTCGCGCAGCAGCGCCTGCTTGACGGCTTCCAGTTTGGCCGGCGGCAGAATGCATTTAATCAGTTTCATGCCCGCGTTCCCTTCCGGTTCATCACTGTATCAAACGCCGCGCCGTGGCGCCGGACGACGGCCGGAACGATTCCATCCAGTCCTGGGCGCTGCGCATTTTTTCCGCGGCGCGCAGCGCCGCTTCGGTGCTGGGGGCCAGCTGAATGAAGCGGTCCCAGGCCGCTACGGCCTCGTCCCACCAGTACCGCTGGCTGTAGATCGTGGCCAGCCGTTCGTGCACCTCGATGTGCTTCGGGTTCAATTCCAGGGTCCGGCCGTATTCCACCTCGGCCTCGTCCAGCCACTTTTTTTGCAGGTAGATCTCCCCGAGGTAGTAATGGGCGTCCGGATAATCGGGATTGATGGCCACGGCGCGCAGGAGCACGTCCTGGGCCTCGTTGGTCCGCTCCAGGCGCTTGTAGATCAGCCCCAGGTTGGTGCAGGCCTCCACGTAGCGGGGATTGATCACCAGGGCCTTGTTGTATTCGGAGACGGCCTCCTCGAAACGGTCGGTATTGCGGTAGACGTTGGCCAGGTCGTAGTGCGCCGCGGCGTTCTGGGGATTGGCCTTGATGTCGGCCTGCAGCTTCTCGATCGCTTCCTTGAAGATGTCCTTTTTCTTGGCCGCGGAGGCGAGATTGCGCCGGGCGGTTTCGTAATTGGGGTCAATGGCCAGGGCGTGGTTGAACTCTTCGATGGCCTTGTCGTAAATGCCCTTCTGGTAATAAATGACGCCCAGGTTGTTGTAGGCCTTGGCGTACTGGGGGTTGATCTCGATCGCCTTGCGGTATTCATCCAGGGCATCGTCGAAGTTGCCAATGCTTTTATAGGCCATGCCCAGGGAATTGTGGGCCACCGCGTTCTCCGGGTCGACGGCCAGTGCTTTCTGGTATTCGATGATGGCTTCTTCGAAGCGCCCCTTGTCGGCCAGGGCCAGGCCCAGATAGATGTTGGCTTCGCTGTCCTGGGCGTAAGCCGGAGACAGTTCGATGGCCCGCCGGAACTCGCGCACCGCGCCGTCGTAGTTGTTGTGCCGGTAGTAATAGATTCCGAGCTGGTAGTGGGCGTCGGCAAAGTGGGGATTGCGGGCGATGGCGCGCTCGATCTCCGTGATCGCCTCCTGGATCTTGCCCTGGCGGTAATAAACGATGCCTAATTCATAGTGGCTGCGCACGTTCTCCGGATCCCGTTCGAACACCCGGCGCAGCTGGTCCTCGGCTTCAGGAAACATGCCTTGCTGCCGGTACAGGATGCCGGCGTTGATGAAGGCGTCGCTGAGGGCCGGGTTGAGCTCCTGGGCCCGGCGGAAATATTTGATGGCCTCGGTGGGATGGTTCATTTCGAAATATATTTCGCCCAGGCTGTTGGCGAGCTCGGCGTCCTTGGGATTGACGGCTACCGCCTTCTCGTACTGCTGAATGGCTTCGTTCAGCAACCCCTTGAGGCGGTAGGCCTTGCCCAGCTCCTTGTAGGCCGCGGCCGGATCGGATTCGCCCGTCGGCGCAACGGGCGCGGCTTCCAGCCCCGGCGCCGGCTCCTCCCCGCCTTTGTAATAGTCGATGGCGAGATTGGTGGAGGTCTGCGCATAGCCCGGATTGATTTCCACCGCCCGCGCGAACTCCCGCTCCGCTTCCTGGTTCATGCCCTTGTCGCCGTAGGCGAAGCCCAGGTTGTAGTGGGCCACGGCGAACTCGGGGTTGATCTGCACCGCAGTCTGGAACTCGCGGATCGCCTGGTCGTACAACCCCTTGTTGTAGCAAATCTCGCCGAGCGTGTTGTGCAGGTCGGCGAAATGCGGGGCCTGAGCAATCCCCTTTTTCATGACCTCCATGGCCTCGTCGAAACGGCCGAGGCTTTTATAGACGATGCCCAGCGAATTGATGGCGAACAGGTGCGAAGGGGTGATCTCGACGGCCCGCTGGTACTCGGCGATGGCTTCCTGATAGCGGCCAGTGTAGCGGAAGGCGTTGCCGAGGTTGTAATGCGCGTCCGCGTCCTCAGGATACATCTGGATGGCGCGCTGGTAGGCGCCGATGGCGCGGTCGTAAATGCCCGTGTTCTTGTTGACCGCCAGCAGGTTTTCCATGGCCTGCGACAGGTTGTGGTCGATTTCCAGGGCGCGCTTGAATTCCTTGATGGCTTCGACGTACATGCCCTTGGAATAATAAAACACGCCCAGATTGTTGTGGGCCGAGGCATCGTTCTGGTCGATGCCGTATTCGAACTCCCGCAGATTCTGGGCGTCTTCTTTTTCGCTCATGCCGATTCTCCGGCGGCCTCGACCCACTTCTGGGCGTTGACGTTTTCCAGCACGGTCTCGAGGTGCAGGACCGTGATCAGGTGGTTTTGGTGTTTGCCCACGCCGTACACATGGCGCTGGTCCAGCCCGCGCAGCAGGGCCGGGCTGCTCTCGATCCGGTCGATGGGCAGCTGCAGCACGGCTTCGACTTCGTCCACCAGCAGGCCGTAAAGCTGGGAGGTGATTTCCACCACGATGATGCGGGAATCCTCGGTTTGCGGCTGGGGTTCCTGCCCCAGGCGCCGGGCCAGGTTGATCACTGGCACCACCAGGCCGCGGTATTTGATCAGCCCCTCGATGAATTTGGGCATCTTGGGCAGGTGGTTCACCTGCTGGGAGCGGATGATCTCGCGGACGAACAGCGCTTCGAAGGCGAACTCCTCCTTGGCCAGCCGGAAGGTCACCACCAGCAGGCCCTGCAACACGTGCAGGATGTCCTCCTCCTGCACGTAGCCGAGCCGCACCAGGGTTTTCCCGAGCGGCTCCGCGGCCCGCTGCTGCTCGGCCAGGGCCTTGTCCAGTTGTTCCCGCTGCAGGCGTCCGCTTTGGACCAGCAATTCACCCAGCGACTTTTCCTGCTGGCGCTGCATGAAAGCCATGTTCAGCCACCCTTGACGAACTTGAGATTGTTCCGCAGGATCTCGTTCTGCGGGTCGAGCTCCAGCGCCTTCTCCCACACTTTGAGCGCCTTGTCGTGCTCGTTCTGCCGGTAGAAAATGTTGCCGAGCTTGAGGTAGGCTTCGGCCAAATGCGGCTCCAGTTTGATCACGGCCTTGAACGCCGACATGGCTTTGGCGTATTCACCCTGCCGGTACAAGAGGTTGGCCAGGCCCAGCTGCACCGCGACGTCGGTGGCGTTCAGTTTCAGGGCCGCCTCGTACTCTTTGAGCGCGTCCACCGCCCGGTCCTGCTGATCATAGATGAAAGCCAGGATTTTGTGGAGATTAGCGTCCGCCGGGTTCATTTCCAAAACCTTCTTGTAGGCCGCGACCGCTTCGTTCTTTTTTCCCAGCAGGGCGTACACCTGCCCCAGCAGCGTGAACGCGTCGAGGTTTTTAGGGTTGATCTTGAGGGCGCGCTGGATGAAGGCCAGCGCGTCCTGCGGTTTGTTGCCCCGCACCAGCAGCTGCCCCAGGTTCTGCAGGCTCACGGCGTCGTCCGGATTGAGCTCCAGCGCCTGGCGGAAGGCGTTCTCAGCCTCGCCCAGACGGCCCATTTTGGTCTTCAGGCCGCCGATGATGTTGAACACGCCGGCGTGCTTGGGATTGATCTTGAGCGCCGCTTCGTACTCGGCCACGCCTTCGGCGTAACGTCCCTGGCTCTCGTGGATGTAACCCAGTTTGAAATGGACTTCGGACAGGTTGGGGTTGATGCGCAGCGAAGCCTCGTACTCGCGCCGCGCCTCCTCCCACGACCCCTGCTTGTAATAGGCGTCCCCGAGGTTGTTGTGCAGGCCCGAGTCCTCGGCGTTGATCTCCAGCGCTTTGCGGAACTCGCTGATCGCTTCCTCGGTTTTCCCGGTGTTGGCGTAGATCAGGCCCAGCTTGCAGTGGGCGTTCACGTGCATGGAATTGGCCGCGATGACCTGCAGATACGAAGCCACCGCCCGGTCGTACTCGCCCACGTTGGAGTAGAGGATCCCCAGTTGAAAATGAACCTCCGCGTCCTTGGGGTTCAGTTCCAGGGCCTTCTGAAATTCCCGGATGGCGTCCTGATACCGCCGGTTCAGGGAAAAGGCCACGCCCAGGTTGATGTGGTCCTGAATCTTTTCCACGCTTGCTCCTCGTCCTAAAAAAAGCTCATACAGGTGTTTCCCGCCGCTGATAAATGCGCTCCCGGATATCGATCACGTCGAACCAGCGCCGCATTTCGCCGAGCAGCGTCTCGGTTTTACCCAGCACTAAAAAACCTCCGCTGCGCAGGCGGGTGTGAAACCCCTTGAAGAGGCGTTCCTGCAGGCCGCCGATGAAATAAATCAGGACGTTCCGGCACACGATCAGGTCGAATTGCTCGTCCGGCAGCGAGCCGGTCAGGTCGTGCAGCCGGCACTCGACGCGGCGCTTCAATTCGGGTTTAACCACCCGCTCTTCGCCCTCAAAAATAAAGTACTTCGCCCGGAGGTCGATCTGCACGGGCTTGATGCTGGCGGCGCTGTAGCGTCCGGCCTTGGCCAGTTCCAGCACCGTGGGATCGATATCCGTGGCCAAAATCGACCACTGGCAGGAAACCGGCAGCCCTTCGCTGAGGCTGATGGCCAGGGAATAGGGTTCCTGTCCATGCGCGCACCCTGCGCTCCAGACCCTGATCCTGGCGCGGTCCTGCCACAGCGGAATCACCTTGCGCTTGATCTGGCCGTATACCCCCGGATCCCGGAAAAACGTCGAGACATTGATTGTAAGGCGGTCCAGCAGGTTGGCGTATTCCTGTGGATTGCCCTCGAGCAGCCGGCGGTAATCGGCGTACGTCGCGCTCTGAGTGGCGCGCATGCGCACCGCCAGACGGCGCTTTAAATAGCTGATTTTATACTGACTGGCGTCCAAACCCGCCTTGCGCCAAATGGCGTTGAGCAGCAGGTTAAACTGCCGGTCCTCG
The DNA here is from genome assembly GCA_040756875.1 of candidate division FCPU426 bacterium. Taxonomy (GTDB): domain Bacteria; phylum Oederibacteriota; class JAAXVQ01; order JAAXVQ01; family JAUVAV01; genus JBFLYH01. The sequence goes on from JBFLYH010000002.1 coordinate 271,739, forward strand.
GGTTCGGTGATCATTCGGTCTGCAACAGTACCTGATCGCCAGCCTGAATAATATCACGCGCCGCGAGAACCCGTCCAATGGTTAATCCCTCCTGATTGGAAAGGATTTCCAGCTTGCCCACCTGTTTCAGCCAGCCGGTTTTTCGCGACTCGGCCCGGTCCGCTTCCTGGTCCATGAAATGGTAAATATAATGGATTTCTCCGGCATGCATGGCTACTTTTCGGTTCGGGGAAAGGCAAACTTGGTCGCCGAGCGTTATCAGCAGGTGATCGTCCAAATGGCGGGTGATCGTGGCCCAGGCGTGGCCCGGAGCCCGCAGCAGGGCCGATGGCCCCGGGTTCCCTTCGGGCGGGCTGGCTTCGTTCGCATCCGGCTCGGCATAAGCGGCTGCCTGTTCAGGATCAGCGTTTTCCTGAACCTGGGGTTCCTCGGTCTGGGCCCAGGCCGAGGGGACGGCAATCTGCCAACAAACCAGCAATAGCGAAAATATCAACAACTTGGGCATTGTATGCATCGTCAGAGTCCTCGGGTGTTGTTGATAGTGTCGGATGCAGCCCCGGCACGGATAACCTTAAGTATAATATATTTTTAAGCCGAAGGGAAACGAGAATCCGGTTTAAGCGGGCTTGTATCCGGAGAGAACGCGCGGGATCTGCTGCCAGTCCAGGCGGGCTTCGAGTTCTGAAAAACCCGCGCCGGCAAACAACTTCCAGGCAGCGGCCTTCTGGGAAATGCCGATTTCACAAACAAACAGGCCGCCAGGGCGCAGCAAGCGGTAAACCAGGGGCAGCAACCGGCGGATGACTGTCAATCCGTCTGGTCCGCCGTCCAGGGCGAGCCGCGGTTCAAAGCGCACCTCAGGCTGGAGTTTGGATACTTCCGAGCTTGGAATATAAGGCGGATTGGAAACCACCAGGTCCATTTTCCCATGCCAGCGTTGGGGCATAGTAGTCCCCTGGCACAGGCGCACGCGGGCGCCCAAACGCAACAAACGGCGGTTTTTTACGGCCCAAGCCAGGGCCTGACCAGAACGGTCAAGGCCCCACACCCTGGCCCGGGGATATCGAACAGCCAGCGCCAGCGCCAAATTCCCCGAACCTGTGCCTACATCAAGCAGCAAGCGGGGCTCGTTCCGGAGCCTCCGTTTGGCTTCCTCCAGAATTAATTCGGTTTCAGGCCTGGGAATCAGCACCCCTCGCCCGGTTTTAAGCGTTAGACCGTCAAAGTATTCGCTGCCCAGCAAGTATTGCAAGGGCACCCTGCGGCTGCGGGCTGAAATCAAAGAAACGAAAGCCTTGCCCGTTGCCTTTGGCAGAAGTTCATCCAAACCGGCCAGGACCTTGGCTTTGGAAAGCTTGCCAGCATGAGCCAGCAATTCAACCGCATTCTGGCGGGCTGCTTCAACGTTGGCTGAGGAGAGTTTATGGGTAGCCCAGAGCAGCCACGCCTGAAGCGTGTGCCGGCTGGAACTATCGGGAATTTGAATTGACTTGGCCTGCTGCATAATTTAACATATCGTCCGTATTCTCTATGAATCAACCGTTTTTCGACATTTTCTCAAGGTGATCACATGACCTTGATCCTGCGTCCTCATCATCTGCTTTGCCGCCTGGGATTTAATGGCTACGGCTATTCTCCGGAATACGTCGCTGAAATGAGCCGGATCGCCAAGCTGTTCAATTCCGGCAGGGTCAAAACCGTCATCATTAAACCCGGATTGGACCATATCTGCCGCAGTTGCCCGCACCATGAGTATGAATGCTCGCCGGAAAAATTGGGTATCCGCGGCCGGACCATGGCTGAACTGGATCATTGCACCCTGCGCACGCTGAAGCTGAAACCCGGCCATCCCTATCCTCTGCCTGAGATCGACGAACGGATCGCCCGCCTCACGCCCGAGGAATTTCAAACCATCTGCCGGGGTTGCGAATGGCAGCGCCTCGACCTCTGCAGCCAGGCGCACGAGAAATTGCGCCGCCGCCTGCGCATCGAACCATAATTATCGTCTTCTCCTCAACACCAGCGCAGGGGCATTCCCCGGAATGCCGCCTCACCAGTCTCACCTATAACAAGTATCTGTTCGGATTCGGATTGGAATTCCGAATCCGAACTCAAAATATCGAAGACCATGAGGCGGTGATGGGAAATGCCTCTGCGCTGGTCTACCTCACTCCCCCCCTGCCGCCAGCTTTTCCGCGTGGTCGGCCTCCTGCAGTTTGCCGATCATTTCGCCGATATCGCCGTTCATGAACGCTTCCAAATTATAGAGCGAGTATCCGATGCGGTGGTCGGTCACCCGGTTCTGCGGATAATTGTAGGTGCGGATTTTTTCGCTGCGGTCGCCCGAGCCCACCTGGGATTTGCGGTCCGCGGCCAGCTCCTTCTGCTGTTCCTCCTCCTTGAGCTGCCGCAGCCGCGCCTGCAGCACTTTCATGGCTTTCTGCTTGTTCTTGGTCTGCGAACGCTCGTCCTGGCAGGAAACCACCAGGTTGGTGGGCAGGTGGGTGATGCGCACCGCGGAGTAGGTGGTGTTCACGCTCTGGCCCCCCGGGCCGGAGGAACAGAAGATGTCGATCCGCAGCTCCGCAGGATTGATGATGACTTCCACTTCGTCCGCCTCGGGCAGCACGGCCACGGTCACGGCCGACGTGTGGATGCGGCCCGAAGCCTCGGTGGCCGGCACGCGCTGCACGCGGTGCACGCCGGCCTCGAATTTCAGGGCCCGGTACACCTCGCGGCCGCTGATCTGGAAGATGATTTCCTTGTACCCGCCCAGCTGGGTGGAATTGCTGTCGTAGAGTGCGACTTTCCAGCCCTGTTTTTCGGCGTAGCGGCTGTACATGCGGAACAGGTCGGCCACGAACAGCGCCGCCTCCTCGCCGCCCGTGCCGGCGCGGATTTCCAGAAAAACGTTCTTGCCGTCGTGCGGGTCCGGCGGGATGAGCAGCTGCTTGAGGCGGGCCTCGGATTTCTCCAGCTCCCCGGCCAGGCGCGCCATCTCTTCCCGGGCCATCTCCGCCAGCTCGCCATCGCCTGCCATCTCCTCCGCGTCCTTGCGCTCCTTCGCCAGCCGGCGGTGGCGGCGCAGTTCTTCCACCACGTCGCGCAGCTCGGCGTGGGCCTTGACCACGTCCCGGAAGCGCTTCTGGTCCGCGACCAGCGCCGGATCGGACAGCTCGTGCTCCAGCTTGTCGAATTTTCCTTCCACCTGCGCCAGCTTATCCCACATGGGTATGCTCCTGATCTCAACGATCTAAATCATATTCTTTATCCCTCCCCCTGCGAGGAGGGAGGGGGATACTATTCACGGATAACATCCATTCTAAAAAAAAACCACAGATCCTCGGCGCAAGGGGCTAGCCGCCCGCGCAGGAACCCGTGGTTAAAAAGCTACAGCGCCTGGTACTTGGCCCGGACCTCGGCCGTCTTGCCGCAGGTCATCTCCCCTTCCGGGCACGGACCGGACGCGCATCCCGGCCCGGCCTGGTGGAAAATGCTCGGCGCCTGCGCCTTGGCCAGGGCCAGCATGCGGTCCGCCAGCTCGTGGATCTCCCACTGCGCCCGGTTGCAGCAGCGCAGGCGGAAGAAATGCAGCAGCTCCCGCGCGTTCATGGTGACCACGATCTTGGATTCGCAGGCATTGGGCAGCAGGTAGCGGGCATCCTCGGCCGGCACGCCCGCGGCCAGCAGCGCCTCGTAGGCTTCGCCCACCACGGCCAGGGCCGCGGAAAAACGCCCGGCCAGGTCCGGCCGGGCGGCCACGGACGGTGGTGTGACGTAGGGAAAATCGCGCAGGGTGACATAACGCTGGCTTTGCTGGGAATAGGAGGCCAGGCGGTGGCGCACCAGCTGGTGCGTTAGGGCCCGGGACACGCCTTCCACGCCGAAGGTGAATGACACGTGCTCCAGGGCCGAATGGTGGCCCAGTTTGACCAGGCGGCGGATGAAGGCGGCGGTTTTTTCCGGAGTCAGCTTTTCGGCGATGGTCCCGAGGTCCGAGGCGGAATAGCACAGGCGTGCGGCTTGCGCCACCACCTGCTCAGGGTCCTGCGGGAATTTGAGCAGCATCACCTGCATAAGGCCACCGAGGGTCGGTCCGGGTTGGGGTGCGGGAAGGCTAGGATTTTTTGGCGTCGTAACGGCGGCGGAACTTCTCCACGCGGCCGGCCGTGTCCACCAGCTTCTGCGTGCCGGTGAAGAACGGGTGGCACGAGGAGCAGATTTCCACGCGCATGGTGGGCGGAACCGTGGAACGGGTTTCGACTACGTTGCCGCAGGCGCACACGAATTTCGTGGGTTCATATTTGGGGTGCAACTTTTCCTTCATGGAACGATCCTCCTTCAAACTTTGAAAAGCGCGGTATTGTAGCACAGCTGAAAAGAAGAGGCAAGCGATCCTGCGGACCTTTTCGGCTTTTCGCGGATCCCGGTACCCCTTGAAATCGCCTTTTATTTCAAGCGTTTAATCGCCGCACAACGGTCTGCTAGGTGTTCATGGCATCAAGGAAGGCTTTGTTGTTCTTGGTCTTGCCCATTTTATCCAGGAGCAATTCCATGGCTTCCACCATGGAAATCGGGTTCAGGACTTTGCGCAGCAGCCAGATGCGCGCCAGGTCCTCGGGCGGAATCAGCAGCTCCTCTTTGCGGGTGCCGGAGCGCTGGATGTCAATGGCCGGGAAAACGCGCTTCTCCACGAGCTTGCGGTCCAGGCACAGTTCCATGTTGCCCGTGCCCTTGAACTCTTCGAAAATGACTTCGTCCATGCGGCTGCCCGTGTCCACCAGGGCCGTGGCGATGATGGTGAGGCTGCCGCCCTCCTCCAGGGCGCGGGCCGCGCCGAAGAAGCGCTTGGGGCGCTGCAGGGCGTTGGAGTCCACGCCGCCGGACAGGATCTTGCCGGACGAGGGGATGATGGTGTTGTGGGCCCGGCCCAGGCGGGTGATGGAGTCGAGCAGGATCACCACGTCGCGCTTGTGCTCCACCAGGCGCTTGGCCTTCTCGATCACCATGTCCGCGACCTGCACGTGCCGGTCCGCCGGCTCGTCGAAGGTCGAGGAGATGACCTCGCCCTTGACCGAGCGCTGCATGTCCGTGACTTCCTCGGGGCGCTCGTCGATGAGGAGCACGATCAGCCAGATGTCCGGATTGTTGGCCGTGATGGCGTTGGCGATTTTCTGTAACAGGATCGTCTTGCCGGTGCGGGGCGGGGCCACGATCAGCCCGCGCTGCCCTTTGCCGATGGGGATCAGGAGGTCCATGATGCGGGTGCTGATGTCGCCGCCCGGGTACTCGAGCTTGATCCGCTCGCGGGGATGGATGGGCGTGAGGTTGTCGAACAGGATCTTGTCGACCTGCTTCTCCGGCGGCTCGAAATTGATGTTCTCGACCTTCAGCAGGGCGAAGTAGCGCTCCCCTTCCTTGGGCGGCCGTACCTGGCCGGTCACCGTGTCGCCGGTCCGCAGGTCGAAGCGCCGGATCTGTGAGGGGGAAACGTAGATGTCGTCCGGCCCGGGCAGGTAATTGTAGTCCGGCGAACGCAGGAAGCCGAAGCCGTCGGGCAGCACCTCCAACACGCCTTCGGCGCTGATTTCTCCGTTTTGCAAAGCCTGGGCCTCGATGATCTTGAAGATCAGCTCCTGGGTCTTGAGTCCCGAGACCCCGGTGAGCTTGAGCTTTTTGGCCATGCCGTTCAGCTCGGAGATGCTTTTATGCTTTAATTCGGTAATATTCATGCCCTTTCCTTCCTGCGCGGACGGTCGTTGGGCGTCGGCGCAATAGTCCAGTGGACGCGGTTGATGCGGCTGATGAGGCTGGGTTGGAAGCTTACCACCAGTATCGGTTCATCCTTGGAATGAATTGAGCGTTCAACGTGCGGACCCCTCAAGCGCTGCGCTGAAACTTCCGGGAATGGATCCTATACCTGCGGGATAAGTGTTCGTGATGATTAGGCATCCGATCGCGCCTTTTGGGTAGGCGCATTGAAGTATAGCCAAGGACCCGCACCCTGTCAACTTTATTAATATCTTTTTTTCTCCCGGCCTAGGCGCCGCGTTTGCCCATGGACTCATCGTAGGGTTTCACCAAGTCGCGGCCGTCCCGCTTCGCCTGGTACAAAGCGGTGTCCGCGGTGGTGATCAGGACTTCCCGCGACAGCGCATGGTCGGGATAAACGCTCACCCCGGCGGAAATCGTCAGCGTCAGCTTGAGCCCGCCCGCCTCGATCGGTGTTGCCTTGAGATAGGAATTGATCCCCTGGGCCACTACGACCGCCCGGGCCAGGGGCGTGTTGGGCAGAAGCACCGCGAATTCCTCCCCGCCGTAGCGGGCCGCCAGGGCCGTGGGCCCGGCCATTTCCTGGATCCGGCTTGCGGCCTCCACCAGGACCGCGTCGCCGGCTTGGTGGCCGTGCTGGTCGTTGACGCGCTTGAAATGGTCCAGGTCCAGCATGATCAGGGACAGGTGCTGGCGGTAGCGTTCCGCGCGGTGCAGCTCCTCGCGCAGGCGTTCCTGAAAGTAGCGGTGCACGTACAGGCCGGTCTGGCTGTCCGTAAAGGACAGGGTCTGGACCTTGCGGTACAGGAGCGATTTGCGCAGGGCGAAAACGATCTGCTTGCCCAGGGTCTCGGCCTGCGAAAAATCCGTGGGCGTAAAGCTTCCGGGCTGGGCCGTGGCCAGGAGCATCAAGCCGATGACGATGTCGTGCATGATCAGCGGAATGCCCACCAGCGACCGCAGCTGGCTCTGCTGGGTCAGATAACGGAAGCGCGGGTCCGCGCACATGTCCTTGATCCGGATGGCGCTGTAGGAATCGCCCAGCCAGGCCAGGATTTCGGCGGCGGGCAGCCGGTCCGGAAAGCCCTCGTCCGACACCTCGTGCCCGCGCAGGCCCACGCGCAGAAAATCCTCCGAATCGTCGTCAGGCACGTAAAACGCCAGGCGCGCGTCCTCTTCGCTTTGGTCCGAGAAGTGTTGCGGAAAGAGCTGAGCCACTTCCACCCGGGCTTCGTCCAGCATGCTTTCAAGCTTGATGGTGCCGGAAAGCTTCTTGGCCACCTGGTACAGCGTGATCAAATTGTCCAGTTTTTCTTTGTAGCCCTCGATCTGTCGGCTGATCTGGTAGCCCTTCCGCTCCACCCGCAACAATTCATGCTCCAGGGGCTGGCGTTCCTTGGCTTCGGCTTTGAGGCGGGCGTCCCGGTCCTGCGACAGCAGGGCCGCCAGCCCGGAGGCTATGCCGACCGCCACCAGCGCGGTGACCGCGGCCGGCTGCGGCAGCCAGTGCAGCCAGAAACCGGCCACCAGAGACGCGACCGCCAGTACGCTGGTCACCACGATGCCGATCGAAAACTCCAGCACCCCGCCCAGGAGCACCAGGGGAATCAGGAACAGCGCGAAGCCGTTGGCTGTTTTCGGGTTCTGGCCCAGCAGCATCAGGCTCATGGCCAGCAGCCAGCCCAGCACCAAGGCGCTGTAGTGCCTGACCGGGCGGTTCATGATCCGGCTCCGGCCGCGAGAATGCGGTTGCGCCCCTGCCGTTTTGCCTGGTACAGGGCGGCGTCGGTCTGGCGGATGATTTCGTTCATGTCCTTTCCGTTCCGCGGGCATTCGCCCACGCCGCCGCTGATCGTGAGGTGCAGCACCTCGGTGTTGGCCTGAAAGCCCCGTTGCGCAATGCGGTCGCGGATGCGCTCGGCCATGACCAGGGCTCCTTCCTGGGCGGTGTGGGGCAGGATCAGGGCGAATTCCTCGCCTCCGAAGCGGCATACCAGGTCCATGACGCGGGCTTCGGCTTTCAGGGCCTCCCCAAACTGCGCCAGAACCTGGTCGCCCGCCAGGTGCCCCAGGCGGTCGTTGATGCGCTTGAAGTGGTCGATGTCGAGGATGAGGAGCGAAAACGCCTCGCCGTGTTCCCGGAAACGCTGCAGTTCCTCGGCGAAGCGCTGATTGAAGAAACGCCGCAAATACAGGCCGGTCAGCCCGTCGGTAATGGCCAGTTCCTGGGCGCACTGGTAGAGATTGGCGTTTTCCGCGGCCACGCCGGCCAGGTCGCCCAGCAGGGTGAACAGGCGCAAATCATCCTTGGTGAAGATGTCCGGCCAGGGGCTTTCGGCCCGCAGCAGGCCGAAAACGTGACCGGCCGAGAGCATGGGCACCAGCATGAGGTTCCGGACCAGCACGCCGGGCTCCGGGGCCTGGAAACGGAAATCATGCTGGGTGTCGCTGACCAGGAGCGGCGTGCGGTGCTGCAGGGTCCAGCGGGTGTAGGGATCGTCGGGCTGCTGCTTCTGCTCCGCGTCCGGCGGCAGGCACTGGCAGACCGCTTCTGTCCGTTCGGGAAACTCGAAGGACACCAGGTAGCGACCGCGCTCCGCGCCGATGATCTGCCGCACTTCGGCCAGCACCTTGTCCGCGAGCTTGTCCAGCGCCAACTGCGAACCGAAGACGCGCGAAGCCCGGTTGAGGTCGGAGTACTTCTTGAATTTTTTCTGATTCGAGACGTTGACCACCAGATCGGTTTTATACTGGTCGCGCGCCAGGGCCAGGCGTTCGCGCAGGCGGTCCAGGGTGCGCCCGTGCTCCCGCTGTTCAGCCGCGAGGCGGACATGGTGGAACAGGGCCACGCCCCAGGCCATGAGCGCGACCGGCACGTGAACCAGCAGCGCGGAACGGGCGGCCGGCTCCGTTTCCCGCAGGGCCAGAAACCAGAAGAGCAGCACCGTGAACACCGCCAGGCCGTTTCCGGCCACCAGGCCCGTGCACCACAAGGCCGCGACCGGGATCAGCACGGCCGCGGACAGCCAGCCCCGTTCGCCGGAGAGATGGACCATCAGCACCAGCGCAGGATAGGCCAGCAGCAGGCCCAGCAGGCACAGCCAGCGGTAGCGTGGGTTGCATTGCGCCCAAAAGAGCATCCGGCCTACCTCCTGTCCCGGAAATGCGGCCAGGCCGCGCGGGCCGCCTGCCTCAGGTCCGCCAGGGAACCTCGGTTGGCCAGGGTCATATCCGCCACCCGCCGGTAATCCGCGTTAGGCCGCTGGCGCCTGATCCTGGCCAGCGCGGCAGCCGGGGACAGCCCGAGCTTCCGCACCAGGCGTTGAACCCGGGCGGCGGACGGCGCCTGTACCCACATCACCCGGCGGCCCAGGCCGCGGAAAATTTTTTCTGTGTATACCGCCATGTCCAGCACCAGGGGCTGCGTCCGGCGGCTGCGGTGGTTCCGGATCTCCTGCTCCAGCAGGCGGCGCAGGCGCGGATGCGTGATCCGGTTCAGGGTCCGCAGCGCGCGGCGGTCGGCGAACACCGCGGCGCCCAGCCGGTCGCGGCGGATGGCGCCGTTCGCGGACACCGCCCAGGGCAGTCGGTCCAGGGCACGGCCCCGGCGATCCGTAAAATCCGCGGGCGACAGCGGCGGCCGCACGGCGCGCCGTTTCCCCCAGCGCGCCTCGCAAAAAGCATCCAGGATTTCATGCCAGGCCGGCGCGCCGGTTGCGAGCAGCCGGCGGGCGAGGCGGTCAACGTCCAGCACGCGCGCACCCAGGCGGCCGAAGACCGCGGCCACGGTGCTTTTACCCGAGCCGCTGCCTCCGGTCACGATTAACACCGGTGCTGCACTGGCGGACGTGCGCTTTTTCACCCCCGGCACTCCTTCAATATCGTTCGGCTGGTCCTTCCCCTCCTGGGGGAGGGTTTGATCGGACAGGCGGGAATACTATTGTGGACCTATTATACGCGAGCTGTTCCGGCGCCACACCGGAAAACCGCTTTCACCCGTGCGCTTCCATCCAGTTGCGCCCCCAGGCCGCCTCCACCACCAGCGGCACTTTCAGGGGGACAATGCCGCCCATGCGGGCCACGACCATGTCCCGCAGGCCGGGCATCTCGGCTTCCGGGCCTTCGAACAGCAATTCATCGTGCACTTGCAGGATCATGCGGGATTGCAGCCGCTTCGCTTCCAGGTCCTTGGCCACGGCCACCATGGCCAGTTTGATCAGATCCGCGGCCGCTCCCTGGATGGGCGTATTGATGGCCATGCGCTCTCCCGCCTCGCGGACCGCGCGGTTGGCCGAGGCCACGTCGGGCGTGGACCGGCGGCGCCCCATGAAGGTGGCGACGAAGCCCTGGCGCCGGGCGTCGGTCAGCAGCTGGTCCAGGTAGCGCCGCACCCGGGGGTAACGGGCGTAGAACCCGTCGATGAATGACTTGGCGCGCTGGTTCGAAATGCGCAGCTGCCGCGCCAGCCCAAAAGGACTGACACCGTAGGCGATGCCGAAATTACAGGTTTTTGCCTGCCTCCGCATTTCGGGCGTCACCTGCTCGCGCGGCACGTTGAAAATGTCGGCGGCCGTGGCCTGATGGATGTCCAGCCCCTGCTCGAAATCCGCGATCATGCGCGGGTCGCCGGAGAGGTGGGCCAGGAGGCGCAGCTCGATCTGGGAGTAGTCCGCCGAAAGCAGGCAATATCCCGGTTCGCCGGGCACGAACATCCGGCGCAGCTGGCGGCCGCGTTCGGTCCTCACCGGAATGTTCTGGAGGTTCGGGTCCGACGAAGACAGGCGGCCCGTGGCCGCGCCCACCTGGTGGAACGTCGTGTGCACGCGGCGGTCCCGCGGGTCCACCAGTTGCGGCAGCACGTCCAGGTAGGTGGACTTCAGCTTCTGCGCCTGGCGGTAATCGAGGATCTTCTGCGGCAGGGGGTGCTGGGCCGCCAATTGCTCAAGCACGTCCACGCTGGTCGAACGGCCGGTTTTGGTTTTCTTCCCGGAGGCCAGGCCCAGGCGGTCGAACAGCACCTCGGCCAGCTGCTGGGTCGAGCGCAGGTTGAACGGCCCGCCGGCCAGCCCGTTGATCTCGTTTTCCAGTTCCGCCATCTCCCGGCCCAGGTCCGCGGCCATGTCCGACAGGGCCCGGCTGTCCACGGCTACGCCGCGCGCTTCCATGGCGGCCAGCACGGGCAGCAGGGGCAGCTCCACCTCGCGGTAGAGGCGTTCCGACTCGCCCTGGGCGAGCTGGGCCAGCAGGTTCGGCCCCACCAGCAGCCAGGCGCAGGCCAGCACGGCGAGCTTGTCCTCGGGCGGCGGGCCGCCCAGAAGCCGCGCGACGAAATCCGCGGGCCGGTTGCTCGGCAGGTCCAGCAGGTGCGCGGCCAGGTGCAGGTCGTCCAGGGAACCCTGCAGGCTGCTCCCCAGGCGGCGCAGGGCCGCGTCCACGGGCTTGAGGTCATACCCGATTTTAGCGACGGCCGGGTCGTTCAGGACGGCCGTCACGCCGGGTTGCGCGGCCAACAAATCCGTGAGCGCTGATTTCGATTCCGGGTCAGGATACGGCAGCCAGGCCGCGGTCCGGGTGGAGGCGGCCAGGGCCAGGCCCTGGGGCAGGCTTTCCACGGCCAGGAGGCCGGCTTGGCGTGCCTCGGCCAGCACCGCGTCCGTCGCCGCGGCGGCGGACAATTCCTGCGCCCAGGCGCCGGCAACCGCAGGGGCCGCGCCCTGGCGCAAGAGCAGGCGTTTGAATCCCAGTTCGGCCAGCAAGGCCAGGGCCGCGTCCGGCGTTTTGGCCGGAAGCGCGAGGTCCTGCCATTTCAGCGACAGGGGCGCGTCCTGGCGCAAAACCACCAGGCCGAAGGCCTGCTCGGCCGCGGCTTGATGCGCCGAGAGTTTTTCGCGCAGCTTGGCTTGGGGCACGCGGTCCAGGCTGCGGTACAACGCTGCCAGGGAGCCGTGCGTTCGGATCAACTCCACCGCGGTTTTGGGGCCCACGCCCGGCACGCCGGGGATGTTGTCCGAACTGTCGCCCATGAGCGCCAGGACGTCCGCCACCTGGGTGGGCGGCACGCCGAAAAACGCCTCCACCCTGGCCGGGTCCAGCACCTCGTATTCCTTCTGGCCCGCGCGCTGGGGTTTGACCAGGCTGACGCCCTGGCCCACGAGCTGCAGCAGGTCCTTGTCATTGCTGAAGATGAGCACTTCAAAGTCTTCGTCCTGCGCCCGCCGCGCCAGGGTGCCGATGAGATCATCCGCCTCCCAGCCCGGCTGTTCAAGCGGCCGGACCGCGAAAGCCTCGGTCAGCGACTTCACCAGGGGAATTTGTTCCACCAGGGCTTCGGGCACGGCTTCGCGCTGGGCTTTGTAGGCCGGGAACTGCTGGTGCCGGTGCGTGGGCTCGGGCCGATCGAACACCGCGGCCGCGTGCGTGGGCGAGAACGTTTCGATCAGGTTGAGCAGGGTTTGGGCAAAGCCGAAGACCGCGTTCACCGGCCGGCCCTTGGGGTCGGTGAGCTCTTTGATGGCGTAAAAGGCCCGGTACAGCTGGGCCGTGCCGTCGATCAACAGCAGTTTTTTCTTCAATGCCAAACTCCCTTCAATGCATCCGCCCCTGAGTCACACAGATGAACTTGGAAATACAAAACATAAAGCCGATCACGAAGAACACGAATGCACCACTGAATACACGAAGCTGGTCAGCGTTAAAGATTCTTACTCCCGTTCCCCTTCGTGGCCTTCGTGCTCAGCTTCGTGCCCTTCGTGGTAAATGACTTCGATCTTAAAAATGCTTCACCACGAAGCCACGAAGAACACGAAGAAACGCAGAGGCCGGGGTTAAAGGCCTTTACTCCCGTTCCCCTTCGTGGCCTTCGTGCTCAGCTTCGTGCCCTTCGTGGTCCGTCTTTTATAAGTGGTTTAGGGCCTAATGTTTTCCCTGGTGGTTTTTGCGCACCAGGGTGGCCACGGTCTCCACGTGATAGGTGTGCGGAAAAAAGTCCAGGGGCTGCGCCTGCAGCACCCGGTATCCGGCTGAGGCCAGCCGGGCCAGGTCGCGGGCCAGGGTAACCGGGTTGCACGAGACCATGACCACGCGCTTGGGCTTGGTCTGGCACAACTGGTTCAGCACTTTGGGGTCCACGCCCTTGCGCGGAGGATCGAGCACCACCACGTCGGGCTGCAGGCCTTTGGCAGCCAGCTGCCTGAAGCCCGCGGCCGCGTCCGCGGCCAGGAATTCGGCCTGCGAAAAACCGTTGAGATGCTTGTTGGCCTGGGCGTCTTCCACGGCCGACGAAACTTCCTCCACGCCCACGACCAGCCGAGCCTGCCTGGCCAGGGACAAGGTCAGGAGCCCCACGCCGCAATACAGGTCAACCACGCTTTCATGCCCGGAGAGCGCCGCTGCCTGCCCCACGGCGGACAGCAGTTGCGGCAGTTGAAACGGGTTCACCTGAAAGAAAGAACCCGCGGAGATGCGGAATTTCAGGCCCTCGATTTCTTCATATATATAGGGACGGCCGGCCAGGGATTTGAAAACCCGACCCAGAATGACGTTGGTCGTTTCAGTATTCACGTTCTGGACCACGCCCACCAGCTCAGGCACGCGCTGTATCAGTTGTTCTGAAAATTCATCCAGCCTGGGCGCCGACTCCGCCGGGGTCACCAGAATCGCCAGGGCTTCCTTGGTGTGGTGCCCCAAGCGGATCACCAGATGCCGCAGATCCCCGGTTCCCGAGGTTTCGTCGTATCCGCGGTAGCCGAAAACCCCGGCCAGTTCGCGCACGGCCTTCAGGACGCGGTTGCCCAGCACGGGCTGGACCGGGCATTCGGCGATGGGCACGACCCGGTGGGTCTTGGTGGCGTAGAAGCCGGCGGCCAGGTCGCCGTTTTGGGCCTGCAGAGGGATCTGGATTTTATGCCGGTAACCGGTTTGCGGCACGGCTTTGATCACGCCCGGAACCGAAGCGGTCCGGATCCGGCCCACGTGCTGCAGGGCGTTTTGCACGAACAACTGCTTGGCCTGGATTTGCGCGGGATAAGCCAGATGCTGCCAGGAACATCCGCCGCATTCCTCGGCGTGCGGACAAAACGGGGCGACGCGGTCCGGGGAGGGCTCCAGGACCGCCAGCAGCTCCGCGCGGGCGAAGTGGGACTTCACCTGCTGCACGCGGCAACTCACGCGGTCGCCCGGCAGCGCGCCGGCCACGAACACCACCAGGCCGCCGTGACGGCCGATGCCCTCGCCGCCGTAGGCCAGGCTCGCGATCGCCAGCTCCAGCTCTTCGCCCACGCGGACCGAAGCCGGCGTGGTTGGCGCAGCAGACAAAACGAGCTCCTTTCCGCTTGCTATTGCAACTTCTCGCGCAGTAATTGGTTGACCCGTTGCGGATTGGCTTTGCCCTGCGAAGCTTTCATCACTTGGCCGACCAGGAACCCGAGCGCCTGCTGCTTGCCTTTGCGATATTCCGCCGCCGGGCCGGGATTCTCCGCGATGGCCTGTTCCACAAGCTTGGCCAACGCCTGGGGATCGGAGATCTGGGACAACCCTTTGCTTTTGATGATTTCATCGGGGTCTTTTCCGGTCGCGTACATTTCCTCGAACACCTGTTTGCCAATTTTGGAGGAAATCTCTCCGGAACTGGTCAAGGTGGCCAGTTGCCCCAGCTGGGAAGGCGAGATGGGGAGCGTGGCAATGGTTTCGTATTCCAGATCCTTGCCCTCGGCGTTCAAGCGGCCGAGATAATCGCCGGTCAGCCAGTTGCTGACCGCCTTGGGCGGGGCGGAGGCGACCGCCGCGTCGAAAAAGTCCGCCAGCATGCGCGAAGAGGTCAGGACGCCGGCGTCGTAGGCGGTGAGTTGGGGCAGCTTTTGCAGCCGCTCCCGCCGGGCGCGCGGCAGTTCGGGCAGCTCGCGGCGGCGGTCCTCGATCCAGGCCGGCTCCAGTTCCAGGAGCGGCAGGTCGGGTTCGGGGAAATACCGATAGTCGTGCGCCTCTTCCTTGCCGCGCATGGGCAGGGTCTTGCCCTGCTCCGCGTCCCAGAGGCGGGTTTCCTGCGTCAGCACCGCGCCTTCGGACACGGCCTGGACCTGCCGCTTGGCCTCGTAGGCCAGCGCGTCGCGCACGTTTTTAAAGGAGTTCATGTTCTTGACTTCGATTTTCGCGCCCAGGGCCTGCTGCCCGCGCGGCCGCACCGAAATGTTGGCGTCGCAGCGCAGGCTGCCTTCCTCCATGTTGCAGTCCGACACTTCGGTGTAGCGGAGGATGGCTTTGAGTTCGGTGAGATAGGCGTAGGCTTCTTCGGGGGAGCGCAGGTCCGGCTCGCTGACGATTTCGATGAGCGGCACGCCCGCGCGGTTGTAATCCACCAGGGAGCTGGCCGCCCGGCCGATCTGTCCGCCCGCGGTCTGGTGCAGGAGCTTGCCCGCGTCCTCTTCTATATGCACGCGGGTGATGCCGATGGACTTGGAGCCTTCCGGCAGGTCGATCAACAGGCGGCCGTGGCGGGCCAGGGGCAGGTCGTACTGGGAAATCTGGTAGGCTTTGGGCAGGTCGGGATAGAAGTAATTCTTGCGGTCGAACTTGGTGTGCGGCGCGATCTCGCACCCGAGCGCCAGGGCGGCTTTGGCGGCCAGCTCCAGCACCCGGCGGTTGAACACCGGCAGGGAGCCCGGCAGCCCCAGGCAGACCGGGCAGGTCTGGGTGTTGGGCGGCGCGCCAAAAGCCGTGGGGCAACCGCAGAACACCTTGGAGGCGGTCGCCAGTTCGGCGTGCACTTCCAGCCCGATCACAACCTCGTAGTCATGCCCCATGCCGGGTCATCCTCGCGTTGCTCCCGCGTTCAAACCTTGCTGTTCTCCACCGACGCCTTGACCTTCTCTTCCCACTTGTCGCCGGTCAGGCGGTGCAGCGGGCGCTCCACGAACGTCTGGACTTCATACCCTTCGGGGTCGATGTCCTCGTGGTTGCACACCGGGCAGGAGAGCTTGATGTCCAGGTCCCCGGTCTCGGGCTGGTTGTACCGCTCCAGCTGCCCTTTGTCGTCGAATTCCCACAATTCCACGGGTTCGTAGTAGGTGATGAGCGCCTGAAAGCTTTTCCGATTGCCGCAATGTTTGCAAATCATGTTCAACCTCCAACGGGGTTCATCGGAGGGCGCCGTGCATGCCAGTCGGTGCGCGACTGGTAGGCGTGCGCCATCCTGAGTATGGTCTGCTCGTCAAAAGCCCGTCCGATCAACTGCAGCCCGACCGGCAGGCCTTGAGAGGTGAAACCGCTTGGCACGGACACGGCGGGCAAGCCCGCCAGATTCGCCGAGATGGTGTAGATGTCGGACAGATACATGCTCAGCGGATCTTCCGTTTTGTCGCCCATCCGGAACGCCGCAGTCGGCGAGGTGGGCGTGAGTATCGCGTCGCATTGCTCCCAGGCCCGGGCGAAATCTTTCTGGATCAGGGTCCGGACCTTCAGGGCCTTGAGGTAATAGGCGTCGTAGTACCCGGCGGACAACGCATACGTGCCGAGCATGATGCGCCGCTTGACTTCCGGGCCAAACCCCCGGGCCCGGGTCTCCCGGTACATGGCCAGGAGCGAGTCCGCTTCGGCCCGCAGGCCGTACTGCACGCCGTCGTACCGCGCCAGGTTGCTCGACGCTTCGGCCGTGGCCACCAGGTAGTACACAGCCAGGCAGTACTCCGTGTGCGGCAGCGAGACTTCGGTGATGCTCAGCCCCAGCTCCCGGAAGACCGCCTTGGCCTGCTCCAGGGAGGCCGCCACTTCGGGATTCAAGCCTTCGGCGAAATATTCCCTGGGCAGCCCCAGGCGCAACCCGGTTGGCAACTGGTCCAGGCCGGCCGTGAAATCCGGTACCGCGACCTGTGCGCTGGTCGCATCGCGCGGGTCCTGGCCGGCGATCACACCGAGCAGGAGCGCCGCGTCCTCGATCGTGTGGCCGAAAGGCCCGATCTGGTCCAGCGAACTTGCGAACGCCACCAGGCCGTAGCGCGAAACCCGTCCGTAGGTGGGCTTGAGCCCCACCACGCCGCACAATGCAGCCGGCTGGCGGATCGAGCCGCCGGTGTCCGACCCCAGGGCCAGGAGCGCCAGGTCCGCGGCCACGGCCGCGGCCGCGCCGCCCGAGGACCCGCCGGGCACGCGTTCCACATCCCACGGATTGCGCGTGGGAAAGAATCCGGAATTTTCGCAGGACGAACCCATGGCGAATTCATCCAGGTTGACCTTGCCCACCACGACGCCGCCCGCGGCCTTGATCCGCTCCACCACCGTCGCATTATAGGGCGGTTTCCAGCCTTCCAGAATCCGCGAGGCGCAGGTCGTGGGAAACCCGGCTGTGCACAGGTTGTCTTTAAGCGCCACCGGCACGCCGGCCAAAGGACCCAGCGGACGGCCGGCTGCCACGTCGCGGTCCACGGCTTCGGCCGCGCGGCGGGCGCCCGCCTCGTCCACGGCCAGGAAAACCTTGAGTTTCGGATCCAGCTCGCGGATGCGCGCCAGGCCCGCCTCGCAAGCTTCGCTGGCCTTGGCTTCGCCCCGGGCGATGCGGTCACGCAGTTCCCGGGCCGAGAGTCCGGACCAACCCGCACCCGGCTTCACTCGATGATCCTGGGCACCCGGAAGCATTGTTCCTGCGCATCCGGCGCCCCGGCCAGGGCCGCCTCGGGGGTCAACCCCGCCTTCGTTTCATCGTCCCGCCACACGTTTTGCATGGGCAGGGCGTGCGTGGTCGGCGGGACCGCCGCCGTGTCCAGCTGGTTCAGCTTATGGATGTATTCCAGAATCTGCTCCAACTGGCGGGAAAACAACCCGACCTCATCCGCGGTTAGCTTCAGGTTGGCCAAACGGGCGATTTTCTGGACTGTTTCTGTGGTGATTTCCGGCACAAGCCTTTTCCTCCACCCGCAAAACGCGCTTCACTATAGCATAGAGGCTCGGGGGCTGGCAAGAAATACAGGAAGAAAAAGGGCGCGCAGAGGGGGCGGGATTATTTCCTGCTGTGGAAGTCCGGCAAAATAAGGTGTATAATAAGCGGCAACAACCGACCTTGGAGTTGTTCATGGCGTTGATTCAATGGAACGACAGCTTTCGCGTGAATATCGTTGAAATCGACCACCAGCACCAGCAGCTGGTGGGCATGATCAACGCCATGCACCAGGCCATGCTTCAAGGCACGGCCCGTGAGACCATGGGCCGGACCATTTCCGAGCTGCTGAGCTACGCCTCCCGGCACTTCGCCTCCGAGGAGCGGCTGTTCGACCGGTACGGTTATCCGGAGGCCCCGGCCCACAAGCTGGAACACGAAGCGTTCGTGGCCAAAGTGTCCGAATTCAAATCCACCCTCGAATCCCGCCAGCTTAGCCTGTCCATCTCGGTCATGCAGTACCTCTATGGCTGGGTGGTCAACCACATCAAGGGCAGCGACCAGAAGTACGCGCCCTTCCTCACCTCCAAAGGCGTGAAATAGCGCCGTCCCGTCAGGCCGCCATTCGCCCGAACCTCAGTCCAGGGCTTGAAACAGCGCGTCCAGATCTTCTTTGATTTCCTTGTTGATTGAGCGCGGGTCGGCGGAAGCGCCGAGGAACTTGCGCAGGATGGCGTAGCCCGGACGCCCCGCGTCGGCCAGATACTCCGTTACGTTCTGGCGGAAATTGTCGAACAGTTCGTGCCGGGCGTGCTGCCGCAATCTCCGGATCAGGTCCGGGCGGTCCGGATGGTGCCTCCAAATAAAGTACAAGTAGAACAGGTCCTTTTCCAGCTTGTACTCGTCGCTGCGCATCACGAAGGAAATCCCCTTGTGGAACATGAAGGACCCCGGCTCGGCCGCGCGCACGCGCATCCGCTTCCGGGCGTGCGGAATGTCCAGGAGGATCGGGTCAGCGAGCAGGATTTCAAAGGCGTCAATGCGGTTGCAGGCCAAGGATTTCCCCAGAAAGCGGTTGAGCGTGTCGTCCGATGTCAGGAAAGACGTGATGAACTCGATCTTCAATTCCACCACGCCGCGCTTGCTGACGAATTCAATCGGCTCCTCTTCCCCGGCGTACAGGCGCTCCATGGCAAAACCCTGGCGTTTGAGCGAATCGAAGACGGTCGAGGGAAACCGCGCGGGCCCGGTTTCCATGACGCCCAAATCGATGTCCAGGGTGGTGGGGATGGACGGCAGGGACCGGTGCCACAGGTATTTGGCGTAGAGAAAGGGGCACCACCCGCCCACCACCACCAGCTGTTCGCGGGCGTCGCCCAGCGCGGCCAGCGCGGCCAGGAACTGCCGCTCCAGGCGTTCCAATTCAGGCAAGGAGCTCTTCCTGCTTTTTCCAGTGTGACAAAAGGTGTTTGGCTTCTTCGGGTCCGCTGGGCGCGAACCCCATCAGGTCGAGGTACAGCTGAAGGTTGGAAACCACGGGATAGCCTTTGGCATGACGGAGGGTTTTGAATACGGAGTGATGATAAAAGGGGATGGCCAGGCAGATATTGCCGCCCCGCACCAGGCGCATGAGGCCCAGGTCGGCTTCCAATTCCCGGAATACGGCTTTGGCCTGTTGAGGCGTGATGTCGAGATAGACGAAGTGGCGGTCGTCCTTGACATAGGGCGAGATCAGGCGGCTGGCGCTGAAGAGGGTCAGCGCATAGCGGAGGTTCCGGCGTTCCAGCACCTCGCGCAACCGGGGGAGAAAATCTTTGCGGGGATAGTAATAATAGGCGTGCCAATTGCGTTCGAAGGAATAGTGGCGGGTCCAATCCTCAAGCAGGTGCTCCCGGTCGGCCAGCCGGGAATAGCTGCCCGGGCCGGTGCGCACGCGCTCCACGTAGCCGAGGCTTTCGGCGCGGTTGAGGACGATGCTGGCCATGCCGAACGAGACGCCCAGCCGGGCCAGTTCCGGAATCCGCCAATGCCGCTGCGGCTCGCGGAACAGGGCCCGCAGGATCAGGGACGAACAATCGCTGAAGATGTTCTGCAACTGCCGGCGCATGAGCATGGCGCGCACCTCTATCTTTCAACAAATCGTGTATATATACCTTATGTTGAAATTATAATATACCGCCGGCGCCAATGCAAGTTAATTAATATAAGGAGGCCTTCAAGCATAGGTTTACTACAACACTGAAAATGGGCCTTACGGCCTGGATAAGAAAGCTTCAGAGAAAACCCCTATCAACAAAGGGATTTTCGATGCAGAGCGAGCCACTCAGGGGCGAGCGTCTTTCGCATCCAGGCCGTAAGGCTTGAAATATTGGAGTGAGGTTCCTATTGGAAAACCACAACGGATGAGCGTTTTTCTAGCTGATTTGATCCGCCTGCTGCCACCAGGCCAGGGTCCCGGCCAGCCCGGCCAGCGAGGCCAGGGCCACCAAGACATAGCTTCCCCAGCCCACGGCCGCGGCCTGGGCGCCGGCCGCGCCGGACACCAGGCCGGCCACGGCCCAGGGAAACCACTCGCCCCAGCCGGTCACCGCCGAAATTTGCGCCAGGAACATGGAAAAAAGCACCCACCCCAGGGGCGCCAGAAACCCCCGGCCCATGCTGGCGAACAAGCCTACGAACGTGAGTAAAATGATGGTCAGGGCCGCAGTCCGGGCCATCTGGCCGGCGCTGGCCAGCAGCAGAGCCCAGGAAAACCCGGGAATGCCCACCCATGCCCCCATCCCCGCGCCCAGCAGGAACACCCAGGCCGTCAGTCCGGCGCACCACAGAACCAGCAGGCTGAACTTGGCGGCTACGATCGCGGAACGCGGCGTGGGCACGGCCAGCAGCTGCCTGACCGTTCGTTCCGAAAATTCGCGCCCGAACATCCAGGCCGTCAAAAAGCCGAACATGACCATGCCTCCGGCCGCGACAACCTGGGCCAACAGCCCCAGCAAGGAGGGCCAGTCCGCCGTGCCGACCAGGCTAGCCTTGGTGGAGATAAGCCCCATGTCTTTAGCTGCCGCCGGATCTTTCAGGATAATCATGAACACGCCGCCTACTAACGGCCCGAGCGAAAGTCCGAGGAAGGAGAGCCCGGGCGCCAGCGAACGCCGGAATTTGAGCACTTCGACCCTGAACGCGGCGATGAACCCCTTCATGCCGCACCTCCACCCTTCTCGCGGACCAGCCGCAGAAAATGCTGTTCCAAGTCCTCCTGCTCCACGGCCAGCCGCCGGGGCGGCTGCCCGGCTTGCACCAAAACGCGGGCCGCCTCTTCGGGATGTTCGATGGCCTGCGGATCAGACACTGCCAGCCAACGGCGCCCGCCGTCCGTCTTCAGCCCCAGTTGGCCGAAACCTGCGCCGCGCAAGGCCCGCTCGGCCGCGTCCAAATCCGCCGACTCGATTTCCAGGCGCTGTTGCCGCCGCTGCTCCAGTTCATCGGCGTCCAGTTCTTCGATCAACCGCCCCTGGTGAATGACGCCGATGCGCGTGGCCAGACGGTCGACCTCGGCCAGGATGTGGCTGGACATGAAAATCGTAACACCCTGGTCGCGGGCCAATCCGCGCAGAAGCTCCCGGATCTCGACCACGCCGGCCGGATCCAGGGCATTGGCCGGCTCGTCCAGCACCAGCAGCTCGGGCTCCCCCAGCAGGGCGCGGGCCAGGCTGAGCCGCTGGCGGTTGCCCAAGGACAGGGTTTTAACGCGGCGCCCGGCTTGCGATTCCAATCCCAGCAAGCCCAGCACGCGCTCCAGGGGTCGGCGGTCTTCCAGGCCCTGGAGCCAGAGCGAAGTCCGCAGGTCCTCGCGCACGGTCAGCTCGCCGTATCCGGTCGGCGTCTCCACCAGGTGCCCCACGCGGCGCCAGAGGGCGGAGGTGCGGGCCGTGACCGGCTCGCCGAACAGTTCGACGCGGCCGCCTGTCGGCCTGATCATGCCCAGCAGCATGCGGATAGTGGTGGATTTACCCGCGCCGTTCAAGCCCAGAAAGCCGTAGATCTCTCCCGGAGCCACGCTGATGTTCACCTGCTCAACCGCCCGTACGACCCCAAAGCGTTTGGTCAGGTCAAAAGTCCGGATAACCGGTCGGTCCATGGGTATTCCTGCCAGGTTTAATAAGCTACGCCGGCCAACAGGTACAGCAGCGGTCCGAACACGAGGTAATAATCCCCTTCCCGGCCGCCGTAAGGCTGGCTGAGAAATCCGATTTCCCAATACTGGCTCCAGCCTTCGCCCAGCCGGATATGCAGTTCAGCCGCGCCGTCCAGGGCAAACCCTTGGGAATTGGAAAATTCCGTGTCTCCGCTGATGGCGCGGTACCCGCCGTAGAGGGCGAATTTCAAGGTGAGAGACTCGTTGAGCTCCACGCCCACCTTGGGCCCGGCCTCCACCTGAAAGCCGGAAACCTGCGTGGGGATCTGGTCCTGAAACCACGTAGGCAGGCTGGCAACGAGTTGCTCGCGGTCCTGGACCGCCACGTTCGCATACATCACACGGCCGCTGACCCACCACAGCGGAATGACCGGCACGTCCACGCCGGCTTTCAGCATGAGCGCGGCTTGGGTGTCCACCGGAATATTGGGCGGCGAAACGTCCACGTTGACTTCACCGGGCATGAGCAGGCCCAGGCCGAGATTCAATCCGACCGGCAAATCCCCGGCCAAGGCGGAAACCGGCAACCCCAAGGTCCACGTCAGCGCAAGCACATACCGCCATACCGTCCGCTTCATCTTTCCGGGTTCATCCTTTCGCCGATTCACAGCCGCACCAGCAAGGAAATCCTGTGCGTGGAAGTCAGCTCCTGCACCAAACCAAAGGCATAATCCAATTCCAGCACACTCCAGCGCACGCCCAACCCCGCGGTCAATCCTTCTATATCATATCCGGCCTTGTAGCCGAGCCTGGCTGCAAGCAGGCCGGCATAAGCGTATTCCGCCCCCACGTGCAGGGCGAAATCACGGTCATTGGGCTTCAGCCCGTCCGCCAGCAAGATCAGTTCATGCCCTGCGGCCAGGCGGGTCGAGTAAGCGGCGCCGGCCCTCAGCGTCAAAGGCAGGGGGTCGCCTTCGCTTTCATAGGTGATTTCGGTTCCGATATTCTGCACGACCGCGCCCAGGACGAGGCCGGCGGCCGCGGCCACTTGCAGGCCTACGTCGCCCGCAAAAGCCGAGGCGGTGTACTTTTCGACCAGCGTGCTGTTGAGCATCTTTACGGCTGCGCCCGCCCTGACGCCTGAGCTGACTTGAACCCCGTATCCGATTGATACGGCCCAATCGCTTTGCGATTGGACCGAAACGAAGCTTCCATCAGCCTGGTCCAGGTCCACGGCCCCGCCCTGCAGCAGGCTCAGGCCCAGGCCGAAAGTCCCCAGGCCAGCCACGGGATACCCAGCCAGGAGTTGCTGATACGCGCTTTCCTCCATGCCCATCAAATAGGTGGCTTGGGCCTGCAGTCCGTCAACCGAAGCCATGCCAGCCGGATTCCAATACAGGCTGTCCACTGTGCCGGAAGCGCCGGCGCCGGTTTCAGCCAAAGCCTGGGTACGGGCACCAGCTCCCTGGGTCAGAACCAGGCCGCCCGAAGTGCCGGACGCGGCTGCTGTCAACACCAGCGCCAGGCCAAGGGACATTGCGAACAAGCCGGATAAAAAGGTTTTCGTAAGCATGGTCAGCCTCCTCATCATTTCACCACCACGACTTTTTGCTTCTTTTCCAAACCGGGTGTCTTAACGTGGATGATGTACACGCCGCTGGCCACGAGCTGCGAGGCGTCATTTTCCCCGCCCCATTCCACGGCATACTGGCCGGCCGCATAGTATTGATTGACCAGGGTTCTGACCCGCTCGCCGCGCAAAGAATAAACCTGGACGCTCACCCATCCGGGCTGATCCAAATCAAAGGCAATCAAAGCCTTGCGGTTCTGCAGGGGCTTGAGCTCCCGGCCCGTCACCTCGATGCGTTTCTCGGCTGCGGCGGCCGTGGCGGACAGCGATTGGTAGGAGTAATTGACCGTAACCGGGCTGCCCGGACTTTCCACCCGGTACACACAGCCAAAAGCCAGTTTGCTGCCGATATAAGCGCCTTGCACCAGGCCGGCAACCGCGGAGCCGTGGCGGTTCACGGCCAGCGCTTCTGCCGCGCTGTCGAGCGGGCCAAAATTGGTCGCAGGCCCCCAGCCCGAAGCCGGCAAATACTCCTGGCTGACCGCCTGACAAACCATGGACGGGTTCAACACGCTGTAGATGCACAGCAACCGGCCGTACTCCGCGTTGCCGAGCCGTGGCATCAACAGCATCGCCGGTATTTCACTCGAAGCGATTTCCGTAGGCGCAAGCCAGCCAGGGCCGGTGCGGTACTCCCGGGCGTACAGCACGACCGCATTCGGCGAATTGGCCTGGCTAAAGGCGCAGACCACATGGCCGGTGTCCTCCACCAGAACATCGCCAAACGCCATTGGAAAAGCAGTGGAAAGGGCGGTGTTTGCTATTAAGTCCACGATTTGCGGTCCCTGCCAGCCTGACCCCGGCAGATACAGGTTGACGTACTGCCTCATACATTCGCCGGTGGGCTGCTGAAACGCACAGGCGATCATGCCGCTGCTGTTAATGGCAATGGATGGATAGTCGGCATCCTGGCCCGTGGCTGCGTCCACGGGCACTGCGGCTGACCAGGTGCCGGCCGCGGGTTGAAAGGTGGTCACATACATCCGGTAATAGGCGCCCGAGCTCTGTGAAAACGCGCAAACGATCTGGCCCGAAGCATTGATGGCCATATCATAATTCGTCTTCAACGGTTGATTGTCGGAGTCTATCGTTTCGGCGTCGGCCCACCCGCTCATCGGATCAAGGCGCCTCGTCCACAGGTGGTTCGAGCTGGTGAAAAACAGCGCGCCGGCGCCGTAATCGTTGAGCGCCAGCCCCCGCGGCGTCGGCCCCGGTCCCACGGCCTGGTCCATCAGCACGGCGCCTTGCCAGCCGGTGCCGACCTGAAACGTGTTGAGAAACAGGCGGTGGCTGCCGCCGTTCACTTCGCTGAACAGGCACAACCCCAGCCCTGTGTTGTTCAGCGCGACAAAAGTCTTGGATCCTTTGCTGTTGCCTTCGTAATCCACCGGCACGGCGCCCTGCCAGCCTGATTGGGGATCGTAAAAATTCACGCATACCTGTTTGTGCCAGGCCGCCCCCTTTTCTACGCGGGCGCACAGCGCCTGGCCCTGGTCATTGAGCGCTATGCTGAGCGTTCCCGCGTCCATGGCCATGGGATTGAGCCTGGTGGGCGAATTCCAGCCCGCAGCCGCAAACTTGAATCGGCCGCTGGCCGGATCCACGGCCACCTGGCCGAGAATGGGGTAATTGGCATTGATCCAGTTGGCGCCGGACAAATCAGCGCCCACGGGCTGCAAGCCCGTTTTTTCCACCCATTCCTCGCCGTTGGAAAATATTTTATACGCCTGGCCATAGGCCGAACCGGCCTCGGCCTGCGACAGCAGCGAGCCGTCGGGCTTGGCCAGGCGCACGTCGATATTTTGGGATTGAAAGTGAAAGGTGTTCTCCAAGCTGTCGCCGGCGTTTCCGGCCGCGCCGTTGTAAACGGTCTCGGCACGCACCGGCCCGGCGGCCACGGCCACTGCCAACAACGCCGCCAGGACAGTCATCCAACCCGCGTGGGCAAGGTTGCGCATATCCCCTCCAAGATGTTTTTCGGATTTGGATTCCAGAGTGCTTAAGTCGCTAATTGTACCACAAGGCAGGGTCCGTTTAAGGCGCTTTGGACATTAATTGCGCCCGGCGGCTATTTGCCCCAGCGGCCGACCGCAAAACCCAGGCCCGCGCCGAGCAGCAATGTCATCAGGCTGATCGGCAGCAAGGTCGCGGGCGATTTCCAGCCGACGAGAACAGCGCAAGGCGTCAAAACCAGGAACGGAATGATAATACCTTTGAGCACAGGCGGAAGTTTCAGATTGGAAGCCGCGATCAGGAATCCCGAGACCACCCACAGGGAAAATGCGCTCAGGTTGGCGTCCCAGGTCAGGTGCTGCGCGACCATGGGGACGACGTCAATGGCGCCGGCCACCGCGCCGGCCAAAAGTCCAAAGATCGGTTTGCGCATGTCAGCCCTCCGGGTCCGGGATGAGGACTAGTATATCGCTTTTTCTCCCACAGGAGACGCGATATTTCCGGCAATATTCTTCCGCAGATAAAAGCGGTCTGTTATAATCGCCTCCATGCCAAAACCGCGCCGCATGACCGAAATAGCCGATCATTTCAACCGCGAGGCCGCGAAATTCGACGACCGGGTGGTCAAAATCGTCCCCGATTACCGGGAAATGCTCGCGGCCCTGGTCGGCAGCCTGGATTTTCCCGCGAAAAAAAACATCCATGTGCTGGATTTGGGTTGCGGAACCGGAACCATTGCCCTGGCCGTCAAACAGCGATTCCCCCGCGCGTCCGTCCACTGCGTGGACCTGGTGCCGAACATGCTCCAACTGGCGGCGTATAAATTGCACCGCTATTCCGGCGTTACTTTCGAGCAGGCTGATTTCCACCGTTATGCGATCAGCCGCAGGTATCATGCCGTGGTGACGTCCCTGGCCCTGCACCACCTGGAAACCGACGCGGACAAAATGAAAATGCACCGTAAAATCTTCCGCGCGCTGCTGCCGGGCGGCGTGTTCGCCAGCGCGGACATCACGGTTTCCCCCCGGAAAAACCTGCAGCAGCTGTATCTGGGCAAATGGGCGCAATTCGTCCGCCGGTCTTTCTCCGAGGCGGCGCTCGCCGAAAACTACCGCCGCTACCAGCGCGAAGACCGGCCTTCAATCCTGCGCCGGGAGCTCGGCTGGCTGGAGCGGATCGGGTTCAGGCACGTGGAGGTCTTGTGGAAGTATTACAATTTCGCCGTTTACGCGGCGTATAAGTCGCCCGCGCATTCCAATACATGAACAAAAGGATGCAGCACATGAAAACCGTTTTCATCACCGGTTCCTCGTCCGGCATCGGCAAGGAAACCGCCCTGTATTTCCTGGAAAAAGGCTGGCAGGTGGTGGCGACCATGCGCCATCCGGAAAAGCGGCAGACCGATTTGCACGGCCGCCCGGGCCTGGACCTGGTGCATCTGGACGTGGAGGACCCGGCCTCCATCCGCGCGGCGGTCCAGGCGGCCGCCAACAAATACCCCACCCTGGACGTGCTGGTCAACAACGCAGGGTATTCCCTGTCCGGCTTGTTCGAGAACGCCACGGCCGAACAAGTCGAGCAGCAGTACCGGACCAACGTGCTGGGACTCATGGCCGTGACCCGCGAATTCCTGCCCATTTTCAGGAAGCAGCGGGCGGGCGTCCTGGTCAACGTGGCTTCCATCGGCGGGCGGCTGACGTTTCCGTTCTACAGCCTCTACAACAGCACCAAGTGGGCGGTGGAAGGGTTCAGCGAGGGATTGCACTACGAGCTGGAGGACTTGAACATTAAAGTGAAAATCATCGAGCCCGGGATCATCCTGACGGATTTTTACGACCGTTCCATGGTGATTCCCAAACAGTCCCTGGCTTCCGAGTACGGCCCCCTGGCCGAACGGTTCGAGTCCAACATGCGCAAGCTCATTCGCGGCGGGTCGCATCCGCGCGTCATCGCCAAGCTGATCCACCGGGCGGCCACGGACAACTCCCGCAGGCTCCGCTACGCGGGCGGACGCTACGCCCGCTTCATGCTGGCCCTGCGGCGCCTGCTGCCCGACCGGCTGCTGCACGCATTGCTGAAGCGGGCGGCATGAATTCCGCGGTCAATCGTACCCGCCCCGCGAGGAAATCCATTCCGTTTTGAAGCGCAGCTTCCCTACCGCGGACCGGTCCAGGTCGATCCGGAGAACCGAAGTGATGTTGGGGTCGGCCAGCACATAAAAGCGGGCGTGCTGCTTGCCGCCGGCCACCTGGTAGACAGGCGGAGCGATGGCCCGTTCCTGCGGAGTCGCTTCGCCCCCGAGGTCGCCGGGCCGGTTCAAGATTTTTACGCGGCCGAGCGAGGCAAAGGCCAAGACCACCTGCTTGAGCGCGAACTTGCGCACCACCGGCCGGCTGTTGAGAAACGCCACCACCTCCTGGAAGCTTTCCAAGAAAACCGGTTCGCCCTTGGGCGGCGCCACCAGCGTGCGTTCCAGGATGGTCCGGCCGGCGAGTCGGGACTGCGGATTGAAGACATCCACCCGGTATACCGCATAGCCTTTGAAGGCTTCGGCCAAAACCGGGTCCGCAGAGGGCGCGAATCCCCGGAGATTTTCCCCATAGTGTTGGCGGGCGAGTTTTTCCATGCGAGCCTCCCTGGCGTCCTGGGCAGCCAGCAGCGGCGCCCATCCGGACAATAACATCAGCAATAGCAGCCACACGACGCATTTCATTTTATACCTCCTCCCTCTGATCACACTCCTGCTTTTCGGAACTTATGAGTTGCTTTAACGGTTCGGCGCCTATGATCCTCCAAGCTACCCGCTCCGACACCCGGTTCCAATCGTCACGCTTGCCTCGGGCCATTTTCTTCGCACCGCTCAAAACATATTGCGTCACCGCTATAACTCCACATCCATTCGCTTAGAGGGAATTCGTTGTTTCAAACGATTCAACCTTTTCTCGATTTCGTCGAATAATTCAGGCTCGTTCATCTTCGTGATCAATCTCAAACACCTGAGATAAGCTTGGCCAGCCTCCTCCTCCTGATAGAGCTTTTCATAACATTCTCCTGAATGAAAATACGCCCCAGCGTGATTAGGTTCTTGACGCAAAGTCTCTTTAAAATCCCGCAAAGCTTCCTCGCTCCGGTTGGCCACCATTAAACAAATTCCTCGCCGGAAATAAGCGTCGGTCAGTTTCGGGTCTAATTCCAAGGCGCGGTTGAAATCCTCGATAGCATATCCCCGCTGATTGCTCGACAGATTGATATAACTTTGCTCCATACGAATTTCTCCGCGCAATACATAAGTCTTTGCTTTGGTGTTGTCCATCTGGATGGCCCGGTCGCAATTGGACCATGCTTGGGCAAGGCACCCCTCCATATCTTTCATGGCAGAGGCCCTTTCGCTGCCGGCTGAAAAATCCGTGGGATTTATCCTGACTCTCTCATTCAACTCCGTCCAGCGCCGCCTTTGATCACGGCCCATCGCCAAATAGACCAAAGCCCGTCCAATATAAGGCTCCATCGAGGCAGGGTCAAGGAGTGCGGCCTGATTAAAATCATTGAGTGCATCCGGATAACTCTGAATTCCCACATAGGCATTTCCACGCGCCAAATAACCTTTTGCTTCCCTGGGCTGGGCCTGAAGAAAAGCGCTCAGCGAGACGACTGCTTCGCGTAAATCTCCCCTATGCAATTGGTCAAGACCCATATACCAATTTATTTCAGCCTGGGTCTGCCTGGTTTTCTCATTGCCGGCGTCCAACGATATCGTCCCGAAAATCAGCACTATACCCAGCGCACCTGCCAGGGGCATTCTGATGGTGATCATGCAATCCCTCCGGCTTTCATTTAAGGGTAGGCTTGGAGCATCCCGCGCCTCACAAATCAAAATACACTTCCGCCAGCCAGCCGCCGCTTCCCTGTTCGACCTTCAGGCCGTGGTAGGTGGGGCTTTTGATCTCCGCGGCAAAGGCCTCGGGGCTGATCGGAACGAACGCCGCTTCGATGGTGACGCGGCCGGGCAGCGCCAGTTTGGCCTCTACGCGGACCGCGGCTTGCCGGCGCGTGTAAAGCCGATAAACCAACTCTTCCAAAAAAATCACCAGCAAGGACGCCAGGCCGTCACCTGCCAGCTGCAGCGTGGTTTTTTCCGGCTGCGCACCGGCAGGAGGCGCGGTCAGGGCCAGCGCGTACAACCCCTGAGCCGCGTGCGCGAACAACGCCTCCGGCGTTTCGCCCCGGATCCGCAGCCCCGCATCCGCCGTGTGCTCGAGAATTTCGAAAGGGTTCATATTTCCTTTCTTTTTCCCTTTTTCCTCCACCGGTGGGCGGGTCAGGGTAAGAGGCGTCATTGAGAAAGCGTTTGTGAAAAGGACTAGTCGTGTTACCTTTTCACAAGCCGAGGCTGCCGACCCCAGGGCAGCCGTCTTTCGAAATGATGCCTCTTACCAAACACCTTTCAAATTTGCATTCGGCCGCTGTCCTGCGAAGCGCTTCCCGGGGCCGCGCGACTCACCCCTTCACTACGCCCAACGGCCTCATTCGCGCCACCTTCCGCGACAGCCCCGCCTGGTGCACGGTCTCCACCACTTCATCGATGTTCTTGTACGCGGCCGGCGCCTCCTCGGCCAGGGTCTCCCGGCCGCGCGCCATGACCTGAATGCCCTGGGCCGCCAACTCCGCGCCGATCGAGCGCCCCTGGGCCTGGCGGATGGCCGCGTGGCGCGAAAGCACGCGGCCCGCGCCGTGCGCCGTGGAACCGAAGCTTTGCTCCATGGCCGCCGCGCCGCCCGCGCACACGTAGGACGCCGTGCCCATGCTGCCGGGAATCAGCACCGGCTGGCCGACGGAGCGGTAGCGTTCGGCAACCTCCGGATGGCCGGCCGGAAAGGCGCGGGTGGCGCCCTTGCGGTGCACGCACACCTGCCGCGGCTTTCCGTCCACCTGATGCGTCTCCAGTTTCGCGATGTTGTGCGCCACGTCGTAAACCAGGTGCAGGCCCAGGCGCTCGGCCGGCTTGCCCAGGGTGTCCTGAAACGCCTCGCGCACCCAGTGCGTGATGCACTGGCGGTTGGCCCAGGCGTAATTCGCGGCCGCGGCCATGGCCGCCAGGTATTCCCGGCCTTCGGTGGACTGGATCGGCGCGCAAGCCAACTGGGGGTCAGGCAGTTCCACACCGTACGTGCGGGTCGCACGCCGCAGGACGCCCAGAAAATCCTCGCACACCTGGTATCCCAGGCCGCGCGAGCCGCAGTGGATCATGACCGTGACCTGGCCAATGCGCAGGCCGTAGGCCTCGGCCGCGGCCTGGTCGTATACTTCGTCCACCGTCTGCACTTCCAAAAAATGATTGCCCGAACCCAGGGTGCCGAGCTGGGAAAGCCCGCGCTCCAGGGCCCGGGCGCTGAGCAGGCCGCTGTCCGCATCCCCCAGCCGCCCCTCGTTCTCCGTGCGTTCGGCGTCCTCCTGCCAGCCGTAGCCCTGGCCCACGGCCCAGCGGGAACCCTGCTCCAGCACCCGCTTGAGCTCCGGCGCCTTGAGCGTGATCCGGCCTTCGCTACCCACGCCCGCCGGAACGCGTCGAAAGAGATTGGCCAGCAGGTCGCGCAGTTTCGGGACGACTTCATCTTGTTCCAGCCGCGAAGCGAGCAGCCGCACGCCGCAATTGATGTCGTATCCCACGCCGCCGGGCGACACCACGCCCCGCTCCACGTCAAAAGCCGCCACGCCGCCGATGGGGAAACCGTAGCCCCAATGGATGTCCGGCATGGCGAAGGACGCGCCGACGATTCCCGGCAGGTGGGCCACATGGATCACCTGCTCGAGGGCCTGGTCGCGGAACACATCCTCCAGGAGCCCGGCCGAGGCAAAGATCCGGCCGTCCACACGCATGCCCGGGTGCTGTTCCTTGGGGATCCGCCACAGATTCGGGCCCATGGGTTCGAGTTTGGGGGGAGCGGCGGGAGTTTTCATGGCTGGGCCTCGCGAAGCGGTATTGGGCTTAGCAGGCTGATGAAAAAGTCCGCAGAGCGGTCTTTTTCGATTGCGTTGCGTGGAATACCCCATGAAAAATCAGAGTTTTTCACGGGGTAACAGCGTGCTAGCGGAACACATATGGGTTTTTCAGCACCCTGTTAGTATAAACCCGTGCTCAGGGCGGCGCAACCGGAGACGCGGTTTTTTGCGTGCAACCCGCAATGAGCTGACTTATGATGGAGCCCTACGGCCTGTAAGGCCGTAGCACCCTGCCTGCCATGCGCATCAAGCATGGCAGGGGGCGACATCCCCGCAGCGGAAACGTTGGATTTATCCCCATACGATTTCTTCTGCGAAGGGGATATCTTTCATGCCTCTGACCAATCAGGAAATCGCCGAGCGCTTCGAACGGACGGCCGTGCTGCTGGAACTGCAGGACGCCAACCCTTTCCGCATCCGCGCCTACCAGTCCGCGGCGCAAACCATCGCCAACCTGCCGCACAACCTGGCGGAACTGGCCGAAGCCGCGGACGGTTTGCAGGGGCTGCCGGGCATCGGCGCGGACCTGGCTGATAAAATACGCGAGCTCCTCCGCTCCGGCACTTTCGGCCTTTTGGCCGAACTGGAAGCCAAAACGCCGGCTGTGCAGCTGGCCATGCTGAAGCTGCCCGGCCTGGGCCCCAAGCGCGTGCGTCAGTTGGCCCAGAGCCTGAAGCCGGACAGCCTGGAAGATCTTAAGCGAGCCGCCGAAAACCGCCGCATCCGCGCCCTGCCCGGATTCGGCCCCAAACTGGAAGAGCAAATTCTCGCCGGCATCGCCCAGCGCGAGGCCAATCCCGAGCGCACGCTCTGGGCCATGGCCGAGCCGGCCGTGGAAGCACTCCTGGTTTATCTGCGCGCCACCCCGGGGGTGGAGGAAGCGACGGCAGCCGGCAGTTTCAGGCGGCGCAAGGAAACCGTCGGGGATGTGGACATTTTGCTGACGAGCCGCGCCGCCGAGAAGCCGCTGGATTTTTTCGGCCCCTACCCGGACATCGCACGCGTCCA
This sequence comes from candidate division FCPU426 bacterium, assembly GCA_040756875.1. Classification (GTDB taxonomy): domain Bacteria; phylum Oederibacteriota; class JAAXVQ01; order JAAXVQ01; family JAUVAV01; genus JBFLYH01. Next base: position 304,100 of record JBFLYH010000002.1, read on the forward strand.
AGCCGAGGGGCCGACCCGCGCCACGGTCATCCTGCGTTCCGGCCTGCAGGTGGACGTGCGCGCCGTGCCTGCGGAAAGCTACGGCGCGGCCCTCCACTATTTCACCGGTTCGCAGGCGCACAACATCGCGGTGCGCAAGCTGGCGCAGAAAAAAGGCTACAAGCTCAACGAATACGGGCTGTTCAAAGGTTCGCGCCGGATCGCCGGCAAGAACGAAGAGGAGATTTTCCGCCGCCTGGGCCTCGTTTACGTCGAACCCGAACTGCGGGAAGCCTCTGGCGAGCTGGAAGCGGCCGTTTCAGGCAGCCTGCCGCGCCTGGTGAGCCTGCCGGACCTGCGGGGCGACCTGCACTGCCATACCGACGAAACGGACGGCACGGCCGGTTTGCTGGAAATGGCCGAGGCCGCCCAGGCCTTGGGTTATGCTTACCTCGGGATCACCGACCATTCCCAGCACGTGACCGTGGCCCGCGGCCTGGACGCCAGGCGCCTGCGGAAGCAACTGGAAGCCATTGACGCGGCCAATGCCCGGCTGAAACACTTCACCCTGTTCAAAGGCCTGGAAGTGGACATCCTGGAGGACGGCCGGCTGGACCTGCCGGACGAAGTGCTGGACGACCTGGATTACACCGTGGGGTCCGTTCACTTCAAATTCAATCTGCCCGCGGAGCGGCAGACCGAGCGCATCCTGCGCGCCATGGACAACCCGCACTTCACGATCCTCGGCCACCCGACCGGCCGCCTGCTCAACAACCGCCCGCCCTATCCCCTGGATCTGGAGCGCGTCGTGGCCGGCGCGAAGGAGCGGGGCTGCTTTCTCGAACTCAATTCCCATCCCGAACGCCTGGACCTGAACGACGTCCACTGCCGCCTGGCCAAGGAGGCGGAGGTGCGAGTAGCCGTGTCCTCGGACGCGCACAGCCCGGTCGGCCTGCGCAGCCTGCGCTTCGGCGTCAACCAGGCGCGCCGCGGCTGGCTGGAGCCGGCGGACGTGCTCAACACCCGCTCCGTGGCCGAGTTGCGGAAGCTGTTCAGGCGGAAATAATCCCCACCCTCCCCTTTGTCCCCTCCCCTCAAGGGAGGGGTATGTTTTTTGGGAGAGGGTATGGGAGAGGGTGGAATCTTCACGGCAAGCAGAGAAATCCGGCGAGGAAATTCCCTCTTTAAAAACAACTGGCAGGTTCAATCTCTCCGCAGGAATCCCCGGGCTTCACCCCGGGGAGAGGATTTGCAGGATTGTATTGCGGAGGGAGGGAGCCCCGGACTTCAGTCCGGGGGGGCACTCCACTTACCTCGGCAGGCGTTTGACCATGAAAGTTTCATTGTACTGCTGGGGGAGGGTGGTGTACTGCACGATGTCCATGCACTGGCGCATCAGGTAGCGGCCCATGCCGCGCCGCAGATGGTTGCGCATGACTTTGCGGATCGCGGCGAAGGACACGGGTTTGGCGTTGTAGCCTTTCCCGTAATCGCGGACCGACACGGAAAATCGCCGCGGCTCCCGCCAGGCCTTGACCTGCACCAGGCCGTCTTCCCGGTCCGGATAGGCGTGTTCCACGGCGTTGGCGACCGCCTCGTCCACAGCCAGTTCGATTTTGTCCACGATCAAGGACGGAAGCTTGCAGGTCTTGGTGAAGCGGCGGATGGCTTGGCGCACCAGGGCCAGTTTGGGCAGGGTGCTGGGCAGGTCGATCTTCAGTTCCCGGCCCGGCTCCAGCTTCACTTTCAGGGCTTTGACCGACAGCCTGCGCAGGGCGGTGTAATCCGGCCCTTCCGGAGCAGGCGGGGTGGGGCGCGCCTTCATGACGAGCTCCTTTGGCCGCCGCCCGGCGCCGCGCCCACGGGCTGCAGCGCCGCGAAGCGGGCCATGAGTTTCTTGCGGCCGTAGTGGGTGAACGCCACTTCCAGCTTGGCATCCTGGCCGTCGCCGTGCTTGCCCACGATGGTGCCGGGCCCGTAGCGCGCATGCCGCACGCGCTGGCCGATGATGAGCGAAGGGAATGCGTCCGTTTCCGCCTCCGCGTCAGCCAGCGGCTCCCGGGTGATCTCCCCGGATTCGGCCTCCGGCTGGTTCCGCCACAGCCCGCGGCTGGCCTGGGTCTGCTCGGCCTTGAGGTGGGCCAGGGGCTTGTGGCCCATGAACAAACGGGCCGGGATCTCGTGCAAAAAGCGGGATTCGGAGTTGTAGATGCGGTTGCCGAAGGAGCTGCGGGTGGCCGCGCCGGTCAGGACCAGCCGCTCGCGGGCCCGGGTCAGGCCCACGTAGCACAGCCGCCGTTCCTCCTCCAGGCCCGAAGCCTCCTGCAGGGCGTTGGAGTGCGGAAACAGGCCTTCCTCCATGCCCACCAGGCAGACCACCGGGAATTCCAGGCCTTTGGCCGAATGCAGGGTCATCAAGGTCACCTGTTCGTCGTTGTCGTCCTCTTCGTCCAGGCTCGACACCAGGGCGATCTGGTCCAGGAAGCCTTCCAGCGTGCCCTCGCCGGCGCGGCAGAATTCCTCCGCCGCTACGACCAGTTCGTTGAGGTTTTCCAGGCGCATCATGCCGTTCTCAGCCTCGGCTTTTTCCCACATGGCCAGGTAGCCGCTTTCGCGCAGCAGATCGGCCAGGAGCTGCGGCAGGGGCTGCTGGTCGCGGCGCGCCTGCATCTCCCGCTGCAGCCGGACAAAGGCGCGGACCGCGGCCAGGGCGCGTTCGCCCAGGCCCAGCGTCTCCAGATTGTCCTGGGCCATGGTCTCCAGCAGCGTCAATTTCCTTTCAAAGGCCGCCGTGCGCAGCTTGGCCAGCGTGCCCTCGCCCAGGCCGCGCGGCGGCAGGTTGATGATCCGCTCCAAAGACAATTCATCGGCCGGATTGACCAGCACCTTGAGGTAGGCCAGGGCGTCCTTGATCTCCATGCGGTCGTAGAAGCGCATGCCGCCGATCAGGCGGTAGGGCATGCGCTCGCGCCGCAGCGCGTCTTCCAGGGGCCGGGACTGGGCGTTGGTGCGGTACAGCACGGCCAGCTCCGAGAGCTTGCGGCCCCGGCGGTAGGTCTCCTCCACGAACGTCCGCACCACGAAGGCCGCCTCGTCCGCCTCGTCCTGGCCGCGAAAATAGGTCAGCGTCTCGCCGGCCGGATTCTCGGTCCACAGGGTCTTGTCCTTGCGGCCGCGGTTGTTGGCCACCACCGCGCCGGCCGCCGCCAGGATGTTCTGCGTGGAGCGGTAATTCTGCTCCAGCTTGATCACGCGGGCCGAGGGAAAATCGCGCTCGAACTCCAGGATGTTGCGCAGATCCGCCCCGCGGAACTGGTAGATGCTCTGGTCGTCGTCGCCCACGACCGTCAGGTTGCCCCGGTCTCCGGTCAGCAGGCGGATCCAGCGGTATTGGGCGTGGTTGATGTCCTGGTATTCGTCCACCAGCAGGTACTGGATTTTTTCCCGGTAGACGGCGAGCTTCTCCGGGTTTTCGTTGAACAACTGCACCGTGCGCAGGATCAGGTCCCCGAAATCCACGGCGCGGTTGCGGGCCAGCTTGCGCTGGTAGAGGTCGTACACCTTGGCGATCTGCCGGCTGGCGAAATCCAGGGCCAGGCGGCTGAATTCGGCCGCGTCCACCAGCTCGTGCTTGGCGCTTTCGATCCTAAAGGCCGCCTGCTCCAGCTTGACGGTCTGGTTGTCCAGGTTGAGCTCGCGCAGGCACTCCTTGAGCAGGCGCTTGCTCTCCTCGTCGTCGTAGATCGAAAAGGGCTCGGGCAGCTCGCGTTTGAGGATGCGCAGGCACAGGGCGTGAAAAGTGCCGATCCACAGCTGCTTCGCGGTTTCCTTCCCCACCAGGCGCTCGATGCGCTCGCGCATCTCGCCCGCGGCTTTGTTGGTGAAGGTGACGGCCAGCAGCGCGCCGGGCGGCACGTGAAGGTTTTTAAGCAGATGGGCGATGCGGTAGGTGATGACGCGGGTCTTGCCCGAGCCGGCGCCGGCCAGCACCAGCAACGGCCCCTCGCCGTGGGTGACCGCTTCCAGCTGGGGCGGATTCAAGTCCGCGTTGAAAACCACGCCGTTCTTCACGCCTTGGGGTCCGCCTTGCGGGTGATTTCCTTCAGTTCGCGCCCCGGCCGGAAGAACACGCGCCGCAGCGCCGGCACGGCCACGGGTTTGCCGGTTTTGACCACCCGGCCCACGCTGGGTTTGCGGCGGCGGGTGCCGAAGGTGCCCAGCCCCCGCAGTTCCACGCGCCGTCCGCGCACCAGTTCCGCGGCCAGGGCGTTGAGAATGTGGTCCACCAGGATCTGCGATTCCCGCAGCGTGAAGCCGAACTCGCGGGACAAATGTTTGGCCAGTTGGTTTTTATTCACGCGTTCCTGCCTCCGGGTGCCCATACGGCGTTCCGAATTTCCCCGCCGCCAACCCTTCTCGAACACCCTTTGATTATGAAAACATCGCCCTCCCCCGCCCGGGGGAAGGGAATTGCTTTCTTATGGCTGCTTTCAACGGTTACATTTTAATGACTTTCGACCATTTTGTCCAGAAGTGCCGCGCCCGCCGCCTGTCCTTCGCCACCTGGCGGAGCAATGCCGCCGCGTCCGAAAAGCGCCGGTCGCCGCGCAGGCGGTGGTAAAAGTGGATGGCCAGCCTGCGGCCGTAGAGCGACCGGCTCCACCCGGGGATGTTGATCTCGATGGTCTGCGGGCCCCAGGGGTGGAAGGTGGGGCGCCGTCCGATATAGCACAAGCCCATACGCAGGCGGCCGGCCAGCCGCAGGCCCGTAAGGTAGATGCCGGGCGGAGGCACCAGTTCGTGCAGGGAACGCAGGTTGGCCGTAGGCAGCCCGAGGGTCCGGCCGCGGCCCTCGCCGCGCACCACCCGGCCGTGCAGGGTATACGGCCAGCCCAGCCATTGCCAGGCTTCGCGCATGCGCCCCTGCGCCACCTGTTCGCGCAGGCCGCTGGAACTGACCACGCGCCCCCGGCGCCGCAACGGCGGCACCACAGTGACGCCAAATCCCAGGCTGCGCCCCAGCTGCCGCAGCAAGGCCGTGCCTCCGCGGCCGCCCCGGCCGAAAACGAAATCCTGCCCCACCACCACGTGCCGCACGCCCAACCGGCGCACGAGCACGCGCCGGACGAAAGCTTCAGCCGGCGTGCCGGCCAGGCCCTTGTCAAAGCGGATCAGGAACACCTCGTCCATGCCCAGGCATCGGAAGCGCTCCAGGCACTGTTGCGGGGTGGCCAGGCGGGGCGGACGCTGCGAGGGAGCCAGCGTGCCGTGCGGGTGGTCGTCGAAAGTCACCACCCCTGCCCGCACGCCCAGCACTTGGGCGCGCTGCCGCAGGCGGCGCAGCAGGCGGACATGGCCGCGGTGCACGCCGTCAAACACGCCCAAGGTCAGCGCGCGCCCGGGCCCGGGTTGTTTCGGCCATCCGCGATGGACCTTCATTCGCCCTCCCAACCTTTCAACACCTTCATGAGCCACAGATACGCACAGAAAAAGCGGATCACGAAGAACACGAAGGAATAATGAAGAACACGAAAAATACGGACCTGGGTTGAAGCATTTACCCCTAATTCCCCTTCGTGGTCCGCTTTGTTTCTTTTTATCCTGCCGGGCTGGCCAGCACCCGCGCCATGAGCAGTTGCCCGTCCGCCGGCCGCGCCACGGCCAGCAGCCGGCCGGCCTGGTCCAGCACGCGCACCGGCCCGTTTTCCGCCACGAGGGAATCCGGCGCAGGCAAGGGACGGCCGTGCGCCACCGCAGCACACCCGGCTTCGTCCACGGTCACGGACGGAAGGTGGGCCAAAGCCTGGGCCGGTTCCACCGCGTACCGCCGCCAGTTCCCGGCCGCGGCCGCGATCTGGAAAGCGTCCCAATCCGCGGCTTGCTCCCAGGTAAACCCATTGCAGGCCGTTCGGGTCAGGCGCAGAAGATGGGCCCCGCAGCCCCAGACCATGCCCAGTTCGGCGGCCAGGGAGCGGATATACGTGCCGGTCGAACAGTGCACTTCCAGGCTGGCATCCGGCGGCTGCCACTCCAGCAGGCGCAGGCGATGAATCTGCACGCGGCGCGGAGGCCTGAGCACGGACTCCCCGCGCCTCGCGATTTCGTACAAACGTTCACCCTTGTGGCGGCGGGCGGACACCATGGGCGGGATTTGCAATTGCGGCCCTTCCCACTGGGCCAGCGTGGCCGTGATTTGTTCCACGTTCAAGGACGGCACCCCGGCCGCAGTCAGCGTTTCGCCGCAAGCATCGCCCGTGCTGGTGGTTGCGCCCAAACGGATGACGGCGCGGTAGGTTTTATCCGGAAGGAGGTAGGGAAAGAGGCCGGTGGCCGACCCGTACGCCATAACCAGCACGCCGTCCGCGGCCGGATCCAGGGTGCCGCTGTGCCCGACGCGGCGCTGGCCGATGAGCCGCCGCACGCGCTCCGCTACTGCAGCCGAAGTCGGTCCTCCGGGTTTGCGCAGCGCGAGCAGGCCCGCGGGCATGGGATCAGGCCTGGGGACGGATCCGCGCTTCCACGGCGGCCAGCACTTTGGCCTGGACCGCGTCCATCGGGCCGGGCAGCAGTGCGCCTGCGGCGCGCTGATGCCCTCCACCGCCGAACTCGACGGCGATGATGGACACGTCCACGTTGCCGCGGGACCGGAAGGATACCTTGATCTTGCCGTTCTCGGTCTCCATGAAGAAGACGGCGACTTCCACGCCGTCCACGGCGCGCACGTAGTTGACGAAATTTTCCGTCTGGTTCGCCCGGGCGTGCGATTCTTTCAGCATGGCCTGGGTGATGCCGAACCAGCCCACGTCGCGGCGGGTGTTGTACCGCACCCCGCACAGGCTCATGGCCAGCAGCTTCAGGGCTTCGGCCGGCACGCGTTCGTAGAGCTGCTCGTTCATGTAACCCGGCTGCACGCCCAGTTCCAGCAGCTCCGCGATCACACGGTGGGTCCGGGGTGTGACGCCCGCGTACTTGAAGTGCCCCGTGTCCGTCGCAATCGCGGTGTAAATGCCGATGGCCATGCGTTGGTCGCGGGCGCAGTCCAGGGCGCGGACCAGATCCCAGATCTGCTCGCCGGCCGCGGCCGCGGTGGGGTCAACCAGGTTGATGGTGCCGTAACGGGTGTTGTAAACGTGGTGGTCGATGTTGATCACGTGCGGCGCGCTCTCAGGAAGGCGCAGCACGCCCCCGGCCCGCTGCACGTCCGGGCATTCCAGCAGAATGGCCACTTCGTGCTTGCGGTCGTACTGGGAGGTGGCGATAAAGTCCTCGCCGGCCGGCAGAAAATGGTACAGGTCCGGCACCGGATCGGCGTTAACCACCGTCACTTCCTTGCCCATGCTGGTGAGGGCCAGGTAGAGGGCGGACTCGCACCCCAAACCGTCGCCGTCGGGATTCACGTGCGTGGTCAGCACGAAATCCTTGTGTTTGGCAATGACCTCCAGCGCCCTCTCGAGTTCGACCTCGTAATTGGGGTCGCGTTCCAGTTTCTGTTCAACCATGCGGTTCACTCCTTGGGTTCTGCGGGCGGCGGAGGCGGCGTAAGCTTCCGCAGCAACTGCTCGGTGCGTTCGGCTTCTTCGTCGACTATAAAATGCAGTTCCGGCAGCACGCGCCATTCCACTCGCCGCCCGAGCTCGTGCCGGATGAAGCCCGCGGCGTGCGCCAGCCCCTCCTGGGTCTGGCTGCGCTGTTCGCCGCTGTCCAGGGTCAGAAAGTAGACTTTCGCCTCCCGCAGATCCGGCGTGATCTGGGCGCGCGTGATCGTGACCCACGACAGGCGCGGGTCGGAGAGCTTGCGCAGGAGGATGTCCGAGATTTCCCGCACCAGCTGCGAGGCCAGGCGGTCAATACGTTTGGGTTTCATGGAGCCTCCCGGCGGTCTTGGCCGGGATACCCCCCTTTCAATTCAGATAATCGCCAGTGGCAGGGCGACATCCCCTAGGCCGGGCGATTCCTTTCATCCGGCAGAGGCTGTTGTCCACGGCATAGGGGATGGAGCCTCCCGGCGGTCTTGGCCGGGATACCCCCTTTCGTTTTCATGATACTTCTGGAGCCAGGCGACATCCCCGAAGCAGTCCATCCCTGGCTCTAATGCGAACGGACGGTCGGTCCTGCGAAGGGGATGGGGGGTGCGGTCAGCGCAACTCAAAGGTGTGGTCCACGAGTTCGGCTTCATGGAACAGGTCGAGCAGTTTCAGGGCTTCGTTCAACGTGGCGTTGGCCTCGCGGCTGCTGGTGTTCACGCAGGCCACCGCGATCCGCGACCGCTGCCAAAGGTCCTGGTGTTCGACCTCGGCCACGGACACGTTGAGCTGCTGTTTCAGGCGCTCCGTGATTTTGCGCAGCAGCATCCGCTTGTCCTTCAGGCTGTGATTCTCGGGAAAAAACAGTTCACCACTCAACAGGCCGATGACCATGGAGCCCCCCGGCGGTTTACGCCGGGGTACCCCCCTTTCGAGTCAAATCATCTCTGGTGGCAAGGCGACATCCCTTGCGCCGGGCAATTCGTCTTTTTAACAAGCGACCGGTGTCTCCGGCGCAAGGGATCATCAGGTCCACTCAGAGCTTCTGCGCCACGGCTTCGAGGACGAACGCTTCGATCACGTCCCCGGGTTCGTACGCTTTGAATCCGCTCACAGACAGCCCGCATTCCATGCCCGCGGGCACTTCCTTGGCGTCGTCCTTGAACCGTTTCAGGGACTCGATCTTGCCGGTGTGCAGGATCTGGCCGCGGCGCACCACCTTGGCCTGCGCGCCGCGCGTGATTTTGCCGCTGGTGACCTGCGAGCCCGCGGCCGTGACGCCCGAGGACAGTTTGAACACGTTGCGCACCTCGGCCTGGCCGATCGGCACTTCGTGGTAATGGGGCTCCAGCAGGCCCTCCATGGCCGCCTTGACGTCCTCCACCACGTCGTAAATCACCGAATAAATGCGCACGTCCACCTGCTCGCTCTGAGCGACCTTGTCCACGCCGGCTTCGGCCTTGACGTTGAAGCCGAGCACAATGGCGTTGCTGGCCGTGGCCAGCAGGATGTCGCGCTCCGTGATGTTGCCGACCGCGCTGTGAATGCTGGTCAGGCGGACCTTCTCGGTGGACAGGCCCTCCAGGGAGTTGGCCAGCACCTCGGCCGACCCCTGCACGTCCGCCTTGATGATGATTTTCAGCTCCTTGATGGTGCCTTCCTTGATCTGATCCCTGAGGTTGTCCAGGTTGATTTTATGGCTGTTGCTCAGGTCCTGTTCGCGTTTGATCATCTGCCGCTTCATGGCGATCTGCCGGGCGAGCTTGTCGCTGGCCAGCACCTGGAACAGGTCGCCGGCCGTGGGCACGCCCGAGAGACCCAACACCTCGGCCGGCATGCCCGGCCCGACGGACTTGAGCGCCGCGCCGCGTTCGTTCATCAGCGCCCGCACGCGGCCGAACTGCACGCCGGTCACCACCGGGTCGCCGACGTTGAGCGTGCCGCGCTGCACCAGCACCGTGGCCACCGGGCCGCGGCCGCGGTCCAGCTTGGCCTCGATCACCGTGCCCTTGGCGTGGGCCTTGCGGTTGGCTTTGAGTTCGAGCATTTCCGCCTCGAGCAGGATCATTTCCAGCATTTTCTCCAGGCCGATCCGCTTCTTCGCGGAAATTTCCACGAAGATCGTTTTGCCGCCCCATTCCTCGGAAACCAGGTTGTACTTGGTCAGTTCCTGGCGCACCCGGCTGGGGTCCGCGCCGGGCTTGTCGATTTTATTGACCGCCACGATGATCGGCACATTGGCCGCCTTGGCGTGGTCGATGGCTTCAATGGTCTGCGGCTGCACGCCGTCGTCGGCGGCCACCACCAGCACCACCACGTCCGTCACCTGGGCGCCGCGGGCGCGCAGGGTGGTGAACGCCTCGTGGCCCGGCGTGTCAAGGAACGTCACATACCCTTTGGGCAGCTTGACCTGGTAGGCGCCGATGTGCTGGGTGATGCCGCCCGCCTCGCCGTCCATGACGTTGGTTTCGCGGATGGCGTCCAAGAGCGAGGTCTTGCCGTGGTTGACGTGACCCATGATGGTCACCACCGGCGGGCGGGGCTGCAAATCCTCGGGTCGGTCCGCGACTTCTTCCTGGGCCAACAGGTCTTCCCCGTATATTTCCTCATATTCGGGCTGATAGCCGTATTCGGACAAAAGAATTTCGATGGTGTCCTGGTCCAGGCGCTGGTTGATGGTGGCGAACACGCCCAGGCCCATCAATTTTTTAATGACTTCAGCCGGCTTGACGCCCAGGCGTTCGGCCACTTCGCCCACGTTCACCGTGCTGGGCAGGCGCAGGGGCGGCAGGTCTTCCTTGGCTTTGGGCGGCGCAGCCACGGCGACCGGCGCTGGTGCCTTGACCGGTTCGGGTTCGGGTTCCGGCTCGTACAGCGGCTCGGGTTCGGGAACATACACGGGTTCGGGACGGCTGGGGGCCGGCGTTTCGATCGGCGCCGGTTCAACAGCCGCCGGAACCGGCGCGGCCACGGCTTCGGCCGGCCGCGGCGCCATCTGGGTCATGCCCGGAACCATTGCGTCCTCGGGGATCTCGTCCTCGCCCCAATGGCGCTTGATGTAAGCCACGGTCTCGTCCTCGAGCACGCTCATGTGGCTTTTAACCTGGATGCGCATTTTCTCCAATTCGCCCATCAGTTCCTTGGAGGTCAGCTTCAATTCCTTGGCCAATTCGAATACGCGTACTTTTTGGTGCGTCATTCGGCTTCACCCCCCTCCCCGGCAGGCGCATCGGTACGGCTTTTTCGGGAAGTGCGTTTGGGCGGCGTCTCGGACGCCTCCGGTGTTGCGGGCTCCTCGCCTTTTGCTGCCGCCTGATCCAGATTGGCGAAAAGGTCGCCGGCGGCCATTTCCTTGGGTTTGGGGGCCGGGCCCTCATGGCCACCCAGGTTGGCGAACAATTCAGCGGCCGTGCGTTCGGCCGGACGGCTCTCGGCCGGCTGGGGCAAATACGGCTGCAGACTGGACATGATTTTCTCGGCGGTCTTGGGCCCGATGCCCGGAATCTCGGTCAGTTTTTCGGCGGTCACGCCCAGAAACTTGGCCACGCTTTCATACCCGGCTTCGCGCAGCCGCTTGGCCAGGTTGTCGCTGATGCCCTCGATCTTCTCCAGGGCCGGCGCGGTTTTAAGGAACGCTTCCTCGGCGCGGCGGCGCATTTCTTCCTGGTTCTTGGAGAGCGGCGTAATGTCCACTTTCCAGCCAAGCAGTTTGGAAGCCAGGCGCACGTTCTGGCCGTTCTTGCCGATGGCCAGGGCCAGCTGGTCGTCCTGCACGATCACCGTGGCCTGCTTGTGCTCCTCGGCCAGGAGCACCTGGGCGATCTTGGCCGGCTGCAGCGCCGAGGTCAGCAGGGTTTCCACGTTTTCGGAATAAGGGATGACGTCGATCTTTTCACCGTGCAGTTCGCGCACGATGGATTGGATGCGGGAGCCTTTGATGCCCACGCAGGCGCCGACCGGATCCACGTTCTTGTCCTTGGAGGCCACGGCCACTTTGGAGCGGGCGCCCGCCTCCCGGGACACGGCCCGGATTTCCACCACCCCGTCCGCGACTTCCGGCACTTCCATTTCGAACAATTTGCGGATCAGTCCCGGATGCGAGCGGGACACCACCACCTGGGGCGTGCGGCTGGTGCGGCGGACGTCCAGGATAAAAACCTTGATGCGGTCCCCGGCCTTGTAGAATTCGCGGGGCACCTGCTCCCGCCCGGGCAGCAGGGCCTCCGTATCCCCGAGATCCACGACCAGATTGCGGTTTTCTTCGCGCAACACCACGCCGTTGAGCAGTTCGCCCTGGCGCTGTTTGAACTCCTCGAAAATGGCGTTGCGTTCCGATTCCCGCACCCGCTGCAGCATGACCTGCTTGGCGGTCTGGGCGGCAATGCGGCCGAATTCCGAAGGCATCATGCCCATTTCCACCATTTCGCCCATCTGGGCGTCCGGTTTGATCCGCCGGGCGTCCTCGAGGGTGATTTCATTCCACGGCTCGTGGACTTCTTCCACCACCAGTTTCTTTAAAAACGCCAGCAATTCGCCGGTATCGGAATTGAAGGCCACCCGGATGTCCTGGGCTGTCCCGTGGTTTTTACGGGATGCGGAGATCAGCGCCGCCTCAATGGCCTGGATCACTACCTGTCGGTCCACCTTGCGCGACCGCTCGATTTGCCGCATGATCTCGATAAGCTGCAAATTCATGTTTTTCCCCTCTGTGAGGTTGACCCATCCGTTCGTTCAAGCTTATATTTAAAGGCTTTTCTTACTGCCGCTCTTTGCCTTCAGAAAAATAAAAAGAGTGGGCGAAAAGCTCCCACTCTTCCTTAAAAAGTGGTGGACTGGGTGCAAGCATAGGCCCCTGGGCATGTAAAGTCAAGTTAAAAATCAGCCAGACGCCCGGCTTGCGGCAAACGGCCCAGAATACGCAACAGGCCGTCTAATAGCGTCAGCGGATGGGGCGGACAGCCTGGCACATAGAGATCCACAGGCAGAATCTTGTCCACGCCGGCCAAGACTTGTTCCGATCCGGCGTATGGCCCTCCGGAGACGGCGCAGGCGCCGGAGGCAATAACGATTTTTGGTTCTGGTATGGCAGCATAGGTCTTTTCCAGGGCCAACCGCATATTCCGCGTAACCGGACCGGTTACTATCAGGCCGTCCGCATGCCTGGGCGAGGCAACAAATTGAATTCCAAACCGTCCCAAATCAAACCCGACTGTGGTCAGGACGTTCGCGTCAGTTTCGCAGGCATTGCACCCGCCGGCGCTAACCTGCCGCAGACGCAAAGCGCGTCCCAAAAGCCGGTGCAGCTTGTTGCCGAGGGACGAAGCAAGCTTCAAATCCGCTCCCGGACGGACCAACAAATCCCGGCGGTTGGACGCAGCCAGCCGGTAATCGCGGCTGAAAACCAGCGGGCCATCCTTGGCAGCCCAGGGGCAGTCTCCACAAAACAAACAGCGGCCCAGGTCCAGGTTCGGGGCACCGTCCTGCAGCTGCCAGGCTGCGGTCGGGCAGGATGAAAAATCCGCAGCCGCGGCCCCGGACTTGATCTCCGGACGCCCTCGAAACCGGTCCGAGAAAGCTCCGGCCCCCGGAGGGAACGGCTGGGTGCGATGGCCCGTTTTAAGGCGGGCTAATAAGGCTTTAAACATTTCCGGACTCCCTGCAAGTTCAGGACTTTTTTATAAATCATGCCCGCAATAGGACAGATTGAAGCTTTTATTGCACAGGGGAAAATCGCTGATTTCCCCGTTGCGCATGACCAAAGCCAAAGCCTGCCAGTTGTGAAAAGAGGGGTCTACGATTTTATAGGCCGCCAGGCCGCCGTGACCGTCCGTCAGGGCCACATGGCAGATTTCCCCCCGCCAGCCCTCGACCAGCGCGGCAGCGGCTGAACTCGGCGCGAGCGGACCCACGTTCACCCTGATCCCACCCTGGGGCAGGGAATGCAGCTGCTCCAGCACAAACCCGGCAGACCGCTGGATCTCCAGCCAGCGCACCATGGCCCGCGAAAACACGTCCCCGCCGTGGGCCAGGGCCAAGGGAATGTGCGCCAGGGCATAAAACCCAGAGGCAAAATCCTGCCGCACATCCCGCGCCAGGCCGCAGGCGCGCGCCGCGGGACCCACCACTCCCAATTCGATGGCAGCTTTGCGGGAAAGCCGTCCGGCCTGTTCCCAGCGCGCCATCACCGAGGGCGACTTCCAGGCCAAATCCATGGCCAGGTGCAATTCCGAGAGGATCGTTTGCAGCCTTTTCCGGATGCGGCCGGCCCGTTCAGGTTCGAGGTCAAAGGCCACGCCTCCGGGCCGGACCAAGCCGCGGCCGAACCGGTTGCCGCACACTTCGGCCGTCAGGTTCAGCAAGTCGCCGCGCAGGCGTCCGCAATGCGCGGAGGTGGGAAGATAGCCCACATCCTGGGCCAGGGCGCCGAGATCTCCGGCGTGGTTGGCCATTCGTTCCAGTTCCAGGGCCACGGCGCGCAAGGCCAGGGCGCGCGGTGGAACCGCAGTCCGGGCCAGCGCCTCCAAAACGCCGGCGTAAGCCAGGGCGTGCCCGATGGAGGTGTCGCCGGCGGCGGTTTCCGCAATCGCAACGGCCAATTGCGGCGCCGCCGAACGCAGCGCCTGCTCTACGCCACGGTGTTGATAACCCAGGGCGATCTCGAGATGCAGCACTTTTTCCCCGGCGCATTGAAAACGGAAATGGCCGGGTTCGATCACGCCCGCATGCACCGGTCCCACCGCCACTTCGTGGACTTCCTCGCCGAAGACGCGGAAAAACTCCCCGCCGCCCGGCGTCTCGGCACGGAGGGCTCTGAGGGGTTTCAACCAGGGGTGCCCGATCGGACGGAAGGCGGAAGACTCCGCCAATTCCCGCTCAAAGGCGTGCGCCTGCGGGCAGACCGGCGTCAGGCTGTCCAAGCCGCCTTCCGCGGCCAGGCCCAGCCAGGTCAGCGTCCCGGCCTGGTCGTCGGCCAGGACCGCGCAGTACTCCTGGTCCGAAACCGAAAACCAGGCGGCCAAGCGCCGGCCTTTGGCGAGGGCTGTAATCACCGCGGTGCGGAATGCTTCCGGGCCGAGCGGGGGTATGCGGGTGCGGCTCAGGGCTTCTTCGTTGCGTGTTACGGCTGCGGCTTTCACCGGGCGCCCCCCAGCAGAACGGCGGCTTGTTCCAACGCAATCCGCACAAATGAAGGAAGATACACGCCGAGCAGCAGGATCCCCGCGCCCAGCAAGGCCGGCGGCAACACGGCCCACAGGCGTTCGCGCAGCGGCTCTTTCCAGCCGGCCGGAAGCGCCCCTTGGACCATGCGCACCACGCTGGAAGCCATGCCGATCACTACGGCCAGCAAAAACAGAAGATAAAGCGAGGCCGCCAGCCAGGCGCCGTGGTTAAGCGCGGCTTTCAGTACGAGCCATTCGCTCCAAAAAAGTCCGAACGGCGGAAACCCGGCCAGCGCTAAAAATCCAGCCATCCACATGGGCCCGGAAACCGGCAGCAGGCGCCCGGCTCCCCGCACATCCGCAATGGCTTTGGTGCCGTATGCCGCCAGCACATTTCCGGCCAGGAGAAACATCATGGCCTTGGCCAAGGAATGGTTGACCGCATGCAGCAGCGATGCATAAATGCCGGCGCCGCCGATGCCCAATCCCAGCGCCAGCACGCCCATGTGTTCGATCGAAGAGTACGCCAGCATGCGCTTGAAGTCGGTTTGTCCCAGGATAAAGACCGCGGCCACCAGCATGGAAAACAGGCCCAACGCGACCAGCGTATACTGCGCGAAGGCGCCCTGCCCTGCCGCGGCGCATACTTCCCGCGCGCGCGCAATGCCGAGAAAAGCGCACGAAAGCAGGGCGCCGGAGAGCAGGGCCGACACCGGCGAAGGCGCTTCGCTGTGCGCATCCGGCAGCCAGGCATGCATGGGCGCCAGGCCCATCTTGGTGCCGTAGCCAACCAGCAGGAGAATCCAGGCGCCTTTCAGCCAGGGCGCGTGCAAGGACCGGGCGGACGCGGCCAACTCCTGCACGGTCAGTCCTGACCCGCTGCCGCCTGCCGCCATGGCCAGAAAATAAGTCCCCAACAGGGCCAGGGCAATGCCAACCGAACACAGCAACAGGTATTTCCAGGTGGCCTCCAGCGAGCGGTCGCTGCGGTGGAAATAGATCAGCGGCGCGCTGGAAAGCGTCGTGGCTTCGACCGCCGCCCATAACAGGACCAAGTGCTGGCTCAAAACCACCCAGGTCATGGCGCCGAGAAAAAACAACAGACAGGATGCAAAAGCCGGCAGGGCAAACGATTCATGTTTGGCGTCCGCCTGCCGTTCAGGCCTCAGGTAACCATATGTATACAAGCTGGCTATAAAAAACAGCAGGCTGATGACGCCGAGCAGGACTTTTCCGGCCGCATCCAGCGCGAGCCAGCCGTTCCAGACGGGGGCGGGCGCGGCAGCCATTGCCGCGGCGGCCAGCAGCAACTGGCCGAGGCCGGCGGCCACCAGCCAGACACGAATCAAGACCGGCCGGCGCAGTAGCAGTGCCAGCGCTCCGGCCGCGGGTGCGAACAGCGCCAAGGCCCAGATCACGGGCGCGCCTCCGGTGCGATGCGGGCGCCCGGCCGGTTCTCTTCCCGCCGCCAATCGCGCAGAAAGTTCATGCGGTTGGTGTCGATATGGTCAAATTTCCGGTGGATGTGAAAAATAGCGATGCCCATGATGAAGACCGCAGCCAGCACATCCAGCAGCACCGCCAGTTCCAGCAGCCGCGGGGCTTCCGGGACCAGCAGGGTGCCAAAAGCAAAAACACCGTTTTCCAGGACCAAATAGCCGATGGTTTGGGTCAGGGCTTTGAGGCGGGTGGTGATCAGAAAAAAACCGGTCAGGACCAAGAAGAAGGACGCAGGCAGCGGCAGACCGGCGGGTGCGCCCGGCCAGGCGGCCATGCTGCGGCTGGCGAAAACACAAGCTGCCAGCAGCACGATCCCGATCCAGATCGAAAGACCGAACCCCACGAACGGCTCGACTTCGTGCCTGACCTCAGCCTGACGCATGGCCCGCAGCAACAGCCAGGGAAAAACCACCGCTTTGAGCAGGATCGCCGCGCCTGACATAATCCAGGCCGAAGGATGCGCGCCGGCCGCTCCGGCAAAAACCGGCAGCAACCCCAATCCCAGGCCCTGGACCGCGACCACCCGGATGCCAAAAGCCAGGCGGCTGGCGCCGAAGAGCGCCAAACCGCTGAGAATGAGCAGTACGGACAAAAGATTGGCCACCTCGGGCTGCCAACTCATCGCAGCACCCATACCAAGGCGATCACCGTCAACGCGCCTGCGCCCGCGAGCAGGCGAGGCAGGCTGGGAAGGCGCCAACGGGCCATGGTCGATTCGACCAAACCCACCGCCACGGCCACAGCCGCCATGCCTGCCAACGAGGCGGCGATCCACAGCCATGCCGGACCCCGGTCAACGGGCACGAACAAACCTACGAGCAGGGCCGAAAAAACTGAAAATTTCACCGCGCTTCCGGCGACGACCAGAGCCAGATCCGGCCCGGCCACATCCAGGATCATGGCTTCATGGATCATCGTCAGTTCCAGATGCGTGTTCGGGTCATCCACGGGCAGGCGCGCGTTCTCCACGGCCAGCACAACGGCCCAGGCCAGGGCCACCAGGCACACCGCGACATCCGGCCAGCCGGCCGCCCCTCCCAGCAGGCCGCTCAATGACCACTGCCCCTGGCGCAAAGCCAGCACGGCAAGACCTAAAAACAGCACGGGTTCAGCCAGGGCTGAAAGCCAGGCTTCACGGCTGGCACCCAGCCCCGCGAAAGCCGAGCCGGTATCCAGGGCGCCCAGCACCAACCCGAAACGCGCCAAAGCCAGCAGATACAGCATGAGCACCGCATCTCCAGGAAAAGCGGCCAGCGCCCGCTGGCCTGCCCAGGGCACGAACGTGCTGGCCAGGAGCACGGCCGCCAGGCTCCAGGCAGTGGCCGCGCGCAGCACCCAGCTGGTGGTGCGGCTGTAGACGGTTCGTTTGCCCCACAGCTTTGCCAGGTCATAATAGGCTTGCAATAGCGGCATGCCCTGCCTCCCGCCGAAAAACGCCTTGACGCGGTTTATCAGGCCCAGCCACAGGGGCGCCAGCAGCAAGGCCGCTCCCCAGGCCAGTCCGGACAGCCCAAGTTTGGCGTCCATCACAACCACCCCCAGAGAACGAGCAGAATCAGCGCCGCGGCGATGTACAGCACGTAGAGTTGGATGCGGCCCTGCTGCAGCCAGCGCAACCACGCCAAACCGGCGGCTGCGCCCCGGAACAGCGGTTCCAGCAGCTGGCGTTGAAACAGATCGGACACCCGCGTCTGCCAGCTGGCCTGCTGGGGAAAATGCCCCGCCGGCAGCTGGGCCTCGACCTGCGGCCTGAGCCACACGCTCAACGAGCGCGCCAGCGGCTGGCTGAAAGAGGCGGCGGTATACTGCATGCGCGCCGTCGGCGCCTCGTATCCGCAATCCCAGGTTGGACCGTACGCGGCTTCGCCTCGCAGCCTGCGGTTGCGCAACCCGGCGAGCAGACCGGCCAAGACCAACAGCGCCGCACCGGCGGCGGTCAGATACCGCAGCCAGCCCGCGGTTTGACGCAGCGCGGCCAGCGCTTCCGGATGCTGTTGGCCGGCTATCGCGATCGCCACCGGTTGCAGTTTCAGGCACAACCAGGGCCCAAGCAAACCGGCAGCCAGGCAGGCGGCGGCCAGCGCCGCCATGGGCGCCAGCAGGGGCCAGGTTGTTTCGCGGGCATTGCCCGCTTCCGGCGTCCGGGCTTCGCCCAAAAATAATGCGCCAAAAGCTTTGGCCATGGCAGCCAGCGCCAAACCGCCCATGGCAGCCAGTCCCGCCAGGGCGGCGATAGCCCACAGGTTCCAATGGATGGGTACTTGGGTAATGCCCATGAAAGCGGCGGAGTACACCACCCACTCGCCCACAAAACCGCCGAACGGCGGCAACCCGCCGGCCGCAGCCGCGCCTATAAAAAAGAACACACCCGTGGCCGGCATGCGTTTAATCAGCCCGCCGCCCATGTTCAAATTGCGCGAGCCCATACCCCGGGCCGCAGCACCGGCGCTGAAAAAAAGCAAAGCTTTGAACCCCGCGTGATTGAGCACGTGCAGCACCAGACCCATGGCCCCCACAGCCGTTAGCGCCGGAATCAGCCAGGCACGACCCAGCAAGACCAAGCCCAGTCCCAGCGCAATGATGCCGACGTTCTCCACGCTGGAATAGGCCAACAGACGCTTCAGGTCATGCTGGGCCAAGGCAAAGGCGGCACCGAACACGCCGGAAACAATTCCCAAGCCGATCAGCACGCCGCCCCACCACGGCGGCACGACGTCAAAAAACGTCAAAATGCGGAGTAAGCCGTAAATGCCAAGCTTGATCATGACGGCCGACATCAGGGCCGAAACATGGCTGGGCGCAGCCGGGTGCGCCTCGGGCAGCCAGACGTGCAGCGGCACCAAGCCGGCTTTAAGCCCGAACCCGGCCAGGGCCAGCAGAAACAGCCAGCTGTAGGCAACCGGCAGTTTGCCGGCCAGCCGGGCGAATTCATACCCGCCGCCCGTCCGGCCAACCAGGGCGAAGAATGCCAGCAGACAAAACACGCCGATGTGGGAGGCAATCAGATACAGCCATCCGGCCCGCCGGACGTTTTCATCTTCATGGCTTTGCACCACTAAAAAATACGAAGACAGGGTCATGAGTTCCCAAGCCACGATAAACAGCAAGGCGTTGCGCGCCAAAAGCACGGCGGCCATACTGGCCACGAGCAGATTGAAAAAAAACCAATGGCTGCCTATGCGTGCCCCGTGTTTCTCGGGCCGCAGATAACCCCAGCCAAAGAGCGCAGCACAACCTGAAACGCCAAAGAGCACGGACAGGAAAAAACCGGACAAGGGATCAATCCCCAAGGACAGAGCGGCATCGGGCATGGCCCACGGCAGGTCGCATTGAAAAACCCGTTCCGGCTGCAGAGCGGGCAGCGAGGCTGCCAGCCCCAGCCCCGCAGACAGGCAAGCGCTGCCGCTGCCCGCGCTTGCCGCCCAGGCCGGGCGGTGGCGCAACAGCCAAGCCAGGCTTCCCCCGGCCAGCAGCGCTCCCAAGGCCAACGTCCAGGCGACGGCAGTCATGCTTCCGCCTCATTCCCGGCTTCCTGGTCCGACAGCGTCTTCTCGGCGACCGCAACCGCGGCGATGATTTTCTCGCGCGTCGCCTGCTCTTTAAGCAGGGCTTTAAGCCCGGGATCGCGGAGCACGAACCCCAAACGGGAAAGCATGTGCAAATGCGCCCGCACCGTGGGGCTGACCAACGCGAACAGCGCGTGCACGGGCTGGCCGTCCAGCGCGCCAAACGGAACCGGATTTTCCAAAAAGCCCAGGGTAATGGCCGGTTGCTCAACGTGCAGTACGACCGGATTGCGGACATGCGGAAGCGCGATGCCTTCGCCGATGGCCGTCGATCCCAAATCCTCGCGCGCCTGCATGACTTGCAGCAAGAATTTACGGTCCACTGCCTCGGGCAGCCGCATCTGTTCGACCAAGGCGGCCAGGACCTCGTCTTTGGTGTTCCCGCCTAAACGATAGTAAATGCCGCCGGCTTGCAGTGCTTCCGCCAGGGTCGGCAATTGCGCTTCTGGTATCGGTTCCGTGAATATTTCCGGAGAGACGTTCAAGCGGCGGGCAGTGGCCCATTCCAGTAATTCAACGCGGTTGAACCGGTATTGATCGTGGACACGAAATGCAGGCAGTTTCCCATCCCCGATCCAACGATAGATCGTTTTTTCCGAAACCTGTAAAAGCTTGGCCGCATCGCGCACAGAAAGATCCATGAAAACCTCGAAAAAGCGTTTTTCTCAAACCCGGACATTCTCTTTCTTTTGTCCATAAATGTCAATCCCTCCGCTAGAATCCCAGGTCTTCAGTTCCCAAAGGGACCACTGGCCTGGGCGAGGTTTGCGGGATGTATTGGCTGAGTGGTGAAGCCCTGCCAACCACAGGGAAATAATAACCCAGAGGGCCGCTCCCCTTGCGCTCAGGCTCCTTCCTATATATCCTGTATATCCTGATTCTGAATTCCTCTTGGCAGTGCGCCAAGAGGTGTGAGATGATGTGCCTCATTAGAGCATGCGCACGGAGTGAAAATGCCAACGGATCAAATTTTTAACACACTCTCCCAGGCCTCCCGAAACCAGGTCCTGACGAGTCATTCCCTGTCCCTGGAGTGCACTTTCCGGCTGGGCGGGCCTGCCCAATACTTCGCAGCCCCGCCGGATACGCAATCATTGGCCGCGCTCCTCGCGATTTGCCGGGAAAACAACCTGCCTTGGTTCGTGCTCGGCGGCGGCTCAAATGTCCTGTTTCGCGATGAAGGGGTTCCGGGCTTGGTCATTTCCACGAAAAATATGCGCCAAATCGCACTGATTCCCGGCAACTTGCTTAGCGTGTCCGCCGGAGCACTCAACCAGGATGTGACGGCGTGGACAGAAACCCAGGGATTTTCCGGTTTTGAATGGGCCAATGGATTGCCCGGCAGCGTGGGCGGCGGTGTATATATGAATGCCCGCTGCTACGGCAAGTCTTTTTCCGATATCATCGCCGAAGTGGAAGTCCTTACTGACACAGGCGAATTCCGCACCCTCAGCTCCGCGGAGTGCGGATTTGATTATAAGGCCTCTGTCTTCCAGACCAAGCCCTGGGTGATTGTCCGCGCTTCCCTCGCTGTGGCGCCCGGTGATCCCGAGCGGATCCGCGCCCTGGGCATGGCCAACCGCCAGGACCGGGAACAAAAAGGGCAGTTTATGCTGCCGTCGGCTGGCTGCGTGTTCAAGAACGACTATGCCTCGGGCAATCCGGCCGGCCGCCTGATTGAAGCCTGCGGCCTGAAAGGCCGCCAGGTCGGCGGCGTGAAGATTTACGAACGTCACGCCAATTTCATCGTCAACACGGGCACCGGCACCACGCGCGACGTGCTGGCCCTGATGGACGAAGTCATCCGTACGGTCTGGAACCAGCGGCAGATCAGGCTCGAGCCCGAAGTCCGGGTCGTCCCCTAACCCCGGTTGCGTAGAACCCACCACGAAGGCACGAAGCTCGCGAAGAAATCCCAGCCAAAAGTCCGAGGTTAAATCATTTACCCAAAACCCTTCCTTCATGCCCTTCGCGGCTTCGTGGTGAAAGAACTGTCCTTCTAACCTTCGCGGCCTCGCAGTGAATATATTTATAGTAGAATAGATTCATCTTCAGGGGACACCTGAAAACGCCGTGGCTTATTCCAGAGTGCCGGCCAAACGAACAACACCCGGGTTGAGGCGTGGATATGAAGAAACAAGGTTTCAGGGTATTCTGCGCGGTCCTGCTGTTCAGCGGCCTGGCCGCCCCGGCCCGGCCCGCGACCTTCGGCGAGCAGGGCACCGGCACCTACACGACGTATGATTTGTATGGCCGTCAGCGCGCCTCGCAATTTGTTTGCGGTGAAACGGGATCCGTCAACCGGATCTTCATGTACCTCTACTCCGCAGGCTCCCTCGACGACTGCCGGGTGGCGATCTATGCCAGCGGCGGGCTGAATATTCCCGGCGCGCTTCTGGCTGAAAGCGCTTCGCAGCCGGCGGTGGCGGGGTGGAATGAATTCGTGATTCCCACCGTCGCGGTCACCAGCGGCAGCACCTATTGGCTTGCCATGCAAACCAACGACACCAATACGACTTTGGAATTGTGCATGTATCTCGATGCGGATCCGGATAAAGCCAAGGGCCACGATCTGGCTTACGGCCCCTTTTCCAATCCGTTCGGAACCATTGACATAACCTGGAACCGGCGCTATTGCCTGTATGCGACCGAAATTTTACCCACGCCCACGCCCTCTTCCACCGTTACCCCCACCCCGTCTTTCACGCGTTCAAGCACGCCGACCTTCACGGCCACACGCTCGCCCACCTTCACGGGCACGCCCACGCCATCCTTTACCCCCACGCCCTCGCCATCCGCTACGGCCACGGCCACGCCCTCCTCCACCGGATCTCACACACCCACGTTCACGGCCTCAGCCACGTTCTCCCCTTCAACCACTTCCACTCCGTCGGCGACCGACACTCCCACCCGGACTGCTACGGCCACGCCGTTCAACGTGTTTACCGCCACAGCGACCCCCACGCCCACGCTGACCGCCGTCTCGCTGGAAACCGCCACTTCCAGCCCAAGCTCCACTCCGACTCCGACTTCGACCCCGGCGCCGCTCGCGACTGGAATCGTCATTCGCAATAACGTCATCCGGCCTGGCCTCGGCCAGGCATTGGGCGTGGAGGTTCCCGTTCCCGCAGCTCAGCGCGTCAGCGTGAAGATTTATGATCAACTGGGCCAGCCTGCTGCCACGCTCTGGGACGGCCAGGCCGAGGCCGGGCTGCTGGCCCTGCGCTGGCAGGGCCGGGACCAACGCAATCAACCTGCGCCATCGGGCGTCTATATCCTGATCGTCAAAACGCCGCAAGCCGAAGTCAGACGGAAAGTGGTGGTCATCCGGTGAGACGCTTCGCGCGCGCGCTGACATTCGGATGGTTGCTGGCCGCCTGCGGTCCGGGGGCCATTCCCTCCGGCCTGTGGGCTGTCACGGGCGCGGAATTCCTGCGTCTGGAGGTCCCGGCCGCCCGCGGCGCCTTGGCCGCCGGCGCCGCGGACACCGGCGGCAGCGAGCTTATGCTGCGCAATCCGGCCGGCATTCTCGGCCAGGCGCATCCCGGACTCGCTTTCACGCATTTCTCGGCCTGGGGCGATTTTTCCTATGAACAGCTGGAGGGGGCGTATCCCGGACTTTGGGGCGGAACAGGGGGCGCGAGGATTTTTTACGCCGGCAGCCACGACCTGGTGGCGCTGGACGACCAGGGCCTGGAAAGCGGCAGCGTGGCCTACCACGACCTGCTGTTGCACGTGGCCTATGCCCGGCCCCTGGGCGAAAACGTGCATGCCGGCCTGGCGCTCAAGGGGTTCGAAAGCCAGCTGCAAAACTACCACAGCCTGGGCTGCGCCCTGGACGCGGGCGTGCGCTACCAGACGCCCTGGCCCGGCCTGGCCCTGGGAGCGAGCCTGCTCAACCTGGGCGGCCGCAGCGCCTTCCTTTCGGAGGCTGATTCCCTGCCCCTGCAGGCAGCCGCCGGCCTGGCAATGCGGGCGGAGTCCGGCGTCCATGGCTTCAAGTTCCTGGCTGACTACAGCCAGGTTCTGGTCAGCGCCGAATCCGGCTTGGCCGGGTTGGGAATGGAATACAGCCTGTTGAACTCGGCCTTTCTGCGCCTGGGCTACCGCCTCAACCAGGATTCCGGACGCCTGTCCGCCGGCGCAGGCTTAAGGGCATACGGCCTGGGCTTGGACTATGCCTACCAGCCGTTCTCCGAATTGGGTCTCACGCACCGGCTGACCCTGTCCTACGTTTTCCTGCCACCGGCGCGGCCCGCAGACCCGGCCTCACGGCCCATGCCCGCGCCGAACGCCAAAATCCGCGAATTGACCTCGCTCCCCAGGAGTTTCGAAAGCTCGGTCGTCATCAAAACCCCGAGCGTTGACCCGCGCGTGCGGGAATGGGATTTTGAAATCCGCGACAGCGAGGGGCAATTGGTGCGCACGATCTCCGGAACCGGCAAGCCGCCTGAATACGTCAAGTGGGACGGCCGCAACCAGGCCGGCGACGCCATCGTAGCCAAAGACACTTACCATTTCGTTTTCAAAGCCGGGCAGCAGGCCGTGGCCGCCATGGACCTGCCCACTGTCCGCCCATCCTTCAAACTCGACGTCAGCCAGCACCGGGACCTGGAACCCGAGGTCCGGTTCAGCCTGAACAACCGGCCCGAAGTCACCAAGTGGTCCCTCGCCATTGTGAACGAAAAAACGGAACAAACGCTGCATGTCTTGTCGGCTGCGGGCCAATTGCCCGAGCAAATCATTTGGGACGGCCGGGACGAAAAAGGGGCGCTGGTGGACACCGGCCTGCCCCTGCGCTATCTTCTGAGCGTCGTTTATCCCAACGGTTCACAGCTCGCCGCTTCGGAAAAAATCCGGCCCATCGCCGCCCGCGAGGTCCAAGCGCCGGCCGGGGAAACCGGTTTGCTGATCCTCAACATCTTGTTCGATTTCAACAGCGCCGTGCTGAAGCCGGAGATGACGGACAAAATGATGGCCGCGATCGGCCTTCTGCAGAAATACGGCTCCCAGGCCAGGGCGGTCTGCGAAGGCCACGCCGACGACGTGGGCACCGAAACGTACAACCAGTGGCTGTCCCTGGAGCGGGCGAAACTGGCAAGGCAGTTCTTGATTTCGCAGCCGCAGATCGACCCCGGACAGGTCGCGGCCGAGGGTTTTGGCACCAAGCGCCCCGACAACCAGCAGGACACCGACGCCGGCCGGGCGCGCAACCGCCGCGTGGAGATCCGGATCTTCTTCCCCAGCACTCCTAAACCCCAACCCCCAAAATAAGCCCTCTCACCACGAAGGCACGAAGCTCTCTAAAGAGGCAAGACTTTTCCAGGGTTAAATCATTTAACCCCAACCCATCTTTTCTTCGTGTCCTTCATGGCTTCGTGGTGAAAGAAGCATCTTTGTGGTGATTTTTTCCGAGTGTATCTGTGGCGCGGCTTTTAAAAGAGGGTGGTTTGGTCGGTCTTGGGCAGGATGCCGAGGCAGCCGTGCTGGGTGAGGATTTCCACAACATTTTTGTTGGCGCCCGTGCGTCGCGAGAGCTCCTCGATCGAACGGAAGGAGCTTTTTGCGCGCTCTTCCACGATGCGCTGGGCGCAGGTGGCGCCCAGGCCGGTAAGCGAGATCAGGGGCGGCAAAAGCTCCCCTTCGGCAATAATGGCAAACTGCGCAGGGTCGGACTGCATGAGCGAGACCGGGGCGAACCGCAAGCCGCGGGCAAAGGCTTCGCGCACCACTTCCAGGACCGTGAGCGTATGCCGGTCCTTGGCCGTGGCTTCCTGCAGGGCGCGCAGTTCCTGGATCCGGTCCGCCACCTTTTGCGCGCCGCCTTGCACCACCAGCTGCGCGTCGAAAAATTCGGCGTTGAGGGCGAAATAATTGGCGTAAAACGCGGTGGGATGGTGGACTTTAAAATAGGCGATGCGGAAGGCCATCAGACAATACGCCACTGCATGGGCCTTGGGAAAGATGTACTTGATTTTCTTGCAGGAGTCGATGTACCAGGCCGGCACCTGGACCTCCCGCATGCTTTGCTCCTGCTCGGGCGAGAGGCCCTTGCCCTTGCGCACGGATTCCATGGTCTTGAAGGCCTGGGCCGGATCCAGGCCGCGTGAGATCAGGTAGTTCATGATGTCGTCGCGGGCCGAGATGACCGTGGAGAGGGTGGCGGCCTTGTCCCGAATGAGGTCCGCAGCGTTGTTCAGCCACACGTCCGTGCCGTGCGAGAGCCCGGAGATACGCACCAGCTCGGCGAACTCCTTGGGCCGCGTGGCTTCCAGCATCTGGCGCACGAACTCGGTGCCGAACTCGGGAATGCCCAGGGTGCCGATGGGCGTGCCGATGTCCTCGGCCTTGAGCGCCAGGGTGGTCAGCCCGGAAAAAATCGCCAGGGTCTCCGGGTCGTCGAGCGGTATGGAGCGCACGTCCACGCCCGTCAGGTCGCCCAGGCGCCGCAGGGACGTGGGATCGTCGTGGCCGAGCAGGTCCAGCTTGAGCAGGGCGTCGTGGATGGCGTGGTAATCCAGGTGCGTGGTCACGATTTCAGAACTGCGGTCGTCGGCCGGGCGCTGCACGGGCGTGAAATCAAAGATCTCCATGTCCTGGGGCACGATCATGATGCCGCCCGGATGCTGGCCCGTGGTTTTCTTGACGCCTGCGCAGCCCCGGGTCAGGCGGTTGACCTCGGCCTCGCGGATCACGAGCTTGTTGTCCTCGAGGTACTTCTTGACGAACCCGTAGGCAATGCGGTCCGCCACCGTGGAGATGGTGCCCGCGCGGAAAATATGGTCGCGGTCGAAAATCTCTTCCAGGGCTTTGTGGGCCTTGGCCTGGTATTCCCCCGAGAAATTAAGGTCAATGTCCGGCAGCTTGTCGCCTTCGAAGCCCATGAACACCTCGAAGGGGATGTTGAAGCCGTCCTTCTCCAGGGCCTGGCCGCAGGCCGGACAGGGCTTGTCCGGCAGGTCCGGGCCGATGCGGCCGTCCTCCGTGAACTCGTGGTGGCGGCAGGCCGGGCACAAGTAATGCCCGGGCAGGGGGTTGACCTCGGTGATGCCCAGCATGGTGGCCGTGAGCGAGGAACCGACCGAGCCGCGGGAGCCGACCAGGTAGCCGTCGGCCAGGGATTTTTGCACCAGGCGCCGCGCGATCATAAAGAGCGAGGCGAAGTGGTTCTTGATGATGGCGGAGATTTCCCGGTCCAGGCGCTTGGCCACCACCTCCGGCAGGGGCTGGCCGTAGACTTCCTTGGCCCGCGCCAGGGCCGCGGCTTTGAGTTCCTCCTCGGCCCGGGGCAGCTTGGGCGGATGAAACTTCTTTTTGACAGGCTGGATGTCCTGGATGCGTTCCGCCACCCGGCGCGGGCCGTCCACCACCACGTCCTTGGCCCCGGCTTCGCCCAGGTAGGCGAATTCCTCCAGCATCTCATCCGTGGTTTTGAAGTACAGGGGCGCCTGCAGGTCCGCGTCCGCGAACCCCATGCCCGCATGCAGGATCGACCGGTACACCTCGTCCCCGGGCTCCAGGAAATGCACGTCGCCCGTGGCCGCC
Source organism: candidate division FCPU426 bacterium (assembly GCA_040756875.1). Classification (GTDB taxonomy): domain Bacteria; phylum Oederibacteriota; class JAAXVQ01; order JAAXVQ01; family JAUVAV01; genus JBFLYH01. The sequence continues at coordinate 331,373 of JBFLYH010000002.1, forward strand.
ACCGGCAAGCCGAGGCGCTTGCCCAGTTCGTAAATCCGGCGGTTGTACGCCAGGAGCTGCTCCTCGCCCTGCACCGCGCCCTCGCGGATCAGGAACCGGTTGTTTTCGCGCGGCATGATCTCCAGGTAGTCGTAACCGCGGGCAATGCGCTCCAGTTCCTCCTCGGACGCGCCGTCGTGCAGGCGGCGGAACAATTCGCCCTGCTCGCAGGCCGTTCCCAGGAGCAGGCCGTCGCGGTACTTGGCCAGGAGCGAGCGCGGAATGCGCGGGTGGTAATGGAAGTGGCTGAGATGGGCCTCGGAGACCAGGCGGTAAAGGTTGCGGATGCCGCGGGGTTCGGCCACCAGCAGACAGATGTGATAGGGCCTGGGCGGTTTCTTGGGCGGCTTGATGCTGAGCCACTCGTCCTCCACCAGATAGCCTTCCATGCCGTAGATGACCTTGATTTTATGCTTTTCCGCCGCGGCCATGGCTTCGGGATAGCCCTGCACCACGCCGTGGTCCGTCAGGGCCACGGCCTGATGGCCGAAAGCCGCAGCCCGGGCCACCAGCTGGGTGACGCCCACCAGCGCGTCCATGGCGCTCATGTGGGAGTGGGCGTGCAGCTCGATGCGCTTCTCGGTCGCGCAGTCGCGGCGCTCGGGCTTGGTGCCCAGGGAGACGTCCCGCACCAGCAGGCAGAGATCGCGGGAATATTTGTCGAACTGCAGCGTCCCCCGCAGCCGCACGAAAGCGCCGACCTTGATTTCCGGGGACAGGGTCTTGCCCGCGTCCACGAATAGGCGCGCATTCAGGGTCCCGGTTTTGTCGTACACGTCCATGAGCGCGAGCTGCCGTCCCGTGCGCAGGGTTTTGCATTCGAAGGCGATGAGCTCTCCCTCCATCACCACCTGGTCTTCCTCTTCCGTCAGGCCGGCGATGGGGCGCGGCGGGCTGGCGATCTTCCGGCCCAGCAGCACCTTGAGCGGGGCGGCCGCGGGCGACGGGCACTCGGCCGAGGCGGCCGGCGCTTCCTCGTTTTCGTTCCGGATCCGCTCCAGTTCCTCGCGCAGGCGCTTCTGGTACAGGGCTTCCCGGCGCTTGAGTTCCTCCTCGAAGCGGCCGATTTCAAAACGCACGTTGACTTCCCGACCCAGGCGCTCGCTGAGCAGCCGGCCGAGCACCTTGTCCCCGGACTGCCGCTGCAGGGCCGAGAGGGTCATTTCGTTCGGCAGGGCCACGCGCAGGCGGTTCGGGTCGCCGTTGGTGACCTGGATGAGCGACAGGTAGGCCCGCGCCATCTGCACCTGGCGCGAGAGGACGTCGACCAGGTCGCGCCAGTGCGCTTCCACGTACTGCCCGGGCGTCACCGCTCCGCCGGGGTAATGGACGTCCCAGACCATCTGCGTCCCGCCGTCGGCCGCGAACATCTCGGCCAGGCGCGCGCGCAGCTGTTCCAGGCCCTCGGCCGGCAGCAATTGCGACGCCTCGAGGCGGATGACGATCAGGGCCGGCTGGGCGGTGATGCGGATGGATCGGATCTGGGCGCCGAGCAGCAGCTGTTTGTGTTCGGGGGGCAGTTCGAGGGCTTCGATCAGGGTTTGCAGACGGGGCGTCAGGCCAGCGGGTTCAACGATGATTTCCGGACTCATCCGCAACTCCGACCAGGGGGTCTTGGCGGCGCTGACCTATCCATCGCGCGGTCTTCGATGTCGGACATCGTGGGATGGGCGTAGAGTTGGGGGTGAGAGGCAACGAATGACCGCGAGTTCACGCACCGATTCTAAAATATTGTAGCAAAAAAAACCGAAATGAACAGAAAATCTTTTCGCCCGAAAAAGGGGCTGCCGGCCGTTTAACGCCTGCCGGCCAGTTCCTGCACCCGTTTCAAGGTGGCGCGCTGCAGCCCCCGCAAAATGTACATCAGAGGGATCATGCCCAGGAGCATGAGGAAAAAAACGGCGAAATTCTGCGCCACGGTCCGCCAGAACAGGCTCTGCGGCGGCAAAACGAAACGCCACAGTAGCCAGACCGCGGCCAGGCCCAGCAGGGCCTGCCACGGCAGCCACGGCAGCATGCGGCTGAAGCGGCGCTCACGGTCCGCCAGAATGACGGCGATTTCTTCCAGGGATTTTCCGGGGTAGGAGCGGGAAAGCTGCTGCAGCGCGCTCGCGCGCGACCAGGCCGGCAGCGTGCGTTTCCCCAGGGCCTTCAGCCACCAGGCCAGCAGGGTAAGCCCCGCCACCAAGCCGGCTGCCACGGCGAGGCTGAGCCAGCTCATGCGGCTTTCCTCTTGGCGGCGATCAGTTGCGCGTAATTGTCCAGCATTTCCTGCGCCTTGGTTTCCGCGGACCAGGCATGGGCCTGCCGGCTGCATTCCTCGACCTTGGCCGCGTACAGCTGCTTGTCTTCCAGCAGGCGCAGGACCGCGGCGGTGAACTCCTCGAGGTTCAGGGACACGGCCAGTCCGCCGCCGCCCTGCATGACGTCCCGCACGCCCATGGCCGCCACGGCCACGCAGGGCGTGCCTGCGGCCATGGATTCGGTCAGGACCAGCCCCTGGGTCTCGGTGACCGAGGCCAGCAGGTGCAGGTCCGCGGCCGCGTAGAGGTCGGCCCAGTCCCGCCGGTTGAGCAGGCCCAGGAACACCACGCGTTCGCCCAGGCGGCGTTTCTCGCTTTCAGCCTTTACGGATTCCAGCGCCGGCCCCTGCCCCGCCACCACCAGCCTGGCCCGCGGCTGCTTGGCTTGCAGGCGTTCCAACACGTCGAACAGAAAGGGGATGTTTTTTTCGTGCGCCACGCGCCCCATGGAAAGCAGCATTTTGTCCTCGGGGCCGAAACCCAGTTTCTCCCGCATGCGCTTGCCGTCCAGGTTCTGGAAGGGCGAGAGGTCCGTGCCCGTGGGCAGGATCTTGATGGGCGCGCGCAAACGGTAGCCCGCGAGCATTTCCGCGATCGCGCTGGAAGGCACGATCACCTGGTCGTGCTGGTCGCAGAACCAGCGCGAGAACGAGGCGACGATCGGCTTGTCGAGCGAGCGCGGAAGCAGTTTGAAATAATGGGGCATGTAGGCCTCGAACAGGGTGTGGTAGGTGTGCAGGCTGGCCAGGCCCAGGCGCCGCGCCTGGCGCGCCATGGCAATGCCCAGGGCGAACGGCGTCTGAGTGTGGATGATGTCGAGCTTGAGTTCGGGCAGTTTCTTGAACAGCCGCCGCGCGGTCGGGCTCAGGGTATTGCCCAGCCGGTCCTCGGGGCTGAAGAACAGATAATAGGAAGGAAAGCGCAGCACCTCGGGGTTCTCCTCCTGGGCGCCGGGATAACGGGGCGCGAAAATGGTCACCCGGTGGCCCAGCCGCCGGAAATGTTCGGCAAAGGTGAGCGTGGATTTGGTGACGCCGTTGATGCGCGGCAGAAAAGTGTCCGTGACCATTCCAATATGCATGGCAGTTGCTTGCTCCTTTGGGGTTGTCGGTTCGTGCGTATTGCCCGTTACTAACAGGGTGCTGAAAAATCCATATATGCTCCGCTGGCACCCTGTTACCCCATGAAAAATCTCTGGTTTTTCATGGGGTATTCCACGCAACGCGATCGAAAAAGTCCGCTCTGCGGGCTTTTTCATCAGCCTGCTAAGTATCGGCAGTCCCCGGCTGGGCCGAGGGCCTTTTTTTCTCCGTTAGTTGGCGGTAAATTTCCAGCAATTCCCCGGCCTTGGCCGCGGCGGAATACTGTATGACCTGGGCCTTGGCCTCGGCCTGTTTGGCCGCGTACCAGGCGGGATCGGACAGCAACCGCTCCACGGCCGCGGCAAAAGCCGCCGGCTGGTTCGGCACCAGTTCTCCGCCGCCGTGTTTCAGCGCTTCGCGCGCGCCCATGGCGCCCACGGCCACGCACGGCTTGCCCGCGGCCATGGCTTCGTTCAGCACCAGGCCCTGCGTTTCGGTTTTCGAGGAGAGCACGAACACATCCGCGGCGGCGTAAAGATCCAGCCTGCCCTGGCCCCGCACGTATCCCGCGAAAACCACGCGGTCAGCCAAACGACGGCGCCGGACTTCGTCCTGCATGGCCTCGAGGCCCGGCCCGGAACCGGCCAGCACCAGCCGCAGGCGGGGATGGGCCGGAGCCAGGCGCTCCACCACTTCCAGCAGCAGCTCGAGGTTCTTCTCGCCGGAGATCCGCCCCAGGGAGAGCAACACCTGGTCCTGGTCCGAGAGGTTCCAGGCCGCGCGCCCGCGGGCCTGCTGGCCTTTTTGAAACTCCTCCAGATCCACGCCCGTGGGGATGACCCGGATCGGCGCCGTAACCCGGTAGCGCCGCAGGATCCGCGCCATGGCCCGCGACGGCGTCACCACCAGGTCGTGCCGGTTGCAGAAAGAACGGGACACGCGCCGCACCAGCCACTGCCCGGTCCGCTGCGGCAGCGGGCGCATGTAATGCTCGACGTAACGGGCGAAATACGTGTGATAGGTATGCACCGTGGGCACGCCGTGGCGCCGCGCCCAGCGCAGGAGCATGAGCCCCAGCGAAAAGGGCGTGTGCGTGTGCACCACATCCAGCTTCAGTTCCGGCAGGCGGCGCAGCAGGAGCAGGGATTTGGGGTGCAGGGGTTTGGCCAGGCGGTCTTCGGGATTGTTGCGCGGCCGGCGGCTGGGAAAGCGCCAGACGTCGGTTTCCTCGGGTTCCGGGCCGGGAAAAGCGGGCGCGAACACGACCACGCGATGCCCCAGGCGCCGGAATTCGCGGGCAAAGGTGTCCACGGATTGGACCACGCCGTTGATGCGGGGGGCGAAGGTGTCCGTGGCCAGGCCGATGTTCATACGGCGGCCGGAGTTTTAAGCGCGTCCGCGATCATGGCCTGGACCCGGCCGCGGATCTCGGCCCTGGGCACGAGCGAGACTTCGCCGTTGTCGCGCCGCTTGAGTTCGATCAACCCCTCGGCCGCGTGTTTGCCGAAGGTGAGGCGCAGCGGGATACCGAGCAGGTCCGCGTCCTTGAACTTGACGCCGGCCCGTTCGTCACGGTCGTCGAGCAGCACTTCCACGCCCGCGGCCTTGAGCTCGGCGTACACCTCCTCGGCCATGGCGCCGGCCTTCGGGTCCTTGGGCGCGATGGGCAGGAGCACGGCCTGCACCGGTGCCAGGGGCATGGGCCAGATAATGCCCTGGTCGTCGTGGTTCTGCTCAATGGCCGCGGCCGCGATGCGGGACACGCCGATGCCGTAGCAGCCCATTATGCACAAGCGCTCCTGCCCGGCTTCATCCAGGAAGGAAGCCCGCATGGCCTGCGAATACTTGAGCCCCAGTTTGAACACATGGCCGACTTCGATGCCCCGCTCGATCGACAGTTCGCCGCCGCAGCGGGGGCAGCGGTCGCCGGCGCGCGCCGTGCGCACGTCCAGCACCCGCGTGGGCTGGTAATCGCGCCCCGGCACGACCCCGGTCGCGTGCATGTCCGCGGCATTGCCGCCGGTCACCAGGTTGGAGGCTTGGTCCAGGGAATCGTCCTGGATGATTTCAGAGACGCCGGACAGGCCGAACGGCCCGGCAAAGCCCACGGGCGCGCCCGTGGCCTTGCGGATCTGTTCGGGCGTGGCTAAGGCCAGATCCTGGCAGCCCAGGGCGTTGCGCAGCTTGATTTCGTTCACTTCGCGGTCGCCGCGGATCACCACGGCCACCAGTTTGTCGTCCGCCGCATACAGGAGGGTCTTGGCCAGGCGCGTCACCGGCACCTTGAGAAAGGCCGCCACCTCCTCCACCGTATGCTGGCCAGGAGTCTCGACCAGCCGGCGCTCCTCCGGCTTTTCAGGCGCCGAGGGGTCCGGAATTTTGCCCTGCGCTTTTTCCACGTTGGCCGCGTAGGCGCACTGGCCGCAGCTCGCGATCGCCTCCTCGCCCGTGTCGGCCAGGACCATGAACTCCGAGGAGAAGGAGCCGCCGATGGCGCCCGGGTCCGCCTCCACGGCCTTGAAGCGCAGGCCGCAGCGCTTGAAAATCCGGTGGTACGTCTCGTACATCCGGGCGTAGGCCGCCTCGGCGCCGGTTTCGTCGCGGTCGAAGGAATAAGCGTCCTTCATCAGGAACTCCCGGGCCCGCATCACCCCGAAGCGCGGCCGGATTTCGTCCCTGAACTTGGTGTGGATCTGGTAGCAGTTGAGCGGCAGCTGGCGGTAGGATTTTACGCTGCGGCGGATGAGGTCCGTGATCACCTCTTCGTGCGTGGGGCCGAGCGCGAACAGGCGCTCGTGCCGGTCCTGCACGCGGAACAGCTCCGCGCCGTATTTGGCCCAGCGGCCGGTTTCCTGCCACAGCTCGGCGGGCGAGAGGATGGGCAGCATGACTTCCACCGCGCCCGCGGCGTCCATTTCCTCGCGCACGATCTGCGCGATCTTGCGGACGGTCCGCCAGCCGAGCGGCAGATAGGAGTACAGGCCGGCGGCCAGTTTCTTGATGAGGCCGGCCCGCAGCATCAGCTGGTGGCTCACCACCTCGGCCTCGGCCGGCACTTCCTTCAGGGTGTCGATCAGGGTTTGGCTCCAACGCATGGGTCGCAGTTCCTTGGATTGAAAGATGACGCGTCATCCGCGTTTAAAAAGCGTGGCAATTTTCTCATAAACTCGCGGCCGGGGCAAGCGGCAGAACCTCGCGGCCGGGCGCCGGCTGAGCCGGCTTAGTCTTTCCGGACCGGCGCGGCAAACAGGCGCTTGAGCAGCATGGTGGCGTAGCAGCCGCGCGGCAGGGTGAAGGCAAGGCGCAGGGCCTTGTGCCGGGGATACAGTTCGTCCGCGAGGGTTTCCGAGGAAACCGCCTCCGGCTTGACGGCCGCCAGGCGCGGTGCGGACTTGAAATACGCCTGGCGCAGGGGAAAACGGCCGAAGTCCGGCGGCGCGAGCCTGCGCTCGGCCAGCACGTCGGCGTAGATCCGGCCGAGTTCCGCGTCCGGCATGGCTGCCCTGGCGTCGGCCAGCGGCACGTCCAGGCCCAGCAGGAAGCTGCAGTCTTCCGGCGCGAGCGCGCCGTAAAAGACGTACTCCCCTGCCTTGCCGGTATAGTGCCGCTCGCCCCAGCCCCGCCTTGACAGCCAGCGTCGCATGGTTTCGTTCCACACCAGGGACTGGAAGGCGCTCACGGCCAGGGACGCGGTTTCGCGCGAGAGGCGCTGCAAGGCAACGTCCACGTCCTGGGGCTGTCGCGCGAGCAGCCCGAAGATTTCCCGTTCCCAGCGCGTCTGGGCCAGGGCCAGGCAGGCCGGCCAGTCGCCCCAGGCTTCCCGCAGCTTGAGCTTCCGTTCCTTGGCGGCCTTGGTGTCTTCCGTGTGGATGCCGGCTGTGAAGATCTTCAGCGCCTCGGAGCGTTCGCCCCGCAGCAGGCGCTCGGCCGGAGACCCCAGCTCCCGGTCGAACCCGCCGAAACGCTGGTCGTCGAAGTAATTGACGAAGCCCGCGTCAGCCGTGGTTTCCAGCTCGGCCAAGGCGCGCCGGACGTCGCCGCTGGTCAGGTGGCGGACCGTGACCGCAAAGCGGTTGCCCTGGATCCATTGCGGTCCCATGGGCTGGTCGCTGTAGCCGCGCAATTCAAAAGTATAATGGGGTTCGGACACGCTGCAGGACCGGCGGTCCTCCACGGTCACCCACTGGCCGGTCAGGCCGTGGCGGTCTTTTTTGCCGCCGTAGGCAAAGCGGTCATACGGCACCCCGCTGGCCTTGGCGATGCGCTGCAGCGCGTCGGCCGTATTCCAGCCGCGCTTGCTCAGCCAATAGACTGCGAACCGGCCGCGCTCGGCCAGTGGCAGCGATGCCAGTTCTTCGACCGTAAAATCCTCGGGGCGGCACTTGATTTTGAGTTTTTTCACGGAGCGTCACCCCGGTTAGAATATCCAGGAACTTCTTTTCGGCCTAAACGCAGCTTTGGCGGCGGCACGGCGAACGTCCCGCCCCGACGGGTTGGACATTGGGACTCCCTTCGGTCGCAACGTTTTACTTTCACTCTTACGAACCACAGGTTCGTGTGAAAGTAGTTGCGGGATGAAAACGGAAAATCAGGGAAGCCACTTGCTGGGCGTGAGTTTGATCAGCAGCACTTCCTGGTCTTCGCGGCAGGAAACGCAAGCCAGGGATTCGTCCGGCGCAATGGCCAGGGCCCGGGGGTCCCTGCCCACCTTGAGTTCAGCCAGCAGGGCGCCGGTGTCCGCGGCCTGTACTAGCAGCCGGTCGGCGGTCAGCACGTACAGCCGCCGGCCGTCGGGACCCAGCGCGAAATCGCGTGCGTCCTTGCCCGCGGGCCAGCTCAGCCCCGCGGATTGGTACAGCGTGTCCACCACCTGCACCCGGCTCTGGGCCGGGACCGCGTCGCGGCCTTCGCACAGGACCAGCAGGCGGTTGCCGTCGGCCGGCAGCAGCAGGCGCAGCGGGTTGGGCCATACCGCCACGCGCTTCACCACCTGGCCTTCGCTGAGCTTGACCACGGCCACGTCGTTGCTCTGCCGGTCAGCCACCCACAGAAAATCCTTGCCCGCCTCGCGCGCCAGGTCCCTGGGCTCCTGGCCGGTCTCGATCGCCGGCAGGGGGTTCAAGCCCGCGAACGGCAGCAGCCGGTTCGTTTCCGCGCACGCCACCCACAGGGAGCGGGTGTCTGTTTCGTCCCACAGCGCGGAAGGCGCGTCCGGCAGGCGCAAGCGGCCCACGGCCTTCAAGGCTGGCCGTTGCAGAACCAGCAGACTGCGGCTGCCGGAGTCGAGCACGTACAGCTTGTCCTGCCCCTGGCCGAGCACCAGGCGCAAGGGGCCGCGGCCGGCTGAAGCTTCCGCGGTCTTGCTGCGACGGCCCAGGTCCCAGGCTTCTACGGTCTGTGCGCCTTCGCAGGCTACGTATAATGTGCGGCTCGTGTCATCCAGGACCAGGCTGGTGGGATCGGCGTTGGTTTCCAGGCGGCCGTGGCCGCCGCACCCGGTGAGGAGAAACAGAACCGCCGGCCAGGCGGCGGACCAGGGAGATAGCTTCCGCATCAGTGCGTGCCCCTGCCCGGACCCGACGTGCGGATTTTTTTCAATTCCGCCAGCAAAGCCGGTACGGCCTGGGCCGCGCTGACGCGCCGCAGGGGCTTGCCCTGGGCAAACAGTATAAAGCTGCCGTCCTGCGCACCGGCCAGTCCCGCGTCCGCGTGCCGGGCCTCGCCCGGACCGTTGACCACGCAGCCCATGACCGCCACGGTCAGGGGCCGGGGCTCGTCGAGCAGGGCCTGCTCCACTTTTTTCAGGATCCCGAAGAGGTCGCCGGCCGTGCGGCCGCAGGTCGGGCACGCGATGATGTCCGGCCCGCGCTGGCGCACGCCTGTCGCCGCCAGTATCAGGTTGGCCGCGCGGATTTCGCGCACCGGATCCGCGGTCAGGGACACACGCAATGTGTCGCCGATGCCCTCCACCAGGAGCGGCGCTAGGCCGGCTGCGGTTTTGATGCTCCCGGCCAGTTCGCCGCCGGCTTCGGTGATGCCCAGGTGCAGGGGCCAGCGGGTGGTCGCGGCCAGCTGGCGGTAGGCGGCCAGAGAGGCCAGGATATCCGACGCCTTGACCGACAGCACAATCTGGCGCAAGCCGGCTTTTTCCAGGGCCAGGGCGTAACGCACCGCGGTTTTGGCCATGAGCCGGCCCAGGGCCGCGGGCGTGGCGGCGCCCTGCCGCCAGCGTTCGGGCAGCGAACCCGCGTTCACGCCGATGCGCACGGCTACCTTGGCTTTGGCCGCAGCCCGGGCGACGAGGAGCGAACGCTCCAGCCCCAGGTTGCCGGGATTGATCCGCACCTTGGCCGCGCTCGCGGCAATGGCCGCCAGGGCGAGTTCATGGTCAAAGTGAATGTCCGCGATAACGGGCAGGGGCGAACGGGTAACGATCCGCGACAGGGCCGCGGCCGCGGCCTTCGTCGGCACGGCCACGCGCACCAGTTCGCAGCCCGCGGCTGCCAGGCGCCTGATCTGCGCCAGGGTGCGGCCCGCGTCCTCGGTGGGCGTATTGGTCATGGACTGCACCAGCACGGGGGAGCCGTGGCCGAGCACCTGGTTCCCCACCTTCACCAGGCGGGTGACAAGGCGGGGGGCACGGTTCAAGGAGTGCCTCCCAGGGCGGGCGCCACCAGCTTGTAAATGTCGTTATACGTGGCGAACACCATCAGGGCCACGAGCAGCGCCAGCCCGATCTGCTGGGACACTTCCTGCACGCGCAGGGACAGCGGCTTGCGCCGGATGCCTTCCAGCAGGAAAAACACCGAGTTGCCGCCGTCCATCACCGGGATGGGCAGCAGGTTGATGATGCCCAGCATGATGGAGATGCCCGCCAGGAAGAATAAGAAATCCTTGGCGCCGGTGCGCGCCTCCTGGCCGGCCATGCGCATGATGCTGATCGGCCCGCCCAGGGAATCGCGCGCCGAAATCTGGCCGGTCACCATCTGCCACAGGGAGGACAAAATCATGCGGGTGATGCCCAGGGTCTGGGTCGCGCCCAGCCCGAACGCCTGGAAAAAGGGATAGCGCACGAGCTGGGTCCGGTCCGAAAACACGAAATTCACGCCGATGACCCCGACTTTGCCCTCGCCGGGCAGCTGCTGCGCGATGGGCGTGCAGGTCAGTTCAAGCCGGGTCTGGCCCCGCTCGACCGTAAAGCGCGTCGGCTGGCCGGGCCGCGGCCAGACCGCCTGCTGAAAATCGTATTTGCTCCACACGGGCTGCCCTTCCACGGCCAGCACGCGGTCTTTTTCCTTGAAGCCCGCCATTTCCGCGGGCGTGCCCACGTACACGCGGTCAATGAGATTGGAGCCCGCGGCGCCGATGGTGACGCCCAGGCGCAAGCGGCCGGTCTTTTCGTCCCGCTGGGGTGTGAGTTCCAGCGACGCTTCCTGCCCATGGCGCAGGTAGGTCAAACGCACCGGCTGATTTTCCTGGTCCAGGGCGTTGAGCCGGTCGGAAAACGTCTCCCAGTTGTCCACGGCCTCGCCGTTTAATGCCGTCAGGATGTCGCCGGCCGCGAGACCTGCGGCCTGGGCCGGCGAACCGGCCTCCACCTGCATGACCTGGGGTTTGGCCAGGGGCGCCTGAAACCCGATAAAGTACAGCAGGCCCAGCACCAGGACCGCGGTCACCAGGTTGGCCGCCGGCCCGGCGAACAGCACCAGGATGCGGACCCACCACGGCCGCGAGAAATAATCGCCCTCTTGCGCCTCGCCCACCTGCTTGTCCAGGGCGTCGGTCCCGGCCATGCGCACGTACCCGCCCAGGGGCAGGACCGAGATCACGTATTCGGTTTCGCCCCACTTGAAGCCCACCAGCTTGCGGCCGAACCCCAGGGAAAACTTCAGCACGCGGATGCCGGCGGCCTTGGCCACCAGGAAATGTCCGAGCTCGTGGGCAAAGACCACGATGCCCAGGGCCACCAGGCCGGCAGCCATCATCATCAGGGTTTGCATGCGATTGCCTCCTCTGCAGCTTGCCGGGCCCAGGCGTCGGCGGCCAGCGCCGCTTCCAGGGTCAGGGCCCGCGGCGCGGGCCTGCGGGCCAGCACCTGTTTAATGATACGGGGAATGCCGGGAAAGTCAAGGCGGTGGTCCAGGAAGGCCTGCACCGCCGCTTCGTTGGCCGCGTTCAGCACGGCCGGCGCCGTGCCCCCGGCCCGGCCGGCCTGATAGGCCAGGGCCAGGCAGGGAAAGCGCCGGGTATCCGGCGGCAGAAACGTCAGCTCGAAACCGCTCTTGAAGTCGAGCGGCGCCACGATCCGCTCCAACCGTTCGGGTTCGGCCAGCGCGGTCTGGATGGGCAAACGCATGTCCGGGTGCGAAAGCTGGGCCAGCGTGGAGCCGTCGATGAATTCCACCAGAGAGTGGACGATGCTCTGCGGATGCACGGCCACCTCGATGCGGTCAAAGGGCACGCCGAACAAATGATGGGCTTCGATGATTTCCAGGCCCTTGTTCATCATGGTGGCCGAATCGATCGTGATCTTGGCGCCCATGGACCAGGTGGGATGCCGCAGGGCCTGGGCCACGGTGACGCGCCGCAACCGGGCCTGGGTGTAGCTGCGGAACGGCCCGCCCGAGGCGGTGAGGATCAAGCGGCGCACCGGCACGCCGGCGTGCCCGCGCAGGCACTGGGCCAGGGCCGCGTGTTCGGAGTCCACGGGCAGGAGCTTCACGCGATGCTTGCGGACCTCGGCCATGATGGCCGTGCCCGCGGTGACCAGGGTCTCCTTGTTCGCCAGGGCGATGTCCTTGCCCGCGCGGATGGCGTCCAGGGTCGGCAGCAAGCCGGCCGTGCCCATGAGCGCGGACAGGACCATGTCCGCCGCAGGCCAGGCCGCGGCCTGCCGCAAGCCCTCGGGACCGGCCAACAGCCGGGGCGGCCGGGCCAGACGGCGCAGGGCCGGCGCGATGCCGCGGGCAGCCGCCGGGTCAGCCAGGGCCACGGCCGCGGGCCGGAAGCGGCGGCACTGTTCGAGCAGCAGTTTGGCGTTGCGGTTGGCGGCCAGGACCTCGACGCGGAAGCGGCCGGGATGGCGCGCCACCACGTCCAGGGCGGACCGGCCGATGGAACCCGTGGAGCCGAGCAGGCTCAGGCGTTTGCGTTTCATGGAAGCTGCATCAGGCAGGCGATGACGTACAGCACCGGCGCGGTGAACAGCAGGTTGTCGATCTTGTCCAGCAGGCCGCCGTGGCCGGGAATGAGCTGCGAGGCGTCCTTGGTCCCGGCCCAGCGTTTGACCATGGACTCGACCAAATCCCCGGCCTGGGCCAGCAGGCCCAGCAGCACGCCCAGGCCGATGATGCCGGCCAGCGAGAATCCCAGGTTGCGGCTCACCCACCAAAAATGAACCGCGACCGCGGCCGCCACGTTGACCAGGAGGCCGGTCACCAGCCCTTCCACGGTTTTGGCCGGCGAAATGGACGGCGCCAGTTTCGTCCGGCCGAAGAGCATGCCGCCGATCATGGCTCCGCTGTCATAAAGCCAGTTGAAGCCAAACAGCAGGACGATCCAATGGGGCCCCAGGGGCAGGCGGTGGATGAGGAGCACGAAACTGCCGATGCCCGCGATGATCACCAGGGTCATGATCGCCACGCTGACGCCGGACACGGTGGAGTCCTGGAAACCGGCGAACACCGCTTTCAGGCTCAGGGTCAGCAGGGCGCCCAGGACCAGCAGCCACACCATGGCCGCGGCTTCCCAATTCAGCCCTGCCGCCGGTCCGCCGAACCAGCCGGCGGCCAGGCAGACCAGCGTGGTAAAGGCCACCAGCCAGGCGAAATCCACGGACAGCCCCCGCCGCCGGGCCAGGGACCCCAGTTCGACGGCCGCGAGGTTGAATCCCAGCAGGGCCAGCAGGAAAAACGGCAGGCGCCCGGGTATATAAATGACCCAGACAAACATGGGCAGGAAAATGGCGGCCACCAGCAGTCGTTTAAGCATGGCGTTTCACCGTTTGGGGAAGCCTGACCGCCTCCACGCCGCCGAAGCGGCGCTCCCGGCGCTGGTACTCGGCCAGGGCGGCGACCAGTTCGCGCTCCCCGAAATCAGGCCACAGCACCGGGCTGACCACGATCTCCGCGTAGGCCAGTTGCCACAGGAGGAAGTTGGAAATGCGGTATTCGCCGGACGTGCGGATCAGCAGGTCCGGGTCCGGAAGGCCGGCGGTGTACAAATGCCGGCCGAAGGATTCTTCGGTCAGGGGCGTCCGCGCCTTCGCGGCTTTTTTAACCGCGTCCAAAATTTCGCGGCGTCCCCCGTAATTGAAGGCCAGATTGACCTGCAGACCCTGGTTGTGCGCGGTCGATTTGACGGCCCGGTCGATTTGCGCCAGTACGCGCGGCGGAACGCGGTCCCGCCGGCCCAGGCGCCGCAGCCGCACGCCCTGGCGGTTCATCTCCTTCAGTTCGCGGCGCAGGAATTCCAGCAGCAGGTTCATCAGGAAGCTGACCTCGGCAGCCGGCCGTTTCCAGTTTTCCGTGGAAAAAGCGTAGAGCGTAAGGAAGGGGATGCCCAGTTCCCCGCAGGCGCGGATGACGCGGCGGACCGTGTTCATGCCCGCGCGGTGCCCTTGCACCCGCGGCAACCCGCGCTGTTTGGCCCAGCGGCCGTTGCCATCCATGATGACGGCGACGTGCTGCGGAAGCCCGGCGGGATCGAGGCCCGCGGCCTGGGGAGTGAGCTGGGGGGGGTTCAAACCTCCATCAATTCCTTTTCCTTGTGCTGGGTGAGCGCGTCCACCTGCTTGATGAAATCGTCGGTCAGCTTCTGGATGCGCCCCTCGGCCGATTTCTCGTCGTCCTCGCCGAGCTGTTTGTCCTTCTTGAGGGTTTTCAGGGATTCCATGCTCTTGCGGCGGTGGTTGCGCAGCTCCACTTTGATGTCCTCGGCGAGCTTCTGGACATGCTTGACCAGTTCCTTGCGCCGCTCCTCGGTGAGCGCGGGGAAGGAAAGGCGGATCACCTTGCCGTCGTTGATCGGCGTGAGGCCGAGGTTGGCCTTCAGCAGCGTGCGTTCGATTTCCCCCAGCACGCTTACGTCCCACGGCTTGATTTCGAGGGTTTTGGCGTCCGGCGTTACGATGGTGGCCACCTGGTTGATGGGCATCTGGCTGTTGTAGTACTCCACCCGGATGCCTTCGAGGATGGCGGCCGAGGCGCGCCCGGTGCGCACGGCGAGAAATTCCCGTTTAAGCGCTTCCAGCGCCTTGGTCATGCGTTCCTGGGTGTCATGTTGAATGTCTTGCAGGGGATTTGCCGTCATGCGAACACCTCCGGTTCGAAGCAGCCTATTGAACCAGCGTGCCGATCGGTTTGCCGGACACCGCCAGACGGATGTTTTCCCGCCGGTTCAAATTGAAAACGATGATCGGCAGCTGGTTGTCCATGCACAGCGAGATCGCCGTGGAATCCATCACTTGCAGGCGCCGCTGGAGTACGTCCATGTATTTTAATTCCCGGTGAAACTCCGCTTTGGGGTTCCGGCGCGGATCGTCCGAATAAACGCCGTCCACGTTGGTGGCTTTCAGGATCACATCCGCCTTGATTTCCACCGCGCGCAGGGCGGCCGCGGTGTCCGTGGAAAAATAGGGGTTGCCGGTGCCGGCCGCGAAAATGACCACCCGGCCCTTTTCCAAATGCCGGATGGCGCGGCGCCGGATGAACGGCTCGGCCAGTTTCTGCATTTCGATGGCGGTTTGGACGCGGGTGGGCACGCCCGCCCGTTCCAGGCTGTCCTGCATGGCCAGCGAGTTGATCACTGTGGCCAGCATGCCCATATAATCCGCAGCCACCCGGTCCATGCCGCGCGATTCGGCGAGCGACCCCCGCAGAATGTTGCCGCCGCCCAGCACCAGGGCGACCTGCACGCCGCTCTTGACCACGGCGCGGACCTGCGCGGCGATATCCTGCAGCGTCTGCTGGTTCAGGCCAAAACGCTCCGGCCCGGATAGGGCCTCGCCCGACAGCTTGAGCAGGACCCGCCGGTATTTGCCTGGACGACGCCGAGCGCTCGGCCCGGGCATTATTCCTCCCCGACCTTGAAGCGGACGAACCGCCGGACCTGGATGTTCTCGCCGGTTTTGGACACGGTTTCAGCCACCAGGGCGTTGACTTTGCGCGCCGGTTCCTTGATGTAGGGCTGCTCCAGCAGGCAGGTCTCCTCGAAATACTTCTCGAGTTTGCCGTTGATGATCTTCTCGAGGATCTCCGGCGGCTTCTTGGTTTCGCCCATCTGGGCCTTGTAAATGTCGCGCTCGCGCTGGATCACCTCGTCCGGGACCTCTTCACGCCGCACGTACTGGGGGTTGGAAGCCGCCACCTGCATGGCCAGCTCCCTCGACAGGCTCAGGAACGCGTCGGTTTTGGCCACGAAATCGGTTTCGCAGTTGACCTCCAGCAGCACGCCGAGCTTTCCGCCCGCGTGAATGTAGGAAGCCACGATCCCATCCGCGGCCACGCGGCCGGCTTTTTTGGTGGCGCTGGCCAAACCCCGTTCGCGCAGATAGATGATCGCCTTCTCCATGTCACCACCCGACTCCTGCAGGGCGGCCTTGCACTCCATCATACCCACTCCGGTTTTATCGCGCAGTTCCTTGACCGCGCCGGCTGAAATCGTCATGGCCTTCCTCCTTGATGAATACCTGCTGCGTTCTCGACCGCTCCCGAACTATACTTCCGAGCCAACCGCGCTTTCCTCGGTTTCGCTTTCTTCCGTTTCGCCTTTATCAACCGCCGTTCCCTCGGCTGCGACCGCGAATTCGTCGGCTTTGCTTTCGCGCTCCAGGGCCTGGCGCCGGGCTTCCAGCCCTTCCAGGGCGGATTCAGCCACCAGGCTGGAAATCAAGCGGACCGCCCGGATGGCGTCGTCGTTCCCCGGAATGATGTAATCCACTTCGTCCGGATCGCAATTGGTGTCCACGACGGCCACGATCGGAATGCCCAAACGGCGGCATTCGGCGATGGCGTTGTGTTCCTTCTTGGTGTCGACCACGAAGATCGCGCCCGGCAGCTCCTCCATATCCTTGATGCCGCTCAGGGTCTTCTGCATCTTCGCCAGTTCCTTGACCGCCAGCAACTTTTCCTTTTTAGGCAGGTTGTCCAGCGTGCCGTCGGCCAGCTGGGCTTCCAGGGCTTTCATGCGCGTGATGGTCTTGCGGATGGTTTGGAAATTCGTGAGGGTTCCGCCCAGCCAACGCTGGTTCACAAAGAACATGCTGCAGCGGCTGGCTTCTTCCTGGATGGAATCCTTGGCCTGTTTCTTGGTGCCGACGAAAATGATTTTTTGTCCGCTGGCAGCCACATCCTTGACAAAACGCGTGGCTTCTTTGAGTTTTTTGACGGTTTTCTGCAGGTCGATGATGTAGATGCCGTTGCGCTCGCCGTAGATGTAGCGTTCCATCTTGGGGTTCCAGCGCCGGGTTTGGTGCCCGAAATGAACCCCAGCTTCCAGCAATTGCTTCATAGAAATATTGACCATACTGCCTCCTGACGGTTTTGCCTCCGCCGCGTTCAACCCGTCCGGAATCCCCAGCGGGGACACTGCCGGATCGGTCCAGCGGCGTGCGTAGTGGGTCTCAGGGCGAGACCAATGGAACGGCGGATATTAGCACAATCGGAGGGGAGATGGCAAGGGGATTTTAACCTTAAATGCAGGCTAAAATAATGAAACCCTCTCCCCGGCGAAGCTGTGGGAGAGGGTGGGGGTGAGGGGTCCCGCAATTCTCATTTTGGAATGCTCATCAGAGTCTTGTATCCCCTGCCCCTCCAGGGAGGGGAATTTTAATAATGAATTTGGTGGGATTTTACGGTAGCAACCCGGGCCCGGTCAGGCCCAGGGATTCCGGCAAGCCGGCGAGCAGGTTGAGATTCTGAATCGCCTGCCCCGAGGCGCCTTTGATCAAATTGTCCAGGCTGGCCACCGCGATTGCGGTCTGTGTGCGTTCGTCCGCCAGCACGCTCACCAGGCAGCGGTTGGTGCCCACGGCCGAGGCCAATTCCGGCAGGCCCGAAGGCGCGGTGCGCACCTCCACGAAAGGCTCGTTCCGGTAAAAATCCTGATAAAGCCTGGTTAATTCGGCTGTGGTGGAATGGTTAAGCAACCGGGCGTAAGCCACGGATAGAATCCCCCGCCGTGCCGGCACCAGATGGGGCGAAAAGGTGATAACCACTTCCCTGCCGCCGGCCATTTTCAGCGACTGTTCCATTTCCGGTGTATGCTGGTGCACGCCCACTTTGTAGGGAATGATATTCTCCGAAACCCGCGCGAACTGGGTCTCATATTGGACCTTCCGGCCGGCGCCGCTGACGCCGGACTTGGCGTCCACCAGAATATGCTGGCAGTCCACGAGGCCGGTTTTGACCAGGGGAAATAGCGACAGCACCACGGAGGTGACATAACACCCCGGATTGGCAATCAACTTGGCGCCCCGGATTTTGTCCCGGAAGAGTTCCGGCAGGCCGTAAACCGCCTGGCCGGCCAGTTCCTTGGCGGTGTGGGGGTGCTTGTACCAGGCTTCATATACGGACGTGTCATGGAACCTGAAATCGCCGGACAGGTCAATCACCTTCGCGCCCGAGGCCACCAGACCCGGCGTAAGTTTAAGCGACTCGCCGTGTGGTACGGCCAGAAAAACCACATCTGCGCTTTTGGGGGAAAGGTCGGCGTCCGACAGTTTGCGCAGCACCATGTCCCCGGCCGCTCCCAGCGCCGGATACAGGTCTCCCAGCTTCTGGCCGGCAAAGGAATCCGAGGTGGCCGCCACCACCTTGGCTTCGGGATGCAGGGACAGTAGGCGCACCAATTCCGCGCCCGTGTAACCGCTGGCGCCCACTATCGCGATTCTGATCATGGCTGATTCCTCAGAGAATGAATATCAGGATTATATAATGTATAAACAGGGGAAACCAGGAATATTTATCTCTTCGTCAAATACCCTTTCGCGTGCCCCAAAACAATTCAACGGCCCGGGGTTTTGAGCACCACAACTCAGATGGATTTGCTGACCTTCTTGAAAATTTCCAGGAGTTCGGCCCGGGTGATTTTATATTCCGACTTGCCGCCTTTGGTTGGCTTGATATATTTTTTATACTCCTTGGTAACCTTGGAAAATATTTCCAGCAGTTCTTCCGGGCTGATCGTGCGATCGTCGTCTTTCATGAAAAGAGGCACGCTCCTTTGGCCAGAAATGAAATAACCTCATTTTCTCCGAAGGCTATAAACCATTTTAACCTATTAGCGGCCAAATAAAAAGGCGCTTGCCCTGGTTCGCAAACCAAGGCAAGCGCCTTGAGGCTTATTCAGTAAAGCGGTCGGAGAAGTCGGTTTTGGGGTAGTTCCAGATTTTAATATTATCTATATAATTTCGTAACACCCAGGTATGTGAAACTCTTTCGCCGATTTCAACATATTGTGGAAATGCATAGGTTGGTAGTGGATTGACTTCATTGTAATAAGCAGGAGCACCAATATCCTGGCCATCAACGTACAATTTAACTTTTTGGCCGCTCGCAGCCGATAAATCTACAACATAAGCAATGTGTTCGATTAAACCATCTACTAAATATTCATGTGGATACCACAAATAGATGATTGAGCTCTCCGGTGTATAATTCCATAATAATTGCAATCCCAGTTGAGGTGCGGCTCCTGCTGTTTGATTCGCATTTATAAAAAACACTTTATTCCCAACGCTATTTTCATTCTCATGAGCCATTAGAAACGAATAATCCTCATTTCCAGCTTCCCGCCATTTTGTCCAAAATTCAATCGCAAATCCCGAATACTCATCAGACCCAAATAAATTGTTATATATTATATAAGTATAACTCGTCGGAAAATAACCAGCTCCACCATCATGCTGCACTTGATCATAATTAGGAGTTCCGACAATAACCCCAGGGACGCCAACTTCACTATTTTGAACCTCATCTGGATTGCCCAACCTATTCCAAAATATCAGTCCCTCCGGTATCGGCGGCACAGGGATATCAACATTCACGATCAAGGTGCCGGTATTGTTTTCCGGCGGATTCCCCTGGCCTGGAGGCGTAGGTTGGGGCGTGATGCTTCCCAGATCATCGGTGACCGCAACCATGACTTCCGTGGTTTTGTTGGGTTTGACCACTGCCTCGGCCGCGCCGGCGTAAATCAACACACCTTGAGCATTAAATAGCTCAACGTAGATGTCCCAATGCCCCAGATGCACCGCTTCAAAAACCACTTGCCCGTTCTCGCCGTTGATCACCAAAGGTTCCTGGTGATAGAACATGCCCTTGGTGATAGTTACCTGGCCCGAAGCCACCTTCTCGCTACCCGGTGCGCCGACGCTCTGGGCTTTCATAGATGAACCCAGGGCGCTCATGCCCGCAGGCGCGACCGGATTGTTCTGCGCGCAGCCGGCCAACACCAAGCCTGCTATTCCCAGCAATAAGCCGATGCTGTATAGCTTTTTCATTTTGCCTCCCGAGATAGATTAAGATGGTTTTAAGATTATTTGCAGCCAGCCTCCCTCTGCGGCGAACCCCTTTTTACTCGTCCACTTTCGAATCGCGCAATTCTCATGCATTATTAGGCTAAATAGAGCTTATAATTCCATATGAACGCCCAGCAAAATATTCACTAGGCTTTCTTGAGGCTCTGGCGAGGACTTGGGTTCGCTGTATTTATTGTCGACAATAACCAACAGATCCAGATTCATGCCTTCTATAATGTACGCACCCACCCCAGCGGAAATACGACCTGTGTACAGTTTCAAATCAACCACATTGCCGTCATTGTCCATAGCCCCGTCTTTATAGGTTGTCTGCAGCAAAGCATATCCCGCCCGAACCGCCAATTCGGGAATGGGCAGGAATTCAGCGCCCACGCGGAAGTTGTTGATTATTCCGCCTTCCGAGGATGTTTTTCCCAAGCTATTTCCATCCAAGTCATACCTCTCCGTCTCGCTTTTACTGGCGCTGTTTTCGTACTGTAAAGCGCCCTGAAACTGCTTGCCGAGCGTTTGTACTCCAATTCCCACGGCAAAAGAACCCGAGTTGGTTACCGACGTGGAATTTTTATATGTCGCGTTTGGATCAGCAAAGGTGGGATCGTGCAAAAAGTACTCTCCATTGCCGCTGCCCCAGGTGGAATAGGAAAGGCCGGGCAATAGAACGACATCTTCCGCCACAGCGATTTTGCCGCGAACCACCGGGGTAATGCCCCATTGCTGCAATGCTTTCGTTTTTTGATCCGTATTGACCGGCCGTGCCGAAGGCGCCAAGGCGTCAAAACCCTGGTATTCAACTTTTCGATGATATTCATTCATTAAATAATCGAACAGCAACCCGGCCGAAAGCCAGCCGCCCAGATCGTAAATAGCTTCCGCATCGACAACCACGGGCATTTGCGTGAGCGTTCGTTTGCTGGATACATCCCCAAGGACAGGATCATTGCCCTCCAAAACAACCGTCCCATTGTATGAACCTAGTATATCGGCCGAAGCAACCAAATACGTCCCAGCGTCAACCCCGAACCCCGGCGAGGTATCTTCTCCGCTAACGCCCAAGCCCAGGGTTAATTTGTCATCTCCTCCCAGATTCTTCACTTCATAAGCCAGAGCAGTGCGCCAATAAAGGTCACTGGATGCAACCTCAAATTTGGTCGTGGTGGCGCCTGCCAAAATCATTCCGCCAGGCATCCACATAACTGAGGCCAAATTGAAACTGCCCAGCAAGGAATCGGGTTTGGCGTTTGCACCCAGATAGGAAACCGCCGCTCCCAATGCCAGCCCTATGTCCAACTTATAAGCTGCGGATATCCCGCCGCCGTATAGATAGGATTTTAATTGATCAGTCCACTCGCCCGCGGAGGAAGCGCTTCGATCACTGATGTATTTGGCCGACCCTTCCACGCTTGCTTGCACAACCGTGTTTTCATCAAGCCAGCAAGCAAGGCCTTGATATTCTCCGCCCGGCCGACCGGCTCCTATATCGCCGTATTTTAATTCCCACTCAGAAGTCGGGAAATCGAGCTTCCAATCTTGCGAATAGTAATTCAATCCGTAATCCAGCCGGTTCTTCTTTTCATCGAACGCCCTGCCAGCCACGTTTTGATGATTGAATATCGTTAAAGCGGTGGTCTCGTCCTCGATTCCCAACGTGGCGTTTCCCATGCTTTGCACTCTGACACCGGCATTGGTAGGCCAGCGCAACGCAATCGCGGGATTTGTACAAACACATATAACAGTGACAGTCAAACTTGCCAGCATCGCTTTTCTCATTAAATCCTCCTTGGCATCTTTAATTGATCAGTGCCACTTTTTTCCTTTGTTCCAAGACCACTTTACCCGCACTGTCCGTAATCCTAATCCTACAAATATATATCCCCGGCGCCACGCCGGCAGCCTCCCAGGTCGTGGTCAGGGTCTGCCCGGCCCCGCCGTCCTTGCGTTCTTCAATATGCACCACCCGCTCACCGGTCAGGCGGTAGATATCGATCTCCACCTTCCCTGCCCCGCTCAGCGTATACGCGAAGCGTACTTTTCCGCGGGCCGGGTTGGGATAGGCCATTACCTTGCCGCTTTCCAGCCAGGGCGCCTGCGTCGGCGTTGCGGTCGGAGTGAGCGTTGGCGTCAGCGTGGGCGATTGCGTGAACGTGGGCGTTAGGGTGATCGTGGGCGTGTGGCTGGGGATCAATTCCACCATGGCCGCCATGGCCGCTTGGCCGTTGGCCAGGGCTTCTTCTTCGTTATCATAAACCATCTCCTGTCCCTCGAGCCCTGTCCCATCCTCAGCACTTGCACCTTTTATCTTCCCGGGCAACACAATGATCACGATATATTTCCGGCCACCCAGGCCAAGATTGTCCACTTTTATGATGTTCAGATCCAAGCGCTCGTCCGAGGCGCTAAATACTGCGCCGGCTGGCTCAGCATTGGCCCCTGTCAGAACGTAGGTTTCCGGTTCCCCTGCGAATGTGCCGCTGCCAAGCAGAACCTGATAATGCACGCGGATATTGGGCTGGGGTTCTTGATGGTATTTCGATATAGCCAGCAAGTTCTGACTATGACCGGGATTCATGACATGACCCTGCTCTGGCCAAGCTTTGATCTGCTGGGGCGTACGCGGCGTCGGTGTGATTGTGGGCGTCGTTGTCATCGTACTGGTTTCGGTAATTGTAGGAGTCGTGGTCAAAGTCGCGGTGACTGTTGCGGTCGGTGTAATCGTGGAGGTGGGCGAAGGCGTGGGCGTGTAATTGAGGACCACCACCCAAGGCTGCAGGATCGTCTCCGCCTGCGTGAAGTCGCCGTTTCCGATCGCCGCGTTGGCCGCATCCGCCGCGGCCTGGGCATCCGGATCATTGGCCAGGTTGTGGCGGATCATATAGATCCAATACGGCACCCACCAATCGCCGCTGTTGGGCGCCTTGTTTTTGATCGCCGCTACGCCGTCCCGGGTCAGATCCAGGTACCGGAACAACGCCTCGCGGGGAGTACTAAAACTCATGCTTGCGGCCATGACCACATTGGCCAAGGGGCTGAAGCGGGCCGCGCCTTTGAGCAGTGCGGAAGCGATGCTCGCTCCCTTCATCCCGCGCACCGAACCGCCGGTCACTCCCAAGTAATCGAAACTGAATTCCACCGACGGCTCGATGTTTGTACCTTCAAACCAGTCGTTCCAGGAGGCGATCTGGACCACCGGATAGCCGTTGGCCCTGACTCTATTCAGGTGATACGGGAAGAGGTACTCGTTCCCTTCCTTGCGCGGGATGCCGCGCCGGATGCCAGCGCCCCACCCCATCACGCCCCCGTCGTCAAAGCCCGGCCAGGCGCCGCTCCCGACAAAGCTGTACTCTCCGCTTAAAACCTTGTAACGGGCATTGAGGTCTTGACCGGACCATATGGATGTTTCCAGGCTGAAATCGTTGTAGACATCATAGGGCGGGTTTGCGGGACCAGTGATCACTGGCCAGTCAAAAAACCCTTCGAACACATCTTTATATTTAACACTCCCGCCTTCCAACTCGGCCGAATGTTCGGTTTGGCGGATACTCGTAACCAAGATAGGCGACACCCCGCCATGCGCAGTTGTCCAGGCATCTTTCCAGTCTTTCAGTTCCTGCGCTGACAAACGGCCATAACCCCGGGTGCCAAAGTTTTCCTCATAGCTGAAGATATATACAACTGGCCGGCCGTTGATTTTGTATTGAACGCCATCATAGCCAGCTTCCAGGAACAGCTCCAGCCAATGAGTGAGGTCATTCTTGGCCGCTGCGGCGGTATCAGCCCGGTTGCTCCAATTCACCCATTTCCACTGGGTTTTATCCTCGTAGACCATGAGCGCGCTGAAATGACGCCGGGTCTCGTCCTTGAACTGCTGCAAGTAACCCCGCATCGCGCCGACATGCCAGGACTCCACGCCGGGCTGCAAAACCCCGCCGGTTATTTGATAGTAGGATTGCAGATCAAACGTACCGCCGTCCATATCCGCGTAGATCAGTTCGTTACGATGGGCTTCCACCAGCGCCGGATCCGTCGTATCCCACGGCCCCCCCAGGTTGTAATCCGGCGTGACGTCCGGGTCGGGATTGGGGAAATAGGGATAGTAGACCGAGGCAACATCGCGTTTATTCGGCGCAACCAGGTTGTCGGGATTGTGCCCATT
Source organism: candidate division FCPU426 bacterium (assembly GCA_040756875.1). GTDB lineage: Bacteria > Oederibacteriota > JAAXVQ01 > JAAXVQ01 > JAUVAV01 > JBFLYH01. The sequence goes on from JBFLYH010000002.1 coordinate 355,487, forward strand.
CTCGTTCCAGCCATGCCACTGGTTGTCGTCTTGGGCTGTATAGACGTTGGGATTCCCGAAACTCATCATGAAGTGCCCCAACACCACGGGCGTAGCCTGGTCCATCAGGGAGCTGTGAACCGGAGTGGGTTCGGGCGTATATCCCGGGAAAGGTTTTCGCACTTTAACATAATCCACAACCACATTCTTGCCGCCACTGCCTTCCACCACGATTTCCAGCGAGAAACTGTGCGTCCCAGTCCAGCTCCAGCCAGTAATGGCCATGAAATCAAATGTATAGATACCCGGCTGGCTGGCGCCTGATGGATTGAGATTCACATATAACCAAGCACCCTCGTTTTGCCGGATACTGAGTTTCCAGTCGGCATTTATGGAAACCTCAGCCACCGAAATTTCCGCGACATGATACGTGGTTACGTCGCAAGTGATGGCTCCGGTTTCCACCTTGCCCCACGAATCCGCGGAGGTTTTGGTGACCGCGCCGTAGGAATTCGTGGCGGCATAACCTTGCAGAACGTTATAGCGATTTGGCCACAGTCCGAGCGGTGCGCCGGGAGCTCCGATAAAATCGTCTTCCCAAGCTATATCTCCGGCAACAGGCAGATAGGGCGTGGGTGTCGAGGTGGGAGTAATGGAGGGCGTCGCGGAACTGGTCGGAGTTATTGTCGGAGTCAAAGTGGCGGTGGATGTCGGCGTATGGGTCGGAGTCAACACGATGGTTGGGGCTGTGCCCAAACTCGTCAGATAATAATAGGGGAAAGGGTTTAGACGCTGGTCAGGGAGATCAAACGTGCCGTTTCCGTTTCCGCGAATAAAATACAATTTATAAAGCCCGCCCGTTCCCTGACTGCTGATAATGACGTCTTGCTTACCATCATGATCAAAATCAGCCACGGATGCGTCTCCGGCTCCCGGCAGGTCACAGCCGGAATTATCCTGCGGATTCAAATCATATGCCAGCACCGGCGCCTGAAATGTACCGGTCCCGGTTCCCAATCGAATATATGCCGCACCCGGGTCATCATCGTCATCATGTCCGTATATCACATCCAAATTGAGGTCATTATTAAAATCGCCGCTTATCATTCGTGATATATTAGGCGCAGTAAACAGATATTGAGGGGCAGCAAAGGTTCCATTCCCTTGCCCCGGATGAATATATAGAGGCGTCGTGAAATCGCAATAGTTTGAATACACTTGGCAACGAATAATATCCGCATTGCCATCCCCATTGAAGTCACCTACCACCATATCTCCGGCATATTCATAAGAGCCGAGCGTTGACCAGGAAAAGACCTGCGAAATATTCACATTATTATTGTGATCATTTATTCCAACCTTAAGGTAATGGGGATTCGGAGTGGTCGACTCCATGAAAACGAGGTCGTCGTACCCATCATTATTTATATCTATCGACCGACATCTCCCGGGCGGCGTGTATGTGAAAAGGAGCTTTTTTGTAAATTGAATTGCAGGCTCGATTTGCTGAGTAATGTACAAATAAGCGTTCCCGTCGGCTGTCATCACTGCAATATCATCACGGTAACCATCATTATCAAAATCTCCAAGTGCTGTCGAATAAATCGTGCCCCCGCCGGTTTCATCATACACCACAGGCGTATCGAACGTGCCATCCTGGCGGCTTTTCAGAAGGTATAATGTGTCAATCTCACTGCCGTCTAAACCTGCCATAATGACCATTTCATTGATTGCGAAGGGCCCGGCTGTCGGCGTGCCCGTCGCGGTGATCGTTATCGTCGGAGTGGGCGTGCCTGTCGGCGTAATGGTAAACGTTTCCGTTATGCTGGGAGTGGCGGTTTCTGTCGGCGTCATGGTCACGGTAGGTATGAAATCAGTTACAATCAATTTTATCCCGTCTGTCTTCGATGTTTGACCCAGACTATCCACCACATTCACACGCCATTCCCCCAACGACACTCCCGAAAGATCAAAGTCACATGTTAAAGCGGCATTATCAACGGCATTAACGTTCGTGGCCCAAACATCTCCGAATCCCGGCCTCGTCAACCTCACTTGATCAACCACGCCTTTATCATCGTTATAGTAATTCCCAGTCACTTCAAAGCCTATCAATGGCAATGGCAAGGATTGCGTGGGATTGATTGCCGTAATGACCGGCACGGGTTTATGGACTCTTTGAATGAATATGTCATTGGCATCATTTCTGGAGTCCTGCCAAACCAGCAGAGCGCCCCCCTGGCCATCGGACGCCAAAGATCCCATAGACTGATTTCCCATAACATTCACAACCGGCAGTCCGGTTGACTCCCACCGCAAATCCCCGTCCGCTTTGATCCTTTGTAGAAAAACGTCGCATCCGTATTGATACGGATAGTTGTTATTTCTCCAGTCATTCCACGCAATATAAGCACCGCCACTGCCATCGGCAATCATTTGAGGAGCGGCCGGGCCGTAGTTTGTATATCCGCCACCCCAACGCGCAGACTCCCACAGTTTTGTTCCCGTCGGATCGAAGCGGAGCGTTTTCGCGTAAGGTATAGTATTCCATTGCTGGTTCCACGTTAAAAAAGCACCTTGGTTATTATCAGTTATAATTTGCAATGATTTATTGCTTTCGGTCCAAGTCAAATCTGCTGCCGCCCGAATGCAATTGCCATTGGCATTCCACGTGATCATCCCGCTTCCATTCAAATGTTGGGCGTAAATGTCGTCATAATACACCCAACTTCCCGCATATATCCTGCGCCGGTGATCTCCCCAAACCAGTATTAAGCCACCCAATCCATCCGAAGCTATGGCAACGCCTCCTTGGCCGTAATCGGCGTCGCACACGCAAATCCCATTGTTTAACCATTGTTCTAATCCGCCGGAATCGATTTTTTGAGTATAAATGTGACTGACGCCGTCACGCGAATCTGTCCAAGCGACGTAGGCCCCGCCACTTCCTTCCGCAATGAGTGCCGGCTCTGTTTGCGTATTGGCGGCACTGCAAACCGCCAGGCCATTTGCGCCCCACAAGCCGTTGCCATTGTCATCTATCTTTTGCACGTAAATGTCGCCGCCATCATTTCTGGCGTCTTGCCAGGCCAACAATGCGGCATTACCGTTGACGACCTTTAATGACGTTTGATTGCCATTGGCCGAACAAACAACCTCGCCATTCATCGTCCATAACGGATTGCCGTTTTGGTCAATACGCTGCCCGTAGATGTCCCAGTTCCCATTCCTGTCGTCTTCCCAAAAGACTATTGCGCCGTTTTGACCATCCGGAATAATCTTGGGATTTTTTTGATCGCCGGAAGAACTACTAATCACAATTCCCTCGACCTGCCAAATGCGTTCCCCCCACGTATTGGTTCTCTGGGCATAAAGATCATAACTGCCACTCCGGTTATCCTGCCACACCGTGATGGCTCCGCCTTGGCCATCCGCACAGGCTTGCGGGTTTTCCTGAGAATCACCGGCAAGGCACACTTCCTCCCCCTGGTCCCTCCACATCGCGCCAGGCAAAATAACCGGGGTAGGGGTTATGGTTGGCGAATGTGTTTTTGTCGGCGTAAGGGTCGGGGTGTCGGTTTGTTCTGGCGTGGGTGTCGGTGTAAGCGTCGGAGGCGCATCCGGGACCGATATCCTTTGCGCATAAATATCCGGAGCTTCGTTTCGCGAATCTTGCCAAGCGATGATCGCTCCACCGGCATTATCGCCGACTATTCTCGGCCTGACCTGGTCATGGTCCTCGTTGCCCAAACGAACCCCGTTGCTCGGCAAGAGATTCAATCCGTTATAATCAAGGCATTGGTAATAAACATCATGGTTCCCATTTTGATCGCTATCCCAGGCTATGATCACATTCCCATACCATCCGGCCGCCAATTGCGGGGTTACCTCTTCTCCCGGCCCTGCCGAGACAGCCCGTCCCGCGCCTTCCAATAATTGGGTCCCGTTTCCGTCAATATATTGGATAAAAACATCATTCGTTCCGTTTCGAATGTCAGACCAAGTCACAGCCAATCCGCCCGAAGGGGCCGCGATGGCATCCGCGGATGTTTGGTCGTGGCTTTCAGTGCATATGATTTGGCCGGAGGCAGACCACAAACGCTGTCCAACGGCGTTAAGCCGTTGGCAATAAATGTCCATATTCCCATTGCGGTCATCCGACCATATATAGGAAACACCGCCCTGCTGATCGGAGAGCATTTTGATTAATTGTTGATTGTGGTTTTCCTGGCAGACAGAAACGCCGTTGATTGTCCAGAGCGGCGCGCCCGTGGCATCGAGGCGTTGACAATAAATATCTGTATTTCCATTTCGATCATCGGACCAGGAAATATACACTCCCCCATTACCATCCGGCACCAATTGAGGATTGTTCTGATTTCCAGTTAAAGAACAAACAGGACGGTCCGACGTCCCCCACTGGATATTTCCCGTTCCGTCTATTCTTTGGGAATAGATGTCGTTATCACCGTTCCTTGTATCCACCCATGCCATGAACAACCCGCCTTGCCCGTCGCCAATGGTCCAGATCCATTGCTTGGACCGGGTCGCCGCAAGGGTACCTGACCATATCATCTGGCCGTTTTCATCCAGATGGACTGCCAGTGTCCTAGGTCCTGTACTGCTCCAACCCGAGTTATCTTGTCGAGAAACATAGAATGTTCCACCCTGGCCATCCCGGCAAAAAGAGTATTGCGAAAGATAGTTGTCGTTGTCTTTAATGGCTTTACCATCCGCTTCCCACAGCGCTTGTCCATTGCCATCCAGATGTTGTGAAAACAGGCTCCACCGCCATTCATCACTGCGATTGTCCGACCACAACACCAATGCCCCGCCTTGATCATCGGTTAGTATCATTTGTCCGGTTTGGGTATTTGTTGCAGTACAAACAGCGACTCCATCGGCTTGCCACAGTTCGGCCGCCATAGTGACCGATTGCAGAGGCAATATCAGAATGAGCGAAAAAAACATGACCCTGATTTTTATCATATGAAGCTCCCCTCCGATTTGGCCACTACATCGTCATGGTTAAACTGAATACAATATCCTAAATCTCCCTATTTAATTAATCGATCTTTGGCTTTCCTTACCTTGCCACTTTACCCGTACTGTCTATGATCCTCGTTCGTTAAAGGTAAATTCCCGGTTTGATGTCGGCGGCGTTCCAGATCATGGTCAGAGTCTGTCCTGCCGTCCTTATTTATCTTACTTTCATGACTGTTTTATTCCGGCCAAACGAGCGTTTTTGTTTTTGAATCAATCACTAAATACTCCGGACGTTTTTTCTTCAAGACTTTCTTTTCTGGTTGGGTGGTTGTAGATAAAAGCCGGAAAAGCTTCCAAAACGAGGCTTTATTGGATAGGACCTTTAACTGGGCTTCCATTGGCTGTCCCCCCCAGATTTGCCAAACGAATTTTACGGATATTAAACTTTAGAGTCTTCCGGTTGCCCTATTATTACAACATTTTTTCCCATAGAGAATAACACTGCTTGTAAGGTCGCTATTGCTCTTTTTCATCAATTCAGCCAACTGCTTTTTCGCCCGTGTCAGTCTCACCCCGAGGGCGCGGGGCGTGCATTGCAATTCGGCCGCGGCTTCGGCATAGGTGTATCCCCGCAGATAAACCAGAATCAGAGGGTCGCGATATGTTTCATGCAGGAAGTAGATCATTTTGACCATTTGTTCCAATTGTTCGCGCAAGGCGTTTAGATCTTCTGGATTTTGTTCGGAAGCTGGCAGGCAGTTTTCGAACCAGCTTTGTTCGGCAAGCGGAAGGGTTTTGACGACATGGGCCATTTGCAAGGCCATATGCTTGTAGCAGGTGTTGACTGTCACGCGATACAGCCAGGTCCACAGCCTGGCTTCACCGTGAAAGGTGCTGATTTTCCTTTGCCCTAATACCTTTAAAAATACATTTTGGGCCGCATCGTGGGCTTCAGACGACCGGAGGAATTGGAAGCATACGCTTAGAACACGGGGATAATAGCGCCGCGCGATTTCGTCGCCGCTGGCTTGATTCCCGGCCATAAATCGGCTGATAAGCGTTTGATCTTCTGTATTACAAATCATTTGCCCCCCGGCACGCCGTTCTCGGCTAGACTTGTTTTTTATCCTTGGCAAGCGCCAATACTTCGCGCACGCGCTGGATTTGAAATGGTTTTTTCATAAAATGATCGCTTCTGAATAGCTGCATCAGTTCCCCCACCCACTCGTCGTATTCGCGGTGCATGACAACGACAAGTGCCTCATCCGGTACTGCTCCTACCTTTAGTACCCTCCCTTTTTTGTGTGAAGTAACTGTTTCGGTGTCGACGAATATTATTTCGAAGGCAGGAGGATTTTTCAGATCGTCAAGAATGGAGGGATTGGTGCTTAAATAGACTTTGTTAAAACCAAAGGAATTGACATGTTCTTTTAATATTTGGCCGGAGTCAACGTCTTTGTCCAATATCAATACCTTTTCATCACGCATGGCATACTCCTAACTTTTATTCAGCTTCTTAAACAAATATATTCAAGAAGCATGCCAAAGACGCGATGATGAATGTCGTTGTAATTAAAGGATTATTTAACAGGAAAGATTTCGATTATGATTATAGAAGTGTAAATATATCTTACACCTGTAAGCAAAGCTTACATGGACATCTAGAGTTTATTCGCTAATGCATTGTACTTTTTAAATGATCTCGTGCTTTTTCAGGAGCTGAATAAACCGTTCACGCGAAACGCCCATCATCTTTGCGGCTTGCGTTTGATTGCGATCGCATTTATTGAATATGGTTTCAACCAGTTCTTTCTCTTCGCTTCTTTGTTTCTTGCGCAAATCTCGGATCGTAGCCGGCTGTTCGGATACGTCCTCATTCCTTGGTACTACCATCACTTGGTTATTGGTCAACCCGGCTTGCTTACTGCCATTGAAAATGCTCAGGTATTCGGGCCTTAGAAACCCTTCGATATCCTCCCGACGAATCATCGATCCTTTGCAATTGAGCACCCCGTGGCTGATACAGAATCGCAACTCGCCGGTATTCCCATACCATGGTAATTTTTGGAACAGCCTCAAGACCTCCGGTTCAATTGCCGCCACGCGTTTATGGTATTTCTGATTGAACTGCTGAATAAACCCATCCGCCAATAACGGAATGTCCTCCGGAATCGTGCGCAAGGGGGGCATGGTGATGTGATTGTGCCAAAGCCGGCGGAAAAGATCAGGCCGAAATTCCTGCGTCTGCGCCAACTTGGGCAAATCCTGACGGGTCGCAGCCAAAATAATCAAATCGAGCTTGATTGGCTGGTTTGATCCAACCCGCCTTATTTCATGCGTATCCATGAAATCCAGCAGGTTTTGTTGCTGTTCCAACGGCAATTCGCCTACTTCGTCCAGAAACAAAATGCCCTTATCCGCCTCCTCCAGCATGCCCTTCCGGTCTATGGCGCCGGTAAACGCACCGCGGACAGAACCGAAGAGCTCGACTTGGATCAGACTTCCGGATATATTAGCCAGGTTGACTCGATAAAACCGATCCCTGCGACGGCTGGCCCTGCGGTAAGTTTCTGCAGCCAGATTCTTGCCAGTGCCGGTTTCCCCCAAAATGAGCACATCGCTTTCTTGGTCCGCCCAATCCAGCAATTTAATTATATTCTCATTAGTGCCCCGGCCTCGCATCCGGTCAGGCAGAGGCATGGCCTCTTGTTTTGACGCATCCTGCTCCCACAGCAATTCTTCGGCTTTATGCAGGACGTCCTCCACTTTACTTTTCAAGACCACGGCATTGGCCCCATTTTCTTTGGCATCCAAAAAATCCACGGACGTGCCGTATCCGCTCACCATTAGTATTGGCAACTCCTCCCGGTTCCAGCGATCTCGGATCAACTTGACGATATTCACGCCTTCAGCTTCCTGGCCGTGGCCAAAATTGATATCCAAAGTCACTAGATCCGGACTAAACGTCTCGATTTTTTCTAGAGTTTCTTTGGCATTTTTTGCCTGTTCGACTTCATAACCTTTCAGGGTGAACAACTCCTTATAAATTTCTATAGGTTCGGCTTCGTCATCAACAATCAATATTTTTTTAGGCATCTCTTTTCTCCTTGGGCCCCAGAGTGCGCGGAAATCGAATATAAAACACTGTCCCCTGACCGACACGACTCTCTTTCACCCCTAAATTTCCGCCCACTAATCGCACCAGTTGCCGGGCATTGTACAACCCTATCCCGGTCCCTTTCACTTCCGGATTGAGCCGTATAAAAGCCTGGAATATACGATCTTGATCGGCTTTAGCAATACCTGGTCCCTGGTCTTCCACTAAAATCGCAATCTCATCCGGATTCGATTCGGCTTTGACCTTGACGGTCGTTTGCGCCCGGGTGTATATAACCGCGTTTTCCAGAACGTTGATCAGGGCTTGCTGAACCACATGGGCGTCGCTCTCGATGTCCAGGTCACCTGAAAACGGCGCCACTTCGATGCGAATCCCCCTGCGCCGGGCCATTTCTTCCAGGCTGGCTGCCGCTTCGATGATCTTCTGCTCCAGAGGCACCCACTCGGCCAATATTTTCACGCCACCCTTCCGCAAGCGTTCATGGTCATTTAAATTCTCGATCAGGCGGTTCAAGGATTCTATATTTTGCGAAGCCAGGCGGAAATCCTTCTGCAACTCCCCGGGGTCAGGCTTTTTACCGGTTTGCAGCCGCATTTCATTTTTGGTGATCTGCCCTTGTATGACCGTTAAAAATTTAATGGCGTGGTGCGTGAGGCCGGTTATCATTTGCGACTTGGTGTTTTCCGCCTCCTGAAGCCTGTTCTGTGTCCTCTGGAGCATCCAGGTCGCCACTCCCAACAACATGACTAAAAGCAAAATGAGGCTGACCGCGATAAGCAGGTTGTTACGCATATTGAAGAAGGGGTCAAGTTTAAATACCATCTGTACCGCATTGGGCGCGCTGAACAGGTCGGGATTAAACGGCAATAAATGCGTAAGTACGAGGTACTTGCCGGTCGGCGTTTTAATAATGCGGGACCCTTCGGCCGCCCTGGCTTTCAGCAATGCGGATTCGAGGCCTTTAGGATTGCCGGCGCATATCCCTACCTCGTCCCCCACGTAATTGGCGATGTATTGAATGGTGGAAATGCCGGTCAGGAGGTCAACCAAGTCCTGGAAATTGCTATAATGCTCGTTGATGAGCATGGTCATGGCGCTTTGGCTGAGCTTGTCCGCCAAGGCTTCATATTCTCTGATCCGCTCTTGCTGATAGGCCTGCAAGGAAGTCAAAATCCCGTGCAGACCAGCCAGGAGCACCAGGCATGCAAATACCAAGACCAAATAGAATCCCACCGGTTGTCCTTTCCGGGACCATGAAAGGCGGGTGCTGGTTTTGCCAGTCTTGGAAGCAGTCATTTGATTAATCCATAAGCCGTATATTTATTAATCCATTCCTGATAGCGTTTTTCCTGCTCTTCACCCACCTCCCGGGCTTCGTCGCAACCCAGCAAGTTCAGTATTACAAGTGTTTTTGGCGCTTTGTGCATATTCATAAAATATTTTTTAACTTCCTCGGCTTTAATGGCTTTATCCGCCTCCAGATTGGCTCTTATAAAAATGGGCAAATCAGCCATCACTTCGTCGTTGATGATAAAATCAAATTTGCCCTCAAGGTTTTTTTGCCTGGTCGCGACCATGACCGAGTACAGGCTATTGAATATCACTTCGGTCCTGCGGGATTTAACCAAAGAAGCCAATGCATCCTTGCTGGTGGGATAGTAAATGGTTTTGGCAAAATATGTTTCAGCTTTGAAGTTCGGATTATGCGGATAAAATATATATTTAACTTTCGCCAAATCTTGATAATCATTGTATCCGAACACCAATCCGCGCAATTGTTCGGGCGATTTATACGGCGACCCTTTCCTCAATACAAAACAATATCGGTCGCCATTTTTTCCTTCCTGATAAAACCAAATGATGGGTTTTACCCTTTTATGCTTGTATTGTTCGAGAAACTCAACCAGGTGTCCGCATCCCATATCGACCTGCTTGCTGGCCACTTTTTGGTACATTTCCCGGTTCGAATCGAAAAACCTCATTTTCATGGGGAATCCCAGGGCAGCCGGCATTTCATGCTCGATCAAGCTGGTGAGGGCTGACACGGCTTCGCGCTCATTGGTATGTTGCGACAATGCGCTCTTGGTGCTGCCGAATACCAAGGGCCGTTCCTCGTTTGGCGCTCCCTGGCACGGGTATCCGTTCGTGATGGCAACCAGAAAAAGCAAACCGTTTGCGAGAAATAACAATTTGTTATTCGAAATCATGGAGGTCCTTCCCCAGCAGCCGGAAATACTCCACCACCATTTGCCGGTAAGCCAAAACCGCTTCCAAGTGTTTCAAACAGATTTCGCTCTCCTCCACATGCGAGCGGATGAGTTCGTCCGTATCCACCATTTCCACCCGGTAGCCCAAAACCGCTGATTTGGACCGTTCTTTGGCCAAAGCTGCGGATTCCTCCAGCAACCGGACCTGTTCGCGGCTGGCTTCCAAATCGCGCAACATGGCCGCCAGCCGGATTTCCAAGCCTTTCTGGGCGTACTGGACCTGCAATTCAACCGCCCGGCTCTCTGCCGCCTTTTCTTTGACCGCTTCCAGGGTTTGCAATCCCAGAGGAAAGTCCCACTGGGCGCCAAAAGTGGCCTCCCAGGAATTTTCCGGCACGTACCCGAATGCCGGCACCTCGTGGAACAGGGTGTATTCGCCTTTCAGTCCGATGGTCGGAAACAAATCCGCTTGCGCAATCTGGGTTTCCTGGGCGGCGATATTACGGCCCAGTTCCAGTTGGCGCCACACGGGATTGTTCTCTTTGAGCCGGGACAACGCCTCCGCAAAGGAAAAGGATTCTGCCCGCGGCAGACGGGTGTTGCTTTCCACCTCGACGGTTTGGCGGACTGACGTTAGAAAAGCGAGGTACATTCGGCCTTGGTCCGACCGGCTTTTGATTTGTTGCAGCAGCGCGTCAATCTGTTTGATATAGGTTTGCACGCTCAGATAATCGTATTGATTTTTATCGCTTCCCAGATCGCGGACAAACCCTTCGGTAATCAGGAGCAACGCTTCGAAACGGCCATGCAATTCCTCGCCCAGGCGCCTTGCCTGCTCGGCATAGGCCAGGGCGAAATAGGTCCGGCATACCTCGGCCAAAAGGTCCTGGGTCGCCTCGAAATCTTTCGCCCGCTCCAATTCCTGGTTCCAGCGCGCTTGCAGATTGCGGCCTTTGATCTTGCCGCCTGTGAACAACGGCTGAACAAGGGAAACGGTCGCGCCCACCGAATGCGCGGCCAAATACCCGGATTCCAGGCTGGGGGGCACTTTGCCTTTGGCATCGTTATAGTACGGAGTGGCAGTGGCCGGATCATTGATGATGACCTGGTAAGGGTCCGTGCCCGGGGGATATCCCCGGCCGGCGAGGTCGCCGCGTTCAATGGCTTCTTTAAGGTTTAGATACGTGGCAGTGCCCAGAAACAGCTCATAGTAACCGTCGGGAATGGATATTTTGCTCACCCGGTCCGAGTCCAGCAGGGTGTACCCTGCCTCCAGGCCCAGGCGCGGGAAATACAAGGACACAGCCTGGCCGGCTTTGGCGTCCGCGGCCCGCACCCGTTGCTTGCTTGCTTCAATGAGGGGGTTATTGGCCAGGGCCAGATCCAGGCATTGACGCACGGTCAGAGGTTCGGGCGATGTTTCGGATGTGGAAGGTTCCGCGGCCAGGACCGCGTTCGTGGAGAGAAGCAGGCAAAATAATAAAAGCTTAGCTGTGGTTTTTGGCACGTCCATTATCCCCCCGCTTTAGAGTGCCGATAGGCGCCCCATATTACATGAAATCCGCATTTCTCCGGGAATAAAAAAGGCCGGGAAGCAGGCGCTTCCCGGCCTCGGTCTACAAACAGGTTCAGTTTTTTTTGTCTGCGTATTCGACTTTATATTTCTGCTTCAGGCTTTCGATCCAGGCTTTGTAGCGCGCCTCGGAGCCCTCTTCCATGATCTGCTTGCGAATCTGTCCCACGACCTCCTCGTACGGCATCTGGCCGCCGGATTGCCGGTCTTCGACCCGCACGATAAAGTAGCCGCGCGCTGTGTCAATCACTGCCGAGGGTTTGCCAAGGGCCAGGGGACCGAAGACGACTTTCTCGAATTCCTTCAACCCTGTGTCGCCGGGTTCGATCCAACCGATGTCGCCGCCCCGGTCCTTGGTGGCCGCGTGCTCCGAGAATTCCCGGGCGACCGCGGAAAAGTCCGCGCTCTGTTTGAGCCGGGCCGCAGCCTCCTGGATTTTCGCCCGGGCCTGCTGGTCGCGCCGGGCGAATTCATCGGTGGGCAGCCCCACATCCGGGCGGGCCACGAAAATCTGGCTGACCCGGGCGCGTGACGGCCGCTGGAAATCCTTGCGGTGTTCCTGGTAGTAAGCCTTGAGCTGCGCCTCGGAGACTTCAGCGCCGGTTTTAAGCTCCTGCATTTTCGTCTGCAGCAGCCGCTGGCGCAAAATCAACTCTTTGGTGATCTGCTGGCGGATTTTCCTGAACTCCTGTTCGGTCAGATGCTCCTGCTCCAGTTTTTCCCGGAAAGCCTTGGGCGAGGGAAACTGGGCCTTCAAGGCTTCGATGTCCTTATCCGTCTGCTCCTCTACGACCGTATCCTGCACTTCGATTTTCTGCTCCCGGGCCTCCAGCAACAGGAGTTTGCCCTCGATCAGGCGGTCGCGGTTCATTTTGCGGTATTCCTCGACCTTGGCTTCCAATTCGACGCCCCGCAGCTCCAGACTCAGCCGCTCGCGGATTTGCCGGATCGGCTCCTCAAGATCCTGCGTAGTGATGATTTCATTGCCCACCCGGATCTCGACCCGGTCCAAGACCACCGGCTGGCCCGCGGGCACGGCTTTGACCGCCACGGGTGTCGTGCCGCCGGGCTCCGCCGTTCCCGCCCCAGCCGGGCCCGTGGCAAGCCATCCCACTCCGCACAAGCATAATCCAATTGCCATGATTCTCTTCATTCCGCACCTCGACGCGCATGGATGACGATCGTCGCCTGGGCGCGCAGATTTTCAAGCCAGGCTTGGAACGCCTTTTCGATTTTTTGGAGTTTCAAATCCTCCGCGATCATCTCTTTCGCCTCAGTCAATGGGATTTTTCCTCCGGTCTGTTTCTCATCGACCAGGAACAAATGGTAGCCGTAGGGCGTGGCCACGGGCTGGCTGACCTGACCGGTCTTCTGGCTGAAGAGGACGCGGGAAAACGACTGCGGCAGCCCATCTTTTTCCACCCAACCCAGGTCGCCGCCCTGATCCTTTTCAGGCCCCCGCGAAAATCGTTTGGCCAAGTCGGCAAATGCCTCGCCGGCCGCCAATTGCTGCAAAATCGCTTCCGCCTGGGCCTTGGTTTCGACCACGATTTGCCGGGCATGAACGCGGTCCTGACGGTAGAATTGGAGCAGGTGCGTCCAGTAGTAGGCTTCGATCTCGTCTTCGCCGATATGGATCGGGTCCTCAACCGCCTGCTTGATGGTCGCCTCGACAAGCAGGCGCGTATGCATCAGGTCCTGCAAGTCCGAGGGTTTCAATTGCTGCAAAGATAACAGCCGGTTGACTTCCTCTGGGGCATACCCTTCCCAAAATTTGGCGATGAACCCGTCCACGGACGTTTCGGAGATGCTGATCTTCAGCCGCCGCGCTTCGTCCATGATCAAGCGGTCGTTGATCATGCGGTCCAGGACATCCTCGCGGGTGATCGACGAAAACGCCACGCCTTCGCTGACCTGCAGGAAGCGCATCTCGCGTTTCAATTCGCTTTCCAGGATATCCTGTCCGTTGACCGTGACCAAAACGCGGGGAGCGTGCCACTGCCCGGAAAAGTATTTGACCAAATACCCGAGGGAAAACAGCAAAGCTCCGCCGAGAACCGCGGCGGTGATGAGGAGGGTTCTTTTCATGGGGCTCCCTAGGGCGAGTTCGTCCTGAACGGCGCTGCCGGATTAACGCTTGCCGGAATCGTCGATGATCAAATCCTGGCTGTTTTCGCCGTACAGGTCCCGAAAGAGGGTTTCCTTGACCTCCACGGAATGCTGCTTCTGCAGGTTGCGGATCAGCTTTTCCTCGACCAAAATGGCGTGGATCTGCTTCTGCACGGCCTCCAGGGCCGGCACTTTGGCCGCCGGATTGAGCACTTTCAGCTTCCGCGCGTAATCGTCATAATACTCTTTGACTTCCGAATCGGCGACTTCGACGCCTTCCGCACCTTCCTGCTTCAGGCGCCGGTTGAGTTCGGACAGCAGCACGTTTTCATATACTTGTCGGGGCAGGGACTTGGCCCGCTGTTTCATATCCGCCAGGCGCTGCTCGAATTCGCTCGTGGTTTTGGCCTGCAGCTCCTTGAGCTTGGCCTTGACGTCGCCGTCTTTTTGGTAGCCGCGTCGTTCGGCTTCCATGACCAGAAGTTCCTTTTTCACCAGGTTGTCCAGGATTTTGTGTTTGCCATTATAAGACTCCGCCAGAATTTTATAGTTCTCCGGCAGGTTGTTGAGCGCCTGCTTGAAATCAGCCACCGTGATTTTTTGCTCGCCCACCACGGCCAATACCTTTTGATCGGCCCCACTGCCGCAGCCGCTCAGCCACAACCATCCACCGGCAACTGCCAGCGTCCATCCCTGCCAGGTCGTTCGCTTCATGCGTTCCACCTCATTCTTTTTCAATAGGTTGAAAACAGCTGGCGGCAAGCCGCCGATTGGGGCGCTTTGCCACGTTTTTTCCTTAATATATATCCCAATATTGCCGGTCGGCGGTTGCTATAGCCGGCCCTTTGGCTTTCACGTCTGAAAAACGTTTAATTTATTGTTTATATCACACTGAATTTAACTCGGACAAGAACTTTTTGATCTCTGCCAGGGGGTCCTGCCCTTTCAGGTTGAATTCGAAACCCGGCTGTTCGCCGGGCAGAAAGCGCAATCCCGGGATTTTTCCGGCCATCAGGCGGTCAACCACTGCTTTGGGCGGCTGGTAGTACTTGGGCCAGCGCAGCAGGCTGCGGCGGGAATCCAGGTTGACCTCCCGGAGACGCAACGCCAGGGCAGCCACCCGGACCTCGGCCACGGACAACAGGGTTTGCGCCGGGCCGGGCAGGGGCCCGAAGCGGCTTTCGATTTCCTTCCACAAAGCCGCCAGTTCGGCCGGAGTGCGCACCCCGGCCAGGCGCTTGTACAGGTTGAGCCGGGCCATGGTGTCGGGCACATAATCACCCGGCAGGTAGGCGTCCTGGGCGATCGAGATTTTGACTTCAGCCGGCGCCTCCTGCCTCTGGCCTTTGAGCTCCCGCACCGCTTCTTCCAGCAGACCGCAGTAGGTTTCGAAACCCACGGCTGTCACCGGGCCGGATTGCTCGGGCCCCAGAATGTCGCCGGCCCCGCGGATTTCCAGGTCCCGCAGTGCGACCTTCAGGCCGGAGCCGAGTTCCGTGAATTCCTGCAAGGTCAGCATGCGCTTCTCGGCATCTCCCGTAACCGCGCCGCCGACCGGGTAAAACAGGTAGGCGTACGCCTGCCGGTCCGCCCGCCCCACCCTTCCCCGCAACTGATAGAGCTGGGCGATGCCGAGCGCGTCCGCGCGGTTGATGAGGATGGTGTTGACATTGGGCATATCCAGCCCGGCTTCCACGATGGTGGTGGAGACCAGCATGTCCTCGGCGCGGCTGATGAAGCGCTCCATCACCGGCTCCAGCTGGTCCCGGGTCATCTGCCCGTGCGCAACCGCGATCCGGGCTTCGGGCACCAGGCGTTTCAGGCGTTCGGCCATGGGGCCGATGGTCTGCACGCGGTTGTGCACGAAAAAAACCTGCCCGCCGCGCCCCAGTTCGCGCAGTACGGCCTCGCGGATCACGGCCTCGGAATACTCCAGGACATAGGTGCGGATCGGCAGCCGGTTCAGGGGCGGGGTCTCGATCACGGAGATGTCGCGGATTCCGGAGACCGACAGGTACAGCGTGCGGGGAATGGGCGTGGCGGTCAGGGCCAGCACGTCCACCACGGAGCGGAGCTTCTTGAGCTTTTCCTTCTGCTTGACGCCGAAGTGCTGCTCCTCGTCCAGGATGACGAGCCCGAGTTTGGCGAAAGCCACGTCCTGCGAAAGCAGCTTGTGCGTGCCGATGACGATGTCCACCGCGCCCTGGGCCAGGTCGCGCAGGACCTTTTTCTGCTCGGCCGGCGTGCGGAAACGCGAGAGCAGCTCGATGCGGACCGGATAGGCGGCCATGCGCTCCTTGAAGGTGGCGAAGTGCTGGTCCGCCAGAATGGTCGTGGGCACCAGCACCGCCACCTGCATGCCCTCCTGCGTCACCTTGAAGGCGGCCCGCATGGCCACTTCGGTCTTGCCGAAGCCCACGTCCCCGCACACCAGGCGGTCCATGGGTTTGGGTTTCTCCAGGTCCCGCTTGACTTCCAGGATGGCCCGCGCCTGGTCCGGCGTTTCCTCGTAGGGAAACGCCTCCTCGAATTCCTTCTGCCAGGCCGTGTCCGGGCCGAAGGCATGGGCCTCGTGCACCTGCCGGGCCGCGTATATTTCCAGCAGCTGCCGCGCCAGTTCGGCCACGGACTCCCGCACGCGCTGTTTGGTGCGTTCCCAGGCGCCGGTGCCCAGGTGGTTCAGGCGCGGGGCGCCGTCGCTGCCGAGGTATTTTTCCACCAGGCGCAGCTGGTCCGTGGGCACGTAGAGCTTCTCGTCGTTGGCGTACAGCAGCAGGACGAACTCCTGCTCCCCGCCGTCGATGGCGAGCCGGGTCACGCCTCCGTACCGGGCCAGGCCGTGGTCCCGGTGCACGGCCAAATCGCCGATCTTCAGCTCCAGCACGTCGCTCAGCGGCTGCGAAGGGTAGGCTGCGCCCTTCAAACGGCGGGGTTTGGGACGGCCCAGATGGCGGTTGAAGATTTCCTGGTCGGAAAAAACCACGATCCCGCAGGCCGGATACTGGAAGCCTTGGGGCAGGTAGCCCAAATGGAAGGTGAAATGCCCGAGCAGATCCGGCTGGCTGAGCGTGGAAGCCTGCTCGGCCAGAATCTGCCGGAAGCGGCGCTCCTCCGCGGCGTTGTGGGCGACCAGATGCAGTTCCAGCCCCTGGCGTTTGAGCGCCAGGGCTTCGCGCACCAGCAGTTCGACGCTGCCCCGCATGGGGTCCGTGCCTTTGACCACGCCAGTCAGCTGCGGCCAGTGCTCGGTTTCCGGCCACACCTGCTGTTTGAGGCGGCCGGTCAGAACGCAGGCGCCGGCCGTGATCCGGCGGCCCAGGTCGCCAAAGGGAAGGTACAACCGCTCCGGCGAAGGCAGCAGCGGCGCCTGGGACCTGCGCTCGGCGTACAGGCGCTGGTTGCGGGCCTCGTCCTGCTCGGCCTGCTTTTGGCACAGGCCGGGCGAGTCCATGACCACCACGGTTTCCGGCGGCAGGTAGTCCAGCAGGCAGGCCGTGGGCAGGAAATCAGGCAGGTAGTTTTCCGCGCCCGGCGGTTGGGAATCCGCCTCCAGGCTCGCGGCCAGCGGCGCGACCGCAGCCGTGCCGTGCTGACGCGTCAGCCGCGCCAGGCCCTGCCGGATCTCCGCCGCCGAGGGCGCGAACAGCCGCGCCGGGGTGATTTCCGCTTCCCGGGCCATGCCGGCGGGCGCCGGATCGTCGGGCTGCAGGGTAAAGCGGCGCAGGCTGACGATTTCCGAACCGGAAAATTCGACGCGCCAGGGCGAGAGGTCCGCGGGCGGAAAGATATCCACGATTCCGCCGCGCACCGCCACCTGGCCGCGCGCCTCCACCATGCTTTCGCGCACGTAGCCGCGCTCGATCAGGTCGGCCAGCAGCCGGTCACGGTCCAGAAACTGCCCCTGCGCCAGGGTCAGGCAGCGGCCGAGCAGCCAGGACGGGCTCGGCAGGACCTCGCGGACCTGTTCGGCCGCGGCCACCACCACCGAGACCTGGCCCCGGGCCAGGCGCAGCAGCACTTCCAGGCGTTCGCCCTCAGCTTCCAGGTCCGGCAGCGCGTGCTCGTACGGCAGCAACTCGCGGCCAGGAAATAAAAACAGCTCCTCCTGCTCGGGGTCCGGGTGCTCCAAAAAGATGCGGAACTGGTCGTACAGGCGCCGGGCTTCGTCCTGGGTGGGCACCACCAGCATGAGGGGCCTGCGAACCTGCTCCCTCACCCCGGACCATAAGAAGGGATAGGCCGAGCCCCACCATCCGAGTGCCCAGGCCTTGGGGTGGGGCGTTTGGGACAGCAGACGGCACAACTCCGTGTACTGCGGGTCCTGATGGAGTTTGATCAACAGGGCTCGTAAAGGCATGTTCCTTTTCCTAGCGGCTTCCCTGCCCGGATAAGACTCCGGCGCCAAGATCAAGCGACAGTCCGAACCACCAGCCGGGCTGCGGCGTCTGGTATACGAACGCCGCGCTGATTTGACCGGGCAGATACCAGAACCACCGGGTGTCCAAATGGCAGGCCCCGCCCAGGGAGGTGCGTTTCCGTTCCTGCCATTGCGGCCAGCTCAAACCACCCTCCCAGCCCGCTCCCTGTTCAGCCAGGCCTTCCAGCCACAGGGATTGAAAAAAGACCGGCAACAATCCCACGCCATTGTCCACATGCGCCAGGGGCAACCGGTAGGACGCGCTTAAGGTCATCACCTGCCCGGCGTTGAAAACCCCGCCGCTCCAGCCCAGCGGAGCGGGACCGGAAAAAGCATCCGGAAATATTCCCCGCTGGTTCAATCCCCTGGCCCCCACTTTCCAGGCGTGCCCCGGAATCCCGGAGGGAAAATAAACCTCGCCGTTCCAGGCCACGGCCCGGCCGTCAAAAGCCTGCTGCGGGCCGGCTGAATGATAGTGAATCGACCCCAGCACGCCCGACACTGGAAAGGGATCTCGCGCATGCTGCATGCCCGAAAAAAAGCCCGCACTGCCGCTCCACTGCCAGCTGTCCGGAGCCGGGAACAATGCCGCGGTTTCCGAAGCGAGCGAGAAAGCCTCGATCTCTGCCCCCACGTTCAGGCTGGTGAGGCGGTCGGTCGCCATTTGAAGCACCAGGGGAAGCTGGGCTTGCAGGCCTGCGCCGGCGGCGCGGTACCAAAAAAGTTCCCCGCTGCCCCGCTCTCCGGGCCGGCCGTAGCGGCTGCGCGCTTCCCGGAAAACCCGCGGCGTCAGTATCACCGGCAACTCCAAATTGGTATAAGAGGCGTTGCCGTAGACCTGACCGGAAGCGGGCTGGTACAGGACTTGGGCCCACCAGGCGTGCATGCCCAGGGGGTCCTGCCGGCCCGAGGCAGCGCCCCACAGCAGGCCGTCTGCATCGCTTCCCACCATGGGCATCCAATAGGTGGGGGCCAGGTGCGGCCAGGCCGAATACCCCGGCCCAGCGGCGGGCGGCAGGTCGTACTCCGGCTCAGCCAGTGGCTGGGTCCCGGGCTGCGGCACGTCCCAGGCTTGCCATGCGGCAGGGTCCAGCGGCGCTGTGACGATGCGCTGGATGTTGCCCGGCCGGTACTCGGCAAAAGCCAGCTGCTCTCCGTCCGGGGAAACCACGGGGTCAAAGGCGCCGAGCCAGGCCCGGGTCACCTGCCAGAGTCTGCGCTCGGCAATGTCCCAGGCAAAAACCTGGTAAGTGCCGCCCCGGTCTGAAACGAAAAATATCCTTCTGCCGTCCGGAGACCAGGCGGGATTGAAATCTCCGGCCTCGTCCCAGTTGGTGAGCGCTTCCAGCCGGCCGGTGGCCGTGTCCACCAGGCAGATATCCTGTCTGCCGGACAGGCGCACGCTGGCAGCCAGCTGCCGGCCGTCCGGAGACCAGGCAGGCGAGGCGTAATTCGCGCCCTGGGGACCGGGCAGCAGGTCCACCCGGCCGCTGCCGAGGTCCACCAGGCCGATCCGGGTGGCGCCGAATTCATTGACCACGCAGGCCAGGCGGCCGTCGGAGGCCAGCGCCGGGGACCAGGCGCGGGCATTGCGGGTCAAACGCTTTTCCCGGCCGCCGGTCCATTGGTAGAGATCCGCCGTGAATGCGGAGGTATAGACCGGATCCATGGCCAGGCGCGCGTAAACAAACGCATCCTGACCGGGCTCATAATCGTAACGGCTCACAGGCAGGTCCGGCCGGCCTGCCGTCCTGATGGCGCCGGACGGATCAATGCTCACAAGGGCCGAATCCTCGCCCTGGCTCTGGCGGTAGGCCACAAGCCCGCCGTGACTGGTCCACTTGGGCTGGCTGAAAAAAGCCCGCGAATCCTCCGCGGCCACGGCGGCCCGGGCTATGGCCGGACGGTCTTCACCCAGGCGGGCGCGGAATTCCGCGGTTCGCCGGTTGCTGACTTCCCGCCACACCTCGTAGGCCGAGCGGCCGGTGACAGCCGGCCAGGTGTCGAGCAGTCCGAACAGCGGCCAGGCGCTCTGGCGGCCTGAAAGGCGGGCAATGAGATCCGGCGCCGGAGCGGTGGATTCCAGTGCTTTGATCAGGTCATACCCCGCCACATATACCCGGTCAGCCGGATAAGCCCAGAGCGGATCATTGTCCAGCTGGCCCATGGTCCAGGGCCCATCCGAAAGCAGGTTGGCCGCAAGCTCCAGGTCCCGCCACGGGCTGCGGCCCCGGCCGCCTGTTTCGGACAGCTCGGTCTCCGCGTACACAGCCAGGCCCTCGACCCACCAGCGCGGCGCCACCAGGTTGCCGCCGTTCACCTCGCCGAAGACCGCGGCCAGAGCCGCGGTCAGGCCTTCGCAGCGCATGCCGTGGCAGAGATGGGCATATTCATGGCGCAGAACCTGGGCCAGCCACTCCTGGTCGCGCGGGCCGAAAAACTTGTTTTCCGGCGCGGTCAGACTCACTTCTATTTTGCGGTAAATGGTTTGGGCATAGCCGCCGGCCAGGTCGCTGTCAGCCGCGAGCACGATGGGCGTGAGGCCGGGCGGCGCGTAACCGAACAGCCGCTTGGCTTCGGGGTAAATCCGTTCGGCCCAGGCGGCCGCACGCGCCGCGGCCTGGGCGTGGGCGCCGGGATAAATAAACAGAAAGTGCCCGGTGGCGAGTTCGCGCCAGTCCTGCGCGGGATCATGGCGGGCCCATGCTCCGGACGGCCAAGCCAGGCAAGCCAGGAAGCAGGCAGCGAAGAGAGTGCGGATGGTTCCCATGGATTGAGACTATATCACTCCCGGCGATTCGGCGCCAAAACAAAAAAGCCCCCGGGCCAAACGCCCGGGGGCTGGCAAAACGTGCTGCGCCGGCTTTATTTCAAAGCGGCGGTTATCGCAATCTGATGGGTCAGGCCGAGATCGCCGAAGGAAACCATGGCGTAATCCAGCGACAGTTCCGTGGTGCCGAGCGGAACCTTGGCGCCTACGCCCGCGGTCAGCCCCGTGATGCCGCCCAGTTCGCCGGTATCCTTGATTTTATATCCCGCGCGCACGGCCGCCACGTTGTTGAACCAGTATTCCGTGCCGACATTGGCGGAGGTGTAATTCACGTCGCCGAAAGGCAGGTTGACGTCCACCAGCACGTTCCAGACATCGCCCGTGGAAATGGAGAGCGGCACCAAATAGGCCAGGCCGGCTTTGGCGTTCATGGGCAGCGACGCGTCGCCGAGGGTGGTGCCCAGGTTCTGCACGGTCAGGCCGGCGGAAAAGCCGGGTGCGCCCATGGCATCCAGTTTGAAGAGCCCGCCCACATCCAGCGCAAAGGCCGAGTAGGTCTCGGTGTCAATGTTCTGGCTGATGAACTTCACGGCGCCGCCGACCGCCAGGCTGGGAAGCAGCCACTGGCCGTAGCCCACGGTGGCTGTATACACCAGCGGGGTGAACTCGCCTACGACCTCGGGCAGGCCGTTGACTTCGTTGACTTTGTCCATCTTGCCGAAATTAAGCATCATCAGGTTGACACCCAGGCCGGCGCCGGGCATCAGCTGCGTCGCAAACGCGAGGTATTCGAGGGAGGTTTCTTCCAGATAGATATTGTGCATGAACCCGGCTTGGATGCCGTTGATCTGGGCCAAGCCTGCCGCGTTCCACGAAGGGGCGTTAAGATCATCGGCTTTGGCGACGAACGCCTCGCCCATGGCCACGGGCCTGGGCCCCAACCCGATCTTCAATTCCGAACCGCCCACTTTGCCGATGTCAAAATTGGTTTGTGCTGCCCCGGCCGCCGCCACCCAGCAGAATGTCGCAGCCAGCATCAAAACTCCGGTTTTCGCGCTCATATTTCCTCCCCCTCACCTTTCAGACTGGATGGAACCTTGACCTTATTGGTATCACACTTTGTTTTAGGCAGCAAGGGATTTTTAGCAAAAAGCCGTTTTCAAAGCCAAAAGCCGATCCCTGCTGCCTGATATCCCTAGATCAATTATCGTCAGCCGCCTTCGTATGCTTTAAGTCAAAAAGATAATACGCGGGCCTGCGGCAGTTTCGTTTCAATGATTTTCAGTGGTAAAAGGCCGGGAGTGCGGGAGAGAATGGAGGCGGTTATTCCCTTTGGGCCGGCATGGAAATGGCTCTTTGGTAGGCCGCCTGGATAATAGCGGCCAGGGGAACCGCTAACACCACGCCTAAAATGCCAAAGACGAATCCACCGAAAAAAATAACCGGAATTACCACCCACGGGCTGAGGTTCAACCTGCTCCCCAGGATTTTCGGCTGCCAGACCAGGCTCTCCAGCGCCTGGACCACGGCCCAGACGCCGGCCACGCCCAGCAACACCCAGCCGTTGCGATGCGCCACCCAGGCCGCAATGAGGGCCGGCACAAAGCCCACGACCGGCCCCACGACCGGTATGATGCTGCACAGACCGGCCACGGCACCCAGCCAGAAGGCATGCGGGATGCCCAAAGCCCAAAACCCCAGGCCTGAAACCAGGCTATTGAGGGCGAGAATCAAAAACTGTCCGAGGATGAATTCCTTCAGTATGATCACTACTTCCAACCAAAACGGTTTCATGGCCCCCCGCCGGACAAATGTGTTTCCCCGGCCATTATACCAGAACCATTCCGAGGCTGTTGCGTTCCCTTGGCCGGAGTCATGAGCCGCGAATTTTAATGAGCCAAATACGGGAAATTGATATATATTTAGATGAACATATAACATCGCCGGGGGGACCCCATGGCTCAGGTCAAAGGCACTTCATTGCTTCACCGCTTTCAGGTTTTGGAAAAAAACGCGACCCCCGAACAAATATCCAGGATCATCGAAAAAGTGGCCCCGGACCTGCGGACCGCTTATTTGCAGAAAAAAATCCTGCCTATCAAATGGTATCCCATCGGATGGCTGGAAACCCTGATGATTGCTGCAGACGAAGTCTTGGGCAGGGGTGATTTGGCCTATTGCGTCGATTTGGGCCGGCAGGTCAGCGCCATTGCGGTTAAAGGCATATATAAAATGTTTTACAAACTCAGTTCCGTCGAGTTGATTTTTAAAAACGCCCCCATGGTATGGAAACAACTGTTCGACGTCGGTCTCTGCCAAGCGGTGATTCCGCACAAAGGCGAAGGGCGGATGACGGTCTCGCAATTCCCGGACATGCCCAAAAGTCTCTGCCTGTCCCTGTTGGGCTGGTGCGAGGCGGTGATTGAAATGGCCGGCGGGAAAAATATCCGCATCAAGATCGAGCAGTGGCCTGGGCCGGAAACTCCCCTGGTGCTGGCAGCGAACTGGGAATAGCCGTTCTCGCCTGGCACGGTACCCCTTCAGTTCCCTTTTTCACCCCGACACTGTTGTTCCTCGTAAAACCCAACCATGAAAAACGCCATGCGCGAATATCTCTATCAGGAACGAAAGACCCTACGGGCTGGCGCCAGAAGAACCCCACGAAAGGATTAAGCCTGGGCGCACACATGCCGAAAATACCAGTCAGAAGCCGCCTAGGGAGCGCGTAGGCTGCTTGCGGCCGTTCAAGTGAAAATGCCAGGTGCACCGGGAGGGAACATGAAAGACAAACGGATGCTGAAGCGGCGGCATTTGATTTATTATTTGCGCCTGCTCGAACAACCGGGCAACCGGGTCGTGGGATATCTGGTGGACATCACCACCGAGGGCTTCATGATGATGAGCGAGACCCCGAGCGAAGTGGGAAAAAAATATAAACTGAAATTGTTGGTAAATGACGAACACGGCGACAAGCGTTTCATGCTGTTCGCCGCCGTCTGCCGCTGGTGCAAGCGCAGCCTGAACACCATTTTTTACGATGCTGGATTTGAACTGGAAAACATCAGCGCCAAGGAATTTCTAGGCATCCGGAAAATGATCAAGGAACTGGGATTCAATGATTGATCTGAAAGCCTTTCCCCATTAACGCACGGGTCACCGGCACTGCCATATTTTATCCAGGTACCACTGCCCGCGGATTTTAACAAAATCGATATGAATATGCCCCCATTCATCCCCATGGCCGCCCAGTTTGTATTGCGTTTGGTCCGCAGGAAACTCGGCCTGCGCGTGCAGGCGGCGCAGGGGCGTCGCCTGGTCGAAGCGCTGGAGATACCCGAAAAAACCGCGAAAATACTCCGGATCGCCCGAAGGTTCCGCGCAAGCGTTATAGAGCTTTTCCCATTCGTTGTTTTCAACGGCAGCGGCGACAAAATCCACCGCCGCCCGGGCGTCGGAAAAAGCAGGTTTGCCTTTCATCGGCGCGCCTCCGGTCCGGCCCATGGAAAACGCCGGGCCCGAAA
The DNA here is from genome assembly GCA_040756875.1 of candidate division FCPU426 bacterium. Classification (GTDB taxonomy): domain Bacteria; phylum Oederibacteriota; class JAAXVQ01; order JAAXVQ01; family JAUVAV01; genus JBFLYH01. Next base: position 380,167 of record JBFLYH010000002.1, read on the forward strand.
TGCACAGCAATGGAACCAGCAAACTCCAACCGATCTTCGTAATCTTCACGTCAGCCCCGTATATCGCCTGGGTTGAAACACGCCTTTCCCCTGTTCAATAACTGTTAGGTCGCGGATTATATCCAAACAGTCCAAATCACAACCGGGACTTCCCTCAGGCTCATAGCGGCATCCCCACTTGCCTGCCTGCTGGTTCGTCAACGGACGATCGCCACCTTGAGCGTGCTTCGCTCCTCCTGATTCACGAAAACACGCGCGAGATAAACCCCGGGCGCATACTGGCCGCACTGCCACTCGAGCGATCCCCGGCCCGCTCCCAAGCTGCCTTTGATTTCAGCCACTGTTTCTACATTGGCATTGCAAATGAGAATTTTCACCTCCGCGGGCTGCTCCAACCGGAATGAGAACGTCATTTTGTCCTTGGCCGGGTTGGGATAGGGCAAAACGAGCCGGTCCTGCAAGTTTTCACCCGTAGTGGTGGTGGCGGTGGTGGTGGCAGCAATGGTGGCGGCCGGACTGGATGTGGCAGTGGCAACCAGCGTGCTTACCGGAGTCCGCGTCGGCGTCACGACAGGTGTATCGGTCGGCGTCTCCGTTATCGTGGGGGTGTGGGTCATGGTGGCAGTGTCCCCCAGGGTGGCCGAAGCCGTGACGCTGGGTGTCGTGGTCGGCGTCGCAGTCCGAGATGACGTCGGAGTGAGGGTCGGGGAGGAGGTTAGCGTTGCCGTTCTGGTCCTAGTCGACGTCGAGGTGGGCGTGGGTGAAGGCAGTACGTCCAAGGCATAAATACTCATCCTAAACCCCGCGGACGATGCGCTCGGATACGGGCTTGGCAAGGCTGCAATTACCGTGCTCGAATAGCGGGTCTTCCCCATGGTATCGGTGTAACCCGCGATGGTGACCGTGCTGGCGCTCGTCAGCAGGCAAAGCCAGTGTATCGAGCCGTTGACCACAGAAGTCCCCGGAATGGCAAAAACGTTCCACCCGCTGGTCAATGTCTGGCTGGAGCTCTGATTCATCATAAGGTCCGGCGTTTCGCGGCCGCTGCCGTCATCACGCGAAGTATAGATCGCCGCCCGGCCGGTCTCGCCGCCGTTCAGGGCCGAAACGTAAAAAAGAATGTAATTCACCACGCCCGTTTCGTTGCAGGTGAACATCGTCGCCGGCCCTTGATTGCTGTAGGTGATGCCCGCGGACCCGGCCGTATTCTCTCCCATGGTCAACGCCTGTGCCGACAACGCCAAACCCAAGATCGCACCCAAACACCCCGCCAGAATTCTCATTTCTCCACGTTCCTTTCCGCATAGATTTCCCCTCCAAACCCCCACTGCGGAATGAAGCGGATGACGCAGATAGAAAATTCTATGCCCGAACAGGGATTTTTATCAAGCTGAAAGACGCAAGTGCGGTCCCTATTCCAGAACATCCCGGGCCTTTGTTTAAGCGGTTAAATAAGGCAGCAATAATTTTTCAAAGGTATATAAACCGGCCTCTTTGTCAGCGAGTTCCTTGGCCACGAAAATCGCGCCATTGCCGAAGGCTTCGCGCGTGATCGATTCGTGGATCAGCCGCACCGTTTGGTAGGGGAAGCCGAACATGATCTCGTGCCTTCCGATGATCCCGCCCGCGCGCACCGAAACAATATCCGAGTCCTCGATGCCCAGTTCGTGCGCGATCACTTTGGCGGTTCCCGAAACATCGAATTTTTCCTTGTAATGTTCCTCGGATATGACCACGTCCGTGTAGGGGGCGATTTTTTTCAATAGTTTCGCCGACAGGATCAGATAATTGATCCCCAGCGTGATGTTGGGCGACCAGAATACGGCCGTATGTTCCGAATACTTTTTCAGAAGCTCAAGCTTGTCCTCCGGATAATGCGAGATGGCGCTCAGGATCTTGACCTTCCGCCGCGCCGCCTCGGCGCCGTAATACTCGAGGCCGGTCTCCGACGAGAAATCGATGATAATATCGACCGGATTATCGTCCAGGAGTTCGGCGATGCCCGTATGTTGGGACGAGAAGATCAGGCCGGGTTCCGGGGAGTATTCCCCGAGGAACTCAGGAACCGAACGATGCTCGAGCCGCGTGGACTGGCGCACGACCCATTCCAGGACGGTCTCCGATTTTCGCAGGAGCGTTGTTGCGACGGCTTTGCCGGTTTTGCCAAAACCTATCAATCCAACCTTCATGTCAACCTCCGGGTCCCGCGGGGTTCGGTCCCGCGCCCCCCTCTCCGGAGACGCGGTCTTTTTAAAAATGAAACCCTCCCCTGGGTGTGAAGATAGCATTGTCCTGCCCAAGAGGAGGGTTGCACCAGACATGAATAAGTATAACCGAGCCAGAGACAAAAACGCAACTCGCCAGAAACATTCAGCTATATGGCATTTTGTTTAACCGGTGCTTGTTCAGGCCCCCGCACCGGCCAGGTCCCCGGGCGATGTGCAATCAGACTACCTTTCCCCTGCAGTGTGCATTTGGATGAACCGGATGGTCTCGGCGATGATCGCTTTGGTCTTGGCATCGTCATTCAACATGTCAAACCCGTGTTTGCCTTGTTCATGTACCAAATAAGTGACGGGGACGCCCTGGGCCCGGGCTTCCGCGACAAAGTGATCCATGCCCGCCGGTATCTCCCGTGTCATGTCCTTTCCCGCTTTGACCACCAGGAGCGGCGGGAGTTTTTCCGGGTGGTTGCGCAATTGCATGACCGGCGAAAAATCCTCCAGATCTTGAGGAGACATGCCCCGGATAAAAGAGTGCGGCAGCACCGCCAGATCCAGCACGGCATAGTAGGCCACCAGGCAGGACAGATAATCCGGCTTGGCTTGGAGGACATTGGAAATGCAGGGCCCGCCGGCCGAAAAGACAAAGAGGCAGAGTTTTCGAGGATCAATGCCCAGGCGCCCGGATTCGGTCCGGATATGCGCGATGAGATCATCCACATCCTGTGCTTCCTGGCGGATATTCGCGAAGCTTATATTTCCGCGATGGTTGAAGGCGACGGCTTTTAAGCCGGAAGCGGCCAGCAACTGCCCGTAGGTTTCAAAGCATTTCCAGTCTTTGGCGTTCTCGATCATGAATTCCGGGCCGGCGCCGTGAACCAGGATAACCGCGGGAAGCCCATGGCCGGCAACCGCGTTCTTGGGCGAATACAGATCAAAGCAAAGCTCACGGTCAGGCAGGGTTTTGTAGACCTGGTTTTTATTGACCGCCACTTCTTCCATGCCCGGCACATTATAAAGCACGGGTTTACTCAGCATATTGCGCACGTATAGGAATAAGCCGGCCGCGAACAGGGCCAGCCCAACTCCGATCACCGCCAGTATAATCATGACTTTCTTCATGCTCCGCACCTCAACCGGAAATCGTTTCAACGCCATGGTCCGACCAGCGCCGGAGTCCCCGCCGTGTTCAACGCGGGTTATTGTCGATTTCCAGGTTGATTTCCACCCGCCGGTTTTTGTCCTGGTCTGCAGAAACAGGTTTGCTTTTTCCGTAACCGACGACGTCAATGGCGGCGGAAGACAGCCCCTGTTCTTCCACCAAAAACCGCATGACCATTTTGGCCCGCTTGTTCGACAATTCCAGGTTGTAGGGTTCATTGCCGATATCATCCGTATGCCCTTCGATCAGCAATTTGGCCTTTTTGCCCGGATAGGCCTTTATCAGCCTGGCAACCTCGGTGATCTTCTCGAACATTTCCGGCTTCAGTTCCGCCCGGTTAAAGTCGAACAAAACTCCCTCGATTTTCAAAAGCAGTTTTCCCGGTTTGGCGGTTTGGACTTTTACGGGAGTGGGACGGATCGGTTGCGCCTGCTGCCACACATTTCCCATCTGGTCCTGAAAGCGCAGAATGAAGCCGTATTCCTGCCGGGAGGAAACCGGGCGGCCCTGCTCGTCCTTGGAATCCCAACTGACTTTCTCCGGCAATTGTCCGCTGTGCGTGATGGATTTTATCACCTTCCCGGTTGATTTATCCGTTATATCCAGGGACCACTCCTTCATTTTGACGGCTTTGGAACCCTCAAAACGGAAATGGACCTCTTCGTTGATGGCCAGGTCCTCGGAAGTCTTGGCCTTGCTTTCGGAGTCGGCGATGATCAAGGGCGCCCGGCTGGTGCTTTCATTGCCCAGTTTGTCCTTGTATTGCACGACAAAATAAAAGCCTTTGCGCGCCACCATGGGCCGGTTCTTTTCATCCTGGCCGTTCCAACCCAGATCCTTGGGGATCGGGCCGACTCCGGTTTGCCTTTTAATCAGCCGGCCGTCCGGCGCCATCACCTTGAACTCCCATTCTTTCAGGTCGCTGACCTGCTTGGGGTTGAATCCCACCTGGCCGGCGTATATATCCCGCGGCAGCGCCTTTAATTTTGGCAGGCGGGTGATGGACACCGGCAAAATTTCGCCGGAACACAACGCATCATAGCCTTGCTGGTCCACGATCCGCAGGCGGTACTCAAAAGTCCCTTCCGCATCCGTCCGACGGCCTTGATCATCCAATCCGTCCCAGATGATCTCCGCCGGCAAATCCCCCCGTCCGGAGTATTTGCGCATGAGGCGCGCCTGGGAATCGCTGATTTTCAACTCCCACTGATCCAAGCCTGCCGCGGCGCTGGCGCGGGGCAGCCAATGGACCGTCCTGACCACCTGGCCGCCGGCGCCCAGGGATTGCTTGGTCAGCAGGGTCACTTCCAATTTCGGGCGCGCCAGCTGTTTTTGGTTGCCGAAATCGTAGCCCACGGAAATCCGGTGCACCATCCCCATGGAACTGAGCGGCGATATCGCGTAATCGAGATGGAGCCGCTGCCAGCGCAACCCCGCGCCCAAGGCCAGCCAATCTCCCACATCATTGTCTTTTTTCAACCCGCAACGCACTGCCAGGAACTGTTGGTACCAAAATTCCATGCCGGCAGTCAAAGCCGGTTTGCCTTGAAACGGCGCGATGGCGTCCGCGGCCAAGGTCAGGGTGCAAATTTCTCCCGGCCAAAACTGATAGGCCGCGCCGATCCCGCCTTCCATGGGCATGGAGTCCCTGGCTTCCACGAAGGCCGTGGCGACTCCCAGATTTCTGGCGACCGCAGCCAGGGTCAGCTGGTCGTTCAGCGCGAAACACTTGACCCCCACATCCACAGCCGCCGCGCTGGCCTGGTCTTGCGTCAGGCGGGACAGGATATATTTCAGTCCGCCGCTCAGGGCCATAAAACGCTGAATTTTCAGGATATAGCTGGCACTTCCCACCAGGCCTTGCGCGTGGGCCGAAGGCAGGGAATCATCCGCCGTGCTGTTAAAAGGGGGCAAATTGAAATAGGCGACGTTCAGTCCTGCGAACTGGTTTTCGCCGATGGGCAATCCCGCCCACAGGGCGTCATAGGTAACGCCCTCCCAGTAAACCAAGTGGCTGAAACCGATCTGAGGGCTCAGCAAACCCGCCGCCCCGGCGGGATTGCTGTAAAGCGATTCTGCGTCGTCGCCGTTCGCCAAATAGGTTCCGGCCAGGCCGGCGCTCCGGGCTCCGGGGTGCAGGCGGATAAACTCCATTCCGGTCGTGCCTTCCCCGGCCCACGCCTGGGCGCCGGCCAGGCAAAAAAGCCCGGTCGCCAGCATCCGGCGGATGAATTCGCTTTTACGGCGATCGCCCGGTTTCATCGGCTGACGATCACTTTGCGCACGATCCGTTTCCGGTCGGTTTCGAACACAACGAAATAAACCCCAGAAGCCACCTCTTCCCTGCTTTCGTTCCGCCCGTTCCAAGTCAGGTTGAAATATCCGCCGCTAGCGCTCTCGACCGCCTGGGCCCAGACTTTCCGGCCCAGCAACGTGTAAATCGAAACCCAGCCTCTCTCCCCGGCCAGCAGTCCGACCTGCAGCGTCAGGGGCTCCCGCCGCGGATAAAACTGGTTTTTATCCAAATAAAACATGGTCGAGGGCGTGGGGGTTGAGGTGGGCGGCAGGGTGGGCGTAATCGTCGAAGTCGGTGTGACAGTATAGGTTACCGTGATGGTGGGCGTGATCGTAAAGGTCTCTGTCACCGTGCGGGTCGAGGTAATGGTCAGGCTGGCGGTCGCTGTCCGCGATGCTGTCCGGGTGGGGGTAATCGTGGGCGTGTCCGTACAGGTCGGAGTGCAGGTCAGGGTGGCGGAGGCGGAAGAAGTGGGCGTCAAGGTGGGGGATGCGGTCAGAGTCCCCGTGGGGAGCGGAGTATGCGTTGAAGTTGAGGTAATGGTTCGGGTCGAGGTCACACTCGGAGTGTCCGTAAGTGTAACAGACGGCGTTGAGGTCGCGGTGACGGTCCGGGTTGGGGTCACGCTCGGAGTGGCGGTGGGCGTATGCGTCGGCGTCGGGGTGGGGGTGGAGGTCCTGGTTGAAGTCGCGCTCGGAGTGGACGAGGGGGTAAAGGTCGGCGTCGGGGTGGCGGTTAACGTGGGGGTGTTGGTGCTGGTCTGCGTCCGCGTCCGGGTGGGGGTGAAGGTGGCAGTCCCCGGTACAATCAGCGTAATGGCGGCTTCCCGGTAATGCATGACGCCGCCGGTGTTGTTGGCGCCCGCATCCTCCCAGAACCAGATCCGCACGGTTTTGCTGCCGCCTCCGGCGGTCAGGGTGGCATTCACCAGGAGCGGATCAGACCGGTTGAAGGTATCATTGCTCCAGCGCCGGTTGCCGGTGGAAATCCACTCGTTAAAAACCGCGTTGGCGCCGGAGGTGACCGGGAAATAATAGTTCACCAGATCAGAGGCGCCGTCCACCCGGACAAAATGGGCGTTAGGCAGGCTCCACTCCAGTTCCACTGTGGTTGAATTGGTGGTGGGGGCGCCGTTGTTGATCTGCAAAAAAGTCATGGAGGCGTCCGTTAATTGGTAGTATTGATTGTTGCTTAACGTGGACACGGTGTACAGGCGCTGGCGTTCGGTGTCCAGAGCGATCCCGCCAATGTAACTGCCGCTAAAGGTATAGTTGACGCCCGACGGGATGCCGGTGGCGGTATCCAAAGGCAGATAACCCAAGGCCATGGCAGCTGAATTAATGCCGAAATAAAGCACGCTGCGGGCCGCATCGAGGCACAGGGCTTGAATGTTGTTAACGCCGATGGAAAAACCGTTGAATCCGGCCAGCACTTCGCCGCTGCTGTTCAGGGAAAAAGTGTAGACCGTGCTGTTGGAATTGCAGGAAAGATAAAGCTTGTTGCGGAACGTGTCCAGGGCCAGCGCGTTGGCGTTGGTTCCGCTGTGCGTCTGGGGCGAATTGATGCTGGCGATATCGCCATTGGCGTCCAGTGTGCACGTTCCCACCTGGTTTCCGGCGTATGCCAAATACAACCTGTTCCTGGCGGCATCCAGGGCCAGCGCTGTCACGGGCCCGATGGCTTGCAAAGCGTAGGTACTCACATCCCCGGACGAATTCAAGGTGACGACCGCCAACCCATTGGTGGCGTCCGCCAGCCCAACGTATAAACGGTTACGCTGGGCGTCCAAGGCCAGCGCCTGGGCGACCGAGTTCGACATATTGAGGTTGGTAGTCGAGCCGGTGATGTTCCCTGCGCTGTCCAAATTCACGGTATAAATTTCAGGCGCGGCTGCGGCGGCATTGCTGGCCAGATACAGGCGGTTGCGCTGGGCGTCCAGGGACAGGCAAAGCGTGCCATTGCCGATGCTGTTGCTGTACACGGTCGTGGTGGTATCGCCGCTGCTGTCCAACACGATGGTCCGGATATTGTTCGTGGCGCTGTTTATTCCGACGTACAACCGGTTACGGAAGGTATCCAAGGCCAGGCTTCTGGCCGAGGTGCTGAGATAGGTTTTTGGCACAGCGGGATCCGCTGAAGCTGCCCGCGCCAGCCAGAACGTTCCCGCCGCCAAAAAGGCGCCGGCAAGAAAGGCTTGCCTCCAGGTATTGCGCTCGTGAAAAATCATTTTTCCCCCACAGGTCAAACCTCTCACGTCTAATTATTTTAACACACATTTTTCGCAATTTAGAGCCACAAGGGCCTGGCTTTTATTAGCTGGTTTTCGTTGAATGGCGCTGCCGACGCGTAGCAGGCCGTCACTCGTCGACCGGGATGGTGACGATGGGGTTGTAAATAAACGTAGTACTGAAAACCGAATACTTATTACGGATGCTGTTTTGGCCGTCAGGAGGGGTGGAAAGCGGAGGACATCGCCCTTTGGATGAAGGACTCATTGGGACGCTTTACTTATTTATACCGAAACGAGTCTGGCGTTCACCGATTTATTTAAACGACGTCCGTATTTAAAACAGCCCGTCGAATTCAGAACTCGGCAGGCCGACAACCAGCGGCGTGGCAAAGATGAGCTTGTTCTTCCCGTCTACGCTTTTAATCATTGCCAAACCCGCAAACACGCTTTGCCTGCTCCCGAATTGATCAAAGGCCGTGGAGGTGGTCACCCACTTCGGGTCAATCGTCATAACCACTTTCCACTCGGCTATTTTGCAGTATATATGCGGGTCTTTTTTAAGGTCCCCTGCTATCTTTAATGGCTTTTCCGCGTCATCCATCCGGATATTTTTAGTCCTAAACGCCCTTTCAAAAGCCACGATGTGCCCCAGGCTTTCTTCCGCGTAGTCAACCGCCGCTTCGATTTCCAAGACGTTTTGATCGATCGTGGAGAGTATCCTTTGAAACTGGACCATAACCCTTGCCAGTTCAATGCCCAGGGAATGCAGGGATTTAATTCCTGCCAAGGATTTTTCGTCCAGGGCATATCCGCGCATGCCGGACAGCATGGCCAGGCGGGGGATATTCAGGTAAAACAGGGTGCTTAGGTTGTACGTCCAGGGTTTGCACTTTTCCGTTATAGAATCCACCCGCAGTTCATGCTCTTTTTTGATGTTTCTCAGTACTTCTGCGGTGTATTTCCCCGGGTCATTGTCAACAATATCATGGCAAGTCGGGCACAATAGTATCCAGTTTTCATAGGTGTCAATTTTGTCCGGGGGGTAGGCGGCGTCAGCCCGCGGCCCGTTTTCGCCCCGGGCGATAATATGCGCTATCTTCCCGATTTGCCCTGGTCCGTCATCATCAGACAGCACCAACTCCCGGTTGCACGTTGGGAACGAGCATTTGCCGGCTGCTCTCCCGTATAGCCTTTTAACATCAGCGCTCGGATATTTTCGTTTCATCGGATGGCTATCAAACCTCTTTTATTCATCAAGCCGTATTTGCTGAAACAATCCCGGCATCGGCTATTTTAATCGTTCAAGAACGTCCCGGCGCATTACGCATGGGTGTGCGTATGCTGGCCAATGGACTGTATGAGCATATATTGATCCTGTCCTTTGTGGGAGTGCTGTATTCTGGCCATTTCCAGGTCGTATTTCGCCTGCAAGTTCATCCAAAATTCCGGCGAATTGCCGAAATAGCGCCCGAGTCGCAAGGCAGTATCCGCGGTCACCGCCCGTTTTCCCCGCAGGATTTCACTGATTCGGATACAGGGAACTTTAATGTCTTTCGCCAGACGATACTGGGTGATCTTCAACGGTTTGAGAAATTCCTCCGCCAGTATCTCGCCAGGATGGATTGGCAATATTTTTTTATTCATGGTTTTATCCTCTGTGATAATCAATGATTTCTACGTTATAGGCGCAATGATCCTGCCATTGAAAACATATGCGGTATTGTCGGTTGATCCTGATGTTGTACCAGCCCAGCCGGTCGCCTTTAAGCGCTTCCGGCCGATTGCCGGGCGGAACCGCCAGATCATTTAAATCAAGTGCGGCATCCAGCATCCACAGTTTTCTCATGGCCGTACGCTGGATATCGTAGGGAAGTTTCCGCGAGATTTCACCCTTGAATATCCCGCTGGTTTGCTTGCATTTAAAGCTCTTTATCATAATATTATCACTTCCCGTTATTATCGTCTAGCGTTATTATCATTTGATTATGAAGGTCTACTATTCGTTAGGAGATTGGACAGGTTTTAGCGAATTTTCATGCGGGATTTTGAATAAAGTGGGATCACGCCACTTCTACTGTGGAGCCCCCCGAGCATGCTCGGGGCACCTCTCCTGCCATGCGTTTTGCAGCATGGCAGGCGGCGACATCCCCGGAGCAGGTGTATAAATATCCCCGGGCATGCCCGGGGCCTGCGCAGGGGGTCAACTGTTCTGCTGCTCACCTGCCCTGCCCAACACAGGGTGTGAGCCGGGACATTTCGACAACTAAACAACGTCCCCAATTACAGCCTCTTGATCGGCAACCCATAATAGGTTTCCTCGATCTCTATTTTTCTCTCAGCTTATCTAGTATTACCCACTTTCCTGGTGCGGCTTCATACTTCCAAACAATCCAACCATCAACCGAATGCTTGGCGATTGAGCCGCCCGCTACTGAGGGCGAGTTATATATCTTGCCTTTCAACAGAATTGTGCCATTTTTACGTATTATACCTTTATGGATTTTGTCCTTATATTTATATCGTATCTCAGTTCTTTTATTGAAATAAGGAGCTAAAACAGGAATTCTTCCATTTACCCGTTTCACTTCCTTAACTTTATCCGCCCGGTTCTCTTCCCAAAATAAATTATCCAACTCCATTTTCTGGGCCCGACTAATTTTCCTTCGGAAAAGCGGGATTAAATCCTGAGATCTTATAAACTTTCCGGATTGAAGATTTCCTTTGGGCTTTGATATTTTTAAAATTAGAGATTCAAGTTCGCGCAAATGGGAATCATCAATCGTCAAATAGACGCTGAATCTATCCCAGGTATCGCCATGCTTATCATTTAAATGTGTTTTTAATCGGTTTCTCAAGTTGGAAGCCAAGCCGACATAATAGAGGCGGCCACTTTTTGAGTAGAGGGCGTAGATGCCATGCTGCCCTTTGACAAATTCTTTGATTATAGACTGGTAATCTTCAAGCGCCTTTCGGGATATATTTTCGAGATGCTGACAGACGAGTTGTCCTCTCTTCATATAGATCACCCCTCGTTGTTTCTAGGCGCAACATATTTAGCTGGCATGTTGTCTCCCGATTCGCGGAAATAGATTTATTGAATATTGAATAATTGCTCAATTATATCGTGTGTATTCTGAATATCAATACTCTCTGGTATTCCATGAAAATACATTTTGGGATGTGCGGACTCATTACGTAAATACGGGATAGTCTCCGCGAGGACTTTGCAATAATGTTGATGATCTGATTCCCAAGGTTCGGGGCCAGCAGCCATTTGCTGATATCCTTCAATAAGGTCCAATTCGTCAGGCGGAGAATTTCTGATGGCCTGGGCATGCCGGATACCAGCATCCGTGATCCAATTATTCTTAATTGCAGCTTTTATCAACCTAGCAAGACCCGGGCTTCTATCCTCATCTTTGGGCCAATCTGGTTCATGATATTTCTCAAGTTGACATTTTCGTCTTAGAGCCATTTCAAGGCATAAGAAGGCATGAAAAGTAGCTAGTGTATAAAAGGGATAACAAAACCAGCCATATAACCAAAGCGTTCGAACAACTACAAAAGCCGTCTGTATATCTTCAGATACTTTTTCAGATAGCTCTAACCCTTTCATTATTTCGTAATTATCAATTAGTCCGAGAGGCCGCACTTCGCCTGTTTCTCTATTTCGAAGGACGAAAGCCTTATGAATCGGATCGGATTTAAGCAATTCTTCAAGTGGTTTAAGGGTCGCCATAAAGATTTACTCGCCCCCCCAGGCCAAATAGCAATAGCATTAGTATTAACTTCGGCCGACACGCCGGCATAAGCGCATGTTAGATTCTATTTCAATATGAAAGCAGTTCAAGTATCTCTTCGACCTGGGTGTGCTCGTCCTCAGGATACCATATGGCGCTAATGTGGGCATCGGCGAGACGTTGTTCAAGTTGGGTCTTTCGGTCGGGATCGGTGGGGCATGGCAAAATTGCGTAGTGGTGCGGGAGAGAGTCGGCCCCGACATCCTGGGCGATCTTGGCGAATGTCTGGATGGTTCGGTCATAGGCGAGACTGCAGCCAACAAAGAGAAAGCTAAAGCTGGTATACAGGCGTTTTAAAAGTTTTGGGATTGGGCGTTCAAAGTGGATGTTGCCGTCGTTTCCGTAGGCGTCGTCGTATTCGCCCTTGTTCAGCACTCGCTCCGAGACGTTGTCGAGGTTGCCGTGAAGTTTGAGCAAATAGCGTTCTCCTGCCGGAATGGCTCGGTAAAAGGCGTTTACTGAGCCGCGGCCAGTGGTCTTTTCGGCGAAAGCCTTCCCGCACTTTTCATATGCCTTTTCGAGAATGCGATCGAAGTTGGTAGTTATGGCGCAACTGTCAAAGAGGTCAGGGAGGCGCAACACGGCACCAGAGAGATCGGCGGGTGGGTTGAAATCGCGCTCGAAATCGAGATTGAAGCGGGCGTCGCCGAGTTTTGTCACAATATCATTCATAACGCCTTCGTAGTCGCCATTCACTTCTAGTCGTTGCTGCACGGCATCTACATCCAATCCAGCATCGGTGCAGAACCTTAGGAGATATTCCTTCCACTCTGGGCAGCCCACGCTCTTGGACATGCCCGCACCGACGAATGGAATCACGAATCCTCTCTGGCAGGCGCGTTTCAGTTCCTCGAAGCGACCAAGATTGTTTCTGAATTGTTCGGTATTCAGGATTCGCCCTTTCTCCTCCTGGTCAAAGCGTTTAGCCTCTTGTTCGTACAGATTGCGGTCACCGAAGTAGAAGGCACGCGCAGGTTTCGCCAACGGAATCTCCTCGAAACGGTCGACCTCGGACACACCGGACTTTATCTTGCGGCAAATAACTTCTATATCCTCGAACTCTTCGTCTTGAAGAGCCTCATCAAAGCGGGCATTTCGTCCGATGCCTGCGATTTCCTCGACAGTGGCTTCGGGATCAAATCTAAGCGGCGGCATGGGACTCCTTTCCGGCCGTTAACTCTGCAACAAGAGCGGTAAGTAACTTCTCCCCAGCCGCGCGGGAGGCTGTGAGCTTCGTTTCTAACTCGTCAACTAAGGCCATCAATTCATCAACTTTGGCCACGATTCGATGTTGCTCGGCGAGAGGTGGGAGGGGAAAGGGTGCTGAAGCAAAATACGATGTTGGTACACGTTTTTGCCCAGCTGTGCCGGTCATCTTTGGAATCCCGCCTTCGATAAAATACGAACTCTTTAAATAAATGAGGATGTAGTCAGCTTCAACAAAGATAGGGCGAACTATGTGAAGTTCTGTCGTTCCCGCTCCAATTCCGTTAGTAAGACTGCGCATCACGGCAGACTTGCCATTCTCGAAGCACGGTGTAATCTTAGCGAGTGAAACATCACCTTCTGCAAAGTGGGTAAAACCAGTTTTTATCTCGGCCCACTTACGAGTCTCATGCTCATGCGGTGCTCTCCACTTTGCGCTTATGAGTTTCATCGGCACAAAGGAAGTATCTAAATCGTCCATGGCTTCATTTCGGGGGTTAATCAGTCCTATATCGGATAAAGTACTGAAAACCCAAGAAGCAGGAAGTTCGAAAGTTGGCTGCAGCACTTCCTCAGGCAACCACTCTTTATCACGGCCAATTGCCTTTTGAAGCTCCAACCGTTTCTTTTCCTCTTTAATCCTAGAGAGGAGATTCTCCACCGGCACGTCATTGGGATCCTGTGGAACGAGTTTGCCTTGAACGGCAAGTGTAAGTATGGTCTTGCGGAGGTCGGCGGGGGTGATGTCGTAGGACTTATGGAAGATAAAGGTGAGATTGGTCGGAGTGGGCGCGTCGGCGAAGCGGGCTAGCGATGCGCGGGCGAGCGCAACCTTCTTTTCCTCCCGCTGCTTCTGCTGCGCTTCCAGCCGGTCACACAACGTCATCAACTCATCTACCTTCGCCACAATCCGCTTCTGCTCGGCGAGGGGTGGGAGGTAAACGGGCATTTCGTGCAGCTTGTCCATCGTGATTCCCTTCACGGTCACACCTGAGCCGACCATTTTGAGCGACTTAAAAAGTAGGTAGGCGAAATCAAGATCAAGAGCCTCAGTTGGTTCAATCGCCCTCAAGTCTTGATTGATGGCAACCGGGATTCTATTGATCGCCAATTTGCCGAGTCCCATTCGAGTAACAACAAGCAGCCGGTCTGGAGGGATCAGGTTCGAACTGCTGTTTTTAAGTCCCTGCTCGGTAATCGAGTCGATAGTCGAAACCAGATATTTGTCGTTCTTTATGTCCTTGACACTGGCCCACGGAATATCGCCATTCCAATAAACAGGGTTGTCTTTTGATGGGGTTCCGCCGCCAGTATTTGATGCGATAAGACAACCGAGCGGAAGCGCAACCCAACCCTCCGGTACTTTCATGGACTTGTCTGGTATAAAATCAATCAGAGACTTGTTCGCATTGCGGATACAATCGAGTGCGGAACGCTCAGATGGCTCCTGCTCAACGACCTTCCCCGTCACTGCCAATTGCAGTACTAACTCCCGCATCTTCGTCATGGCATCGGGTGCGTCTGCGAAGAGGTTAAACTTTTCAAAAAAGGCCTCGATTGTCATTCCTTGTCCTTTACCGTTGACATAAGTGAGTATCGGAGTTCTTGTTTCAGCTTTGCGCGGGTTTCCGCGATCTGTTTGAGGAGCTTTTCATACTCTGGCAGGAGGTGGTCCAGGTCACCAGGGCCTTCGTCGGGATTATGTGGGTTCTTGAGGTCGAGGTTGTAGTTGCCGGCCTTGATCTGGTCTATAGAAACGCGCCAGGCAAATTCGTTCTCGACGCGGGTCTTGAAGCCGTCAGCCTCGTCTCCCCACCACGCCTTCTCGGGTTCGAATTCCTCGATACGGATAGGCTTACCCTTGTTATAGCTCTTGGCGCCAGGCGGGTATGGGTGCTCGTAGTACCAGACCTGTTCGGTCTTTGGTCCCTTAGTGAAGAAGAGCAGATTGGTGCGAATGCCGGTGTAGGGATTGAAGACGCCATTGGGCAGCCGGACAATGGTGTGGAGGTTGCACTCGGCAAGCAGGGCTTCCTTGATGCGTGTCTTAACACCTTCGCCGAAGAGGGTGCCATCAGGCAGAACGAGGCCGGCGCGGCCGCCGGGCTTGAGAATCTTCATCAGGAGCACGAGAAAGAGGTCGGCGGTTTCGCGAGTGCGGAACTCGGAGGGAAAATTAGACTCGATGCCGTCTTCTTCCATGCCGCCGAAAGGCGGATTGGTGACAATGACATCCACCCGTTCCTTCGGCCCCCAATCACGTAAGGGACGGGCGAGAGTGTTGTCGTGGCGGACGTTGGAGGGCACATCAATGCCGTGCAGGAGCAGGTTGGTCATACACAGGACGTGCGGCAAGTGCTTCTTCTCGATGCCGGAGAAGCACTCCTGGATGTCGCGCTCATCGGCATCGGTCTTGGCCTGCTTACGGAGGTGTTCGATTGCGCAGACGAGGAAGCCGCCAGTGCCGCAGGCAGGATCGAGGATGGTCTCGCCGAGGCGCGGGTTGATCTGCTCGACGATAAACTGGGTGACAGCGCGAGGAGTGTAGAACTCCCCGGCGTTGCCGGCGGACTGGAGGTCCTTGAGTAGCTTCTCATAGATGTCGCCGAAGATGTGGCGGTCATCGGAGGCGTTGAAGTCAATACCGTTAATCTTATTGATGACCTGCCGCATGAGGGTGCCATTCTTCATATAATTGTTCGCATCCTCGAAGGTGGTGCGGACGAGAGTGTGCATCCGGTCGCTGCCGGTTAGGGTTTTAAGCTTAGGCAGAAGGGTGTTGTTGACGAAGTCGAGCAGGGCATCGCCAGTGATGCCTTCCTCGTCCTTGGCCCAGGCGGTCCAGCGGAGGTGCTTCGGGAGCGGTGATTTATATTCATCCCGCAGGAGCGCCATCTCCTGCTCGCGGTCGTCATAGATTTTAAGAAAAAACATCCATCCGAGCTGCTCGAGGCGTTGGGCATCGCCGTAGGTTCCGGCGTCCTTGCGCATGATGTCCTGAATGGTTTTAACGACGTTAGAGACATTGGGCATAGGTTAGGCTACCTTCTTGTAAAGGGCAATTTCAAGGTCGCGAATAGCACCAAGGTAACTATCCCGGCCGCCAAACAGTTTAATGATTTCCACTGGGGTGCCAAAGGCGCGGAGCGGGTCCACCTTGAGTATTTCCAGCGACTCGACGCTAGCAATGCCGCTGTCGGCGTACTTCTGAAGAAGGGCATCCAGAACAGCGCGAGCTTTGTCGCCATACTTACCAAAGACATTCCTCTTCCTCACCCTTTCGGCACGTTCCCGGCGCGTGAGCGGAGGCTGGTCGAAGGCGACGTGGCAAACGAGGTCGAAAGGATCGTAGTCACGGCCGACCTGCTCGGCAAGTTCTTCGAGAAAAACTCCCTGACTTTCAAGAAGTTTGATAATGGCCTGTTTCCTAGCGGCGGCGTTCCAAATGGTTAAGAAGTCGCCGAGGGATGCATAGCTCTTGTGGACGGCCTTACGGGTGTAGTCGATGAGGGATTCTGTAATGAGTCGCCCGTTCACGTCAAGATACTGGACACGCTCGATCACGACACTGACGGGGACATTGTCCACATAGTAGCGGGGGCGAGGTTGGGAGCCATCGCCGCCAGGGCCGCTATCGGGGGGCAGCGGGGGCTCTGGTGATTCCCCGCCCGTCGGTGGCTCGTCGGGGGGAATTGGCGGCTCGTCGGGGCCGGGCTCATAGATCTGGACCGGGTCGCCGTCAAAGTTGGGTTCCGCAAACAGCACGGTGGCACGGCGAAAATCCATGATAGTGAAGAAAAACTTATTGTAGTCCTCGTTGATGCGCGTGCCGCGTCCGATGATTTGTTTGAATTCTGTTGGTGAATTAATGATCCTGTCGAGAACAATCAGGTGGCAAGTTTGGGCATCCACCCCGGTGCTCATGAGCCGGGAGGTACAGGCAATGACCGGGTAGGTGGACTCGGGGTCAATGAAGTTGTCTAATTGTGCCTTACCCTCATCGTTGTCGCCGGTGATGCGCATTACATACTTGGAGTTGGCGGCGGCAAGGTCGGGGTTTGCGTTGACCATGGCCTGGCGCATCCGCTCTGCGTGATCGATATTCTCGCAGAAGATGATAGTCTTGGCAAAACGATTGGTGGCGCGCAGGAACCCGGTAACTTTGGCAGCAACTACAGCTGTGCGCTTTTCGAGGATGAGGTCCCGGTCGTAGTCACGGTCATTGTATTCCTGGTCTGGAATGACCTGACCGTACTTATCGGTTTGGCCATCCTCGGGTCGCCAACCGTCCAAGTCTTTGTCGAGGCCGATACGCACGACCTTGTAAGGGGCTAGGAATCCGTCGGCAATACCCTGGCGCAGTGAATACATGTAGATGGGCTCGCCGAAGTACTCGATGTTGGAAACGTCGCGAGTTTCCTTGGGCGTGGCGGTAAGGCCGATCTGGGTTGCCGAGCTGAAGTATGTAAGCACCTGTCGCCAGCGGGCATCGTCCGCAGCACTTCCCCGATGGCACTCATCAACAATAACTAGGTCGAAGAAATCGGGCTTGAACTGCCTATAGATGTTCATGTCCTCTTCCGTGCCTGTCACTGCCTGGTAGAGGCTGAGGTAGATTTCAAAAGATTTGTCTACAATGCGGTTGGTAATCTTCGTCATGGCCTGGCCAAATGGCTTGAAGTCATTCGTTTTCGTTTGGTCGGCTAGGATGTTGCGGTCCACTAGGAAGAGGATGCGTTTCTTCACGCCAGCTTTCCACAAACGCCAAATGATTTGGAAAGCCGTATAGGTCTTCCCTGTACCGGTGGCCATGACCAGAAGGACCCGGTTTTCGCCGCGGGCGATCGCTTCGACAGTACGGTTTATTGCTATTTGCTGATAGTAGCGAGGTGATTTTCCGAAGCCGTCATCGTGATAGTCATGGGTGTTGACCTGTTGTTGGGCATCAGTCCAACCTTTGGCTCTGCAATAGCGCAACCACAGCTCCTGAGGCGCGGGAAACTGGTCGAGAGGGATTTCCCGTGTCACAGTGTCGGAAGTGGCGGTACGGTCGTGCTCAAGAAAGGCATCACCGTTTGAACTATAAGCAAAGGGCACATCAAGAATCTCGGCGTACTCCAGCGCCTGGGGCATGCCGGCTCCGATCGCCTGATTATTGTCTTTGGCTTCAATAACGGCCAACGGGATGTTGGGCTTGTAGAACAAAAGATAGTCCGCCTTTTTCGCTTCGCCCCGTTTGACTGTCTTACCGTGAACGATAACGCGCCCTTTGGTGAAGTATCTCTCCTCGGCAATCTGGGTCTGATCCCATTTGTCGCCACGCGCCCCGAGTATAGCAGGTGTGATGAACTTGGTGCGAATGTCCGCTTCGGTTAGGGCTTTCTTGTTCATCTGTGGCGAACTTCTTTCATCGGATTGGGTTTTAATCTACTTGGGGACGTTGTATAGATGCCAAATTGTCGCCCCCGCTTCCCCATACCCTGCACCGCAGGGCAGAACAGCGGAAAAATACTTGGGGACGTTGTTTAAATGTCAAATTGTCGCCCTTGCTTCCTCAAGCCCTGCACCGCAAGGCAGAACAGGTGAGCAGGTCGGTAAATGGGGACGTTGTTTAGATGTCAAATTGTCGCCCCTGCTTCCCCACGCCCTGCACCGCAGGGCAGAACAGCGGAAAAAATCACCCTCACCCTACCCTCTCCCCTGCCTTGCGGAACTCGCAAGGCAGAAAGTTGAGCAGGTGAACAGTTGAGCAGTAGATTCACCCTCACCCTACCCTCTCCCCTCAAGGGAGAGGGGAATAATTTAAAATTTTCCCTTATCTTAATCCCGCCTAAATTTATAGGCAAGGGGTAAATCGGAAAACCGGGATTCTCTATGCACGCTATATTTTTCGCAATTATTCGGCTGGTTGCCGGTCTAAAGCTTAACGCTGTTATAGGAGGTTGGCATGACCGAGAACAAGGACAAAAATCTCATTCCGCAGGAAATGATCGAAAACAAAATTCATCTGATCAGGGGCAAGAAAATAATACTGGATAGGGATTTAGCACACCTTTATCAAGTTGAAACCAATCACTTGACCCGGCAAGTGCGCAGAAACATCGAACGCTTCCCTGCCGAGTTTATGTTTGTGCTTGATTTTAAAGAGTTTTACAACTTGAAGTGCCATTTTGGCACTTCAAGTTGGGGAGGAACAAGAAAACTACCCTATGCATTTACCGAACAGGGTGTGGCCATGCTTTCAAGCGTGCTCAACAGTAAAAGGGCCATTCAAGTCAATATCCAGATTATACTCACCTTTACCAAACTGCGGGAAATGATGATGACCCATGTTGAGTTAAAAAGAAAAATCGAAGAGTTGGAGCAAAAATACGACCATCAGTTCGCGATTGTGTTCGAGGCCATCAAGAAGCTTCTAACCCCGCCGGAGAAACCCAAAAGGCGAATTGGCTTTATAGCAAATGAGTAATCCTCCCAGGGTGTTTCTCCCCCAGAGGGTACGCCTATAATGAGCAGAATTTATAAACAGAGTCTTCACTGCCCGATAATCGTCCAATTGAACGTCGCCTGGGCAGGCGAGCCGGCGGCGTTGTAGGTCACTCCCTGAACACTGGTGGCGGAAACCGCCGCTCCGGAGACGAACCCCGCGCCAGACGTAAGGCTGGCGGTGAAAAAAGGCGCTGAGGAAAACCCGTAGCCGCTGACATCCAGCGTGTAATTGCCGCTCCCGTCGGAAGTGGTACTGCCGTAAACGATCTTGGGCAGATTGCCAGTGGTGGCCGGGTAATGAAGCGCCTGTGGAGCGAACGGCGCCGAGGCCTGGGTAACCGCGCCTGGCACGATATGGGTTTCCTCTATCGCTCCTGCTGCAATCATGGAACCTTCAATCACACCGGCGCCAGCCAGGATAAAAGCCGAAGAATCATGCCCATCCAGATTATTCGCATCCGAGGCATAAGTCGCGTTATCCGCATTTTGTGTGGTCAGGGCAGACCCTGCTGTCACGGCGTAGGCGGCAATCGAAACCGAACCTGCATCCAGGCTGGTGGCCGCGGTCAAGGCATACGGCACGCTGCCTAATGGCTGGCGGGGCAGCATTTCCCGGTCGCTTCCAGCCTTGAGCCCCACGTAATAGGGCTGGTCGAAAGCCAGGGTCAGGGGGTGGGAAGGGTTGGCGCCAATCACGCAGGTAAAGTATCCGTTCTTGGTCTGCACTGTGCAATCATCGGTCCAAAGCGCGCTGCTCTCCGGGTCCGAGGGCGAAGCGTAAAATCGTATGGTCAAAGCATACGCGCCGTCCGGCAGGGGCGCGCCGCTCAGGTACGTCAAGCGTCCTTGATAATTGATCGTCCTGGGAACATCGGCCAGGGCGGCCTGGGCCGCAAGCAAACCAATAAACGCCAGTAGCAGTATTTTCTTCATATCGAATCCCCCTTTATGCTCATGGCCTGGCTATCGGATCAGCGCCACCTTGTGTTTGCGGTCAATGAGTATTTCGCCATCCAGGGACTTGACCAGAATCCGGCAGAGATACACACCCGGGGCCACGCCGGCCGCCTCCCAGGTGGTGATGATATATCCCTGAGCGCCCGGATCTTTTTGCTCGACGATACGCGCCACCCGTTCGCCTGTCAGACGGTAGACATCTATCGTTACGTCGGCAGTCCTTTCCACCGCGAGGGCAAAATGGACCTGCTGCTTGGCGGGATTGGGATAGGCCAGCAATCCGCCCTCGTTTATTTTTAACCCGGCTGTCTGCGTGGGAGTAATGACTGCGGTGGAAGTGACCGAAGGCGTAGCCAGCGGCAGAAAATATTCGTTGAAAAAACCCAACTGGATCGAGAACAAGCTGCCAAAGCTTTGGCCGGTTAACGGTTCGCCGAGCGAATCATGGGCCTGGATTGCGGAGGCTGTCAGGGTATTCCCCGCGCTGTTCATCATCCATTTTTCCACGCAACTGTCAGCATCCGCGCCGAATCCTGCAAACGGCAGGATGAGCAGGCAGGTGAAACCCATGACAAAATTGATGAAATTGCGACCGCTGGATGCGCTTGGCAATGTTGCCCCCCCGACTTCCCCGGATTGTACGCCTATTCGACTGACTTTAAAAGTGGTTTTGGGGGGTTTTAAGGATGGAAAGAGGTGCGGTCTTTAAGGTCACAATTTGTGACCTTAAAAGCGAAGACGCCACCGCAAATATTTACCTCAGGTTTTGCCGGATTCCTGCTTTTTGCGATAAAAAAAACGGCCCTCGGAAGAGGGCCGTTTTTGTACCTTACAGCGGGCGATAAATTACCGCCCGGGGACTGGCTTAGGCAATTTTGGAAACGTTGGCTGCTTGCGGCCCTTTGGGGCCGTCTACGACGTCGAATTCAACCTTGTCCCCTTCTGACAAGCTCTTGAACCCCTCGCCTTTGAGGGCCGAAAAATGCACGAACACGTCTTTGCCGCCTTCGCGTTCCAGAAAACCAAACCCTTTTGCGTCATTGAACCACTTCACTTTGCCTTGAATCATTAAATGCGTGCCTCCTTTAGAATGGACCTGCCTGGATTCCGCCGGTTCGGGCTGAACCCTTATATGTGCACGATGAACCTATTCGGGCCAAATGTCAACGCTTTCTTTCGCTTTTCGCACAACCGCCGGCGCGGTGTGCCGGTCAGGATTTGGTTTAAGCTCGGGTAAAACCGGAGAGCTATTGCACGATCGAGGGGCGGATTGCCGTTCATTTCCCCTTATAAATCGCCCCGACCACCAGTCCGCAGGCGGCGAACTCCACCAGGCCGCCCAGCACCCAGCCCACGGTCAATCCCAGGGGGATGGGGTAGACGACATACTGGCTCAAAATATGTGGGATCTGATAAAAGCAACCGGCAATCAGCCCAAAGCGCAGGCCTTCCATGAGTCCTTTGCCTTTATAGCCTTGGGCGAAGATGAACACGAACAAAAAGGACATCAGCAGATAGGACAGCAGCATGATCCACATCAGCGACATCATGTTCGGACGCCAGAGTTGCTGCATGGCGCTATAGTACGGGGTAAGAATCATGTTGTGCAAAGGATGGTCCAGGATCATGAGGGCCGCAAAAGCCGCCAGGCTGGCCCAAATCCAACGCTTGATGTTCATACTGCCCTCCTTTTTATTTTGGATTGAGAAATGGTCCTCGTATCCAAATAGCACCTTATCTTAATCCCACTCATTTTTTTGGGCAAGGGATGAATGACAGGGGGAAAAGCGAAGTTAGCCGCGCGTGTGGGGTTTGCGGCGGCGCATGGTGTCCGCGACCCTGAGCCGGGCCAGGGCCTTGTGCAGGGAGATTTCAGCCTGGTCCAGGTCCTTGCCCCGCACGCCTTTTTTCATCTGAGCCACGGCCCGTTCCCGTTCCTTGCGGGCGGCCTCGATGTCAATATCCTCCGCGCGCTCGGCCGTATCGGCCAGGATCAGGGTTTTGCCGGGCATGATCTCGGCGAAGCCGCCGCCCAGGACGTACAGCGTCTCCTGGCCTTCGGCCTTGATTTTGAGCTGGCCAGGGCGCAGGGCCATGACCATGGGCACGTGCCCGGCCAGCACGCCGAAACTGCCGTGCAGGCCCGGGCAGGTCACTTCCTCCACGGTCTGCGTGAGCATGTGCCGCTCCGGCGTCACCAGTTCCAGTTGAAAGGTCTTGTCCGCCATAATCCGCCTTTAACCTATCTGCTTGGCCTTGGCTATCGCTTCCTCGATGGTGCCCACGTTGAGGAACGCCTGCTCGGGCAGGCTGTCGTGCTCGCCGTCCACGATTTCGCGGAAGCCGCGGACCGTTTCCTTAAGCGGCACGTACTTGCCCGGCATCTGGGTGAATTCCTCGGCTACGTGGAAGGGCTGCGAGAGGAAACGCTGGATCTTTCGCGCCCGGGCGACCAGGATCTTGTCGCTCTCGGACAGTTCGTCGATGCCCAGGATGGCGATGATGTCCTGCAGCTCCTTATAGCGCTGGATGATCTGTTGCACGCGGCGCGCCACCTGGTAGTGTTCCTCGCCCACGATTTCGGGCGCCAGAATGCGCGAGGTCGAATCCAGGGGGTCCACGGCCGGGTAAATGCCCTGTTCCACGATGGCGCGGTTGAGGACCGTGGTCGCGTCCAGGTGGGAGAAGGCCGTGGCCGGCGCCGGGTCGGTGAGGTCGTCGGCCGGCACGTAGATGGCCTGCACCGAGGTGATGGAGCCGCGCTTGGTCGAGGTGATGCGTTCCTGCAGTTCGCCCATTTCCGTGGCCAGGGTGGGCTGGTAGCCCACGGCCGAGGGCATGCGGCCCAGGAGCGCCGAGACTTCGGACCCCGCCTGGGTAAAGCGGAAGATGTTGTCGATGAAAAGCAGCACGTTCTGCCCCTCTTCATCCCGGAAATACTCCGCCTGGGTGAGGGCCGTGAGCCCCACGCGCATACGCGCGCCCGGCGGCTCGTTCATCTGGCCGTAGACCAGGGCGGTTTTCTCCAGCACGCGCGACTCCTTCATTTCCAGCCACAGCTGGTTGCCTTCGCGGGTGCGTTCGCCCACGCCGCCGAAAACCGAAAATCCGCCGTGCTCGGTGGCGATGTTGCGGATGAGTTCCATGATCAGTACGGTCTTGCCCACGCCCGCGCCGCCGAACAGGCCGATCTTGCCGCCGCGCGGATAGGGCGCGAGCAGGTCCACCACCTTGATGCCGGTCTCCAGCTGCTTGGTGGTGGTTTCCTGTTCGGAGAAATCCGGCTTGGGGCGGTGGATGGGATACACTTTGGTGCTTTGGATGGGGCCCATCTTGTCCACTGGCTCGCCCAGCACGTTCATCACGCGGCCGAGCGTGCCGCGCCCCACGGGCACGCTGATCGGGCTGCCCAGGTCGCGCACGGCCATGCCCCGCTGCACGCCGTCGGTCGAGGACATGCCCACGCAGCGCACGGCGTTGTCGCCGAGGTGGGCCTGGACCTCCAGTACCACGGACAGTTCGTGCTCCTCCTCGCCGCTGCGGTAGGCGCCCTCCAGCTTCAACGCCTGATACAGCGGCGGCAGCTGATTGGGGGGAAACTCCACGTCCACCACCGCGCCGATAACCTGCACCACTTTTCCTTGGCTCATCGCACACACCTCGCTGGGAACATGACTTATGTCAAACTGGCGCCGCCCGGCCGCACCCGTGCAGGCCGGACCGGCGGTTTAAAACTACGCCATGACCGCCTCGGCGCTGCCCACCACTTCGGCGATCTCCCGGGTGATCATCGCCTGGCGCGCCCGGTTCATTTTCAAGGTCAAATCCCCGATCATCTCGCCCGCGTTGTCCGTGGCATTGTCCATGGCCTGCATGCGTGCGGCCTGTTCCGCGGCCTTGGATTCCAGCAGAGCGTGCCACAAAGACATTTTGACGTAACGCGGCAGCAGGGCCGCCAGGATTTCCGCCGCGTCGGGTTCGAATTCGAATTCCCGGTAGCGCCCCAGGGGCTGCGTATCCGCCGGCGGCAGGGGCAGCATCTGTTCGGAAACCGCTTCCTGCACCAGGGCGGATTTGAAACGGTTGTACACCAGCGTGACTTTGGACCAGCGGCCCGCGGCAAAGGCCTCGATCATTTCCTGGCCCACCAGGTTGGCGTGATGCCAGTTGAGGTCCTGCCAGAATCCGGCCCATTCCCTGAACGGCTTGACTCCCGTGCGCCGGAAAAAATCCACGCCTTTGCGGCCGAGGACCAGCACTTCGGGTAGCTTACCGGCCGGCGCTTCGGCCAGCACCCGCCCCACGCGCTGCAAGGGCTGGGCGTTGAAGCCTCCGCACAAACCCTTGTCCGAAGCCAGGACCACCCAGGCTTCAGGGGCCTGTTCGCAGACGCGCAGCAGGGGATGGCATTCGGCCGGGGCGTGCCCGGCCAGCTGGCGGATCATGTCGCAGAGCTTGGCAGCATAGGGCCTGGCTTCCAGCAGCTGCTGCTGGGCCTTGTGCAGGCGCGCGGACGCGACCATTTTCATGGCGCGGGTGATCTGCTGGATGTTTTTGACCCCTTTGACGCGGTCGCGCAACTCGCGAATGCCGGGCATGCTTGATAAACTCCTTCATCTCCGCTGTCATTGCGATGAGCCCCTCGGTTTCCAAGGGGCGACGAAGCAATCTTCATCACTGGATTGCTTCGTCCCTTGCAGGGACTCGCAATGACTGGCTAAGGTACAACCCTTCCACTTAGAACTCGGTTTACGCTTTAAACCCCTTCTTGAATTCCTTGGCCGCTTCCTGGATCTGCTCCTGCAGCTCCGGGCCGAGCGCGCCTTTTTCGCGGATCGCGGCCAGCAGGGCCGCGTGCGACTGGCGCATGAACGCCAGGTACTCCCGCTCGAAGCGGCTGACAGCGGCCACGGGCAGGTCGTCCAAGGCACCGGTGGTGCCGGCCAGGAGCGCCACCACTTCCTCCTCCACGGGGATGGGCGAATACTGCGGCTGCCGCAACAGCTGCATCATGCGCTCGCCGCGCGCCAGCTGGGCCTGCGTGGCCTTGTCCAGGTCGGACCCGAACTGGGCGAAAGCCGCCACTTCGCGGTACTGCGACATGTCCAGGCGCAGGCGACCGGCCAGCTGCTTCATGGCCTTGATCTGGGCGCTGCCGCCCACGCGCGACACGGAAAAACCCACGTTCACGGCCGGCCGCTGCCCGGAGTAGAAGAGCCCGCTTTCCAGGTATATCTGCCCGTCCGTGATGGAAATGACGTTGGTCGGGATGTAGGCCGAAATGTCGCCGGCCTGGGTTTCGATGATGGGCAGCGCGGTCAGCGAACCGCCGCCTTCGTCCACGCCCAGCTTGGAGGCGCGCTCCAAGAGGCGGGAATGCAGGTAGAAGACGTCGCCCGGATAGGCTTCGCGCCCCGGCGGACGGCGCAGCAGGAGCGACATCTGGCGGTAGGCTGCGGCGTGCTTGGACAGGTCGTCGTAAACGATCAGGGCGTGCTTGCCCTGCAGCATGAAATCCTCGGCCATGGCGCAGCCGGCGTACGGCGCCAGGTACAGCATGGGCGCGGGTTCGCTGGCGCTGGCCGCGATGATGATGGTTTTGGACATGACGCCGTGCTCTTCCAAAGTCTTTTGCACCTGGGCGATGGTGGACTGCTTCTGGCCGATGGCCACGTAGACGCAATAGACGTCGGTGTTTTTCTGGTTGATGATGGTGTCCACGGCCACGGCGGTTTTGCCGGTCTGCCGGTCGCCGATGATCAGTTCGCGCTGGCCGCGTCCGATGGGGATCATGGCGTCGATGGCTTTGATGCCCGTCTGCAGCGGCTCCTTGACCGGCTGGCGTTCCACCACGCCGTGCGCCCGGCGCTCCACGGGCCGGGTGCGGCTGTCGGCGGGCAGCTCCCCGCGGCCGTCCACCGGCTGGCCCAGCGCGTTGACCACGCGCCCCAGGAGCGCTTCGCCCACCGGCACTTCCACCACGCGGCGGGTGCGCTTGACCTGGTCGCCTTCCTTGATCTTGGCGTAGTCGCCCAGCAGCACGCAGCCCACGTTGTCGCGCTCCAGGTTGAGGACCATGCCGAACACGCGGTGCGGGAACTCCAGGAGCTCCATGGACATGGCGCCTTCGAGGCCCCACAGCCGGGCGATGCCGTCGCCCACCTGCAGGACCGTGCCCACTTCCTGCTGCTCGGCCTGGTTGGAAAAGGAGGCGAGCTGGCGTTTGATGACTTCGGTGACTTCTTCCGGTGAGATTCTCATGCGCGATACCTCTTCTTCGGGATCAGTTTTCCGACAACAGCGCCCGGCGCAACCGGTCGATGCGCGCCTCCAGGGTGCCGTCCAGCAGCCAATCGCCGATCTCCACGCGCGCGCCGGCGAGCAATTCCGTTTTCACGACCTGCTGCAGCTCGATTTCGCGGCCGTGCAGTTCCGACAGCTTGGCCCGCAACTGGCCGAGCTGCGCGTCCGAAAGCGGAATCGCGGTGGTGACCGTGGCCACGCCGAGTTTGCGGGCCGCGAGCCACTCCTGGCGGTAGCCGGCCGCGATCGCGGGCAGCAGCGCGCTCCGCCGTTTTTCGACCAGCAGCTTCAGCAAGGAGCGCAGCAGCGGCGATCCCTGGCCCGCGGTCGCGGCGTCGATGGCTTCCAGCTTGCGGGACACGGGCAGGCGCGGATCCAGCAGCAGCCGCCGGCCGTCGCCCTGGCCGAACTGGCCGGCCGCCCACTCCAGTTCCTCCAGCAATTGCTCCGCCTGGCGCTGCTCCTGGGCCAGGCTCAGCGCGGCCTTGGCGTACTTGGAGGCGATCACGGTTTCCTGGCTCACGAGGCTCTCCGCTCCGGGGAGGAGGGCGGGGCGAGCTTCTCGACTTCGCCGATGAACTCCTCCAGCAGCCGGCGCTGGGCTTTCTGGTCCACGCCGTTTCCGATCAGGCGTTCGACCGCGGACAGCGACAGGTCCGCCACCTGGGAACGCAGTTCACGGATCACCTGCTCGCGCTCCCGGGCCAGATCCTGCTGGGCTTTCTCCAGGATCCGCTGGGCTTCCTGCCGCGCGGTGGCCAGGATTTCCTCTTTGGCCAGGTTGCCTTTCTGCACCGCGTCCTTGATTTCCTTGCGGGCCTGCTCCTCGATGGCCGACATCCGGCGCCGGTAGTCCGCCTCCAGGGCTTCGATTTCCCGCCGCCCGGACTCCGCCCGCTCCAGGTCCGAGGAGATTTTCTCGGTCCGCTCTTTCATGGTGCGGGTCAGGGGGCCCCAGAACAGGCGCCAAATGACCACCATGGCCGCGAGGAACGTGACCACCTGGGTGATAAGTAAGGGCCAGCTGATTTCAATCATGCCCGTGGCTCCTTGCCGGTTATTTCACGAAAACGGACAGGAACGGATTGGCGAAAAGCAAAATCAGCGCCACCACCAGCGCGTAGATCGTCAGCGACTCGATGAAGGAGATGCCGATGATCATCGCGGTCTGGATCGGACCGCTGGCTTCGGGCTGGCGGGCGATGCCTTCCACGGCCTTGCTGATGGCGATCCCCTGCCCGAGTCCACCGCCCAACGCGGCCAGGCCCAGGCCCAGCGCCGCTGCGGCCACGCAGGCCACGAAGAACCAGGTGGACATGCCGGCGTCCGCGCCCGCGGTTTTCGCCGCCGCCGTGGCTGTCTCGCTGGCTGCGGCCCAGTTGGCTGCCAGGAGCAGGGTCATTGCCATTCCTCCCAAAACGTTCATTGCCTTTTTCACTTTACGTTTCCTCCTTTGATGTGATCTTCCTGGGTCGGGGCGTTCGCCTGAACGCCCCGCCTGTCATCCTTCAATGCCCTTCGTGGGTTTGCACCGCTCCTCCGATATACACCATGGCCAGGATCATGAACACAAACGCCTGGATGATGCTGACCAGGATGCCCAGCAGGATGATCAGCGGGCGCAGCACCACCGGCACCAGGGTCAGCGTCTCCTGGATCAGGTTGCCCGACGGCAGGAAAATGATCACCAGGAGCGCCAGCACGCCCAGCAGGATTTCCTTGGCCAGGATGTTGCCGAAAAGGCGGAAAGACAGGGACAGGGGCCGGGCCAGCTCGCTGATCAGTTCGATCAGCAGCATGAACGGCTTGAGCCACACCGGAACCGGCCCGAACCAGTGCCGGATATAGCCCCACAAGCCCCGCTCCCTGATTCCGAAATAGTGCGTGGAGAAAAACACCACCAAGGCCAGCCCCACGGTGGTGGAGAGCCGGCTGGTGCTGGAAAACAGGCCGGGAATCAGGCCCATGAGGTTGGAGACCAGGATGAAGAAAAAGAGCATGGAGAAGAGCGGATAATAGCGGTGCGCGGTGGGGCCGACCATGTCGTCGGCAAACTGGTAGATGATGCCCAGGATCCATTCCAGAAAACCCTGCCAGCCCCGGGGCACGGCCTGCAGGCGGCGGGTGGCTGCCCAGGACACCAGGCCGATGACCGCAACCGCGGCCAAGCTCATGAGGATGCTGGCGTCGAACGGCAGATGATACTCGACGGACTCCGGAATCGCGCTCACGGTTTGGAACCCTCGATTCAGTCGCTTAACCGGCGACGGCCATGGCGCGGAACACGGCGGCCGGCAGCTGCACCAGGGTGTAGCCTGCGACTACCGCCCAAATCTCCACTGCCGGCCATTTGAGGGCCAAAAACAGCACAACCGCCAGCAGTGCGAAACGAATCCCGCTATGCCACCACCAGTATCGGCGAAGGCGCTTTGGATCTTGAGCCAATCCCCGGCGAAGGCTCAGGCCGATCCAAAGGTAACTCATCGCTCCCAGGGCTTCCCCCACCAGCAGGCCCAAGGCCCAGCGCGGTTCCCGCGCCGCCCAGCACGCCAGGGGCGACAGCCCGATCAATGAGAGCCAAACGATTGCGGCCGGGCGTTTCACCGGCCCGTGCGGCCGCGGTCCGACCGCAGACTCGTAAAAATGCGGATGACATTGTAATAGCCCGCCACGATGCCAAGCACCATGAATCCCAGTGTAAGCCAGGGACCGCTGGCGAGCCAGCGGTCCAACAGCACCCCGATGCCCGTTCCCACGAAGATGCAGGCTGCCAGCATGACGCCGGCCAGACTGGCCTGGCCCAGGGTTCTAAAAGGGTTGTCGGCTGGGAGCGGCATCCCGCTTAGCGGTTGAAATCGGCGGGTTTCAAATCTTGGAAAAACTTTTTGAACTCGATCTTTTCCTTTTCGTATTTGGACTTGTCGGTGATGCTGGCCTCCACGATTACCTTTTCGGACACGAAGATCGGGCATTCGGCCCGCAGGCCGAGCGCGATGGCGTCCGAAGGCCGGGCGTCGATTTCCCATTCCTCCTCGCCGCGCGTCAGGGAAATGCGGGCGTAAAAGGTGTTGTTCTGG
Source organism: candidate division FCPU426 bacterium (assembly GCA_040756875.1). Taxonomy (GTDB): domain Bacteria; phylum Oederibacteriota; class JAAXVQ01; order JAAXVQ01; family JAUVAV01; genus JBFLYH01. Next base: position 409,909 of record JBFLYH010000002.1, read on the forward strand.
ATGTTGTGGATCAGGATGCGCTCGATGGTCACGCCCAGGGTTTCCAGCACCGACTTCAGCAAATCGTGGGTCATGGGGCGGGGCACGTTGATCTTTTCGAGCGCGATCAAAATGGCGTCCGCCTCGTAGATCCCGATCCAGATGGGCAGATAGCGCTTTTCTTCCGGATCCGTCAGGATCACGACCGGTATTTTGGAATTGGCGTCCACAGCCAATCCTTTGACCTTCATCTCAACCATACGTCATTCCTCCTGCCGGGCGCGGACCTGCGCCCAACCGGATGTGGATTATACTAAAACCCATTTGGCCCCACAAGCTGAAAAAACCCCGGGAAGCCTGTCTTTCATTCTCGGCAGCCCCTGGGGCCCGGTTTAGCGGCTCTTCGCCCCGCCCTCGCTGAAAACCAGGGCGGTGAAAACGTACAGCTCGGTTTCCGGGTCCTGCCAGGCGTCCTCCGCCAGGCCGGCCTTGCCGCTGCACAGCTCGGATAAAAACGTCGGCAGGTCCCAGCCGGTTTCCACGGCCACCTGGGGGAGAAAAACCCCTGTCCGCCGGCCGCGCCGCACCAGCACCCCGTCCTGGCCGAGCCGGATCTGTTCCGGACGCTGTACGCGGCTGAGCGGCGAGAGCACGGAGATTTCTATTTCCAATCCGGACACTTCCTCCGGCCGCAGCGGCGGAAACCGGGGATCTTCCATCGCGGCCGCGGCCGCCATGTCCGCAATGGTTTCGGGCAGCGGCCGGTCGCTGCTCATCCGGCCGATGCAGCCCCGCAGCCGGCCGCGGTGGTGCAGGGTGACGAACGCGCCCAAAGGCTCCTGCAGTTCCGGCGGCCACCCGGCCGCGTTCACGGCCGGAAGCGGGGTCCGCGCCGCGGCCGCGGTTGCGGCCTGCCGCGCCAGGGCCAACAGCTTTTCCCGCCATTCAGCCGCTATTTCCACGGGAACGGCCTCAGCGGATTTCGTAATGGGGGTAAAACTGCTGGGCCAGCTGCTCGCCCAAACCCCGGATCACGGCCTGGATCATTTCGTGATCGGTCATGGCGTTGTACGGCGCCAGGCCGTCCGGCTGCTGGGTGAAGCTGGAGTATTCGCTTTTGGCCCGCTTGGCCCAGAGGATGCGTCCGGTGGTCACGTCCACGAAACGCATGGTGGCCGTGCCGGTCGCCACGCGCTGGGGGGAAAGGGGCGTGGGCTGGATGTCGCCAATGGACACGGCCACGCTGCCGGTCACAATGGCTTTCACGCCCAGCAGCTTGCCCACGCTCACCGCCGAATCCACGCTGATATAGCCGCTTCTCACCAATTGCTGTTCCTGCAACAGATCGTCGATCTTTCCGCGTTCCACCAGTTCCACGTTCGGCGCCTTCTCCAGGACAGCCACCATGATTTCGTCCGCCAGCTCGTGGCCGATGGTGGACAGGAAGCTGTCCGTCTCGAACGGCAGTATCGCGATCCGGTTGTATGCGCTCATGTCCGCCTGGGGTTGCACCAGAACCCGCTGGCCGCACCCGGCCAGGATCAGCAGTCCGGCCCCCAAGAGCGTCCTACACCACCTTTGCATGCCGCACCTCAATGTTGATTCAGCTCTCACCCAAAGTATAGACCCCGGATTCCGGCGCGTCAATCACTCAAGCGCAAGGTCAGGCCGTCGTAGGCCAGCCGCATGCCCGGCGGCAGGGTCCGTTCGGTGTCTGCATGCCCCAGACGGTGGCACAAATGGGTGAAATACGTTTTGCGCGCGCCGATGCGCCGGGCCTCGGCCACGGCCCGGTCCAGGTGGAAGTGGGTATTGTGCGGTTCGCGCCGCAGGGCGTCGAGCACCAGCACGGACAGGCCGCGCAGGGCCGGATAAACGGATTCGGGAATGCGGGACACGTCCGTCAGATAGGCCAGGTTGCCGATGCGGTAGCCGAACACCCGCACTTTTCCGTGCCACACCGCGAGCGGCCGCACGCGCACGCCCTGGACCGCAAACGGCGCGGACACGGCCCGCAAGGACAGGCGCGGTTTGCCCCCGCCCTCCTGGGTCGGCCGGAAAACGTACCCGAAGCGTTCGCGCACCTGGCGCAGGGCCGAAGCCGGTCCGTACACCGGGAATGCGCGCTGCTCCCGCTCCGAGAAAATGCGCACGTCATCCAGTCCGCTGATGTGGTCCGCATGGGCGTGCGTCAGCAGCAGGGCGTCCACGCGGTCCACCCGGCTGCGCACGAGCTGCAGGCGCAGCTCCGGCGGCGCGTCCACCAGCAGGGTGGCCCGGCGGCTTCGCACCAGAAGCGCGGTCCGGCCGCGCTGGTCGCGCGGGTCTTTGGAAGCGCAGACCGCGCAGCGGCAGCCGATGACCGGGATGCCGTGGCTGGTGCCTGTGCCCAAGAAAGTGACCTGCATAGGATTCCACCATCCAAAACCAATATCGATCCCCTCAAGGGAGGGGAATATTTTTAATTAATTCCCGGGGTCGCCAGACCAAATTTTTCTCGGGGAGAGGTTACGCTAGTAATCTATAGCACAAATGCCTGTCTTGCGATATGATTACTTTTCGATCACGGTTTAGGAGCCTGCATGCGCCGTTTTGCCTTTCTGATCCCCGCCCTGCTGCTGCCTCTTCCGGCCCTGGCCACGGACCTGACCACAGTGCTCAACCCCGGGTTCATCAAGCTGGAAGCGGACGTGGATTACAACCTCCTCAGCCTCCTGCGCCCCACGGCTTCCCGCGAGACCCGTTTCGAGCAAACCCAGTATATTTACCCGTTGCGGGCCCACTACGGCCTGGCCCAGGGCGTGGAACTGGCCTTCACCCTGCCCCTGTCCGCGCGCATTCTGTCCAGTTCTTCAGAGCAAAGCCTCGTGGACCGGGCCTGGCAGGGCGTGGGCGACCTGGAGGGCGGAACCAAATTCAAGTTCCTGTCCGACACCATGGACACGCCGGCAATTTTCGTGGAAAGCCTGCTGAAAATCCCGACCGGGCATTCGCGCTTCCGCGACTATGTGCGCGCCCTGGACGACCCGGCTTTTCCGATCTCCGGCACGGACACGGCCACCTACGACCTCATTCTCAAGGGCATTTTCAGCCTGTTCCTCGATCCCATGGAAATGTTTCTTCAGCTCCGCATCGACGTGCGCGGCGCGGACGACTTCCGCCAGGCCGGCCGGCACGAGCACATCGATTACGGCAATGTCGTCTCCCTCTCCGGCGGCGTGGAGTGGGATCTTCTCGACACCCTGACCCTGGCCCTGCAGGCAGCCGAGATTTCAACCGAGGCCTCGGTGTGGCTGCGGGACGGCCAGAACGCCCTGGCCCTGGCCCCGGACTCCTCACTGCTCATGGCCGCGGCCCGGACCCAGGCCGGCGTGTCGCTGGGCAACACCACGGAACTGTACGTGGGCCCGGCCCTGACCTGGACTTTCCTGCCGTCCACTTCGCTCACAGCCTCTGTGCAGCTGGGGCTGACGCCGGATTCCAGCGCCGTGCGGGCCACGGCCGGATTCGCGACCGCTTTTCCGGTGGGCGCGCTGTTCGATTTCCGGCGCGGGTTCCCGCTCCTGCCCAGGCGCGAACCGCCGGCCAGCCCGGCGATCGCGGACCTGCCCGGGCCCGTGGCGGTCGAGGAAGCGCCCGAGGAGGGCAACCGCCGGCGTTTCTTCAAACGTCACCAGGACCGCGCGCAGCAGGCCCGGGAACAGGGGAACCTCAGCCTGGCCATCAGCGAACTCAAACGGATTTTGTTGGAGTATCCGGACGACGCGGCCACGCTCGCGGCTGTGAACGAGTTGCGCGCCGAGCTGGACGCGGCCGTCCAGCCGCACGCCGAAACCGCGGCCCTGGCCCTGCGCCAGAACCACCTGCTGGGAGCGGTCCGTTCCTGGCGCGAAATCCTGCGCCTGGACCCGGGCAATGCCGCGGCACTGGGCATGCTGCGCGATTACGACCAGGCCATCCGCGACGAGGCGCGCGCCCTGTACCTGCAGGGGCTGGACGCCTACGTCAAGGCGGACTACGACCAGGCTGTCAGCCTGTGGCAGCAGGCCCAGGTGTTCGACCCGGCCAGCCCGAAACTGCGTGATTCCATCAATCAGACGCGCCGCAAGCAGCAACAATTGGAGCGGATCGCCCCATGAGCGCCCTGCTGCGGACATGGCGGGTGTCGGGGCTGCTGGCAGCCGTCCTTTTGCTGGCCGCCGCGGGTCCGGCCCGGGCTGAATCCACCTGGTGGTCCAACAGCCTCGAAATCGGCGGCCAGGTGTTGAGTTCGCCCGTGGAAGGAAGCTGGGAAGGCTATGCCCTGGCCGCGGGCTGCGGCGGGCTGTTCGCGGCCGGCCTGCTGCACGAACGCGAATGGTACCGCGGCGTGCAGGGCGCGCGCGATCCCTGGCAGGACAAGATCATGCCGCCCCTGACCCTGCTGGGCGACGGCTTGGTGCACGTGGGTGCCTATGCCGCGCTCTATCAATTCGGCGATTCTTACGACCAGTCCGTGGCGGCCATGGCCATCGAAGGCCAGATCAACGTGGCCGTGCTTTCGACCCTGCTTAAGCTGACGTTCACGGCCGAGCGGCCGGGCGCCCAGGCCGAACCGCGCGATTGGTTCACCCTGAGCCTCCGCAACCTCAGCTTCCCCTCCGGACACAGCATGACCGCGTTCTGCGCGGCCGCGATTTTCGGCGACGCCTACCACCTGGAATGGCTCACGTTTCCCCTGGCCGCCGCCGTGGCGTATTCCCGCGTTTACAACGAGGACCACTGGCCCGCGGACGTCATTGCCGGCGCGGGCCTGGGCGTGCTTGTCGGGTATACGGTCCGCGCGTTCCACGCCCGCGAAGGCTCGGAACCGGGCGTGCGCTTCAGCGTGCTGCCCGGGCCGGACGGCGCGAAGGTGGTGCTCACATGCGCGTTCTGACCTGCGCCGTCTGCCTGGTTGCGCTGCTGGGGTCTGCGCCCTGGGCGCGGGCCGAGAACAACCAGCCGCTCTTTGACTTCGCCTTCTCCGGCTACGTGCAGGCCCGGCTCCTGGGCCGTTTCTTCCAGATCCAGGCCCCGGACGGCCCGCTCAACACGTACCCTGAACCTGCGCTGGCCGGCGGCGGCAAACAAAACACGATTTCCCTCGAACGCCTTGAATTCAAGCTGAGCACGCCCCTGCCCTGGCTGCGCTGGTCGACCACGGCCTCGGCCAGCGTGCTGGGGACCAAGGCCGTGATCAAGGACGCTTACGTGCAATACCAGCAGAACGCCGTGACCCGCTGGACCGCGGGCCGGTTCCGCGTGCCCTTCGGCCAGGAATTGCAGCGCTCCTCCGCGGAGCTCGACACCGTGGAGCGTCCGCTGCTGTACGGCTTCGGCAATTACGGCTGGGTGGGGCCGCTGGGCCTGGACGCGGTGGGCGAACGCGACTGGGGCGCGAAACTGGATTTTGTCTGGCCCACGGCCTGGTCCAATTTTTCCCCCTTCCTCACCACGGCCCTGGTGCTGGGCAACGGCCGGCTGGTGGAAACCAGCGCGCCTACCCTGGGCATGGTGCGCGCCGGCTTGAACAACCGCCTGGATATCGACGAACTGCGGCACGAACTGGTGGCCGGGCTTTCCCTGGCCTACGGGCAGGTCCGCTGCGAAGAACGCCGCGAACAGTATCTGCCCGTCGGCCTGGCCGGCAACCTGCTGACCAACCCCCAGGACGCCGTGGCCACCGAAGCCCTGGGGCAGCGCGCCACCGTGGCCACGGTGGGCGCGGACCTCCGCCTGCGCGTCAACGAGCTGGTGCTGACCGGCGAGTGGCTCAGGCGGCGCCTGCAGGCTTTTGTTTCGGAGGGTTACGTGGCGACCGCAGTGCTGGAACTCTCGGCCTGGGATTGGGACGGCTGGGAGGCGGTGGCGCGGTGGGAGGAAATCCGCACCGGATTTGCGGACGGCAGCCATGATCCCCACCGGCCCTATCAGGCGGCCACCCTGGGTTGCAACTGGAAGGCCTGGCCGGACGTCAGGGTGCAGTTCAATTACGTGACGATATATATGGAAGGGATTCCGCACCGGTTTCCGGGTTCAGACCTGCTGCTGGTGCAGGTGCAGTATCAATTTTGAATATTTTTTAAAAAAAGTAGGGGCGTTCAATTGAACGCCCCTACGATGATTCACCAGAATGGTTATTGCCAGCCCTTCCGTTATTTCAACGGAAACTTCAAACTCAGTTCCTCGCTGCGGGACGTTTCCTGCCCGTCCTGATCCAAGGCCGCCACGGCATAGCGGTGGACGCCTTTGTCCACCTGCTTGAGCTGCAGCAGGTTTTCGGTCAGCGGCTCGCTGTTGACTTTAGTCCATTCCTTCGCGGTCCCCTTGGCGTGATAAACGTTGTACTTGCGCATCAGCGCGGTTTCGTTCCAGAACAGGACCGCGCCCTTCCCCACCTTGAAGGCCTTCGGCTTGGCCGGCGGCTGTTTCGACGCCTCGCGCTGGGTGTTAAGCACGGTGCTCAGATTTTTGGCCTGTTCCTGCGCCTGGGTCAGCTGCTGCTGCTGGGTTTCGACGCTTTTCTTGGCTTCGGCCAGCTGTGTTTTCAACGCCCCGGATTCGTGAATCCCGAACCAATAATAGGATCCGCCGGCGCCGAGCAACAGCCCCAAAACCAGCATCACGAAACCCGCCGCGCCTCCGCCGCGTTTGCGCGGCGGCTCGGCGGCCATGGGTTCGCGTTCCGGTTCCTCGGGCGCTGATTGCGAAAACGCGGACGCAATTTTTTCAGGTTCCATTTCCGTACCTCCCAACTCCCTCCACGAGGAGGGTGAGGCTTCGGGCGACCATTCGGACTCGGCCGTCTGTCCGGCAGCCTCGGGTTCAGATTCAGAGCCAGCTTCGGCTTCGGCTTCGGGTTCGGATTCAGGTTCAGACGCTTCCGGCATGACCGACAATTCCACGGCCGTGGCGGCGTCATCCTGCACGCCGTACGTTTGCACCGGCTCGGCCGACGCCGCGTTGTCCCAGGCAGGCGCCGCTTCCCGCTCCAGTCCGGGTTCCAGCTCGGCGGCCAGGCTCCAGCTTGGCTCGGACTCGGTTGTTTCGGATGACGCCGGTCCGGTTTCGGCGCCGGCCGCGCTCTCGTACGGACTGAAGGCGACTGGCTCGGGCTGCCACTGGTTGGTGATGTCGGACAGCAACTGTTCGTCGCTCAAGCTTTCGTGCATGGGTTCGGCGTCTTCCGGCTGGACTCCTGTTTCGAGTTCCTGTTCCTGCGTCGCGGGCATTTCCGGCGCTTCGGTGTCCGCTCCCTCGGTCATAAAATCATCCGGCACCTGGACAGCCGCCAGATCGATCTTCAGTGCTTTTTGCTTGGGTTTGCGCCGGCGGCGCGGCTGGGGCAGCTCCATGCCCTCAGGCAGCACCAACTTGGGTTTGCGTCCGCGGCGCTTTTTCACCGGCGCGGCTTCCGCTTCGGCGGTGGCGGCTGCCGGAGCCGGTGTTTTGCGGGGCCTGCCCCGGGGCCGCTTGGGAGGCGGTGTCTCGGTCTGGGGCGGAACCTCTTCCAATTGAGGCTCGGGCTCGCCGGCGGATTCCCCGGCCGGCTCGTTGGTCAGCACGTCGAAGTTCCAGTCTGAGCCCAGGCCGCCGGCAGGCGGCGCTTCGGGTTCTGGCTGGCCCGGCGCGTCAGTTTCAGAGATCAGCGCAAACTCCTGTTCGTTCCAAGCCGCGTTCGGGCTGGTTTCTGTCAGGAAAGGAACTTCGGCCGGCGGCTCGGAGGGGCTTGAGAAAGAGCCTTCGGAAGGCGATTCGGTCTGCGTTTCTTCCGCCGGTGCCTCTGCCGCTGTTTCAAAGGCGGCCGGGAAAGGCGTTTCGTTCGGCGTTGCGACCGGCGCTTCCAGCGGCGCTTCGCTTCCGCTGAAAGTCGACTCCCAGGGGAAAACCGGCTCCGCGCCGGCCGGGGACTGAACTTCAGCCGCGGGTTCGGGCGTTTCAGCCGCAATAGTCGGCTCCCAGGCCGGTTCGGTCTCCGGGCTGGCTTCGGACTCAGATTGCCCGGAGGGAGCGGACTCGCGCTCCTGGGCAACCGGCTCAGGCTCTGACGCTGCTTCGGATGACGCCGGCTCGTCTGCAGCTGGCGCCTGCTCTTCCCAGGCAGCTGGCTCTGCTTCCTGCGGCGGCGCGGGTCCGGACTCCGGCGGCTGGTCGGGTTCCTCCCAGGGCATGAGCTCGCGTTCCGCCGGCTCCGCGGCCGGCGATTCGGCGGAGATCCCCAGCATGTCGGCCACTTCGGGCATGAGCGTGGCAGCCGCGCCCCGGGCCCTGGCCATGATGTAATCCATGAGATTGTTCAGGATGTTCTGGAGTTCCTCGGACATGGCGTAGATCTGGGCCATGCCGTCGGTCATGATTTTCACTTCGGCAAGTTGTTCCAGGCTGGGATTGTCGAAATCGTACCCGCGCTCCCAAAAGATCGCGCCCATGAAACCCTTGAGGTGGCCGTACAGGCCCTCGGGTTTTTGCTGCAGGCCCACGCTGGGATTGCCTTGGGACTGATTCAGGCGGCTGACCAATACATAAGCCGCAATCATCCCTTCTTTCACGTCCAGCGGCGACAGGCGGCCCTTTTGCAGCAGTTCCCGCAGGCCTTGTTGGTAAGCGTCCATGCCCATACCCCAAGGGAGTTAATGCTTGGCATTATCTTAAATCATCCGGCTGATAAAAGGCAAGACAATGATTGCGAACAAATTCAAACTTAATAAATTTCATTTTTATGCGGATTGGAATAACCAGGCGGGTTTTCCCCGGTCTTCCCCGGTCTGGCCCAGGTTTTCCAGGCGTTCAGCCGTAAGCGTAACGCCTCCCCGGTCGTCCTCCACCTGCCCCTCCACCCAATAAGGACCCGGGCCGAAGAGTTTGTGGCCGTGCTCCGCGTAGGCGCGCGGAAACAGCGTGACTTCGAAGGTGCCGGTCAGGTCCTCGAGGGTCATGAATTTCATCAGTTCCCCGCTCTTTTGCACGCGGTTGCCGCGCCAGGTGACCAGCCAGCCGTACGCCGCCACGCGCCGGCCGGCGTGGCGGGCCAAGTCAACGGCCGCCACCACGCCCGGCCCGGCCAGGCGCGAAAGCAGGCCGCGGAAGCGCATGAGCGGATGCGCGGACGGCGAAAGCCCGAGCTGCGCGAATTCCAGGGCCAGGCGCTCGTCCGCGTCCGGTTCGGCCAGGGCCGGCAGGGCCGGCTCCGGCTCGGCCAGCAGTTCGGGCTCCCGCGCCTGGCCGCGCCAGTGGCGGCTGAGCGCCGCCTCCCAGCGCAGGCGCGTGCGCCCGGGCCCCAGGCCGTCGCAGGCGCCGCAGTCGATCAGGGCCTCGGTCTCCTCGCGGGTAAGAGACACGCGGGCCAACAGGCCGCGCAGGGACCGGAAAGGCCCGTCCGCCGCGCGGCTGGCGGCCAGCGCGTGCGCGTGGGCGACCCCGAGCCCCTTCACGGACATGAAGCCCACGCGCAGGCCGTCCGCGCCCTCGGCGCCGAAACGCCAGACGCTGGCGTTCACGTCCGGCCCCAGGATGCGCAGGCCCAGGCGCCGCGCCTCCTCCAGGTACACGGACGGGCCGTAGAATCCGCCCTGGTTGGAAAGCACGGCGGCCATGAACGCCGCCGGATGGTGCGCCTTGAGGTACGCGGCCTGGAACGACAGCTGCGCGTAGGACGCGCTGTGCGCCTTGCAGAACGCGTAGCCGCCGAAGGCTTCGATCTGCCGCCAGATCTCCGCGGCCGCGCGCGGCGCCACGCCCCGGCCCTGCGCGTCCGCGAGGAAGCGTTCGCGATAGGTGTCCATCTTCTGCCAGTGCCGCTTCTTGCTCATGCAGCGCCTGAGCTGGTCCGCCTCGCCCAGGCTCCAACCCGCTATGGCGTGCACGACCTTGATGACGTCTTCCTGGTACACCATGACCCCGTAGGTCCCGGCCAGGATGGCCCGGAGGCCGGGATGGGCGAAGCGCACGGGCTGGCGGCCGAGGTGGCGCTCCACGAACATGCGCATCATGCCGCTGTTGGACACGCCCGGCCGGATGACGGAGGAGGCCGCGGTGAGCAGGCCGAAATCGTCGCAGCGCAGTTTGCGCAAGAGCAGGCGCATGGCCGGCGACTCGACGTAGAAACATCCCAGCGTGCGCCCTTCGCGCAGCAGCGCGCGGGTGGCCGGGTCGGCGCACGGGTCCACGGCCGGCCAGTCCACGCCCGCGTCGCGCCCCGCGTCGCGGATCACGGCCAGGCCGCGCTGGCCCAGCAGGTCGATCTTCACCAGGCCCGCGTCCTCGGCCGCGTACATGTCGTACTGGCCGACCACCACGCCCTTGGCCGACTCCTGGCGCGGCATGACGTTGTCCACGGGCCCGGGCGTGATCACGATGCCGCCCGGGTGCACGGAGAAATGGCGGGGCGCGTTCTCCATTTTGGCCGCGAGCCTGAGCACGCTGCGCCACGGTTCGTCGGCCAGGGGCAGGCCGCGCGCCTCGGGCAGGGTCTGCGGCGCACGCCGGATGTCCGCCACGCTGCCCCAGCGCGGCAGGCGGCGGGTGAACCACGTGAGCTCGCTCTCGGACAGCCCTAGCACGCGCCCGGCTTCGCGCACGGCCGAGCGCCCCCGCAGCCGCACCAGCGTGCACAGCATGGCCACGCGCTCGGGCGCGAAGCGCGCGTAGGCGTAGGCCAGCATCTCGTCGCGCTGGTCCCAGGGAAAATCCAGGTCGATGTCCGGCGGGTCCCGGCGCTCCGGGTTGAGGAAGCGCTCGAAGAACAGGCCGTGCGCCATGGGGTCCACGTGCGTGATGCCGAGCGCAAAGGCGGCCAGGCTGTTGGCCGCCGAACCCCGGCCCACGGTGGGGATGCCGCGGCGCTTGGCTTCGGCCGCGATGTCCCAGACCGCGAGAAAGTAGCCGGCGAAATGCTTCTCCGCGATCACCGCGAGCTCGCGCCGCAGCCGCTGCCAGGCGCGGCGGTTGGGCCGCCGCAGGCGTTGCGCCAGGCCCTGCTCGCAGATGTACCGCAGGTAGTCGAACTCGCGCCAGCGCCCCGGGCAGGGATAGGCGGGAAACTGGAACGCCGCGTCCGGCGGCGCGCCCTGGCAGCGGCCGGCCAGCTCCCCGGCCTGCGCCTGCGCCCGCGCCAGAAATCCCGCGAACTTTTTCATTTCCTCCAACGGCGCGAGCGCGGCCCCGGGGCCCGCGGCACTCGCCGTCCCCAGGCCGGCCAGCGTGGTTCCCTCGGCCACGGCCCGCAGCGCCCGGTGCACGGCAACCTCTTCGGGCCGGCTGAAGCGCGCGGCCGGCGCGAACACGGCCGGGATGCCCTCGGCCGCGGCCTGCTGGCCGGCCAGTTCGCCGCGGCCGCTGCTTTCGCCGATTGCCAGGTACACGTCCTGCGGCCGGCTCGCGCGCACGCGGCGCGCCAAAGCCAACCCCGGGCACAAAATTGCCACGTGGGGCGAGGTGTTGGCCAGGCTTGCTGCCAGATCGAATTCCGGCTCCAGCTGGCGGGCCGTGACCAGGCGGCACAACTCGCCGAACCCTTCGCCATCCAAGGCCAGGACCACGGCCAGGGGTTCACCCCACGCGGCAGGCAGGGAGGCGGACAGCGCGGCGCCGTAAAGGGGCCGGATCCCGGCTTCCCGGGACGCGGCCCGGAACGCCAGGACGCCGGCCAGGCTGTTGGTGTCTGTCAGCCCCAGGGCGTCATACCCGAGCTCTCGGGCCCGCTGGCACAGGTCCTCAGGCGGCGACGCGCCGTCGAGGATGGAATAGTGGCTGTGGACGTGCAGGTAGGTGAACATGGGGGCCTCGCACCTTACAACTCCCCCGCCAAATCTTTCCACTCCGGGTTCAGGGAAGAAACCAGGTCGTGCCGCGCTTGGCGCGGCTGGCGCCTCAGCGCCTCAACCCGCGCCTGGGCCTCGGCCAGCTCGTAAAAGCGCTCGTAGTACACCAGGGCCATGCAGCTGTGGCCGCGTCCGGGCCGGTTTTCGTCCAGGAAGTTTTTCAGATTGGAAGCGGCCCCCAGGGCCATGACTGTGCGCGTGTCATTGGACAAAATGTAAAGGCAGGCTGTCTTGCTCATGGCTGTGCTCCTTCAGGGCCCTGGCCGCGGCCAGGGCCGTCATTCCCCCCGATCTTTCCCTTCCCACCTCCTTTTTTGCTCTCCTGCTCAACTGTTCAACTGTTCATACTCACTCGACGTCCTGCCGCAGCAGGCTGGCCCAGCGCGCCGCGCCCTCGCCGTAGCGCTTGCGCACCGCGTCCGCCGCGGTCTGAAAGCGGCCCTGGCGCTCGGCCTGGTCCACGCCCAGCAGGTCGGCCTGCCGGCCGGCGGGTTCCAGCAGCTGCGCGGCCACGCCCAGCAGGCGGATGCGCACGCGCCGGCCGCAGGCCTGCGCCAGAAGCCGCTCGGCCTCGCTAAACAGCGTGCGGTCCAGGTCCGTGGCCTCGGCCAGGGCGTGCGAGCGGGTGTGCAGCGAAAAATCCGCGTAACGCACTTTGACGCACACCCGCCGACTGGCCAGGCCGTGGCGCCGCAGCCGGTATCCCACCTCGCAGGTCAGGCGGTGCAGCACGTGCCGCAGCCGGTCCGGATCCGTGACATCCACGTCGAACGTTTCCTCGTGGCTCACGGACTTGGCCTCGCCCCGGCCGTCCACCGCCGAATCGTCCTCGCCCCGGGCCGCGGCCGCGAGCGCCAGGCCCCCCTCGCCCAGGGCCTGGCGGACCAGCGGGTCCGGCAGGCGGGCCAGGTCGCCGATGCGGCGCAGGCCCAGGCCGAGCAGGCGCGGCTCGGTTTTGGGACCCACGCCCGGCAGGCGCCGGATCGGCAGGGGCGATAAAAACGCGGCCTCGCGCCCTGCCAGCACCTGCAGAATGCCGGCCGGCTTGGCCAAATCCGAGGCGATCTTGGCCGCCACCTTGGAGCCCGCGATGCCGATGGAAACGTCGAGCCCGAGCTCCTCGCGCACCTGCTGCTGCAGCCGGGCGGCCGCGGGCAAGGCCGGGCCGAACAGCCGCGTGCAGAACGTGTAATCCAGGTAGCCTTCGTCCAGGGACGCGGGCTCGAGGTCAGGCGAATAGGTCGCCAGAATGGCGAAAAAGGCGCGCGAGTAGCGCTGGTAGGCGCGGAAGTTGCCCGGCCGCACCACGGCCTGCGGGCACAGCCGCATGGCCTGGCTAAAGGGCATGGCCGAGCGCACGCCGAAGCGGCGCGCCTCGTAGGAGGCGGTCGCGACCACGCTGCGGCTGCCGCCGGGCGATACGATCACCGGCAGACCCACGAGCGTCGGGTCCAGCAGCCGCTCCACGGCCACGAAGAAGACGTCGAGATCGAGATGAAAGATAGTGCGGGGCATGGAGGACACCGCGTTTTAATTCTTAGGGGCGTTCAATTGAACGCCCCTACAAGGTTCTAATGTTTTTAGGGTTCTCCAAATCCGCATCCCAACCGGCAGGATTATCATTGATATATTGCCGGATGCGATCCAATTCTCCATGGTCGCGGATAATGTGTTCGTAGTAATTACGTTGCCAATAGAATTCGTTTCGCCCCGCACGCCGACACAACGATGTAACTGCGGCCTTGTAGGTACGGATAATTACCGATAATGTGTTGCGCAACGGCGGAATAATTCCGCCGGTCGTCGTAGGGGCGTTCAACTGAGCGCACCTACTCTCGCCCAGCCAGACGATACCATGGAGATGATTGGGCATTAAGACCCAGGTATCCAACACAACCGTCGGGAAATGTTGCGGCATTTCCAGCCAACATCGCTCGGCGATCTGCCGGATTGCATTGTCATCAAAATATAACGCCCGATTGAGAGTACAGGCGGTTACAAAGTATGCGCCAGGACGGCTGTAGTCGTATCCTTTAAGGCGAATAGAGCGCCGATGGCATCTAGAAGAATCCCGGTCCATGTCTGCCCTCCGTCTGGCATGTAGGGGCGTTCAATTGAACGCCCCTACATTGGACCGGAAAGAGACATAAAAATTGCACCTCCATAGGCCTAAGTGCCCATTTTTCTCGGGGGATAAATTTCTTTAATCATCTTCAAAAATATCATTTTTGCTTCATCATCATTACGGACATTTTCAAAAAACCTTTTCGTGCCCTGCTCCAAATCCTCCAATAATTTTTCAGGATCAATAACCAGCCATGAATATCCCCCGCTTTGCCTTAGCCAGTGTTTTTCAGATTTGCCCCGCCGATATTCAATGGCTCCGTTTCTGATTTGAAATCCGTGCGTCATGCCATTTCTAAAATCTTCCCATAACTGCTTTTCTAAAGGCGCCCACTCTTCCATATAACTATCAATAAACATTTTAAAATTATTATGACTCTCACCCATTTGGCTCTTCCCGGACAGAAAAGCTCCCAATGATTCAACACCGTTCAAGATAACGGAAAATGAAGCAATCATAAAATCTTTATCACTCTGCCAAAGAGGATTGTTAGCCTTCGGATCCGAATTTATGATGCATTTCAGAGGATTCAAGAATACTTTGCTAGTTCTTAGTTGAAACCAATCTATTCTCCCGGCATCACTCAAACGCCACAATTTCCCGCTTTCTAACTCGTCATAGTCATAAAAACCCGTAAAATCTTGTCCTTCAATCTGCGTCGACATAACGCGCCTCTCGTGCCTCGCCGGATTTTTCTGTAGGGGCGTTCAATTGAACGCCCCTACAGAAAACGAAAACCCTATCACGCCTGCAAATCTCTCATACCCTACCGCAGCGGGCGGGAAACCTGCCGCTGGATGGTCTTGAGCACGCCCTCCACGTTGGTCAAGACCTCGTTGTTCCAAAACCGCAAGACAGTGAACCCCTGCGCCTTCAGCCAGCCATCGCGTTCCTGATGCTCGTCCTTATTCTCCACATGTTGCCCGCCGTCCAGTTCGATGACCAGTTTCTTCTCCAGGCTGATGAAATCGACAATGTAATTTCCCAATGGCTGTTGACACCTGAAGCTCATGCTTTCGAACCGTTTGCCGCGAAGGCGCTGCCACAGATAGGCTTCGGTGTCGGTTGTGTTTTTTCCCGGTTCTTGGGCCAGCGGCGTCAGTGCGGTACCTCGTTCGGATTTCATTTTGTCACCCTCTCCCTCGCCCTCCCCCCCCTCAAGGGGGAGGGGAAACATAAAAACACCTATCCCACAAAATATAATGTGCGGGACTACATCTCCGCCTTTTTCCTCACCTGATACCGGATGATGGTGTAGTAGTCCTTGGGGCTCGTGAAGGGCATGCCCGGGCCGCGCAAATATTCCTCTTCGTGCGGGCCCGCGATCTCGTACCCCTGGGCCGCGATGTAGTCGGTCAGCTTCTGGATGGTCTCTGACTCGGTGTCATAGGGGCCGACGTGCAGGATTTCCGCGACCTCGCCGTAGGCCCAGGTGCCCAGGCGCGGCGCCAGCCCGGCTCCGGCCTTCGCAGGCGGCAGGGATTGGACCGTGGCGGGCACCGGGATCGCGGCCGAGCCTTTCCAGGGCGACTTTTCCAATTGCTTGAGGCGCTCCTCGGGCGGCAGGCTCATGTCCAGCATGTTTTCGTAGCGCGCCGCAGGCGCGGACATGCCCGGCCCCTTGGGAACCCCGGACAGGCTGAAATAAGTCTTCATGAGCACGCCGAAAACTTCCTGCAGCTGGCCGGCCGGAACCTCGAACGGCACTTCCAGCACGTAGGCATCGGCCTTGGCCGTGATCCGCGGTTCCTTGAGCGGTTCATACTGGGCCAGATCCGGCCCTTTGAACATGAAAAACACCAGCCCGCCGACAACCGCAACCAGCACAATCCCCACCCCGATGATCCACTTCCACATGATTTCCTCCTCCGAAAGATTCTGCGGCCGAGGCCGCTACCGCTTCCCCATCTTGCGCAGCACGCCGATGACAATGCCCTGGATGCGCAGCTGTTCCTCGGGCACGTAGATCGGCCGCATGGCCGCGTTGGCCGGCTGCAGCCGGATCTGGCCGGCCTCGCGGTAGAAGCGCTTGACCGTGGCCTCGTGCTCGATAAGCGCCACCACGATCTCGCCGTTCTGCGCGTGCTCGCGTTTTTCCACGACGATGAAGTCGCCGTCCAGAATGTGGTCCTCGATCATGGAGTCGCCCTTCACGCGCAGCACGAAGGTCTCGCCGCGGCCGAGCAGATCCTCGGGCAGGGCCATGGACTCGGGCTGCTCCAGGGCTTCGATGGGCGAACCCGCGGCCACCAGGCCGAGCAGGCGCACGTTCTGCGCCCGCGGCTGCTCCGGCAGGGACGTGGTCTCCATCTGCCGCGCCCGGCCGCCTTCCCGCCGGATCAAGCCCTTGGCCTCCAGGTGCTTGAGGTGCTGGTACACCGTGGCCACGGAGGAAAGGCCGAGCGCCTCCCCGATCTCGCGCAGGGTGGGCGCGTAGCCGTGTTCGCGACGGTAGCTTTCCACGAAGTCCAAAACTTCTTTCTGCTTGCGCGTCAGCATCATCGCAGGATCTGCCTCCTATAGGATATGGAAAGCGCGGCCGCCATCAGGGCCTCCAGGTGATCGTCCTCGGCGCCAGTCGGAGAGGAGAGGGGAGGCGTCGTGGTGTCCGAGGTGCCCTCTCCCCGCCGGACGAAAAGAGGGGGGGATGGGAGTTCTCTTTCCGTCACAGCGATGTTCTGCCTGTTCCGCAGGCGCCGGATCTGCCTCAGGCGCGCCGCGAGCTTGGCCGGCGGATTCGCACGGTCGACCGGAAAAGCGGCCAACACTTCAAAATCCACGGGCCTAAATCCCGGCAGCGGCCGGGCCTTAAGCGGGGACTGCGGGCGCGGTTTAGTCCGGCCGAACAGCGCGGCCAGTGACGGCCGCAGCCATTCGTCCCAGAATTCCGTACGCAGCCGTTCCAGAAGGCGGGTGGAATCCCGGCCCTGCCCCAACTCGGCGTTGACGAAAATGGCGAAGAATGCAGGGTCTGAATTGCCGAAGATCATGGGAATTCCTCCTTGTGGGCTCTTGCCGTTCTTCACGGTTTCCTCCTGGAATTTTTCGCTTCTGCGGTTCGCCCGGTCCGCTGCTGGCGGACAACTCAAAACCATCATCAGAAGCGAACAAAAAACGAAAATAAAGAACAAAAAAAATTCAAATCAATTCTGATTAATGTTTATCATTTGTTCGGGTGGTTGTCAAGATTATTTTCGCTTTTTTTTCGCTAATAAATTATGGCCACAGATGCACACAGATAAACACAGAAAAAGGACCACAAAACACACGAAGGAAAAATAAAAAAACACCGAGGAAGTCCGGGGTTAAATCTTTAACTCCGGACATTTTTTTCGTGTTCTTCGTGGCTCGTTTTTATCTGCTTTTATCCGCGTGTATCTGTGTGCGTCTGTGGCGGTCTGTTTCAGCGGCGCTTCTTTTTGGCCGGCTTGGCCGGTGGTTTGGCCTGGTACCAGATCGTGGCCGAGAAGCAGGTGGACTTGCGGTCCGGATCGTAAAGCTTGTCCACCCGCACGTCCACGACTTTGCCGGGTTCGGTGGCCAGGAAGGCGTTCATCTCGCCCTCCAGGCGCACCTCGTCGTTGCAGCCGAAAATTTTAATCCGATCCATCTCGTTTCACCTCGCGCGCGATTTTTTCCGCCTCCAGGGCGGCGATGGTTCCGTCCGCCACGGCGGTGGTGATCTGCCGGTACGTCTTGACGCGTATGTCGCCGGCGGCCAGCACTCCCGGCTGGGAGGTATGCATCAGTTCGTCGGTCGGAATGTAGCCGCGGTCGTCGAGCCGCACCTGCCCCTTGACCAGGCTGGTCTTGGGCGTGAAGCCCACGTACACGAACACGCCGTCGGCCGGGATCAGCTTGCGCTGCCCGGTGGCCAGGTCCTCCACCTCCACGCCTTCGAAGCGCTCGCTCCCCGCGTAGGCCCGCGGCTCGTGGGCCAGCAGGAAATCGATTTTGGGATTGGCGCGCGCCGCTTCGGCCGCCACGGCGCTGGCCTGGAAGTGGTCGAACTGGTGCACGATCGTGACCCGGCGGGCGAACTGGGTGAGGAAGATGGATTCCTCCAGGGCGGAGTTGCCGCCGCCGATGACCACCACGTGCTTGTCCTGGTAAAAATCACCGTCACAGGTGGCGCAATACGAGAGGCCGCGGCCGCGGAACGCCTGTTCGCCCGGCAGGCCCAGCTTGCGCGGCTCCTGGCCCATGGCCAGGATGACCGCGGGCGCGGTCAGGGTCTCCTCCTCGTCCAGTTCCACGTATTTGCGGCGCTGGGTCAGGTCGAGCTTGGTGACTTCCACGGCGTTGAAAAACTCCGCGCCGAAGTGCTTGGCCTGCTCCTCCATGGTGCGCGCCAGTTCGCTGCCCCGCACCTGCGGGTGCACGCCCGGGTAGTTGGCCACCAGGTGCGTGGTCTTCATCCATCCGCCGGGCAGGTTCTCCTCGACCACCGCGGTCTTGAGTTTGGCCCGGCTGGCGTAGAGCGCGGCCGCGAGCCCGGCCGGGCCGCCGCCTAAAATAACGACGTCAAAGGTTTTGGCCACGGCGCTTCCCTACCCTTCCAGCAAGGCCTCGACCGCGGCCTTGAGTTCGGATTTCTTGATGTCGCCGGTGAGCCGCTGGCCCACCTCTTGCCCGCCGCGAAAGAACACCAGCGTGGGGCTGCTGCTCACGTTCAGCCGTTCGGCCAGGGGCCGGTTGCCCTGCCGGAAGATCTTAAGAAATTTCACGTGGCCTTCGAATCCCTGGGCCACTGACTCGAACTTGGGCGCCAGCGCCTCGCAGGGCGGGCACTCGGTGGAAAAGAAATCCAGCACCACGGGTTGCTCGGACTGGAGCACCTGGGCTTCGAATTGGTCCTGATTGATTTCCTGGCTCATGGCTTCATCGCCTCCTTTATTTTTTGTTCCAATCTGTCGGCGTGCCAGCGCAGCCCCTGCTCCCATACTGCGGCAATGGGTTTGCAGTCCGGTGCTGACAGGCTTCCCTGGCGCGCGTGCGCCAGGGCGCCGCAGCCGGCGCCGCAGGCCGGCGCCACGGGGCAGTCCGCGCAGGCGGCGACGGTTTCCACGCGGCGCGCCTGCCAGCGTGCAAGCTGCGGCCCCGGCTCCCAGGCCGGGTCATAGCGCCCCAGGCGGTGGGCCGGATGGCCCAGGGTGGCCGTGCAGCCGTACACATGCCCCGAGGGATCGAACCCCCACTCATGCTTGCCGGCCGGGCAGGCGTCGAAGCGCGGGGCGAGCATCTCGCCCTGTTCCAGCCATTCGGTCAGGCCGTAGAACGAAGGCTGGTGGAAGCGGCGGAGTTCGGGATGCCGGCCGGCCAGGTCCACGTAGGCCGCGTACATCTCCTCGAGCCCGAACAGTTCCTGCGGGCAGGCATACGCGTCATACAGTTCGTAGTTGCGGCCCAGCTGGGTCTTGAAGCGGCCCGCAGGCTGGTCCAGCCAGCCGCGCTCGCCCGCGATCCGGGCCAGGTCCGCCAGGCCGGCCAGGTTGCTGCGGTCCACCACGGCCCGCAGATTGACCGTGTACCCGGCGGCCAGGGCCGCGTCCACGCCGCGGACAATGCGCCAGAACGTCGGCTCGCCGGAGCGGGTGCGGCGGCGCTGGTCGTGCTGGTCCGGACCTCCGTCCAGCGTGACTTGAATTTCCTTGATCCGCGCCAGCTGCAGGTCTGCCAGCCACTCCTCCAGCCGGAAGCCGTTGGTGACCACGGCCACAGCCAGGCCCCGCTCCTTGCTGGCCGTCAGGATTTTGCGCACCACGCGCCGCAAGGCCGGCCCTGCGCCGAGGGGTTCGCCGCCAAAGAGCGTGACAAAACGCTCGCGCCCCGCCCCGACGGGCGCATCCAGGGCCAGTTCCACCTGGCGCTCGCTCATCAGGCCCGAGGCGTCGAAAGAGCGCTGGTAGCAGTACGGGCAGGCCAGCTCGCAGGCGTACGTCGGCACCAGCAGCAGCTGCACCGGGGTCTGCGCGTAGGCTTCATCGAATTCCCGCCGCCGCTCCTGCTGGTACGCGGCCGCGGCTGCGGGCGACGGGAAGAAGAACCCTTCCTCCAGCCATTCGCGGCGCGGCGCCCGGACCGCTTCCGGCGCGGTCAGGGCCCGGGCTTCCCCGGGCGAAACCAGGTGCAGCGCGCCGGACAGCGTGTTGACCGCGGCCTGGCGGCAGCCGGCCAGGGGCCGGGGCAGATTGAGCAGCAGGGTGTGCGGACTGCGCACCGCCTCCTGCGCCGGCGCTTCAATCATGGCAGCCGGAAATGGTCTTGGTCTCCTTGGCGCAGCACTGGGCTGATTTCAGACTGGGGCAGCAGGGCTTGCTTCCCTTTTTCTTTCCCGGTTTCTTGCCTGAGGCAATGCGGATCATGATGGAGTTCCTTTCCGGGCCCGCACAAGGGCCGCTGTGAAGTCATAACCGTTTTTTTGGTATTGCCGTCCCGGGGACGCTTCCCGGACGTCGAATCCCACCGCGCGGAAAACCGCCTCCAGCTCGGGCAGGGTCAGGCAGCCGCCGAAGCACGCGGCGCGGGCCTGCGGATCCTGACGGATCGCCGCGGGCAGCGGCTCCCGCGTGACTGGCTCGGCGAGCACGGCCGTACCGCCGGGTTTGAGCACGCGGTAAAGCTCCGCGGCCGCCCCGCGCGGGTCCTCGGCGTGGTTGAAGCTGCAGTCGCACACCACCCAGTCAAACGCCGCGTCCGCGAACGGCAGGGCTTCGATCCGGCCGCTCACCCACTCGATCCGGTGGTCGGGCCGGCTGCGCTGGGCCTCGGCCAGCATGGCCGGCGAGGCGTCCACGCCGGCCAGACGTCCGGCCTCCGGGTGTTTCTCAGCCAGGGCGCGCAGCAAGCCGCCGCGGCCGCAGCCCACGTCGAGCAGCGACTGGCCCGGCCTCAGCGCAATTGCGTCAGCCACGTCCGTGCGGCAGCCCAAAGGCCCGCCGCCGGCCGCCAGGCTGGCATAGCGCTCCGCAATGGCGAGGGAAATGTGCGGATCCGGGGAGGTGTTTTTCATATTAGTTATTTATTATATGTATTCGGGCGGGTCTGTCAAGTTTTTCTTAACGTATAATGACGACTTTGCGCACGGCCGAGGTTTGGCTGCCGCCGGGCGTGGTCAGCACCAGGCGGTAGAAATAGACCCCCGGCGCCACCGCGGCGGTGCGCCAAACGAGCGAATTGGCCGCCGGATGGTCCGCGGCCAGGCTGGCCAGCCGCTCGCCCGCCGCATTGAAGATGTCAATGCGCACGGAACGGAATGCCCCCTGCGGCCAGGCAAAGGTCACGTCCCCCCGGCTGGGGTTGGGGAAGGCCAGCACCGAGGTGACGCCGGGCACCAGTCCGCTCAGGGTCGGCGTCACGGTCAGCGTCGGCGTGACGGTGGGCGTCGGTGAAATGGTGGGTGTGTGGCTGGCCGTGGGCGTAATGGTGCGCGTCGGGGTCGCGGTGGCTGTGGGCGGTTGCAGGGCTGCGGCCGAGACTTCGGCCGAGGGCGCGCTTTCGCCGCGCGGGTTGTTGGCCGTTATGCGGTAGTAATACGTCAAGCCCGGGACAGCCGTAAAATCTTCGTAGAAAGGAGTGGAGAATTCATCGTAAGCCATTTGCCCAAGATAGGCGGCGGGCGTGCAGGACACACCGGCCGCTGTGCCGCGGTAAACGGCGTAATGTGTAAGCTGTTCGGCGGACGAATTGTTCGTCCAGGTGAGCTGGATGCGGCCTGACAGCCCCAACGCCGAAGGGCCCGCAGGCGCGCTGGGCCAGGGCCAATTCGGCGTGGCGTTCACCTCAGCCGATTGGGCGCTGAGATGGCCTTGAATGTCCAGACTGGAGATTTTATAGAAATACGCCGTGCCGTTGGCCACCGCCGTATCACTGAAAGCCGCCACCGCGGAGTTGGCCAGGGCCCAGGGGACGCTGCCCTGGCCGCCCGGCGTGGTGGCGCGGTAGATGCAATACCCGGCCAGGCTGTACGTGCCGGCGAGCGAGGGGTTCCAGCCCAGCTGGACCTGGCTCAATCCGGCCGTGGCCGTGACGCCGGTTGGCACGGCCGGCGGCGCATAGGGAATGTCCGAGACTTCGGCCGAGAAGCTGCTCTGGTTCGCGGCCGAGTCCTCGGTCTTCAGGCGGTAATAATACCTCACGCCGTTGGTGACCGTGTCATCCGTATAGGTGAGCCCGGCAACCAGGGAGGGATTGACCGGCGTGCTGCCCTGCCCGCCCGGCGTGGTGGCGCGGTACAGCTGGTAGCCGGCAATGGGATTGGTGCCCGCAATGCCGGGCTGCCAGGTCAGATCCAACTGCCCGTCGCCGGCCGTGACCGTGACGCCCAGCGGCGGCAGGGGCGAGACAAAACTGCTCGTGGGCACGGCCGACACTTCGTTGCTTCCGCCGCAGGTGTTGCCCCCGGCATCCACGGCCAGCACCCGGTAATAGTACGTCGTGCCGTTCACCAGGCCGCTGGTGTCGGCGTACGTCAAACCGGCGATTAGGCCGGCATTGACCACCTGCGTATTGCCGTCGCCGGCCAGGGTGCTGCGATGGAGATTGTAGCCCGCGATCGGGAACCCCGAGGCCGCAGCCACCCAGGCCAGGTCCACGCGGTTGTTGCCCGGATTAGCGGCCAGCTCGCCGGCCGGCTGGTACACGTTCAGCGTGCCTGCGTAGGCGCTGGAGGTGTTCCCCACTTTGTCGCAGGCGGTCACGGTCACGCTGTAGAAGCCCACCTGGCCGGCCGCCTCCTGCATGGAGGCATAGCCCGTGCCCGGCGGATAGGCGGCGGTGCCGTTCCACCACATCATGTTTTCCAGGGTCGAGCCGTCGGGCCGGCGCACGAACTCCCGGCACGTCAATCCGCCTTCGCCGGCATAATCGTCCTGCGCGTCGATCCAGGCGGTGAAAGAACGGCCCAGTTGCAGGGACGTGATCGCGTACTGCAGGGGCGCCTGGGGCCAGGACACCATGGGATCCACGATCCAGGCCGCGTTCACGACCGGCGGCGTGCTGTCGTCGATCACGCGGAAGGCGTAGTCCGGCATGAGGTTGACGATCGTATACGGCGTGCTGCTGTTGCCGGACCGGTCGACGTACTGCAGGGTCACGCGGTAGTCGCCGGGCTGGGAGGTGTCGTCAAACCAGAAGCTCCCCCACCAGGTCCCGACGTTCTGGAAAACGGACAAATCCGGTTTGGTGATGGTGATGGTTTCCTGCAGGGGCGCCCCGGAATTATCGCTGACCGACGAGGAAATCACGACCTGATGCAGGGGGGGCACGTCCACCTGGTCCACCGAGGCCGAAAGCACCACCGGCGGGTTGACGTCCGCGCTCACGGTGAACTGGAGCAGGGTGGGATCGGTTTGCAGGTTGCCCGTGATGTCCTGGGCCTTGACCACGACGTTATAGACACCCAATTGGCCGGTGTTGGAAAACTGGCCGGTATAGCGGCTGGTGTAGCCTTCGCGCGCCAAAACCAGGTTGACGGTCGAGGCGTCAGGCCGCGTCACTTCGGCCCAGACGTGCGAGCTGACTTCGTCGTTGTCCGTGACCTGGGCGCTGCAGGAGAGGCTCTGGTAGGCGGTCAGGAGCGTGCGCCCCAGGTAGCTGCCCGTGATCACGGGCGGCACGGCGTCGCCGGCCAGGCGGAAATCCATTTCAGCCGAGGGATCGCCGAGAAAGTTGAACTCCCAGGCCGAACCCATGGAAAAATGATAGGCCGCGCTGGGCCGCGACCGGCCGTTGTCGAAATACGCCTGCTTGACGCCGTTGCTGACCGCACTGACCATGCCGTAGGCCGAAGTGGACAGGATGGAGCGGTTGGCGCCCACGTAGCCGATGGCGCCGCCGCCGGTCGCCTCGAAAAACGCCTCGGCGATGCAGTTGAGTTCGTCGAACTTTCCGGTCAGGCAGGAGCCCGCCAGCACGAAGGGCAGCTTGGGATTATTGACGACGTTCCGGGCGTCGTAATGGTGGAAGTTGACGTTGGCCCACCAGGTGTAATAACCGTGCGCGATGTAGGTGACCATGGCGCAGCCTGAATTGATGCGGGACTGGATCTGCGCGGCCAAATCGCCTTCGCCCAGCATGGTGCCGTTGAACTTGGAAATCCCGCTGAACTCGTTGCCCGCCCAGCCGCAATAAAGCATGTTGCGGTTCCAGAGGCCGTCGCCGTCGTACTGGGCCCAGTGGTCGAGCATCATCTGGGCCTGCGAGGCGTTTTTGGCCGGCAGCCGGCCTCCCAGCACGGTCACCCCGCCGCTGTAACCGTCCCCGGTGAGCACGTAGTAATAGGCGTCGTAGATCAAGCCCGAACGGTAGCGGATGGGCACCGCCGTTTCGTCGCCGCCCAGCAGCACGTAGGAAACGCTCCAGGTGTTGTAGGCATCGATGAAAAAGGCGCGGATTTTTTCCTGGGTGTCCGCGCCGCTATAGTTGGCGCTGACATCCTCCACGGAAAAGACGCGGGTGGTAATGCCTTCCGCGGTCTTGGTGGCGGCATACGAATCAAATGAAGTAAGCCAGGCGGCAGGCGTGACGATGACGTACTCCGCCGGCGAACCCGTGCACAGGCTGGCCGCCAGGGCCCGGGAGGACAGCATGAGCAGCAGACCGGCACTGACCAGGACGCGTTTCATCCGCTTGGACTTCCCCTCCGCCTAGCGTAAAGGCTGCCGGAAAAACGCTTCGTCCGGATTCACAAGTTTGCGCCGCAATTCCCGGTCCACGGCGTTTTTCGGCTCGGGCGCTGGCTGCCAGCCGGGCGCGGCCAGGCGCACCTGCAGCTTGGGATTGCGGTAGGACACCAGCTTCTTTTCGGTTCCGATATATTTATATAGGAAGACTTTCAGACGGAGGATCGTGGTGCTGCCGGCGCGGAAAAATTCCTGTTCGCTCCAGGCCGCGGGGTATTCTTCGGCTGATTGATAGACCGAGGCGTCCGCAGCCAGGGGAGGCGGGACCACGCCGGGTTCGGGAATATAGGGTTTGCGGACGGGCTTGATCCGGCCGGGCAGCGTCGATTCGCTGCGGTCGGCTTTGACCATCAGCTCGAGGAACTGGCTGCCAGCCGGAACCGATATCCAGTACTCCAGGCAGGGCAGATCCGGCCGGTCGGGCTCCGTGGTCCTCAGGGTGCGGAACCCTTCCGCATCCACGCGGGTCCAGCCCTCCTCCCCCGCGGTTTTGATTGCGGGCAGGATGTCCTCCAGGGTGATGAGCGCCTGCCCGTTCTGGGCGTTGTATTCCGCGCGATAAGTGGTTTCAGCCGCCGCCAAACCCGGGAGACTCAGGCAGACGCTCAGCAACAGGCAGGCCCAGTGTGTCCGCTGCATTCCGGCTCCTTTCCGATCCACATAGTCCTTCCATATTATTATCAACGGTGGAAGAACGGTTCGCCAGCCATTTTCTTTGATTTTAGACGGCTTGACCTGGCCCTTAGGTTCCCTCCGGAATGGCCCTCAGGCAAAAGCGTCCCACTCCTGCTCCAAAAAAATCACCAGTCCGGGCCAGGGAGCATAACGGGGATAGAGGTTTTGGAAGTCCATGCGGGCCGCGCGGAAGGAGGAGCGGCTGATGGTCCTGGCCCGGAAAGCCAGCCACAGCATCCCCAGGGAGGCCCCGCGGGATTCGGCGTGTTCGCTGAGAATGACGACTTCATGACTTTCCTGCCAGCGTTTGATCCGCTCCAGGGTTTCGACAAAATCGCATACGCGGTAATTGGGAATTTCCAGATTCGGCAGGTCAAGATGGAAATAGGGCTTGCCGGCCACCAGCGTCTCCCGCCCCTGGCTGACCAGGGTGCGAAGGGGGCGGCCCAGGCGTTCGGAGAAAATCCGGCACGGCCACTCGCAGATCATGACCACCGCGAAGGGGCCCTGGGTCACCGCCTCCGCGTCCTCGCAGGAAGCGAGGTACAGGCGTTCAGCGATCCGCTGCATGGCCGCCCTCGTCGTTGGCCACGCTGCTGCCGACCAGGGCGTGGCGGAACAAGGCCCGCTCCAGCGGCGCTTGGATGTGCTTGGGGAACGGAAAAGGCACGGCTTTGCTCAGGAGCAGCCGGTCGATGAGATAATCCAGGAATTTTTGGGGATACCCGTCCTCCTGAAAATTCAGGGCGGGATTCATCCGGGTTTCGCGCACCAGGTAATCCTCGCCCTCGGGCTCCAGCCGCAACTGAAAGGAGCATTCGCCGGTCCAGCTGCGGTGAAAGAACAGCATGGCGCCTTCGTAAAAGATGAACCACTTCTCGTCCATGTCCACGGGCAGCAAACCGAAGCTGAGCTTGCGGTATTCGGCCGGGGTGAACCTCCGCGTATAAGGGAGTTCCAGGCTGTCGGGCGGCATGGGCAGATTTTCCCAGTCGTCGCGGCTGACCCGCTCGGGTTGCAGCTTGCGATGCGGAGCTTGCTCCAGTTTTTTCATGTCGATTTCGTTCGAGGTGTACCCGGTGTAATTCAGGAAGCCTTCGCGGAAAATCTTCTGGATTTTTTCCCTGTCAGGCTCCATGGACATGGTCAATCCTTTCCCTTAGGGAATGCGTCCGGTCGTTCCCCGGCTAAAACCGGACGCCCATTCAAGTGCACAGTATTTTAAACATATTATACGCAGATTAAAAAGAAAGAACAGGACAAATTGTGATGGGATGCTTTTTCTCTTTTAATCAAACTGCTTTTTTGATATATAGGGTCCGCAGTGACATCCTTTCCCAGGAGGCATTTTATGGCTAAATCAGGTTTTGGATGGTTGACGGTTTTCTGCGTACTAGCCCTCACGGCAGTGCCCGTGCTGGCGGCGGATGCTCCGGCTGAAACCAGCCCGGCGCCGGCTGCCGCGGCCGAAGAGGCTGCCCCGGCTCAGGTCGCCAGCGCGCCCGCCACGCTGGAAGTGGCTGAGATCGCCATTGCCAAAGGCGTCGAAAACCGCGAAGCCGTGGACTCCGGCGACACGTTCCCGGCCGATGTGGCCAAGCTGTACTGCTGGACCAAGCTCACAGGCGGCAAGGAAGGCGATAGCATCACCCACCGCTGGCTGAAAGACGGCGAAGTCATGGGCGAAGTCAGCCTCAATGTCAACGCCTCGCCCTGGCGGACGTACAGCTCCAAAGCCATCATGCCCGAATGGAAGGGCAAATGGTCGGTCGAAGTCCTGCAGAACGGCACTGTGCTCAAGAGCCAGGAGTTCACGATCGAATAAGTTCACCGCGTTAAAATTAAAACGCCCGGGTCGTGCGACCCGGGCGTTTTTTTTACACGGACCCCTATTGCAGGGGCGCCAGCAGGCGGGCCAGCGAATTGCGCAGCCTCCGCGCGTATCCCAGCCGTTGGTAATCCGCCAGCGTAAACTCCCGGCATCTTCGCAGATCGCGCAGGAATTGCCCCTCCAGTTCGCGCGCCAGGCGCGGATCGTAAAGCAGGTTGCTCAACTCGTAGTTCAGATGGAAGCTCCGGATGTCGAAATTGGCGGTACCCGCCGAAGCCAGGCGCGAATCCACCGCCAGGGTTTTGGCGTGCAGAAACCCGTGCTGGTAGTGGTAAATGCGGACGCCGGCCTTGAGCAACTCCTCAAAAAAGGTGAAGGCGGACCAGAACGGCAGCCGTTTGTCCGGAAGGCCTGCGACCATGATCCGCACATCCACCCCGCTGAGCCCGGCGGTTTTCAAGGCCATATGGACGCTGGGGTCGGGAATGAAGTAGGGTGTCTGCAGGTACACCCGTTTTTCCGCCGAGGTGATGAGTTGGAAAAAAAGCTGCTTGATCGAGGGCCACTCCGAATCAGGGCCCGAGGTGGTGACCTGCAGCGGCGCGTAGGGCAGCGCCCGGCCGGCGTCGGGGGCGGGAAAATAGCGCTTTTGGAACAGCTCCTCGCCCGTGGTATTGTGCCAGTCCACGGCAAAGATGGCCGTTAACACGGATGCGGCCTCGCCTTCTAACCGGAGGTGTGTATCCCTCCAGGCCGGAAAGCGACGGCCGCCGTCCACGTATTCCTGGCCCAGGTTCATGCCCCCGGTGTAGCCGATGCGCCCGTCGATCACCGCCACTTTGCGGTGATTGCGGTTGTTCAAGGTGTGCAGCTTGAAAGGCGCCAGAAAATTCAAAAAGGCGTAGAGTTTCACCCCGGCGCGCCGCAGGAAACGCCGGTCGCGCCGCCGGAACCGCCAGCTGCCCAGAAAATCATAGAGAATCCGGACTTCCACGCCGGCCCGGGCTTTTCGCGCCAGGAGCTCGTGAACCTGGCGCGTCAGCGCGTCGGACCTCCAGATAAAATATTCCAGATGAATGAACCGGCGGGCCTGCTCCAGGTCCTTCAGCAGGGCCGCGAATTTGTCCCGGCCCTGGTGAAATATTTTGACCCGGTTGCGCGTGGTGAGGAGGGAGTTCGAGTTGCGCCGCAACAGTTCCGCCAGCCGGGCAAGATGGGGGGACGCCAGTTTACGGCTCAGCTGGCGTGTCGTGCGGTCTTGCTGTCGGGTTAAAGGGGCCAGCGAGCGGAACAGCTTTCTTTCCTCGAACTGCCGGGTCAGCCGGCTTTGCAGCCGTTGGTGGCGCCAATTGCGGCCGAAGAGCATGTAGAGGATGAAGCCGAAAACCGGGAAAGCCAAAAAGACGAACAACCAGGCGATGGTGACCGACGGCTCGCGGTTGTCAAGCAGCAGGATCACAGCGGTAAGCAGCAGGTAGAGGTAAAACAGATTAAAGAGCAGCGTCAACGCTTCGTTCATGGAAGAAGGCCCTTCCGGGCGGTTTTATAAGCGGCTGTAATCCGGCACCACCGCGCCGTCCCCGAGCACGGTGCCGGGCTGGAGCACGGCAAAGCGGCCGATTCGGCACCCTGTGCCCAGCACGCACCCCGAGAGGCGCGCGCCTTCGCCGACCACGACCCGGTCCCACAGCACGCTGCGCTCCACCTGCGCCCTGGCGCCTATCTTCACGCCGGTCCCCAGGACCGCCAGTTCGCCGATGCGGGCTTCGGGTCCGGCCTGGCACTTGCCGCCCAACAGGCTGGGCCCCTGCAGCACGGCTGCGGCATGGATCCGGCAGGCCGGGCCTGCCAGCACTTTGGGCGCGCGGCGCCACGGCTTTGCGGCGGACAGCAGGGGCAGCCGCTGTTCCAGCAGGTCCCAGTGCGCTTGCAGATAGTTGGCCGTGGTGCCGATGTCCTTCCAATACCTGCGGCTGGCGTACGCCCACAGGCGCTCGCCCGCGGCCAGAAGCGCGGGGAACAATTCCCGCTCGGCCGAGGAGGGCGCGTCCGCGCGGATGAAGGAAAACGCTTCCGGCGAGAAAATGTACAACCCTGAATTGACCCAGTGGCTCCGGCCTTCGTCGAAGCTCGGCTTCTCGATGAACCGGGTGATGCGGCCCCGGCGGTCGGACTGCACCAGGCCATAAGCCGAGGGGTCGGCCACCCAGGTCAGGCCGATGGTAATGAGGGAACGCTGGCGGCGGTGGACCGCGGCCATGCGGGTGAAATCCCAATCCGAAAGCTCGTCGCCGTTCAGCACGGCCACGGGTTCACGGCCCGCCACCAGCGGTTCGGCGTTCTTAATCGCGCCGGCGGTTCCCAGGGGCGTGCGTTCCGCCGCATAGCGCAGCCTGACGCCGAAGCGCCGGCCGTCGCCGAACACCCGCCGCACTTGTTCCGGCTGGTGGCAGATGGAGAGGACGATTTCCCGCACGCCGTGGCGCCTGAGCAGGGCGAACTGGTATTCCAAAAACGGCCGGTTCGCCATGGGCACCGTGCTCTTGAGGCGGTTGACGGTCAAAGGCCGCAGCCGCGTGCCTTCGCCGCCGACCAGGATGACGGCTTTCATGGGTTGGACTTGGCCCGCTGCTGGAAGTAGTCGCGGGTTTTGGCGATGCCCTCGGCCAGGGAGGTTTTGGGCTTCCAGCCCAGCACCTTTTCCGCCAGCCGGGCGTTCAGGTAGTTGGCCTGCAGGTCCCCGCGCCGGGGCGGGCCGTGCAGCGCGTCGATCGGGCTCGCCAGGGAGGCCTTGATCGCCTCGTAAAGCTGGTTGACCGTGGTGGGCACGCCGGTGCCGATGTTGAGCGCCACGTTATCGCCGTGCTCCAGGGCTTTGAGGTTGGCGTCCACCACGTCGCCCACGAACACGTAGTCGCGCACCACCGAGCCGTCCCCGAAGATGGTGGGCGTTTTGCCGGCCAGCAGGGCCTGGATGAAGATCGAGACCACGCCCGCCTCGCCGTGCGGCATCTGCCGCGGCCCATAGACATTGCTGTAGCGGAAAGCGACGTAGGTCAGGCGGGTTTGCGCCGCGTAAAATTTCAGGTACCACTCGCCCGCGGATTTGGAAATGCCGTAGGGCGAGGCGGGCTGGATGGGAAAGGTCTCGTCGGCCGGCAGCTGCGACGGCTCGCCGTAGACCACGCCGCCCGAGGAGACGTAGATCACCCGCTTCACGCCGTGCTTGCGGCAGCCGTCCAGCAGGTTGATCCAGCCCATGACATTGGTGCGCGCGTCCTCGCCGGGATGGTCCACGGACAGGGGCACGGAAATCTGGGCGGCGTGATGGTTCAGCGCTTCGGGCTTGAAGTCGGCGAACACTGAATCCAAGCGCGGGTCCGCAATGTCCATTTCGTAGAATTTCGCCGCCCGGGGCACATTGGCCCGGTCTCCCGAGGACAGATTGTCCACCACCGCCACCTCGTGCCCGGCCGCCAGGAAGGCGTCCGCCACGTTCGAGCCGATGAACCCGGCGCCGCCGGTCACCAAAATGCGCATGAGATTCCTCCTGGAGCCCCCCGGGCGTATAAATGAAATCCCTATTAGAAAAAAGCCCGGGGTACCCCTATTGATCTTGCATCGTCGGCCAATTTGGCGGGCGACATCCCGTAACGCCTCATGTCGACTTACATTCCAACTAATCCGATGGTTCGGCGTTACGGGATTATGGGAATAAACATCGGCAACAGATTAGCATATTATCTGGAAGGAATAAAAGAGATATTAAAAAGGAGCGGGCCCGGCTCAGGAAGAAAGGGCGCGGTCGATGCGGTCCCGCAAGTCGTGCAGATCAAAAGGCTTGTCCACGCAGTCCGAGGCTCCCAAAGCGCGCGCCCGGATGATGACCGCGTGGTTGAGGTAGGCCGAAACCAGCATGACTTTGGGACTGCAATGATGCCCCTGCATCTTTTCGATGAACTCCAGGCCGTCCATGTCGGGCATCATGTAATCCGTCATCACCAATTGCGGACAAGCCTCCTCCATGCAGCGCAACGCTTCCTCGGCGCCCCGGGCGGTTTGCACTTCGTGCAGGTCTTCCAGGGCGAAATGCATGGTTTGCAAAAACCGTTCGTGGTCATCGACGATTAATATTTTAGCCATAGTTCGTATCCTGTCAAAGTAGTAGCGGTTCTCGGCAGCGTATAAGTGCCCTTATTACTGGGCGCTGCTTATATACCCTGTGCCTGTCCGCCTGTCAAGCCGGAAAAGTCGTTTGGGCTAAAAAGGCTAATACGCGTCCTGGTGGTGAAACAGATCGAGGGCCGTGCGCAGGATGATCTTCAAGTCAAGGCCCAGGGTCCAGTTCTCGACGTACCAGATGTCATACTTGACCCGTTCCTCGACCGGCGTGTCTCCGCGCAGGTTGTGCGCCTGGGCCCAGCCGGTCAGGCCGGCTTTGACTTTGTGCCGCTCGAGGTACCGGGGGATGCGGGTTTTAAACTGGTCCACGAAATGCGGGCGCTCGGGCCTGGGGCCCACCAGGCTCATTTCGCCGCTCAGCACGTTGAAAAGCTGGGGCAGTTCGTCCAGGGACAAGCGCCGCATCCAGGCGCCCACGGGCGTGGTGCGGCTGTCCCCTTTTTTGGCCCAGACCGGTCCGGTGTGCTTCTCCGCGTCCTGCACCATGGAGCGGAATTTGAAGACCATGAACGGCCGGTTTCCCCGGCCGACGCGCTCCTGCCGGAACAGGACCGGCCCGGGCGAAGACAACTTGACCAGCGCGGCCAGGAACAGCAGCAGCGGCGAGAGGGCGATCAGCGCGGGGACCGTGAGGGCGAGATCCAGGGCGCGCTTCCAGAAACGGGCCCAAAAGCCGGAGAGCGGGGATTGCTTGAGCGCAAAAACCGGGATGCCGTAGATGTCGTCCACGGTCATGGGATTGGTGATGAGGCCAAAGAGGTCGGAAACGATCTTGCAGTCCACGCCCAGGGGCTCCAGGGCGAGCAGGTATTCCTCGATCTTGCCGTGCGCTGCGGGAGGCAGGGCGAAAATTACCTCGTCCGCCTGGTGCTTGGCGACCAGGTGCGGCAGCTGGCGCAGGCTGCCCAGCACCGGCGCTTCCGCGAAAGTGCGCGCGCCGGTCTTTTCCTCGGCCACGAGGCCGAGCAGGCGGTAGCCGAGCCCGGGATAGCGCCGCAGCTGG
Organism: candidate division FCPU426 bacterium; assembly: GCA_040756875.1. Classification (GTDB taxonomy): domain Bacteria; phylum Oederibacteriota; class JAAXVQ01; order JAAXVQ01; family JAUVAV01; genus JBFLYH01. Next base: position 442,226 of record JBFLYH010000002.1, read on the forward strand.
TCGGCCACCATCTTCCCTGCCGGCGTCAGCCCCACCACCAGCGCGCGGCTTACGCCCACTCCCCGCCGCCGGAGCACAACCTGCAGGCGCCGCAGGCCCGAGCGGGCCAGGGTGGACAGGACCACGCAGAAGACCCAGGCGTAGAGCAGGACCACGCGCGAGTAGACCGCCCGCCGCGAAAAAAAAGTCAGCCCGATGACGACAAGGAACGCCACGGTGGCGGCCTGCAGAATGCGCGAAAACTCGTCCACGCCGGAAATGCCCCGGCGCTGGAGGTACAGGCCGGCGTAATGGTAGCAAACCAGCAGGACCAGCATGAGCACGGGCAGGCCCTGCAAATAAAGGGCGAAGGACGGGATGTCGTGCCAGACCGGAATGGGCCAGCCCGAGAAACGCAGGGCATAGGCAGCCGTCAGGGCGAGGCCGACCGCCAGCAGGTCGAGCGCGAGATGCAGGTAGTGAAACAGCCGTACGATTCCCTTGCGCACCATGTCAGCGCCTGAACCTCCGGCTCTGCAGGCGGCGGGCGGCGACCGGCTCGCCGGTTCCCCGGCGCCGGAAATCCTCCAAGCTGGCGGCGATGGCCACGGACAAGCGGTGCTTGAATTTGCCCCGGTCGAATTCACGGGCCCGGCTGCGGATGGCCGCGGAATCCCAGCGCATCTGCTCGCTGCGCGTGACCGCGCCCACCAGGGCCGCGGGCGTGGGCTCGGCGAAGAACAAGCCGGTCTTGCCCTCGACCACGGTTTCCAGGGCCCCGCCCTTGCCCAAGGCGATCACCGGCCGGCCCGAGGCCATGGCCTCCAGGGGCGTGATGCCGAAATCCTCCTCGCCCGGAAAAACAAAGGCCCGGCAGGTGGCGTAGAGATTCAGATATTCCTCGTCGCTGACGTGCGGCTTGAAGCGCACGGTCGGGCCGGCCAGCTTGCGCAGGCGTTTGGCTTCCGGCCCCTCGCCCACGATGACCAGCGGGCGCTGGAGGGCGTTGAACGCCAGAATGGCGCGGTCGATGCGCTTGTAGGGCACCAGGGCCGAGACGATGAGATAGTGGTCGCCGGCCTGTTCCGCCTGCCGGAAGCGGTCCGCGTCCACCGGCGGATGCACCACGCGCGCCTCGCGGCCGTAATACTTGCGGATGCGGCGCGCCACGTGGGCCGAATTGGCGAGAAAGGCGTCCACGCGCTGGCTGCTGACCACGTCCCATACTCGCAGCCGGTTCATGGCCGGCGGGATGACCAGCCGGCCGAGGAGCCCCAGCCGGGCCGAGGGGAAATATTCGTAATATTGCTCCCAGGCGTAGCGCATGGGGGTGTGGCAGAAGCACACGTGGGGCGTGGCAGGCTCGGTCAGCACGCCCTTGGCCACGCAGTGCGAGCTGGAAATCACCAGGTCATAGCCCCGCAGGTCGAACTGTTCGATGGCCGTGGGAAACCAGGGCAGGTAGTGCCGGTACCAGCGCCGCGCCCCGGGCAGGCGCTGGATGAAGGAGGTGAAAACGCGGTGCTGGCGGATGGTTTCGGAGACCTTCCCCGGTTCGTACAGCAGCGTGAAGAGGTCGGCCTGGGGATAGAGCTCGCACAGCACCTCCAGGACCTTTTCCCCTCCCCGCATGCCGTTGAGCCAGTCGTGGACCAGCGCGACCTTCATCTCGGTTCGAATCCTTTCTGCGCCAGCAGTTCTCCGGCGGCCTCCAAAACCATTTCAGGCGTCAGGGAGCGCAGGCAGACCAGATTGCCCTGCCGGCAAGCGACCGCTTGGCCCTGCCGGATCGTGAGGGGATTATAACACGGCGCGCACTCCGGGGATTTGAAAAGAACCCGGTGCGCAGCGCCCCGCGGCGCCAGCAGGCGCGGGTCCGTGGGTCCGAAGAGCGACACCGTGGGTGTGCCCACGGCCGCGGCCATGTGCAGCGGTCCGGAGTCGCCGCCGATGAAAAGGTCGCAGCGCCGCAGGAGCGCGGCCAGCACCATCAGCGTGGTTTTGCCTTCGGCCCGGAGCAGGGGCGCGTCAGGCCCCAAGCCGGCCGCCAGTTCGTCGCCCACGGCCGCGTCGTCGCGGCTTCCGACCAGCACCAGCCGCGCGCCAAAGCGGCGGGACAACCGGGCGCAGACTTCGCGGTATCCCTCCACGGGCCAGCGCTTGGTCACCATGACCGTGCCGGGATTCACGCCGCCCGCCGGAAAGACCGCGATCAGCGGCCGGCTTTGGTCCCCGGCCCCGGCTTGAGCGAGGAAGGTTTCGGCCGCGGCGTCCGCGGCCGGCGAAGGCACCAGTTCGGTGGCAGTATCCCGGACCTCCAGGCCCAGGGGCCTGAGGCAGTCCAGATTGCGGTCGATTTCATGGGCTTCGGGCCGGAACAGCACGGGATGGGTCAGGCTGAAGCCCTCACCCTGCCAGTCGAAACCCAGGCGCACGGGAATGGCGCTGGCCGCAGCCATCAGGCCGGCCAGGGGCGAACGATGCAAAACCACGGCCAGGTCAAACCGCTGCTGCCGCAGCTTCCGGACCACGGGCCAGGCGCGCAGCAGCTTGGCCGGAAGGGTCCCGGGATCGTACGCGTTAAATTCGATGATGTCGTCCACGCGCGGGTCCGCGGCCACCAGGTCGCGGCAATACGCGGTCACCAGGTAGCCGATCCGCGCCCCGGGATAGCGCGCCTTGAGCGCGCGCACCACGGGCGTGGCGAAGAGGATGTCGCCCAGGCAGCAGAGCTTGACCACCAGGATGCGCCGGGGTTCGAAGCCGGTCAAATCGCGGGCGGGCTTGCGGCTGAACCAGCGGCGTCCCCAACCCATCAGCGCGCTTTTCATGCCCGCCTCCCGGCGTTGTCCGCCTCGGCCAGGTTCAGCCAGGCGCGGGCCGCGGCCAAAACTTCTTCACCGGCTTCCGGCCGCGCGGGGTTGCGCACGACTGTGGCGCGGCTGCCCTGGCCCCAGGGCCCCCACTCTTCGGGCTGGTTGGTCTCGCTCCACAGCATGATCACAGGGACTCCCTGGGTAACGGCCACGTGCGCCGGCCCGGAATCATTGGCCACGACCAGGTGGGCCGTGGAAATCAGGGCCGCGAGTTCGCGGACCGTGGTCCGGCCGCACAGGTTGCGGCCGGGCAGCCGGCTGGCCTGGTCCTGCTCCGAGGACGTACCCACGACCGCGAGGTCGCAGCCCGCGTCCGTCAGGGCGCGGCACACCTGGGCGAATCTGTCCAGGGGCCAGCACTTGGCTGGGTCTCCGGCAGCCGGGTGCACGACCACGCGGCGCAGGGGCTGGCGCCAGATTTGGTCCGCGACCCGCCGTTCCGCCGGCTCCAAGGCCAGGGGCAAATACGCCTGAGGCCAGTCAGCCGCGCCGGCCGCGGCCGCGGCCATGAGATTCCTTTCGACTTCATGCACCCCGGCCGGCAGGCGCAGGGGCAGGTGCAGCAAAAAGCCGCCGCCGGTCGCAGTGTACCCGATGCGCACCTTGACCCCGGCCAGCCATAGCAGGAGGTGGTGCCGCAAGTCGCCGCGCAAGTCCAGGGACACGTCAAAGGCCCGCGCGCGCAGGCAACGGACCAGGGCCAACCAGCCTTCGCTTCCCGGCCGGGCCGCGCCACGCCTGAACCAGGGCGCGTCGAACACCAGGCACTCATCCACCGCCGGGTCGCCCGCCAAAAGCTGGGCGCCGGCTGCCGAGACCAGGGCCGCGATCCGGGCCTGGGGATGGGCCTGGCGCAGGGCCGCGAGCGCGGGCCGGCTGAAGAGCACGTCGCCCAGGTGATCCAGCCTGACCACCAAAATGCTCCGGGGCTTGGCTAGCACCGCCGGATCGGGCCGCAGGCCGCGGCCGAGCGTCACCAGCCGGACCGCGGCCGCAGCCAGCGCGTCCAGCGTTCCGGCCAGCCCGCGTTTCCACGCGGCGCGGAAAAGGTACGGCCGGCTGCCACGGAGCGGTTGTTTCGCCTGCATCAGGGTTCCTTTTGGCGCCATTCGCCCAGGTTGATGCCGCCGAGTTGCAAACGCGGACCCAGCTCGTATTCCCGGTCCAGCCAGTCCTGGATCAGGGCCTGCGCTTCGCCTTCGTTGACCTGCACCAGCCAAAAGCGGTTTTTCCCGGCGAAAAACGATTGTAGGCGAGGGCCGCTTTGCGGGTCAACGCGAAAATAGTTTTCCGTTTCGCCGGTCAGGGGATCATACCGTCCGGGCAGGCCTTGGATCCGCAGGCCGCTCCGCAGGTAATAGGCCAGCGGCGCCTCGTTCCACGGCGGGTAGACCACGACCTCGTCCCCGGGCCGGGCGCGTTCATTCAGCCACGCGGCAGCCTGCCGCCAGTTGTCGTAATAGCCGTAAACGAAGTACTGGTTGCGCAGGGGCACGAAGAAGGCCGCGGCGATCAGCAGGCCGGCCAGCAGGCGCCTGGCGCCTGTCAGGCCCGCCAATTGCGAAGCAGCCAGCAGCAGGCAGGCCAGCGCCGGGACGCTGAGATAGCGGTTGTCGAACACATTGATCTTCACCTGGGAATAAACCCACACCATGGCCAGGGGCGCCACCAGCAGTGTTCCCAAGAACAACCAGGTGCGAAACGGGAGGGCCCGGAAATTTTCAGTCAGCCGGGGCCAACCAGCGCTCAGCCACACCCCGGCTGCCAGGGCCAGGCCAGCCAGGACCGCGGCCTTGTCGGACCAGGTCCAGCAGGCCGTGCCCACCATGAATGCGTAGAGGGAGTGGAGCGGCTCCCACAAACCGGCGCCTGTGCCGCGCCACGAGGGCCCACCCAGGCTCAGGTGGTGCCAGGCCGCCGCCATCCAGGGCGCATACGCCAGGGCCAGGGCTGCTTGCATGATCAGCCATTCGCGCCACAGGGAGCGGCCTTCGCTGTTTTTCCGCGCCGCGAGCGCCAAAAAAATCCATTCCGCAACCAGGGCCAGCCCGCTGAAATAATGGGTGTAAAGCGCGGCCAGGGTGCACAGCCAGTAGCCCAGCGCAAAACGCCGGCCGCGCGTTTCGAACCAGCGCCAGAAAAAATACAAGGACCCGGCGGACAGCAGGGCCAGCAGTCCGGGCATGCGCGCCTGGCGGGAGAGTTCGATGAAATACGGCGAGGCGGCGACCAGCAGCGCGGCCCACCAGGCCGCGGCGCGGCCGGCCAGCAGCCGCCCCAGGCCGAAGGCCACGGGCACCAGCAAGGCGCCGTAAAGCGCGGAAGGAAAACGCAGGCTGAACTCGCTTGTGCCAGCCAGCCGGATCCACAGCGCCTGCAGGAAATGGAACAGGGGCGGATGGATGTCCAGCGCAGCTCCCTGCCAAATGCCCGGCCAGGAAGCCGAGGCCAGCCGCAGGCTGTAGGCTTCGTCCAGCCACAGGGAGCGGAAGTCGAGGTGGAAGAGCCGCAGGCCCAGGGCCGCCAAGATCAGGAGCAACAGGCCTAGCGCTTGTGAATATTCCATTCCCCTCCCCTGGTGGGAGGGGCTGGCGGAGGGGGTGCCTTCAGTTCGCAAACCCATGCTTAGCCCCCTCACCCTCCCCTCTCCCGCAGAGGGGAGAGGGATAATACTTTTGTACTCGCCGCTGCATTGTTCCCCTTTTCCGGCGGAAGGGGTCCACCCAATTTTCTCCCCTCCCCTGGCGGAAGGGGATGGGGGAGGGGGTGGATTCAGTTCTCAAACCCACACTCATCCCCCTCGCCCTCCCCTCTCCCGCAGAGGGGAGAGGGGTAATACTTTTGTACTCGCCGCTGCATTGTTCCCCTTTTCCGGCGGAAGGGGTCCACCCGATTTTCTCCCCTCCCCTGGCGGAAGGGGCTGGCGGAGGGGGTGCCTTCAGTTCGCAAACCCATGCTTAGCCCCCTCACCCTCCCCTCTCCCGCAGAGGGGAGAGGGATAATAAAAATGATTCATCGTTGAGGAATTTAAATTACCCCGCCTTTTCCCGCCGCACGTCCGCGTACACTTGTTCCAGGGCTTCGGTCATGCGCTCCCAGGTGTACTGTCCGGCCGTGCGCCGGCCGGCTTCGCCCAGGCGCTGGCGCAGGCCGGGTTCGTTCAGCAGGCGCCGCATGGCCGCGGCCACGCTGGCTTCGCTGGCCCAGGTGTGCAGGATCAGTCCTTCCCGTTCGTTCTTCATCAGTTCCACGGCTCCGGCGTTGCCGGTCACGAGCACCGGCAGCCCGGCGGCCATGGCTTCCAGGATGCTCAGGCCGAAGGATTCGTATTCCGGCAGGGACACATAGGCGTCGCAGGCCGCGTACGCGGGCCGGGGATCGCGGCCCGCAGCCAGGAAGCGCACCCAGGGGCCCACGCCCAGGCGTTCGGCCAAGCGCTGGAGCCGCGGTTCCAGTCCCAAGGTTGTGGCGATCACGACCACGGCTTTGGGTTCGGAGAGCGCGCGCAAGGCCCGGATCAGGCGCTCGGCGCCTTTGAGGCGGGGCGCAGTGGCCACCAAAAGGAAAGCCGTTTGCTCCGGCGCCAATTCGAGCCGGCGCCGCGTCTCGCCGCGCCACTCGTCCAGCGCGGCCGGGGCAAAGGCTTCGGGGTCCACGCCGGGGTAGATCACGTGAAACGGAAGATGGCGGGTGCCGGGATAGGCCGCGCGCACCTGGCGCCGCACCTGCCGGGACACGGCCACCAGGGCGCGGGCGCTGGCAAAAGCGTTGCGTTCCATCTGCACCACGGCGCGGTGGTTGAGGCTGAAAAACTTCCGCAGGCGGTTGACCCAACCGGGATGGGCGCGCAGCGAGGCCCGCATGCCGGCCAGGTGGCAGGAATGGGCGGTCACCACGTCCCCCCAGCGCCCGTCCGAGCCTTGTGTGTGCACGAGGTCATAGGCCTGCTGGTGGGCCACGAACCCCGCCCGGGTGCTGAAGGACAGCACCGAACGCCACAACGGCGCGCGGGCCGAGGGCACGGGCACCAGCGCGGCCGGGCAGGCCGCGTATTCGCCGGGGCGCGTGATCACCACCACCTCGTGCCGAACGGCCAGGCGCGTGGCCAGCTCGAAAGTGTACCGGGGGATGCCGGCGCCCGGCCGGCAGCCGCGGGCGATCAGGGCGATCTTCATGCGGCCTCCTGATCGCGCAGGCGGCGGTACCATTTGTAGGTCTCGCGCGCCAGACGGTCGGTGGTGAAATGGGCCAGCACCCGCTCCCGGCCCTTGCGGCTATAGAACGCCGCCAGCGAGGGCTGGGACTGGATTTTCTGCAACTGGCCGGCCAGCATTTCCCACCGGCCCTCGGGGAAGATCATGCCCGCTTCCCCGATCACGAAGGGGATCTCCCCTGAGTCCGATCCGATCACCGGCACTTCGCAAGCCATGGCCTCGACCAGCACGCGGCCGAACTGCTCCTTCCAGAACGGCCGGGTTTCGGAGGGCAGCACCAGCACGTCCAGCCGGCCGAGGGCTTCGGGCATGTGGTCATTGGGAATGGCGGGGATGAATTCGACGCGCGGTTCGAGCCCGAGCTGCTCCACCCGGGCCCGCAGCAGGGGCGCATGCGGCCCGCTGCCCGTGATCTGCAGGCGCCAGTCGCACGGCAGGCTGCGCACCGCGGCCAGCAGGGTGTCCAGGCCTTTTTCCTCCAGCAGGCGGCCGAAATAACCGATGGTGAACGTCCGTTTCAACCCGGGTTCCCTGGCCTGCGGCCGGAAGACTTCGGGATCGACGCCGTACTGGGGCAGCACCAGGCATTCGCCGTGAAACCCGCGGCGGGCCAGCACTTCGCGGGCGGCCTGGTTGCCCGCAATGGCCCAGCGCGCGCGGCTCACCACCCAGCGGTCGACCCAGGACAGCGGCCACTTGTAGCCGCGGAAAATATTTTCCCACGTGAAAAACACCAGGGGCCGCCGGTGGCGCCGGGCCAGGCGCAGGGCCTGGCCGCAGACCAGGGAATAGGGTTCTTCCTCCACGTGGATGAGCTCGGGCTCCACCTGGCGCACGAGTTCGGGAAGCCCTTTCAGCCAGAACCCGCCCACGCGGCCCAGTCCCCAGCCGGGCAGGCGGTGGATCTGGATGCCCTCCTCCCAGCCCGGAGCCGGCGCCTCCACCCAGCGGCCGCCTTCGGGCCAGGCCTCGGGCAGGACCAGGTGCAGCTCGCAGCCCAGTTTGGCCAGGGCGTGGAATTTGCGGCGGTACAGCCCGACCACCGCGCTGTGGGAAATCACCAAAACTTTCACGGCATCCGGTCCCTTCGAAGCGCTCTAAGGATTGTAACCAACCCGGAGGGTTAGGGAAACTGGTATTTCGAAAGACGCCGCGGCTGCGAAACGGATTTTCTTGCGTCACGGGCAGCCGGGGCCGGCCGGCAGGGGCTCAGCAGGAAGCGAGAATCTGCCGGTACATTCCGCGCGTAAGGGAAATGATCCGCTCCCAGGAAAAATAAGCGCGGCTTACTTCCAATGCCTCGCGGCGCAGGCTGGCCGTGAGCTCCGGGTGGTCCAAAAGATGCAGGATGCCTTGCGCCAGATCCACGGGATCGCGGGGCCGTACGGCCCAAAAATGCCGGTTGGCCGTCAGCTCTTCGAGCGCCAGCGGCGGGTCGGTGGAGATCACCGCCAGGCCGTGCGCCAGCACGGCCACCAGGCTGCTGCGGTTCAGGCGCGCGCCCTCGGAATACGGCTGCACGGCAATGCGGCCGGAGCGCAGGGCCGCGCCGGCTTCAGCCGCGGGCAAATAACCCGTGAACACCACCTCGGCCTCGAGCCCAAGCGCTTGAATGCGCTGTTTGACGATCCGGTGGTAGGCGTAGGCTTCGGGTTCCAGGGCCGTGACCGCCAGCAGGCGCTGGGGCCGGCCCTGGCCTTTGAGGCGCGCCAGGGCCAGGAGCAAATCTTCCCAGCCTTTGTTCGGCATGATGGTGCCGAAGTGGACCAGGTCCGTCGCCGCCGGCCCGGTTGCGGCCTCCGGAGTTTCCGCTTCCAGGGGATTGCCCAGCGGAATGATCTGAATCTTTTCCCGGCAGGACGGAAAATCGTTTTCCAGGGCTTTTTGATCCAGGCGGTTGGTGCAGATCAGGCGGTGCGCGAAGCGCAGGGTCGGCCACAGCCGGGCTTTGCCCTTCCAGGTGAACTGGCGGTATTCGTGCAGGGTCGCCACGCGGCGGCCGCGGAACCCCGTCAGTTCCAGCGCCGGAAAAAGCAGGTTGGGCGCCAAGCCCAGGCCATAGCCCAGGGCCGGATAATGCAGATGAACCACTTCAGGCGCCAGCCGGCGCACATGCGCCGCCAGCTCCAGGGTGCGGGCCGCGTTCCAGTCCAATTGCAGGGGCAGGAGCTCCACTTGAGCTGCCGGCGGTGCGGCGACCGAAGCGGAAGTCAGCACCTGCACGCTTTCTCCGGCCGCGGACAGCCGTTCGGCCTGCAGATAAACCTGGTCTCCCACCCCGCAGCGGACCGGGGGGTAGGAGGCGGAGATCAAACAGACTCTCATGGCTGCCGCTCCGGCTGGCGCGACCGCGCCCGGCGCAGCCACGCCAGCGCTGCGGCCGCGGCCACGGCCGCGTGCATCCCGCGGTCGTGAACCAGCCCTTGTTCGGTGAAATTGGCGGCAAAGAATCCGGCCAGTCCGGCGGCCAAGGCCCAGCCTGCGGCTTGCGGCCAGCCGGCAGGCAGGCGCCGCAAATACCCGGCCATTCTGGCCACGTAGCGCCAAACCGCCAGCCCAACGGCCGCCAGGCCCGCGGCCCCGGTTTCCACGAGCACGGTCAGCCACAGGGAATGCGGATGCGTGAGCAGGCCGATGGGATTGACGCTGCCCGAGCCCCACAGCGGCGCCACATGCCGGTACATGCCCGGCCCGATCCCCAGCCAGGGCGAAGTCGCCAGCATCCGGCCGGACACGAACAGGTAATCCCAGCGGTCCTGCCAGGAAGACAGCTTGTCCTCCCAAAACGGCCCGCTGAGCAGTTCGGGTTTCAGGCCGATGAACAGGGCCGCGCCGGCCAAAGCGATGATCGTTGTCCATAAGCCCCAGCGCGGCTGTTCGCAAGCGGCCCATCCCAGCAACACGGCCGCAGCGCAGGCCACGGCCAGCCAGCCGGTCAGGGAGAAGGTCATCAGGAACCCCGCGGTCATGCACGCGCAGGCCAGCAGGCCCGCCAGCCGGCCCCAGGGCCGGGGATGGAACAGGGCCGCGGCCGCGCTGAAGGGCAGCAGCAGGGCCAGGTACATGGCCAGGGCATTGGCCCCGAATCCGGCGGCCGCGCGCACCGTGTCGCCCGCGGCCAGGGAAATGCGGGTCAGCTCCGGCCGGGCGCCCGCGCCGGCCGCAACCTCGGCCACGCCTGTCCAGGCGCTGATCACGGCAGCCGCGATCATGGCCCAGAACACGCGTTCCGCGTCGCGGCTGCGGCGCAGCCAGCCCAGGGTCAGCAGAAACGCCAGCAGAAATTCCCACCAGCGCAACAGGCCGCGCCAGGCGGCCGGCGCCTGAGCCAGCCAGGCGGACAGGGCCAGCACCAGCACAAACGGCCAAAACCAGCCCAGGGCCGAAAGGATTTGGGCGCGCCAGGACGGCTGGCGGAACCAATGCCAGGCCGCGCCGGGCAGGGCCGCCAGCAACAGCATTTCGCCGGTGTATACGGTCAGCAGCCCGCCGAATTCCCGCGCGTACTCGAACGGCAGGCAAAACACCCACAAGGCCGGCAGCCAGCACGGGGCCATGAACCCCAGCAGCAGCGCGGCCGCGCCGAGGACCATGTCCGCCATGGCCGAGCCGCGGCCGAGAAACCAAACCAGCCCGGCGGCCAGGCTCACGGCCAGGGCGGCCCGGTCCTGGCGCCGGGCGAGAAAAAGCGCCCGGCCCGACGCGCCGAAGAAGCCGGCGGAAAAATCGGCGGCCGCGAACATGTCAGCGGGAAATGGGTTGCATAAAGGAGAGGTATTGGCGGGCGCCGTCGTCCAGCGGCTTGACGCGTGTGATCAGCCCCGAGCATTCGACTTTCGCGGTCATGATCAGGCACCAGACCCCGGCCCGCAGTTGCGCGGGTTCCGAAGGAAAACCCGGATGCAGGCGGACCAGGCGCAGCGGGCCGCTGATCCTCAGCTTGATCAGCATGTCCTGCCGGCCGGCCAGGGGCACGGGCGAAGGCAGGGCGTCCAGGGGCTGGACAGGCTGCAGGGAAAGGATCTCGGCCACTTTCCTGCCCTGCGAATCCAGCACTGCGTCACCGGGCGCGAGCAGGGCCATCAGTTCCGGCAGGGGTTTGGGCACCCTGACCTCGGCTATGGCCACGCCGTTGAAATCCCCGCCATTCGCGCCCCGCGACAGGGCGTAGCGCACCACCATGCCGGCGGCAAACACAGCCAGCAACAGCACCAGCAAATCCCACCACCGCAGCGTCCAGTCGGATTTCATAACCGCTCCTTTCCAAAATCACATCAGCCACAGATGAACATGGAAAAACACCGTTAAATCCGGATCACCAAGAGCACGAAGAACAATCAAGAGCACGGATAAAACGGTTCGGGGTTAACGGCTTTTACCCCGAATACCTTCGTGCCCTTCGTTTTTCTTCGTGTCCTTCGTGGTCATCCCTGTCTCCGGTTTGATGCTCCAGTACTTCCATTCGCCGGCCAGCACCCAGAACAGCCGCAGCCAGGGAACGGCCGCGAACTGGGGGATCAGCAGTGCGAGCTCCTGCCAGCGCACGCGGCGCTTGCGGCAGACCGCGTACACCGACCCTGCCCAGCCCAGGAGCCAGGCCGCCAGGCCCGCGGCCAGCAGGAGCGGCCGGCCCAGCAACGCGCCCAGCGCAGCGGCCGGTGCGCCGGTATACACGCCCCAGAAAAAAACCGGGAACGCGCGGCCGTCGATCCACTTCAGGTGGCGGCGGTAAAGGGCCGGATGCTTGCGCCGCAACAAAGCCTCGTGCAGGCCGTAGCGCGCCTCCCGCAGGTAGACCGTGGCCGGCGCCTGAAACAGGGGATGCTCCACGATGCAGGCCGGCTCGAAGACAATGCGTCCGCCGTGTTCCAGCACCGAAAAGGCGAAATCCGAATCCTCGCGGTTGGCCCGCAGGAACCTGCGGTCAAATCCCCCCAACGCGGCAAAGACAGAACGGCGGTACAACATGTTGCAGGTGATGAAATTGCCGCCGCGGGTGTTGGCCACCAGGTGCGTCAGGGCGGTGGGCCGGCCGGAGTCCAGCGGAGGCCGGGTCAGCCCCTCCACGCCGGCCACCGCCGGGTCGTCGAAATGCGGGGCCGCGCGTTTCCACCAGGCGGGATCCACCAGCACGTCCGAATCCAGAAAACCGAGAATCTCGCCCCGGGCGGCGGCCGCGCCCTGGTTGCGGGCCGCGGCCGGCCCTTGGGACCTTTCCTGGCGCAGAACGACCAGTGAAAACGGATCGCGGCGCGCGGCCAGGGCCGCGGCCGTATCGTCCGTGGAGCCGTCATCCACGACGATCACCTCGAGGTCCTGCGGCAAAACCTCGACCCGCGCCAGGGTATCCAGGGTCCGGCCGAGCAGTTCGCGGCGGTTGAAGGTCGGGATCACCACGGACACTCGCGGGGCGCTCATCCGCGGCCTCCGGGCAGGGCCCGCTTGAGCAATTGCCAGTCTTCGCGCTTCACCGCGCCGAATATCCAGGCCGCAGCCGTGAATACCGCGGCGCCGGCCGCGACCGGAACCAGCAGAGGCAGGGCGCGCAGCCACCAGACCGCGGGCGCCATGCAGGCCGCGGCCGCAGCCGTGCGCGCCACGGCGGACCCGAGCTGCAGGGGGAACAGATACCGCCGCACGGCCCAGGCATAGGCGCACAGCAGCATCAGTTCGGTCGTCGCGGCCGCGGCTGCGGAGCCGGCATGGCCGAAACGCGGAATCAGCGCCAGATTCGCCGCCACGCTGACGACCACGGCCATGCCCGAAGCCAGCGCGTTGACGCGCTGGTGTTCGCCCGAAATCAAAAGGAAGGAGAGCGCGTAGTTGACGAAAATGAAACTCAGCGCCACGGCCAGCCAGGCCAGGGCCGTGCCGGCCGGCGCGAAGGGCTTGCCGAACAGCCAGACCATGAGCGGCTCGCCCAGCATCACCGCGCCCACGGCCACCGGCAATCCCAGGAACACCAGCAGGCGCAGCAGCTGCCGGCTGACGCGGGCCAGCTGTTCGCGGTCCGTGCGGAACAGTTGGGAGAACCCGGGAAACGCGGCCACCACCAGCACCGCCGGCACGACCATCAGCACTTCGATGCATTTGTGGGCCGCGCCGTACCAGCCGACTTCGGCCGCAGGCCTGAGTTTGGCCAGGAGGGTCATGTCGATGCGGAAGTAGAGGTTGACGAAGAGCGTGGTCAGGGTGAGCGGCAGAGCCTGGCGCAGCGCATAGCGGAAGATGTCCGCGCTCCAGGAGCCGGCCGGGCCCAGCATCCGGCTGCGGCCCAACAGCCAGGCCGCGGCCGCCAGCCCCAGGACGCCGGCTGCCGCGTACGCCGCGGCCACGCCCAGAACGCCCATCCCCCAGCCTAGGGCCAGGAGGCCGAAAACCAGCAGCGCCACCTTTTGCAGGGTGAACACCAGGGCTTCCCATTGCAGCTGCTGGCGGGCGTTGAACACGGCGTTGAAAAACTCGGTGAAGGAATGCAGCAGGACGAACGCCGCCAGCCAATACGCGCAGCGGCGCATGAGGGGCGAAGGCGCGATCAGGTGCAGTCCCAGCGCCACGGCCGCCAGAAAGACCGCTCCCAGGATCAGTTTGAGCGCCAGCAAATGCCGGAAGAGGACGCCGGTCCGCTCCGGATCCCTGGCCGCGTCCCGCACCAGCAAGGGATTCAGGCCGAAATCCACGATCACCACGAACAGCAGCGGGAAGGAATAAGCGAAGTTCAGGGCGCCGAAATCGGACTCGCCCAGGGTGCGGGCCACCAGCACCATGAAGGCGAACGACAGCAGCCGGATCAGAACCTCGCCGGCCCCCTTGAAAAAAGCGTTTTTAGCGAACGCGCGGGTAAACGACATGTGCCCCTTCAGCGTTTCCGGTGGCGCCACAGAATCCGGAACAAATCCCCCAGCATCCTCCAGGCGTCCCGCAGGGGCGACACTTTGGAGTGCCGGGAATTGCGCCAGGCCACCGGCACCTCGCGGATCTCCAGCCCCTGCCGCCTGGCCAGGTAGAGCACCTCGACGTCGAAGCCGAACCCCGGAACGGTCAGGCGCGGAAAAAGTGCGCGGGCCGCGTCCCGGCGGAACAATTTGAACCCGCACTGGGTGTCATGAACGCCCGGCAGCACCAACAGCTGCACCAGGCGGTTGAACGACTTCCCCATCCACTCGCGGTAAAAGGGCTGGTGCTCTTCGATGCGGCTGCCGGCCACGGCCCGGGAAGCAACGGCCACATCCGCGCCGCCGGCGAGCGCCTGTTCCAGGCGGAGCAACTCCTCGATCGGCGTGGACAGGTCGGCGTCCGAAAACAACACGACGGCGCCGTTGGCCGCGGCCACACCCCGGCGCACCGAGGCGCCCTTGCCGCGGTTGCGCCGGTTGCGCAGCACCCGCAGGCGGCCCGAACGGAAGGGATGGGCCAGCGCCAGCTCGGCGGTCCGGTCCCGGCTGCCGTCATCCACCACCACGACTTCACAGGAGCGCGCCTGGACGCGGAAAAACCGGTCGACGGCCTCCAAGGTCGCACCCAGCCGTTCGGCTTCGTTATAGGCGGGAATGACGATGCTCACCTCGCAGGCCGGCCGGGTCACGCGGGGCTCCTGGCTGGTTCGGGTTTTCGGTCAACCAAGCGGCGATACCCAAAACCGATTCCGATCACCAGGGCCAGATGGATGCCGCGCGCGTAGATGACCAGCACGTCGAACATATTATGGAAGAGAAAGGCCAGGCAGCTGGCGGCCAGGGCGACCAGCATGGCCCGGTCCGCGAAGGTCGGAATGGTTTTCAGGTTGCGCAGCAGCCGGACGAAAGTCATGATAATGAAAAAACTGAAAGCCGCCAGGCCCAGCAAGCCGGTTTCCACGCCGATCTGCGTGTATAAATTATGGATGTGTTTGTCCAGGTAAGGCGTTTCACCTGGATAGGCCTTGAGGCTCGACTGGATGGCAATCAGGTAATTCCCGCCGCCGTGGCCGAAAACCGGTTTTTGCGCGATCAGCCGCCAGCCGAGTTTCTGGTAGAACACGCGCCCCGTGACCGCCGTGTCTTCCTTGACGTTGGTCAGGCTGCCCAGCCGGCTGTTCAACTTGGAGACGTAGAACGGCAGCACCAACAACAGCGCGATGAACACCAGGAAAAGCAGCAACGACCGCAGGATGTTTTTGGGAATGTAATACAGGAGCAGGATGCCCACAGCCAGGAAGGTGCTGAGCCAGCCGCCCCGGGAATAGGTCGTGGCCAAGGTCAGGCCCAGGATCAGGACCACGACTCCCATCAACACCAGCCCCCTCGGCTGCTGCTGTTCAAAAAACAATTCCAGCGCCAGGGGGATCAGCAGGATCAGAAAGCCCGCAAACTGGTTGGCATGCCCGAAGGTGGAATGCGCCCGCATGACCCCTTTGACCTGGTTCATGCCGTCCAAGCCGGCGGAGGAGGAAAACAGGTTCAGCCCGGTGAAATGCTGGGTCAGCCCCATCAGGCTGGCCAGAAGTCCGGCGCCGATAATCACCCTGAGCAGGAGATTGAACCGCGTGTGGTCCCGGAAACAGGTCCCGGCCACCAGCATGACCAGCAGGAATTCCCCCCAGCGGATGCACTGCTTTACCACGCCCCAGAAATCAACGGCGTCGAGGGCGGAAAGCGCGACCGCAACCATGAACGGCAGGAAAATCCAATACACTTTGCCCAGGTCTTTCCAAAAGGAGCCCTGCTTGAAATGACGGAGGATAAAGCCGAGCCCGACGCCCAGCAAATAGACTTCGTTGGTGTAGACGGTGGGCGGCAATTCCAGGGCAAAGTCGAACGGCAGCAGGACCGCCATGCCCACCACCGCCCAGAACGGGTCGCGAACAGCGAGCAGCCAGCCTGCCAAACAGAGCGCCAGAGCCAGGGTGTAGGTGATCACAGCCGTTCCTTTTCAGGGATGTGCGGAGGCATGCGCACGGGCTTGCCCTTCAATACGCCCCGCGTTTGGAGAGAACCGTGGGGACGGTTCTCGCCAGAATAACCAGGTCAAACAGCAGCGAGTGGTGCTTGATGTAATAGAGGTCGTACTTGACGTTCTCTTCCATGGGTTTGTCGCTGCGGCCGGAAACCTGCCACAAACCCGTCAGGCCGGGCAAAACCAGGTGGCGGCGGTGGTAAATCGCGCGGTTGTATTTTTTCACGAGAAACGGCTGTTCGGGCCGCGGGCCGACCAGGCTCATGTCGCCTTTAATGACATTGATGAACTGGGGAAGCTCGTCCAGGCTGGTCTGCCGCAGAAACGCGCCGACCCGCGTGATGCGGGGGTCGCTCTTCTGCCTGGGGGTCACGCTGTACTTGGGCGCCGAAGTGTGCATGGTGCGGAATTTGTAGATCACGAAATGCCGGCCGAACCGGCCCACGCGCTCCTGCTTGAAAAACACCGGCCCCGCCGAGTCCAGTTTGATCGCGATCGCAATGAGCAGCCAGAGCGGGGACGTGACCAGGACCACGCCCAGGGAGACGATCTCATCCATGAGCCGTTTGAGCAGGCCCTTCCAAAATTGCTGGCTGTCCTGGGTGTTTTCCAGGAAGACGTTCTCCTGCAGCTCTTCCTGGATGGCCTTGGAGGTCATGATGTCGACCACGCTGGTGATGTAGTGCGCCTCCAGCCCCTTTTCCTCGCACCAGGTGACGATCCCGATCATTTGTTCGTAATACTTGATGGGAAAGGTGAGGATGATGCCGTCCAGGCGGATTTTCACCATGACTGCCGCGATCTTTTTCGCCAGTTCGGCGGAGATGGGCTCCTCCTTGGAGGCGCCGAGGTCGCGTTTGGGATCCAGCGCCAGATTGCCCGCGCAACGGTAGCCGAGCTCGGGATGCAGCTGCAGGATCTTCTCCGCGGCCAGGCGCTTGTTATCCACGCCGAGGATCAGCATGTTGAGCGTGTCCCACCCGCGGCTGCGCCGGACTTTGACGATCTTCCACAACAGCCAGCGGAATCCCAGCTCGAAAACCACGGCCGTGGCCCAGAAAATCATCACCAGAAAACGGGAGCGCTCGTAGTACTTGAAGAAAAAGGTCATGGTCAGGGCCAGGACCAGGGCGAAGGTGACGGCCTTGATCAGCCGGGCGTACTCGTCGATCATGGACAGCTGCCGGCGCAGGTCGTAGAGCCCGTAAAAGACGAAGATCAGCAGGCACAGGCCGATGGTGATGAGCGCCGCCGGGTTGTAGCCCTGAAGCGTATGCAGGGGCATCAAGGGCGGCGACTGGTTGTGCATGCGGATGAAATAGGCGGTAAGGAAGGCCGCGTACAACACGACCGCGTCCCCCAGCATGGCGAAGAGCACGAAACGGTTCGTTTTATTTCTGCGCATGGGGCGCCCCTTCCTTTCGGTTCAGCAGTCGGTTAAACAGCGCTTCATAGCCTGCGGTGACAGCCTCCCAGGAATAATGCCGCTGGGCCCGTTCCTTCGCCCGCGCGCGCAGATCGCGCACCGTGTCCGGATGGTCCAGGAGATACTGTAGCTCTTGGCGCAACGCTTCGGCCCCGCCCTCCGTGGCATAGGCCCGGCCCGCATCGCCGATGGTTTCGCGGTTGGTGGCAATGCCGTTGACGAGCACGGCGTTCCCGGCCGCCATCTGCTCCACCAAGACGGGATGGGTGCCGCCGACTTCGGAGGCCAGGACAAAAACGTACGCGTGGGCCGACAGCTCCCGGTATCCGTCCCCGAACAAATACCCCGTGAAGACCGCGCCCGCGGGGGCGTTTTGCTTCAGCTCCCGGATGTAGTCGCCGGCATAAGGCGCGTCGCCGACGATCACCACCTGCTTGTCGGTCTTGAGCCCGCGATAGGCTTCGAGCAGCTGGTGGGCGCCGTTCTCGGGCACCAGGCGGCCGACAAAGAGAAAGTAGCCCCGGGGTTGCAGGCCCAGCCGGGCCAGATGAGCCTGCGATGTTATTTCGGGCATGGCGGCGCCATACGGCAGAAATTCGCTGGACGCGCCGTACTGCCGCTGGTAGTACTCCTGGACCTTGCGCGAATCGGCGATGATCACGTCCGCGAACCAGGTGGCCCAGCGTTCGCTGGCCTTGAGAAACCAGCGCGCGAAACCGCCCCACTTTTTCCGTTCCCAGTCCGCGCCGTCCACGTTCAGCACCACTTTTTTCCCGGCCAAGCGGGGCATCCAGGCCAGCAGGCTGTTGCCCACCCCGCAGATATACACCACGTCGAAGGCCCTGAACAACAAGTGCAGGATCGAGAGAAACGTGTGGACGATCGTATCAAAATGCTTGCTGGGTAGGGTGGGCAGCTTGACCAGCCGGACGCCCTGGTACACGTCGCCTTCATAGCGAACATGGGTGGAACGGCAATAAACCGTCACGTCATGACCCCGTTTGACCAGCCTGATGCTGAGGTTCTCCACCGCGGTTTCAAAGCCGCTGTAACTGGCCGGAATGCCGCGGCTCCCGATCATGGCAATGCGCATATTACTGTCCTGCCTGGTGGTTAACAGGCTGATGAAAAAGTCCGCAGAGCGGCCTTTTTCGTCTGCACTGCTTAGAATACCCCTTGAAAAATCAGAGATTTTTCAAGGGGTAACAGGCTGCCAAATGAGCATATAAGAGTTTTTCAGCAGCCTGTTAATAACTGATCGATTGCAAGAAAAGCCAACAGGATGACAGACACTGTTGGATTCGAGAAACGACCGCCTTTATAAAATATTCGCTGCGTTCACCGGCTGACATGAACAGCAAATTTGCCTGTTCGAGTCCCAATTATAGGCCAAGGCTCTTCAATTGAAAAGCCTTTTCATTTAAGGGGTTTTTCGGGCTCCGGAGCAGGATAAAAGCTCCAGACTTGGATCGGTTCGGCAGGGTTCCAGGGAGCAAGCGGCTTCAGTTCAGGCAAATCACGTTGCAGGTCGGCCAGCAGGCGGCTCACTTTTTCTTCGCGGCACACCAGATAGCCGATGGAAAGCTCGTTAAAAACGCGGCGAAGTTCCCGGGGCGATTCGATGGGCTCGGCCCGCATCAATTGCCCCAGGATGGCATACTGCTTTTTATACTGTAGTTGCAGGAAAGACTCCCGCGAGGTATTGCCGCCGATCAGGGGGTGTTCGTGATACGTCTGGAACAGAAACGGCCGCGCCTGCTTGACCCAGGGCGAAGTGGGCATGTCGAGCACCGCCCGGGTGCGGTCAGGATCCTGGCGTATGGCCCGGTATGCCGGCATTTCCCGGGCGGTTGAGTTGACCGGGTAAGGGACAGTCAGGAACTCGAACAGCAGCAAACCGAGAATCAGCCAGAAGCGCTGCCGCAGCGCCTGGCAGCTCAGACCGAAAAGGACCGTGGTTGCCAGCAAGGGCAGGAAAACAAACCGGGCCGGCTCGCGGATCCCGTTCAACAGCGGGAGATAATGGATCAGGGCATACGGCGCAGGCCAGGTCACTTCCCCGAACCCTTTGAGGTCGTAGAAAACGAAACCCGGTATGACGTTCAGCGGCAGGCCGAACAGGCGGACAAACGGCCCCAGGGCAAAGAGCCAGAACCCCACGCCCATCCACAACCAGCGCCGGGCCCCGGCTTCAGGCCACCATCCCCGCCGGCCCAGTATGATCACCGTGAGCGTCGTCCAGCCCAGCGAAGCGACCCGTTCGGCCGCATTGCCGCCCAGGGTGTCGCTGCCCGTGATGCGCAAGGTTTCGCCCAGTTGGTGGGCCAGCCGGCCCCAGAGCGGGTGCAGTTCCGACGGAAACAAAACGCCGGCCGCATCCAGGGCGAAATATTCCGCACCGCCCCAACCGCCGGTGTGCAGGGCCAGCAAATTGAACTGCTTCATTTCCGCCAGCATTTGCCAGATAAAGTAGCCCAGCAGCGCGGCCAGTCCCAGGGCGCTGGGTGCGAGTTTCAATAGAAAAGGCACGAGTTGCCCGCGGTCTTTCCAGAGCAGATACAGCACATACCCGGCGATCAGCAAACCCAGAAAAAGAAACCCCTGGTAGTCGCTGAAAAACAGGTACAGGCCCCAGGCTACCAAGCCCGCCTGCCGCCCCCATTCCCAGCGCACGCCGGCCGGCCGGCGCCACAGATAAATCATCCAGGGAATGGCTTCGTTGCTGATCGAATGAAAATGCCCCATGCCATGGGCCATTTGAAAGGGTGCCAGAGTGTAAAAGAGGCCTCCCAGAAAGGCTGCGCGGTCGTCGATCCCGAAGGTCTTCAGCATTCTGAAAGCGCCCCAGCCGCGAAGGCCGAAGGTCAGCAGAAAACCCGCGTTGTAGGCAAAGATGTCGTTCACAGCCAGGGAGAACGGCACGAGCAGCAGGGTCTTGGCCGGCGACCAGGTGTGCATGAGCAAACTGATGCGCAGGGGGTAATAGAGGTCGTGAGTGAAGAAAGGGTGGCCGCCCGTGGCCAGCACTTTCTTCCAATGCCAGATGCCCCAGATGAACTGCATGGCATCCGGGCCGCGGCCTGGGATCAGGGTCGCCAGGTCCGTGACAAGGGGGTAAGTATAAATCATCCCCAGCAGAACGTAAACCGCGGCTGCCCACCAGCCCTGGCCAAACCCTTCGGCGCGACGGGGCGCCTGCACCAATGTTGCGGAGGAAGCGCGGTTCACGGTTGCACCTCATCCGGCGCCGCCCGCAGACGGTAAATCGCAATGGCCGGTCCGGTTTGCCAGGGGGCGGGTTCAAACAGCCGCAGGAGTTCGGCCTGGCGGCTCAGTTCCCGGCCGAAGCCATCGGTCCCTCCGGCCGGCGCCCCTTCCTTCCACAAGGCGCCGGAAATCCAATCGCTGACTAAAAAATAAGTGAAGCCTTGCCGGCGGTATTCGTCCAAAGGATGGTTGGCCAGGCGGTTTTCCTCGCGGACCGTGAATTGCTTCTCGTCGTTGCGCAGGGGGGCGGTCAGCCATTCCATGGCGATTCTGCTCCCTGCGGGCAGATGCGCAAGAATCCAGTTCCGGCTGGTGATGCGGCTGCTGTAATGCGCCAGGCGCCACTGGGTATTCACCTGGGCCCAAAGGACCGGGCCGGCGAGCACGAGCAGCAACGCGGCGCCCAGGATCCACCTGCCCGGAACCGTGTCCGCGCGGGCGCTGCGCACGCACCAGGCCCAGACCGCGGCCGCCAAGTCCGCGCAGCCCAGCGCCAGCAGCGGCAGGACCGGGTTGATCCAGGCCTGGGCCGGCGCCGCGGCCAGGCCGGCCCAAAACAGCCAGACCAAGCTCCCGACCCGCAGCAGCCAGGCCCGGGGATTTCTGCGCCACCACAGCAGCCAGACCAAAGCCAGCTGGATTTGCAATCCGCCCATGTTCCAACGCAAGGCGCGGGTCAGGACCCACAGCAGGTTCTCCCACCATCTGGCCAGCGAGCCCGCGCCATAGGTCTGCCGGGCCTCGGCCAGAAACGCCGACCCGGTTGCGGAAAAATCCCGCAGCCACATGGGCTGCAAGGCGAGATACACCAGGGCGGCGGCCCCGAGGCCCAGGGCGAGCGCCTGCCAGGAAGTCCTGGGATCCCCGCCTGAACGCCGGTCACGGATTGCAGCCTGGATCCGGGCCGCGATGAAAACCACGAGAAAAACCCCCAGCGCATAGTGAGTGGCCGCGGCCAGGCCCATGGCCAGGCCGGACAATAACGGCCATCCCCTTCCCGGTTGCTCCTGGCCGCGCTGCAAGGACCAGAAAAAGGCCAGCGTGAGAAACACCTGGAGGCTGTCGGATTGGACCAATTGGGCGCTGGTCACCGGCAAAACGTAGCCTGTGTAGAGCCCGGCTGCCAGCAATCCGATACCCGGGGAGAAAGCGCGGGCGCCCAGCCAATAAAGCAGAATCAGGCTGAGCAGGCTGAAAATCACCGACCAGGCGCGGCCTATATAATAATAGAAGGCATCCGTATCCAGAAAGCCGAGGGCCAGGCCGGTATGGAACAGTTTGGCCGAAATTTTATAAGCCACGGCCAGCGGGTAAACCACGGTGGCAGCCGCCGGCTGCGCCAGCGGCGAGTCCAACCCGCGGGTGGCGGCCACGGCCAAAGCCCTGGCCACGTAGGCAGGTTCGTTGATTTCCGGGGTGTAGGGCAAATCCCGGCGAAAACCAGCCAGGTGCAGCAACAAAAAGCAGGTCCACAG
Organism: candidate division FCPU426 bacterium; assembly: GCA_040756875.1. Classification (GTDB taxonomy): domain Bacteria; phylum Oederibacteriota; class JAAXVQ01; order JAAXVQ01; family JAUVAV01; genus JBFLYH01. The sequence continues at coordinate 464,397 of JBFLYH010000002.1, forward strand.
CGCCCAAAAAGCGGCGCCGGGCATTGGTTTTTTTTTCGACGCTGTGGTTCCGGGAGTCATTGGCATTGATCCGCCCGCTGTTTTTCCCGTCTGCTCCGGGCTGCTTCCAGGCCCCAGGCCAAAGCCGCCAAAGCGATTTCCACGAGCAGGAACAAAACCCGGTGCGCCCCGGCAATGGCCCAGGCTTGGGCTGGTGGCAGGTTCATGCCCAGGACCAAGACGCTCTCCCTGATGCCCAGGCCGGCCGGAGCCACTGGCACGATGAACCCCAGGATATAAGCCAGCCCGAACAAGCCCAGGCTGTGGGTGAGCGGGGCCGGATCAAATCCGACGCGCAGGGCATGAAACCCGGCTCCCAGGATGAGCCAGATGCCCAGTTGAACCGGCAGCATGGCCAGCGCAAACCGGGGCAGCCCCGAAATCCAGCGCTGCGCCCTGTCCCGCTTGCCGAGCACCCACCAAACCAGCAACCCCGCGGCTCCCGCAAGGACCGCCAATCCGGCCGAACCGGCTGCCACGGGCAGCTGGCGCGATATCAACGGCAGCCAGCCGGCGGCGAAAAGGACGGCCACCAGACAGGCGCCGGCCGGCTCGCTGACGGTTTCCAGCACGATGGCGTCGCGGATTTGATCGGGTTTCAGGCCGCGGAGGGCGTACCACGCCGCTTTGCTGACGAACTGCCAGATACTGCCCGGGGTGTATTTCGCCAGCTGGGAATAATTATAGACGGAAAAAGCGCCGAGCCGGGGCAGGTTGAACCCCACTTGCCGGACGGAAATTTGCAGGGCGTAAACCAGCAACACTTTGGCGGCTACCAGGCTGAGCACGGCCAGGAGCACCTGCTGCCAGGACATCCGCCCCAGGGCCAGCCAGACCTCCCCGCCTTTGCGTCCCAGGTAGAGAAACGCGAAAAACAGCACCAGGGCCAGCCACAGCCACTTCCCCCAAACCAACAGCCGGCTTTGCCAGGCGCGGGACGTGCTCCCGGCCATTTAGTCCCTCCGCAGAGACCGCCGGCCAGCGGTCCCTTTAGGAGCTTTGGCCCGGGGAGAGGACTTGTGGGATATCCTGTGCGGAGGAACGGCGCTCCCCTCCGAGCCTTGCGACTGCTGTGCGCGCAGCCTGAACTGGATGTCCTCCAGCAGCTTGCGGTTGACCGCAAACAGGTCGGCCAGAAAGGCGGTCAGCATGGTTTGGAACCCGATGCCCAGCAGCACGGAAGCCAGGATCAGGGACTGCACGTGGCCCTTGCCTCCGCCCAGTGAGAGATAATAGAGGAACCTCAGGCCCAACAGCAGGCCGGATGAAAACAGCAGCAGGCCGATGGTCATGAAAAATTTAAACGGCCGGTACACCACGAAGATGCGGAGCATGGTGTTCATGGACCGGGAGATGTAGGTCCAGATGTTCTTGACCAGGCGCGACGGCCGCAAAGGCGCGTTGACGCCCACGGGGCAGGTGGCGATCAGCAAATTCTTCTGGCCCGCCTGCACGATCGTTTCCAGGGTGTACGTGTAATCGCTGAACACGTTCAAGCGCAGGGCCGTTTCGCGGCTGATTGCGCGAAACCCGCTGGGCGCATCCTCCACGGGCGTCCGGCTGACCACGCGCACCACCCAGCTGCCCAGGCGCTGCAGCCTTTTTTTCAGCCAGGAAAAATGGGGGTTGTCCTGGATGGGGCGCGCGCCGATGACCATATCCGCGTTTTTTTCCAGGATCGGCCGGACCAAGCGGGGAATGTCCGCCGCCGCGTACTGGTTGTCCGCGTCCAGGTTGACGATCACGTCCGCCCCGCGGACCAGGCAGGCTTCCAATCCGGCCATGAACGCCCGGGCCAGGCCCTGGTTTTTGTTCAGGCGCAGCACGTGATCCGCGCCGAGCGAGCGCGCGGTTTCCGAGGTGCGGTCCGTGCTGCCGTCGTCCACCACCAGCCACTCCACCTGGTCGAACCCCTCCACCCGGCGCGGCAGGCCGGCCAGGGTGACCGGCAGGGTCTCGGCTTCGTTGAAACAGGGGACCTGGATGATCAGTTTCATCTCACACCTCCGCGGCCAAGGACAGGCAGGCTGAAAACAACCGGCGTATGGATTCCTGGAAGCGGGCCAGGCTGTATTCGCGCTCCAGCCGCAGCCGCCCGGCCGTTCCCTGGCGCGCGCGCAAAGCCGGATCGAGGATCAACGTCCGCAGCGCCGCGGCCAGTCCCGGGACATCGCCCGGTTCGACCAGAAATCCGGTTTCACCGGGTACCACCATTTCGGTCGGGCCGCCGTGGTTGGTGGCGACCACCGGCAGGCGGGCGGCCATGGCTTCCAGCAGCACGGTCGGAAACGGATCCGGCCGCAGGGACGGCACTGCCATTACGTCCAGGGCGTTCAGCCAGGGCCGCACGTCCGGTGAAAAGGGCTTGAAGACCGTCAGCGGCCCCAGGCCCAACTGCCGGATGCGCGCTTCCAAATCGGCCCGGGCCTGATCCTGGCCCGGAATGCCTCCGCCGCCCAGCAGGCACTTGAACTTCAACTCCGGATGCCGGGACCGCAGCTGGGCCAGGGCGTCGAGCAGGAACTCCTGGCCTTTCCAGCTGCCGATGCGGCCCAGGCAGCCTATCAGCACTTCGTCTTTCGCGATCCCCAGGGCTGCACGGTCCGCCGGCCGGTCGCGGGGCTGGTCGTAAAACGGCAAATCCAGCCCGTTGTGGATGACCACCAGCTTGTTTGCCAAGGCGGGCTGGACGCCTGTCCAGAAATCGCGGACCGGCCGGCTGACGGCAATGACCCGGTCCGCCCAGCGGTTCAGGGCCGCGGCCAGCAGGCGGGAAAACCAGCGCGGTTTCTGGACGATCTCGTGCAGGTGCCAGACATGGGGCCGCCCGGCCCTCAGCGCGGCCAGCGCGCCGCACCACACGGCGCTGGTGGCGCTGTACACCAGCTCGATCCCTTCGGTTTTGATCAGGCGTCTGACCGCGCCCACGGCCCGGAACAGCTGCCAGCTGTATCCGGGCAGCTTCCAGGGTGACAAATACTTGCGCCGTAAAATACCCAGGGGCATGACCCGCACCGGGCAGTTCCGTTTTTGCAGTTCCCGCTCGAGTTCGCCCTGATACGGCAGGTCGTTGGGCAGGAGCACGGTGAGCTGCCAGCCCGCGGGTTGCAGGGTGTCAACCACGCGCAGCAGCACCAAATCCGCCCCGAACAGCTCGTTGGCGGAATGGATGATCAAAACCTTGAATCCGGGCATCCCAAGCACCTTCAGAGTGGAGTGACCCCCCGGACTAAAGCTCCCCTGCGGAGGGATTGACGAATAGGGTTCATGTTGAAACTCATGTATCTTTCCGTTTTTCGCAAATCAAGGCTTCAGAAAATACCCTTGCCGTATCCGGTATTCGTTTAAAATTTCTTTATCCGTCACTGACGTCCGGCGTTTTTGTCCCATAAAATAATATCCGGAAGCGGCCAAAGCCGAATCACGACGCCCAGCCAAATAGTAGTCAAAGTATTTCAAACCAAATGCCGTAAGATGAACGAAAAGCGTCGCGATTTTCTGCATAATGCCGGATTGAAAAAAAGCCATAAGAAAATTTTTGATTATTTCCGCCAAGGCTACGCCAGGACCGTTGACAATACCCGATGCCAGTTCGTCAAATTGCCGAAAAAGCCGGCGGTGACCTATGGGCGTATAACGGGTGAAATCATAGGGCCAGCCATGAATCGGTTGCATAAAAGGCGTTTCGGCGTACACCAACGCTCGTGACTTAAGTACGCGCCAAATCTCGGCGACGCATGCCGGTGCATCCGCCACATGCTCCAACACCGCTTGCACGATTACCGCATCGAAGTATCCGTCAGGAAAAGGTATCTGGTGGGCATCTACAATAACGGCCGTCCTTGGCCCAAAGGATACATCCGTTTCGATCAAGCGCAAGTCCGGAAAGCGCAACAGGACTTTTATGCCTTCGCCAATTATACTGCCGCCTAAAATCAATACTTTGGGGTGGGGGTGTTGCCGCAACAAACGCCCCGCCAACTTTTGGTAATTTGCCGCCGCGGATATATTGCACGACAGTTTGGGCAGCAAATGAAATACCTTTTTTCCCAACGTGGGTCTCGCGGTGTTTTTGAAAAAGGTGTCTTTGCGCTCCAAGTAGTCTCGTTGTTGAAATACGCTGCGTCTTTCATCAATCATGACCGGAATACCATCCACAATCGGAAAAGTCAGACGGCATGTTTTTTTATCGCACAGCAATTCGTTTTTTAGCCTGTGCAACCGGGAACCGCAGGCCGGACACCGTAAATCATTATGGTTGAATGGATCTTCTGGTTTAGACATCATTTTCGCTTTCCGGATGTGAACCATCGTTTATTCCGAAGATGCCACGGACCGGTTTTTAATGACGCGCGCCGGCACACCCGCCACAACGCTGAAGGGCGGGACATCCTTGGTCACCACACTGCCCGCCGCGACCACGCTGCCCTGGCCGATGCGCACGCCGTCCAGTATGATGCAGCCGGTGCCGAGCCAGCAGTTGTCCTCGACCACGATCCCCTGGCGGGTGACTCCCTGCTGGCGCATGGGGATGCGCGGGTCGGAAAACACGTGGTTCTCCGCGAACAGCCCCACGCGCGGACCCATCAACACGTCCTCGCCGATCTGAATGAACCCGGCGCAGCCGACGTAACTGAAGGCCCCTACATTGGAGCGGGCGCCGATGGAAAAGCCCTCCCCGAGTTCGCGGCCGTAGTATCCGGAGGGACGGATCATGGCCAGGCGCCCGATGGTCACCTGGTCGCCCAGGGTGACGCCGCGCCGGGACAAGCCCTGGACCTCGCAGCCTGATTCCAGCACGACGTTCCGGCCCAGGTGCAAACAGCGGGGATTGCGAAGCATGGCGCCCGGATGGATGAACTGCATTCCGCGGGCAGATCCAAACCACGGCCGCCACCATAGTCCCCGCAGCAGGCTCCATCCCATCCGGCCGACAATCGCGAGCACGTCGCCGCCGGTCAGCGCGGGATCCAAAGCGTAGGCCGGATCCTTCTTCATCCGGCGCAACAGCGCGTTAATGGTTTTTTTCAGCATGGCGTTTGCACAACTCCCCGGCCAGTGCTTCCAGCGCACGGGCGGATTTTTCCCACGAAAAACGTTCCAGTTGCCTTCCGCCGGCCTCGGTCAGCTTCGCCGCCGCGTCGGAATCCAGCAGCGAATTCAAGGCGCCGGCTATGGCTGACTCGGACAGTGGATCGAAATACACCGCGCCGTCGCCGGCTACTTCCCGCAACACGGGCAAATCCGAACACGCCACCGGCGTGCCGCAGGCGAACGCCTCCAGCACCGGAATGCCGAAACCTTCATACAGCGTCGGAAACACCAAGGCCGTGGCGCCCTGATACAGGCCGGGCAATTCGGCCAGCGGCAGATGTCCGGTCAGCAGCACCCGTTCGGACAAGCCCAGTTTCTCAATCTCAGCCCGGACGGTCTCTGAATCGTCCAGATCCTGTTTGGGGCCTGGTTGGCCGACCAAAACCAGGGATATCCCCGAATGGGCCCTGGCCACTTCGGCGAACGCCCGGATCAGCCGCGGCAAATTTTTTCTTTTTTCCATGACCCCGACGTGCAGAAAATATCTCTTCGGCCGCAGTCCCCGGCCAGCCAGCGCCGGGGCGATCTGCCCGGGCAGGGCAGGCCGGTACACCTCGCGGTTGCAGGCCGGCGGCACCACCGCGATCTTGTCCGCCGGCACCTTAAACAGTTCCGCGATTTGCCGCTTGGCCGTTTCGGTAATCGTGACGATCCGGCCGGCCGAACGGATCGCCGGTTTATAGATCCATTGAAACAGCATCAGCCAAAAACGGTTGTACTCCGCCGGGCGCAGAATGAACGCCGCATCATAGACGACCACCAGGCGCGGCAGCGGGCAAAAGCGGGGCGACAGGTATTCCGGGGAGAGCAGAACGTCGCATCCCTTCCGCCAGGCCAGAAACGGCAGCTGGATTTGAATCCACCCCCACAGGCGCGCGTGGTTCCATATGGTGCCCCACTTGCCGCCGGATTTCACCGGATACTCTTCGGGAATGAATTCCCGGATCTCCGTCGGGCTGCCGCCGCGCCGCCAGACGCCCAGCAATTCCCGGATATACACGCCCGCCCCGGTCCGGGCAGTGGCCAGACAGGCCAGATCCATCCCTATCCGCAAGGGGTTCACAGCGCCTGAAACTCCTTCGTTTCAGACGGCGCCCGAAGATCGGCGTTATTCTGGAAAACCCAGCCAATCAGCCACCAGGTAATGAAAACCAGGAAGTAATTAATGTAAACCTGCGACGTCATTCCCAGAATCACAATACTGGAAAGCGCGGCTAAAGCAATTACAGCAACCCACTGAACAATTTCATTCTTGTTCTGCATGATTACCCTTGCTAGAGCGGCCAGAACGATGCCATGTAAAAAGATGAAAAGCCCCATGCCCATCAAGCCGATTTCCCTTCCCAAAATGAGATATTGATTCTCGCCGCCGACAGTGCCCTGAAATCGTTTCCCAATAAATCCCGCGCTGCCAAGTCCGGTACCCGTCATTTGTTGTTGGATGATATCCACGCTTTTCTTCCATTCTCCCAAGTGCCCCTGCGCTGAAGCTTCCTGGAAGGTTGCTGTACCAAATATCCATTGGCTTAACTCATTGGTGGCAAAAATAATCAGCGCCAAGGCTGCCGTTAGCCATATTAACCGCCACCCCAAGTGGAGATGTCGGTGGTGTAAAAACCAGGTCAGCAGCAACAGTTCGACACCCGCGCCGAAAATCGCCGCCCGGGTAAAGGCGAGTAAAAATACCGACATTAAAAAGGAAAAAACCAAAATACGGAGCGTCGATTGTTTGGCATTCCTGGCCTGCGCGCACCAATAAACAGTCACAGGTATGATTAGTATCATGGCATAGGCAAAATCGATAGGGCCTAGGAAAAAACTGCCCAGACGCCGGACAATGTACCCTTCCAGCCAAAAAGTGAATGGCAAACCATTCGGCGTAGGGAAAACACTATTAAATGAGTGTTTAATATAATCCGTATATCCCAAATGAAGCCAGATATCGGTAAGCACGAAGCCCTTTTCCAGCGCGCCGGCCAGACAGGCCGCGATACCCAAGGCCAGCATGGCCAGGAAAAACCGCTTGATTTGATCAGAAGACAGGCTGAACATCCGCCCCAGGTAAAAACAAACGATAAAATACACATTGTAGCGGAGGCTGTACAGCGCGGCATGGGGCACCGCCGAACCCCGGGCCTGGTAAAAGGCGGCGAAATTGAAAACCACGAAAACCGCCAACAGGAAATCCGTCCACCCCAACCGCGGTTTGGCCTGCCCGCTGAACCAAAGCCAGCCGGCTTTGGCCGCCAATACCACCAGCAGGATGTCCTTCCAGGCCCGAATCAATTTATCGGCCATGGGACTCAGGCCGACTTGTTCGGTTAAAAAAGTCATCATTAAATGGTGCACGGGCAGCAGCAGCAGGAACAGCCACAATCCCAGTTGCGGTTTGTGCCAGGTTAAAACCACCAGCCAACCCAATACCGCCAGGGCGGCCAGGGAATTGTACCTTCCGCTGAACATCAACATGCCGATAAAGCCCGCGAACAACGCCAAGACAACCGCGGCCGAGCGATCGTCAACAGCGCCTTCCCGGCGTTGTTCAAACCAGGCCAGCCAGAGCCCGAATCCACTCAAGATTGTTTTCAGTTCCCAAAACGGGATCCAGCCTCTCAGCCAGAGATTGCATAGCGTATTAATTATCATGGCAGCTGACATTCCCAAGCCAAAAACGAAAAGCGGACGGCCAAGGGCCAGCGCAAAGATGCTGCTGCGGCGGAGGCGGTCAAGCAGATAGGTCGAGGTCAAGCCGGCGGACCAGCTTGCCAGCAAGCCCGTCAATCCCAGGCCGCCGGCCCACCACTTCAACAGGAGGGAACGGCCGGCTGCCGAACGCACTTTCTCAATCCAGGTGGAGATCAGGGAAGTTGAAAACGCGGCTGTGATTTTATCCCACATGTCGGAAAACGCCCGCGGCTTCCATGCCGATGCAGAAGAGGATTTCACGGTTTCGCGAAAGGTTGGTAATCCTGACTGATGATTTCGCCCAGCTGGTTGACCCGGGAGTTGTTCAGCTCAAACTCCTGGCCGATTTGGAGTTTCAAAACGAACGAGGAATGGCTATAGATCATTTTCGAGGGATAAACCAGCACCGGCCGGTTGAAAAGCACATGCAATTTGACTTCATTTTTAAAGGGGTGGTTTTCGACGACCAACCGCCCGTTGACGTCGTTGTTGACGATCTTTTCCGGCGTGACCGAAAGGATGTTGTCGATCGAGCCATACGACCGCACGCCGCTTTTAAAGCGCAGGCTGTACAACTTGTCGCCCGCTTGCAACGAATCAATGACCGCCTGCGGCTGGTTCTTCAGCATCACGCCGACTCCGGTGATTTGCCCGATCGGTTTCGCTCCTCCAATTACTTTGGTTCCAAAGAAAATCGCGGCACCGAAAAACAGAATCAAGACCGACCAATCAATAAAATTGAATCTCTTTATAGGATTTTCCACCTTGGAACCCTCCCGGAAAGGCGGTATGTTACGGCAACTATACCTGAAAGTCAAATTAAAACGGCCCTCAAACCGGGGGCCGAACCAGCAGCATTGTACCTCGATTGCACTTTTCGCGATACTTAAAAAATATGGCCGGAAAAGGCTTGAAAACACAGCCTGACCACTATATTCTGGCTGCTGATTGCGGGCATGGTAATAGCCCTGAATGCCTTACTCTTTTCCGGGAAAGCACGGTTTTCATGATTCCTGGCAATGCTCAGCGTTCCATCCGAATACTCCAAGCCGCCCTGATGGCTGTCGCTGCCTGCTATATCGGTCTGTACATCTGGGTGGCGCTCCAGCGCCTGGGATATCCCTTTGAATTGGAATGGATCGAAGGCGCGATGGTGGATACAGTCCAAAGGATCCTGGACGGAAAGCCGTTGTTTGTCCAACCTTCCTTGGATTACGGCTATTTCATGTACACCCCGTTGTATTTCTGGATTTCAGCCGCCGTGGCTAAATGGATCGGCATCGGGTTTCTTCCCTTGCGATTGGTTTCCTTTGCCTCCTCGCTGGGGTGTCTGGCCCTGATTTACGCCCTGGTTTTCCATGAAAACCGCAGCCACTGGGCCGGGATGGTCGCTGCCGGCTTGTTTGCGGCTACTTTCAAAATAAGCGGAGCCTGGTTCGACATTGCGAGGCTCGACTCCCTGTTCCTGCTTTTCACCCTGGCGGCGCTGTATAGCCTGCGCCGCTCCCGGCTGGCCTGGACGTGGCAACTACTGACCGGGGTCATGCTTTTTCTGGCATTGCTTGCCAAGCAGGCGGCGCTGATCATCTTTGCGCCGGTGTTGCTGGCCGGGCTGTGGTTTGAGCCCCGAAAAACGGCGCCGGCCGTCCTGATTGCCGCGGTAATGAGCGCGGCCGCCTACGGCTGGGGCAATTGGGTTTCCCACGGCTGGGTCCATTATTACCTGTTCGAACTGCCCAGGCACCATCCGTTGCTGCCGAATATCTTCCTGGATTATTGGACCTTGGATTTGTTGAAACCCATGCCCATCGCCCTGGGTTTGTCCTTGTGGGCAGCCGTTCTTTTTTTAAGGAACCAACAGCCTGGCAATTATTTTTACGGATTAGCCGGTCTGGGCATGGTGGGCGCTTCTTATCTGTTCCGCCTGCATTTCGGCGGCTACAACAACGTGCTTTTCCCCGTGTACGCCTGGCTGGCCATGGGTTTCGGCTTGGCGTTGCCCGAGATCCTGCGTCGGCTGCAATCGCCGGCCTCGGAACCGCGCCCATGGACTGTCGGGACGGCTGTCCTGGTCCTGGGCCTGTGCCTGCTCCAGTTCGGAATGCTGTTTTACGATCCTTCCAAGCAGATCCCCACCCCGGCTGACCGTCAAGCCGGCCTGGCTTTCATTGAAAAAATGAAGTCCTTCCCCGGCGATGTCTATGTCCCTTTCACCGGTTATTTGCCGACTTTGGCCGGCAAAAAGACCTTTCTCCACCAAGGCACACTGGCCGACATTCTGATCAAAGGCCGGGCGGACAGGACCAGCAAACAATTGTCGGAAGAAATCCGGCAGGCCATCCGCGAACAAAAGTTTGCGGCCCTGATTACAATCAATGGCGATCTGGCGGACAACCGGTCGCGGTTTCTGGAGCTTTTCGGTGAGGATATGCGTGGTTATTACCGGCTCGAGGAACAACTCGCCTGGGGGGACTGCTTCATGCCGGTTACCGGCGCGCCCCGCCGGCCGGAAAACGTGTGGGTGCCGGTAAAGACCCAGCAATGATCGAATTGACCTGGGCGATCAATATAAAAAGAACGCTGAAAACAATTTAAAGCACTCAGTCGAACGGGTGCTTGGCGCATGATTGAGAACGCGTTTGCGAAAAGGACTGGTAGGCCTACCTTTTCGCAAGCCGAGGCTGCCCTCCCTATGGCAGCCGTCGTTCGAAATCATGTGTCAAGCACCTTAAACCGGCACTCTCTAAACGCTCTTTAAATTTATTCAACAGGATTTGCAGGCGAGAGTTTAAAGAGGTACCAGCCGGCTCCCTGGTCGTTCAGCGGACGGAAAGCGGCCACTTCCCACGTTCCTTGAAAATCCCGCAGCCGCTGCAACCCTAAATGGCTCCAATTTTCCAGAACCAGCGGTTTTTCGGCCATAAGGCGCGTCGGTTCTTCCGGCAAGTACAAAGCCAGATAGCGGCCGTTTTTTGCCGTCAAATAGTCGAGCTCCCTGCCGGTCTGTACAAACTGCCGGAAGTACTGGTCCGAACCGGCGACCCCGTCCAAGGGAATCACCCGGCGCTGCGAAAACTGCGCAAAGCATCCCGGCCAAAAAGCGCCGACAGGCTCGGAGGCCGGAACGATCCTTTCGATGTCCCGGGCGAGATTCAGCCGTTCGACCCAGTAGGGCAGCGGTTCCACGCGGCGGCCGGAGGCGTTCCAGATGACCGCCCCGGACAGTGCCGCGCAGACGGCCGCGGCCGCCCACAGCCGGACCTTGCCGGCAGCTCGGTTTCGATTCGAATCCAGCCAGGCCCAAAGCGCGCTGCCGGCTGTAACCAGCACCCATAAAATTTCAGGCAGAAAATAATAGGCCGTGTAAACGCGCAATTCCCGGTAAAACACGTGCATGTACAGGGCGTGCAGGATAATGGCCAGGCTGAACACGCGGAATCCCGCGGTAACTTCCCGGCGCTTCCAGATCCACCAGCAGGCTCCGGCCGCAACCGCGAGCGTCACCCCTGCCTTGACAGCCGTGCTAGCCCGCTCCAGCCAGGGCAAGGGGGCTGCAAACGCATGGAACCAGCCCTGCCATTCATCCGACCTGAAATAGCCGGCCCAGGTTGGGTAGAAAGCATTCAGATAATGCAACTTGACCCGCCCGCTGATGGGCATGACCGAGCCTTGCGTCAGGATATTGGCTGTCAGATAAGGGGCCACGGCCAGGGTCAGGACCGCTCCAAAAACCAAAGCAGAGGCGCGCGGTGCTTTCCAGGCCAGCCACAACCCAACCACCAGCCCCACCCAGAACAAATCCGTGCGGCAGAAAAAGCAGACGGCCGCCAAAACGCCCAGCCCGCCCGCCCGCAAGGGTGAAAGCCGCCTTACGGCTTCCCCCTCCAACCGAGACAGCGAAAGCAGGGTAAGCATAACAGCCCCCAAAGCCAGCGGCACTTCCAGACCCTTGACCGCGATGCTTTGAAAACCCGGATTTAATATATAGGCGGCTAACACCGCGGCCAAAGCCGCTTGGGCAGGTAAGGATCCCTTTTTTCCGCCGATGAACCACCCGGCCAGAAAGGCAAACACAACGTAGCAGCCCCAGGATAGAACCGCTAACAGTTTCAGGGAATCCGCGCCTGGGAATGAACGCTGCAGCAGGATTTGCAGCAGCATCCACAAAGGCTGGACACCGTTGGTGGGCATTTCCCCGTCCAGGGTCAGGATGCCATGTTGCAGAAACTGCTTGGCCAACACCGAATAGAAGAAGGCGTCATCCGTCAACAAGCCGCAACGAACCAGATCCAGCGGGTTCCACAACAGGAAACGGCTGAGTTGGATACCCGCCGCCACGGCAAACGCGGCGCCCCAAGCCAGGCGCAGCCAAACATCCCTGCGGGCATTCGATGAGTCATTCATGCGTTCGAGCGCGCTCCTGATATTATGAACAGATACAGCGACTAAGCTGGTTAACGTATGCGCGAGGGAATGTGTCCCATGAGTCCGCTCCACAATCCCTTAATAATTCCCAGCGCTTTATTGGGCCTTCCCAAAATAACTTGCGTGAATATAATTGCGATCCGGGTAACCACAATGGTTAAATAACCCAGCATTATTTGCCACCATCGTCCGTGTTTACGCAACAGCCAGAAACGATTGCGGGTAGCGATGAACCATTTATAGCGGCTGACCGTTCCCTGCAAAGCCGGGCCGGCGTTTTTCTTGAACGACACGGCATGATGATGAATAACCACCGCCTGGGGGGCGAGCAGGAGCGTCCAGCCGTCTTTCAGCAGGCGCAGGGACAGGTCGGCGTCCTCGAAGTACGCGTGAAAAGCCTCGTCAAACAAACCGGTCTGTTTCAGGGCTGCGGCGCGGAACAGCGGGCAGCAACCGTTCAGGAACCCGATTTCCCTTGCGGCGCGCTCTTGCGGGTTCGGATCAGGCTTGAGTTCGCCCGGGTGACAGGGTCTCAGCGTGGCGCGAGTGAAATAACCGCCGTTAAAATATAGGGTGCCCGCAGGTTCGTAATAGAATATTTTCGGGGCCACGGCGCCGGCTTGAGGATGGCCGCGCAGGGCGTCTAGCATTTTTTCCAGGCAGTCGGGCTTCAACAAGGTGTCATTGCTGGGCGTCACGACATAATCCGCACCGGCCTCCAGGGCCCGGCGCAAGCCGATATTCATGCCGCCCGCGAAGCCGACGTTGACTGGCTGGAAAACGTATTCCACGCGCGGATAGGCGGCGCGCAACGGCGCTTCCAAGCCGTCCGTGCTGCCGTTGTCCACGACGATGATCCGGTCCGGCGGACGCGTCTGGCTCTCGAGCGTGGCCAGGCAAGCCAGGGTGTCCTCCCGGCCGTTCCAGCTCAGCACCACGGCCCAGACGGAATCAGGGTTCATGTTTCCTCGCGCATGGCCAGATTAACCGGCCACCAGCCTGCCCCGGCCCAGCGTTCCAAAACCCACAATCCGCCCAGGTAGATCCCGGCGCCCAGGGCGATTTTGACCGCCAGTCCGGTCCAGCCCAGCCAGGGGGAGAAACGCACGGCCACGGCCATGACAGCGGCCAACCCGACATATCCGGCCACATGTTTTAAGCTGGGCCACAATTGCAGCCTGATCCGGATCAAGCCCCAGGACAAGACCAGGCTCAGGAACGTGGCCAGGCATAAAGACCAGGCCGCGCCCCGGATGCCCAGTGCGGGAATCAGCAGTAAATTCCCCAGCAGGTTCGCGCCCAACGTGCACCCGACAATGACCACGATCAAGTGGGGCTGATCCTTGGCCATGAACAGTCCCCCGGAATTCAAATGGCAGCCCAGGATGAGGGTATAAAGGGCCAAAATCGGGAAAACCGGGATCGCAGCCTGATACTGGCTGCCCAGGATCAGATGGACCAGGTCCGGTCCCACGGCCCACAAGCCCAGGGACAGCGGCGCGGAAACCAAGGTCATCACATTGGTTGAAAGCCGGTAATCAAGCGCCAGGGCCGCTTCGTCCTCCCGCCCTACGGCCGCAACGAAACGCGGATAGATCAGCACCGCCAGGAACGAAGGCAGCATGTACACCACCCCGAAAAAAGCCAGGGCGCCGGAGTAGTACCCCGCTTGCTGCGCGTCGGTCATCCCTCTGACCAGGATCACGTCCAGACGCTGGTGCAAAGTCTCCAGGATGGAAAGCAGTATCATCCATTTGCCGAAGGCGAAGATTTTGGAATAAAAACGCTCCTCAGCCACGGGCTTGGCCTGCAGCAGATCCCGGCCCAGGCGGATACCCGGCAGCACGGACAGCAACAGCGGGGCCGCCAGAAAAATGGCGTAGAGCGAACCCGAGGTCAGCCAACCTGTAACCGCCGCCCCCAGGATCAGGGCCAGGCGCAGGGTGTTGAAGGATTGCACGAGATTGTAGGAAGCGTAATCTTCCTCGGTCTGGGCCACTCCGGAAAGGAACTGGCCGAAACTGACCAGGAAGCCGGTGACCAGTCCCAGCGCCAGTTCCCAGCGCAGGGTTCCTCCCCAGATCAGGCTGGCAGCCACGCTGGCGGCCAGGACCAAAACGCCGAGCAGGGTTTTCAGTTTCAAAATGGCCGAATAATACCCGAGTTTGCGGTCCAACTCGCCCCGCGACTGGTGAAAAGCCCCGTAGCGCAGGAGGGTCCTCGTCAGGCCGAAATCGAAAAGGATCGTGGCCACGACCGCGGTGGAGACAAAGAAGAAAAAGTCGCCGAACACGCGGGGGCCGACCCAGCGCGCTACCAGCAGATTGATGACAAAAGCGCTGGCCGAATTAAGCAGCAGAAAAAGGGAAACCCTGATGAATTGGGCGAGAAACTGTTTGGAACTCGAGGCGGGGTTCATGTTTCAACCCAGGCGCTGGCGCCAGTCGTCCATGACCGCCCGCAGGGTCTCTGCCAGGGGGATGCGGGGCTTCCAGCCGGTGTGCCGGCCCAGTTTGGCGATCGAGGCCACTTTGCGCAGTTTTTCCTTCCGCGCTTTGGTGGGCAGCGTGTGCACCTGCACGCGCACCGAAGTCAGCCGCAGCAGTCCGTCCAGCAGGTCCCGCACGCGGATGCCGCGGCCTGAACCGATGTTGTACACTTCCCCCGGCCGGCCGCGTTCCATCAGCAGCCAATAGGCGCGGACGACGTCGCGCACGTCCGAAAAATCGCGGACCACGTCCAAATTTCCCACTTCCATCAGGGGCACGCGCCGGCCCTTTTCGATGGAAACGATTTGTGAGGCGAAATCCGTGGCTACGAACCCCAGCGCCTGCCTGGGGCCGATGTGGTTGAAAGGGCGGACGCGGATGACCGGGAGCCCGTATTCGCGGAAATACGTCAGCCCCGTCAAATCCTGGCAAACCTTGGAGACCGCGTAGGGGCTGTCGGGATTCAGCGGGTGCCCTTCGGTGATGGCGCGCAAGTGCAGGTCCACGGCGCCGTATTCATCCGCGCTGCCCACCACCAGCACCCGGGGCGGAGGCTGCAGGCGGCGGGCCGCTTCCAGAAGGTTCACATTGCCCAGGACATTGACCCGGAGCGCGGCCTCGGGATCGCGGCGCGACAGCGTGGGGCTGCTCCAGCCGGCCAGATGGAATATCCACCGGGGTTTCAGGCGGCGCACGAGATGCTCCACGGCGTCCGCCCGGGTAAGGTCCAGGCGGTGGACGCGCGCCCGCCGGGCGCGGGCCAGATTCTGCAGCGTCGCTCCGGGAAAGGCGGTTCCGTGGACTTCGCACTTTTTTTCCAGGCAGTATTCGGCCAGGTGGCTGCCCACGAATCCTTCCATGCCCGTGATCAACAGTTTCATGTGCGTTTTCGGTTCTTGAAGAACTCACCGAATACGGAAGCAATGTAGCGGAGATGGGACGAGCGCAGCCCCGGATAAACGCCGATGAAAAAAGTGCGGCGCATGATCATATCCGCGTTCTTCAGGCCTCCGTACACCCGGTATTTCGTGGAACGGAACGCCGGCTGCCGCACAATGTTTCCGGCAAACAGCAGCCGGGTTTCGATCCGCCGTTCCTCCAGAAAGCTCTGCAGCGTTTGCCGCGAAAAGCCCGCGTCCTCCCGCACCGTGATCGGAAAGGCGAACCAGGCCGGCTCGGAGTGGGGGGCGGGTTGGGGCAGGATCAGCCAGCGCTCGAACGGGGCCAGCCGGCGGCTGAGCTCGGTGAAGTTGCGGCGCCGCGCCTTGATGAACCCCGGCACTTTTTTCAGCTGCGCCAGCCCCAGGGCGGCCTGGAGGTCCGTGGGCTTGAGGTTGTAGCCGATGTGGGTATAGACATAGCGGTGGTCATAGGCTTCGCCCAGACCTTCGATTTTATACTGCAGCCGCTTCCCGCAGGCTCCGTGCGGGCCGGCGTCATGGCCGCACCAGCAATCCCGCCCCCAATCCCGCAGGCTGCGGACGATGCGGGCCAGGCGCGGATCGTTCGTGATCACCGCCCCGCCTTCGCCCATGGTCATGTGGTGCGCCGGATAAAAGCTCAGGGTCGCCAGCTCGCCGAACGTCCCGGTCAGGCGGCCCTGGTACTTCGAGCCCAGGGCGTCGCAATTGTCCTCGATGAGAAACAGCCGGTAGCGGCGGGCCAGCTGGACGAGCCGCTCGAGGTGGCAGGGGTTTCCCAGTGTATGCGGCACCATGATGGCGCGGGTTTTGGCGGTCAGGGCGCGCTCCAGCAGGCTGATGTCGATGTTGTAATCTTCCAGGCGCGAGTCCACGAAGACCGGCACCAACTGGTGTTGCAGCAGCGGCGCCACGGTGGTGGGGAAAGTGACCGCCGGCGTGATGACTTCGTCCCCGGCCTTGAGGCGGTTCGGCAGCTTGGGATCGCAGAGGGCGGCCACGGCCAGCAAATTCGCCGAGGAGCCCGAGTTGACCAAAATGACGTTGCGGACGCCCAGCCAGCGGGACAACGCCCGTTCCAATTCCTCGCCGTAGGGGCCGACGGTCACCCAGCTGTCCAGGCTGGCCTTGACCATGGCCGTGATTTCCTGGTGGTCAAAAACCCTCCCGGCATAGTGCACCCGGTCCTGGCCCGGCCGGAAGGTTCCTGCCTGCCGGTCCAACCGGGCGTAAGCCTTGACCGCCGCCAGGATTTTTTTGCTTTGCTGGAGCCTTTTTTGTTTGGCAGTGGTGGTTTTTTTCATGCGCTTCCCTCTCGTTGGTATTGTGAAGTGTTGCACGTCATCGTTCAGCTCGACGATTCCAGACCCGCATCTCCGCCCGATTGGCGGTAGAGCTTGAACATGGACACGTTCAATTGCAGGGCGAAAATCCAGCCCACGATCAATGTCAGGATGTATTGGAGCATGTGAAACGTGAATCCCAGCCCCAGGGCGGCTTCCTTGGATATGCCGTACGGACCCAGGCCCAGAATGATCATGAACTCAAAAATTCCCAATCCGCCCGGCGAGGAGGGCAGCATGAGTCCGAAATTGAGCACCACGATCAGGAACATGGCCGCCATGAAATTCAGCGGCAGTCCCAGAGCCAGAAAACAAACATAAACCACGCTGGTCCACGCGAGCCAGCCGGCCAAGGCGAACCCCAGCACCTGCAGCAACTGGCCCGGGCTCTCCAGCAATTTCAGTCCCTGCAGGAATTTGTCGAGCTGCGCGTGCAGCCAGGATCCCCATTTTCCCGGCAACCGTTGCAGCGGCTTTTCGATCCAGTCCATCAAGTGGCCGCCGTAGCGGTAGTTGAGCCCCAGCGCCAGGAACAGCACCAGGCCAAAACCCGCCAAAATCAGGCCTGACAACTTGAGCCAAGGCTGGAAGGGAACGAAAAACATCATGAACAGAAAAAAAACAAACAGGGACACCAGGTCCATGCCCCGCTCGATCACCACCGTGCCCAGAGCCAGGCTGGTCGGCAGATTTTCCTTGCGGCTCAGCAGCCAGGCGCGGATCACTTCCCCCAGGCGCAGGGGCAAAATGCCGTTGGCCAGGTAGCCGACGGTGATGATGCGGAACAGATTCCACAGCCGCACCGGATAACGCCGCAACAGGCCGCGCCATAACAAGGCCCGAAAAAAGTAGGCCAGCAGCACCAGTCCGCCGCCCAGCACCAGCCAGCCGGGCTGCACGCGGCCGAAGGTGCGCAGCAGTTTGGCGAAGTCAACGTTGCGCAGCGCCAGCCAGATGAAGAACAGGCTGAGCAGGATCCCTGCGGCAATCTGCAGGAATTGTTTGGTGGTTTGGCGCGGTGCCGTCACGGCAGAAGTTCCGGGTCCCGCATCTGCGCCAGGGTGAAGTCCAGGGCGCGCTCCACGTCCCACAGCGGATGGCGCTTCAAAACCGACTGGGCTTTGTCCGTCACCAGGCCGGCCGCGAGCGGGCGCAGCGCTTTTTGTTTGAGCGAGGCCGTGGGCACGGCCGTCACCTGCCCGGGGTCAAAACCAAGCTTCTCCAAAATCCGGCGCGCGAACGCGTCGCGTCCCACGCGCGAAGTGCCCACCAGGTTATAGACGCCGGTGCGGCCGTCCTCGATCAGCTCGCCCAAGGCCTGCGCCAAATTGACGGCCTGCGTGGGGTTCCCGATCTGATCAGAGGGCACGGTGATGGGCTCCCGGTTTTGGGCCCTTTGCAATACTTGCATGAAAAAATTGACCGACCCCGGCAAATAAGAATACACCACGGTGGTGCGCACGATCAGGTGGTTGGGCACCAGCGCGGCCACGACCTGTTCGCCCGCGAGTTTGGTGCGCCCATAGACCGACTCGGGCTGGGTGGGATCGGTTTCGCGGTAGGGGCCGGAGCGGCCGTTGAAAACGTACTCCGAAGAGAAAAACGCCAGTCCGGCGTCCAGGCGCCGGCAGGCTTGCGCCACGTGTTCCGCGCCGCGGACATTGATCCGTTCCGCCTCGTCGGGGATGTCCTCGCATTTGTCCACGTGCGTGAGGGCCGCGGTCAGAATCACGTACTCAGGCCGGCGGCTTTCCAAATAGCGGTCCACGGCGCCGGGATCGCGGATATCAAGCGCCGGCAGGCCCTTGAGCCCTTGCAGGGACGTGCCGCTGATTTCGTGGCCGCGGCCCAGGACGCGGAGCAGAAAGTGCCCCACCTGGCCATCGGCGCCAATGACGAGAATCTTCACAACCTGCTCCTTTTGTCCCCTCTCCCCCGAAGGAGGAGGGGCAGGGAGAGGGTGGGATGCAAATTTAAAACCATCACCCTCCCCTTCATCCCCTCCCCTCAAGGGAGGGGAAAATACTGTTGGTATCCGTTAAAAATATTCCGCACGGCGCTCCCGGTAGAAGGCCACCGTGCGCGCCAAGCCGTCGTCCAGCGTGACCGTCGGCTCCCATCCCAGCAGACGCCGGGCCTTGTCGATGGACACCACATAATCGCCGATCTCGATGGCCTTGCGCTCTTCGTCCCAAGGAAGATGGCGGATCGGCGGGCGCAGGCCGGTGGCCTGCCGGATCTTCTCCACCATCTCCACAAAGGGCGTCGCCTGCCCCGAACCGAGCATGAAGGCTTCGCCCACGGCCTCGGGCCGGACGGCGGCCAGCAGAAAGGCGCGGTTCACGTCGTCCACGTAGTTGTAATCGCGCGTCTGTTTGCCTTCGCCGTAGATCGCGATTTCCCGGCCTTCCAGTCCCAGGCGGATGAACCAGTTGACGATGCCGTAATCCCCGTGCCGCATCTGACTGCGCGGCCCGAAGGTGTTGGCGATGCGCAGGGACGTGGTCTTCAAGCCGTGCACGCGGTGGTAGAACTGGTAGTATTTTTCAGCGGCCAGTTTGTCGATGCCGTTGATGTCCGTGGGATGGGTGGGATGCAGCTCGTCGACCGGCGAGGCGTGCATGCGTCCGATCACGCCGCGCGTGCTGGCATAGACGATGCGGGCCTTGGGCGCCACGCGCCGCAGGGCCTCGAGCACGGTCAGGGCGCCCCGGCAGTTGATGTCCGCGTCCAGGAGCGGATCGCGCACGGACAGGGTGTGGGACACCTGCGCCGCGCAGTCGTAAACCACGTCCGCGCCAGCCAGGGCCTGCTCCACGATCCGGGGATCGCGCACATCACCGACCACCACCTCGGGCGCCGGGCGCAGGTCCCGGATATTGGCTTCGTTCCAGCCGTAGGGGTCCAGCTTCGCGTCCAGAATCCGGACCTTGGCGCCCGCGTTCGTCGCGGCCACAGCCAGGTTGGACCCGATAAACCCCAGGCCGCCGGTGATCACCACCCGTTTATCCTTGAAAGCGCCCGCCAGCGCGTCCGACGTCATGGTCGTTCCTGCCTCCTCACTTGCCCTTCAGAAAGTCGCGGTACCAGGCGATGGTTTCCTTGAGCCCCTGCTCCAGGGTGTAGGCCGGTTTCCATCCCAGCACGCGTTTGGCTTTGGAGGAATCCAGGTATTGATGATGGATCTCTCCCTGCCAGGTGTTTTGAATCTCGGGTTGAAGCTGGACGTTCATCAGGCGGCGCAGTTCCTCGATGATCTGCAAAGGCGTCAGCGGTTCGTTGGTGCCGAAGTTGAAGGCCTGTCCCTGAACTTCGGGACGGTCCAGGTTTTCCGCCAGCAACAGGTACGCGGAAGCCGCGTCCCGCACGAAGAAATAATCCCGCTTGGGCGACCCGTCGCTGCGGATGATCGGCCGCTCGCCGGCCAGAAAGGAGCGGATCGTCCCCGGAATGAGGCGGTTGAAATTCAAATCCCCGCCGCCGAACAGGTTGCCGCAGCGCGCGATGGCCAGCGGCAACCGGTAGGTCTGCACATAGGCCTGGGCGAGAAGGTCCGCGCAGGTCTTGGAAACATCGTACGGATGACGCCCGGCCAGGGGCACGTCCTCCGTATAGGGCAGCTGGGGCTGGTCGCCGTAGGCCTTGTCCGAGGAGGCGACCAGGAGCTTGGGCTTGAGCGGCGAGGTCCGAACGGCCTCCAGCAGGTTCCACGTGCCGCGGATGTTGGCTTCAAACGTCGCGAGCGGCGAACGGTTGGCCGTGCCTACGATGGTCTGCGCGGCCAGGTGGAACACCACCTGGGTTTCGTACTCGTTCAGGGTGCGTTCGATCAGCGCATAATCTTCCAGCGGGCCGCGGACCGCGGTCACGCGCTGGTCCAGGCCGGCCAGATAGAACCGGGAACGGGGCACGTGGTCCCGGATCAGCACCACGACCTCGGCCTTTTGCGCCGCCAGTTCCTCGGTCAGCCACGAGCCCAGCAGCCCGGTCGCGCCGGTCACCAGCACCCGCTTCCCCTGCCAAAAGTTGCTCATGTTCCCACTCCCTTTTTCTTCTTTTTCAAAGCCGGAAACGCATAGGCGAGCAAGCCTTTGCGAAAAAGACTCATTCTCCCACTTTTTCGCAACGGAGACCGCCCACCCCATGGCGGTCGTCTTGCGTGTCTATGCGTTCCCGGCTAATCACCACGTCTTCCACGGATGGTTCCCCTGGTCCCACATGGCGTTCAGGCGCTCGACATCCTTGAACGTGTCCATGCAGGCCCAGAAATCCTGGTGCGGATACACGGCCAGCTGGCCGTCGGCGGCCAGGCGGCGGAGCGGCTCTTCTTCCAGCACGGCTTGCGGCCCCAGGTAGTCGAAAACACGGCGGTCGAACACGAAGAAACCGCCGTTGATCATGCCTTCCAGCCGGGGTTTTTCCTTAAAGGATTTCACCTCGCCTTCTTTGGCTTCAATCACGCCGAAGGGCGAAGAAGGATGCACGCCGGTCAAGGTCGCGATTTTCTTGTGCCGCTGATGGAACTCCACCAGGGCCTTGAGATCCACATTGCATATCCCGTCGCCGTACGTCGCGAGGAAATACTCCCCGGTCAGGTACTTGCGGGCGTTGAAGATCCGGCCGCCGGTCGGGGTTTTCAGGCCCGTGTCCGCGAAGGTGATGGACCAATCCTCCAAATCATGGTTGTACGTGACCACCCGCTCCTCGTGCGACCGCAGGTTAAGCGTAAAGTCATTGCTCATCCACTCGAAATTGAGGAAGTATTCCTTGATCATCGAGCCTTTGTACCCCAGGGCCAAAACGAAGTCGCGGTAGCCGGCCCGGGAATAATGCTTGAGGATGTGCCACAGGATCGGCATGCCGCCGATCTCGACCAGCGGCTTGGGCTTGTATTCCGTTTCCTCGCGCAACCGCGTCCCCATACCGCCGCACAGGATCAGGACCTTCGGTTTGTCAGCCATGGGTTCCTCCCCCCTGCCGGTGCGCGCGGTACCAGGCAATGGTCTCGCGCAATCCCGCTTCGAAATCCTTCTCCGCCTTGAAGCCGAAATACTCCCAGGCGCGGTGCGTGTCCAGGCAGCGCCGCGGCTGGCCGTTGGGCTTGGTCTTGTCCCAGGTGATCCGGCCGTTGAAGCCGGTCAGGCGCGCGATCAGTTCCACGAGGTCGCGGATGGAGATTTCCCGGCCCGCGCCCAGATTGACCGGCTCCGCGCCGTGGTAGCGGTCCGCGGCCAGGACAATGCCCCGGGCCGCGTCCTCCACGTACAGAAACTCCCGTGTAGCCGAACCGTCGCCCCACACCACGATTTCGGGATCGCCCCGTTCCTGGGCCTCCAGGCATTTGCGGACCAGGGCCGGAATCACGTGGGACGATTCCGGATTGAAGTTGTCCCGCGGCCCGTACAGGTTCACCGGCAGGAGATAGATCGCGTTGAAGCCGTACTGCCGGCGGTAGGCCTGGGCTTGAACTAATAACATTTTTTTCGCCAGCCCGTAAGGGGCGTTCGTTTCCTCGGGGTATCCGTCCCACAAATGCTCCTCCCGGAAAGGCACGGGAGTGAACTTTGGGTACGCGCAAATCGTGCCCACGGCCACGAACTTCTCCACTTCGTGCAGCCGCGCCTGTTCCATGAGCTGCACGCCCATGATCAGGTTCTGATAGAAGAAGGTCCCGGGATTCTGCCGGTTGGCCCCGATGCCTCCCACCACGGCCGCCAGGTGGATGATCACCTGCGGTTTGGCCCGGTCCAGCAGGCTCTGAATCTGGTCCAGCTGGGTCAGGTCGCATTCTTCGATCCGGGGGGCGATGATATCGCTGCACCCCTGGGAGACCAGGGTCGGCAGCACATGCGAACCCAGGAATCCGTGCCCTCCGGTGACCAGCACCCTTTTCCCCTGCAGGCAGCCCATGCAGGCACCTCCCCCGTCCGGATCCGGCTTCAGCGGGTGACGCGGTGCGAACGCGTCTTGATTTCCAGTTCCACCCGCTGCAGATCCGCGTCCACCATCATGCGGATCATCTGTTCGAAACTGACTTCAGGCTTCCATTTCAATTCCCGCCGCGCCTTGGCCGGATCGCCCAGCAGGTGATCCACTTCGGCCGGCCGTATGAGCTTGGGGTCCACCCGCACATAATCGCGCCAGTCGAGCCCCACGTGCCCGAACGCCGTGTGCAGCAGGTCCCGCACTGAGTGGTTCAGGCCCGTGGCGATCACGTAATCCGTCGGCCGGGCTTGCTGGAGCATGAGCCACATGGCGCGGACGTAGTCGCCGGCAAACCCCCAGTCGCGTTTGGCGTTCAGGTTGCCCATGGCGAGCGAGGATTTCAGCCCCCATTTGATGCGCGCCACCGCGTCCGTGACCTTGCGGGTCACGAATTCCTTGCCGCGGCGCGGGGATTCATGGTTGAAGAGGATGCCCGAAACCGCGAATAGATCGTAGCTCTCGCGGTAATTCACGGTGATGAAGTGCCCGTAGACTTTGGCCACCCCGTACGGGCTGCGCGGATAGAACGGCGTCAGTTCGTTCTGGGGAACGGTCCTGACTTTTCCGAACATCTCGGAGGAACTGGCCTGGTAGAAACGGACACGGGGGTCCACGGTGCGGATGCCCTCCAGCATGCGCGTGACGCCCAGGGCGGTAAATTCACCCGTCAGGATGGGCTGCTCCCAGGAGGTCGGCACGAAGGATTGCGCGGCCAGGTTGTAAACCTCCCGGGGCCGCGCTTTTTTCAGCGCCGTCAGGATGGACATCTGATCGAGCAGGTCCACTTCGAGCAGTTCGAGCCGGTCTTTCAGGTGTTCGATGCGCTCGAAATTCTCGGTGGAATTGCGGCGGACCGTTCCGAACACGCGGTATCCGCGCCCCAGCAGGAACTCGGCCAGGTAGCTTCCGTCCTGGCCGGTGATACCGGTGATCAGCGCGACGCGTTTGGCCTTCGCAGTGCTTTTGGGCATAGCCTCAGCTCCTGTGTGCGTACTGCCGGCGATAGTACCGCAGGTATTCGCCCGATTTCAGCGGCCGCCACCATTCCGGGTGGTCCTGATACCAGCGCACCGTGGCGGTCAGGGCGCGTTCGAACGTCCAGCGGGGCTTCCAGCCCAACGCCATGGTTTTGGCCACGCTCAGGGCATAGCGGCGGTCGTGGCCCAGGCGGTCCGGCACGCGGCGGATCAGGCTGGCGGGCTTTTCCAAAAGCGCGAGCAGCCGGCGCGTAATCTCCCGGTTGGTGTGGGTATTGCCCGCGCCCAGGTTGTAGATCTCGCCGGGTTGGCCGCGCTCCAAGACTTTGTCCAGCCCCAGGCAATTGTCCTCGACGTAGATCCAGTCGCGCGTGTTGAGGCCGTCCCCGTACAGGGGCAGCGGGATGTCGTCCAGGGCGTTGGTGATGAACAACGGGATCAGCTTTTCCGGATACTGCCGCGGACCGAAATTATTGGATGACCGGGTGATGATGACCGGCAGCCCGTAGGTGTGGCGGTAAGCCAGCACCTGCAAGTCCCCGCCCGCCTTGGAGGCCGAATACGGGCTGGACGGTTTGAGCGGATCGCTCTCCCGGAAAACGCCGCGCTCGATGGAGCCGTATACTTCATCGGTCGAGATCTGCAAAAACCGCTTGAGTTTGAACCGCCGGACCGCCTCGAGCAGGGTTTGAGTGCCGAGCACGTCGGTCTTGGCGAATTCCTCGGGAGACATGATGGACCGGTCCACGTGCGTCTCGGCCGCGAAATTGACGATCGCCTCGATGCGGTGGCGCTTGACCGTCCGGTCGACCGCGCGGCGGTCGCAGATGTCCCCGCGGACGAAGCGGAAGCGCGGGTTTTTCCGGGCTTCGGCCAGGTTGGCCGGATTACCGGCGTAGGTCAGTTTGTCCAGGACCACCACCAGGTCCCGGGGATGCCGTTTGAGGCGCACGTCCACGTAATGCGAGCCGATGAAACCGGCCCCGCCGGTAATGAGAAGCCGCATGCTTAAACCGTCCTGTTTTTCTTGTTTTGGTGGGTTTCGCGGGCCAGCAGGTTGGCCGCGAACCAGGAATCGATGGATTCGCCGGCGTCGGCCCAGTGCCCCTTGAGAATGCCGTAGGCCATCTGCTTGCGGCGCAGGTAACTGTTGTTCACGTCCGTGATCTCGAGTTCGCCCCGGCCCGAGGGGCTGAGGGTTTTGATGATCTTGAAAACCGCATTGTCGTAGAAATAGACGCCGATCACCGCGTAGGGCGAAGGCGCCTTTTTGGGTTTTTCGATGATGCGCTCAATGCGCTCCCCCTTGAATTGGGGCACGCCGTAGGCCGAGAGGTTTTCCACGGCCTTGAGCAGGATCATCGCGCCGTGCGGATGCTGCTTGAACTGCTGCGCGTAAGGCAGCAGCGAATCATGGACGATGTTGTCCCCCAAAAAAACCAGGATCGGGTGCCCCTCGGCGAAATCTTCGGCCAGCCCCAGCGCTTCGGCGATCCCGCCTTCGCCGCGCTGGTAGGCGTACTGCAGGCGGCGCAACCCGAACTGGCGGCCGTCGCCCAGGAGCCGCAGAAACTCGCCGGCATGGTGGCCGCCCGTGACCAGCATGACTTCTTCGATCCCGGCCTCGGCCATCTTCTGCAGGGGATGGAAAATCATCGGCTGGTTGTAGACCGGGAGCAGGTGCTTGTTGGTGATGTCGGTCAGGGGTTTCAGCCGCGTGCCCAGGCCGCCGGCCAGAATGACGCCACGCAGGGTGGTGGTCACGGTGGGATCTCCTTTATGGATGTTAACGCCGGCCGATGCCCCGGTAGGTGAAGCCCAGGGCCTTGACTTTGGCCGGATCATAGATATTGCGGCCGTCCACGATCAGGGGCGAACGCATCAACTCCTTCACGCGCGCGAGATCCATTTCCTTGAATTCGTTCCACTCGGTCAGGATGACGAGGCAATGCGCCCCCTCCACCGCGGCATAGGCGGTGTCGGTCAGCTTGACGCCCGGCAGCAGCCGGCTGGCGTGCTCCATGGCGGCCGGATCATAGGCCCGGACGCGGGCGCCGTTTTCCTGCAGCAGCGGAATCACGGCCGTGGACACCGCTTCGCGCAGGTCGTCGGTGTTGGGCTTGAAGGAAAGCCCCCATATGGCGATTTGTTTGCCTTCGAGCGGACCCAGGATCTCCTTGACCTTGGCCAGCACGGATTGCTTTTGGTGCTCGTTCGCCGCGATGACCGCCTTCAGGGTTTTGAATTCATACCCTTCCTTGGCGGCTTTCTGCACCAGGGCGGAGACGTCCTTGGGAAAACAGGAGCCGCCATACCCGGCGCCGGCGCTTAAAAACGCCGGGCCGATGCGGCGGTCCAGGCCCATGCCGTGCGCCACTTTGGCCACGTCCGCGCCCACGCGATCGCACAGGTTCGCGATTTCGTTGATGAACGTGATTTTGGTCGCCAAAAAGGCGTTGCTGGCGTATTTGATCATTTCCGCCGAACGCAGGTCCGTCACCATGATCTCCGCGTCCAGGGGTTTGTAGAGCTCGCTGACCTTTTCCGCGGCCGCCGGATGGTTGGTGCCGATCAGAATCCGGTCCGGGTTCATGAAATCGTGCACGGCCGAACCCTCGCGCAGGAACTCCGGATTGGCCACCACTTCCACCGAATGCCGGTGACGGTCGTGCTCCTCGATGATGCTGGCTACGAGATCGCCCATTCCGACCGGCACCGTGCTTTTATCCACGACGATTTTCGGTCCGTTGAGGTGCCGGCCGATATCCGCGGCCACGGCTTTCACGGCCGCGAGGTCCGCCTCGCCGCTCTCCAGGGGCGGAGTGCCGACGGCGATGAAAATGAACTCGGAGGTTTGGACCCCCTTGGCCAAATCCGTGGTAAAGGTCAGGCGCTTGCCCCGGTGCCGCTCGACAAGTTCCTGCAATCCCGGTTCGAAAATCGGGATATGCCCCTGTTCCAGGGCGCGGATTTTGTCCGCATCCTGGTCAACGCCGACCACCTCGTTGCCCAGATCGGCGAAACAGGCGCAGGTCACCAAACCGACATAACCGGTCCCCACCACGCAGATTTTCATGCTCGCATTTCCTCCTCGGCTGCAAAAAGGATGGAATTATAGCATCGTTCCCATTATCCCTCAAGCGCAAACCCGGTGGAGCCATCCCCGGCCAAAAGGCCTTGGGCCTGAATCAGGGATCATTCCCCGAAAGAGCTGCCTTCTGGTCCCGACCCCACGTGGAATTCCGGGAAAGCCTTTAAATTAAGGCCGAAACCGACGTCATAATGCCCGTCGGCATACACTTTCAGCCCGGTTTGCATCTCCCAGCAATGCAGGTCGTGCGAAAGGGTCAGGGAATAATTGGTGAATTTTTTTTGCAGCACTTCGAATTGCAGGCCGGTTTGCAGCGAGATTCCCACCCCGGGCCGCACGCCGGCGGTCAGCATGGCAAACCAGGAATGTTCGCGGCCGGTTTGGCCGATATACGAATAGGAATTGTTCAAAGCCACATTCCACGCGCTCTGGGCCATGCTGGCGGAAACATACCCCGAGGTGATGCGCTCCTTGAGCCAGTCATGGGTCCCCTGCCAGTTCAGGGAAACGCCGGAGCCCAGACTGGCATTGCCGCTGAAATTGAGGGCTTCCAGGTGGTCCCGCCAATCCGGCGATTCCTCAAACAGGAAGAATTTATAGCCCGTACTGCCGCGCAGCACGAAAAAAGTGCCCATAAAATAATCCAGACTCAGGCCCATGCGGTTGGACGTGACGCCGGCGGCTGCCAGCGAGCGGTTGCCCTCCAGGGAGAACTGCCGGCTGAAGTCGTGGGACAGGCGGCTTTCGACCAGGTGCGTGGGTTTGGTGTAGCGGTAATTCACCCATTTGTTGGTCAGGGTCAGGTTGGTCGTGTACCCGCCGTCGATCTGGGTTTGGGGCGAGGTTTGATCGCTGGTGTGGTCGGAAAAGACGATTTCCTTGTACGTGCCGGTCAGGGGCAGGGAGAGCGAGCCCGACAGGCTGGGCTGCGTGGGAACACGCACGGGGAAAGTGTAGGTTTCGGTCAGTCCGGGCGTCAGCCTGAAGCTGTCCACATAACGGTCGCGGATGTCGCCGCTGGGAATCACGGTCACGCGCTGGTAGGTGCGGTTCAGCCCGGCGCTCAGGTTCAAATAGAGCGGCTGCACCAGGCTGAACAGTTTTTGCGGCGTAAGGGAAACAGAAGCGGTCGGCAGTTCACGGCTTTGGGTGTAATAAGTTCCCAGCAGCGGATCCCAATACTCCACGTCGCTGGCATTCAGGCTCCAATAGAAAATGTCGCCCCGGTGCGAATAGGCCAGGTAGGATTTCTGCTGGAACGAGTCCACCACGTCCGCCGAAAATTCCCGGTTGAACGCCTGGTCCGAAAGGTAATCCAGGTTGAGCTGCATCTGGTCCCGCTCGCTGAATTCATGGCGGTTGTCCACGTGGGCGGTCCAGCGTTCGGTCCCGAGCTCCTTGTCCCGCACGTAATAGACCGACAGATCCCCCGCCCCCTTGCCCAGGGCCTCGTAGCCGAGGTGGTGCTCCACGCCCCAGCCCAGGCCTTTGCGCTCCATAAGGTCGAGCAGCAGGCCGCCGTAGTTTTCCTTGCCCAGATAATAATTGAAGCGCAGGCGCGCGTACCAGCCTTCAAAATCGTTGTACCCCACGCGGATGGAAAAAGGCGGCCGGCTGTCCTTGAGCGAGCGCTGGATCCAGGGCAGGTAAAAGACCGGGGTGGTGCCCACGTACAAAACCGCGTGGTGGGCCGTGAGGGATTCGCCCAGCACCACGTCGATCCGGCTGGCCGTGAGATGATAATGGGGATGGCGGGCGTCGCAGGTGGTGAACAGGGCGTGGTTGATGGCCACTTCCTTCTCGCCGTGTTTTTCGACGGACTCGCCCTGGTAATACCAGGGCCGGGTGGCGAAGCGGATGCCCCGCGCGGCGGCCGACTGGCTCTGCAAATCGTAGTCGAGTTCTGCACAGTGGATGGTCCGGTCGGTTTCAGTCAGCGTGACATTGCCGCGAGCTTCGATCCGGCGGGTGGCGAGGTCCGCCTGCGCCGCGTCGGCGGTGAGCGTCAGGTTGGAATACCAGATGCGGACCGAGCCGCGCGCTTCCATGCGTCCCGTGTCCTCGGCATAGCTGAGCCAATCCGCGGCCACGCTCACCCGCTGGCCGGCCGTGGTATTGGGCGCGGCCTCGGGCACAGGCGCAGCCGCCCGGGCGGAAGCGCCCAGGAGCCAGAATGCCGTAACAAAAAAAAGCAGGGGCGCGCCGTATGCTTGCACGCCCCTGCCGATGGTCTGCATTCTCATCACCCTGCCTTGCGGGCGGGACTCACACAATCGTTTGTTCGGTTTCTTTGTCGAAGAAATGGGCTTTGCTCATGTCAAGGACGAGATCCATGTCCTGATTGACTTCCAACTGCTCGTACGTGTCCATGCGCGCGATAAAGGGCGTTTTGCCGGTCGTGAGATAGATGAAGGCGTCCCAGCCCATGGGTTCCACCACTTCCACGGTGGCGGTGATCGTGTTTTCCGGCGACGCGGGATAATACACCTTGTCGTAGATGTTTTCCGGCCGGATGCCCATGACCAGTTCCTTGCCCACCAAGTCCTCCAGGGCAGCCGCATGGTCGTCGTGAATCTTGACCGTGAAATTTTCCTCCGAAAAATACAACACGTCCTTTTTCTTGATGATCGTGCCTTCCATGAAATTCATGGGCGGCGACCCGATGAAACTGGCTACGAACTTGTTGCTGGGCTGGTCGTACAGGGTGATGGGGTCGGCGATTTGCTGGATCAGGCCGTCCCGCATGACCACGATCCGGTCGCCCATGGTCATGGCTTCCACCTGGTCGTGCGTCACGTAGATCATGGTCGCCTGCAGGCGGGTGTGCAGCTTGCCGATCTCGCCGCGCATCTGCACGCGCAGTTTGGCGTCGAGGTTGGAGAGCGGTTCGTCGAAGAGAAACACCTTGGGATTGCGCACGATCGCGCGCCCCAGGGCCACGCGCTGGCGCTCGCCGCCGGCCAGGGACTTGGGCCGGGAGTCCAGCAGCCGCGTAATGCTCAGCGTTTCAGCGGCCTCCAAGACGCGGCGTTTGATCTCGTCCTTGGGGAGCTTCTTCAATTTGAGCCCGAAGGCCATGTTCTCATATACGGTCATGTGCGGATACAGGGCATAGTTCTGGAAAACCATGGCAATATCGCGGTCTTTGGGCGGAAGGTCGTTGACGACTTTGTCGTCGATCAGAATATCGCCGCTGGTGGCTTCCTCCAGCCCGGCGATCAGGCGCAGGGTGGTGGACTTGCCGCAGCCCGAAGGCCCGACCAGAACGATGAATTCCTTGTCTTCGCAGGTTAAATTGACGTTTTGAACGGCATCCCGGTCTTTGCCGGGGAAATGCTTGCGGACATTTTTAAGGACAACCCGTGCCAAAACACGACCTCCTCATGCACAATACGACTGGCAGGAATTTATGGGCAGGCCCAGAAAGAGAACAAGAAACACAGCAGGTCGAGGCTATTGTAGCGGCTGAATCCCGGCCCTGTCAATCATATTTTTCCAAGCCTTTTCCGCTCCCTTTGCAGGGCGGCAGCGACCCGGTTGGGCGCGGTCCCGCCCCAGGAACGCTTGGCCGCCACGGAGCGCCGGAGCCCGACTTCCCCGAGCACGCCAGGCTGAAAAGCCGGGTGAAAGGCCCGCCAACGCTCCAGGGGGATGGATTCCAGGGGAATGTCGGCCTCGCTGGCCCAGGTGACCAGGCGTCCGACCGCTTCATGGGCCTGCCGGAACGGCACGCCCTGGCGGACCAAATGGTCGGCCGCTTCGGTGGCGGTCGGGAATCCCAGGCTGCAGGCCTGTTCGAGGCGCTCGCGGTTGAAACGCAGAGTGTCCAGCATGGGGCAAAGAACCAGCAGGGTTTCATCCAGAATGTCCGCGGCCTCAAACACCACCACTTTGTCTTCCTGCAAATCCCGGTTGTACGTCAGCGGCAGGCCCTTCAGCACGGTCAGCAATGTGACCAGGCAGCCGTTTAAGCGGCTGCTGCGGCCGCGGATCAGTTCAGCCACGTCCGGGTTGCGCTTCTGGGGCATGATGGAAGACCCGGTGGCGAACCGCTGGGACAGGGTGATAAAGCGGAACTCGTGGCTGGAAAACAGCACCAGCTCCTCGGCCAGGCGCGAGAGATGCACCCCGCAGATCGCGGCCGCAGACAAAAATTCCAGGGCGAAATCGCGGTCCGCGACCGTGTCCAGCGAATTGTCCGTCACGCGGGCGAAACCCAGCAGGCGCGCCGTGAACTGCCGGTCAATGGGATGGCTGGTGCCGGCCAGGGCCGCCGCGCCCAGAGGCAAATCCTCCAGGCTGCCCTGCCGCAACTCCCACAGCCGGCGCTCATCCCGGGCAAACGCCTCGAGATGGGCCAGCAGCCAGTGCGCCACCAGCACCGGCTGGGCGGTCTGCAGGTGCGTGTATCCGGGCATGATCCAGTCCCGGTGCTTTTCCGCCAGGCGCAGGAGCGAACGCTGCAGGAGCCGCAGGGCGCCGGCGAGGTGCTCGGTTTCCCCTCGCAGGTACAGTTTGAAATCCAGGGCCACCTGGTCGTTGCGCGAACGCGCGGTGTGGACCTTGCCAGCCACGGGGCCGATCAATTCATGCAAGCGCCTCTCCACCAGCATGTGCACGTCCTCGTCCGAAGGCTTGTGCGCCAGTTTGCCCTGCTCCCATTCGTGCAGCACGGCGCGCAGGCCGCCCTGGATTTTCCGCGCTTCGGCCAGGGACAGGATTTTGCATTTGGCCAGCATCTCCACGTGCGCCAGACTTCCCGCAATGTCCGCGGGCAGCAGCCGCCAATCCACCTCCAGCGAGGCGGTGTACGCTTCGGCGCGCGGGTCCGGCGCTTCGGTGAAACGTCCGGCCCAGGCTTTATGCGGGGCCTTTGCGGCAGATGGCTTGCGGCGTTTGCGTGCGGGCATGGTGGTCGCTCCCCGTAGTTTCGGTTTCAGGCTTTTTTGCGCTGCTTGCCCGATTTGCTTCTCAGCTGCGCCTGCACCTTCAGGGGCAGGCCGTAGAGGTTGATGAAACCCGTGGCGTCTGATTGGCGGTAAACGTCATCCCGGCTGAAGGTGGCCAGTGCCTCCGAGAACAAGGAGTTGGGCGAACGCCGGCCCAGAGCCGCGGTTTGCCCGCGGTAAAGCTGCATGCGCACTTCGCCCGTGGCCGCGGACATCACCTGGTTCATGAAAGCATCCAGGGCTTCGCGCAGAGGCGTGAACCACTGGCCATAGTAGACCATTTCCGCGTATTTCAACGCCAACTGGCTGCGGAAATGCATGGTTTCCCGGTCCAGCACCAGGCTGGCCAGTTCGTGCAGGGCCGCCACCAGTACCGTGCCAGCCGGCGTTTCGTACGCCCCGCGCGATTTCATGCCCACCAGGCGGTTCTCCACCAGGTCCGTGCGGCCCACGCCATGGCGGCCGGCTTGGATGTTGAGGGTCTGGATCAGCTTGACCAGGTCCAGTTTGCGGCCGTTCAGGCTGACGGGCACGCCGGCGTCGAAACCAATAGTCACTTCCTCGGGTTCGGCCGGCGCTTGTTTGGGGTCCTGGGTCAGCATCCACACTTCGGAACTCGGGGCCTGCCAGGGATCTTCCAACTCGCCGCCCTCGTGCGAAATGTGCCAAAGATTGCGGTCGCGCGAATAGATCTTCTTCAAAGACTGGGAGACCGGCACGTGATGGGCCTCGGCGTAAGCCAGGGCGTCCTCGCGCGAACGCAGGGTCCACTTCGGGTCTCGCCAGGGCGCGATGACCGTCAACTGAGGGGCCAAGGCCTGGTAGGTCAGCTCGAAACGCACCTGGTCATTGCCCTTGCCTGTGCAGCCGTGCGCCACGGCGTCGGCTTTTTCCTTAAGCGCGATTTCCACCTGGTGCCTGGCGATCAAAGGCCGGGCGATGGACGTTCCCAGCAGGTATTTGTTTTCGTACACCGCTCCGGACTTCAACAGCGGGGCGAGATAGTCTTCGGCGAACTCCTTTTTCAAATCCAAAACATAGCACTTGGAAGCGCCGGTCTGTTTGGCCTTGGCCGGCAAACCGTCCAGTTCCTCCTCCTGGCCGATATCCGCCGCGAACGCAATCACTTCGCAATTGTAATTCTCTTTAAGCCAGGGAATGATCACCGAGGTGTCCAAACCCCCGGAATACGCCAGAACGACTTTCTTGATGGCCATGGAAGTAGGCTCCATATAAGATTTGATATTAAAACATCTTGATTCAAGACTTATTTTCTATATCTGATTAATGATAGCGGAAGCTATGTGGGAATGCTACTTCATTTTTAAACTGCTTTTCCCGAAGAACTCTGGTGGCTTCGGTTCTTTACAAAACGCCTTAATTCTGCCAGGGGGCTGAAAAACACTCATGACAACAGCTAGTTATACACATCTTTTCATAATCAGAACATATCATTGCCTATTATAACTTTTCGGATATTTTCATTTATCAGCAGATTCCGCCGCAAGAGAATAAACCATTAAGGCTTTATCACCCGAACCGACTTCCAGAACGCAGGTAGACACAATACCTGGAATCGTCCGAAAGGTTTTATCTTGAGCATTCGTAAGTACTAACCATGCCTTCAAAAGATCTTGCCTTGCCCGGGTTTTAACCACATCATTCAATACCCAGACCGAATCGCCGTCTCGATTTCGTTGGTCGAAGTAACCTGACCGAACATAAACATGGTCGCTCGATGGTTCTAAATAATAAGCCAAACAACCTCGTTCAATCAAATCAACAACTAATACTTTGGATGATTCCTCCATGTGCTCGCGTAAATAATTCGCCACCGTTTTATAATCTTGTTTGGAATATTGGCTCGGCTGCAAATGATATTGATAAACCGGGAATAGCAGTATTCCAACCACCATGACATTTTTTAACCACTTTGGCCCCGGTATCAATTCCAATAAAATTGAAGTCCCATATCCCACTACCAAGAGATATATCGGCAATAAAAATATAGTATTACGCGTGGTTACAATCTGAGCATGCGAAGTTATTAAAAACAGAGATACAAGCATGATCACAAATGCGCTTGCCAGAACCACAAGTTTGTGGTTCTTATGTATTATTGCCATGATTGTACCCAGCAAAAACAAAAGCGCAAACCCGTAATACCACCCATTAAAAAAACCTATGGAACTATATTGGGAAAGTAGCACAGAAAAAAACAGCGGCAAGAAAGGCATTCCGTATCCCGGGGTATGCTCCGCGTGGCGAAATTGGTTTAGAAGCAATGGTACCCAAGGGCTAAATATCAGCAGAGAAATGCCCGCATTAACTACCGCTTGAGGTATTTTCCAGGAAGTGATTTTAACGTTTTTATATCTCCATAGCCAATAGAGGCCTTCGATAACCATAACAAACATTCCAAAATAATGCGTAAGCAGGAGGAGTCCATTAACTGCTCCCAACCCTATTGCCCAGGGCCAGCTTTGTTCTTCACACCATCGGACAGTCAAATATAAACTAACCAATGACAACAAAAGAAACAGCGAATACATTCTGGCTTCTTGTGAGTAAGCTATGGCCATCGGGGATAAGGTAAAATACATCGTGGGCACCCAAGCCTGTGTTTTGCCAATAAAATAGCGCGCCAATAAATAAAACACAGGGATGGATAGAATCCCATAAATGGCCGCTGGCAGGCGGACAATCCAGTCCGCTTTCCCAAACACAAGAAAAAATTTCAGCAGGATATAATCCAACGGCGGCGAAAGGTGGGTTCCAACGATGCGAAACAGATCATGCCAAGAGGAAGAAGCAGTAATAACCTGGCCAATCTCATCCAGCCAGAGGGATTGATGACCTAAATGGTACAAACGGACAATACTTCCTAAAATGACTATAATTAGAAGCGGATTATTTTCTCTGATGTTATTTAGTGTCATTATTAATCAGTATTATGTTTATTTTATTTTCATAATCCAAATAATCGTCATATTTTTAGGTCTAGTTTCAGTACCTCCCGTTGTTCCAATTATATACGAATTCCAAGTTATTGTATGATCAGTAAGAGTATTTGAGATAGGATACTGCCCGCCTCCCGAACCAGCGTCTAACGCTATTGCATGGTTATGAGCTTTAAGGTCATCTGCTTGCAATACACCCGAAGAAGAACCGCCACGCAAAAATCTTCCTTGATTGTTGAGGTCCGGAATTATTTGTCCATCAAAAACACTTTCCGGATCACTCAGTGTCTGGCCATTGCATTCCACCCACTGCGAAGAGAGGGTCGGGGCGCCAGGGGGCATGTTTTTATGCCAGGCGATGATACTGCCAATCGGCACATCATAATTCAAAACAAACGGCACACCGTTGAGCGGCTGGCGGGGTAACATTTCATTATCCGATCCCACCTGCACTCCCAACCAGTACTGATTGCTGAAATCCACATTTTTAGATAAAAGTGGAGTAGTTACGCCCAGTCGCACGTTGAAATATCCGTTCTTCACTTCCACATTGGTTAAGCTTTCGCTCCATTTGGCCGAGCCAACCAAGGCATTTGGATCGTCATACAGCCTGAAAGTAATGACATAATTGCCATCTGTCACCGGATTGCCTAGACTGTTGGTCAATCTTCCCTGATAATTAATCGTTCTTGATGCGGGCGTGGCAAAAACTGTCGAGCAGATCAAGAATAATGAAAGCAACCCCAGTAGTGCTTGCTTTTTCATTTTATTCCTCCCTCTTTTCATTTCACCAACGCTATTTTTTTAGACAGCGTGGTTGTTTTTCCTGCTTCAGACTTGGCCTTTATCCATAATAAATAAACGCCATTGGCAATATTGGACGTATCCCAGGTCCAGCTATTTGAACCCAAGGGTAAACTAGCCCAATGCTGAGAAATCACCAGATCCCCATTGACTGTAAATACTTTCAATTCCACCTCAGCCCGCATGGCCAAATCAAAATGGATGGTGCCGCGTTTGCCCCGGATAGGGTTAGGTGCGGCATAGACATAGTCCGCGCATATCACTTCTCCTCCGAATGAGCGGATGGGAGTTGGGGTTACAGTTGGAGTCGGCGCGGGTAAAAAATAGTCATTAAAATATCCGGCCTGAACTGAATAGCGCCCACTCCAGCTTTGGCCTACCAATGATTCCCCGCTAGAATCGAACAGATAGATTCCTGAAGATTCCTGGGTATTGCCTGTACTACTGACTTGCATTTGATTGAGCTGGTAATTGGCCGATGATTGAGCTGCCTCGAGCGGACTGCTGGCAAAGATTATTAAAATAACCGCCAGCCACATTTTCGCAAGCGTCTTCATTTTATATCCCCCTTAAACCGGGTGATTTTATCATTACTAGAAAGCAATACCTACATTAACACCGACGCCGGGATAAGTAAGCGATACCGATAGCGACGATTTAATATCCATATCAGGGCCTTTTATACTGCCATTGGTTGCGGTTAGATTGTACAAACCCAGATATGGGGACAACACAAACCAATCATTTTTGCCTAATAATATTTTATATCCCACTTCTGCTCCAATGGTCAGAACGGTAGCTTTCATCGTCGCTAGTTCTTCATTGAATAGGCTCCCACCTAGCTCCCCTAACTGGTATTTGATTATTGGTCCCATCCAAAAGCCAGAATACTTCTTACCATCATGCGGTAAATAATATCTCCCCGAAAGACCGGCACCATATATTAAATTACTATATGAAGAAACACCGTTGCTTCCGCTCCTAATAGTCAACAGACCTTTTACTGCCGCCGAGAATTCAGAAGTTAATGCTCTTTCATATTCCAATTCCAAGGAAATACCCGACCAATTACTGAAAGAGAATAATCCAAGCGGATTTATTGTCAGGGCATTGGGTTTTTCCAAAGATTCCATATGTGATTTTAAAACAGGCCCGGATTTCAGCTCGGTTTCTGTTTTTACCTCTGGTTTGGCAGGTGTCGCTTTTTCGGATGTAATCTGCGCCATGATCACAGGCGTCGCGTCTGCGGTTTTTTGCGTTGGCTCTGGAGTCGGCGTCTGGGTCGGCTCTGGGGTTGCAGGAGTTGGCTGGGGAGTGGGTGCGGGCGTGGCCGGAGTTGGAATAGGTGTAGGTGCCGGAGTCATTGGTTCTTCTGACGTCGAGGCTATTTCCGTCGGCACAAGCTGACGCAGCGTCCCGCTTCCTTCTCCGGGAATGCGCAGCATCAGGGAAACGCGATGCTGATGCGCCTGCAGTTCGCCGGGATCGTAGCGGAAAGCGTAATCCACTTCGTAATATTCCGAACTATAGGAGGCGCCGGCAGTGATGCCCTGGCCGTCATACCCCAGTCTGGCAGCCAAGTTCTGTATAAACCAATACTCGGCTCCCAACCGAAAATTAAACCGGGAGTATTCGGAAAATTCGATATCCAGGGCTGTAACCAAGTGGTTAAAGTACATCCTGTCCTGGGATGGAAAGAATTTCAGCGACGTACCGAGTTTGACATTGAGCGGAGTGAAATCCATGCTGTTTTCCGCCACATTCCAATACAACCGCTGAAAGACATTTTGCACGTTCAGACCAATAGTATGGTCCAAGTACAATACCGGCTGCCATAAAGCGCCGATATCCAAACCATGGCCAACCGCTGTAAATCCGTCCATTCCTTGGTGGAGATATTTTAAACTGGCACCCAGCGAAAGGCCCTTGACCCACTCGAAGGTTTTACGTCCATAACTGAGAAAAATGGCATTTTCCGCATTGATAAAAGTCCCGGCTACTAGGCCGTTTTCATCGCGTTTTTCGATCTCGCCGCTATTGAAATTGATCCAACCTAATTCCAAGTTGCCCACTTCAGGCCATTGAAATGCATACGAGAGATAACTGGAACTCATTTGATTAGACAATACGGCATACTGCGATCCGACTTCATACATATATAAATCCATTTGCGCTAAACCTGCCGGGTTCCAATAACCAGCAGTTGCGTCATCAGCCAAAGCCACGAACGCACCGCCCATTCCTAATGCCCTGGCGCCTACGCCTTGCCGCAAGTAAACGCTACTGCCGTAATTATTGCCATCCGACCACGCTGAAATCGGAAGTAAAACCAAGGCTATTGCCAACCATGGCATTCTTTTCATCTTGCCTTCCCCTCCGGGATATTTGTTCTTTTTATATTTAGACTGACAAGACAAAATTTCATTGCACCTTTTATTTATAAATTAGTCCCACAACCCATAGCGCAGGATGCAGTAGAGGGCGCGGAAGGCGTCCTTGGCCCCGATCTTTTTGCCTTCCTGGTAGGTGCGGCCGTGGTAGGTGATGCCCACCTCGTAGAAGCGCAGGCCCCGGCGGGCGAACTTCAAGGTGATCTCGGGTTCAAAGCCGAAGCGGTTTTCCTTGAGGGTCACGCCCGTCAGGGCGTCCCGGCGGAAAGCCTTGTAGCACACTTCCATGTCCGTCAGATTGAGGTTGGAAAAAAGGTTGCACAGGGTGGTGAGAAAGCGGTTGACCAGCGCGTGCCAGAAAAACAGCACGCGGCGCGGCTTAGTGGTGAGCAGACGGCTGCCGTAAACCACGTCCGCCACCCCGCGCACCAGCGGTTCGAGCAATTCGGGGTAATCGGCCGGATCGTATTCCAGATCGGCATCCTGGACCAAAATCACTTCCTGCCGCGCCTGCTTGAAGCCCTCCCGCAAGGCCGCACCCTTGCCTTGATTCCGCGGCTGCCTGAAAACGCGCAGATCCCGGCCCTTCAGCTTGGCCAGGATGGCGGGCGTGCGGTCCGTGGAGGCGTCGTCCACCACGATGATTTCTTTGGCCAGGGGCACGGCCCGAACGCGGCGGATCAGCTCGGCCACTGTCTGTTCTTCGTTATAGACGGGAATGACGACGGAAATCGCCGGAAAACGCAGGCGGCCGGAGGCGGGCATGCCTAGCCTTTCCGCTCCATGAGGAGCTTGAGAATAGCCTTTTGCACGTGCAGGCGGTTTTCGGCCTGGTCAAAGACAATGGACTGCCGCCCCTCGATGACTTCCTCGGTCACTTCCTGGCCGCGATGGGCGGGCAGGCAGTGCAGAAACACCGCGCCCGGCGCGGTGTGGGCCATGAGCTTCTCGTTGACCTGGTACTTTCTCAACGCCTTGAGCCGCTGCGCCTGTTCTTTTTCCTGGCCCATGGACACCCATACGTCGGTGTATACGGCGTCCACCTGCGTGGCCGCCTGCACCGGGTCCTGGGTTAGGCGCAAGGTGCCGCCGCTGCGCTTGCGGTCTGCTTCGCTCAGCTCGACCGTGTGCCGGTCGATTTCAAACCCCATGGGCGAGGCCAGGGTCAGGTCCATGCCGGTTTTGGCCGCACCGTAAATGAGGGAACGGGCCACGTTGTTGCCGTCGCCGATGTAGGCCAGGCGCAGATGCTTGAGCCGCCCGAAGCGTTCCCGCAGGGTGAGCAGGTCGCTGAGGATCTGGCAGGGATGGGAATAATCGGTCAGGGCGTTGATCACCGGCACCGCGGCGTGTTTGGCCATTTCCACCACTTTTTCGTGGGCGTCGGTGCGGATCATGATGCCGTTCACGTAGCGCGAAAGCACGCGGGCCGTGTCCGCGATGGTCTCGCCGCGGCCGAGCTGCAAATCGCGCCCGGCCAGGTAAAACATGGCGCCGCCCAGCTGGTACATGGCCGCCTCGAAGGAGACGCGGGTCCGGGTTGAGCTTTTTTCGAAGATGCCGGCCAGGATCTGCCCCTGCAGGCTGCGGTCGCTCCGGCCCCGGCGGAAGGCCGCCTTGAGCTGCTCGGCCGTGGCCAGGATCAATTCGATGTCCCGGGGCGTGAGCTGCGCCATGGTCAGCAGGTTTTCCACGGATAGTTTTGAAGTTTTGTTTTTTTTCTTCGCGGTCATATCGTCCTCTCTTCCCTTTAACCCAGCTGCGCCAGCACGCGGCGCAAAATGGATACAGCTTCCTCGATTTCAGCCTGGCTGACGATCAAGGCCGGCAGAAAACGCAGAACGTTGACGGCCGTGCAATTGACGACCAACCCGGCTGCGAGCGCCAGGCGGACCGCCTCGGCGCCCGGCTTTTTCAGCTCCAGGCCATGCATCAACCCCGCGCCCCGGTGCGCAGCCACCAGCGCCGGAAACTCCCTGGCCACCTGGTCCAGCTGTTCGCCGAGGTATTGCCCGGCCTGCCGCACATTTACCAGCCAGCCGGGCTTGGCCAGCTGTTCCAGCAGCACGCAGCCGCCGGCCGCGGCCACAGGGTTGCCGCCAAAGGTGGTGCCGTGGTCGCCGGTTTTCATGGCCGCGGCCACGTCCGTCCGGGTCACGAGCGCGGACAACGGCAGCCCGCCGCCCAGGGGTTTGCCCAGAAGCAGCACGTCCGGCGTCACGCCGAAATGCTCGTAGGCGTGGAAATGCCCGATGCGGCCCAGTCCGCACTGGATCTCGTCAAAGATCAGCAGCAGCTTGCGTTCGTCGCACCAGGCCCTGAGCCCCCGCAGGTATTCCATATCCAGGGGCCGGATGCCGCCTTCGCCCTGGATGGGTTCCACCAGCACTGCGCTGGTCGCCGCGGAAGTGGCGGCCTTGATTTTTTCCAGGTCATTGGCCGGCACGTGTTTGAAGCCGGGCAGCATAGGCTCCAGGCCTTCGTGGTACTTGGGCTGGCCCGTGGCGGTCAGGGCCGCAAAGGTCCGGCCGTGAAAAGAGCCTTCCAGGCAGATGATTTCATATTTCTGCGCTCCGTTTTTCCGGCCCCATTTGCGCGCCAGCTTGACGGCCAGCTCCACGATTTCAGCGCCGCTGTTGGCGAAAAACACCCGCTCGCCGAAGCTATGCCGGACCAGCAGGTTGGCCAGCCGGATCTGCGGTTCCAAATAATACAGGTTGCCGCTGTGCGCCAGCCGTTCCAGCTGCGCTCGCATGGCTGCCAGCTGTTCCGGATGGCCGTACCCCAGGTTCATTACCGCGTGCCCCGAGAAAAAATCCAGGTACGTTTTGCCTTCGCGGTCAACCAAACGGCACCCCTGGCCCTGTTCCCAGACCACGGGCTGGCGCTGGAAAGTCTGAGCCAGTACTCTTGACTCAAGCTGCATGATGGCGGCGGTGTCGGGCTGAAGCGGGTTCATGCCGGTTCCTCCGACCGGCGCAGCTCCGTGCCAATGCCCCGGTCCGTGAAAAGTTCCAACAGCAGGGCGTGGGACACCTTGCCGTTGATGATGTGCGCCTTGTGCACGCCGCCTTGCAGCGCCCGAGTGCAAGCCTGGACCTTGGGCAGCATGCCGCCCTTGATCACGCCGCTCTTGACGAGCCCCTCCACCTCGGCCAGGGGCAGGCTGGAGATCAGCGAGGCCGGATCCGCCGGGTCGCGCAGAATGCCCGGCACGTCCGTGAGCAGGATGAACTTGTCGGCCGACAGCGACCCGGCGATGGCTGCAGCCACGTCGTCGGCGTTGATGTTGTAGGTCTGCCCCGCGTCATCCACGCCCACCGGGGCGATGA
This sequence comes from candidate division FCPU426 bacterium, assembly GCA_040756875.1. Taxonomy (GTDB): domain Bacteria; phylum Oederibacteriota; class JAAXVQ01; order JAAXVQ01; family JAUVAV01; genus JBFLYH01. The sequence goes on from JBFLYH010000002.1 coordinate 505,880, forward strand.
CGGGGATGAATTTTTCCCGGTCCAGCGCGTGGATCACGTCCGGCCGCACCTGCTTGATTTCGCCCACGAACCCCAGGTCCACCTGCTGGTGCGCCAGCTTGCGCACCTTGAGCAGGCCGCCGTCCTTGCCCGAGAGGCCCACGGCCAGGCCGCCGTGCCGGTTGATCGCCGCCACGATTTCCTGGTTGAGCTTGCCGACCAGGACCATTTCGATCACTTCCATGCTGGCGGCGTCGGTGACGCGGCGGCCGTCCACGAATTCCGACTTGCGGCCCATCTGCTCCAGCACCCGCGTGATCTCCGGGCCGCCGCCGTGCACCACCACGGGCTTCATGCCCACGTATTTCATGAGCACCAGGTCCTGCATGACCTCGTCCTTCAGGTGGTCGTCCACCATGGCGGCGCCCCCGTACTTTACCACCACGGTCTGGCCGTAGAAGGCCTTGATGTACGGCAGGGCCTCGATCAGGATCTTGGCTTTGGCAATCAGGGTTTCCATGGGTATGCTCCCGGCGTTTCCCTTACAGAATGTAGCGGTTGAAATCCTGCTCTTTCAGCAGGTCACCGATGCGCTCGCGCACGTATTCGGGCGTGACCACCACTTTATTGCCCGGCATTTCCGGGGCGCTGAAGCTCACTTCCTCCAGCACGCGCTCCATGACGGTGTGCAGGCGCCGCGCGCCGATGTCCTCGCCCAGCTGGTTGGCGCGGTAGGCCAGCGACGCCATCTCCGCAACGGCTTCGGGCGTAAACTCCAGGGTCACCCCGTCCGTGGCCAGCAAGGCCTGGTACTGCTTGGTCAGGGCCTGGCGCGGCTCCTGCAAAATACGCTGAAAGTCCTCGGCGCTCAGCGACGAGAGCTCGGCGCGCAGCGGAAAACGCCCCTGCAGCTCCGGGATCAAATCCGAAGGCTTGGAGACGTGAAACGCGCCCGCCGCGATGAACAGGATGTGGTGCGTGCGGATTTCGCCGTGGCGGGTGTTTACGGTCGTGCCTTCCACGATGGGCAGCAAATCCCGCTGCACGCCCTCGCGGGACACGTCCGGCCCGCGCCCCTGTTCCCGGCCGGCGATTTTATCCAGTTCGTCGATGAAGACGATGCCCATCTCCTCCACGCGGCGGACCGCCTCGGACTTGATCTCGCCCATGTCCACCAGCCGCCCCAGTTCCTCCTGCACGAGCAGGCGCCGGGCCTCCGACACCTTGACCCGCCGGCGGCGCGACTGGCCCATGCCCCCGGGCATCGCGTTCTGCAGCATGTCCTGGAGGTTCATGCCGATTTCTTCCATGTTGGTGCCGGAGAAAATCTCAACCATGGGCATGGGCGTCTCCTTGGCCTCCCATTCCACGGTTTCCTCTTCGAGCAGCCCGTCCCGAAGCTCGGTCCGGACTTTTTCGCGCGCCTCGCGGTGGCGCAGCACGCGCGCCTCCCCCTCCTCGGGCGTGCCTTCGCGGCGCTTGGCCAGGGGCGGCACCAGCAGGTCGAGCAGCCGCTCCGCGGCCAGCTCCTCGGCGCGCGGCCGGAGTTTGGCGTAGCGCTCCTCCCGCACCAGGTTGACCGCCTGGTGCGCCAGGTCGCGGATCATGGACTCCACGTCGCGCCCCACGTACCCGACTTCCGTGTATTTGGAGGCCTCCACCTTCACGAAGGGCGCCTGCTCAAGGGCCGCCAGCCGGCGGGCGATTTCGGTCTTGCCCACGCCCGTGGGCCCGATGAGCAGGATGTTCTTGGGCGTCACTTCGTCGCGCATGTCATCGCCCAGCCGGCGCCGCCGCAGGCGGTTGCGCAGGGCAATGGCCACGATGCGCTTGGCCTGGTGCTGTCCGACGATGTACTTGTCCAGTTCCGCCACAATTTGCCGCGGCGTGAGGTCCGGTTCCGCGGTTTCGGCCGGAAGCGGCTTGCTCATAGTTCCTCCACCGTGATCTCGCGATTGGTGAAAATGCAGATGTCCGAGGCGATCTGCAGGGACGCCAGCGCGATTTCGCGCGCCGACAACTGGGTGTGGTCCAGCAGGGCCTTGGCCGCGGCCAGCGCATACGCGCCGCCGGAGCCGATGGCCGCCGCGGGCTCGTCCGGCTCGATGACTTCGCCGGACCCGCTGACCACCAGCGTCCGTTCGCGGTCAGCCAGCAGCAGCAGGGCTTCCAGGCGGCGCAGATACTTGTCCGTGCGCCACTCCTTGGCCAGCTCCACGGCCGCCCGGGTCAGGTTCGCTTGGAACTGTTTGAGTTTCTCCTCGAACCGTTCAAACAGCGTGAAAGCGTCCGCCGCCGCGCCGGCAAAGCCCGCCAGGATCTTGCCGTCGCCCAGGCGCCGCAGCTTGACCGCGCGGCGTTTCATTTTAATGTTGCCCACGGTCACCTGGCCGTCTCCGGCCATGGCCACCTGGCTGCCGCGCCGAACGACCGCGATGGTGGTGGCGTGCATGGTAGTGGGTTCCATTTGACAGCACCTCTTTCGAATGAAAACCGATGAGCAGTTGATCAGGCCAGGAGGAAACCGCAGGTCCGCTGTTGCCGTCTGTCCCCGGCTCTCCGGCTCAAGCTCTGGGATGGGCCCGTCGGTATGCGCTTTTAAGCTTTTCCGCGGTCACGTGCGTATAAATCTGGGTGGTGCTTAAATTGGCATGGCCCAGAAGTTCCTGCACCGCGCGCAGGTCCGCGCCGTTGTCGAGCAAGTGGGTGGCGAAAGAATGGCGCAGACTGTGCGGCGACAGCCCCCGTTGGGCCCCGACCCGCAGGATGTAGGCGGCCACAATGCGCTCCACGCTCCGGGGCGTGATGGCCGCGCCCCGGAGGCTGCGGAACAGCCTGCCTCCCGGCGGCGGTGGATCCGCGCGCAGATAAGCGCGCAAGGCTGCCAGCGCCGGCCCGCCGACCGGAAGCAGCCGCTCTTTCCGGCGTTTGCCCAGCACGCGGACCAGCCCTTCCGCAAAATCCACGTCCGAGGGGGTCAGCGCGGTCAATTCGGAAAGGCGCATCCCGGTCGAGTAAAAAGTCTCCAATAACGCCCGGTCCCGCAGCCCGGAGCGGCTGGCCGGATCCGGCGCCGCCAGCAAGGCGGCGACGGCCGCTTGGTCCATAAAGCGCGGCAGACGATGTTCGGCTTTGGGCGTCTTGGCCCGGCCCACGGGATTGTCCGTCACCATGCCCTGACGCCGCAGCCAGCGGTACAAGGCGCGCAGGCTCGCGAGCTTTCGGGCCAGGGTGGCCGGAGCCAAGGCGCGCTGCTTGAGTTCGGCCAGGTGGGCCCGTACCGTGCGCAGGGTGACACCCGCGGGAAAGTCCTTGCCCGCGAAGGCGCGAAACTCCAGCAAATCCCGCCGGTAGGCGGCGCAGGTGTGCGGCGAAGCGTTGCGGGCTTGGGCCAGGTAGTCCAGAAACGCCTGCAAGGCGTCCTTCACGCAGCCGCCTCTCCCTGGGCTTTTTCCAACAGACGCGAGAGCTCGTAAAGGAATTTGATGATCGTAAAATTGCCCTGGTAGTTCTTACGGCTGGCCGCCAGTTTGTCGTTGAGCTCGGCCAGGCCCTGCGTGAACAAAGGGCCGGGCAGTTTCTTCTTCATCGCCGTCAGGCGGAACCACACCAGGTCATTCATGCCTTTGACCAGTTCGACCTCCCGCTCCTTGTAAGGGAAGGCGTTTTTGGCCTTGAGCAGGTGCTCGAAATTGACCAGGCCGCCGGAGAGCAGCGAGCCGTCGTCCCGCTTGTCCACGTTGCGGAACAGGGCGGAATGCTTGTAGCGCGCCTGCTCGAAACACTCGGTGAACATGACGTCCACCTCGGCCGACGTCAGGTGCCGGGTGCTGACCTCGGCCATGATCCGGAAAAACTCTTCGTAGATGGCCACCAGGCACAGGTCGAGGATCTCGGCGGTGAACTGGTCCCGTTCCTCCTCGCCGACCGGCGCTTCCTCGGCCTGCGGTTTGGGCGCCCGCTGGCCGGCGTCAGCGTGCAGTTCGTTCTCACCCACGGATTCGTACACATTGATCTCGCTGCGTTCGTCCGAATTCTCCACCATCTGGGTGATCAGCTTGACCGGAAACTCCATTTCCTCGGGCGTGGCATCGTGCGCGAAGTATCCTTCGCGCGGCGTCCCTTCGAAGAAGGTCAGGTAATTCAGGCGGCTCTGGTCGAGCAACTCCAGGTAGCCGGTGAAGCGCTTGCGGGTAAAAAGGTTCAGCAGGCTCTGAAAGTTGATGAGCTTGGCTTTCAAGCCCGCGTGGGTCGGTTCGAACATGAATGTCCCCATGATCACGATCATCAGGAGTTTGGATATCTCGTAAAATCCGATGGAACCCTGCTTGGCCGTGCGCAGTTTCTGCATGGCCTCGTTGACGGTCAGGATTTCCCGTCCCTGGGCGTGGAAACGCCCGGCCTTGACCGCCTTGCCGCCCAAAAGGAAGATGACGTCCTGCGAATCCGCATAGCGGATGTCCAGATAGCTGGCCACCCGGCTCTGGCTCTCGGCCAGGATTTTATCCACCTTGGCGCGCTCCAGGGGCACGTCGGCCACGATGGTGCGCATGGAGGGCAGGAGCCGGTAGTTCATGCCACCTCCCCTTCCGCGCGGGGCGGGGCGACCACTTGCTGATATCCGCAGTTTTCCTGCGGACAGATCCATAGGGTCCCGGTCTTTTTGCCGTGCTTCTCGACCAGATACGGGTGCCCGCATTGCGGGCAGGCCTGGGCCACCGGCCGGTTCCACGACACGAACTGGCACTCCGGATACCGGCTGCAGCCGTAGAACATCCGGCCGCGGCGGCTGCGGCGTTCGATCACCTGGCCTGTGCATCCCGGTTTCGGGCAGGCCATGCCGATCTCCTTGTTGATCGACTTGGTGAATTTGCACTCCGGGTACCGGCTGCACGCCAGGAATTTCCCGAAGCGGCTGTACTTGACCCTCAGCGGGCTGCCGCAGGTCTCGCAGGTGCCGGACACTTCCTCCTCGGGTTGCACCGTGATGCGGCCGTCGGCGTCCCGGTTGAGGGGCTTGGTGTTGCGGCAGGCGGGATAATTGGAGCAGGCGATGAACTTGCCGTGCCGGCCCCATTTCACGGTCAGCCGGCCCCCGCATTTTTCGCACACCTCATCCAGCGCCACCTCCACCTCGGACTTGACGTCCTGCATGTCCCGCTGCGCCCGCTCGAGATCCTGGTGGAAAGAACCGTAGAAATCCTTCAGCACCTGCGTCCACTCGGCTTCGCCGGATTCGATCAGGTCCAGCTTGTCCTCCATGGACGCGGTGAATTCGATGTTCAGAATGTCCGGAAAATGGGCCACCAGCAGGTCGTTGATGATGATCCCGATCTCCTCCGGATGAAACCGCCCTTCCCGGCGTTCCACGTAGTTGCGCGCCAGAATGGTGCTGATGATCGGCGCGTACGTGCTGGGACGGCCGATGTTGTTCTCTTCCAGCGCCTTGACCAGCGTGGCGTCGTTGTAGCGGGCAGGCGGCTGGGTGAATTTCTGCTCCGGCCGCACGCCCAGGCGGTTGAGGGGCTGGCCGTCCGTCAGGACGGGCAGCTGCTTGTCCGTGCTTTCGCCCCCGGCCTGGCTTTCCGCGTTTTCCGCCCCCTCCTCCGCGGTCTCGGCGTACAATTCCAGGAAGCCGCGAAATTTCAAAACCGACCCCGTGGCGCGCAGAATATACGGCCCGGCCTGGATGTCCACGCTGGTGGCGTCGTACAGCGCGGGATTCATTTGCGAAGCCAGGAAGCGCTGCCAGATCAGGCGGTACAGCTTGAACTGGTCGGCCGTCAGGTGCTTCCTCAGGGTCTCCGGCGACTTGTCGGCCGAAAAGTACGTGGGCCGGATCGCCTCGTGGGCGTCCTGCACCGCGCGCTTGCTGCGGTACTGGGGCGCTTTGTCGGGCAGGTATTCCTGCCCGTACTGGCCCGCAATGTACTCCCGCGCCTGCCCCTGGGCTTCGCTGCTGACGCGCACCGAGTCCGTGCGCATGTAAGTGATGAGCCCCACCGGACCCTCGCTGCCGATCTCCAAGCCCTCGTACAGCTGTTGGGCCACGAGCATGGTCTTCTTGCCCGTGAAGTGCAGCTTATTGGCCGCTTCCTGCTGCAGTTTGCTGGTAATGAACGGCGGCGCCGGAAAACGCCGCTGCTCCTTGCGTTCGACCTTGGCCACCTGGTACGAGGCGGCTTCCAGTTCCGCCACCACGGCCTGACTGGCGGCTGCATCGTGGAGCTCGAGTTTTTCCCCGTTCTTGCTCAACACCAGGGCCGTGAACTTCTGGCCGGATTCGGTGGCCAGGTCCACTTCGATTTTCCAGTATTCCACCGGAACGAACTTTTCGATTTCCCGTTCCCGGTTGACAATCAGCCTGACGGCCACGGACTGCACCCGGCCCGCGGAAAGCCCCTTGCGCACTTTCTTCCACAGCAGGGGCGAAAGCGAATAACCCACCAAGCGATCCAGAATGCGCCGGGCCTGCTGGGCGTTGACCAGGTTCTGGTCGATCTCCCGGGGCTGGTGAATCGCCTGCTCGACCGCATGCTGGGTGATTTCATTGAACATCACGCGGTAGATGACCTTGCTCTTGCCATTCAATTCCTGGTTCAGATGCCAGGAGATGGCTTCCCCTTCCCGGTCCGGGTCAGGCGCCAGATAGATTTTATCCATTTTGGACGCCAGGCGTTTCAGTTCCTTCAGAATTTTCGAGCGGGAACGGATTGTTATATAATGTGGTTTAAACCCGTCTGCAACGTCCACGCCCAGCTTGCTTTTAGGCAAATCCCGCACATGACCCATGGAGGCCACGACTTTAAAAGTCTTGCCCAGGATCTTATTGATGGTCTTTGCCTTGGCCGGAGATTCAACTATTACCAGATTCTTCTGCATCTTTCCTCGCCGTATATATATAGATAAATGGCCCCGGCCAACGTAGACCAGTGGCCCGGGTTCTTTCCCTCCGAAGAAATCCCACAACGCTCTTTCCGGGCACAGTCCCCAAAGGAACCACTGTCCGGGAATGCCTGAGGAGGGATCGAATAATAATTTAAGCACAGGCTGCTTGTAAAAGTCAATAAATTCCAGGAGAAAACCGAGGCAAGAAAAAAACGATTTCAACACGACATACAGGCGGAATTTTCTTATCGGCAACCACAATTGATTTCTCTAAAATAACTTCAATATTTCTACAAAAATAATGACGTCATTTGCATTGAATAATACCCAGGCCACTCCTGCAGCCAACGATGCGGTTGGAATCCACTCGTCCGGCGAAGCGCACGTCCATCGCAAATCCCAGCTTGCTTATTTTTTTTCCGTGCGGAGTGGAAACGAGAAAGCGCGTCCAGTTATTAATGCCGCGCGCCGACCTATAAGCAGCGCTCGCTTCTCTTGACCAGGTTTTTTCCCAGGCCTGAGGATCAGGGCTGCGTTTTCTCAGGCCGGCCAGCAACTTTCCCAAAACAGCGGTATCCTCGGGCGAGGTGCGGCCCTGATCGCCGGCTGCCAGCAAGACCAGATGTTTTTCAGGCCTGCTTGCCAGCCTGCTGCAAACCGAGGACAAATTGAGCAGGCTGAGAATGAACACCCGCCTGGCCGGTGCCGCGGCAGCCAGCGCGCGCGTGCCGTTGCTGGTCGTGAGAACCACTTTTTTGGGAGGAAGGTTCAAAAAAGCCAAGGGCGAATTGCCCAGGTCAAAACCCCGGACCGCCAAACCACCCCGCTCTCCTGCCAGGTAGCACGGTTCTCCGTCCGCACGCAATTGCGCGGCCGTGCGCCTGGCTGAAGCCAGCGTGGCGCAGGGCAGAATGCGGGGGCAACCGGCTGCCAGGGCTGCAATCATGGTCGTGGTGGCGCGCAGTACGTCGCACACCACGACCGTGGCCCCCCGCACATCCGCGACGCGGACAGCGGCCGGATGCGGAAAAAAGTCTACCCTTGGCCACCAGGATGTGCCGTCTGCCGCTTTACGCATGGGTTCCCACAGTCTCCGGATCAGTTCTGGACCAGATGAGACGGGCGCGCCCTGTCTTCAAAACATCAGGATCAGGGCGCCGGCAATGCTGCCGCTGACCGCGTTCAAGACCGGCGTGCCGCTGAAAACCGAACGGGACAGGCTGTACTGCAGCTCCAGGCCCCAGCCCGCGCTGTCGCGGTAGCGGAATCCCAGCAGCCCCTGCCAGCGGGAGCCAGTGCGTTGGGTCGCATAGCGGATGACTTCGATGTCCAGTACGGTGAAATAAATGCTCTCGAAAAAATCCACTCCAGTCCAGGGCGCGTACCCGGCCAGGGCGGAGAGCGTCAAGCTTGGAGTCACCTGCCACTGGTACCCCAGCAGGCCTTCCGTGTATTGTTCCTGATAGCGCATGAATGTATAGTGGCTGGGACCTTCATAATGGGTAAGGTTGCGGTGGGTGTAGCGCGCGCCGGCGGTAAAGCCGCCGAAAAAGCGGTACAGCACCTCGGCGGTCCATTGATCCTGGCCGACCCAGTAGAACGGTTCGGCGCTCAGCCTCGGCTGCCCTGGAATGTCCCATTCCCCGCTGACGTTCCAGTCCGACCATCCGCCCGCGAGCGTGGCCAGCCAGCCGGCTTCGGCCCAGCTCACCCGGGCGTGCGTGAGCGTGCTTTGCAGGACCGTATCGTACTTTTGCCCGACTCCGTCCTCGAACTGGGTGTGCAGCGTGAAGTATTCCATGCCCGCGCCCGCTTCCCACGCGGCCCCGGCGGTCAACGGCAGCAGGCATCCGGCCGCAGCCGCCAACACCGCCAGCGCCAAACCCGGTTTGAACGTCATACCGCCTCCCCTGCCCAGAGAAAACACGGGCCCGGACAGCTGCGCACCATTCCCAGCAGTTCCAGGCGCGTCAGCTCGGCCAGGAGCATGGGCAGCGGCTGCCGGCAGCGCGCAGCCAGCAAGTCGATGTGCAGGGTTTCCGCGCCCAGGGCCTGACGGATCGTCTCCTGGCCGGGCGTCAGTACCGCGCTGGTGGCCGGGTCCGCGGCTGCCGCCGGAACGGGCATCCGCCGCGGCCGCGAAGATTGCGGCAGTTCCCGCAGAATGTCCTCGGCGCCGGTGATCAGCTTGGCGCCGTCCTGGATGAGCGCGTGCGCGCCGCGCGATTGGCGCGACTGGTACGGCCCGGGCACCGCGAAAACGTCCCGGCCCTGTTCCCCGGCCCAGCGCGCCGTGATGAGCGCGCCGGACTCCGGTCCGGCTTCCACGACCACCACGCCCTGCGACAGGCCGCTGATGATCCGGTTGCGGCGCGGGAAATGGGCGGGGCGCGGCTCCACGCCCAGCGGAAACTCGCTCAGCACGGCGCCGCTTCCGGCCACGCGTTCGGCCAGACGCTTGTGCTCGGGCGGATACACCCGGTCCAGCCCGTGCGCCAGCACGGCCAGCGTGCGGCCGCCGGCCCGCAGGGCCGTTTCGTGGGCCTCGGCGTCGATGCCTCGCGCCAGGCCCGAGACGATTGCATATCCGGCTGCGACCAGGTCGCGCGTCAACGACCGGGCCGCGGACAATCCGTACTCGCTCGCCCGCCGCGTGCCGACCAGGGCCAGGGCCTGCTGGTCCCCGGGCTCCAGCCGGCCCCGTACGTACAGCACGGGCGGCGGGCAGGAGGTGAAACGCAGGTTGGCCGGGTAGTCGGATTCCTCCAGGGTCAGCACCCGCACGCCCAGGCCGGCGGCGCGTTCGCATTCCCGCCGGGCCGCCTCCTCCCAGGCAAAACCCCGGAAGTGTTCGGCCAGGCTGTCGCCGCCGCGCAGGGCCTGCCAGGCCGCGGCTGGCGCGGAAAAAACCGCGGCCGCGGAACCGCAGCGCTGGGCCAGCAGATGGGCGGTGGACGGACCGATGCCGGGGATGAGATTGAGGGCAATCCAAGCGAGGCGATCAGCTGGCATGCGTGCAAATCCTTGTTGAAATCGGCCTTGACTGCTGACAGATATTACCACGACGGCGCGAAGCGCACGCAAGAAAACGCCGGGCAGGAAGGAAAATCGAAAAAGCTGCGGCTATCCGAACGTTATTTCGATTTCCGCGCCGTCGCGCAGGGGCGTGGTGAAAGCCGCCTCCTGGCCGTTGACTTTCAGCTTCAGCGGTCCGGCGTTGGGCGGCGGCGTGAGGTTCAGGTCCGCCAGGGCCTGGGACAGGATCGGCGGCTGGCCTCCGGCGGATTCGACCACGATTTCCGCTTCCGGCGGAACCGGGTCATCCACCCCGGCCGGCTGGCCGTTGAGCAAAATGCGCGCGCCGCCGGTTTCCAGCCACTTGGGTTCTCCGTTCACCATGACCTTGATCTGCTGGCGGATGGGCAGTTCGCCGAGCAGGTCGCGGAGGCGGACGGACTCGGGCACGGCCTGCGACCATTCGATGCGGTCGCCGGGTTTGGGATGGTAATCCGGCGCGCACGGCCGGCCGTTGGCGTGCAACCGCGAGGGATGCATGCGCCGCACTTCGCGCGTTTGTCCGTTCATGCGGATGGAGATGTTTTCCTCGGCCGGATCGGCGGCCAGGCCGGCTGTTTCCGGAACCAGCTGGGCCAGGCTGCGGTCGGAAACCCAGGCCAGCTCGCTGCGGTCAGGCAAGGGGTCGTCGCCGGCCGCCGGTTGGCCGTTGGCCGCCAATACGACGGCCAGTTCGATGTTTTGGCCGTTCACGGTGCACCAAAAAGGCCCCTGCGGCCGCGGCACCTGGGAAGGCCGCAGCACCGCGTCCTGCCCGTCCACCGCCTCGGTCACTTCCACCCGCGAGCCCTCGGCCACCGGGGTGTCGAGCGTGGCCGGCTTTCCGTCCACGCTCAGCCGGGCCGGTTCGCCGATGGTTCCGGGCACGGTCTGCAGTCGGCCGTCCAGGGTATAGGTCAGGGCCTGGCCCGGACGGGGGACCAACCGCTTGATCTCGCGGCCCGCGGACAAAAGCGCGTCAAAAACCGTGGGGCGTTCATGCAAGGCCAGCAATTGCACGGCCTCCTGGTTCACCCGGGCGTCCAGGAATTTGAGTCCCCGGCCGCGCAAGGCGGTCAGGGCGATGCCCAGGGGCGTGACGCCTTCGATGCCGTGCAACCAGGGCGTGGGGTTGTCCACGCCCGCGATGGTTTCCGGCCCGCGCGCGCCGACGCGGGTGGGTTCGAGTTCCAGCGCTCCAGCCACTGCTTCGCCCAGCCCTGCCAGGCTGCTGCCGCCGCCGACCATGACCACGGCCCGGGGCGACCCGCCGTTCAACTGCCGGATGGGCTCGGCGATGGCTTGGGCGAGCCGGGCCATATCCTCGACCAGGGCTTTCCGCACTTCCGCCACGGTCAGGCGCAGCGGCTGGTTGAGGATGCTCACCGCTTCCAGCACGGTGTCAGCCGGCGCGTCGAGCCTGCGTTTGAGGCGCTCGGCCTCCTGAAAACTGAGCAGATAATGTTCGCACAGCCGTTCGGTCACTTCATCGCCGGCCTGCGTGACCATGGCGTAGCCGAACACCGAACCGTCGCGCGTCAGGGCGATGTCCGAGGTGCCGGCGCCGATGTCCACCAGCGCGAGGTTCAGGCGGCGCAGGTCCTGCGGCAGCACCGCTTCCAGGGCCGCGATGGGCTCCAGGGTCAGGCTCGTGGCCTGCAGGCCCGCGCGGCGCAGGACGACCAGCAGCGAATCCACCACCTGGCGCGGCAGGAACGTCGCCAGCACCTCCACGCCGATTTCCAGGCCCCGGTGGCCGGCAATGTCGTCCAAGGCCTCGCCGTCCACATATTGCCGGACCGTGGAGAACCCGACGCAATGGAGCTGGCCCGAAGGCTGCAGGCCGGCCTGAGCCTGCCGGACGGCCTCCAGTTCCATTTCCAGCACGGCGGCGTGCTGCACTTCCGCCGGAAACGGCAGCCTCCGTTTGGCCTGCCCCGGCCGGGTCAGCAGGGCGCGTCCGGCCGCGGCTACGGCCGCGCTGCGGAGCTTCAAGCCCAGATCCGCCTCGAGCGCCGCTTTGACCTCGGCCACCACGGCGGCCACGGCCTCGACCTTGTGCACCTGGCCGTCCAGCATGGCGCGGTCCGGGTGTTCCTGCACGCGGGCGGCCAGCACCCGCAGGCCGCGTTCCCGCGGCTCCACCACCAGTCCCGCGACTTTGCGGGTGCCGATGTCGAGGGCGAAAAGCGGCGCGGTCACTTGGCCACCTGGATGGCCCGCAGAATGATGTCGAGGGAGACCTTGTCGGGCATGAGGAAGAAGTACCCTTGGATGACCCGTTGGGATTCCATGAATTCGGTCTCGATGCAGATGACTTCGGCGCTGGACGGCAACCCCTTGGAAAGCTCGTTTACCACGGCTTCCGCCATGTCGAAGACCAATTGCGGCACGGACTGCAGCAGGAGCAGTCCCAAAAATTCCGTGAGCGCGTTCAGGTAGGCGCCGGCCAGGATGTTGCCGGCTTCCTTGATGGCCGAGTGCTCCAGCATGGTCAGGGTTTGGCGCTCGCCCGCATCCTGCTTGGTCAGGAGGCTGGCCAGTTGCAGCGCGCTCTGCCGCGGCAGGATGAGCACGATCTTGGAGGAAATGTCCCCCAACACGTGCATGGTGACGCCGGCCACCAGGGCCTGGGAACCGCCGACCAGGTCCACCACCCGCGCCAGAGGCAGGCACAGCACCTTGGGCACGGAGATGAGGATTTTCTTGTCGATCAGCTGGGAGAGCGCCGTGGCCGCGTGGCCGGCGCCGATGTTTCCGACCTCCTTCACGGCGTCCAACTGCAAATCCGACAACGCCCGAATATCCGCCACGATCCTACCTCCCGCTCCCAGAGTGTTTAGCTCAATTAATCAAACTAGGCACGTCGAGCACCAGCGAAATGCGCCCGTCGCCCAGAATGGTGACGCCGGAGAAGCCCTTGACGGCCTTTAACAGGCTCCCCAGCGATTTGATCGCGATTTCCTGCTGGCCCAGCACTTCGTCCACCAGCAGGCCCACGCGCATTTCCCCCACTTCGGTCACCAGCACCGCGCGGTTGGGGCTGCGCGATTCCTCGCCCGGCACCTGCAGCACGCGGTGCAGCCGCAGCAGCGGCAGCACGCTGTCGCGGTACATGACCACCTCGCCCTGCTGCACGAACTTCACCGCCGCCTCGTCGAAATCGATGGTCTCGACGGTGTTGATGACCGGCAGCGCGTACACTTCGCTGCCCACCCTAAACAGCAGCGCCTGGATGATCGCCAACGTCATGGGCATGCGCAGAATGAAGGCGCTGCCCCGGCCGGCCAGGCTTTCAATGCGCAGGCTGCCGCCGAAGGATTCGATCTTGGTCCGGACCGCGTCCACACCCACGCCCCGGCCGCTGACCTCGGTCACCCGCTTCGCGGTGGTGAAGCCCGGCAGGCTGACGAGGTTGATGGCTTCCTGGTCGGTCAGGCGCTCGCTTTCCTCCTGGTTCATGATCCCGCGTTCCACCGCCACGCGGCGGTTCACGGCCGGGTCGATCCCCCGGCCGTCGTCCTGCACCTGGATGATGACGTGGTTTTTTTCCCGCGTGGCCGTGAGGCGGATCAGCCCCTGCCTGGATTTGCTTTGTTTCTGGCGTTCGGCCGGGTCCTCGATGCCGTGGTCCACGGCGTTGCGCAGCAGGTGCACCAGCGGGTCATTGATCTCGTCGAGCACCGTGCGGTCCAGTTCGATGTCCTTTCCCTCCATCACCAGTTCGATTTCCTTTCCGCCCTCCTTGGCCAGGTCGCGGACCATGCGCGGAAAGCGGTTGAAAATGTGCTCCATGGGCACCATCCGCACTTCCGTGACTTCGTCCTGGAGGTCGTTGGTGATGCGGTCGAACTGGATCAGGGCCTCTTTGAGCTCCTTGAGGCCGTGACGTTTGGATATCTGGGTCAGGCGGATCTTGCTGATGACCAGCTCGCCCACCAGGTTTTGCAGGTTGTCCAGGCGTTCGATGCTCACCCGGATGCTCTGCAGGGCCCGGTTGGCGGCCGGCCGGGCCTGGCGCTCTTCCGGCGCCACGGGGCGGGAGACGAGCACCTTGGCGCGGGCGCGGGTTTCGCCGAAAAAGTCGTCCACCTTGTCGGCGGTCAGGGTTTCGAGGTCGAAACTCTCGATCTCCGAAATGCTCTTCAGGCTCCGCTGCAGCAGTTCAGCCTTGCGCTGGGACAGGGCCAGGAGCAGGAACTCGCGGTCGAACTGCCCTTCCTGCAGGGCCTGCGGCTCGGGATAGCTGGCGATGACCTCGCCGTGTTCGGACAGGGCCTTGAAGACCATGAAGGCCCTCACGCCCTTGAACATGCAGGTGGTTTCCAGCTTCACGCGGACGCCGTAGATCAGGTATCCTTCGGCTTCGGCCTTGGATACCAGGCTGTCCAGGTGTTCAATGCCCGCGTCAGCTTCCGACACGGAGGTCATGGGCGCCCGGGCCGCAGCTGGCGCTGCGGCCGGCGCCGCGGGAGCGGGTTCTGCCGGCTGTTTTTCTACGGCGCCCCGGTCCCGCGCCGAGGCGGGAAGGTCCTGGCCGCTTTCCACCAGCCTGAGTTTTTCGACCAGGGCCGTCACGTCGACCTGTTTGGGCTGGGCCGAGGAAATCTCCTCGATCAGGAGCTGCAGCGTGTCCAGACACTCGAACAACACGTCCACGATGCCGGGGGTGATGGCGCTCCGGCTGCCGCGGAGCTTGTCCAGCACGTTCTCCATCTGATGGGTCAGTTCGGTGATTTGGTCGAACCCCATGGTGGCGGACATGCCTTTGATGGTGTGCGACGTGCGGAAGATTTCGTTGAGGGAATGGCTGTCCGAAGGGTTTTTTTCCAGCGTCAGCAGGGCCTGGTTCAACCGGTCAAGGTGTTCCAGGGATTCGCTGATGAAAAGGTCTTTGTATTCGAGAGTGTCCATGGAGCCCCGCGGGCGTTCCCCGTGCCGGGAACGGCCCCGTTATCTCGCTTTTGGCCTGAAAACAGCTCCAGGCAGCAGCATCGTTTTAATGGTATCAAGAATCACTGGGCCAGGCAATCCTGATTTTTAACACCCAGCTTCAAACCACCCGCCCCCACACGCAAGTGAGATAGCGGCTTTCCGGCACCTGGGACTTTTCCGGATGGTCCTCGTCCGGCCCGAACACTTCCGCAGCCTGCAGGCGCCGGCCCGCCTGGCGCACTGCGGCCGACACCACGGTATGAAAGGCTTTCCGGCTCACGGCATGGGAGCAGGCGCAGCTGAGCAAAAGGCCGTTCGGCTCCAAGAGCTGGGCTGCCCGCCGGTTCAGCTCCCGGTAGCCGCGCAGGGCCGACGGCAGTTCGGCCCGGGCGTGGGCGAAAGGCGGCGGATCGAGTACCACGGCCTGAAAGCGCTCCTTGCGGGCCACGGCTTCGGGCAGCAATTTGAAGAGGTCCGCGGCCCGGGGGCGGATCCGGTCCGCGCAGCCGTTCAGTTCGGCGTTGCGGGCCAGCTGCCGCAGGACCTGGGCCGAGGCGTCCACGGCCAGCACCTCGGAAGCTCCCGCGCTGGCGGCGGAAACGGAGAATCCGCCGGTATAGGCGCAGCCGTCCAGCACCCGGCCCTGAAGCCGCGCCTGGCGCAGCCGGCGGCGCGCGGCGCGCTGGTCGAGGTAAAAACCGGTCTTGTGCCCCTGCGCCACGTCCACTTCGAACCGCAGCGGGCCCTCGTGGATTTCGCAGGCCGTGGCCATCTGCCCAGAACCGGCGGTCCACAGCCACTCGCGCCTGGGAGGCAGCCCTTCCGCCGCGCGGCCCGAACCTTCGCTGCGTTCGAAAATGCCCGCGGGTTTGAGCCGCGTGCGCAGCCAATCCGCCACCCAGTGGCGCCGTTGTTCCGCGCCGGCGGTCAGGCATTGCACCACCGCGATCCGGCCGTAGAGGTCGCACACGAATCCCGGCAGGCCGTCGGCCTCGGACCACACCAGCCGCCAGGCGTCGCTGTCCAGCTTTAAGGCCCGGCGCCGGGAGAGCGCGCGGTCCAACTTGCGTCCGATTTCCAGCGCTTCGTCCGGTCCTTCGCTCCGGCCCCGGCCGGTTGCAGGCGTGTAGAGCAGCCGCAGCGTGATGACGGAGCGCGGGTTGGCGTAGGCGAAACCCAGCGCCTGTCCGCTGGGTCCGGCCACGGACACCAGTTCGCCCGGCGCCAGCCCGGGGTCCAGGCGCGTGATCTGGTTGTCGAACACCCAGGGATAGCCGCGGCGCAGGCGCAGCGCGGCCCGCGAGGAAACCTGAACGCTTTTCACCTCAGGCGGCGCAGCACGCCGCCGCGATGGCGAAAAAGCGGTTGTCCAGGGAGTCGGCGCGCGAATTTAATACCATGGGCACTTTGGCGCCGATGGCCACGCCCGCGAGCGGGCCCCCGGCCAGGAAGGTTTGCGCCTTGGAGAGGATGTTGCCGGCTTCGATATTCGGCACCAGCAGGATGTCCGCATCGCCCTGCAGCGGCCCTTCGATCTTCTTTTCGCGGCTGACCCAGGCCGAAAGGGCGTCGTCCAGGGCCAGGGGGCCGGCGACGATGGCGCCCGTGATCTTGCCCTGCGCGGCCAGGCCCACCAATTGCGCGGCCTCCACGGTGACCGGCATTTTGTCGTTCACGTATTCCACGGCTGCCAGAATCGCGGCCTTGGGTTGCGCATAACCCAGGCGCCGGACGAAATCCACGGCATTCTGCAGGATTTGCGCCTTGCGCCGCAGGTCCGGCGCGATGTTGACCGCGGAATCCGTGACGAACAGCAGCCGGCTGCAGGGCTTGCTTTCCAGGATGAACACGTGGGAGATGATCGCGTCTTCCGGCCGCAGCCCGTAGTCCTTATGCAGCAGCGCGGAAACGATGGTGCTGGTGTGCAGGTTGCCCTTCATCAGGAGCTGCGCGTCGCCGTCGGCGATCATGCGCACGGCCGCGTGGGCCGCGCTCTGCTCGTCGCGGGCGTCCACCTGCTTGCGGACCGGGAAGGTCAGCTTAAGTTCCTTGCGCAGGGCCTCGATCTTGTCCGCGTCCCCGGCCCACACCACCTCCACGATGCCTTCCCGGACCGCGCGGTCCAGGGACTGCAGGATCTCCTTGGATTCCGGCACGGCCACCGAGATGGTCTTGCGGGGCCGCCCCCGTGTCAGGGACACCAGTTCGTCGAATGAACGCAGCATGAGATTATCCTTTCCGGTTTTTACGCCAGGTCAGAATGCTCCGGGCGATTTGTTCGGGCGTGGAGTGGTCCGTGGGGCACTGCCAGTCCGCGCGGGCGTAGGCGGCCTGCCGTTCCGCCAGCAGGGTTTGAATGCGATGGCGGACCTCGTTTTCGCTGCCGGCCAGCAGCGGGCGGTCCGGGGCCAGGCCCACGCGCCGCCAAATGCAATCAGGAGAGGCGGTCAGGCACACCACGTCGCCGAGCCGGCGCAGCAGCGGCCAGTTGGCCTCGCGCAGCACGATGCCGCCGCCCGTGGCCACGACCCGGGCCGGCTGGCCGGACGCGGCCAGCCCCGTCAGCACGCGCGTTTCCCATTCGCGGAAAGCCGCTTCGCTGTCTTCGGTGAATATGCGCGTAATGGGTTTTCCGGCCTGCTGGACGATCAGGTCGTCCGTATCGACCCAGGCCAGGCGCAGGTGTTGGGCCAGAAGGCGCCCCACCTCGGTCTTGCCCGTGCCCATGAATCCCACCAACACCACACCTTTAATCATCGGCCTGTTTCTTTTAGCATGAAGTTCCGCGCAGCAAACTGCGCGGGGCATAGGCAAAGGGGACCGTTCCAGAGTGAACGATTGTTCTGCGTTACCGCCTGGCCACGGCGCGCCGGTAGGCGCGCAAATTCTCCGCCATTTCGCGGACCGAATCGCCGCCGAATTTTTCCTGGTAGGCCTTGGCCAGTTCCAGGGCCAGCACCGCTTCCCCGACCACAGCTGCGGCCGGCACGGCGCAGACATCGGAACGCTCGTAGCCCGCGGCCCGGCTTTTCTTGGTGGCGAGGTCCACCGAGGCCAGCGGTTTGCGCAGCGTGGCAATGGGCTTCATGGCCAGGCGCAGCAGCAGCGGTTCGCCGGTGGTCATGCCGCCTTCCAGGCCGCCGGCATGGTTGGTTTTGCGGCCGAAGCCGCCCCGGCGGTAGTTGATCACGTCGTGCACCTGCGACCCGGGCCGGGCCGCGGCGGCAAATCCCTCCCCGAATTCCACGCCTTTGATCGCCGGAATGCTGGCCAGGGCACCGGCCAGGCGCGCGTCCAGGCGCCGGTCCCAGTGCACGTGGCTGCCCACACCCGGGGCCGCGCCCCAGGCCGAGACCGCGAACACGCCGCCCAGCGTATCTCCGGCGGCTGCCGCGCGGTCGATGGCCCGGCGCATGCGGCTGGCTGCGGCCGGCTGGGGGCAGCGCACGTCCGAGCGTTCGGCCCGGCGGGCCAGGCTGGCCGGCGCGCCGGACAAGTTGGCCGCGGCCTCGGACCCAATGCGTTCCACCCAGGAGCCCACGGTCACGCCCAGGGCTTTCAGCAGCGCCTTGGCCGCCGCACCGGCAGCCACCCGCGCCGCGGTCTCGCGCGCCGAGGCGCGTTCCAAAATGTCGCGCATGTCCGTGCGCCCGTATTTCAACGCGCCCACCAGATCCGCGTGCCCCGGCCGGGGCCGGGTCAGGCGGCTGGCGCCCTTCGGCCAGGCCGCGGGTTCCACGGCCATGAGGGCCTGCCAGTTCGCCCAGTCGCGGTTCGGAATCCACAGGGCCAGCGGCGAACCCAGCGTTTCGCCCAGGCGGACGCCGGCCGTGATCTGGGCCTGGTCGCGTTCGATCTGCATGCGGCCGCCGCGGCCATACCCCTGCTGGCGCCGCGCCAGGTCCCGGCTGATGTCCCGGGCTGTCAGGGACAGGCCGGCCGGAAGACCTTCCAGCACGACGGTCAGGCCCTGGCCGTGGGATTCTCCGGCAGTTAGAAATCGCAGCATGACAGGAGGCTCGCTTTCTGACGGGCTATGGATAACGCGGACGCCTTTCGCAGCTCAACCCCGAACATCCACCGCACGCTATTCTAAAATATGCGTGGTCAGGAACACCACCAGTTCGACCTTCTTCTTGTTCACCACCGTGCTCCGGAACAGCGCGCCCAGAAGCGGAATGTCGCCGAGCAGCGGCACCTTCGATTCATCCGTGCTTTCCTCATCCCGCACCATGCCGCCGATGGCGATCGTCTCGCCGTCCTGCACCTGCATCTGCGTGGAAGCCGTGCGGGTGCTGGTGGGCGGCGGCGTGCCCGGGCCGGTCACGGTCGTGACTGTCAGGGTCATGGGCCCGAGCAGCACGTTGCGGTCCTTGGTGATCTGCGGCGTCACGGTCAGCGAAATCGGCAGCTCCAGGTAATTGACCTGCGTGCTCACCACGCCGTTGCTCACCAAACTGGTGGTATAGGGCAGGTTCTGGCTGGCGGACAGCGTGGCGCTCTGGTTGTTCAAGGTGGCGATGCGGGGATTGGACAGGATGTTGACCTTGCCCTTGGCCTCCAGCGCGGAGAGCGTAGCGTTGAGGTTCCAACCCTGGGGCAGGGTGCCCACGGTCAGCCGCCCCACGGCATTGACTGCCCGCGGATTCGAACTGATCGAAAGTTGGGGATCGTGGCCGGCTTGATTGGTCGCATCCCAACGAATGCCCAGGTCCATCTCGTCCGTCCGGCCCACTTCCACGATGCGGGCCTCGATCATCACCTGCTCGGCCTTGGTGTCCAGGCTGCGAATCAGGCGGGCCACAGCGTTGAGGTTGCCCGGGATGTCGGTGACCACCAGCGAATTTTCGCCGGTGTTCTCCTGCATAGTGCCCAAAGGCGACAAAGCGGGCTGCACCAGGGGGCGCAGGCGTTCAGCCTGCGTGTAATTAAGCACAAAGGCCCGGCTGACTAGGCGCCGCTCCACGTCCATGCGCCGCAGCACGGATTCCACGGCCGCCAAGTCGCTGGGGATGGCCGAGACCACCACGCGGTTGCTGTAGGCGTCCACCACCACTTTGCCCTTGGTTCCCTCGGTCAGGGACGCCTCCAGGGACTGGACCAGGTTGGCTTCGCCAGCGGCGAGATTTTTCAGCGTGAAGACCTTGGTCTCCAGGGGAAATTCCGTGGCCAGGCCGATCCGCAGCGTGTTGCCGCTCACCGCGTAAGCCAGGCGCCGGGGCTTGAGTACGAAATCCAGCACGGAACGCAGGGGCTGTTCGTTGATCGACAGGGTCACCAGGGCCTGGGGGCCCGAGAGGTTCTCCGCGGCCGGCGTGAACACCAGGTCAAACCCGGCGTCCTGCGCCAGGGCGCGCAGCACCGCGCCCACGTCCGCGGCCTGCAGGTCCACGGACACGCGCGCGAGCAGGTTTCCCCGGCGTCCGCGGACCATGCCCGCGTCGCCGGATTCCAGTTCGAGGATCACCTGGTTCTGGTCTTGAAACACCAGGTACGGCGCCGCATCGGCCAGTTGCACGCGGATGCGGACCACGGATTCTCCGGCCGCGGCTTCCTGCCGGGCCGTCACCCGCTGCACCGGCCCCAGGGGCAGGCCGGAAACCGGGCCGGACCAGGACAAGGCCGCGCTGTGCAATGACAGCGTGAGTTGGCGGCCGGAAGGGTCCCTTTCAAGGCGATAGCGCGCCTGGCCGTCCGTGGTGATCACGAGGCGGACTTTGTCTTCCTCGGACTCGACCGCGATATCGGCCACTTGATAGGCCGCGCCGGCCGTCTCGACGCCGGCAGCCGCGGGACGCGCGGTGGGGATGGCTTCAGCCTCCGCTTCCCGGCTCCCTTCCAGACGCAAGGTAATGCCGCGGGACTGGGTCTGTCGCTGCCAACGCACTGGCTCGTTCAAATCCAGAACCACCCACACTTCGTTGCCGTGCTGGGCCGAGCGGATGCGCCGCAACGGCGGCTGGTTGACTTCGCGCAGGGAGGGGCGCCACACCAGCATGGTGTCCTTGAGCTTGATCAACAGGCGGTCCGGATCGCGCAAATAGGACATGGTGCTCGCGACCTGCTGGTTGGTCATCAACTTGACCACCGGCTGCCCGGCCTCGGACTGCACGGCCACCTGGGTCAGTCGCGCCAGCGGCCCGCTGGCCGCCTCTTCGGGCTCCCCGTCCTCCTGGGCCCAGGCCAGGCTGGCAGCCACGGCCAGGGGCAGGAGGAACAGACGGCCCCATTTCGCCCACTGATTCATAGTCGGGTCAGGTCTCCCATTCCGCGCCGCGGCCCCGCAGGACCCGCTAGCGCAAGGTGAATACGATTTGCCATTTATTGTTATACTATACTACTCCAGTCTTATAATCCCGCTGGATTTCATTTGATTTACGCCACTCACATCATTGTGCAGCAGAAGAATCTTCCCTTCAGGGGAACCCTTCACAATGAAAATGGTAGGACTAAGCAGCATCATCACCATCTGCTGGCGAGTTTCATAATGGCCGCCAACCACCTTGGTTTCTCCATCGCCACTCAGGATTGAAGACCCGACCAGTTCTTTCATCCGGACCACTTGCATTGTCATCGATACAAACATCATGTAACTGTCACCTTGCTTCATCCCAACTAACGCAGTTAAGTGTTCCGGAGTTAAACCCTTCCGGTAATCCCCCCGAAATAAACCACCCATTTGAAGGGGGAATTCGAAGTTTATTTTTTTATCAACTATTTCAGGCGTAAGTATGGGCCGTTGAGCGCTTTGGTCAATATTCAACTCGACCTTGGCCGTCCCATCAATCATGGCATAATCATAATCGCCCCATTGAATCGAGGGCCCAGCAAAGGACAATTTATCTTCGAAAGTCTCTTTTTCCTTTCCAAACCTCGTTATCTTAAAATCTTTGAAGCGAATTTCAAAAGCTATTTTCGCCTCCCAAGCCTTGATATAATTAACACCTCGAACGATTCCCTCCCCGGGTTTTAACTCGCCAACATCTGTAGCTTCTTCCTTCTTCTCGTTGGCGACTTCCACCGAGATTTTATCTTCAGAAGCCTTCGGAATCTTAGCGGTGATTCGGTGCTGGCCGTCTTTAACAGAAGTCGAATCCCAGGAATGTTGATACTGGTCAATCAAACGGATGGATTGTTTATTAATTATCTTTTCATCAATTATACAGGTCACCACAACCTGTTGCTCCCAAGGTTTTTTATCAACAACTTTATTTACCGTGTTTACATATGCCCAAGCTTCTTTGGATGGCGCCTGTGGTTTGCCAAATCCGTTATATGCCCTCAGCAAAACATCCTGGTCACTATGACCTTCGAGGTCATATTTAAGTTTAGTCTTTTCCCAATTTTTCCTTTTTAAGAATTCGACATACTTTTGTTTGTTTTCAAGGCACGCCACTCCCGCTCTGATATTGTAGTCGGGATCGCTTTTTATCTTGTCCATGTCCCACTTATTAAAATCCAGGGGACTGTTTTTATCGTTAATTTGCATAATTCCCCAGTCTGTCGATTCCAGTTCTTTTTCCTTCGTCTCTTTATTAATTGAATAATTTGGCGACCCATAGGTGCTTCCATCATCCACAAATTGAACCCACCCCTCGCTTTCAAGCCAAGCGACTGCCTCTAGCACTTCCGACGACACAACCGTATTGATATTGCTGATTTTTTTAGCAATCTCCATATAACTTATATTGCTATCGCATCGGGTTGCTTTTATAACGGCAACAATATTTTGAATCCCAACAATTTCCTGACCATCTTGAGGCAAAGTTATTTTTATACTTAAGGCAAAAGCCCGAGGGTGAAAAGCAATTAAAGTAACAATGGCGATGAAACATATCGATTTTTTATTCATACATGAGGAGCGCATATGGCTCATCACCAACTTTGATTTTTGACAACACTTTAAAATCACGGCTATCGATAACCACTACCTCGTTATCTCCGGGAACCGAAATAAAGATTTTTATATTATCATTCGTCATACAAATATCGCCGCCACTAATGTCAATTGTTTGTACAATACCCATTTGGGCAGTATCGATTTTAACAAACCTCTTTTTACAAGCAATATAAAGATACTTATCCTTTCCAAAGAACATACGTACGGCGTCCTCATGTAAAGAGATGGTTTTTTGATCTCTTTTAACCAGATCGTAAATCAACAAACGATCGTTTTTTTGAGAATCCGCAGGATAATAATATAAAATCGCATAGAGAAGATTACCGTCACCAAAAACGACATCTCGAACGAATTCATTTTTCTTCAAATTTAGAGTCAATGCCACGGCTTTTGTATCATCAGTCGTGTTTATAACAACCAAGGAACCCGTTTTTCCATAACTAAGATATTTCCCGTCAGGGGAGATATCTAAATACCCCGAGGTAATGTCATTTTTGTCTATTACTTTTTCCGCTTTGCTGGCAACTAAATCGATAATATAAATGCCAGAATCAGCTTCCTTGCCCCAGCCAACAAGACCAAGATACATCTTTTTCCCGTCGGGCGTGATGCGTATTTTTGAAAGTCCCGGCGTTAGAAATCCATCAAACTCAATAGTTTTTTGATATGTGAAGCTGTTCTTTAAATAAATATCTATATAGGGGGAATAAACAAAATACAAATCATCCCGAAAAACAGCCATCGCTTGCGCACCGACAACAGAGTTTGGTACAGATTCGATCACCTGATAAGAATCAACATCAATGACATTGATTGTTGCTGAAAACTTGTCTGCAACTAATAATTTTTCTTTACCACTAGCTACGTCGGGCAGAATTAGAGTAAATAATAATCCTATGGTAAGTAAAAATTGTTTTTGCCCCATAACCTTTTCTCCGCTATCTGGTAAATAAAATTTACTTCCGTATAATCCCACCAAAGCCGTTATTCAATCTGCAACTACTTCTGATTATTAACTTGTCACCGCAAGGTGAATACGATTTGCTTGTCGTCCTGCTGCAGCACTACTTGGTTGGAATTATACACCCGGCCGGTCACGCCGGGAACCGGCTGCTGGTTCTCCTGGTACAGTTTCTCGTTCTTCAACAGGTAGCCGAAGCGCGGCCCGGTCTGCGAAACGAACAGGGCCAGGCTCCGCCGGGGATTGCTGATCACGCCGGTCAGCCGCAGGTTGGCGATCTCCACCTTACCCATGACGTTGCGCAGGCGTCCGGCCTGGGGCTGCACGAAGGGGTCGCGGCGGCCGCGGCTCTCGTAAACCGGGCGCGGCGCGCCGGCCGGATTTTCCTGCGCAGCCGCGGGCCAGGGGCACGACAGCCCCGCGGCCAGGGCCACGGCGAACCAGCGAAAGACGCTACGGTTGCGAACGCACATAAGTCACCAAAGTCATTTCGGCGGACACGGAACCGGTCCCGCCGGTCTGATCGCGCCCGGTCAGCTGCAGTTCGCGGGCCACGGCCAGCCGCTGGAGTTCGGCCAGGCGGCTGACAAACCGCCCGATATCGTGGTAGTTGCCGCTGATGGTCAGGCGCACGGCCTGGACCGAATAACGCGCATCCTCCGGATTCGGGGCCAGCGGCTGCGGCGTAAACTGCAGGTTGCTCAGGTTGCACTCCGCCGCGATCCGCGTGACGTCCTTCAGCAGCTCCGGAATCCGCGGCTGGGCCGGCAGGCGACGGTCCAGCTTTTCGAACTGCAGCCGCGCCGTTTCCACCTCGGCGCTCAGCTCGGGAAAACGGGCTACCATTTCCTGCGCCTGTTTCCAGGCCTGCTCCTGGCCGGTCAGCAGGCGGCGGTGTTCGGCCAGGCGCCGGGACAGCGGCAGATACGCGAACAGCAGGTACAGAACCAGCACCGCCACCACCGCGGCGCCGATACCCAGGTACAGCCACCATTCGCGCTTCACGGTTTGGCCTCCGCCGGCGCGGGGGCGGGTGCATACGCCAGCTTGATCTTGAACTGAACCTGGACCTGATCGTCCGCCGACACCTCGGCCAGGGATTCCAGCATGACGTCGCGGAAACGGCCCGAGCCTTCCAGCCCGGTCAGAAAATCCGCCACGGAGATTTTATGATAGGCGCGCCCTTCCAGCGTCAGCTGGGGCGGATCCGTTTCCTTGGCCTGCTGCGACGTCAGCTTGGTCAGCCACATGTCCGGCTGCACGTGTTCGGACAACTGGTCCAAAATGCTGATCCAGACCGCCTGCGGAACCGTCAGGGACCCCGCCAGGCGCTTCAGCTCGCCCTGCTTCTTTTCCTGTTCAGCCAGGTGCCGCACCGGTCCCAGCTGGTCCGCCAGCGAAGCCTCGGCGGCCTGGAGCTTCAGCCGCTGCGCGTCCAGCCGCCGGGTTTGCGACAGCAGGCTGAGCAGCTGCAGCACCAGCAGCAGGGCCAGGACCGAAAGTCCGATGATCAGGTAGGTGGTCAGCTGCACCACCACCTTGGTTTTGCGGACTTTGAGGGGCAGCAGGTTGATTTTGATCATGCGCTACTCCGGACTGCGCAGCGCCAAGCCCACGGCGATGTTGAACATCTGGGCGTTGCGCTGAATGAAATCCAGGTCGAACTTCTTGTCCGGGATCAGTATTTCCTTGAAGGGATCGTTGATCTCGACTTTCAGATTGAATTTTTCCGCCAGGTACTTGTCGAGGTTCTTGAGGCGGGCCGCGCCGCCGGAGAGGACGATGCGCGAAATGGGTTTTTTACGGATCGTGGATTCGTAGTAATCGAAGGAGCGCTGGATCTCGGCCACCAGCTTGTTGAGCACCGGCGAGATCGCCTCGCCGATCCGGGTGGCATTGTCCTCTTTCTTGGAAATCTCCATCTGCAGGAGGTCCTCGGACTCCACCAGCACCTGCCCCTCCTGGTTCTTGAGCTCTTCGGCCTGGGCGAAGGTCACGTCGAACTCCCGCTGGATTTCGCGGGTGAAATTATTGCCCGCCACGGCCACGTCGCGGGTAAGGTGGGTCACGCCGTTTTCCAAAATGTTAATAGTCGTCAGCTTTGCGCCCACGTTGATGAGGCTGATGGTTTCGTCGGGAATGCGGCCGTAGTTGGTTTCGAAGGCGTTTTGCAGGGCAAAGGTATCCACGTCGATCACGGACGGAGAGAGGCCGGCCATCTGCAGCAGGTGGATGTGCTGGTCAATGACGTCCTCTTTGGCCGCCACCAGCAGCACCTCGAGTTTCTGGGCGCCTTCCTCCTCCACCTCGCCCAGGATTTCGAAATCCAGCACCATCTGGTCGATGGCCAGGGGAATGTATTGCTCCGCCTCGTAGTTGATGACGTTTTTCAGCTCCTCCTCGGGCATGTGCGGCATTTTCACGTAGCGCACAATCACCGAGTCGCCGGAGATCGCGGTGACCACTTGTTTGGCGGTTATCTGGTTGTCTTTGAAGAGTTGTTTCAGCGTGCGGGCCAGGAGTTCGTCGCGGACCGCGGGGTCCGCTTCCTCCTGGATTTCAGGCGGCACTTCCAGGAAGGCGAGGTTGACCAGCTGGAGTTGTTCCGGGGTTTTTTTTAGCTGTACGGCCTTGATCGTGTGCGTGCCGATATCCAGGCCGATCAGGTTCTGGCTTTTGAGAAATTGAAACACTCGGGTCTCCTCTCCCAAAGCTACCAACAACCTGAATGGGGGCCCCCGGACGCTGCCTTCCCGCCAGGAGGACGTGTATCAACCCTGAAAAAACAATACTTTTTTTTCATCATAAATGAAAAGGCATTGAAAAATCAACCGAAAAAGAGATTTTCGTATAAATGGCCTAAAACGCTTTTACCCCGGAAGAATGCGCTTGATTTACTTGGGTTTTATTAGATGAAAATAAATCCCCCACGATACTGTGGGGTTATGGCTCATTGATAGCCATAGGTTGTATAGGATTGGCCCTTGGTATCTGTAAGCGAACTGTTGATCCAGATCCGGCCGGTATTGGATTGCATGGGACCGTCGTATCTCCAACCCGCGCCTTCGCTGCCGGGCTTTCCCAAATCAGGTTCATCGGAAAAGGATTTGTAGGTGACGGTATTCCCGGCCGGGCCTTTCGAGCGGTCCGGTGGAAAGGTGACTTTGACTTTTGGCATGACCGGAAGATATTCGCCGAACCCGTACCCCGGCGT
The DNA here is from genome assembly GCA_040756875.1 of candidate division FCPU426 bacterium. Classification (GTDB taxonomy): domain Bacteria; phylum Oederibacteriota; class JAAXVQ01; order JAAXVQ01; family JAUVAV01; genus JBFLYH01. Next base: position 532,811 of record JBFLYH010000002.1, read on the forward strand.
ATGGTCATTGACATCCAGGGTGGTGGGCCACACGCCCTCGTGATCGCCGTAATAGATGGAGATCGCGGCCTTGATCGCGGCAATGTTGGCCCGCGTAGCCGACTCGTTCGCCTTTTCGCGCCAGGTCTGCAGATAAGGATAAGCCAGGGCGGCTATGATCCCCAGGATCGCGGCCATGACCGCCAGTTCAATAAAGGTAAAGCCCGCTTCCGGTCTCCGGCAACTCCGCATGATTGCTACATGGTTCCTTTCACCAATTGCTGCAAATCCCGCGGGTCCGTGGTCCGCGAAAAAATCTCGTTGTAGGTCACCAGTTGTTTTTGGTACAGCTCGTAGAGGGCCTGATTCATGGTCTGCATGCCGTACTCGCCGCCGGTCTGCATCAGCGAATACACCTGGTGTTCCTTCTCTTCGCGGATCAGGCTCCGGACCGCGGAGGTTGGGATCAGAATCTCGCAGGCCAGCACCCGGCCGGAAGCGTACCCGCGCGGAAGCAATTGCTGGATCAGCACCGCCTGGAGCACCAGGGACAGCTGCATGCGGACGCGGTATTGCTGGTGCGGTTCGAACGCGTCCACGATCTGGGTGATGGCCTGGACCGAATCCGTGACCGGCAGGGCTCCGAACACCAGATGCCCGGTCTCCGCCAGCCGCAAGGCCGTGCGCAGGGTGTCGAGGTCGGTCATTTCGCCGAGCAGCACCACGTCGGGGTCGCAGGAGCGGGTGCTTTTCAGCGCCAGGGTTTGGTTCGGGCTGTCATAACCGATTTCCCGCTGATGCACGATGGCCTTGGCTTTGGCATGCTGGTATTCGATCGGATCTTCCAGGGTCAGCACATGCACGGATTTGTTCTGGTTGATCCATTCCACCATGGCGGCCAGGGTGGTGGATTTCCCGGAACCCGTCGGGCCGGCCACGATCACCAGGCCTTTGGGCAGCTGGACGATGTCGGAGATGATGGGCGGCAGTCCCAACTCCTCGAACGTGGGCAATTGCAGGGGAATGCCGCGCAGGTTGGCCGCCACCATGCCGCGCTGTTTGATGACCTGCATGCGGACCCGCCCGATATTCTCCAGGCTGAAGGACACTTTGAGCTCCGCATCCCGCTCGAAACGGGCGCGCTGCTCGTCCGTAAGCACGCTGAACACCAAGGCCGCGCAGGCCGTGGGCTGCAGCACTTCCAGGTCCGTGGGAACCAGTTCGCCGTCGATGCGCAGGGCCGGGGGGGAATCAGGGGAGAGATGCAGATCCGAGGCTTTCTTCTCGAACATCAGCCGAATCAAGGCATCCATGGTCAGCATAAAGAGGCCCTCCGCAGCGTTTGCCAATGGGGCAAACTCATTTCACCTTACACTAAGTAACGGTGTTTTTCAAATCTCTTTTAACCCGCCGGCGGACAGCAATGCTTCCTGCATAAGCTTCACGGGCGGTTGTTTGCCCGTCCACAGCCGGAAAGCCTCGGCGCCCTGGCCCAGCAGCATTTTCCAACCCGGAACCACGCGGTTCCGGCGGCGTTTGGCCAATCGCAGAAACGGCGTCAGCTGTCTGCCATACACCAAGTCATAGACGCAAATGCCTTCCGGCATCCATGGCTCGGGCAGGGGCAGGGGGTCCCTGGCTTGCAGTCCCAGGGGAGTGGCCTGCACCAGCAAGGCGCACCGGTCCAGGGCACTCCGCAGTTCCGCGGTTCCCGGACGCGCCGCCACGACGGCGGAATAGCCCAGCCGCTGCTTCAAGTCGCGGATCAGGCGGTTCCGGCGTCCTGAATCCGGCTCCACCAAGGTGATCCGGGCCGCGCCGGCCTGAGCCAGTGAAAACGCCACAGCACGTCCCGCGCCGCCGCCGCCCAACAGCACGACCTGCAGGCCCTGCGGCGCCAATATGCCTTTCAGGCTGGCCAGGAACCCGAACCCGTCCGTATTGTGCCCGATCCAGCGGCCAGCGCGGCACACCACCGTATTGACCGCCCCCATGACGCTCGCGCTGGCGGCCAGTCCGTCGAGCAGCGGGATGACGGCTTCCTTGTGCGGGACCGTGATGTTCAAGCCCGCGGGCTCCAGCGGCCGCAGGCCCCGGCAAAAAGCGGCCAAGCCGGCTGGCGACACTCCCAAGGGCAGGTAGGCGACGTTCAAGCCGTGATGTCTGAACGCCGCGTTCTGCATGGCCGGGGACAGGGTATGCCCGATGGGCCAGCCCACCACGCCGGCCAGGCGGGTGTGCCCGTTGATTCCCGTTTTTTCCCGCTGTGAAGCAATGCGCTTGTTCATCCCAGGTCTCCCCATAAAAATTGCGCCAAGGCCACGGCCACGATGCCCGCGGTTTCCGTGCGGAGGATGCGCGGGCCCATTCCCAGCGTCCGCAGGCCGCGCTGACGGGCCAGCGCCAGTTCTTCAGGCGCAAATCCGCCCTCCGGACCCACCCACAACCCCACGGTTTTCGGCGCTTGGCCGACCAGGCCGGTTGCGTTCAAGGCCGGGGCCGCGCTGTCTTCGTCCAGAATCAGCCCCAGACCGCCGGCTGGTAGGTCTTCAAGACTGGCGGCAAACGTCAACGGCGGGCTCACTTCAGGCAACCGGGTGCGCCCGCACTGGCGCGCAGCCTGGCGCACGATCTCCTCCCACCGGCGCTGCTGGGGATGGGGCCCCGGAGCCCAGGCGCCCTGGGAACGGGCGGCCACCACGGGCACGAAACGGGACAGTCCCAGTTCCGTGGCTTTTTGCAGGACCAGCTCCAACTTGCTGCCGCGCGCCATTCCCTGGTACAGGGTCAGGGACAACGCCGACTCGGCGTTTCGCCCTGTCTCCGCTCCCAGCTCGATCTCCACGAAGCGCCGGTCCCACCGGACCAGCGTGGCGGCGACTTCCCGCCCCTGGCCGTCGGTGACCAGCAGGGCTTCCCCGACTTTCAGGCGCAGGCTGCGGCAATGGTGCAGTTCGGGACCGGTCAGGCGCAAAGATCTTTCGGCCAACTGCTGTGGCGTGAGCACCAGGCGCGGCAGGGACATGGACGGCCCGTCACCACGCGGGGTCGAAGCAGGTTCCGTTTTGGGTCAGGCGGCGCTGGCGGGTGCCGTTGATGCTCATGATCCAAACATCCGAGGCCACCGCCTGGTCTCCCGATCCCACCTGGCCTTCATGGGTGACGCCCATGATGCAGGCGATCTGGTTGCAACTGGGCGAGAACGACGGGCAGGAAAGTTCGCCGGAAAAATCCTGGGGAACCACGGTGTATACCTGAAGGTCGAGCCCAAAGGACTTTGACATGACGATGATGATCTTGTCCAGTTCAAACGCCACCAACTGACCGTCATAGGACCAAACGATCGACCCCAGGTGGAAAGACCCCTTTTGAAAGGGACGCATGAGGTCGGTTTCCATCTTGCCATCCCGGCGGATAGTGCCCACATGCAGGACATTGTCCTTCTTGGCCGGGCCGGAGCCGCCCAAATAAGACAGGTCCGGTGACAGGGAGTGCACTTCGGTCAGGAAACTGTTCTTGGGCAGGCGGATGGTTTCCACCTGGGAGCCGGTGGCCACATCATACCCGTAGAGAATCGAGGGAAAATCGATTTCCTGCACGTACAGCACTGTGTTGTCCGGTTTCCAGCAGGCCCGCAGCCGGCGGGCGTCAATCCGCTTGCCGCTTACCACGGCCCGCGCGCCGCTGCCGTCGGCCTGCATGACCATCAGCGACACCTCGTCGCCCAGGGGGCGATCGTCCGGATATTGATAAAAAACGATTTGGGTGTGCTGCAGGTTCCAAACCGGGCGGGTTTTATAGCCTGCATCGCGCGTGAGCTGGACGATGTCCGTTCCATCCGGCTTGATCGAAAAAATCTGCGCCTGGCCGCCGGCCATGGCCACGTACAGGATGCGCGCGGTGTCATCCACGCCGGCCAGGTATTTGGACAATCCCGACCGCTGCAATTCCGCCTGGCGCTTGATCGCCCGTGCTTTTTTGAACCGTTCGGCGGTGTAGCTGCCCTCCTGCATGGGATTGCAGGCCGAAAGCGACCAGGCCAAACCGGCCAGCATCCATCCGACGAGCAGACGGCGCAGAAGGTTGGTCATGATATAAAGCTCCTCTCCTCGGGCCTTAGGCATCCAGGTCCCGGATCAACTCGCGGAACTTTTGGATGCCGGGATGGTGATCGTCGCCGGTCAGGGCGGCAAACTCCTTCAGAAGCGCGGCCTGCTTGGCCCCCAGGCGCATGGGGGTTTCCACCTTCACAGTGACCAGCTGGTCGCCGGTCCCCAAGCCGCGGAGATTGGGGAAGCCCTTGCCGCGCAGCCGGAAGACCTTTCCGGATTGGGTCCCGGCCGGAATTTTCATGCTAACCGTCCCGGCGAGCGTGGGCACCTCCACTTCCCCGCCCAGAGTGGCGGCGGCAAAGGGAATGGGCACTTCGCACAACAGATCCTCGTCCGCGCGGGAGAACAGCGGATGCGGGCGCACCTGGATCACCACATACAAATCTCCGTGCGGGCCGCCGTGCAGGCCCGCCTCGCCTTCGCCCGCCAGCTTGAGGCGGCTGCCTGTCTCCACGCCTGCCGGCACTTTGACGGAAATCTTCCGGACGTTCCGCTTGCGGCCCTCCCCGTGGCAGGCCACGCAGGGCTGTTCGGCGATCTGGCCTTCGCCGTTGCAAGTGGGGCAGGTCCGCATGAGCGAAAAGAAGCCTTGCGAGACGCGCACCTGGCCGCTGCCCTGGCAGGTGGCGCAAGTTTTCAAACGCGTGCCGGGTTTGACGCCCGATCCCTGGCAAACCTCGCAATTGTCCAAACGGGGGATTTCCAGTTGGACTTCCGTGCCGCGGGCGCTGTCCAGGAAGGATATCGTCAGATCGTACCGAAGGTCGGCTCCGCGCCGCGCGCGGGTCTGCGTCCGTCCGCGCGCGCCCCCGCCGCCCCGGCCGCCGGCGCCGCCGAAAAACCCTTCGAAGATTTCAGAGAACACGTCTCCCATGTCGCCAAAATCGGAAAAACCGCCGGTGCCGGCGCCGCCGAATCCGGCCTGGGCGTTGACACCCGCGTGCCCGAACTGGTCGTAGGCGCTCCGTTTCTTGACGTCCCGCAGCACCTCGTAGGCTTCGTTCACTTCCTTGAATTTTTCCTCAGCACTCTTGTCGCCGGGATTGGCGTCCGGATGATACTTCTTGGCCAGCGTGCGGTAGGCTTTTTTGATCGCCTCCTCGTCCGCGGACCGGGAGACGCCCAGGACTTCGTAATAATCGCGTTTGCTTGCCATGCCCAACTCCTTTTAATAAAAAGACCGCGGGCGCGGCCGGTTGGCTCGACGCGCCGCGGTCAGAAAATCACCGTGACCCCCCCCGACGGTCCGATCAGGCTTTCTCTTCCGGCCGGTCCTGGGATTTGAACTCCGCATCCACCACGTTTTCTTCGGTACCCGGTTGCGGGTTCCCGGGTTCGGCTTGCGCCTTGCCGGCCGACTGCGTGGCGCGCGCGTAAACCGCTTCGCCGAGCTTTTGCGCCAGCTTTTCGACCTTGCCGCAGGCCGCCGTGATCGCGTCGTTGTCATCGCCGGCCAGGGCCTTTTTCAGCTCTTCGACGGACTTCTTCACCTGGTCGCGGACTTGTTCGTCCACTTTATCACTGTGCTCGGCCAGGATTTTTTCCGTATTGTAAACCAGCGCGTCGCCCCGGTTGCGGGCCTCGGCCGTCTGCTGACGTTTGACGTCGTCTTCCGCGTGGCTCTCCGCTTCCTTGACCATGCGGTCAATGTCCTTCTGGTCCAGGCCGGAACTGGCCGTAATGGTGATTTTCTGTTCGCGTCCGGTTCCCAGATCCTTGGCCGAAACATGCACGATGCCGTTGGCGTCGATGTCAAACGTGACTTCGATCTGCGGTACGCCGCGCGGGGCCGGCGGAATGCCTGTCAGGTCGAAGCGGCCCAGCGTCCGGTTGTCGTCGGCCATCTTGCGCTCGCCCTGCAGGACCCGGATGGAGACCGTAGTCTGGCTGTCCGAGGCGGTCGAGAATATCTGGCTCTTTTTGGTCGGGATGGTGGTATTGCGCGGAATGAGCTCGGTGCTTACGCCGCCCAGGGTCTCGATGCCGAGGGTCAGGGGCGTCACGTCCAGCAGCAGCACATCCTTGACCTCTCCCTTGAGCACTCCGGCCTGGATGGCCGCGCCCACGGCCACGACCTCGTCGGGATTCACGCCTTTGTGCGGTTCGCGGCCGAAAAACTCCTTCACTTTCTGCTGCACCAGGGGCATGCGCGTTTGGCCGCCCACCAGCACCACTTCCTGGATGTCGCCCGGCTTAAGGCCGGCATCCTCCAGGGCCCGCTGCATGGGCTGAATGGTCCGTTCCACCAGGTGCGCGGTCAACTGTTCCAGCTTCGCGCGCGTCAGCGTAGTGGTGAGATGCTTGGGGCCCGAGGCGTCCGCCGTGATAAAGGGCAGGTTGATCTCGGTTTGCAGCATGCTGGAGAGCTCGCACTTGGCTTTTTCCCCGCCCTCTTTCAACCGCTGCAAGGCCATCTTGTCCTGGCGCAGGTCGATGCCGTAGTTCTGTTTGAAGTCGTCCGCCAGCCAGTTGATGATCACCTGGTCGAAATCGTCGCCGCCCAGGTGGGTGTCGCCGTTGGTGGACTTGACCTCGAACACGCCGTCGCCCAGCTCCAGGATGGAAATATCGTAGGTGCCGCCGCCCAGGTCGTAGACCGCGATTTTCTGGGCCTTCTTTTTCTCCAACCCGTACGCCAGGGAGGCGGCCGTGGGTTCGTTGATGATGCGCAGCACGTTGAGCCCGGCGATCTTGCCCGCGTCCTTGGTGGCCTGGCGCTGGCTGTCGTTGAAGTAGGCCGGCACCGTGATCACCGCCTCGGCCACGGGCTCGCCCAAAAAGGCCTCGGCGTCGGTCTTGAGCTTTTGCAGAATCATGGCCGAAATTTCCGGCGGCGCGTACTGCTTGCCCATGACTTCGACGCGGACATCGCCGTTGGAGGCGGCTACGGTGTGGTAGGGGACGATTTTTTCCTCTTCGGTCGCCTCGTTGAAACGCCGGCCCATGAACCGTTTGATGGAAAAAACGGTGTTTTCGGGGTTGGTGATCGCCTGGCGTTTGGCCACCTGGCCGACTAGGCGCTCCTGGTTTTTGGCGAAGCCCACGACCGAGGGAGTGGTCCGCGCGCCTTCGGCGCTGGGGATGACCACCGGTTCCCCGCCTTGCATGACCGCCACGCAGGAATTGGTCGTTCCCAGATCGATGCCGATGACTTTACCCATGAAAGTCGTTCCTTTCGCCGCGAAACGGGAACCTTCCCGGACGCCGCAAAAAAATGTCCCGCGTTTTCATCCGCGGGTCTCATGCGAAGGGATCAGTGCTTGGCCACTTTCACCATGGCCGGGCGGACGACTTTGCCGTTGAGGGTGTACCCTTTTTGCAGGATCTCCACCACCGTATCGTCCGGAATGCTTTTGTCTTCGACGCGCTGCAGAGCCTGGTGAATGGCCGGGTTGAAGGCGCAGGGGGCTTCGGCGATGCGCGTGATCCCCAATTTTTCCAGCGCGGTCACGAATTGCCGGTGGATCAGCTCCACGCCCTCGGTGATCTTTTTCACTTCCGTCGCTTCCGCTGCGTGGGCGAGCGTGCGCTCCAGATTGTCCAGCACCGGCAGGATCTCCAGCAGCAAGTCCTCGCCGGCATAGCGCATGAGCTCCGCCCGTTCCCGGCCGACGCGTTTCTTGTAATTCTCCAACTCGGCCAGGGCCCGCAAGTAGCGGTCATAGTTGAGGTTGGCCTTTTCGTCCAACTCCTTGAGTTTGGCCCGCAACGCGGTCAGTTCGTCACCCGTCGCTTCTCCGCCCGGCAGATCCTCGACTTCTTCGCCGAAAGCTTTGGTCGGGTCCTGGCTGCCGGGAAACGGGTTGTTGGTCGCCACCTTGCCGTGTTCCTGGGCCTGAGGGTGCGGGGCGGATTTCGGGGCTTCGTCCTCGGGGTTATCGTACCACACGGTCTGACTCCCTTTGGGATGGTGCGGCCTGGGCGTACGCCAACGCCTGCGCGGCCGTATTCACAAGCGGAATGATCCTCTGATACGCCATGCGCCGGGGTCCGATCACGCCGATGCAGACCCATTCGCCGGCGCTGCCCAGCGGCACGGTCTCGGTGATGAACGCCAGCGCCGACAAGGGGCCGGCGGCGTCCTCGCCAAACACGACCCGGACGCCTTCGCGCTCGATGCCCGGCGCCTCGAAAGACCGCAGCAGATCCTCGCGGCGGTCCAACATGGCGATCAGGCGGCGCGTGGCGGCCAGATCGTTGAATTCAGGCTGCTGAATCAGGTTGCTGGCGCCTTCCATCACCACTTCGGACCGGCGATGGGCCTGCAACTGCGCCACGGCCCAGGCCAGCGCCCGCTGCAACCAGGTGGCCAGACGCCGATCCGTGCCCGGCCAGGGTGACCGCGACAGTTGCTCCAGCTCGGAAGCCGTAAGCCCGCGGCCCCGTTCATTGATCAGCCGGGTCGCATGTTCCAGGAGATCCAGGTTGACCTGCTCGCCCAGATCCACCACTTGGCGGAAAACCGCGTCCGACTGGGTCTCCACCGCCAGCAAGACTCGCCGGCTGGCCAGTCGGTAAAGCTGAATGCGCTTGAGCCGTTCGCCCGCCTGCGCGGGCAGCCAGCTCACCGCCAGCAATTGGGACGTGACGGCCAGCACCTGGGCCGTAACCTGGATCAGGTCTTCGCGTTCCTGGACTTGCTTCAGGATTTCAAAAGCCGAAAGCCGGGAATTTCCGGCGTGCCGGGGCACTTGTTTGAGCAGATGCTCAACGAAATAACGGTAGGCGCGCCCCGTGGGGACTTTCCCGGACGAAGTGTAGGGATGCTCCAGATAGCCGGCGGCTTCGAGCCTGGCCAGCACGTTGCGGACGGTGGCCGAGCTCCAGTCCAGCCCGTAGTGCACGCAGAGTTCCTGCGAACTGACCGGCTCGGCGGTCGCGATGTGCCTTTCGATCAAGGCCCCCAGCAGAATGTGGTCCCGTTCGTTCAGCAAGGTCATAGGCGCAAGCGGCTCCCAATCAAGCCCGATGGGCGTAAAGCTTGTAATCCAGGTCCGGAAAGACATTATCCTTATATTCGATATCCGACAGCCAGTCAACCTCAACCCGATGGTTTTTCAAGTCCCAGTACAGCCGGTTGAACCGCTCCAGGTGGTCGCGGGTCCGTTTGACCGCGTACTCCACCATGGTGCCGGTCTTCATGATGAAGGCCCAGTCCGAACTTTGGGCCAGCAGCAATTCCCTGCCCGCCTGGTTGAGGGCGCGGCGCTGCAGATAGCTCGGGTGATGGAAGGAGTCGGCCAGTTCGACCATCCGTTCCACGGCCTTGTGCAAATGGCGGTAGACCCAGTCATTGGGCCCGGCCAGCCATTGTTCATGATAGCCCTTGTAGCCCCAGGACGACGTGGTGGGCGTCACCACCTGCAAGGTCGGGTTCTCGGCGAGGTATTCGGGCGCGGTCACGGAACGCAGGTCGTTCTGGTCGTAGTGCAGTTTCCGGAACAGGAACTCCAGAAACTCGGGGCCTTCGTACCACCAGTGGCCGTACAACTCCGCGTCGTAGGGCGACACGATCACCGGCTTCTTGCCCATGAGCCCGTGGAGGAACTCCGCCTGCTTCTGGCGGTTGAACATGAAGTTACCTGCATGCTCGGCCGTCTTGTCCCGCGCGGCTTGGGGATGATAGGGTTCCTTCTGGTCCGTGGGGCCGGTGATGCGGTAGTACTTGATGCCCGTGGGAATGCGGAATCCCTGCCCGTGGATATAGGGCTTGATGTATTCGTATTCCAGGTCAAAACCGATGTCGCGGTAAAACTCGCGGTATTGGTAATCGCCCGGGTAGCCTTCCTTGGAGCTCCACACCTGCTTGGAGGATTCCACGTCACGCCCGAAAGCCGCCACGCCGCCGCGCGTATAGATCGGGGCGTAGATGCCGTACTTGGGGCGCGGGCTGCCGAAAAAGACGGCGTGGGAATCGATGTAGAAAAACCGGATGCCGTTCTGCCGCAGCAGTTCGTCCACGCCCGGTTCGAACCCGCATTCAGCCAGCCAGATGCCGCGGGGTTTGACGCCTAAAAACCGCTCGTGGGTCTGGACGCCGACCGCGATCTGGGCCCGCTGGGCGACGCGGTTGAGCATGAGCGGCAGGTAGCCGTGCGTGGCGCCGCAGGTGATGATTTCCAGGTATCCCAGATCCTGAAACTTGCGGAACGCGGTGATGAGGTTGCGGTGGTACTTGTCCGCGAACAGCCAGCGCGCGTGCCGGAAACGGTTCAAATACATGTGCGCCGTGCCGTTGAACTCAGGCTGCCAGCGGGTCCGTTCGGTCTCTTTCTCGGCCAGCTCGATCAGGCGGTGGATGTGGGAAAGGTAGCGCTCCTGCAGCAGGGGATCGGCCAGCATGGAGAGCAGGGTGGGAGTGAGCGAGATGGTAAGGCGGAACGGCACGCCGTCTTCGGCCAGGCGCTCGCACATGCCGATCAGCGGAATGTACGTTTCCGTAATGGCTTCGTACAGCCAGTCTTCCTCGAGGAAATCGTCGTATTCAGGATGGCGCACGAAGGGCAAATGGGCGTGCAATACCATCATCAAGTAACCGTGATCCGCCATGCCGACTCCCTAATTTATTCGGTGCGTTTTTCGACGACGGGCGTTATTTGTCGTTCCTGCGAACCGGCGGCGTTCACGGCCTTGACGGGTATGGTTTGCTTGCCATCAGGCAGGGCGTAACGGACCGAGAAGGTTCCATCAGGATTCAGACGAATGGGCTGGCCTTGAATGGTCACCGCGGCGTCCGGCTCAGTGGCGCCGTAGACGATGAGTTCCGTGTTGACCACCAGCCAGAAGTCCTCGGGACGCCGCTGGCGCGGCCGCCCGCCTTCGGAACCCATGCTGGCCAGGCCGCCGGAACTGACGTCGGCCCGCACCCGCTTGAGCATGAATTTGGTTATGGCTTCGGAGGCGCGCCCCAGTTCGGAAGCGCCGGCCGCCTGGTACAAACGGTCGAAGGTCTCGTCCACCACCATCCATTCCTCGTCGATCACACCGGAAACCGAGTCCCGCGGCGTAGTGACCACGTTGGAGCGCGCCAGGGTGACGAAGCGGCCGTCCGGATAGAGCAGGCCCAGGTCCACGCAATACGCGCGGTCCGCGGCCCAGACGTTGATGTACCAATTGGTGGCTTCCTCCGTCACCTCGATATCCATGGTGCGGTGCGCGTTGGACCCGTCGAATTCAAGGTCCGTCACATCATACACCCGCAGCATCAGCCTGGCCCCGGCCTGTTGCAACTCCCGGATGGCTTCGGTTTGCTTCTCAGCCGACAAATCCCAGTAAACAAAGCACCAATACGGGTCGCGGATCATCAGTACGATGCGATTGTCGCCGTAACGGTCCTGCCAATAGGAAGGCTGCGCTTCCGGCGCAGGCGAGGGATACTGGGGCTGGGGCTGGGAATACGAGACAGACGGCGTCGAGGGAGCTTCGGGAACAGGTGACAAGGGCTTGCTATCCTCGGCTTTTTTTCTGGAAACGGATTTAGCTGCAGGTGCTTTTTTCACCGAAGCGGAAGCGGTTGTGACCGTTTTTTTTCGGACCGCACTTTTTTCCTCCGCACCCGATGCGGCAATTTTAGGCGCCGCTGGTTTGCGAACGCTTTTAGGTGCCGGTTTTTTCTTTTCCATTATGCAGCCTCCTCCGCCTACTCCCGGGTTGCCACAACCATAGGGCAACTGGCCTAAAGAGGGCGTAAAAACCTTATTATTATTAAACGGCTGCAGAACCGTTTTTATTTAATTAAAAATTACTGAATAATCTCTTTCAATTCCTTGCCCGGACGAAATTTCGGAGCGCGCTTCGCAGGAACTTGCACGGATTCCCCGGTTTTCGGATTGCGTGCCAGGCGGGCCTTCTTTTCTTTGACCACAAAAGTCCCGAGACCGGCGACTGAAACTTTCTGGCCTGCTTTCAAAGCGTTCTGGATGGTAGAGATCAGCTTTTCAAGCATTTTCTCGATTTCGCGTTTCGGCAGCCCCAATCCCTCGGCAACTTTGTCAATCAATTCGACTTTAGTCATCCACGGCCTCCTATCGGGTTTGATGGATTTTAGTGTAGGCTACCACAGCCCTCAAGTCACGTCAAGCTTAAATCGGAATATTCCCCTGAAATTTAAAGGCTAAATCCAAATATCCGGAATAATAAAAACACGTCTCTGACCGGCTGGAATGGGATCACAAAGATTTTTGCAGTTTAAAATCCCGTTTTTCATACGCAGAAAACGCTTGAAATCAAATCATTTCACGGAAAACCACGTTGGATAGGAGCATCCCCCTGGGTGTAAGACGAATATCATCCTTATTCATGGATATTAATCCTTGTCGGGAAACTGCTTCAAACTTCCCGCGTAATTCCAAATCCCAGTCAGTTCCGAATCGCGCGCGCATGTCTTCGGGCTGCAAACCCGCAGTCAAACGCAACCCCAGCATGGCGGCTTCTGCCACGCGGCGGCTGCCGGTTAGTTTTTCCTGCCCGGCCAGGGCGCAACCTTCCCGATTGACTTCCGTTTGGTACGCCTCTGGATCCGCGATATTCCAGCTGCGAACGCCTTCCAGAAATGAATGCGCCGCCGCCCCGAATCCAAAATAATCACGGCCGGTCCAATAACCGAGATTGTGCCGGCATTCGCGGCCCGGCCGGCTGAAATTGGAGAGCTCATACTGTGCAAAGCCCCTGCCAGCCAGGAACTCCCTCGCCCACAGGTACATGTCCGCCGCCAGATCCTCGTCCGGAGCCGGCATGCGGCCTTCACGGACAGCGGTTTCCAGCAGCGTTCCCGGCTCCACGCTCAGCGCATAGAGGGAAATATGTTCCGGTTCCCACGCGGTCAGCGTCCGTAAATCCGTCTGGAATTCGGCGAACGTCTGCCCGGGCAATCCATAAATAAGGTCAACGCTCAGGTTGGCAAATCCGGCTCCGCGGGCGCCGCGCAGAGTGGTTTGCGCGTCGGCGGCTGTGTGCCGCCTTCCCAGTAATTGCAAATAGCGGTCCGAGGTGCTTTGGACTCCCAGAGAGAGGCGGTTGAATCCCACCGCCCGCAGATCAGCCAGAGCGTCCGGACTCACCGTAGCGGGGTTGGCCTCCAGCGTGGCTTCCAGGCTGGGAAGCAGTTCGACTTTGGCTGACAAAGCCGCGAAGAGGCGGGCCAGCTCCGAGGGCGGGCACATGGAAGGCGTGCCGCCGCCCAGATAAAGGGTCTCCACGGCGCCCTGGGCGCGCGCTTCAATCTCCCGGATCAGCGCGTCCAGGTAAGCGGGCCAGGAGGCGGAAGACGGAAACGGCCGGGAGGGAAAATCACAATAGGCGCATTTGCTCAGGCACCAGGGAAAATGCACATAAACGCCGCGGGCGTTCACGGTTAGGAGGGACGGCGCGGCAGCTTCACTTGATGACGCGCCAGCGGGAGATGGGCCAGTAAATCACCCAGGCTTTGCCTTTGATCAGCTTGCGCGGCAAAAACCCCCAGAAGCGCGAATCCGCCGAATAATCGCGGTTGTCCCCCATCATGAAGAAGCTGTCGGCCGGCACGGTCACCGGGCCGTAATTGTCGCGGGGACTGATCTCCGGCGGCAGAATCCTCAGGTCGCGGAACGTTGTATAGGATTCCTGCTTGGGCTGGCCGTTGACGTACAGTACCTTGTCCCGGATTTCGATGAGGTCTCCGGGCAGCCCCTGGCAGCGCTTGATGAAATCCTTGCGCGGATTTTCCGGGTAGCGGAAGACGATGATTTCCCCCCGGCGGGGGTCGTGGATCTTGAGGACGCGGCGGTCGGAAAACGGCAGGGGCGTGCCGTACACGAACTTGTTCACCAGCAGGTGGTCGCCGATCAGGAGCGTGCTTTCCATGGAGCCGGAGGGGATTTTAAAAGCCTGTAGAAAGAACGTGCGGATGACCAGGGCCAGCAGGATGGCGATGAAGCCCGAATCCACGTACTCCATCACCACGTTTTCCTTGGGCACTTTGAGCAGGAAGCGCATGACGACTTCTGCCAGCACCAACCCTACCAGCAGTCCGTAAAAGATCAATTCGGCCGCTTCCGCGGTTTTAATCCACTCCCACATGGAAAAGCCTCCTGAGGGATCGCGATCCGCCCCGCATTTCCAGGGCTTTTGCCGAACCAGCCGGCCCAACGGATTTTATTTTTCTATTTTCAGAACGGCCAAAAAGGCCGATTGCGGAATCTCCACGTTGCCCACGTGCTTCATGCGGCGCTTGCCTTCCTTCTGCTTTTCCAGCAGCTTGCGCTTGCGGGTGATATCACCGCCGTAGCACTTGGCCAGCACGTCCTTGCGCAGGGCCCGCACCGTTTCCCGCGCGATGACCTTGGCGCCGATGGCCGCCTGGATGGGGACCTCGAACTGCTGGCGCGGGATCAGCTCGCGCAGCTTTTCCGCCAGCGCGCGGCCGCGGGTTTCCGCCGAATCGCGGTGGCACATGAACGAGAGCGCATCCACTGGCTCCTTGTTGACCAGTACGTCGACTTTGACCATGTTCTCGCGGCGGTACCCGATGGGCTCGTAATCCATGCTGGCATAGCCGCGGGTCCGTGACTTGAGCAGGTCGAAAAAATCCATGATGATCTCGATCAGCGGCAGCTCGTAGGTCAGCTTGACCCGCTGCGGGTCCAGGTATTCGGTGTTGAGGTAAGTGCCCCGCCGCTCCTGGGCCAGCTGCATGACCGCGCCCACGTAGTCCACCGGCACCAGCACGGTCACCAGCATGTAGGGTTCCTCGATCGCCTCGATCTCCCCGACCGGCGGAAGTTTGGAGGGATTGTCCACGTCGAGCAGGGTCTGGTCGGTTTTATATACCTTGAATACCACCGAGGGCGCGGTGGCGATCAGGCTCAGTCCGAACTCGCGTTCCAGGCGCTCCTGGATGATCTCCATGTGCAGCAGGCCCAGAAAACCGCAGCGGAACCCGAAGCCCAGGGCCGCCGAATTTTCCGGCTCGTAAAAGAGCGAGGCATCGTTGAGCTTGAGTTTGTCCAGGGCGGTGCGCAGGTTTTCGTACTCGCCGGCTTCGATGGGATACAGGCCGCAAAAAACCATGGGTTTGACGTCCCGGAATCCCGGCAGGGCTTCGCCCGCGGGGCGCGAATGGTCAATCACCGTGTCGCCGACCTTCACGTCGGCGATGGTTTTAATCGCGGCGGTGAGGTAGCCCACTTCGCCGGCCGTAAGCATGTCCACCGACTGCTCGTGCGGTGTGAAAATGCCGACTTCGTTCACCTCGTACGCCGTTCCCGTGGACATCATGCGGACGGTCATGCCTTTGCGCAGGGCGCCGTCGATCACCCGCAGGTACACGATGACGCCCCGGTAGGGATCAAAATGCGAGTCGAACACCAGGGCCTTGAACGGCGCCTGTTCGTCGCCCCGGGGCGGCGGGATCCGCGCCACCACCGCGCGCAGGATGTCTTCGGTCCCCTGCCCGGTCTTGGCCGAGGCCGGAATAATCTCCTCGCGCGGGATCTGAAACGCCTCTTCGATCTGGTGGCTGATTTCCGCTGGACGCGCGGCCGGCAGGTCGATTTTGTTGAGCACTGGAATCAAAACCAGGCGGTGGGCAATCGCCAGTTCGGCGTTGGACAGGGTCTGAGCCTCGATCCCCTGCGAGGCGTCCACGACCAGCAGCGCGCCTTCGCAGGCGGAGAGCGAACGGCTGACCTCGTAATTGAAGTCCACATGGCCGGGCGTGTCGATCAGGTTGAATTGATAGACCGACCCGTCCTCGGCCTGGTAATGCAGGCGCACGGCTTTGGCCTTGATGGTAATGCCGCGCTCGCGCTCCAGGTCCATGTCGTCCAGCACCTGGTTGCGCATTTCCCGCTGGGAAATGGCGTGCGTCACTTCCAGTATCCGGTCGGCCAGCGTGGATTTGCCGTGGTCGATATGGGCGATAATGCAGAAATTGCGGATCTGCGGGTTGGCCATGGAGATTTATTTCTTCCTGGGCCGCGGGCCCGGTTTCGCCTTCGGCTTGCCGTTCGGCTTGCCATTCGGCTTCACGCTTACGGGCGTGGAAGCGGCCGTGGCCGTGGTGCTTCCGGGGAGCGGCGGCCCCAGTTCGTTGGTGACCGGGAGATAGACAAAATCAAACCATTCATCGCGCGGGGCGTCCTGGCTGCTCTTGGCTTTGACGGCCACCATCTGCCAGTTGCCGTTGGCCGCGTAGGCCTGGTCCGTGCGGAACCGCAGGCGCGCGGTCTGCCGCTGGTCCTCGGGCCACGGTGACGTGAGCATTCTAGGCTTGGTTTCCGAAATGGTCAAGCGCGGCAAGGGCACCAGCTCCAGGGACACGGCATTGAGCGAGGTCCCGGTATTGGTCACTTCCACGCGCAGTTCGGTTTCCCGCCCCTTGATGATTTCCACGGGCGGCAGGAGCTTGAGCCGGTACGACAGCCGCCCGCCGTCCGCCTTCAGGCGGCTGAACGAAGCCGCGCCGGCCATGACCCATTCCCAGGTGCCGTACGGCCCGCGGGCGCCCCAGAACGCGCGCGCCAAATCATGCCAAAAAAGGCCGAAATGGGCGGCGTGCGGTTTGAGCTGCTCCAAAGCCAGGACCTGCCGCTCCAGATGCTCCGCCGGGCTGGCGGGATTGGTGGTGCGCCCCAGCAAGTTCCAATCCACGCATTCCCCGACCACCACGCTGGCCGGGGCATTGCTCAAATAGTCGGCCCAGGACTTCAGCATAAACGGGTAATCCGGCTTGTCGATGGAATAAAACATGGGCGCGTTGAACCCGATTCCCGCGTCCAGCATCATGAAAAGGTCCTGGCCGTGCTGGTGCCCGGTTTTCCACCCCAGCGAAAAGACCCACATCGGCTTGGTCGGTTTGACTTCCTCCCGGATGTGCGTGATGATCAGGCCCACTTTGTGCGCCCGCCACCACTGCCACTGGTCCCGGGCCGATGGATTGCGTTCCACCTCGATGAGCCGGGCCATCCACAGGCTGCGCTCGGCGTCCGACCAGCGCTCCCACTCCGGCGGCGCGGCAATCGACATGTCGCGCACGAACTCGGTCGCGAATTCATAGCCGCCGAAATCCGTGCGCATGTAATCCAGGCCAAGGTAATCGACGTTGGGGTCGGCCTCGAATTTTTTCAACAGTTCGATCATGTGCTGGATGCGCAGGTCGCAGCCGAGCGACACGTAGCGCAGCTGGCGCAAAGCGTTTTGTTCGCGGTTGTAACCCAGCGTGAACGTGTATCCGCTGTCCTCGATCTTGTCGCCGATGACCACGAACGAGGTGATCCAGGCGCCGTACTTCAGGCCGGCCGCGTGTGCCGCTTCGCCGACCCGGCTCATCAGGCGGACACTGTACTCGGACCAGGGAAATTGCTCGGGCTTGACCTGGGCCCAGACCTGCGTCTGGCCGATGCAGTGCCAGAAGGCGTCCGCGCCCATGAGTTCAGCCCATTTGATCAGGTTGCGCCAGCTGTCCGGCTCCGCCGGATCGGGGCTGGGCGTGTCATTGGGGCCTTTCTTTCCGCCTTCATAGGTGACCACGGAAAAACCCTTGGGAAGTTCCTGGGGTTGGCGGCCCTGGATCTTGAACCCCGCGGAGGCGCTCACGGTCATGCCTTCGGCGTCCACTACCCGCACTTTGGCCGTATAACCGCCCAAGCGGGGATTGAACGGGATGGGCCAATACCCCCGCCATTGATCAGCCCCGACGGAAACCAGCGGCACTTCCTCCACGTTGCCGACCGTGGCGATTTTCTGGTTGCCGTTCCAGAAAGTGGCCGAGAGTTTCTTGGGCAAAACCACGGCCTGGGCCGACTCAGTCTGTCCCAGGCTGGCGGTCAGCGTGACCAACTCGTAGCGCCAGTAGGCTGCCTTGTCCGTCTCCAAACGCAAATCAGCCGCAGCGGCCGTCTGGGTGAACGCCAGTATCAGCATTGAAAGGCGAAGAAACTGTCGCAAGGTTCTTTCTCCGAAAAATGAAATAATCCCAAATACTTAACCGGGAACAATACCATTAAATCCCGCTTGGATTCAAATGTTTTATGAAGCTCGGGGTCCTGCCAAGCAACTTCGCTTCGCTTTCCGGGGTTGTCCTCCGTAGATTGCCTGGTTTTCTTCAGTTATTGGGATCTGGCTGCCATGGATGGCAAAGGAAAGAGGACGCCTGCTATTTCGGAGCGGCGGCGGCCTTTTCAAAAAGGGCTTCCAGCCGTGGTTCGTAGGGAAAGACATAGCCGTTGTCAGGTACGAAGTACCTGCCGGACTCATGGCGCCTGAAGCTGCCCAGGTAACGGCCCGGGGTGGCGGGCATGGGGATACCGCGTTCAAATCCCCAATAAAACGCGAAGGCCTCCCCAGGCTGCAGTTGTTCCCCCGCAAAAACCTGCAGCACGTTGGCCGTGACCAGCCATTCGCCGTAGATATCCTTGTCTGTCGGCGCTTTGGCCACTTCGACCCGGGTGAATTGCAGGTCCAGGGAAACGTCGGTTTCCGCGAAATTGCCGGCGATTAAATCATACGGCGGGAAGCTGTCGTCGGTTTGGGCCTGAGGGGCCGGATGGGGCGCGCAGGCTGACCACGCCAGGCAGCCGGCCAGCAGCAGACAGAGCGGAAAGCGGTTCGGCATTATGCGGCGGGTTTGCTCAATCTGATGATCAACAATTGCACCAACCCGATGCAAATGATCACGAACCCGGCAATGACCGCCAACTGCGAAATAAAACGCAAGACCACGGCAAGATGGGCCAATGCGAATAGAATATCCAGGGTCAAAGCCGTGAAAAATATCGCCGCGCCCAGCGGCAATAAGGTTTTTCGTTTGGCGGCCATTTTATCCACCCCTTTGGCTGTCAGGTTTGATTTGGCAGTTATTGTAACATTGACAAGCGGTTCAAGGTGGTTTTTTCTCAGGCCATTATCCCCGCAGGGGCGGCTTGCGCGCTGCCGCCCCTGCCCCCCCCGCTTTCCGCCTATAAAGTGAACTGCAGGCCTCCTCCGAAAAACATGCCGCTGAAATCGAAGTTGTAGGCTTTCCGGGTGTCAGGATCTCCGTAGATGGTGTCCTTGTCAACATCAGCCAGGCCATCGCCGTCCAAATCCAGGGTTTCGGTGTATTTCATTTCTCCGATGTTGCAGTAGTTATATCCGGCATTGGCAAACAGGCTTATGTGTTCGGACAACCGCACGCCCAGGTTAGCCCCTGCCAGCAGGTGGAAACCTGTCCCGCTGATAGTGGCGGTCATGTTGGTTTGCTCATCCAGGCCGTAAAAAGGATCGGTGAGGTGGCTGGAATAATCCAAAGTGGCGCTGCTCCACCCCAGGCCCCCGGCCACCACCAGGTTCAGTTCCACCGTGCTGCCGATCCGGTTGCGCAGGCAGATTTCCAGCATGGGGCTTAACAGGAACGAGGATATTTTTTGCTGGTATTCATAGGTTTCCTGGTAAGCGCCTTCGCCCTGCACGGACAGTTCCAGGGTGCTGGGCATGAGCAGATTCAACCGGCCGCCCACGCCGATGGTGCCGTTGAGCCAGTAGAGCATGTCCGCGCCAGCCTGGATGCTGCCCGTGACTTCCTTGACCGTGTAACTGGCCGTGCCGTTGGAACCGGTATAAACCAGGTAATCAATGAAATTCTGCCGGTAATCCGCGCCGCGTTCGCGAAAATGCTTTTCCAGCGTGGAAAAATCCGTTCCCGCATACCCGCCGTACACCCCGATGCTCACGTTTTCATAATTCCAGCCCCCGCCTTCGGCCCTGGCTGCCATGGGGCCCAACACCAGTCCGACTAACAAACCCACTGCCATTCGTCTGCTTAAACTCATCTCCTCACTCCCTTTCGAGAAAATTATTGACCTTCTGGGAGTTTGGACCGGCGGAGGGAAAATTCCATGCGATATTTTATTATTATTTAGGTTTAAATATCAGTCAGGCTTGCTCGTTTGGCCAGGCAAGGTATCCATCGGGAAAACAGACATCGTCTCGGCGATATTTCTATCTGATATTTTCATTCTTTTTTCTCGTTTTTATTTTTTTTCGTCCAACCCATTTCAATTGAGAGGGCTCTGCCTTCCAACCTTTTTCTCTTGTAACCTCCACTCCCATTTTATTATATGGCCATGGAATGTATGATTTATTGAAATATACATTGAATCTTTTGTTTTTTCTTCCCACTAAATGCCCATAGAATCCCGTTTCATGCAAAACAGTGATCTTTCTCAAGTCTGCAAGCGACAACCAAGGCAATTGATTCAAGGTAAAAAACTCGGTATTCATGATCAAGTAATCGTTATATCCATACCCACCATCACTTGAATGCTTTATTGCCGCCATTTCTCGTGAATTAAATTCCACTTCATGAGCATATGCACCTGCAAGCGAAAGATAGGTAAATCTGTTTTTTTGCAGATCAACAATCAATTTGCCCTCATGGCCATAGTACTTCCGCATGTGAGGGACCACGGTTATTGCTACAAAATGTTCATCCTCGGACCAATTTACCGAGGCATTCTCATTAGTATCTCTAAATGCGTGAAATTCACTGCCAGCGGATTTAAGAATATCAGAAGGTGAATATGCGTTTTTTAAAATCATAAAGTTTGCTAAATATGGCCCGTCTCTTCCGGCATCAAAGCTTCCATACAAATATACTGCATATTTACCAGCCGGAGATTCGAATATTTTATCTGGTATTTTTATCCAATTTTTTTCCTTAATTATTTCTCCGGTTCCATAAGTCAAACCCTGTTTATCAATATCCCACCTTTCCACTATCTCACCTCAATTCTCCAATTTCTTTAAACGCTATTCCCAATTTATTTAGCATCATCTTGCGATCGTCACTGTTTTGACTGAGCTCTTCAAGAATGATTTCCCATTGAATAGCTCCCCCTTGGCCATCGGCGTTTTTCCCAACCAAGCCCAATCGCATTTTCACTCCTGCCGGCACTTTAACCAACGACACCCGAGAAGGAACTTCGGGCAGCGCTAGCATATCCTTCAATTGTTCTTTGGGAAATTGCCTTGCATCAAAGTCAATCAACCAAATACTCGCTTGATTATTCGAACCGTGCACTCTCATGAATACATGATCCTGCTGCATGACAGTTTCATAAATGCTGGTCCCGCCCCAATATGGTGCTTTATAATCCATTCGCCCATAGCTATTATTCACCGTTCGCGCATATCTTCTTGTCCAGGTCCCGCTGGAAGCGAAAGTATCCCTAGCATATCGGAGGGCCACCCTGGCTTCGCCAATATTCTCCGCAATGATCTTGGTCGTTTCTTGTTCGAATTGCTTTTCGATTCCTGCCGTTAGGTTCCGCCATCCCGTGCCACTGCCCACCAGGAGCCCGAAAGCGGTCATGATCCGCTCAAATGGCGTCAGCCGTTCGCCGGTCAGGAATTCCGTGCCGGTCAGGAATTCATACAGATCAACCGCGTCTCCTACTGCGGGAACGAATCCGACGCCGATCCGTCCGATTTTCTTCAAGGCCTCTAAAGCATCTGAAATCATCGCCTCATTACGGGTTTGCAGCTTGTCATCGTCCCAAACCGGTTGTTCTTGATGGAGAACCTCTTCCATGAAGGGCGACGCTTGCGGGCCTTCGCCATAACCGTTGATCACGCGCTTAATTTCATCTTCGGTAGCCTGGTATCTGCGGGCAATGACCGCAATGTCCTGCATGATTTGAATAAAGCGTTCACTGGAGAGGGGCTTCCCGGTTTGCTGCAAAGTGTCTAGTTCGGAATGAATGGCACGCAAATGCTCTTGGTCAGCTTGTTGTTGCTTTTTCTTTTCCTCGTCCCTTTGTTTAGGAGGTTGCTGCGGATTGGTGTTTTGGGTGTATGTCGTTAAACCCGACATGGCTGCCCGATAGGCCTGAGGATTGTAAACGCCTTCAGTCCGGGAGTAGCCTTTTTTATTCAAATAATCGCGTAAATAGGCGGCTCTTTCGTCCAGCGCAGGATGCGTTCCCTTCAACTTACGAACATGGTAAAAGGGATCCGCATCCAGCCAGGACGACAACCGCTCAAAGAAATCCACAAAAGCATAAGGATTGTATCCAGCCATCCGGGCTAATTCCACCCCGAAAATATCCGCTTCTTTTTCCAATTCCTTGCCCCAACCCGCCTCGGAAATTTCCTTTTGCTGTTTCAGCAAATCCTGTTTTAACAAGTTGTCCTTCATGACCAAATCCAAACCCAACTTCAGCACTTTTCCGAAAGTGTTATCATTCCGAAATCGTCTCTCGTCATGTTTCAGAACAACATGGCCAATTTCGTGGGCAATGAGACAGGCCAGTTCAGCTTCATTGCTCAAACTGTTTAACATACCGCGGGTCAGTGTTATTTCTGACATCCAGTTGGCCATGCCTTGAACCCTGGAATCTGCTAAAAGGTTCATAGAAAGGTAGGTCTTGTTCTTTAAGTATGCTTGCAGCTTTTCCAATATTTTCGAAGCATAGGCTTTGGCACTTTCATCCTTAAGTCGTTCGTTTGATATTTCTGCTTTGGGTTGTTGCTTGAAAACCAGACGATCAACCGTACTGCATCCCACAATGATATTAAAGACCAGCGACCAACTGAGCCCAACCGCGAGAAAACGGCGAAGCATAGGAACTCCCTCTTTCGAATAAGTTAATTTGGAATTTATTATATTTTGACTGGCAAAGATATATTTTAGTGCAATTTTTCTTTTGTTATTAACTTTTTATCCCACGACCCGCGCCAGGAGGCGGCGGGAACGGGGGCCGTCGAATTCGCAGAAGTAGACGCCCTGCCAGGTGCCCAAAACCAATTGGCCCTGGCTGATGGGCAGGGTAAGGGTGGCGCCCACGAGGCTGGACTTGATGTGGGCGTCCGAGTTGCCTTCGCTGTGGTGAAAAGAGCCGTTCTCAGGCACGAGTTTTTCGAGGTGGGCGAGCAGGTCGCGGACCACGTCCGGGTCCGCGTTTTCGTTGATGGTCAGGCCGGCTGTGGTGTGCTGCACGCAGGCCATAAGCAGGCCTTCGGCCACGCCGGAGTCCCTGACCGCCTGCTGCAGCCGGCTGGTCACGTCCACCAGTTCGACGCGTTTGCGGGTCTCTACGCTGATTTCGACCAGCTTGCCGACCATGCGGATTATTCCACGGTGACGCTTTTGGCGAGGTTGCGCGGCTGGTCCACGTCCGCGCCCCGCAGCACGGCCACGTGGTAGGCCAGCAGCTGCAGGGGCAGCACGGTCAGGAGCGGGCTCAAGGTTTCCGCGACCGGCGGCAGCTCGATCAGCCAGTCCGCGCTCTTCTTGAGCTCCCGGTTGCCGCGCGTGGCCAGGGCCAGCACTGAACCGCCGCGGCTCTTGACCTCGGCGATGTTGCTCATGATTTTTTCCAGCACGGACGACTGGTTGGCAATGGCCACCACGGGCATGCGGCCGTCGATCAGGGCGATGGGGCCGTGTTTCATCTCGCCGGCCGGATAGCCTTCGGCGTGGATGTAGGAAATTTCCTTGAGCTTGAGCGCGCCTTCCAGGGCGATGGGATAATTGATGCCCCGGCCCAGGTAAAGGAAGTCCCGGCTCTTGAACAGCTTCGCGGCAATGTCCTGGATCAGGGGATCGCGCTCCAGCAGGCCCTTCATGAGCCGCGGCACCTGGCGCAACTGGTCCATGTGGCCGGCCGCCTGGCTGGCGCTTATGCTCTTGCGGCGCCGGCCCAGGTACAGGGCCAGCAGGTGCAGGGCCGTGAGCTGGGCGGTGAAGGCTTTGGTCGAGGCCACGCCGATTTCCGGGCCGGCGTGGGTGTAGAGCGTGGTGTGCGCGTCCCGCGTCATGGTGGACCCGACCACATTGCAGATGGCCAGGGTGTGGGCTTTGCGCTGCCTGGCCTCGCGCAGGGCCGCCAGGGTGTCGGCCGTCTCGCCGGATTGGCTGATGAGCACCACCAGGCTCTGGCGGTCCACCAGGGGCGAGCGGTAGCGGAACTCCGAGGCGAAATCCACCTCCGTGGGAATGCCGGCGAACTGCTCGATCAGGAACTTGCCCACCAGGCCCGCGTGCCAGGACGTGCCGCAGGCCACGATGAAAATGCGCCGCAGGCTTTTGACCAGCCCCTCGGGCAGCTCGGCTTCGCCCAGCACCACTTCCCCGCCCAGGCCCTCGACCCGGCCGCGCAGGGTGTCCTCGACCACCTGGGGCTGCTCGTAAATCTCCTTGAGCATGAAGTGTTTGTAGCCCTCTTTTTCGGCCTGTATCGCGTCCCAGGTGATGTGCGTGGGCTTGCGCTTGATCTCAACGCCGCGCTGGTTCAGCAGTTTCACGCCCTTGTGGGTCAGGACCGCCAGCTCCTGGTCGTGGACGTAGATGACGTCGCGCGTGTGCGGCAGCAGGGCCGGCACGTCCGAGGCCGCGAAAAACTCCTTCTTCCCCAGGCCGAGTATCAACGGGCTGCCCCGGCGGGCCACCACCAGCTTGCCCGGCTCGCGCTGGCTGACCACGGCCAGGGCGAACGTGCCCTTGACCCGGCCGACCGCGCGGCGCACTGCGGTTTCCAGGGGCGTGCGGCCCCGGTAGTACTGGTCGATCAGGTGCGCGAACACCTCGGTGTCCGTGTCCGAGAGGAAGCGGTAGCCGCGCGCCTCCAGTTCCCGGTGCAGGCTGCGGTCGTTCTCCACGATGCCGTTGTGGACCACGGCCAGGGTGCGGCTGTTGTTGGTGTGCGGATGGGCGTTCTCCTCGTTGGGGCGGCCGTGCGTGGCCCAGCGCGTATGCCCGATGCCGACCACGGCCGGCAGCGGGGTCTGCTGCACGAGTTTGACCAGGTTGTGCAGCTTGCCTTCGCTGCGCCGCAGCTGCAGGCGCCCACGCGAAATCACGGCCAGGCCGGCGGAATCGTACCCGCGGTATTCCAGCCTCTGCAAGCCGTCAAGCAGGATGGGGACCGTGTCCCTCTCTCCGACATAGCCTACGATACCGCACATTTCACACCTCTTTCGGCGTTCCCTTTTTCATCGCGGCCAGCATCTCCCGGACCGCGCGGTCCAGCCCCACGAGCGCCGCCCGGGCGATTATATTATGGCCGATATTCAGGTCCTCGACCTCGGGAATGCGCACGACGCGCCCCACGTTGGCATAGGTCAGGCCGTGGCCCGCGTTCACGCGCAGCCCCAGGCTGTGCGCCTGCATGGCCGCGGTTGCCAGCAAGCCCAGTTCGCGGTCGACCTCCGCCGGTTGCAGGGCGTGGGCATAGGCGCCGGTGTGCAGTTCCACGAAATCCGCCTTGACCCCGGCCGCGGCCCGCACCTGCGCCGGGTCCGGCGCGATGAAAAGCGAGACCGTGATGCCCGCCAGTTTGAGGCGCTTCACGGCCGCGGCGATTTTTTCCTCGTGCCCGGCCACGTCCAGCCCGCCTTCGGTGGTGAGCTCCTCGCGCTTTTCCGGCACCAGGGTGCTTTCGTCCGGCCGCAGCCGGCAGGCAATGGCGACCATTTCATCCGTGGCCGCCATCTCCAGGTTCAGCTTGGTCTTGACCGTTTTCCGCAACAGGTCCACGTCGCGGTCCTGGATGTGCCGCCGGTCCTCGCGCAGGTGCACGGTGACGCCTTCGGCCCCGGCCTGCTCGACGATGCCCGCCGCGGCCACGGGGTCAGGCTCGGTCTCGCGCCGCGCCTGGCGCAGGGTGGCGATGTGGTCAATGTTTACGCACAAGTGAGCCATGTCTTGATCCTTTTGCGGCCGTCGCCGATGGCCTGTTCCACGGCATCGGCCAGGCGGTCGGCCCAGGTTTCGGCCTGGTCCGCGTTTTCGGCTTCGACCATCACGCGCGCCAGGTTTTCAGTGCCCGAGTAGCGCAGGTTGACCCGGCCGCGGTCAGCCAGGCTGCGCCGGGCCGCGTCCAGCACCGGCCGCACGGCCGGCAGGCTGGCCAGGTCCGGCCGCCGCGACACGCGGACATTGACCAGAAGCTGGGGGAAGTCCTTCCACCCGGCGGCCAGCTGCGACAGCGGCGCGCGTCCGGCCGCCAGCACGCTGAGCACTTCCAGCGCGGTCAGCAGGCCGTCGCCCGTGGGTTCGAGCCGCGGCAGCAGCAGATGGCCGGACTGTTCGCCGCCGAGGGCCCAGCGCCGGCGCGCCAGGGCCTGGGCCACAAAGCGGTCGCCCACGGCCGTGCGCTTCAGGCGGATGCCGTGCTGGCGCAGGAAATGTTCCAGCCCCAGATTGGTCATGACCGTGGCCACCACGGTCCTGCCCGGCAGCTGTCCGCTGCGGGCGTAATGCAAGGCCAGAATGCCCAGCAGGCGGTCGCCGTTGAGAATGGCGCCGGTTTCGTCCGCGAGCATGACCCGGTCGCCGTCGCCGTCGAACGCCAGGCCCGCGTGCGCGCGGTTCCGCACCACGGCCCTGGCCATGGCCTGCGGATGCAACGAGCCGCAGTCGCGATTGATGTTTAACCCGTCCGGCGCGTCGGCCAGGTACTCGGCGCGGACACCCAGGCCGGCCAGCACCGTGGGCGCGGTCCGGCAGGTGGCGCCGTGCGCCAGGTCCGCGACCAGATGGAGTTTGCGCCAGCGCGGGGAGCGGAAACGGCGGATGAGATGGCGGGCGTAAACCGCCGCGGCCTCGCCGGCCAGGTCCACGATCGCGCCCAGGCGCACGCCGCTAGCCTCGGGCTGCGGCCTGGTGGTGGCCAGGCCTCGCTCCAGGGCGCGCTCCAGGCGTTCGGGAAATTTCCCGCCTGTGGAGGAAAAATATTTGATGCCGTTGTCTTCGGCCGGATTGTGCGAAGCGGAAATGACGATGCCCGCGTCCAGGCCGTAGTGCCGCGTGAGCAGCGAGACAGCCGGCGTGGGCATGACCCCGAAGCGAAGCACTTCGGCCCTGCCGGCGGACAGGCCGGCGGACAGCGCCGCGGCCAGCAGGGGCGAGGAGATCCGCGTGTCCCAGCCCAGGCCCACGCGCGGGCCGCGCAACTTGCTGCGGCCCAGGACCCGGGCCGTGACTTCGCCCAGGTGCAGCACCCGGGAGGCTTCCAGCGGGCCTTCGTTGGCCAGGCCCCGGATGCCGTCCGTGCCGAACAGTTTGGGAACCGGAGATTTCATGGGTTGCTCCTGGATCGCTTCGGAAAAAAGCGGTTCATATTAGCATACGCTTTAAAGCTGGAAAACAGAAAACGCCCCGCACGGCCTAACGCCGCAACGGGTCCTGCACGCCGGCTTCGCCGAAGCCCTTGGCGCGCAGCAGGCACGATTCGCAGCGGCCGCAGGGCCGGCTGTCAGCCCCGGGGTTATAGCACGAGGACGTCAGGGAAAAGTCCACCTGCAGGCCGCGCCCCAGGCGCACGATATCCGCCTTGGACAGGTTGACCAGCGGCGCTTCGAGCTTGACCTGCCAGTGCTCCGACGTCCCGGCCTGGGTGGCCAGGCGGGCGAGATGCTGGAAGGCCGCCAGGTATTCGGGCCGGCAGTCCGGATAGCCGGAATAATCCAGCGCATTGGCGCCGATATACAGGGCTTCGGCCCGCAGCACTTCAGCCCAGGCCAGGCCGAGTGAAAGCAGGATGGTATTGCGGGCCGGCACGTAGGTGGCGGGCGCCGGCGCGCCGGGCTCCACGCGCTCCCGGCCGGCTGGCACCTCCTGGTCCGAGGTCAGGGCCGAGCCGCCGATGGCGCGCAGGTCCACGCGCACGATTTTATGCTCGGCCGCGCCCTGGGCGGCCGCCTGTTTGCGCGCGCGCTCGATCTCCAGGCTGTGGCGCTGGCCGTAATCCACGGTCAGGGCATACGCCGCCAGACCGTCCCTGCGCGCCAAGGCCAGGCATACGGCCGAATCCAGGCCGCCGGACAGCAGGACCACGGCGCGGTGTTCGATGTCAGGGGTCATGCGTGCTCCTTGCGCATGCTTTTCTGTTTGTGGCGGTCCCATTATACGCCAAACTCCGGGCCGCACAAGACCGCGCTTTTCCGGGCCGCAGCCTTGACTTCGCCTGCAAGCGGGATTAGAGTAAAGGCGACAGCAGGAGGTCGTCTGGCGATGGCCCGCTCATGGAGACCTGCATTCCCGGCGTTAGGCCTGCTGATCCTCTGCCTGGGATTGGGGGCTGGCTGCATGGCCGATCATCCCGAACCCGGAACCCATACCGCGGACCCTTGGCAAGCCAGCCGGGAACAGATGGTCAAACACCAGATCGAAGCCCGCGGCGTCCGCAACCGCGAAGTGCTGCAGGCCCTGCGAATGGTCCCCCGCCATGCCTTTGTCCCGGCTGCCGAGCAAACCTACGCCTACCACGACTCCGCCCTGCCCATTGGCCACGGCCAGACCATTTCCCAACCTTACATCGTGGGGGTCATGACCGAGCTCCTGGAGCCGCGTTCCGGCCAAAAGATCCTCGAAATCGGAACCGGGTCAGGCTATCAAGCCGCGGTGCTGGCCCAAACCGGCGCCTTGGTCTACACCATCGAAATCGTGGAGCCCCTGGCCCGCGAGGCGCAGGCCACCTTGGCCGGCCTGGGTTACGCAGGCCGCGTGCACGTGCGGGCAGGCGACGGGTTTGCGGGCTGGCCCGAGGCCGCGCCCTTTGACAGCATCATCGTCACCTGCGCGGTCTCCCAAGTCCCCCAGCCGCTTCTGGACCAGCTCAAACCCGGCGGCTGCCTGGTGCTGCCCCTGGGCGAAACCCTGGATTATCAGACCCTGACCAGAATCACCAAGAACGCCCAGGGCGAACTCACCTATCAAAACGTGCTGGGCGTGGTCTTCGTGCCCATGACCGGCCCGCACGGGTTCAACCGGCCTTAACCCTCCAGGCGCTTACCCTGCCAGGTGTCCTCTGCCTCCATTTTCGCCTGTATGTCCGCCAGCACCCCGCTTTTATCCAGCAGCCACTGCGGCGCTACCAGCTTGTCCGCCGGGCAGTCCGCGGTCAGACGCTGGATCACCACCTCGGGCCTGAGCCGTTCCAAAAAACTGACCACGCGTTCGACGTACGCCTCCCGGCCCAAGGGCTCGAAGCGCCGGCTGTGAAACAGGCCGGCCAAAGCCGTGCCCGCGACCGCATAGAGCGGATGCAGCTTGACGCCTTCGAGCCGCCAGCGGCTGATGGCCAGAGCTGTCTCCGCTTCGCTCTCCCCGGTCTCGCCCGGTATGCCCAGAATGACGTGCGCGCAGATTTTCATCTGCGGCCACTGCCGGGTCAGTTCCACGGCGCGCTTGAACGCGGCGCTGTCGTGTCCGCGGTTGAGCCAGGCCAGCGAGGCGTCGTGGCTGCTCTGCAGCCCGTATTCCATCCACACTTCATACTCCGGCAGGAACTCCGCGATCGCGGCCAGCACCGCTTCGTCCACGCAATCCGGCCGCGTGCCAATGGCCAGGGACTTGATCTCCGGGAAGGCGCGGATGGTGCCGTACACGCCGCGCAGGACCGCGGGCGGCGCATAGGTGTTAGTGTAGGATTGGAAGTAAGCCATAAAGCGGAGGATACCCTGGCGTTTGCCCTGCTCGACGCCCTGCCGCAGTTGCTCCGCCATTGGCGGCGCTTCAGGACCCTGGCGCTGGACGCCTGTCCCGCCTGCAAACGCCGACGGCTCGCAAAAAATGCAGCCCTGGGAAGACAATGAACCGTCGCGGTTCGGGCAGGTGAAGCCCGCGTGCACGGGCAGCTTGCGCACCGGCCCGCCGAAGCGCTCGCGCAGGTAGGCGGAAAACGCGCGCCAGCGGGATCGGGCTTCGGGCATGGGCGTCAGCCTTTTTTAATGCGGTACAGAAGCTGGGACAGCGCGGCCGGAGTGACGCCTGAAATGCGGCTGGCCTGGCCCAGGTTCTGCGGTTTGAGGGCCGTGAGCTTTTCCACCACTTCCCGCGACAAGCCGGGCAGGCCCTGGTATACGAAACCTTCGGGCACGCGGACCTGCTCCAGGAACTCCAGGTCCTCCACCTGCGCGGCCTGGCGCTTCAGGTAACCTTCGTACTTCACGGCCACTTCGGCGCGCTCCTGAACCAGCCTGGGCACTTGGGCCGTGGCTGGGTCCAGCTCAGCCAGGGCCGCGTACTCCAGCTCGGGCCGGCGCAGCAGTTCCTCCAGCGTGGCGGATTCGCTCAGCGGGGCCGAACTGAAACGCGCCAGCACCGCGGCGCTGGCACTCCCGGCCGCGATCCGCGTCTGCCGCAGGCGCAGCAGCTCTTGCTTGAGCGCCTCTTCCCGCCGTTGGAAGTCCGCATGCGTTTTTTCGTCTACCAGCCCCAGCTGGCGCGCCAGGGGCGTCAGCCGCTCCTCGGCATTGTCCTCGCGCAACAGCAGCCGGTATTCCACCCGCGAAGTGAACATGCGGTAGGGTTCGTTGGTGCCTTTGAACACCAGATCGTCGATCAGCACGCCAATGTAGGCCTCGGAACGCTTCAAGGCCACCGCTGCCTCGCCCCGGATCCTGCGGACCGCGTTCAAGCCGGCCATCAGGCCCTGGGCCGCGGCTTCCTCATAGCCCGTGGTGCCGTTGAGCTGGCCGGCGCAGAACAGTCCGGGCAGCAGCGCGCTCTCGAGGCCGGCTGAAAGCTGGGTGGGCAGCAGGTAATCGTGTTCGATGCCGTAGCCGTTCTGCACGATGACCGCGCGTTCCAGTCCTGCGACTGAACGCACCACCTCCAGCTGCACGTCCGCGGGCAGGCTGTTGGACAGGCCGTTGGGATAGTAGCGTTCGGTTGACAGGGTTTCCGGCTCCACGAAAACATGGTGGTGGTCCTGGTCCGGGAACTTGACGATCTTGTCCTCGACCGAGGGGCAGTAGCGCACGCCCGTGGCCGTGATCTGGCCGCCGTAAAGCGCGGACCGCGAGAGGTTGGCGCGGATCAACTCGTGCGTCCGGAGATTGGTCCGGCCCAGGTAGCAGGGCCGCTGCGCCAGCCGGGGTTCCCGGGGCGAACGGTTGGAGTAGGGATCGAACACCGGGTCGCCCGGCTGTTCGGTCAGGCGGTCGAAATCGATGCTGCGGCCGTCCAGGCGCGGCGTGGTGCCGGTCTTGAAGCGGCCCAGCTTGACGCCCAGGGCCGCGAGCGCGTCCGGCAGCCGGTCCGAGGCCGGATCGCCGAGGCGTCCGCTGCGCTGTTGTTCGAAGCCGATGTGGATCAAGCCGTGGAAAAATGTGCCGGCTGCCAGCACCACGGCCCTGGCCGTGACCGCGCCCGCGCGCGCCAAACGCACGCCGGCCACCCGGCCCTGCTCGGCCAGCAAGTCCACGGCCTCGTCCTCGGCCAGGTCCAGGCCGGGCAAAGCGCGCAGGCGCGCCTGGGCCAGGCGGGGGTATTCCTCCAGGTCCACCTGCATGCGCGTGGATTGCACGGCCGCGCCGCGGCTGCGGTTCAGGCGGCGGTACTGGAGGCAGGCCGCGTCGGCCAGCTCGCCCATGAGCCCGCCCAGGGCGTCGATCTCCTTGACCAGCTGTCCCTTGCCCACCCCGCCGATCGCCGGGTTGCAGCTAAGCGCGCCGATCTGGTCCAGCTTCAGGGTGACCAGCAGCACCCGGCACTGCATCCGGCTGGCCGCGGCCGCGGCTTCGATGCCCGCGTGGCCGCCGCCCACCACAATGATGTCGTATTCAGGAGCATTCATGGAATCCTCGGGAGACCGTGACAGGAGCTAAGGACGCGCAGCGAAAACCCGGAATCAGTCTTTTTTCAGCCAGCCCTCTTCATTGGCGCGTTCGACCACGAACAGCAGGTTCTGGCCGGGCGCGGTCTGGTAATAGATCCTGGCGGTCGGGTCCTCGCGGTCTTCTTCCACATGCATGATTCCGCGCACCCGCTGCCACAGCCGGTGCCCGGCCTGCACCGGGGAATAGCTGCCGTCCGTTTGGTCCAAGCAGGCGGCCAATTCGCGGCTGATCTCCTCGCACCCGGCCGGATCACCGGTCATTGCGACCGCGGCCTGCCACAGCGACTCTCCGGTCTTGGGCATAAGCGTGCGGAAATGATACGCCAGCGCGGTCAGGAGCAGGCGGTAATAACCCCGGATGTCGTCCTGCGTGAGGGCTTCGAGCCGGCAGGTGGTCAGCCGGTAGCTGCTGCCCACGCCGCAGGTGTTCTTGAACATAAAGTCCACGATTTCGAGCAGGCCCAGCAGGAGTTTGGAGATGATCTTGGGCTGCCGGTGCGCCGCCTGGATGAATTCCGCCGCCACTTGGCGCTGATCGCGGATGATGTCCTCGCGCCGCTTGATTTCATCGGGGTTCAGCCAGGGTTCGTCGTCCGGTTGCTGCAATACGATTTTCTTTTTAACCGGCCGTTTGGGCATGTCGCACTCCTGAAAATCGGCGTTTACCCTGCCAACGCAGAAAGCCCTGCGCATGCGCAGGGATGAATGCGACTGGAACGTTGGCAGGATGTCGCCTGTTAACTTAGCCGACGACGCAAGGTTGTTTAGTGGTGCCCCGGGCTTCGCCCGGGGGACTCCACGTATTATAAGGCCTGCATGCCGGGCCGGACTACAGAAAAGCTGCCCGTGGATCTTTTACTTCTCCTCCCGCACCCAGCGGGCCGCGAACAGGCCGTCCAGTTCGGGATGCCCGGGAAAAGTGCGGAACAGGCCGTCCCCGCCCCAAAACATTGTGTCCGGCTGGCCGCCGGACCCCGGCCCGGCCAGCAGCCGGAACGCGGGGTGGGTCTCCGCAAACCGCGCAACCACGTCCTCGTTCTCCTCGGGTTCGGTGGTGCAGGTGGAATAAACCAAGTGCCCGCCGGGTTTGACAAAACCCGCCGCCTGGTCCAGCAGGGCCAGCTGCCCAGCGGCCATCCGCGCGAAATCCCCCGCCTGCACCCGCCACCTGGCTTCCGCGTGCCGCCGCAACGTGCCCAAGCCCGAGCACGGCGCGTCCACCAGCACGCGGTCCGCCCTCACCTCCGGCGGCAGGTCGGAAAGCGTGCGCAGATTCTCCAGGCGCAGGCGCCGGGCGTTTTCTTCCACGCGCTGGAGCCGTTGCGGATGGCTGTCATACGCCAGGACCTGCCCCGTGCCTTTGAGCAGTTCAGCCAGGTGTGTGGCTTTGCCGCCGGGCGCGCTGCACAGGTCCAGGCAAACCTGGCCGGGTTGCGGGTCTGCCAGGCGGCCGACCAACTGCGAAGCCTGGTCCTGGAAGTACAGCCAGCCTTCGGCCAGGCCCGGCCATTGGGCGGGCCGGCCTTCGCGCTGCAGCAGCAGGCTCTCGGGCAGGAGCCCGGGTTCGGCCTGTACGCCGGCCGCGGCCAGGCCGGCCAGGGCCTGTTCCCGGGTGGCGGCCCCGAGGTTCACGCGGGCCGCGAGCGGCGGCGCCTCGTTGGCCGCCTCGAACATGGCCGCCGCCTGCACTGGCCCGAACCGCGCCAGCCAGCGTTCCGCCAGAAACAGCGGCAGCGAATACCGCACCGCGGCATGAGCCGCCGGATCGTCTTTGGGGTCCGGCAGCGCGGGCGCTCCCTGGCGGGAGAGGGCGCGCAGCACGGCGTTGACCAGGCGGACATGGGGCAGGGACAGCCTCGATTTGGCCAGTTCGACCGTGGCGTGGACCGCGGCATGCGGCGGAATCTTGCTGAGCAGCAGCAGTTGATAGGCGCCCAGGCGCAGGAGGGTCCGGGCCGGACCGGGCAAGGCCCCGGGTTTGGACAAATACGGCTTCAAGGCGTAATCGAGGAAGGTTTTGAACTTGATGGTGCCGAGCGACAGCTCCCAAGCCAGGCGCGCGTCCGCGGGCGACAGCCCTGCTTCAGGCAGGCGCGCCTCCAGCCAGGCTTCGGCCCAGGCGCCGCGCTGTTCGACGCGGTTCAAGGCCTCCCAGGCCAGGCCGCGGGCGGAAAAAAAAGCGCGGCGCCCGCCTGACAGGGTGGACGCCGCGCGCGATGCTTTTTTGGTCATGTGCTTTGGATCAGACGCCTTTGATCACCCCGCGAAGTTCCTGATCCAGGGCTTCCAGGCGTTCGCGGCGCTGCTCAAGCGTAGGGTGGGTGGAAAACAGGTTCGCCAGCCCGCTGAGTTTGAAGGGATTAACGATGAACAAATGCGCCGTGGCCTGGGAACCGGCGGTTTCGGCCAGCGGCCGCTGCCGCACGGCCAGATGCAGCTTCTCCAGGGCCTTGACCAAATCCAGGGGCCGGTTGGTCAGCTGTCCTGCGCCCCGGTCTGCGGCGTATTCGCGGGAACGCGAGACCGCCAGCTGGATCAGCATGGCGGCGATGGGCGCCAGGAGCAGCGTGATCAGCGCGCCGGCCGCGTTGCGGTCCCGGCTGCCGCCGAACCAAAAGGAGATGCGCGCCAGCATGGTGATGGCGCCGGCCAGGGTGGCGGCGATCGCGCCGATCAGGATGTCGCGGTTCTTCACGTGCGTCAGCTCGTGGGCCAGCACGGCCGAGAGCTCGCTGTCGTTCAGGATGTTCAGGATGCCCGTGGTTACGGCCACCACGGCATGGTGCGGGTTGCGCCCCGTGGCAAAGGCGTTCGGCACCTCGGTATCGATGACCTTCACGCGGGGCATGGGCAGATTGGCCTGGGTGGTCAGGTTGCGTACGATCATTTCGGCCCGGCGTTCGGCGGGCTGGGGATCGCGGGCCCGGTACATGGCCAGCACGATCTTGTCCGAAAACCAATATGAACCGAAATTGAGCAGGACCGCAAAACCCAAAGCCACCATCATGCCCTGCTGCCCGCCCAGGCGGTCGCCGATGAACATCAACAACAGGGTCATGGCCAGCAGCAACAGGAATGTTTTGAAAAGGTTTTTCATAAGGCAAGCACCTACCTGTCCGTTAAAATTGCCCGTCCCCTATCACAGGGGCGTAGAATCCCCTTATCAATGACACCATATTCGCGGAAAAGATCGCAGCAGACAGCCGAAAAGCCCCGATTATCAGGGGTTTTTCAGGATATGAGCAATGAAGCGGCCGATGGCGTCCGCATCCTCGTCCCGCAAGGCCATGAAATAGATGCCCGCGCCGTGCTTGCCCTCAGACAGGCCGTGGTCAGACACCCAGATCACCTCGGAAAAAGCGCGCACGGGTTTGGACTCCTCGGGCAGCACCACTTCGATTTTAAGAATGTCGCCTTTTTCCAGGATGCGGTCGCAAACCAGAAACAAGCCTTCAGCCGAGACGTCCTTGGAGTCGCCTTTCAGCAAAGACCGCTTCTCCTCCAGCGCCATCATGGCCTCGTCGGTCTCGTTGATCACCTTGAACTGCACGGGGATGGTGACTTTAATCCGCGGATGCTTGCGTTTGTCGAATGATAAGGATGCCTCTTCCATATCCATCCCTCCCTGAGGTGTGGGTTGGCCGCTTTCTGCGCGGCGGTCTCTAGGCTCATTGTAGCACGTTCCCGCGCGCTTGGCGAGGTCAGGCCTGCTCGTCGAGCGCCAGGTTCACCAGCCGGTCCGCGGCGGCGTTCTGCTCGCGGGGCACGTGACAGGCTTCCCAACGCCGGAAGGCGGCCAATTCGCGGCGGCAGGACTGCCACAGCGGTTTCAGCCCCGCGTCCTTGACGCGGTAAACGCCCGACAACTGCCGGACGATCAGTTCCGAATCCAGCTTGAGCACCAGCTCCTCAAGCCCGTGGGCGCGGGCCAGCTCCAGTCCCAGCAGAACCCCGCGGTATTCGGCTACGTTATTGGTGGCATGGCCCAGGAAGGCTCGGCGCTGGCCCAGTTCGCGGCCATCCGGAGCGTAAAGGATCGCCGCGGCTGCCGCCGGGCCGGGATTGCCGCGGCTGCCGCCGTCGCAGAACAAAGTCCCGGTGCTCACGAAGCGCCGGCCCCGGTTGCGCGGCGGATGGCCAGCACGCTGTCCAGCAGGGCCCCCACCTCGGCGAGCGGAAGCATGACCGCGCTGTCCGACAGCGCCTCGGCCGGGTTGGGGTGCGTTTCCAGGAACAGGCCGTCGATGCCCGCGCCGGCCGCGGCCCGCGCCAGCACGGGAATGAACTCGCGCTGGCCACCGGACTGTTCGCCGCCGCCCGGCAGTTGCACGCTGTGGGTGGCGTCGAAAATCACGGGGCAGCCGAAGCGCCGCATGATGGCCAGGCTGCGCATGTCCACCACCAGGTTGTTGTAGCCGAAGGACACGCCCCGTTCCGTGACCAGCACGTTCGGGTTGACGGCCGAAATCTTCTCCACGGCCCGCCCCATGTCCAGGGGCGCCATGAACTGCCCTTTCTTGATGTTGACCGCTTTGCCCGTGCGGGCCGCGGCGGTCAAGAGCTCGGTTTGGCGGGACAACAAGGCGGGTATTTGCAGGCAATCCAGCTGCGGTCCGGAAGCCGCGGCCTGTTCGGGCGTGTGCACGTCCGATAAAACCGGCACGCCGACCTCCTCCCGCACCCGGCGCAGGATCCTCAGCCCTTCCTCCAGCCCGGGGCCGCGGAAGGACCGCAGGGAGGTTCGGTTGGCTTTGTCGTAGGAAGCCTTGAAAACCAGCTGCACCCCGCGGCTGCGCGCGATCTCGGCCAGGGAGCGGGCGATGGCCAGGGTCTGGTCCTCGTTTTCGATCACGCAGGGGCCGGCAATGACCAGAAAAGCCTCGGACGAAACCACCTGATCGCCGAGGCGGATGGGCTTAAACACGGCGGCCGCCTTTTTTGGACGGGACGTGGTTTTTATTCCGGCCCGCGGGTTTGAAGCGCGTGGCGGAGCGCACGAATTCCCTGAACAGTGGATGGGCGGCTGTGGGCTTGGATTTGAACTCCGGATGGAACTGCGTGGCCACGAACCAGGGGTGGTTCTTGATCTCGATCACTTCCACCAGCTGGCCGTCGGGCGACAACCCGGACATGGTCATGCCCAGGGTTTCGAAGCGTTCGCGGTACTGGTTGTTGAACTCGAAACGGTGCCGGTGCCGTTCGAAAATCACCTTCTCGTCGTAGCACTTGGCCGTCAGGGACTGGGGTTTGAGGCGGCAGGGGAAGGCGCCCAGACGCATGGTCCCTCCCATTTCCTTGATGCCCTGCTGTTCGGTGAGCAGCGAGATGACCGGATCCGGCGTCTGGCTTTCCAACTCGGTGGAATTGGCCTCGGACAGGCCGGCCATATGCCGGGCGAACTCGATGACCGCGCACTGCATGCCCATGCAGATGCCGAAAAAGGGTATCTTGTGCGTGCGGGCGTACTGGATGGCCTTGATCTTGCCTTCGATGCCCCGGATGCCGAAGCCGCCGGGCACCAAAATGCCCTGGCAGGCTCTCAACGCGGCCAGGGTCTCGGCATGGCCGCAATAAATCTGGTCCGCGTCCAGCCACTGGATGTCCACTTCCACGCGGTTGGCGAACCCGCCGTGGATCAAGGCCTCCTTGATGCTCTTGTAGGCGTCCTGCACGGCGATATATTTCCCCACCACGCCGATCTTCACGCTGTGCAGGGGGCGTTCGGCCTGGGTCACGATTTTTTTCCAGGTGTCCAGGCGCGCGGGCCGGGACTTCAGCCCCAGCTTGCGCACCACGATCTCGTCGAATTTCTCCTTTTGAAACGCCAGCGGCACCAGGTAGATCGATTTGACGTCCAGGGCCTGGATCACGGCCTCGGGCTCCACGTTGCAGAACAGGGATATTTTGCTCCTCAGCTCCTGGTTGAGCGGGCGTTCGGTGCGGCAAACGATCACGTCCGGCTGGATGCCGATGGAGAGCAGTTGGGACACGGAATGCTGGGTAGGCTTGGTTTTCAACTCGCCGGCGGCGCGGATGTACGGCACCAGGGTCAGGTGGATGTTGAGGGCGTTCTCGCGGCCCACTTCCTGGCGGAACTGGCGGATGGCTTCGAGGAACGGCAGGCTTTCGATGTCGCCGGTGGTTCCGCCGATCTCCAGGATCACGATGTCCGCAGGCTTCTGCTCCACCAGCTTGCGGATGCGGTCTTTGATTTCGTTGGTGATGTGCGGCACCACCTGGACGGTTTTGCCCAGGTAATCGCCGCGGCGTTCCTTCTTGATGACCGCGTCGTAGATCTTGCCCGTGGTCACGTTGTTGTATTTGGACATCACCGCATGCGTGAAGCGCTCGTAATGCCCCAGGTCCAGGTCCGTTTCCGCGCCATCCTCGGTCACGTAGACCTCGCCGTGCTGAAAGGGGCTCATGGTGCCCGGGTCCACGTTGATGTACGGGTCGAACTTGGCCATGTTGAGGGTGAAGCCCCGGGCCTCCAGCAGGTTGCCGAGTGAGGCTGCGGCCAGCCCCTTGCCGAGCGAGGAAACCACGCCGCCGGTCACGAAAATGAACTTGGTTTGCGCCACTGCGCACCTCCAAATGCCCTCACGTCCTTTGGCCGCAAATCCGCTCTGACCTTCAAATAGTGGATAAGGGTTCGGGCGTGATCAAGCTGCAGGATAATTTATTGTACGCAGGAGACGGCGACTGTCAAATGAATTACCGGGATACCCTTCGCCCGGCAGGGCGGAGTCATTGCGTGGCTTTGATTTTTTCCTGGGCTTTTTGGATGTTCTTTTCCGCGCCGGGATAATCCGGCTGCAGGATCAGGACGTCCTTCCAATAGGCGATGGCCTGGCGGTATTGCCCCAGGGTGTACACCTCGATGCCTTTAAGATAAAACTCCTTGGCTTTGCCTTCCATCTGGACGCGGTACTGCTGGAGCCTGGCCTGGGCTTCGTCGTCTTTCGGCACCAGGCTGCCGGTCTGGCGCCAGCTGCGCACCGCGCGCACCAGGTCGTCGGCTTGGACGTAGCGGTCGCCGGCGGCGATCAGTTGTTTGAGCTTGAGATCGCGCAGGCGTATCGCCTCCTTGAGGTACTGGCGGGCCTGCTTGTGGCCGCTGGCGATCTCGAGCACCTGCGACCACTGGTCGATCGCTCCGCGGTAATCGCCCCGTTCAAAGGCGCGCAATCCTTTGGCGTAATACTCCTGGATCCGCGGGTCCTTGTACTCCTTGCCGCCCTTGGCCAACTGCTCCCGGGTCTTGTCCAGCTGGGCCAGTGCCTCGGCGTTTTTCTCGTCCAGGGCCAGCACAGCCTGCCACGCCTGCAGCGCATCCACCCACTGCTGCCGCTTGAACGCCGCCCGGCCGATCGCCAGCTGCTCGGCAACGGCCTGGGCGTGGTAAAGCTTGCGGGTTTTGTCCAGGGCCTGTGCGGCCCGGGTGTTGCCGGCGTCAGTCAGTAAAATCCGCTGGTACTCGTCCAAGGCATCCTCAAGCTGGCCGGTCTGGGCGTAGCGGTCCGCCCGCGCAAAGCGTTCGGAAAGTTCCCGGCTTTTCTCCTGCTCGCGCTGCCTGCGCTGAGCTTCCTCCAGGCCCTGGCCGGCCGAAGCATCGTTGGGAAGGAAAGCCAGCACTTTTTGAAAGGCGTTCACAGCTTCTGCGTAGCGCCCGGCCGCGAGCGCGGCCTGTCCCTGCTGGCGGGCCTGCGAGAGGAGCGATTCCTTCTCCGAAGCCAAGGCCCGGC
Organism: candidate division FCPU426 bacterium; assembly: GCA_040756875.1. Taxonomy (GTDB): domain Bacteria; phylum Oederibacteriota; class JAAXVQ01; order JAAXVQ01; family JAUVAV01; genus JBFLYH01. Next base: position 572,225 of record JBFLYH010000002.1, read on the forward strand.
CGCCGCCGAAGAAATAAGTAAAGCTGACGCGGTGACCCAGCCCCAGGTCGCCCTGCGGCGTCAGGGCGTAATCCAGCTGGTACCCCTGGATGTTGAATCCCAGTCCCGCGCGCAGGCCGGACAGCCGGTCCAGGCCCTCGAACTCCGGGCGGACCAGGTACCCGGCGCGCAGGGCGATCATATTGCGGTACCAATACTCGGCGCCCACGCCGTACCTGAACCAGCCGGGCAGGGTCCTGGCCACATCCGCGGTGAAGTTCAACTGGTCCGAAAAAAACCGGCCGGCCGCGCCCACGCGCAGGGTCAGGGGCAGGCTATAGCCTGCCACCGGCAACCCCAGGTTCTGCACGGCCGCGCCCAATGACCACCAGGCCCCTGCGGGCCGGAACAGGGCGCCCAGATCCGCGAACCCGCTTTGGTACGTCACGTCGTCCAGCTGCTCCCGCGCGTAATTCAGGCTGGCGCCCGCGGAAAAATCCCGGCCCACGGGCAGGCCGAAGGCCAGGCCCGCGGTCAGGCTGAAGGGATTGAAGCCCTCGCCCGTAATCAGGCCGTCGTCGTCGCGCCGCAATTGGACATCCGAATTCAAATAGGCGGCCTGGGCGGCGGCGCAACCGCCCCAGAGCGGAACCGCGCCCGCCAGGAATTCCTGTTTGAGGTTGGAAATCCACTGGTTGTGCATGAAAAAGATTTCGGGTTCGGAAATCCCGGCCAGTCCGGCGCTGTTCCAGGAGAGGGTGGTGACATCGTCTCCCAGCCCGGTAAACGCCTCGCCCATGGCCATGGCCCGCGGCCCGGCGCCCAGCAGAAGGAAAGACATGGCGTTACGGGAGGCCGGCCGGTCGCCGGCTAGAAGCTGTGCCGGCACGGCGGCCAGCCCCGCGAGAACCAGAAGTGCGAGCAGCTGTCCGCAGGTCCTCATTTGATCACCGTCAGCTTTCCGGCCGGAAAACTCTTCATGCTGCCCTGGCGGTCACGGGCCGTGACTTTGAACAAATACACGCCCGGCGCCACGCCACTCACGTCCCATTCGTGTTGATTGTACTTCTGGCCCTGGCCCTGGCCTTCCCAGTCCCACACCAGGGCCGCGGTCTGGTTGTAAACCCGGATCAGGACCGTGGCGTCCTCATCCAGCCAGTAAAGAAATTTGATTTGCTTCCCCCGGCAGGGATTGGGATAGCTGATTGCCTCGTCGCGCGAAATCAACGGTTCGAGCGTGAAATCCGCGCGCTCGCCTGGGTAAATCCCCGTGATCACCTGGGCTTTCATGCCCGTGGCCGCGGCTTTGACGCGGTAAGGCCCGCCGGTAATGGGCGACAGGATGAATTCCCCGTCCGGATTGGCCGTGGTCTGCAACAGCACCTGGTCCGAGGACATGGCCAGAACACTGGCCGTGGAAGGATAAAGCGGCTTGCCGTTTTTCGCGATAATCCTGCCGGCGATGGAGGTCTGCTCCACCAGCACGAGGTTGACCTGTTCGGTCTCTTCGCCCAGCGTGGCGTTGAACCCTCCGCTGCCGACAGAATAACCGGCGCACTCGACGCCGATGGAATAGGGCGCGGAATGCAAGCCGCGGATAGTGTATTTTCCCGCCTGGTCCGTGAATCCGTAGCGGTAAGGCAGCAAATTATCGGCCGTATAGACCCACACTTTTGCCAACCCGATGGGATTGCCCACTTGGTCGGCGATCCGGCCGGAGACGCTTCCACCTGACGATATAATGAGTTCTCTTTGCAGGTTTTGCCCGGCCAGGACCTGGACGCCTCCCTGGGGTTCCATAGCGTAATTCAAGCCGGTCATAGACTCGTAAACGCCCTGGACGCTGTACGTGCCGGGCGCAAGCATAATGGCGTAATTGCCCCAGTGATCGGTCTGGGTGTAGGCGCGGAACCCGCTGTCGTTCCAAAAGAAAACCAAGCCGTTGATGAGGCGGCTGCCTCCCTGGTCGCGCATCAGTCCCGAAACCTTTTGCCCGTTTTGGGACAGATACAAATAACGGCTGACCGAGCCGTTGGTTAAATCCACGCGCGAATTGACGCAGGCAAAACCATTGGCATCCGTAATCGGAGGCAGGGCTTCCAGGTCATACCCCAGACGGGACAGCCCGGTAAACTCAAAGCGCCCGCCGCCATCGGTGCTGCCGTGGCCAATCAGGCCGATGCCGAAGGCCGCGGTCGGATCCATGGCGCTTTTGATTTGAACCGGAATATTCGAGGCAGGCCGGGTGTTTCCGCCGGTCTCCAGGTAATAAACATAGCCGGAACACGTTTCCCCCGCGCTCTCCGAGAAATCCAAGGCGTTCACTTGGCCGGAGTCAATGCGGGTCACAAAGGACCGCGTTTGCGCCGGAACCGAGGTGGTGGGCAGGGGTAAAAACAGCAGGGAATAATTCCCTTCCGGCAACCCGATAAAATCGATGGCCCCGTTGATGCTTAAACGCCCGAAGGTTTTTTGGTCGTTGATAAAAAAGGCCAGCAAATATCCGCTGTACGGCTGACTGCTCTCGTCCAGCACGGTCCCTTGCAAGCCTCCGCCGATGTCGAGATCGAAATCCAAGACCCGCGTCATTTGCTCTTCCACGGTCAAACCGCGTTCGGCCGCCGAGGCGGTATAGGTGTTGACGTTCGTGGGTTCCACGGCCACCGTGTAATTTTGGTACGGCGTCAGGCCGTCAAACGTGTACCCGCCGCCGGCATCGGTATAGCCGTCGAATAAGGGGGTAAACGGATACATGGATTCAAGGAAGATCGCGATTTTTGAATTCGCAATGATGTTTCCATCCGGCCCGCGGACGATGCCGGATATTTTTCCGCCGGGCTGGAGGGTGAAATTCCGGCTGACAGGCACATTTTGCCGAATTTGTTCATTGCCCACGCGGAGGGATTGCAGGTTGGTGCCTTGCGGCGGTTTGACGAAAATGTCATAGTTCCCTTCGGGCAAGTCGGGGATCGTATAAAAACCCTGGGCATCCGTGTTCATTGAACCGACTTCATCGCCGGTGCTGTACATCATGGTCAGGGAAACCTTTACGCCGGACACCGGCGCTCCGGTGTAAGCGGTGATGGTGCCGCTGATGTCCCCGGCCGCCAGCAGGCGGAAATCAATGCCCGCGGTCGTGTTTTCGTCGACGACGGGGACGAAATCGCGGACCACGCCGCGCCACTGCGCCGGCGCGTCGGTGATAAGATAAGCAGGGGCCGGATAGACGTGTTGCAGGGTATAGGTCCCGTCGGATCCGGTTTGGGCAAAAAGATTCGGATCGGTCGAATCCGAGGGATGGCATTGGATCCAAATGCCGTCCGCAGTGGCCGTGGTGTCCCCGTAATAAACCGTGCCCGTGATGGTGCCGCCGATAAACAATTGGAAATTATAATTCGGCACATCCACGCCGTCCGTTAACGTCAACTGGGTCGTCAGGGAATCAGAATACCCGTTTTCTTCCGCGTAAAATCTCCAATTCCCCGGGGACAGGCGCACGGAGTAGCTGCCATCCGTCTGGGTAAGCAGCTTATAAATCACGGTGGTTTCGGCGGTGACGGTCGCGCCGGCCAGGGCCGGCGATCCCGTTTCATGGGAAGTGACCCGGCCGCTGACCAATGAACCTATACGCATGAATGCATTGATGGTATTGACCAGCCCGGGTTGGATGGAAGTGGATTTATAGAGATCGGCAAAACCGGTACGCGTTGCCCCTTGGTTGGTATTTGAGAAACCCAGTGGCATATCGAAATTTTCTATTAAATATAAACCCTGGCTGTTGGCGTATACGCTATTGGATTGATCGCGGACCCATACCCAGGCTCCGGCGCAGGGCGTGTTGTGGCTGGCGTCCCAGATGATGCCCATGGCCGTGGTCGTGATCGCGCCTGCCGGGAGGCTTAGCCCTGCCAGGCAGCCCAGGGCAGCCAGCGCAATTGAGATGATTCGTCGACTGTGGATGCTTCGGCGCATATATTATCCCGGGAGGTGATGATCGTCGGTTGAGTATCGTTGTTTTTATTCCCGTTAAGTAGTTCTTGTTGCGGAAAGATCAATCTTGTATTCCCCTCCCCAGGATTTGGTGGGAGGGGAAAATCCTCTCCCGCCAGGGGAGAGGAATACAACTGCAGAAAATCGGTTTTCCTCAACAGAAAATAATTATAACGCTATCCCCGCGCAAGGGAAAGGATTAGTGCCTGGTTTTCATTACGACAGCCTTCTTCAAGGGCGTGGTTCGCTCGGCCAGGGCCGTGCGGAAGACCAGGCGGTAGAGGTAAACACCGGGTGCGACGTCCCGGCAATCCCAGGCGCTCCGGCTGTACCCGACTTCCGGGTGGTCTTCGGTCCAGCGGCAAACGCATTCCCCCAGCATGTTGTAGATCTCGAACCTGACCTGGCTCGGCGCTTCCACGGCAAACCGGAAATAGACGCGGCCCTGGTTGGCCGGCTGGGGATAAGCCATGACATCAACGTCGAAGCGCACGGCGGTGGCAGCGGCAGAACAGGTTTGGGTCGAGGTAGGCGTGCCGGGTAAAGGAGTAGCCGGCGTAGCCGTCAGGCTGGGAGTCGCCGCAGGCGTGCCCGTGGAGGTCCCGGTCAAAGCGGGGCTGCTTTCCAATGTCGGTGAAGGCGTCACTGACGGGGACGACGTGGGCGAGTTCGTCGGCGTAGCGGTTATCGTAGATGTCATGGTTAGCGTAGGCGTCAGGGTCACGGTAGGTGTCATGGTCACAGAGGGCGTCGGAGTCGCCGTAGGCGTCACGGTAAGCGTAGGCGTGGTCGTCAGGGTCGGGGTAGGGGTGGAGGTCTGGGTGGGTGTAAAGGCAGGGCCTGAAATATAAATCGCCAGGGTGTTGTTCGGACCGAGGCCGTCCGGACTAAAGGGGTTGGGAAAGGGCGCATCGGCTTCTTTGTACCAACGCGTGCCTGGGATGGACGTGCTAGCCCGTATCTCGGTCATCTGGATCGGATCATGGATATCAACGCACAGAAAGTATTTTTGTCCGGGCAGGATGGGAACCGCGGGATTCAGGGTGTAGGTGTTCCAACCATCATGGGCGTTGGCATACCCGGTTGAAGACAGCAGGGTTTCCGGCCAGTTGGAAGCAGTGTAGGCCGTATAGACCGCCACGGCCACGTCCGGGTCAAGATACCATTCGCAATCCAGATCGACCGAAATACTGGTGGCGAGAAACCCTGTCGTGGCTTGAAAGACACTGCCCCTGATTGCGGAACTGAACGCTTCCGAATTATTGCTGCTGGTGTTTCCCAATTGCTCCGCCCGGGCGTTGGCCAGGCAACCCAAGGTCACAAGCAGGCAAAATAACAGCACCCTGGTCCGCGCCTGGGTGCGCAGCCGCCGGCATTTTTGCGAACCCGGATTGGCAGGCGCAAGACCGCCTGGACGACGGCCGGACAAACGGGGTGGGTTTAAAACCTGCACAATCACTTGTGGCCGGCCAGTCGGCGCCCCCGAGCCCGGGACGCCCCCAGTCGGCGCCCCCGAACCCGGGACGCCCCCAGTCGGCGCTCGGCGAGCTTGAGATCCGCCGGCGTGTCCACGGCCAGGGTGCCGCGGGCCACGGCTACCACGCGGATGGCTACGCCGTGTTCCAGCACCCGCAACTGCTCCAGTTGCTCCATTTTTTCCAGGGGCGTGGGCGACCAGCGGGCGATTTGCAGCAGGAGGTCGCGGCGATACGCGTAGAATCCGAGGTGCAGGCGATAGGGATCGCTCCGGCGGCCCGCAGGGCGCGGATCGCGGATAAAGGGAATGGCAGAGCGCGAGAAATACAGGGCATTGCCGGCCCGGTCGCACACTACCTTGACCCGGGCCGGATTGTGCAATTCCTCCGGCGGAAACGGCGCGGACAAGGTGGTCATCCGCAACCCGCGCTCGGTCAGGAAAGGCTTCACCAAAGCGTCCAGATCGCGGGGATTCACGAAGGGTTCGTCGCCCTGGATGTTCACCACCACGTCGCAGCGCTCGCGGCGCGCCACCACGGCCAGGCGGTCCGTGCCCGAGGCGCACGTTGCGGGCGTCATGACCGCTTCCCCGCCGAACGCCCGCACGGCGCGGACAATGCGCTGGTCCTCGGTGGCCACCAGGAGACGCGTCAGGATTTTGGACTGTTTGGCCCGGCGCCACACGTGCTCGACCATGGGGCGTCCGGCCAGCAGGGCCAGGGGCTTGCCCGGAAACCGGGTGGACCCCCAGCGGGCCGGGATGACGCCGAGCACGCGCAGGCTCACGCTTTTTTTTCCTTGCTCGGAGGCTGGTTCTGCCCGGAAAGGATGCGTTCGATGAGATGGGTGCTGCTCTCGCCCTCGACCAGCGGGATGGTCACCACCTGGCCGCCCGCGGCTTCCACGGTCTCGCGGCCGATGACTTTGTCTTTGGCCCAATCCGCGCCCTTGACCAGCACCTGGGGCTGCAGTTCCGCGATCAGGGCCGCAGGATCGTTCTCGTCGAAGAGCACGACCAGGTCCACGCACTCGAGGGATGCTAAAACCTCAGCCCGCGCCGCTTCGCTCTGAATGGGGCGCTGCGGCCCCTTGATGCGCCGGACCGAGGCGTCGGTGTTGAGGCCCACGACCAGCGCGTCGCCCAGGCGGCGGGCCGCGGCCAGATAGCGCACGTGCCCGGGATGCAGCAGGTCGAAGCAGCCGTTGGTGAACACCACCCGGCGCTGCTGGTTCCGCCATTCCTGCACCCGTTCGCGGGCGCCGGCCCGGCCGAGGATTTTGTCGGCGGCGTTCCGGGGGACGCTGAGGATTATTTCCACGGCTCCTCCGCGATCAATCGTTTGAGTTCAGCCTGGTTGGTAGTGGCCACGCCCACCTCGGCGACCGTGATGCCGGCCGCGCAGTTGGCCGCCACCGCGGCCTCGCGGAAATTCCCGCCCGCGGCCAGCGCCAGGGTCAGGGTGGAGATCACGGTGTCGCCCGCGCCGGACACGTCGTAGACCTCGCGCGCGAGGGTGTGGATGTGCGAAACATGCCCGCCGCGTTCGAACAGGGACATGCCCTCTTCCCCGCGCGTAACCAGCACGGCCTGGCAATCCAGCGCGTGCAGGAGCTTCTTGCCCGCGGTCAGCAGGCTCGCGCGGTCGCGGATGGGCGTTTGGGAAGCCTGGCTGGCTTCGTTCTGGTTGGGCGACACCAGGGTGACGCCGCGGAATTTCCGGATGTTCTCAGGCTTGGGATCGCCGGTAATGATCCGCTGCTGGGCCTGAGCGAGGCCGATCACGCCCTGCGCAAACGCCTCGGTGAGCAGGCCTTTGTTGTAGTCCGAAACCACCACCGCATCCACGCGCTTCATGCCCGCGCTCAGGAGCTCTAAAAGTTCGTTTTCCAGCCGCCGGCCGAGGGGCAGGGGCTTTTCCCGGTCAATGCGCACCACCTGCTGCGAGTGGGCAATGACGCGGGTCTTGGTGATGGTGGGGCGCGTCCGGTCGCGCAGCACCCAGTCCGTGCGCACGCCCTGGCGCTTGAGCATCGCCAGCAGGCGGTCGCCGGTTTCGTCCCGGCCCACCACGCCCGCCAGAAACGCCTGGCCGCCCAGGGCCCGGATGTTGTTGGCCACGTTGGCCGCGCCGCCGGGCAGGGCGTTCTCGCGCTGCACGTGCACCACCGGAATGGGCGCCTCGGGCGAAATCCGGGACACTTTGCCCCAAATGTATTCGTCCAGCATCAGGTCGCCCACGACCAGGATTTTTTTGCCCGTGAACTTGTCCACCAGGCGCTTGAGCTTGGCGGCGGAAACGTTTTTCATGCTTGCGGTCCCTCCGGGGGGAACATCTGCTCCTCGATCAGGCGGCAGAGGATGTGGCCCAGGGCCAAATGGATCTCCTGGATGCGCATGGTGTTGGCCGAGGCCACGGACAACACTACGTCCGCCTGCTGGGCCATTTTCCCGCCCTGGCCCGTAAACACGACCACTTTCATTTTAAGGCGGCGCGCTTCGTCCATGGCCGCCAGCACGTTGGCGGAATTGCCTGAAGTGGAGAGGCCCAGGAGCACGTCCCCGGGCTTGCCCAACGCCTCCACCTGGCGGGAAAAAACTTTTTCAAAACCGTAGTCGTTCGCCAGGGCGGTCAGGGCCGAGGTGTCGGTGGTGAGCGCAATCGCGGCCATGGCCGGCCGTTCGCGCTGGTACAGGCGCGCCACCAGCTCGGTGGCGTAATGTTGCGCGTCGGCCGCGGACCCGCCGTTGCCGCAGATCAGCAATTTGCCGCCCTGCTTGAGCGAGGCGGAAATGAGCTCCGCGGCTTTGACCAGCGGCTCGGCCAGGTTCAGCGACTGCTGACGCAGGGCAATGCCAGCCTGCAGTTCCTCTTTGGCTAGTTCAACCCATTGGGACATGCTTGCCTCCCGGGAGCCGTTGACAGCCCCCGCTCTTGGCCCCATATTTTACATACTTCGCCTGAAATCTCCAGAATTATCCTGTCATCCCCAACCACAGCGCCGTCGGACTAGCCGTCCTCGAGTGCAATCCGGTGCGTTATATCTCTAGAAGTGCTGCATTGACGCGGTTCTACTTCCCGACATCAACTACTACCGCATCCCTTAATACGACGTCTATCGTCCCGATGATGATGGCGCTTTTGACCAGCACGGGCACGCGGCGGACGTCGTCGGTGAGCCAGATGTTGATCTCGCCCTTGCTCTGGAACACGCCCTCGAATTTCATCTGCGGCTGGACCACGATGCAGTTGAACTCCCCGGCCGGCACCCGGACTTTTTCCCGGCGCACGGATTTGACGATCACCTCGTAGGATTTGCCGTCGTCCGCGACCACGGGAATCGTCAGTTCCTGGCCGACGGGAGGCGCCACGGCCCGGTAAAAATAAAACTCGGACAGCACGTCCTGGGTCAGGGGCGCGGCTGGCACACGGGTCCGTCCTTCGTCTTTGATGACCTGGTTTTGGACCTGGTCGTAGATCAGGACCGAATCGTTGCTGTAGCCGCCCTCGCGCAGGTGTTTTTCATAGCGCCAGGAAAACAACCCGGCCGCGTCGAAGAAGGATTCGATGCGGTCCCTGACCTTGAAGAACCACTCGAAAGCCGGGTGCGTGCGCGCCGTGGCGATCAGATGCAGGGTCTGCCGGCCGTTCATGATCGGCCCGGGTTCCACGGACAGCGTGGCGAACCCCGCGGCAATGCCCAGGTATTCGACCGAAAAAAGCAGCTTCTCGCCCGGCGCAAAGGCCTGGTTGGGACGCTGCGGGAAAATTGCCTGGACCGCGGGCGTGGGTTGCGGCGTCAAGGGTTGCGACGCAGGATGGCCGCCGACCGTCGCCGTGGCCGCCGGCGTCGGCGCGGGCAGAACCCCTGGAACCACGGCTGCGATTCCGCCCAGTTCCAGCACCTGGCCCGGATGGATCAAATCCGGATTGGCGATGCGGTTGCGGGCCGCCAGTTCGGGGTAGCGCAGGGGATCGCCGAGCAGGCGGCCGGAGATGTGCCAGAGGGTGTCGCCGGCCACCACGCAGTAGGTCGTATTTTCCGACGGCACTGCGGGCGTAGGTTCAGGCAAAGGCTCGACGGCAACCGGAGTCGGCTCCAAAGTCGGCACGTCCGAGGCTTTAATGATCTTGAAATCCGTGCGGCCGGTGGCGCATCCCGCGACGATCAGGCAGACGCCGATTAAAATCCACAGATTGGTTTTCACTTCCCGCTCCTTATGGCCTTCCGCACGGCCTGGGCCGCGGTTTCCGGTTCCAGCCCGTCCAGGCCGAGCACTTCCACGCGCTCGCCCAGGGGGCGCCAGCGGACCTGACCGGTCACGCCCGCACTCGGGTACAGCGCCACCACAGGCCTGCCCAGGGCCGCGGCCAGGTGCGCGGGCCCGGTGTTGCCCGCCACTACGGCATCCGCCCGGGCGATGAGCGCAGCCAGCTGCGGCATACGGATCGTTTCCCGCAACACCCAGGCGGCGGCGAACACCGCGGCGTTCCGCTCCTGTTCAAGGCCAGCGCCCGTAACCAGCACGCGCGTGTCCGGATCAGCCAGCAACAGCCCGGCCAGCTGCCGGTAATTTTCCAGGGACCAGTTGGCCGAAGAGCCGCGCCCGCCCGGATGGATGACAACCAGGCGCTGGCCGCCCTCCAGCCCGCGCTGCCGCAAATCCGCCTGGGCCCACGCCAGGTCCTCGGGCCGCGCGCTCAAGCGCGGCGGCTCCAAGACCGGCGACAGCCCCAGCGCCCGCAGCAGGTCCAGGTTGTAATCCGCCTCGTGCCGCTCGGCTTTGGCCCGGCTGTGGGGCACGCGCGTGGTGTACAGCCAGGACCAGAGCCTGCGGCCGGTTCCCACCCGCTGCCGCACGCCGGCCCGCCACACGGCCCAGGAAACGCGGGCATCGGGAAAAACCAGCAGCCCCGCGTCGAATTTCCGGCTGGCGATCAGCTCGACCAGGCGGCGGAATCCGCGCCGGCCCGCGTGCGCGCCTTCTGCTTCGTACGCCAGCACTTCGTCCACATCCGGATGACCGGCGAAAATTTCCCGGGTGTAATCCGAAACCAGGCAGGCGACATGGCTCCCCGGAACCAGGCGCTTGATGGCCGCGGCCACGGGCAGGGCCAGCAGGCTGTCGCCCAGGGCGTCCGTGCGGCACACCAGCCAGCGCCGGGGCTGGTCATTCATGGCCAAGCGCTCCGAGAATATGGCGCCCTGCTTCGGTCAGGTCTGCGGCAATAAAATCCGGCCGGGGCCCATTCCCGAATCCCTGGTCTCGGGTGGCGGCGCCGTAGCCGGTCAGCACGAGAATGGTCTTTAATCCTTGTTTGGCGCCGAATTCAATGTCCGAGGCTTTGTCGCCCACCACCCAGCTTTTCGCCAGGTCCAGGCCCAGGTCGCGGGCAGCGGCCAGCAGCATGCCGGGCGCAGGTTTTCGGCAGTCGCAGGCGCGCGCGTAGGCGGCCACGCTGCCTTGGGGATAATGGGGGCAATAGTAGACGCCGTCGAGCCCGGCACCGGCCGCGGCCAGCAACTCCTCAAGCCGGGCGTTCACGCGCCTGACCGTGGCCTCGTCGAAATACCCGCGCGCCACGCCGGACTGGTTGCTGACGACCACGGCCGCGAATCCTTCCTGCCGCAGCAGACGGATGCCCTCGGCCGCGCCCGGCAGCAGCACCACGCCCGCGGGATCGGCCAGGTACTCGGCTTCCTGGATGATCGTGCCATCGCGGTCGAGAAAGACTGCGGGTTTGGACATTGTCGCCTCATAATAAAATTCTCCCCTCCCTTGAGGGGAGGGGATGAAGGGGCGGGTGTGCAGTAACTGAAAATTGTTCAATTGCTCTGCCCGCAAAGCGGGCTACACCCACTCCCTCGCCCTCCCCCCTCAAGGGGGAGGGGTTAAACCGTTCATCCTTCCGCCTGGCGGCCCCTCGCCATGCCGAACTGGAGGCGCACCAGCTTCTTGTACAGCCCGTTGCGCCGCATCAATTCGGCGTGGCGGCCGCGCTCCACAATGCGCCCCTGGTCCAGCACCACGATCTGGTGGGCGTGCTGGACCGTGGACAGGCGGTGCGCGATCACCAGGGTGGTGCGGTGACGCATCAAGCGGTCCAGGGCCGCCTGGATGAGCCGCTCGGACTCGGTGTCCAGGGCCGAGGTGGCCTCGTCCAAAATAAGGATCGGAGGGTTGCGGAGCACGGCCCGGGCAATGGCCAGGCGCTGGCGCTGGCCGCCGGATAGCCGCACGCCCCGTTCGCCGATCAGGGTCTCGTACCCCTGCCGGGTCTGGAGGATGAACTCGTGCGCGTTCGCGGCTTTGGCCGCCTCCTCAATCTCCCGCTGGCTGGCGTCCGGCTTGCTGTAGGCGATGTTGTTGCGGATGGTGTCGTTGAACAGGATGGTGTCCTGCGTGACCAGGCCGATGTTCCCCCTAAGCGACGCCAGGGTCAGGTCGCGCAGATCGTGGCCGTCGAGGGTGATGGCGCCTTCGGTCGGATCGGCGAAGCGCGGCAGCAGGTCCACCAGCGTGGTTTTACCCGCGCCCGAGCGCCCCACGATCGCCAGGATCTCGCCCGCGCGGGCGGTGAGCTGGATCTGCTGGAGGACCAGCCGGTCGGACTGGTAGCCGAAGCTCAGGTTGTGGAATTCGATCTTGTGCTTGAACGCGCGCAGGGGCTTGGCGCCCGGCCGGTCCTGGATAAGCGGCGGCCGGTCCAGCAGCTCGAACACCCGCTGCGCCGCGGCCAGGGCCGACTGCACCGTGTTGTTGATGCCCGCCATGTTCTTGACCTGCGGATAGAGGGAGGCCAGGGCGCCGAGAAAGGCGAAAAACGTGCCGGTGGTGGATTCGCCCCGGATGACCTGGGTGCCGGACCACACGATCATGGCGCAGATGCCGAACGAGCCGATGAACTCCATCAGCGGGCTGGAAAGCGCGGTCCGCCTGAGCGCGCGCATGGTCACGTCGAAGTACCGCTGCATCTCCTCGCGGAAGCGCTTGATCTCGAAGGCCTGCATGCCGAAGGCCTTCACCACCCGGATCCCGGTGATGCTCTCGTGCAGCACGGTGGTCACGTCGGCCATTTTGGCCTGGGCCTGGTGCGACAGCTTGCGCAAGGTCTTGCCGATGCTGATCACCGGATAGACCGCCACCGGAAACACCACCAGGGACAGGAAGGCGAGCTGCCAGTTCAGGTAGAACAGGAGCGTGACCAGGGATACGATGGTCAGGATGGCGCCCAGCAGGCGCCCCAGCACGTTCGAAACCGCAGCCTGCATCAGCGTACTGTCGTGGGTCACGCGCGAGATCAGCATGCCGCTGCGCTGGCCGTGGAAGAAACTCAGCTCCTGCCGCATGAGGTGGCCGTAGAGCTGGTTGCGGACGTCCATGACGATGCGGTTGCCGATATGGTTGATCAGGTAGTCCTGGCCGTAGGTGCTAAAGCCTTTCAGCAGATAAGTGAGCACGATGGCCACGGGCACCAGGCGCAGATAGAACAAGGCCTGGACCTGGTCGGGATTGCCGAAAACCTTGTCCAGCACCGGCTTGATCAGGTACATGCCCATCGCGGTCAGGGCCGCGGTCAGGGCCAGGCACAGCAGGGCGGCGAACACGCGGCCCGCGTACGGCCGGGCGTACCGCAGCAATCTCAGATACAGTTGCATGGTCGGGGGTCCTCGTTTAGCCGCTCCGGCCGGGCGTGGGGCCCGGCCGGAGGCTCTTGGCGTTGCGGGATAATTACTCGGGAATCCGGATGATGACTTCCACCCGCCGGTTTTTGGTGCGCCCGGCGGCCGTGCGGTTGGTGGCAATGGGCTTGGTCGGCCCCCAGCCGTTGATGGTCAGCTGGTAATCCGGCACGTTCTGCTCCTCCACCATGAACCGGCGCACAGATTCGGCCCGCACCAGGGACAGCTTCATGTTCAGGGCCTTGGGGCCGGTGGAATCCGTGTGACCTTCGAGCACCGCGTCGCAACTGGGCGAATCCAGGATCAGGTAGGCGCTCTTGATCACCTTGTCGAACATTTCGGCCGTGAGATAGGCCTTGCCCGTGTCGAAAAGAATGTCGCCGACCTTGATGGTCATGCGGTTCTCGTTGGGGTACACCTGCCCCAGCACGGGCCGCAGCTTGTCCGCGATCAGGACCTGCGAGCCGTCCGCTTCCAGATAGGACAGTTCGTAGCGGTAGCTGCCGTTGTTGGCCACCACGGTGCCGCTGTCGTCTTTGGAATCCCAGGCGAACGCCTTGAACAGCTCCTCCTGGGAGCGGTAGGTGCGGATCACCTGGTTGCTGGCGTCGAAGATGTCCAGCTTCCACTCTTTGGTGCCTTTGACCGGGTCCTTGATCGAGAAATAGACCTTGTCCGGATAAACTTCGTAATTCTTGCTGGTGTAGAGTTTGGGAATGGTGTCCACGATCACCAGCGTGCCGGAGACCGTGCGGGTCGTCCCGTCCATCAGTTTGAGGTCAAGGGCGTATGGGTACTGCTCCTTGGAGGACACCCGCTTGGTGCCGTCCTTGGCGTTCCAGCTATAGGACGGTTCCGGATTGCCCGGGCCTTGGTAGCGCTTCAGGACGCGGCCGCGGCGGTCGGTGATTTGCAGGTTCCAGGTGCTGATCGTGCCCGCGTCCTCGGGAATCTTGGGCACCAGGGTCAGGGTGCCGGTGAAGCCCACGAACGTGCCGTGCAGTTTGGGGATCTTTCCGGTCAGCGTAGGCTGGGCCGTGGGACGCTGGGTGGGCGAGGGCGTAACCGTCGGCGTCACGGTCATCGTGGGCGTGGCGGTCGGCGTGGGCGTGGCCGGCGGCGCCACCAGGGCGCCGGTGTGCCAGTCGACCGAAATCCGCTGGTTCCACTCGGGATTCTGGCCCGGATAGGTCCCCAATTCGCGGCCGTAATAGGCGTAATCGATGTTGATGAAGCTCGTGACCAGCGAAATGCCGGCCGTGGGATAGCCCTGGCTGAATCCGCCGCGCAGGGCGATGAGGCCGGAAAGCAGGAATTCCAGCCCCACGCGAAGCTTGGACATGTTGATGGCCGTGGCGTTGTTGGCGCTGTTGCGGAACTCATTGTCACCCTGCCAGTTCAGTTCCACCAGGTCCACGGCCAGCACCGTGTCCAGGTCCTGGAAATTCAGCCACCAGGGTTGGTAGGCGAACCCCAGCTTCAGGTTCGGGGTGATGACCTCGTCGAGCAGGCGGCTGTAAATGTCAGCCATCACAAGGGCCACGGTGATCTCCTCGGTCGGCTGGTACATGAAGCCCAGGTCCAGGCCGCCGCCCCACTCCATGGTCAGGTTCAAATCATCCAGGTCGAGCACGCTGCGGTTTTCTTCCTGCGATTTGGCCTGCTGGATGGCCTTGACCGTGAACCCCGCGGCCAGGTAGCCGAACTGGGGAATGTCCCAACCCCAGCCCCAGGACATGTTTTCGATCAGGCCGGCCCGGATGGTCCAGGAGGCTTCGGGCAGCAGGATGGCTCCGGTTTCCAGCAGCGCCTCGTCGAACAGCCACAAGCCCAGCCCGAAATTGGGCTGGATGTACGACAAACTGTTCTGGTTGAGCATGTGCATGCGCGTGTGGGAGAGCCGGTCCACGGCCTCCACGGTGTCCGGCGACAGGCTGCCGCCCATGAAATTGGTGAAGGCGTCGACATTGCCCAGCAGGAACATCAGGTTGTCGAAAGAACGGATGTCCGTGCCGAACAGGAGCTTGGGAAAGGTAAACCGCCAGTAATTCAGGCGCGCCAATCCGGCCGGGTTGTAGAACAACGCATTCTCGTCGTCCGCCACGGCCGTGAAGGCGCCGCCCATGCCCAACGGCCTGATGCCTTCAACGTAAATCCTTTCGGTGTTATCGCCCAGGATGAACTGCTGGCGCCGGGTTTCCCCGCCCCAGACGGTTGCCGCCCATCCTGCGGCCAAAACGGCCAGGCAGGCGATTGCGAACGCTCGGTAGCCACGCGGCATAAAGGGCCTCCTACTGATTGGCAAGAATCTGCCAGGGGTCGAACTGGTTGATGACATCCTCGATCAGCGAACGGGCCATGCTGTTGACGGCCGCCACCTGCAGACGCTGCAGCGAGGCGGCGATGTCGCTTTGCATGGCCGTAAGGAAAAACGTCGGCGGCTGCTGGCCGCTGCTGTTGATCAGCCACAGGAATTCGTTGGGCAGCTGCGCCAGCAGGGCCGGATCCAGGCCCAGGGCCGCGAGTTCCGGCGTGCCCTGCACCAGCGTTTGAATGGAGAAATCCGCGGAAATCTGTTCCAGGCGCGCCACGATCCGCAGCAGGTACAGCACCCCTGTGGTCAGGTTAAGGTTGACGTCCTTGGAGCGGTAGGGGCCGTCAGTCTGGCCCAGCACCACCGGATCCAGCACGGCGATCATTTCGGAAAGGATGTCTTCGACATCCGCATAGGTAGCCACGCCCCACTGGCTGGGAACCAGGAATTCGTAGTTCTGGTTGGATCCGGAATCGCTGTTAACAGCCTTGATGAACGTATTGGCGAACTCTCCCAGGCTGAAACCCTGCTGCCCCATCCGGGCCTGCGCGTAACCAACGCGCGCTTCGGAGTCCCGCGGATTGTTCTCGCCCGCCTGCCGGAAATACTTGACCGCCAGCGCGTAATCCCCGCGTTCCAGCGCGGCCTTGCCGTCCGCGACCAGAACGTGGGCATTGCTTTCGCGGCCGTCGCTGTGCAATCCGGCCAGAAAATTGCAACCAGCCGCAAGACCGGCCGTGGCCAGCAGCAGCCCCAATCCCAGAAAGCGTATGCGCGCCATTTCCGCTCACCTCACCCCAAGTTAGGAACAGGTTTCGTCATTATAGCGCATTGGCTTGCATAGCGTCAAATTTTATGGAAGGTTATTAGAAAGACAGATACATATGATGTAGGGACCGGTTTGTTCCGGCCCTATATACAGGGGCGCTGCGAAAAAACGGTTGTGCATGTTTAAAACAGCCAGGCCAATCCTACGGTCAGGCCCAGTCCGCCGCCCATTTTTCCGGCTATGCCGTCCAGGGCGAAATCAGGACGCGTAAGGTAACGGACGCCGACGTAATATTCGTCCGTGCCAATCCAATCCGGCAATGAATCATACGCCACGGTCAGCCACAGCCAGCGGGGATCAATGATCATCTCGCAGGCCAGGCGCGTGCCCATTTCCAGGCGGGTGACACCCGTTTCCTCGGCCCGTTCCCTGCCGACCTGAAGTTCCAGCAGCAGCTCGGCGTGGAAGCGGAACCGTTCCAGAAAAGACTGCGTTTCCGGCTTGGTTTCCAGGGCCCGGGCCAGGGAACCCAGGTCCTTCGAAACCAGGGCGCCTAATTGGACCCGGTTGCCCCGGAACAGGGTGGAACGGATTTCGTCGTGCGTGCGGTGGTTGAGATACCGCCAGCCGAACTTCGCGGCCAAGGCCGGACGGGTGTCCGCCGGCTCTTCGGAACGCAGACCGTATTGCAGGCCCACGCCCGCGGTATGGCTCGATCCCTGCACCGCCAGTTCGGCCGAGGCCGACAGCTCGGACATCGCCCCCCAGCGCAGGTTCGCCGACAAACCGGGCGGCGAGAGCAAAATCAGGCCCAGATCCACCTCGGTCCAATCCAGCGGAGGAAGATAGGCGCTGGGCGCATAGGGATAAAATTGGTGGGACCAGGTTTCCGAAGCTGGCAGAGGCTCGGATTCAGGGGTCGGAGTCGGAGTGGGCGTGGAAGTGGCGATGGGATAGGGGGCTTCTTCGCCGGATGGAAAAACCAGGGGGCCAACTGGTTCAGCTTGGAGCGGTTCCTCGCTGGCCAGGTCGTCGCCGGGCAGCATTTCCGGAGCGGAGGACAGCTGGGAGTCCTCGGCCCGAACCGCGCCGGCCGCCAGCCAGATCAAGCCGCAAGCCGCCAAAAACAGGACGCTCAGGATTTTAAACCAGACGCGCATGCGGTCCACCTGCTTATTAACTGGTTGCCAAGCCGCCGAAAAAAATACTGGCCGTCATCGCGAGGTTCCCCGAGCTTGCCGAGGAGAACCGTGGCAATCTTCGTTTGTCAGGCCGGAGCCAGATTGCTTCGCTCCCCCGGGTGGGTTCGCTCGCAATGACCGATCCCCTTGCGGCCAGTTAAGTGCCATGCTCCCACGACTCGAGATACCTGCGCTGTTCGGGAGTGAGACGGTCGATGGTAACGCCCAGGGCCTTCAGTTTCAGCTCGGCAATGCGCTGGTCCAGTTCCTGGGGCACGGAATAGACTTTTTTCTGCAACGACTTGCGGTTCTTCACCAGGTATTCTGCGGCCAGGGCCTGGTTGGCGAAGCTCATGTCCATGACCGAGGCCGGATGCCCCTCGGCCGCGGCGAGGTTGATCAGCCGCCCTTCGGCCAGAATGTTGACGCGCTTGCCGGACGCGAGCGTGAACTCCTCGACGTACGGCCTGATCTCGCGGCGCTTGCGGGCACGGGCCCGCAGTTTGTCGAGCTGGAGCTCCACGTTGAAATGCCCGGAGTTGCAGACAATGGCGCCGTCCTTCATTTTAGCGAAATGCTCGTAGCGGATGACGTTGATGTCGCCGGTCAGGGTCACGAAGATGTCGCCGATCGCCGCGGCCTGGCTGATGGGCATGACCCGGAACCCGTCCATGACCGCTTCCAGGGCTTTCAGGGGGTCCACCTCGACGACGACGACGTTGCCGCCCAGGCCGTGCGCCCGCATGGCCGCGCCCCTTCCGCACCAGCCGTAGCCGGAAACGACCACGACCCGGCCCGCGATCAGGCGGTTGGTGGCGCGGATGATGCCGTCCAGGGTGCTCTGGCCGGTGCCGTAGCGGTTGTCGAACATGTGCTTGGTCAGCGCATCGTTGACCGCGATGATGGGATAGGCCAGCACGCCGTGGGCTTCCATGCTTTTAAGACGGATGACGCCCGTGGTGGTCTCCTCCGTGCCGCCGAGGATGTTCGGGATCAGCTCGCGGCGCTTCTTGAGCACGGTGGTGACCAGGTCCGCGCCGTCGTCCATGGTGATGTTGGGCTTGGCGTTGAGCACGGCGTTGATGTGGCGGTAATAGGTCTTGGCGTCCTCGCCTTTGATGGCGAAGACCGGGATCTTGTGGTGCGCCACCAGGCTGGCGGCCACGTCGTCCTGCGTGGAGAGCGGGTTGCTCGCGCAGGCCGCCACCTTGGCGCCGCCGGCCTTGAGCGCGACCAGCAGGTTCGCGGTTTCGGTGGTGATATGCAGGCAGGCGCCGAGCGTGACGCCCGACAGCGGCCGGGTCTTGCGGAAACGCTCCTGGATCTGCGCCAGGACAGGCATGTCCTCGGCCGCCCACTCGATCCGGCGCCGGCCGGCTTCGGCCAGCTTGAGGTTCTTGACGTCGCTCATGATTTGGCTCCCTTGGGCTTGATTTTCGCGGCTTCCCGCTTCAGGCTGGCGGCCTGATCGGTCTTCTCCCAACTGAATCCCGACCGGCCGAAGTGGCCGTAGGCCGCGGTCTGACGGTAGATCGGCTGCCGCAGCTTGAGGTGCTCGATGATGCCCTTGGGCGTGAGGTGAAAATGCGAACGCACGAGCCGGCTGATGTCCTCTTCGGACCAGCGGCTGGTGCCGAAAGTGTTCACCATGACCGACGTCGGCTCGGCCACGCCGATGGCGTAGGAGAGCTGGACTTCGCAGCGGTCGGCCAGTCCGGCGGCCACCAGGTTCTTGGCCACGTAGCGCGCCATGTAGGCGGCCGAACGGTCCACCTTGGAGGGGTCCTTGCCCGAAAAAGCGCCGCCGCCGTGGCGGCCCATGCCGCCGTAGGTGTCCACGATGATCTTGCGGCCCGTAAGCCCGGTGTCTCCGTGCGGACCGCCGACAATGAACCGGCCCGTGGGATTGACGAAGATCTTGGTGCGGCTGTCCAGGTATTTGGCTGGGATCACGGGCTTGATCACGTGCTTGATCACGTCCTGCCGGATACGCTTCTGCGTTGCGTGCGGAGCGTGCTGGCTGGAGACGACCACCGCCTCCACGCGATAGGGTTTGCCTTTGCGGTACTCCACGGAAACCTGGGACTTGCCGTCCGGCCGCAGGTAGGGCAGCAGGTTCTGCTTGCGCACCTGGGACAGGCGCTTGACCAGCTTGTGGGAAAGCACGATGGGCAGGGGCATGAGCTCCGGCGTCTCGCGCGTCGCGTACCCGAACATCATGCCCTGGTCGCCCGCGCCGTCGCGGTCCACGCCCAGCGCGATGTCCGGGGACTGGCGGTGCAGGGTGGAGAGCACGGCGCAGGTATGGGCGTCGTAGCCGTGGTCAGAATCCGTGTAGCCGATGTCCCTGATCACCCCGCGCACGATGTCCTGCACGTCGATCGTGGCCTTGGTCGTGATCTCGCCGGCTACCACGGCCAGCCCGGTGGTCACGAGCGTCTCGCAAGCCACGCGGCTCTTGGGGTCCTGGGCCAGCAGCGCGTCCAGAATGGCGTCGGAAATCTGGTCCGCCATCTTGTCCGGGTGGCCTTCGGTGACGGATTCGGAAGTGAAATGGAAATCGCCTTTGTAATCCACGGTTGGATACCTCTTTCTATATATGTAAAAAAGAAAACAACGCCCGGGCCTCTTCGGCCCGGGCACAAATCGGTTTGAATTATAGGAAGAGTCAGGCAGGCTGTCAAGCACTACCGCTTCGGCCCGCCTCCAAAATGGGGCTTTACTTCTCCGGCACTTTCATTACCATATAGATCGGATAGTCGTCCCGCTCGATCTTGAGCAGCAGCTCTTCGCCGGGTTTGAGGGCCTTGAGCGCTTTGTCCACCACCCCGCGATTCTTCACCTGCAGGCGGTTGATTTCGCGGATGATGTCGCCGGGCTGGATGCCCGCGCCCTCGGCCGGGCTGCCGGGCTGCACGGCCTTGACCACCACGCCCGCCAGGTCGTTGGTCCGCAGCTGCCTGGCCAGCTGGGGCGTAAGGTCCTCGAACATCAGGCCCAGCACATTGCCCGTCTGGGGCGCTTTGGCCGCGCTGCGCGGAGCAGGCAGCGCCGCCGCGCCTTCGGCCTCGGACTGGTCGCCCACCTGGACTTTCACTTGCACGGTCCGGCCGTTGCGCAGCACCTCGACGCTGGTCGTGTCCTTGCCGTGCGTGCCGCCGACCAGGCGCTGCAGCTCGTTCGGGTTCTTCACGGCCTGGCCGTTGAACCCCACGATCACGTCGCCGGCCTTGAGGCCCCCACGTTCCGCGGGGCCGTTTTCGGTCACAGCCGTGATCAGCACGCCCTCGGCGTTGGGCACGCGGAAATGCTCGGCCAGCTCGGGCGTCAGA
Source organism: candidate division FCPU426 bacterium (assembly GCA_040756875.1). GTDB lineage: Bacteria > Oederibacteriota > JAAXVQ01 > JAAXVQ01 > JAUVAV01 > JBFLYH01. The sequence goes on from JBFLYH010000002.1 coordinate 592,949, forward strand.
GGCTGGATGTAGACCCCCAGCCATCCGCGCCGCACCTGTCCGGTTTTCAAAATGTCCTGGTACACCCGTTTGGCCATGTTTACAGGGATGGCGAAGCCGATGCCCAGCGACCCGCCGGTCCGGCTCACGATCAGGGTGTTGATCCCGATGACCTTGCCTTCCAGGTCCACCAGCGGACCGCCGGAATTGCCGGGGTTGATGGAGGCGTCGGTTTGGATGAAATCATCGTACGGCCCTTGGCCGATCACGCGCCCCTTGGCGCTGATGATGCCCGAAGTCACGGTTTGTTCCAGGCCGAACGGGCTGCCCAGGGCCACGACCCAGTCCCCCACCTTGGCCGCGTCCGAATCGCCCAGGCCTGCTGCCGGCCAGCTGCGGCGGCCTTCCAGCTTGAGCACCGCCACATCGGTTTTCGGGTCTGTGCCCACGATCTTGGCCTTGTATTCCTTGCCGTCGTTGGTCTTGACCAGGATCTCGGCGGATTTTTCCACCACGTGGTTGTTGGTGAGAATGTAGCCCTCGGGGTCCACGATCACGCCGGAGCCCAGGCTCGTGCTTTGCTGCGGCGGCATTTCGCGCTGGAACTGGGGGCCGAAGAAATATTCGAAAAATTCCTGCATCTGGGGGTCGGCGAACTGCTGGGGGTAGGCGAACGGGCTCTGCACGATCCGGACCGCGCTGATGTTCACGACCGCGGGCCCGACTTTCTCGGCCACGTCGGAAAACGTGGCCGGGATCATGGCCGCCGGCCAGGCGGGCGTGGCGAGCAAGGCCGCCGCCAGGGCCAGGCCCGGTTTAATCAACCCATGCAATTTGGTTTTCATGAGATTCCTCCTGGGATCAGGCTGCCGCGCAGAACACGGGGCAATTTTTACGGGACAGGGACCGACTCTGTGACCTCAGTGGCGTGCCCGAATATTACTACACTTTTGGACCCTGATCAGTCCGAAACGTTCATATATAATATGAAAAACCCCAGCCCTGGGTTCCGAAAAACCCAGGGCTGGGGTTGGGACTTATTTTTTCTTGTCATCCACGACTTTGTAGTCCGCCTCCACGGTCTGCCCGCCTTCCTCGGCCTCCCCGGTCGCCTGCCCGGCCTGGGCATGGCTGCCGTTGCCGCCGTTGCCGTTGGCGCGTCCGGCGCTGGCCTGCTGGTACAACTGGGCCGAGACCTTCTGGAAGACCTGGTTGAGATCGCCGGCCGCGGACTGGATGGCCTGCAGGTCCGTGCCCTTGGCCGCCTCGCGCAGCCGGTTCAGGGCCGACTCCACTTCGGACCGGTCCGAAGCCGGGACCTTGTCCCCGAGGTCTTTCAGGGTTTTTTCGGTCTGATACACCTGCTGGTCAGCCTGATTTTTGGCTTCGATCAGCTGCCGCTGTTCCTTGTCCTCTGCAGCGTGCGCTTCGGCTTCCTTGACCATGCGCTCGACTTCGTCCTTGTTCAGGCCGGAACTGGCGGTGATGGTGATCTTCTGTTCCTTGCCCGTGCCGAGGTCCTTGGCCGAAACGTGCAGGATGCCGTTGGCGTCGATGTCGAAGGCCACTTCGATCTGCGGCACGCCCCGGGGCGCAGGCGGAATGCCGTCGAGGTGGAACCGGCCGATGGTCTTGTTGTCCCGCGCCAGTTCCCGCTCGCCCTGCAGCACGTGGATCTCCACGGTGTTCTGGCTGTCCGCGGCCGTGGAGAAAATCTCGCTTTTGCGCGTGGGAATGGTGGTGTTGCGCTCGATGAGGTGCGTGGTCACTCCGCCCAGGGTTTCCACGCCCAGGGACAGGGGCGTGACGTCGAGCAGGAGCACGTCCTTTACCTCGCCGCGCAGCACGCCGGCCTGGATGGCCGCGCCCACGGCCACGACCTCGTCGGGATTGACGCTCTTGTTGGGTTCGCACCCGAAGAAGTCCTTGACGGTCTTTTGCACCAGCGGCATGCGCGTCTGGCCGCCCACCAGGATGACCTCCTGGATCTGCGCGGCTGAAAAACCGGCGTCGGCCAGGGCCTGCTTGACCGGGCCCAGCGTGCGCTCCACCAGCTGCCCGGTGAGCTGTTCCAGCTTGGCGCGGGTCAGGGTCATGGTCAGGTGCTTCGGCCCGTTCGTGTCCGCAGTGATGAAGGGCAGGTTGATCTCGCTCTGCAGGGTGGAGGAAAGCTCGATCTTGGCCTTTTCCGCCGCCTCCTTCAGGCGCTGCAGGGCCATTTTGTCCTTGCGCAGGTCCACGCCGTGGTCGCGCTTGAACTCGTCCGCCAGCCAGTGGATGATCACCTGGTCGAAATCGTCCCCGCCCAGGTGGGTGTCGCCGTTGGTGGACTTGACCTCGAACACGCCGTCGCCGATCTCCAGGATCGAAATGTCGAAGGTGCCGCCGCCCAGGTCATAGACCGCGATTTTTTCGTTCTGCTTTTTCTTGTCCAGCCCATAGGCCAGGGCCGCGGCCGTGGGTTCGTTGATGATGCGCAGCACGTCCAGGCCCGCGATCTTACCCGCGTCCTTGGTGGCCTGGCGCTGGCTGTCGTTGAAATACGCGGGCACGGTGATGACCGCTTCCGTGACCTTCTCGCCCAGGTAGGCCTCGGCGTCGGCCTTGAGCTTTTGCAGGATCATGGCCGAAATCTCGGGCGGCGCATAGGCCTCGCCGTGGGCCAGCACCCTCACATCGCCGTTGTTTGCGGCCTGGGTCTGGTACGGCACCAGTTTCTGCTCGGCCGAGGTCTCGCCGTACTTGCGCCCCATGAACCGTTTAATGGAGAACACGGTGTTCTCCGGGTTGGTCACGGCCTGGCGCTTGGCCGTCTGCCCGACCAGCCGCTCCCCGTTTTTCGTGAACGCCACAATGGAAGGCGTGGTGCGCCCTCCCTCGGCATTGGGAATGACCGCCGCCTCGCTAGCCTGCATGACTGCCACGCAGGAATTGGTGGTTCCCAAATCAATGCCTATCACTTTTGCCATGGTACTCATCTCCTTTTTCCTTGCGGATCATAGTGATTCGCTTCATTATTAATGCAAGCCGCATGCCAACTCCGGAAGATCCTCCACAAAATAAACCGTTTGTTTTTAAAGGGTTTATTTCAGGCCTGCCCGAATGACCTGTGCTGCGGTCCGGCCCGGGTGTTTCACAGTCTGAAACACTATATTAATATGAAACGCCGCGGTTACTTGAAATTCTCGAGCTGGTAGGCCTTGATCTTGCGCCGGTGGCTATTCCTCGCCCAGCGCTTCCAGGTCCGCCAGGTCACGCTTGCGGCCGACTGCCCGCTTATTGGCGATGAACTGCTTTCTGCCCAGGAAGCGGACAGACAATCGGCCGTAGGTACCGGACACACTGCCAGCTGCCGCTGCCTTCCAAGAAACGCCGGTTAAAGAGGTTAAAAGGTCCACCCGCACCGGTGGAACGCCCAGTTGGATGACTTGCCCAGGGGCGGAGAAATCCCGAGGCTTGAAATTGAGGGATTTGAAGCCGAACGCAGTCAGCGCCTTCAGGATGCGGCCCGCATTCTTGACATCCGGCTTGATCAAAATATCCATGTCGCCGGTCATGCGGGGCGCGCCGTGATAGGCGAGCGCATAACCGCCCACGATCAGGTATTCAACCTTGTGGACGTTGAATAACGCGAGCAGTTCTTTGAAGTCTGGTTGTAGGTCCATAGAATTGTCGGCGCAAAAAATCCACCGCTCCTACCCTCTCTCCGGAATCACGGCGCAACCAATAGCGCCGGTCCTCCCCCGCGGAGTCCGAATCCCGCAGTTTGCGCTTGGAAACCTTTTTCTTCAGCATGGGATGATTATACCACCGTTTAACCTATTTGAAATTCTCGAGCTGGTAGGCCTTGATCTTGCGCCACAGCGTGGAGCGGCTGATGCCCAGGCTCTTGGCGGTCTCGGTCTGGTTGCCGCCAAAGCGGGTCAGGGCCTGCTTGATCAGGTCCTCCTCGGCTTGGTTGAGGCTCACGGGCTGCTCCTTGCGCGAGCCTTCCAGGGCGAGCTGCCCCCGCTGGAAAACCTGGGGCGGCAGGGAGGTTTTTTCGATCACCGTGCCGTCGGAGAGGATCACGCCGTGCTGGATGATGTTCTCCAGTTCGCGCACATTGCCCGGATAATCGTAATGCAGCAGCGAAAAGAGCGCGTCGCGTGTGATGGAGATGACGTTTTTGCCGAAACGCTGATTGTACTTGTGCAGGAAAAACTTGATGAGCGCCGGGACGTCCTCGGGCCGCTCGCGCAGAGGCGGCACGTGGATGTTGATGACATTCAGGCGGTAAAAGAGGTCCGAGCGGAACTGCTTCTGTGCGAGCTCGCCGGCCAGGTCGCGGTTGGTGGCGGCCAGGATCCTGACGTTGACGCGGACTTCGTCGTTGCCGCCCAGGGGCCGGATCTTGTCGTCTTCCAGCACGCGCAACAGCTTGACCTGCATGGCCGGGGAGAGTTCGCCCACTTCGTCCAGGAAAAAAGTCCCGCCCGCCGCCTGCTCGAACAACCCGGCCCGGTCCACGGTGGCACCCGTGAAGGCGCCCTTGCGGTAGCCGAATAATTCGGACTCGAGCAGGGTTTCGGGAATCGCGCCGCAGTTCACGGCCACGAACGGTTTATGGCTGCGGGAAGACAGCCGGTGCACCGCGCGCGCAACCAGTTCCTTGCCCACGCCGGTTTCGCCGGTGATGAGCACCGGCGAATCGGTCGGCGCCACGCGGGCCGCGAGCAGGAAGGCGCGCCGGATGGCTTCGCTGTGCCCCACCACTTCGGCCTCCTGGAATTCCTCCAGGCTGGCCGGCAGAAGGCGGTGTTCCGGCTTGCCCTCATCGCGGCGCTCCCATTCGCCCAACAGCTGCTGCCACTGCCCGCTGTCCAGGGGCAGGGGCAGGTAGAAATCCGCGCCGCGCTGGATGGCCTCGGCCGCGCTGGCCACGTGCCCGGCGCGCGCCAGCCACAGGATCTTGTGCGGCCGCTGCTCGCGCAGGAGGGAGACCAGGTCCAGGTCGCCGCCCACGCTGTTCTCGTCCAATACCACCACGTCGTAGGCCGCGGCGCCGGACTGGTCCAACAGGCGGTCCTTTTCCCTCAGCTCGTCCAGCTGATAACGCGACTGGGCCAGGCTCTTCTGGAATTCGTCCTTGAGCGCCCGGTCTTCAGAGAGAATGAGGATTTTACGCATGCCGCGTGTCCTTTGCGTCCGGCCGCACGCGCGGCGTGCGCCAGACCTTCCAGATGAATTTAGGCAACCGTCCCAGGCGCCGCAGCCGCCAGGGTTCCTGCCAGGTTCGATACAGCCATTCCAGCCCCGCGCGCCGCATCCAGAGGGGCGCGCGCTTCAGGTCGCCGGCCGCGACGTCGAGGCCGCCGCCCACGCCCAGGGCGACGCGGACCGCGAGCTCGCGGTGATGGCGGTCGATGAAACGTTCCTGGGCCGGCTGGCCCAGGCCCACCACCAGCAGGCCCGGCTGCGCCTGGTTGATGCGCGCGATCAGGGCCGCTTCGTCCTCGGCCTGCCAGAATCCGTCCGCGCAGCCGCATATCTTCAGGCCGGGAAAGCGCTCCTGCAGTTTTTTCCCCGCCCGTTCGGCCACGCCCGGTTTCCCGCCGAGCAGGAACACGCCCTGGCCTTCGGCCGCGCACACGCCCGCCAGGTCGAACAGGAGGTCCACCCCGGGCAAGCGCGCGGCTTTGACGCCGGTCAGCCGCCGGATGGCCCAGACCGCGCCCGCGCCGTCCGCGGTCAGCAGGTCGGCGCGGTTCAGCACCTCTGCGTAGTCCGGGTCCTCGTAGGCTTCCAGCAGGGTCAGGGCGCTGACCGTGTAAATGGACTGGCACCCAGCCCCGCTTGCGCCGGTCAGCGGCAAAGCTGATCCACCTGCCCGCGCAGGAATTCCACCAACGCCGGCCTCGCCTCGCGGTCCTTGAGCGCGAACGCCAGGGTGGCCTTGACGAATTCGAGCTTGTTGCCGATGTCATGCCGGATGCCGTGGAACTGCCAGGCATGGATCGGCCGGCGCCGGTTGAGGCGCCGCAGGGCGTCGGTCAGCTGGATTTCATGCCCGGCGCCCGGCCGGGTCTCGGCCAGCAGATCGAATATGTCCGGCGTCAGGATGTAGCGGCCGACGATGCCCAGGCAGGAAGGCGCTTTTTCCGGCTGGGGTTTCTCGACCAGATCCAGCACGCGATACAGGCGCGCCGACAGGGCCTTGGGCCGGATGATGCCGTAGGCCCGCGTGCGCTCCCTCGGCACTTCCTCCACGGCCAGCACGGGTGCGAGGGTGCGGCGCCACACGGCCAGGAGCTGGCTCATGACCGGCTGCGGATGGTCGATGATGTCGTCCCCCAGAAACACGGCAAACGGCTCGTTGCCCACGAAACTGCGGGCGCACAGCACGGCGTGCCCCAGCCCGCGCGGCTCCTTTTGGCGCACATAGTGCAGGTTGACCATGTTCGAAATCCGCTGGACCAGGTGCAGGTCCGCCAGCTTGCCCGTGCGCTGCAGGGTTTCCTCCAGCTCGATGGACCGGTCGAAGTGGTTCTCGATGGACTGCTTGTTGCGGCCCGTGACCACCAGGATGTCGCGGATGCCCGCGGCCACGGCTTCCTCGATCACATACTGGATGGCCGGTTTGTCGTAGATGGGCAGCATTTCCTTGGGCTGCGCCTTGCTGGCAGGCAGAAAGCGGGTGCCCAGCCCGGCGGCCGGAATCACGGCTTTGGTGATCCGCTTGGGAAATTCGTTCCCTGCGCGTTTAGTCATTGTTCACCTCGGGTTGTTGCCGGGATTTCAAAAATGCCTCCACCTCATCGCTGGTGGTGTAGGTCAGCGCCTGTTCGGCCAGTTCCCGGCTCTGGGCGAAGTTGATTTCGCGGATGCACTTCTTCACCTGCGGTACGAAGGCCGGCCCGGTCGAGAACTCGTCCAGGCCGAGGCCGACCAAAAGGGGAGTGAACAGCGGGTCCGCAGCCATCTCGCCGCACATGCCGGCCCAGATCTGCGCGGCGTGGGCGGCTTGGATCACCTGTTTCAGCAGGCGCAGGATGGCCGGGTGCAGCGGCTTGTACAAGTAGGCGACTTTCTCGTTGATGCGGTCCGCGGCCACGGTGTATTGGATAAGGTCGTTCGTGCCCACGGAGAAAAAGTCCGCCTCCTTGGCCAGGATATCGGCGGTGAGGGCCGCAGACGGCAGTTCGATCATGATGCCGACTTCCATGTTCTTGTCGAAGGGCAGCCGGCGCCGGCCGAGGTCGCGCTGGGCCTCCTTGAGCAGGGCCTTGGCCTGCAGCAGCTCGGAGATGTCCGAAATCATGGGGAACATGATTTTCAACTTGCCGAAGTGCGACGCCCGTAAAATCGCGCGCAGCTGGGTCTTGAACAGTTCCTGGTGCTCCAAGCACAGCCGGATGCCCCGGAGGCCGAGAAACGGGTTCATTTCCGTGGTGGTGCCCAGGCGGGAGAGGAACTTGTCCCCGCCCAGATCCAGGGTGCGCACCACGGTGGGGTACGGCAGGCAGTGGCGGGCCACTGCCTGGTAGGCTTCGAACTGTTCGTCCTCGCTGGGCAGGTCCCTCCGGTTCAAATACAGGAACTCGGTGCGGAACAAGCCCACGCCTTCGGCGCCGTACTTGCGCGCCTGTTGGACATCCTCGGGCTGCTCGATGTTCGCGGCCACGGTCAGGCGGTAGCCGTCCTGGGTGACGGCGGTGAGCCCCTTGAGCTTTTTCAGCTTGCGGGCCCACTGCTGCATTTTTTCCTGGGACTGGCGGTATTTGGCCAGGGTGGCGGCGTCCGGATTGACGATGACCACGCCCATGCTGCCGTCCACCACCACCAGGTCGCCGTTGGCGACGTTGTCGGTGATGTTCTTCAACCCGACCACGGCCGGCAGCTCCAGTGAACGGGCCAGAATCGCCGCGTGGGACGTCCGGCCGCCGATGTCCGTGGCAAAACCGATGACCCGCTCCCGCCGCATGGTCGCGGTCTGGGACGGCGTGAGGTCCCGGGCCACCACCACCACGTCCTCCTCGACGTCGGAGAGGAGATCCATGGGCTGGCCCGTGAGGTTCCGCAGCAGGCGCTCTACCACGTCTTCCACGTCCGCGGCCCGTTCCTGCAGGTATTCGTCGCTGGATTCGCGGAATTGTTTGACCAGCGCCTCCTTGATATCCTGCAGCACGAATTCGGCGTTGAGACGGTTGAGCTTGATCTGGTCGCGGGAAGCCTGGATCAGCATCGGATCCTGCAGGATGTGAAGGTAGGCGTTGAAAATCTCAGCCTCCTTGAACCCCACGTCCAGGGCGACTTTCTGCTTGATGGTCTCGATCTCCTTGCGGGTCGCGTCGATCGCGGCCTGCAGGCGGGTCAATTCCTTCTCCACCAGGGGTTCGGCCAGGCGGTTTTTCTTGATTTGGACGTCGCGGGTTCCGACCAGATACGCCTTGCCGATGGTTATTCCCGGCGAAGCCGGGACTCCCTGGCAGGTCTGGTGGGTCTGATTCGTCCGGGGACGCTCGGGCACCATGCGTTCTATTCCTTTTCTCCGAATTTGTTGTTCACCAGCGCGACCAGGGCTTCCATGGCCTCGTGCTCGTCCTCGCCGTCCGTGGTGATGGTTACGACCGCTCCGCAGGCCGCGCCCAGGGTCATGAGGCCCATGATGCTTTTGGCGTTTACCTGGCGCGATCCCTTGCGCAGATAGATCTGGCATTGGAATTTGTTGCCGGTCTCGATGAAGACCGCGGCCGCGCGCAGATGCATGCCGAGCTTGTTGGAGATGGTGACTTCGCGTTCGAGCATGGAGCCCCCGGCATTCTAGGCCGGGATTCCTCCCTTCGACTTGCGGGTCTCTGTTTCTTCGGGGCGACCACCGGAAGCACCTTGGCGCCTCGGCGCCAAAATATCTAGCCGGTCGGTGCGACATCCCCGGAGCAGAGCGTTCCGTTTAGAGCCTGGCAAGTATGCTGTCCCCTGCGAAGGGGATAAAAACCCTAAATCCACCCGAGAACGGCCAATAACACGGCCGAACCCGTCAGCAGATAGAATAGCTGCGTGGCCGATAACCCGATTGCCAACAGCATGTAAGCCAGGGCGGTCGCGCCCAACCCCAGACCTGCCATGGCCGGGTAGGACAATTCCCAGGCCGGCGCGCCCTGGCTCCACGCCAGGAGGGCGGTCGCGCCCAGCAGTACGGAAGCCATCCAGCCCAGACGCCGGGCAATCAGCTGAGGGTTGAACCGGCGGAGATCCTTGACGATCTCCAGGCCGCGGGCGTATCCCACGAGCACGCCTCCTGCCCGCAGGCTGAGATGCGCCAGGTTGAACAACAGCAGGTACAGCACCGGGCCGAGCAACGCCAGGCCCGGATGGCCGCTGCCCGCAGCCCAGATCCAGCACACGGCCAGCAACGCCAGGGAGGGCTTGAGCATGGCCCAAAACACGGTGTCGCCGAGCGCGGCCAACGGACCCATCATGCTGCCCTTGATGCGCCGGGCGGCTTCGGGGTCGTTTTCCTCTTCCAGCCGGCACACCACCCCCAGAATGATCGAAGCGCAATAGGGATGGGTGTTGAAAAATTCCAAATGCCGCGCGAGCAGTGCCTGCCGCCGTTCGGGTTCCGGATACAATGCCCGGGCCAGGGGAACCAGCGCAAAACTGAACCCCACGTTCTGCATGCCCTGGAAGTTCCAGCAGGTTTGCAGGAACAAGGAGCGCCAGATCACCGCCCACAACGTTCTCCAGGTTACGCGGCGTGGGGCGCTCATGCGTACCCCTTCCGCGACGCCAGGAACAAGCTGACGGCCATGGCCAAAGCCGCCAGCAGCAGGCCGCCGTGGGGCCAGATCCACAAGCCCAAGCCGATAACCACGGCGGTCAGTCCCAGCATGGCCGGTTGGCCGTTCTTCCCCACGGCATCCCAGGCTACGGCCAGCGGCAACGCCGGCAGAAACAGCGCGACCACGTCCAATCCCCGTAGCAGGGACGCGGGCGGCTGAAAACCGCCCAGCCATCCGGTCAGGACGCCGAGCCACAGCCAGTACACTGCGAAATTGCGCGTGAACATGGTTGGCAGGCCGCTGAGATTCACGGCCGCCAGGCCCAGGCTGCCGTATCGCTGCAGCCAGTCCTCCGCCTGCCTGGACAAACGGCTGTTGCCGTGCCGGACCAGGATGTCCAGCCGTCCGGACAGCCACCCGGCCGGAATCGAGATGGCCAGCGCCCAGACCAGGGCCGTCGGCCCGGTCCAGCCGTAATGCGTCAGGCGGACAGCCAGAATCGTGGCGATTCCGGCGGAAACCGAATGGTCGGAAGGAATGTAAGCCCCCACGGGCAGCACATTGCTCCATAGCAACTGCAGCACCGCGCCCGCCGCCAAACCCATGGCCAAATCGCCAAGCAGCCAGCCGAACAAGCTGCTTACGATCAGGGGCTGCGAAAGCATGAATTGCCCGACCACGGCCTGATCCAAGGCCAGCAGGGCTCCTAGGATGGACAATCCCAGGGTTTGGTCCAAGCCTTCCTCCCGGCCCGCCCCGGCTCAACCTTTGGGCGGGAAATATTTACGAATGTCCACCGGCTCATCCGTGGGCACCATCTGCACGGTAACGCGAACGCCCTCCTGGACGAGCTTTTGGAATGCCTTCATGTCCTCTTCGTCCACGGCGATCGCCTTGAGGATCTGGCGCTTGCCCGGGCTGTAACGCAGGCCGCCCACGTTCAATTCCTGCAGGCGCAATCCCCGGTCCACGGCCCGGCAAACGTCCCAGGGGGACGAAAAAAGCAGCAGCGTACGTTTGCCGTCGAGCTCCAGCCGGTTGCAGGCCGCGGCGGTTTCCTCCACGCGGCAGATCAGCACTTTCGTCCCCGGCGCGCCGGCCATTTCCATCAGCGTGCGGCGCAGGGAGTCCTGTTCCACCTGGTCGTCCGCGACCAGCAGGACTTCGGGTTTGGTGACTTTCGCCCAGCCCACGGCCACCTGGCCGTGGATCAAGCGGTCGTCGAGGCGGGTCAAAACCAGGTTCGCGGGCATCCGGGCCTCAGGTCTCCGACGACCAGTGCAGGAATTCGTTGGCGTGCAGCACGGCTTTCTTCCCCTTGTCTTTTACGAAATCGGTGATTTGCGCCAGGTTCATGAGCGAGCGGTGCGTTACCGCCTCGATGAGCATGGGCAGACTGACGCCGGTCACCACCTGCAAATGGGGATAATCGCGGGTCAACGCCAAAGCCACGTTGCTGGGCGTGCCCCCGAACATGTCCACCAGCGCCAGGCAGCCTCCTCCGGGCTGTTCCGGCGGCTTGATGACGGAGGTCAGCTTGCGGGTGAGGTCCTCGATGCCCTCGTGCATTTCCAGGCATACGGGGCTCAAGTCGGCCTGGCGTCCCACGATCAGCTCCGTAGTGTTGATCAGTTCGATCGCCAACCGTCCGTGGGTGACCACGATTATCTGGATCATCGTTTCCACCGCCTTGGGATCAATCCCCTTGGTTCATATGACTATCAGTTTCATAATCACCCGCGCCAGCTGCCCCGGACGATGGCGGAAGAAATCCTCGCCGCCGGCCATGCGGGCGCGAATCAAGGTCATGCCCCAGTTCTCCAACTGGGCCGCATCCTCGGCCCGCGGCAGCACGGGCTCGGCTTTCATCTGCGCATACCGGGTCAGTACGTCCTGGCCGGGCATTTCAGTGTTGGCCAGGACGTACTGGATCAGATCCGGCCGCGTGTGTTCGCGCAGGATCCGCACGTGATCCAGCAGCGTCAGACGGTCGGTCTCGCCCGGCTGGGTCATGACATTGCAGACGTAAATCTTGACCGCGTTGGACGCCGCGATATCCTCGGCGATGCCCGGCACCAGCAGGTTGGGCAGGATGCTGGTGTAGAGGCTGCCCGGCCCGATGATGATGGCTTCGGCCTCGGCGATGGCCTGGCGGGTTTCCGGCGTGGGGCGCACGTCCGGAGGCACCAGTCGCAGCCGCTGGACCGGGCCGCCGCTGCGGCCGATCTGCGATTCGCCCTTGATCACGGTTCCATCCGCCAGTTCCGCTTCCAAAGAAACGGGGTCCACGGTCACGGGCAGCACCTGCCCGCTTACGGCCAGCACCTGGCTGGCCGCCTTGACGCCCGAAGCAAAGTCGCCCGTGATTTCCCCCAGGGCGGTGATGAAAAGGTTCCCGAAGGAGTGCCCTTCAATGCCCCCGCCCTCCCCCCGGAACCGGTGCTGGAAGAGCTGGCTGAGCAGGGGGCTGGTTTCCGCCAGGGCGACGAGGCAGTTGCGCAAATCGCCCGGCGGCAGGGTCCGGTATTCGCGGCGCAGGCGCCCCGAGCTGCCGCCGTCGTCCGACATGGCCACAATGGCGGAAATGTTCGCCGTGTACTCCTTGAGGCCCGAGAGCAGAGCCGGCAGTCCGGTTCCGCCGCCGATCGCCACCAGGCGCGGCCCGCGCTTGAGGCGCAGCCGCTTCAGCGCCACCGTGACATATTCGCTTTCCCGCGCCGGCATCAGCACGGTCAACACCGAGTACAGCCCGCGCCGGAAGGCCAGCACCGCGCCGGCCAATCCCAGGGCGAGCAGCATGAAATCCACGAACCGCAGGCTCTGGATCTGTTTGGCCAGGGGCCGCACGTCGATGACCTTGACTTCGAAATTACGGAACACGTCCCCCATCATGCCGGAAATCCCCACGCCGATGACTACGGCGGAGAGCAGCAGCAAAAACAGCCAGCGTTTGAGGCGCACGCCGGGATAGAGCCAGCGCCAGCCAAAACGCTGTTCCCAGCGGGCGCGACTCCGGCGTTGGACGGGTGCTGCATTCTGTGGCACAGTGGCCTCTTTCACGGCATTGAGGAGCGCCCAGGGCCAACGTTCCTCTGCGGGACCGATGGCCCGGCCTTTCCCCGTCGCTAAAGGTATTCCGCACTTCCATCCCCCGGCTGAAATCCGGAGAAAGGCGCGGAGGGATTAGCGTTCGTCCGACTGCATCCAGGAAATCAGGGTTTTATTGAATTCCCGCGCGGTATGGTGTCCGCTCTTCTTCAGGCGCTGGTTCATGGCGGCAACTTCAATGATGATGGAAAGGTTGCGCCCCGGACGCACGGGAATGATGATGCGAGGCAACTCCACCTCCAGGATCGAATACGTCAATTCGTCCAATCCCAGGCGGTCGTATTCCTTTTTATCGTCCCATTCCTCGATCGTAGCCACCAGTTCGATGCGCTTGCGGTCCCGGATGGCGCCGATGCCGAAAAGATTCTTGATATTGATGATGCCCAGCCCGCGGATTTCCATGTGGTGGCGGATCAACTCCGGCCCCGAGCCCATGAGAATGCGCTCCGCGGTCCGCTTGATGTCGACCAAATCGTCCGCCACCAGCCGATGCCCGCGCTCTACCAAATCCAGGGCGCATTCACTCTTGCCGATGCCGCTCTTGCCCAGGATCAGGACCCCGACTCCGTACACATCCACCAGCGTCCCGTGCATGGACGTTTCGGGGGCAAGCTTGTCCTCGAGGTAAATGGTGAGCTCGGCGATGAGCTTGGTCGTGGGCAGGGTGGATTTGAAGATCGAAACCGGCCGGCCCTGGGCGGCGAGCAGCAGCTCCTCCGGGGGTTCCAGCCCCTGGGTGATGATGAAACAGCACACGTCCCATTCCAGCAGTTTCCGGAAAATGGCGCGGACATGGTCGCGTTCCATGCCCTGCAGGAAGGAAAGTTCGGTGCGGCCGAGCACCTGGATGCGTTCGTAGGCGAAATAGTCGAAATATCCGGCCAGAGCCAGCCCCGGGCGGTTGATGTCCGGGACTGTGATTTTGCTCCGCAGCCCTTCCTGGCCGGTGACCAGTTCCAGGGACATCTTCTCTTTCTGTTCTAGATAAAACTCCTCAACCAGCAGGTTGATCATCAGCGCTTCCCCCGGAGAGCCCGCCGCCCGTCAGTGCGCGGCTTTTTCTTCTTCCTGGATGATCTTCACGACTTCAGCGGTGTTTTGGGCGGAGAGCAGTTTGCGCCGGATGTATTTGTCCTTGAGCAGCTGGGAAATGCGCGCCAGGGCTTTGAGGTGGGCGCCGGCCGTGCCTTCGGGCGCGACCAGCAGCACGAAGATGTAGACCAGTTCGCCGTCCAGCGCGTCGAAAGGCACGCCGTTTTTCGAAAGGCCGAAAGCCGCGGTGAGCTCCTTGACCGTGTCCGACTTGCCGTGGGGAATGGCGATGCCCTGGCCGATGCCGGTGCTGCCCAGTTCCTCGCGTTCAAGCAGGATCTGGACCATCTTCTTCTTGTCCGAAACCCCGCTGCTGCCGACCAGCAAGTCCACCAATTCCTCGATGGCGTCCTTCTTATTCTTGGCCTTGAGGTCGACGGTGATATTTTTCTCCGAAAGAAAATCCATAATGCGCATGGGTGGCGCCTCCTTGTCCCGCCGGGCCGGGACTAATCCTTGGTGATCAGCTTGAAACTGCCGTCCGGATTCTTGGTCATGACGGCCAGTTGTCCGGTTTCCGCGTCCTCGAACACCAAAAAGGGATTCCGCAGGGTCGCGAGCTGCAGAGCCGCCTCTTCCTGGGTCATGGGTTTGCCCGCCACGGGCGCCACCACGATCCGGGGTTTCTTCGCGACCGGCGCTTCAGGCGCCGGAGCCGCCATGAATTCCTCGGGCAGCACGCGCCGGCGCCGCAGGTTTTTTCCGCGCCGCAGCCGTTCATGCTTTCGTTTGATCTGCCGTCCGACCTTTTCCGCCAAAAGATCCACGGATTGGTACAAATCCTTGGTGGTCTGCTTGGCGGTTATTTCGTAGGGGCCATCCTTGGCCGTGACCTCGACCTGCTGGCGGTAGCCTTCCACGCTGGCCACCACATGCACGACCGCGTCCGATCCCAAAAACGAAGACCATTTCTGCAGCCGCTTCTTCACGTACTGGTTGAACGGCTTGGTGATGTCCATGTGCCGTCCGGTGATGATGATCTTCACGCCAGCCTCCTTCTTCCCCTCGACTCCGTGTTTTTATTCCAGCTGCTTGCGCTGGCTCGCGGGCAGCACTTTCAGCTCCTCGCGGTATTTGGCCACAGTCCGGCGGGCGATGTGAAACCCCCGTCCGTTGAGCATTTCGGTCAGCCGCTGGTCCGACATCGGCCGCCGGGGATTCTCCTGGCCGATCAGCTCCTGCAGTGCAGCCTTCACGCTGGTGGAGGAGATGTCGCCACCGCCCTCGGTTTTGATCTGGCTGCTGAAAAAATACTTCAGCCGGAACACACCCCGCGGGGTCTGGATGTATTTCTGGCTGGTCACCCGCGAGATCGTGGATTCATGCAGCCCCACGCGTTCCGCGATCTGCCGCAGGTTCAGCGGCCGCAAGTGCTCCACGCCCTTCTCGAAAAAATCCTGTTGCCGCTCGACAATGGCCTCCACCACCCGGTAGAGGGTTTTGCGGCGCTCCTCGATGCTGCGGATCAGCCACTGGGCCCGGTCCAGCCGCTCGTGCAGGTATTGCCGGGTCTCAGGGCTGATGCCCGAACCGCGGCGCAGCAACTGCTTGTAGGCATTGCTGATCCGCAACTCCGGCACCTGGTCGTCATTGATGATGATCAGGTACTGGTCGTCGTGCCTTTCCAGGATCACGTCCGGGACCACGTATTCCACGTTTCCCGAGGTGTAATGCCGTCCCGGGTAGGGATCCAGTCCCGCGATGATCTTGGCGGCCGCGACCACGTCTTCCCGGGAGGCTTTTTCCAGCCGCACGATAGCGTCCACTTGGTGGCGTTCCAGGGCCAGAAAATGCTTCGCGACGATGGTTTCGGCCAAAAAATGCCGTTCAGGCAGATGCCGGAGCTGGATCAGCAGGCTTTCCTTGACATCCCGCGCACCCACGCCCACGGGTTCGAGATTCTGGACCAATTCCAGCACATACGCCGCGGTTTCCGGATCCGCCTCGGCTTCGGCCGCGATCTCTTCCAGCGGCAGGGCCAGAAAACCGCGTTCGTCCAAATTTCCTATAATCAGTTCGCCCAGGCGGAATTCCTGTTCGCTGTTGCACACCAGGCGCAGCTGCCACAGCAAGTGTTCGGCCAGGGTCGGCTGCTTGGCGACCTGGGGTTCGCTGTAATCCGGATTGATTTCCCGGTCATACTTGGGGATTTCGTAATCGTTGTTCCAAAAATAATCGTCCCAGCGATCCTGCTGCAGGTCGCTTCCGGACTGCTGGTTCTCGGCCAGATCCACTTCCTGGGTGCGCTCTCCGGCGGGTGCTTCCTCAATCGTTTTTTCAGTCGCCGGCTGCTCTGCATTCAGCCCGTCGCTGCCGTTGGCGCCCTCTTCCAGGAACGGATTTTCAGCCAGTTCCTGGTTGACCAGGCTGTTTAATTCCAGGGTCGGCAATTGCAATACTTTCAGGGCATGCTGCAGTCCCGGCGTCAGCATGATCTTTTGCCCTACTTGCAATTCCAGCTTTGGCCCCATACGCTTCCCTTTGACTACTCACTATACACGGATTCCTCCCTTAATGAGCAGGACAATCCGCGATTATAAAGTCGAAAATAGCGTTTGTCAAGGATTCAGGACCGGCATTGCTTCATTTTGAGACTATCGCCCGCAAGTCAACCGTTCAGCGAGAATTTTTGGCAACCCGGCATCCAGAATTTTCATTTGGGCCAAAGCTATATCGTAGGGAACTGCTCTAAATTCCAGTATCGGCGGTTTGTCCTGCACCAATAGCCATTTCGCGCGGGGATCCTGATCCCTGGGCTGTCCCACACTTCCGGGATTAACCAGATAACGCTTGTCCTTTTCCAGGGACAGGTGTAATTGCACCGTTGTTTCCTTTGCAGAAGGCACGGCCATGACTCTCAAGGCGCCGGAAACGATTTCCTCCACCACGCTGGCAGCATGGGTGTGGCCGAAAAAGCAGGCTTTTTCGTTAAAATTCAGAAAGGCGTTTTCCGCCTCCCAGCGGCTGGAAATATAATGAAAAGCCAGGGGTTCAAATGGCGAGCTGTGCACCAGGCGAGCATCCGCCCCGGTCGCAACCAGGGGCCAGTCGCCCATTTCCTCAATGGCAGTGGGCGAAAGCTGATTCCGGGTCCAGCGGATGGCTGCGGCCGCAGCGGGGTTCATGCCTGCTTCCCGCTCCGGCCTGGCCACCCCTTCTTCGTGGTTTCCGCGCAACCGCAGCTGGCAGTGGGCATTCACCCATTCCCAGCACTTGTGGGGATCTGCGCCATATCCCACCACATCGCCCAGGCAGTAGACCGTGTCCGCTTGCTGCCGGCAAATGTCGTCCCACACGGCGCAGAGCGCCTCCCAGTTGGCGTGGATGTCCGCCACTACGGCCACGCGCATGGGCGCGGAAACGTTAGCCTTCGACGATGATGGCGTTGGCCGGGCAGGACGCCGCCGCATCCTTGGCGCGGCCGGCCAGGTCGCCCTGGGGTGACGCATTGGTCACTTTCGCCAATCCGTCGTCGCCCAATTCGAACACTTCCGGCAGGTCCGTGGTGCACAGGCTGCAGCCCGTGCAGAGCGTTTCGTCAATTTTTACCAACATGATTGCTTCCTCCTTGGGAATTTTGCGGCTGCCCGGGGCCGAGGAACATGCGGATGCCTTCCTCCACTTGGCCCAGATCTACCGCCGTATTTTTGCAAGGGCCTTCGGGCCGGAGGTTGGCGTAACCCAACACCGGCACGCGGCCCCTTAAATCCTTGATGCCCACCAGCAGATCGCGCTCGCAGGCCACGGCAATGATGCCCTGCGGACGGTACTGGGCAATGCCCCGCCGGGCTTCGGTGCCGCCGAAGGCGATCACCTGCGAAAAGCCGTAGCGCTGTTTGAGCTGTTGCAGCCCCTGCATGGTTTCGCGACCCAGGCACCGCGGCGCCAACAGCAGCAGCTTGGCCGGGTCCGCAATCAGCGGCGGCAGCACTTCCAGGCGGTTGTAGGCCCGCACAAAAGCATGCCCGACCCGGTCCCGGGAAACGCCGAGCAGCCGGCCGAAGGCGACGCACAGCCCCACGACCCAGCGCGGGCCGCCCAGCCATTGGACGACATAACGCATGGGCCGCACGCCTGCCACAGCCAGGGCCATGGCCCCGAACCAGAGCAGCAGGTATCCGCCGCCGGCCGCGCCCGCCAAACCCGCCAGCCAGCCAAAACCGAACGTATGCAAACGCGGCAAGGCAAGCCATAGCAGGAGCCATAAAACCGCCCCCAAGAGCGCGACGGCCAGGCCGGCCAAGCCCATGAACACCCAGACCGAGGTCCGGGTATCCCCGTGGTCGCGGGAACCGTCCCAATCGCTCCATTCCTCGCCCAGTTTTCGGTCCTGCGTGCTGCGGGGTTCAGGCGCTGGGGTTTCAAACGGCACGAGCGGCTCCTTCGAGCGGGCAATCAGGCCAGCAGTATAAACAGCGGGTTGGGATCAGTCAAGGTGAAAGGGAGGAGGGAGCGAAGGGAGTCGCAGGTTTTTCATCCCGCGAGGCCTTTTCCGGCCTCGTGGGCGGCTTCATCCGCTGCGCGGAAAATCAGCCGCCCACTTTTTAATCCGAGGTAGGCTGTTCGCGGATTGAAAAACCTGCGACTCCCTTCGCTATCAAGAAGAAAGAATTGAAACAATAACAAAACGTCGAAATTCTTGGTTGTTTACCGCACGATCGCCACTTTTTTCCTCTGGTCCAGCAGGACCCGGCCATTGGCGTCTGTGATCTTGATCCGGCACAGGTAAATCCCCGGCGCCACGCCGGCTGCTTCCCACGCGGTGGTCAGGGTTTGGCCGCTGTTGTTCTTTCCTTCCTCAATCCGCGCCACCCGCTCGCCGGTCAGGTGATAGATATCAATCTCGATCCTGCTCGCGCCCGGCACCGTGTATGCAAACACCACCCGGTCCCTCGCAGGGTTGGGATAGGCCAGGACCCTGCCTGCTGACACCCAGGGCGTGCCCGTGGGGGTCATGGTCAAGGTGGCGCTGTGGGTCGGCTGTAGGGTCGTCGTAATGCTGGGCGTGGGCGTGACGGTGGGTGAAGCGGTCCGGGTGTGGCTCGGCGTGGCTGTGGGCGTGGGCGAATCCGTCGGTGTATCGGTCGAAGTCTGCGTTTCCGTGGCAGTCAAGGTGATGGTGGACGTCATGGTTTCAGTCGGCGTCGGAGTCTCGGTCGGGCTGATGGTCACGGTCTCGGTAATCGTGGGCGTGGGGCTGATAGTCGCGGTTTCGGTGATTGTGGGCGAGAGGGTGGAGGTCGGGGAAATGGTGGATGTTGGCGTGATGCTGGGGGTGCAGGTAATGGTCGGCGAGGAAGCAATGCCAATGCCGATCTGCCAGACAGCCGAAATCGTCGCGGCACTGGCAACACGAATGGCGGCGGTGCTCAGCGCCAAGCCGATCATACTCAACACCCATACCTTGCGCATGCCTGTTGTACCTCGCGAACGCGTTATCAGTGAACCTGGGCGCCAATGACGACATTAAAAAACTGTTCGTCGCTGCTGGAAACTATGGTCGGCGTCAACACCATGAAGCGCAGACTGCGTTCCGTCATCCCCGGAACCGGCTGCACATTGTAACCTTTAACGTTTTCAGGGTCGTCCGGATCAACATTGCTGTTGTCCCTGGCCAACACATCCGTGCCGGCCACCAGGGGCATGCCGCTTAATACGTCATTGTCGCCGAAATCAGCTAGCACTAAATCCCTCGAATACCCGCCCGTAAAATCACTGGCCGTATCCAGTGGTTTGGTGAATATCGCCGCGATCACGCAGGTATCATAGCCCGCGGAACCCAGGGTCGGACCCAATATCCAGGCCGGCCCGCCTGCACTCGTAATCGTGGCCGATACCGTGTAATCAACAACCGCATACCCATGGTTCGAAATCGTGCAGCGCGGCAATCCCTGCGGCTGATTTGAAAATACCGCACTACCCGGCGCCACCCAGCCAAAGTGCATGGAATTTGTTATCGCCACCAGATCAATCTCGCCATAGGCAACCGCAATTCCGATTGGCCAGGCAACCGATATTACGGGCGCGGCCGCCGCCATTGCGCCCATTCCCAGACTAGCCGCAAGAATCAACGAACACATTAAAGTTTTTTTCATCTCTGCACCCCCCCTTGAAGTCAGTTAACGCACCACCGCTCCGATGGTGACCGTGAATACTTGCTCTGGTTCAAACACCACCCCTGCCGGCGTCCGCACCAGAAACCTGAGGCTGCGCGTGCTGTCCAGCGGACTGACGGCAAAACCCTTGAGAATATCCGGGTCGTCCGGATCAGGCCGGGTGTTGTTCCGGGCCAGCACGGTATCCGTGGCCACTTTCGGCGCAGGGCCAACCACATCCTCATTTCCAAAATCCGCCGTTTCCAGATCCCTGCCCCAGGGAAAGGGGATTTGCGATTCCAGGATCGGCGCAGTAAAAATGGCGGCAATCACGCATTGATCCGGTCCGATATCCTCCAGGTGCGTGCCCAGGGTCCAGCCCGTGACCGCGGCGCTGACCGTGTAATCCACCGTGGCATAGCCGTTGTTTTGGATCGTGCAGCGGGGATTGCCTTCGATTTGGTTGGATAGGACCGCGCTTTCGGGCGCCACATAACCAAAATGCAGGTAATCCGGAACAATGGCCGAGAGATCAATGTCGCCGGCATCCAATGTGATCACGATGGGGTAATCCGGTTCGCCGCCCTCGGCAGCCCAACTCCAGGCGGCCAAGGCCAGACAGGCCAGACCGAGGCAGCAAAACCACGAGTTTCTTCTGCTTGAGTTTTTCATCCGTCTTGTCCGTTTGCTGGAGTCTGGCATCCTGAGGACTCTTGCTTTATAGATGATACGGAGGTGAGATTTATTTCGTTTTTTTAGCGGCAGGAGATTTTTTTAACAAACGGGGATTTAACCGGTCAGCCCTCTGAATCCCTGGATAAAGAACCACGTTCCCGCCAATCCTGCGGCCAGGCGGCCGATGACGCGGATGGCGGAAGAGCGGCTGAACCAGCCGATGAAAGGCAGCGGCAGGAGGATAAGGGAGGTGCCGACGAAAAAGGAGGTGAGGATCAGGAACCCGGCCCAGGGGCCGCCGCTGAGGCCGGCTTCGGCCAGGGCGGCCAGGAACGGCGGACAGATATTCAGGCCGGTCAGCAAGCCCAGCAGGAACGGGGTCTGCTTTTCCCAGTGCGCCGAATGAAGAACCCGGCACCAGGACCAGTGCGGAAAGCTGGCGAGCAGCGCATAGGCCAGCAACAACAGGCCTGTGGCCAGGAACACTCCTCCTTGCAGCCAGCGGACCGAGGCCGCTGCCAGAAACACCTGCTGCCCCAGCCAGCCGGCGATCAGTCCCACGGCTGCGTAACCTAAAAAGCGGCCGGCGAGAAACCACAGGAAAGCGAGCAGGTTCTCCCTGCCTTCGCGCGCTTCGGCGCCGAAATACGGCGCGAGCAGGGGCAGGCACACGCCCAGGCAGGTGGGCGAAAGGGCCACGCCGAGCAGAAAGCCTTGAACCATCAAAACCGAGCCTGTCAATTCCATAAAACCCACTTCCCCGCCATCCGGCTTGGTTTAGCCGCCGGGCATCCGAAGACCGTGCTCCCCTGGGCGGCGGGCTGTCTGGCGCAGTTATTTCTCTCTGGCGCTCATTTTTTCTTTTTTGGATTGGTACATTTTCCGGTCGGCTTCGCGCAAGGTTTCGGTGGCGTCGCCGCAAGGATTGCAGGTCGCGTGCCCGATGCTGAGCGACAAGGTGAAATCCACGCCTTCAGGCGGGTGTTGATTCCATTCCTCGACGGCGCTTTTCAGGCGGTCGATTTGCTTGGTCACGCCGTCTTCATCTGATTTGATCATGACGACCAGGAATTCGTCGCCGCCCATGCGGAAAACCCAGTCCGTTTTCCGGCAGGATTGCGTGATCAAGCGGGCGGCGGCGCTTATGATTTTGTCCCCGGTCAAATGGCCCAGGCGGTCGTTGACGTCCTTGAGGTGGTCCAGATCGATCACCAGAAAAGCCAGGGACTCGTTGCGGCGCTCGGCGCGCGCGATCTCCTGCGGGATGACCTCGTTGTAAAAATGCCGGTTGTACAGGCCGGTCAGCGGATCGCGGATGGCCATTTCGCGCAATTTCCTGGCCTTCTCGTTCAGGTGGAAAATGACGGTGTTGATGTTTTCCCACAGTTCCCGCAGCGGGTCCCGGGTGGCCTGCTTGAACACCGGGCAGGAAAAGCAACTGCGGTACTTTTCGACAAAACTCCCGCTGGGTTTATCCTCGCACAGCGTGCCTGCGCTCAGCCAGCAGCGATGTCCCCGGTCGCCATGCATCGGGCAATCGGTCTTGGAGCAATCCATTATTTCCCAGCACGGCAGGGGCGTAAAAGCCTTTTCAACCTGGCTCCAGGCCTGTTCCTGGGACAGGGTTTCTATCGAATCCCGGAGGTATTTTTCCAGATCCCGGTTGATAAGTTCAATCGCCTTCAGGAGGTCCTGGTTTTGCGGCTGGTTTTCATCCATGTTCGTCCGACTCTTTCCGCCTGGCATGCACCGTGATGATCTTATTAGCGACAGGGGCACGATGGCCCTGAGCCGGCGCAACAACCCCCCGCCGCCATGCTGTCGGGATACACTCCGGCCTGCTAGCAGGGTGCTGAAAACCCACATAGATTCCGCTAGCACCCTGCTACCCCATGAAAAATCTCTGATTTTTCATGGGGTTTTCAATGCAACGCAATCGAAAAAGACCGCTCTGCGGGCTTATTCATCAGCCTGCTACCGCATTCCGTGTTTGAGGAGTTGGCTCCAGATGATAAGTTTTCCCTGCTTGCTATTGTTGAACTGCATGAATTTTTCAATGGCGCGGGCTTGTTTGGGGGAAGGTTGATAGGCGTACACCGGGTCCTTGGCATCGCCCCATTGTTTCAGGATTTGCTTGGCATGCAGGTGGGTGAGCGGGGGTCGCAGGTCCTCGGCCCGCCGGCCCAGACGGCTGGCAATGCCTTCGGCGTTGTCCGTGATGCCGGGATTGTTAGAAAGAAAAACCAGAAGCTCCCACAGCAGGAGCGACTTGACGTGCTGTGCGATGAAATCTTCCAGTTCTTTGTCGGCTTTCACCGCTTGCCTCCAACCGCCCGGGTGTGAATCGAAAGGCGAACACTGACTACCGTCGGAGAATCCGAGATATCGCAGAGTATAGCACAGGCCGCAGGGCGAGCCAACCGAAAACCTGAAATCGCCGGGTTTTTTAAGCTCTTTATGGCTGTTTTCGGCCCAGAAGCTTCGCCAGGTAGCGGCCGGTGTGCGAACGCGGCTCGCGGATGATTTCCTCCGGACGGCCGAACGCCACCACGCGCCCACCGGCTTCCCCGCCCTCGGGGCCGAGGTCCAACACATAATCCGCGGACTTGACCACGTCCAGGTTGTGCTCCACCACTACCACGGTATTGCCGCTTTCCACCAGGCGGCCGAGCACGTCCAGCAGCTTGTGCACGTCCGCGAAATGCAGGCCCGTGGTCGGCTCGTCCAGGATGTAGAGCGTGCGCCCCGTGGCCCGCTTGCCGAGCTCGGCCGACAGCTTGAGACGCTGGGCCTCGCCGCCGGAAAGCGTGGTGGCGGACTGCCCCAGTTTGATGTACCCCAGCCCCACGTCCGACACGGTCTGCAAAATACGCTTCAGACGCGGCACGGGCGCGAAAAATTCCAGCGCCTCGTCCACGATCAGGTCCAGCACCTCGGCGATGGTTTTGCCTTTATAGCGCACTTCCAGGGTCTCGCGGTTGTAGCGTTGGCCCCGGCAGACCTCGCACGGCACGTACACGTCGGACAGGAAGTGCATTTCGATCTTGATGATGCCGTCCCCGCCGCAGGCTTCGCAGCGCCCGCCTTTGACGTTGAACGAGAACCGGCCGGGCTTATAGCCCCGCACCTTGGCTTCGGGCGTCAGGGCGAACAGGTCGCGGATCTCGTTGAAGGCGCCGGTGTACGTGGCGGGGTTGGACCGGGGGGTGCGGCCGATGGGCGACTGGTCGATGTTGATGATCTTGTCCAGGTGCTCGGCGCCCCGCAGGTCGTCGTACCCGGCGGGCTTGACCCGGCCGCGGTACACGGCATGCCGCATGGCCGGCTCCAGGGTCTCCTGCACCAGCGAGCTTTTGCCCGAACCGGACACGCCGGTGACGCAGATGAACGTGCCCAGGGGCAGGCGCACGTCCACGTGCTTCAGGTTGTTGGTGACCGCGCCGGTCAGGACGAGCTCGGTCCCCAGGCCGCTGCGGCGCTGCGCCGGCACGGGCACGGCCTGTTTGCCGGTGAGGTACTGCCCGGTCAGGGATTTGGGGTCCTGCATCACGTCCTGCGGCGTGCCCTGGGCCACGATCTCCCCGCCCCACACGCCCGCGCCCGGGCCCATGTCGATCAGATGGTCGGCCTGGCGCATGGTTTCCTCGTCGTGTTCGACCACCAGCACGGTGTTGCCCAGGTCGCGCAGCCGCTTGAGGGTGTCGAGCAGGCGCTGGTTGTCGCGCTGGTGCAGGCCGACGGAGGGTTCGTCCAGGATGTACAGCACGCCGACCAGCGAAGAGCCGATCTGCGTGGCCAGGTGGATGCGCTGGGCTTCCCCGCCGGACAGCGTGCCCGTGGCGCGGTTCAGCGCGAGGTAGTCCAGTCCCACGTTGGACAGGAAGCCCAGGCGTTCCGAGACTTCCTTGACCACCTGGCGGGCGATGGCCGCTTCCCGCTCCGTAAGGCGGAGTCCGCGAAAGAAGGCGATGGCCGCGTCCACGGTCAGCTCGGTCACTTCGATGATGTTTTTGCCTTCGATCCTGACCGCGAGGCTCTCCGGCCGCAGCCGCCGGCCGCCGCAGGCTGTGCAGGTCTGCACGCGCATGAAGCGGCTGGAAATTTCCTCCCGGATGTACTCCGAATCCGTTTCCTGATAGATGCGCTGGGTGCGCGGCAGCACGCCTTCGAAAGTGCCCACGTAATTGTAAGAGGATTCGGACCCGCGGAAGCGGAACGGCATGCGCTCCTCGCCCGAGCCGTGAAGAATGATTTTCCGGTGCTCGGGCTTGAGGCGTTTCCAGGGCATATCCAGCGAGAACCCGTAGTGTTTGGCCACGGACTGCAGCATGGCCCGGTAGATGTAGGCCGTGGGCGAATTCCAGGGCAGGATCGCGCCCTCGTTGAGCGTTTGGTTGGGGTCCACCGCCAGGTCCGGGTCCACTTCCATCTTCACGCCCAGGCCCGTGCACTCCGGGCATGCGCCCTGGGGCGAGTTGAAGGAAAACATGCGGGGCGTGAGCTCCTCGAAGGACAGCCCGCAATGCGCGCAGGCGTACTTTTCGGAGAACACCAGGGTGGCCTGGTCGCGGGCCGCGCGGCTGTGGCTCTTTTTTCCGCCTCCCGGCGCGGCGGCGTCCAGGCGGTGGACCAGCACCGTGCCCTCGCCGCGCTTGAGCGCGGTTTCCAGCGAATCAGCCAGCCTTCGCGCGATATCCTTGCCGATCACCAGGCGGTCCACCACCACTTCAATGTCGTGCTTGCGCTGCTTGTCCAGTTTGAAGTCCTCGTCCAGGTCCCGCACCTCGCCGTCCACGCGTACGCGCACGAACCCTTCGCGCTTGAGCAGGTCGAACAGTTTGCGGTACTCGCCTTTGCGGCTCATGACCACCGGAGCCAGGACGAGAATCCGCTCCTGGGCCGGGAGCGCCAGCACCTGGTCCACGATTTCCTGGACGGTCTGCCGCTGGATGGGCCGGCCGCACTGGGGGCAGTGGGGGCGGCCGATACGTGCGAAGAGCAGGCGCAGGTGGTCGTAGATTTCGGTCACGGTCCCGACCGTGGAGCGGGGATTCTTGGACCCGCTCTTTTGCTGGATGGCGATGGCTGGCGACAGGCCTTCAATGGCGTCCACGTCGGGCTTTTCCATTTGCCCCAGGAACTGGCGGGCGTAGGCTGAAAGCGACTCGACGTAGCGACGCTGCCCTTCGGCGTAGATGGTGTCGAAGGCAAGCGAGGATTTGCCCGACCCCGACAACCCGGTGATGACCACCAGCCGGTTGCGCGGAATGGACAGGCTCAGGTTCTTGAGATTGTGCTCGCGGGCGCCGGTAATGAGGATTTGGTCAAGGGCCATGGGAGTTCCTTTTTCAAATAATGAAGGAAAGGGGATAGCTTAGCACATCGCCAACTGGGCTTGTCAAGCGGACCCGGGCCAGACTATCAGGGATGCTGATTGTGTAGGGGCGTTCAATTGAACGCCCCTACAGGCAGTCATCTTTTCAGGGGGCCACAGGCCAACGGGCCCGGTAGCGCCCGTCCAGCCAGCGTTTGAGCCTGGCCGCCCAGCGGCCGGCCAGGGCCGCGTGCGGCAGCGCGAGCAGGGCTTCGCTCTTTCCCAGTGAAACCAGTTGGCAGCCGCGATAAGGCCCTTGGAACCGCCGCTTCCCCTGGCGTCGCAGGCTGGCCAGGAGGTTCGCGGCCAGGACCGGGCCCTGGGCCCGGGCCAGGCTGCCGCTGCGCAGGGAGCGGGTTCCGGAAACCGTGGCGCAATCGCCGGTCGCGAACACGCCTGGGTGCCGGTTGACCTCCAGGGTCCGGTCCACGGCCAGGGCGCCGTACTCGTCGGACGGCAGGCCGGATTTTCCCAGCCAGTCGTCGCAACGGCCTCCTGTGGCCACCACAGCCAGATCAAAAGGGACGGTCTCTCCGCGTTCCAGCACGAGCCGGTTCGACTGGATGTGCTGAACCGCGGCGCCTGTGCGCACCACGACGTCGTGCGCGATCAGGGCGCGGAAGGCCAGCCGGCCGGCGGCCGGGGCCAGATTGGGCAGCACCCGATCGCGGCGCTCCACCAGCGTCAGCTTCCAGCCTTCGCTGGGCGCACGCTCGGCCATCAGCTGGGCGGCATTGACCGCGTATTCCACGCCCGACGGCCCGGCGCCCACGACCGCAAGCTCCAGCCGCCGCTGTGGGAACAGCTCCAGGAACGTCTCAATTTCATTGCGGATCTCGAGCACTTTGTACACGGGAAAGACCGGGAAACTGCCCTCGGCCGGAACATCGCGCTCCAGCTCCTGCGATATAGACCCCACGGCCAGGGCGATCAGATCAAAATCCAGCACCCGGCCGGACCGGGTCAGCAGTTTTTTCTGCTGCGGAAGCAGGGACACGGCCTCGTCCTGCACGAAATCCGCGCCCTGGCGGCGGCACAGTTCCTTCAAGTCGACCTGGAAATCCTTGAGCCCGTATTCGCCGCCCAGGACGCCGGCCGCGAAGTTCGGGAAAAACCAATGCGGATTCCGGTCCAGCAGGATGATGCGGCCGCCGCAGGCCCGCAGGGAGCGGCTGCGGGCCAGCACTTCGAGGTGGGCATGACCGGCGCCCACCAGCAGAATTTTAGTTTCAGACATCTCAGCCATGAGTCTTGCCTGTCTCCTCCGCCACAATTTCGCCGCCGCCCAACAGGCGGCCGCCGCGGTAGAAGGCCGCCACCTGCCCCGGGGTCACGGCCCTCACCGGCTGGCTGAAGCTGACCAGGCAGTCCGCGTCTCCCTGCCGGCGGACGCGGGCAGGAACCGGGCGCTGCCGGTACCGGATCATGACGTCCATTTCCTCGTCCTCCCGCGCGGCCCTGTCCGGCTCGGCCAGCCAGTTGACGCGGCCCACCCGCAAGGTGCGCGTCCACAGGGCCTCGTCCGGCCCTACGATCACGCGGTTGCGGCCGGGGTCCAGGCTGACCACGTACAGAGGGTGCGGCGCGGCCACGCCCAGCCCCCGGCGCTGCCCGATGGTGTAATGGGGCAAGCCCTGGTGCTCGCCCAGCACGCGGCCTTCGAGATCCACGATGTCACCGGGCACAAACGCCCCGGGGGCGCGCTGGTGAAGAAAATCGGCGTAGGCATGTTCGCGCAAGAAACATATTTCCGTGCTCGTGGCCTGCCCGGCGGACGCGGTCAGTTCCCGCTTGCGCTGCCGGCACAAGGGAAACCGCACCTGCTCAAACCGCGCATGTGGCACCAGCGACAGGAAGTAGGTCTGGTCCTTGGTCTCGTCGAGCGCCCGCAGGACGCGCGGCCTGTCGGGCCCGTTTTCCAGGCAGGCGTAGTGGCCGGTGGCCAGGCCGTCGGCGCCCAGGTCCCTGGCCCGGTCGAGAAGCAGGCCGAATTTGATCTCCCGGTTGCAGAGGGCGCAGGGGTTGGGTGTAAGTCCCCGGCTGAACCCAGCCACAAACGGCCCGATCACCCGCGCCTCGAATTCAGGCCGCAGGTCGAGCAGATGGTGCTCCACGCCCAGGCGCTTCGCGGCCTCCACGCCGTCCACGCAGGCGCAGGGCGACGCGAAGCCGACCGTAGGAAGTCCCCTGGGGATAGTCCCATATCCATCCGGTCGGGGAGCAACGCACTGGCTGCAGCCGTGTTCTGGCAAACCGGCTTGGGCTCGGGCCTGAGTTCGGGAGGTTGGCGCCAACTCGGACAGGTCCGGGCACAATTGCATGGTGAGTCCGAATACTTCATGGCCTTCGGCCAAAAGCTGCCTGGCCGCGGCCGTGGAATCCACGCCGCCCGAGAGAGCCACTGCCATGCGCATACAGCCAAAGCGTTCCTTTCTTAGGATCGGTTCCAGTAGGGGCGTTCAAGTGGAGTGACCCCCCGGACAAAAATCCGGGGCTCCCTCCCTCCGCAAAACAATCCCGCAATCCTCTCCCCGGCCAGCGGTCCCTTCGGGAGCTGAAGCCCGGGGATTCTTGCGGAGGGATTGAACGCCCCTACCAATTCGAAAGCAGGGTCGTGGCGGATTAAGGTCTGGGCGTGGGCATTATAGCGCAGGAAGGAAGGTGAGCAAGGTAAAAGATGGGCGGATCAAGGCTGGGCTGGGGCGAGGTCCTTCAGCGCGGTTTCGATCTCCAGCGCTTCGAATCCGTAAGCCGGCTGCAGGCGTTTGGCCTGGGTATAATTATACCGAGCCTCGTCCATCCGCCCCATCCGCCGCAGCGCCCGGGCGGCCAGGAGATGGGCTTGGTAATCCAGGGGGTTCAGGGGCTGGATTTCCTGCAAATGCATCAGGGCGTCGCGCAGGCGGCCGCGACGGAGCATTTGTTCTGCCGCCTGTTTTCCCTGCAGATACGCCAGATATTTGGCATAGCCGCCGTTGGGCAACAGCCGGTCTTCCGGAACCGGCGGTTCAGCGGGCGCGGTTGCGAAGGAGTCCAAGTCAAAGGGCACGAAACTGCCCAGCTGATGCGGTGCCGCCGCCACCCAGAGCCGGCCGCGGCTCAGGTCCAGCATCACGGCCTGCACGGCGGTCAGGGAATTGACAGCCGACCGGTTGCCCAGTCCCAGGCGGCCGCCATAGACCGCCTGGCGGTCGCGTAGAATCCCCGCCAGGACCGGGGCGTCCACCGGCCGGTCAGTGGTTGCCAGGAGGTATTCCAGGCGTTTCAACCGGAGCCGCGCCGAGCGCGGCAAGGTTCCGCCGTTTCCCTGAGCGCGGAGCGCCTCGCGGACGAAAATCCGGGGCTCTTTCCCTCCGCCCGGCGCATTTTGCAAATCCTTTCCCGGGGTTTTCACCCGGGAGGTGCTGTCGAAGGATTGAAAGGCCTGCGTCGCCAGGATCATACGCTGGCTCAGGGGGCGGACCACGGTCTGCTCCGGCCCCTTTTCCACGGCCACCGCGCGGTTTTCAGAGCCGCAGCCGACCAGAAAGGTTTGCGGAGCCAAGACCGGCGTGCGTTGGATGAGGTCCACGGCCTCGTCCAGCCGGCTGGTTTCGGCAAGTACACGCCGCGCCAGCATGCCGGCAGCCAGGCCGCCGTTGGCCCGGCCCGCCTTCAAGCCAGGCAGCACGCATACGCCCACTCCGGCTTCGTTGATGCCCGCCAGCGTGCCCCATTGTCCGGGCCGGAGCAAACATAAAAACCGCCGGCCAACCGCCGGGTTGAACAGGACCACGGCTTTGCGTTCGTCCCACTCCCGGCCTTCCGGCCATTCCCAGGCCATGGCCAGCCATAACGGTTGCTGGGTGTGCCCTGCCAAAACGCAGCCCACGGCGCTGGGGCTTGTCGCCACGGCCCCCCGGGGGATCAAATCATAGTCGAACTGCGAAACCAGGGCGCGTGCGCGGCTCCGCGGGCCAAGCCCGGCCTGGATTTGCCCGGCGACCTCGCGTTGGACTTCCTCCGGAACGTTCAGCAGGCTGGACAGATGGCGCCAGGCCAGCCAGCGCCATTGCAGCCAGCCGGGCGCCAGCGGATGGGCCGGCAAAAGGTTGTCCTGGGTTTGGGGGAAAAACCGCGCCAGGGCCCAACCGCGCAATTCCGGTTCGCCCTCCAGATAACACGCGGTCAGAGGCCCGCGCCTGAAGGCATAGCATGGGCCCAGGCTGATCCGCCCCGAAGGGTCCGAGGTCAGGGCAGGCGGAGCCAGCGCCCGGGCGGGCAGCGGCGGGAGCAACAGGCAATCGCTGATCACCCACACGGCCGCCACCCAGCCGGGCAGCAGCCAGAGCAGGTGCCAAAACAACGGCCGCCTGGGCTGGCGGCCAATGGGAAGCGCGGGTTGGGTACGGACGGTCTTCATGCGCGCCCAAGACGCCGGTCGACAATCACAGGTGAAGCCGCTTGGTTGCCTGCGCCCTGAAGCGCTTGGATTTCCTTCAACGACGAGCGCCGAACTTTGACGTTCAGCGACAGCTGCTGCAGGCGCGACGCCAGCCGGGCGCACACTTTGGGATGCGGCGCCTCCACCCACAAACTCATTTGTTCCTTGCCGCCCCGCCCTTCAGCCGCGAAGACGAAAGCGCCCGCTTCAGGCTCGCCCCAGAGCACGCCCCGCAGCGTTTCGGGATACCAGGTCTTTCCACCCAGTTGCAGGATTTCGGTTTTGGGGCCCAGCAGGGGGCCGATGCGCGGCGTCCAGCGCCCGCAGGCGCAGGCGCCCGTACGCAACGCGGCGAGTTCGCCCGTGCGGAAGCGCAGCACCGGCATACCCGCAACGCCGAACGGCGTGAGGCAAACCTCGCCCACTTCCCCGGCTGCAGCGGGCCTGCCTTGGGGATCAAGCACTTCGACATGAAGCACTTCCGGGTGCGCGTGCAGGCAGCCGGCCTCGCATTCCGCGAAGGAAGCCGAGGCTTCCAAGTGCAGGGACATCATCAGCGTCTTGGCGTTCCACAGCCGCGCCAGATAATTCCCCAGATCGTTCGGGCTGTCGTCCTGGTTGCGCAGCGAAGCGCCCAGCACCACCAGCCTCCGGACCGACCGGCGGCGCAGGTTGACGCCTTCGCGCTCCGCCGCCGTCGTAACGTTGCGCAGGTACTCCGCGTCCGCGTACAGGGTTCCGGGCTGATGCAAGCCGAGAACGGCGTCCAGGTCCCGCGCCGCGGGCTGCCCGCCCCGCAGCACCGTGGCCCCGATCCGCCGCAACCCCAGATACGTGGCAAGGCCGGAAAGGCCGCACCGGTCCCAGGGCAGCGCCGAAAAAACCGTTTCCCGCTCCCCCACTTCCAGAAGCTTGGCCGACAACTGCTGGTCATAAGCCAGCCGGGACAGGTCGCTCTCGGTCAGTTTCAACCAGCAATCGACGTTTTTTCCCGCCTGCCGGCTCGCGACCGCCGCGATGTCCGCGACTTCTTCGGGCCGGACGCAGAGAAACCGGTCGTGCTCGCGCTGCAGATCCTCGGCGCTGATGGCCGGCAGGTGCCGCAGGTCGTCCAGGCTTTTGAAATCGGTGGGCAGCAGGCGTTCACGGTCGAACAGGTCGCGGTAGAAAGGCGCGCGCTGGTAGACGTAATGGATCGTTTTGCGCAGTTGGCGGACCTGGATGATAGCGATTTCTTCAGGGGCAAACCATTCTGTTTTCGACATGCCTTCCCCCGGGGATCAAGCGTCCATCCATTGTAATGATACGGTGCAAACCCTGTCAATGGTCTTGGTTCTGCGGCGGAAGGTCGCACTCGACCTCCTGGGGTTTGGCGGCCGGGAATTCAAAAACACGGGGGCCGTGCCGCAACTGCGCCGTGGCTCCGGTTTTTCTCAGGCGCAGAGGCGCCTCCGGATCCTGGCCGCGGATGACATTGGCCAGGCACAAAGCCAGTTCCAGACCGTCGCCGCGCCGGTAATTGGCCGCTTCATCCGGCGTGGCCAGGCCCGCCTCGTCGTAAATGGATTCCAGCGGCCACGTGCGCAGCTCCCGGTAGACGGACTCCGGATCCCGGCCGGCGAACAATAGCCGCGACACCGGATTCCGCTCCAGGCAGGCCTTGAGAAAAGCGGGCCAGCCGCGGCTGTCCACCTGTCGGCCGGCGTAGTACGCCAGGTCCACGACCGGGTCGGAGGGGCGGGCGGCTTCCAGCCGCTCCAGGATTTCGGACCGGGTCAACCCGGCCGGCAGGCGGAAATTGCTTCCGGGCCGGTAGCTTTTATCGGGCGAGGGCGCGCTGACCTTCAGGCAGGTGAAAGCGCGCAGGCGTTCGCACAGGCGGTCGACATCCGGCAGGTCCGCCAGCCAGTGCTTCAGGGTCCGGTAGGACTCCGCGGCGCTGCACAGCAGCGGTTCGCCGTTTAATTTTTCCGCCAGCACGTCCAGGCGGTAACGGCCGGGATACGGCTCGCGGGAATACTCCTCCAGGTCGATCTCGTCCAGGAGCTTCTTCCGGCTGGCGTCGCCGATCCGGTAGCGGCTGCCGTGTTCGTAATGGAACAGCCGTTCGGCCTCCAGGTAATACAGGTGCCCGGAAACCGCGTATTCGAACTGGAAATGGCGGCGGAACTCGTCGTGTACCCACAGAAAGTTGATGAAAATCTCGAACGTAATGGCGGTGGTGAGGAACTCGCCCAGGGCGCCGAGAAACCGGCGGTACTGCTGCGGGTCGATGGTGGCTTCCGCGTACTCCACGTGCGCGTAGCCGCTGGCATGAGCCACGATCGTGATGCGCTCCTTTTCCAGGGCGCGCCGGGCCTTGGTGGAAAGCTCGGTCCCGTTGAACCACATGGACTTGGTCACCAGGCGGCGGTTGTTGGTGATGACGCCGCCTTCGCGGAGCACGAAATTCTGGGAATGCAGGGGCGTGGCCAGCAGAAAAATGTCCTCCAGGGGCACCTGCAGGACGATGTACAGGGCCGCGGCGTACAGCGCGGACAGGGAAACGCATTCGCCTGCGCCCTGGCCGAAGTCGGGTTTGTGGCGGAAGGCGTCCATGGCCTCCACGGTTTCGGTTTTCCAGTAGGGGATGATGTCCTCGGTGTAGCGGTCCAGCCCGAAATGGCGGCGGATGTCGAGGTCGAAATAATGCCTGTCGCCCTCGTAGCCGAACAGGGCGTTGGACTGCGCCAGGAGCTGCGGATCGATGAAATCCCGAAAACGGGCGAGCTCGCGTTGCTTGGTGGTCAGGCCCCAGGTTTCCAGGTCCAGGTTGAAGCGGTAATGGTCCATGATGTACTGCTTGAGCCGCTGCAGCTGGCGGCTGAACGGCAGGCGGTCCAGGGAGGCAAACCACGGGTCCTGCCGCCACGCCCAAATCCGCGGGGAGCGGATATTGGCCAGCACCAGGGCATAGAGCAGTTCGGGAAAAATGAACACTTCCATGTCCGACAGGGTGAAGGCCGAGGAATATTTTTCCAGCTCCCGCGCCGAGGCGACGGGCGCCACGCCGGATGTGCTTGGCGTCATGTCATTGCTCCTGTCCGCGCATCCGCGCCCAGGCCCGCAGCCGCCGCAGGTTGCGGCGGTCCGGCCCCTGGCGGTCGAAACCCGGCGTCTCGAGAATGACCGGCAGGCGACGGCACGCGGGCTCGTTCAAAAGGCGCTTCAGTCCGGCCGCGCCCAGGCGGCCTTCGCCGAGGTTCTCGTGCTGGTCGCGTCCGCTGCCGCAGGGAAACTTCGAATCGTTCAGGTGGATGCAACCCACCCGTCGCCAGCCCACGTGGCGTTGCAGGTCGGAAAGAAAGCGCCGGTAGCCCGGGGGCGAGGCCAAGTCATAACCCGCGGCGCACAAGTGCGCCGAATCCAGGCACACGCCCACGCGCGGGCCCAGGCGGCGGCACCAGCGGCCCAAAGTCGCAAAATCGCCGAGAGTGGGGCTTGGACCGGCCGCAGTTTCCAGCAGCAGCCGGCAGCCTTCGGGAACCAGGGGCAGAAGCGGCCGCAGGCGGGCCGCCAGGCGTTCAAAGCCCCGGCCTTGTCCCAGGTCCGATCCGGTGTGCACGACCACCGCCTGTGCGCCCAGGCGCCGGGCCGAGACCAGGTCGCGCCGCAACGCCTGCACGGAATGCTTCCCCACCGCCGGTTTGGGCGACGCCAAATTGACCAGATAGATGGTATGAATGACCAGCTGCCGGATCCCGGCCCGGGGCGCGGCGTCGCGGAAAGCCCGGGCCTGGGCTGGACTCACCGGCTCGCCCTGCCAGCCGCGCGGATTGGCCGCGAAAATCTGCATGCACGTGCAACCCAGCCTCCTGGCTTTTTCCACGGCGGCTTCCATGCCGCCGGCCGTGGAAACGTGCGCGCCCAACAGGCGGGGAGGCTGTTTCACGACGGACTTTCTCCGATCCAGGACTCGAGTTTGCACCATAGTAAAAATGCCGTTTCCAACCGTTCCTGCACGTTTTGGACCTTCGCCTCGCTGATCCGCCCCTCGGCGTCGAGCAGCAATCCGGGCGCCAGGCCCAGGGTCAGCCACGGCACGCCCGGACGGCCGTGACGCGTGCCGAGATACGCGCCGGTTTGCGGTTCATTGAGCCCGACCCGTCCGGCCACATCGGAAAAACGCGCGGCCAGCAAATCGCGCAGGTTCCGCGCCTGTTCGACCGGCCCGGTCAGGCGGCCGGCGCCTGGCCGCGCCTCGCCGGTGGGGCTGCCGTTGTTCCCCACGCTGACCAGCACGGGCCTGCGCTCCAAACCCGCGGCCGGGTCCGGCAGTGCCCGCACTTCCAGCACGGCCCGCACTTTCCGCGACGCCGCGCTCCGGCCCACCTGGTCGTGAAACGACCGGTAGGCCTGCTGCAATTCCCGGCGGCACGCCTGGACGGCGCGGCGTTCGAAGGCAAAGAGCGGCAGCCGGTCCGGGCCCCGGCCGGGCAGCGATTGCCCCGGCGGCGCGTCCAGCTTCAGCAGCAGCGGAACCACCGCGCCGCGCACGATGAACGGCGTGCGGTGGTCCAACGCCGCGGCCCGGTCCAAGGCCGCGCCGGCCCGGGACAGGAAGGGTTGCAAAGCCGCTTGCCGCTCTTCGGGAAATGCTTCAGGCCAACGGGTCCCGCCGTCAGGCAGGACCAATAGCAGGGGCAGGGACTTCAATTCCATGCGGAAGCTTCAGGCCCAGCGCACATGCCATTTCCAGGCTTGGGGGTCGCTTTCGTCCCGCTGAATGGAAATGTTCCTGGCCCGGGTCAGCTCCAGCACGCCGATGATGAACCCTTCGAGGTATTTGCGCTGCAGGGGGGGCATGTCCGGAAATTGGCGCACTACGACCACGCCGCTCTTGCCGTCGGCGTTTTCGATCGTCGCCTCGCCGGTGTCATTGTAGGTGTGCCACAATTTCGCGGTGCGCTGCACCACAAATTCCACGGAAGGGATCATGAGGAAGACTTTATAAATGCCGTTCAGCCCGGCCTTGGCCAGCATGGCCGCCACCTTCTGCACGCCGTCCGGCTGGCCCGGAAAGAACATCTCCGCGGCCACGGTGATCAAATCACCTTGATCCGGAATGTCTTTAAGGTCTATCCACGACACGGGCATGCTGGTGTCCAGGCGTTCCCGTTCCTTGGGATGCAGCTTCTCTTTAAAACGGCGCACAAATTCGGGACCCTGATCCTGGATCAGCGTGCGCATAAGCATGTATCGGGTGGCTTTAATTCTGGGCATGGGCTCACCGGCTTTCCTGCGCCGCCCGGCTCAGGCCAGGTCGCGCAACCAGGCCAGCGCCGAAGCCGCAGCCAGGGCGCTGGTTTTGGGGTTCTCCCGTGAAGGCTCGTTCTCCGTGACGGTTTGCAGGCGTCCGAAATCGCCGCGCACTTCGAGCAGGTGGACGTTGCGGCGGCAGCCCGGGTCGGCGACGATCTCGACCCGGGTGCGGTCCGCCCCGATGCCTGTCAGGGCCACGGCCGCGGCCACGTTTACATTGGCCGGAAACGCCTTCACCGCCTCGCGGGCGCTGCCGCAAAATATCCGGCGGGCTTGCTTCAGCCGCTCCAGCCTCAGGGGATGGGTCTTGAAAAACGGCGCGCCAGCCAGCCCCCGCGGCGGCT
This sequence comes from candidate division FCPU426 bacterium, assembly GCA_040756875.1. Lineage (GTDB taxonomy): Bacteria > Oederibacteriota > JAAXVQ01 > JAAXVQ01 > JAUVAV01 > JBFLYH01. The sequence continues at coordinate 629,104 of JBFLYH010000002.1, forward strand.
TGCGCGTCACCAGGCGCACGCTTTGGATCCGCCCCAGGGCTTTGGCCGCCCGCAGGCCGTCCAATCCGCACAAAGCGCCCGCAGGAAACGCCAAGCGGCGTCCCGCGCGCCGGAACCGCTCCGCCAGTTCCGGGTGCTCGAGCAATCCGCCCACAGACATGACCAGCAGGTGCTTGCGCTCCCTCAGCGCGGCCGCGGCCACCGGTTTCACGGCCGCCATGCCGGCTGCCTCCACCAGGAGGTCGCTGGCCCGCGCCGCCTCGTCCAGGCTCAGCACGCGGGGCCGGGGCCGCAGGGTCTGCGCCAGGGATCGGGCCCGCGCCAGGTTGAGATCGGTCAGGGAAACCAGGCGCGCCCCCGGCACCGCGCCCCGGGCCAGGGCCCGGGCCAGCTGGGAGCCGATGGCGCCGCAACCGACGACGCCGATGGACACGGCTTGGGCAGCCGGCCGGCGCGGAAGTGTTTTCATCGGGAAAACCTCCCCGGGACTTAACGCTGCGGAATGACTTCCACCATGCGTTCCACGGCCCGGCGCGCCTTCACCACGACCGCGGGGTCGAGCTCGACGGCATGGCGCATGTGCTCGAGGCCGGACACCAGCACGGCCAGGGTGGTCATCTTCATGGTGCGGCAGAGCATGCGTTCGGACAACGGGTGGAAGCGCTTGGCCGGATGTTCCTGGCGCAAACGGTAGAGCAGGCCGATTTCGGTCCCGATCAGGAACTCCGCGCGCGGGTCGTCGCGGACGAAACGCAGCATTTGGGAAGTGGAGAGCACGGCGTCAGCCAGCGCGCACACTTCGGGCCGGCACTCCGGGTGGGCGAGAAAAACCGCCCCGGGGTGGCTGGCCCGGCCGGCCGCGACGTCCTGCACGGTGATGCGGTGGTGGACGCAGCAGCTGCCGGCCCAGGGAAAGATGCGTTTATCCGTGTGCCGCGCCACCCAGTCCGCCAGGTTTTTATCCGGCACGAAAATCACTTCGTCCTGGGCAAGCCCGCGCACCACGTCCACGGCGTTGGCCGAGGTGCAGCAGACGTCCGAAACCGCCTTGACCGCGGCCGAGGAATTGACGTAGCTGACCACCGCGGCCCGCGGATGCCGGGCCCGCTCGGCCAGCACGTCCTCGGCCGTGACCGTGTCGGCCAGGGGGCATCCGGCCTCGGCCACGGGCAGGAGCACGGTCTTGTCCGGCGCGAGCAGCTTGGCGCTTTCGGCCATGAAGCGAACGCCGGCCAGCACGATGACCCGGGCGTCGGACCGGGCGGCCAGCCGCGCCAGTTCCAGCGAATCGCCGGTGTGGTCGGCCACGGCCTGCACTTCGTCCGGCTGGTAGTTATGGGCCAGAATGACGGCCCGGCGCTCGGTTTTCAGGATCTGCAGCCGCTCGGTCAGGCGTTGCGGATTTTGCATGGCAAGTAAAGTCTCACTCATAAACGCGTTTCCCCTTCCGCCCGGGCGGCAGGGAGGCGTAGGGTCTGAGGCTGTCCACTCGGATCTCGGTAATGCGATTCTGTTTGTTCACGAAGGCCACCCGGGGGTGGAAGCGCTCCAATTCCTCGTCCGTCACCGCGGCGTAGGCCAGAATGATGACGCGGTCGTGCTTGGTAAAAAACCGGGCGGCTGCGCCGTTGACGCGCACCTCGCCGGACCCGCGTTTTCCCGGAATGACGTAGGTCTCCACCCGCGCGCCGTTGTCCAGGTTGAGCACGTGCACGTGCTCGTAGGGCAGCAGGTCCACGGCCTGGCACAGGTCGCGGTCGATGGTAATGCTGCCCATGTAGTGCAGCTTGGACCCGGTCACCGTGGCCCGGTGGATTTTAGATTTCAACAGACTGCGCTGCATGCGTTTCAGCTCCCGCTGGCGAGGTCCACCAGGATATTGTCGATCAAACGGGCCTTGCCCAGGCGCACAGCCACGGCCACCAGCACCCGTCCGGTCAGGATGTTCAGGTCCTCGAGGGTGTCGGCGTTCCGGACGGAGACGTAGTCGATGGTGATCAGCGGTTCGCTGCGCAGGCGCTTGCGCACCGCTTCCAGGACTTCCTTGGGATTGCGTTCGCCCACCTGGAGCATGCCTTCGGCCAGCTTCAGGGCCTGGTACAGGGCCGGCGCGACCGCCCGCTCTTCCTTGTTCAGGTAAACGTTGCGCGAGCTCCGGGCCAGGCCGTCCGCCTCCCGCACCGTGGGCAGCAGGATCGGTTCGCAGCCCAGATTCAGATCCGCAAGCACGCGCTTGATCACCAGCCACTGCTGGTAGTCTTTCTGGCCGAAAAACGCCCGGTGCGGCCGGACCTGGCTGATCAGCTTGGCCACCACCGTGGCCACCCCGGTAAAATGTTCGGGCCTCGACTGTCCGCACAGCGGCTGGGTCAGGCGGTCCGAGGGCACCACGCGCGTGGAGAACCCTTCCGGATACATGTCCTCCTTGGCGGGCGCGAACAACACCTCCACTTTTTCGGCCGAGACCAGCCGCAGGTCCTTCTTCAGGTCGCGCGGATAGGTCTCCAGGTCTTCGGCCGGGCTGAACTGGAGCGGATTGACGAACAAGGTGACCACGACCCGGTCGCAGGCGCGGCGGGCTTCGCGGATCAGGGACTGGTGCCCCTCGTGCAGGGCGCCCATGGTGGGCACCAGGCCGATGGACTTCCCGTTCCGGCGCCAGCGCTCGGTCAGCAGGCGGATGTCCTTGATGGCGGTGATCAGCTTGGTCTTGTTCCGGCCCCGGGTCTTTGCTGTTTCTGCCGCCGGAGGCGCGGCCACGGTTTCGGCGATCATGCTGGTTTCCTCCCCGCACCGGGAAACGTCCCGGCCTTGACATCCGCCGCATAGGCTGATATGGCCGCCACCGCGGCCTGTCCCAGCTCGGCGTAACGCTTGGCAAAGGGCGGCGTGAAATCCCCGAACAGCCCCAGGATGTCGTGCAGCACCAGCACCTGGCCGTCGCAGGCCGGACCGGCTCCGCAGCCGATGGTGGGAATGGAAAGCGCCTTCGTGACGCGGCCGGCCGCCTCGTCCGGAACTTTTTCCAGCACCACCGCGAAAGCGCCGGCCGCTTCCAGGGCCTGGGCGTCGCGCAGCAGGCGGGCCTGGCCGTCCGGGTCCGTGGCCTGGGTCCGGTAGCCGCCGTGCAGGTGCACGGACTGGGGCATGAGCCCCACGTGCCCCATGACCGGAATGCCGGCGGCCGTGAGCGCGGCCACGGTCGGCGCCCAGGCTTCCCCGCCTTCCAGCTTGACCGCGTGGGCGCCGGCTTCCTTGAGCAGCCGGCCCGCGTTGCGCACCGCTTCTTCGCGCGACACCTGATAGCTTAAAAACGGCAGGTCCGCCACCACCAGGCTGTCGCCCGCCCCGCGCGCCGCGGCGGCCGTATGCCGGAGCATGTCCTCCAGGGTGACGGGCAGCGTGCTGTCGAACCCGAGCACGACCTGCCCCAGCGAGTCCCCTACCAGGATCACGGGCACGCCGGCTTGGGACACCAGTTTGGCCAGGGAGTAATCGTAGGCGGTCAGCACGGCGAAGCGTTCGCCGCGCGCCTTCCATTCGGACAGATGGCGGACGGTCACCCGCATGATCAGCCCTTGAACCCGGCGGGATTGTAGTACTGCGTGCCCTTGCCCATGGCGCGCACCTGCTTGACCAGGTCGTTCAGGTCCTGCCGGTTTTGCACGAAGTCGATGTCATTGGTGTTGACCACCAGGAGGGGCGTTTCCTGGTAGTGGAAGAAATAATGGTTGTAGGCCTGGTTCAGTTTTTCGAGGTATTCGCGGTCGAGGTTCCGTTCGAAGGCCCGGCCGCGGAGGGCCAGGCGCTGCAGCAGCACCTCGGTGGAAGCCTGCAGGTAGATCACCAGGTCCGGGCGCAGAAACTGCCCGTGCAGCAGCTGGCACAGGCGCTCGTACAGGGTCAGTTCGTTTTCATCCAGGGTGAGGTAGGCGAAAATCCGGTCCTTGCTGAACAGGTAGTCGCAGATCACGTTGCGCTGGAACAGGTTGCCCTGGGCGAGCTCCTGCTGCTGCCGGTAGCGGTTGAGCAGGAAAAATATCTGGGTCTGGAAGGCGTAGCCGCGCATGTCCTGGTAGAACTTGGACAGGAACGGGTTTTCCTCCGCGGCCTCCAGCACCAGGCGTGCGTTCAGCTCCTTGCCCAGGTATTCGCACAGGCTGGTCTTGCCCACGCCCAGCACGCCTTCGATCACGATATATCGGTTCGCTTCCACCGGCGATCACTCCTCGCTGCCCCAAGCCCAGTTGGGGCCCTGGATCCGCCGCAGCCGGGCCCGGTCGGCCAGGCGGCTGGCCAGCTGCCGCATGGTCAGTCCCAGTCGCGGATGAAGCAGGCCGGGTGCCAGTTCCGACAGCGGCTCAAGCACGAACGCCCGCCCGGACAGGCGGGGGTGCGGCAGTTCCAATCCGGGTTCCCGGATAACCCGCCCATTATACAACAACCAGTCCACATCCAGCTCGCGCGGCGCGTTTTTTTCTCGCAGCACCCTGCCGGCCGCGGCCTCCAGGCCCTGGCCCAGGTCCAGCAGGGCCCTGGCCGCCCACTCGGTCCGCAGCCAGGCCACGGCGTTCAAATAATCAGGCTGAAAGCCCCCGCCCTGGGGGCGGCTCATATATAAGGAAGAAACTCCCAGCACCTGGATGCCGGGCTGCCGGCGCAGGCTGGCCACCGCCCGCCGCAGCTGTTGCCGCGGGTTCCCGAGGTTGGCGCCCAAGCCCGCGTAAACGTCCATGCGGCCCGCTTAAGCCACGGTTTGGATCCGCTTGACCGCTTCCTGCAGCCGGTCGTCCGGCGATGTAAGCGAAAAGCGGATGAAGCCTTCGCCCGCGGGGCCGAAGCCCACGCCGGGCGTGGCCACCACGGCCGCTTGTTCCAACAGGCGGGTCGCGTACTGCGTGGAGTCGAACCCGGCCGGCACCCGGCACCAGATATAGAAGGTCGCGGCTGGCGGCTGCACCTTGAACCCCGCGGTTTGCAGGCCGGCCACGAACAGGTCGCGGCGCCGGCGGTACACCCGCACCAGCTCCGGAACAATCTCCTGGTCGTGCTCCAGCCCGGCCTTCCCCGCCATTTGGACCGCGGACACGGTCCCGGAATCCAGGTTGCCTTTGAGCTGGGCCAGGGCGTCGACCAGTTCCCGGCGGCCGCAGGCAAAACCGAGCCGCCAGCCGGTCATGGAAAAGGTCTTGGAAAAACTGTGGAACTCGATCGCCACTTCGGAAGCGCCGGGCAATTCCAGGATCGAAGACGGCGGATTGCCCTCGAAATAAATTTCCGAGTAGGCCATGTCGTAGGCCAGAATGACTTCGTGGCGGCGGCACCAGGCCACCACCCGCTCCAGAAACTCCCGGTCCGCGGTCGCGGCCGTGGGATTGTTGGGATAATTCAGAAACATCAGCTTGGCCCGGCGCGCCACGTCTTCGGGGATGGCCTCAAGGTCCGGGAGAAAGCGGTTCTGCTCCAAGAGGGGCAGGCGGAAAGGCTCTGCGCCCGCGAACACCGTGCTCGCGTAATAGACCGGATAGCCGGGGTCCGGGATCAGCACCACGTCGCCCGGATTGACGAACGCCAGGGGCGCATGCCCGATTCCCTCTTTGCTGCCGATCAGGCACAGGACTTCCCGCTTCGGGTCCGCCTTGACGCCGAAGCGCCGGAACAGCCAGGCGCTGACCGCCTCCAGGAAATCGCTGCGGCCGCGGCCCAGGGGATACTGGTGGTTGCGGGGATCTTGGCTCGCGGCCTGGAGCGCGTCCAGGATCAGCTTCGGCGTGGGCAGGTCCGGATCGCCCACGCCCAGGTCGATCACGTCCACGCCGCGGGCCAGGGCGGCCCGCTTTTGGTTGTCGATTTCAACGAACAAATACGGCGGCAGGGCTTGCAGCCGCCGGGGCAGGACGACGTTCATGGTTCCTTTTCCTCCGTGCCCGGCGTTTCCCTTAAAATCGTTTCGTTGTGATCCGTGGCCTCCCACGAGGTGGGCCGGGCTTCCCTCCACGCGGGGTAATGCGCCTTCATCCAGTCATCGGCCGCCTCCTGCAGCGTCAGGGAGGACCCGAATTCCAGTTTGCCGGCTTTTACCAGGTTCTCGGTCTGCAGCCATTTGTGGTTGAGTATTTCCTGGTAGATCTCGCGGGCCTCGGGCTCGGGAATGACTTTGCCGGTCAGTTTGCTGAGTTTGAGGGTGTACTGCCCGTCCTTGATCGGCTCGATCACGGCCTGCCAGACGTTGTTGCGCGTGATCTCCACGTCCACGATTCCGTAGCCCAGCATGGTGATGCCCTTGCGGTCGAGTTTAATCGCGCTCATGGTCGCAGCATCCTTTCTCCGTCGTGTGAACAGGATATCAGAAAACCCCGCCAGCCACTACGCTTTTTCCAGGCCCAGCACTTCGGCCATGCCGTAAAAACCCGGCGGCTGGCCGTGAATCCAGGCCGCGGCCCGGACCGCGCCGCGCGCCAGGGTGTCCCGGGAATGGAGCTGGTGCCTTAATTCCAGACGTTCGCCCGGCCCGGCGAAGAGCGCGATATGGTCGCCGACGATGTCGCCGCCGCGCACGGCGTGCACGCCGACCTCGTCCTGCGGCCTGGGGCCGACCAGCCCTTCCCGGCCGTAAACCGCGTGGCGCTTGGGGTCCAGACCCCGGCCGTGGCAGATGGCTTCCAGCAGTGTGACGGCCGTGCCTGAAGGCGCGTCCTTTTTCTGGTTGTGGTGGGCTTCGATGATCTCCGCGTTGAAGGCCGGTCCCAAAACCGCGGCCGCCTGCCGGGCCAGGGCCCACAGCAGGTTCACGCCCAGGGAATAATTGGTGGCGTAGACCACGGGCCGGCTGCGGCCGGCTGCGCGCAACTGGTCCAGTTGTTCAGGCGTCAAGCCCGTGGTGCCGACCACCAGGGCGCATTCGCGGGACAGGCCCGCGTCCAGCAGGGCCAGCGTGGCTTCGGGCGCGGTGAAATCGATCACGACCTGGCAGGCGCCCGGTGCCGGCGCAGCGGCGATGGGCACCCCGAGGGAATTGATGCCCGCCACCAGACCCGCGTCCTGGCCCACATGGCTTTCGCCCGGGCGTTCCCAGGCCGAAGCGAGCTTGAACTGTCCCTGTTCGGCCACGGCCCGCACCAAGGCCCGGCCCATCTTTCCCGCAGCACCCGCAATGCCGACAGTGATCATGGCAGCCTCCTACTTCAACAGGCCGAAATCAGCCATGGCCTGGCGCAGCTTCTGCCGGGTATCTTCCGCCACCGGTACCAGGGGCAGACGCAGGTCTCCGGCGCAAAATCCCATTAAAGCCGCGGCGGCTTTCACCGGGCCGGGGCTGGTTTCCAGGAACAGCGCCTTCACCAGCGGCAGCAGGCGTTCGTGCTGGGCCAGGGCCTGGGCGGTCTTTCCGGCTTCCCAAAATTCCACCAGATTGGCGGTCTCCCGCGGGGCGATGTTCGCCACCACGGAAATGACGCCCGTGCCGCCCATGGCCAGGACCGGCAAGGTCAGGGCGTCGTCGCCGGACAGGATCGGCACGCGGTCCCCCAGCAGGGTGTGCAGGCGGCTGATCTGTTCCAGGCTGCCGGACGCTTCCTTGACGCCGACCAGCAGCGGGCAAGCCTGGCTGATCCGGGCGATGGTTTCGGGCAGAACGTTCACGCCCGTGCGGCCCTGGATGTTGTAGAGGATGAAGGGAAAATCCGTGGCTTCCGCGATTTTCATGTAATGCTGATAGAGGCCTTCCTGGGTCGGCCGGTTGTAGTAGGGCGCCACGGACAGCGCGGCGTCCGCGCCCGCGGCCTTGGCCGCGCGCGTCAGCTCGATTGCCTCCACCGTGTTGTTGGACCCGGTTCCCGCGACCACGGGGACGCGCTTGGCCGTGATCTCCACGGTCAGGGCGATGACGCGCTCGTGTTCCTCCACGCTGAGCGTGGAAGATTCGCCGGTGGTGCCGCACGGCACCAGGCCGTGCGTGCCCCCGCTGATCTGGAATTCGATCAGGCGCTTGAGGGCCTCCTCGTCCACCCGTCCCTGGCGAAAGGGCGTAATCAGTGCGACCAGCGAGCCTCGGTACATGGAATCCTCCTTCAGGCGCAAGCCGGGGCCGGCCGGTCCGGCGGCGTGAACGCCGTCGCCTCGTCGGCCGCTTCGGCCCAATAGACCAGGCGGGCTTCACCGCGCTGGGTGATCTCCGAAAAGCCGGCGGGGCCGGCCGTGAAATTCATCTCCAGTTCCAGGCCGCTGCGCGTGAGCACGGCCACCGGCGGCCGCACCAGGCCGCGGGCGGCGGCCAGGAGCGAGGCCGCAGCCACGCCCGTGCCGCAGGCCAGGGTTTCGTCCTCCACGCCGCGCTCGTACGTGCGCACGCTCAGGCGGTTCGGCCCGAGCACCTGGCAGAAATTGACGTTCGTGCCCTGGGGTGCAAACGCCGGGTGCAGGCGCACTTCGCGGCCCAGGCCCTTCACATCCTCGCGCTCCACCGCGTCGGTGAAAAAAACCGCGTGCGGAACCCCGGTATCGATGGAATCCGCCTCCCGCTCGCCGGTCGAGAGGACCAGGCGCAGGCCGGTTTGCTGCCGGGCGGGCGCAGGCAGGCTCAGGCGGACCCGGCTGCCTTCCACGCGCGCCGTGTACACGCCCGAAGCCGAGCTGAAGCGCAGGTCCCGGCCTTCTTCGCCCACGTTGACCAGCACCGCGAACCGGGCCAGGCAGCGCCCGCCGTTGCCGCACATGGCGGCCTCGGAGCCGTCGGCGTTGAAATAACGCATGGAAAAATCTAGGCCCGGGCCGGCGGCCGGCCCCAGCAGCATCAGGCCGTCCGCGCCCACGCTGAAGCGCCGGCTGCAGAGTTTGGCGATCCAGCGAGGGTCAGGCTCCGGCACCTGCCCCTGGCGGTTGTCGAAAACGATGAAATCATTGCCCGCACCGGTCATCTTGGCGAAACGCAGCGTCATGGCCGTCATCTCCGTCCCGGCGCAGCCAGGGCCTCGTCCTGTTCCAGGGCCATCAAATCCGTGTAGGTTTCCCGGCGCCGAATCAAGCGCGCCCGGCTGCCGGAAACCAGCACCTCGGCCGGCCGCGGCCGCGAATTGTAATTCGACGCCATGGCCATGCCGTACGCGCCGGCGCTGCGGACCACGAGCAGGTCGCCGGATTCCAGCTTGGGCAGGCGCCGGTCCTTGCCCAAGAAATCGCCGGACTCGCAGATCGGGCCGACCACGTCCGTCAGCACCGGCCGGCTCGCGCGCCCCCGGCGGACGGGCAGAATCTGGTGAAACGCTCCGTACAAGCTGGGGCGGATCAAATCGTTCATGCCCGCGTCCACGATGGCGAAGGTCTTGACGTGCCCGCGCTTGACGTACTGCACGGCGGTCAGCAGCACGCCGGCATTGCCCACGATGAAGCGGCCGGGCTCCAGGATCAGGCGGCACTGCAGGGGCTCCAGCAGCGGCCGCACGGCCTGGGCGAATTCGTCGGCCGTCTGCGGCCGCTCTTCGTTGTAAATGATCCCGAGCCCGCCGCCCAGGTTGAAATACTCGATCCCGAATCCGTCCTGCCGCAGGGCCGCCACCACCTGGCCGAGTCGCTTCAAGGCCTGCAGGTAAGGCGTGGCCGTGGTGATCTGCGAACCCAGGTGCACGTGCAGGCCCACGGGCCGCAGGTTGCGCAGGCGGCGGCTGGCGCGGAACAAATCCAGGGCCAGCGGGATGGACAGCCCGAACTTGTTTTCCTTGCGGCCGGTGGTGATGTAGTGGTGGGTGCCGGCGTCCACGTCCGGGTTGACCCGGAACGCCACCCGCGCCTGCACGCCCAAGCGCCGGGCCACCCGGTCGATCAGGCGCGCCTCGGGCTCGGACTCCACGTTGAACATCAGGATGCCGGCGGCCAGGGCCGCCTCCAACTCCGCCTCGGTCTTGCCCACGCCCGCGTAGACGATCCGCTCCGGCGGCACGCCCGCGGCCAGGCCGCGGGTCAACTCGCCCTGGGAAACGATGTCCAAACCGGCGCCCTGCCCGGCCAACAAGCGCAGGATCGAAAGGTTCGAATTAGCCTTCACCGAATAGCAGACCAGGGGATTCAAATCGGCGAACGCCCGGGCGATTTTTTGATAATGCGAGAGGATGGTGGCCTGGCTGTAGACGTACAAAGGCGTGCCGAACCGCCTGGCCAGCTGGGCCAGCGGCGCGTCTTCGCAATACCATTCCCCCTGCCTCACCTTAAAATCGTCCATCGGGTCTTCCGCCTCTCGCCTCCGGAGCGGACAACGCGTCGCTCCCGAAAAATATCCGCAATGCTAGCACACCCATTTTCCCTTGTCAAATGGAGCCCCCGGCCGAGGGGCCCGGGGTTTTTTATATAAATTTCTTTCCGCTCCCCTGCGAGGTTGAGTATAGGGCATGGCCGGCAAGGCGTTTGCGAAAGGGAACGGGAAGTGTAAGCGGAGGTTTAAAAATCTTTAGCGAGACTGAAATGCTGGAGATGCACCAGGGAGGACGTCACTTCGTAATTCAGGCGCCAGCGCCAGCCCTGCGTCCTGAAGCCGATGCCGAAGGCCAGGCCGTTGGAGCGCTCCCCGTCCATTTGCAGGTGGTATTCCAGATAGGAATGCGCGCCGTTCTTCAGCTTCAACTCGGGCCCGACCCAGACCCGCATGACGTCGTCGAAGGGCGCTTCCACCTTGGTGTTCATGGTCACCTGCTGGACCAGCGGGTAGGAGGAATCCACTTCGATCTCAATCGGCAAAAAACGCCCGCAGCTGAGATAGCGGTTGAGATCCTCGTCGGCGTAAATGCGAACCTGCCCCTCCAGGGGCAGGCCGATCAGCGCCGCCATCCGGTCAATGTCCATGGCCACGCTGGCCTGCCGGGAATCTTCAACGATGCTCATTCCGGAGGAAGATATCAGCTCCCGCATCTGGCTGCGCAAAAAACGGCGCAAATACTCCTGGCCCTGGCTGAGGTATTGATCCCTGACCTCGGCCGGAGCGCTGACGCGGTCTCCGTAAAGTTGGGCCTGCTGCAAGGCCATGGCCTGGAAAGAATCCGCCAGGGCCGTGGCCGCCCAGCCCAGGGCCAGGCAGGCGAGCAGCATCCCCTTCAGCCAGTGGTTCATAGCCACTCCTTGCAGGATAATATATAAGTATAACCGTCCCTGCCAAACCCTGTCAAATAGTCTTTAAAACCCTTTGTCATTAAGGCGGCGGACGATGCGTCTGGCAGGTTCCAACAGGTACAGGGACCCGGTTATCAGGATGATCGACTTCAGCCCGGCCGCGCTGAAGGCCGCGCGCACAGCAGCAGCCAGGGTGCGGCAAGGCCGGGCCGGCACGCCCTGCTGCCTGAATATCCTTGCCAATTCGGGCGCAGGCAGGCCGCGCGCATCCGGCGGGGTCACGGTCCAGGCTTGTTGGGCTATGGGCGCCAGGGCTGCGGCGATGCCGGTTGTGTCCTTGTCAGCCATACAGCCGGCAATCAACAAACAGGAGGCGTCTTGCTCCCTGAACTCCTGCGCCAGGGCCTGGGCTGCGGCCGGGTTATGTGCGCCATCCAAAATGACCCAGGGCCTACGGTGGATGGTCTCCAAACGGCCCGGCCACTTCACGCGCCTGCAGCCAGCGGGGATCGCGCGGCGCAGGCCGGGAAACCCGGCGGTTTCCAATTCGCCGGCTGCTGCGACAGCCAACGCCAGATTATCGGCTTGAAATGCGCCGGCCAGGGGAATTCGCAGTTGCAGGTTTGTCCGGGATGCGACCTTCAGATCCACGGCCAGGCCGCCTGGCACCCGCTGCCGGCGCAGGATGCGGACTGCATCCCCCGGCCGGGCGCCGGTAAATTTGACCGGAAACCCGCGCCCCTGCCCCAGCGCCTGCAACTGGCGGCGCAGGGCGGGGTCAGGCTCCGCGCACAGCATGGGCACGCCCGGCCTGGCCAGGCCGGCTTTTTCCCTGAGAATGGCCTGCCGGGTGGTCCCGAGAAAATCCGTGTGTTCGAGCTGCACGTTGGTCAGCAGCGAAAGGCGGATATCCTGCCAGGCCGAGGTGGCGTCCAGGCGGCCGCCCATGCCCACTTCCAAGACCGCCAGTTGCGCCCCCTGGCTGCGGAACAGTTCCGCCGCCAGCACGGTCCACGCTTCGAAGGTGGTGGCTGGCTGCCCCTGGCGCTTCATCCGCTGCAAGGCGGGCAGCAGGCGCTTGACCGCGGCGGCGAACGCAGCGGCCTTTGCCGGTTTCCCGTCCAGGGTGATTCGCTCGCGTTCGTCGGCCAGATGGGGCGAGGTGAAGCATCCGACGCGGTATCCGGCCGCCTGGGCCATGCTGGATACCAGGGCCGCGACCGATCCCTTGCCATTGGTGCCGGTAATCTGCACCGCCGGACAACAGCGTTCCGGATGGCCGCAGAGTTCCAGCAGCCGGCGCGTGCGTTCCAGGCCCGGCAACACGGCGCGCTTGGTCCAGCGCCGCAGAGCGGCCTGGGCTGATTGTAAAATCACGGGAATTTCACCCCCGGCTGGGGCCGGAGGACTTGACAGGGCGGGGGGAAAGGGACAACAGGCGGCCAAGGGTCTCTTTCAACTGCTGGCGCTTGACCACCATGTCGAGCATGCCGTGTTCCAGGAGAAACTCGGCGCGTTGAAACCGTTTGGGCAGGTGATGGCGGATGGTTTGTTCGATTACGCGCGGGCCGGCGAACATGATCTGGGCGTTGGGTTCGGCGATATTGATATCTCCCAGCATGGCGAAACTCGCGGTCACACCGCCGCCCGTAGGATCCGCCAGCACGGAGATATAAAGCTGGCCTGCCGCGGACAGGCGCGCCAGGGCGGCCGAGGTCTTGGCCATCTGCATCAGGGAGACAATGCCCTCCTGCATGCGCGCGCCGCCGCCCGAAGAGGACACAATGACCACGGGCAGACGGTCCTTCACCGCGCGCTCGATCAGGCGGGCGATCTCCTCGCCCAGCACGGACCCCATGGAACCTCCCATGAACCCGTAATCCGTGATCGCCAGCGCGGTTTTGACGCCGCTGATCTCGCACAAGCCGCTGAGTATGGCATCCCGCAGATTGGTCTTCTTTTGTCCGGCCTTAACTTTTTCGGCATAATTGGGAAATTCCAGCGGATTGGCGGACTGTATCCGGCCGGAAAGGGTCTCCAGAAATACGCCCTTGTCAGCCAAAAGCCGGAGCCGCTCCCGCGCGGGCATCTGGAAATGGTGGTTGCACTTGGGACAGGTCCGCCAAGCTGCCTCGATTTCCTTGTTGAAAACAATCTCAGCGCAGGTTGGACACTTGGTCACCAGGTTGTCAGGAATGGCGACCGTGCGCTCCTTTTTGGAGGCCCTGACTGTCATATACTTTGGTTTCTTAAACCAATCCATGCTTTGGTCCTTTAAAAAAGATTCTTTCCGAACAAAAACGCGTATATTTTAACTTATTTTGGATAAAAAAAAGATAAAAAAGCGCGTCTGAAACCAGCCTCCGTTATTTCCCTTATTTTATTGGTTTTTTCACTGCCCGGCAGATCCCTGAAGCCAGTTTGCTCAGTTGGTTCAGGGCCTGGGCATCGGAAATCCGGCCTTCCATGGCTTTCACCAATGCACTGCCTACTATAACTCCCTCGGCGATTCGGCTGACCTGGCTGGCTTGTTGGGGAGAAGAAATCCCGAAACCGACCAGGATCGGCAGGCGGGTGTGCCGCCTGACCCGTTTGAGGCCAGCTGCCAGGTCCGGAGGAACGGTCCGGCGCGCGCCCGTGGTGCCGGTGACGGACATATAATAAATGTAGCCGCTCGAAGACCGGGCCACTGCCTGCACCCTGGTTTCCGGGCTGTTGGGCGTGGTCATGAAGACCGTATCCAGGCCGCGTAGCCGGCACTGGCTGATCCAGGGTCCCGCCTCCTCGGGCGGAAGGTCGGGAATAATGCAGCCGTCCACCCCGGAGCTGACCGCCTGCCTGGCCGAGGCCTCCAAGCCGAACTGGAGGAAAGGATTATAATAACCCATCAGCAGCAGGGGCACGTTGGTCTGCCGGCGCAGGGAACGCGCCAAATCGAAGATTTTGGGCAAGGTGGCGCCAGCTTCCAGGGCCCGCTGCGAAGAAGCCTGGATCACAGGCCCGTCGGCCAGGGGGTCTGAAAAAGGCACGCCCAGTTCCACGGCATCCGCGCCCAGGCCGGCCAGGCGCAAGACCGCCTGGCGGGTGAAATCAAACCCCCGGTCGCCGGCCGTGATAAAGGGCACGAATAGGCGGCGGCCTGCCCCCAGTTCAGCGGCCAGGCGCTGCTGCAGCCGCCGGCTCATGACGCGTCTCCGGGCTTCAGGTCCTTGTCGCCCCGGCCGGAAACGTTGACCAGGAGGATTTTCCCCCTGCCCAACCTGCGGGCCAGTACGCGGGCATACGCCACGGCATGGGCGCTTTCCAGCGCCGGAATGATCCCCTCCAGGCGCGAGAGTTCGCGCTGAGCGGCCAGGGCCTGGCTGTCCGTAACGCTGGCGAACCGGGCGCGGCCGCTGTCCTTCAACCAGGCCAGTTCCGGCCCCACGCCCGGATAATCCAGGCCTGCGGCCGCGGAATGCGTGGCCTTGATCTGGCCGAACGCGTCCTGCAGGACGTAGCTCCGGCTGCCGTGCAGCACGCCCGGCCGGCCGCGCAGCAGCGAGGCGGCGTGCCGGCCCGTGCCCAGCCCTTCGCCGGCTGCCTCCACGCCCACCAGTTGCACGCGCGCGTCGCGCCGGAATCCCGAAAAAATGCCCATGGCGTTGCTGCCGCCGCCCACGCAGGCCACGACCGCGTCCGGGAGACGGCGGGCCGCGGCCAGAATCTGGCGGCGGGCCTCGCGGCCGATCACGGACTGGAAATCGCGCACCAGGGTGGGATACGGGTCGAACCCGGCCACGGTGCCGATCAGATAATAGGTGGTGCGTACGTTCGTGATCCAGTCGCGGATGGCCTCGTTCATGGCGTCTTTCAGCGTGCGCGTGCCCGACTCCACGCCCACCACCTCGGCGCCCAGGAGCCGCATGCGGTAGACGTTGAGCGCCTGCCGCCGCATGTCCTCGGTGCCCATGTACACGCGGCAGGTCATCCCGTAGCGGGCGCACACCGTGGCCGTGGCCACGCCGTGCTGGCCGGCGCCGGTTTCGGCGATGATGCGGCGCTTGCCCATGCGGCGGGCGAGCAGGATCTGCCCCAGGCAGTTGTTGAGTTTGTGGGAGCCCGTATGCAGCAGATCCTCCCGCTTGAGGAAGACCCTGGCTCCGCCCCAGGCCTCGGTCAGCCGGCCCGCGAAATCCAGGGGCGTGGGGCGGCCGCCGTAATTTTTCAGGGCCGCCTCCCACTCCCGCCGGAAAGCCGGGTCTCTCCGCGCCTGGGCATAGGCCCGGCGCAGCTCGGCCACCGCGGGGACCAGCACCTCGGGCGCGAAGCAGCCCCCGTAGGGGCCGAACCAGCCCATGCGTTTCATAGACATGCCAGCCTCCTCGAAGAACCGTCCGCGCGGCGCACGGCCCGGATGAACGCCCGTATCCGCGCAGGATCCTTGACGCCTGGCCTCAGTTCCACGCCCGAGGACACGTCCACCATGTCCGGCCGCACCCTGCGGATGGCTTCGCTTACGTTTTCGGGCGTCAGGCCCCCGGCCAGGATCACCGGCTTGCCAAAACGGCGCAGGTGCCGGGCAAAGGGCCAGTTGGATTTTTTTCCGGTCCCGCCAACCTGCCCCGGAACCAAGGCGTCCACCAGATACGCGCCGGCTGCTGGCGCGGGATCGCGGACCGGGAGCGGCGCGTCCGCCGCGGGCCGCAGCGCCCGGATCACCCGGGGGCGCGGAAAGCGCCTCATCCAGGCGTTGGTCTCCTGGCCGTGAAACTGGAGCCGGTCTAGCCCCAGCTCCTCCAGGCTGTACTGCAGCAGGGGCAGCGGCTGGTCGACCACCACGCCCACCGTGGTCACGAAGGGCGGCACCCCGGCCAGCAGGCGCCTGGCCTGCGCGACCGAAATGCACCGGGGCGAAGGCGCCAGCACGAAGCCGAGCGCGTCCGCGCCGGCCGTGACCGCGGCCCGGACATCCTCCGGCCGGGTCAGGCCGCAAATCTTGACGCGGATCACAGCCGCTCCGCGACCTGCACCATGCGCCGCAACAGCGTCTCGGGCTGCGAATCGGCCAGCAGGGCCCTGCCCACCAGCACGCTGCGCACGCGGTCGGATTCAATGGTCGTGATTTCCTCGGGCGTGGCATAGCCGCTGGCCGCGATCACCAGGTTGTCCCGCGGAATGCTCTTGGCCAGCCGGCCGACGGTTTGGCGGTTGATTTTCAGCGTGTTCAGGTCCCGGTTGTTGATCAGGATCACGTCGGCGCCCGCCCGTAGGGAGCGTTTGACGTCCGGCGCCTTGTGGATCTCGACCACGGGCGTCATGCCCAGCCCGATCGTCAGCTCCACCAGGCGGGTGAGCAGTTTGTCCGGCAGGGCCTCGGCTATGAGCAGCACGGCGTCGGCCTGCGCGGCGCGCGATTCGTAGATCTGATAGGGATCGACGACGAAATCCTTGCGCAGCACGGGCAGCCCGCACAGGCGCTTGAGCTCCGCAATCTGGCCCAGTTTGCCGTCGAAATGCTTTGCGTCGGTCACGTACGACAGCGCCACCGCGCCGCCGGCCACGTAGGCGGCAACCATTTTTTCCAGGCCGTAGCGCGGCCGGAACGACGGCGAGCCGGGCATCCTGCGCTTGATCTCGGCGACCACGTTGATGCGCGGGGCGTTCGCCAGCGCTTCGCGGAAATTCCGGACCGGCGGCAGGGTCAACACGGTTTGCAGCAGCTTGTCGAGCGGCGTCCGCTTCTGCGCCTGGGCCACTTCCTTGTGTTTCTCTTTCATTACCGCTTTTAAGAAAGACTTGGCCATGCTCCCATCCCCCTTGAGCATAGAAATGAAGGGTCCCGTCCTGGTGCTCCGGGTTCCCTCTCGTGTGTTCCGCCTTCCGCCCCGCGAAAGCGAGGCGGAGGGAGTATTGCTTCGATGTCCGACTATCGGCCGCGCCCGCTTTCAGCGCCCGGCCGGTTCCTCCGGTTCTCCCAGCCGCTGCGGCGTCCGGCCGCGGTAACGCGCGCCCGCCTGCTCCGCGAACCGCCTCACCTGTCCCGCATCCACGGCGGGAAGCTCCACGGCTGTCGCCGTGACTTCGAACCCCGCGGCCGCGGCGCGGCGGATGAACGACTGCACGGCCGGCAGTGTCTCCGGGCCTGTGGCGGGGCGGACCAGTTCAAGGTACTGCGCCGGGTCCGTGCTGTTGAGCGATACGGACCAGGCGTCCACCACGCCGCGGCACTCGGGCAGAATGTCCCGGCCAAAAAGGCAGTCCGCGTGCCCGTTCGTGTCCACGCGCACCCGCGCGCCCTGGGCTTTGACCCCGCGCGCCACCGCGAGCAAAGTGGGCAGCCGCAGCAGCGGCTCCCCGAACCCGCAGAAAACGACTTCCGAATAGCGGCGCGCGTCGCCGATGGCCGCGAGCAGCTCCGCGGCTTTCGGTTCCCGGCGCAGAGTCAATTCGTACTGCTGCAGTCGGCGCGAAACGCGGCGCGGGCAAAAGGCGCAGTTGGCGCTGCAGCGGTTGGTCAGGTTGACGTATAAATGCCCCTTGAGCTCGTAAAGCCACTGCCCCGGGTCTTCGGGGCTCAGCTTGAACAGCCGCTCCGCGCTGGCGGATGTGCGTTCCGCCACTTCCTCCGCCGCCAAGCCGCGGACACGGGCCACAGCCGCGGCGACTTCCGCCACGGCCGCGGGTTCATTGCGCTGGCCCCGCCGGCTCTGCGGCGGCAGGTAAGGCGCGTCCGTTTCCAGCAGCAGCCGGTCCAGCGGCGCCTGCTGGACCGCGGCCCGCAGGCCCCCGGCCCGCGGATACGTCACCGGCCCGCCGATGCCCAGCGAAAACCCCAGGTCCAAGCTCTCGGCCAAGTGCGTCTCTTCGCCGGAATAACAGTGCAGCACGCCGCCCCAGGGCCAGGGCCCTGCGGCCCGCAGTTCAGCCAGGGCCTCGGCCTGGGCCTCGCGGACATGTACCACGGGCGGCAATTCGAAAACTTTGGCCCACCAGAGCTGGCGCCTGAACGCCCGCAACTGGGCCTCGCGGTCCGGCGCCGGATATTCGGGAAACTGGTGGAAATCCAGCCCGATCTCGCCCAGGGCGACCACGGATTCCTGGCACAACTGGGCGGGCAGCGCTTCCACGGCCTCGAGCCCCTGGCGCGGGAATTCGTGCGGGTGCAGCCCGATGCCCAGGGCCATGCCCTCCACGCGGGGGGCCAGGGCCAGGGCCGCGGCATTGGCCGCCACCGTGGACCCGGCGTTGAGAAACGCCTCCACGCCGGCTTGGCGGGCGCGCGCAATCACCTGCTCGCGGTCCGCGTCAAACGCCGGGTCCTCCAAATGCACGTGCGTGTCGATCAAACGCATGATTCAGCCTTGCTTGGCTTCCCGCTCGATGCGCGGAAACAAAGGGCCGGTTTTGGCAATGGTCTGGCCTGCGGGCAGCAGGCCCCAGGCGGCGGCAGCCGGAAAGAGCTGCGGCCGGCCGGGATCCGTATCGCCCAGTTGCGCCAGCATGCGCGGCGTGGTGTCGGGCATGAAAGCCTGCAGGTAGCAGGCCGCCAGCCGCAGCGTTTCCAGCAGCTGGTACATGACCGCGTCCACCTGCGACTGGGCACCTTGCTTGAAAAGCGCCCAGGGCGCGGCCTCGTCGATGAACTTGTTGGCCCGCTTGACCAGGTCCCACACCAGGCCCAGGGCCGCGGAGAAATCGAGTGCATCCATTGCACGGTCGAAGGCCGCAAACAGGCCGCCGGCTTTTTCCGCCAGCACGCCGCCGGCCGGAGCGGGCACGCGGCCGCCGCAATACTTCTCCACCATGGTCAGCGAGCGGTTCAGGAGGTTTCCCAGGTCGTTGGCCAGGTCGCTGTTATAGCGCTCGATCATCGACTCCTCGCTGAAATCGCCGTCCCCGGCGAAGGCGTTGGCCGCCAGGAGGACGTAGCGCACCGGGTCCACGCCGAAGGCGCGGGTCAGGTCCAGGGGATCGAGCACGTTGCCCCGGGTTTTGGACAGCTTCTCACCCTTGAGGTAAATGAACCCGTGCCCGAACACCCGCTTGGGCAGGGGCAGGGACGCGGAAAGCAGCATGGCCGGCCAGATAATGCAGTGGAAGCGCGTAATGTCCTTGCCGATCACGTGCACGTCCACGGGCCAGAAGCGGGAGAACCGCTCCATGTCTTGGGGAAACCCGATGGCCGACAGGTAATTGATCAGGGCGTCGAACCACACGTAGATGACGTGGCTGGGGTCGTCCGGAAACGGGATGCCCCATTGGGACGTGGAACGGGAAATGGAGATGTCCTTCAACCCGGCGCGGATCACGTTTAAAACTTCGTTGCGCCGCGATTCCGGCTGGACGAATTCCGGGTGCGCCTCGATGTGGCGCAACAGCGGCTCCGCATAGCGAGACAGCCGGAAGAAGTAATTCTCCTCGGCCAGCCACACGGGCGCGGTCCCGTGGTCCGGGCATTTGCCGTCCTTCAGGTCCGCCTCGGTGTAGAAGTTGTTGCAGGAATTGCAGTACCAGCCCTCATAGCGGCCGCGATAGATGTCCCCGGCGCGCTGCGACCGCCGCACCATCTCCTGGGCCGCGGCGTGATGGATGGGCTCGGACGTGCGGATGAACCGGTCGAAGGAAACGTTGAGCGCCTTCCAAGTGTCCTGGAAAATCCCGGCCATCTGGTCGCAGAACGCGAGGGGCGTCAGATTCAACTCCCTGGCCCGGGCCTCGACGTTGGCGGAATGCTCGTCCGAGCCGGTGGCAAAGACCACCTCGTGGCCCGTGGCGCGCTTCCAGCGGGCCAGGGCGTCCGTGGCGATTTCCTCATAGGCATGACCCAGGTGCGGACGCGAATTGGCGTAGGTGATGGCCGTGGTAACATAATACCGGGGGGTGGTGGACACGGAACGTGCTCCTTAAGCCTGAGGCGTATTCGGTTTTGGGCCGTGGCCGTGCCGGCGCCGGCGCGACCGCCTGAATCCGCCGGCCGGTTTCTCCGCGCCGGCCGCAGCCGGTGCTCCTGACGGCGCTCCGGCCGGGGCGCCGCCGGGCTGGGTGTCCTCGGCGGGTTTGCGCTTGGTCTTGGCCAGCGAGCCTTCGTATTCGTACGCCAGGCAGCACATCAGGCGTCCGCACAGCCCGGACACTTTGGTCGGGTTCAGGGAGAGATTCTGCTCCTTGGCCATACGGATGGAGACCGAGGAAAAATCACGCAAGAAAGAGCTGCAGCACAGGGGCCGCCCGCAGCCGCCCACGCCGCCCAGGCGCCGGGCCTCGTCCCGCACCCCGATCTGGCGCATTTCGATCTTAATGCGCAGCGCCTGCGCCAGCTCCTTGACCAGTTCCCGGAAATCCACGCGGTTCTCGGCGGTGAAGAAAAACACCGCTTTGCGCCCGTCCAGGGTGTAGGTGACGTCCACCAGCTTCATTTTCAAATCCCTGTCCTGGATTTTCTGCCGGCAGAGCCGGTACCCTTCCTGTTCCTTCTGGTCATTGCGGCGCTGCTGTTCCTGATCACGCAGTGTCGCCACCCGCACGATGGCGCGCAGGTTCGCGCCGGCCTGCTTTTCGGACAGGCGGCAGCACCCGCGCACGACCCGGGCCAGCTGCAAGCCGTGGTCGCTCTCCACCACGACTAGCGTGTGCAGGGCCAGCCCGCCTTCCTGGGGCGCGCGGTAGTAATACACGCACCCGCCTTTGAGAAATTGCACGCCTACGACTTCCTGCATTTCATTCACCTCGCGCCGGCGCCTGTGCGCGGCAGCAGTTTCATCCACATGCGCTCCAACAGCAATTGCAGGTTCAGGTTCTGGGACTTCCAGTCCAGGGCCTGGAGCACCAGCCGGCACTGGTCCCACAACGTCTCGGGCGTCTTGCCGGACAGGGCGGCCCGCAGCTGGGCCAGCCGGTCCTGGTTCACGGCCAGCCGCGGCGAAACGCCGCTCGCCAGCACCAGCAGGTCGCGAAACCACGTCAACAGGAACACCAATGGCTCGACCGCCGCGCCCTGCCACTCGCTCATGGCCGCGGCCAGTTCCGGCCAGGCCTCCGGTTGGGCGGCAGCCGCCACCTCCAGCACCTGGCTGCGCAGGGCCTGCACCTCGGGATCGGAGAGGCGCAGCGCTTCGGCCGGCCGGCCGTCGGACAAGCGCGCCAGGGAGGCGGCGGTTTCTGAAGGCAGCCCGTGCTGCTCGGACAGCCATTGCGCCAGTAAGCCGGTATCCAGCGGACGGAACCGGACCTCCTGGCAGCGGGAACGGATGGTGGGCAGCAGCGCAAACGGCTGGCTGGTGATCAAAACGATCACGACCGCGTCCGGCGGTTCTTCCAGCGCTTTCAGCAGGCTGTTGGCCGCTTCGGTCGTCAGCGCATCCGCTTCATCCAGAATGAATGCCTTGCAGCGGCCTTCCAGCGGCTTCCAGCGCAGATTGCGTTGCAGGGTTTCGCGCACCTGGTCGATCTTCAAAGCCTGCCCCTCGGGTTCCAACAATACCACATCCGGGTGGCCGGCGGCCGCGATCTTCCGGCAGGCCGCGCATTCGCCGCAGGCGTCTCCGGCCTGGGGCTGCAGGCAATTCAGCGCCTGGGCCAGGGCCAGCGCCGTGGTACGCTTGCCCACGCCCTCGGGCCCTGAAAACAAATACGCGTGCGCTGCCCGGCCCTGGGACACTGCCCGCCGGAGAAAATCGACGGCCTGCGGCTGTCCCCATACGGCGTTAAACGGCACGGCAACGCTCCTTCATTACGGCCATTTTTTTCTGCACCACCTGCCAGGTCTGCCGGGTCACCGCGGCGAGGGGCCGGTCCGAGCGGATCAGGGCGATGCGCCTGGGTTCCCGCCGGGCGAGCCCGCGGTACGCCTGGCGCACGGCCTGCCAGAAGGCCGAGGGCTCCGATTCCATCCGGTCATGGGCCTGCTTGGCTTGAAAGGCCCGTTCCCGGCCCTGGCGCAGGGGCAAATCATACAACAGCGTCAGGTCCGGTTTCAAGCCGGCTGTAGCCAGTTTGTCCGCCGCGGCCACGGCAGCCGGGGGCAACGCCCGCCCGCCCGCCTGGTAGGCCAGGGTGGAATCGCTGAAACGGTCGCACAGCACGACCTGGCCTGCCGCCAGGGCGGGCCGGATCAACCGTTCCACGTGCTGGGCGCGGGCCGCCAAAAACAGGAGCAACTCAGCCGTCGGCGTGGGCGACTGGTCGGCGCGCTCCAGGAGCAGGGTCCGGATCTTTTCGGCCAACAGGTCGCCGCCCGGTTCCCGCGTGGTGGTTACCTGGAACCCTTCCACCCGCAGCCGGGCCGCCAGCAGTTTGAATTGCGTACTTTTTCCGGAGCCGTCCAAGCCTTCAAAGGTAATGAAAAACCCGCGTTTCCGCGCTGGCATGATGGCTGCTCCTTGGCGGGCCCGACCCGCGTTCCCGGTCTGTCTGCAAAACGGTTCAGCCCTCTCGGCAGGCAAGACGAAAGACAGTTCCCCGGGGAAATTGAACGGAAGGGATATAATAATGGTTTTCGGACCAGGACACAATCCCGTTTTCAGGCCGCCTGAGCCGGCACACGCTCAGGGAGCGGCCGCCCCGGCAGGCGTCAGCCAGTCGCCCTGAACCGATTCGAGCAACAACACCTTGGCCGGCTGCAGGGCCTCGTCTTCAGTCAGAATATTCCACTCCACCGGTTCCTTGACCAGCAACATCCGGGTTTGGGCCGGTTTGATCTCGGCGGTCAATTTCCTGGACACGGGCGTCAGGCGCTGCGTGTCCCGGGGCCAGACAAATTCCATCCCATCCCCCTGCCACAGTTTTCCGTCCTGGCCGCGGCTGAACAAATCCATGGCCTGCGCGCCCACGCCCTGGCGGGGATCCACCTGGGCCACGAGGGCCGCGAAATTCCCGCGCCGCAGCTGAAAGAAATGGATGAAAGGCGAAAAGTTCACGTCCGCGCCGGACAGGGGATAGGCCGCATAGGCTCCGTGCTGGCGCGCCCAGAGAATGGGCCAGCTGGGTTCGAAGTACAGGCGCAAGGGGTAGGTGCCCCGTTTGCCGTTTTCCGTCACCTCGAATCGGTATCCCAGCTCCACGAAAGGTTTGTACGTTACCGGCGGACGGCCCGCGGAATGGACCGCGGTCCATTGCAGGGCATCCACCCTGAACCAGATATCCTTGGGTCCGGGAAACGGTTTGAGCCCGGGCGGCAGTATTTTTTCCACCCGTGAGACCGGGATTAAATAGTAGAGGGACAGCCCCCGGCCTTCGCAGACCAGCGGCACGCCCGGAACATTCCAGGGCGCTTCGGGGAGTTTGAGAGGATCGTCAGCGTAACGCGCCTTCACCTCGCCGGCCGGCCGGGTTTCCCGCTTTTTTATGAACGGCGCCACATCCGCCTGGGGACCCTGGGCCGCCCAAGCCAGATTCAGGCCGAAAACCAGCAAACAAGCCAGCGGAACCGCCCGCCTGATTATGACCCCTGCTGATCCGATCACTCCGAATGCCTCGCTTCCTTATTCACAACCGGGCCAACGGCAGTTAAAACAGCCCCTTGACTTTGCCGTCCGGCGTCAGGTCGATGAAATTGCCCGCGGGCTGGGAAGGCAGACCCGGCATGGTCCGCATGTCCCCCAGCAGGGGATATAAGAATCCCGCGCCCACCGACGCCCTGACATCGCGCACCGGCACGCGGAACCCCCGCGGCCTCCCCTTGAGCTTGGGATCGTGTGAGAGGGACAGGTGCGTCTTGGCCATGCAGATCGGAAGACGGTCGTACCCCAAACGGGTATACAGCTCGATTTTCTTCTCGGCCTCGGGCAGATAGTCCACGCCGTCGGCGCCGTAAATCTTGGCGGCAATGGTCTCGATTTTCTCCTTGATCGGCGCTTCCAGGGGGTAGAGAAACTTGAACGCCGAGGGCTGCTGGGCCGCCGCCACGACGGCTTCGGCCAGCGCCCGGCCGCCTTCCCCGCCGCGCGCGTGCACTTCGGAAGGCACGGCGGCCACGGCGCCGTATTTCAACGCCTGCCGCTTGATCAGTTCCAGTTCCTGCGGCTGGTCCGTGGCGAAGCGGTTGATGGCCACCACCACCGGCACGCCGTGCAGCCGCACGGCGGCGATGTGCTGCTCCAGGTTTTCGCACCCCTTCAGCAGGGCTTCGTCGTTGGCTTTGGCCACCACGTCGGGATCCAGGGCCTTTCCCGGCCGCACCTGGAAGGCACCGCCGTGCATTTTCAAGGCCCGGACCGTGCAGGTCAGAATCACGGCATCCGGCCGCAATCCCGAGTAGCGGCATTTGATGTTCATAAACTTTTCGCAACCGCAATCCGCGCCGAAACCGCTCTCGGTCACCACATAGTCGGCCAGCCGCAGCGCCATCTGGTCCGCGATGATGGAGGAATTGCCGTGGGCGATGTTGGCGAAGGGACCGGCGTGGACGAACACCGGGGTGTGTTCCAGGGTTTGCATCAGCGTCGGCAAAATCGCGTCCTTCATCAGCACGGCCATGGAGCCGGCGCACTGCAGTTCCTCGGCTGTGACCGGCTGTCCGCCGCGGGTGGTGCCGACCACGATCGCGCCCAGACGCCGGCGCATGTCCGGCAGGTCTTTCGCGAGGGCCAGAATGGCCATGACTTCCGAGGCCACTGCGATGTCGAACCCGGTTTCGCGGGGCAGGCCGTTCTCCGCTCCGCCCAGCCCCACCACGATCTGGCGCAGGGCGCGGTCCGAAATATCCACCACCCGTCGCCAGGTGATGGACAAGGGATCCAGGTCCAGGCGGTTGCCGTGCAGCAGGTGGGAGTCGATGTAAGCGGCCAGGAGGTTGTTGGCCAGGGAGACGGCGTGAATGTCGCCGGTCAGGTGGAGGTTGAAATCCTCCATGGGGATGACCTGCGCGTACCCGCCGCCCGCGGCTCCGCCCTTGATCCCGAATACCGGGCCGAGCGAAGGCTGGCGTATGCAGGTGGCGACCTTTTTCCCGATTTTGGCCAGGGCTTGGGAAACGCCGATGGTGGTGACGGTCTTGCCTTCCCCCAGGGGGGTGGGCGTAATGGCGGTCACATCAATGTATTTGCCGAGGGGGCGAGCCGCGAGACGGTCCAGCAATTCCAGACGGACTTTGGCTTTGTAGTTGCCGTAAAGCTCAAGGAAATCTTCGGGGATGTCCAGTTGGCGGGCAATGTCCCGAATGGGCTGAAGGCGGGCCGCCTGCGCGATTTCCAGGTCGCTGGGGATCGTAGCCGAGGCCTGTGCAGTCATGCTGACTCCCCCCTTATCGACGCCGCCGGCACGGGCGCGGTTGGCTCGCCGATCCGCAACCGCATCAGCGCTTTCTCGGACTCCTGGGTTTTGTGGTTTTGTTTTCCGCGGCGGCTTCCGGGGTGGGAACGGCGGTCGGCGCCATGGTCTGATCGGCCGCCGGTGGCATATCCGTGGATTCCGGCGGCATGACGCGGGCCTTTCCGCCAACGCGTTTTTGCATTTCCAGACGGTTGAGAATATTTTCGATGTGCCGTTTGATCCAGTCGCTTTTTTCGGATTTCACCAGGCTCTTGAGGATATTTCCCGCCTCCACCGAACCGACCTCATCCAAGGCGGTGACCACGGCCCAGCGCACCCGTTCCGAGGAATCGGTCGTCATCCGCTTCAGGATATCCACGGCCTTTTCGTTTTTGATGCGTCCCAAGGCCGCCACGGCTTCCTCGCGGATGGTTTCATCCTTGTCCATGGTCATCTTCTGCACAGTGTCCAAATGCTGCGGGCCCGCGGCCTCGGACAAGGCGTGGGCCACGGCCACCCGAACCACCGGGTCCTCTTCTTTTAAAAGCGGCAACAAGGCGGGTACGGCGCCCGGGGTGCCCAACCGGCCCAGGGCCAAGGCCGCTTCGCGCCGGGTGGTGTTTTCCTTCTCGGACAAGGCGCGAATCAGCACATCCTCGGCCCGGCTGTCCCCCAGATTGCCGAGCGCCATGATGGCGGCGCGCCGGACAAAGGGATCCTTATTGTCCGCCGCCTGGATCAGATCCGGCACCGCGCCCTTGGCGTTCATCCGGCCCAGGGCCATGGCGGCGTCGCCTTGCAGCATCGGAATGCCGGACTTCAACGCCCCTACGATTTTCTGAATGGCGGTGGGATCGCTGAAATTCGTCAAAACCCAGATCGCGCGCCGGCGGACCATGACTTCCGGATCCTCCATGGCCTTCATCAAGTCGCCCAGCACCATGGCTTCCGGCAGTTTGCCCAAGGCCAGGACCGCCTGCTCGCGGACCATGAGCGAAGGGTCGGACAGGAACGGCTTGACGGCTGCGTAACGATCTTTGCCTCCCAGGTTGATCAGCGTAAACACCGCCGCAGACCGAACCCGTTCGTTCTTGTCCTTGAGGAGCGGCTCCACCTGATCCAATTGCGAGGCATCCCCCCAGGCGCGCATTGAAATCAAAGCGTTTTCGCGCACACGTTCGTCCGGGTCCTGCAGGGCCTTGAGCAGGCGCGGAATCACGGACTTGTCCCCCACCCCGCCCAGAGACATCACTGCTTCCCGCCTTAACGCGGCGTCTTTTGATTCCAGCATGTGGGTATATTTACTCATCATGGCTTTGCGCTTATGTTCCCAGGATCTCGGGGCACGCACGAGCATGGAAACGACCAAAGCCGCTCCCGCCAAAACGAGAACTGCCATGGTCACCCAAATAATCTTGGTTTTTTGGCTTGCCATTGAACGTCCTCCTTCGATGCCTATCATTCAAACCGCCAAGATGCAAATTATAACACGCTGGCCAGGGTCCCGCATTAAAAAAGTCAAGGCAGGCATTGCCCGCAGATCGCCTGGATATCCATGTATTGGCCGACCAGTTGGATCGCCTGTTCGATTTTGTTGCTTTCCTCGGGCGTGATTTTCACCATTAAATCGTGGATTTGCGAGGCCACGGTATAGGTGTCCTTGGAGCAGGTGATAACCGGGATCCGGGCGCGGTGAATCAGCTCCAAAATCGCCGGATGCGGAATGGTGTGCCCGGTCAGCACGATGCCCGAGACCATGCCGGGCTGGCTTTGTTCGTCCGAAATAGCCATGCCGATGGAGGCTAGGATGATGTCCTCGCGGTCGCCGGGTGTGATAATCAGTGATCCGGGCTTGAAATAATCCAGGGCCTGGTGGGCGCTCATGGCCCCCACCAAGTTGTGCTTGACCGGGGCCTCCAGGGCCGCTTCGCTGACGTCCTGACTGATCAGCTCTCCGCCCACTTCGATCATCACTTCCTTCACGCTCGGCGCCGAAAGCACGTCGTCGAACGGCAGCACGCCCAATACGTTGATTCCTTTTTGGGCGAACCCTTTGGTGGCCAGTTCCTTCACCTGCTCGTATTTATGCGGCTTCACCTTGTTGATGACCACGCCGGCCAACGGCACGCCCGCTTCACGCAGCAATACGTAATTCAGCGCGACTTCATCGATCGGACGGCCAACGCCGCCCGGCGCCACCATGACCACCGGCGTTCCGAGCAGCTGCGCCACCCGGGCATTGGACAAATCCAGCACCGAGCCCACGCCCGCATGGCCGGTGCCCTCCACTACTACGAAATCGCGGCCCTGACTCACCCGGTCGAAAGCTTCCTGGATCTGCTCGGCCAGCCGGCTGTCGCGGCCGTGGCGGATATAATCGGCCGTGAACCCTTTGCCGACCCGCACGGGATTCATGTCCTGCAGATGGCTGCCGATATGAAAGACCCGCTCCATCAGCACCGCATCTTCGTCGACTTCCACCCCTTCCGCGACGATGGTGCGCTGGCCCACGGGCTTGATGTATCCCACGTTTTTGCCGCTGCGGCTGAGCGTGCCGAGAATCCCCAGGGACAGCAGCGTCTTCCCTACGTTTTGGTGCGTGGCTGCAATGAAAATTTTCCCGCCGCTCATGTCCCGGACCTCCCGGGCCTGCCCGCCAGCAGACGTTCCACCACTTCGACGCTGCGTCCGGCGTCCACGGCATAGCCGTCCGCGCCGATCTCGTCGGCGAAACGCTGCGTTACCACCGCGCCTCCAACGATGACCTTGGCCGCCAGGCCGCGCGCCTTGACCAGCTTGACCACCTTGGCCATTTCGACCATGGTGCTGGTCATAAGCGCCGACAAGCCGATGAAGTCCGCGCCGGCCGCCTCCGCTTCTCTAACGATCGTTTCCTCATCCACGGATTTGCCGAGGTCTACGATCTTGTATCCGTGGTTTCTCAACACCAAACCGACGATTTTCTTGCCGATGTCATGGACATCGCCCTTCACCGTGGCCAGGACCCCCACGCCCTTGATTGCACCGGACGCGAGCGACAGCCTGGGCGCCAGGGACTGCATGCCCGCTTCCATGGCCTCCGCCGAGGCCACTAATTGAGGCAGAAAATACTCCCGCCGGTTGTATTTCTCGCCGACCTCGCGGATGGCGGGAATCATGAGCTCGGCGACCAGACGGTCCGCCGCCACCCCGGCTGCCAAAGCGTCTTCGACGGCGGACGTCACTCCCTGACGGTTCCCTCCGATGACCGCAGCGCGCACCCGCTCCTCCGGCGGCTGAGAGGCGTGCGGAACAGCAAGCTCCCTTTTTTGGACAACGGCAAACCTCCGGATCAGTTCCTGGCCGCGTTCGTCCCGACCGGTCAGCGCCTCGGCGCTGGCTTTCAGGTTCATGACTACTTCGTCCGCCGGATTCGCCAAAACCAGCGAGAGCCCTTCAGCCGCGGCCTGGGCCAAAAAAGCGCCGTTTAGAAACGACCGCCCGGGGAGCCCGAACGAGACGTTGGACAGGCCGATCACGGTATGCAACCCCAGTTGTTGCGAGGCGTACCGGATCAGCTTCAGGGTCTTCGTCGGCTGATCGGCCCCGGTCGCCACGGTCAGAGCCAGACCATCGACCACCACTTGCGAGCGGGCCACGCCATGTTTGTCGCAGGCCTGGAGAATCCTTTCCAGCACCTCCAAACGTCCTTCAACGGTTTCGGATATTCCCCGGTCATCCACAGGCAGTATGATGCAGGCCGCACCGTATTTGGCAATAACAGGCAGCAACTTCTCGAGTTTGGCTTTTTCGCCGGAGAGGGAATTGACCAGCGCCTTGCCGGGGTACAGGCGCAAGGCCGCCTCCAAAACCTCAGGATGGCTCGAATCCAGGCACAATGGCAGATCGGACGCCACGCTGAGCTCCACCACCGCTTGTTGCAAAAGAGCCGCTTCGTCCGCTCCGTCAACGCCGACGTTGACGTCCAGCACGTCCGCTCCCTGGCCCTGTTGTTCCTGGGCGAGGGCGCGGACCCGCTCCATTTTTCCCGCGCGCAGTTCGTCCTGCAATTGAGGCTTCCCGGTCGGATTGATTCTTTCTCCAACGACCCTGATGAGCCCCTGTCCGGGCGCGGACAGCTGCAACGTCTGCCGCGGACCGGCCACTGTGAAGGCTTCCGCCGGCCTGATCGCTGGTCGCAACTCGCGCGCGGCCACGGCGCGGGCGAGTTCGCGGATATGGTCCGGCGTGGTTCCGCAGCATCCGCCCAGAGCGTTCACGCCAAGCTTCCAAAACGTTTCCGCGAAGGCGGCGAACTCGATCGACCCCATGGTATAGGTGGTTTCCCCGGCCCGCACCTGCGGCAATCCGGCATTTGGTTTGATCCAGATCGGAATGCGGGCCAACGGCGCGATTTGCTCGACCAGCGGCACGATGTGCTCCGGGCCTGTGGAACAATTGATGCCAAATCCGTCGGCACCCAAGGCGGCAAGGATGGTCAAACACGTGACCGGATCGCTGCCTGTCAGCGTGCGGCCCTGTTCGTCAAACGTAAGGCTGATGACAACGGGCAGGCGGGTGTTTTCTTTGGCCGCCAGCAGGGCCAAACGGGCTTCTTGGATGTCCAACTGCGTTTCCACAACCAATAAATCCACACCCGCAGCTTCCAAAGCTTTCATCTGTTCGGCAAAAATCCCCACCCCTTCTTCCACCGATCGTTCGCCGAAAGGACGGAAAAACTCGCCGGTCGGCCCGATGTCTCCGGCCGCCCAGGCACCCTGAGCGTGCGCCAGTTTAACCGTGGCTTCGGCCAAGCGCTGATTCAATTCAGATACGCGCTTTTCCCACTGATAATGCCGGAGTTTGCTGCGGTTGGCCCCAAAGGTGGGCGTATATATAATGTTGGCGCCGGCGGTCAGGTATTCTTCCTGGATTTTACGGACCACCTCGGGGTGTTCAAGGCAAAACAGTTCCGGCGCCGCGCCTGCTGGCATGCCGCGACGCTGCAACATGGTTCCAGTAGAACCATCCAGAAGCATCAATTTTGTGTTTTTAAGCGGTTTTTCAATCATATTCTTACCTCAAGCGGGCGAACGGGCGCCAGTCCTGTCACGGTTTTCTCCGGAATAAGCAGGTACTGAGGCGTCAATATTATGCCATATCGCGAAAACTCCAGGACATTATAAAAAAACCTTTGATTTTCAAGGGAAAAGTCGCCATATCCGCATGATAGCCTCGCGCCCATAACCTGACCTTTGCGGCGCAATTCGAGATTAACTCCCTTTTCGATAAAATCCAGCGCATAATCGACCTTTTCCGATAAAACCGCATCTAAAACCACGGCTTCCTCCAGGCGGTTTTGTTCCTGCAGCGACTGAAGCTGCCTGAAGTCTTCCTGCCTGACCGACGCCCCGAGCAAGTAAACCCGTTGCGCACCCGCACAACGTTCTGCGACCAGCCGGCTGCTGAACCGGTGGCGGTCAACGGCCACCAGGTCTCCCTCAGCCTGGAAACCGGCTTCCCGGTAAAAAAGTCGTATCTGAGTCTCGCGTAAAAACCGCTTGATCAGGGATTGATACTTGGACAGGATCAGCGTCTGGTCGGAGGTCTTCTGGCGGTAACCCAGGCGCGTCCAAATCGGCTCCTCGGGCATGGGGTGCATCGAGACCAAACTGACGTTAAGCGGAAACCCGGACGCCTCATTCATGCTCTGCTCCGCCTTGCTTGCTTGGAAGTCAAATTTTTGCCAGCGTAATGCCCTTGCTTCCTTGGTACTTGCCTCCCTTGTCCGCATAAGAAACTTCAGGAACCCATTCGCTTTGCATGAACACCACCTGGGCGATGCCTTCCTGGGCGTAGATCTTGACGGGCGCTGCGGTGGTGTTAAATATCTGCATGGTCACATGCCCCTCCCATTCCGGCTCCAACGGCGTGATATTCACCAACACGCCGCTGCGCGCATACGTGGACTTGCCCGTGCACAAGGCGATCACATCTCTGGGGATGCGGAAATATTCCACCGAACGTCCCAGGCAAAACGTGTGCGGAGGCAGCTCCAGCACCGGGCCTTGAAAATTTTCAAAATCTTCGGACCGGGATTGTTTGGGATCCGCCACATTGTTGGTTGACCCTTTGTGGATTTTGAACTGATCACTCACCCGCATGTCGTATCCAAAGGAAGAAATGCCAAAGGAGACCACGCCACCCGAAGTCGGCTCGGCGCAAGGTTCAATCATCCCTTTCTCCTTTGACAACTTCCTTATCATATGGTCCGGCATGACCATGGCCGCAATTCCTCCCGGATTCTGATTACTCGTTCATGCGTTGGACTTGTATTTAAAATGCTTGTTTTTTTGAGCTAAAAGCCAAGCCAGAGTCAGCCTTATACCAACCCCTGTAGCCCCTTTGGGCGACAAAGGCGTTTTATCTCCATACGCTGTTCCTGCAATGTCCAAATGGACCCAGGGCGTATCCCCGATAAAACGTTCAAGAAAAACCGCGCCTTGAATCGTGCCTGCTCCGGACTTGCTTGAAATATTTGCAATATCAGCCACTTCGCTTTTCATTAACTGGCGGTATTCATCCCAGATCGGTAGCTGCCAGGTCTTCTCGCCAGACTCATTTCCGGCCTCGGCAATATCCAATCCCATCTGGTCGCAATTCGTCAATAACCCGGTGGCATATGTCCCTAACGCTACGATAACCGCCCCTGTCAATGTTGCGAAATCCAGAATGCATGCCGGCTTATGCCTAAGACTATAAGTGAGGGCGTCCGCCAGTATCAATCTGCCTTCCGCATCAGTGTTGATGATCTCAATACTCTTCCCGGATAAACTGGTCACAACATCTCCCGGCCTGGTAGCTGTCCCGGAAGGCATATTTTCGGCAGCCGGAACCACCCCTAGCAAATTAACCGGCAGCCTCATGGCTGCTGCAGCTTTGATGATACCCAAAACTGCGGCCGCGCCGCTCATGTCAAAACGCATCTCTTCCATTTTGGCAGATGGCTTGATCGAGATGCCCCCGGAATCGAAGGTGATGCCCTTCCCCACCAGCGCAACTGGCGCTTGTTTGCTGCTGGCCCCCTGATAACGGATGTCGATCAGCACCGGAGGGCGCACGCTGCCAATGCCAACCGCCATTAAAGCGCCGAATCCCTGCCGTCGCAATTCCTGATGACGGAGAATTTTCACCTTGATTCGTTTGTCTTTTTTCGCCAACGCCACAGCCTCTTTAGCCAATACTTCCGGATAAAGAACATTCCCGGGGCGGTTGGCCAACGTCCTGGCATAATTAACGCTGTCCGCCGTGTCCTCGGCCATCTTCACTGCCTGGAGAATGGATGGCTTTTTTTCAATGCATAACGACACTGTGAACCGCTGCCTACGCAAATCCTCGTCCTGCTCTTTCTTCAGTTCCAAATATCGATAACTCGCCAGTTGTCCGGCCAGTACGATGAGCCGGCTGGTCTCCACCGGTTCCAAACGTTCATGGCAGAAACTGCCCACTTCAAAGACCGCTTCCCGGACTTTTAAGCGCACGGCTCTTTGCACCGCCAACCCCACCGCTTTACGCACTTCCTCGGCTTCCAATTCGGCGCCTTTTCCCAAGCCGCAAAGAATTACCCTTTCAATGGGTCCGGATGGGGGGTAAAAAACGTTTATTTCCCCCAGTTTTCCGGTTACATCACCTAGTTTAATGGCGCGTTGTATCCCGGGTATCCGCGCAGTCAAGCCTGACAGGGATTTTTTGTCTTCCGTTACACCCAACACCAAATTTCTTATCCCCCGGATTTCCTTTGGGCGATAAAAACGGACCATAACGAATTCCTCCTTCGACGAAACCGCGTTAATGATTCACAGTGTACGACGAGAAAAATACGAGGGCAAGGAATAAAAATCGTCAGCAAAAGCGACTGCGGGTGTAAATTTCATTCTTAACATTTAAGCAACGTATTGCACCCTCTTGTGCTATTCCCCGGGAATGAACCCGCGCCGATTTTTAAAAGGCAAGTTTATATGAAGTCGTCTCGCAAACAAACAAGGCGTGGCCGAACAGCCTCCGCAGTGACAATTTATGTTTAATACTATAATTTGAAAGGGTGGTTTTATGACTTCGTCTCGTCAATATTCATAATATCAGTTAAATAATAACTATAATAATAAACAATATTATATCATTGTTACATTTGTGTATATTTATATTTAAAGTGTTATATATACATTAAACTCGGCGATGCGATCGGGTTTCGGCAGGCGGGAATCCAATTCGTTTTTAACTTTCTCTTAAAGAATATTGCACACCTTCAGTTTTCTTTTGGTTGCGGCACCATCCAATCCCCCAACGCTTGATTGATATCCGCAAATTCCTGCAAGGACAATGTCTCCGGCCGGCGTTGCGAATCGATGCCTGCCCGGGCTAAAGCGCTTTCCCAATATTCCTGTCGCGGTGCACGCTCCAAACCCTGCAGGCATTTTCGCAAAGTCTTGCGCCGATGGGTGAAGGCCGACCGGACAAGGTACAAGAACATCTCTTCATCACTGACATGCACCTGAGGAGCCTCTCTCTTGTCCAATCGAATGATCGCAGATGAAACCAGCGGCGGAGGGTTGAATGCCTTGGCCGGCACCCGGCATACATAATGCGGTTCGCTATAATATCGCGCCGCGACACTCAGCGCGGAATAGTCCTTGCTCCCTGGTTCGCTGCATAGGCGTCTTCCCACTTCATCCTGGACCATTACCACCAAACGGTCGCAACGCGCTTTGCTGGCAAGTACGTGCATAACCATTTGGGTGGCCATGTAATATGGAAGGTTGGCGACAAGCTTAATTCGTTTGAATCCCTTTTCGCGCAATTCACCAATCACTTCATCCCAGCTGATATACCGGGCATCAAGATTACGGACTTCGAAATTGTTGTGGTTTTCGAATTTTTCTTTCAATTTATCGATAAATCGGGAATCAATCTCTAATGCCAGCACCAAACCGGCCTTGGGCAATAAGTATTTGGTTAAAACACCCTTACCAGGCCCGACTTCAATGACCGCGTCTTCCGGCGAAAGCTCGGCTGCTTCCACTGCCTTCATGGCGTAATGGATATGTTTAAGAAAATGTTGGCCATATTTGGGTTTTTTTAGCATCGGGAATTAATGACCATTTCTCTGGCAGTCAGGATCGCCTGGCGCATGGAATGAGGATCCGCTACATTTTTACCTGCAATTGAAAATGCCGTGCCATGATCCGGCGAAGTCCGGATTATTGGCAAACCTGCTGTAATATTCACGCCATTGTTAAAATGCCTCATTTTAAAAGGTATTAATCCCTGATCATGATACATACATACGAATAAGTCGAAAGCTTCAGTGTATTTATCAGTAAATAACGTATCGGCTGGAAAAGGCCCTTTAATATTAATCCCTTTCTTCTTCAGTTTACTAATGGCTGGTTTTATTATTGTTATTTCCTCTTTTCCAAAAATCCCATTTTCTCCTGCGTGTGGATTTAAACCAGCACAGGCGATTCTGGGTCTAGAGATGTTGAAATATTTTTTTAAAGTTTCATTTCCTGTAATACAAGTCTCTATAACCTTTTGAACATTTATTATAGAATGAACTCTGGATAAAGGTTCATGAATAGTCACAAGTATTACTCGAAATACACCTCCAATAAACATCATGGAATATCTTTTTGTTTTAGTCATTTTCGCGAGCAGTTCAGTGTGTCCAGGGAAAAATATCTTTGCTTCATGCCAAGCTTCTTTAGATATAGGTGCTGTTACCATGGCATCAACACTTTTATCCATACAAAGCTGAATACCCCTGGTCACTGCTTTATATGACATAAATCCGCTAGCTTTATTACCCCTGCCAATTTCAATCATACCATTCGAGATATCACTATTAATAAATAATATTCTTCCTTTTAGTGCATAATGCTGATTTGATACCGTGTTGTCATCAACTACGATTATTTTTTTAATTGTTTTTACAAAGTGTTTCATCCTTTTAAACACATTGAAATCGCCTATAATTAAAGGACAAATCTTTGAGGTAATTGTTTTATCATTTAAACACTTTAAAATAATCTCTGGACCTATGCCTGCAGGATCGCCCATCGTAATAGCAATTCTAGGAATAAACTTGTTTTTTAATCGGATTAGCATAGCAATATACACATCCTTCCGGACAATGCTGCTGATACGACCCGATATCAATTGATTTGCTACAATTACACTCTTTTCTTTGTCCTCTATCCTTGTCACAACTTATTGAATTTTGTAAAGGATGAATTATTGATATAAATTCACTATTTACACATTTTGCCGGCGTTACTCCAAAAGGAGTAAATACCGGCGATGAACAGGCATTCAGCCTCATATTATAATCATTTGCTACTTCCAGCAATTGATTAATATCTCTTTTAATCTCTTCTGAATTCGGCTCTGCTATATTAATTGAATAATGCTCTGCTCTGGCTTTTGATTTCGCATACCATTGACATAAAGAGATGATTACATTTTGGATGCCAGCATCAGCGATTATTGGAGCTATTTTTTTGAAAATACTTATATTGCTTGCTTTTTTCCCCCCGTCCATCCAATAAACAATAGGATCGAATCGCCATACCACTCTCTCGCAGCTTCCGGCGATATCTACCAGGTGTTTCCCTTGTAAAGCTGTTTTATTATAAGGTAGTATACCCGGTTCCAGCGAAGTGCCGCCTAATCCTGTTATCGTGAAATGAAAAAAAGCTGTTGGTACCTTTTCAATCGGTCCAAAAGCTTGCATTCGTTGGCAAGCAACCTTGAAAAATCCTTGGACCATAAAACTATTGTGTGAACATCGCTCGGGTCGAGGGAAACATGCCTGACTTGGCCTGAGAAGGGGTTTTTTACTTCAACCCATTTTTGTTCCAGCCACCCTGAAAATACGGAAGGAAACATTCTCGCCAAATCGGTCCGGCGGGAAGCCGAGATAATTTCCGCCATGGCTCACTGGGCCAATTGGTTTGAGAGGTGGTAGTATTCCCGGCCAAGATGCTTCTGCCTGGCCGTTACGATCGCCAGGGGCGAAGCAACGATATGATCGTTTTGGAGCCCTGATAAATGGGCGTACAGACCTTTCGCCAGGTTCTGGACAGCGGCATGTCCCATGCGTGCCGCTAGCAGGCGGCTGCGGGCCGAGGGGCTGCCGCCGCGCTGAATATATCCCAGGATCGAAAGCCGGACACGCAAGCCGGTTTTGGCCTTCAATTGCTCCGTGATTTTTTTTGAGTCGCCGGCCCCCTCGGCCATCACGATGATCGAAGATAGCTTGCCGCGCTTCTTGCCGTTGACCAGCATCCGGCTGATTGCATCCAACTGGTATTTGATTTCCGGAACCAGCACAGCCTCCGCCCCGCACGCCAGCCCGACTTCCACGGCGATGAATCCGTTGTGACGGCCCATGACTTCAATGAGAAACACCCGTTCGTGGGAGGTGGCGGTGTCGCGGATCTGGTCGATGGCGGTGACGGCCGTGTTCACGGCCGTATCGAATCCCACCGTGTCGTCCGTTCCGTAGACGTCGTTATCGATGGACGCCGGCACCACGGCCACTGGCAACTGGATTTCACGGTGGATCGCCTGTGCGGCTGCGGCGCTGCCATTGCCGCCGATCACCACCAACCCTTCCAGACCTAGCTCGCGGATATGCCGATAGGCTTTTGCCCTTTGGGAGGCTTGCTTGAATTCGGGACAACGGACAGTCCGCAGAATAGTGCCGCCACGGTTGATGATTCCGCCGACACTGCGCGAATCCATGGGCTGTGTTTCCCGATTGATCAAACCCCAATAGCCGCGTAATATCCCGGTCACCCTCCACTTGCGGTCCGTTGCGGCGCGTACAACGGCCCGG
Source organism: candidate division FCPU426 bacterium (assembly GCA_040756875.1). Classification (GTDB taxonomy): domain Bacteria; phylum Oederibacteriota; class JAAXVQ01; order JAAXVQ01; family JAUVAV01; genus JBFLYH01. Next base: position 666,302 of record JBFLYH010000002.1, read on the forward strand.
ATGGCGGCATTCATCCCGGGCGCATCTCCCCCGGAAGTCAATACCCCTATATGCTTTATCTTGATCACGCGTTTCCTCCGTCCTTACGGCTGTTCTTCAACGACTTTAAATTCCACGCGCCGGTTGCGTCTTCGTCCTTCGGCCGTGGCATTGTCGGCGATCGGCCTGCTTTCACCGTAACCGACGGGAATGAACTGCTCGGCCAGCAGCCTGTGGTGGTCGACCAAATAGGCCTGGACAGCCTGCACCCGGCTTTGGGATAGGCGCAAATTGGTTTTCGCCGAGCCTTGCGCATCCGTATGTCCTTCGATGCGGATGCGCAGGTCTGGGAACGACGCCGCTTCTGCGGCTATTTCATCCAGTGTGCCCAGGGATTCCGGCGTCAATATCGTCGAACCGCTTTTAAACTGTATATTCACCAGTTGACCGAGCTCAATTCGCCGGCTGATGGCCTCTATGCGCTCCTCCAGCGCCTGACGCTGGGGTACTGGTGTCGGCACTGGCGTGGGAACCGCAGTCGGTTGCGCGGTGGGCGTCGGAGCCGGTGAAGCGGCCGCGAATTGATACGTCATGGAAATGCGGTGGGTCGTGCCAAAAAAGCCGTAAGGCACGAAAGCATAATCCAATCGAAACGGCGCATATCGCAAGCCCAGGCCCGCCGTGACGCCGGCGGCTGCTTGGCTCCCAAAATTGGCGTACAATTCGGATGGATCGATTTTTTCCTGATACATGTAACCCGCCCGCAAGGCCAGGGTTCCGGCGAACAAGTATTCGGCGCCCAAGGCGATCTTTCCAGGTTGCTCCAACAGCTGGTTGTAATCCAGGGTAAGGGCGACTTCTTTTAGGGGAAGGTAGGCTGCGCCCAGCTTGAAATTGATGGGAAGACGATAATATTCTTCCCGCAGACTGGTCGCTGGTCCCAGGTGCTGGACGACCCCTCCCAGGCGCAGTCCGGGCCAGGGCAGAAAGTAAAGGAAGCCAGCGTCCACGGCCCATCCGAGGTTGGCCTGGGCATCAATGGTTTCCGAAAACATCAATACATTTGCGCCCAAGTGCAGATGTTCCGAGAAGCGAAGCCCATACCCTGCCGTGAACCCAAAATCCGCGGCGGAAAAAGTCCCGCGGCCGGGATCATCTGGGGTGTCTCCGATGTCCGAACGCACCAAGTCGCCGGCGTTTAGATAAACCAGCGAGCCGCCGATCGTTCCATTCAGCCAGGGCAGTGCCAACGCGACGTGATCGAAAAAAATGTCCTCCAACCAAAAGACGTGCATAGCCGTGGCTTCGGGCGTCGTAATCTGGGCTAGTCCCGCAGGATTCCAATAAAGGGCGGTTGCGTCGTCGGCTAAACCCGCGTACGCTTCGCCCATGGCCACGGCCCGCGGGCCGACGCTGATTTTCAAGAATGTGGCGGCAGTAGTTCCTTTTCCGGAAATAGCCAAGGCTGAAAGTGGAAGGCATCCCACGAGAACCGCGATGAAAATATTGCGCATGCACCAGCTCCCTGGAGGGTGTTTCCATATATTAGCATCTCTTTCCAGGGCGCGTCAATGGAGGCAAGAATCCATATTGGCTCAAACGGTTATTTGTAAAGAGTGAATGTCGTTCTTCCGGGAATGAGTGCACCCCGATTTTTATTTTCTCGACCAATCAACCAGGCGACCACTCTGCAACCCCTGCTCGTGCAACCGCCCTTTCCTTACCCTCGTTCAATGCCCCATTCGCTTGTCATCCTTGTAGTGGGAGGGTTTATACGCAGATCCCAAGGTCATAGGTATTTTCAATAGTGAGTGACTACATCGAATTTCAGCCTTAAGCATTCAATCATCCTGGATGAGAAACGAATTGGAAAATTGTAATATACTAGAATATCTTGAAGCAGCATTTATTGGTAATTATTGCTACCATACAAGCGTGCATTTTTAGAAATTTAAATATAAATTAAACTGTGCCTTATTGAATAATTGAATTAATTCATTTTTTAATAATGAGCATAACCAATGATAATTACAGACACGATTTTATGTTTTTAATAATTTTAACCCCTTCTACGCAATATTTTAGTAATATAGAGAGACACTATAATTTTAGTTCTTTTTATTTGAGTTATGATACGGTTTACTTGGCGTGAAATTAATTTATTTTTCCGGAATTTAGCCAATTATTTAAGCATTCTATATGCTGAGTGGTATATAAAGCCTTTATTAAATTATAAACCACCATAATTTTTATCAAGTGCAGACCCGCTGGTTGATACTTCGAAAATTCTGCATGGTTCAGAAATTCCTTTTAGCATAACCGCCTCATGAATCTCCCTGATTATTATTCTCCGCTGCAATATTTTATCTATATAATTGAATAATTTTTCCTGCTTAAAAACCTCTTCCTTTGCATTGAATGCCTGGATGCTGGTTTCCTTTTTAATGGTTTCGAAAACACCTTCGGTTATGACGATTCCTCGATTAAAGAGCTTTTTCTCCCAGGCATGCACATTATAGGGGAATGGCTGTGGATAATGGGTCTCGATATAATTCCTGACCTCTTCTGATGACCCGGACAAACGGGCTGCCTGCGACAACTGGGGAGATATCACGATTTTTATTTTTTCGCCTTGGTCCTGTTGATCCTGTCCTATCAGCGCAAAAAACAGTTCTCCGGCGGTTATAGCAATCCCGATATCCACTCTTGGCATAGCCCGTGTGGCAGCCACTTTAGACAAGGCCTTTTTAATATCATCCTCTTCCAGCACGCGGGTTTCTATTTGAGCCAATTCCGTTAGAAAATCTTGGACTTTACCCGGTGCCTCGCCCGGTTTTAAATGCTTCAGCAGTCCCCGTATTTTTTCCGTATCTTGAAGGTTTACACCCGTTTCCAGGGCAGCTTGATAGATTTCCCGCGCTTCCCGCAAATGCTCCTCAGAAGCTTGACGTCTAAGTTTGGCGAATTGTCCTGAAATCATGTAAGCTGCACGGATGCTGCTTTGGGCCTGGCGGTAATAAGCCGAATAACCGTCGCCTGCGAAGTAGATTCTTTCCCCCTGATAATTCAGGGCGATTTGATTTACAGCCGTCAGGTAAGGCGTCAGGAAGGAGGCGGTATCCTTGGTCAGGCGCATGGTGGTTTCCGTGGAATTGCGCAAATCTGCAAACATGAAAATAACGCGCTCCCCCCGGCGGCTGTTGGTGGGATAGATCTCCCCCGCGGCGCGCAAATAGAATAAATTGCCGTCTAAAAATTGGTTTTCGATTTCCTCCTGACGTTTGTCCTGCAAATCCAGCAATTCGATTCTTTCGACGCCCGCCCGTAATGTAGTGCTGATTTTTACTTCCTGGGTGCGCCATAAACGCAGCCCCTGCCAGGGTATGGCCTGCCCCGCGATCCGGCCGTAATGCGAACGGACAAGGCTGAAATCATCGATCAATCCTTGGATGACGCCATAGCGGCCTATGGCATCGGTCAGCTGGTCGGTCAATTCCATGCGGGTCAATCGACCGAACCAGCGTTTTCGTCCCCGCTTGGCGGTTTCCGCCCCCCAGCGCAAGAGGGCGATGGCCTCTTCCGCTGCACGGGCATCCGCCTTGCGCAGGATTTTTTGCACTCGCCGGCGCACCGCCGGCCGAGTCAGCGTTTCCTCCAGCTGGCGTTCGTTGACAATATAGGGATAAAGCTCCGTTAAATTCGGATGCGAGCGCAAAAAGGCCCGCAAGGCTTTGCGCACCTGCGCCCTGACATTCTCGGAAACCATTCTGGCGCGCAGATCGTGGTGCCGCCGCAGCTGACTGAGCAGACGGTTGCGGTCAGGCCGGCTTTCCAGCAATTGCTGCCAGGCAAGGGGTTCCCCGGCAAAACGGGCGCCGGGTCTAGCCGCAAAGCGGCGGCTTCTGCCCACCGCCTGGAGCGCGGCTTTGTGCAATTGGGACCTTACTGCATAAGATAGCTGATAGGGATTGGGACCTGCCAGTTCTTCCTCAATCATCCCGGCGTCGCCCTGGTCATTGAAGGCCAATATGAAGGGATTCAACAGCCTTAGAACCGCTGGTTCAGGCTCCCCGTGTCCCAGGCACGCCTGACGCTTTTGGGTGAGGAGGTCGTCCCGCTCCACCTGGCGCCAGCACAGGGCCAAGCTGCGTCCCAGGGTCAGGCGGGCGGCCACGGCCATCTTGCCTAGGATTTCAACCTGCTTTTCGAAATACTCCGAGATCATCTCGGCGCACAGGCTGGCCGCGCCAAGCAGTGCCAGATAGCCAAGGCCGGAGATGCCTGTGGCTTTCTGCTCCTCCAGGGCGTGCAGCCTCAACCTGCGATAAGCCAACCCGAGGCCCATCAACTCTTCGTTTACCCATTGCCGAAAACGTCCCAGATCCAGCCGGCTGACATCGCACCACTGGTCCAGGAAAATATCCCATAATTCGGCCTGCCAGCCATCGAAGACCAGTGGCGAGGCGGGGGTGCTTTCATCGCGAATGCTTTGGGGCCTGTCTTCCTGCCAGTCACCCGGTTCCAGGGCAGCGGCAGAACGGTTTTCGAGCAGAAGGTCGGTAAAACGGTCAAGGCATCGGAAAAGCAGACGCTCCCAATCCGGGAGAAACGCCACCTGCTGGAAGCGCATTTTTCCACCGTAATTTACCTCTGACGGCGGATAATGGAAAAGAAAAACATCCTGTCTTTCGGGCAATGGCTGTCGCTGCGCCATGCGGCGGATTCCTTTCCGCGCGTGGACTGCCTCCACGCTGCGGGGGCGGTTACTTCATTTCCTTTTCGATCTTCTGGATGTTCATGCGCGCTTTCTCGTGCCCAGGGTCAAGCTCCAGGACTTCCTTCCAGGCGGCCAGGGCGTCGTCCAACTCGCCGCGCTGATACGCCGCCAGTCCGTCCGCGTACCGGGCCTCTGCCCGCTGCCGGTTTTGGGTGTCCCGCCCGATCAGTTCTTTTTTTGCGCGGCTCAGCCATTCCCGATACTCGGCGTCCTCCGGTGAGGCGGCCACGGCCAGTTCCCACTCGCGGATCGCAGCCGCCAGATCGTTGCGGCGGTAGCAGGCAACGCCGGCATTGAAACGGCGCCGGCCTTCGCCCTCGGAGGCCGCCTGGGTGCGGGCTTGAGCGGTCGCCCGGCGGGCTTCATCCTGTCCCCGCAGCGCCCGGGAGTCGCCGGGAAACATTTCCAACACTTGTTGAAAGCGAGTCAGGGCCGCGGGATATTTTTCGTCCGCCAGCAGCCGCTCAGCCGCGGCATTTTGAGCTTTGGCCCACTCAGCCACGCGCGGCTGACAGCGCTCCAGGCCCTGGACGGCCTCAGGCGGAGAGGGCTGGGTGCCCTGCGCCAAGGCCTGCCAGTGACGGTAGGCGGCGACCCATTGCCCGGCAGCTTCGGCGGACAGCGCCTGCCGCTGAAGCGCTTCTGCTTCCGCGGTTTGCTTTTTTTGGGCCAATTGCAGGCGGGTTTTGTCCAAATACCGCCGTACCTGCGGCTGATCGGCGTTCAATTTTTCCGCTTCAGCCAGCTTGAGTTCCGCGCGTTCCCACTCCTGCCGGCGGAACGCCCGCATTCCCTCCTCATATAACTCCCGGGTCATCTGGTCGAATGACCGCCGGCTGTCCGCTTCGTAGGCTTCGGCGGCCAGGCGCTCCAAGCCGGCCACGGCCTCCGGCTGGCCGTTGTTCCATTCCAACACGCGCCGCCAGGCCACCTCGGCATCCTTCACCCGGCTCTCCTGGTAATGTTCCTCGGCCGCTGCCAGCTCCTGCCGGAGACGGGGATTATTCTCTCCGGACGGAACCGCATCTTGCAGCTGCCAGGCACGGCCGCTGCCCACGGTTTCGATGCGCTCGGCGATTTCCCGCCGCGTCGGGTCGAGGGCGTACGCCAGCCGCCATTCCCGCAGCGCTTCGGTAAACCGCTTGCGCTCATAAAACTGGTCGCCCAGGGTTTGGTGCCTGTCCGCCGCTTGCTGCGCTGAAGGCACCACGGACGAGGTGGCGCACCCCGCGCCGTTCAACAGCATTCCCACTCCCAGCAGGGCCAAGCCTTTCCGGTGCCCCGCTCTTATCCACCGCCGGATGCCATTCACCTTCAAATCACCATCCCTTCCCGGAATTTGTCTGCAAGCAGTCGCCGACTTGACATGTCTGGGGCGTGCAGGAATCCGCCGGCAGTTCCAACACCCCCCGGGCTTCGCGCACCCAGGGCCCCAAACGCCAGGGCTCCAAGCGGACGATCCGCAGCACGCGTCCCTGAGCCGAAAGATAAACCGCGTCAATGGCCACGCGCATCCCCAAGGTATGGACGGCGCGACACGGCGCAATATACCATCCATGGCCGGCAGGTGGCGAAACGCGGCCCGACCCTCCCACCAAACGCCGCCAAAATGTCCGGCATTCCTCTATTTGTTCCGCCAGGTTAAAATTGCGGGTTTGATTGATTACTTGCATCGGGTCCCGTTCATCAGCAAGAAGTGCCTGATTGTATCAGATTTCATCCGCCTTCGCAATCCGACCCCTTATTCGCGCATCCTGCGCCACGCCAGCCATTGCAATGGACGGTTCGGCCGTAGGCGTAATTCGACCGCGCCGAGTTGCCGGGCATCGAGTATAAGCAGGCCGGCCTGGCCCAATCGCCCCAAAAGCTCCGGGTCGGGAAAACCGAAGGGATTGCGCGTGCCGGGCATGATGACGGCGATTTCAGGCCGGCATTGCAGCAATAAACCCGGGCTGGTGGCTTTGCGGTCGCCATGATGCCCAACCTTCAGCAGCGCGTACGTTCGCGGCAGCTGCCATTGTCGCTCGCAGTCCGCCCGGCTATCGCCTGTAAACAGCAGGCTGCCGCCCGGAACTTCGCAGCCAAGGACCAGGCTGGTTTCATTGCCGGTCTGGTGGCTCCCGGCCGGCGGCCAGAGCGCGCGCAGGCGTAAACGGGTCCCCAGCTTTTCCCTGCGCCCGCGCCGCCATTCCTCGGGGGAGGGACTCCCGACCGGAAGGCCGAGGGAGCGGTCAGCAGCTGCCAAACGCCGGACCGAAAAACTCCGCAGGCATGCGGACACGCCGCCGGCGTGGTCCGAATCAGAGTGGCTGATCAGCAAGGCGTCCAGGCGGTTGAGGCCCAAAGCCGCCAGGCAGGGCCTGACGCGGTAATAGAATTCCTGCTCAGGCCCGGTATCCAGCAAGCAAACCGTGCCGTCGCCCGAACGCAGCAACGTGGCCTCGCCCACCGCCAGACTGAAAAAAGTCACCCGCGTTTCGTCCGGTTCCAGCGGTTCCGGACCAAACACCGGATACCAAAGGCACCACGCGAGCAGCGGCATCCAGCTGGTGCGTTGCTTTTTCCCGGCCACCAAAGCCAGCCCTGTCAGGACATAACAGCCTGCCACCCACCAACCGGACGGAGGAAAGACAAACCAGCGGTGGCCGGGCAGCAGGGCGCTCAGGGCGGCGACGTGTTCCAGGCCAGCGGCCGCCAGACCGGCAGTCCAGCCGGCTATGGACGCAACTGTAGGCCACCACGCTGCCAGGCCGATCGCCGCCAAGCCGGCGGTTAAAATGACGCTGGCCAGGGGCACGGCCGGTAGATTGGCGAGCAATGCCACGGGAGTCAGATTGTAAAAATGATAGAGCGTCAGGGGCGCGGTGGCGAGCAGGCAGGCGCCGGTCGTGAGCAGCGAGATTGCCGGCCACGCCAGCGGCCGCGGCCAGTGGCGGCCGATCCACTGGGCTTTGGGCCAAACCAGCACCAGGGCAGCCGTGGCGGCGAATGAAAGCTGAAACCCGGCCTCAGTCCCTGAAAGCGGGGATTTCGCCAGCAACAGCAACGCCGCCAAAGATAGACCGGAGAGCGGGTCCGGTTGGCGGCCGAACGCGTGGGACAGGGCCACGGCTGACAGCATCCAGGCGGCCCGCGCCACCGGCGGCTCGGCGCCGGTCAGCAGGGTGTACGCCCAACTGGCGGCCACAGCCGCAATGGTTCCGGCGGGCCGGGGCAGGCGCAGGCACGCGGCCAGGCCGAATATCAGGCCGAACACCAAACCCACGTTCATGCCTGAAACCGCTAAAATGTGGGCCAGCCCGGCCGCTGCCAGCAATTCCTGGTCAGCCGGGGACAAGCCCGAGCGGTCTCCGATAACGATGCCCCGGACCCAGCGGCAGCCGGGCGGTTTCACCTGCTGGTCCAACTGCCGCAGGCACCATCGCCGCAAGCGCCCAATTCCCGCCCGCCAGTCCCACGCCGAGGCTGCCCGCGTGCGTTTGGCGTCTTTCGGCAATTGTACCTGCAGCCGGCCGCGCACGCCCCGGTGCGCGGCATGGGTGGAAAAATCATATTCGCCCGGATTGAACGGTTTGGCGATTGCTTCCAAGCTGCCGCGGACCGTAAGGCGGTCTCCCGGCAGCCAGCTGGGTATGGGGCCCGGAACCTGCAGGTACACGCCACCTGATACTTCGTAACGTCTTGCCTTCCACTCCGCGGTTTCGCAGCGCAGCCGGCTGCGCCAGGCCTGGCCCCAGAGCACTTGTTCGGGCAGGCTTTCCAGCCGGCCTTCCAGGACAATCTCCCGCCTGGATCCCAAGTGGGAGACATCACGATTTGCAGCCTGCAGGTGCATGGCTGCCAGGCCGTGAAACCACAAGCCGGTTGCCAGCACTACCACCGGCCCTGCCCAGGCCTGGCGGCAACAGCGCCAGGCCCAGACCGCCAACAGCAAAGCCGCACCCCAAATTCCCAGTACCCACGCTGCGGGCCAGGCGCGGGCCAGAAGCACACCCGCCCAGGCTGCCGCCCCCATTTGCAATAACGGACGTTGATAAAAAAGCAATCCGGAGCCGGATGCAGGGCCGCCAGGCGTTTCGGTCCCGCCCGGATGAACCAGGGCAACTGCCGGACGGGCCATGGGCAAAGACAGATCATGCGGATGCATGCTATATCCGACCAGGCGGATAAAAAATCAATGCGTTTTTTCAGAGGAATTTATGCGGAATTGCGGGGAAAAGCGGAGATCCGTCCGTTTATTGTTGGGCGGGCATTTCAGGCGTGATACGCACGACGCGGTTCTTTTCCGGCGCTGTCACCACCAGGGACCCATCTTTCATGGCGAGAATATCTCCGGGATAGAATCCCGTACGCAGAGTGCCGAACAGGCGCGCCTGGGCGACGTCGATGACCGCCAGGCGGAAAGAGCGGCCGCACGCCACCCACAAGGTCCGGCCGCGCAGGGCCAAAGCTTGGGGCTGCTTGAAAACGCGGATGCGCGCGCGTTCCTCGTATTTCACCCGGTCAATCAGGGAAACATCCTTCGAGCCCGCGTTGGCCACGCAAACCGTATTGCCGGCCAACAGGATGGCCTGCGGGTAGATGCCCACGGTGACGCGGCGCTTTTCGGCCAGGGTCTTGGTGTCCAGGACCACCACCGCGTTCTCGCCCTTGAGCGTCACCCAGGCTTCCTGCCCGTCCGGGGTAAACAGGATGGATTGCGGGTAGCGGCCCACGTGCACTTTGCGCTGCAGGCATACGCACGGCATCCCAAAGATGCTCACGCCCGTGGTGCCGTCGCAAATCCACAATTCCCCGGCCTGCGGCCTGACTGCCGCGCCGGCCAGGCTGAGGCTGCCCGTGCGGGCCTTGCGTTTGACGCGCAACGGCTCGCCCTCCAGGATGGCCAGGGCGTTTTCCCGGGTGTGCAGGCAATAAACCGCTTTCTGGTCCTGATCCAGAACCAGATCCTGCGGGCCTTCCAGCACATCCAGGGTGGCTGTGACTTCCAGGGGGGCCAGGGAAATTTCCTGCACGACGCTGCCGCCGAAGCAACTGACCACCGCGCGATTGGGGGCGAGGCCCGGCGCCAGGCGGAAGGGCTGTTTGCCTGTCTCCACGATTTCCTGCCGGCCGGACAGAGCCACAACGTTGTCGCGGGCGCAGCCGGAGGCCAACACGATGCAGATAACGGTCAGCCACAGGAGCGAGCGGGGCATGTGGGGATTACTTTTGTTTGAAAGCGGCGATCGCCTCTTCTTCGGTCAGATAGGCGGCGATCAGGTTGGAAAAGGCGAGCATGTTGAACACGTTGCGCACTTCGGTGGTCATGGCGACCAGTTTGATGTCGCCCTGGTGTTCGCGGGTCTTGGGCAGCAGGCTTACGAACAGGCCCCAGCCGGCCGAGGACACGTACGACACCTGCGCGAGGTTGATGATCAGGCGGTATTTCTGTTCGCGCAGCAAGCCGGAAAGATGTTCATCCAGGATCAAGGTGGTGCCTGTATCGATCACTCCGGTGACATCCACCACAGTGACGTCATGAAGCCCGGATTTGCGGACTTCAATGCTGATGTTTCCGTCTCGGCGCATGCTGCTGCTCCTTCTGTCCCGGCGTTAGTCGACTTTAAGCGTGACCACGGCCAGGTCGTCGTTTTGGTGTAGTTCGCCGCAAAACCGGATCAACGAGCGGTCAATACCCTGGATCATATCCGCCGCGCTTCCCAGCCCTGCGCTTGCGGCCACGGCCTCTTTCAAGCGCTCCATGCCGAATTCTTCCCGCTGGTCGTTCCAGGCTTCGGTCAATCCGTCCGTATAGAGAATCACCGCATCGCCCGCTTTGAGGGTGATGGTCCGTTCCTGAACCAGGCGCTCGAAAATGCCCGTCCCATCCACGCCCAGGGGCAGACAGGGCGGCCGCAATTCCAGCAACTGGGATTGGCGTTTCTGCGCCTGCCACACCAGGACCGGGTTGTGCCCGGCCGACGTGAAAGTCATGGTCCTATTCTTAACATTAATTACCGCATAAAACAAGGTAATAAAAAGCCCGCGGCTCAAATCCGCGACCAGCAGGCGGTTAAGTTCTTTCAATACCTTAAGCGGAGACGTCTCTCCGGGGGCGATGGTCTTTAAAATGCTGCGCGCCACGCTCATGAGCAGCGCGGCCGGCACGCCCTTGCCGCAGACGTCCGCCACCGCCAGCCCCAAATGATCCTTGCCCACCCGCAGGAAATCGTAATAATCGCCCCCCACCTCCTTGGCCGCGCGGTACAGCGCGCCGAAGGAATATCCCGGAATCTCCGGCAGCTGCTTGGGGAGAAGTTTTTGCTGGATTTGCTGGGCCACCTGCAGTTCCTTCTGCAACCGTTCCTGTTCCAGAGCCTGTTCAGTGGCGATCTTGAGCTCGCGCGTCATGCGATTGAAGGTCTCGGCCAGCTGCCCCAGCTCATTGGGCCGCATGGGTGGAATTTGGTAGTCCAGGTTGCCCAAACCGATGGCCTGCGCCCCCCGGGTCAGCGCGGAGACCGGCCTGAGCATCAAGGTGACCAGCACCACCGAGCCGACCAGCCCGGCCAACAGAAAGATGGCCACCAGCATGCCGGCATTGCGCCAGGCGTGCGAGACCACGTTTTGGATGGTCGAATGCGATATGCCCAGGTGGATTTCGCCGATTTTGGTCTTGGCTTGCAATATCAGGGGGATGCCGATGTCGATCACCCACCCGGCGTCCGGATGATGCCAGGTGTGGATGAAAGGTTCCGGAAGGTACAGGGGCGGGATTCCGGGCGGACGGATGTATGGCTTGTCGATGAGTTCGGACTTGTCCGCAGCCACCACCCGGCTGTCCCGGTCGACGATGAGGGCGTAGACCATGTCCTCGTTTTTCATGACATCCGCCACCAGCGTGGCCAGGGTAAGCTTGTCGTTGGTGAGAAACGGATCAATGCTGTGCGTGGCCAGGTATTGGGTTAGGGCCAAGCCGCGGCGCGTCACTTCCTGCACCAGGGCGTCCCGCTCCTGGCGCAGAATGAACCAGGTCAAGGTGCCGGCCGTGGCCAGCACCAGGAGCATGACCCAGAGCGAAAACTCGATTTTAACGCTCGTCTTCGGGCGCGGGAGCGGGGTGGGATGGAGTTCCAAGCCGCTGGCCTCCCTTTCGAGGCGGTCGTTGGCGCGGGCACGCCTGCTGCCGGCGGTTCTCCCGGCAGTCGGTGCAATATGCCAGTTCCGGCGCGCAGGGCGCGAACCCCTGGCTGGCGATTCTGACGGATGCCGGTTTGCGTTTCATATCCGAATGGCCGCTGCGATGCTGTCCAGGATGGCTCGATTATACCTTAGCCGCCGGTAAATGTGGAGCCCCTGCTTCTACAGCAGGTGCTGGACCGCCTGCCGGGCGCTCTCGACCACCAGGCCGGGAAAAACGCCCAGGAGCAGGATGCCGATCAGCGTCGCGGTCAGGACCAGGGCCAGGGGCCACGCCACGGCCACGCCGGTTGCGGGAAGGCGTTCCGGCGGCTGGATATACACGGCCCGGATGACGCGCAGATAGTAATAAAGGGAGAGCGCGGAATTGAGCACGGCCAGCACCACCAGCCAGACATACCCCTGGCCAAAGACCGCCGTGAAAAGATAAAATTTCGCCGTGAACCCGGCCAAGGGCGGAATGCCGGCCAGGGAAAGCAGGGCCAGCATCAAGACCAGGCCCAGGCGCGGCGAGCGCTGCGCCAAGCCCGCGTACGCGGCCAGGTCGGTCGAACCCGAAGCTTGCTCGATGGCGATCACGACCGCAAATGCCGCCAGGTTGGTCGGAAGGTAGGCAGCCAGATAATACAGCAGGGCCGAAAGCCCGAGGGTGTCGCCCGCCACCAGGCCCATGATCAGGTAGCCGGCCTGCGCCACCGAGGAATACGCCAAGAGCCGCTTCAGGTTGGTCTGGGGAATGGCGGCAAAGTTGCCCAGGGTCATGGTGGCCGCGGCCAGCACGGCCAGCACCATGCCCCATTCGCGGCTCAAGGCCGCAAAGGCGCCGGCCAGCAGGCGCAGGGCCAGAACGAACCCCGCGGTCTTGCTGGCCACGGATAAAAACGCCGTGACCGGCGTGGGCGCGCCTTCATACGCGTCCGGCACCCAGAGGTGGAACGGCACCAGCGCCACTTTGAATCCCAGTCCCACCAGCACGCACAACAAGCCGATGACCACCATGGGTTCCAGGCTGCGTCCCACCAGGGCCTGGGCCAGGTCCGCCAGGCGGGTGGCGCCGGCGGCCGCATACAGGAGCGAGAGCCCGAACAGCAGCACGCCCGAACCCACGGCCGCCAGAATGAGGAATTTCAGCCCGCCTTCCGCGGATTTGCGGTCCGCCGGGCAATAGGCGGTCAAGAGCACCATGGGCACGGTCGCCAGTTCCAGGCCGATGTAGAGGGTGATCAGTTCCTGCCCCGAAGCCAGGACCATCATGCCCAAGCCGGCGGACAGCAGCAGGAACCAGAATTCGCCCATGGGGCGCTTCCAGGTTTGGTCCCAAGTCCAGGCGCTGAGTACGACCAGGCCGAGCGCGGCCAGGACCAGGATCTTGACCAGGCGCGCCACGCCGTCGGCCGCATACACGCCGCCAAAGGAGCCGTCCGGCAGGGCCGCGACCGCGACCAGCGCGAGCAGCGTGCCGGCCAGGGCCACACCGGCCAGCACCCGCCGGCTCCTATCCCGCGGCAGCAGCAGGTCCGCCAGCAGAACCGCACCCAGACAGGCCACGATGATGAATTCAGGCAGCAGCGGAAGCCACGCGGTCACGGCAGACTCCTTAACAGCGCGGTCAGGGGTTCAACCGTGAGATTGATGACCCGCAGCAGCGAGGCGGGATACACGCCCACGCCCAACATGACCAGCATGAGGATCGCCAGGCAGGTTTTTTCCACGCCGTTGGCGTCGGTCAGTCCGTGGAAGGACTCGCGGACCGGACCGAAGAAAATTTTCTGGACCACGCGCAGCACGTAAATCGCGGTAAACAGGATGCCGGTCACGGCAATGGCCGCGTATACGGGATGCACGCGGAAGGCGCCCATGAAAACCAGCAGTTCGGCCACGAACCCGGAAAAACCCGGCAGGCCCAGGGACACCAGCCCGCCCACAGTGAAGGCCACGGCCAGGAAGGGCATTTGCTTGGCCAGGCCGCCCATGTCCGGAATAATGCGGGTATGGGTGCGGCCGTAGACCATGCCGACCAGCGCGAAGAACAGGCCGGTCATGATGCCGTGGGAGAACATCTGCAGGACCGCGCCGTTCAGGGCCACGGGATGCAGGGTGCAGATGCCCAGGAGCACGATGCCCATGTGGGACACCGAGGAATAGGCCACGACGTACTTCAGGTCGGTCTGGGCCATGGCCACGAGCGAGCCGTAGACAATGTTGACCAGGGTGAAGAGCCCGAGCCAGGGCGCCCAAAATTGCGCGCCCTGCGGCAGCAGTTCCACACCGATGCGCAGGATACCGAACGCGCCCAGTTTCATCAGCACGCCCGCGTGCAGCATGGACACGGCCGTGGGCGCGGAGGCGTGGCCGTCGGGCGACCAGGTATGGAAGGGCCAGAACCCCGCCAGCGTGCCGAAGCCGAGGAAGAGAACGGGGAAAAACAGCTTTTGGAACCCGGGCGTGAACGCCTTGGCCGCGATGTCGGGCAGATAGAAGCTGCGGCCTTCGCCGCTGAAATACAGGGCCAGGAGCCCCACCAGCATCAGGGCGCTGCCCACCAGCAGGTACAGGGTCAGCTTCATGGCGGAGTATTCCTTCCGCCCGGTGCCCCAAATGCCGATTAAGAGGTACATGGGCAAAACGGCCAATTCGTAGAACAGGAAGAAGAGGAAGAGATCGCGCGCCATGAACACGCCGAACACACCGGTCACCAGAACCAGGAGCATGGCGAAAAATTCCTGCGGCCGCTCCAGGTGGTCCCACGACGCCAGCACGCCCGTAAAAATGATGATGGCGGTGAGGAGGATCATGGCCAGACCCATGCCGTCCAGGGCCAGGCTGTAGGAAATGCCCAGCGAGGGCAGCAGGGGCGCGGTTTCGAGGAATTGGAAGCCCTGGGTCAGCTGGAACCGGAACCAGACACTCAGCGTGGCCGCGAGGCCGACCAGTGTGCCGGCCAGGGCCACCCAGCGGGGCCAGGTCACGCGCTCGCGCGGCAGGAACATGATGACCAGCGCGGCCGCGAAAGGTATGGCGAGGATCAGCGATAGCATGCGAACTTCTCTCCTTTATCTTAAGGCAGCGCCAGCACCGCGGACTGCGTCAATAGCACGGTCACAGCCATGATCAGCAGGCCCAGCACCAGGGCCAGGAGGTAGGCGGACAAGCGCCCCACCTGCACCAGGCGCAGCAACGATCCGGTCTGACGGCACAGCCAGGCCACGCCGTTGACCGCGCCGTCGACTACGTTCCGGTCAAACCACGCCAGCACGCGCGAGAACGCGAACAGCAGGCGGCGAACCAGCCACTGGTAGGCTGCGTCGATGTAGTATTGGTTCACCAGCAATTCGTACAGCCAGGAAAACCGGCGGGCCAGCAAGGCGGCTGAAACCGCCCGCTGATAATAAACCAGGTAGGCCCAGCCGAATCCAAAGCACGCGGCGATGAACGCCAGCAGGGGGATCAGCCGGTCGTGCCCGGCTTCCGCGGCCGCGGCGCCCAGCGACTGTCCGAGGAACTGCTGGATGGGTTCGGCCCAAAAACCGAGCACCGTGGAAATCAGGGCCAGGAGCAGCATGGGCAGGGTCATGACCAGCGGGGACTCGTGGCCGGATTTGCCGGCAGCCGGCCGCTGGGTAAAGACCGTGAAAAAGAGGCGGAAGATGTAGAAGCTGGTGATCAGGGCTGTGAGCAGGCCGATGACCAGCAGGTCCAGGCGCCCGCTATGGGCCACGGCCAGCAGCACCGCGTCCTTGCTGAAAAAGCCGGCGAAGGGAAACACGCCGGCCAGCGCGAGCGCGCCCACCAGCGTGACGAGCGACGTGATTTTCATGGTGCGTCCCAGCCCGCCCATGTCCCAGATGCGGTTGGTGTGCACGGCGTGGATGACCGAGCCCGCGGCCAGGAACAGCAGGGCCTTGAACGCACCGTGGGTGAGCAGGTGGAAAATGCCGGCCGTGTACCCGCCGCAGCCCAGGGCCAGCATCATGTAGCCCAGCTGCGACACTGTGGAGTAGGCCAGGATGCGCTTGATGTCGTTTTGCACGCAGGCCATGGTCGCGGCCAGAAACGCCGTGCCGCCGCCGATGTAGGAAATCACGGTCAGCGCGTCGGGCGAGGCCGTGAACAGCGGAAACAGTCGGGCGACCATGAACACGCCGGCCGCCACCATGGTGGCCGCGTGGATCAAGGCGGATACGGGCGTGGGGCCCTCCATGGCGTCCGGCAGCCAGATGTGCAGCGGGAACTGCGCGCTCTTGCCGACCGCGCCGGCAAAGAGCAAGAGGGCCACGGTCGTGGCCAGCCCGCCCGTGAGCTTGCCGGCCTGCACCGCCTGGCCGAGCTCGGCGATGTTGAAGGTGTTGAGCAGGTGCCCGATCAGCAGGATGCCGATCAGGAAGCCGAGGTCTCCGAAGCGGGTGACGATAAAGGCTTTCTTGCCCGCGTTGGCCGCCTCGGGTTTTTGGTACCAGAAACCGATGAGCAGGTAGGAGCACAGCCCGACCAGTTCCCAGAACATGTACATGAGCACCAGGTTGTTGGCCAGCACCAGGCCCAGCATGGAGAACGTAAAGAGGGACAGGTAGGCAAAATACCGCGGCCGGTCCGGATCATCGGACATGTAGCCCAGGGAGTACACCTGGATCATGAGGGAGACGAAACTCACGATCACCAGCATCATGGCCGAGAGGGGGTCGACCAGCAGGCCCGCCTCCAGGGCCAGCTGCCCGGCCGATTGCAGCCAGGGCCAGGTCATCTGGTTCACGCGGGGGTTGGCCAGCAGCAGGATCAGCAGCTTGAGCGAGATGACGAGCGAGAAAAACACCGCGCTCGCGGTCAGGCCCCCGGCCAGGCGCGTCACGCGGCGGCCGAGCAGGGCCACCACGGCCGCGGCCAAGAGCGGCAGCAAGGGGATGATCCAGGCGTTCGCAATCATGCATTCACTCCCAACCAAAATCCCTGCAGCCAACGGCAGGGTCGTTCAGCGGTTCATTGCCCTTCGGCGTTCAGCGTGTTTCCGATCCCAATCTCCACCCGTTCCAGCACTACCGGCGTGGGCAAGGGCGTTACGGCCCGCGGGTCGCCTTCGGTCCAGCGCTGCGGCGTGCAGCAGCCTGAAACCAGGAAAAGCATCCCCGCCCCGGCCGCAAAAAATCCCAGCAAGGACACCCATGCAATCACTGCGGTTTTTCTCATCGTCACTGCCCTCCTGATCCAAGGATTCAGCCGCGGCGCATCCGCCCCGGCGCAAGTCTAACCCTTCAGGACGGTCAGCCGGTCAAGGTCAGCATCCTGCTGCGTGCGGTAAATGGCGATGACCACGGCCAACCCGACCGCAGCCTCGGCCGCGGCCACGGTGATGACGAAAATCGCGAATACCTGGCCGGCCGCATGCCCTAAAAAGCAGGCCGCAGCCGTGAAGTTTAGCGCCACGGCCAGCATGATCAGCTCCACGGACAGGAGCAACGCCACGGCGTGCCGGCGCGTAATGACGCCGAACAGGCCCAGGCCGAACAGCAGGCTGGAGACGACCAAGTAATGTTCGAGACTCAGCGCACCCATGTTCAATCCTCCTGGCCGCGGGCGATGACAATGGCGCCGATCAGCGCGGCCAGCAACAGCACGGACACCAGTTCGAACGGCAGCACGAACGGCCCGAGCAGCAGCTCGCCCAGCTGGCGCACCGTGAACTGCCCGGCCGCCGCGGCCGTGGCCGCGGGGCGGGAAAGGAGCACACCCGCGACTAGCGCGGTCAGGGCCAGGGACGTCAGCCCGGCCAGTACGGTCAGTTCATTGCTGCTGGGGAGCGCGCTGCGGCCGAAATTCCCGGTGAGCAGGATCGCGAACACCGCCAGCACCACCACCGCACCCACGTACACCAGCACCAGCACGAACGCCAAAAATTCCGCGGAGACCGTCAGCATCAGCCCGGCCACGGCCAGGCTGACCACGGCCAGGGCCAGGACCGCGTGCCAGACATTGCGGCTGGCGACCAGCATCACAGCCGCGGCCACGGCCACGGCGCTTAATAGATAGAACCCCACGGCAGTCGCGGTCATGCCTCTTTCGCCTTTCCGGCCGCGGGCTGCGGCAGCCCGCCGTCCCAGGGTTCGCCAAAAGCCAGGGTCTCGGCCTGCAGATGCCGTTTCAGGAGCGCCTTGTCCCACACCGCCAGTTCATGCTCGTGCGACATGCGCAGCGCGTCGAAGGGGCAGACTTCGGTGCACAGGCCGCAGAAAGTGCAGCGGTCCAGGTGGTGCAGAAAATCGCCGGCGTACCGCTTGCCCGCCTCGTTGGTCGCGACCGTGATTTCAATCGAGTGGTTGGGGCAGGTGCGCTGGCACAGCAGGCAGGCGGTGCAGCGGTCCTTGCCAATCGCCGGATCCTTGGGCAGCACCAGCCGGCCGCGGCTGCGCGCCGGCCAACTCAGGCGTTCTTCCGGATACTGCACGGTAAACGGCCTGACGAAAAGCTGGCGCAGGGTCACCCACAGGCCCTTGACCAGGCTCGCGCCCGCGTTCCAGGATTCGGAAAAGAGTTGCTTCAACATGCGTTGTCCGTTTTGTAGGGGCGTTCGATTGAACGCCCCTACGGTTATTGAATTAAAACCAGCACCAGGCCGGTCACTAAAATATTGATAAACGCCAGGGGCGTCAGCACCTTCCAGCTCAAATCCATCAACTGATCCGAACGCAGCCGGGGAAAGGTCCAGCGGAACCAGTAGAACAGGAACAGAATCACGCCGGTTTTCGCCATCATCCAGAACCAGCCCGGCAGCCACGGCCCGTGCCAGCCGCCGAAAAACAGCGTGGCGCCGAGCATGGAAAGCACGAACATGTTCACGTACTCGGCCAAGTAAAAATAGGCGAAGCGGATGCCGCCGTATTCGGTGTGGAAGCCGGCCGTCAGCTCAGATTCGGCCTCGGGAATGTCAAAGGGATTGCGGTTGGTCTCGGCCACGGCCGAGGTCAAAAACACCAGGAACCCGATGGGCTGCAGCAGAATGTACGGCACGCGCGCCTGCGCGGCCACCAGGCCCTGCAAATCCAGGGTTTGCGCCAGCATGACCACGCCCAGCAGGGAGAGCACCAGCGGCACTTCGAAACTGATCATCTGAGCCGCGGAGCGCAAGCCGCCCAGCAGGGAGTATTTGTTGCCCGAACTCCAGCCCGCGATCAAAATGCCCAGCACGCCAGGCGTCCCGACCGCCAGCAGATACAAAAGCCCCACGTTGAGCTGGACCGGAGCCACGCCCCGGTCCCAGGGCAGCGCGATCAGGGCCAAAAACCCGGCCACGAACACCAGGTACGGCGCCGCGCGGTAGAGGCCGCGCTCGGCTGCGCTCGGGATTTCGCTTTCCTTGATGACCAGCTTGATGGTGTCCGCGATGAGCTGGAGCGCGCCGTGCCAGCCCACGCGCATGGGCCCGAGCCGGGCCTGCATGTGAGCCGAGATCTTCCGCTCGCCGTACACCAGCACCATGACGATCACGGCGCACAGGCCAAAGAGCGCGAGCATGAGCACGACCGCGCCCACGGCCTCGCCGACCACCGGGGCCAGGCCCAGCGACGACGCCAGGCCCACCAGCCATTCGCGGCTGATCCGGATCCATTCCGCGGTTTCGGGGAAAAGTCTCATCGGTCGATCTCCGGCACGATGAAATCCAGGCTGCCGAGAATGGCCACCACGTCCGCCACCTTGACGCCTGCGAGCAGCTTGGGCAGCACGGACAGGTTGGCGAAACTGGGCACGCGGATGCGGCAGCGGGTGGGTTTGACGGTTCCGTCGGACGCCAGGTAAAAACCCTGGATGCCGCGCGACGACTCCACGCGGGCGTAGGCTTCGCCCACCGGCGGCTTGAATACGCGCGGCACCTTGGCCTGGACCTCGCCCTCGGGCAGGCCGTCCAGGGCCTGGGCCACGATGCGGGCGCTCTGTTTCATCTCCTCGACGCGCACCTGATAGCGCGCCAGGGCGTCGCCATCGGCGCGGGTGACGACGTCAAACTGGAATTCCGGATAGGCGGAATACGGCTCGCTGCGCCGCAGGTCGAGCGCCATGCCCGAGCCGCGCAGGCTCGGGCCGGTCACCGCGTGGGAGCGCGCGATCGCGGGGTCGAGGACGCCCACCCCGCGCATGCGCTGCAGGAAGATCGCGTTGTCGGAAAGAATTTGATCGTACACGTCGGGCAGGCGTTCGAAATAGCGGAGGAACTTCCGGGCCTGGTCCGCGAACCCGGCCGGCAGGTCGCGGGACACGCCGCCGATGCGCAAGTAGTTGAAGGTCATGCGCTGGCCGCAGAGCAGGTCGAACAGGTCCAGGATCATCTCGCGCTCGCGGAACGTGTAGGTGAGCGGGGTGAACGCGCCCAGGTCCATGCCCATGCTGCCCAGCCACACCAGGTGGCTGGAAAGGCGGCAGAGTTCGCCCGTGATCACGCGCAGGTACTCGGCCCGGCGCGGCACCTGGATCCCGGCCAGGGTCTCGCAAGCCAGGCAAAAGGACCACTCGTTAAGTATGGATGAAAGGTAATCCAGGCGGTCGGTCAGGTAAATGTATTGGGGATAGGTGAGCGCCTCGGCCATTTTTTCCATGCCCCGGTGCACGTAGCCGAAATCCGGCTGGGCCGACACCACGCGTTCGCCGTCGAGCTTGAGGATCAGGCGCATGGCGCCGTGGGTGCTGGGATGCTGCGGCCCCATGTTGAGCGTGAGGGTTTCGGTGGCAAGCGCGGGCGCCTGGTCGAGCGGCGGCATGGGCGAAGGATTCATGTCAGTTCCCCGGGCGCCTGAGCAGGCGCTCGTCCTGGTAGTCTTTGCGCAGCGGATGGCCGCTCCAGTCCTCGGGCAGCAGGATCCGGCGCAGGTCCGGATGGCCGTCGAACCGGATGCCGAACAGGTCGAAGATCTCCCGCTCGTACCATTCCGCGCAGCCGAAGCGCGAGACCAGGCTGGGCGCCTGGGCCGTTTCCCGGGCTATTGGCGCTTTCACCGTGAGCCGGCGCCGGACATCCGCGCTGGACACCAGGTGCAGCACCAATTCAAAGCTGGTCCCCAGGTCGCGGGCCGTGTAATCTTCGACCGTGTCCCATCCGAATTCAGGCCGGGCCAGGGTCTCGCAGGCCGCGGCGAGCGCGTCAGCAGCGGCCAGGCCCACCAGCGGGCCGAATCCTCCCTGCTCGCTGACCTGGGCGCCCGGGAAAGCGGATTGCAACTGTTCGAGCAGATTATCGGGCATGGAGCCCCCGGCGCCTTATGCCGGGGTTCCTCCTTTCGCCTCGCGTGATACCGCTGACGGCGGGGCGACATCCCCGGCGCAGGGCGACAACTGTTTTTCTAAACATGGGACTCGCTTTCACTGCGCTGGGGATGAGGCTCCTGGGGTTTACGGCCGGGCAGGCGCTC
The DNA here is from genome assembly GCA_040756875.1 of candidate division FCPU426 bacterium. GTDB lineage: Bacteria > Oederibacteriota > JAAXVQ01 > JAAXVQ01 > JAUVAV01 > JBFLYH01. The sequence goes on from JBFLYH010000002.1 coordinate 687,629, forward strand.
GTGGCTGATTTTCTTTTCCAACGTCAAAATGGCATCAAGCAAGGCTTCGGGCCGCGGCGGGCAGCCGGGCAGGTACACATCCACAGGAATCAACTGGTCCACCCCGCGCACGGTCCCGTACGAATCATAGTGGAAGGGACCGCCTGAAACCGCGCAGGCGCCCATGGCGATCACGTATTTCGGTTCGGCCAGCTGTTCGTACAGGCGTTTCAGGCGCGGCGCCATTTTCCAGCAGACCGTGCCGGCCACCACCATCATGTCCGCCTGCCGGGGCGAGGCGCGCAACACCTCGTTGCCCAGGCGCGCCCAGTCGAACCGGGGCGCCCCGGTGCAGAACATTTCGATCGCGCAGCAGGAGAGTCCGAAGGTCAGGGGCCAGAGGGAATTCTTGCGCCCCCAGTTGATGAAAAATTCAGCGGTGGTCAGCGCCAGCGAGCCGCCGGGAAAGCGCTCCACCCATCCGGTCCACTTGTCCACTACCGCCACTGCAAGGCTCCTTTGCGCCAGGCGTACGCCAGCCCCAGCAAAAGAATAGCGATGAACACGGCCATCTCGATCAGGGCCGGAACGCCCAGGCGGACGAAGGCCACGGCCCACGGGAAAAGGAAAATGGCTTCCACGTCGAACACCACGAACACCAGGGCCACCAGGTAGAACATGGGCCTGAACCGCACCCAGGTCGGGCCGACAGTGGGCTCGCCGCACTCGTAGGGCTCCATTTTCACGGGCGTGGGATTCATGGGCCTGAAGAACCACGACACCCAGGCTCCGGCCAGCAAACACCCCAGGCCGACGACCAAGGCGATGACAATGGTGGTATAGGGTCCCACGGTGGTCACGAGGTCTGCTCCTTGCTCGTTGTCAATCTAATCCGTTACCGGTCTCGCTCCACGGCCATTCTCGCCAAGGCCAGGAGGCCGCGCTTAACCTGCGATTCCTTGAAACAATCCAATTCGCGTTCCGCCAGCCGGACCAAAGCTTGGCTGCGGGCCGCGGTCTGAACCAGCGCTGCGGTGCCTGCCAGCAGGCGCCGCACAGCGGCCTGTCCGGCCGCTCCCTGGCGTAAAGACCGCTGCAATGCCCGGCGCTGCGCGCCGCGCAGCTGCCGCAATCCCAGGATGACGGGCAGAGTCAGGTGCCCGGTCTGGAAATCCGCGCCCACGGGTTTGCCCAGACGGGCCTGGCGGCCGGTCAGGTCCAGCAGGTCGTCCTGGATCTGAAAAGCCAGCCCCATCTTCATGCCAAAACGCCGCAGGCTTTCCACCTGCCCCGGGGAGCCTTTGGCCAGCATGGCCCCGCCCGCGCCGCACGCCGCGAACAGACTCGCGGTTTTCCGTTCGATAATCCGCTGGTACTGCGCCGGCGTCAGGTTCAGCCGGCCCCGGTGGCGCTGTTCGGCGATTTCGCCCAGGCACACCTGCTGCGCAGTGCTGGCCAGGAGCTCCTGGACCCGCGTCGGCAGACCGCCGAAGGCCGCGCGCATGACCTGCGTAAACAGGTAATCACCGGCCAGCACGGCCACGGCATTGCCGAAATGCGCATTCAGCGTGCGCTGGTGCCGGCGCTGCCCCGCTCCGTCCAGCACGTCGTCGTGCAGTAGCGTGGCAGCGTGAAAGAGCTCCAATACCGCGGCCAGCTGCTGCGCCGCGGGCGTCACCCGGCCGCAGGCTGCGGCCGACAGCAGCGTCAATTGCGCCCGCACCCGCTTGCCCCGGGTCAGACCGGCCAGATCCAGTAAACGGCGGAGAAAAGGGTCCGGTGCCTTGAGCAGACGCCGCAGTCGCTGGTCCACTGGTTTCAAAGTGAGAAAACGGACTGCTCCAGGGAGAACCATGCTTGGCATCACACCTTTGGCCAAAAACCGGATTACTTAAACATCCGCGGCAGGGTGAAACTCCCCGCGGCTTGCCACGGGGGCTTCTGAATGTCACCCCTCCCTAGACCCCAGGGACCTTGGGGCCGAACCTTTCTCTCCATCCCTACGGCGAGCTGCGGGGCTTTGGTGAAGGGGGTAAAAACGGCAGCCATCCTAACAAATGGGCGTTGATTCTGTCAACGATCAACTGGAGGGGTTTTGTTATCCGGCTGGCGTTTTTATTTATACCCTTCGATTATAAGAATTTTCCGCCAGGAGCAGGTCGGAAAATCCGCCAACAGCCGCTAAAAATTCTCTTTAAGCTTGCCCTTGAGCCTGGGATGGCGTTTGATCTCCCTGACGATTTCCTCCGGGTCATCCAGAACGCGAAAAGGCTTGATTTCCTTGGGCGAAAGCATTCCCGATTTGACCATGTGGGAATCCATCCACTTAAGCAGCGTGTGCCAGTAGTCCTTGCCCACGAGAATCACCGGGAACGGCCTGACTTTGGCGGTCTGGATCAGGGTCATCAATTCGAAGCACTCGTCCATGGTGCCTAACCCGCCGGGCATGATCACGGCCGCAGAGGCGTATTTGATGAACATGACTTTGCGGACGAAAAAATACCGAAACCCCAGGGGCAGGTTGACGTACCGGTTGACGCGCTGCTCTTCGGGCAATTCGATGTTCAAGCCCACGGACAAGCCGCCGACTTCAAATGCACCCCGGTTGGCGGCTTCCATAATCCCCGGACCGCCGCCGGTAATGACCGCAAACCCGGCTTTGGCGAGCTTGGCGGCAATGGCGCGGGCCAGTTGGTATTCATGGCTCCCGGCTTTGGCGCGGGCCGAGCCGAAAACCGTCACCGCCGGACCGATTTTGGACATCAGTTCGAACCCGTCCACGAATTCGGACATAATTCGGAACACGCGCCAGGAATCCTCATCGAACAGATTCCGGCCTCCGATCGGGCGGTTGAGGTACCGCCGGATGTCTTGGGGCCCCTTGAACCGGACTTGGCTGCGTTTCATGCTCGCTGTTCCTCCCTTTGCGCGGCGGCCCGCAGGGTGTTGGCCATCAACATGGCGATGGTCATGGGGCCTACGCCGCCGGGCACGGGCGTGATGTGGCCCGCTTTTTCCCGCGCCTGCGCAAAAGCCACGTCGCCGCAGAGCCCGCTTTCGTCGCGGTTGATGCCCACGTCGATCACCACGGCGCCCGGCTTGATGAAGTCCCCGAGGATGCAGAATTTCTTGCCCACGGCCACCACCAGCACGTCCGCGGTCCGGCACTCGGCCGCCAGGTTTTCAGTGCGCGAGTGGCAGAGCGTAACCGTGGCATGCTCGTGCAGCAGCAGGAGGGCCGTGGGTTTGCCCACGATGTTCGACCGGCCCACGACCACGGCCTTTTTTCCGGGCAGGGAGATCCCCGTGGACCGGATCAAGGCCATGATTCCGGCGGCCGTGCACGGCACAAAACGAGGATGGCCGGCCAAAAGCCTCCCCATGTTCGCGGGATTGAAGCCGTCCACGTCCTTGTCCGGGTCCACGGCAGCCAGAACGCGCTCCGAGGAAATGTGTTTGGGCAGGGGCAGTTGAACGAGAATGCCGTCCACGTGCGGATCGGCGTTCAACCGTCCAATGACGGCCAGCAGGTCGTCCTCTGAAACAGAAGCCGGATAATCCTCGGTAAAAGCGCGGAACCCCAGCTCCTCGCCCCGCTTGCGCTTGCCGCGGACATAAATGTGCGAAGCCTCGTCGTCACCCACCAGCACCACGGCCAAGCCCGGCGGGCGGCCCGAGCGGGCGCGAAAAGCGGCGATTTGGCCTTGCAATTCCCCGCATAAACGGGCGGCCTGGGCTTTACCGTCAATAATTTGGGCAGTCAAATAAAGCGTCCTCCAGCTGAAAACTGGCCTCTACAATACTCTAGACGCTGTTTTTTTTCCACAAATTCCTTTTATTAATATGGGGTTAGTGTTAAAATTTTTCATCATCCTGCTGATCTCCTTGGTTGACCTTATAGCATGGGGGGTGATCCGTCCGACCAAGACGCAGAAAAGGTGATGGAAAAACCACATGCAGCACAAAATACAATTTTTCAACATCTTTCAAGGAGGAAAAAAGTGAAGAAACTAATACTTTTAAGCCTTGTATGCTGCCTGACAGCCGCCTTGGCCAGTCCGGCGGCAGCACTGCGTTGGCCGGCGAACATGAGCTACCGGGTCAACACCATGGGTGGAGCCACCCTGGTCATTGAAGACGAAACCACAGCCATCACGGTTTTCAATCATGAAAACGTCGCGGGCGTGGTGTTGAACAAAAAAGAAAACCGTTCGGATTTCGGTCTCGGATACTCCGGCACCACCTACAAGGTGGAACCCACGGGCGTGACGTATGAAACAACGTCCTCCAACTTGTTCCTGGCGCGTCCGGGCGCTGAATACCGCGGTTTGACCTACTGGGTGGACGATGCGCTGGCTGTCCGGGTAGGCATTGAAGGCATGATGGTCAACATCAACAGCAAGACCACCCCGGCGGTTGGCACGGCCACCGAGGAGAAATTCGGCTTCTCCGGCCTCGGCGGCGGCGGTTCGGCCTCGTATAAGCTGGACATGGGCCTGGCATTCGGCGCGGGTGTGAGCTACATCGGTGCAGGCGGCAAGCCGGATTCCCTGGACGGCGCTTACAACGTCGCGGCCATGGTTTCCGGCGATCCGACAGCCACCACCAGCAAGTTCGAAGTCGCGGCTTCCTGCCTCTCCTGGGGCATTGGCGCGGCCTATGAAGCGGCCCTGGGCAGCGAAGACAAGCTGACCATCGGCGCTGGCGTGCACGGAGACGATGACCAACCCAACTTGGGCAGCATCGCCAATCCCGCAGCCCTGCTGAGCGGTTCGCCCACCATGATGGGCGATTACAGCGGCACCATCACGATCGAAGGCTCGGCCGGCGGCCTGGACAACGTGGGCCAGAAATACACCATGAGCCAGGCGCCGCTGGGCATCAATGCGGAAGCCATCTACAACATGGGCAAAATGCTGGAAGCCGGCCTGCTGTTTGATTACAAAATGGCCGAAATGAAACTGAAGACCGAATACACCGGTTTCGACGCCCTGCCTCCGGCAGCACGTCCGGTGGACACGGAGCAAAAACTCGCAGCGACCAACCTCATGGGCATCACGCCGGTTATCCGCGCCATGCTGCCCCTTGCCGAGGACATGACCCTGGTGCCTGGCCTCTCCTTCACCACCTGGGGCAGCGGCACCATGGATCTTTATACTGACAACGGCACCACAGCCGACGTGAACGACACCTATAAATACCAAACCAACACCCTGTCGCAGAGCATGTTCGGCATCGGCTGCGGCTTGCAGGCCATGGGCAAGCAGTTGGCCTTGGCCGTGCAGTATGAAACCGGCAGCGACAAGACCGAGAGCAAGTTCTACGACGTCAATGGCACGGACATCACCCCGGCCGGGACTGATCCGGCCGAGGGCAGCTCGAGCAACCTGCGCGCCGGCGCCGAGTTCTGGGTCATGCCCATGCTCGCCATCCGCGCTGGTTTTGCCTCCTTGCTGCACACGACCAAGGACGGCGCCGTGGATTCCAGCGGCAACCCCACGGATCTGAAAAACATGACCAACCGCATTTCGTTTGGCGCGGGCGTGGAATTGCCGGACGGCCTGCGGGCTGACCTGTTGGTGGGCTTGAACACGCTCACTCAGGATCCGGCTTCGAATCCCGAACCGACCAACACGGCCATGGATGTCTGGCTGGGCATCAAGCTTCCTCTTTAATCGGTCTCAGTTAAAAAAGGCGGGGAGCCGTTGCTCCCCGCCTTTTTTATTCCCCTTCGCCAATAACTCGCTGCTTGCCGAGGGGCTACGGCGGGTCTTGAGGCTCGCCCCAAAGTCCCTGGGGTCTAGGGAGGGATGACATTCAGATGCCACGCAGATTACTGCGTGGAGCTTCATTTTCCCCATCCCCAAACATCCTGAAGCAGATTGTCAAACACCCGGCCTCTCTGGTAAACTATGAGGAATAAGGAGCAGCTTGCATGCGGCGCCTATTCCATGCGGTCCTTTTCCTCTCGCTCTCTTTGGTCGCCGGCACCCCGTGCCTCTCCCTGGCAGCCGAGGGCGATGCCGGCACCGAAGGGCCTTTTAATTTCGGGGTGGATGCCCGGGCCGTTGCTCTGGGACGGGCTTACACCGGTGTAGCCGAGGATGCCAGTGCCATTTATTGGAATCCCGGCGGCTTGGGACGCCTGGACAAAGCCGAAGTCGCCGCGCTATACGTTCCTTTATATGAGCAGACGGACTATGGTTTCTTGAGCCTCGCCTATCCTATCTACCGCCTGGGCGTCATCGGCGTCGGGGTTTTGGCCCAAAGCAGCCGCGGCATTCCCAAAACCGACGCCTATGACAACAGCCTGGGCGAATTCTCCGACACCCAGCTTTCCTGGCTGATCTCCTATTCCCGCATCTGGTGGCAAAACCTCGCAGCCGGCGTGAATCTCAAGGGTTATTACCACGGTCTGGACACTTATTCAGGCTGGGGGTTCGGCCTGGATGCGGGCATCCATTATCTGGCCGACGCATATGTACCTGGTTTGTCCCTGGGACTAACGGCCACCAATGCCTGGCCGCCGCAGGTGACGCTCGTGACCACTCCGGACATTTATCCCCTTAACCTGCGCCTGGGCGCGGGCTACCATTTCGACCTGGATGCCGGCGGAGACCACCGCTTACTGATCAGCGTGGACGGCGAGAAACCCGAGTATGCGGGGTTCAAGCTGCATGCCGGAGCCGAATACCGCTTGTATAAAATCGTATCGGTCCGCGCCGGCTGGGATCACGACCAACCCACCCTGGGCGCAGGCGCGACGTATTGGGACTGGCGGCTGGACTACGCCTTGAGCCTGCAACCCGAGCTCGGACCCCTGCACTTGTTCACTTTAGGTTGGCGTTTCGGCCCTTCGCTGAGCGAAAACGCCCAGGCCGAGCGTCAGCAAATCATGAACGAACTGCGTTTGTCCATGTCCAAGCAGTACAACCAGCGCGGCCAGGAGCACATGGCTCGCCACGAGTATGCGGAAGCCGTGGAGGAATTCAAGAAGGCGCTGAGCTGGATGGAAGAATCAGGCGAAATCGCCGGCAACTTGGATAAAGCCCAGACCGCCTGGAACCGCCAGCAGGCCGAAACCAAAGCCCGCGAAGCCGAGCGTTTCTACTCCCAAAAAGCCTATTTCGACGCCCTCTTGTCCTGGCAGGGCGCAGCCAAGCTGAATCCCGAGTTTCCCGGCGTGAAAACCCAAATCGCCAAAGCGCAGCGGGCGCTGAAGTCACAGTTGGCCGCCGCCCCCCGCGCCAAGGCGCAGCGCGCCGGCAGTCGCGAGCAGGAAGCCCAGGACCTTTTTGTCCAGGGGCTGGCGTACTATGCGGACAGCGATTTTACCCGGGCCATCGCCAAATGGCGGGCAGCCCTGGAAACCGATCCTTCGCATGTCCAGGCTGCAGCCTACCTGGCCAAGGCCGAAACTCAAAAACCCCAGCAGCCCTTGCCGGATGTGACGCCCACCACCAGCGAGCGCCAGCGTCAGGAAGCCCAAACCCTGTATGAATCCGGCCTGGTCAAGTACCGGCAGCGTGAATTTGCCCAAGCCCGGGCGCTCTGGCAAAAAACCCTGGCGCTGGATTCACGGCACGCGGACGCCCAGCGCGGGCTGGAGCGCATCGAGGCGATTCTGAAAGCTTTTGAAGACCGGGGTATCAAGTAATGATCATCGCGGCCCAGACGAACGCGGCCGGGAGAAGGAGCAAGGGATGAAACACATGAAAATCACCCAGGACCTGCGGGAAGGCGTGCACCTCCTTACGGTTTCCGGGTTCATGGACATGACCTCGGTTCCCAAATTCGAAGCTGCGCTCGACGAGTTGATCGCCCAGGGCGTCATCCATATCGTCCTCGACTTGTCCTATCTGGAATTCATCACCTCCGCCGGCTTGGGAGCCATTATCGGCCGCATCCGTCGGGTGCGTCAGCAGGAGGGCGACATCAAAGTGGGCGGCTGCTCGGACCGGGTCATGGAAGTGCTCAAGACCTTCGGCTTTACCGATGTCTTTCAAGTCAGCCCGACGGCGGAAGCCGCGCTGGCGCAGTTTAAAACCACCCCATCCTGATCCAGCCGGGAGGCGTTCCCATTCCATCCGCACCGTTCAAGCGCGGGATCGGCCTGCGCTTCAAATTTTCGGTCATCGTCAGCCTGCTGATCGTGGCCCTGATGGCTTCAGTGACGCTGGTGGTGCATTACCGCGTGCGGCAAACCCTGCTCACTCAAATGCGCGTCAAGGGCGCAGCCCTGGCGCGGGGGCTGGCGGCCAACGCCGCAGAGGCCATGCTGACCCGCGACCGCCTGCAACTGGCCGAACTGGTGGACAAAACGCTCGCCGCCGAAACCGGCATCGTGGCAGCCGCCCTGGTGGATGCCGACGGGGTGGTCGTGGCGCACAGCGACTTCCGCCTGGAGGGCCGGCAATACCGCGAGCAGCTTCCCCAGGCGGTGTCTGTCGAGCCCCTTGCTCCCGGAGAAATCCTCGGCTATGCCCGGCAGGGCGACGACTGCCTGGATTTCTCCCTGCCGGTCCGCATCGAGGGCAAGGACCAGGCCGTGCTGGGCTCGGCCCACGTCGTGTATTCCCTGTCACCCATCAAGCGGGTGGTCTACGAAACCCTGCAGAGCATCTTCCTCATCGCCGCCGGCGGACTGATCATCGGCATTCTGTTCGCCCTGGCGTGGGTCCGCCAGATCACCCGGCCGGTCGCCAAACTGGCGCAGGCCGCCGGCGCCCTGGGCCAGGGCGACCTGGACGTGCGGGTGCCGCTGCGCCGCCGCGACGAACTGGGCCAGCTGGCCGTGGCCTTCAACGCCATGGCCGCCAATCTCAAGCAAGCCCAGGCGGACCTGCTCGAGAAAGAGCGGATGCAGCACGAGATGGAAATCGCCCAGCGGATCCAAAACGCGCTGATCCCCAAACGCTGCCCCGAGATCCCCGGCTATTCGTTGAGTGCGCTCTACCGCGGCGCGCTGGAAGTCAGCGGCGATTACTACGACTTTGTTCCTGTGGATGCCAAGCATTGGGGCATCGTGGTGGGGGACGTTTCCGGCAAAGGCGTGCCCGCCGGCCTGGTCATGGCCCAGATCCGCTCCACCCTGCGCAGCCTGGCGCCGCGCGCCCTGTCGCCCCAGGCGGTTTTGGCCCGCGTTCAGGCGCAGATGTACCCTGACATGCGCGACGACATGTTCGTCACCGCTTCGTATGTGGTGCTGGACCCGGCCTCCGGATCCGCCGTCCTGTCCCGGGCCGGGCATCTGGCCGCCTGGGTCTACCGCCGCGCCCAGCGCCGGTTTGAACTGGCCCTGCCGAACGGCATTGCCATCGGGATATCGGACCCGGACACGTTTTCCTGGGTGCTCAAAGAGGAAACCATCCACCTTCGCCCCGGCGATTTCATTTTCCTCTACACCGACGGAGTGGACGAGGCCTATAACCGGCAGCAGGAGTTTTTCGGCAGCGAACGGCTGTTGCAGACGCTTTTGAAATCCGCCGACCTGTCCGCGGCGGACATCCTCGCCGGACTGGACCGCGCGCTGCAGGACTTCATGGCCGGCGGCTCGCAAACCGACGACATTACCATGGTGTTGGTAAAAGCGGAGGAAAAAGCCAGGGCTAAAGGGTGAAGCCGAGCGTCAACAGGTACTCCATGATGGTTTCCCGCTGATCCGAGGACAAATCCATAAACTCCACGCCCGCCAACGAAAACGCCTTCTTGCTCTCCACCCAGCGCACGCGCCCTTCCAGGGAAAGCGATTTGCGGGTGTTGGGCAGCGTGAAGCTGAGCTGCAGCAGGCCGTTTTTAGCCAGCGGGATGTTGGTCTCCAGCAGGAGGCCGTCGGGCGTGATGTTCTTCACCACGCCCTGAAATTCGCCGGTCATCTCGCCTTCCGGCAGGCTCAGGTTCTCCAGCACGAAAAACACGGGTACGCGCGGTATGCGTCTGCGGTCGTCCATGCGGTTCGCTCCTTCAGCGCAGGGGTTGCAGATGCTTAAGCAGGTCTTCGGGGCCAAACGGCTTCCACAGGCAATCGTCGGCTCCGGCTTCAAGGCACTGGGCGGCCGCTTCCTGGTGTTCCCGGTCGGCCACCACCACCAGGGACCGGTAGCGGCCGGCGCATTGCTCCCGGCAGGAGCGCACAAACACGCGATCAGCGCCCGGACAGGCGGCGAACACTATGTCCAGCGGATCGGACGAGCGCCGTAAAACTTCCACAGCTTCCCCGAGGTTGCGGCAGCGGCTGAAGTCCAGCCCTGCCCGCGGAACCTGGCCGGCGCGGGCCCACGTCTTGGCCAGCATGTAATAACCGACCAGTATCGTCTGTTTCAGCAGGTTGGCGAGGTCTTCGTCCTCGTCAATAATAAGGATCGTCATGCCTGGCAGCCCTACCCGCGCCGGGCTTTGGGGGCCGGGGTGGAAACGGCCGGAGAAACGGCTGCCGCGGGTTTGGCCGCCTGTTTGGCCGCCAGCTTGGCCGCGCGCTTGGCCGCTTCCTTTTTTTTCGAGTCGCGCAGCACCATGGCCAGTACGCCCAGGGGTCCGAAGACCAGCCCGATCAAACCCCAGATAAAATGATTCCGTTCCTTAAAATCCGCCAGCGCAATGTTGACCACCGCGGACACGGCCCACAGGCCGAATATCAACAGCCAAAACTGCGCGGCCGCTTCAGGCGTGCCGAAGATGGGGATTTGGGATTCCATGATTCTTCACCTCGTCAGGGAATTTCACCGCTGGATTGCTCGAGATTGGGCGGCGCCGGCGGCGTGGGCACGGGCTCGGGTGTCTGGCTCGCCGGGGCGAATTCCGGATTGATACGCTGGAACATTGCGGGCGGATTGCATTCCGGGCAGGGCTGGTAGCCTTTCTGCGCGGCAACCCGCGCGGAGGGAAACATCACACGCTCCTCCGCCGGGAGATCCTGGAGCACGGTGCACCAGTCATAATGATATACCTTGCTGTTCCGCTGGCCCACGTACGTTTGTTCGCGCTTGAGCGGCAGCGAGAGCTTTTTACCCGTCTGGTCGATTTGGGACGGCTGGTTGCTCGGGGTGATGCATTTCTCGCAGGGATAAAAGCCCCTGGACTCGGCTTCCTGTTCGGCGTTGAAAATGCGGAGATATTTGGGCTTGATTTGGTCCTTCGCCGGGCAGGTGTCGCTGTGGTAAAGGTGCGATTCCTTGTCCGCATATATTTTCGCCTGGGCTGAAAGCGGCGACCAGGCCGCGAACAATCCCGCCAAGCTGAAGAGCCAGGCGGTCCGGATCAGGGCGGTCAAGGCCAGGGGAGGACGGGTCATGGATGTCATTGTAGCAATTTTTGGGCGGGTTCAGCAAGCACCTTGTGTTTCATGGAGGGACAGGGTCAATAACTCATGGAAGTGTTGATGAACGCCTGGAGACGCTCCCGGTCTTCCACACCGACGCGGCTGAACAGCACGCCGTGGGCGAAGACTCTGGCGCCCCCCTCCTGCACCGGACGCGACCACAGCACGTCGGCGCGCACATGGGCCAGATCGCGGGAGCGAGGCAGGATGATATCGAACTCCAGGGAAGCGGCGATGGGCAGGGACGACGGGCTGATGAGGGAAGCCCCTTCTTCGCTGATATTGCTCAGGTAGCCTGCCACGGGCTGGGAGGCCTCGTTCACGTAGCAATTGACCGGAATATCCACTTCCACGCGGGCATACCGGCGGAAATTTAAAACCGCCATTTTATCCTCCTTTTGGGGCTTCTTTTTAAGTTTATCATTCCCGCGGGACCGATGCCAGCCGAAAATAAAAAGGGCGGCCTCGCAGCCGCCCTGTGGAAAAACCGGGAATTACAGCCGTACCAAACACGACCCCCACGTAAATCCTCCGCCAAAGGCCACCAAGAGGCACAGGGAGCCCGGCCCCACCCGCTTTTCGCGCCGGGCCTCGCATAAGGCCACGGCCGTGGTCGCGGCCGACGTGTTGCCGTAGCGCTCGATGTTTAAAAACACCTTTTCCATGGGCAGATTGGAAAGACGGGCTGCGGCCTGGATGATCCGCATGTTGGCCTGGTGGGGGATCAGAAGGTCCACATCCTCGATGGCCAGCCCTGCGCGCTCCAGGACCTTCTGGTTTGCCATAGCCATGGCCCGGCCGGCGAATTTAAAGACTTCGTTGCCCTTCATCTTCATGTAATGCAACCGGCCGTCCACGGTTTCGTGGCTGGCCGGCAGGCGCGATCCGCCGGCCGGAAGCTCCAACAGGTCCCCTTTGCTGCCGTCGGCGCCCAGATACGTGGCCAGAATGCCCCGGGGCGCTTCCACCGGCCTCAGCACGGCCGCGCCGGCCGCGTCCCCGAACAGCACCGCAGTGTTGCGGTCCTGCCAGTCCGTGATCCGGCTCAACACCTCGGTGGCGATGACCAGAATGGTTTGATACTGGCCGGAACGGATGAAGGCCTGGGCCAGGTTAAGGGCGGTGATGAATCCGGTGCAGGCCGCTTCCACGTCGAAACAGGCCGCTTGCCCGGCGCCCAGCTCGCGCTGAATGAAGCAGGCCGTGGAGGGCCAGGGCACGTCCCCGGAAATGGTGGCTGTGATGATCAAGTCCACGTCCGCAGGCGTAAGGCCCGCGTCGGCCAGGGCCTCCCTCGCGGCACGGGCTCCCATGCTGGAAGCCGTCTCCTCGGGCGCGGCAATCCGGCGTTCCTTGATGCCTACGCGCGTGGTGATCCATTCGTCGTTGGTGTCGACCATTTTTTCAAGATCGTGGTTGGTCAGCACCTTGGAAGGCAGATACATGCCGGTGCCCACGATGCCGGCGTTGGGCATGGTCATAACAGCGTCGCTCCTTGCGTTTGTCCGGCCTGCCCCAGAACCTGCAGGTAGGCCGCATAGGCGGAGTCGAAAAAATCGCGCCCCGCATCATAATCCGGATAGGTCCACGGCCAGGCCGCAAAGCGGCGCTGGCGGATGCGCAACGTCACTTCCGCGTAAACGCCGTCCCGCAGATAGAGCCGGTGTTCGTGATTCTTGGTGCTCGCCAGCACCAGTTTTCCGGGCGCCAGATACCCGGGATCCAAATTGAGGCGGCGTCCGCCCCGCTCGTTCGTTCCGGCCTCTCGCTCCAGGGCGTTGGCGGCCAGCTTCCAATCCGCCAGTTCCTCGGCCGGGCGCAACTTTTCGAAAACCAGGAATTGGCGCCACAGTTGTTCGCCCATTTCAGCCGCGTAGTAGTGCGTGTGCGTGAAAGAAACCGGCAGCGAGGCCGCGGCCATGGGCCCGAAATATCCGGCGAGCAGCGCTTGAGCCTTATCCAGCCATTCCTGATCCGCGGCCAGCACGCCCGCGATCGGCCGGACGTTGGACACTGGCTGGAGATTCCCCATGCGGCTTCTCCTTGACCTGAGCGAATGCAGCCTGCCGGCGGGACAAAAACAGGAAGTGATCATATACCAGCGCTGTAAACAGCGTCAACGGGAAAGTGCCGGATGTTGAAACCCAGTAAAAATCAAAACCGGCGCGCCCCCTAGAGCGACGCGCCGGTTCCCGCGAGGTGAAAAGGCCCTCTGCCGAGGGAAAAACCGTTTATTTAAGGCCGGTCTTTGCCGGAGTGCTGGCCGTGGCCCCCCATCATGCCCGGTTTGCCCATGCCCTGGCCGTGCATGCCCTCGCCCATGCCCGGACACCCGGGACGCAGCCGCATGGTATCCAGGATTTTCTGTTGCTCCGGAGTGAGCAGGCCGCGCAGGAACAGCACGGACTGCGCCCGGGCGGCGATCATCTGGCCGTGCAATTCGCCGATCCGGCGCGCCAATTTTTCGATTTGGGCTTTGTTCGGTTTGGAGTTGTCGAGTTCGTTCTCCAGATCCAACTGCAGATTCTCCATCTCGGCGCGCCAGGAAATCATCTGGCGCCGGTTCGCGAGCTTGTCTTTTTTCAAAGCCGCGATCTGGTCCTGGGTCAGGTTAAGCGCCTCCATGAGCGGCGGCCCGGCCTCCTCGACCGCTTCCGGCCCGGGTCCTTCCGGCATTTCCGCCCGCGCAGGCAGCGACCATCCGGCCAGCACGGTAAGCAGCAGCGCTGCAATGCTCCACTTCTTCATTCCATTCCACATGACAGCCTCCTTGAGTTCAATTATTGATCCACTGGGCGAGCTCGGTCGGAATGCCCCACGTGGGTTCCTCGCTCTCGCTCGTGGTTGCCGTGCCCCAGAGGGACAGGGCGTTCAAATCTTCGCCATACGCTTGCATGACTTCCGACGTGCTCAGGGGCTCGGGGCCGCGGGTCCAGGGGACAACCAGGACGGCCGCGAGGACGGCCGCGCCGGCGGCCACGGGCAGCCACCACCCCAGCCGGGCCGGGGAAGCCGGCCGGTCCAGCCGGGCCAGCACCCGGGTCGTCAGATCGACCGGACGTTCATCCTCCAGCGCGGAAGACAAGGCCCGTTCCGCCGTCCGCATCCGTTCCAGCTCGCCGCGGCAGGCGGCGCAATCCGCCACATGCGCTTGCACCTGGCGTTGTTCCGGGCCGGACAGCACTCCAAGGCTCATGCCGGCCAGCCGTTTCCGTGCGGATTCGCATTTCATGCCGCCTCACCTCCCAACAAGTGGTACTGGCGCTGAAAGTATTCAAGTCCGCGGCTGAGCCGGGACTTCACCGTGCCCAGGGGGAGCCCCAAGGCCCGGGCCAGGTCTTTCAGGCTGAGATCCGCCTCGTACCGGAGGGCCAGGCATTCCCGGTACGGGTCCGGCACCAGGCTGAGCGCCCGCCAGACCAGTTGCCGCCGTTCGGCCCTCAGCAGCGCCTGCTCTCCGTCCGGCTCCTGCACGCCCTCGGGCAAGTCGTCGCCTTGCGGCCATTCCCGCCGGCGCCGCAGACGCTCCCGCCCCAGGTTGACGGCTACGGTGAAAAGCCACGGCGCCAAAGGCCGCCGGGCGTCGTAATGGCGCCGCTTTTCATAAACCCTCACCAGCGCTTCCTGGGCGAAATCCTCGGCCTCGGCCTGCAGGCCGAACATCCGCAGGCCCAGCCTGATCAGGCGCCCCTGATACGCCTGGATCACCCGGCGAAAGGCCTCGGTATCTCCGTCCCGGAACTGCCCTGCCCAGGCTGCTTCGTCCTGGGCACCTCCGGACGCTTGCCGGGTGGCCTCCTGGTCCGAAACGGCGGCCAGGGGGAGTTCCTGTGGCGGCAATCCGCGTTCCCCTTTGTCCACAGCCAAAGACCCGGGTCCTGGGCGATGGCGGGGGTCTGTATCAGGACGGTCCATAGGTCCTCCCTTCATATAACAGTATGCAAAAAGGCGTGTGCAGGTTCCCCGACCGGACAAATATATTTGCGCCTTTGGCGCCATGGGACTTCCGTTGGTCGCCCCAACAGGACAAATATATTTGCGCCTTTGGCGCCA
>JBFLYH010000002.1:703077-1134623 GCA_040756875.1 candidate division FCPU426 bacterium
GGGACTTCCGTTGGTCGCCCCAACAGGACAAATATATTTGCGCCTTTGGCGCCATGGGACTTCCGTTGGTCGCCCCAACAGGACAAATATATTTGCGCCTTTGGCGCCACGGGACTTCCGTTGGTCGCCGGCATAGGGGTTTTATTAATGACTTACTGCTGCAAGGCCTCGGCTGGGGGTTCGTTTTTTACCAGCTGGATGGTGAGCTTGCGCGGAGTGTAGGCTTTGATTTCAAGGCCGGCCGGCGTGATGAAATCGCCGGGGGCGAGCTGATAGGTGTTGCGTCCGATTTTCATGCCCGACAGGTCCAGGGACACCCAGATCTGCCGTTCGCGCAGGGACAGCATGCGGTCACGTCGTCCGGACAGGGTGACCTGAATGGTATCCGAGGAGGTGCGCGTCATTTCGCTGCCGACCGGCAGATTCTGGAAAAAAATGGGGACCGTGTAAATGGCCTGGATGGTCTGCTGGCCGGCCACGTAGCTCCAGATGACGAAGGCCGCGGCGCCCGCCGCCAGTTTGTACTGCCAGTTGAGGAACACCTTGGTCCGTATGAAATTCATCCAGCGGCGCGGCAGGCCTAACATGGCTTCTCCTTTCGACCCCGGCAACGGCCGGGCTCGGATCAGGCGGGATTATCCCCGCTTGGGACCGTACAAGGTCAGCATTTCCTCCAGGGTCTGGGGGTCGATTGCAGGCGTGATCTTCCCGCCCACGGCCAGGGAAATGCTGCGGTTCTCTTCGGAAATGACGATGGCCACCGCGTCCGTCTCCTCGGTCAGCCCGATGGCCGCGCGGTGGCGCGTGCCCATGTTCTTGGCCACGTTCGGGTCCTCGGTCAGAGGCAGAATGCAGCCGGCCGCCACCACCCGCCCCTCGCGGATGACCGCGGCGCCGTCGTGCAGCGGCGTTTTGGGCACGAACAGCGTGATCAGCAGCTCGCTGGTCAGCTCCGCGTCCAGGAGCGTGCCGCTGTCGATATAGGTTTTGAGCGCCACGTTGCGTTCGAGCACGATCAGGGCGCCGAGCTTGCGGCGCGACAGGATGCGGCAGGCGTCGGTGATCTCCTTGTACTGCCGTGCCTCGACCTTCATCAGCCCCTTAAACAGCCCCTGCCTCCCGAGCTGGACGAGGACCCGGCGCAGTTCGGGCTGGAAAATAATGGTGAAGCCGATGATCCACACGGCCCACAAACTGGTCAGCAGCCAGTTGATCGTATACAGATGCAGCTGCGACCCCAGCAGCCCGAAGCCCAGCAGCACCAAAAAGCCCTTGAGGACCTGCATGGCGCGCGTATCGCGGATCATAAGCAACAGGTAATAAATCAGGACCGCGACCAGCAGGATGTCCACGGCATCCTGCCAGCGGAAGTCGTTGAGCACCTGGAGCACGCGCGCCAGTTCCGAGTGCATGGTCAGGCTGCCTTTCCGCGCCGGATGGCCGCCGTCACCTGCGCGACCATGCGCATTTCCGCTACGTCGTGCACGCGGAGGACCCTGGCGCCACTGGCCACGGCCCAGGCCACCGCGGCGGCCGTTCCCCATACGCGTTCGCGCGGCGGCAGGGGTCCCAACACGGCCGCGAGAAACGCCTTGCGCGAGGGGCCCACCAACACGGGGTATCCGGCCCGGACCAGCCGGGGCAGCCCGCGCAGCAGGAGCAAATTGTGGCGCGCCGTCTTGCCGAAGCCGATGCCCGGGTCCAGAATGATGTGCCGCTGCGGCACGCCCGCGGCCCGGGCGCGGCGCGCGGCGGCGAGCAGGGCCCGCCTGACCTCGGCCTCCACGTCGGCATAGCGCGGGGCCCGCTGCATGGTTTGCGGCGTGCCGCGCATGTGCATGATGATCAGGGGCACGCGCCCGGCGGCCGCCACCCGGTACATGTCCGGATGGTTCAGCCCGCGGATGTCGTTCAGCAAAGCGGCGCCCACGGACAGGGCGGCCTGCGCGACGTCGGGTTTGTAGGTGTCCACCGAGACCGGGGCCGACAGCCGGGTCAGCCGCCGCAAAACCGGCAGCAGCCTGCGTTTCTCGGCGTCCGCGGGCAGCGGCGCCGCGCCCGGACGCGTGGATTCCGCGCCCACGTCAAGCAGATCGGCGCCCGCGGACAGCAGGGCGCGCGCGCGGCGTTCAGCCGAGGCCGGCCCGTTCACCAGGCCGCCGTCGGAAAACGAATCCGGACTCAGGTTGAGAATGCCCATGATGAGCGGACGGTCGGGAAGGGTGAAGCGGCGGGTGCGGGTTTGCCAACTCAGGCTCGCCATAGGGCGGGACTCCGGGTGTCGCGGCGGTCGGAGCCCTTCGTCCCCCGGGCGTGAAGCGCGGGACGAGCGGAGGCTTCTCCCTCCCGCCCGCAGCAAAGACGGTGGCGGAGGGACTAAGCCTTGGCCTCCTTGGCCACCGGCGGTTTCAAGTTCAGGATGCGGTTTACTTCCTCGCCCTCGATGACTTCCTTTTCCAGCAGGGCCTCGGCCAGCTTGTGCAGCCGGCTTTCGTGCTTGCGCAGGAGCGACAGGGCGCGGTCATAGGACTGGGTGATGAGCTTGCGCACCTCGGCGTCGATTTCCTGGGCGGTTTTCTCGCTGTAGTTTTTTTCCTTCAGCAGGTCCTTGCCGAGAAAGACCTCGCGGTCCTTCTTGCCGAAGGTCATGTTCCCCATCTCCTTGGACATGCCCAGCTCGCAGACCATGGTGTGGGCGATGTCCGTGGCCTTTTCCAGGTCGTCGGCCGCGCCCGAGGTGATCTCCTCGAACACCAGCTGCTCGGCCGCCCGGCCGCCCAGCTTCACGGCGATCTCGCCCAGCAGCTCCTCGCGCGGATACAGGTGCTGGTCCTCGAGAGGCATGCGCAGCGTGTAGCCGAGGGCCGCGTGGCCGCGCGGGATGATGGTGACTTTGTGCACCGAGTGGAAGCCGGGGATCAGCTTGGCCACCAGGGCGTGCCCGGCCTCGTGATAGGCGATGATTTTCTTCTCGCGCTCCGAAATGACGCGGCTTTTGCGCTCGGGCCCGGCCATGACCCGCTCGATGGATTCCTCCAGCTCCTCCATGGTTACGGCCCGCTTGTTGCGGCGCGCGGCCAGGAGCGCGGCTTCGTTGACCAGATTCGCGAGATCCGCGCCGGAAAACATGGGCGTGCGCCTCGCCAGGATCTGCAGATCCACGTCCGGCGCCAGCACGATGCCCTTGGTGTGCACTTTGAGGATGCCCACCCGGCCCTGCAGATCCGGCCGGTCCACCACGATTTGCCGGTCAAAGCGCCCGGCCCGCAACAGCGCCGGATCCAGAACGTCCGGCCGGTTCGTGGCTGCGATCAGGATCACGCCGGAATTGGCCTCGAACCCGTCCATTTCCACCAGCAGCTGGTTGAGCGTCTGTTCCCGCTCGTCGTGCCCGCCGCCCAGTCCCGCGCCGCGGTGGCGCCCCACCGCGTCGATTTCATCCATGAAGATGATGCACGGCGCGTTCTTCTTGCCCTGCTCGAACAGATCGCGCACGCGCGACGCGCCCACGCCCACGAACATCTCCACGAAGTCCGAGCCAGAAATGCTGAAAAAGGGCACGCCCGCTTCGCCGGCAATAGCCCGGGCCAGCAGGGTTTTGCCGGTCCCCGGAGGGCCGAGCAGCAGCACGCCCTTGGGGATCTTTCCGCCCAGCCGCTGGAACTTGCCGGGGTCCTTGAGGTAGTCGATGATTTCTTCCAGGTCCTGCTTGGCCTCGTCCACGCCCGCCACGTCCGCGAACGTGACTTTGGGGCGGTTGGCCGCGGTCATCATCTTGGCCCGGCTTTTGCCGAAGGCGATCGCGCCGCCGGTCCCGCCCTGCATTTTATTCAGGTAGTAGAGCCAGAAAAGGATGAACGCGATCACCGGCCCCCAGGAAAAGAAAAAGGTCGCCAGCCACTGCATGCCCGAGGTCTGGGGCAGCTTGCTGACGATCTCCACTTTCTGATTGTGAAGCATTTCGAACAGCTTGGGATCGTCCGAAGGCGCAACCAGCGAAAAATTGGTGCCGTCCCGGCGCTTGCCGCTCACTTCCTTGCCGGACTGGTCCTTCTGCACGATCACCACGCGGGCAATTTCCCCCCGCTCCACATCCTGCAGGAATTCGCTGTAGTTGTATTGCTTCTGGCCGAGCTGCTTGGGCAGGTTGATGTAATTGACCAGCATGATGACAACGATAAATATAAACAACCAAAAAGAAAGTGTTTTCAGTGAATTGTTCACGAGCTTCCTCCAAACCATCGCAACCGCTTAAGGCGTGATTCAATCTAGCACACTGCCCCAGGGCTGGCAACTTCAATTTTTTTTCGAATAAAAAGGGATTTTACTAGATTATCGGCTTGAAAAACCTCTTTTTTACATATATTTAGCGACTTTTACCGTCCCTGAACCCAGATGCGGGGCTTGCCTTGAATATCCTTATTTTCAAGGCTTTTTTCGATGACGCCTGCAGCTTCAATCTCTCCGACATAGGGCCCTCGAAGACCCACAGGACCTCCTGTCCTTGGGCAATCAGCGGCCAGTCTTTCCGCTGCTCAGGCGGCAAACCCATGGCGGTGAATACTTTTTTCACGTCCTGCCTGTGGCCGGACATTCCGAGGGGCCGGATAAAATCGTCCGGTTGATAGGTCCTTGCCACCCACGATTTTTTCCACGACGCGGCATCGCATATGATCTGCTGCGGCCGGCGCGGCCCGCGCGCGGCGCGAATGGTGCGGGGCGCGGGAACAACCGCCACTTCGACCCCGAACGGACACGCGGGGTTCAAATTCACTCCGGGCCGGAGGCTAAGACGCCAGGACGAACGGCGCGCGGCTGTCGCCGGCCGTCGCCCGAAAGTCCACTGCCGCGAAGTGACACGGCTGGTCCAGCCGCCGGGCAGACTCAGGCCCGCGTGCCCCTGTTCGCAGGCTGACACCACGCGCTCCAGATGCAGGGAGGATTTATGCGGCACGCCCAACTGGTCCCAGGCCAGGCCGGCCACGCGAAATTTCAGGGTCTGGGGCAGGCGCAGGAACCCGGCGCGGTCCAGGGTCAGCGTGCCCGCGGGGCCCGGCCGGGTCAGGCGGCGCAGAGCCCGCTCCGCCAGGCGCGCCAGATAATCGTCGTCGCGGGCCTGGCCCGCGGCCAGGGCTCCCAGCCGGTGGACGATTTGGGGGTTGAACGCGCGCTCCAACATGGGCAGCAGGCGCCGCCGGATGCGGTTGCGCGTGAATTCCTGCGAGCGGTTGCTGCGGTCCTCGCGCCAGCGCAACCCGCGGCTGCGGCAATAGGCTTCCAGTTCCCGCTTGCGCACGCCCAGCAGCGGGCGCAGCAGCAGCAGGCCGGCCGGCGCGGCCGGATGCGGGAACAATTTAGCCGGGCGCATGGCCGCCAGTCCCTGGCCGCCGGCCCCGCGCAGCAGTTGGGCCAGCACGGTTTCCGCCTGGTCGTCGAGATGGTGGGCCAGGAGCACGGCCGCGGCCCGCCAGTGCCAGGCCGCGTCCACCAGGCAGGCGTGCCGCACCATGCGGCCGGCTTCCTCGAGCGTCATTCGCCGCTTGGCCGCGAGCTGATTCACCTGGCTGCGGTAGCACCAGCAGGACAGCCCCAGCCGGCGGGCCTGGGCCTGCACCAGGCGCTGGTCCAGGTCCGCGTCCCGGGACCGGAGGCCGTGGTGGACATGGACGACTTTCAAGCGGCGCCGGGCGTCGGGGATGCAGGCTGCGGCCAGGTCGAGGAGCGCGAGGGAATCGGCGCCACCGGAAACGCCGACGAGGACCGCGCCGCGCCGGGGCAGGTGCGCGGCGAACGCGGCTTGCGCTTCGGACAGCACGCGGTTGGCCATGAAGGGGGTTAATTCAGCAGGACGTCGGCCCCGACGTAATCGATGACCATCTGGCGCCAGCGCCGATACGTGACGCGGTTGAGGAATTCCACGGGATTGTAATCATCCGTGCACACCACGGCCTGGTCCGCGCCGTAAATCTCGACCTGGCGGGTTTTCAGGTCCTGCCAGGCCGGGTCGTCGGCCGGCTCGGGCGGAATCGGGCCGCGTCCGGCCACGAAGTCGATGTTGCCGAATTTCTCCTTTGAGTCGCGGAAATAGGCCCCGCACCACACGTTGGCTGATTTGAGCGTGGCGAACACTGACGCCGAAGCGGCCCGGTGGGGGCCCTGGATGTAGCCCACGAAGTTAAGGGCCACGATGCCGTTGGGCGCCAGGATGCGGTTGACCTCCTCGAAAAACTCCCGCGTCAGCATGTGCGTGGGAAACGACTCGCCGGAGAAGGTGTTGCACACCACCACATCGTATTTTTTCCCGCACGCGCGTATGAAGCGCCTGCCGTCATTGAGCGTGATATGGGCCCGCCGGGGATCCACCCCGAAAAAGCGGGTGGCCACGTCAAAGATTTTCGGATCGATCTCCACCACGTCCACTTCCAGGCCGCGATCCAGCAGAGCGTGGATCATGTTCCCGCCGCCCAGGCCGAGCACCAGGGCCTGGCGCGCCTGGGGATTGAAACGGCTGATCAGGAGATCCATGTCCTTGACGTACGGAGGCGTGGCCTGGTGCGTCGCGGCCAGCTCGCCGGACTGGGTCACGCCGTCTACCAACAGCAGCCGCTGCGCGCCGAAGTCCACGACTTTAATTTCGCCGTAGAAACTGGTGGTCTTATACACCAGTTTGACCCGGTCATTGCGGATGACCGTGGAATTCGCGGATAAAAGCGCGGCGGCTCCGGCCAACCCCAGGGCCAGCAGGGTCATGGCCATGCCCAGCTTTTGCCGGCGGTAAACCAGGAAATACAAAGCCGGCATGAGCAGCAGCGTCAGGCCCAAAGACAGCAGGATCACTCTCAGGTTGAAATGGGGAATCAGGTAAAAACCCATGGTGATCGTCCCTAAAAAGCTTCCCAAGGTGGAGACCGCGTACAACAAACCCACCCGCGAACCCAGTTTTTCAAACTGGTCGGTGAACAGTTTGGTGGCATAGGGGCTGACCATGCCGAGCAGGAACAGCGGCAGGCCGAACAGCAGGGTGCTGCCCACCAAGACGCCGCCGCGCACGCCGAACTGCCCGGCAAACGTCAGCACCGGGTTGCGCAATACCGGGATCAGCAGCGTGGCTGCGGCCGCCAGCAGGATCGCCAGGTACAGAAACTCCGGACGGCGCCGGTTGTCCGCCCACAGGCCGCCCAGCCAGTAACCCGCGGCCAGGGCCAGGAGCGTCACGGTGATGAGCGCGGACCAGACATAGATGCCCACTCCGAAATAGGGTCCGACCACGCGGGTGCCCACCACTTCGAGCATCATGACCACGTTCCCCGTGATGAAGATCGTGGTCATGAGGAACCAGGGTGAAACGGACGTCCGTTCCGGGGACGGTGTTTTAGCCTGCATGATTCGCCTCCAAAAGCACGCCGCCCTGGCGCAAGACCTCGACGGCAAGCTCGACTTTGCCCAGGGCCGCGGACACCTGCACGCCCTGGATGCTGTCCTTGATCGCCCGCAGGGCCTCGCCCGCGATGCGCACGCCTTCCTGCTGGGCTTCGGGGCCGCTGCCCTTCCGCCGCATCCGCTCCAGCAGCGCGGCCGGCACCTGCGCGCCGGGCACTTCGTTGTTCATGAATTCCGCGTTCTTGAACGACACCAGCGGCCAGATGCCGGCGATGAGCGGCAGCCGCACGTCGCGGACCCGCTCCCGGAAGCGCAGGAAAACCTCCGGGTCAAAGACCGGCTGGGTGATCATGAACTCCGCGCCCGCGTCGATCTTCCGGTGCAGGCGCTCCACTTCCTCGTCCAGGTTGATGGCGCCTGGGTTGACGCCCACGCCCTTTAAAAAAGACAGGGGCGAGGGGATGGGATTGCCGCCTACGTCGCGGGCCAGATTCAGGCCGGTCACGATGCGGGTCAGGCCGACGGAATCCACGTCGAAGACCGCCGTGGCGTCCGGATAATCGCCCATCTTGGGCGGGTCGCCGGTGATGATGAGGAGGTTCCGCAGCCCGGCCGCGTGCAGGCCCAGCAGGTCGGACTGCATGCCGATGATGTTGCGGTCGCGGCAGGTGTAGTGCAGCACCGCCTCCAGCCCCACTTCGCGCTCGATCAGCATGGCCAGCACCTGGGGCGACATCCGCGCCGAGGCGCGCGGCCCGTCCGGAATGTTGACCGCGTCGACGCCCTGCTCCTTGAGATAGCGGCACTTGTCGAGCGTGGTCGCGGGGTCGGCGCTGCGCGGCGGCGTGATTTCCACCGAGGTGACGAACCGGCCGGCCGCGAGTTTCGCGCCCAGGCGCGACTTGTCCGCCAAGGCGGTCTCCCTGA
Organism: candidate division FCPU426 bacterium; assembly: GCA_040756875.1. Lineage (GTDB taxonomy): Bacteria > Oederibacteriota > JAAXVQ01 > JAAXVQ01 > JAUVAV01 > JBFLYH01. The sequence continues at coordinate 711,385 of JBFLYH010000002.1, forward strand.
CTTCCGGCGCGTGCGCCTCGACGCTGCAGCTGGATGCGAACGAGGTTTTTCCGGGAAACAGGGCCCGGATCGCGGAGCGCATGGCCTTGATGTGCTTGGGCGCGGTGCCGCAGCAACCGCCCACTACACGGGCGCCGGTCTGGATGAACCGCTTGGCGTACTCGGCCATGTACTCGGTGGAGGCCAGGTAGAAGTTGCGGCCCTCCAGCATTTTCGGGAACCCCGCATTGGGCTGGCAGGAGAACGGCTTGGGGCTGAGCTTGATGGCCTGCTCCAGCAGGGTCAGCATGTGCGCCGGCCCGGTGGAGCAATTGAAGCCGATCACGTCCACCGGCAGCTCCGCGATGTCGCAAATGAAGGTGTCCATCTTGGTGCCGATGGCGGTTTCGCTTTTCTCGTTGAAGGACCCCTGCGCCACGATGGGCAGGTCGGACAGCTCGCGCGTGACCTTGACCGCGATGGCCAGCTCGTGCGCGTCCGCAAAAGTCTCGAAGATGATGAGGTCCGCACCCGCGTTGATCAGGGCGGAAAGCTGCTGGCGGTACACGGCCTCGGCCTCGGCCTGCGTGATCTTGCCCAGGGGCTGGACCAGGCTGCCGAGGGGTCCGACCGAGCCCGCCACCCACACCCGGTCCCCGGCCGCCTGCTTGGCCAGCCGGACCGCAGCCTGGTTGATGGCCTCCACCTGGTCCTCCAGGCCGAAGCTGCGCAGCTTGTACAGGTTGGCGCCGAAGGAGTTGGTCTTCAGCACGTCCGCGCCCGCGCGCACGTACTCCTCGTGCAGGTCAGACACCTGCTTGGCGGCCGTAAGGTTGAGGGCCTCGTAGCACTGGTTGATGTACGCGCCCTTTTTGTAGAGCATGGTGGCCATGGCGCCGTCGAACAGAATGACGCCCTCGGCCAGCCGCTCGCGGAAAGAAGGCAGCACGAAATGAACCTCCTGAAAAATCCAATTAAACGACCCCTATTCTATTACTGCAAGAGGAAAAATGCATGATAAATTTGAGGGGTTCAGTATAGTAAAATTCCAAGCGCTATTTGTGCTATTTTTTATTAAGAAGAGATCGGGATAGGAATAGCCAAACCAACTTGGATGGCAACAGGAGTATAAATATCAATATCTTGGCGAGGAGTATTGATAGAAATAATTAACGAATATCGACTTTTTCTATTCCATCTATGTAAACTATTTCTTTCACGCCACCATCCCACTGCAGGATAAACAGCAATTTTGTTTGAATTTGAAAGATCAATAGCTCGGCCTTTCCATTTATCAGAATGTATCGATCCCACATTTCTAGCTTCACCTATTAACCACCTATCCCTTGGGCCTACTGTGCCTGGTGATAGGCCGTCTTGACGGGCCTGAGAGTTAATGCGTTCAACAAACTGTTTTTCAGACTCTCCAGGACCATTCATTTCAAACCGAAATGCATGCGAGGCGTATCTGTAACGGTTATCCCATCCAATTTCACCTGGACCAGGTTCGATAAAATACGAGAGTGTTACTCTCATTTCAATTGGAGTTTCACCTAATTCAGCAAGTACTTCTTTAGGCCAGGGCAACCTATAAAGATGCATCGCATTTGTTATGTATACATTTTTCTTTTTATTAAATGGCTGAAGCTCTGCCTGAGCTATTAAAGTTAATGAATTTGACGCGCAATAAAGCGCCCTTTCCAGATTGGGTACACCATATCCACAAATTCGAATTAATCTCACGTAATCACGCTTTGTGGGGTTTGTTACATTCATAAACCGCGACTTCATCTCATCAGTCCATTCTGCTGTATGAACTATCAACGCACGAATGGTTTCAGGCCAAGACTCAGGATATCGCGCGTATATTTTTGCTGCCATCCATGAAGCTTGCGCAGTAGCCGCGCTTGTTTGACCAAAAACAGAAAACTGGGCTATCTGAGGATCAGAGTGTGTAGAAAGCAATCCAAGATCATCTGAATTAATTATTGAATCATTAGGACCTTTGGCGACATTTCCGCCTTCAAATAGAACATCTGGTTTTAATGGCCACTTATTTTCAGGCCAAACCGACGACGTCGTACTATATGGCGACAAACCACCACTTGGTGCGATTGCAGAGAAGGCCTTTAGACTTTGATCGACAATATTTATTTTAGTTGTATAAGCGCCTATTGTTAATGCATTCCACGATTGTCCGGGATCTTGGATTTCGCTTGTTAAATTAGCCTCCGGGTATCTTCTCCAGTATTCCGCACCGATAACATTCCCACCACTTACAATAAGCAACCTGTGTATGTCATCGCTATAACCCGATGATAAAGCATCAATTTCCGCCGACCAAGATGATGGCCGTCCGCGATCAATGCTATCCGACGATGTAATTGCCATACAAATAATACGTTTACGCTTAGGGGAATGTATTTCAGCCAAACTTATTCCCTGTGCTGTTAAATAGCCCCATAGTTCTCTGGGATTTTGAGCAGGGTGTGGGGGAAGTATTTTCACAGACTCGAGACAATGTTGAATATCGATTGGATCATCATTATTAAGTAGCGTTAGTAAATCACCATAAACTGCCGTCCCGGCCATTAAAGTGCCATGAGCTCTATTTGGTTGATCATCATTTATTCCCCATTCGGCTCGAACTGTATGCAAATCGCCATTATGTAATATCGGCGCTAATAAAATGTGGCCATTATTTACACCTGTATCCAAAATACAAATTGCTACACCAGAAGTATTATTGAACAAACAGCGGTTAAGGAGATTTCTTGCGACTTGTAACTGTTGTTGATTATCAAGTTCTAATAAATATGTTGCAACTGCTTTTGCCAATCTAAATTCCGCAATATCATCCGATGATTCAATTATTCTCTCTAATTGACTCCGATTTGCACATATTAAAACGACAGCACGCTCGGGAAATTTGAGGAATCCCTCGGCAATATTTATTCCCAGTCTGTTTGCTAATTCAACAAACCGTCTAGTCGAGTCACCTTTCGCTTCGTTAAGCCACACTTCAATCCACCCAGGTGTTTCACCCGGTATCTTCTCAAGCTCATCGCACCAAAAGGATTCTAGGACAACGCGATGAATCTCAGACACACTTTCAATTAGTTTCTTATTTTTAGGCTTGTTACTTCGGCGATTTAATTCTTCGGCATATGCTTTAATTTTATTTAAAAAATAGGAGCGCTTATTGATAGGTATATAAACGGTGGCTTGAATTCGCTCAGTTTCCCCGCTTGCTATTCTACGGACATTCAATAAACGTATATCCGAAGATACTCTTTCCAAGCTCTGGAATGCAAGGTCAAAACCAGGCTCTCCGGCAAACCCAAGGTAAACGCCTTCTCTTTCCACATGAATTTGAGTATACCGCTGTTCTGTTTCTTTCCATGCTTTCAAGAAAGAATCTCTAAGAAAGATACTATGATTTACGCGGACTCTTTGAGGAATTCGAAAATCCGAAGATCCTTTTCGGGGGTTGGTAAATTCGATCGCTTTTGTTGGGGCATTTAAAAATATATGTCTATATTGCTCTCCAGCCATTAAAAATTACCTCTACAGCCTTTTATGTGTTGCGCGCCTTTCCCCGATCATTTGTAGTAGGAGTTCTGTACTAACCGTTTTCATGTTATTCAGAATGGCTTTTTTAATTGCATCTCTGCAGACTTGTGCTATTTCCGCATGACTTAGACCCTTACTCTCTTTTAAAACTTTTTTCCAAATAAAATTATTTGAATAAAATTCACCGAGGATATTTCGTATCAACTTTCTACGATCTTCAACTTCGGGCTCTGTATAATGCAGAACATCATCAAATCTCCTAAAAAGTGCAGCATCTAGCAATCTCGGGCTATTTGATGCCGCAATAATAAGGCTATCGGATGTATTATGTTCAATGAACTGCAAGAAGGAATTTAAGACTCTGCGCATTTCTCCGACATCGTTATCTAATGTCCGTGCACCACCAATCGCATCAAATTCATCAAACAAATAGACACCTTGATTTTTTTGAATTTGTTCAAATATCAGACGCAATTTTGCACTAGTTTCGCCCATGAATTTAGTGACCAACTTATCAACCTGGACAGAATAAAATGGCAATCTTAATTCATGTGCAAGAATTCTGCTGGTCATTGTCTTGCCTGTTCCTGGCGGACCTATTAACATTATTTTTCTTCTATGAAAAAGACCATAGCTTTTAAGAATATGCTGTTGTCTAAACTCATGAATAATTCTTTCGATCCTGTTTAATAATGCACTTGGTACCACTAAGGCAGATTTCGGAACATAGGTATCTTCAGGTAATAACAAATCCAAAAGGTCGTTCGGAACCCTTGATAATTTCGTCCTATTTTCTCGTCTTGCGTTTTCAACAATATCTCTAATATCATGTGCAAGCGCACCATGACCTTGCTGTGCCTCTTGGGCTGCTACTTGTAATGCAACCGTGAAGAACATTTCTTGATCTTCGCCAAAGTGTGACCGAATTAGAGCTTTTATCTGTTCGGCCGTTGCCATTCTCATCCCTCATTAAAGTTAAATTTCAAAGATATAACCTATTAATCCTAGTAATTGGTTCAGTTATATCATGTTAAACACTGCATTAATAGACAATAAAAAGTAAAAATACCAGACATTCGATTGCGTAGTTTGGCCTTTTCTTTATTTTTCTCAGCCGTTTTTAAATTCGTTTTAAAAGTAATAATGCAATCTCCTATATACCCAAGTTACAGCTCTGGTTGCTTTTATTGTTTATCTGAATCCACTAACATCTACTTTACCCGCCTTCCGCCTTACGCTCCTGCCAATCCCCGCTCCAGGGCCACGATGATCTCCTGATTCAGGCTCACGCCTTCACGCTCGGCCTCGTAGGTGAGTTTCCGGTGCAGGGTTTTCGGTATACGGATGTTTAGTTTGCCGCTATAAGCATCTCGGGGCAAGGGCACGGGTTTGCCACTTTCTAAAGTAGCCTTGATCCACAACGCCTTGGCCTTTTCGACCATCTTCAACGCCTCTTCCTCGGTTTCTCCCTGGGAAATGCACCCGGGCAAATCCGGAATAAGGGCGGCAAAACCTCCCTCTTCCTTATCTGGCACCAACTCAATCCGATAGTCCATGGCTAGAAAACGCTTTACGTCTTGAACATGGGAGTTTTTATTCATTTTGTTTACACCTCTTTCTGACCGCTTAAATGACGCCTGAGCACTTCCCTTACCTGCTCGATATAAACGCGTTTGACCGGTGAACGGCGCGGTACAACGACAACCGGATATGTTTGATGCCGAAAAACCATATGACTTCCCTTCCCCGAACTGGCCAAATACCCCAATTGCATTAAAACCCTCTGCAACTCCTCGAATCTAAGTTCCTTAGGGGCGTGAAGTATCTTGATAAAGAGTTTCTCGAGTCTGGTCACCGAAGGCCGCCTCCTCGCGAACGCTCCGGCTTAATATTTATAGTACCATATATGGTACTACGTTTCAACTGCCTGCGCCGGAAGCTTTAATTGGTGATTTAGACCTTCGGAAACTGGAATCCTTGCGGAATATTTTACCGTGGGTAAATCCTCAACCCTTACCAGAACACGTACAAACTAGATCCAGATTGCTTCGTTATCCCATTACTGGAGACACCTCGCAATGACACCTCTTAACTCATTGATACAGGTAGCCGATCACTTAAAAAACGCTTGCCCAAACCGCAGGGGGCATGGTATTTTCGCCCACACGGCTATAACGGCGGAGTAGCTCAGTTGGTCAGAGCAAACGGTTCATACCCGTTGTGTCCGGGGTTCGAATCCCTGCTCCGCTACCAGCAATTAGAATGGCTGTCCTCCGGGGCAGCCATTTTCATTTGCACACATAACCAACCTGAACCCCGGACACGAGGGGGATCGGGGGGGATAGCCCCCGAATCTATGGGGGGTGACCGCTAGCCGCTTGGGGGCGAGCACCAGAGGGGGAACTCCCCTTATGGAGGTTGCGTGGACGGGGTTCGAATCCCTGCTCCGCTACCAGAAAATAAAAAGCCCTGCACCGCTGGTGCAGGGCTTTTTTATCTTTGGGCCTCACAATCCTTCCCTCTTCACCCTCTCCCTAGCCCTCCCCCCTCAAGGGGGAGGGGGAAATATTTAATGCGCCTTGCGCACGATCCAGACGTCCGGCCCGTGCGTTTCCACGCTGCCGCGCTCGAGCTGGGACTGGGAAAGCAGCCGCCGTACGCGGTCCGCGTCCATGGCCGCCTGCTGATAGGCCCGTTTCAGCGCCTCCGGGCCCGTGGCCAGCCACTTCCGCCAGGCGGGCAGGCCGCTGCGGGGCACGCCGATGAAATATTCCCCCTCCACTTTCAGCACGCGGGCCAGCTCATTGAGCAGGTCCAGGGGCTGCGGCCACATTGCCAGGCTGCCGAAGGAAACCACGGCCTCCACGCTGCGGTCCGGCAGGCCGAGGGGCAGGCCGGCCTGGGGCAAATACTCCGCCCGGTCCGCCACGCCCCAGGCCCGGGCCTGGGCCACGGCGGCTTTGCGCTCCGCTTCCTCAAACCCGAGCCCCACGAGATCAAGGTCCGGATTGGCGCGCAGCAATTCCAGGCCCGGCCACAGGCCGCCCGGCCCGAGTTCCAGCACGCGGCCCACGGTCACCCGCGGCCGGATGCGTTTTCCCGTCATATGCGACAAACTGCTGCCAAACACTGCTGGCCTCCTAGGGGTGCCGCCGGCGCAAGGGGCGGGATGCGAAAAACGCGCGGATCAATTGAGGGTAAGGTTCTGCTGGTTGCGGACTTTGGCCAGGACCTTCTCGGCGAAATCCGGCAATTCGGTGGGATCGAACGGTTTGACGATATAACCGTCTGCCCGGACCGCGAAACCGCGGTCAATGTCCGCCTCCAGGCCCTTGACGGTCACAAAGATCACGGGAATGTGTTTGGTTTCTTCGACGGTTTTCAGGGTGCGGCAGATTTCGTAGCCATCGAGCATGGGCATCATGACGTCCAGGAGGACCAGGTCCGGCCTCTCCTGGTAAACCTTGGCCAGGGCCTCCTGGCCGTTGGTGGCGGTCACGACTTCGAACCCCCGGCGGGTGAAAATCTCGCTGATGACCTCCACCATGTCCGGATTGTCGTCCACCACCAGAACCTTCTCTTTGGGCATGCGGCGCCTCGGGAAGAACAGGGCTTTTAAAACCATATTATAGACGCCTCGCGGGCTCATATGCAATTGAAAAAACCGGGTTCCCGTTCCCGGGTTCAGCGCACCACGAAGTCCATCTGCTCGGCCTTGATGGCGCCGCGCAGGTGCGCAATGGCTTGCCCGTGGATCTGGCAGACCCGCGATTCCGTGACCTCCAGGATGGCCGCGATTTCACGCAGGGTCAGCTCTTCGTAGTAGTAGAGCGTGAGCACCAGCCGCTCCCGTTCGGGCAGCCGCTCGATCAGGCGCGCCAGCACCTCGCGGGCTTCCTTGGCCGCGAGCTGGGTGAAGGCGCTGCCCAGGCTCCGGTCCACGGGGTTGCCCTCGGCGGCGACCACGTCCCGGCGCTTCTTTTCCCGGTCTTCCATCAGTTCGTCCAGAGAGACCACGGGCGGCACGTTGACGTCGTCCAACAGGGAGTGGAAGCGCTTCAGGGAGAGCTTCATGTGCCGGGCCACTTCCGTATCCGACACTTCGCGGTGGTGCTTTTTTTCCAGCGTCTCGTACGCCTGTTCCAGTTCCCGGTTTTTCTGCCGCACGGACCGCGGCACCCAGTCCAGGGCCCGCATTTCGTCCAGGATGGCGCCCCGGATGCGGAAAAAGGCGTAAGTCGAGAATTTTCCGCCCAGATCGGGATTGAACTTCTCGACCGCGTCCACCAGCCCGATGAACCCCGCGCTCACCAGGTCGTCCACGTCCAACCACGCGCGGTTCTGCGGAATGGTCATCCGCTCCAGGGTAAAGCGCACCAGCGGCACGTGGCGCTTCAGCAATTCCTCCCTGGCCACCGGGTCCTGCGTCTTCCGATACGTCTTCCACAATTCGCGTTCCGTTGCTGCTTCCATTTTCTCCACCCCCTTAAATGCCGAGTTCACGCATTTTATTGAACAGCGTTTTGTAGTTGATCTTGAGGAGCTTGGCGGTCTTGACTTTGTTCCACCGGGTTTCCTGCAGCGCCCGGCTGATGGTTTCCCTTTCCACGCGGCGCGCGACTTCCTGGCAGACTTCCTTGAGCGGCCGCACGGCCGCCGTCGTGGCCGCAGCGGACTGCTCGGGCCGGGGCGCGTCGAAGCGGTCGGTGGGAAGGTGCGCCAGCTCGATCGTGCGTTCGGCCATCACCAACGCCCGCTTCACCGCGTTCATGAGCTCGCGCACGTTGCCCGGCCAGGCGTAGTCGTGGAAAAAAGCCAGGACTTCCGGCGAAAACCCGGTGACGCTCTTGTTGAACTGGCGGTTGAACAGGGCGAGAAAATGCTGGGCTAAAAGGTCGATTTCGTCGCCGCGGGCGCGCAGGGGCGGCAGGACCACGGTGAATTCGTTCAGGCGGTGGTACAAGTCTTCGCGGAAGTTGCCCGCGGCCATGGCTTCCTCGAGCGAGCTGTTGGTCGCGGCCACGACCCTGACGTCGATGTCCACCTCGTGCTTGCCGCCGAGACGGCGGAGGCGGCGCTCCTGCAGCACGCGCAGGAGCTTGATCTGCATGGCCTGGGGCAGATTCCCGATCTCATCCAAGAAAAGCGTGCCGCCCTGGGCCATCTCAAAGCGGCCGGGCTTGCTGTCCTGGGCGCCCGTAAAAGCGCCCCGTTCGAAACCGAAGAGTTCGGATTCCATGAGATTTTGCGGCAGGGCGCTGCAGTCGATGGAGACCAGGGGCTTGTCTGCGCGCGGGCTCTTGGCGTGCAGATGCGCGGCCACCACTTCCTTGCCCGTGCCGCTTTCGCCCCGGATCAGAACCGTCACGTCGTAGGGAGCGATCCGTTCGACGGTTTCCACCACCTGCTGCATGGCCGGGCAGGACCAGACCAGCTCCGGGCTCTGGCGCTGGGCGATCTGCCCTTTCAACAGCGTGACTTCCTTTTGCAGACGGCTGGTCTGCAGGGCGTTTTTCACCGTGATCCGCAATTCGTCGAGGTTTAGGGGTTTGCTCAGGTAATCATAGGCGCCGAATTTCATGGCCCTGACCGCGGCGTTCAGGTCGTCGAAAGCGGATAGAATAACCACAGGCTGGTCGCGCTGGCGGTCTTTCAGCTGGCGCAGCACTTCCAAGCCGTCCATGCCCGGCAGCTTGAGGTCGAGAAAAATAAGGTCCGGCCGCTGGCTGCCGGCGGTTTCGAGCCCTTGTTCGCCAGTGAATGCCGTGGACACGTCGTACCCTTCTTCGGACAAAGCCTTTTTGACAATCCAGCAAATTTCAGGCTCGTCGTCGACGATGAGGATGGTGGCTGCCGCAGATTGTGACATGTGGCCCCTGGGCGCAGGCTCCTTCTACGAATATAGCTATAGACTACGCAAAAGGCGTACCAAGGGCTTGGGCGCAGGCGGGCAAATGCCGGATTTCAGCGCAGGCGGGCAAAGCGTTGTTTTTATGGGGTAAAAATCCGGAGGGAAATCCTGCCGCAAATCCCCGCTGGCGGAGACCGCGGCTCGCGGGAGGACCTAGGTATTCAAATCCCTAATCTCTGGTCTGCTTTTCCTGGGAAAGGGGAAACCATTTATCCACTACATCCTTGCCGGAAACGTGGTATTCTCCCCTGGCGATTCGCCCTTTTATTTCCATTACTTTTTCCCGGCGAAAACAATCCGCGCGGGTATACGCGTCCATCAGGCTGCGCAGCAAGGCAGCCGGAATTTTCGGGGCCGGCTGCCGGCGGCGGCCGTTCTTTAAAACCCCTTTATTCTCCAGCTTTTTCTTCCAATGACGAAACGAGGCCATGTCAACCAACTTCATTGGCAACCACTCCCTTCCCCCTGACAGCTTCAGTATCGGGAAGGGCACTCTGGGACTTAAGATTTTTTTGTTCTGATCCGACAGGCAGTGAAACGATAAAACGGGTGCCGTGGCCCACCTGGGATTCGACCCGGACGCTTCCGCCCAGCTCGTCGATGATCATTTTCACGACGTACAATCCCAAGCCCGAGCCGCCGCTGTGCCGGGAAAAAAACGGCTCAAATACGTGCTCCAAGTCGTCGGCCGCGATGCCGCGCCCGGTATCCGCGATTTCCACGCTGGCCATGCCTCTCGGACCAGGCTGGGTGACGACCCGCAGGGTCCCGCCCTGGGACATGCTGTTGAGCGCATTGATGCAAATATTCAAAAATACCCGCTGCAGGTGTTCGTCGTCACCGTGGATGGGCGGAAGCGGATCAGCCAATTCCAGGGCCAGTTCCACGCCCTGGGCCAGGCATTTTTCCTTGATGAAGCCCACGACTTCGCGCACGCAGGCGTTGAGATCCACGGGCTCCTGTTTGAGCTTGAGGGGCCGGGCCGCGGCCAGCAGTTCCCGGATGGTGCCGTCGATTTCGGAGATTTTTCTTACGATGGTGTCCATCATGCCCTGCACCTCGGGTTGCTCGCTGAGCTTGCTTTTCAGGAACTGCACCGAGGCGCCGATGATGGAAAGCGGGTTGCGGATTTCGTGGGCCATGGCCGCGGCCAGCTGTCCGACGGCCGCGAGTTTCTCCGCGGTCAACAGGCTCTGCCGGGTCTTCAACAAATCGTTGTACAATCGCTTGATTCGCAGCATGACCGCGACCTTGGCCATAAGTTCCTCGTGATCGAAGGGCTTGAGAATGTAATCGTCGATCCCTTCTTCCAGGCTGCGGATTTTGCCTTCTTTGGAATCCAGGCCGGTCACCATGATGATGGGAATGTAAGGAATGGAGGGGTCCTGGCGGACGCGGGCGCAGATTTCCATGCCCGAATACTCCTGCCCCCTCATCACTTCGTCGAGGATCAGCAGGTCCGGATGCCGGCGGCTGATGGCGGCCAGGGCGTCCGCGCCGCTCGAAAGCAGCGTGACATCGTGCCCGGCCTGGCCGAGCACGATCTGATAAAGCCGCAGCGTATCCTCGTTGTCATCCACGCAATAGACGTGGCCGTGTTCCATGGTCCACCTCCCGAACCTAAAGCGAGGTCCCTATGGTAGTCTTTCGACCGGCCTCTGGCAAGCGCTTTTCCGTTTTTTCGAAGACAAGCGCCGGGGTGATGCGAGAAACGAAACTTTTATTATCGGCGTCCAAAAAGAAAACTTTAATCCCTCCCCGTGCGGCCGCGCGGTTTTTGCATGAGCCGGGCGGCGCGCATCCGGGCCAGGCCGACTTTCGCGTTGCTGGCTAGAAAAAAAGCTGCTAGGATGGAGTTCCCTGCCGCAACCGTGGAAAGGGCGGGGCGAAAGTCCCCAGACCTGCCGGAGGTGGCAATATGCGCACGTTGATGGTTGCCGTTCTGCTGTCCAGCCTGTGCTGTCCCTATTCCCTGTTGGCGGCCGACCCTGAGCCGACGGCCGTACCGCCCTCGCTTGATGCGTTGCTGGCCCAAGCCAATGAGTGGTACGACCAGCGGGAAAATCCCGAAGCCGTGCCCAAGGCCATCGACCTCTACCAGCAGGTGCTCGCCCAGGACCCCAACAATTACCAAGCATTATGGCGTTTGTCTCGCTGCTGCTGGTGGCAGGGCGACCATTCGCCCCGCAACCAGCAGATGGCGCTCTACGACCTGGGCCAACAGACCGGGGAACGGGCCCGGGCCGCAGCGCCGCAGGAAGTGGACGGCCATTACTGGTACGGCGCCTGCGTCGGCCGGGCCGCTGAAGTGCGCGGCGTCCTCAACAGCCTGTTCGCCATTGATCCCATCCGCAAAGCCATGGAGACCGTCCTTTCGCTGGACCCCAAGCACGCCCATGCCCTTTACGTGCTCGGCGTGCTGTACCGCAAAGCGCCCGGTTGGCCGCTGTCGTGCGGCGACATCAACAAGTCGCTGGAGTACGCCCGCCAGGCCGCGGACCTGGCGCCGAACGAAGTGCTGACGCAAATGGGTTTGGCGGAGACGCTGCTGGCCAAGGGGGACAAAGCCGAGGCGAAAAGAATTTTGGAAATGGCGCTGACCTTGGAAGGGCCGGCGGACTTGCGGCCCGAAACCAAGACCGATAAAAAGACCGTGCAGGAACTGCTGAAGAAGAATTTTTAGCGCTTGGGCGGCAGGGCGGCGGCCAGCAGCATTTGCACGGCGCGCCGGCTGACCATGTATACCGTATTGTCGCTCTGTTTTTTCAGGAAAAACACCCCGGCCGGTTCGGTTCCCTCCAAAAACACAAATTCCTCCAACTGGCTTCCAGTCGTGCGGTAAAAGCGGATTTGCATGACGCGCACGGCCTGCAGGTAGGCCGCATAGTAGGGATTCTGGTCGTTGACCACATCCAGATATTCCAGCGCCTGCAACCCCTGAATGAGCGGGCCCGCTTTGAAAAAATAAGGCGCCGGCTCCTCGGTCGGCTTGGCCCGCGAGGTCTTGCCGAGCTCGGTGTCAGGATTCGGTTTGCGCGTGGTGGCTGCCTGCCATCCTCCCCGCTGACTCCGCTGGAGCGCGATCCGCCAGTGGGCGGTGGAGATTTCGCACTGCCCCACCTCGTCCCAAAAATAGATCAGCCGCCGGCTGGCCACGCGGTTGAGCAGTTCCTGGACCCGCTCCAGGGCGCCGGTGGCCAGGAGGAAGATTTTCGCCTCCCGGCTGCTCTTGACATAGGTCGGCCCGGCCGCCCCCCGGGGCTGGCCGAACACCAGTTCCAGGGGATAGCGGCTGTCCTGCTGGTGCACCACCACGGCGGCATAGGGGTCGGTCAGGCCGTATTTGCCGAGATCCGTGCGGGCGCCCACGGATTCCTCCACGCACTCCTCCACCTCCCACTGGGACACCGCGCTCAGCACCTCGGCCGCAACCTGGGGGTCCGTGGGCACGTAAAAGGGATAGGTGATGGCCCAGCGTGGTTCGGCGCCGCTTGCTCCCGCCGCAGCGCGCGCGGCCGGCTCCCGGCCGAAGCGGGGCAATTCCGGCGAGACAGGCGTGGCGGACTCCAGCGCCAGGGTCATGACCGCGTGCGCCTCGCGGAAGGTCAACTGCCGGATGCCGGCCAGCGGTTCCGTGAACAGGTTGCGGTCCCGCAGGTGTGAAACCCATCGCGACTGGAGCAATTCCTCCGGCATCCGCACGAGATAGGTTTTTCTTTCATCCATGCGCCGCGCGTAATATCGGCCGCTGACTGCATCCCGGCGCCCCACCTGAACGGTCCAGGCCCGGCCGGATTGGTCACGCAGCGTGACGCGCCAGCCCTGCCGGTCGGCCTCCCACTCCTGCTGGCCCTCGGTGTCCTCGACCACGCGCAGGGTTTGCCAATCGCACAGGTCGGAGAGCAGCGCAAAGACCGTGCCGGTATTGACCTTGTCCTCCACCGGAGCCACCATGCGCCAGCCCTCCTCGGAACGCCGGAGCACCAAATGCTCCTTGGGGCCCCGCAGTTCCAACCCGTAGACCTGATCCGGCTTGAGCGAGAAAAACGTGCGGACGTGGCGCTCGGTCACGGCCCGCGGCGAAAGCAGGTAATAAGCCAGCCCGCCGGTCAGCCCGGCCGCGCCAATCCATAGAACCAGGCTCAGAACCGCCCGCGGCTGGTTCAGGACTTCGCGCCAGGACGGCGGCAAAAACGAAGGCACTTTCACGACTTGCGGCTCCTTTTCCTCTTCGGAAATACATCCGACGCTCCATTCTACCGCAAAGCCCTAAAAAACCGAATCACGTTTCACTTTGACTGTCATACTCCGCCTTCGTAAAAATCCCGCCTTTCCCCCGAGGGAGCCTGCGCCCGGGAGACTTCTTGCGGTGGGATTGACTTTTAACCAGGCCTGGCCTAGAATCGGAAAATCCACGCGCTCCCGTCCCTTCCGCAGGGCTTTCGGCCAAGGGGCTCCATCCTGTACGGAAAGAAGAGGTCGTCACGCATGTCTTTCAGCTTAAGCCGACGCCAAGGCCGGAGACGCCGGCGCTGGGTGACCGCAGCCGCCGTTTTGCTGGTTTTTTTAGCCGCCGCCTTTTATTTGTACGGCACGCGCCTGCGACTGAACCTGATTTTCAACCACGCGCTGACCCTGTTCCAACAGGGTCATTACGACCAGGCGCTGGAGCAGTTCAACCGCATTCTGGAAAAGTCAGCGAACCATCCCCAGGCCGTCGACGCCATCGGCCTGGTGTATCTGTTCCAGGGCGACCTGGTGAAGGCCGAAATCAAGTACGACCAGGCGGTGAAATTCGGGCTGCGTTTGAACCGCCGTCTCAGCCACGTAAAGTACGGCCAGTATTTCCTGTCCCGGGGCAGCTACGCCCCGGCAGGGCTGGAGTTCAAGCACGCCCTGGACCTGTCGCCCCGCGACGCTGAAGCCCATCTGGGTTACGCCCTGTCCCTGCACGCCCAGGGCCGTCTGACCGACGCCATTGACGCCTACCGCAAGGCCGTGTCCCTGGATCCGGACCTCAAATTGGGGCACCAGAAACTCAGCGAGGCCCGGTCGGAATTGGAGCGGGGCTTCATTTATTATATATACGACCGCCGGGGCACGCCCCTGGCGCGTTTCCCGGTTTCCAACCGGGAGGGCCGCCGCTATTACCCGCTGGCGCAATACGCCTCCCATGTCATCGGCTATCACAGCGAAGAGCACGGCCAGGCCGGCCTGGAGCGCGCCTTTGCCTCGTATTTGCCCGGAAACACGGTGACCCTGACCATCGACGCCCGCTGGCAGCGCGCCGCGGACCAGGCCATGGGCTGGTACAAAGGCAGCCTGGTGGCCATCCAGCCGAAAACCGGCGAGATCCTGGCCCTGGTCAACCACCCCTCCTATAATCCCAACCGCGTGGATGAGGACTGGAAGCGCATCACCAGCAACCGCAACCAGCCGCTGAAAAACCGGGCCTTCGAAACCCTGTACACCCCGGGTTCGATTTTCAAGCTGGTCACCGCGGCCGCGGCCCTGGAAACCGAGCTCAACCTGTCCACGATTTTTCCGGTGCAGTGCCCGGGCGCGCGGCGCTTCGGCGACCAGACCTTCTGGTGCTGGCAAAAACACGGCCGTGTGGAATCCCTGCAATCCGCGCTCGATACGTCCTGCAACCTGGCCATGGCTGAAATCGGCTTTGCGCTCGGACCGGACCGTTTGTATGAATACGCAAACAAATTCGGATTCGGCGCCCCCGTTGCCTGCGCCTGGTCCTCCCAGGTGCTCGATTGCAACCTGCCCATCGCCACGTCCCTGGCGCCCATGGTCAGCGACGACCGTTTCTCCCTGGCCTCGCGGGCCTGCGGCCTGGGCGAGGACATTTTCATCACGCCCCTGCACGCCGCCCTGCTGGCCGCCACCGTAGCCAACGAAGGGCGCATGCCCGCGCCTTTCGTGGTGAAGGAAATCAAGAACATCCGCGGCGACATGCTGGGCCAAGCCGAGCCCCGCGTGCTGGCCACGCCCATCCAGCCGGAGACCGCCAAGGCGCTCACGGCCTTCATGGTGGACGCGGTCGCCCATGGCATCGGCCGCAAGGCCGCGGTCGAAGGGCTGACCGTGGCCGGGAAAACCGGCACCACGGGCAACTCCCGCCAGGGGCTCAACGGCTGGTTCATCTGCTTCGCGCCAGCCGAGCGGCCCCAGGTGGCCCTGGCGGTGTACGCTGAAAAAGAAGGCACGGGCATGGACCGGGCCGCGCCCATTGCGCGCGAATTCCTGCTGAGCATCCTGAAATGAAAAACCAGGCCGTCTTGGTGACCGGCACCTCAAGCGGCATCGGCCGCGCCACGGCCCTGGCCCTGCTGGCCGCCGGGTTCCGCGTGTTCGGCACGGTGCGCAAACCCGGCGATGGCGCCTATCTGCGGCGCGCGGGCGGCGAACCCGTGCTGCTGGATGTCACCTCAGCCGCCAGCCTGCGCCGCGCCCTCGCTTTCGTGCGCCGCCGGCTCGGCGCCGATCCCCTGGCCGGGCTCGTGAACAACGCCGGCATCTCCCTGTGCGCTCCATGGGAATTCGTAAGCGCGGACGACCTGCGCCTGCAGCTGGAAGTCAACCTGGTGGGCGCGGTGGAAGTGACCCGCGCCTTTCTGCCCCTCCTGCGGGCCGGCCGTGGCCGGATCGTGCTGGTCAGTTCGACCAGCGGCCGTTTCTCCGCCCCGCTGCTCGGCCCTTATTGCTGCTCCAAATTCGCGCTGGAAGCCTTCGCGGACAGCCTGCGGCGCGAGCTGCTGCGCGACGGAGTGGCGGTGACCGTCATCCAGCCGGGGCCGATTCAGACCCCCATCTTCGACAAAACCCGGCGCTGGTCAGGAACCCGGCAACCCCGGGCCTGGGGCAAGGGCGTGCACGCGCGCTTCGACGACATGGCCGCGGGCCTCGGACGCACGGGCCTCCCGCCCGAGCGGGTGGCTGCCGCGATCGTGCATGCGCTCACAGCCAGGCGGCCACCCCTGCGCCGCGTCGTGGCGAGAAACGCGGGGTTCTTTCGCTTCCTCAACTGGGTACCCATGCGCTGGCTGGATTACTTCGTGGTCCGCGCAGTGTTCGGAAAACAAACCCGATATCGCCGGTCAAAATAAAGATGATTGAAACCTCCATCTCCTCAGCCCGCTTAGGAACAGGACGCATGGTTGAGAAAGCGTTTGCGAAAAGGACTGGTCGTCATACCTTTTCGCCCCGACAGGTTTGATATGGGACTCCCGTTGGTCGCAAACCGAGGCTGCCCGGAGCGGATTTTATGGGCGACGTGCTCGGAGAGGTGCTTCCTTGCGGAGAGTGCACCCTATGGCAGCCGTCTTTCTAAACCATGCGTCCTGTTCTTAATAGGGCCCTTTACACGCTCATGCCCCTGATCCTGGTCACCGGCGCCGCCGGATTCTTCGGTTCTGCCATCACCCGCGCCCTGCTGGCAGCAGGCCATGCGGTGCGCGCGCTGGTTGAGCCCGGAGACCCTGCGCCCGGCCTGGCCGGCCTGGCCGTGGAACGCGCCGTTGGCGACGTGCTGGAGCCGTCTTCGCTGGCCGCGGCCTGCCAGGGCTGCCAAGCCGTGGTCCACGCGGCCGGTTGGACCAGCATGCGCGTGGCCAGGCGCAGCCGCCTGCGCCTGATCAACGTGGACGGCACGCGCAATATCTGCCAGGCCGCGCTGGCTGCCGGCGTTCCCAAGCTGGTTTACATTTCCTCGCTGGGCGTGCTGGGCGGCCACCCGGCCCCCTTGCCCGTAAACGAAATCTCGCCTGCGCCCAATGCGATGACCCAGCGCCAAACCTACCACCGCTCCAAAATCCGGGCCGAGGGCATCGCGCTGTCCTTCACCAGCCTGGGCCCGGAGGTGTGCGCCGTGCTGCCGGGAATGCTTTGGGGCCCTGGCGACTGGTCGATCTCCTCCACGGGCCTGGCCCGCCTGGTGCTCAAACAGCGCCGCGCGCTTTATCCGCCGGGCGGCACCGCGCTCCTGCACGTGGATGACGCGGCCCAGGGCGTGCTGCTCGCCCTGGAGCGCGGACAAAACGGCCGGCGCTACGTGCTGGCAGGCGACAACCTCACCAACGAGCAATTTTTCACTATGATTTGCCAGGCCGCGCATCCGGGCCTGTCACCCAAACCCGTGTCTTTGGGCCTGGTGACCATCACCGCGCTTGTGGCCGAAGGGCTCGGCCGCCTGGGCTGGGACGTGGATTTTTCGCTGGATACCCGGCGCCTGTGCGGAATTTACTGGTGGGGAGACGACAGCCGGGCGCGGAAGGAACTGGGATGGTCGCCCGCGCACAGCGCCGCGGAAACCATCGCCGCGACCGTGGCCTGGCATTGGGAGCACCTGAAGGATTTAAACGCCAATAAAAACTAAACCTTGTATGTCCTTTTTAACCAGCCTCGTTCCGTTTTCCCAGTGGACAAGTGTGCAGAACCGAATACACCGCGCCGGCCGGGGTGAGCTGCGAACGCATCACGTGCAGGCTGTTCACGGTTTGCTCGGCCCCGAGTGCGGGTGCTTGGGCCAGCACGGCTGTGGGGTTCCAGGCTTTCGCATCCTGCGGCACGCGGGCCAGGGTCAGGTGGGGCGCGAACTCGCGCTGCTCCAGTTCAAAGCCCGCCTGGCGCAGTCCGGCTGCGAGCGCCGTCTGCAGGCGTGACAGGGCTTCCTGCCCTGTCTCCAACCCCAGCCACAGCACGCGCGCCTGGCCGCGGCCCGGAAACACGCCCAGGCCGCCCAGCCGCATGACAAATGGTTGCTGTCCGCTGGCCGCAGCCCGGCCGGCCGCAGCAACGGTGTCCACGCGCTCAGCCGGAATTTCGCCCATGAAAGCCATCGTGAAATGCAGATTCTCCGGCCTGACCCAGCGCAATCCCGGCGCCAGGGGGCGCAGCCGGCTGATCGCGGCTTCCACCTGCCTTCGAACCGCCTCTTCCAAGGCCACGGCGATAAAAATCCGTACCAGGCTGGATGGCATTTATTGGGGGAGAAAGGCGAACAGGCCGGGCGTTCTCAATTGTCCATGCCCGGGCGCTGGCCCATTTCGCCGGCATCGTCCTCCCCGGCCGGCGTTTCCCCGGTCTTTTCCTCCGGGGTTCCTCCGGCCGCTTCGGCCGGCTGGCTGCCGGGCTGGGCGTCCTTCTCGCGTTCCTCGACGAAGTTGAGCTGCAGCGCCATGATGGTCTGGTCCATCATGCGCTCCTCTTCGGGCGCCAGATTGCCCTGGCTTTTGGCCTTGAGCATGCGCATCAGGTCGATCGTGCCTTCGGCCTGGGCCAGGTTGCGCTCGGTTTGGCCTGTGGTCGGGTTGACGAGCTTGCCCAGCTGGATCATGGCCGCCTCGTTCAAGGACATGATCATCTGGTAAAACAGGATCTGGAACAATTGTTCATCCGGCGGTTTGCCTGCCATGGCGGTTCCTCCTTCAATGTGGCCCCGCGTCCAGCAGGGCCAGTCTGAGTTCGTTCAGGGCCAGGGTGGCGGCCAGGCGCTGGATGCGCTCGCGCTCCGCGGCGTCCGGCGGCGTCCCCATGTTCAGCAGCCAGCGTTTGTGCACGGTCTTGCGGCCGGGCCCGGCCAGGCCCAGGTAGACCAGGCCCACGGGTTTGGCCTGCGAACCTCCGCCGGGCCCGGCGAGGCCGGTCGTGGCCAGCCCCCAATCCGCGCCCGCGCTCCGGCGCACGCCAGCGGCCATGCGCTCGGCCGTCTGCGCGCTGACCGCGCCCCAGCGCGCCAGCAGGGGCTGCGGCACGCCCAGGCGTTTGGTCTTGGAGGCATTGGCGTACGCCACCACGCCCTCCAGAAAATATGCCGAACTTCCGGGCACTGAGGTCAGGCGGCTCGCGATCCGGCCGCCGGTGCACGATTCGGCAACTGCCAGGGTTTGACCCCGCGCCTGCAGCAGCCGGCCGACCACGGCTTCGAGGCTGCGGCCGCGGCTGTCCACCAGTTCCGCGCCCAGCACGGCCGCCAGCCGGCGCTGCGCCGCGGCCGGCGCCAGGTTCGGGCCGGACAGGCGGATCAGGATTTCGCCGGGCTCCTCGAGGGTCATGCCCCAGTCGCCCAGCTGCTCTGACAGGGGCTCCAGCCGCATCATGAGCAGGGATTCGGAAAACCCGCAGACGCGGTACAGGCGTTCAGCGAGCGGGCGGCCCGGCCAGCGCAGGGCAGGCAGCAGCCCGGCGTCGAACATGGCCAGGCATTCCGACGGCGGCCCGGGCAAAGCAGCCACCCAGCCCGACTTGACGGGCAGCAGAAACCCCGGCGCGGTCCCGCGGGCATTGGCCAGCGGCGTCGCGCCCCGGGGAATCAGGGCCTGCACGCGGTTGATCGCGGGCATGGGACGCTTCAGCCGGCGAAAGCGCGCCTCGATTTTTTTCATCAGCTCCGGATGGAAGCACAGCGGGCGGCCGCAGGCCTTGGCCACGGCCTGGCGCGTGACGTCGTCGCTGGTGGGCCCCAGGCCGCCGCTGCACAATACCAGCACGCCCGGCTTGAGCGCCGCGCGGATGGCCCGGGCCACGGACTCCAGGTCATCCGGCAGGACCATCCGGATGTTCGTCGGCACGCCCGCCCGGCGGAGCCGCCGGGCCAGTTCCAAACTGTTGCTGTCCTGGCGGCCGGACAAAAGCTCGGTGCCGATGGCAAGCAAGGCCGCGCGCATCTACGTCACCAGCCCGCCGTCCACGACCAGCACCTGGCCGTTGATGTAGCGGGCCTCGTCGGACAAAAGCCAGACCACGGCCGCCGCGATTTCATCCGGCTCTCCGAAGCGGCCGAGCGGAATGGTCTGAAGGGCCCAGTCGCGGATCCGGTCCGGCAGGCTGGCGGTCATGCGCGACGTCACGTACCCAGGGGCCACGGCATTCACCCGCACGCCGAAGTGCCCGGCTTCCCGGGCCAGGGACTTGACCAGGCCCAGCACGCCCGCCTTGGCGGCCGCATAATTGGCCTGACCCACCGACCCGGTCAGGGCCGCGATCGAGGACACGTGCACCATGGCGCCCTGTTGCTGCTTGAGCTGGTCGAAAATCAGGGCACGGGAAAAAAAGAAGGCCGCGTCCAGGTTGGCGTCCAGCACTTCCCTCCACTCCGCTTCTTCCATGCGCGCGAACACGAGGTCGTGGAGATGGCCGGCGCAGTTGGCGAGGTAATCCGCCGGGCCGCGCCACTCCCGGACTTCGGCCGCAATCCGCCGCGCGGTTTCCAGCCGGTTCTCGGCCACGGCCCAGCCGCGCACCGCTCCGCCCAGCTCTGTTTCCAGTGCCTTGGCGGCCTCCTGGTTGCTGTGATAGGTAAAGGCCACCTGCAGCCCGGCGGCTGACAGCCGGCGCACCACGCAGCGGCCGATGTCGCCCGTGCCGCCGGCCACCAAAGCCACGCGGCCGCGGAAATGAAGTCCGTTGTCCGTGTTCACCTGCCTGCCTCCGCCTCGTCTGTTTTCGGCCCGTTCGCTTCAGATTTCAGCATGATCCCTTTCGGTTTCGTATAATTGCCGCACCCGCGCCTCCAGTTCCCGGTTCAGCCGGCGCGCGGCCTTGGGCAGAATCTCCCCGGGTTCGAGCCGCCTGACCATGGGCGCGCCGAACCGCACCTCGATGGGCCGGCGGCGCGGCCACCAGCGGCCGGCAGGCAGGGCCTCGAAGGTTCCCCGCACGGCCACGGGCACGAGCGGAACGCCGCTGTCGAGGGCCAACATGGCCAGCAGGGGCTTAAAGGGCAGCAGCGACCCGTCGCGGGTGCGCGAACCCTGGGCGAACATCAGCAGCGAATATCCGGCCGCCAGCAACTGCCGCAGCCGGCTGTACTCGTCCAGGGTGGCCTGGCGCCGGTTGAGCGGAAAATTATGGTATGAGAGCCATTGCGTGACCCAGCGCCGCCAGGGCTGCTGGTAAAAAAAATCCGCGGCCGCAGCGACATAGGTGCGCCGCCGCAGCGCCGCGGGCATTCCCTCGAGCACGGCCCAAAAATCCAGATGGCTGGCGTGCGTCGGGGCCAGCACCACCTGCCCCAGCCCGGTCAGGCGTTCCGTGCCGATGGCACTCCACCCGCACCAGCGCTTCAGGACCAGACTCAGGGCCTGCCGCGCCACATGTTGCGTCGCACGCCGTGGCCAGGGCGGTGGAAATCCGGGCAGGTCCACGCTTCACACCCGGGCGAAAAAGATTACGCACCGCGCCGCCACATCTTCGCCGATGCGGGCTTCAATCTCGTACATGGCGTTGTTGCTCAACGCCTTCAACTGCCGGCCGATGATGAGCAGCTGGTCCCCGGGTTCCGGGCTCCGCTTGAGCTCCACGTGC
The DNA here is from genome assembly GCA_040756875.1 of candidate division FCPU426 bacterium. Lineage (GTDB taxonomy): Bacteria > Oederibacteriota > JAAXVQ01 > JAAXVQ01 > JAUVAV01 > JBFLYH01. Next base: position 733,163 of record JBFLYH010000002.1, read on the forward strand.
TTGATCCGGGTCAGCAGGACGCGCAACGGCGGCACCCGCTTTTGCAGGTATTCGTCGTACGAACCCGCGGTTTGGGCCATGCACTCCAGCAAAATGCTCCAGGGCAGGCGGTAGCCCTCCTGTTCCGAGTACACCATGCACCATTCGTTGCGCGTGATGTTTTTCAGCACCCGGATTTCGTTGTCGTCCCGCACCAGGATCCTGTCGATGAAACGGTAGGGCGGCTGGCTTTCCACAAACCGGTCCGGATGCTCGGGATCAGGCCCGGCGGCCGCCAGGTGGACCTTGAAGTGTTCCAAACGCGTCGGATCGTCCATGTTCAATCCGGCCGCCTTTCGCGAAGAATCTCCGTCATGCCGCCTCCAGCACCAGGGCCGCGGCTTTGCGGTCCTGCTCCAAAGCCAGCACCACGGCCCGCTTTCCGGACACTGCCCGCGCCTCGCGGTTCAGGTTTATCCTTTGCGCCAGTCCCGCGTCCCCCAGGTTCAAGGTCCCGGGGATCCGCCCCTGCCTCAGGCACTCCAGCGCCAACACGGCCGCCAACGTCCCGTGCGCGTGATACGTCTCGCCCAGCGCCCCTTTCAAGGCCGTGGCTGGCGGCAGGTTCCCGCCGAACACGCGCTCCAGCGCCTTGGCTTCGGCCTGGTCTTGCGACGCGTGGCCGTTCCCCGCCACGAACACCGCCGACACGTCCCGGGCCTCCAGCCCGGCCTGCTTCAGGGCCTGGCGCAAAGCCGCTTCCGCTGCCGCGGGATCTCCGCCCTTTGCTCCGGGATTCACGCCCATCCCGCTCCCCAACAGACCACCCAGCACCCGCGCCCCGCGCGCGCGCGCCTCGCCTTCGGTCTCCAGCATCATCAAACCGCACCCTTCGCCCGCCGTGATCTGGTTCGGCGCGCCTAGCCTCAGGGCCGTTGCCTGCCCTGCGTCCGCGTTCCGCCGGAATGCCTGGTGGAAACTGTAGCGGAACTGCTCGTTGCGCTCCTCGGCGCCGCCGGCCATCACCCAGCGCGCGCGGCCCGCGCGCAGGGCCAGCGCGGCCTGGTCCAGGGCCTCCAGCCCGGCGGTGAACCCCGTGGTCACGGTCATCGCGAACGCCTGCGCCTTCAGGTAGATCGTCACCTGCGAGGCCGTGGCATTGGTGGAAATGTTCAGGAAAAACGCCGGATTGAGCAGGCTGAGGTTTTGGTTCCGGATGGTCTCCACGAACTCTTCGGAAAAAATGTTGTGGTTGTATCCCATGACCAGGCCCGCGTCTTCGGGGCGCCACGCCTGCTCCAGGCCGCTTTCCTTCCTCAGCTCCCGCGCCGCCAGGCACGCCATCAGCGCCGCCCGGTTGTGGTTGCGCCAGCCCTTCCCGCCCAGCGCCTGCTTCAGGTCCGCGCCCACTTCGCCGAACCAGGCCGCTTCCTTCACTCCGAGCGCTTCCAGGCCGCAGGGGTTCAGTCCGCTCCCGCCTTCCAACAGCCGGTTCGCCGCCTCCTCCGGCGAGGCCCCCAGGCTGCACACCAGGCTCGTCCCCGTGACCACCACGCGTTCCCTCATCGCCGCCATCCCGCTTCAGCCACTTCGCCAAACACCAGGCTGTCGTTGTTCCCGCCGAATCCCGAGGAGTTCGTCAGGCACGTGCGCAAACGCAGGCTCCGCGCTTTCCGCACTACTTCCACCGGGCACTCCGGGTCCGTCTCCTCGTGGTTGATCGTCGGCGGCAGCGTCTGGTGCTTCAGGCTCAGCACGCCGATCACCGCTTCGATCGCGCTCGCCGCTCCCATCGCATGCCCGATCATGGACTTGGGCGCGGTCACCGGCGGCACGCGTTCCCCGAACACTTCCCGGAACGCCTGGGCCTCGGTCCGGTCGTTCCCCGGCGTTCCGGTCCCGTGCGCCACGATCCCGTCAATCTCCTCCGCCTTCAGCCCCGCATCCTTCAAGGCCAGGGCCACCGACTGCCGGGTCCCCCACCCTTCGGGGTGCGGCGTGGACAGGTGGTACGCGTCGCTCGACCACCCATATCCCAGCACCCGGGCGTAGGCTTTCCCGCCCCGTTGCCTCAGGCTCTCGCCGGATTCCAGCACCAGCGCCGCTCCGGCCTCGCCCATGATCAGCCCCCGCCGCGCGCGGTCAAACGGGCGGCAGCAGTCCGGCGCCATGGCCCGCAGGCTGCAAAAGCCCGTGTAATCCGGCTCGGCCAGCAAATCCATGCCGCCGGCCAGAACCACGTCGGCCAGGCCCTGGCGAATGCGCTCCACGGCCAGGGACAGCGCGTAGCCGCTGGCCGCGCAGGCGTTCGTGTTCGTGCTCTGCCAGCCCGTGAGCCCCAGCCGCTGCGCCATCTGGTAGAGAAAGCTGTAGGTCACGTTCTCGCTCACGATGTCGCGCGTGACCTCCAGGGCGCTGGCCAGGTCCTGCGTTTCCCAGGTCCGCTTGCAGCGCACCACGTGCTCGTTCAGGTCGCCGTGGGTGGTGCCGAACACCAGGTCCACGGCGCCGTGCTGCGAGCGCTGGTCCGCGCCCAGCCACCCCGCGTCCGCCAAGGCTGCCCGGCCGGCCGAGAGCGCCAGCCGCGCCGCCGGATCCAGGGCTTTTTGTTCCTCAGTGCTCAAGTTGCGCAGGCCGTCCAAATCCTTGATCTGCGCGGCCATGTGCACGGGCAGCCAGCGGGTGTCGAAGCGCGTCACCGGGCCCACGCCGGACGTCCCGGCGACCAGGGCCGGCCAGAACGCCTCCGCGCCCGCGCCCAGCGGCGTGTTCAGGCCCAATCCGGTCACATAGACTTCAGGCCTGCCGGCGCGGGCCGTCATGCCGGCCTCTCCTGGCCGGACTTGGAAAAACGCTCGCGCCCCCAGCTCCAGGCCATCATCGCGACCAAAACGGCGGTCAGGCCCAGCACCAGCCATCCCATCCAGTCGCCGCAGCGCACGTAAACCGTTTTTCCGTTGAGCAGGGGCAGGCGTTTGACCAGCGCCGCGCGCTGGCCGAAGGGCGCGCGGTCGCGGACCAGGCCAAGCGGATCCACGTACGCCGCGCTCGCCGTGCTCGAAACCAGCCCGACCCAGCGCCGGGTTTCCACGGCGCGGAAGCAAGCCATCTGCAGGCGCATGTTGAAAAACACCGGCGTGGGAAACCAGTTGCCCGTGCCGGCGTTCAGGATGACCTCGCCGCCCAGGCGCACGCCCTGGACGAAATACTGAGGAAACATGATTTCCTCGCACACCCGCAGGATCACCGCGCCCTGCGGCAGCTGGAACACCTTGCTGGCCGATCCAGGCGACAGGTCTTTCATGTCCTCGTCCACGGAGGTAAGCTTGAGCAGTTCGTAGGTCGTCGCGAAAACACGGTTCAGCAGGCGGATCGCGCCGTTCACCAGCGGCCGGCCGGGCATGTATTCCCCGAAGGGTATGAGGTACTGCTTCAGGTAATAATCGCGGATCTTTCCCTTCGCGTCGACCAGGTACCAAACATTGAAGCGCCGTTCGGAGTCCAGGGCGGTGACCAGCCCGATGATCGCCGGCACGCCCGCCTCCTCGAGTATGTCCTGGAAGTCCCGCCACACCTTGGCCGTGGAGGGCAGGGTCAAGGGCAGTGCGCTCTCGGTAAAAACCAGCAGCTCGGCGCGGTCGGCTTTGGCGTTCAGGGCCAGCCGGCGGAAAAGGACGATGGCGGACTGCTTGATGCGTTCGCTCCACTCGCCATAATTGCCCGCGTCGAACTGCCCCTGCAACAAGGCCGGACGGAGGCTGCGCTCGGCCTGCGATTGCAGGCGTTCCACCTTGGCCGCGTCGAGGTTGCCGGCCACGATCAGGGCCGCGAAGCCCAGGCCCAAAACCGCGGCCATCAGGCTGTTGACGAGAAGCGGGCGCCCCTCCGCGGCCGGCACCTTGCCGGCAAGCACGGGCTCGGGCCGGCGCACATCCCAGGCGCGCAGGAAGCGCCAGGCCAGGAGGGCCAGGCCGGCGGCCACGCACAGCACGAAATAATCAGCGCCCAGCACGCCGGTCAGGGACGCCATTTGCATGAGCGGCGGAAGCCCGGCCAGCGGATACGCATACAGCAGAATGGGCGGCGGGAAGAACCAGATTTTGGGCGTCAGCACCAGGCGCAGAAATTCGAAGGCCGCAAAATTCGCCGGTGCGAACAGCAAATACCAGGCGGGAAAGCGGCGGATGCAGGCGCCGGCCCACAGGCCCACGTTCCCGAAAATGCCGTACACCATGGCCGCGAGAAAAAGAAAAATCAGCGGCGTGGCCAGGGGAAACGAGGGCAGCATCTCGAACCACAGGGTGGCGGGAATCAAAAACATGGCCAGGCCGGACAGGCCGCACCAGCGGTAGGCTTCGCGGCCCTGGTAGCGCAGCATAATCATGAAGGTGGGCATTGGCACCAGAAACACCAGCAGCGCGGACAGGATGTTCGACTCCGGCAGCAGGTAATTGGGCCACGCGAGATAGGCGCACAGCGCCTGCAGGATCAGCAGCCATGGCATGGGGCGTTTCAACGCGGATACCATCCATCCCCTCCGGGTCTCAGGCGCCGGTTTTTCGGCGAGCCGCAACTACGGTCAGCAACAGCGTCAGCAGTACGCACAGCCAGGCAAACACATCTCCGAACCGCGCGTAAAAAGTCAGGCCGTCAAGCAAGGGCAGGGTCGGCACGGCCACCACCCGCTTCCCATAAGGTGTTTCACTCCGCACCGCGCCCAGGGCGTCGATTGTGGCCGCCGCGCCCATGTTGGCCACCACCCCGATCCAGCGCCGGGTCTCCACCGCCCGGAAGGCGCTTGTCTCCAGGTTTAAATACCAGTCCACCGGCGTCTTGAACCAGTTGACGGTCCTGGGCGTGAGAATCACATCGGCGCCTTGCATGACCGCCTGCCTGAAAAACCGGGGAATGATCGTTTCAGTGCATACCTTCAGCGCCACCCGTGCGCCGGCCACGTCAAATATTTTTTCCTGTTTGCCGGCACGAAGATCATAGTAATCCCGCGGAATGGCCGTAATTTTCAAGACCCGATAGGACGTGCGCAAGAGTTTGTTTACTCCCGTCATCACCGGGTCCACCAAGCTGCGCAAGGGCAGGTACTCGCCAAACGGCGTCAGGTAGCGTTTGAGGTAATAATCCTGGACCGTTCCCTGGGCGCTGATCAAATACCAGATATTGAAAACCTGCTCCTCCTCCACCGTGGTCGTAAGCCCCACGAAGGCCGGCAGGCCCACTTCCTTGAAGATGGTGCGGAGGTTCTGCCAGGCGTGCTCGTCCGCCGGCAGGGTCATGGGCAGTGCGTTCTCGGTGAAAACCAGCACCTGACCGCCTTGGGCCAGGGCTTCCAGGCTCATGTCACGATAGGTGCGCAGGGCAAATCCCTGCTGGGGCCTGCTCCAGTCCTTGGCCCGCGAGGGATCGAACTGGGATTGCAGCAACGCGGGACGCAGCGTGCGCCGCGCCTGGTCCTGCAGGCGGCTGACGCGCAGGGCGTCTACGTTACCCAGCATGAACAGCGCGAACAAAACCGCCACCGTGCCGCTGGCCACGGCCACTGTGAGGGTCCGCTGTCCGGGAGCGAGGGCGGGTATGTTCTGGGTGACGGGGAGGTGGGTGCGAAACCACGCCAGGCGGCCAAGAAGCGACAGCGCGACCAAGGCCAGGAGGGAGCTGATGAAAAAGGCAAGGAAAGCCGGTCCGTAGTATCCGGTGTAGGCGCTCATTTGGATCAGGGGCGGAAGCCCGGCAAAAGGAAAGGCAAACAACAACGAAGGAGGCGGCACCAGTGAAAAATGCTCGGCCAGCAGCACGCGCATGAACTCCTGGTTGCAAATGATGGCCGGCGCCGCCAGGGTGAACGCCCAGGGCAGGCGCCGGTAAATGAACGAACCCAGATAACCGCAGGCGCCTCCCAGCAGAAAGGACAGCGCCAGTACCAGCAGCCAAATCAATACGCCGGTCACGGGAAAGAAATTCATATGGACCAGGTGGACGGTCGGCAAAAGAACCATGGCCACTACAGATAATCCGGACCACACAAAAACCTGCCTCCCCCGGTAGGCCAGGAAGATGATGAAGTAGGTCGCGCCCATCAAGGGCAGGAGCAGGGCCGAAACGGGGTTGGGCCGGTAAAGGATGGGGTTGGGAAACGCCAGAAAGGCAATCAGCGCCTGGATCAGCAGCAAACTTACGGAGAGAAAGGCTGGCATGTTTGCTTGCCCTTTCTTCAGTCAGCCGATATGGAGCCCTCCGGGCATGCCCGGGGTACCCATTCCTGCCCTGCGTTTCTTGCAGGATAGGCGGCGACATCCTCGCAGCAGAAGATCCGCATTCATCCCCGGCCATAGGCCGGGGTTTCCTGCGAAGGGGATGAAGTGGAGCCGCGTCGCGTTTCCGGGCCTTCTCCCAGCGAAGCTGCCTACGGACGCCGGGTGGCGGCGAACGCGACCAACAGCAGTATCACCAATACGCACAGCCAGGCAAACAGGTCGCCGAAGCGTGCGTAAAAAGTCAGACCGTCCAGCAACGGGAGCGTCGGCACGTCCACCGCCCGTATTCCGTAGGGTGTTTCGCTCCGCACCACGCCCAGGGCGTCGACGGTGGCCGCGGCGCCCATGCTGGCCACCAGGCCGATCCAGCGCCTGCTTTCCACCGCCCGGAACGAACAGGCCTCCATGTTCAAATACCAGTCCACCGGCGTTTTGAACCAATTGACCGCCCTGGGCGAGAAAAACACTTCCGCTCCCTGGTTGACCGCCTGCCTGAAAAACCGGGGGATGGTGGTCTCGGTGCAGACCTTGAGGCTGACCCGGGCGCCGGCCACGGCGAACACCTTCTCCTCCCGTCCTGCGCCCAGATCGTAATGATCGTTGGGAATGGCGGTGATTCTGAAAATTTTATAGCTCGTGTTGAGCAAGGCGTTTACGCCGCCCAGCACCGCATCCACCAATCCGCGCAAGGGCAAATACTCGCCAAAGGGGGTTAAGTACCGCTTGATATAATGATCCTCCATTTCGCCTTGCGCGCTGATCAGATACCAGACATTGTACGTTTCCTCGTCTCCCACGGTGGTGATCAGGCCCACGAAAGCCGGCAGTCCGGTTTCCCTGAAAATGCCGCATAAATGCTGCCAGGCCTGCTGTTCCCCGGGCAGGGTCAGAGGCAGCGCGTTTTCAGTGAACACCAGCACCTGGGCCTGCTTGGCCACGGCTTCGTAGCACATCTGCCGGTAGGTGCGCAGCGCGAATCCCCTCTGGGGCGGGCCCCATTCCGGAGCCTGGGAAGGGTCGAACTGGGATTGCAACAGGGCGGGCCGGATCACGCGCTGCGCCTCCTTTTGCAGGCGGCTGAAGCGCATCGCGTCCGCGTTTCCCAGCACAGCCAGGAACAACAGGCCCGCGGCCACGGCCACGGACACCAGGCCGGCCAGCCGGCGCTGGGGCGCGGTTAAAACCAGATCCGGCTTGATCCAGCCGGCCCGCGCCAGGAATTCCGCCGCAACTTGGGCCAGGACCGCGCCGACGAAAAACACCATGAGCGCCGGCCCGTACAAACCCGTGAACGCACTCATTTGGATTAAAGGCGGCCAGCCGGCCAGGGGCAGGGACAGGGTGAACGACGGAGGCGGAACCAGCGAAAAAACTTCCGACAGCAGGACCCGGCCGAATTCCTCGCCGCACAGCAAAACCGGGGCCGACAGGGAAAACGACCAGGGCAAACGCCGGAAGATGAATGCGCCCAGGGACCCGTAGGCGCCGCCCAGCAGGAACGTCAGGGCGAGCGTCAGCAGCCAGAGCAACGCGCCGGTTACGGGAAACAAACTAATTTGGGTCAGGTGAAACGTCGGCAACAGGACAACAGCCGCCACGGAGAGTCCGGTCCAGAGAAAAGCCTGGCGCCCGCGGTATAGCAGGACAAATAAAAAAACCGGGGCCAACGCGAGCGGCAACAGCAGGGCTGACACCGGATTGGGTTTCATGAGCAGGGGGGTGGGATAAGCCAGGAAAGCCATGAGTGCTTGCACCAGCAATACCAGCACAGACACCTGCATCGGCATTTTCTTTGGGTCCTTTCCTCTGCCGGACGATTCCCGGTACGGCAACTTCACGCCCGTTCCGAAAAACGCCTGCTTTTTTGGGCTATTCCGGCGCCCGCCAAGCGCCGCGGATTCAAATGCGCCGGATATCCTTGAATAATAACATACTTTGCGAGGATCGCCAAAACGTATCTCCGCTTCATCTTGCTGGCGCTGGATGGAACCAATGGTGCGGCAGGACCAGGGGGGAGGTTTAGGCGGGCAATTCCAGCAGGCAGGCCATGGCTTTGCGATCCTGGTCCAGGGCCATGACCATGGCCCGCCGGGCGTTCAATGGACGAGCCGTCATAGGCAGGTAAAGCTCGCGCGCGGCCCCAGACGAAGGCAAACGCTGCGTTGGCAACAGGAGGCGATGCTCGAGGCAGAGAATGGCCAGCACTGCGGCCATGGCACCGGCGGCGTGCCATGTTTCCCCCAGTGCTCCCTTGAGCGCGGTCATGGGCGGCCGCTGGTTCCCAAAAACGTTTTTCATGCTTTCCATCTCAGCCTGATCCTGCGCCGGATCGCCATTGGCGGCAAGAAAAACCGCTTCCACGTCCCCGGCCTTCCAGCCGGCGTCAGCCAAAGCCGCGGCGATGGCTTGGTTGCAGGCGCGGGGATCGCCTTGGCCGGCTGCCTCCGGATTATATGCCATGCCAAAGCCGCATAGCCGGGCCCTGGGGCGCAGCCCCTGTTGACGAGCTTCGTCGGCTCTCAACAAAAACATCCAGGCTGAGCCTTCTCCGAGATCAACGGCGCCCGGACGCCAGCCCTCCAGGATTCCCGTCCCTGATCCGGGGGGAGCGCCGGGCCCGGAAAAACCCCGCACCATTCTGGCACTGATTTCCTGAACCGCACCGGCTGCCACCTGCCGGGCCCGGCCGGTGGATAAAACCCGACACGCGGTTTCCAATGCTTCCAGCCCGGCCGTATGCCCGGTGGACATCGTCAAAATGAACGCCTGGATCCCGAGGAGGATCGACACTTGGCTGGCCGTGGCATTCGCCGACAGATTCAGAAAAAAGAAAGGGCTCATCAGATGATATTCGCGGGTGGACAAAACCTGCAGGATGGTGTCGGAATAAATGTCCGGCGTGAATCCGGTCACCAGGCCGGTCTCCGCCGCCGCCGGTGGCTGCCCCGTGTCTTTCGCCCAGGCCTGCCACAAGCGGCGGCACGCTGCGCCGGCCAGCAGGGACGAACGTGTGAACCCCTGTTTTTTTCCGTTGCCCAGCAACACCCGGAGGTCCTGGGACACCGGGGCGCTTTCGGTCCCGTCGGACCCGCGTGTCAATCCCTGCCGGCCGGCGGCCAGGCTATCGAAAACCGCCTGCGGGTCGTCGCCCAGGGCATGCACCAGGCCAAGGTGGGTGATTACGATCGCGTCTTTCACGCAGGCCCGCTTTCGGCCTGCTGCAAGATCAGGCTGAGGTTGTTGCCGCCGAATCCCATGGCATTGACCATGCACGTTTCCAGTCTGCCCGCCTTGGGCTCGGACACGACTACGGGCAGCGGACAGTCCGGATCCATCTCGATCGTTTCGGAAACCGGCGGGATCTGTCCCTCCCGCAGCATGAGCGCCGCAGACAGAATGTCAACCGCCTGGGCCGCGCCCTGTGAATGCCCCACGCGGGGTTTGAACGCCGTGACCGGCGGCAGGTCCGGACCGAAGACCGCCTGCAGGGCCCGGGCTTCCGCGCGGTCGTTGCTGGGCGTTCCGGTGCCGTGAGCCACCACACAGCTGATCTGCGCAGGCGCCAGCCGGGCCGCCTGCAACGCGCGCCGCATGGCGGTTTCCAGACCTTCGCCGCGGGGCCGGGGCGCGGAAATATGATAAGCGTCCGCGGACCAGCCTTCTCCGGCCAGTCGCGCCCACGGCCGCGCGTTCCGGCTCCGCGCGGAATCGGCCGATTCCAGAAGAAACATGGCGGCCGCGTCGCCCAGCATCGTGCCTTCTCGGCCACGGTCGAACGGCCGGATGCACGACGGCGCCAGGGCCCGCAGGTTGGCGAACCCGGCCTGCACGACCTCGGCAAACAGGTCCGCAGCCCCGCACAAGACCGCTTCCGCACGCTCCAGGCGGATGAGGTCCGCGGCCAGGGAAACAGCGTACCCGGCCGCGGCGCAGGTGTTGGTGTTCAACCCCTGGGCCTCCCGCAATCCCAGCGCCCGGGCCATGTCCGTTAAAAAAGCATAGGGTTGCCGCTCACGAAATCCCGCGCCCAGGGTCTCCTCCGGTTCCCTGCGCAGGTAGTTTTCGCCGTCATTCAAACCGCCGTTGCTGGTGCCGAGCAGCACGGCGAGGCTAGGCAACCGGCTGCGCCGCTCCTCTGACAGCAGGCGGGCATCCGCCAGAGCCTGCCGCGCGGCCGACAAAGCGGCGGCGGCGAGCCGGCTGAGGCGTCCGGTTTCCTCCGGGTCCAGCCACTGATCAGCGGCCAATGGCTCGATTTCGGCGCCGCGAACAAAAGCCAGGCCCTGGGTATTGAATTTTTGTATGGGTTTTATTCCTGAACGGCCTTCCAGGCAGGCTTGCCAATAAGGCGCTACGCCGATTCCCAGTGGCGTAACCGCTCCCATCCCTGTGATCCAAACATCCCTCATGGTTCTTCCTTGTTCGTTTGATCCTGCCACCCGGCCTGCGGGATGGGCATCATGACCAGGTGCCAAAGCAGACAGGAAGCTTTTGGACCGTATTCGCCGCTTGACGCCGCGTGGAGCCGGTCAGCCCGCGCCCCCGCCGCTTTCAGAAGGAGGCGCGGACGGCGTCCGGGCTTTATCTTCCATTTTCCGGCGGATGAGCTCGACCACCTGGCCGAGCTGGGTCACCTGTTTCAGATCCTCCTCGGAAAGACCCACGCCGTAGCGGCGCTCCAGGGTCACCAGGACCTCGAGCAGGGCCACGGAATCGATCTGCATGATCTGTTCCAGTGAACCGTCGAGCCGCACCTGGTCGGGGTCCACTTCCAACACCTCGACCACGAGGTCCTTGATTTCCTGTTCCAGATTTTCGGGGATAGGTTTCTGCTCGGTCATTTCTTCCCCGCCGTGGCTGAACTGATCCGCTCAGCCAGGGGTTTCAGAAAACCAAGAAATTCCATGGGCAGAATGTACTTGGCCGCCGGGCTTTCGCCGAGCGCCTTCAGGGCCTCGAGATACTGCAGGCTGATGGTCTTGTCGTCGATGCGGTTGGCGGCCGCGAAGATTTTTTCCAGGGCCTGGGCATACCCCTCGGCCTTCAGGATCTGGGCCTGGCGTTCGCCCTCGGCCTGCAAAATCCGCGATTGCCGGTCGCCTTCGGCCACGGTGATGGAAAACTGCTTTTTACCGTCCGCTTCCAGCACCAGGGCGCGCCGGGTCCGCTCGGCGGCCATTTGCTTGTTCATGGCCTCCTGCACGTCGGCCGGCGGCTGGATCTCGCGGATTTCCACGGTCGTAACCTTGACGCCCCAGCGCTCGGTGACTTCGTCCAGTTTGGCCCGCAGCACGCGGTTGATGTCCTCGCGCTTGGCCAGCACGTCGTCCAGGGGAATGTCGCCCACCACCGCGCGCAGCGTGGTCATGGCGATGCCCTGCGCGGCGCCGGAGAAATTGCGCACTTGGACCACCGAGTGCACGGGGTTGGTCACCTTGAGGTAGATGAGGAAGTCGATGGCAATGGGCGCGTTGTCCTTGGTGATGCAGGTTTGGGAGGGGATCTCCAGGAAAATTTCCCGCAGATCGACGCTCACGACTTTATCGATGAACGGAATGATCACCACCAGGCCCGGCCCGAGCTGGCCCTTGCAGGCCCCCAGGCGGAAGAGCACCAGGCGCTGGTACTCGGGAACGATTTTCACCGCCATCATCACCAGCAGCACGGCGGCCGCAATCAACGTGGCATAGACACCCATGACAAGCCTCCCTGGAAATTTATTCCGGCGCGACCGGCCGGACTTTCAGACGCAGTCCCTCGACTGCCTCGACCACCACGCGCTGGTTGGGCGCCAGCGGGCCGGACTCGCCCGTGGCCAGCCAGTCGTCGCCGGCCACGTGCACGATCACGCCGGCCATGGTTTTCGCCGTGACTACACCTTGGGCTCCGACCAGGCTTTCCGTACCCGAGATGGCCGGCCGCCGCCTGAGGCGCAGCGCCACCAGCGCGAACAGCATCACATAAGCCACGGTCAGGCCGCTCATGGTCGCCAGCACCGACGTGGCCAACCGGAACGAGGGCAGGTCCGAGGGGAACAGCATGAACGATCCCAAAATCAGGGACACGGCGCCGCCCGCGGCCAAAATCCCGTGGCTCACGACGAATGCCTCCAGCACCAGCAGCACCGCGCCCAAGACCAGCAGGAGCAGGCCGGTGAGCGAGAGCGGCAGGCCTTCGAAACCCATAAGCGCCAAGAGCAGGCAGATGGCGCCCGCCACGCCGGGCAGGATCGCGCCCGGGCTCGCCAATTCGTAAATCAGCCCGTACACGCCCAGCAGAAACAATACGTACGTCAGATTCGGATTGGACAGGGCGTGCAGCAGCTCCTCGGTCGGCCGCACGGGCACGGGCTGCACCGGCCGGCCGGCAAGTTCCAGTTGCGGGTCCTTGGCCGCGATCTGCCGCAGCAGATCGTCGACGTCCGGGGCGATAAAATCCGCCACGCCCTGTTTGAGCGCCTCCTCGGCCGGCAAAGACAGGCTCTTGGTCACCATGCGGCCGGCCGCGTCTTCGTTGCGGCCGCGCCGGCGCGCCAGGCCGACCAGGTAGGCCGCTGCGTCGTTGGTGATTTTGGCCGAGGCTTTCTTGCCCTGCAAATCCACCGGGTGCGCGGCGCCAAGGTTGGTGCCGGGCGTCATGGCCAGGTACGTGGCCGCTGCGCCGATGAAGGCCCCAGCTGAAGCCGCGCGGGCGCCGGCCGGATGCACGTACACCGCGGTGGGCACGGAGGCATTGAGCAGGCTCTTGGTGATGCGCCGCATGGAGGGATCCAGGCCGCCCGGCGTGTCCAGAACGAGCAGCACCAGCGCGGCGTCAGCCTTGTGGGCGCGGGCCAGGCCCCGTTCCACGTATCGGGCCAAAATCGGGTCGATGATGCCTTCCACGTCCAGCCGTATCACCGGTCCGGCGGCCGCCTGGGCCCACCCCGGGAAACCGGCCATAATCAAGGCTATAGCTGCGATCCATCCCCGTTGTGTTCGCACGGCAACACCCCTGGGCAGCGAGGATAATAGTGAATAATAGCATATTTTCAAGGGATCGCCAAAACGTATTGGCGGGCGCTCAGTGCAGCTTGATCTGATGCTCCTCGGGGCCGGCTGCGGCTTCCTTGATTTCGCCGAACACCTGCTCGTAGCGCGTGACGTTTTCGGACAGGGCGCGCAGGAACCGCTTGGTGTGCCCGGGCGAACTGATGACGCGCGCCCGCACTTTGGCTTTGGGCTGCTGGGGCTGGACGAAGATGAAATCCATCACGAACTCCGTAGCGTTGTGGGCAACCAGGGCCAGGTTGACGTAGGCGCCCTGCGACGTGGCCTCGTCGATCTCCACCTGGAGCTGCAGCCCCTGCTGCGCAGGGGTTTCGGGGGTTTTGGGTTTGTTCATGTCATTGTCCTCCTGGGACGCGATAAATGCGCACGCCCTGCTGGTCGTAGACCAGGTCCAGCAGGCGGCTGAATTTTTCCAGACCCGCGCCAGAATAGGCGCGCCGCTCGTTCTCGCCCACGAACACGTATTTGACGCGGTAGCGCCGCATGAGCTTCAGCGCCTGGCCCACATCCAGCGTGGAATAAATCGTATCCGCGTCGCGCGTGTGGCTTGCGGTCAGTTCGGGATGGTAGCGCATCTGCTCTTCCTGCCCCACCCAGCCGATCAGGGTGGGCAGGCCGGTGAAAATCGCCACGCGCGTGTCGAAGCAATTGTACCCCCGCACGCCCGGCGCTTCCAGCACCACCTCCGTGCGGTCCACATTCTGCCGCAGCCACTCCAGGGCCGGGGCCTCGCTGCTGAGCAGGTTCCGCAGGTAGGCGAAGCCGTCGAGGGTCGGCCGCTTGAAAGCGGAGCATAGCCGCATGCGGTCGTAGACCGACACCGGCGCGTACAGGGCCGCCACCAGGACCACGGCCGCCAGCACGCCGGCCCAGACGGCGCGGGACCACGCCGGCCTCGGCCAGAGCGCCCAGGCCAGGGGCGCGCCCAAGAGGCTCGCCGCCAGAACCCACGCCAGCCAGGGCCAGCTTTCGGTTTCCTGGAAATAATTGGCCGCGGCCCACAAGGCGAGCACGCCCAGGCCCAGCAGCAACAGCCGCCACCAGCGGCCGCGGCCGAACAGTTCCTGCCAGCGCTTCCCTTCCTCGCGGGTGCCGGGGAAAAGCCGGGCCAGCAGGCTGGCGGCCACCAGGGCGAAATAAATCCATACCACCATGTAGAACTTGAACACTGTGTTCATGCGGCTCATGTCGCCGCCCACGCCCATGAAGTCGCGGACGTGCACCAGCTCGCAGCCCCAGACCACGGCCAGGCCCAGCACGGCCAGCAGCATGGTCAGGCGCAGTTGCGGCGAGAGCGGCTGCCAGCCCAGGCTGTACACAGCGGCCAGCAGCAGGAGCGAAAGCACGGCCAGCAGGACCTGGTCGAACATCAGCAACACCACGAGGACCACCAATCCGGAGAGCGCGGCGTACAGGGCCAGGGGATGCCTGGCCCACACCGTGGCGGCCACGCGCTGCAGGCGCTCCCACCAGGCCAGGCGCGACCGGCTGGCCCAGCCCCACTGCTTCAGCTGGCGCTGGGCCTGGGGCACGAGCTGCTGGGCCCAAAAAGTGACGGCCAGGAACACCACCAGCCCGAAAAATTCCAAAAACTCCTTGAGGGGCGTGCGCACCGCCGGATTGACCCAGGCCAAAGAGGTGGATTGCGGTTTGAAGTTCCAATGGAAGAAAAACATCAGCGCCAGGCCGCCCACCACCAGACGCAGCCAGGCCAGGCCCGCCTCGCCCAGTTCGGCCCAGGGGAAGACGCGCGCCGCGCGGCCCTTGCGTTCCTGGAAGGTTTTAGCCGCCAGCACGCCCAGGCACAGCAGGGCGTAGGGCGGGAAATTCCAGGTGTTAATCGCGGACAGGGCGCCGAGCGTCAAGGCGGTCACGAAGAAGGCCAGCCCGCGCTCCGTGCCCGTGCGCCCCGGCGCCTCCAGGAGCAGGCTGCGCTCGCGCGAGGGCGAGAGCAGGTTCATGCCCCAGGCGATCAGTGGCAGGGAGTACGGCATGGCAATAATGTGCGCGTGCAGATCGCCGTACAGGAACGAGAACCAGGGCATCTCGTTGATGGTGCCCTTGATAAGGCGCGTCGGATTCCAGATGAATTCGAACCGCCCCGCGTGGCGCAGGGCATCGCCGAACGTGCGGCCCAGGTTGGTGAAGATATCGCCCACGTGCCAGGCGCGGTTGAACGGCTCCATCAGGTAGAAGAAGGTGTGCAGGTTGCCGGCGAGCATGGCCGCCCCGGCCGCAACCAGGCCCCAGCGCCGCTTGCCCGTCAGCGCCAGGCCCAGGCCGTACACGCCCGTGAACGTCAAGGCAAACAGCAGGGACAGGCAGATCTGATACGACCACTGCGGCGGCACGCCGATCAGCTTGGCCAAAATGCCCAGGATCATCTGGCCGTAATAATAATAGTTGATGGAATAGCCGGACAGCCACGGATCATAGGGCGGAAAGTGCAGGCTGTGGTACACCGCGGAGAGGAAGGTCACGCCCATGGGCTCGCCGCCGCCGTTGTAGCCCTGGCCGTAGGGGTTCTTGATGTCCGGATTGTACAGCTTGGTCAGCAGATACAGGACAAAGACCGCCAGAAAAACCGCTTCAGCGACCAGCCACTCCCGGCCGCGCAGGCGCAGGAACTCGCGGATCTCGACGCGCCGGTGGTAGGCCCACAGCAGCGAGGCGCCGGCCAACAGCAGCAGCACCAGGGCCGAGGTGCCCTGCAGGTGCCGGGCCAGTCCCGCGGAGACCAGCATCCACACCACCCAGGTGAACACCAGGGTGCCGATGATTTTCGCCAGGGCCAGCCCCGAGTCCGGCAGCCGCGGAAACAGGCTCAGGCACAACGGCAGGGCCAGGAGGCCGATGAACTCCACCAGGAGCAGCCAGGCCAGGCTCGCGGTGAAACCGTTGAGCCGGCCCAGCACGAACACCGGGCGGCCCTGGGGTTCCCCGATGTTGGCGTTGACCACCGTGGGCAGTTCGCCCGCCGCAGGTTTGACGGCCGCCGGTTTCGGCGCCTGAACGCGGGCCGGGACTTTTTCGGCCACACGGCGCTGGATCTCGACCACGCGCTCGTCCAGGCGCCGCGCCTGCTCTTCGGGCGCGAGCGGCGGGGATTGCCGCCGGAAAAGATACACGTGCGGATGGTCGTAGAGCGTGAAACTTTCGTCCGCCGCGTCGTCCGCGAATTCGCGGCCGAAGAGCGAGGGATAATTCTTGAACTCCGCCGCCAGCTTGAATCCCAGCCGCCCCTCGAACATCAGCTCGTAGTACGCCGCGTTGATAGGGTAGCGCTCGGGCAGGCGGCGGTACACCGCGTGCGCCCGGGTGTCGGCCATGACGATCAGGTCGTTGGCCGCGAGCGCCTGCAGGATCATCTCGCGCTTGCGCGGGGTGTCCGGCTCCTGGATGGCCAGCTTGTTCATGCGGAAAGCCTTGGGCGTGAGCCCGGGCACGTGCGTGGGCAGGTCGTCGCCCCATTCCTCGTTGAGAACGGCCAGGGGCCGGGCCAGGCCGTTTTCCTGGACCATGGCCGGCAGCTCCTGCTGGATCCACCGGCTGGCCGCGATCCAGGGGTGCTCGTGCCGGTAAATGGAGGTGAACGCCAGGGCCCACAACACGGTTCCGGCCAGCGCCAGGCCGATGATCGCCGCGGCCGCCTGTTTCGGCCAGCCGGTTGGGAGCCGCTGCCTGAGGCTTAGTAAAGCGTGGCTGGCCAGCAGGGCGAAGACCGGGGTCAGGGGCAGCAGGTAGCGGTTGAACTTGGCGAAGGACACGCCGATCAGGCCGAAATAGACCAGCGCGAACCCCAGGACGATCCACCAGGACCCGTGGCGCAGCAGCAACGCGCGCAAGGCCTGCCACTGGCGCCGGAACGCCAGGCGCGCGGACTGAACGACACCGATCGCCGGATACGCCGCAAAAGCCAGCAAGCCCGCCAGACCCAGGGTCCAGCCCACGGTGTACATGAGCAGCTGCTTGATGAAATATATGTAGGGAAGGGTCTTGAGGTATTGGCGGTTGTAGGGCACGTCCGCCACGCCGGTCACCAAGATCCGGCGCTGCTCGTTCTGGTTGGTCCAGAACTTGTCCCAGTCCAGGAGCGCGTGCGGCATGGCCAGGAAAAAACTGAGCGCCCCTGCGCCCACGGCCCAGGCCAGGTCCTGCCAGCGTTGCCGGCGGGCGGCGGGCGGGGCCTGCAGCAGGCCGAAGCCGTGGCCCAGGATGACCGATACCGCCAGGGGCGCGGCGCTGGTCTTGGTGGCCGCGGCCAGGCCCAGGAAGACGCCGGTCAGAACATAGGCCTTGCGGCCGCCCTCGCTGGCCAGGCGCACGGACCAGTACAGCGTGGCAGCCACCAGAAACCCGAGGGGCACGTCCACCACAAAGAAGCGCGCCATTTGGACATTGAGAACCGTGAAAGAGAGAAACGCCGCGGCCAGGAGCCCGACCCAGGTGCCCTGCCCGCGGGGCGCGAGCCGGCGGCCCAGTAAAAACGTGAACACGATCGTGCCCAGGTCAAAAAACCCGGAAAGCATGCGGCCGGCCCAGATCACGAAGCGGTTGGAATCAAAATGGCCGAACCAGCCGGCCACCGTGCTCACTGCGTCTTTGATCATCGCCAGCACGTACATGGGGAACGTGCCGTACTGCAGGCCCGTGGGTTCCTGGGGGTAGGAGAGCTGGCTGACCACTCCGAAGATCCAGCGTTCGTCCGGGTGGAACTGGCGGTCCACGTACCAATCCGGCCGCAGGAAGCGCAGCAGCGCGGCCGCGAGCAGGATGGCGGCCAGCCACAGCCATTCCGGCTGGGCCTCCAGTTGGGCGCGCCAGCGGTTCCAAACCGCCAGGATGCGGCTGCGTTGTTGGTCCCACCATCCGGCCGGTTTGCGGGCCGGCCGGGGACGCGCTTTATGGACAGACCGGGGACGCGTTTTGCGGACTGCGCGGGATTTGACTGGGCGGCGGCTGGGCATGGACTATTTCAGATACAGGATGAGCCCCACGGTCAGGACCCACAACAGGATCGCCACGATCATGGGCCGGTCGCGCAGCAGGATCATCTCAGGCGCGCCGCCCTGGTTTTTCTGGTAGACGAGATAAAGATAGCGAAGCACGCCGTAAAGCACGAACGGCACGGTGAGCATCAGTGAGCGGTAATCCTGGGCCGTGGCCGACGTGGCGGCGTAGAGGCAGTAGGCGATGATCGTGGCCGAAGCCACCACGCCCATGATCTGGTCGAGTAGCTGGGCGGAATATTCGCCCAGGGAACGGCGGTGCTGGGTCGCTTTCTCCCCCAGCACCAGGAGTTCGTGGCGGCGTTTGGCGAAGCCGAGGAACAGCGAGAGCAGCGTGGTCACGATCAGGAGCCAGCTGGAAATCGGCACCTGGATCAGCCAGGCGCCGGCCGCAGCGCGCAGCACGAAGCCCGCGGTCACGGTAAAGACATCGAGCAGCACCGCGTGCTTCAGGCCTAGGGAGTAGGCCGCGTTCAGCCCCAGGTACAGCAGCACCACGCCGAGCATGAGAGGCGAAAGGGCCGCGCTCCAGGCCAGGCTGATTGCCAGCAAAACAAAAGCGCCGGTCACGGCCGCCCGGGGCGAGATGGCTTTGGACGCCAGGGGCCGGTTTTTCTTCTGGGGATGGAGCCGGTCGCCGGGCATGTCCCGCCAGTCGTTGAAGATGTACACCACGCCGGCTGCCAGGCAGAAAATGACGAACAATTGCAACACTTGCAGCAATTTCGCGGCGTCGAACAGGTTGGCGGAAAACACCAGGCCCGCGAACACCACCAGGTTTTTCGTCCACTGTTTGGGCCGGATGAGCTGCAGGAACGCTTTCAGACCGCGCATGGAAATTCCTTGAAATAAGGGGATTTTAAGGCAAATGGTATCATTCAGAGGCGCGGGGTGTCAAGGCGGATTGCCTGTCCTGCCCCGGTTGCCCAGAAAAAAGCCCCGGCCGCAGGAACACGGCCGGGGCTTGAATCGCAGAGGAATATTATCGAATCAACGCCACTTTCTTCTTCTGGTCCAGCACGACCTTGCCTTCTGCATCCGTGATCTTGATCCGGCACAAATAGATCCCCGGCGCCACGTTGGCAGCCTGCCAGACCGTGGCCAGGGTCTGCCCTGCCCCGCCGTTCACAGTCTCGCTGATCGAGGCCACCCGCTCGCCAGTCAGGCGGTAGATGTCGATCTTCACTGTCGCCTGACCGCTCAGTGTGTAGGCGAAATTCACCTGCCCCCGTGCGGGCTGGGGATAAACCACCACGGTTTGCGCCTTTACAAACGGCGTGGAAGTGGGCATTGGTGTCGAGGTTCCGGTTGCAGTCAGCGTGGGCATGACCAGCGTTGAAGTTGGAGTGGCGGTCGGCGTCTCTGTGGCCGTGTCCGGGAGATGCAGTGATGCCTGCGCTTCATTCAACCATTGCTCGCCTGCTGCCTGAGCTTCTTCCTGGGTGGAGAAGTTCATATTGTCCGTAGGCGTTTCATTGGGCTGCTCAACGGCCGCCGCCCACACCCACCACCACGGGACCACGATGATCGGCAGGTAGGTGACGCCGCCCAGGCCTTGGTTGTCGATCTGCAGTATATTGACTCTCGCGATCTGCAGGCCGCCGGCGGTGAAATCCGCGCCAGCCGGCTGTCCGGCCGGGCCGGTATATGCAAACGCGTCCTGGGACCCTCCGAAGGTGCCTGAACCGAAGACCACGCGGTAATGAATCAGGACATTCGGCTGCGGCGTACCGTGGTACGAGGACAAGGCGAATATCTTTTGGGTATGCCCCTGACGCATGAAGATGGAGATTGAGGGCCAGGCAATGACCTGCTGCGGCGTGGGCGGAGTGGCGGTGGCAACCGGCGTGCAGGTGGTGGTAATCGTCGCTGTGTCTGTCGAAGTAGGCGTCAGCGTGACGGTGGGCGTTGCCGTCGCGGTGACAGTGTAGGTTTCCGTCTCCGTCGGTGTCTCCGTGGAAGTCCAGGTCGGCGTCTCCGTGCAGGTGGCAGTCGCGCTCGTCGTCTCGGTGGCGGTAACCGTCGCGGTATCGATCTCGGTTCCGGTGGCCGTGCAAGTCGGGGTGCCGGTTGGAACCGAGGTATTCGTGGGCGTAATGGTCGCAGAGCACGTGACTGTCACCGTACTACTGGGAGTAGCTGCGTTTCGCGCTCCGAAAATCACCCCAAAGCCGTTCCCGGAATCCGTGCTGAAGGCAATGTCGGTCAATCCGTCCCCATTGTAATCGCCCTCGGCGTCCAACGCCCAAACCGTATAGACCGTAGCCAATTCTTGCGGTGCGGAGAATTGCCCTTGGCCGTCCCCGTAATAAAGCTTAATGCCGGAAAAGGCATTGCCTCCGGCCACCAGAACGTCCAGATGGCCGTCGCCGTTTATCTCCTTAAAAACGGCGCCGGGAAAACTTCCGGCGTAGGCAGGACCATAGTTCTGCTGGTTCCAGATATAATCGCCCGCTGGTTTTGCGCCATTTAGGAACGCCAGCTGATAGGGCGGAGGATTGGTGTTGTCATAGGCCACATAGTCGGCATAGCCGTCTTGGTTCACATCCCCGGCGCTGCGTTTGAAACCATTTCCGATGCGGATGGCATCCGAAGCTACCAGGGAGGCGGACCAGGCCCGGCTGCCCAGATTTAAATATGCCCTGAGGCAAGACAGGATTTCGGGCCCGTTGAGTTCAATGGAAGCTCCGATCAAATCCAGCAATCCGTCGTGGTTGATATCGATCAGGTCAAATACGCATCCAGCCGGAGTTTGCGGGCAAGCAGGGCCTCCGCCGTTGGCAAAATTACCCAGACCGTCGCCGTAGAATACCCTGGCATACCAGTATAATTGCGTGCCGCCGGGACTATGGACAATGTCCAGATTCCCATCCTGGTCCACATCGGCAATTTGTATCGTATTGCCGTAGGGATGGATGAGGCGGGTTTTTGTCCAGTTGCCGCCGCCTTGGCTGATCAATACCCAAGGCCCTTCCCAGCGCATGGTCACTGCGATATCCGTTTTGCCGTCCTTGTTCAGGTCGGCTGCGGCAATGTCATGAGGATCGTCCCAACCGGGGTCGGTGATGGTTTGCTCCTTGGCCCAGGTTCTGGTGACGCTATCAAAGGACCAAATGTCGAGGCACGGACCGCCGGCATCCACGCGCATTCCAACAATCAGCTTTTCTTTCCCAGCTTCGGTAAAATAGGCATGGCACAAAGCTCTGCTGCTGCCATAGCCGACAATTTGGGGCGTTTCCCAAACGACCGGCTCTCCGTAATCCGGAGTCGCAAAAGGAGTGAAGGTGGCGGTCGGCGTTTCCGCGGGAGTCGGCGTCTCGGTCGCGGTTATCGTGGGAGTGGGTGTGAGGGTGACCGTCGGCGATACGGTTGCCGTTGCGCTGGGAGTCGGGGTGGAAGGGATGAAATGAAACACTTCCAAACCCGCGAGAAAATCCGCCACATAGATGTCATTGCCGTCCAGTACGAGACTTCTGGCGTCAGCCGGCGTTTGATAGTACCCCGCCTCAAAGGGCGCGGCCGGATCGCTGATGTCGAACACCCGCAGGTCGCCGTCCGCCACATAGGCATAATTCCCGCTGACAACGATTTGATTGGCGGTTTGCGGCAGCGTGCATTGCCCCGTTTCGAACGGCATGAACGGATCGCTGATATTAATCGTCCGCAAGGTGGTCCCGTCCAGAACGAAGGCATACTCGCCGTTCACGGCCACGCCTTGGCTGGAACCCGAGGTGTCAACATGGCCCACCACAAAAGGAAAGGACGGATTGCTGATACTGATAATTTCCAATGCGCCGTCCGTCACATAGGCATAGTCGCCTTTCACAGCCACGCCATGGGCTGACCCCGGCGTGTCACAATGCCCCGCTTCGGCCGGCGAGGCGGGATTGCTGACATCAATGACACGCAGCGAGCCGTTCGTCACATAGGCATAATTTCCGCTCAACGCGATATTTTGGACTGATCCCGGCAGCTGGGCGCTGAAACCCGACATGCTTATTTGGCCCACGCTCGTCGGCAAAGCCGGGTCGCTGATACTGATCACGCGAAAACCGTTCATATCGTCCGCTGCATAAACATAGCTTCCATTCATGGCCAGATCAATAATGACCCCGTCAATATACCCCCTGTCCACAGGCAAAGCTGGATTGCTGACATCCATGACATGCATGCCGCCGTTGTAATCCGCCGCACATGAATAAGCTCCGCTTTTGGCTATGCTGCAGGCGCTTCCCGGCGTGGTAAAAAATCCCACCTCGGCTGGCAAGGAGGGATTGCTGATGTCGATTGCACGCAAGCCTTGATAATAATCCGCTAAAAAAGCGTAATTACCACTAACGTCTACACCAAAAGACCAATATAAATGATCACTGAAAGATCCTACAACCATGGGAACAACAGGATTGCTGATATTAATCACGCTTAGTCCCGCCCTGGCCGCCACAAACGCAAAATCTTCTCTCACTACTACATGGGTGCTGCCAGCAACAATAGTGCAAATCCCGGTTTGGGTTGGAGCTGTTGGATTGCTGACATCAATGACACGGAGACCTTCCCAATAATCCACAAGATAGGCATGATTTCCATTTGCCGCAACGCCCTGGGCCCCTTCCGAATGGAAAGAGAAGGGATTTTCAAAATGACCTACTTCACTTGGCGATAAGGGATTGCTGATATCGATCACGTACATACCCGCCATTTCGGCGGCCACATAGGCATAATTCCCGCTGACCGCCACGTCAACATAAGCGCTGGTTCCTTCTGTCCCGCTGCCATACCGGCCAACCACTGCCGGTGATGCGGGATTGGAAATATCGATCACCTGCAGGCCGGTAAATCCGGCTGCCACATAGGCATAATTTCCGCTAAGGGTTATACTATGGGCGGAAGGCCCGTACCCCAAGTCTCCAAGCAAATCGCAGTAACCAGCTTGATAAGGTGATGTTGGGTTGCTGACATTAACGACGCTCATACTGGTTCTGGACACCACATACGCGTAATCCCCGCTTACGGCTGCGTCGCGGGCGCCGACGGCATAATACGCGGCCTGCACAGGATGGGCCGGATTGGAAATATCCATTATGGATAAAACTCCATCAGCAGCCACATAGGCATAATTACCCTGCAAGGATACTGCCCAGGGATTACCGCCAACCAATGCCCCAACCAGATGAACGTTATTCGAATCCGCAGCCATGGCGACAGGGAATGGGACGAAGAGAACCGTAGTAATGACCCAAAGGATTAAGCTGCGTTTTATTGGTTTCACACCAGCCTCCCACGACTTAGATCTAACCGATTGCGATTATATATGATTTGAGCCTGTGCACCTGCTGAATACTACATTAAAAATAATCAAAATCTATTGAATCAAGCATAGTAAGCCCCGGCCGCAGGAACACGGCCGGGGCTGTCGGGATTGCCTGTCTGTTTGGCGGTTACCTGATCTCCGAGGTGCAGTGCGGGCAGCGGGTGGCTTTAAGCGGGATGTTCGAGAGGCAGAACGGGCATTCCTTGGTGGTGGGCGCTGCCGGAGCGGGCGCGCGCTTCAAGCGGTTTACCTGCTTGATCACGATAAACAGAACGAACGCCACGATGGTAAAATCAATGACCTGGTTGATGAACAGGCCGTAATTCAGCGTCGCGGCGCCCGCAGCCTTGGCTGCAGCCAGGGAAGCATACGACTGGCCGGACAGGCTGAGGAACAGGTTGGAAAAATCCAGCTTGCCCAGCAGCATGCCAATGGGCGGCATCATGATATCCGCCACGATCGAGGAAACCAGCTTGCTGAACGCGCCTCCCAAAATGAACCCCACGGCCAGATCGACCAGGTTTCCCTTCAGCGCAAACTCCTTGAACTCCTTGAACATGATTGCCCTCCCCGTATATTGATAGCAACGCTTCATTACTATATTCGCTCAGAGACAGAAATCAAGCGCAGAAGATAAAATGTGGAGGTCAGGTGGGATGGTGATGTTTTGGCGGGAGCCTTTCGCGGTTTACTTCAGATAGATCCGTTGCGCTTTGGTTTTTACGCTCTCCACGCCGTTGCCTGCCACGGCTGTGACGCTGAGGTAATAGGTTTGCTTGCGGCGAAGGATCTTGGTGCTGAAAGAAAGTTTGGTGATGGGCTGGACATTGATTTTTTGCGGCTGGGTTTTGCTTGTGCTCATATAAACATTATAGGTAAAAGGGCCTTCGGCTTGCGGCGGCTTCCAGGCAACTGTGATTCTTGCACCTTTGGATTTCAGGCTCACAATGCGCGGCAGGGGCGTTTCCCGTACCGGCGCTGGCTTGGGCGCAGTCTTTTCGGCTTTGGCTGTTTGGGTGCGAACCGGAAGCGCCGCCGGTTGGACGGCAGGCGCCAGGGACAAAACCGGAGCGGCCGGCGGCTCGCCGAACCGGTAGGCGATGCTCATGCGATGGCTGGCGTTCAAAAACATACCGGGAATATAGGCGTAATTGATTTCTATATTTTGCCAGCATAGCCCGGCCCCGAAGTGCAGGTACGCCTCTTCCTGGTTCAGGCGGTAACCGGCGTTCACGGACGCGATTTTATATCTGACTTCCAACCCCGCCTCCGGAAACCACGTCTCATCCACCCAGTTGTACGCCAGGCCCACGCCGGGCAGCACCTGCCAGTCTTGCAGCCTGAAGACGTAGCTGCTGCCAAGATAAACCGAACCAGGCAGGGGGATTTCCGCTTCCAGGTATTTGGCCGACCACCCGAGGTTTTGCACGGCAGCCAAGACCAGCCACGCTGCCTCGGGTTTCCACATCGCCCCCGCGTCCGCGGCCACGGCCCAGGCGGATTCCCGCTCGGCCAGTTCGCTTTGCACGAACTTCAGAGTCGCGCCGGTCCAGAGGTTTCCGGCCAACCTCCGCCCATACGAGCCCAGGGCGATCACTTCGCGGTCCGCCAAAACAGTTTCGGTTTGCAGCGTTCCGTCCTCAATCCAATTCAACTCTATGGGTCCGGCGTCATAATACACGAATCCGCCGGCCAAAGCGTCTTCCGGCCAGGGCACGGCCAGCAGGAGGCCGCCGAATTTGTCTTCCGCGAACCCCAGTTCGGAAATCATGGCCAGCGAGGTCTGGGAAACCGCGCCCAGCAAAGCCGGGTTGCCCAGGACATCCGCGGCCTGGCCAATGCCGGCCAGGCTGGAAAAGCGGGCGCCCCGGACTTTCTGGAAAATCGGCCAGCCCGATTTCCCGGCACCGGCTTGCGCCCAGCCGGCGAATCCGGCCAGATATAAAACCAACAAGAAGACGATAAGATTATTAGGCTTGCGGGTCATCTCGGTCACCGGATAATCGCGATTTTCTTATGGGCGTGCAGCCCCGGCCCTTGCACCACGGCAATGTAAATGCCGGGCGCCGCCTCGCGGGCGCGCCACTCGAACATCCCGCTCTGGGTGTGCTCGCGGGTCTCTTTCCAAATCAGCACGCCATTGAGATTGAGCACACGGCATTCCACCAAGCCGATGCCAGCCGCCTGATAATAGATTTTAACCGTATCGCCCAAGCTGGGATTGACCGTGCCCCGGCCCAGCGCGGACCCCAGCACCAGGATCTGCCCCGCCGGCAGGCTCAGGGCAAAAGTGGGTGTCACGGTCGGCGTCTGCGTCTGCGTCGGGGTTATGGTCCTGGTCGGCGTGGCGGTCGGCGTGGCCGTGGCTTGCCCTGTGGGCGTGATCGTGGCCGTGGCCGTCGGCGTGGGCGTGGGATTCGCAACCGTGATCGAAACCGGCGCGGAGGTGGTGCGGTTGCCCGCCTGGTCCCGGGCCACCGCGGTCAGCACGTGCGTTCCGTTAGCGACCAGGGTGGTGTCCCAAATGAAGGAGTACGGCGCCACCGTGTCCTCGCTGCCCAGGCTCACGCCGTCGGCGCGGAAACGCACGCCCGCCACCTGCCGGTTGTCCGAGGCATTGGCCGTGATCACCAGCGAGCCCAGGACCACCGCGCCGCTGACCGGCGAGGTGATGCTGACGCTGGGCGGCGTGTAATCGTTGAAGTAGGTGGCCGTATGGCTGGCGTTGAACCACATCATCGGCCACTGCATGTACGGACGCTGGAAGGCCGCGCCGGTGTTCCACACGTTGATCGTGTCATTGTAGGCCAGCACCAGATCCGTCACGCCGTCGGCCTCCAAGTCCCAAAGCGCCGGAGACAGCGACGACCCCTGGGGCACAATCCGCGGCCAGCCGGACAGCGAAACGCCGTTGCCGCTCCAGGCGTACACCGTGTTCTCGTCGGCCGAGACTTGCACGATATCCGGCAGACCGTCCCCGCTCACGTCACCGGAAACCGGGCCCGGCCATACCGAGCCGCCGGCCATGTCCGGCAGGTTGATCGGCCAGCCGCTGACCGCGGTGCCGTTGTGGTGATAGGCGTACTCATTGTCCTGGCCCTGGCCATGGACGACGATTTCCAGATCATTGTCATTGTCCAGGTCCGCCAGGGTCGCCGGCGCCAGGCTGTCGGTCCCGATAGTGACCGGCCAGCCGCTTATGGCCGTGCCATTGGCCTCGAACGCGCACAGCCAGCCGTTCTCGTTCGCGGCCACGATTTCCATCGCGCCGTCGTTGTCAATGTCCCCGGCTACGGGATGCGGCGTGTAACCATCGGCCAAAATGACGGGCCAGCCGCTGACCACGGCGCCGTTGTGGTGGAAGGCGTACAGCCGGCTGTTGTTGTAGTATCCCAGGCCGACCACGATTTCCAGATCATTGTCGTTGTCCAGGTCCACCAGGCAGGCGTGGCTGGCCTGGTTCTGTACCGTGCCCATACCCGTCGGGAAATTCAGGTAGAAGTATTGGGGCCAGCCGGACAGCAAGGTGCCGTTGTAGCGGTAGACGAAAATCGCGGCCGTGATGCTGGTGCCGCTGGAATCGGTTTCGCTGGTGAACACGATTTCCTGGTTGCCGTCGTTGTCCACGTCCCCCACGGACGGCGTGTGGCTGCCGTATCCGTTCCCCGCCAGCACGACGCTTTGCGGCCAGCCGGGCAGGTAGTTGCCCGCCTGGTCGAACACGTGGAACGTGGTCGTGCAGTTGGGGAACCCCCAGTTATACCCGCCGACGATGATCTGCTGGTCGCCGCTGCCCACCAGGTCAGCCACGGTGGGCGCGCTCAACCAGGTGCGGTTGAGCGTGCTGCGCGGCCAGCCCAGGGCTTCGCTGCCGTCGTGGTGGAACAGGTGCACGTCATACGCCCAGTTGGGGCCGCCGAGGTTGCGCCGCGTGGTGACCGCGATTTCCTGGTCGCCGTTGTTGTCGGCATCCCCCAGGGCCACGCCGTCGCTCCACACCAGGCCGCTGATCGTGCGCGGCCAGCCCGTTTGCACGCTCTTTTGCAGGTACACCAGCTTCTCGGAAATGCTCACGTTGCCGCTGGCATCCGTGGTGCGCAGCCGCAACATATAAGGAAGATTGTCGGTCAAGCCGCCCACGGACCAGGTTCCCAGCGTGCCGTTGGTCACGGGCGTGCCGCTGGTCTGGATCGTGACCCAGGCGGTGGGATAGAGCCGTTCGCCGTATTCCAGGGTATAGGAGGAAAAGTTCGCGCCGCCGGCAGATCCGGTCACCTGAATGTCGATCGCGACCGTCTGCTCGTGGGGCGGCGAAGTGATCTCCGCCACCGGCACGGCCGACAGCTGCAAGGCGGACAGCACGTTCACCCGGCCAGTGCCGATGTATTTGTCCGAAACCGGCCGGTCGGTCGTGGAGTAAATCACTTTGCCAACTTCCGCGTTGCTGAATTGCGGCCGACGCGAGCGGACCAGCGCCGCCAAACCGGACACATAGGCGCAGGAAAAACTGGTGCCGTTCCCGCCGGCCGCGTAGGTGTCGTCGAAGGCCGTGGCCGCGATGTTGCTTCCGGGCGCGGCTACGCTCACCCACGTGCCATAGTTGCTGGCATTTCCCTGGTTCAGCGGCGGCTGCGGCACGCCCCAGATCGAGCGCTGGTCGCTGCTGTCCGTGGCCGCCACGCCGATCACGTACGGCTGGTAGGCCGCGGGGTAATACGGGTTGCCGCTGTCGTGGTTGCCGGCGCTGGCCACGATCACCGCGCCCTGGCTGTAGGCGAAATCCACCGCGTCCTTGACCGCGCCCGGCCAGTTGTTGTCTCCCAGGGAGAGGTTGATGACCTGGGCGCCGTTGCGGCCGGCGTAGTAAATCGCGCTGGCGATCCATTCGGAAATGATGTACACGCTGTAGGTGCAGGCCACGCCCACGCGCAGCGGCATGATTTTGCAGCGCCAGCTTGTGCCCGCGATGCCCGCGCTGTTGTTGCCCACGGCCGCGGCCACGCCGGCCATCATAGTGCCGTGGCCCTGGAAATCCATGGGGTCGTTGTCCGGGACCTCGTAGTCCTCGCCCGGCGCATACGCGGTCACCGTAACCGCGTAATACACGAAATCCCAGCCGCGCACGTCGTCGATGTAGCCGTTGCTGTCGTCGTCCACGCCGTTGATGCTGTTCGCGCCGCTTTCCGCGGGATTGGTCCAAAGGTTGCCGGCCAAATCCGGATGGTTCCAGTCCACGCCCGTGTCCACCACGGCGATCACCACACCGGTATTACCCTGTTCCAAGTCCCACCCGGCTTCGGATTGCATTTGCGGATGCGCCCACTGCTGGCCGTAATTAGGGTCATTGGGAACGATGTCCAACTGGAAAAGGTAATTGGGATGGGCGTATTCCACGGCCGGATCCCGCTCCAACTCCCTCGCCATGGCTTCGGGATCGGCCGTGGTACGGTTCACTTTGATCTTGTATATGTTCTCCAGATGCGGCGCGGCCGGCATGGGCGCCGGCTGTTGTTTGCCTGTTCCCCGGGCGGCGGCCGTTGCCGTTGCTCCGGGGAAAAGCCGGTGGATGTCCCCCACGCCAAACCGCCGGTCCAACTGACTCAGTCCCGCGCAAAAAGCCAGGGAAGGCTTGCTCGCGGCCACGGCGGCACCGGCGGCCGCGCCCGCTGATTCCTTAAACTTGACGATCACCTCGCCGGGAACATACTCCTCAGCTGCCCAGCCCGGGGCAACTGCCAGGAGAAACAAACCCATGGCCAAGCCTGCGGCCCGAGAAAAAAATGTTCTCATGCCCAATCCTTATCAAGATGAGATGGGACCGCTAAAAAGCGCAACGTATATCCACTGCAAGCAGGGATGCGCGGGTTTTTCGGCGAATATATATGTGAATACTAACTATATCCCAGGATGGGGGTTTTAGCAAGTTAGGCAGGAATGAACGGGAGGGTCAAACACTTGTGGCAGATAATACTTTGTAAATACACTGGTTTTGTACGACCTTGAGCCCAGCGGCCTCGGCTCGCTGGGCGGCTTCGGGGTGGGAAATGCCTTCCTGCATCCATACGATCTTACAGCCAAGCGTGATGGCCTCATCCACGATCGCGGGCACGGCTTCCGCATTCCGGAAAATATCCACCACATCCACGGCCTGGCCGTAAGCCGTCAGCGACGGATAGGCTTTGCGCCCCAAGATCGCGTCCGTCGCCGGCCGGATGGGAATCACTTCATAGCCGCGTTCAATCAGGAATTTGGCGATGCGGTGTGATGGCCGGTCCGGAGTGGGCGACAGTCCGACCACGGCGATGGTGCGGACGCCTGCCAGCAAGGACGCGGCTTCCCCCGCCGGCGTGGGCAGGCCGCAGGCAAAATCGCTCATAGCTGGCCGGGCTTGGCCTTCAGCGCCGCAATGTCCGCCTCGAACACGCTTTTATCCCGGTATCCGACGTAACTCTTGTAAATCCGCCCTTCCTGGTCCAACACCAAGGTGTGCGGAATCCCGCGCAAGCCCACATACCGGGCGATTTCTTCGCTGCCCCAATAGAGGTCGTAGTTGATCTTCAGCTCCTGGGCAAAGGCTTTTACTTGCTCAGCCGGCGCCTGGTCGAACGACAGTCCCACCACGGCCATTACATCACGGTGTTCCTGTTGCAGTTCAACAAAGTGGGGAATTTCCATGCGGCAAGGCGGGCACCAGGTGGCGAACAAATCCAGAATCACGATTTTGCCGCGGTATTGCTTCAACTCCGCGTTCTGGCCGTCCAAGGTGCGCACCGTGAAATCCGGAAAGCGCTGCGTCTCTTGGGCAGCCGCCGGCTTGCTATCGACATTGCCGGCCGGCCCGGGCTGTTCCGCGCCTTGGCAGCCTGCCAGCCACCAGGCGCCTGCCAACAGGACGGCAAGCAGAATGTTTCGCTTCATGGGAGTCTCCTTCCTTAACTTTAATTACGCGGCCAGCAGAGCGCCCAGTCCGGCGCCATAAAGCGTGGCCAGCCAGGGCGAACTCCAAATCGGACAGGCGCCGCTGGCGCAACCGACAAACCGGTATAGGAGGAATCCGGTCCCCGCGCCCAATCCGGCGCCGATGGCGAGTTTCACGATCTGAGGCATGCCTGCTCCTTACTTTTTGGCCAATGCCTGGTCGATTTCGGACAACAGCAGGGGTTTGGGGCGCAAGCCCACCCAGCTAGCCAGCCGTTTGCCGCCGGAAAACAGCAGCAGCGTGGGAATGCTCATAATGGTAAACCGTTCGGCCAATTCCTGGGCGCGGTCCACATTGACTTTCACAATCTTGACCCCTGGCCGCTCTCGGGCGATTTCTTCCAAAATCGGAGCCACCATGCGGCAAGGCGCGCACCAGTCGGCGTAAAAATCGACCAAAATCGTGCCCGCTGCCTGCTCTACTTCCTGGGTAAACTGTTCGCTGGTTATGTCGACGGCCATTTCCAATCCTCCTCGCCATGATGAGTGATCCTGCTTCCGGGTGCGGGATTCCCCGTCCCGGCTAGGATTCTGAGTTCGCGACCCACTGGCACAGCATTTCCAGCAACTGCTTGACCTGAGGGTCAGTCACCTGATAGCAAATCTGCTTTCCCCGGCGTTGGGCGCTCACCAGTCCGGCCCGCCGCAGCCGGTGAAGGTGCTGCGACGCCAGAGGCTGGCTGATGCGCAATTGCCGCCAGATCTTGTCCACGTGGCATTCCTGCTGGCACAAACCGAGCAGCATCTGCAGGCGAACCGGGTGCGCCATAGCCCTCATTTTTTCCGCCAGCCGCACCTGCACCTGGCGGCGGGTGGTCTTCTCGTTAGGTTTCATGGTTATTATATAACATATTGTTTATATAATTGTCAACGAATATTTTAGGCGTGGCGGGCCCGCAGGAGGGCTTCCACCTCTCCGGCTGTGGACAGGCGCAGGCTCGCGGCCGCCAATTCACGGCAGGCATCCAGGTGCAACCGGGTAATGGCCTGGGCCAGGTCGGGCAATAATACGGGCGCTACAGAGAATTCGCGGTATCCCAGCCCCAGCAGAAGCGGAAGGTAGCGGGGGTCTCCGGCGATTTCCCCACAGATGCTGATGGTCTTCCCGGCTGCGGCCGCGGCCTGGGCCAGGCGGTTAAGCAGGGAAAGAATCACCGGCGCCGTGGAGCGGTAGTACGGCTGCAGCCGCTCGGAGGTGCGGTCCGCCACCATCACGTACTGCACCAGGTCGTTGGTGCCGACCGAAAGGAAGTCAGCTTCCGGCAACAGAATCTCCGGAAGCACGGCCGCGGCCGGCGTTTCGATCATGGCGCCGACCGGCACCTTCGGATCGTGCGGCACCTTGGCTGCCGACAGGATTTGTATTTGTTCGGCCACGAGCGTGCGTACCTGGCGCAATTCCTCCACGCCGCTGACCATGGGCAGCAGGATGCGGGCCGGGCCGTGGGCGCCGGCCCGCAGGATGGCGCGCAACTGGGCGGCGAAGACTTTTTGGTAGGCAAGCGACAGGCGCAGGGAACGCCATCCCAGCACGCACGTCGGCTGCGGTTCCACGGGGTTTTCGAAGTCAAAATGCTTGTCCTCGCCGATGTCCAAAGTGCGGATGGTCACGGGATGCGGCGCCATCATTTCCACCACGTGGCGGTACGCCTGATACTGGGCGTCCTCGTTTAAAAATTCTCCCCGATCCATGAATAAAAATTCGGTGCGCAGCAGCCCCACACCCAACGCACCCAGCCGGCGGGCTTCCTCGGCTTCAAATTCGCGGGTGAGGTTGGCCGCGAGGATCACTTCGGTGCCGTCCGCGGTGCGAACCGTCTGGGCAGGACGCTGAGGTTCGGCCGCGCCCTGCCGGACGGAAATATCCTGGCGGGCGGCGGCGATCTCCTTGGCCGTCGGCTCGGTAAGCACCTGCCCGGCCGTGCCGTCCACCACGACCAGCGTTCCGGCTTGCAGGCGGGTAAGGGCCTGCGGCACACTGACCACGGCCGGCAGTTTGAGGGAACGGGCCAGGATGGCGGCGTGGGAAGACACTCCGCCATGCTCGGTGATGAAGGCGGCCACGTGCTGGCGGTGAAAATGCACCGTGTCCGACGGCATTAACTCCCTCGCCACCAGGATGATCTGTTCCCCTTCGTCCAGGGTGCATTGGCGCTGGTAGGAGATCAAATTGTCCAGAATGCGCCGGCCGATGTCGCGGTAATCGCCGGCCCTTTCCTGGATATAGGGGTCCGGGATTTTCTGGAAGATCCGGCCGAGGTCCTCGATGACCTCTTCAACCGCAGCCTCCAGATTCACGTTTTTGGTGATCAGCGTTTTTTCCACCCGGGCGTAAAAAGCGGGATCATCCAGCAACAACCGGTGGGAAGCAAAAATGGCGGCCTCATCCTGCCCCACTTCCTGCTCCACCCGTTCGCGCAACTGGCCGATCTGGCGGCGGGAAGCGGCCAGGGCTTCGTCCAGACGCTTAAGCTCGTCGCGCACCTGTTCGGGCTTGATGGCGTAACGAGGAATCGCTTCAGGATCGTTCCAGAAGCAAACACGTCCCACGGCCAATCCGGGCGAAGCGGGGATGCCGAGAATGAGGCCCGGCTTCTCGCTGATGCTCACAAACCGCCTCCGGTCACCATGGACAGCACTTTATCCACGAATTGCGGTTCGGGCATGGCACCCTCGAATGAACCCAGTCCCTCCACCACGGTCTTGGGAACGCCCATTACCTGTTCCTTGACGGTCAGATACGGAAACTCCGACGATTCGATCATGTCCGCCGTGATCAGCGGACTGGCCACGGCCAGCTGGTGCGCCATGTGCACCGCGCTCGGGCAGTAGGGGCAGGTCAGGGTGACGAACACCTTCAAATGAATCGGCTTGGTGATGGCGCCGAGTTTCTGCAGCGAAGCCGGCGAGAGGTCCGGTTTTCCTTGGGCAACCAGTTTGATCGCCGAGAGCAGGGAGGTGAATTCATACCCGGCCGGAACGCCGTAAAATCTCACCCCGTAATCCTGGGTGCCCACCACGGCCAGAGCCGGGATTTTATCGATTTTATATTTTTGCACCGCCTCTTTGTCGAGCACGAAGTCGTGAACCTCAAGCTTGACTTTCTGCGGCGCCAGCTGGGAGATCTCCTCGGCCAACTGGTGGTTCTCCCGGCAGTACTGGCATTCCAATTGCTGCGTAAACACATGCAAGGTCACCGGCTGGGGTAAAGCCTCCAGCAGGGGTTTCACCTGTTTTTGAACTTCGGAATCCAAGAGCGGCATGGGACACCTCCAGAGAATGTTTTCTTCTGCCTTGCCTGCGGAATGCCACGAAACCTGAATATCGGCAAGCGCTTCGGCGCCTGACGATTCCGGACGCCTGCTAGTCGGGAATGCGCTTAATATAACGGTAGGCGGTCAGCGCGGCTTTGGCGCCTTCGCCGGCCGCGATGATGATCTGTTTCTCCGGAACCGTGGTGCAATCACCGGCCGCGAACACGCCCGGTCGAGACGTCCGGGCGCGGTCATCCACCCGGATCTCTCCGTGGGGAGTCAGTTCCACCAAACCCCGACAAAACTCCGTATTGGGAAGCAATCCCACCTCGATGAACACGCCGCGGGCTTCCACGTGCTGTTCAGGGCCGCCGCCGCGCGGCCGGATAGCCACGCCCGTCACCTTGCCGCCCTCCCCCTCAATGGCGACCAGCTGATGGCCGTCCAGGAGCTTGGCGCGGCCCCGCACTTGATCAAGCAGGACCGGATCCGCCTGCCAGCCGTCCGCAAAGTTGATCACGGTCACGGGACTATTGAGTTCCAGCATGTCCAGCGCGGCTGAAATCCCGGAATTGCCGCCGCCGACCACGACCACCGGCAGCCCCTTGAAAAACGGGCCGTCGCAAATCGAACAGAAGGAGACGCCGCGGCCCTGGTATTCTTTTTCGCCCGGAACGTTCAGCGGACGCTGGCGCTTGCCCGTGGCGATGAGCAGGCTGCGGGCTGAAATCGTGCGGCCGGTGTTGGTCGCAAGCACAAAAAGCGGTCCCGCCTTCTCTTCCACTGCTGTCACGCTTTCTCCCTGGGCAAGCTTCAGCGGAAAATGCCTGACCTGTTCTGAGAACTTGCTCGCCAGATCCGGCCCGCTGATATACTGGTACCCCATATAATTTTCCACACCCCCGGTCCACAACACCTGCCCGCCCAGGTCCGGCGTGATCATCACAATTTTCAACTGCTTGCGCAGGGCATAAACCGCCGCGGTCATGCCCGCGGGTCCGCCCCCCACGATGGCCAGTTCAAAAACCTGATCCTGCTCTTCGCCGGGCTTAAGACCCGCCTCGACGGGCAAATCCAGTTTGAACTCCAATGCCATAAGGCTTCTCCTTGTAAAACGTTCGGCCGTTTAGAAATTTAGACACCGGTGGGCGGCGTTGCATTTGGATGAGGGGACACGAAGGTCCCCTGATCGAAGCCAGCGACTCTCTTCTTGAATCTGTTCCGTGCTGTGCTTCCCGCGCTTCTACCTCTCAAAGGCCGTGCAGAGGGGTTCACTCCTGCCAGTGAATAATGAACCTGCAGTAGGGATCTCCTTTGGCCAGACACAAGTCATGTTTTACTTCAACGAGAGTGGCTTTTCCCAAACGCATGGCGCCTTCCATCCAACCCACAACTTCCGCTTCGTGGTGCAGGGGGAGCTCCGGGAAATTATGCAGGTGCAATTCAGCCTCGTCGCTGTCCAGGCGCATCACCCGCATCTCGCCCGTGTCATAATACCGCCGCCAGATCAAATCGCTGCTGCGGATGACCGCCTTGATTGACATCATTTTGAGAAAAGAGCGATAAATACCCTGCAAATTTTCTTGGGCATCGAATCCCCCCATGGTCCGGATCCATTGATAATCGCCCTGGCCCAATACCTGGTCAGCCGCAACCAGCAGCCTCCACCAAAAACCGTAATCGATCCATTGACTGGACAGCAAGGACTGATTGAGAAGCGCTTGATCTTGAAGGTTTAAACGGTTGGCAATGGCCGTCAACCCTTGTTCGCCGGCCTGCTGCATGACCAGCTTTCTGAAATTTTGCAAGTGTACGGCTTTAGTTTTACTCACGGCGTCCCTTTCTGACCGCGACGGTCAAGCGCCATTTTCCTATACAGCCGACCTCTCTGCCTAGCAAATAATCGGACTGCCTGGGACTTTTCACAAGGAGTAATGGGCAAAAAAAAACGGCCCCGGAAACCGGGGCCGTTTGTCTATGGCTTGTTGAATTCGGCTGGAAGCTGGTCTTTAGCCGACTTTCTTGACGTTCGCCGCTTGCGCGCCCTTGGGGCCGTTCACGACATCGAATTCAACCGTTTCGCCCTCGTTCAGAGTGCGAAACCCGTCACCTTGGATGGCGGAAAAATGCACAAACACATCCTTGCCGCCCTCCTGGGCCAAGAAACCATAACCCTTAGCCGCGTTGAACCACTTCACCTTACCTTGCACTGCCATGAATCACTTTCCTCCTAAAATTAAAATCTAGCCGCGCCGGGCAAACCGGCGTTTTTCGGCTTAAAAAGACTTTATCACTCTTAAAAACCCAAGTCAACAGTTATTTACATTATTATTGTTTTCCCGGGGTGGAGGTGAAAACCAGCGGATTCCTCTCCCTGGCCCCTCGGGGGCCGGGCCGGGACTTGCGGCGTTTCAGGATAAAAAGCTTGTTTTGCAAAATTTTCCGCGCATGGACGGCATTCTCTCTGCCGTTTGTAGGCCGGATGATCAATTCAGAGTTTGGCGGAAACGGTTGAAACTGCCGGCCACCGCCACCACGGCCAGGACAGCCAGGGCCGCCAGGTTGGACCAAAACACCCAGTCGTCCCCGCCCTTGAGCAAAATGTTCCGCATCAGGGTCAGCATATATTTCAACGGGTTCAGATAGGCCACCAGGATCAGGCCGCCAGGCATGTTCTCGATCGGAAAAAACATGCCCGAGAGCATCAGGGCGGGAAATAAAAACAGGAACGTGGCCATCATGGCCTGCTGCTGGCGCCGTGCGATGGTGGAGATGAACGTGCCCACGGAAATGGTGGAGCAGACGAACATCAACGCTGCCGCCAGGAACTTCCAGTACGCCCCGCGCATGGGCAGGCCAAAAAGCAGGACCGCGGCCAGTAGGATCAAATGCACGAGCACCATGGACAGCACCAGAAACGGCAGGGTCTTTCCCAGCAGGATTTCCCAATTCTTGAGCGGCGCCGCGATCAGGGTTTCGAACGTGCCCAGTTCCTTCTCCCGCACCAGCGCCATGCTGGTCAGGAGCACCGTGATGATGCACAGCAACATGACCATCACGCCGGGCACGAGGAAAAACGAGGTTTCCATGGACGGGTTGTACAACATGCGGATGTCAAAAGTCATGGCCGGAACGGGTACTGCCCCGGGCTGCAGGTCCGCGGCCACAGCCGCTGCCGTGGCTTGAAGGTAGCGCTCCACGGCGCGGGCGCGCAGGACGTTGGTGGCGTCCACCAGCAGCTGCACTTGCGTCTGGCCGCGCTGGATCTGGCGGGTCAAGCCGCCGGTCGGAGCGACCAGCACTGCGTCCGCCTGCCCTGATTGCACCCAAGTGAACGGGTCCTGTCCCGAAACCCGGGCCGGCAGGAACCAGCGCGAGCTTAGGGCGCGTTCAAACAGGCGCTCCGCCAGGACATCCCCGGGCTGGAAACTCGCGGCCAGACGGATGTTGCGGATCTCGTTGGAAATGGCGTACCCGAAAATCGTCAGCTGAATGATGGGCGCAGCGAAAATCAGGATACGCATGCGCGGATCCCTCAGCGTCTGGATGAATTCCTTGCGGATAAAACCCTTGATGGTCGCGTTCATTTGCCCTCCGTCCGGCCTTTCGCGCGGCGAGGTTCCAGATCGGTCTTAAACGCCCGCAAGGCGCCGGCTACGATCAGCAGATTGAGCATGGTCAGCATCCCTAAGGGCAGCGCCAATTCAAACACCCCCGCTCCTTTGAGGAAAAGCCCCCGGCTCATGGCCACGAACCAGCGGGGAGGCAGTACAAAGGTCAGGTATTGGAAAAAAGCCGGCATGCTCTCGATGGGGAAGATGAATCCTGACATCAGCAGAGCCGGAAGCAGGCCGGCGATGAACGACAGCTGGACAGCCAGGGTCTGCTGGCGGGCGGCGACGGAAATGAGCAGTCCCTGGGCCAGACACAGCGTCAGGAACAGGATGACGCCCAGCAAGTACAGCAAATGGCTGCCGCGGAAAGGCACGCCGAATTGCAGCCGGGCCACGAGATAAATGAGCCCGACCGTGATGAGCACCAACCCCAAATAAGGCGCGAGCTTGCCCAGAATAATTTCCAGCGGCCGCACGGGCGTGGACAGCAGCAGTTCCATGGACCCGGTCTCCCATTCCCGGGCCACGGTCAGTGCCGTTAAAATGATGGAGAGGATGCCCATCACCACCACAGCCAGCCCGGGGATGACGAACCAATGGCTGTTCAACTCGGGGTTGAACAGGTAGCGGGTGCTGAACGTCAGGGGCGCGCGCGCAGCCGCTCCGCTCAGCCTGGCGGCTGCGGCTTGCTGGATTCCACCCAGGTAGGACAAAATCAGGCCGGAAGTGGAATTGTCCGCCCCGTCCAGGAGCACCTGCACCTGGGCCGGACGGCCGGCGCCCAGGTCCTTGCCAAATCCCGGTTCGATGATCAGCACGCCCTTGGTTTTTTCCTGTACCATGCCGGTTTGGATTTCCTGTCCGGGAACCGGCGGCAGAAGCCGGAAATAGCCCGAAGCCCGCAGAATTGTGAGCAGCTCCCGCGACGCGCGTGTCGCGTCACGGTCCGCGGCCACCAGGCGGACTTCCCGCACGTTGAAATCGATGACGTACCCGAAGAATAAAACCATGATCACAGGCAGGCCGAACGCCCAGGCCAGGGTAAACGGATCGCGCGTGATGTGGCGCACCTCTTTATGGGCGATGGACAGTGCGCGGCTGGGATAAAAACGGCGGCTCATGAGCGCCTCCCCCGGCTGCGTGCGGCGCGCCGCCCGACTGGCCGGTTCTCGGCGGCTGCCGCTGGCTGCTCCACCAGGCGGATAAAGACGTCTTCCAGAGACGGCTGAATCGGACGCATGCGAAAGGTTTTAGGAATCTGGCGGGCGGTCGTTTTCCAGGCTCGGGGATCAAGCACCAGCACGTGATAGCGCCGGCCATAAGGCTGAATGCGCGCCACTTTTGGGTCAGGCCGCAGCTGCTCGATGACAGTGCGGGAGGCGCCCAGCGGCGGATCGATTTCCAGCAGAGTTTCTGGAAACGTTTTGGATTTCAGTTGGGCGGGCGTGTCCAGGGCGATGATCTGGCCGTCGCGCATGAGGGCGATGCGATGGCAGTTTTCCGCCTCATCCAGGTAATGGGTGGTCACAAAAATCGTCTTGCCCGAGCGCGCCAGTTTGCGGATCAACTCCCAAAACCGGGCGCGCACGGCCGGCGCCACTCCGGCTGTCGGTTCGTCCAGGAAAACAATTTCCGGGTCGTGGAGCAGCGCGGCCGCCAGGGCGAGCTGTTGCTTGACTCCGCCGGGAAGATCCGACACACGGGTTGTGACCGGAAAGGTGAAGTTCACGAACTCGAACAGCGCCCGGGTCCGCTGGCGCAGGAGCGCATCGGGCAGCTTCCGCAGGCTGGCGGTGAAAGCCAGGTTTTCAGCCACCGACAGATCGCCGTACAAGGTAAACCGCTGAGACATGTATCCAACTTTGTTTTTAATGGCCTGCGGCTGGTCCGTGCAGCTGGTGCCCGCCAGGCAGGCTTCGCCCGAAGTCGGAACCAGCAGTCCGCAGAGCACGCGGATGGTGGTGGTCTTGCCCGCGCCGTTCGCGCCCAGGAACCCGAAGATTTCCCCGGGGCGGACGGAAAATGAAATGTCGTCCACGGCCGTGAACGCGCCGAAACGCACAGTCAGGTGCTCTACGGTGACGGCCGGTGCCGCGCTGTTCATGGCTTCCCTCCTGCGGCCCGGCGTTTGAAAAAGGCTTCAAACGAGTCCACCCTCGCTTTGGTTAATATGCTCCTGGGTTCGCCGCTCGCCAGCACGCGGCCTTCGTCCAGGGCGTGCACCCGGCTGCACCGTTCGGCTTCATCCATGTAGGCCGTGGAGACGATGACGAGGATCTTCTGGCGCACCAGACGGTAAAGGAGGTCCCAAAATTCGCGGCGGCTGATGGGATCCACGCCGTTGGTGGGTTCGTCCAGGAGCACGACGCTGGGCGATTGCAGGAGCGCGCACATCAAACCCAGTTTTTTATACATGCCGCCCGACAGTTTGGCGGCCGGCCGGTCCGTAAACGGTTCCAGCCGCGTCAAATGCAGCAGTTCCGCGCGGCGTTGTCGGTAGACTTCCAGAGGAATCAAATAAAGATCACGGAAAAAGTCGAGATGCTCGGACACCGAAAGATCTGGATACAGGCTTTGTTGCTGAGGCATGTAGGCGAAATCAGGCCGGATGGCCGCGAAATCCGCCGGAGCCCCGTCTTGCTGGTAGGCGATGCTCCCGCCGGTCGGCGCCAGCAGTCCGATCAGCAGGCGCAGCAGGGTGGTTTTGCCGGCTCCGTCTGGCCCGATCAGGCCGTGCAGCAAGGCCGGCTCGAAGCGCAGCGACAATCCCTTCAGCGCTTGGGTCCCTCCCAGCAGTTTGCTGACCTGGTTGACTTCAATGCCGATCTGACGCATGCATCCCTCTCTGATCCGATCGGTCAGGCGCGCTCGATGCGTCTGACCGGCCGTTATTTCCTGTTCGCGTCCGGCAAACGCACTTCGATGGTCATGCCGGGTTTGAGCACGCGATCAGCGTTTTCAAAAACGATCTTGACGCCGTACACCAGCCGGCTGCGCTCGCTGCGGGTTTGCACGTTCTTGGGCGTAAACTCCGCCTGATCCCTGATCAACGCGATTTTGCCGGTCCAGCTTTTGCCGGGCATTTCGGGCAAAATCCCTTTCACGGCCTGCCCCAGCGACAGGTCGGACAGCATCGGCTGTTCCACATAAATATACGCCCACACTTCGGACAAATCCCCCAAAGTCAGCAATTGCATGCCCGGCGCCACCAGTTCCCCGGGTTCGCGGTAGGTATGCAGGATGGTTCCCGCCTGCGGCGCCTTGACCGTGCACCAGTCCACCATGAGCGCGGCTTGGTCGCGCTTGAACTGGAGCTGGTCCAACACGGCCTGGGTCAGCGTGCCGTTGCTCAACAGCCGGCGGCCGCGTTGGTACTCCTTTTCCGCTAAAGCCGCCGCGAGCTTAAGGTCTTCGCCGGAAAATACCAGCAAGGTCTGGCCGGCCTTGACTTCCTCCCCTTCCTTGACTTCGGCCGTCGCCAACACCGACGCGACCCGGCTCGACAGGATGATTTCCGTGGCCTCGATGGTCCCGGCGTAAAAAAACGGCCGGGGCCGAAGCAGCCACCAAACCACGCCGCCGGCCAGCAGCAGGATGACAATGGGTATAGCGATTCTTTTTTTGTCCTTCATGGCTTCGTCTCCTCGTTTTCGGATAGGCTGTCCAACACGGCCAGTTGGATCGCCATCTGAGTGCGCGTCAGCGCAAATTGGGTCTTGGCTTCCAGGGCCCGCAAATTGGCGGCCTGCACTTCCAGGTAATTGGCGCGGCCGATGTGATAGGCCTGATAAACCAGACGGGCCAGGGTTTCGGTTTCCTGCGAGGATTGCTGGACCAGTTTCAGTTCCGCGCGCAGCTGCGCCAAAGTGTCCTGGGCTTTCTTCCAGCCGACGTCCAGATCGGTTTGGGCCTGTTGGGCCATGGCTTCGTCGGCTTTGGCGGTTCGTTCCTGTTCCTCCACCTGCCTGACCACCCGCTGTCCCTCCCACAACGGCCAGCTGGCATTAACGCCCACGGTGTTTTGCTGGACCGTTTCCAGCACCGGGCCGTTGGGATAATCCCAGGAGGCCTTGGCGTACACCTGCACGCGGGGCCAATGCCCGGCATTGTATCCGGCCGCCGCCTGGCGGGCGGATTCGGCCAATTCCGTGAAAACCTTGGCCCGGGGATGGTCGCCAGCCGCCGGCGCCTTGCCGGGCTGGTCCAGACGCGCCAAGGATTGCTCAAGTGGATCAAACATCAACAAGAGCGTGGGTGTTTCAATGTCACTGGCTATTTGTTTGGCGGTTTCCGGGTCCATGGGAAAAGCCAAATCCAGGCTTTCTCCGCCGCCGGTGAGCGACAGCAGATCCCGGACAGCACCGGTTAACTGGGTCCGGGCCTGCTGGATCTGCCGCTGCCTGGCCAACACCTCGAGATGGCTGGAGAGCAAATCGATCCGGCTGGAAGCACCTGCCCTCGCCTGCGCCTGAATGTCCCGGTACTGGGCCTGCGCCAGTTGCAGGGAATCCGCCAGCAGGCGGATTTGCTCGAGCGCCAGCTGCACCTGGAAGTAGGCCAGCCGGGTTTTGAGCGTGATCTCCCGTTGCTGGCCTTCCACTTCCTGCTCTTTAGCCCTATACCCGGCGCTCAAGGCCTGCCAGGCATAGTACGTTGCCCCTGAATCCCAGATCGTCCAGGACAACTGCGGCCCAACGGAGTAATTCACATTGTCTCCCATGGGAATGGAGCGCGCACCGGGCATGGGCAGTGTGATGTTCGGCACTTCGGTGACATACCGCCAAGTGCCTTCCAACGAGAGCCGGGGCCACAGCAAGCCGGCGTAGCTCCAGGATTTGGCGCCCAAAGCCTTCAGTTCCCATTGCTTGGCTTGCAGCGAAGGGGTGTGGGTTTGGGCTTCCTGCACGGCTTGGTCAAGGCCCAGGGACAGAGACGGCGTTTCTGCCTGCGCCGCCGCCGAGGCAAAAACCGCGGCCAGAAGCACGGGAAGCATCTTTCTCATGACATCCTCCTGGTTTTCAAACGCGAAGAACCAGTTGTCTGCAGAGGTTCTTCCGGCGTTTTACGTCGGTTCCGGTCCAGGTAAAAATCAATGATCTGATTAATCCTGCGGTTGAGGGCTGAAGGCATGGATTCCAATGAGACGTCCGGATCAAGCGCCCTGAAAGCCAAGTCCAACCGCATTCGCAAAATATGATCCTTCATCATGATCGGGATGCCAACGTTTTTAATAATATTCAATGGTGGCTTTAGGTTCGCTTTTTCCAGCGCCCCCATCATGATGCTCGGTCCGGCTACGCTGCTGATTATATAGGTAATGATGATGGGCAAGGGGGCCTGGGCGATCAGGCGTTGTCTCTGGCACTGCCGGATCAAATCCAAAATGATCACGGCGTGCCTGGGCACGTGCTCTTCCAGCAATTTGACGATCTGCTGATCCCCCTCCAAAATGTCGCGCCCAAGCGCCAGCAAAAGCTGCCGGTGGTTGCGGGCAAAGCAAGCCAGATTGAAAAGCGCGTTGTAGAGTTTTTCCTTTGGATCCTTGCCGGATGCGGCCTTGAGGGTGAACTCCCTAAAGAAGTCCTCGTAAAACACCTCGGCCACGCGCCGCATAAATTCTCGTTTGGTTTTAAAATAGTAATGGAACATCCCCAGATTCACGCCTGCTTTCTTAGCCACCGCCCTCAGGCTTAGGCGCGAAAAGCCGACGGCCGGCAGGAGCGCAATAGCCGCCTCGATCAACTTGAGGTCCGTGCTGGGTTCGGTTCGTTTCATGGCCTCCTCCATCCGCCCGACTTATACATGTTGTATAATTTAGTTATACATTCTGTATAACATATTGTCAAATGTTTTTTGCAGCGCCGGCGCCAACGCGCCCCGTTCAACTTTGCGTCTGGATTTTCCGGACCCAACATACGATAATGTCACATTGATACTCCCCAGCGCCTTTATCCCTCATGGCCAGGAGGACGCATTATGGCTTTATCCAAAGCCGCGGGTGTTATTCATACCCGTACACTCCTGCGGGAAAAAGGAAAGGAAGCGGAAGCCAAACTTCTTTCCCGGCTGACCCCCGAGGAGCAGGTCCAGTACCTCGCGCTGCTTCCGGTCAGCAAGATCCCCATCGAAACCGCCACAAAAATTTACCTTGCATCCGTGCCGATTTTGTTTCCCGATAAAACCGTTTCCCAAGGCATGCAGGAATTGGCCCGTAGCACGGCCCTGAACGACATGCGTGGCGTATACAGCATTTTGCTGCGTTTCACCACCCCCGAGTTCATGATCAAACAGACCGCCAAGATCTGGCAAACGTATCACGATGCCGGCGAAGCCACGGCGGAGCATGTCGGACCCAAGCAGGCTTTGTTGCGCGTCACTCGCTATCCCGACCTGCCCAAGGCGTTTCTCGATATTGTCTCTGGTTACATCCTTGGCTTGTTTCAAATCAGCGGCGTCAAGAACACGCAAATGCAGGTCCGCGACCACAATCCCGAAGCGTGGGAATGGCTGGTCAGCTGGGATTGAGCGATGGCGCCTTTTAAAAGCACTTGCCTGAATCCCTTCCTTCATATACACTAAGCGGCTTTCAAACCTTATTGCGAACGGATGATCATGCCCATACGCGAAGACCTTCGAAACATCGCCATCGTGGCCCACGTGGACCATGGCAAAACCACGTTGATCGACGCCATGCTGAGGCAGAGCGGGACGTTCGGCGACCGCGAAACCGTGCAGGAACGGGTGATGGATTCCAATCCGCTCGAGCGCGAACGCGGCATCACCATCTTTTCCAAGCACGCCTCGATCCATAAAAACGGGGTCAAGATCAACATCATCGACACGCCCGGCCACGCCGACTTCGGCGGCGAGGTCGAGCGCATCTTGCAAATGGCCGATGGCATCCTTCTGCTGGTGGACGCGGCCGAAGGCCCCCTGCCCCAGACCAAGTTCGTCCTGCGTAAAGCCCTGGAGCGCGGCCTCAAGGCCGTGGTGCTGATCAACAAAATCGACCGGCCAGACGCCCAACCCCACGACACGCTGGATAAAATCTTCGATTTGTTCGTGGCCCTGGGCGCCACGGACGAGCAATTGGATTTCAACGTGCTCTACGGCAGTTCGCGGGAAGGCTTTGCCCGCACGGAACTGGACGAAGCCTCCCACGACCTGGAGCCTTTGT
Organism: candidate division FCPU426 bacterium; assembly: GCA_040756875.1. Classification (GTDB taxonomy): domain Bacteria; phylum Oederibacteriota; class JAAXVQ01; order JAAXVQ01; family JAUVAV01; genus JBFLYH01. The sequence continues at coordinate 777,803 of JBFLYH010000002.1, forward strand.
TCGCCGCCCTGCTCAAGGAGCTTCCGGGCCCGGAGGTGGCGCCCGACCAACCTCTGCAACTGCTGGTGACCAACACTGATTATTCCGATTACCTGGGCCGTCTGGCCATCGGCCGCATTACGCGCGGTTCTTTATCCAAGGGCCAGGACGTCGTGGCCATCAATCACGCCGACGGCCGGCTGGTCCCCTTCCGGGTGACCGCCCTCTACCTGCATGAAGGCTTGAAGCGCGTGGATGCGGACCGGGCGGATGCCGGCGAAGTGGTCGTGCTGGCGGGGTTGGACGAAATTACCATCGGCGATACGGTGGCCGACGCGCTCCAACCCGAGGCCCTGCCCGGGCTGTCCGTGGACGAACCCACGCTGACCATGATATTTTCAGTCAACAACAGCCCCTTTGCGGGGCGGGAAGGCAAATATGTCACCACCCGCCACCTGCGCGACCGGCTGTACAAGGAGGCGTTGACCAACCTGAGCCTGCGCGTGCAGGACACGGATTCGCCGGATGCCTTGCGCGTGTCCGGCCGCGGGGAATTGCACCTGGCCATTCTGATCGAAACCATGCGGCGGGAAGGGTTTGAATTCCAGGTCAGCAAGCCCGAAGTCATTCTGCACGAAGTTCAGGGGCAAAAACAGGAGCCTTTTGAAGAACTGACCATTGACGTGGCCAGCCCGGACATCGGCGCTTGCATCGAGCGGTTGGGCAGCCGCAAGGCTGAGATGAGCCACATGGAAACCACGCCAGACGGCCGCACCCGGGCGGTCTTCAGCATTCCTTCGCGGTGCCTCCTGGGGTTCCGCAACGAGTTCCTGACCCTCACGCGCGGCGAAGGGCTTATGCACCACACCGTGGCCGGATACCGCGACTACAAGGGCGGCAGCGTGGGGCGCTCCCGCGGTGTGCTCATCGCGGACCAGACCGGCACTGCCACCGCCTACGCCCTGTTCCAGCTTTCGGACCGGGGTGAGTACTTTATCGAGTCTGGAACGGAAGTGTATGAAGGAATGATCATCGGCGAGAACAGCCGAGACAGCGACCTGGCGGTCAACATCACCCGCACCAAACAGCTGTCGAACATGCGCAGCAAAGCCGCGGACGAGGCGCTGACCGTGCCTCCGCCCCGGCGCTTGTCCCTGGAACAGATGCTGGAATATATTAATGAAGATGAACTGGTGGAAATAACCCCGGAATCCCTGCGCCTGCGCAAGAAAATCCTCGACGCCCTGCAGCGCAAGCGCGCCGACCGGGCCAAGGCCAGGGCCGAGGAAGAATAATTACTGCTTTGTCACATGCTATCGGATCAAAGCAAGCTTGCCTTGTTTCGCCATCGTTTCCCGTCCGCTCGCATCCTTGATCACCAAACGATAGAAATAAACGCCTGCCGCCATATCTGCGGCCGCCCAGCGGGTGGTCAGGGTGCGCCCGTTGCCGCCATTTTGTAATTCCGTAATGGTTGCCACTCGTTCGCCGGTTAAACGATAAATATCAATGGCCACGCGAACCTCGCCAACCGAATAATACCCAAAAATCACGCTGCCCCGGGCTGGATTCGGATAAGCCATTACCTTCCCCGCCTCAAGTTCCCATGCTGGCGTTTCAGTATGGGTCGGGGTCATCGTGCGTGTTGCTGCCAGAGTCGCGGTTAAGCTCGGAGATGGTGTGGAAGTCAAGGTCGGGCTGGCTGAAATTGTAGGGGTTGCCATGGCTGTTGGTACTAAGGTCGGTGACTCCGTTGCCGTTGGTGAATTAGTCTCTGTCCTCGTAAGCGTGGGTGAAGTCGTCGCAGTTTCTGTGATTGTCGCAGTCAAAGTCTCAGTGGGAGACTCTGTGCTGGTCGGCGTGATGGTGAAGGTGACGCTCTCCGTTGGCGTTTCAGTCATCGTTGGCGTTTCGCTGATGGTTGGCGACTGTGAGGCAGTGCTGGAAATAGTGGCTGTGGGTGTGAAGGTAGGTGGATTTTCTGAATAGATCCGCACATAATCAAATTGAACCGCGGCCGCGCTCCCGCCCTCCACAGTCAATTGCACCGCGAACTCGCTTACCCCGCTTAATTGGGTCAACAGAGCGTAATTAATCTTGAAGACCCCAGTTGATTTCATACTGTTAGTGATATCCCAATACCGGTACGCCCCTTCGAGCTCCTGGATGCCCAGCTTCCATCGGGTGCCAGGATTCCCCCATGGAGTATGGGGCAGAATATCCGCCACACGAACCTCAATCATGGGGTAAACATTTACATCACAATGGATGTGGGGCGAGAGTGATTTGCCCCAATTAGATTCTGCAGTCCGCGTCAGGCAGGCATAGAACCCGTTGTTGGAATATTTCAAATTCGCGTTGAAATCGCCATTTTCACCTTCGTCTTCCCAGTCTACCACCGGTGCTTCGTTTTCACCTGTAAACGGTTCATTAAATACATCATACGGATTGGGGGTGGGAGTAATAGTGAATGTATAGGTGGGAGTTGCTGTGGCGGTGGGCGTATGGGTGGGGGTGGGAGTATGCTCCGGACCATCGTGATACACTCGTACATAATCGACCCTAAACCAACGTCCTTCTGCTCCTTCAATGGTCAGTTGGATAACAAATTTAGCCTGGCCACTTAAATTTGTTATATCCCGGTAATTGAACACAAATGTGCCGCTATCCATGCAACTACTATTCAAATTCCAATAGCGAAAATCACCTTCCATTTCCTGAATCCCGATTTTCCAGGTTGCGTGCGGCGCCGGCGAGATTCCGGTTACGCTGATTTCCACCAGGGGATAATAATCCACATCGCATTGAATGTTTGGAGACAACACTTTACCCCAACCGTCGGTGCTGGTGCAGGTGATCACCGTTTCAGGATCATCATAGTATTGATACGTCTCCGAATCCATCCAGGTCGTAGTCAGGCCCGCGCCGAAGTCAACCCAATCCCAGTATCCCCCTCCTCCGGGAAGAGGGACCCAAACGTTTAGTTCATTCTGCCAATTACTATCAAAGGAGATCTCCTCATCTTTATAAATCGTGTTCGGGATATTGGTTGGAGTAATGGTTGGAGTGGAAGTGCGGGTCGGACTAATGGTAGGGGTGGGAGAGATAGTCGGCGTCTCGGTAGAAGAATAGATGGGTGAGACGGTAGAGGTGGGAGTCGCGGTCGCGGTGGCTGTGCGTGTGGGTGTGGCAGTGCGGGTCGGAGAGACCGTGGGTGTGGAGGTGATGGTCGATGAGGCGGTGGCAGTCGGAGTGGGGGTGGGGTGGAATTGAACCCATATTTTTAAATCATCCTGCCACGCGGCTGAGAACACTTCCTGATTGCCATCCGCGTCCACATCCAGGAGCGCGCCCCTGCCATCATATGAGTAATAATAATTAATTATATTATGCTTTAAATAACTCTGCGAGCCATCGTTTTCCAGCCAAGCCAAGTTCTGGTTATTGCTGCGTATTAAAATGACGTCCAAATCTGAATCATGGTCAATATCAGTAAACAGAACATCGCCTGCACCACCGATCTCCTGGCCAAAACCTTGCCCGGTAAATTGTTGGGAGCCATCATTGCTGAACCAAGAAATATTATCACTACTCGCAAGGCATATATCCAAATCGCCGTCTTGATCAATATCCTGCATGAATATCCGGGTGGGATAAGGATACATTCCCACATTTGAGTTTATCGGCGCAAACTGCATAGCATCATCATTGCGCAGCCAAATCACTTCATATTCAGAATTCACTAAAATATCATTATCACCATCGCTATCTAAATCTCCCACGGCTATCAGGCGGGGGTTGGCTTCCCAACTCAAAAAAGGATTACTGTTGTATTCGCTATAGATAACATGCGATGCAAATACCGCCCCCCCGTTTTGGTTTTCATAAACGAGAACCTTTATTTCAAATCCCAAACCCAGCCATTCCGGCAATTGTCGTTCAATTCGCAAATAGATAATATCCTGGTCGCCATCCTGATCCATGTCCGCGACCAGTACATACCCGCTGGAATCCACTGTGTTCGGGAAGGAATCAATTTGAGTATGGTTGAAAAAATTGTTTTGGGCGCTCTTCTGCCACACGGCCAATTCATCATAAGTAACTTCATATGCTCCTGCAAACCGGTTCGCACTGATAATTTCGATCTGCCCGTCGTTGTTCAAATCTGCAGCCTGGACCGAGGTGGCTCTTTTAATGTGTCCGGTCACCCAGGTGTCCAAGGTAATGGGATGCTTTATCATTACCTCCGGCAAACCGAAATTTTCCCACCAAACAATCGTTCCTTCCTCACCTATAATAACATCTCCTAATGCCCCAATTAAATCCTGGTCGCCATCATGATCAACATCACTGACTGCGAGTTGTTGGATGGCGCTTCCTAGTTCTTCAATAATGTAAGACTGAAAATCAACCGCCGCGGCAGCACCTTTGCACCAAAATAATCCCAATGCCAGTATATTCAAAAGAATCCGCTTCACCATTTGCATGCGGCACCTGAAGATGGATTAATAAGCAAAACGTGTTTGGCTAAAGCTATAATAATGGACGAAATAGGCGGAAAATTTATTACACTATTTTAATACTGAAAACCGGATCATGAACCCGTTCTGAATTACTCTTCTGGTTGCTCACCATCCGTGTATAATCACCGCCAGGGTCCAGCCCGCGCCCATGGTGGCCAAAGCGCCGGCCAGGATGCTGCCCATGGCTTTAGCCAAGCTGGTTTTCCCCAACACCCGCCCCAAATTGCCGTAAATGACCGGCACACCGAGGATGGCGATCAAGGCCCGCCAGCCGCTATGCAGCCCGAACCACTCGATCAGGAACATATATAAGGTATTCGCGATCAAGGCGATCATGACCGCGGCCGCGATGACGCGGAGTTCGTTCCACGCTTGGGCATTCTTGATCATCCGGCCTGCCAGCCACAGCGTAGCCGCCAAAACCAGCAACCCACCCGCGATGACACCGGCGATCTGTAGAGCGCTCCAGCTCAGCCCCCACTGGTACCCCCAGCCGCCCGGCACCAGATGAGGTGTCAGCAGCAGGCCCAGGGTTAATCCCAACCCAGCCAGAAAGCCCAGCAACCCTTTCCAGGAATCAAACATCTTTTAGCTCCCTTCGAGTGCGGCCAGCTTGTCTTCGAAATGCTTGGCCTTGATCTCCAGATTGCGCTGTGCCTTTTCCAGCTCCAGATACAGAAAATCCACCTGAGCTTTAAGATCGCGGTTCTGCTTGGGCAGTTCGGCAATGGCTTTGGCGTCTCCCTGCACGGAGGCCTCGATCATCTGCTGGTTGTTCTGCCCCAGTTCAACTTCCAGGCGTTCGATCATCCGTTCCAATTCGTGCACTCGCGCTTCCAACGGGCGCACCGTTTTAGATTTCTCCTGGATCAGCTTCGCACGGGCCTGGCGCATTTCCTTGGGCTTGGCGGCTTCCGGCATCTTCGTCTGATCCGGCGGTGGGGCCGCGACGGTTTCCGGCAACGCTTCCTTGTCCGGATTGCCCTCATCCTCCCAGCCGATGTCATCCAAGAAGGACTGATAGGTGCCGTTGTACAAGCGGACGCGGTTGCGGTCGAAAATGATCAGCTTCTCGGCCAGGGTGTGCAAAAAGACTTCATCGTGGGTGACGAACACGATGGACCCCTCGAAATCCTGCATGGCGTCCAGCAAGGCTTCGCAGCTTTCCATGTCCAGGTGGTTGGTCGGCTCGTCCAGAAGCAGCAAGTGCGCCGGCTTGAGCAGCAGCTTGCCGAGCAGAACCCGGCTTTTTTCTCCTCCGGAGAGCACCTCGATTTTTTTTAACGCCAGGTCTTCGCTAAACAGCATGACGCCGCAAATGGTCCGCGCCCGCTCGCGGTTGCGGTTGGGTTCGGCTTCGATCATTTCCTCTTCAATGCTCTTCTCCGGATCCAGGCGCAGGACGTTGGTTTGGCCGAAAAAAGCCGTCTCCAGTTTCGGATGCCGGCGGATGCCTCCGTGGGTGGGGTTCAGTTCTCCGGCCAGAAGCCTCAACAGCGTGGATTTGCCTTTTCCGTTTTTGCCGATCACCGCAATCCGTTCCCGCCGGCCCAGGTGGAATCCCAGGTTTTGGATCAGCCAGGGCTGCCCGTCTTGGTAGCGGAATCCGAGATGCTGGGCCGAGAGCATTTCCTGGGCGGGGAATTCCTGGCTCGTAAAGGCGAAATCCACTTCTTCCAGCCTTTCCAACTGCTCCAGCTTGGGGCGCTTGGCCAGGGTTTTAATGCGTGATTGCACCAGGCCGGCCAGGCGAGCCTTGGCTCGGAAGCGGTTGATGAAAGTCTCGATCTCTTTCTCCCGGCGCTCGGCCCTGACGCGCGTTTTTTCATGGATCTCCTCTTCCTGCAGCAGTTGGGAATATAGCTTGGCCGTGGATCCCGGAAGTTTGCGCACCCGCCGGCGGTGGATGATCATGGTGTGCGTGGTCACGCTGTCCATGAACTGGCGGTCATGGGTGATCAGGATGAATTCCCGCTGCCATTGGCGCAGGAATTTTTCCAGCCAGCGGATGGACACGATGTCCAGGTAATTCGTCGGCTCATCGAGCAGCAGCAGGTCCGGCTCGGACACCAGGGTTTTGGTCAGGTTGAGCCGGATCTGATAGCCGCCGGAAAATTCCTGCGGCGGCCGTTCCAAATCCGGTTCCGTGAACCCCAATCCGAACAATATTTTTTCCACGCGCCAATGGTCGTCTGACTGGGCCGGCGGCAGGCCCAGGCAGGCCTCGGCCAGCAGCGTGGGCTGTGAGAACGACAGGTGCTGTTGCAGATAACCGATGGTATATCCCCGCGGCAGGCTGATCTCCCCGCTATCCGCTTCCTCCTGCCCCAGCAGCAGCCGGAATAACGTCGTTTTACCGCTGCCGTTGCGGCCCACCAACCCGATCTTTTCTCCCGCGTTGACATTGAAGCTGACTTTGTCCAGCAGCAGCTGCGCGCCATAGGCTTTGGTCAATTCAGCGATTTTAATCATTCTTTCCGTCCCTGTAAAAAATTGGTTCCCATTATACTCATTTTTCATTTAGCTGGAAGCAGGTTCAGGAGCTCTCGCACATTTCATTCACGTTGAACAAAAACGCACGCCGGGAAAAGAAGGTCTTGAAATCAATTAAAAAATCAATATCTTGTGGTATGATACTGAGTAAAACCTCATATATAGTGTATATTCAGAGTATTTGCTTGACACCCCACGGTCCCCGGACTAAGATGGCTTCCCTTATCCTGTGTGGAGGTCAGAAATGTCCCAGCCAGCATCCAACTCGATTCAACTATCCCCCAATGCCCTGAGGGTTCTGGAAAAACGCTATCTCCGGCGCGACCAGTCGGAAAAAGTGGTGGAAACGCCCGAAGCCATGTTCCGCCGGGTGGCGGACAATATCGCGGCGGTTGACCGGCGGCATGATCCCGAGACCGACGTGCAACCCGTCTCAGAGGAATTTTTTCAGTTGATGACCTCGCTGGAATTCCTGCCCAACTCGCCCACGCTGATGAATGCCGGCCGGGATCTGCAGCAACTGTCCGCCTGCTTTGTCCTGCCCATCGAAGACTCCATGGACTCCATTTTCGAAACCGTAAAAAACGCCGCCCTGATCCATAAAAGTGGCGGCGGCACGGGGTTCTCCTTTTCACGCCTGCGTCCGGTCAACGACCGGGTGCGCTCAACCAACGGATGCGCCAGCGGGCCGGTCTCCTTCATGAAGGTTTTCAACGCCGCCACCGAAGCGGTCAAGCAGGGCGGCACGCGCCGCGGGGCCAACATGGCCATCCTGCGCGTGGATCACCCGGATATCATGGAATACATACACTGCAAGCAGGACACCAGGGAACTCACCAACTTCAACATCAGCGTAGCGCTTACGGACCGTTTCATGCAGGCCGTGGAGGCGGATGCCGAATATGAGCTTATGAATCCGCGGACCCGGCAGGTCGCCGGCCAGCTCAAAGCCCGGGACGTTTTCACGCAGATCGTGCACAATGCCTGGCAGACCGGCGAACCCGGCATCGTCTTTATCGACCGCATCAACGCAGCCAACCCCACGCCCGCATTGGGCGAGATCGAAAGCACCAACCCCTGCGGCGAACAGCCGCTCCTGCCGTACGAAGCCTGCAACCTTGGCTCCGTCAACCTGGCGTTGATGGTCATGGAAAAGGACGGCACGCAAGTGGTGGACTACGGCCGCCTGCGGCGCGTGGTGCGCAGCGCCGTGCATTTTCTGGACAATGTCATCGACGCTTCGGTCTTTCCCCTGCCGCAAATCGACCAGCTGGTCAAAACCAACCGCAAAATCGGCTTGGGCGTCATGGGCTTCGCGGACCTGCTGCTCAAACTCGGAATTCCCTACAATTCGGACCGCGCCCTCCAGTTGGCCGAAGGGCTGATGAAATTCATCGACGACGAAAGCAAGCAGATGTCGCACGAACTGGCCGTGCGCCGCGGCGCTTTCCCGGCCTTTGATCAAAGCGTTTATGCCCGACAGGGCGCTCCCATTCTGCGCAACGCCACCACCACCACGATTGCGCCCACGGGGACCATCAGCATCCTGGCCGGGGTCAGCTCGGGCATCGAACCCCTGTTTGCCATCTCCTACGTGCGCAATGTCATGGACCGCGACCAGCTGCCCGAGGTGAATCCGGTCTTCGAACAGACCGCCCACCTCCACGGTTTCTGGTCCCTCGACCTCATGCGGGACATCGCCAAGCATGGCACCATCCAGGAGATGGATAGCATCCCCGAGGAAATACGGCGCGTGTTTGTCACGGCCCACGACATTACGCCCCTGTGGCATGTGCACATGCAGGCCGCGTTCCAGCGCCATACGGACAACGCCGTATCCAAAACCGTGAATTTCCCGCGCACGGCCACGGAAGGGGACGTGGAGGAAGTTTTCCGGGAGGCTTTCAATACGCAATGCAAAGGCGTCACCATCTACCGTGACGGCAGCCGCGAGGGGCAGGTCCTCTCCGTCGGCGCTTCCGCGCCGGCGGCCGCGCCCGCCGAAACGCCCGCCCATATGCTGGAACCCCGCAAGCGGCCGGAAGTGACTTTCGGACGCACGGAAAAACTCAAGACCGGTTGCGGCAACCTGTACATTACCCTCAACCACGATGACACCGGCCTGTTCGAAATCTTCACGCAAATGGGAAAATCCGGCGGCTGTGCCGCGGCCCAGTCCGAAGCCATCGCCCGCCTCGTTTCCCTGGCCCTCCGCGCCAATGTCAATCCGGAATCCATTGTGAAAAACATTAGGGGCATCCGCTGCTCGCACCCGGCCTGGGTCAACGGCGGCATGGTTCTGTCCTGCCCGGACGCCATCGGTTTGGCCATGGAAAGCTATCTGAAATGGCGCCAGGGCGACGTCGCGGATACCAAGCTGGCCAGCGGCCTCTCGGCCCTGGATCAGCTTACCGGCGCCTGTCCGGAATGCGGCGGCACCATTGAACATGAAAGCGGCTGTCTGGTCTGCAAAGCCTGCGGGTTCTCCCGCTGCGGTTGAATAGCCGCCGGCAGTCGCCGGCTCGAAAAGGTGAGGAGGCACGATGACACGCTCCCGCGTTCCGCGTTCCACCCGCCCCGCTCCGGCGGTGCTTCTGCCGGAGGAACGGGATTTCGCCCGCTGGCTCGCCAAAGACGCCTCGGTGGTGGATTATTTTGCCGGCGCCATGGCCGGCGTTCCGCGCGAATTATGGAGCACGCTGGAATCCTTGCGCAAGCGCAAGGGCCGCTCCCTGTACGTGGAACTCTTGTACGCCCTCACCCATAAATACTTCCGCGCCTCCGATGCGCGCCGTCTGTGGACCGCCCTGGTGCGCCACCGGGAGGAAATGAACCGTTCGCTCAAGCGCGTGGTGGGGCTCAAAGTCGCGGCCTTGGATTATTTCGACGGCCAACCCGAGCATCTGCGGGATTTGCAGCTCCTGCCGGCCGAAGACCTGGACAATCTGATGATTTCCGCCCATCAGGACGGGTTGACCGGGCTTTCCAACCACCGCTACTTCCAGGAACGCTTGCGCGAGGAAATCATCCGCAGCCACCGTTACCACCACACCTTCGGCTTGCTGTTCCTGGACCTGGACCGTTTCAAGCAGTACAACGACACCCACGGCCATCCCCAGGGAGACCGCTTGCTCCAGGAAGTCGCGCGGCGTCTTAAAAGCGCCTGCCGCCAATCCGACGTGGTCGCCCGCTACGGCGGAGACGAGTTTGCCGTGATTTTGCCGGAAACCGCCACGCGCCCCTGCCTTAAAGTGGCTCTGCGCCTGCTCGAGACCCTGGCCCACCCGGTGCCTGTGAAACTCCCCGCGGCGACTAAAGGAAGCCGCGGGGCTTCCAAATGTCACCCCCGAACCCCTCATCCCTCCCTCTGCATTCCTTCGGGACACGACGGGTCTGTGGTGAAGGGGGTCAAATCCGAGGCGCATGACATTCCCGTGGTCTCGGTTTCCATAGGGCTGAGCCTTTATCCCGGCGACGGGCTGGTCGCCGAACGACTGATCTCCTCGGCTGACCGGGCCTTGTACCGCGCCAAACACAGCGGCCGCAACTGCCTCAGCCACGGCGCACGCATTTTGCGCCGGCCTTTGTCCCGCAACACCAGGGCTTAACCCCCCGCCAAATCCGCCGAAGATATTCATAGCGCTCAAGGGCCCTTCCTGCCAAGGACGGCGCATTTTGGCCCTGCGCCGCAAATCACTCTGCCACACCTCCAGGAGGCCGCTATGAAACCCCAGCGCCGCAAACATGCACGGCGATCGGTTCGCGTACCCGTTCTCTGCCGGATTCGAAACCGTAAAAACGAGATCGTCATTTCCGCGGTGGGAAAAACCAACAACATCAGCTTGGGCGGCATGAACGTCTCCCTCCCTGTCCACCTGCTGAAACTGAATTCCCGGTTGGTGGAATACACCGCCGAATTGCCGGAACCTTTCGCGCCCCTGGCCGGCAAGGGCGTGATCCGCTGGGGATACTGGGATGAAAAGAACTGGCAAACGACTTTCGGTTTGGAATTATGCTGGCTGGAAGACGATCAAATTGCGGAACTGGAAGATTTTCTCCGTCACCTCAACGAGCAATCCGAGACGCCCTTTTTCAGCACCATGAACAACTGACACCTCTTGTTCCGGCTTGTTTTCCTCCAAGGGCGACCGCTTTATGCATCCGGCAGGGAATGCTGGTTTCGACCGCGCTTTTTTGTTATAGTGGGCGAAAGCTGACAAGGAGCGGAACGCCGTGTCCAACCTGAAAGAACTGCTTGAGTTTGCCCAGCGAATTGAGGAAAACGGCCTGCGTTTCTACGAGGAAGCCATGCGCTCCGCACCTTCGACTGAGGTCCGGCTGCTCTTCGAATACCTGGCCGAAGAAGAAGCGGCGCATCAAAAAACCTTTGTCCGGCTGCAGGCGGATGCTGACCTCCTGTCCCATGCCTACCCCGAGAACCTCGATAATTTCGCCTTCTTGCGGGCCTTTGTCCACCACGTGATTTTTTCCCCGGAGTTGAAGGTCCAAGCCTCTGCACTGCGAAATACGGCGGAGGTGATCCGCTTTGCGATGCGCCGGGAAACCGAATCGCTTCTATACTACGAGGAAATCAAACAGCTTTTTTCAACTCCGGCTCACGACGTGCTCGACCGCATCATCAGCGAAGAAACCCAGCATTATCTCAAGCTCTCCCGGCTTTTGGAAAAACTGGAGGCCACCGGTTAATCAGCGTTCGGATTGAGGCCCGTCCGGTTTGGCGCCGGTTTCTTATCCTTGTGGGCGCTATAAAACGCCTGAATAGCTTCCAAATTTTCCAGAATGAGTTTGGCTTTCGCCAGCCCAAACGTAAATCCATACTGGTCGTCTTCACTGCGTTTTAAGGTTATCACCGCATTGCCTTTAAATTCACCGATCGTATGCATGCCTGATCTCCTTCCCAGAGAACCGTTTTGGCCGGGTGTTTATAGAATAGACCGTTCCCGCGGGAAAATATTTCGTCCCTTTTGTGTTTTTTTATTTGTGGATCCCTCCCGCTGACTGCACTTTCCAGACCGCGATGGGATCCCAGCCGGCCGGTGAAGTGGCCGGCGGGCCGCTCCAGGCTCCGGCCAGCCCTAATTCCCGCGCCGCCAGCTCGAAATGACATAGGGCGATCCCCATGTCCAAGCGCTGAATATCCTCGGCTTGCAGGAAAACACGGGCTGCCTGGCTGTACCACTGATTGCGTTTCAAGTAAAACTGAAACCGTGTCCGGTCGGCGCTCGCCAGCACCCGCCACGGCTGGCGGTTGGAAGCCGAAGGCCCAAGCCGTACTGCTTCCAAGACCGGGGCAAAAACACCGGCTGCCTCCGGAGTCATGGGTTGCAGGGATTCCTCCAAAAAAAACAGTTCCTCCCACTTTTTCCGGGCATGTGCTTGGGCTCCCCAGCGCAAGGCTTGATCCTGCAGTGTGGGTCGCTCGGCCGGCAGTCCAACGGGAGTCATGGCCGGAATATACTCGCCGGAAGCAGTCTGCAAATGGAGGGCAATTTCCGTGCGATGCAGTGCCCCGCCCAGCCAGCAGGTCGCCAATCCTAAATCCGTCGCCCGGAGAACGATCCACTCTAGAGCATATCCGAAATTCTCCAATGCGCCAGGACCTGGGCGGACTGCTCCCGCAATATACTGCTTCGCCCCCTGAATTGTGCCATAAGTCCCGATTTTACGGGGCTGGGTCAGGATATTGCCTACGTCAAGCAAAGCAAACCGGACAGGCACAGGAAACGGGCCCTTCGCCGGCTGGCCGAGCGCCTGTTCCACGGCGGTTCTAAGCGGTTTTTCCAATGGCACCGGCTGGTAGGTTCTGCATGAACGGCGTCTGGAAATTAAATCCAAAACCGATTGGCTGAATCCGTCCACCAAGGTTCTCCTCGTTCTGCCGATACTTGCCTTGGGCATTGCATTTTCAACTGGCTGTGCGAAAATGTCCACATCTTATTGATCGGAGCGTTCTGGTATGCGTGTCATCGCCTTGTGGCTTCTGCTCTTTGGGTTGTGGTCCGTTCCTGCGGGGGTTCGGGCCGATTCCCTGGCGCCAGAACTCCCTCCCTCCGAACCACCTGTGGACGGCGTTTTTTGGGAAACCCTGAGCCAACCGGAGCAGACCGCCCAAAAAACCCGTGAAATGTTCACGGCTGGATTTGTGGCTGGGTATGATTATGCGTTGGACTTGGTCATCGCCGCCTTGGCGGCGCCTGAATTGGATTACAACGCCAGACAGTTTTCGGAATTCACGGCCAATCAAAAATTCCCTTCACGTCTGCACACGCTGCAGCTCCAGGCCTTGCTGGACAATTTTTATTCCGTGGCAGCCAACCGCCATCTGCCCCTGTTCGTGGCTTTTACGTATGCGCGCCAAATTTTGGCCGGGTATCCGGAGGCATACAGCAGGCAGTATTTGGAGGATATGCGGCGGAAATACCCAGGCCCTTAAATTTCTGTTCAGCTTCCCTGGCTAATATCTCGGCCTTTCCAGGTCATCCCTCTTTTCCGCCAAACCAGCGCGGACCAGGAAAAAATCCCCAGGAAAAAAACCAGAAAAATGGGAAAAAATGCCGATGTGTGCCATTTGAAGGCGCCTGTCCGCCCCAGGTGCCAGGCTACCTGCCCGGCGAAGAGCGCATAGACTGTTCCCCACAGGATGAAGTCTGGCCAAGTCCATAATATCAAGGCCTGCGCGAAAAATGCGGTGCCTATGACCTGTCCGCTAATCCAGGCGATAATCAACAGCATTATAATCCCCGGAGTCTGGCCTGCTCCCATGGCGAATGATTTACCCCATCCTCGTATAAGGTCTGCAATTCCTCCTGGATAGAGCCTGACATTCACCGCCCCGAAGCCGCCACATAGACGCACAGACACGCCCTGTTCGGCCAAAGGGCGGGCCAGAGAGTAATTTTCCAGAATTTTATCCTTTACCGCCGCATGGCCGCCTATCCGGAAGTATGTCTCGCGACCGAGCGCCAGGCACGGACCAAATAATCCTGCTGGCTTGACCCGGTCTGCGAGCACTGTAAAAGCGTTCACGCCGGCGATTTGCAGGATGTTGAAATAGGCTGAAAACTGTTCCTGCCAAGTGACTGGGCGATGATAAGGTGACAGCGAGAGCGCGGCGTTCGGCTGTTTCAGAGTATCGATCATGCGTTGCAACCCGCCGGGCTCCAGAACCGTGTCCGCATCTAAAAAGACCAAAACTTCGCCTGTGGCCTGCTCCGCCCCTTGCTGGCAGGCCCAGGGTTTTCCCAGCCAGCCGGCAGGCAGCGGTTGAGAAGCCAGCACTGCCGCCCCTCCGCCTCGCGCGACTTCGGCCGTCCGGTCCTGCGAGTGATCGTCCACTACTATGATTTCTTCGGGCCGCGGGTCCTGTTGGACCAGGGACGGCAGAAGAATCCTCAGATTTTGCTCCTCATTGCGCGCCGGGATGATGACGCTGACCCGCGGCTGCCAGGTCCGCCCGGGATTAATGCGACAGCGGGGCACGTGCCAGAGCAAGACGACCCCCGCAAGCCACGCCAGACCCGCCAGGATCAATATCCATAGCATGGCTGCGTCACGCCGGCCGCAGCCGTTCCAGGTCGGCCTGCACGGCTTTGGCTACGTTCTGTCCACAGAGAATCACCATGGGCATGCCGCCTCCCGGGTTGACCGAACCCCCGGTAAAATACAGATTGGCGTATTTAGGACTGCGTTTGGGCGCCTTCAGGGCGAAATTCTTCCAGCGGTCGGATACAACGCCATAAATGGAGCCCGCGTTGGAATAATAATTTCTCTGGATATCGTATGGGGTCCACATGTCTTCCACCACAATGTGCTTCCGCAGGTCCTTGAGCCCCATGCGCTCCATTTTTTCCAGTACCCGGTCCCGCAAGGCTTGATAATCCGCGTCCGCGGTCGGATGTTCGGGGTTGAGATGAGGAATGTGAGGCAGGATCTTGATGTTATCGCAGCCGGCCGGGCACACGGCCGGGTCCGTTCGGGACGGGGCCACTACGTAGAGCGTGGGGTCCGGTGGGATCTCCTTGTTTACGAATACTGTGTGGAAATGATGCTTTTGGTCCCTGGAATAGAAAAAGTTATGGTGCCCCAGTTGGGGATAGGGCCGGTCTGTGCCCAAGTGCAGGACCAGGCCGGAGCACGCGGGTTCGAACTTGTCCAGCTTCTTCAAGAACGCATGCGGTTCTTTGAGCAGGTCGCGGTAGGCGGGGATGACCTCCATGTTAGAGACCACGATATCCGCCTGACGGATCGTGTTGTCCGCCAGCACCACGCCCAGCACCTTTTTTCCCGACTGCTGCAAAGTCTTGACTTCGGAGCGCACATGGAGCTCCACTCCCAAATCCTTGGCCAGGCGTTCCAGACCCCGCGCCAGGTTGTACATGCCGCCGCGCACGTACCATAGATCGTAGCGAAATTGGATGATGGGCATGAGGTTCATGAATCCCGGGCTATGGTACGCTGAAGAGCCTACATACTTAATGAAATAATCGAAGATGTCTATGAAATAACGGTTCTTGATCCGCTTGGCTACACCGCCATGCATGCTGTGCCAGTAATCCATGCGCAGCAACTCCGCAAGACTGTAACCCGCATTAAAATCGCTGACTGTATCCAGACCTTTCTCGAAATAGCCGTTAGCGATCAGATCGTATTGCTTCGCTGCGTAGGACAGGAAGTCGAAGACCTGCTTGACCAGGCGCTCGCCGCCGACTTTGCGGACTTCGGCCTTCATCTTTTCCGGGTCCATATACAGATCAATAACTTTCCCGTCCTCGAAAAAATTCCGCCAGTGCGGGGTCACGGCCTGCAGCTGGACATAGTCCTCCATCTTTTTTCCGGCGTTGTCCCACAGGCGCCGGAAATAATGCGGCAAAGTGAAAATGGACGGCCCCATGTCGAATGAATATCCCTGACGTTGAAGCAGATTGAGCTTGCCCCCGACCTTTTCGTTCTTTTCGTGGATCTCCACCCGGTGCCCCAGGGTGGCCAGGGAAATGGCCGCCGACAAGCCTCCTAGCCCGGCGCCGATGACGATGATACTCTGTTTGGGAACGTTCATGGCTATTCCTCCTGGGATGATTCTCCCTGCCGGCTGATGCGGTCCAGGCCTTCTTGCGCACGCTGGTCCTGCGGATTAGCCATCAAGGATTTCTGGTAATACCGGTAGGCCTGCTGCCATTCGCCTTGCTTGGCATATACGTCGCCGATAAAACTCAGGCAGGTGCTGTATCCCCACGCCGGGTCTAGGGGCGGATGTTTCTTGCCGGCCTCAGCCTCGAAAAGTTCCTCGGCTTTTAAAAAATGGGCCAAAGCCTGCTTGGCACCGCCGCCGAAGATCTCCGGGGACATCCACAAGCTCACGCCTGTCAGATAATGCACCCGAGGATTATCGGGGTTGAGATTAAGCGCCTGGTCGCGGTCCGACTGCACGCCCGGGCCGTGGCTGAACACGGCCCAGGTGTTGAGCTTGATCTTCATGCCCCGCAGCACCCCACGCAGGGCGAAACTCTCGGAGTATGCCGGGTTCCGTTCAATTGCCCGGGTCAGTACCCGGATGCCTTCGTCCACCGTGCTTTCACCCTGGTGCTGGTTACGGTCCTGCTCGCGGGCGTGCAGATAATAACTGGCCAAATAGAAAAGGGCCGCGCCCTGCCAGTAATCAGTCAAATAATTACCCGGTTCGGCTTCTTCGGCGCGCTTGAAAACTTCCACCGCCTCTTGAAACGCGCCTGCCTGCCAAAGGTTATAGGCCTGGTCCATTTTTTGGATGCCGTCTAAAAGCAGGGCCTGGGCAGTGGGAGTGTTGGCATGGGCAGGCAGGGAAAACCCAATCGGCAGGGAAGCGACCAAAAAAACTCGTCCCAGGCAGATTGCCCATTTTCCCGGCATTCGCAGACCTCGCCTCTGGGGTTTGGACCGAGAGATAATCATAACATAATTCTATGTTTTGGCTATAATAAGGCATTTGCGGGATGACAGGTGCCTCGGTGAACCCAGCAGAAATTTATTCTCGGCAACATACTTTTTTCCGCACCGGTCGAACCTGGCCAGTCGCTTTTCGGCGTGAGCATCTTGTTCGCCTCGGCCGCGCCTTGATTGCGCACGAACCGGAGCTGTTGGCCGCTTTGCATCACGATCTGGGCAAATCCGAGATCGAGGCTTTCGCCTCGGAGCTCGGATTGGTGGCTCGGGAGGTCTCCCTGGCCATCAAGCGTCTGCCGGCCTGGATCAAACCCATCCGCAAACCCACGCCGTGGCTCAACTGGCCAGCCAAATCCTTTCAACTGCCAGAGCCTCGCGGCGTCGTGCTGATTATGGGCCCCTGGAATTACCCGGTCCAATTGCTTCTGCTGCCCCTGGTCGGCGCGCTGGCCGCAGGCTGCTGCGCCGTAGTCAAACCCTCTGAATTTACTCCAGCTGCTTCCGAAGTATTACAACGCCTGATCCGGGATATTTACCCGCCGGAATATTGTCAAGTCGTGACTGGCACGGGCCAGGAAGCGGCCGCGCTCCTTGACCTTCCTTGGGACCATATCTTCTTCACAGGCAGCACCCGAGTCGGCCGTCTGGTCATGCAAGCCGCAGCCAAACACCTGACTTCGATCACTTTGGAGTTGGGTGGTAAAAATCCCTGCATCGTCCTGGCCGACACTCCTCTCGAGATCGCAGCCGAGCGGATCGCCTGGGGTAAATTCCTGAACGCCGGCCAGACCTGCGGAGCGCCGGACCACTGCTACATCCAACGCCAGGTCCTGGGGCCCTTCACGGAAGCGCTCAAACGGGTACTTACCCGGTTCTACGGGGCCGATCCCCGCCAGAGCCCGGATTTTGGCCGCATTGTGAATATCGCTCACTTTGACCGTTTGTTGGGCTATCTCTCCCAGGGCAGGGTCCTGGCCGGCGGTCAGGTTGACCGCGGGTCACGGTATGTGGCCCCCACACTGATGGCCGATGTGCCTGAAAATGCACCCCTCATGCAGGAAGAAATCTTCGGCCCCATCCTCCCTCTCCTGCCGTTCGATGACCTCGACGCATTGCTCGGGATCCTGCGTGACCGTCCCAACCCTCTGGCTGCCTATGTCTTTACCCGGGACGCGGCCAGCCAGATTAAAGCTTTGCAACACCTCCGTGCGGGCACCATGGCCCTGAATGACACCATGAGCCAAATCACCAGCTCGCATCTTCCCCTGGGCGGGGTGGGCGAAAGCGGACAGGGCCGTTATCACGGCCAGGCCAGCTTTGCTTGTTTTTCACATTATAAAAGCGTGTTGGCCAAAGGATACATCTGGAACAACCGCATGAAGTATCCGCCTTATACCGTTCCCTTGAAATGGTTAAAAAAATTTTATGCCTGGCTGATGTAAAGCCGCCTCGGGAGAATCACCGCCTATGAAATTATGGCTATGGATTTTGCTGTCCTCTTACCCATTTCTCTGTCTTGGATATTTCCTTTTCCACCGGTTTTTCATCCTCCACCCCTCTCGCCGCCTTTCCGGCACTCCCGCCGCGTTAGGCTTGGACTATGAAGAAGTTTACTTTCCGGCCGCTGACCTGGTCCGGCTCCATGGCTGGTATTTGCCCGCTGTAGCTCAAGGGCTCCGGTTGGGGAGCCAGCGACCTGTGATGCTTTTTTTTCCTGGCAACGAAGGAACACTGTCTAAATTCCTGGCACAGATGCGGCCCTGGCTGGCAAGCGGATTCGATGTGTTCATGTTCGGTTATCGAGGTTTTGGAAAAAGCGCCTTCCGCTGGCCCACCGAACATGGCGTGCGCCTGGATGCGCTGGGCGCCTGGACTTACCTAATCCGCGGCCGGCGTTTGCAGCCTGGCCAGATTATTTTTTATGCCCAATCTTTAGGCTGTGGAGTGGCCTCCTGGGCGGCGGCCGAATGCTCCCCGGCTGCCCTGATTCTGGAAGGCGGCTTCCCCTCGGTCAACGACCTTGCGTCTCGGGCGGTGCCCTGGTTGCCCGTCAAGTGGATTACGACTGACCGGTTCGACACTGCTACGCATCTCGGCCGCGTGGCTTGTCCCGTGCTGGTGGCTCACAGTACCGAGGACCGCCAGGTACCCTGGGCGTATGGACAGCGACTCCTGGTTGCTGCCCGCAGTCCTAAAACCTTTCTCTCTCTGCGGGGCGAACATGCCCGCGCATTGGAAAACATGCCGGACGAATTTATGGAGGCCGTTATTTCCTTTCTGAGCAGCCATGCCGCGTAGGAACTGCCTGCTTTACGCTGCAATGATTCCTTGTTATGATAAACGCCTCAGATGGACATCTCGCCCGCAGGAGGGGTCCAGATCCCATGCCGGATAAAAAACGGATTGCCATCGTCGGTGCCGGACCGGGCGGTCTGACCAGCGCCATGCTGCTCGCCGCCCGCGGTTTTGACGTGACTGTATTCGAACAAAAAGACCGTGTGGGCGGACGCAACAGTTCCATCCGACTGGGCCAGTTTATTTTCGACGTTGGCCCGACGTTCCTGATGTTGAAACAGATCCTCGACGAAGTCTTCGAGGAAGCCAACCGCAAGAGCTTTGATTATTTGGAGTTCAAGCAGCTCGAACCCATGTACCGGCTGCAGTATCCGGACTTCGTGATCGAGCCCACGACGGACCGGCAAAAAATGCGCGAACAGCTGGAGGGCGCTTTCCCCGGCATTCAAGCTAACGCCGGCCTGGATCGCTATTACCGCGTGGAAAAACGCCGTTTCGATCTGATGTACCCCTGTCTGCAGAAAGATTATGCCAGCCTGGGAACTATGTTTCATCGGGACCTGCGGCGCGCCCTGCCGCATTTATCCCTGGGGCGCAGTCTGATGGGTGTTTTAGGGGATTATTTCAAGCCTGAGTTGGCCCGGCTGGCATTCACCTTTCAGGCCAAGTATTTAGGCATGTCGCCCTGGGATTGTCCGGGTTTATTCGGGCTGCTGTCGTACATTGAGCACGCCTTCGGTATTTTCCACGTCACCGGTGGTTTAAGCGAAATCTCGCTGGCCATGGCCAAGGTGGTTCAAGAACACGGAGGCGTCATCCGCCTGAACACGCCGGTCAAGCAGCTGCTCCTGGACGGGCGTACCGTCCGGGGTGTGGAGCTGGTCTCCGGAGAAAAAGTCCCGGCGGATGACGTGATCATCAACGCGGACTTCGCCCACGCCATGACGCACCTGGTCCCTGCCGGCGCCTTGCGCAAATGGACGCCTTCCGCCGTACAGCGGAAAAGGTTTTCTTGCTCCACCTTTATGCTTTATCTGGGGGTGGATAAAATCTATGACCTGCCTCACCATACCATCGTATTCGCGAAAAGCTATCGGCAGAATGTCGAAGATATCTTCAAAAACAAGCGCCTGTCCCGGGATGTGTCCATTTATATCCGAAACGCGTGTGTGAACGATCCCAAAATCGCTCCGAAAGGAAAATCCGCGGTTTATATCCTGGTGCCGGTCGCCAATCAAACCAGCGGCATTGATTGGGCCCAGGAAAAGACCGCTTTCCGAAAGCTGGTGCTCGACACCATCCAGAGCAAGACCATCATGAACGATCTGGAAAAGCACATCGAGGTGGAGAAGATGATTACCCCGGTGGACTGGGTGAGCGAATACAGCGTGTACAACGGGGCGACGTTCAATTTAGGGCACAATTTGACGCAGATGCTCTATTTGCGGCCGCGCAACCGCTTCGAGGAGTTCAAGCATTGCTATCTGGTGGGCGGCGGAACGCATCCGGGCAGCGGACTGCCGACCATTTATGAATCCGGGCGCATTTCAGCCAATCTGATTTCAAAATATTACGGTGTGCCCTTTTCTTCTAAAAATCTACATGTGTGAGCGTGCGCCCGTCCCCTTCGGCCCCATTCCTGACCGCCGCCTGGCGGTTTTGCGTTTTGGCGTTGTTTCCATCGGGACTGCCGGTCCGGCGGCTATCTCGGCCGCTTCGCGGCTTTTTAACCGCAAACCGGCTTTTACATCCTGACCCACTGCATACAGCGTAGGCACCCACAGAAGCGTCAAAACCGTGGCCAACGCGATGCCCCACAACATGGCCATGACCATGGGCACGACAAAGGGGTCCTTGCCGCCCAGGCCGTAGGCCGTGGGGATCAGGGCCACAACCGTGGTCAGCGAGGTCAGCAACACGGGTCGCAACCGGGTTTGGGTCGCGTCCAGAATGGTGTCCGAGGAGATCCGCCCAGCCTCGCCCCGTTCCCGGGCCAGGTGATTGATAAAACTGAGAATAATCAGGGAATCATTCACCACCACGCCGCTCATGCCCAATATGCCGATCAGCGCCATAAACCCCATGGTGAGTCCCTGCAGCCAAAAAGCCAGGATCACACCAATGATCCCGAAGGGAATAGCCACCAGAATGATGAGGGGCTGGCTTAAGGAGTTCAAAAGCAGCACCAGGATGAAATAAACGGCCAAGATGGCCAAAACCCCCGCGCGAATCATGTTTTTCATCAGTTCGGCTGATTCCTCGGCTTCGCCTGTGGCCACCAGCCGGATGCCTGGAAACCGTTTGGCGACTCCTGCGAAATACGCAAAAACCTGGTCTTTGACCTCGTTGGAAGTGGTCTTTTCATTGTCCACGTCCGCGCTGATAGTCACCACCCGCTGGCCTTGAAAATGCCGGATCGCCTGAAACGACGGTTTTCGATCGACTTGGATAAAACGTCCCAGGGGCACCAAATGGCCGGCCTGGTTGCGGACTTGCAGGTCTTTCAAGGTGGCCATTTTGCGCCGGCTGGCTGGCTCCAACTGCACCCGGATGTCCACTTCTTCCTGTTTGAAGCGCACGCTGGAAACGACCTCGCCCTGAAAAGCCAGCCGTACCGTGCCAGCCACATCCGCCACGGTCAAGCCCAGGCGGGCCAATTCCGCGTAATCAATGCGCAGTACTTCCTCGTCCTTGGCGTACTTCAAATCCGAAATCGGATCCAAGACCCCGGGCAAGGATTTCAAATAAGTTAGCAGGTCGGCCACGGCTGCTTGCTGTACTTCCTGGTTGTCGCCCAGAAGATTCAACTCCACCGGACGGCCTACGGGCGGTCCGCCCGAATCCAGCTCGAAACTGACGGAGGCGAAACCCTTAAGGTTGGGGGCTTCAGCGCGCAATTGGTTGATGATTGCCGTGGCCTGCCGCCGGCGCTGTCCAAAAGGTTTCAAGCGAACGTAAACCAGGGCCAGGTTGTCGGCCCGCAGGTCGCTCATGCCCACGTTATCCATGCCCACCCAGGTTTCGTAAGACAGCAACTCGTCAGACGGCAAAGCGGAAACCAATTTTTCCACCTGCACCACCTGCTCGGCGGTGGCGCCGTACGAGCTGCCCGCTTCTGACTCCAGATGGATCATGAACTCTTCGGCGCCTTCCACCGGGAAAAGCACGAATTTCAGGTGGTTGGCGGCCACATAGGCGATCCCCAATATAAAAATAAGCCCCACCAGCAGCGCCCAGTAACGCCGCTTCAGCACCCAGTCCAGCATGGAACGGTACATTCGGCGCGCGGGAATAAAAAGCGGATCAATAATCGCCCCTCGCTCCTTCCATCCTGCCGGCCGCTGGCCGCCGGCTGCCAAGTGGCTGGGCAATAAAAAGAGGGATTCAAACAATGAACCCAACAGCGTCCCCATGATGATGATGGGAATCATTTTAATAAACAATCCCAGCATGCCGCCCAGGGCAAAGAGCGGCAAGAACGCCACAATCGTGGTGCTGACCGTGGCGGCGATAGGGCCCGTTACTTCCAGCACTCCCTTAAACGCGGCTTCGGTCATGGGCAGTCCTTCTTCTTGGTAACGGTGGATGTTTTCCGCGACCACAATGGCGTCGTCCACCAACATACCCAACACCAAAATAAACACCATGAGCGAAATGGAATCCATGCTTCCGCCCGTGGCCGCATGCAGGGCCATGCCCGCGCCCAAGCTGATGGGCACGCCCAGGGCCGTCCAAAAGGCCACGCGCAAGTTAAGAAAGGTGATTAGAATGGCCAACAACAGGACAAAACCTATCAACGCATTGTTGGTCAGAATGTTAAGCCGGCGTTGCGTCACCTCGGTGCTGTCCCGGACCTTTTGGATGACGAGAGCGGGCGGCAGTTCATGCTTGACTTCGTCAAGATAACGGTTGAGGTGATTCATGATGCTGATGGAATCGGCCGAGACCTTCTTATGCACCCGCAGTCCGATTGAAGGGACACCGTTGACCCCGTAGGAAAAGTGATCGTCGGTCAAGCCGTTGAGAATGCTCGCCACGTTCGCCACTGTGATGCGCCGGCCCTCGAAATTAGAGCGGACGATGACCTCGCCCACTTCTTCCGGCGATTGGAACTCGGCCAAGGTCAGGACCGAGGTTTCATCGGCGAATGATTCCAGCGTGCCGCCAGTCAGCCGGATGTTGCGGGTTTGAATGGCCCGGGCGATGTCTTGCAGCGTTAAATAATCGCGTCGAAGCTCATCCGGCGATACCTGAACTGATATTTCCCGGTCCCGGTAGCCAAGCTTGTCCACCCGGGACACGCCGGGAAGGGATTCGATGTCCTTTTCCATGCGCACCGCAATTTGACGCAATTCCCGCTCGGTCAGCGTCTTGCTGGACAGCCCCAAAATGATCACGGGTATCCAGGAGGTTTCTATGTCATAGACATTGGGGCGCTCCCGCACGGCCGTCGGCAAATCCGTCACCTGATCCACGGCCCGGCGGACATCGTTTTTCACTTCCTCCAGGTTGTCGGCGTCAGGATCAAGGGATACCACGATGTTGGAATAATTTTCCATGGAAATGGACCGCACTTTGTCGATGCCGTCCACCTCCATCACCTTCTCCTCGATTGGGATGGTCACATTGATTTCTACATCCCGCGCCGAGGCTGCGGGGTAAATCGTCTCGATGACCATTTGCTGCATGTCCACGTTGGGCAATACTTGCCGGTTCAGGCTGGTCATGGAGAGGTATCCAATGGCCACAATAATGATGGAAAGAAGGTAAACCAAGAGTTTGTGTTCAATGAAATACCGGATAATGCGATCCATCGCCGCCTCCCGAATCTTCAGGGTCTCGTGGGCCAGTTTGGTTGAAACGAGGGCATTTGATATATTTTGGGATTATACGCGGGATTGGTTAGGCGGTGCACTAGAAAAACATTTCTATGCTCTGCCCAGTCACAAGAAAAAACCACCGGTTTGCTGGGGGCCTTCTTATGACTGGTAGGTACTTATTGACCGTGGGCGAATCCTACATCTACCTGAAATACATTGCCTTATAAAAATCCTCCGCAAACGAAGCGTGAGTTGGCAAGCATCTCAAAATGCCAATGAATACCGCCCAACCATTACGCAGCTGCTGTCCTCGAACATTTTTCAGCAACAATTAAAATTTGCCTCTCTTCTTCAACGCGAATCACTTTAAATCCGGAGACACTCAACATCGCTTCGGCTTGCGCCGCTGTCCACCGAAAAGTTGGATAAAATCTATCCACAAAAGACTTCAGGACAACCCATAGCATTTTGCCCGGAGTTCGTCTTTCCAAATGTCTAATCCTATACTTAATGAGTTCGCTTATGGATTGTAATAAAACCTTTGAGTCCTGTTTTGGCAACGATAAAACAATAGTTCCTTGTGGTTTCAGTACCCTGTGAAACTCACTCAACGTAAAATAGAAATCAGCAACCGCTTGCATAACACTCATACTGACAACGTAATCAAAATACTCCTGTGGAAAGTCCAATGGATAATTCAGATCTGCCCGCCGAAAAGAAACATTTTCAGACAAATCGCGGCTGATTTTTTCTTGCGCTTTTGCTAACATTCCGTCGGCAAAATCCGTACCGATGACACGAAAGCCGGCCTTTGCTAAAGCAATCGCGTAATTCCCTGTTCCACAACCCGCATCAAGAAGCCGCTCAAATGAATCAATCCGGCGGTTCTTTATCACCTCCACAATATAATGAGGTGGTGCCGAGACCATCGCTGGCTCGCGTTGAGCATCCCATGCATACCGCCCATAGAGACTCCAAAACATTTGATGCGATTTCCAAAATAATTTCGTTCTTTTAACTTTCATTTATTAAATTCCTTATTATCATAGAATTCGCATCAACAAATAGTGTGGATAATTTTACCTTCCTTCTCGATGGAAGGGTTTACCAAACTGGCGGAGAGGCAGGGATTTGGCCCCTTTACTCGCAGAGTTCGCTACGTAGCCGCCCCTCGCTTGCTGAGGCCCTGAGGATTTTTCCCCTCTTTTCGCTCGGCGCTCGTTCGCTTCAAATCCCTCTCTATACCTATCCTCTATACCTATCCAGTAATAAAAAAGCCCCCTCTGCAGTAGGGGGCTTTCTTCTATCTGGCGGAGAGGCAGGGATTTGAACCCCGGGTGCCCTTGCGGACACAACAGATTTCGAGTCTGCCGCCTTAAACCGGACTCGGCCACCTCTCCAACTTAAAATCCCTGGCCGTATCTTCATTCGTTCCCCGCTATTCGATTGGCGAGGGCCGCAAGATATTTTTCGCCTTTCGGCGTTTGCTTGCTGGTGGAGCAGAGCGGGATCGAACCGCCGACCTCCGCGATGCGAACGCGGCGCTCTCCCAAACTGAGCTACTGCCCCATCAAGGAACAAGCCAGGCTGGCTTTATTATATTATGACCAGCAACCGGTTGTTCAACAACTTATTGTTTCCTGAGCAACTGATCAATTGAAAAGTAGGCCGCAGGCTTGCTTCTGTTTCTTGCTCTGTTGTTCTACTGTCCACCTGCTCGCCTGCTCTGCCGCTTTTCACCTGCGGTGAAAAGTGGCGGAGAGGGGGGGATTCGAACCCCCGAGGCGGTATAAGCGCCTACACGCTCTCCAGGCGTGCTCCTTAAACCGGGCTCGGACACCTCTCCCTTTTATACGTTCGCTTTCTTTTTTCTGGCACGAGACCGCCGCAACCGTTTAAAAAACCCTCTCAGTAACCGGCTGCTTTCGCGGGCTAAAACGCCGGTCTCAATCAAAGGCCGGTGGTTCAGCCTTGGGTTTCCCAGCACCGACAAAACCGAACCGCAAGCGCCGGCTTTGGGATCCTGGGCCCCGTAAACCACCTTAGCCACACGAGACCAGGTAATTGCCCCGGCGCACATGGCACAAGGCTCCAGGGTCACGTAGAGATGAGCGCCTTCCAAACGCCAGCCACCTTGCCGTCGGGCGGCTTGACGGAGAGCAATGATCTCCGCGTGTTGGGTGGCGTCTTTCCGGGTTTCAACCCGGTTATGCCCGCGGCCTACTACTCTACCTTCGCTAACCACTACAGCCCCCACTGGGACTTCTCCAGCCTGTAACGCTTTACGGGCTTCCCGCAAAGCTTGCTGCATGAAGTATTCATCCGGGCGGGATGGGGTTTCTATCCTGGGCATATCACTCCGCGCAAAACAAGCCCATGGCTTCGGTTTTCGCGCAGTAAAATAATCTGGTGCGCCCAAGAGGAGTCGAACCCCTAACCTTCTGATCCGTAGTCAGACGCTCTATCCAATTGAGCTATGGGCGCGAGGAGGGTGATTATACCTTGATCCAGCTAACCCGACAACAGTAAAAAAACGAGTCTTTTATTGGCGGCGTTTCCGGGAAGGAGTCCGATTCGAGGCGAGTGAAAAATCTTGCCGGAAAAGAAAATAGCCGCTATAATTAGGCTCCAAAGTATATATATTACGCTAGGCGGTTTTCAATGCCTTCTTCTCAACTTCGTGAATATCCCTGGTGGGTGCGCTTGTTATTGAGCACCATTGCGCTGGCATTGTTGCTTTTTACCTTTAAAGTGATGACCGCCTTGTCCCAACCCACGGAGTATCTCAATTCCTACGCAGCTGTTCAGAAAAAACCCGGAAATGCCAAACAAGTTCAAACCATGGGAATCCTAGATTACCGTACATTTTTATACCTGGTGGGCCCAATTGTGGCCGCTGAAAACGAGAAAAACAATGGTCCCCTTTTCCGTTCAGATATTCCTCCGGCCATGAATCCGGCCACATTTTCCGATGCCACCGGCGCCATCGAAATCCAGGCTCATACGCTGCCTTTAACCCCGCACGATCCTTCCTCCTACTCCTTCAACCAAACGCTCCATTTCCTCGGGTGGCGTATTTCCGAAACCGCTCTGGAACTTTTTGCGGTTGCAGCCTCCCAGGCCGAGCTTTCGGATCTGCTCTACTCGAGGTCCGAACACTGGAAGCGAACTCTGTTTGCACAAGGGGCTTTGCTGGCGATTTTGGTTTTTTCCATATTTTGGCTGCTTAATTTGGCTGTATTATCCAATCCAAGCCTGCAAGCCGTACAGTTGTTGCTGGTTAATTTAATCTTTTTAGTTCTTTTTTATAGCGTCTTAGTGCTGGTCCGTTATCCCTTGGCCAGCACGGTTCTTATTACTGCCGGTATCCTGGCGGCCGCCAACCTTGTGTTTTTCCCTTTGTCCTGGCTCGTCAATCGGCTGACACGCGGGAAATAATATGCGCATTGAAAATATCAAGGACCATATTCAGTTTGAAGATGAAGGGTTTGGGCGTTCGGTTGTGATCACATCGGATAACTCGGTGCTTTTCCTATATACCTTCAAACCAGGCCAAGCCATGACCGAGCATACCCATCCTTTCACGAATGAATATGTGACTGTCATTGAAGGGGAAGCGCTTATCTCGGTGGATGTGGAATCTGTCCTGGTTGCGCCCCAACAAGTGGTTTTCATCCCCCGGGAATCCGTTCACTCCATACATAACCATTCTTCCAAGCCCCTGATCGTCGCCAGCTTCATGACGCCCAAACCCTAATACCTTCCTCCTCCTACGCTTCAAATCCCTCGCTGGTCTTTTGCCTTGGGTCTTGACGCCAATGAACGGCTGACTTATTATGTGTCCTTACGATCCCTGATCTTGGCAGGTTTTGGAGGTTGAAATGGCAGACGATCAATTTGATGTTATCGTGGTAGGAGCGGGCCCCTCGGGACTGACGGTTGCGCTCCGTCTGGCCCAGGCGGGGTTGCAAGTCGCAGTGCTAGAACGTGGAGCTTTCGCAGGTTCTAAAAACGTTATGGGCGGCATTTTTTACCGCCACCCCCTGGAAACCGTCCTTCCCGATTTTTGGAAAACCGCCCCCGTGGAACGCGCCATTGTCGAACAACGCTACTGGATGCTGGGACAACAGGGACATGTTGGAGCGGGTGTCCGCAGCCAGCGGTTCGGCGGCGACCATCCGAATTGTTGGTCGGTCTTCAGAGCGCGATTTGACCGTTGGTTGGCTGAACAGGTGGAAGCCGCCGGGGCCATGCTGCTAACCGAAGCCACCGTGGAATCTCTTTTGGTTGAAAACGGCCGTGTGGTTGGCGTGCATACCGGCTTGGAAGACGGCGATTTGAAAGCCAATGTTGTGGTGATCGCCGAGGGCGTGAATTCCCTCCTGCTGCGCGATCTGGGCATCCATCCTGAGCTCAAGCCCAACCAGGTCGCTACGGTCGTAAAAGAAGTCATTTCCCTTCCGGCAGAAAAAATCGAAGACCGCTTTAATGTCGAAGCCGGCCAAGGTGTCTCCATCGAACTCTTGGGAACCTTGACCCGCGGCGCCGTCGGAATAGGTTTTCTGTATTCCAATCGCGACAGTATCTCCCTGGGCGTGGGTGTTCTGACTTCCGATTTGGCCCGATTAAAGCTGGATCCCCATGATTTAATCGAAAACCTTAAAAACCACCCCAGCATCCGCCCGCTTCTTGCCGGAGGTAAAACCGAGGAATACTTGGCTCATCTGATCCCCGAAGGGGGCTATCGGGCCATTCCCAAGGTGCATGGAAACGGCTGGGTGGCGGTCGGTGATTCAGTCATGTTGGTTGACAGCGTCCATCGCGAAGGTTCCAATTTGGCCGTTAAATCCGGTATTTTGGCCGCCGAGGCCATTATTCAGGCCAAATCCAAAAACGACTTTTCCGAGGCTGGTCTGGCCAGTTATCGCGAACGCTTAAACGCCAGTTTTGTGATGAAGGACTTAAGAAAATACAAGAACTTCAGCCATTATTTGGAATCCCATCCGCATTTTTTCTCCGTTTACCCCGATTTGATCAATGATGCGGGGACTGCTTTCTTCTCCGTAGATGGAAAAAGCAAACGTCAGATGCAGATGGAACTTTTCAATATGTTTAAAAAGCGTCGCGGACTAGTTGGTCTGTTCATGGACGCCCTGCAGGGAGGAATGAGCGCATTATGAAACTTGAAGACAAACTATTTTTAGTCACTTTCCAAGCTGACACCGAAAGTCACCTGTCGGTTAAAAACCAAGAGCTTTGCCGCAAGTGTCAGGATAAACCCTGCATTAACGCCTGCCCCGCGGACTGCTGGGAACACGAACACGAAAAGAATGAAGTGTTGGTTTCCTTTGAAGGCTGCCTGGAGTGCGGAACCTGTCGCATTATTTGCCCGTATGATAATATCAACTGGCGATACCCCAGGGGTGGTTTCGGCGTTAAGTATAAATTCGGCTAGACTAATACATGCCGCCTCTCCTGCTTGCGCTATTGGGAAGCCCTCGTCCGCAGGGTGCCTGCGCGCAAATGTTGCGTGCTTTTTGTGCAGGCGCCAGTAATTGGAAAATCAAAAAAATCAATCTGTTCCGCCTGCACATCCGTCCTTGTCTGGGTTGCGAATCATGCCAAAAATCGAGGATTTGCCGCCATGTGGACGATATGGTAGAATTATTCAGATGGCTGGACCAAGCTCAAGCAGTGGTCTTATCCGCACCGGTTTATTTTTACGGTTTGCCCGCGCCAACCAAAGCCGTCGTTGACCGCTGCCACCCCCTCTGGCACGATCCCTACTGGCAGCAACGACATCGTCGCCCCGGTTTTTTGCTATCGGCCTGCGGCCGGAACCTCCTTTCAGAATTCGATATATTGCGCCGCGAAACGATAGCTTTTTTCAATACTATCGGTTGTCGCTTGGAAGGGGAAGTCCTTCTTCCGGGCCGTGAGAACAAAGATGCCTCAAAACGCTTGACTGCCGCAATAAGGAAAAGTCGTCATTTGGCTAGACGTTTATAGGAGTAGAAAAATGGAAAAGCAGGAATGGCGTCAACATTTTCTCCAGGCTCGCCGATCATTATCAGCCCTTCAACGTATTTCGTTCTCGGCGGCCATCCACCGACAGGTTCTTAACCATCCGGCCTGGCACCGGGCCCGGACCATCGGTTTTTATTTCGCTTTCCCGGACGAAGTCCAAACCCACTCCTTGTTGCAGTCGGCGTGGAAACGTGGAAAAAAAATTGCGGCTCCGGTCATTAACCGCTGGCGTCAAAATATCGAGTTTCGTTTGCTGTCTTCTATCCCTCCGTGGCCTTTGCCGCATAAACAAATGACTCGCCTTCCGATAATGCAACCGCTTCCGGCGGAACGGCTTGATTTAGTGCTTGTTCCAGGAGTGGGATTCGACGAGCGCGGGATTCGTCTTGGCTTTGGCAAGGGATATTACGATCGTTTTTTTAAATCCTGTCGTGCTTTTCGCATGGGATTGGCCTATGAAAGCCAGTTGACGTCATGCCTGCCCTCGCGCGAATGGGATGTTCCTGTGGACTGCCTTATCACTGAAAAACGGTCAATTGTTACTGCCCCTGCCTAAAAAAGTGCCGTTCCAGCGTCTTTAAAAAAGATACGGCATGAATTGGTTTAGTAATGACTTCTGCACATCCCGCCTCCAATGCCTTTTCCTGATCCCCGGCCATAGCATACGCCGTCACCGCCACGATCGGAATCGCGCTAAAATCGGGGTCCTGTTTTATCTTACGCGTCAACGTGTATCCGTCCACATCAGGGAGTTGCATATCCATCAAGATAAGATCCGGGCGTTGGCTCCGCAAGCGATCCCAGCAGGAATCGGCATCTTCGGCAGTAACGACTTGATATCCAGCAGAGGTTAACAGATCGAAGAGCAATTCCAAATTGACCGGATTATCTTCCACCACTAAAATGGTCGGCATCACGTTTACGGGCAATTTGTTTCTTCGGTTTTTTCCTGGGAGGCTTTTTGAGGCAAAACTACCTCGACCAGTGTGCCTTTTTCCGGCTGACTTTTTACCCAGATATGTCCGCCATGTAATAAAACCAATTTGCGCGTCAAGGCAAGTCCAAGCCCGGTCCCTTCGTATTTTCGCTTTTTGGAACTGCTGGTTTGCTCAAACTCCACAAATAGTTTCGACATTTCTTCTTCCTTAATCCCTATACCCGTATCCTGAAAAGACAACAAAACCGCCGGTTCTTCAACCGTAAAAGCCTCTGACCCGGTTCCTCCATCAAACTTTCGGCCGGAAGGCACTTCCTCGGAACGTATCCATATTTTTCCTTTCTCATCGGTAAACTTAATGGCGTTTGACATCAGATTATAGAGAATCTGTTTGAATTTAGCCGCATCGCCTTGCATAACAATGTCCGCGCCTAACTGTAGAAAGATTTCAATGTTTTTTTTGTACGCCAAAGTTCTTATGGTATTATGCACTTCATCAATTAACCGATTTAACGAATAGGGTTCCACCAGCAATTCCATTTTTCCCGCTTCTACTTTAGAAATATCCAAAATATTATTGATGAGATCCAACAAATGCCGTCCTGCATCATAAACGTGCGTGACGTAACGCAATTGTTTTTCATTTAATTCGCCGAACATTTGGTGCTTCAGCACTTCTGCGAAACCGATGATTGAATTGAGTGGCGTACGCAATTCATGCGACATACTGGCTAAAAAGTCGGATTTCATTCTGGATATATCTTCCAATTGTTCGGTTTTTATAATTAGCTCGTCTTTCTGAAGCTGCAATTCCTCGGTCGTTTCATACAACCGCAAGTTTTTTTCCACCACTTCCCGGGTTCGTTCCCTGATAATCGCCTCATTACGAACATTCATCTCTTGTAGGTTTTCCGCCAAGCGGTTTTTATCCTTAATAATAGTTTCCATGTGAGTGTACGACTTTTCAAGTTTCCTGATCATGGCTTGAAATTCATCGGCTAATTGCTCAATCTCATCATTGGTATGAATGTGCAGGTTAAAGTCATTTACACGACGAAACCGTCGGCCCGTCGGCAAGCCAAAAACGTCAAATTCGTCATCGTCTTCCGTAACCAACTTCATAGCCCGCGCCAAGCTTTGAATGGGCGCAATCATTGTGTGCGAAAGATACCAGGCTTGAATAACGCTCAATCCAATGAAAACCAGCAAAAATAAAGCATAATAAATCGTCCGCGTTATGCCGGCGGTTGGCATGGGTAAGGTAAGCCATAAAAAACCAACTGTCAGCCACAAGCTTAAAGATAATAAAGAGGCGGCAACGATGAATTTCCAGCGCAACCCGGTTTTAATTCGTACACCGGTATCGCCTGCCGTTTTATCCGGCTTTCGTCGCTCGGTTGCATCTTGATTTGATTCGATTTGGGAATGGGTCACAATCGTATAATCTCTCCGCGAAGAGTTCCATTGCCAATTTCTAGTATTCCTACTGAACGATATCCGGCAATTTTTAAATCCGTTGCGCTGCCGGGATTCATAAACCAGACACTGGATTCTTTATCCCAGTATGCCTGATGCGTATGCCCATAAACAATAATATTCGCTTTATTAAACTCTCGCCGGATCGCTTCGCGAATGCAGTTTCTGGGCACTCCGGCGCCATGGATAAGGCCTATCCAATAATCTCCAACTCGAAATTCACGTTTGTGCGGCAATTGGTGGAGCTGGACATCCATATTCCCTGCCACCGCAGTAACCGGAGCGATACTTTCTAATTCTATCAAGACTGATTCGCTCTCTATATCCCCGGCGTGAAGTATGCGATCGACGTTTTTAAAAACGGTATTGATTTCAGGCGGTAGTACACTGGCATTCATTGGTATATGCGTATCTGAAATTACTCCCAATCGCATTTATGAATTTCCTATTCCAAATGTACCGATACGAGGTTTTTGGTTGAACGATTCACGAAAGAATAAATATCGACTCTTGGGAGTCATCCGGCGTGAGGGGGGCGTAAAGACTGAAGAATTGGCGGAGAGGCAGGGGTTCGAACCCTGGGTACCCCTTGTGAGGGTACAACTGCTTAGCAGGCAGCTGCCTTCGACCACTCGGCCACCTCTCCGATTTTTTATCCGGCGTCGACCCGAAATCCCGCGGATATTCTATTATTCTGGCGGAGGGCGAGGGACTCGAACCCCCAAGTCCAGAAAAGGACGGCAGATTTCAAGTCTGCTGCATTACCAATTATGCTAGCCCTCCCGCCGGCTTCGAGGCATCATAAAATTGTATTTGGAAAAACACAACCAAAATTACGCCAACTGGCCAGCAGGGTTGATATACTTTGCCCCTCGTAAATACGGCTGAAGAGCCGTTGGGATTCTCATTCCGCCTTCTTCTGTTTGATAGCACTCCATAATCGCAGGCAACAACCGGGATGTTGCTAACCCCGATCCATTCAGGGTGTGGCAATACTGTACTTTGCCTTCCTGATCTTTAAACCGCATGTTCATCCGTCGCGCTTGAAACGCCTCAAAATTCGAGCAGGATGAAACCTCCCAAAAACGCTGGACGCCTGAATGCCAAACCTCCAAATCGTAGCTCTTCGCGCTGGCAAATGACATATCGCCTGTGGAGAGGAGAACAACACGATAATGCAACTCTAAGCGATGAAGGATGCGTTCGGCGTCGACAACTAAATTTTCCAACTCTTGATACGATGAATCCGGGGTGGTTATTTTAACCAATTCCACTTTGTTGAATTGATGTTGTCTCACAATCCCTTGAGTATCTTTTCCGTAGCTTCCCGCTTCTTTTCTAAAGCAGGGGGTATAGGCGACGTACCGAAGCGGCAATTGCTCAGCAGGAATCACTTCCTCTCGGTGCATGTTTGTTACAGGCACTTCGGCGGTTGGAATGAGGAAATACTCCTCGTCACTTGTTTTAAACATGTCGTTTTCTAACTTTGGCAACTGTCCGGTGCCTATCATGGCCGACCGGTTTACCAGCAAAGGGGGTATAACCTCCAAATACCCCGCCTCCCTTTGCATATCCAACATGAACTGTATAATCGCCCGTTCCAAACGTGCGCCCGTGTCCCGGTATATAACAAAACGTGCGCCGCTTATTTTGGTGGCTCTTGCCTCATCCAGCATACCCAAGCGTTCACCTATCACCCAATGCGGTTGAGGTTGAAAAGCAAAAACCGGAGCCTCCCCCCATCTTCTAATTTCTTTATTCGCAGAAGCATCTTTGCCCCTCGGAACAACCGCCTCGGGAAGATTGGGGATTTGCAGTAAATACGCATCAATAGCATCGTCTATCTCACGAAGCTGATTATCCAGACGTTTAATTTCATCACTGACCGCGCGCATTGCGGAAATTTCCTGATCGGGATTTTCTCCGCGCTGTTTTTTAACCGCGATCCCCTCGCTTGATTTATTTCGCTGGGCTTTCAACCGTTCACAGCGCGTCAACAGTTCCCGACGTTCTGATTCTTTTTCAAGGAGCGCCGACAAATCTAGGGAATTGTTGCGGTCTGCTAACATTTGCCGGACTACTTCAGGATGTTCTCTAACGAAACGTCTATCCAGCACTTGATACATCCATCCTGTGTAATTTATTTTGGTTGAGCAAAAATCCGCTTTAAGCCGTGCAGTGGATCTAGATATCCAAATTCCTTACTTCAGGTGCATGACGTTCGATAAACCGTCGACGCGGATCTACCTGGTCACCCATCAAAATGGTGAAAATTTCATCGGCATGGGCCGCATCCTCCACTTTCACCTGGAGAATTCTGCGGTTTTCGGGATTCATCGTCGTAGCCCATAATTGTTCGGGATTCATCTCGCCCAAACCTTTATAACGCTGAATCGTCAATCCTTTTCTGCCTACATCTTTTATTCTATGGATTACTTGAGATAAAGTAAACAACTCGGTTTTTTCTCCATCCAGATCGATTTTAAAAAGAGCTGCCGGATTTTTCTTACCTTGATTGCTCTTTTCTTCTGATAATATTTTCTCTATTTCTATCCCAATCTTTTCAAGCCTTTCTAAACAATTATCCATCAAGCGAATTTCGCCAATGTCCTTAACCGCCACATATTGAATATTGTCAATTTTATTATTATCCTCTGCGGCAGCAAACAAATCCGGTATTTGATCGTCACTTTTTCGTTTGCTGCCTTTTCTTCCGCGTTTTCCGGGTTTATTGGACGCCTCATCTTTTCCCGCTTGTTTGCGCAAGCGATTTAGCAAACGCTCAAGTTCCTCATCGCTATAGACGAAGCGAAGTCCTTCCGGTGTCATAACTTCATACATGGGTAATTGCTTTTTTTCTCCACGTATACTGATGTATTCTTCGATCGTCCAACCACGTTTCTCAAGTTTCGGTTTAATAGCCAGCAAATCGATAACACTTTCTAAAAAATCCTTTAATTTTGGACCCTGCATCATTAAATCACTACCACGCGGTCTAATTCTGACTACCTTCGTTTCCGTACTTCCTGCTTCCAAAAGGTATTTATCCAAAGCTTGTTCATTATCCAGATATTTCTCCTCTTTATTTCTTTTCACACGATAGAGGGGTGGTTGGGCGATATAAACATATCCACTTTCCAATAGTTGGCGCATTTGGCGAAAGAAAAGGGTTAATAAAAGCGTACGAATGTGTGCGCCATCTACATCAGCGTCCGTCATGATAATGACTTTGTGATAACGTGCTTTTTGTAAATTAAATTCCTGCTCACCAATTCCGCATCCCATCGCAGTAATTATTGTTCGAATCTCTTCATTGCTTAAAATTTTGTCTATGCGGGCTTTTTCAACATTAAGAATTTTTCCTTTTAACGGCAATATAGCCTGAAAACGACGATCGCGACCCTGTTTTGCAGAACCGCCAGCCGAATCACCTTCGACTAAATATAATTCCGAACGAGACGGATCCGTTTCAGAGCAATCGGCAAGCTTGCCAGGCAACGTATCGCTTTCGAGCGCGCCTTTTCGCCTTGTTATTTCGCGGGCCTTTCGTGCGGCTTCCCTCGCTTGGGCAGCCAAAACGGATTTTTCAACGATACGTCGAGAAACTCCGGGATTTTCCTCAAAATAAGCGCTAAGGGCTTCATTTACCATCGTTTCCACCCAGCCCTTGACATCGCTGTTTCCAAGTTTGGTTTTAGTCTGACCTTCGAATTGAGGATCGCTTATTTTAACCGAAACAACTGCCGTCAATCCTTCGCGGATATCTTCGCCTTGGACATTAGCTGATTCGCTTTTAATAAGGTTCCTGGTTTTTGCGTAATCATTTGCGCTGCGAGTTAAAGCCGATTTAAATCCTATGAGATGCGTTCCGCCTTCGATCGTATTAATATTATTGGCATAGGAAAAAATGTTCTCAGTATATCCATCATGCCATTGCATGGCAACTT
This sequence comes from candidate division FCPU426 bacterium, assembly GCA_040756875.1. Taxonomy (GTDB): domain Bacteria; phylum Oederibacteriota; class JAAXVQ01; order JAAXVQ01; family JAUVAV01; genus JBFLYH01. The sequence continues at coordinate 814,239 of JBFLYH010000002.1, forward strand.
CCAGGGCAAATCCGTCTTTTTCTTTCTGAAAATAAATTGGAAAATGATGAATGACATTTTTATTTGCATTTAAATGCTTCACATAAGCGACAATCCCGCCTTCATAGAAAAACAAATCCGTTTTTTCATCGTCGCCACGCTCGTCTTTTAACTTTATTCTGACCCCTTTATTAAGAAACGCCAATTCGCGCAAACGATGAGCCAAGGTTTCATAAGAAAAAACCATGACCGTAAAAATTTTATCGTCTGGTTTAAAAATGACTTTCGTACCGGTTTTTTTGGTATCTCCAATGCATTTTACTTTGCTGGTAGGAATCCCTCGCTTGTATCCTTGGGTATAAACCTTGCCGTCACGTCGCACTTCCACTTCCAGCCATTCCGACAACGCATTGACGCAAGAAACTCCAACACCGTGCAATCCGCCGGATACTTTATAAGCTTTATGATCAAATTTTCCACCTGCATGCAACATCGTCATAACAACTTCCAAGGCGGATTTTTTTTGCTGTTGATGCATTTCCACTGGAATGCCACGGCCATTATCATTGACGGTTATCGAATTATCCGCATGAATGATAATTTCTATCTCAGAACAATAGCCGCCCAGCGCTTCATCAATCGAATTATCCACCACTTCATAAACAAGATGATGTAAACCCTCTTCGGCCGTGTTACCAATGTACATGGCCGGCCTGCGTCGAACTGCTTCCAATCCTTCTAATACTGTTATTTTATCTGCTGTATATTCTTTTGACGCAGTAGGCAACACCGGGGGGGTATCTCCGGCGCTTTTTAAGAGCTGTTCAGCCATTTCTGCTGCCAGTGCCTGATCTTCTACAGTAATATTTTCATCAGCTAGTGATTGGGGAATATTTTTAGAAAAATCTTCTTTGGATTTAAAAGAGCGAGGGGTCTTTCCTGGGGTTTTTTTTATAGAGTCTTTTTTCGAATTTTTTTTCTTTATTGTACCTTTGACTTTCTTTTTGAGCATTTGCGCCTCATTTAAAGATATTTATATCCATTAATACTTCTTATTAAGAAATATCGCCATGATGTGATTTTTATAAAAAGCACATCATTTTTAATAAAATAAATGTTCTATCAGGTAGGTAGGCTTTGGGCCCAAAAAAGGATTAAAATTAATGTTAGAATTTGTTTAAACGCAAAATTGCGATTATTACTTTGTTTTTCCTAATTTAAAAATGATATCTTCAAACTCTATTCCATGCTGGGATAGAAATAATTTGGCTTTAATTTTAATCTTTTCCTTTAGAAAAGTCAACTCATTCAACCAGGCGGAATTTTCAGCAGTCACAGTAAGTATTTTACTTCTATTCATACTTAGTTTGGTGTGCTGAGAAATTTTTTCCCCGACTATTGAGTACCAGAAAGCATTTAAAGAAAGCTCTTTCTGATTATATTGAGATTGTATTTTACCTAAAACCTTTTTTAAAACTGTATTAAGAGGAATGGGCCGATTTTTATTTCTTTGATTGTAATTAGACATGATTTTTATTTATTTCTCCATTATTAACATTAAAAACATCTGATTTTATCAATAATTGTTCGAAATCTTCTCTATTGGTTCCTGTAATAAATACTTGAGGCTTAAAATGTATTAATGATAATAAATCCTCTTTTCTTTTTTCATCTAACTCAGAAAAAATATCATCAAGCAAAAAAACAGGATACTCTTTAGTCACATCATTAATAAATTCCGCCTCTGCAACTCTTAGACTGATAGCAATGGATCTTTTTTGCCCTTGAGATCCAAAAACCCTTGAATTTAAATTGTTTAATTTAATTTCAATGTCATCTCTATGACAACCGATTATTGATATACCCCTTGCTATTTCTTCTGGCTGTACTCTCTTAAGCCTAATTTTAAACGCTTTTTCATAATCGTCATCAATTCCACTTGGTGTACTATATATTGTATCTTTATAATTTATTTCTAAATCTTCTGTGTTTTTCAACTTTTTATGTATATTATGTGATAATAAATTAATTATTAATATATTTTCTGTCCTTTTCTTATATATTTTGTGTGAAAATGTTATTAATTGTTCATTCCAAGGATACAAAGAATTTTCTTTTTCAATATTGAGCTTTATCTTTTTTAATAAAATGTTTCTTTGCTTTAGTATTTTATGATAATTAATCAAATTTATTAAATATTCTTTATCAATTTTTGATAAAATATTATCAATATATCTTCTTCTAATAGAAGAATCTCCCTTTACTATAAGTAAATCATCTGGTGAAAACAAAGTAATATTAAGTTTTCCTATGTAATCAGAAATTTTGAGGACTTTCTTACTATTCAATCTTATTATTTTATTTTCATTTTTAAAAAAGTTTATTTTTACATCATTTTCTAATCCATTATTAGTTATTTTTGAAGAAATACATGCATTATTTTCATTAATATTAATAATTTCCTTTTCATCATTAGTTCTAAATGATTTTAAATTTCCAACTATATACAAGCTCTCAATAAAATTAGTTTTTCCTTGAGCATTATTTCCAATAATTACATTAATATTTTTATTAAATTCTATTTCTGATTTTATTATGTTTCTTATATTTATAATTGATATTTTTTTTATTTTCATTTTTTGTTTCACGTGAAACTTATAATGGTTTTTTCCTAGGAACTCCGACTCTTCTAGGATATTTAATATCTGTTTCTGCTATTTTTTCCACAACTACTATATTTCTACTATAATTTGAGAAAGGAACAATAAATTCATGCTTTTTCACTATTTTTCCATTAAGTAATGTTAATGATTTTAACGAGTTTTCCACTTCATTTTCAACAATAGGGCCTTTATATAAAATAGAAATTCCTCCAATTTTCAATAATGGTATAGAATATTCTAAAACAGTATTTAATGAACTTACTGCTCTAACAACAGCTATATCGAATATTCCTCTATAATTTTCTTTTCTGCCAATATTTTCAACATTATCATTCAAATACTCTATATCTATAAGATCCAATTCTCTGGATATTTCTTTAACAATAGCAATCTTCTTTTTCGATGAATCCAATAAATTGATTTTAACTGCTTCTTCTAATAAAATTTTTATTGGCAATCCTGGAAAGCCAGCTCCAGTTCCAATATCTATTATCTTTTTACCTTTAAAATTTATTATTGTACATGGAACTACTGAATCTAAAAAATGTTTTAAAATAACATCTTTATCATTCTCTATAGATGTAATATTTGTTTTTGAATTCCAATATTTTATTAATTCCATATACTTTAAAAATCTATGAACTTGCTTTTCGGAAAGTACAATTCCTATTTCTTTAAAACTATTCAATAGCAGTGATTCATTGTTCATAATTGTTCCACGTGAAACATTATTTTCCTATACAAAAATTAGAAAAAATATCATTCAATATTTCATCATTATTTACTTCACCAATTATTTCTGAAAGCTTTATTATTGCAACATTTATATGAAATAATATCATATCAAATTTACTATTTTCATAATTAATAATATTTAAAGCATTTTTTATTTCAATAACAGCATCATTCAATAACATGGTTTGTCTGTGGTTTATATTAATGCAATCATCTCGATATTCTGAATTTATTCTTTCTGCTAAAATGTTTAATAATTCTTCTATTCCTTTATTATTTATAGATGATGTATAGACTATATCTTTATAATTACTTAATTTTGAAAGAGATTCATCAGGGAATAAATCACATTTATTCAATACGATTATTCCTCTAGAAGAAATAATATCGTTTATATCATTCATATAATCAGTGACATCTTTATTTTGATCTAATACAAAAATAATAATATCTGACTTTTGTTTTTGTTTAATAGTATTCGATATTGATACTATATCTATATTATCACGCATATCTTTAAATCCAGCTGTATCTGTTATTTTAACCTCTCTTCCGTCTATTTCAACAATTTCAGATATATAATCTCTTGTTGTGCCTGGAACTTCACTAACAATTGATCTTTCTATCTTCAGTATTTTATTAAATAAACTTGATTTTCCAGAATTTGCTGGCCCAATTAATGAAATAGAAATATATTCACCATCTTTTTTATTTTTACATTTACTAATTATGTTATTAATTGTATTTACAGATGATAAAAGAATTTCTTTAATGTAACTAATCCCATTTTCAACAATAGAAAATTCTACATCCGCATATATATTTGCCACCGATTTTTCCAATTCTTTCTTCAATTTAATACACATGCCATTAAATCCTTCATCATACTTTTTCCATATTGATAAGATATTTTCTGTTGTCCGCGCTTTAATCAACTCATCTATCGCTTCCGCTTGAATTAGAGTGATTCTTCCATTCTCAAATGCTCGTCGAGTAAACTCACCAGGATTAGCTATTCTCGCTCCGTTAGTAATAATCATATCCATAATTAACTTAATTACTGCTCTTCCTCCATGGCAATGAATTTCTACTGTAAGCTCTCCTGTGTAGCTTTTCCCACGTGGCATCAATGCCAATAAAACTTCGTCAATTTTCTCTCTTTTTTCATTATAAATACTGGAGTGTAATAATTTTCTTGTATTCAATTGATTTAATGAAGATAAGTTATATGGTGTGCTTATGACATTATTAACAATATCTAGTGACTTCGGACCTGATATTCTTATTATCCCAATTCCACCTCGGCCTGGTGGAGTACAAATTGCTGCGATCGTATCCGACCGCATATCTATTTCCTCTTTCTTTTTAATCTGCTTTTATATTTTAAGATATTTCGCTTTCTTTTGGAGCTATTACAACTCTTCTAAATGCACCCTCTCCAAGACTATACGTAGTTACATAAGGATTATCTTTTAAAATAAGGTGTATTATTCTCCGATCAAAAGCACTCATGGCTTTTAATTGCTCTTCCTGCTTTGTATCAGCGACTTTTTGAGCAATTTTTTTTGCGGTTTTTTCTAATATCATTTTATGTCTTTGGCGGTATCCGCCAACATCAACAATAAATCGGCCTTTTTGTTCCATTTGGTGATGCATAATTTTATTAAGTATATATTGCAGCGCTGCCAAAGTTTGTCCATGCTTGCCTATTAGCAATCCTTCAGCATCACACAAAATATCATGAACAATGCTTCCTTCTTCTAGCGATGTTTTAAGCTTTGTTTGTATCCCCATTGTAATTAATATCTTATTTAAGATGCCTTCGCTTTTTTCCGATAATTCCTTTGCCTCGTCTGGTGATAATTCTGCGGTTGTGTGTGATTCCTCACTGCTGCTTTTATTAGGCGTCGGGGATTGTTTAATTTCATTGTTTTTTGCACATCTCACATTTACTTTAGCCATTTTAGTCAATCCAAAAATGCCTTTAACGGGTTCCTGAAGAATTTCTATTTGGGCGTCTTCTCTTGAACAACCTAGAAAATTTAATGCAGCTTCAATGGCGCCTTCGATGGTTTTCGCTTCGCGTATGATCTCCTGCATTTCCTGTGGGCCTCCTTATTCAATCAACGACTGCGGTTGATTAGTAATTGTTGTCCTATAGAAAGTATATTTGAAACTACCCAATATAATAATAATCCTGAAGGCCAAACAAAAGCAAAAAAGGTAAGCATTGCCGGCATGAAATATAACATCATTTTTTGCTGAGCGGCAGCTTCTGGCGTCGCTGCTGGTGGTGTTGACATTTTCTGTTGTATGAACATACTTATTCCCATTAACAGTGGTAAGACATAATAAGGATCTTTTAAAGATAAATCTTTCCAAAACCAAATAAAAGGAGCTCCCTTTAACTCAACTGATGACACTAAGGTTGAATATAATGCAAAAAATACCGGCATCTGCAAAAGCATCGGTAAACATCCACCCATGGGATTTATTTGATATTCACGATACAATTTCATTGTTTCTTCATTAAGTTTGGCAGGTTCGTTTTTATATATTTCTTTAAGTGTTTTCAACCGGGGTTGCATTTTATTCATTGCGGTTTGCATTTTTTTCATAGATGAATAACTTTTTTGTGTCGGCCACCAAAGAATAACTCTTATAAGAATAGTCAATAAAATGATGGCAAATCCATAGTTTTTTGTTATTGAATAGAAAAATTTCAATAAATAATAAAGCGGCACGCCTATAATGTGAAAAAATCCAAAATGCACAACGTGTTGCAGCTGGTATCCAATTTTTTTAAGATTTTCATAATTTTGAGGCCCCAAATATGCATGCATTTCGATTACTTTTGTCTCGCCTGGCATGAGTTCTATGTTTGGAAATACGATATATAAAGACATGCTTTGATCTTCTGAATATTTAACTATTGCAGATGAAAATTGAGGATTTGATTTATAAAAAATCATGCAAAAGTATTGATCCTTAATTCCCAGCCATTCCGGTGTGTAATCAACTTTTTCAATACCGCTTTTCTTTTGAGGTTTGATTCTCAATACTTTTGCTTTTGAATAAATGACTATCTGCTTGATATTTTGAGGGGATGATCGTTCTTTGACAAGTTGCCAGATTAGCTTGGGTGTTTTTAATTCTATGACGTTTTTACTCAAATTGCCTATTTTTATCTCAACTTTAGCAGTTTGATTATTAAAAAACGAGATCTTCTTGGCAATTTGATATTGCTCTTTTTTCTTAAGTTCTAATGTGAAGTTTTCGGTCCCTCTATTAAAATCCCAATGTTCCTTTTTGTCGTTTACATTTTCTTCGTTCACTGCATACTCAAAATTAAAATTGTCGTTTTGTTCATTGGGCTTGATAAATGCTATCAGTTCTTCGTTATTCGGCGCGGTTTTTAACAACACCTCTTTAAGAATACCTTTGCTATTTGCGCTCATCTTTAAAAAATTATTTTCAAATTGATAATCGCTTCCTTTTTCATTGCTTTCCACTAACGCTTTTTCATCACTAATTTTTAATATTTTTTCGATTTCATCGCTTTCCGGTTTAGTGGTTTTTTCTGTAATATTAATATGGCTCGTAGAGATTTTTTGTTTTGCCTTTTGCATCGCATAATAATTAGAAAAATATAAAACCGCTACGGAAATAATGATGAAAATGACAAATCTTTTATCCATTTTTCACCTGCTTATTTTAATGGATCATAACCCCCGGCATGAAAGGGGTGACACCGCAATATTCTCATTATTGCAAGATAAACTCCCTTTATTGGACCATACTTTAAAATTGCTTCTTCGCTATATTTTGAACAGGTGGGAATAAATCTACAAGCCTGGCCTAAATATGGTGATACCCAAGTTTTATATATTTTTATGGAATATATTAAAATACTAATTATTATTTTATTCATTAGATTATTTTCTCTTTTTTAAACATTTCTGTCATATTTTTTAACATTTCTTCACTTTTCTTGTTATTAAACTCATTATAAATAATAATAACTATACAAATTTGTACTTTAAATGAAACTCTAACTTTTCTGAAGTATTCTTTAATACGCCTTTTATACTTGTTTTTTAAAGCTTTATTTTTAATTTTTCTTGATACTATTATCCCAATTTTTGATTTTACATTATCGCTTTTCTCGTAATGAATTCTATAGAAGTCACAATTAATTCTTTTTCCTTTGGTTATTATTTTATTAAATTCATTTGTATCTGTTATTCTTGCTTTTTTAGGTAGGTTGTATCTAATGGGCATTATGCGGTCAATTTTTTTCTTCCTTTTTGCCTTCTCTTTTTTATGACGTTTTTTCCACCTGTGGTTTCCATTCTTTTTCTAAAACCGTGTTTCTTTTTTCTTTTGGTTTTGTTGGGTTGATATGTGCGTTTCATTCTTCTTCCTTTCACTATTTAATGTGTTTTTTTATTTTATTCACGCATCTTACTTAAACACATTTACCTTGTCAAGATAATTGGCTTTATTAAAAATCCCTATAAATTATAGTTTTTCTTATTATTTTCCGCCTTAATTTGTTATTATTTACATTAATTAAATTACATGTTCCAAGTTATAGTTTTACATCTTGTTTTCCATTTTTATCTTTATCTATTAAGCCATTTTCTGTTTTTCCACAGTTGTTGATTTCCTTGTGGATTATTTTTTTATTTTTTTCATTTGTTCTATCTGATCTTGCATATTACAATTCATTCCATTGCTTCCATTTTATTGAGGTATCAATAATGTCCGTTTCGGCATTTGAGCTTTGGTCACAAGTTTTAGACGATCTTAGAAATAAACTTAATAAACAGAGCTATGATACGTGGTTTCAGCCCACTCGCGCCCTTTCGTTTTCTGATAAAAAATTAGTTGTAGAGGTTCCAAGCCGTTTTTTCTGCGATTGGTTGAATGAGCATTATCTTTCCACTTTGATAGATATCTCATCCCGTCTTGCGGGCGAATCCGTTTCCGTTTTATTTGTTGTTTCCTCTGATTTACAAAGTAAGATCGAAACCCTTTCTCCCCCCGTGGCGTTTGTCTCTGATTCCGGTGTGCCACGTGGAATTTCAAGCGTTGGAACGCCTTTAAATCCAAAATATACTTTCTCCAGTTTTGTTGAGGGAAATAGCAATCGTTTTGCACGCGCGGCATGTATGGCTGTTGCCGAAGCTCCGGCGAAGTCTTATAACCCCTTGTTTATTTATGGGGGGGTTGGGTTGGGTAAAACACACTTGCTTCAGGCCATTGGTAATTTTGTCATGCTGAACAACAATGACAAACGTGTATTGTATGTCTCTTCTGAAACCTTCATGAACGAGATGATTTCTTCGATTAGTTCCGGAACCATGCGTGCTTTTCGCGATCGTTTCCGTACGGTCGATGTTCTTCTAATTGATGACATACAGTTTTTAGTTGGAAAGGAAAGCACCCAGGAAGAATTTTTTCATACTTTTAATGACCTTTATAATATGCACAAACAAATTGTGGCTACTTCGGATTCCCATCCAAAAGAAATCAATTTGGAAGAACGTTTACGCTCTCGTTTCGAATGGGGATTGGTCTCTGATATTCAACCTCCGGATTTTGAAACACGTGTGGCCATTTTAAGTAAAAAAGCCGAACATGAAAAAGTCATTGTCCCAAATGATGTGTTGGCTTACATTGCAAACCAGGTTAAATCGAATATTCGCGAACTTGAAGGATCATTAATCCGCGTGGTAGCCTATGCTTCTTTGACTAAAAGTGATATTTCTCTGGATTTATGCAGGGAAGTTTTGCGTGATTTGTTTAATGATGATTTTCGTCCCATTACCATTGATTTGATAACGGAGATGGTTGCGAAAGAGTTCAATCTTAGAGTTTCTGATCTCAAAGCTAAAAAACGTACCGCTTCTATTGTCTTTCCTCGTCAAATCGCTATGTATTTGGCTCGAGAGATGACCGATTTTTCTTTGCCTGAAATTGGAAGGTTTTTTGGCGGAAAAGACCATACCACGGTTATTTATGGTTTTGATAAAATAAAAGAACGTTTAAATCATGATGAGAAGCTAAGAAATTTGATTAACCGTTTAATGTCCCAACTTCGCGAATCAAATTAGTTGGAAAATATTATTAGTAATTTGTGATGTTCTTATCAATATTTTGTAGATAATATAGTTGTTCTTGTGGATTATTTTTTCTTTCTTTCGTTACGTTGATAACTTTTGTCTTTTTCGAGTTATTACTTTTTTTTTCAGGTTTTATTATTCTTTATTCATTTTGTTTTTAATGTTTTTTCTTTAATTCCACAAATCCACAGGCTCTATTATTACTACTATAGGAGGTTATTATTATGAAATTTAAATGCAAAAGAGCAGATCTTATTTATGGTGTTCAAACCGTATTAAATGCCATATCCAACCGCAACACGCTTCCGATTTTATCTAATATTCTTTTTGAAACAGATAATAATATCGTGCGTCTCACAGGAACAGATTTGGAAGTATCTATCAAATGTCAGATTCCTGCCGAGATATTATCAGCCGGAAGCATTACTATCCCGGCTAAACGTTTATCAGAAATAGTAAGGGAATTGCCGGATAGTGATATCAACCTATCATTAAATGATAATTCGGTAATCACTTTGACTTGTGATAAAGCTATCTTTAAAATAAATGGTTTGCCTAAAGACGATTATCCCGTTCTTCCTAAAGTTAAACCGGACAAAGGGTTTAATCTGCCTAAAGCAACCCTGTTAAATATGATTAAAAAGTCCATTTTTGCTGTTTCCACTGACGAGACGAGATATGTTTTAAATGGGGTCCTTTTTTTTATGGAAGGAAATAAATTGAGATTAGTCGCAACAGATGGCCATCGTTTAGCTATGATTGACCATAATTTAGAAAAGAATCCCAACCAAAAATTCAACTATATTGTCCCGGCTAAAACGCTTCAGGAATTAAGTAAGATATTGGATGGAGAGGGCGAGATTAATATTCAAATCACTGATAATCAAATCGTTTTCATAAATGCCGAACTTATTCTCATGTCCCGTTTGATTGACGGACAATTTCCTAATTATCAACAAGTCATCCCCAAACAGTCAGAACGCATTTTACACTGTGAGACCGGTACGCTTCTTTCTGCGACGCGAAGGGTTTCTCTGATGGCCGTGGATAAGTCGAGCTCCGTTAAATATACTTTTTCATCCAATAAATTGACAATCTCTGCCAACACACCAGAGGTTGGAGAAGCCCAAGAGGAACTCGATCTGGATTATAACGGCGATTCAATGTCCATAGCATTCAACGCTAAATACATTTTAGATGTATTAAAAAATATTTCATCAGAGAAATGTATTATGGAACTTTCCTCAAATTTAAATCCAGGTGTTTTTAAACCCCAATCAGAGTCTGAAGAATATGTCTGCATTGTAATGCCGATGCGTTTATAATACTTTCAAATCGGTTGTTAATATTTTGGATCGGCGTGATGTTGAATTTCTTTTTTAAGAAGGATAACTGACCTATGGATTCTGAAGGACAGAAATTATATCCGGTTCTCATCGAAGAGGAGATGAAAAACTCCTACCTCGATTATTCGATGAGTGTAATTGTCGGACGCGCCCTTCCTGATGTCCGGGACGGTCTTAAACCAGTGCACCGGCGCATTCTTTATGGAATGCACGGGATGGGGCTGCATCACAGCAAACCATACCGCAAATCGGCCAAGATCGTCGGTGAAGTAATGGGGAATTATCACCCCCACGGGGATGCCGCCATTTATGACTCCCTTGTCCGCATGGCTCAATCGTTCAATCTCCGCTATCCTTTGGTTGACGGGCAGGGAAATTTCGGTTCCGTGGACGGAGATCCTCCAGCCGCAATGCGTTATACCGAAGCTCGTTTAGCCAACATCGCAGACGAGATCCTTTCGGACATTGAGAAAGACACGGTTCCTTTCGTTCCTAATTATGATGATTCGTTAACCGAACCTTCGTTGTTACCGGTGCGTCTCCCCAACCTTCTGGTCAACGGCACCACCGGCATCGCCGTAGGCATGGCAACGAATATTCCGCCCCATAATTTAAGCGAGGTCGTGGACGCCATTATTGCTTTAATACACGATCCGGATCTGAAAATCGAGGCTTTGGTGAAAAATTTCGTCAAAGGTCCGGATTTTCCCACGGGTGCTTATATTTTGGGCCGCGACGGCATTATGGAGGCTTATCGTACCGGCCGTGGTTCGATAAAAATGCAAGCCAAAGTCAAAATCGAACAGATGAAAAACGGCAAAGAGCGGTTGGTGGTCACCGAATTGCCGTATCAAATCAATAAAGCTCAACTCATTGAAAGTATCGCGGGGTTGGTTCGGGATAAGAAAATCGAGGGTATCACCGATTTGCGAGATGAATCAGACCGCGAGGGAATACGCGTCATAGTCGAAGTCGCTCGCAATGACAACGCACAGATTGTATTAAATAATCTTTTTAAATTTACCTCGTTACGAACTAATTTTGGCGTCAATATGGTGGCGCTGGTCGATGGGCGTCCGCAAACCCTGAACCTTAAACAAATTTTGGAACACTTCATCGCCCACCGGCGCGAAATAATTATGCGCCGCACGCGTTTCGAATTGGATCGCGCCGAACGGCGCGCCCATATCCTAGAGGGGTTGAAAATTGCTTTAAAATTTTTGGATAAAATTATACGTTTGATCAGGGCGTCCGCCACCGTAGCCGAAGCTAAAGCGGCGTTGATCAAGAACTTTCAATTGTCCGATCTGCAAGCCCAAGCCATTTTAGATATGCGGCTGCACCAGTTGACTAACCTCGAAAGTAAAAAAATTCAGGACGAGTACCTCGAACTGATAAAAACCATCGAGCAACTTCGGTCAATCCTCGCCAGTGACCGCAAGGTATTGGCTATCGTCATTGAGGAGCTGGAAGAAATCAAGAAGAAGTACGGAGATGCCCGCAGGACGGAGATCGTCGCTGCGCTGGCGGATTTATCCATCGAGGATCTTATTGCGGAAGAAGATATGGTTATCACCATCACTCACAAGGGTTATGTTAAACGTCTGCCGGTTTCAACCTATCGCGCGCAGCGCCGCGGCGGACGCGGTGTTAGCGGGTTGGAAACGCGCGATGACGAGGATTTTGTGGAACATTTTTACATTGCCTCCACTCATGATTATATTTTGTTCTTCACTAATCAAGGTCGGGCTTATTGGCTGAAAGTATATGAAATTCCCGAGGCGGCGCGAACGGCCAGAGGAAAAGCAATCGTCAATTTGGTTCGCCTGCAAGCTAACGAGAGTGTCGAAGCCATGATACCGGTCAAAGAGTTCAGCGAAGAACGTTTTTTGGTTATGGGCACAGAGCAAGGGCTGGTCAAACGGATCCGCTTGGATGCTTTTGCCAATCCCCGGGCAGGTGGCATCATCGCGCTGACGCTGAGCGAAGGGGACAAATTGATCCAAGTTTTGGAGGCCACCGAGAACGAAGATCTTATTCTAGCCACCCGAGTGGGAAAGGCCATCCGGTTCAAAGTCAAAGCCATACGGGAAATCGGCCGCACCGGCAAAGGGGTGCGAGGGATCACTTTGCGTCCGAAAGACAGTGTTGTAGGCATGCAAATTGCCCGGCCGGGCGAAAGCCTGCTGACCGTCACCACCAGGGGATATGGCAAAAGGACCACATTGGTTCAATATCGCACCCAGAGCAGAGGAGGCCAAGGCGCGCTAAATATCAAGACGACCGAACGCAACGGCCAAGTCGTGACGATTCGGTCGGTCGCGGAAAGCGACGAAATCATGCTGATCACTTCTAGCGGGACCGTAATTCGCATGCCGCTGAAATCTATCGGCATGGTTGGCCGCAACGCTCAGGGCGTTCGAATCATCAAGCTGGATGGGACGGATACGGTAAGCGCCGTAGCTCGTTTGGGTATTAAAGAACAGGAAAAGGACCCCAACATTTAACGACAGGAGGGGCAAGCTGTGAGAGGGCGTATTTGGTTGGGAACCAGCATCGTGCTGCTAATGGCGCTTGCAGGAACCCTGGCGTTGATATATTACTGGAATCGAATTCAGAAAGAAGCCGTGCAAATGCTCCAGACTCGGTTGAATGAAATGGAGCTGCAACGGTTTGAAAGCGATAAAGGAAAGCAGTTGGAGGAAGCCGCCCAGGCAGGGGCGGCGCAACTGGAGCAAGTGGTCGCTCGGGTCAGGGCACAAGTTGAAGCGGCGGCGGATACGGCGGTGCTCCGGGCGCCTCAGGCCAAAGCCGTGGAACGCCGCAACAAAGTGGCAGCTTTCGTTAAAATGGCGCGCGCCCAGGGAGGATGGCTGGGGAGCCTGCTGACCGATGAAACCGGAAAGGTGATGGCTTGGACCGGTAAAAAATCCCCACCCGCCACGATTGCTCCAACTCCGGCTTTTGACCAAGCCTCCCGCCAACGCCTGACACTTGTCCATTTTCTCGAACAGCCCGAAGGGTTTCCCTGGTTACAAATTACCACTCCATGCTTGAATGAACGGGGAAATTTTATGGGTGTCCTACAGGTGGAAGTTTCTCTTCCGACCGAGGAGTTGAAAAACTTTTCCCCTTCGGGGGGATTGATGACGCTGATCATCACCAACAACGGTCAGCGGTTAAGTCCGGTTCCCCAAAGCACGTTTCCAAAAAATCTAGGCGCATTGTTAGGCATGGATCTGCGCAAGATGGAGACCGTCTTGGACCAGCCCGCGCCGCAGCATCGGCGCGCCCAATGGGAGAACACCACGTACTTGTTGGGGCTGGCCGCCACACAAATACCAAGAATTAGAATTGCCACGCTGATGGAGATATCCGGACTGGAACAAGTTGTGGGGCCTAATCTTGCAGGGGAAGGGGCCCTGGAGGATCCGGTGGTGCTGGCCGGATTGGGAGTCATCGTCGCGATTTGCCTGCTCATGCTGTTTTGGATTAGTGGGAGCGGGCAGAAACCATTGAAAAGATTGAACACCCAGCTCTCTGGCATGCTGCAAACCGGCGAGTTGCCCCGGGCGATCTCTGCGACCGGCCGGGGTGAGTGGGAAAAGCTGGCCGAATGGATAAACATGCTCGTGGAACGGGTAGGCAGCCAGGGTATTCCCGAAGCAACCGGGGCGCAGAGCGAAGAATTGATTGCAGTCCAAAAAAACCTGGACGATCTCCGCCGAAAATTGGAACGTGCGGAAATGGAAAAGTCGGGACTGCAACAACAAGTGTCGGTTTTGGAAACGGAAAAGAGCGAGTGGCAGAGCGCGTCTCAGAAAGCCATGGAGTCGGCGGAATCCGCGGACTCTTTGCAGGCGCTGATGGAGAACAATCGATCAGATGCAGAGCTAAGAATCCAAGCGATTACCAGCATGTCTGACGATCTTAAAGCGACGTTGGTCGTGATTAAAAATTACATCACTTCGATTTTATCTTCGGAAGAGGGGAAAATCACGGATACACAGCAAGAGTTCCTGGGGGTGGTGATCAATAAAAGCGCCCGCCTGGAACGCCAGATCAACGACCTGCTGGATATCTCCCACATGGAAGGGGGGCTGTCGCAGCTCTATCGCTCGCGCACGGAACTCGCCTCCATGATCCAAGACGTCGTGTTGAACAGCCAGCCCCAAGCGGACATCAAACAAGTCCGTCTGGTGCAGGAGCTGCATACGCCGCTGCCACCATTGATGATAGACAGTGATCGCATGGGCCAGGTTTTTTTAAATCTGGTGCAGCACGCGATCAAGACTTCGCCGGTCGGGGGAGAGGTTTTGATTACCGCCACGGAGACCTATTCCGGTGTGGTGGTAAAAATCAGGGACAGTGGACCCTCGTTGGAGTCCGAGCAGGCCCAACAGGTGTTCGGCATTTTTCATGGCCCGGATTCCCAGACCCGCGCGGATATCGTCAATACCGGCTTGCGGTTCCCGATTTTAAAGCGGATCGTGGATGCGCACCAAGGGACCGTGACCATGCGTGGATTGCCGGACCAAGGGAACGAAGCCGTGATCACACTGCCAAAAAGCGCAGAAGCTGAATCCGCGACAGAGATGCCGCTGGAGGTTTTTGAAGTAAAGCCGGCGGCGGCAGCCACCGAGCCGGCCGGACATCAGGCGGAATCTGAAAAACCGGCCGAAGCCGAGGCCCAGCCCCCTCAGGACGAGACCATGCCCTACGACTTGACATCCTTTATGGGGAAAATGGACGAATTTGCCGGCGAGGAGAGTACCCAGCCTGCCGTGCCAGGCGGCCCGGAGTTGGACACCTTGTTAAGCGATATCGAGAATATCGACGGCAAACTGAATCGCTAGGAATTCTTAAAACGCAGCGGACAGACAAGACGCGAACGCCGGCTCACGGTTCCGGCGGAAGAATGCGCACCCACCCGGAGTCATCCTCCTGGAACCGCGTACCCCATTGCGAGGATAAATGCTGCAGATGCTGGTAGATGCGCTCGGCGCGGGAGCCGTTGAGCGGCCGGGGCATAAAGCGGGTGGACAAGTTATCCACGGATAAAGCAAGCGCCCAGGCCGAGAGACTGGAGCCCGCAGACTCCACCTGAGTTTTCGCTAAAATGCTGTCTACCGCCTTGGCGCTCCGTCCACCGCCGAAGACCAAGTTGCCAAGCGAATAAAAAATCACGCCACCCCGGTACCATTCCACCCCCTGTAAAATATGTGGATGCGAGCCCAAAACGATCCGCGCCCCGGCATCAATCGCTGCATGGCCGTACTGAATTTGATAGGATTTGGGATCAGGTTCGAGTTCTCCCCCCCAATGAAAACAAACCACGACTTCGTCGGCCCAAGCCGTAGCGGAACGAATATCGGCTTCGACCAACGGAAATCGCGCCAAGGCGGTTCCGGGTTTGCGGGCGCCGGCCCAAAACTCCGAGGGATAGGTTAAGGAGTATGAAAGAATAGCCAGCGTTCGGTTGCCGGCAAGGTGTACGGCCGCGGCTCGATGAGCGGCCCGCAAGTCCGGGCCCGCTCCAGCATGGGCGATCTCAGCGGCGTCCAGCGCTTCCAGCGTGTCTTGCAAAGCCTCGGGTCCGAAATCCAAGATGTGATTATTAGCTAAAGAAACGGCGGTAATGCCAGCCCGGCGCAACGCCGAAGCGGCTTCCGGCTTGCCGTGAAAGGTGAACTTTTTATTCCGAAACGGCCGGCCGCGGGTGGACAGGGGGCATTCCAAGTTGACCAGACCGATGTCCGCGCTTTGGAAATAAGGCGAGAGGAACTCATAGGGGTAATCCTGGCCATTCTGTTCAAGGTAGGGATCCAACCAGCAAGCAGGTAATACATCCCCCCCGGCGACAAGGGTCCAGGAGGTCGGCTCAGGAGCCGGTGTTGAGGTTGGTTCGGGGGTGGATTCTGGCATTGTGCCGGCCGAAGACAAGGGAGCGGCAGGTAAGGAGAGGGGGGCCGGAACCGAGGCGCACCCCACGAGCTGCAGCAGGCCTCCGAAAATGACAGGGAGGAGCAAGGGCAATCCGGGGCAAGGACGCATGAATTCCAGCCTCTTTCTGAGAATCAGGAAAACGCTCGGGAAGTCTCCATTGTAGCCGAAAAGTCCACTGATACAACAGTCAAAACCGCATGCGGTTCAAACGACTCGGGCATTGACGGTGTTCTGCGCCAATGGTAAACTCGTGGGAAACCCATGCCATGTCTGAAAAAACAGGGGAGTCCGTATGACCGGACGCGTCCTATTCAGAACGCTGATCTGCTCGGTCGGGGTCGTACTCGCATATACTTTTACTGCCCTCTCCGTTCACGCCGAAGATCCTTCGGAAAACACTCTCGCCGAACAGGCCGATTTCGTATCGCCAGAAGACCAAGCGCTAGCCCTCAAATACCTGGAAATGGGGAAAGAACACCACCTGGCGCAAAGATATCGGGAAGCCATCAACCAATATGAAAAAGCGCTGGCACTGTATCCGGGATGGCAAAAGGCCCAACAAGCGTTAGCGTGGGCCAAGCGCGACCAACGGCGCCACCAGTCGGAAGAAAACCCTCAGGAGTATACGCTGGAAAACCTGGTTAGCGAGGCACAGGACCATTATCAACGGGGGCGCAGTCTGGAGCGCGAGAACAAGGTGATCGAGGCGGCGGCCGCGTACAAGGACGCACTGCGGCTGATCCCGGGTTATCCCGAAGCCAAGGAGGCTTTAAAACGCGTCCAGGCCAAGGGCCAGAAAACCTTAGCACCACTGCCCGCCTCTGCAGCCGCGGTAAGCAGCCAAGCGCCGCGTCCGTATCAACAGCCGGAGTTCAAATCACTGGGAGTGGATTACCGTTCGGCAGCGCGCATCGAAGCTCCAGAGGCGCTGGCCGAAGCCTCGGCGTCCAAAGCATCGCGGCTGCCCGACGGTTTGCCCCAGACGCGTAAAGCTGCTTTGCAAGCCCAACCACCTGCCGATAATTCCAAACAACTCATCCGCACCGCCATCCAAAACCATTACTTGGCGGGCAACCAGGCCATGGACCGCGGCGATTATGAAATCGCTATAAAGGAATTTGAATTGGTTCTGGAATTTATGCCTGACCACCGTGAGGCCCAATACAAAATCAACGTAGCCAAGAAAAAGCAGGCTTTGGCGATTAAAACCGCCAAACGCCAAGTGGAACTGGCCCAGAACAAGGGCGACATGGTTGAAATTTTAGGCGCCTTGCGCAATGTATTGAACATCGACCCCAAAGACGAAGAGGCGTTGTCGGCGTGGGAGCGTACCAAGCGGGAAAATCCGGGATTGGTTGAAGAGCTTTACCGCAAGGGCGTAAATGCCTATGCCAAAGGTGATTACCAGATGGCTCAGCAGGCCTGGGAACTGGTTTTGGATATTGATCCCAAGCACGAAAAGGCCAAGGAATCTCTGGAGAAAGTGCGTGAAAAACTCGAGTTGATTAGATGATAAAGGATGGTATCGAATAGCATCCGGCGGCCAGAGTGGTTAATCGGGCGGTCGGCGCTGGAGGGGAAATGCACATGCAAGCAAAAATCAGCACGTGGTTCATTGCCGGATTGTGGGTGCTCTATGCCTGCGGCGCAGCCGACGGCGCCTGGACCCAATTGGGATCAAGCCTGAATATCAATTCGAACCAGAGCGGACTGCGTCCCAGAATCGCCATTTACAACAACCAGCCGTATGTGACTTGGCACGAGAACAATCCCTCCTATCCGGCAACGCATATCTATGTCAAGCAATGGAACGGCAGCAATTGGGTGCAAGTGGGCGGCGCCTTAAACTTCAATGTAGCTACGAACGCCAGTTATCCCAGTATCGCTTGTTCCGGCAGCCATCAGTATGTTGCTTGGATCGAAGGCTCGCCCTCACAAACGTATGTTTCCGGATGGAACGGCACCGGGTGGACCTCCGGCACCAACCTGAACGTCAACGGCGCCAACACCAGTTACACTCCGGAAATTGAAATGTTGGGAGAATCGCCCTATGTGACCTGGCGGGAGAGCTCGGATGTTTATATGAAGTTTTATAACGGGACCGATTGGCAGCAACTGGGCTCGGGTGCCATTAACACTAAAACGTCGGCGTTTTATCCTCGGGTTGCGTTTCGTGGCACCACACCACTGGATCTGTTCTATGAAGAATCATCGCTGACCGTGAAGCAGTATACCGGTGGGAATTGGGACTTCGTGCATGGCGCGGTGAACAATTTTTCCACCGGATTGGGCATGGGAGGAATAGCCACCTCGAGCATCGGGACGTATGTGACCTGGTTCGAAGGGTCTCCCACGCAAATTCTCGTTAAAGTCGATTACGGCAGCGCGTGGGAAGCGGTGGGCGGCACCCTGAACGTTGACCCGCTCTATAACGCGTATAATCCCAGAATCGCCCTGGTGAGCAACACGCCGTATGTGACCTGGTATGAATACTCCGCCATAGCGAACCAGGTTTATGTGAAATATTACAACGGCACCAGCGCCAGTTGGCAAAACTTGGGCGGCAGTTTGAATGGGAACACAAGCAATGCCGCCACCACTCCGGATATTGCCATTTCCAATTCCGGGGTCTATGTGGTTTGGTGCGAGAACGACGGCGTGGCCCAGCAAGTTTATGTCAAGTATTGGGATTTCCCGGCGCCGATCGCCACGCCCACCCCCACGTCCATACCCAGTCCGACGCCGACCCCGTGGGTCCATGGCGGGCTGAGTAAGAACTCCTCCCTGGCTTATCCCAATCCCGCGGCCAACCGCGTCACCGTTAGTTTCTGGGCGGACAGCGGCAGCGGCGAAGCGGTGGTGCGTTTTTACAATACCCACTATCGCTTGGTGGCCCAGGCCAGCGGCACGGCAACTGACGGTCAGGGTGAAATCAGCCTGGATATTTCCGGTATGGCGCCAGGAGTGTATTTTTACCAAGTCATGACAGGCGGGACTAAATTGCCCATGGGCAGGGTCGTGGTGGCCCGATGAACCGGGCAGCAAGATGGATGACCGCCGGAGCATTGCTGCTGGCTGTTGCGGGACCGGCAAAGGCGGACTGGGTGTCATTGGACGGCAGCCTGGATGTCGTCGCCACCGAGGACGCCGCAAACCCGAAAATTGACGTCGCACGCCAATCAGCCGCGGAAGATGTGCCGTACGCGGTTTTTCAGGAGTTGAACACCTCCCCGGCTGTGTGGCGCGGTTATGCGCGAGTCTGGGATAATGGCGTTTGGCGAGATGTCACCTCCACCGCCGGCCCTTTTAACATGGATGCGGATATTAGCGCGGATGATCCGGATTTGGCGGTTATGAATAACACCGGAACCCACTATGTGTTTGTAACCTGGTCGGAATACTCCGCCCTCTATTCCCGAATATTTGTGAAAATGTGGAAAAACGGCGATGCGAGCTGGAGCCAGGTCCCGGATTTGCCCAATGTATGGCTGAACCGTTTCGACCGCGACGCCTACTACCCCACGATCGCCTTAATGGATTCGAATCCGCCGGTGCCGTTCGTGGCGTGGCAGGAAATCGCCGGAATGGGAACCAATATCTACGTGAAGACTTTTAACGGCACCAGTTGGACACCGCTTGCCGATGCCGTGAACCGGACAGCCACCTCTACGGCCAAATGGCCCCGTATTGCCATCGGCACGGACGACCTCCCGGTGGTGACGTGGGAGGAGACACTGAACGGCAACTATGACATCTATGTGTCGCGCTGGAACGGCTCGGCTTGGGTACCCTTAGGGGCGGGATTGAAGGACCAGGGTCCGACCATTAAAGCCAATGAACCCGCACTGGCCATAGACGCCGCCAACCGGCCCTGGGTGGTTTTTTTAGAAGGGTCATCAACAGCTATGGAAGTGAAAGTCAAGCGGTTCGACGGCGTGAATTGGGGGCTGGCCGGCTCGGCGGTCACGACCGGACTCGAAGCCGAATGGCCCCGCTTGGAACTCGCCCAGGGCGGAGAAGCTTTTGTCAGTCTGGTGGATCTATCCACTGCTCCCAGCCAGCAAGTCCGGGTTTACCAACTGGTCGACCAAACCTGGACGCGGCTGGGCGTTAGCACGAACGTGAATCCGGCGGACAACGGGGATCGGCCCGATGTGGTGGTCAAGAACGGGCAACCGGTCTGCGTTTGGAGCGAGCAGGCCGGCAACCGGAACGTTTACGTCAAGCAATGGGTGCCGCCCACGCCGCTGCCCACCTCCACACCCACTACGACCCCCACGCCAGGACCTGTCCCAACCTCCACGCCCCCGGCCGTGGCCAGCGCGCTGAGTCCCAATACGGCGAAAGCCTATCCCATACCAGCGTCCAGCCACGTTACTTTCGCGTTCCGGGCGGACGGCAGCAGCGGCGAAGCAGTGGTGCGGTTGTACAACACCCATTATCGTTTGATTACCCAGGTCCAGGGCGCGGCGGTTGGCGGCCTGGGAGAAATCAGCCTTGAAGTTTCGGATATCGCACCCGGAATCTATTTCTATCAAGTCGTGGTGGGCGATAAAAAATTGCCGATGGGCAAATTGGTGGTGGCGAGATGAAACGATTGGCGAGCAGTCTGCTGATACTGTGGGGAATGCTTGGCTGTCCGCCGGGCGTGTGGGCGGACAACAACGTGGTGGCTCCGTTTCTGCAGGAGGGCCTCGGAGGACGGGGCGTAGGCATGGGCGAAAATTTCGCGGCCGTGGCCGAAGGACCGTTTGGCTGGCATTACAATCCCGCAGGTTTGGCCATGGCCCGCAATGCGGCCGTGGGGTATCAGCACGAAGCTCTTTCAGACTTGGTGCAGCACAATGTTTTCGCCGGGTCCCTGCCCCTGGGCTCGGGCAGCCTGGCGGCGCTGATTAATTTCTTCAATTATGGTTCGATCGACGAGGTGGACACCAGCGGACAGCGCACAGGCAGCGTACTGACACCGCAGGACGGCTCCTTTTTTCTGGGCTACGGAATGGCGGTGAGCGATGCCTGGGGCATCGGAGCGAACGTCGGTTATTTCAACGAGGCCCTGGGGCCCAGCAGCGTATCCGGATTGACCGTGGATTTGGGCGGGAAGTGGGATCTGGCGCCGGATTGGTCCTTAGCCGGCGTGATTAAAAACCTGGGCGGAAAACCGCAGGGCTATTCCTTGCCCGGCACCATGCTGTTGGCTGGAAGTTACCGGCCATTTCCCGACTGGCTGCTGCTGGATATGGAACTGGCTCTGCCCATGTACAGCGGCTTTACGGATCTGGGACTGGGTGCGGAGTTCAAGCCCTGGCAATGGCTGGACCTGCGTCTGGGCTTTAAAGTGCCCTTGCGCAGCCTGGAGGGGGCGGCTATGAATGGGTTGGTATTTGGCGCCGGCTTCTGGATGGGCGGGTTCTGCCTGGATCTGGCGCTGGCGAGCAAAGGGGACATGGGCTCCAAATTGTCTCTGGCCCTGGGATACACCTTTGGCCGTTCCACCCAGCCCGCGACTGCCGCGGCGCAACCCCCCCAGAAGGCCGTGCCCGCCGAAAGCACCGGGCATATTCCCGTGACCACGGGAACGGATCAAGCGGCATTTCACTTTAAGGCCGGCCAGGAATACGAGCGGTATGATCAATTGATTGACGCCATTGTGGAATATAAAGCGGCTTTGCAGCTTCGGCCCAACTATCCCGAAGCGCTAAAAGCCCTGGCTGCAGTCAAAAACAAAGCCAAAAACCAGGCCGAAGCGGATCAAGCCGAATCCCAGGCTGCCAAAGCCACCGGCCAACCCGAGTCCCTGCAAAAACTCATCCGCAAGTACTACCACGAAGGCGAGATCGCGTATCAGCAAAAGGACTACACCACGGCCGTGCAGAAGCTGCAGCTGGTGATGGAAATGACCACTCAACACCGCCAGGCTACGGAGCTGCTGGAAAAAGCCCGCGCCGCGCTCAACAGCGAAATGGCATCGCTGCGGCGGCAGGCCGCCCAGGCCGAGGAGAACGGGGATCTGGCGGGCCAGGTCGAGGCGCATGAAAAAATGCTCGATCTGCGCCCCGAGGACAAGCAAATCAAGGCCAAGCTGGAGGCGCTCAAGGTCCGCATCCCCCAGGAGGCGGAACGCCTGTATAAAACCGGCGTGGAGTATTACGCCCGGAGGGAATACCGCAAAGCGCTTAGCGTGTTCGAAAAACTGCTTACACTGCAGCCGGACCACGTGAAGGCCCGCGATGCGTTGAACAACACCAAGGAGAAACTGATCCAGACCGGCCAGTAACCGGCGGCGGGAACCCCAAAGCATGAACAAGAACCTGCAGGAGATCAACGATCTCATCAAGTACGAAAGTGCCTTTGTAGAGGATATTCTGGCCGAGATGGACAAGGTCATCGTCGGCCAGCTACCCATGGTGGAGCGGCTGTTGATCGGGCTGCTGGCCAATGGCCACATCCTGATCGAAGGCGTGCCCGGCTTGGCCAAGACTCTGGCCGTGAAAACCCTAGCCGCGACCATTGACACCAAGTTCCAGCGCATCCAGTTTACGCCGGACCTGCTGCCCGCCGATATTTTAGGGACGTTGATTTTCGACCAGAAGCAGCAGGAATTCATTCCCAAGCAGGGCCCGGTGTTCGCCAACCTGATCCTGGCCGACGAAATCAACCGCGCACCGGCCAAGGTGCAGAGCGCGCTGCTGGAGGCCATGCAGGAGCGGCAGGTAACCATCGGCGACAAGACCTATCCGTTGCCCGAACCCTTTCTGGTGCTGGCCACGCAGAACCCCATCGAACAAGAAGGCACCTATCCGCTGCCGGAAGCCCAAATTGACCGGTTCATGCTCAAGATCAAGGTGACCTATCCGGCCATGGCCGAGGAACTGGACATCATCCGCCGTCACGCCCGCGGCAAGACGTATAAAGTCTCGAACCGGACCGAACCCGAACAGATCATGAAAGCGCGCCAGACCCTGTTCAAGATCTACATGGATGAAAAAATCGAGCAGTACATCGTCAGTTTAGTAATGGCCACACGGCAGCCCGCGGATTTCGGCCTGCCCGAGCTGGCGCCCCACGTTCAGTACGGCGCCTCGCCGCGCGCCTCCCTGTACCTCTCCCAGGCCAGCCGCGCCCACGCCTTTTTGCGGCGGCGGGGCTACGTGGCGCCGGAGGACGTGCAGGCCGTGGCTCTGGACGTGCTGCGGCACCGGCTGATCCTGACCTACGAAGCCGAAGCCGAAGAAGTGACTCCGGACGAAATCGTGCAGAAGATTCTGGAGAAGGTGGAAATCCCCTAAGCGATGGCCGTGGCCGAAGGTCCCGCGACCTCCCCTCAGGAACTGCTCCGGCGCGTGCGGCGGATCGAATTGGCGACGCGCGCCGTGGTGAACCAGATATTTTCCGGCGCCTACCACAGCATCTTCAAAGGCCAGGGCGTGGAATTCCACGAAGTGCGCCCCTACCAGCGCGGCGACGATGTCCGCACCATCGACTGGAATGTCACGGCCCGCACGGGCAACCTGCACGTCAAGCGCTTCAGCGAGGAACGGGAGCTGACCATGGTTCTGGCCGTGGACGTTTCCGCCTCCTCGGCCTTCGGCTCGGGCCAGCTGAACAAGGCCGAGCTGGCGGCCGAGATCTCCGCCGTGCTGGCCTTCTCGGCGATCAAGAACAACGACCGCGTGGGACTGCTCCTGTTTTCGGACCGGCGGGAAAAGTTCGTTCCGCCCCGCAAAGGCCGGCGCCATGTCATGCGCATCATCACCGAAGTGCTGGCGGCCAAACCCACGGCGCGTCGCACAGACCTGAACTGCGCCCTGGAGTTTCTCGCCCGCGGCCTCAAGCGCCGCAGCATCGTGTTTCTGCTCTCGGATTTTTTCTCTCCGGCCTTCACCTCCAGCCTGCGCGTAGCCACGCGCAAGCACGACTGCGTGGCCATGGTGCTGAACGATCCGCGCGAGTACGAGCTGCCCCCCCTGGGCTGGGTCAGCCTGGTGGACCCCGAAAGCGGGGAGGCGGCGGAAGTGAACAGCAGCGACGACCACTCGCGGCAGGAATACCAGCGCTTCGCCAGGGCGAGGGCGCGAGCCCGGCTCTCTTATTTCGCGCAGCATCGCGTGGACGCCGTGGACCTGTTTACGCACACTTCGTATCTCGCGCCAATGATAGCTTTTTTCCGCGCCCGGCGCCGGAAACTGGCGGGATGAGCATGCGGCCCGGAGTGGGATGCCTGCTGGCCGCAGCAAGCCTGGCCGTTGGCCTGGTTGCGCAGCCGTCCCCGGCGTGCGCCGAAGAGGCGCTGTGGGTGGAGGCGGCCGTCAACACCCGCCTGGTCAAGTGCGGTGAACCCTTCAAGCTGGTGCTGACCGCCGGTGCCCGCAACGGTGTGGTGAAGCTTCCGGGAAAAACCGCGGTCATCCCCAGCGCACAGATCCTGGCGTACGACGAACGCGACGTCAGCGCGCGCCACGAGGGCTATGTGGCGCGCCAGGGCGTCTACCGGCTGGCGTTTTTCACCACCGAGGACATCGTTGTGCCGCCGCTGCCGGTCTGGGTGCAGTGGGCCGACGGCAGCACGGCCACCGCCTTTTCCTGGCCGGAGCGCCTGGGCCTGCTCAGCCTCAGACCCGAAGCCGGCCTCTCCCTGATCGATCCCCGTCCGCCCCGCCGCTCCCTCAATGTGATCGGCACCGTGGCCTTGGCCGTGGTGCTGCTGGCCGCGGGTATGCGCCTGCTGATGGCGGGCCGCCGCCGGCCCAAGCGCAAGGCCGTGCAACCGCCCGCCCACCTGGAAGCCGTCAAACAGCTGGAAGCGCTGGGCGCTTCGCCGGTCGTGGCTTCGGCCGAATTGAGCCGCGAGTACTTTACGGCCCTGTCGCGCATTGTGCGGCGCTATCTGGCGCAGCGCTACCGGTTTCCGGCCCTGGAACTCGCGCGCACTACGATCCTGGCGCGGTTGGAATCCGCAGGCGTGGAGGCCAAGCGGCGGGAGCTCATCGACCAGCTGCTGTCCGAGACGGATCTGGTGAAATATGCGCAGGAACCCGCGGACAACAAGCGCGTGGCCGCGGCCCACGGACTGGCCAAAGAAATCATCCGGCTCACGCGGGAATCGCAGGAGGCCAACGCATGACTTTCGGCCAGCCCTGGCTCCTGCTCGCGCTGCTGCTCCTGCCCGCGGCCTGGTGGCTGCGCCGCCAGGGCTGGGGCGAGCCGGCGGCTGTCGATTATCCGGAAGCCGCTTCGGTGCGCGGTGCCTTCCGGGGCGGCCGTCGTCCGGGCAGCGGCTGGGCTGAAACCCTGCGCGTGGCCGGCCTGATCCTGATCCTGCTGGCCGTGGCCCAGCCCCAATGGCTGCACAGCACGCAGCAGCAGCAAGCCATAGGCCTGGATTTGCTGCTGGCCTTGGATCTGTCGGGGAGCATGTCCGCGCGGGATTTCGAGCCCCAAAACCGGCTGCAGGCCGCCAAGGACGAAGCCCGGGCGTTCATCGCCAGGCAGCGGAACAACCGCCTCGGCCTGGTGGCGTTTGCGGCTCATGCGTTTACGGTTTGTCCGCTGACCCTGGATTACGGCGCCTTGCTGACGCTCATGGAGCACCTGAGCATCGGCATGACCACGGATGGCACGGCGCTCGGCATGGCCATCGCGACCTGCGTGAACCGTCTGAAAGACTCTGAAGCGCCGTCCAAGGTGGTGGTCCTGCTCACCGATGGACGCAACAACGCCGGCCGCATCGATCCCCTGACCGCTGCCGAATTGGCCGCGGCCCTGAAGATCCGCATCTACACCATTGGCATGGGACAGCCGGAAGGCGGGCCGATTCTGCTGAAAAACGCGGCCGGTGAGGAAACCGCCATGCTGAATCCCGACGGCAGCGTGCATTTGGAAGCCATGGACGAGCCGACCCTGCAGCGCATCGCCCGGCTCACAGGCGGAAAATATTTTCGCGCCACGGACCGCAACAAACTGCGCGACATATACGCGGAGATCCAGGCCTTGGAAAAGTCCCGGCTGCTGTCCAAACGCTACACGGCCCGGGAGGATTTGGGCGGCTGGCTGCTGCTGGTTGCCATGTTGATCCTGTTGACGGAGACCGCGGTTTCGCAATGGTGGCAGCCGCGCGTGCCGTAAATTCAAAAACGGAGGACAAAGGGTGTTCCGTTTCGCGCAACCGGAAATGTTGAACGGCCTGTGGTTCCTGCCCGTGCTGGCCGCCGCGTATTGGTGGGGCCAGCGCCTGGCTCGGCTGCGGCTTGGGCAACTGGTGGGAGCGCGTCTCTCCGACAGACTCACGGTTGGCAACAGCAAGCTCAAGGCCGGCCTGGCCCTGGGCCTGGTATTGGGAGCCTGGGTGTGCCTGGTGCTGGCCCTGGCCAAGCCCCAGACCGCCCTGGCCGTGCGCCATGCCGTCTTTCCGGGATTGGACGTCGTCCTGGTGGTGGATGTTTCGCGCTCCATGGATGCCGCGGACGTAACGCCCAGCCGGCTGCAGCGGGCCAAACAGGCGCTCTTCTATTTGGTGGAAACCCTGCAGGGAAACCGGTTCGGCCTGCTGCCGTTTGCCGGCAAAGCCTTCCTGACCTGCCCGCTCACGCGGGACCAGGGCGCGATCCGGCTGTTGATTGGGAACCTGGAAACCTCCTGGTCGCCCGTGGCGGGAACGGATCTGACCGAAGCCCTGGTCCAGGCCCGCGAGGCGTTCAGCCGCACGGGCGCCAAGCACCGCGTGGTGGTGGTCGTAAGCGATGGCGAGAATTTCGGCGCCAAACCCATTCCCACAGTCAAGCGGGCGAACAAGGAAGGCATCCGCACGTATTGCCTGGGCGTGGGCACAGAGGCCGGCACAGCCGTGCCCGGAGAAAAGAAAGCCGTCACCCGCCTGGACGAAGAAGGCCTGAAACGCATCGCGCTTATCGGCGGCGGCACGTTTCAACGCCTCTCGGCCGGAGGGCGCGAGGAAGAGGCCCTGGCCGCGGAACTGAAGCGGCTGGAACGCATCGAACTGTTTGCGGCCGAACAGAACGCCTGGCAGGATCATTACCCCTTGGCCGCACTGGCCGCGGGCTGGCTGCTTCTGCTGGAGTGGCTGCTGGGCCGGCGCCGGGGCAAGCCGGACTGGCGCCTGGCGGCCCGGAAAGTCTGGCGCTGGCTGGTCCCGGCCATGATCGTGTTGTTCGCGGCTTCGCCCGGCTGGGCGTCCACCCGGCAGCAGGTCAACCAGGGCGTCAAGGCGTATGAGCGAAAGGATTTTAAGCGGGCCGAGCAGATCTTCAACCAGGCGCGGGAGAGCGGCCGGCTGCCGGCCCTGGTCGAATACGATCTGGGCTGCGCGCTCCTGGCCCAGCATAATTACCTGGCAGCCTACCAGGCGTTCGAGCGCGCCCAACCCGCGGCCAAGGGCCGGCTGGCCGGCGATGTATGGTACAACCTGGGGTACACCGCTTTTTACGTGGGGATCAAAACCGGGACAGCAGAGCGCTGGAGCGAGGCGGCCGAGGCGTTCAAACGCTGCCTGCTGCTGGACCCGGAGGATGATGACGCCCGCTACAATCTGGAGCTGATCCTGCGCGAAATTCAAAAACACACCCGTCAGGCTGCGCCGCACGAACAGCAATCCCAGGGCAGCGGGAAAGGCAAAGACGCAGGCGCCAACGCGGACAAGCCCGGCCAGGACCGACAGCCCAACCAGGGCCGGGAAAACGATCAGGCGCCGCCCAGCGAAGCTCAGCAGCAGACCAAGCAGCGCCAGGCCGAGCAGGGGAAGGCCAACACCTCGGAGGAACAGAGCGGCCGCAGGCAGAAGGGCATGTCCAAGGAGGACGCCCTGCGCACCTTGCGCTCCCTGGACGCGGAACAGGGACAGGTGCAGAAAAATTGGCCGCAGGATTCAAAGACCCAAAGCGAGTATCAGGGGCCGGCTTGGTAGGTAATACGAAGCGAAGGGTCTGACATACTCGAGTGCAAGAAATCCCAGATTACCCGGAGTAATACGTCTGACTATAACCCGGAAGGGCAGCGACAACTTGTGAACAAAACAAGAACTCGAATATTCCAGGCGGCATTAGTCATTGCCTGCCTGTTGGCAACAGGAGTAATCCAGGCCAGGGCCGAATCGCTCTATGGGGATTTTAAAATCACGGATATGCCGTGGGTGGATATCCAGGAATTGCAGTTACTGCTGGGAGCGGAGACTCATTTCGGGAAGTCTCAGGACCAAGACACGCAGGTTGATCTCTCACGAATGACGCAAACCAGTGCCCGAATGGATAATATTGATTTACGTCTCTTACCCAACCTCAAGTATCAATGCCTCTCCCTGGAACAGGAGCTGCAGGTGAACATTCCATTCGAAAATTATGTCCAGCATTCAAATTATGCCGCCAAATATATCGGTTATAGCAGAAACGATAACAGCAATGACCAGTATGATTCGGAATTCACATCCATCCAATTAAGCTTTTCACCTGAACTAAACTACACCCGACACCTGAATTTCGGCTTTGTAAGCAACGACCTAACTATACTGGGCTCAATGAAATTTGAACGTTCCATCCATACCTCCTCAAACCTCTTAAATCCCGGCAGCACAAGCCGGCAAGAGAGTAAAAACGAAAACTACCAATTGCAGATTCACGAATTAATCCGGACAGGAGTAGGCCGCATTTTTGAAGGGAAATATGCCTATCAAGGCATGCAAATAGCCGCTGAGCTGGCGCGTGCTTTA
Organism: candidate division FCPU426 bacterium; assembly: GCA_040756875.1. Classification (GTDB taxonomy): domain Bacteria; phylum Oederibacteriota; class JAAXVQ01; order JAAXVQ01; family JAUVAV01; genus JBFLYH01. The sequence continues at coordinate 843,754 of JBFLYH010000002.1, forward strand.
AAATGGCTAAAACCCATGACCACAGAGGATATGCAGGACTTGGGAAAGTTGCTGGCCATATTACGCACAGAGTATACGTTTGACAGGCGGGAAAAAATGCTGAGTGATATGCATTGGCTGGGCGGTTTTTTATCTGAGCGCGGTTATATTGAGAAGGATGATTTCGATGCCCTGCTCCTGGTTCAGGATATTTATCAGAATGTCAGCCAAGACCCGCGGGAATTTGGAAGCCAGGCCAATGTCCGGCTGGGAGCGGATTTCGAGCTTGCGAACTCCGAACAAATCAGTTTTGTTCCCGGGGTCGGGGAGCCCTCCTTTTTCAAGGAGGAGCCCATCGCTTTATTGTGGTATGTGGGCGCTGAATGGCAATACCGCGAGCCGCTTGACCGCGTTTGGCAGTGGGATGTTTCCGCGACCTGCGACTACTATCCTGCCTATGTTCCGCAGATCAATTCCGACGAGTACCAGGCTGTGCCATTGCTCAGGCCAGGGTTGGAAACCCGGCTGGCCTGTTATTTTGACACCCGGTTCTCAATCGCCCTGAGCAATGCCATGCAACTGAGGTGGCCCCTGGGCAGCCGGCGCCGGATCGAAGAGCAGTCCTGGGGTATTTTAGTCAGCGACGAGCGGGACGCCCGGTTCGACGAAACCCTGCAAGCTGCCTTCAAGTACCAATTAAGCGGATCCCTCAGCCTGACCGCTGCGGTCTCGTGGTCTTATTCCCTGGACCGGCGGATTTCAGGGACATACCAAACCTGCCCGAACGACGCAACGCAAACGCTGACCGCTCCGCAGATAACCTACTTGTTGGATCGGGCCGGAAGCGTCGAGGATTACACTTGGCGGACCACTGTGAGCCTGCAATATGAAATCTTTTAATTCGCCGTTTGCCAAACTGGGCGCCTTGGGCCTGCTGGGTTGGGTCAGCGTCCATCCCTGTATGCTCCGGGCGGATGAACCCGCAGCAGGTCCGGCCGCAGTCATTGCCAGTGAACCAGCCTGCCCGGCGGGGAATAGCGAGGGATGGGCCGAAGACGCTGCCTGCCAGCCGCCAGCCGGAGTTTCGCCGGAAACCGAATTGCCAGGGCCGGCAGAAATCCAGCGCGCGGCCATGGCCTCCAGGCCGCTGGTTTTCTCCGGACTGGGCGGAGTGGGAATAAAAGCCTGCCGCTTGCTCGGCAACAACCGCTGGCTGCTTACGGCACACGGCGATTGGATTCTGTTCAACCGGGCTTTTTTGGGTCTGGCTTTTTTCCGCATGGTATCGCCGACGGTTTATGTGCCTTTGGCCGACCGCTTGGTGGGGCTGACCATTACCGGCGGCGGAGCGCAGGGAGGGTATATCGTTACTTTAGGGAGCGGTTTTTTCTTGCGAACCCAGTTGTTTTTGGGCGTGACCAGCGTTTTTTATACGAATCCAACGGACAATCTGTTCACAGCCAATGATCTGATGGTCATTGAGCCGGCGGTCTATGCGGGCGTGCATGCGCTGGAGTGGCTCCACGTTTCCGCAGGCGTGGCCTATCGCTACCATCTCGGCGCCGAAGGCCGGGAGGGGTTTGGGGAAAACGCCTTTGACAGCCTGGCCGCTGAAATCAGATTGGAGTTTGGCGGTTATTAACGCGGGAAGGCCATAATAGGAATCATGATTGGTTATGGACAAGCGTAATAATATAAGGTAGAGTAACTGCTCAAATCATTCACACGCATGTGCTGTCTTCACCCTGCGGGGGATCGAAAGCAGGCGCATGTCCGACAAATCCGGCATCTCTGACCAGATTATTTCACTTCCCACAAGCGGCGGCGCGCTCAAAGGGCTGGGCGAAAAATTCACGCCTGACCTGCACACCGGCACCGGCAATTTTTCCGTGCCCCTGGCCCTGCCGCCAGGACGCAATGGGTTCCAGCCGCAATTAAATCTGACCTACAGCACGGGCCAGGGCCAAGGGCCGTTCGGCCTGGGGTGGAACCTCAACCTGCCGCGCATCAGCCGCAAAACCTCAAAAGGCGTGCCCACCTACCTTGACATGCAAGACGTGTTCATCCTGTCCGGCGCCGAGGATCTCGTGCCCGTGGAGACCGGCGCGGGACACACGCGCTACCGGCCACGCACCGAGGGGTTGTTTGCGCTCATCACCCACTTTGCCGGAAACAATGGAGACTACTGGGAAGTCAAAGCCAGGGACGGCCTGATCAGCCGCTACGGCACCCCGCGGCCTGCGTCCGCGCCGTCCGATTGGCAGGACCCGGCCGTGGTGGTGGATCCCGAGCGCCCGGCCAGGATATTTTCCTGGCTCCTGACCGAGACGCTGGACACATTCGGCAACCGCGTGGCCTACGACTACGAGCCGGATTCCGGCAACGAAGGCCCGCATCGCTGGAGCCAGGCCTACCTGCGCCGCGTCAGGTATGTGGATTATACCGACGCTGCCGGGGATACGGCCTTTTTGGTTTCACTGACTCTGGTGTACGAACTGCTGACCGGCGACGAACCGTTCTCAGATTGCCGGGCGGGGTTCGAAATCCGCACGCGCCGGCGCTGCGCCGCGCTTGAAGTGCGCACACATGCCGGCGCAGAGCAGCGGGTGCGCACGTACGCCCTGGGCTACACGCCGGCGGCCAACGGCGCTTCGCTCCTGACCCGTCTGACACTCACCGGCCACGACCAGGAGGCGACAGAGTCCATGCCGCCCCTGGAATTCAAGTACAGCGCCTTGCAACCCGAACGCAGGGATTTTTTTCCGCTGACCGGAAGCCTGCCGCCCTACGCCCTGAGCCATGCGGATTTTGAATTGGCGGATGTGTCCGGCAACGGGCTGCCTGACATCGTGGAAATGAGCGGATCCGTGCGGGTCTGGCGCAACCTGGGCCGCGGCCGATTCGCCGAGCCGCGCGAAATGGCGAACGCGCCGGCCGGGGCGAGGCTGGCCGAGCCGGGCGTGCAGTTTCTCGACGCCACGGGCAACGGCCGGCCGGATTTGCTGATCACGCAGCCCGGGCTCGCCGGCTATTACCCGCTGGACCAGAAAGGCGAATGGGACGCGCGGTCGTTTCAGGCCTATGCCCAGGCGCCTGGGTTCGACCTGGAAGACCCGGAAGTCAGGCTGGTGGATTTGGACGGAGACGGGGTCACCGACGCCCTGCGCACGGGCGAACGGCTGGAGCATTTTTTTCAGGAGCCGGGCCAAGGCTGGACGCGCCTGGTGGCGAAAGAGCGCGGCCCACTGGAAACGTTCCCGAACGTTTATTTTTCCGACCCGCGCGTGAAGCTGGCGGACATGAACGGCGACGGCCTGCAGGACATCGTGCTCCTGGGCAACGGCCGCGTGGATTATTGGCCCAACCTGGGGCAGGGGCGCTGGGGGCGGCGCGTGACCATGCGCCACAGCCCGCGCTTTCCGGAGCAGGTCGACCCGCGGCGGGTGCTGCTGGGCGACGCGGACGGCGACGGCGCGGCGGATTTGATATTCGTCGAGGACGCGCAGGTCACGCTGTGGCTGAACCGCCAAGGCAACGCCTGGGGCGAACCCGTGGTGGTTCACGGCACGCCGGCCGTGACGGACACGGACGCCGTGCGCCTGGCGGACGTGCTGGGCGCGGGCGTGCCGGGTGTTTTGTGGAGCACAGACCTCGGTGCCGCCGCGGTGGAACGCTATTGTTTCCTGGACTTGACCGGCGGGAACAAGCCGTACCTGCTGACCGAAGTGGACAACAACCTGGGGGCCGTGATCCGGGTCCAGTACGCTTCGTCCGTGGCGCATTACCTGCGCGACGAGCAAAAAACGGCCGACCGCTGGCAGACCAGCCTGCCGTTTCCCGTGCAGGTGGTGGAGACCGTGGAAGTCAGCGAGCATTTTTCGGGGAACACGCTGACCACATCGTATGCCTACCACCACGGCGCTTGGGACGGCGGCGAGCGGGAATTCCGGGGTTTTGGCCGGGTGGATCAGCTGGACAGCGAGCGCTCCGGGCCTGCGGCCCTGGACGGGCCGCCGTATTCACCACCAGCCCTGACCAGGACCTGGTTCTATCAGGGGCCCCTGGGCCCGGAGGCCGGGAACTGGCAGTCGCCGGATTTCAGCCGCGAGTATTGGAGCCAGGACCCCGCGTGGTACCCCTGGATCGAGAGCAGCGCGCTGGCCGGATTGCCGCGCCGGGCCTTGCGCGACGCGTTGCGCAGCCTGCGGGGCAGCCTGCTGCGCGCGGAACTGTACGGGCCGGACCAGAGCGGACGCGGGAACCGGCCGTATACGGTCATCGAAAACACCTTTGGCCTGCGCGAAGAAGAAGGCGGGCCGGTGCGCGTGTTTTTTCCGCACCCGTTCATCCAACGGACCACGGAATGGGAGCGGGGCGACGATCCCCTGACGCGCGTGACGGTCACGGATGATTACAGCGCCTGGGGCCTGGCGCAGCAACAGACCAGTGTGGCCTTGCCCCGGCGCAGCCGCAAGCGGCATCCGGTTACTGCCGCCGCGGTCGGCAGTGTGGACGCGGACGAGACGCGGATCCTGGCCACGCACACCCAGACCCAGTACGCCCTGCCTGATTCCGGCCTGTACCTGCATCAATCAGTGGCCCAAACCAGAACCGTGGAGCTGCTCGCTCCGCCCGGCGTGAACGAGAGCGCGCCCGACGACCTCGGCCAGGTGCTCAGGGACCAGGCTATCGCGGCGCGCGAAGTGAGCGCGCGTTTCCGCGCCCTGCTCAACGCCTGGCAGCCGGGCCAGCCCCTGCCGCCTGACCTGAGCGTGCTAAGCCATACGGTGCGCCATTACGACGGCCCGGCGTTTCAAGGGCGCAGGGCCGGGGAGGTGGGGCCGTTCGGCGCCTTGTCCAGGGTGGAAGGCCTGGCCTTCACGGACCGGGGCCTGGAGGAGGCGTACCAGGAACGCTGGCCAGCCTACCTGGGCGGGAATGCGCCGCGGCCCGCTGGAGCGCCGGCGGACCTCGGGTCCAGCCACGGTTACCGGCGGATGAACGACGACGCGGAAGGCCATCACGCCGGGTTTTACGCGGACCTGGAGCGCAACCAGTACGATGTCCAGGATGCGTCGGCCCTGGTCCGGCGCGGCCTGGTGTTGGCCCGGCAAGATGGGCTGTCCCGGCAGACGCAGATTAAATTCGACGCCTACGCATTCCTGCCGATCGCTGCCACGGATCCCGCGGGCTTGCCGTCGGCAGCGGAGTACGACTACCGCGTGCAATGGCCCTTGCGCCTTACGGATGCCAATGGCAACAGCCAGTGCTACCGCTATACGCCCCTGGGCATGCTGAGCAAGCAATTTCTGGAAGGGCGTCAAGGCGAGGGCGGAACCGAGGACGAGCCCGAGCTGGAACTGGCGTATGATTTTGCGGCTTATCAGCAGTCGCGCTCCACAGCCGCTCCGCAACCCATCATGATCCACACCCGGCGCCGGACCGCGCACGCGCGGGCAGGAAGTTCGGACGCGACCTGGGAAACCCGGGAATACTCGGACGGCCTGGGACGGCTGGTGCAGAAAAGGGAAATGGCCGCGGAATGGGCGTTGGGCGCGGACGGCGAGGACGCGGGGCTGGGCCCGGATCAAAACCAACCCAGCCAGCCGGCCGCGGTCTTCGGCGATCCGGAGCGGGTCACGGTCAGCGGCTGGCAGGTTTATGATTACCGGGGCCGCGTGGTGGAAAAGTACGAGAGCTTCTTTGCCAGCGGCTGGGCGTACGCCCCGTCGTCCGAACGAATTTCCCGGCGCCCGACCAGGATGTATTACGACGTTCGCGGCCGCCTGGTCAGAAGCGTTTTTCCCAACGGCGCCGAGCAGGCGCGGATTTTCGGCGCGCCGGCCAGCCTGGACCAGCCGAATGATTACCTGCCCACGCCGTGGGAAGTGTATGCCTACGATCCCAATGACCTGGCGCCGGCCAGCCAGGACCCGGGTGGGCACACCCTGGCAGGGGCAGCGCCTGCGTCCCACCATTACACGCCTGCCAGCATGGTGGTCAACGCCCTGGGTAAAATCATTTGCCAGATTCTGCGCAACGGCCCTGATCCGGCCCTGGACTGGCACCTGAGCCGGTCCGTGTTCGATGGGCGGGGCAATTTGCTGGAGGATGTTGATCCCCTGGGCCGCCGGGCGTTCTGCTATGCGTACGATCTTTTCAACCGGCCCCTGCGCACCGAAAGCCTGGACGCCGGGACCCGGACCACGGTCTGGGACGCGGCCCAGAGGCAACTGGAATACCGGGACAGCAAGGGCAGCCTGGTCCTGCAGCGGCACGACGTCCTGAACCGCGTTCAGGAAGTTTGGGCGCGGGACCAGGAAACCGAAGCGCTGAGTTTGCGCGTGCGGGTGGAGTACGGCGACGCGGGCGACGCGCAGCAACCGGCTTCGGAACGCCAGGCGCAGAAGCAAAGCAACCGCCTGGGGCGCATCCATTGCCAGTGGGATGAAGCCGGGAAACTGACGTATGAAGCCTACGACTTCAAGGGCAACTGGCTCGAAAAAACCCGCCGCGTGGTCAGCGACGCAGCCCTGGCGCAAGGGTGGCAGGCCGCCTGGGAACTGCCGTCAGCCGAGGCGGCGCTCGATCCGCAGACGTTTTCGACTTCCATGTCCTACGATGCCCTGAACCGCCCGGAGCGCATCCAGTATCCCGAGGACGCCGAGGGGACCCGGAAAACGCTGGAATTGGAGTATAGCCGGGGCGGCGCCCTGGAGCGGATCAGGTTCGACGGCAGGCCGCAGGTCACGCGGATCGCCTACAACGCCCGGGGCCAGCGGCTGCTGCTGGCACAGGGAAATTCACTCATGACCCGTTATGCGTACGATCCCCTGGATTTCCGCCTCCGGCGGCTGCGGACCGAGCGTTTTGTTGAACAAAACAGCGCTTACGTTGCACAGGGGACCGCGCTCCAGGATTTTGCCTATGCGCACGACCTGGCCGGTAATCTGATTTCCCTGGAAGAACGCACGCCGGGCTGCGGACTGGCGCAGGGCCCGGATGGCCGCGACCGCCTGCAGCGGCGGTTTGTCTATGATCCGCTCTACCGCCTCCTGCAGGCCGACGGCCGCGCGTGCCAGAACTTCGGCGGTCCGCGGCCCTGGTGGGACGCCGAAGCCTGCGGATACCGCCCGGCCGGGCCCGGGCCCGCGGCCGCGGACCAGCGCAACGCGCCGGACCTGACCGAGCCGTACCAGGAGCAATACGCGTACGATCCCGCGGGCAATGTGCTGAGCCTGACGTACCGGGGCGGCCAAACGTGGTCGCGTCAATACATGCTTGACCCCCGCAACAACCAGGTGGCCGGCCTGCAGGCCGGCGGCGAAAGCCTGAGCTACGCCTACGACCCCAGCGGCAACCTGATCCGGCAAAACACCAACCTCCGCTACGCCTGGGATCACGCGAACCGGATGATCGAATTTGCCGACCAGCCGGCCCAGGCTGCGGCGCCCTCGGTGCGCAGCCGTTACCTCTATGACGCGGACGGCCGGCGGGTTAAAAAATGGGTTTGGAACCAGGGCGCCAACAGCGCGGAACACACGGTCTACATTGACGCGCTGTTTGAACAGCACGCCTGGATGGAAAACGGCGTCCTGCGGAGGAACACGCAGGCCCACATTCTGGACGGGCAGCAGCGCCTCGCGGTTCTGCGCCAGGGCCCGGCCCAAGCCCGGGACGCCGGGCCGGCTGTCCAGTGTCATTTAAGCGATCACCTCGGCCACGGCCATCTGGTGACGGACGACAGCGGCGCCTGGATCAACCGGGAGGAGTTTTTCCCCTTTGGCGAGAGCAGTTTCGGCGGGTTTGCCTTCAAACGCTACCGTTTTGCCGGCAAGGAGCGGGACGAGGAAAGCGGCTGGTATTACTACGGGGCCCGGTATTACGCGCCCTGGCTGGCCAAGTGGACCAGCGCGGACTCTGCGCCCAGGACCGAAGGCTTCAATGTCTACGCGTACGTGGGCAACAATCCCCTGGCATACACCGACTGGGAAGGGGAAGACGGGGTCTATGTGCAATACTACCGCAACACCAAGCAGCACTCCCCCAGCGACTACCCCGGCAAGGCGGTCAATCCGGAGCGTCATATCGTGCAGAAAGGGGCGTTGAAGGGCAGTGAAAAAGCCACATACTTCAATTGCTCGTCCGGAGCGTTTCTCAACATGATGAAGAACGCCGGCGTCCTCCAGCCGACCCTGAACCCCAACGCCGAGGCGGACCGGGTCCAGGATTTCTACAAATGGGCGTCCGAGGACCACAACTACCTCAGCAAGGCGGACTGGGAGGTCATGCGCAGCATTATCGGGCAGCAAGACCAGGCGGTCAGCCGGGTGATCAACAAGATCGCGGCCCTGGAGGGCAAGCCGGGCTCGGAGGACTTCATTCTTCCGGGCGCCAGCGCCAGCACCTACCAGTGGAAATCCAACAGTAAAACCGCGGTGCTGGATGAAAAAGTCATCGCCGCCAAACTCAAGGAAGGCAAGGACGTCTTCACCGGGGTCAGCGTATTCCAGGACGGCGCCAAGCAAGGCAAGGAAAACAACCACCACTATGTCGTGCTGACCGGGGAGCGCGAGAAAAACGGCGGGGCGGTGATGTACGATGTCCAGGACCCGTGGGTGCCCAACCCCAAGATCTACGACAACCCGGAGAAGGCGGAATCGCTGCCCAAGGACGAAGCCGTGAATTCGATCACGCACGGCCAAGGAGAGCAAAATTACCACGCGTATGTCGAGAAGGAGCCGGCCACGGACCAGGCCAAATGAAAACCCCCTCGAGAACCGACGCCAGCAGGACCGGCGTCAGGGGAGGGGGAGGAGAGAGAGAAGCCCTGTGTGGAACGTCCAGTGAAGTTACGCGTTGAGCACAAGAGCTTGGTTGAACTATAGCAAGGCCATTGATTTCTGTCAAGCGGAGGCTTGAGATGCCCAAACCCGAGCGCAAGAAAACCACCCCGAAGACCGTCAAGAAAACCGTCAAGAAAACCGCTTCCCCCCCAACGCTGCGCGCGCTGCTGGGGCAAAGACCGCGCTTCCAGGCCCTGGAGGCCGAGGAGTCGGCCACCCATCCCGCGGTGCTGAAGCGGCAGCAGGCCCAGTTGGACAAGTACCTCAAACAGGTTGAAGCGCAGCTGCTGTCCGTGAAAGCCAAAGCGCGGAACCTGGCGCCGGGCGACAGTTCGGCTGCCGCCAAAAAGACCCGCTCCGAGCAGAAGCAGACCGCCACCAGCGCGGCCGAAGCCATGCTGGACCAGGCCCGGCTGGATGCCAAGGGCAACCAGTGGGAGTTTTGCCGCAACCACGCCCGCCTGGCCATCAGCCTGCGGGAGCAGGAGGGGCTCAAGCCTTCGTCTCAGGCCTACGGCCTGGTCGCCCTGTCCATGTTCATGCTCGAGGGCAACACTCCGGCCGTGCGCAGTTACCTGCTCGAGGCCATTGACAAGCACGTGGACACGCCCGGCCTGCGCAGCATGCTGGCCCGGTACCAGCTCCTGGTCGGCGACTACGACGGCGCCCGGCGGAGCCTGAACGACGCCCGGCCGGCGAACCATCCGAAAATCGAATACCTGCGCCGCATCGTGGAAGCGGACGCGGGCGGCGCCTGGAACCGCTATCCCTGCAACTTCTACACCTACCGCAACGCCTTGATCGAGAGCAGCCAGATCAATGCGCTCCGGGTGGACATCCAGGCCATGACCGCGGCGCAGCTGGCGGCTTTGAACGTGTCGGCCGAGGCGCGCGACCGGGCCCTGCAGGCCCTGGAGTGCCACCAAGCCTGGAACGCGGCCAACGAGGCGTTCGCCAGCAAGAATTATATTTCGGCCATCAAGTGGTACCAGGCCGCGGGCGACAAGATTACTGCTTACTTTACGGCCCGCTACGCCACCGCGGACCCGGCCAACCTGCTGCACTACAACCAGCACTGGAAAGTCGGGGAGGAGTATTACCTCTCGGACCCCTGGCTGATCACGCATTTCCGCGACCGTTACCGCGCGGTGACCCTGCAGGAATTGTACGAGATCGACTGGGTCAAGCCCAAACGCTGCCCGGCCGGGTACGACATCTACGGCAATGCCGAGGAGATGCTCAAGGCCTTCGGCGGCTGGATGGGCAAGTGGAAGGAAAAAGTCGAGGGTCCGCTGGCGGTCATGCTTTACGCCCTCGTCCCCCTGGCCATTGCCGAAGCCGGGGTGGTGCGGCGGCGCTTCGAGGACAGCGACGAGGCGCCGGGCCTGGGCATCCAGACCGGGGCCCTGGCCAGCATCAAGCAGGCCCTGGCGACGCACAGCGACCACCGCAGCCTGTGCGAATTCATCGAACGCCCGTTCGCCACGATCCTCAAGGCCCGGATCCTGATGCTGAAGGCGGACTTTCAGTACAAGGCGCGGGTGGCGGACGAGTCGCCCCTCCGGGTTGACGGCCAGCCTGCGTACCAGGGGCTGAAGGCCGCCAAGCTCTACCAGGGCGTGATCGACGCCTTCTACGACGCGGGCTACGCCCGCTACGCCGAAAACCTGAAAACCGCGGCGCTTCAGCTCCACGACACGGTCGAAGCCCTGCGCCCCCTGGCCCTGGATGCGGCGGTGGTGGAGCTGGCGCAGCGCGTTCCAAACACCGTGCTGGTTGCGCCGGCGGACCTCGATCAGAAGCGGCTGGCCCTGCACCAGCTCGGGCACGACCCCCGGATTCCCACGGTGAAATCCGCCAACGCGAACCTCCCGGGCCTGAGCACGCGCCGCGCCACGTATGAAAAGCTCATCACCTTCGACGCGAACGGCCGCCTGCCGCGCGAATCCAATCCCGTGATTTACGCCCTCATCGCCGAAGCCAAAGCCCGGCTGCGCCAGCTCGAGGCCGGGCTCAACTGGCTCGGCTACAGCGACCAGTATGTGCCGCCGTGGCGGTTCCAGTACCTGCTGGAGCGCGCCCGGTATTTCGCCAGCCACGCCGGGCAGGTCCAGAGCCTGTATTTGAACTCCCTGAACATCGCGGAGAAGGAGGAGCTGCAGGAGAAAACCGCGGGCCAGAACGTGGTCATCGAGCAAGCCAATGTCAACGTGGAGACCGCGAAACTGCGGCAGACCAACCTTCAGTTCGCGGCGGCCCAGGCCTCCACGCAATTGGCCACCCTCGTGGCGCAGAACGCGCAGCAGCGGCTCATGAACTACCGGGCCTTCGACCAGGAGATGGACCGGCTGACCGACGACTACCTGAGCCACGTGACCAGCCAGGCGGTGCTGAACGGCATTGAAACCACGGCCATGGGCGCCTCGTCCGGCGCCTCGTCCGGCGGCTGGATCGGCGCCATTGTCGGCGGGGTGCTCGGCCTGGCCAAGGGCATTTGGAGCGGAGTGGACCAGGTCGAGATGCAGCGCATCAGCCTGGAGATGCAGAACCAGCAGCGGGAGCTGGAGAAACGCAACCTGGGGCTCGCGATCCACGAAGCCGACCGGGCCGCCACAGTGGCCAAGGCCCAGGAAAAGGTGGCGGCCGCGGGCGTGGAAGTGGCGACCCTGCAGCGCGTGGTGGCGCTCATGCGCCATGACTTCGCCCTGCAAACGCTGGAATACCTGAAGAACCGCACCCTGACCGCCGAACTCTGGTACCGGCTCGCCGACGCGATCCGCGGCGTGGCCGAAACCTACCTGCGGCACGGCATCGAACTGGCGTTCCTGGCCGAGCAGGCGTACGAGTTCGAGGCCAACCACCGCGTGGACGTGATCCGGTTCGATTACGACATGCAGCAGCTGGGCGATTTCCTGGCCGGCGATTTCCTCCTGCGGGACCTGGATTCCCTCGAACAGTCGCTCATCACCGGCGAAACCCTGCGCCGGCAGCGCCTGAAATACACGGTCTCCCTCACGCGGGACTTCCCGGACGCCCTGCAGCAACTGCGCGAAAACGGCTGGTGCGTGCTGCCCCTCACCTTGCTGCCGCTGGAACGGCGTTTTCCCGGCATGTACAACCTGCGGGTGTCCTCGGTGGAAGTCAAACCCGTGGCGCTGATGGACCCCACGCGCTTCGCGCTGCACCTGACCAACCTGGGCGCCAGCTCCATCCGCCTGCAGGCGGACAAGACCGCGCCCCAGGACCCCTTCAGCCAGAGCGACGGCCCGAGCTGGGCCGCGGCCGGCGACGCCACCCTGGACCGCGACTGGCCGGTCAAAGTGCGCGTGGCCGGGGCGGAGACCGAGGTGTACACCGGCGTTTCGCGCCTCGAGGACACGGCGCAGGACGCTTTCTTCAGCGCGAACCAGCGCGCGGCTTTCGAAGGCGCGGGCGCGGCCTCGTCGTGGCGCCTGGACATGTCCATGAAGGAAAACCGGACCGACCCCGCCACCCTGGCGGACGTGGTCCTGACCTTCCAGTTCAGCGGCTACTACAGCGACGAACTGAAAACCCGGATCCTCAGGTGCCTGCCCAGCCGACAGACCCAGACCCTGCTGCTTTCGGGCCGGCAGCAGTTCCCGGACGAATTCTACGAGTTCCAGAACACGGGCCGCATGGCCTGGTCCGTGGACAGCCGGTTCGTGCCCGCGGGCCTGAGGGCCGGGCGCCTGCGGAATCTCGGCCTGATCCTGCCGCCCGGCGCCAACCGGCCGCATTTTGGGCGGATCCTGGCCACCCAAATCGTGCGCGTGAACGTGAGCGCCCAAAACGGCGCGCTGAGCCGGCTCACGCCCTCGCCGGGCCTGTCGTTCCAGATCAGCCGCCTGCAGGTGACGGCGCAGGCGGTTTTCGACCAGCCGGTCTCCCAGGTGACCTGGAATTTCGGCGACGATCCGGCCTGGCAGCAGGCGGCCGCGCCGGCTTTCGAGTTTCAACACGCGTACCTTAAACCCGGTTCGTACACCGTGACCCTGCGCGCCGCGGCCGGCGGCCGGCTCTACACCTACACCGCCCGGCTGGCCGTGGCGGCTGACCGCGATCTGGCGCCGCCCCTGACGCACCAGATGACGATCGTGCTCGCTCCGCCCCAGCGGCAGCCGGGCCCGGGCAGCGGGGTGGTGTGCTTCCGGGTGGACGCCGCGCTTCCGGCCGGCGCGCAGGCCTTGCTGATGGTGACGGCCAACGGCCGCGTATATCGCGGGTCAGGCTCCTGTTATGTTTATCTGCCCGAGGGGCAGGAAACCGAAATGCGCTGCACGGTGGTCCGGGAGCTTCAGGTCGAGTTCAGCGGCACCCAGTGTTTCAATCCCGCCGCGCCGGCCGTGGCTGTGGCGGGTTTGCGCGCGGCCACCAACCGCCAGTTCGACGACCAGGGCGCCCTGCAGCCGGGCGCCCTGAATGCCTGGGGAACCCGCGTTTTCAGCGGCGGTGAGTGCTCGCCCTTGGATGTCTGGCGGGCGGACGTGACCCCGGCGGCCAATCCGTTTTTGCAGGTGGTGGATGAATGGGGCCGGGAAACCCTGGATCTTGCCGAACTGGCGGATGCGGTGCTGTCCCTGGAATACGAGGCGGAGAACCTCTAGCACCAAAATTTTTATATCGTTCTCCCCGGTTTGTTCTTACAATGCTGCTCATGAAAAGAAAGTGGCTGAGCCTGATGCACGGGTGTCTGCTGGCCTGCCTGCTGGCAGCGGGCGGGAGCGCGGTTGCGTCCGCCGCGGACGACGAGAAGCAGCCGCCCTCCCCGGCCTGGGGCGGCCAACCGGTCAAGCGCACCTGGGGCTCGCCGGACAGCCAGGAGGAATTCGAGGAGCAGGTTCGGGAGCGCGCCGAGGAGGGCGGCGAGCTGCTTACCGCCCCATTGGCGGTTGACGAGGAGCCGACGGCTGCACCCACGTCCGCGTCCACGCCTGTTCCCGCGCCAGCGGTTCGCACTCCCCTGATCAAGCAGTACATTTACAAGCCCAAGGACTCCCCGCCGCCGGCGCCAGAACCCGAGGAAGGCGTGGAGCTGGACACCGCGCCCCTGGCCGGTTCCGAAGGGCCGGAGCAGCGGGTGATTTCGCTGCAGGCGCGGCTGGACCGGAACCCAGTGCATTTGGACGAGAGCTTTGCGCTGGTGGTGGAGATCCTGGCCGCGGACCTCGACCGCCTGCCCCCTGTCAAGCCCCCTCGCCTGCCGGAACTGAATCTGATCAACACCTACCAATCGCAAACGAGGATCGTGCGCCAGGGAACCGGCTGGTGGCTGAAAACCCAAGGGTTCGTCTATTTGGCCCGGCGTCCCGGCCGGTTCACGCTTCCGGGGATAAGCATGACCGCCGGCGGCCGGACGTACAGAACGCCAAACCTGGAGATCGAAGTCGAAGGGTCGCGCAGCGGGCAAAGCTACCGCTCGCCGCTCTCCGGCGAACGGTACCAGCAGGGCGCGATCGTCCCCGGCGCCCCGGACATCGGCCACCTGGGCGAGCAAACCGGAGGAGCAGAGAGCGAATTTTTCGCCCGCCTGTCCGCGGCCAAGGCTTACGTCAATCAGGAAATCATCCTGACCGTGCACCTGACGTATACAGTGGGCGAACGCACATCCGTGACCTACCGCCCGCCTGAAGCCGCGGGGTTTCTCATCGAGGAGCTGCCCGAGGAAAAAGCCGAGGAACTGGTTTCCGGCGCCAGGCAGCGGAGCGTCGCGCACAAGTACCGGATGGCGCTGTTCGCCGTACGGCCCGGTGCCTTGACCATCGGCCCGGCGCAAGCCATCTTTACCGACGCGGGCAGCAGCCGCACCCTGCAAACCGAACCCCTGGTGGTGGATATCACAGCCCTGCCGCCGGACCCCGAAGCACCGGACGCCGGCGGCCTGGTGGGCCGGTTCCAGCTGGAGCCGGATGTGCTGGAGATGCCTCGCGTGGGCAGTCCGGCCCGCGTCAGCCTGCGGCTCAGCGGGCAAGGCAACCTGCGGGCAGCGCCCGAACCCGCCTGGTCCGTGCCCAGCGGCTGCCGGTTGTTCCTGGAGAACCGGCAGGACGAATTGCAGCCGCAAGCCGAAGGGTTGTTCGGCACGCGGACGTATGCCTATTGGCTGATCTGCGACCAGCCCGGCGCCTTGCGGCTGGGGCCGGCCCGGATCCGCTATTTTGACCTGGGGCGAAAACAATGGTCCGAGGCCACAGCCGAGCTTCCGGTCCTGACTGTCGCCCCCAAGCCCGAAGCCGCCGCGGTCAAGGTTTCCTCGGCGGCAGCCCGGAAACTGAGTTTGAATCCGGACCGCAGCAGCACCCGGCCGCTGCGCCCGGCGCCGCCCTGGAAATTGGCGACGCTGGGGTTCTGGGCCTGGCAGGGCATCGGGCCCGCGCTCCTGGGGATGTTATGGTGGGGGCGGCGCCAGCGAGAACGGGCGCGGGCCGAGGCCTCGACCTTGCGCGTCCGCCGCGCCTATGCCCAGGCCCGCAAGGCGCTGCGCCTGCTAAAGGGCTACATCCGCCGCCGCGAAGACCAGAAATTCTACGACGGCGTGGCCAGGACTGCGGCCGAGTACCTCTCAGCCAAATTAAACCAGCCCAGCGTGTTCGTCAACCTGGACCGCCTGCCGGATTTTTTCGGTCCGTACCACGTGCCGCCGGAATTATTGTCGCGTTTCCGCATTGCCTTGACGGCCATTGAATACGTCCGGTACGCAGCCGTGGTCCTGCCCAACAAGGACATGGAATCCCTGAGGCAGGACCTGGAAAACGCAGTCGAGCAATTCGAGAAATTTTGGCAGAGCCGGCAGCGGTCGCAGCCGCGTCCGCCGTTGGCGCCCTGGGCAGGGTTGCTCCTGGTGGCGGTCTGTGCGCAGGCGGCCTGGGGGCAGGAGGAGGAATTGCGCCGCCTGCGGGGCGCCACGCTGGCCGAGCAGGGCGATTTGGCGGGGGCCGAGGCCGAATACCGGGCGATCCTGAACCTGGGCGTGACGGATCCGGAAGTGTTTTACAACCTGGGCAATGTTTATCTGCGGCAGGGAAAAGTCGGTCCCGCGGTTTTAGCTTACGAACGGGGCTTGCGCCTGGCACCCCGCGACCCGGATTTAAAGCACAATTTAAAACAGGCCGAGGAACTTGTGGCCCAAATGTCGGAAGCGCCGCAGCCAAGAGACCCGGGTTGGGGAGGAGGCCTGTACCGGGCGGCCACGGCCAATGAACTTGCGGTCATGGCTTCTGTCTTCTATTATTTAATGCTGTTGCTGGTGGGGTTGAGAGGGTGGTGGCCGAAAAAATTCGGCCGCTTCCTCTGGGGCGTCTGGCTGGGAGCGGGGCTGGCGGTTGCTTTCGGCCTGTGGAGCGCGGCCCGGCAGTTTGAACCGCGTTGGCACAAACAAGGGGTGGTTTTGGTAGCCGGCGCGAGCGTCCATAGCCGGCCTTACACCCAGGCCGAGACCCTGTATGCCTTGCCCGAGGGGACGAGGGTCAGGGTTCGGGCCGAGGAAGAGGCTTGGGTCGAAATCGACTTCGCGCCGCACCAGCAGGGCTGGATCAGCCGCAGCGCGGTGGGCTGGATCGAATGAATTACCCCGCGATTAATCGCGGGATTTTCAATATCATGCTCCCTTATCCCCGCCCTGAAAGGCGGGATTTCTAAAAAGCGAAAAGGTATGAACAGGCAAAAGGAGGAGCGAAGATGAAAACAGCGGATCTGAAGGGCACTTTGGTCCGGGTGGCAGAGCAAATGGTGCTTGCCGCCACTACGGCGCCCAAAGGGCGGGGCCTGATGTTCCTGGAAGCAGCGATCATGGAGCGCGACGACATTCTCCGCCTGGCTGGCGAGATGGAGAAAATCGGAAACGAACAGAACGCGGCCGCTTTTACAAGGGACGCCGGTAATTTGCGCGAGCATGTCCAGGTGGCGGTATTGCTGGGCACGCGCTTTCAAACCCTGGGCCTCAAATACTGCGGCTTGTGCGGTTTCGTCAACTGCGCGGACAACGAAGCCCACAGCGGCATTTGCGTCTTCAATCCCGGCGATTTGGGCATTGCCCTTGGCTCGGCGGTTTCCGTGGCCGCCCAAGCCCACGTGGACAACCGCATTATGTACACCATGGGTATGGCTGCGCTTTCCCTGCAGTTGTTGGGGCCAGAGGTGCGGCTGGCTTTTGGGATTCCCTTAGCCGCCACCCACAAGAACCCGTTTTTCGACCGCAAGTGAAAAGGCCGCGCGGACTCGCGGGCGGCGGGGTCTAAAGAACACAGCGTATTACCGGCCGACCCGGGGACGAGCCGGCGGTCAGAACCCGCCAGCGGGCGGATAAAAACCAGAAAGGAGCAAGTGCCATGAAGAAGAACATGGGAACTGCGGATCGGGTCATTCGCACGTTGTTGGCCATTGTAATAGGAGTGCTGTATTTTACCAATGTGGTCGGCGGCACGCTGGGATTGGTGCTGTTGATCTTGGCCGTTGTGTTTCTGCTGACCAGCCTGTTTAGTTTTTGCCCGTTATACGCGCTGTTCGGCATCAGCACCTGCCCGGCGCCGAAGTCCTGACCGCCAGAGCGGCCAGCCCCACGGCCGGAGCGCGAGCAAACCGCTTGCGCTCCAGCTTTTTTCTGCCCGCCCAAAAAACCGTTGACGCGCCGCTTTTTTCCGGCAAAGATGGAAAACGCATTCACCCGCGCGCAAACTCAGCTGAACCCGTTGCCAGCCAAGGAGGCCATCGATGCCCGCTAAATGCCAGCCTGCCACGCCTGCAATTCCGCCCCGAGAGGAAGGACTGTCCCTGGGCTTGCGCCTGTTTGTGATCGCGTTTTTGGCGGCGGCTCTGCTGATCCCATCGTTTCTCGTCAACCTGCTCGTGGACGAGCGCAACCGCCGCAAAGAGCAGGTGGTGTACGAAGTGGCGGACCAGTGGTCCGGCGGTGGACAAATCTTGACCGCCCCGGTGCTGACGCTGCCTTATCGCTATGATTATCAGGACGAGAAGGGGCAGGCCCAGCATGAAGTCCGTTACGCCCACTTTCTGCCCGACAAGCTCTGGATCCAGGGGAAAATGGCGCCGGAAATCAGGTACCGCGGCATCTATCGCGTCGCGCTGTACCAGGCGGAATTGGTGGTCAGCGGACGCTTCTCCCGGCCGGATGTGGCGGCGCTCAACCTGGATCCGAACCGGGTTTTATGGAGGGACGCGTTCCTCACCCTGGGCTTGGCGAACACCAAAGGCCTGCAGGAGCAGGTTTACCTGACCTGGAACCAGAGCCCCATCCAAGCCGAACCCGGCGTGCTGTGCAAGGACGTGGTGGAAGCGGGCATTACCGTCAGAGTGCCGGTCACGCCCGGCCCGGACGCGTACGACTTTATGTTTCCTCTCAAGCACAGCGGGCATGATTACCTGTCTTTCGTGCCGCTGGGAAAAATCACCGAGGTCAAGCTGGAGGCGCCCTGGGGCGATCCCAGCTTCATCGGCGCCTTTTTGCCGGACGAACGCCAAATCCAGCCCAACCGCTTCGCCGCCCGCTGGCAGGTGATCGACCTGAACCGCAATTTTCCCCAGCAGTGGCTCGGTTCCGGACAGCAGGTGGGAGCGGCCAGCTTCGGTGTGCGCTTGTTCCAGCCTGTGGACCACTACCAAAAGACCACCCGCACCACCAAATACGCGGTCATGTTTATCGGGCTGACCTTCCTGGCGCTGTTTCTGCTCGATGTGCTGGGTCGCGCCGGCCAGCGCCAAGTCCATCCGGTCCAATACCTGCTCATCGGCATGGCCCTGGTGGTTTTCTATGTCCTGCTGTTGTCGCTCTCCGAGCACATCGGGTTCGGCTGGGCCTACCTGGCGGCGAGCGCGGGCATCATAGCGCAAATTGCGCTGTATACCAAGAGCGTGCTGGCCAATGGGCGCCAGACCGGCCTGATCGGAATCATCCTGGCCGTGTTGTACGCCTACCTGTATATTGTTCTGCAGCTGGAGGATTACGCCCTGTTGATCGGCAGCCTCAGTCTGTTTGCCGTGATCGGGGTCGTCATGTATCTGACGCGGAAAGTGGATTGGTCCAGCCTGGGCAAAACCACGGTTACGCTCAAGCCGTAAACATCGTCTAGCTGCATACAGGGCGAGCCCGGATCGAAACAGAAACATGTAATAAACCACGCCCAATAAACGTCCTACCTAAGACAAAACCGGAACGAGTATACTATTTTTGCTTGCTTTAAGCGGTGACATCAGGTATACAAAAAAATGTGCAAAAGCGCCGGTAGGGATCAAGCATGGCAAAATTAGGCATTTATATTTCCATATCTCTTTCCTTCGTCCTTCCCTTGGCAACGGGTACAATCGTCAACGCCTCGATGCCGGCAAATGGTTATGAATATTGGTTTGACGATTTTGAAGGCATGCCCGGCGACCAACCTTCCAAATGGCAGGACCGCACTCAAAATCCGGCGTTTAGTTCGGAAATAACCTACGACAGCATTTCGTCCTTTGCCGTGGTTTCTCCCACGGCGGATACGATCGAGCAGTTTAAAATCATACGCTCGGAGAATATCACCTGCGATACGACGTTCTATGACACGCTGGAGATCCGTGTGCCGGATATTTATTATCCTGCAGCCACGCAGTGGACGATCGGGTTGCACGAAGGCGGATATGCAAATTATTTCAGTCTGCACAAACCGAGCGGGGCGACCGGGACGTTTGCCTTTGATTTTTTGCGCGATCTCGGATGGAGCGGGATAAAGACGTTTTATATCGAAGCCAGGGTCACGGCCGATCCCAGTGATTATTTCAAAATGGATTATGTCCGTGTCTTTCATAATGCGACCGACAAAGTATATTTATGGAGGGAAGAATTCAACGGAGAAATCGCCCTGGCCTGCAAAAACTGGTGGGATGAAAACGAAGACAGCACGCTGAATGCCACCATTAGCCCGGATCCCACGCAAACGTACGCCCAAATCCAAATTGTCGGTCCTGAAATATTCGGAAAAGTAATAACACCGGGCGTGTATTGGAATCCTTCCAAATACAGCCGGGTATCGCTGGGGGTGGTTTCGATTTCTCCCAACACCGAGTGTACGGTGGAAGTGATCGATTTGATCACCTATCAACATGCCACCCTGGGAACCATCACCCAGGAAGGGACATACGACTTCAATGTTTTCGAGGCGCCGGGCTGGAAATGGACCCAGGAAGAATTGCTCGCGATCCAGGTTTGGGTCAGCGCGGATCAGAGCGGGAAAAACTGCCTGATCGACTACATCCGCATTTATTCGTTCAAGGAGACCACGCCCACTCCCACCCCCGATATAACGCCGTACTTTCCAGAGGGCGGATATGCCAGGCCGAATCCCTTCCTGCCCACCAGGGGGCAAAAAGCGTCTTTTAATTTCCGCCTCCCTCAGGCGGGTGCGGCTTACACCATCCGTATTTTCAATACCCGTGGCCGGCTGGTGCGGACGCTGGGGACGTCCTCGCGGCCGGAATGGGACGGCAGGGACGAAATGGGAAATATTTGCGAGGGCGGAATTTATTTTTATCAGATCGAGTCAGGCGGGTGGCGCATCAATGGACAGGTGGTACTGATTAAATGAGGCGGCGGATGAAAACGGAGAGCCGGTTCGTCTTTCGGTGTATCGCAGCCGGCGCCCGGCGGATCGGCACGGCGGCCCTTTTGCTGGCTTGGGCGGGTTCAGCCTTTGCCTATTTCCAGGATGCGGTGGATGGCGTGCGGCCCGCGGGCATGGGCGAAGCCTTTACCGGCGTGGCTGACGATGTCAACGCCATCCTGTTCAATCCCGCGGGGCTGGCGCAACTCCGGCAGATCGAAATCAATGGCATGTATTCCGATTTGTTTTCAGGTTTGCATACGCGGCTGTATAACGGGCAATTCGACCATGTCGGCTATAATTATCTTTCCGTGGCCGTGCCCATCGCCCCCTCGTTAGGGACCGTGGCCGCAGGCTGGGCGCAACTTCATTCGGTGTTTTATAAGGAAAACACGTTTATTTTATCGTTCGGCCGCAGCATCTGGGCGCCTTACACCATGGCACTGGGAATCGAAGTCAGCGCCGGCGTCAATCTTAAAGGCTTGCACTGGCAAGTGGAACCCAACGAATATACCACCAATCCAGATTACTTTCCTTTCGGTGAAAAATACAAAGCGGCGTTTACCGCTGACGCTGGAGTGCTGGCGGCAGTGGGAGAAACCCTGCGGGTGGGAGCGAGCGTCGATAACATCATTCCCGCCGATGTAGGCTTGGCGGTCCATGAGCAGGTGCCCGTGGTTGTCAGGGCGGGGGGGAGTTATCGTTGGCCGTGGCGCTGCTGGTCCATGGACTCTTTATTGACGGCGGTGGAAGTGACGGCACGCAATCGGATTTACATACCCAAGGCCGGTGTCGAATCCTGGTGGTTCAACGAACGTCTGGGAGTCCGGGCGGGGATTCATACCGAAGGGGTAACCGCCGGATTGAGCATCCGCGAGCGGATACCCGAATCCCCCTTGGGCATTCAGCTGGACTATGCCTTCGCCTATCCTTTCTATGTCGCGGACACCCTGGGGTCCCATCGCGTCGGTTTTCTACTGAGGTGGGATCCGGCCCCCGTTCTCCCGCCGCCATCGCAATCACCGCTACAGCTGCCCGACGTCTACTTGATTCCCAAAATGCAACTGGCAACGGCGCTCGTGCAAGCGATTAACGATGCATCTCAGACCGCCCAGGACCTAGCGGATCGAGCGGAACAGGTGGCCACGGAAACCAGGACGCTGGCCTCCCCCGAAGCCGCCAGCAGAGCGGCCGCTGAAACCGCCAAACTTACCGAGGCCGCGCAGCAGGTTCGGACCCTTGCCGAGCAGGCGGCGGCACTGGCCAGTCGCATGGCAAAGCTGCGCCAGTTGGCGGAGGCGGAAGCCGTTTTGAATGAATTGCAAATGATTGAGCAAACAGCCAGCCGCAGGACAACGGAATTAGGCAGGACGCTGGACGAGGTTTACACCGCGCGTTATTTTGTACCCGAAAAAGACCGAAATACCATTGTCGTCGGCATACAAACCGAAATTTTTTCGGATTTCGGGCCGCGGGAGCAAATCGACCCGAAGCTGATGATATTGAGAACATATCTTGAAGCGGAAACCGGGATGAAGATCGAATTTCGCGAATACAATATTGACAATCTTAAAAACGATTTCATTCATGGTTATATCGATGTTTTGGCCGCCTATTCAGCGGTGTTGCAACCCTATGTGGAATATCAATCGCTTAAGCCGATTGCGACCATTCAGACCAAAGGCCAAACCAGCCAACCCTGCTGTTTGTTTGCGGCCAATGACCAACCGTTCGCCCGGCCCGAAGATTTGAAAGACAAACGGTTGGGATATTTCCACTCGGAAATCCTTCCGCACATCAAGGAATATTTTTATCCCGCGAGTGGGCTTTATAACAATCTTCATTATTTTAGAAACACCTTTAAATTCAAAAACGGTCCGGATGCCTTGGGTGCACTGCAAATGAAAGGCGTGGATGCCATCGTGGGGTTCGCTTATATGCTGAAAATAGCGGACAATCTCAATGCGGAATATCCCATTGGCATTAAATGCATTGCGAAATCAAAGCTGATCCCCAATCAACCGCTCTATTACCGCCCGTCGAGAAATCCGGTGAAACAGCAGCAAATGAATCTGTTGGCGGATGCCCTGTTGCGTTTTCACGAGAATCCCGCGGCGGAGTCTTTCTTGAATTACTTCGGAATCGACCGCTTTGTGCCGGTCCAGTAAAAGGATGAAGGAATGAGTGCGAGCATCATGGTTAGAAAGCATTGGCCGGTGATCGTCGGCGGAGTCATCCTAGGCATGACCTTGTCCGCCGTGGGTGTCATATGGATGAATATCAGGGATTTCGAGCGTCAGCGTAATCGCGAACACTTTGATCTGGCGCAGAACATCGCCCGGACGTCCATGGTGTTCATTAACAACTTGCAGTACGATTATTTCCATCAAATCATCAGACTGTTGACCCAGATCTCCTTTATTCCCTACATGGATGTCAATCTCGAAGGCAAGACCGTCCTGCGCAGCGGCTTGGCGCCGGAGCGGTTTCCGTCATGGCCGGAACGCGCCGCCGACTCGTGGGTCCATTTGGACGCGAAGCAAAATCTGGTGTTTGTTCAGCAGCCGCTGGAACTGAAAGGCGTCAGGAACGCGGAATTGCGCATGGTATTTTCGCAGGCCGGATTTCAGCAGTCCAAGCAGATGATCGGATATGCCATTGTTTTAATCCTCGTCCTGTTGAGTCTGACCCTCTTTTTCATGTCTCTGCTGGCCCGTGCCCACCTGGCTCTGGCCCAGGCGGAGAAAAACAAGTCGGAAATGATCCGCCGCATTGCCCACGACGCCAAACAGGAATTGACGGTCATTGTCGGAAAAACCGCGGTCAATCTGAGCAGACTGAAAAAAGGCCCCGGCAACGAGCAGTTGGAACGGGATTTGAAGCTGACGCAGGAGAGCGCCGAGTCCATCGAAAATTATCTGAACAACTTGAACGACCAGAGCAAACTCGCCGCCGGACAGACTGAAATCATTGCCGCGGACATCGATATTGTCAAAGTCATCAGAAACGTTTTGGAAAGCCACGCCGAAACCGTGGCGCAGTACGGTTTGAAATTCATTTTTGAACCGGCCGCCGCCCCTTGCCGCGCCTGGGCTGATCCGCACGCCGTCAAACGGGTCCTGGTCAACCTGATCCACAATGCCATCAAGTATTCAAGCCCCGGTAGCGTGATCGAGATCAAAGTCGAAACCAACGGCTTATGGCAGAAATTATTCGTCCGCGACCAGGGCGCGGGCATTGCCCCGGAAAACTGGGAAAAAATCTTTGAACCGTATGTTCAAATCGATCCCAAAGGCAAAGGCATGGGGCTTGGCTTGACGAATGCCAGGCAATTGATCCGGCGTTTGGGAGGCGAACTGAAAGTGATCGCGAGCCAAAAGGGCAGGGGAACGACTTTTGCATTCACGCTTCCCATCCACGAGATGTCAACCCCGGTCACGGAAGGAAGGGCGACATGACCAAAATACTGGTATTGGACGACGAAGTCCTGGTTTTGGAAACCATCACCGGCATCCTGCAGGGCGAAGGCTACACAGTGGAATCGAGCCGGCAGACGGAAGGGGTCCTGCAACGCATCGCCGACTTTAATCCCGATCTGGTCACTTTGGATCTTCGCTTTGGCGACGATGAAATGGCGGGCGTCAAAGTGATCCAGCAGATCCGGGGGAAGTATTCGCGGGAGCAGCTTCCCATCATTGTGATCAGCGGCCGCGGAGACGCCGTGAAGCTTAAGCAGCTTCTCAAACAGGGGTTGGATGACTACATCTACAAACCGTTCAAATCGGAAGAGTTGCTGGAAAAAGTTCAAACCAGCTTGGCCAGACGCCAGCCCAGCCGTGAAAACGGGCGCGAGCGGATTGACACCGAGATGATCGGCGGTCAAGCGATCATGGACCTGATGCTCAAACTGGAGCGCCGGGCGAAAGCGCAATTGGACACTCTGATTTTGGGGGAAAACGGAACCGGCAAGGACATGTTTGCGAAACTGTATCACCAACTCAGCCCGAGGCAGGACCAGCCGTTTTACCACATCAACTGTCCGGCCATCCCGCCCACTTTATTCGAGGCGGAAATCTTCGGCCGGGAAAAGGGGGCCTATTCCGGCGCCGTGTTCAGCCGCGGAAAAATCGAAGAGGCGGCCGGGGGCATCGCCTTTTTCAATGAGATTGGGGAACTGAATCTGGACGTGCAGGCCAAATTGCTGCATTTGTTCGACACGGAAAAGAAGACTTTTTGCCGCGTGGGCGGCAATCAACCGATTGAACTGGATGTCATCGTCATTGCGGCCACCAACCGCAATCTGGAGCAAATGGTCAAGGAGGGTCGCTTTCGGCAGGATTTGTTTTATCGCCTTAAAACCGAACCCATCGTGCTTCCTCCGCTCAGGCAGCGGCGCGAAGACATACCCCTGCTGATCGATTACTTCATCAAAAAATACAACCAGCGCTTCAGAAAAAACATACAGCCTGCCGCACCCTCCTTGGCGGCACGAATTTCGAAACTGGAGCTGTCCGGAAACGTCAGGGAACTGGAGAAAGGGCTGGAAGTGGCAGTGGGCAATTGCCGCGGCAATAATTTGGCCTGGGAGGATTTTGCCGATTTTTTTCCATCCCACCCCGATACGCTGCCACAACCGGGCGGCGAGAAAAGCATTTACGAATTGGACTATCTGGCCATGCGCGAGTATGTCAAAGGCAAGACCGAAGAGTTGGAGAAGGATTACCTCCAATACCATTTGGCTCAAAACGGGTTTAATCCCACCCAAACTGCCGTGAAGCTGAACATGAAAAACACCAAGTACATTTACGAGCGTATGCGTTTGCTCAACATTAAGTTGAATGAGTATAACTGACTATAAAGATATTGAAGTAGTAAGGCATATCCGTACCGAAGTCAGGCCTCCCCTTACTTGATTCCCCTATTTCCTAGCAGTCGGCAGACCATGGGAGATCCCGGCGCCGGAGGCGCATCTTGAGTGGCAGTGGGTATGTTTTATGGGAAAGAAAAAACAGGACAAAACCTAAGCAAATAAAACGTTTTTGCAACCATCGCGAACGTTAGTTTCCCTGGCCTCCTTGGTGGCTTTTTTTGGCAAGCATACCAGAGGAAGGAATAAAACCTGGCACGGTTTCTGCTCTAACATAATAGCGGGCAAAAGCAGCTTTACCACGCCAGGGGGGAAGAATGAAAAACCTTGAACCGCTGAACGACGAAAAATTACTGCTCATGCTTCGCCGGGGATCAAAGGATGCCGGAGAAGTTATTTTTAAACGGTATTACCCGGCGGTGCTGGGGCTGAGCCGGAAATACCTGTGTTGCCAACATGACGCCGAAGACATTGCCCAGGAAGTTTTCTTACGCGCCTTGGCCATGGATAAAATAAGGAAGTTCAGGGGAGAAAGCAGCCTACGTACCTGGCTTTTTAGGATCGCCATCAATTTGTGCTATTCCAAGCACCGTAAACACCGGGAAAAGTTGCTGCTCAACGACGAAAAGCATCCGGAACCGGTTATTCCCTCGGGAGGCCCTGACCCCGAGGAAGAGGCCATGCGCCTGGAAGCGAAGCATCAACTGCGGGTGGCGCTGTGGAAGCTTCCGAAAAAGTATCAAACCGTGATCGCGCTTTTTTATCAGGACCAACGGACGTACAGCGACATCGCGAAAACCCTTCGGCAGTCCGTGGGAAGTATCGGCGTGTGCTTGAAACGCGGCCGGGCCATCTTGAACCGGCGATTGGCCTACCGGGGCGTATGGGTTTAAAATTCCTCAATAATGATTGACGCGGCCTTTTTCAGCCCCTAAAATACTGCCCCAATGCAGGTCATTCGTTTCCCCGGCAAACCGGAGTCCTTCCGGCAGGGGCAAACTAAAACGGAGGAAAAGGAATGGAAAGCAGGCAGTGGGTAGTAGGCACGATGGCCGTATTGGGTTTGTTGGTTGCAGCCGGATGCGCGCAACCGCCGGAGCAGGAAAAGGGCGCCGCGCAGACAGCCATGCAGGCCGCACTCCAAGGCGGGGCCGAAACCTATGCGATGGCGGCTTGGAATGAAGCCAAGACCAAATGGGACGCCGCCGAGCAGCAGATGCAGCAGAAAGTGTATGCCCAAGCGAAAGTGGCGTACTTGGAAGCCAAAGCCGCTTTTGATTCATCTCTGGGCCAGGTCGAAGCCGGCAAGCAGAGCATGATAGCCGCCAACCAAACGGCATTGGCCGAGATGGAAAAGAGTTGGAGTGAAGCCACGGCGTTGTCTAAAAAAGCCATGAAAAAAATGTCGGTTGAATTAAAACAAGCCTGGACCGCGGAATCCAAAATGGTGGATGACGCGTTGAAAACGGCCAAGGACAACCTGGCGGCTCCGGCCGAAATTAAGCAAAAATTGGATGAAGTCAAAGCGTTGGTCGATAAATGGCTGGGTGAATTAAAAAAGTAATCCTTTCCTGGTTTTCCGAACGCCCCGGGACGCTGTCCCGGGGCGTTTTTATTTATAAACGTATATAATAAAAGAAGCCTGCTTTTCCGGTTCGTCTTATCCGCAGTCGTCCCCAGTCGACAGCTCGTTTGGGAATTTGGTCTGGAGGCATAAAAAAGTCTTTCAATTCCTCCCGGGCGTTATATAGTAAAGCCGGGCGAAGGCCTGCGGCGCAGGGCAAACCGCCGCGGACCCGAGGCGGCTTTCGGCCAAAGAAACCCTGGACGCGTTCGTTCATCCCATCAAAAAGGAGTGCCTTCGCCGGGGTGATCTGGCGAGCGCATTTCCAATCCAAGCAACAGCCGTTTGCCAGGAGGAACCGACATGAAAAAAAACAATCTGGTTTTAACGGTACTAGTGCTGGGCATGCTGGTTTTTCTTTCGGTGGGATGCGGACCCGGGCAAAAAACGGGGCAAAGCCAGGTCCTTTATCATTGCACCATGCACCCTCAAATCATCCGGGACCATCCCGGGAAATGTCCGATCTGTGGCATGGATTTAGTTCCATTCACACCTCCGGCCACCCCCGAAGCGACGAAGCCCGGCCTTTCGTCCGAAGGAAGCGCGATGACCATGCCGCAACAGGACCAGGCGGTCGAGGTGGATGTCCGCCGCCAGCAGCTCATCGGCGTCAAGACGGTCGTAGCTACGCGGCGAACGCTGGAAAAGACCCTGAGGGTGCAGGGAGAAGTGGCGCACGATCCGGAGATGTACCAGGCCCAGGCCGAATATCTCCGCGGCCTGGCAGCCGGTGGCGAAGGGGGGTTGCAGAGCGCCAGCCGTTTGAAACTGGAGCACATGGGCATGAGTCCTGATTTGATCCGCCGCCTGGAACGGCGCGGGCGGCCGCAGCGCAACCTGTTCGTCCGGGACCAGGACCCGGTATTTTGGATCTATGTTTATTTCTACGAGGCCGACCTGCCGTTTCTTTCGCTAGGGCAGCCGGTTGCCGTCCGGGTGCCCAGGCTGGGCGGACAACATGACGGCGTTTTGAGGGGTTTGCAGCCGTACGTGGAGCCGGCCGCCCGCACAATCCGGGGCATTGTGGAAGTGCGCGATCCTGAATTGCGGTTGTATGCCGGCTTGTATGCGGATGCCGAGGTTCGCCTGACGCTGCCCGAAGCAGTGGTCATCCCAGCCTCGGCCGTGCTCGATTCCGGCACCCGGCAGGTCGTGTTTGAGCTGACCGGGCCGGGCCGGTTTGAACCGCGGGAAGTGCAGATCGGCGCCGTGGCGGGCGAATTCGCCCAGGTGCTAACCGGAGTGGAAGCCGGCGCCAGCGTGGTGACGGACGGGAACTTCATGCTCGACGCCGAAAGCCGCCTGCAGTCGGTGGTGAAAGAGACGGCTCCGGCCGGCCACCAGCACTAGCGGACCCGCTCGCGGCGCCTTCCCGGACGGTCCGGATCGGCGCCGGAATCTTTGCTGCCAGGGAGAGTCGTGCCTATGCTGTCCAAGTTAATCGCCTGGTCCATCCGCAACCGCATCCTGGTCACCCTGCTGACGATCCTGGTCATCGGCTGGGGGGCTTATGCCCTGGTAAAAACACCGGTGGACGCCATCCCGGATTTATCCGACGTGCAAGTCATCCTCTACACCCAGTATCCCGGGCAATCACCCCGCGTCGTGGAAGACCAGATCACCTATCCCCTGACCACGGCCATGGTCTCAGTGCCGGGTGCCCAGGCCGTACGGGGGTATTCTTTCTTTGGCTACTCGCTGGTCTACATTATTTTTAAGGACGGCACGGATCTGTATTGGGCCCGGAGCCGCGTCCTGGAGTACATCAATTACGCCCAGCAGCGCCTGCCTGCCGGCGTGCTGCCGATCCTGGGGCCGGACGCCTCGGGGGTGGGCTGGGTGTACCAGTATGCGCTGGTCTCGGACCAACGCCCCCTGCATGAGCTGCGCTCGCTGCAGGATTGGTATTTGAAATACGAACTGGCGAGCGTTCCCGGCGTGGCCGAAGCCGCCAGCCTCGGCGGCTTCGTCAAACAGTACCAAGTGACCGTCGATCCCAGCCGCCTGCAGGCGCTGGGCCTCACGCTGGGAGACGTGGAGGCGGCCATCAAAGCCGGCAACCAGGACACGGGCGGCGAAGTGGTGGTGCTGGGCGAGCGCGAGTACATGATCCGGGGGCTGGGATACCTCAAATCCATCGGCGATTTGGAGCAATTGCCGGTGGCCTGGCGCCCCAACCAGCAGGGCGGCACCCTGCCGGTGTATCTCAAGGACGTGGCAGACATCCGGCTCGGGCCGGAAATGCGCCGCGGCGTGGCCGAACTCGACGGCCAGGGCGAAACCGTGGGCGGGATCGTGGTCATGCGGTTCGGCGAAAACGCCCGGGACGTCATCCGCCGCGTGAAGCGCAAGCTGGAAGAGCTCAAGGCCGGGCTGCCGGCGGACGTGCGGATCGTGCCGGTGTATGACCGGTCCCGGCTGATCACGCGGGCCATCGACAATCTGCGTGGCAAGCTCTTCGAGGAAATGCTGATCGTGGCCCTGGTCTGCCTGATGTTTCTGTTTCACGCCCGGAGCGCGCTGGTGGCGGTGTTCACGCTGCCGACGGCCATCCTGATGTCTTTCATCGTCATGCGCAGCCAGGGCATCAATGCCAACATCATGTCCCTGGGCGGGATCGCCATTGCCATCGGCGCCATGGTCGACGCCGCCATCGTCATGATCGAGAACGCCCACAAACACCTGGAACGGGAAGAGGCGCTGCCGGCCCGGCGGCGCCGGCCGCACTGGCAGGTCATCCTGGAGGCTTCGCAGGAGGTGGGGCCGGCCCTGTTCTGGTCCCTGCTGGTGATTACCGTCTCGTTCGCGCCCATTTTCGCGCTGGAGGCGCAGGAAGGGAGATTGTTCCGGCCGCTGGCGTTCACCAAGACTTACGCCATGGCGGCCGCGGCGCTTTTGGCCGTGACCATCGTGCCCGTGCTGATGGGGTTCTTCATCCGCGGGCGCGTTCCGTCCGAAGCCAGCAATCCCGTGAACCGCTGGCTGTTGCAGCGCTACCACCCGCTGGTGCAGTGGGTCCTGCGCCATGCCCGGGGCGTGCTGCTGGCCGCCGCGGGGGTCGTGGCTTTGGGCGCGGTGCCGCTGCTGCGCCTGGGCACGGAATTCATGCCGCCCCTCTTCGAAGGCGACCTCCTGTATATGCCTACCACCCTGCCCGGATTGTCCATTGCCGCGGCCCGCGACTTGCTGCAGCGGACCGACCGCCTGATACGCTCTTTTCCCGAAGTGGAGCGCGTGTTCGGTAAAATCGGGCGGGCCGAAACCGCCACCGACCCCGCCGGGCTGGACATGATCGAGACCACGATCCAGCTCAAGCCCCGCAAGGCCTGGCGCCGCGGCCTGACGGAAGCGAAGCTGATCGCGGAGCTGGACCGCACGGTGAAGCTGCCGGGGCTGACCAACGCCTGGACCATGCCGATCAAGGCGCGCACGGACATGCTGGCCACGGGGATCAAAACGCCGGTGGGAATCAAGCTGTCAGGGCCGGACCTGGGCGAATTGCAGCGCCTGGGGACCCAGATCGAGGCGGTTCTGCGCCGCGTGCCGGGAACGGGATCGGCCTTTGCCGAGCGGGCCATGGGGGGATATTATCTGGACATCGCCATCGACCGGCCGGCCGCGGCCCGCTACGGCGTCAATGTGGAGGACCTGAACCGGGTGATTCAAATGGCCCTGGGCGGCATGAACGTCACCACCACGGTGGAAGGGCTGGAACGGTATCCGGTCAACGTGCGCTACAGCCGTGAATTGCGGGACAGCGTGGAATCCATCCGGCGCGTGCTGGTGGCCACGCGGACCGGCGGGCAAGTGCCCTTGGCGCAAGTGGCGGACATCAAGCTGTCGCCCGGGCCCATGGTCATCCGCACTGAAAACTCACGGCCGAACGCCTGGGTCTTCGTGGACGTGCGGGGCGTGGATCTGGGGACGTACATCCACCGCGCTCAGACGGCCATCGGGAAAGCGCTGCGACTGCCGGAGGGGTACACCCTGACTTGGAGCGGCGAATTCGAATACCTGCAGCGGCTGCACCGCCGGCTGCTGCTGGTGGTTCCCCTGACGCTCTTCATCATCGTGCTGATCCTATATCTCAACACCCGCTCCCTGGCCAAGACCGCCATCGTACTGCTGGCCGTGCCGTTTTCCCTGGTCGGCGCCCTGTGGTTTGTCTACGCGTTGGGATACAATTTAAGCCTGGCGGTCTGGGTGGGCCTGATTGCGCTCGCCGGCCTGGACGCGGAAACCGGCGTGGTGATGCTGTTGTATCTGGACCACGCTTACGAGGCGGCGCGCAGCCGCGGCCGTATGAACGGGCTTTCCGATTTGCGCGTTGCGATCGACCAGGGGGCGGTCCAGCGTGTGCGCCCCAAAGTCATGACCGCGGCCGTCATCATTGCAGGCTTGCTGCCGATTTTCTGGGGCGCGGAGGCCGGGTCGGACCTGATGCGGCGGATTGCGGCTCCCATGATGGGCGGGGTGGTGACCTCGGTGCTGATGGAGCTGGCCGTGTATCCGGCGATTTATTATTATTGGCGCGGGTGGCGCTGGCTGCGGCCCGGACGCCGCGCGGAAAAACCCTTGCCAGCATAGGATCTTTTTTAGAAAATAGGAACAACGACAACGGCAGGGAGCGGCGACATGGCCAACGAACGGATCGCGATTGTCACGGACAGCACCAGCGACTTGGGCGACGCGGTGATAAAAGGCCAGGATATTTTCCGTGTGCCGCTGCGGATCTATTTCGGCTCCGAGGAGTTCTTGGACCGCGAAAACATGACGCCGGACCAGTTTTACCGGCGTCTGCAAACCGACAAGCAATTCCCGCGCACCCAGCCGCCTAATTCCAAAAACTTTTTGGAGCTGTTCCAGCAGCTCAGCGACGGGGGATTCACGCACATCCTCTGCCTTTTCATCTCCAGCCAGCTTTCCAAAACCATGGAAAACGCTCAATTTTCGGCCAACATGGTGACGCGAGTTAAAATCAAACTGGTGGATTCCAAGACCGCCAGCCTGGGGCTGGGGTTCCTGTGCTTGTACGCCCGGTCGCTGGTCCGCCAGAATCTGAGCTTCGACGCCATAGTGGACAAAGTGGAACAGCTGGTGCCCAAGACTCTGGCGGTCTTTTCAGTCGACAATCTGGATACGCTCGAACGGGGCGGGCGCATCAGCAAAGCCAAGGCCTTTTTCGGCAAGATGCTCGGCGTCCGTCCCATTCTGGCGGTCCAGAACGGGACGGGTGTGATTGAGCCCGTCACCACGGTTAAATCCACCGAGGCTGCCCATGACTTCATGGCCAAGCTGGCGATCGAGCATTATCAGCACCACGGCCTGGCTTACGGCATAGGGGTCATGCACACCGAAGTCGTGGAAAATTGCCAGGCGTTGAAGCAGAAAGTGGCGGCTTTGGGATCGAACTTGGGGACGATCAGCGATGGCCGCATCGGAGGGGTGGTAGGCTGCCACCTGGGCCCCACGGGCTGGGGCGTCGTCGTCTGTTAGACGACGGGCAAAAACTGCGTTACGAAGCTCGCCGTCCAATGGCACGCCATGGCCGCTTCCAGGCCGCGGCGCCAGTAACACCATCCAAACAACAATCCTTGCAAGACCGTTTGGGCCGCGAACCAGGCCGCAGGGCCGTTCCCGGCCGCGCCTCCCCGCAGGTGGGCGAATCCGGAAGCCAGGCTCACCACGGCGATAATGAGCCAGGCACTCCAGGCCGGAAGCCAAGCCCCGGCCCGTACGCGCAATAAGGCGGCCAGCAGCCACATTCCCAAGGTAACCAGCAGCCAGCGCATCCAGAGTTCTTCGCCGATCCCGGCGTAAAAACTGGCCAGCAACCGGTCCACCCACGCCTGGCCGGCTCCGGCCTGCAGGTTGACGCGCACCAGGAGCGCAAGGAGCTGCAGCAGCGTTCCGGCCAGCAGTCCCCAGACCGCGGGGAAAACCAGGGAGGATTTCAGTCGGTGGGCCACCGGCTGGCCGGAGAACCAGGCTTCAAGCAGCGGCGCGCCCAAACCTACGGCCGGTGCGAGGCGCGCCCCCAGCCAAACAGCCAGGCCCAGCAGGAGCACGGTTTGGGCATATTGCCCGGCGAAGAACCAGGCCAGGGGAATGGCGGACCCCGCCCGGGCGTGGGCTGAAGCCGCGATGGCCGGGAAGACAGCCAGCAGAGACAAGCTGCCTGCCGCCCACAGCGTGAAGAGCACTTTCCAATTCATGCGCGCCAACGCGGGAGTCATGACAGGAATAATAAGGGAAATGACCTTCCGGCGCAATAAATATGAGCAGGTGGATGAAAAGTCCGCATCGCAGTCTTTTTCGCTCGCGGCGCGTTGAATACCTCTTGAAAAATCAGAGGTTTTTCAAGGGGTAATAGGGTGCTAGCGGAATATATTCGAGTTTTTCAGCACCCTATTAGGTACAATAAAACGGTTGCCATCATCCCCTTCGCAGGAAACCCCGGTCTATGGCCGGGAATGAATGTGGATCTTCTGCTGCGGGGATGTCGCCCCGACCGGATGGATATGGGACTTTCCCTATAGGGACTTCCTCCGGTCGCCGCCTACCCTGCAAGAAGCACAGGGTAGGAATTGGTACCCCGGGCCCTTCGGCCGGGGAGCTCCATGCGCTCCGGGAATGCTTATGCCAGAAGATTTCACCCAGCTGCCGGTCTATCCGTTCTTGAAAGAATTGGCCGCCACCCTTGCCGGCCAGGGGCTGTTGTTGCTCGACGCCGAGCCCGGAGCCGGCAAAACGACCCTGGTTCCCTGGAGGCTCCTGGACGAGCCGGCCCTGGGCGGCGGAAAGATTCTTCTGCTCGAACCCCGGCGGCTGGCGGCCCGCGCAGCTGCGGACAGGATTGCCGGCCTGCTGGGCGAACGCCCGGGCCAAACCGCGGGCCTGCGCACGCGGTTGGAAACCCTGGTGAGCAGCCGCACGCGCCTGGAGGTTGTAACCGAAGGCGTGTTGACGCGGATGCTGCAGGCTGATCCCGCCCTGGAAGGCTATTCCACGATCATTTTCGACGAATTCCACACCCGCAGCCTGCACGGCGATCTGGGGCTGGCGTTGGCGTGGGACGCCCGGCGCCTGCTGCGGCCGGATCTGCGCCTGGCCGTCATGTCCGCCACCCTGCCTGCGGCCGAGCTGCAGGCTGCCTACGGGCCCTGGCCCCTGGTGAAAGTGCCCGGCCGCTGTCACGAAGCGGAAGTGCGTTACCGGCCGCCGCTCTCCCCCCGGGAAAAGCCCTGGGAAGCGGCGGTCCGTTTGTCGCTGGAAGCTTGGGGGGCCGTCGCGGAGCAGGGCCAGGGCACGGTCCTTTGTTTCCTGCCCGGGTACCGGGAAATGTTCCGCACCCGCGAGATCCTCAGCCGGCAACGCCCGGACCTCGACCGCCAGGCGCAGCTGCTGCACGGCCGCATGCCGCCCGAAGCGCAGCGCGCGGTGCTGGACCCCGGCCAGGCAGCTGGCCTTCGCCTCGTCTTCGCCACCAATGTCGCCGAAACCAGCCTGACCATTCCGGGCGTGCGCGCCGTGGTGGACATCGGGCTCGAGCGGCGCGTGCGTTTTTCTCCGCGCACGGGCATGGACCACTGGGAAACCGTGCCCATCAGCCAGGCCTCGGCCGAGCAGCGCAAAGGCCGGGCCGGCCGCCTGGGGCCGGGGATCTGTTTCCGTTGGTGGGACGAAACCGAACGCCGCCCGCCGTTCGCGCCGCCGGAGATCCAGGAAGCGGACCTTTCGGCCCTGCTGTTGGAAACCGCCGTGTGGGGCGCGGCCGGGCCAGCCGCCTTGACCTGGCTCACCCAACCGCCCGAGGCAGCGGTGCAGCAAGCCCGTTCTTTGCTGGGGGCTTTGGGCCTGCTGGACAATCGGGGTGCGGTCACGCCCGCCGGGCGCCGGGCCGCGGGCCTGGGGCTGCATCCACGGCTCAGCCGGATGGTGCAAGCCGCGGAGGCGCGCGGGTGGTCGGACACGGCCATCGTGCTCGCCGCGCTGCTGGAGACCCAGGATCAGGGCCGGGAACCGGAGCCGGACCTGGCGGGCCGTTTGGCGGATTGGAAATCCGGCAAGCAAGGTTCAGCCGGAAAAGCGTTCCGGTTTTTGGAGGAGGAGATCCGCCGCCTGGAGCGCGCGCTGGGCCGGCAGTCCGGAGATTCAGGCGGGCAGAACGTCGATCCGGATGTAGCGGGCAGAACGCTGCTCCTGGCTTACCCGGACCGGGCGGCGATGAGAACCAGACAGGATACGCCGAACGCGGCCCGCTATTTGCTGGCTTCGGGACGGGGCGCGCTCGTGGAAGGCCCGTTGTCCCGCCAGGAGTTCCTGGCCGTGGCCGAATTGGACGGAGGCGAGCAGGACGCCAGAATTTTTTTAGCGGCGGCCGTTACCCGTCAGGACCTGGAATCCGGATTAGCGGGAAACCCGGTCGAGCGCAGGCAATTTAAATGGGAGGGATGGACCCCTGTGGCCAGCCTGGAAACCACGCTGGGTGCGATTGTGCTTCGCCGCCGCGTCGAGCCGCAGCCAGACCCGGCGGCAATCCAAGCCGGCGCCCGGGAGCGTCTGCGCCAGGCCGGCTTGCAGGCGCTGCCGTGGAATGCGCATTCCCGGCGCTGGCTGGCCCGCTGCCGCTTCGTGGAACGCTGGGGACAGGCAGGGACCTGGCCCGCCTTTTCCGATGCAGCGCTGCTCGAGCAGGCCGAGGCGTGGCTCTGGCCGTTCGGACAGTGGTCCGGAGGCCGGGTTTGGGACGAGCACGCGTTGTTGTCCGCGCTGGAACACCGCCTGGGCTGGGAACGGCGCCGGCAATTGGATCAGCTGGCGCCCGAATCCTGGACCCTGCCTTCAGGCAGCCGCAAGCGGCTGGGTTACGAAACCCAGGAAGTGCCCGTGCTGTCCGGCCGCCTGCAGGAATTCTTCGGCACCCGGGAAACGCCCCGGTTGTGCGGCCAGGCTTTGATGCTGGATCTGCTCAGCCCGGCCAACCGGACCGTGCAACTGACCCGCGACCTGGACGGGTTTTGGGACCGGGCGTATCCGGAAGTCCGCAAGGAACTGCGAGGGCGTTATCCGCGCCATCCCTGGCCCGAGGACCCGCGCGCCGCCCAAGCCACGGCCAGAACGAAAAAATCCCGGAGGGTGTCATGAGCCGAGACCTCAGCCTGTATTACGGCCAGGCCCTGGGGCAATATGGCTTTGGGCCCGGGCACCCCTTCAACCTGCGGAGGCAGGAGATTTTTTGGGAGGCCTTCAGGCTGCGGAGCTGGAGCGCGCAGTTCGAAATACGCGAACCCGTGACCGCCGGCCAGGAAGTGTTGGAACGCTTTCACACCGCGGACTACGTGGAACAGGTGAAGCGCGCGTCCGCAACCGGCGGAGGATTCCTGGACTGGGGCGACACGCCCGCCTATGCGGGCGTGTATGAAGCCGCGGCCGCCGTGGCAGGCAGCACGGTGGATGCGGCCGAACGCATCCTGGCCGGCGAATGCCGCAAGGCGTTCATCCCCATTGCCGGCCTTCACCATGCGCGCCGGGACCGCGCGGCCGGTTTCTGCGTGTTCAATGACTGCGGCGTGGCGATCGAGACACTGCTCCGGCTGCACGGTCTGGAGCGGATCGGGTACGTGGACATCGATGCCCACCACGGCGACGGCGTGTATTACGGGTTCGAAGCGGACCCGCGCGTGGTGATGGCGGACATTCACGAGGACGGGCGGTCGCTTTATCCGGGCACCGGCCACGCGGCCGAGCAGGGGAGCGGCCAGGCGCTGGGCACCAAACTCAACCTGCCCCTGCCGCCGGGCGCGGGGGACCGCTCCTTTTTCGCGGCCTGGGAAAAAGTCCTGGCTTTTTTACGGGAGCGGCGGCCGGAATTCATCCTGTTGCAGTGCGGGGCCGACGGGTTGGAGGGTGATCCGCTGACGCATCTCAAATACTCGCCGCAGGTGCATGCGCGCGCCACCGCCGATCTCTGCCGTCTGGCCGAAGAGCTGGGGCACGGCCGGGTCCTGGCCATGGGCGGCGGAGGCTATCTGCCCGAAAACCTCGCGGCAGCCTGGGTGGAAACAGCGGACGCCCTGCGTCAGGCCGGGAAAAAATCCCGGCCGTGAAGGCGCAAATCGCGGGCGCAATCCTGCTTCTGGCGCTGCTGGGCGCGGGCTGCCATCCGAGGCTTGAGAGCCGGCCCGAGGTCAAGGTCATCACCCACGCGGACCTGGGCGTTCGCTTTACCGCCGCGGCCCGGGAGAAGGAAACCGGAAGCTTTCTGGTGCTGCTCAACCAATACCGCAAGCAGCAGGGCCTGGGCCCGCTGGCCGCGGACCGCACGCTGCAGCAGGCGGCCCAGTGGCTGAGCGAGGACATGGCAGCGCATGATCAGGTCGGGCACATCGATTCCCGCCGCCGAGACCCTTTCCGGCGCCTGGAGGATTTCGGCTACGACCTCAACACCTACAAAGCCGAGAACGTGGCTGCCGGGCAGGCCACGGCCGCGGAGGTCCTGAAATCATGGCGGGATTCGCCCGCGCATAACGCCAATCTGCTCAATCCCCATCTGAAATTCATCGGCATCGGGTTCACGTACCGTCGGAAATCCAGATTTGGCTGGTATTGGGCGACAACCTTCGGCGGGGAAGCGGGCCGCGGCCCGAAAAAGCGCTAAAGCGCCGCGGACCAGGTCAATCTTCACGCACGAGGTAAAGACGGTTGTCCTCGACGCGGTACAGCAGGGGCGCGACCACGATGCGGGGATAGCGCTGGCGCAGGCGCTTGGTTTCGGTGAGCACAAAATCGATTTCGTCGCCGATCTCGAACATGGGGGCGAAGTTCATGAAGTGGGTCTCGGCCCATTCCCGCTCCCATCCGCCGTGGGCCACCAGCCCGTCCACGAATTCCTGGCGCCGGCCCATGAGGTTGCGCATGTTGCACTGGGTGTGGCTGATGAGGGCGATGGCCCGGACACGGCCGATGGCCACGGCGTAAGACACCTTGAACTCGCTGTAGCGCAGATTGCCGCCGCCCGTGCGCAGAATGTAGGCGAAGTTGTCCGGAAGGCGGAGCGTCTTGCGGTTGTCCATGCACATGCCGATAAGGAGCTCGGCCTGCTGGTATTCGTCCAGCGGCCGGTTGAGGTTGTGGTATTCGAGCAGACGGCCGATGGGCGTGTCCCGGTAAACGGGAACGATCGCTTCGGGCGTGGCGACGTCGATAAGGCGCCGCATGGGCTCAATCATCCTGGGAAGGCTCGCCGCCGCTGCGGCGCGCCTGTTCGATCAGTTCAATCAGGGTCAGCATTTTCGGTGGGGAGGGACGGGTGAGGCGGGCCAGCTCCGCCTCGCCGAATTCCGCGCGGATATACTCCTCGATGGGCAGGCGCTCGAACCAGCAGTTCAGGATCTGGCGGCACAGCTGACTCAGGCCCTGGGAGCGGCAATAGCTGAACGCCACCGTATGCCCCAGCAGCCGGCAATAAGCTGTGAGCGAATCGTGCGCTTCGCGCATAAGGCCTACACCCCTCCGACGTGCTTCACCACTTGCCCGTTTTAGCTGAACTGGCTTTGGGCAAAGACGCCAAGGGTTTGAGCGATTTCTGAAGCTCCTCTTCAGGCAGGCTGTAGTTGGTCAGCTTGCCGGAGAGATAGGCGTCGTAACCCGAAAGATCCATCAGGCCGTGCCCGCTCCAGTTGAAGAGAATGACCTTTTCCTTGCCTTCCTCTTTGGCCTTGCGGGCTTCGGAAATGGCGCAGGCAATGGCATGGCTGGTTTCCGGCGCCGGAATGAAGCCCTCGGTCCGGGCCCAGGTGACCGCGGCCTCGTAGCATTCGAGCTGGTTGAACGCGCGGGGCGTGACCAGGCCCTCGACCACGGTCTGACTGACCAGGGGCGCCATGCCGTGGTAGCGCAAGCCGCCGGCGTGGATGGGCGCGGGCACGAAGGAGTGCCCCAGCGTGTGCATGGGCAGCAGAGGCGTCATTTGGGCCACGTCGCCGAAATCGTAGGTAAACTGGCCTCGGGTCATGCTTGGGCAGGAGGTGGGCTCCACGGCGTAGATGGCGATGTCCTGGCCGTGGATCTTGTCGCTCACAAAGGGGAAGGCCAGGCCGGCGAAATTGCTGCCGCCCCCCGCGCAGCCGATGACCACGTCCGGTTTTTTCTCCCCGGCTTTCTTGAGCTGCTTCTGGGCCTCCATGCCGATGATGGTCTGGTGCAGGAGCACGTGGTTGAGCACGCTGCCCAGAGCGTAGCGGGTCTGGCCCGAACTGTCGGTGACCGCGGCCTCGACGGCCTCGCTGATGGCGATGCCCAGGCTGCCCGGCGTGTCCGGCATCTTCTGCAGGATGCCGCGCCCGGCTTTGGTTTCGTTGCTGGGGCTGGCCACGCAGGTGGCGCCCCAGGTCTGCATCATGATTTTCCTGAACGGTTTATGGTCGAAGCTGATCCGCACCATGTACACCTTGCACTCCAGGCCGAGCAGGCTGCAGGCCATGGCCAGGGCGCTGCCCCATTGGCCGGCGCCGGTCTCGGTGGTCAGGCGCTTGATGCCGAACTGCTTGTTGTACCAGGCCTGCGCCACGGCCGTGTTGGGCTTGTGGCTGCCGGCCGGGCTCACGCCCTCGTTTTTGAAATAAATCCGCGCCGGCGTGCCCAGCAGCTTTTCCAGGCGCGTGGCGCGGTACAGAGGGGAAGGCCTCCACATATACAGGAGATCCAGGACCTCGGGCGGAATATCGATCCAGCGTTTGGTGCTGACTTCCTGTTCGATCAGGTTCATGGGAAAGACCGGCGCCAATTTATCCGGGGAGACCGGCGCGCCGTCCGGACCCAGGGGCGGCTGCAGGGGCGTGGGCAGATCAGCGGCGAGGTTGTACCATTGTTTGGGGATTTCATCTTCGGAAAGGAGAATTTTGACCGGGGGCATGCGACCTCCTGGGAATCGGCCAGAGGACAGCCGGACGTTGGGAATCATCATAAACCACGCCCAGCCAAAAGAAAATCGCAAAATGCAGGAAACCGGCAGAGCGAAGTTTCTGCCTCGGGCAACGGCTGACAGCAACGGGGCCGGTCGGTTTTGCGCTAGCCGGGCCTGGCCAAACCCAGTATAATCGGGACTTGCCATGAAAGTGCTCTACCTTTCCACCATCGTGCCGTATCCCCTGGACGACGGAGACCGCCAGCGTTGTTACCACCTGCTGGAGGCCGTGGCCGCCAAACATCAGGTGCATTTGCTGAGTTTCGTGCGCAGTCCCGAGGAAGCCGCGCACCTGAAATCTTTGGACCGACTCTGCGCCTCCACGCAAGGGGTGCCCATCAACCGGGCGCGGGTCTATGCCAACAGCCTGGCCGCCTGGTTGGGGCCCAGCTCCCTGAACGTGTCCTCCTTTCAAACCACGGTCATGGCCGAGGCCGTAAAACAGGCCGTGGCCAGGCACCGGATCGAGGTTTTGCACGCCTACCGCCTGCGCATGGCTCCGTACGCGCTGGCCGCGCAGGTCCGCTGGCGCGTGCTGGACTATACGGATTCCCTGGCCAGGCAGTTTGCCAACCGGCTGGAAGAACACCCTGCGGCCTGGCAGCGCTGGTATTGGAGCCGCGAAGCCGAAAAATTAGCGTCGTATGAAACCGAAGTGTCACGCCGCTTCGACGCGGCCTTTATCTCTTCCTCCGCGGACCGGGATTATTTGCAGGCCCTGGGCGCCGGGCCGATCACGGAAGTGACCAACGGCGTGGACACGCGCGTCATCAAGCCGGCCAAGCGTCTGCCCCAGGAGCCGCGGCTGCTTTTCGTGGGCAACCTGGAATATCCGCCCAACCATTGGGGAGTGAAGGATTTTTGCCGCCGCACGTGGCCCTTGATCCGCAGCCAGGAGCCCCGCGCGCAATTGACGGTGATCGGCCGCAGGCCCCGCGATTTCAGCCGGGAGGCGGCTTACCGTCAGCCGGGCCTGGAATTCCTGGGCGTGGTGCCTGATTTAGGGCCGCACTACCGGTCCAGCCGGCTGGCGATTTGCCCGGTGAACGTGGCCTCGGGCCGGCAGTTCAAGGTGCTGGAATATTTCGCGGCCGGCTTGCCGACCGTAACCACCCGGCGCGTGGCGGACAATGCCCAGGCCCGGCCTGGCCGCGAATGCCTGGCCGCGGATGCGCCCGGCGATTTCGCCCGGGAGGTGATCCGCCTGCTGAAGGACGACAAGCTTGCGGACCGGTTGCGGACTTCGGCCCGCGCCTTGGTCCTGAAAAAATATGACTGGCGCCTTGCGGCTGCCAAGCTGCTGGCGGTCTACCGCGCGCTTCCTGGAGGGCGGGCATGTTGATCAGTTTCGGCGTTTTTTTATTGGCCCTGGCCGCAAGCCTGGCGCTTACGCCCCTGGCCGCCTGCCTGGCCAGGCAGTGGGGCTGGCTCGACCATCCGGATCAGAAGCTCAAGAAGCACGTCCAGCCCGTGCCCTATGGCGGCGGGGTGGCGGTGTTTGTCTCCTTCCTGTTGGCCCTGGTCGCCTTTAAATTTTGGGAAGGCAGCACCCTGGTGGGTGTGGT
Source organism: candidate division FCPU426 bacterium (assembly GCA_040756875.1). GTDB lineage: Bacteria > Oederibacteriota > JAAXVQ01 > JAAXVQ01 > JAUVAV01 > JBFLYH01. Next base: position 885,208 of record JBFLYH010000002.1, read on the forward strand.
CGGCGTGACCGCGGGCACCAGCCTGATCGTGCTGCTGGGGCTGGTGGACGACCGCTTCCAGCTTTCGCCGGCGGTCAAGTTCGCCGGGCAAACCCTGGCCGCGCTCACGCTGTACGCCTGCAACATGCGGCTGCAGTTCATCGAACCGCCGCTGCTCTCGCTGCTGCTGAGCCTGCTGTGGGTGGTGGGCGTGACCAACGCTTTGAACCTCATCGACATCATGGACGGCCTGGCCGCGGGCACGGCGGCGATTGCCGCCGCCGTGTTTTTCATGATCGCGGCCCAGAACGGCCGCTACAATGACATGTACATCCTGGCTGCGCTGGGCGGCGCCGCGCTCGGCTTTTTGCCCTATAATTTCCCGCGGGCGCGCGTGTACCTGGGCGATACAGGCGCACTCATGCTCGGCTTCGTATTGAGCTCGATCGCCATGGGCGAAGCCTACACCCGCGTCAACCCCCTGGCCGTGCTCACGCCGCTTCTGATCCTGGGCGTGCCCATTTTCGACACTCTGTTTATCATGTTTTTGCGCCACCGGCGCGGGGTCTCCATGTTCCGGGGCAGTCCGGACCATCTGGCTCTGCGCATGGTGAAAACCGGGCTGACGCGGCAACAGACCGTGCTGCTGCTGTGGGGGGCGAGCCTGGCGCTGGGCGGCCTGGCTTATGCCGGCATGCGCCTGCCGCTGACCTGGTCCCTGTTCCTGTATTTAGGCGTGGCCGCGGCCGCCTTGTTCATCGCCGAACGCATGGGGAGTTTTTCCATGGAGTCCCACGCCCCGTCCCGTGAAAGCAAAAAGGCCGGCCACAAGGAGAAAAAGGCATGAACAGGCAGGCGGCAGGCGGGGGAACGGTGGTGCTGGGCGCCGGGCTGGCCGGCTTGTCCGCGGCCCATCACCTGGGCCGCAGCTGCCGGGTGTTTGAAGCCGCCGGCCGGCCGGGCGGCTTGTGCGCCACGGACCATGTCCAAGGCTACGACTTTGACCTGGCCGGACACCTGCTGCACCTGCGCGAGCGCTCCAGCCGGGAATTCGTCGAGCGCCTTCTGCCCGGACGCTGGCAGCACATCCGGCGCGACGCCAGGATCCATGTGCTGGACCGGGAAGTGCGGTATCCCATCCAGGCCAATGCGTTCGGATTGCCGGCCGACGTGAAAGCCCGGGTGCTGCAAACCTATCTTGAGGCCAGAACCCGGCGCGGCCCGGCGCCGGAGAATTTCGCGGAGTGGGCCAGGCAGACCTTTGGATCCGCCCTGGCGGAACTGTTTTTTGAGCCTTACAACCGCAAGCTTTGGACGGTTCCTCCCCGCGAATTGATGCTGACCTGGATGGGCGCTTATGTGCCCGCGCCCGAGCCGGCGCGCGTGATCCGCGGCGCCTTCGCGGACATTCCCGAAGGCGGAGGGTACAATGCCCGCTTTTGGTATCCACGGAAAGGCGGCATCGGCGCGCTGCCCCAGGCTTTGGCCAGGCACGTGCCCGAACTCCGGCTGAACGCCCCGGCCCGCAAAGTGGACTGGCGCCGCCGCCGCGTGGAGATCGCGGGTTTGGGCTGGGTGCCCTGGCAGCGCCTGGTTTCCACCCTGCCTTTGCCCGCACTGGCGGCCCGCTGCCTTTCCCTGCCCGAAGCCGTCCGGCGCGCCGCCGGAAAGCTGCGGGCCAACTCCGTCCTCGTGGTCAATCTCGGCGTGCGCCGGGCCCGCCTGCACCCGGCCCACTGGGTCTATTTTCCCGAGAAGCGGTTCTGCTTCTACCGCGTCGGGTTTCCCTCGAATTACGGGCGCCTGGCGCCCAAGGGCCGCAGCACGCTCTATGCCGAGGTGGCCGTGCCCGCGGGCACGGGGTGGGAGCGCAGGCACCAGGTGGCGCGCCGCGTGCGGCAGGACCTGGTGCAAGCCGGCATCCTGCGGAACACGGACACCGTGGAAATCGAGCATATGCAATACCTGCGCCACGCCTACGTGATTTACGACGAAGCGCACGCCCACGCGCGGAAACAGGTGCTGGATTTTTTCAGGAAGCAGGGGATTTGGAGCATCGGGCGCTGGGGGAACTGGGAATACTCGGCCATGGAAGACGCGCTGGCGGCCGGCAAACGGGCGGCCGAGGACATCCAGGGGGATTTGGAATAAAAAAGTGACGCCCGCTACGCTTTCGGCCTGAAACCTCAGGCTAGTTGGGCGTCACATGAATTGGTTCTGCTTGGCGTCTTGGCCGCCGTTCGGCCTCGGGCCTGTTCTGGGAGGTTGTGCCCAATGCAGAACCAACCCTAAAGACAGTATACCACGCGGCCGGCGCAAAAGCAAAACAATCGCCGGACGAACAGCCGCGGGAACACAGACAACGAGGCCGAAGTGCCGACGACGCAGGAAAAAAAGATTCGCATCGCCCAAGTCATCACCCGCCTGGAGCTGGGCGGCGCGCAGCAAGTGGTGCTGCACACGCTGAAGGGGCTTGATCCGCAGCGCTATGAGCGCTTTCTGATCGCGGGCCAGGGCGGGCTGCTTGACGACGAGGCCCGCCGGCTCGACGGCGTGCGCGTGGAATTGTGGCGAAGCCTGAAACATCCGATCCATCCCCTGTGGGACCTTGTGGCCTGGTCGCGCCTGGCGGGCTGGCTGCGCCGCAACCGCATTGACATCGTGCACACCCACAGCTCCAAGGCCGGGATCCTCGGACGCCTGGCCGCGGTCCGGGCCGGGGTCAAGGCCGTGGTGCACACCGTGCACGGCTGGCCGTTTCACGACCGCCAGCCAGAATGGGTACGCGGGACGTATGTACAGCTGGAGCGCCTGGCCGCGTGCCGCACAAACCGCCTGATTGCGGTCTCGCAAATGACGAAGGACCTGGGCCTCAGACACCGCGTCGGCAGGCCCGAGCAGTATGAGGTGATTTACCCGGGTTCGGACCTGGAAGCTTTTAAACCGGCCACAGCCGGACAGCGCCGAGAAGTGCGCGAGGAATTTGGATTCCCCGCGGACTGCCAGCTCGTGGGCATGGTGGCCTGCCTCAAGCCCCAGAAGGCGCCGGTGGATTTTATCCGCGCGGTGAACGAAGTGCGCGCGCCCGAAGCGAGATTCCTGATCGTGGGCGATGGCAGCGAGCGGCAGGCCGTGGAACGGGAAATCCGGCGCTTGAAGTTGGAGGGCCGGGTCACGCTCGCAGGCTGGCGCCGCGACGTACCGCGCCTTCTGCCGGCTTTCGACGTGCTGGCGCTGACCTCCCTGTGGGAGGGACTGCCCTGTGTCCTGGCCCAGGCCATGGCCAGCGCCGTAGCCGTGGCAGCCACGGATGTGGGCGGCAGCCGCGAAGCGCTGGCTGACGGCGCGAACGGCAGACTGGTGCCGGCCGGAAATCCCCGGGCCATGGCCCAGGCGCTGAGCGAATTGCTTTCCCGTCCCGACGAACGCAGCCGCCTGGCGGCGGCCGGGCCCGGCCGCGCGGAGGCTTTCACCATTTCCACTATGGTCCAGCGCCTGGACCGGCTTTACCGGTTGCTGGCAGAAAGGATCTCATGAAAGCCGGGTTACGCCCTCGCTGGCAGCAAACGCAGGCATGGTTGCGGCAGAAGCGCTGCCGCGCTTTGTGGGTGGTCCAGGCCGCCAACCGTCGTTATCTGACGGGATTTACCGGCAGCGCGGGATGGGTTTTGCTGCCCAGCCAGGGGCGCCCCCTCTTGATCACAGACGGGCGGTACCAGGAACAGGCCAGGAAAGAATGCCCGGGCGTGGCAGTGGCCATTTGTCAGAAAGACGCGCAAAACTGCCTGTCAGAATACCTCCGACAACAGGGCGTACGGACCTTGGCGTTTGAAGATGACCGGGTGGCAGTGAAAAGCTGGCGGGAAATGCGCCGCGCCTGTCCCCGGGTGCGGTGGGTGGAAGCCGCCGGGCTGATTGAACGCCTGCGCCAACGGAAAAGCCAGGACGAGATCAGCTGCCTGCGCCGCGCCATCCGTCTGGCCGAGACCGCCTATGCCCGCATATATCCGCGTATCAAGCCCGGGTTGAGAGAGATTGATTTAGCGCAACGCCTGGAACAGGCACTGCATGAGGCTGGCGGCCAGGGATTGGCCTTTCCGACCATTGTTGCCTCAGGCCCGAATTCAGCCCTGCCGCACGCCAAACCCACCACCCGTAAAATCCGGCGGGGCGATTTGCTGGTCATGGACTTCGGCACTATATATAAAGGTTATCATTCCGACTTGACAAGAACAGTCGCTGTTGGTAAGATTACGCCGAAACAAAGGGAAATCTATAAATTGGTTAAAAAAGCTCAAAAAGAAGCGAAAAAAGCGATAATTTCAGATGCTTTTTCGTCTGAATCTGATAAAAAGGCACGCGAAATATTCAAAAATAAAGGTTTGGAAGAACATTTCGTGCACAGTCTTGGACATGGGTTGGGATTGGAAATCCACGAAGCACCCAGATTGTCCATCCGTTCACGGGAAAAACTGGCCAGCGGCATGGTGGTTACCTGCGAACCGGGCTTGTATTTGCCGGGATGGGGGGGCATTCGCATCGAGGATGATGTTCTGGTAACCTCGCACGCCAGCCAGTGGCTTTCGCGCTCGCCTGAAGATCTGCCTCTCGTTGGCCGCTAAATCCGTCGGATTCGGCTAGAAAAGCCGGTTGTCCTGATCGCGTGGCCGGGCCGCATGGTCCCCACCGCAGCGGGCTGACCGGGTATTTGAAGGAGGAAGGGTATGGGAGTGGTAATATCCAACGACGCCAGGCCTGGCACGTATCTGGAGCACGACCGGGTCTTGTACCGCGTGGAGGAATACACGCACGTGAAACCCGGCAAAGGCGGCGCCTTCATCCGGCTCAAGCTGCGCAATTTGCGGCTGGGCACCCTGGTGGAGCGCACCTTCAACTCGGGCGAAAAACTGGAGTCGCCCGAGGTGGAAGACAAGAAAATGCAGTTCTTGTACCGGGAGGGCGAGGATTACGTGTTCATGGACCACGACACCTATGAGCAGATCCACTTCACTCCCGAGGCGCTGGGCGAATCGCGCCAGTGGCTCAAGGAAGAAATGACGGTGGACGTGCTCATGCACGCGGGAGAGGCCCTGACCCTGGAACTGCCCTTCAAGGTGGAGCTGAAAGTGGTGCAGTCCGAACCCAGCGTCCGCGGCAACACAGTCAACAACGTCACCAAGGAAGTGGTGCTGGAAACCGGCGCCAAAGTGCAGGTGCCGATGTTCGTCAACGAAGGCGACGTGATCCGGATCGACACCCGGACCGGCGAATACCTGGAAAGGGTGTGATTTCCCGATGGCAGAGAAAGGCGGTGGCGACGTGGCAGGCGAGCGCACGACCAAGAAGGAACGCGAGACCAGCCCGCTGAACCTGAAGTCCCTCAAGAAAATCATCACCATCATGAACCGGGCGAAAATCACGGAGCTGGATATCGAGCAGGACGGCGTGAAGATCCACCTCCGCAAGGGCCCGGGGCCCGGCGAAATCGCCGCGGCGCCGATGATGCCCATGGTGCCGGCCGTGGCGCCCATGCCGGCGGCCCCGGCTCCGGCAGCCGCTCCCGCACCGGTCGCGGCGGCCCCGGCAGCCGCCCCGGAGACCGAGGACGCCAACCTACACCCCATCGCCTCGCCCATGGTTGGCACGTTCTATCGCGCGCCGGCGCCGGACGCCAAGCCTTACGTGGAAATAGGCGCCGAAGTGGACGAAAACCAGGTCGTCTGCATCGTCGAAGCCATGAAACTCATGAACGAAATCAAAGCGGACGTCAAGGGCGTGATCCGGAAAATCCTGGTCGAGAACGCCCAGGCCGTGGAGTACGGGCAACCGCTGTTCCTGGTGGAGCGCAAAGGCTAACCATGTTCAAGAAAATACTGATCGCCAACCGCGGAGAGATCGCCCTCCGCGTCATCCGCGCCTGCCGGGAGCTGGGCATCAATACCGTGGCCGTGCACACCGAAGCCGACGCCAATTCGCTGCACGTCCGCTACGCGGACGAGGACGTGTGCATCGGCAAAGGCCCGTCCAAAGAGAGCTACCTCAACATCCCGGCCATTCTTTCGGCCGCAGAGATTACGGACGCGGACGCCATCCATCCGGGCTACGGTTTTCTGGCTGAAAACGCCCACTTTGCGGAGATTTGCGAATCCTGCAACCTGGCGTTCGTCGGGCCCACGCCAGGCGCCATGCGGCTCCTGGGCGACAAGATCGCGGCCCGGAAGCTGATGAAGGAAAACGGCCTGCCCATGCTGCCCGGATCGGACGGCCCGGTGGAAAACGAGGACGACGCCCTGCGCCTGGCCCGCAAGATCGGGTATCCGGTCATCATCAAGGCCTCGGCCGGCGGCGGCGGCCGGGGCATGCGCGTGGCCCATACCGACGTGTCTTTGTCCAACGCCTTTCTAACGGCCCGCAGCGAGGCTGGCGCCGCGTTCGGCGACAGCAAGGTATACGTTGAAAAATACCTGGAAGAGCCGCGCCACGTGGAGTTTCAGCTGATCGCGGACAAGCACGGCCACTGCGTGTGCTTGGGCGAGCGCGACTGCACGGTGCAGCGCAAACACCAGAAACTGATCGAGGAGTCGCCCTCGCCCATCATGACGCCCGAAATCCGAGAGCGCATGATGGCGCTGGTGGTCAAGGGCGCCCAGTCGGCCGGGTACCACACCACCGGAACCATGGAGTTCCTGGTGGACCGGCATTTGAATTTTTACTTCATGGAAATGAACACGCGCATCCAGGTCGAGCATCCGGTGACCGAACAGGTGACAGGGCTGGACCTTATCAAGGACCAGATCCGCGTGGCTGCGGGCGAGGAACTACCCTATCATGAAAACCGGACGCCCCAGGGGCACGCGCTGGAATGCCGGATCAACGCCGAGGACCCAGGCAGCGATTTCCGGCCCTCGCCGGGCACCATCACCAGCTTCCACATGCCCGGCGGGCCCGGAATCCGCATTGACACGCACGCCTATGGAGGGTATAAAATTCCTCCATACTACGACAGCCTGCTGGCCAAGCTGGTGAGCTACGGCCAGACCCGCGAGGAGGCCATTCTGCGCATGCTGAGGGCCTTGGAGGAGTTCGTGATCGAGGGCGTCAAGACCACCATCCCGTTTCACATCCGCGCCCTGAACACCAACGAATTCCGGGCGGGGCGGTTCTCCACCAATTTCGTGGAACTGCTTATGGCGAATAAAATATAGCAGGGTGCTGAAAAATCTATATAGGTTCCACTAGCATCCTGGTACCCCACGAAAAATCTCTGATTTTTCATGGGGTATTCCATGCAACGCAATCGAAAAAGGCCGCTCTGCGGGCTTTTTCATCAGCCTGATAGACACCAACCGGAGGGACACCATGCCGGAAGACAGAAACGAAGGTGAAGTCGGCAGCATCCGCATTTCCGACGAGGCCATCGCCGTCATCGCCGGCCTGGCCGCGCTGGAAGTGGAGGGCGTCGCCTCCATGGCACACGGTACGGCGGACAGCTTTGCCGAAATGCTGGGCGTGAAGACGCCGCAGCGCCGCGGCGTGCGCGTGGAAGTGGCCAACGAGGAAGTCGCGATCGAGATCAACTTGTACGTGGAGTTCGGCGTGGACATTCCCTCGGTCTGCCAGAAAGTCCAGGATGGCGTGCGGGAGGCGGTGGAGGAAATGACCGGCCTGACCGTGTCGCAGGTCAACATCTCGGTCCAGGGCGTCAAACTTAAAGGCACCAAGAAAGAAAATCCGCTGGGATAGAAAGGAAACAACATGCGCGGCGTCAATGTCAGTATGATGGTGTTGGGAATCCTTACGGTCCTGCTGCTGGGCTTGTTGGGCCTGGCGGGCGCGATTTCGCCGGGGCTCTTCACGGCTTGGGGGGATTTTTTCGGCGGGCCCGTGGCGCTGGCCCTGGACACGCTCACCGGCCGCGTGATCGCCCTGGTCTGGGGAGGCGTGATCCTGGCGGTTTTGGCGTATTACGGGTGGGCCGCCGTCCGCAAATCCCAGCGCGAACGGACCGTGGTGCTTAAAAGCCCGCTGGGCGATGTGCTGGTTTCCCTGCCGGCCATCGAGGATTTCGCCCGCGTGCTGCGCGGGAAGATCGAAGGCCTGCGCGAAATCAAAGGCCGCGTGTGGTACACCCGCAAGGGCCTGAAAGTGACGGCCCGGATCGTGGTTTTCTCCGACGTCAGCCTGATCCAAGTGACGGAAAAAGTGCAGATGGAAGTGCTGAGCTACATCCAAAAAACGCTCAACATCACCCAGCCCATCCAACCCAAAGTCATCGTCACCAAAGTGGTGGCCCGTGAAAAACCGCTGACCATGGGCGGCGGCAAGGAGGAGTTGTCCGCGGACAAAGGCTCCTACGGCTCGGCTTGGCGCTGAGCCCGGGACGGTTTCGCCCGAAGTTAAGGTTCGCACCCTCCCCGTGCGAGGAGTTCCGAAGGCTCCGACGCAGATCGTCCATCCTTCCTTCTCTCTCCGTATGCGCCGTGGCGGGTTCGTGACCACGTTTTACCACCCCGGGAGCGTATAATGCCAGACGCGTGGTATCGATTGCTGGACGCCAATTGCAACCGGGCGCGCGAGGGCCTGCGCGTGGTGGAGGATCTGGCCCGTCTGGTCTGGGAGGACGCGGACGTGCAGCGGCGCATCAAGCGCCTGCGGCACGCCCTGCGGGAGGAAGAAGCCCGCGTGCCGCTGCCGGCCCGGGCCCGCAGCCGCGCCGTGGAACGCGATCCCGGCGCCCGCCTGACCCTGAGGTCCGAAGCCAGCCGCGCCACCTGGCACGATCTGGCGTGGGCCAACCTGCGGCGCAGCCAGGAAGCGCTGCGGGTCCTGGAGGAAATCGCCAAGCTCAGGCCCCGCGTGGTTGACGCAAGCCGGTTCAAGCGACTGCGATTTGAAACCTATGCTCTGGAAGGTCAGCTGGTGGAACGCTGGGGCAGAACCCAGCTTCCAATCGGGCGAAGATCGGGACGGAAAAGGAAAGGAAAGCCATGACGCAACTGGAAGCGGCGCGCGCAGGCCAAATCACGCCCGCCCTGCAGGCCGTGGCAGCCGCGGAAAAAGCGGCGGTGGAAACCGTGCAAGCCGGTGTGGCGCAGGGTGTGATCGTGGTGCCGCACAATCCGGCGCGCGGCGCGCTGCTGGCGGCCGCGGCGGTCGGCATCGGCGCCGGGCTGAGGACCAAAGTCAACGCCAACCTCGGCACGTCTCCGGACTGCGCGGAGGCCGAGGAGGAACTGCGCAAGGCGCAAGCGGCGGTGGACGCCGGCGCGGACGCGCTCATGGACCTGTCCACAGGCGGAGACCTGCTCGGCCTGCGGCGCCAGCTGCTGGAGCGCTTCAACGTGCCGCTGGGCACGGTGCCCATTTACGAAGCCGCGGTGCGGGCCCGCGAAAAAGGCGGCAGCTACCAGGCCATGACGCCGGACGACATGCTGGCCGTGGTCAGGGATCAGGCGGAACAGGGCGTGGATTTCATGACCATTCACGCCGGGGTGACGCAGGAAAGCCTGAAGCGTCTGCGGTTGCAAGGGCGCCTCATGGACATCGTCTCGCGCGGCGGGGCCATGCTCAGCGGCTGGATGCTGAAGCATGACCAGGAAAATCCCTACTATACCCGCTTTGATGAACTGCTGGAGCTTTGCCGTCGGCACGACGTCACCCTGTCCCTGGGTGACGGCTTGCGTCCCGGCTGCCTGGCGGATGCCACGGACCGGGCGCAAGTCCAGGAACTGTTGACCCTGGGCGAACTGGCCCGGCGCGCCCGCAACGCGGGCGTGCAGGTGATGATCGAAGGCCCGGGGCACGTGCCCCTCAACCAGGTCGCCGCGAACATCCAACTGGAAAAATCGCTGTGCGAAGGCGCGCCGTTCTACGTGCTCGGCCCCCTGGTGACCGACGTGGCCGCAGGCTACGACCACATCGCGTGCGCCATCGGCGGCGCGGTCGCGGCCGCGGCCGGCGCCGATTTCCTCTGCTATGTGACGCCGGCCGAGCATCTGCGCCTGCCCGATATCCAGGACGTCCGGCAGGGCGTGATCGCGGCCCGGATTGCGGCCCATGCCGCGGACGTGGCCAAGGGCGTGCCCGGCGCGCGCGAGTGGGACGAGAGCATGTCCCGGGCGCGCAAGGCGCTGGACTGGGAGCAGCAGATCGCCCTGGCCATCGACCCGCAGGCCGCGCGGGCCGCGCGGCAGTCGCGGCCGCCGGCCACGCCGGACGTGTGCACCATGTGCGGCGAATTCTGCGCGGTCAAAACCATCAACGAGTTTTTGTCCTGCAACGCTGAAGACCAGCGTCATGGCAAGTGAACAAAAGGCTATAAGGCGTTGCAGGATGTCGCCTTCCAATTAAGCCGGATTTACGTGGGAAATTAATGGTGCCCCGGCCTTCGGCCGTGGGGCTCCAAAGGGTTTATCATCAGGAACGCCGCACCCAGCGCGAAGAGCAGCAGTACGACCGAAAGGCTGAGGCGCGACGCCTGATCGCCCGCCAAACCGAAATGCCGGCCGGCCAGGGCCGCAGCGCCGAGCAGCAGGGGCCCGGCGGCAATAGCCAGCTTGCCCGTCAGATCGTACAGCCCGAAAAAAGCGGCCGCAGAATCCCGGGAAATCAACGTTGCATACCAGGCGCGGCTCAAAGCTTGGATGCCGCCCTGGACCAGCCCGATCCCAGCAGCCAGCAGGAAAAAATCCCCCGCAGACCGCAGGTTCATCCCCCCGAGGGTCACCAGCGCATAAATCACGATGGCCAGCAGCAAGGCCGGGCGCGCGCCCAGGCGCCGGCCGAGCATCCCAAAGGCCAGGGCCGCCGGAAACCCCACGGCCTGCGTGAGCAGCAGGGCCAGCAGCAGGGAGCGGGAGGACAGCCCGAGGGCCAGGCCGTAATCCACGGCCATGCGCATGATCGTGAAGACTCCGGCAATGTAGCAGATGTAAGCGGCGAGAAACAGCAGCACCGGCCGGCCGGCGGTCCGCAACTCACGCCAGACCGTCTGCAGGCGGCGCAGCCCGGCGCCGAACAGGCTCCAGCCGCGCTCCGCGCCAGGTTCCAAAGGCTCGGGCACCCAGCGCCACAAGGGCAAACTGAAGACCAGCCACCAGCCTGCGACCAGCACAAAGGAAGCGCGCACCGCGTCCGCGGCATTCGCCAGGCCGAAGCGGCCGGGTTGCCCGACCATCCAGATATTGAGCGCCAGGAGCAGTCCGCCGCCGACATAGCCCAGAGCGTAACCCCGGGCGGATACCGCATTGTAGTCTTCGGGAGGGGAAACCCGCGTCAGGAGCGCGTCATAGAAAATATTGCCGCCGGAAAAGCCGATGGAAGCCAGGATGTACAAACCGACGGCCAGGATCCACGCACCGGAAGGAACGGCCGCGAATGCCGAGGTGGCGGCCAGGCCCAGCAGGGCGAAGGCCGCCAGGAAGCGTTTGCGCGCCGAACCCTGGTCGGCAGCCGCGCCCAGCCACGGCCCCAGCACAGCCAGGGCCAGCCCGGCCGCGGAATTGGCCAGGGCCAGGCGGCCGGTGCTGGCCACCGGGTCCGCGCCTGCGCTCCAGTATTGTTTAAAAAAAACAGGGAAGAAACCGGCCATGACCGTGGTGGCGAAGGCGGAATTGGCCCAGTCGTACAGGCACCAACTCCAGACTGCGCGGGAGAAGGCTGGGCGCCGCATGCGGGCAGGGGGGGTTAGAACAGCCAGGTCAGGCCCAATTGTCCGGAGAGGTCCTGCTCCGAGTCCTGGTCGACTTCCTTGAGGTCCACGGGTTTGTCGGGGAAATCCCAACCCATGGGACTGTGTGCCACGCGCGTCAGCTGAACCGCAAGGTTGAGGCTCATGGGTCCGTCGCTTACGCCGACGCCGAAACGCAGTGAATCCGTGTTGGTGGTCCAGGTCCGCAGGGCCAGCGTGGAAGTATTGGGGCCGCGCGGCGTCCGCGATTCGTAGGTGACGCGTTCGTCCGTGTAGCCGAAACGCAGCGTCAGGCCGCGCAGGACTTCATACTGGGCGCCGAATCCGAACTGGTTGTATCCTGAATTGGCCAGGAGTTCTCCGGCTTGCCGGCTTTTAGAGGACCCCAGCCGGTACTGCATGGCGATGATGCTTTTTTCGGCCGGGACCACGGCCACGCCGATGCCGATGGACGAAGAGCCCGTGGTGATCTCCGGAGACAATTCCTGGGTGGCGAGGTCGAGCAGCTCCAGCCGGCCGGTGGGATAGGTATGCTCATGGCCGCGGTTGTCGAACTGCACGCCGAAACGCAGGTCGTCTTCACGCACCATGGGGAGGCGCACGCGGAAGGACAGGCTGTACAGAAGGTTCTGCACGTCGCTGGCCAGGAGTGACGAACGGTCCGCCAGGCCGGGGAGATTGGTGTCCCAGCCGAGGTATTGTTCCTCAGCCTGCCAGGCGGTTTCCAAGGCCACATCCATGACATTGCGGTAGGCATAGAGGCCGTGCAGCATGAGGCTGCGGGGCCAGGCGGCGGTTTCCAAACGGTTGAACCAGCCGGAATCGGCGGCGGTTTCGGTGAGCGCCAGGGATTGATCGTCCGTCTGCCGCCCCGCCTTCAGCGTCAAACCGACGGTGAGCAGATCCTCGGGCGTGAAAAGATCGGCCCAGCGGCTGGCTGCGCCCGCTTCGGCCGCCAAGGACCAGCGGTCGGCATTCAAAGCCGAGGAAAAGATTCCGGGTGTCGGCGCCAGGGCGTTAAGCCACGAGGCGTACGCCGCGCCTTCCCAGGATGAAATCCGGCCGCGCGCCAGATCGACGCCCGCGCCCAGCGAGAAACTCGGCGACGCCAGCCAGGCGCCGCGCAGGCGGCCGCCGCCCTGGTAATCCGTGCGCTCCCGGGTCTCGTCGGTCGAGGAGACGATCTCCGCCCCGGCCCGCGGATCCAGCTGCAGCACGATTTCCGGCGAAAGCCAGGCCAAGGCGCCTCCGTAACCGGAGGTTTGCCACTGGTTCAAATGGATGGACCAGGTGCTGTCCTTATGGCTGAAAACCGTGTCAGCCGGCAGGGTGTTGCCATAGGGATCCAGGTTGGGATATAGCGTGTTGCCGTACACATCCACGATCACGGCCTGGTCGGCGGGTTTGGTCGTGAATTCGGACATCTCGGTTTTTTGGGAGAGCAGCAGGGAGGCGTCCAGGCGGTCATGATGCGGCAGAAACGCGGCGCCGGCCGGATTGCCCAGGTTGAACAGGGACAGTACCGTGGTTTCGTCCTCCAGGACCAGATACGTGTCTCCCAGCGCCTGGACCGTCGCTTCGTCCGCAAGCGCGGCCAGGGAACCCGCTCCCAATAAGATAACGACCATACCGGCAATTCCAAGACCGCGCATGCCAATGACCTTCCTCTCGTGCGAATTCCATGGAGCTCCCCGGCCAAGGGCCCGGGGTACCAATGCTTGCCCTGCGTTTCTTGCAGGGTAAGCGGCGACATCCCCGCAGCAGAAGATCCGCATTCATCCCCGGCCATAGGCCGGAGGTTTCTGCGAAGGGGATGAAAAGGTAACGCCGATGATACCCTTGGGTTTTGCTTTGTGTCAAGCGTTACGAAAGCAGACCGGTTAGAATACTATATCTATATGAAGAACGGAAGCGCGTGGCCACGGGATTTGGACACCGTTTTCTTGACGCGGCGCAAAAATGTTTGCTATAGTAACCCGTTCAGACGCATGGACCTGTTTCGTCCCTCCGCAAGACCTTCGGCCGGGCTTCGGCTCCCCAAGGGACCGCTGGCCGGAGCGAGGATTGCGGGATTATGTTGCGGAGGGAGGGAGCCCCGGCCAAAGATCCCCGCAGGGGCACTTGAGTCCGGGGGTCACTCCACTGGCACCAGTGCGTCCTGGTTTGGCGCGGAGGGCAGCATGCCGACCGTTTGGGTTCGCTTTGGCGACCGGCGCGATTATCCGATCAGGGTCCAGCCCGGGGCGCTGTCCCGCACCGGCGCGTGGATGCGGCAGCGCGTGGCTGGCAGGACCGCCTGTCTCATCACGCATCCCGCGCTGCAGCGCCTGTACGGCCTGCGCGTCTCGGCTTCGTTGCGCGCCGCGGGCTTCGATGTGCTGACCCTGCTGGTGCCCGCGGGCGAAACCAGCAAATCCCTGGCATGGGCCGAGCGGCTGATCAGCAGCATGCTCCGCCGGCGCCTGGACCGTTCGGCCTGCGTGGTCGCGCTGGGCGGCGGCGTGGTCGGGGACTTGGCCGGGTTCGTGGCCTCGGTTTACCTGCGCGGCATTGAATTCGTGCAAATCCCCACGACCTTGCTGGCGCAAGTGGATTCCTCGGTCGGCGGCAAGGTGGCGGTGAACCACGCTCTGGGTAAGAATTTAATCGGCGCTTTTTTACAGCCGCGCCTGGTGGTTACAGATCCCGAGACCCTGCGTTCGCTCCCCCGGCGGCAGTTCCGGTCCGGGCTGGCGGAAATGATCAAGGCGGCGATTATCGCCGATGCCGCGTTTTTCAAGTATTTGGAAAAAAATTTGCCCCTGTTGCTGGCGCGCGATCCCAAGGCCTTGAGCCGGGCGTTGGCCTGGACGTGCGCGATCAAAGGCCGGGTTGTGGAGCAGGACGAAACCGAAAAGAACCTACGGGCGATTTTGAACTATGGCCACACGTTCGGACATGCTCTGGAAACCTATCATCATTACAAACAGTATCTTCACGGTGAAGCCGTGGCCGTGGGAATGGTTATTGCCGCCCGATTGGCCCAGCAAACAGGCCTTTTGTCCCAGACTGATTCAGAACGGCAGGTTCGTTTAATTAAAATGGCAGGATTGCCGACAGTAGGAAAAGGGGAAAATATTCAGGCAATAATGAGTCTCATGAAAATTGACAAAAAAGCTCGAAGTGGTCAAAATAGTTTTGTATTGACACCTAAAATCGGTGGTGCTAGGATTGTGAGGAAAATACCGCCTTTTTCTGTACAACAGGCACTAAAAACCGTTCTCCGGAAGGCCTGAGGGCGGAGGTTATATGGCAAAAGACGATTCCGGGTTTGCTGAAATTGAAGAATATAGCAAAAAATTGAACAGCAATCCCGAATCCCTCGTTTTTGTTCCTTTGGCCGAGTCGTACCGCAAGAGCGGGATGCTGGACGAGGCGATAGAAACCTGCCTAAAAGGATTACAGATCCATCCCTCGTACATGAGCGCCCGCATGGTATTGGGCCGGGCTTATATGGAAAAGAAAATGTACGAGGAGGCGGCGACCGAATTCAAAAAAGTCGCCTCGGCGGATGTAAACAATATCATGGCCCATTCGCTGCTGGGCCAGAACTATCTGCTCCAGACCAAATACGCGGACGCCATTAAGGAATTCCAGAAAGTGCTGGCGCTTAACCCGGACGACGGCAATGCGCAGCAGATGCTGACCAAGGCCCTGGAATTGGCGAAACAGAGCAACGGCGCCAAGCCGGAAGCCGGACCGTCCGCCAAATCCGCGGCGGACGCGGAGCGCGACAAAAAACAAAACCTCACCCGCGCCGAAGAACTCAGCCGGCAGGGTGACGTTGAAAACGCGGTCAAACTGTACCAATTGATATTGGAAGCGGACCCTGAAAACCTGGTGGTTCGCCAGCGGTTGAAGGATCTTGAAGTCAAGAAAGCCAAAGCCAGCACGGAACGCAAGGCGCCCGAACGCCCCCGTACGGAAGGCGGCATGTCCGGCCGGGACAATGACAAGATCACGTCGGACGACATTTTGTCCGTTATGAAAGACACGGTTCCCAGGCCTTCGGCCCCGCCGGCCCAGGTTCGTCAAGCTCCGGCTGCGGCCCCCAAGGCGGACGCGGCACCGGTTGCGGGCGAACCCATTCCGGCCCTGGCCAAGCTGCAGCAAACCGAAGGCATTATGGGCACCTTGCTGATGGACCTGCAGGGCACGGTGATTTCCAGCGCCCTCCAGACCAAGACCGACGTCAAGGAACTGGTGTCGACCGTCTCCCTGATTTTCACCAAGACGGAGAAGTCGGTGCAAGTTATGCATTACGGGCAGCAGGTCAACCAGATCTTGATTACGGGCGAACACGGCCAGATCATCTTCAGCAAGATCGGCAGCAAGATTCTGGTGGTGCTGGCCAACGACAACATCAATCTGGGAAAGATGCGCCTGGCCATGAGTGAAGTGGTCAAGGTGCTGCGATAGACGGGAGTCGGCATGGACTTTAAAGCCATTCTCAACGAGATGGTCAGCAACGTGGACGGGGCCATCGGCGCCGGGCTGGTGGGCACCGACGGCATCGTGATCGACCAGGTGTCCCTGAAAGGGTCTTTCAACATCAGCGACGTCGGGGCGGAATATGCGACCATCATTAAGAACGCCAAGAAGGCGTCGGAGAGTTTCGGCTTAGGCAAGACCAGTGAGATTCTCATCAGCACCGAGCGGGCCATGATGATCATGAACACGGTGAGCACCCAATATTTCTTGGCCATTGCGCTGGAACTGGACGGTAACCTGGGACGCGGACGCCTGGAAGTGAAAAAGGCGATCCCCAAGATCGAAAAAGAATTGACATAATGTTTCGTCCCCGCTAGCGGGCACCGCCACTTTTAGCCGCAAGGCTGAAAGTGGTTTTTTTTAGGGAAAAACCGCGGATGCCCGCACGGATTCTTAGCCGGTCGCGCGGCGGCCGGACCGGAGGTCGGCGTGTCGTCCCATCAGCGTGCGGAATCACATCCCGCGCGGTACACCCTGAAAGTGCCGGGCACCGGCCGGCTGTGGCGGTGGGTGGCGTTCGGACTAGGCCCGCTCCTGCTCCTGGCGCTGCTGTTCTGGGGAGATAAAAGCGTTTTGCACATCTGGGCGCTCCTTCGTGAAGACCGGAACGCGCAGCGGCAGATCGAGACGCTCGAGACCAAAAACCAGCGGCTGCGCGGCCAAATCGGGGTTCTGCGCCAGGATCCCAAGGCCGTGGAACGGATCGCGCGCGAGGAACTTGGTTTTGTGAAACCGGACGAGATCGTGTACCGCTTCGTGCCCCCCCAACGCGGGGACGTTCCGCCGACGGTTCAGGAAAGCCGGGAAAAGCAATGAATTGGGAACGGGCCACGAGCGCGGACCGCGAAATCATCGGTCGTCAGATTCAGCGTCCGCCCCGCAACCTGCATGGTCTGGCGCTGCGCTGCGCGTGCCATTGCCCCAAGGTGACGGTCAATTACCCGCTGGGGCAGGGCGAAGCGGACGCGGCATTTTTCCCTACCGTGTTTTGGCTGACCTGCCCCGAGGCCGTGCGCCGCGTCAGTCAGATCGAGGACCGCGGTTATATCTCCAAAATCCAGGACCACATTGATCATAGCGCCGCGCTTTCCCAGGAGTTGCGGGACGCCCACATGGAATATATATTTGTCCGCCGTTCGTTGCTCGCGCCTGAAACGCGCCTGGCCCTGCGTGCGGAGCAGGCCGTGTGGGCGCCGCACGTGGAACAGCTCGGCATCGGGGGCGTGGCCGATCTGGCGGGCATCAAATGCCTGCACATGCATTACGCCCATTATCTGGCCACCCACCACAACCCGGTGGGCAGGCTGGTGGACCACATGTTGCGCTTGATGCAAGAACGCTGGCAGTGCCAATGCTGCCAACAAATGCCCGAACATGCCGGGGTGGCGGAATTGGCAGACGCAACGGACTTAAAATCCGTTGAACCGTAAGGTTCGTGCCGGTTCGATCCCGGCCCTCGGCACCAGCGCCCCGCTTGCGCGGGGCGCAGAGCAGGTGAGCAGGCGAACAGGCGAGCAGTAGAATAAAGAAAAAGGCATGCGAACCCGCGGTCACCTGATCATCTGTTCAACTGTTCTCGCCGTAGGCGAGGGCCAGAGCAATTGAGCAAGTAGAGAAATCCCGGGCAATACAACCCTAAACAACCTCCCGAACATTTTCCGTTGACAAAAACCCGACCCGGGTATATATTTCGTCTTCCGAATAGTTCGGATACCGAAATAAAACCGGAAGGACCCGCGCGGTGTCGGAACTGACCGAACAGGCGAAGTACCTGATCCAGCTCATGCCCCGGCTGCACAAGATGATCTCCGGCCGGGTCAGCTGGCCGCCGCACCCTCTGGCGCGGAAGCTGACCGTAAGCCAGATGCACGCCATGGGGTATCTCGCGGCCCGGGGGCCCCTGACCATGCGGGAACTGGCCCAGTGCTGCCAGATTGCCATGCCTTCGGCGAGCGAAACGGCGGACCGCTTGGTGCGGCTGGGCATGGCCCAGCGTAAATCCGATCCCCGGGACCGGCGGCGCGTGCGGCTGCAGGTCACGGCCAAAGGGCGGAAGGAATTCCTCGCCCAGCAGGCGTACGC
Organism: candidate division FCPU426 bacterium; assembly: GCA_040756875.1. GTDB lineage: Bacteria > Oederibacteriota > JAAXVQ01 > JAAXVQ01 > JAUVAV01 > JBFLYH01. Next base: position 903,488 of record JBFLYH010000002.1, read on the forward strand.
CTGCAACCGGTTTACCAAGCTGCTGGATACGCTGGACGCCGGCGAACGCCGGCAGCTGTTGAACGCTTTTAAGATTATTGAACGGGTGCTGGCCCCCGGGAGGAAGCCATGACGAAAAAAGTGTTGGCGCTGGCCGTGCTGCTGATTGGCGCTGGAGGAAGCCCGGTTTTGGCCGCGACCGACGCCGCGGGCAATACCGCAGGGGCCGTGCTGTCCTTCGAGCGGGCGCGCGACCTGGCGCAGGAATACAGCAAAACCTACCAGCAGGAACTGGCCAAGGAGCGCCAGGCCCAGTCGCGGTGGTGGCAGGCCCTGCTGGCCTTGGGGCCGACCGGGACTTTACAGGCCGGCTACATTCTCAAGAACAAACCCTCGACCATGACGATTGACACGAGCGCCTTCATGCCGCCCGGCTCGCCTGCGGCCACGCAGGAATTGGAATTGTCCAGCAACTATACCAGCGGACGGGTAATGTTGTCCCAGCCCCTGTTTACGGGCGGTAAACTGTACAGCGGGCTGGAAATGGCGGGGCTGCAGGCGGAATCGGCCCGCGATTCGGTCCGCTTGGCCGGCACCCAGTTGTACGTGGACGCGGTCGAGGCGTATTACCAGGTGGTGCTCAACCAGCGTTCCCTGCAGGTGATGGAATCCTCGCTGGCTTCGCTGGAGCAGCATTTGGCGGTGGTCAAAGCCCGCTATCGCGAAGGCTTGGCCTCGAATTTTGAAGTCTTGCGTTCCCAGGTCCAGGTCGCCAACCTGAAGCCGTCGGTGCTTCGGATGCGTACGGCCCTGGCTCTCTCCAAGAACGCACTGGCCATGCTCACGGGCCTGCCCCTGGGCTCGCCCCTGGAAGTGGACGACCGGCTGGAGGTGGCCGCGGAAAGCTGGGCCACGCTGCCGGAATTGTTGGCCCGGGCGCAGGAGCGGCGCCTGGAACTAAAAAACCTGGAACGCAGCCAGCGTCTGGCCGGAATCGGCGTCCGCCTGGCCGCGACCGGCAACGTGCCCAACGTGGCGCTGACCGGAACCTGGAACTATTACGACACCGAGGACCGCGGATTTCCGCCGGCCGGGGAAAACCTCAAGCATTCCTGGGATGTCAGTTTGGGCCTGAGCTGGACCTTTTGGGACAATTTGTCCGCCCTGCCCAGAGCCCTGGAGGCCGAAGCCAAGGTGCAGGAAGCCGAACTGGGCCGTCAGGCCTTGGTGGACGGAATCCAGCAGCAGGTGGAGGCGGCCTACTTGACATTGACTGCCGCCCAGGAAACGTACCAGGCGCAGCAGCAGGCCGTGGATCTGGCGCGGGACAGTTACCGTCTGGCCGAGGTGCAGTATGCCAACGGCCAGGTGACCAATCTCGAGGTGCTGGATGCCCGCGTGGCTTTGAACCAGGCGGAATTGACGGCCTTGGAAACGCTGTATCAGTACCGTTTGGCAGGCGTCAAACTGCACCAGGCGGTCGGCGATACATTTTAATTCACATCCCCCGTTGATTAAATGGATGGAAAGGGGCAACACATGGAAAAGCGAGTTCGTAAAAGCAAAAGAACTTTGTGGATCATCATCGCCGCGGTGGTGCTGGCTTTGTTTATCGCCGGACGGATTATAAGCAAACAGCATAAAGCCAAGACAGTCGCGGAACTGCCGATCGCGGTCAGGGTGATGAATCCCAAAGTCGGGCCGGTGTATGACCGGATCAGCGTTTCCGGCACGGTCTCGGCCAAGGAAGAGGCGAATGCCTATTCCAAGGTGCCGGGCAAACTCCTGCGCTACGTGAAAGCCGAGGGCGACTGGGTCCGCAAGGACCAGGTGGTGGCCTGGGTGGAGCGCGACGAGGTGGGGCTGACCTACGAACCCGCGCCGGTCAAAGCGCCGATCGCCGGTCAGGTCGCCCAGCGCTTCCTGGAAATCGGGACCGCGGTTTCAGCCGGCATGGGCGGCCCGGGAACACCCGTGGCACTGATCGTCAATCCCGGGCAATTGGAAGTCAAGGTCAATGTCATCGAAAAAGACGCGGCCCGCGTGCAGCCAGGCCAGGAGGCGTTGGTGCGGGTGGACGCCTATCCAACCGAGGTTTTTCGCGGCCGGATCGACCGGGTTTCGCCCGTGGTGGACCGTATGACGCGCACCACCTTGGTCGTGGTCAGGCTGGAATCCCCGGAGGGGAAGCTGAAATCCGGGATGTTTGCGGACGTGGAACTGATCGTGGGCCAGAAGCCGAGCAGCCTGCTGCTGCCCCGGGAGGCGGTTTTAAAACAAAACCAGCAGTACTATGTGTATGTGGTGGAGAAAGACCGCGCCATCCGCCGTGAGGTCAAGCCCGGCTGGCCGCAGGACGCGGAGACGGAAATCCTGAACGGAATCGCGCCCCAGGACCGCGTGGTCGTGGAAGGGCAAACCCGGCTGACCGCCGATTCGCGCGTGCAGGTGCTGGAAGGAGAATAACGCCATGTTTCTGTCCCGCTTCGGCATCCGACGGCCCCTGACCGTCTTCATGATCTTTACCGGCGTGATCGTGCTGGGCCTGATCTCGCTGCAAAACCTGAAAATCGACCTGTTCCCCGAGATGAGTTTTCCCATGATCGCCGTGGTGACGAATTACAGCGGCGTGGGGCCGCAGGAAATGGAGAGCATGGTCACCAAGCCCATCGAAGGCGTGCTGGCGACCGTCACGGACATCAAAAACGTCACGTCAAAATCCCTGCAGGAAATCTCCGTGGTCATGCTGGAGTTCGATTGGGGAACCAACATGGACGTGGCCTCGACCAACGCCCGGGAAAAAATCGACCTCGTCCGGCGCTTTCTCCCGGACGGCATCGACAATCCCATGATCATCAAGTTCGACCCGTCCATGATGCCCGTGCTGTTTTTGGGGGTGTCCAGCCAGGACCGGGGCCTGGACGAACTGCGCAGCCTGGCGGAAGACACGATCAGCCAGCGCCTGGCGCGCATCAACGGCGTGGCCGTGGTGTCCGCGGCCGGCGGCTTGGAGCGCGAGATCCAGGTGCGCCTGGACCGGAACCGCCTGGAGGGCGCGGGGTTGTCCCTGGAGCAGGTCAAAATGGCTCTGGCCGCCGCCAACCTCGACCTGCCCGGCGGGCACCTGAAGATCGGCGCTACGGACTTTTTGGTCCGCACCACGGGTGAATTCAAGACCGTGGACGAAATCGCGGATACGGTCATCGGCAGCCCGCGCGGCGTGCCCCTGCGGCTGCGCGACGTGGCCGAGGTCAAGGACGACTACATTGAGAACACCTCGGTGCTGAAGATCAACGGCAGGCCGGGCGTACTGGTGCAGATTCAAAAGGCTTCCTCGGCCAATACCGTGCAAGTGGCGCAGCGCGTGCGCAAGGAGCTGGCCAAACTCCAGGCGGACATGCCGAACGGGGTGACGATCACCACCATCTTTGATTCGGCCAAGGACATTGAAGCATCCATCAACGGCGTCAAGCAGGAGGTGCTGATCGGCGGGATTTTAGCCATCATCCTGATCCTGGTGTTTCTCGGCAACTGGCGGAGCACGTTCATCGTTTCCCTGGCGATACCGATTTCCATCGTCGCCACGTTTGCCCTGCTGTATTTCGCCAATATGACCCTGAATATCGCCACACTGGGCGGGTTGGCCCTGGGCGTGGGCCGCCTGGTGGACGACGCCATCGTGGTGCTGGAGAACATCTACCGCCACATGCAGGCCGGTGAGCGGCCCCGGGAGGCGTCGCTCTTGGGCGCGGCCGAGGTCAGCAACGCGGTCATCGCGGCCACGGTGACGACCATCGTGGTGTTCGTGCCGATCCTGTTCGTCACCGGCCTGGCGGGCATCATCTTCAAACCCATGGCATATACGGTTTCCTTTTCGCTGTTCGCCTCGCTGTTCGTGGCCCTGATGCTCATTCCGGTCCTGACGTCCAAATTTCTGCGGGCCGAGGTGATTTGCGAACCCAAGCCCGAGGAACTCAAAGGCTGGACCAAATGGCCGGCCTGGCTGCATTGCCGCTTTGCAGAAGGGTTGGAACGCGTGACCGCGTGGTATCAGCGGATGCTGGAGCAGGCGCTAAACCGGCGGCGCCGCGTGATTCTGGCCACCGTGGGCATCGCCTTCGCGAGCCTGTTCCTTCTCCCCCTGATCGGCATGGAATTCATTCCGGTGGCGGACGAGGGCGCGATCGAAATGACCTTTAAACTGCCCATCGGCGTCCGGCTTGAGGAATCTGAAAAAGCGTTGAATCAAATCCAAAAGATCCTGGAAGAAGAAGTGCCGGAGATGGAGGATAATTTCGCCCGCGTGGGCGTGGAAGGCCGCGGCATGGGCGCCATGGCGTCCATTTTCGGTGGCATTACGGGCAGCCACGCGGGCAACATGCGCGTCCAGTTGGTCGAAAAAGGCAAGCGCCGGCGGAGCACGGACGAAATCGTGGAAGTACTGCGCCGGAAGTTTTCCCGCATTCCGGGGCTGGACTGCAAGGTCAGCGTTGACCAGGGCATGGGCAGTTTCGGGAGCACGGCGCCCATCGTGGTCGAAATCCAGGGGTATGACCTGATTACAGCCCGCGACCTGTCCCAAAAGATCGTAGCTATCATGGGAAAGGTCAAGGGCGCGCGGGACCCCGAAGTGTCGCGCGAGGAAGGGCTGCCGGAAATGCAGATCGACATCAACCGCCAGCGGGCCGCGGACCTGGGCCTTTCCGTGGCGCAGGTGGCTGGCGCGATCGAAACCGCCATGGCCGGCAAAGTGGCGGCCATTTACCGCGATCCGGTCAAAGGCAAGGAATATAATATTCTGGTGCGCTATCAGGAGAAGTACCGCCGCACCCTGCAGGACCTCGACCGCGTGACCATTACCACGCCGGCCGGCGTCAAGATCCCGCTCTCGAACGTCGCCTCCCTGCGCCAGGGGGAGGGGCCGGTGACCATTGACCGCAAAAACCAGGAGCGCATCATCACGGTCAGCGCGCAGGTCAGCGGCCGCGCGCCCGGCGACGTGGCCGCGGAAATCCAGCGCCGCATCCGCACCGAGATCACCATTCCCGACCAGTTCACGGTCAAGGTGGCGGGCACCTACCAGGACATGCAGGACGCGTTCCGCAACCTGCTGTTCGCCCTGGGCCTGGCGATTCTGCTGGTGTACATGGTCCTGGTGGCGCAGTTCGAATCGCTGATGGATCCCTTCATTATTATGTTCGCCGTGCCGCTGGGCGTTGTGGGCGTGATCTGGGGGCTGTTTTTAACCGGACACACCCTGTCCACCGTCTCCTTCCTCGGCATCATCATGATGTCCGGCATCGTGGTCTCGAACAGCATTCTGCTCGTGGATTACACCAACATCCTCCGCCGCCGGGGCAAGCCCCTGCGGGAGGCGGTGGTCGAGGCCGGCCGCACCCGCCTGCGGCCCATTCTCATGACCACGCTGACCACCATTCTCGGCATGCTGCCCATGGCCATGGGCTGGAGCGAAGGCGGCGAGACCGAGGCGCCCATGGCGGTGGCCGTGATCTTCGGCCTGGGGTTGTCCACGGTGCTGACCCTGGTGGTGATTCCGGTGCTATATACGATTTTCGAGCAGCGCTTGAAGCGCTTCGAGCAAGTATCTCTGTAAGGGGAGCGTGTCTGCATGCCGACCCAATCTGGTACCCGGTCTCCCAAAGCCAAACTCAACCTGTACTGGCTGATTTTCAATGTGGCCCTGGAAACCGATGTCAAGCAACTGCTGGCCACGTTCGAGCTCAAGGCCTTTTCCCGCTGGGACGAAGTCAAAGGCAGCGGCCGGTCCGGCCCGCACCTCAATGACGAAGTCTGGCCCATGGTGAACGCGCTCTATGTGTTCGCGGCGCCGGCCAGCCTGGAAGCCAGGCTGGCGCGGGCCGTGGAAGCCATCCGCAAGCAGTTCCCGGGCGAAGGCATCAAGCTGATCGTCCAGCCCTGCTCGGCCGTGCATTGATCCTTCTCCCCCGGGCAGGCGACCCCGGACCTATTTCTTGCATTTTCACGCCAAAAAGCGGACAATGTCAGCCGCATCAAATCCCCGGACAAGGAGCGGCTCCATGTCTTCCCTGACCTCCTCCCCGGCCTGGCAGGCCCTGCAGGCTCATTATCAAAAAATCAAGGACGCTCAGATGCGGGACCTGTTCAGCCAGGACCCCGGGCGGTTCAACAAATTCTCGGCGTCTTTCGGCGGCCTGCTTTTGGATTATTCGAAAAACCGGGTCACCGCCGAAACCCTGAAACTGCTGTTCGCGCTCGCCGAGCAGGCCGGGCTCAAGGCCAGGATCGAGGCCATGTTCAGCGGCGAAAAGATCAACGTGACGGAGAACCGGGCCGTACTGCACGTCGCCCTGCGCAACCGCTCCAGCCGCCCGATCCGGGTGGACGGGCAGGATGTGATGCCCGGCGTCAACCGTGTGCTGACCCATATGCGCCAATTCAGCGAAGCCGTGCGCAGCGGCGCCTGGACCGGCTACACCGGGCAGCCCATCCGCGACGTGGTCAACCTCGGCATCGGCGGTTCGGATCTGGGCCCCCAGATGGCGGTCCTGGCCCTGACGCCGTATATCCATCCGCGCCTGCGGTTTCATTTCGTATCCAACGTGGACGGCACGCACCTGGCCGAGGTGCTCAAGCGGGTCGAGCCCGAGACCACGCTTTTTCTCGTCGCCTCCAAGACCTTCACCACCCTGGAAACCATGACCAACGCCCACAGCGCCCGGGACTGGTTCCTGAAAGCCGCCGGCCGCGAAGAGGCGGTGGCCAAGCATTTCGCGGCCATCTCCACCAACACCGCGGCTGTAACGCAGTTCGGCATTTTACCGGAAAATATGTTCGAGTTTTGGGACTGGGTGGGAGGCCGCTATTCCCTGTGGTCGGCCATCGGCCTTTCGATCGCCATCGCCGTGGGCATGGACTCCTTCGAGGAACTCCTCGCCGGCGCGCACGCGATGGACGGGCATTTCCGGCAGGCCCCCTTGGCCGAAAACCTGCCCGTGCTCATGGCGCTGCTGGGCGTTTGGTACACGGACTTCTTCGGCGCGGCCACGCATGCGGTCCTGCCTTATGACCAGTATCTGTCCCGCTTTCCGGCGTACCTCCAGCAAGGCGACATGGAGAGCAACGGCAAGCGCGTCACCCTGCAGGGCGAATGGACGGATTATGCCACCGGCCCGGTCATCTGGGGCGAGCCGGGCACCAACGGGCAACACGCGTTCTATCAGTTGCTCCATCAGGGGACGCACCTCATTCCCTGCGATTTCCTGGCCCCTGTGAATTCGCACAACCCCATGGGAGACCACCACGTCCTGCTGATCGCCAATTTCCTTGCGCAAACCGAAGCGCTCATGCGCGGCAAAACCGAGACCGAAGCCAGGCAGGAATTGGCCGCCAAGGTCACAGGCCCCCGCCTGGACCTGTTGGCCCGCGCCAAGACCTTTCCCGGAAACCTGCCGACCAACACCCTTTTCTTCAAGCGCCTGGATCCGCGGACCCTGGGCATGCTGATCGCTCTGTACGAACATAAAATTTTCACCCAGGGCGTTATATGGAACGTCAATTCTTTCGACCAGATGGGTGTGGAATTGGGCAAAGTACTGGCCCTGGCCATTGTGCCGGAATTGAAGGGGACTAAATCCATGGGGACGCACGATGCGTCTACTATGGGGCTTATACAGTACTATCTGGAACATAAAGCCTGAAAATCCCTTGAAATTCGCCTAAAATCCGCTGCCGGGACTTTTTCCCGGCCTCTGAAAAACCCTTTTGTTTCAAACACATTCTCAAAGGGGATTTGAATCCGGCCCATTTGTTTTCCGCGAATTTCTATGCTATACTTACTATCAAGCAGATCAGAGAGGCAGGTGAGACGCCATGATCCCCAAGCCCGAAACCGATAACAATTACTTGCTCCTCCTGAATAAATCCTCATTGGATCTGGTCCGCGCCACGGAGCGCCAGCGCCTGCGCCAGGCCTTGGCCAAGGCAGTCATGAAACAAAGCCAGCAGTTGGAGCCGTTGCTCCAGTTTTTAAAAGAGCGCTGGCCATCCCATCAGGCTGTTTTTTATAGAAATTAAAGGCGTTTTCCGCCAGGTTCTCATGTGCCGCCTGCACCCGCTGCAGGCGGTTTTTTTTATCCCTGCCAGGAAGAATACCCCGGGGTTCTTTCAGTCGCCAGCAGAGGAATGCGGCTTGGGCCTTGCAATCCAGCTCGCTAATGCTATAATGCCTGCACTTTTCTAGAGGAGGACTGGGATGATCAAGCTGGTGATGTTGCGGCACGGCGAAAGCAGTTGGAATCTCGAGAACCGGTTTACCGGATGGACGGACGTGGATCTGTCCGAAAAAGGGCTGAAGGAAGCCCACGCAGCCGGGAAATTGCTGCGCCAGGAAGGATACACGTTTGACCTGGCGTACACCTCGGTGTTGAAACGGGCCATCCGTACATTGTGGATCGCGCTGGACGAGATGGATCTGATGTGGATTCCCGTGCACCGGACGTGGCGCTTGAACGAGCGCCATTACGGCGCCCTGCAGGGGTTAAACAAAGCCGAAACCGCGGAGAAATACGGAGAAGATCAGGTTAAAATTTGGCGCCGCAGCTATGATGTCCCGCCGCCGGCCCTGGAGCTTCAGGACTCCCGCCATCCCCGCCACGATCCCCGGTACGCCGGCTTGTCCGATCAGGAAATTCCGGCGTGCGAGGATCTCAAAGCCACCCTGGAACGCGTGCTCCCGTATTGGTTCAACGAAATCCTGCCCCAATTAAAAGCAGGGAGAAAGATCCTGATTGCGGCCCACGGCAATTCGCTCCGGGCCCTGGTCAAGCACCTGGACCAGGTGTCAGACCGGGAGATTGTAGAGCTCAACATCCCCACGGGCGTGCCGCTGGTGTATGAATTGGACGAAAAATTCAACGCGATCAAGCATTATTATCTCGGGGACGCGGAAGCCGTGAAACAGGCCATGGCCGCGGTTGCAGCGCAGGGCAAGAAGGGCAAATGAGAGGAAAAAGAGAGTTGGGGAAAGGATTTTATATAGACATTAAGAGTGGGAAGTGTTAAGTTACAGCCTCACCAGCAAAGCGGAATATATCGCGGGGTGGAGCAATGGTAGCTCGTTGGGCTCATAACCCAAAGGTTGCTGGTTCAAATCCAGCCCCCGCAACCAGATAAAGAAAAAGGCTCCTCGTCCGAGGAGCCTTTTTCTTTATCCCGCAACGCTGAAAACCCCGGGCATGTCCCTAAAGGGACTTCTTCCATCGTCCGCTAAGCCGGAAGAAAAACCGCGACCTCGGGCTCGATTTCTCCCCGGTAGGCATAGTTCTCGATGAACTTGATCAAAGTCGCGGTGACTTCCCGCCCGGCCGGCGCCAGAAAAACGCCGTTGCGGGTTCTGATGTCCTCGGCCAGGACCATTTCCGTCGTCAACGTAAAGACGTCCTTCCGGTGTTTGACCACGCTGGCTTTTTGGGCGTTGGCCGCGCGCAGGGCTTCGGCCGCGGATACGGGATAGACATCCGGCTGCTGCAGCAGGCGTACAACGGCCTGGGCCGGCGCCTGCTTTTCGCGCGTGACCAAGTCATCGTAAGCCAGGACCGTTCGCAGCAGCAGGCTTCCCAGCTCGACAGGCGGCAATTGCGTCCATTCCCCGGCCTTGGACAGGGAAGCCGGGGACCCGCTGGACCCGGAAATCATCTGGGCAATGGGTTCCAGGCGCGGGATATTGATCAGCAAATCCCGCCCGATCGCAGGCACACTGGCCAGCTGTTTTTGCTCCTCCTCGGAAAGCGACAGACCGGCATGGTACCGTTGCAGCAAAGTCACGGGCAAGGTAATGCAGCCGAGTTGGGACAACTGGGCGGAAAGCTCGAACTGCCAGACCTGGCCGAGGTTGTGGGCGGCGCATATTTCCTTGATCAGGCGCCGCAGGCGTTCCGCCCGGCTGAAGGCCTCGGGATTGGCCAGGGAGAGCACATCCACGAGCAGTTTGACGCTTCCGTTCAGCGTTTTTTCCAGAAGCTCCCGTTCAGCCGTGATCAGGCGGTTTTGCTCAAGGGCGGCGGTCACGGCCTTGGCCAGCAGGGGAGCATCGCAGGGTTTGGTGAGGAAGCGGAAGATGTTGCCCTCGTTGACCGCCTGGACGGCGTCGTCGAGATCAGCCTGGCCGGTGAGCATAATTCGGACCGTATCCGGATAACGCTCGCGCATCTGCGCCAGAAACTGCACTCCGTCCATGCCCGGCATCCGCATGTCGGAAACCACCACCGCAAACGGGCCTTCCCGCTCCGTCAGAGCGAGCGCTTCCGCTCCGCCGGGCGCAGTGGCCAGCGCAAAGGATTTCCGCAGGTTCCTTTGGTAGCCCGCCAGTAGGTTTTCGTCATCATCCACGAAGAGAACTTGGCTCATTAGAATGACTCCGAGGTTCCAATGAAATTTTCGCAATCAGCTTCCCAGCGGGGCATTTGATCCGCCAGGCCCAATTGCTGAAGATACTCCACGTCGACAGGAATAGGATCTAATGGTTCCAGCGGCTGAAGCTTGCGCAGGATGGCGTCCGCGATATGGACGATGGTCAGCGGCGCCAGCTGCTGGAATTTGCTGAGTTGCGGTTGGTGGTGAAACGCCACGGCCTCGACAATGGGCGTGGGCAGGCCCCACAAGCCGAGCAGATAGGCGCCGATTTCGGCGTGCGAGGCGCCCATAATTTCGTATTCGCATTCAATCTGGGTGCAGTTGTTGGCCCGGGCGCGCTGTACGATTTCCTCGTATTGGTCGTGCAGCTTGGCAAGCATGATGAATTTTCCCGTGTCGTGGAGCATACCGGCCATGAGGGCTTCTTCCTGAAAGGGTTTGCTTTGCTTCAAATCCTGGGCGATCCGCTTGGCGCAACTGCCCACCATCAGGTTATGCTTCCAATAGGCGTTCATGGTGGCGTTGGCTTCCTCGGAGTGGATCAGGCTGGTGAAGACATGGATGGACAGCACCAGGGAACGGATTTTATCGAGCCCCAGGATGGTCACTGCCCGCATGGCGTCGTTGACGTGGGAATAAAAGCCGAAAAACGCGGAATTGACGAGTTGCAGGAGTTTGGCCGTCATGCCGGCGTCCCGGGAAATGATATGCCCGATTTTCTCAATCGAGGCTTCCGGGGAACGGAGTTCAGTGAGCACTTCGGTGTACAGGGCCGGCAGGCTGGGCAGGGACTGAATCTGGGAAATGGTCCGGCGCAGCTTCTCGTCACCCAGCAGGCTTTGCAGAGAACAGGCGCGGTCAATGGTGTTTTTCAAGGTTTCCGCGTCGCACGGTTTGGTCAGATACTGGTGCGTGGGGCCGACCGAACGTAAAATGCTTTCCTGGTCCGAATGCCCGGACAGCACCAGGCGGATGATTTGAGGATGCCGCTTCATCACTTCCGTCAGCAAGCGCACGCCGTCCATCCCGGGCATGCGCATGTCCGAGACAATGACGTCGAAAGGCGACTGGTCGAGCAGCGCCAGGGCCTGCTCGCCGCTTTCAGCGGTTTCGATCTCCCACTCCTCCCGAAGGGGGCGGAACATCCGCCGAATCCCCTGGAGAATGTTCGGTTCGTCATCGACGAAAAGGATGTGCCGCTTGCTCATTCGGCGGCCTCCCCCAGGGGGAGGCGGATGATGAACACCGTGCCAGACCCCAGCTGGGATTCGAAATCGATGGTGCCGCCGTGCTTGTCCACGACCACAGAGCGCGAAATGGCCAGCCCCTGCCCGGTGCCTTTGCCGACTTCCTTGGTGGTGAAGAACGGGTCGAAGACCCGGTCGCGGATTTCCGGCGGAATGCCGGCGCCGGTGTCCGCAATGCGGATTTCCGCCCAATTGTTTTCGGCGCGCGTGGAAATCGTGATGCGGCCCTTGGTGCCGGGCTGCTTTTTAATGACATCGTCTATGGCATGGGCGGCGTTGACGATGATGTTCAAGATGACCTGGTTGATTTCGCCCGGCAGGCAGGGGACCATGGGCAGGCTGGGATCCAGATGGGTTTCCATGTCCGCCACGTATTTCCACTCGTTGCGCGCCACGGTGATGGTGTTTTCCACGGCCTGATTGAGATTGACCGGCGATTTTTCTCCGGCTGTGCCCGGATGGGCAAATCCTTTCAGGGCGCGGACGATTTTGGAAACGCGGTCCACGCCTTCCAGGGACTGAAGAATGGCTTTGGGGATTTCGTCCAGCAGGTATTCCGAGTCGATTTCCTTGGCCAGCGAGCTGATTTCCTGCTGCATGGCTTCGGGCAAATGGCCGCTTTGGCAGGCAGCCTGGGCCTCATGGAATCTTTCCAGCAAACGCGACAGATCGCCAAAAGCCTCCTGAAAGAAGCGGATGTTGTCGCCGACGTATTGGATGGGCGTGTTGATTTCGTGGGCAATCCCGGCTGCCAGCTGGCCGATGGACTCCATTTTTTGGGCGTGCAGCAATTGCATTTCCATGACCGTGTATTCGGTGATGTCGCGTCCCACCAGCAGGTAGCGCGAGGCATTGGGGGATGAGTCCTGGACCGAGGTGACGGTGAGGGAGAGAAAGCCCAGCTCGCCGTTCGGTTTCTTGAAACGGATGCTTTTAATGGTCAGCGGCTGGTGCGAGGTGACGATTTTGGGGATGTTCTTAAGGGTCTCGGTCCATTGCCAGGGAATGGTGCAGGCGGTAAAGTCGTGGCCCAAGGCCGCTTCGGCCGGGATGTTGAAAGTTTTTTCCGCGGCCTGGTTCCATTCCACGATGAGATTGTTGCTGTCCACGCCAATGAGGATCGTGGGGATGGTGTCCATGAATTGCTTGAGGCGCGATGATTCCCAAAAAAGATTATCCTGGGTGGACGTGCGCTCGATGATGCCGGCCAGGAATTGCGCCACGTTGATGACGAAAGCCGATTCATTGACGTCCAGCTCCATGCCGGACCGCGCGAACAGCGCGAGCACTCCCAACAGTTTGTCGCCTGACCCGACCAACGGAATACACAAGTGTCCCAGCGCGGGGTTGTCCTGCACGCAGGAAACCGCCGGCCCGAGGTTTTTGACGATGAACAGGGGTTTTCGGTCGGCAGCGGCCTTTCCGCACAGGCACTGGCCAAAGGCGATCTGGTCGCACGGCGGGTGCCATATGGTGTCCAGATTTTTTTGGGCGGCCAAGCCGAGGAGCTGGTGCTTTTTATCCAGTAGAAAAATGGCTCCCCGCGGTTCCAGAAAGTCCAGCATGGAGGCGGATAAAACGTGTTCCAGCAGCCAAGACAGCAGATCCTGGGGCGGCAGGTCGCGCAGGGACAAGCCGATCAATTCGTTGAAGGCGGTTTGGAACTGGTACGCACGCTGCAGGGATTTGTATTCGGCTTTTTGATGGTGGATGTCCCAGATCAGGCCGGTCATGCGGCTGGGCGTTTGGTCGTCCTTGCGATTGCTCGCAACGCCGTTGATCAGGATCCACTTCCAGGCGCCGGACTTTGATTGGCAGCGAACCTCGGCCCGGAAAACCGGGACGTTTCCGTTCAGATATGATTTAAGCGCAGCCTGGCACAGGGCGACGTCCTCGGGGTGGAACGTTTCGATCCAATCATCGAAGCGGGCGGAGATTTCCGTGGGGAGGTAATCCAGCACGCCCGTCGGATAGAAACTGACTTTTTCGTTGATGCAGTCGCATTCCCAAAAAACCAGGCCGACAGTTTGCAGTATCGCCAGCAAACTCGGCGAACCCAGGGAAGGAATGCCGCCAGCATCAAGGAACAATGATGGCGTTGTCAGCGTATTGGGCATGTTTTCACCCACCTGAAATCCGGAAACCCTCTCGCAAGCCGGAGCGGGCGTTCCGCTTTGCAGGCAGTATCGGTAGGCCGGACTGCGGTATAAAGGGAGGATTGAACCCTAGGGGGTTGGAACAGGGCAGAGATAAAACACGTGAGGGGACGCGATTATAGGCGCTGGTGCAGCCAATCGGGAATCAGGCGCAAGAACCATCCGATCAAGGCCCAGCGCCGGGTGACGTAAACCCGGCTTTTTTTGGCAGCCAGGGCCGAGGCGATCTGGCGGCTGGCGGTTTCCACCGGCGCGACCCAGAACCGCTTGGAACCCGAGCCCCGGATAAGGGGTGTATTCACCCAGCCGGCCAGGATTTCCGTAACGGTAATGGGCAGCTGGCGTCGAAAGGCTTGTTGGCGCAGGCCCTGCAGGTAATTGGAGACAAAAGCCTTGCTGGCCGAGTAGGCGACGTTTTCTCCGCGCCCGCGGATCGCGGAGATGGAGGACAACCCGGCCAGATGGCCGTGGCCCTGGCTGCAGAAGTAGTCGAACCCTGCCCGGGCCATGGCCGCGAATCCCTGCACGTTGGTGGCGATGATTTCCAGTTCTTCGGGCCAGCTGGCCTGCCGGCGGGAAATGCCGGCGCTGAGGACCAAAAGATCCAGGCCCCCGAGCGCGCGGATGAGCCGTTTGAATGACAGGAGCGCTGCCTGCGGACGGCGCACGTCCAGGGGCTGGATGCGCGTGGTCCGCGGCAGGGAGTGCTGGAGGCTGCGCAAGCGCTCCAGGCGGCGGCCCGCGAGGCCGAGGCTATATCCCTGGCGGGCCAGGTCGTGGGCTAGGGCCCAACCGATGCCTGAAGTGGCGCCGATGATGATGGCTTTGGGCATGAAGACATTTTCGCATACGCTTCTGCCGCAAATCCAGGCGAAAAAGCCAGCACGCAGATGTCCTGCGCAGGCTGTCTGATAAAAGCTGGCCGGGAAAGTCGTTCTCATTTCCCCGGGCTTTTGCTATGATGGCCGGCATGGAAGCGTCCGGGGAGTGGTTCGAGGTGGTGGATGCCGAGGGGCGCGTGCTGAAGCTCGCGCGGCGCGAGGAATGCCACGCCGATCCCTCGCTCATGCACCGCGTGGCGCACGTGCTGGTGTTCGATCCCGAGGGGCGCCTCTACCTGCAGCTGCGTTCCCGGACCAAGGACATTCAGCCCGGCAAATGGGACACCTCAGTAGGCGGGCACCTGCAGCCCGGCGAAACTGAGCTTGCGGGCGCGCAGCGGGAGTTGCAGGAGGAGCTCGGCGTCCAAGGCGCGGCCTTGGAGCTTTTATACCATTATATAATGCGCAGTCCGGTGGAAACCGAGCTGGTCGCGACCTTCAAGACCGTGTGGCAGGGCGAAATCAGGCCTGATCCGCTGGAAATCGAAGACGGCCGGTTCTGGGAACCTGCGGAAATCCAGGCGAATCTCGGCCGGGGGATTTTCACGCCCAATTTCGAGGACGAATACAGCCGCTGGCAAAAAGTGGCGCCGCCGGCCTAGGGGGGCGAATGCGCGATTGGTGGAAAAAAATCCGGGCCGCCCTGAATCTTTTGGGCGATTATGCCCTGTTTTCTTTACAGGCGCTGGTCGGGATCGTGCGCAGGCCGCCGCAATACCGGGACGTGCTCGAACAGCTGGACGCCCTGGGCGTGCAGTCCCTGGTCATCATGATCGCCACCGGGTTGTTCATCGGCATGGCCATCACCTTGCTGCTCGAGGCTGAAATGGCCATCTACGGCGCCAAGGTGTACATCGGCCGCATGCTGGCCGTGGCCACCGTGCGGGAACTGGCGCCCGTGGTGACCGGCCTCATGCTGGCCGGTCGGGTGGGCGCGCGCATTGCCTCGGAATTGGGGTCCATGCGGGTGACGCAGCAGATCGACTCCATCGAGGGCCTGGGGCAGGACCCCATGCACAAACTGGTGGCGCCCCGCGTGGCCGCGATGTTTATCGCCGCGCCGGCCCTGACGATCGTCACCAATCTGGTGAGCCTGCTGGGCGGATTTTTAATTTCCTCGGTGTCGCCCGGCACGTTTTGGTTCGAGGCGCGCAAGGCATTCGTGATGCGCCACCTGTCCGGCGGCCTGATCAAGCCGTTCGTTTTCGGGCTGATTATCGCCACCATCGCCTGCTATCTGGGATTGCGCGCCGGACAAGGCGTGCGCGGCGTGGGGCAGGCGGCGGCCAATGCCGTGGTGGCGAGTTCGGTGGTGATTTTTTTGGCGAATTACTTTATCGGATTTGTCGTGCTTAAGGCATTTGGAGTATAAGGCGCGGAGCCAAAACTGAGATTGCTTCGTCGCCCCTTCGGGGGCCTCCTCGCAATGACAGATGCATTCATTTGCGTGCGAGTCCCCTCAGGGGACACGGCCATCTCGCTTTGGGCGACAGGAATCTTTTATTAGTAAAGGAAAAAGCATGGTCGAGTTGCAGTCCGTGGATTACTCCATCGCCGGCCGGCTGATCCTCCAGGGCGTTTCGCTCAGCGTGGGCGAGCGCGAGACCCTGGCCATTCTCGGCGCGTCGGGGTCGGGCAAGAGTACGATTCTGCGCGTGATCCTCGGGCTGGCCTGGCCGGACGCCGGGCACGTGCTCGTGGCCGGCAAGGACCTCGGCCGCTTGCAGTATGACGAACTCGTGGAAGTCCGAAAACGGATCGGCATCGTGTTCCAGGACGGCGCGTTGTTCGATTCCCTGACCGTGGGCGAAAACGTCGGCTACTATTTCATGGAGCACAATAGCCGCACGCATGAGCAGGTGGAGCCCGAAGTCCGGGAGATGCTTCGGACCGTAGGACTGGGGCATACCCTGGACATGATGCCGGACGAACTCTCGGGCGGCATGCGGCGCCGCGTGGCCATTGCCCGGGCGCTGATTTACCGGCCGTCCCTGATTCTTTACGACGAGCCCACCACCGGCCTGGATCCAGTGGCCCGGGAGAGCATCCTGGAGCTGATCAACCGCCTCAAGCACGAGCACCACGTGGCCAGCGTGCTCGTGACCCACAGCCTGGACGACGCCGCCAAGGTGGCGGACCGTTTCGTGGTCATCCGTGCAGGCCGCGTGGTCTGGGCCGGATCCCGCCGGCAGTTTCTCGCCCAGCAAAACCGGCTGGTGGCTTTCTACCAGCCCGCCGGCCAGGAAACCGGGGAAGAGGTCAACGCGCGATGAAAAGCAGCCGCAATTATCCCGCCATGCAGGTCAAGGTCGGCACCCTGGTGGCCGTGGCGTTGTCCGTCGCCCTGCTGGCCATGATTTTTCCCACCAAGGGCGTAAACCCCTTTTCCGCCAAGATCAAATTGACGGCGTATTATCCGGCCGTGGCCGGGCTGCGGGCTTCCTCGCCCGTGTGGTTCTCGGGCGTGGAGGTGGGCTCCGTGCTCCGCGTGGAGTTCGTGCCCGGGAGCGACCCGCCGCAGCTCAAAGTGGTCATGGAAGTGGAACGTAAAATCCAGCCGTATCTCAAGACCGACTCCAAAGCCGAAATCAAGGGCATGGGGCTGCTGGGCGACATGTACGTGGATTTAACGCCGGGCTCGCCGGGCGCAGCCATGGTCCGCAACGGAGGGGTGATCGAAGGCAAGCCGCCCAAGGAATTCACCGATGATCTTGAGGCTCTCATTGCTTCGGCCAAAGGCCTGCTCGCCAACCTGGACCAGATCTCGCGGGACGTGGCCGAGGGCCGGGGCAGCCTGGGGCTGCTGGCCAAGGATCCGAGCCTCTACCAGTCCCTGCGCGACACCCTCAGGGAACTCCAGTCCATTCTCGGCGCCGTGCAGTCCGAGGACCAGGGGACCCTGGCCAAACTGGTGCACGACCCCGCGCTGTACGACGAAATGGTGTCCGCGGTCCGGGACCTGCGCTCCGTGGTGGCGGACCTCAAGCAAGCCGGGGACAAGATCCTCACGCCCGAAACCAAGGAAACCATCACTCAGACCGTGCAGACCGTTTCCCGGGTGGTCAAGCGCGTGGGCGACTACCAGGAAAAAATCGACCGCATCCGTTTCGACCTGAATTTCGGGCTGTACAAATTCGACCGCGCCGTGTCGTCCGGCCACGCCCATCTGCTGATCTGGCCGACGCAGGACCGGTATTATATGCTGGGTCTGCAGAAAATCAGCGAACTGTACGGCAATGAGACCGACCGCACGACCTGGGAAGCGCAACTGGCGTGGCGGATTCTGCAAACGCCGCTGTTCATCCGCGGCGGGCTCATCCGGGATGAATACTTCGTGGCCGGTCTGGACCTGCGCCTGTGGGAGGACGACCTGGCTGTGCTCCTGGACGCCTACCGGGTGGAATACAACCCCATGCAACTGGACGTGCGCGTGGGCGTGGTGGTGTGGGACCTGCTGGAATTCACCGCCGGCGCGGAAAACGTGCTGCAAACCCCCTTCTACAAAGCCGGCCTGACCATCCACTACCGGGACGACGATTTGCTGAATGTGTTGTTTAAAACGATGTTCTAGCCGCGCCTCTGGCGAATAGGACTTCCGAGCGGGCGGACCGGGTTTCCCCGAGAGGAGCGTTCCGATGAAAAGCCATACCGCCTACCTGACGTTTAACACCCGCGCGCACCGGGAATATGTCAACATCACCGAAGACGTGGCCAAGGCCGTGGCCGCCTCTCGCGTCCAGGAAGGCATGGCGCTGGTTTCGGCCATGCACATTACGGCCGGCGTGTTCGTGAACGACGCGGACGACGGGCTGCTGGAAGACATCGACGAATGGCTGGAGAAGCTCGCGCCGTTCAAGCGGGATTACCGCCACCACCGCACCGGCGAGACCAACGGCGACGCGCACCTGAAAAATCTGCTCGTCCATCATGAGGTCATCCTGCCCATTACCCAGGGCAAACTGGACCTGGGCCCCTGGCAGCAGGTGTTTTACGCCGAATTCGACGGGCAGCGGCCCAAACGGCTGGTGATCAAAGTGATGGGAGAGTGACCGGCAAAGCGAGGGCTTGAACTTATGGAATGCCGCAAGGATAAGAACTTGAAAATGTGCAACTGCACCTACCCCTGCAGCCGCAAGGGGCTTTGCTGCGAATGCCTGGCCTACCACCGCGACTCCGGCGAACTGCCGGCTTGCTATTTCGACGCCAAGATCGAAAAAACCTATGACCGGTCAGTGGAGGCTTATCTGCGTTCCCGCAGAGGATAGCCGTCCGCTTGACTGGCAAAACACTGAAAAAAAGGGCGCAAAACAAGGCGGGTCCGCCAAAACCCCTTTTTGCGTTTGACAAGCGCCCCCCCTGGGGGTATGATGCATTCTCGCAGGTCGAGCGGGAAGGTTCCGCCGGCCTGCTTTGTCATTTCTAGGGGGACGAGGGAATGGCCCTAAGGGGTCGTTTTACCACCAACGCGGGCTTTTTGCTGGCTGCCATCGGATCCGTAGTGGGCATGGGCAGCATTTGGCGCTTTCCTTATATAGCCTACGCCAACGGCGGCGGGGCTTTTCTCATCCCTTATTTTATCGCGCTGCTCACCGCCGGTATCCCCCTTTTGCTGCTCGAATACGGCCTGGGGCATAAAATGCACGCCTCGTCGCCCTTGGCCTTTGCCAAAATCAGCCTAAAGGTGGAATGGCTGGGGTGGTGGATGCCGCTGTTCGTCACTTTTGGCATCCTGTTTTACTACCAGGTGGTCATCGGCTGGTGCGGCAATTTCCTGGTTTATGCCCTGTCCACGGCCTGGGGGGCTGATTCCGAGGGCTTTTTTCTCAACACCTTCCTGGGTCTTACCTCGGCGCCTGAAAAAGTAGGCGGCTTGCGCTGGCCGATCGTGGCTTCCACGGCCGCGGCCTGGTTCGTCACCTGGGCGGTCACCTTCCAGGAAGTCCACCGGGGCATCGAACGGACGCTTAGGGTGTTCATGCCCGTGCTGCTCGTGACCACCCTGATCCTGGTGGGCTGGGGACTGACCCTGCCCGGCGCCAGCGAGGGGTTGAAGTATTATCTCACGCCGCGCTGGGATAAGCTGCTGGACGTGAAGGTCTGGCTGGCGGCTTACAGCCAGATTTTCTTTTCTTTCTCCCTGGCGTTCGGCGTGATGATCGCCTACGCCAGCTACCTGCCGCGCCGGGCGGATCTGGTGCAGAACGCCTGGATCACCAGCCTGTCCACCTGGCTGTATTCGCTGGTGGCGGGAGTGGCCGTGTTTTCGGTGCTGGGGTACCTGTCGGTCAGCAAGGGTTTGCCGATCGAGTACGTGGTCAAGTCCGGGCCCACGCTGGCGTTCGTGGTGTTTCCCGAGGCCATTTCCAACCTGCCCTGGCTGCGGGAAGCGTTCGGCGTATGTTTCTTTTTCGCCCTGATGCTGGCCGGCCTCGCATCCGCGGTGGCCATGGTGGAGACGTTCGTGGTCTCGGTCCAGGACAAGTTCGGCTGGCCGCGCAAAACCGTGGTCACGGTGCTGGTCCTGGTGGGCATGGTCGGCTCCCTGTTGTACACCACGGGCAGCGGACTGCACTGGCTGGTGATCGTGGACCGCTATCTGAACCAGTACGGGCTGGTGCTGGCGGGATTGCTGGAGTGCCTGGTGATCGGGTTCGGGCTCAAGGCCGGCGTGGTGCGGGATCACATCAACCGCCACACGCGCCTGCCCATGGATCCGCGCTGGGACTTTATGGTCAAATTTCTGACGCCGGCCCTGCTGCTGGTCATGCTGGTCCGGAGTTTGTGGGCCGAGATCGCCCACGGATTCGGCTCCTACCGCACCCTGACCGTGCTGGCCATGGGCGGCGGATGGCTGCTTCTGACGCTCCTCGCGGCCTGGTGGCTGGCGCGCCGGCCGTGGGATCCGCAGCGCCTCCGCACCGAGCACCAGCCGGCCGAAGACGAACTTTTTCGCTAAAAAGGACGGAACAGCGAATGAAATCACCGCAGGAATTCATCCAGGAATTGTTCGTTTCCAGGCAGTCCGTAATGGCGGGAAAGACCTGGACCGTCACTCCGCCGCAGCGGCTGGTCATGTTTTTCATCGGCTTGATCATCCTGGGCACGGTGCTGCTGATTCTGCCCTGGGCCCATCCGGCGGGCAAGGCCTGCAGCCTGGTGGATGCCTGTTATACCGCGACCTCGGCGGTGTGCGTGACCGGCCTGATCGTCCGCGACACGGCCGCGGACTTCACGCCCTTCGGGCAAGTGGTCATCCTGGCGCTGATCCAAATCGGCGGGCTGGGGTACATGCTTCTGGCCACGGCCGCGGCCGTGTTGCTGGGCCGGCGCATCGGCATCACCGAGCGGTCGGCCATCGCCCAATCCCTCAACCTGGACAGCCCGGAGGGCATGGGGCGCTTCGTGCGCAGCGTGGTCTATTTCACCCTGGTGATGGAAGCCGTCGGCGCCGTATTGATCACGGTATCGTATTGGCCCCAGCATTCGCCCGGGCAGGCGATGGCACTGGGCGTGTTCCATGCCATTTCCTCGTTCAATAATGCGGGATTCAGCCTGTTTCCCGACAACTTCATGTCCACGGGGCTGAAGCCCTTGGCCTTGGCCGTGGTCATGGGGCTGACAGTGATCGGCGGCATCGGTTTTCTGGTGTACCAGGAAGTATGGGACCACGTGCGCGGACAGCGCCAGCGTTATTCAGTGCACACCAAGCTGGTGGCGATTACGACCGTACTGCTGCTGGGCTTGGGCTGGCTGGGCCTGTTCTTCGGTGCGCATCTGAACTGGCTGCAGGCCTTGTTTTTGTCGGTCACGTCGCGCACCTCGGGATTCAACATGCAGGATATAGGGATGCTGCCCGTGGGCGCGCACTGGCTGCTGATCCTGCTGATGTTCGTCGGCGCTTCGCCGGGCGGGACAGGCGGGGGCATCAAGACCACTACGGCGGCTACGGTCCTGGTCGCGCTCTGGGCCATGATGCGCGGCCGGGACCGGGTGGCGGTTTTCAGCCGCGAGCTGCCCCAGGACACGGTGCAAAAAGCGTTGGTGATCTCCATCACCATGGCGCTGGTGGTCGTGGGCATGAGCATGCTGATCATCGCCTGCGAAACCGGGGCGCAGTCCCTGCGCAAGGTGCTGTTCGAGGTGACCTCGGCCCTGGGGACCGTGGGGCTGTCCACGGGCGACGGCCACATCCTGAGCTTGTCGGCAACATTTTCGCCGGTCGGTAAAATACTGATTATCCTGACCATGTTCATCGGCCGTTTGGGGCCCTTGACCCTGGGCGTGGCGTCGGCGGCTAAAACCGCCCCCGCGCAGTTGACTTATCCCGAAGGGAGAGTGAGCGTCGGATGACAACGCCCAAGAAACGTAAAAACGACAAAGCGGCGCGCAAGGAAGATCTGGACTGGTTTAAATTCGACGACTGGCTTAAAACGGTCCGGCCCCTGTCCACGCGCCTGGAAATGCGCAAGCGCAATTCCTTCGCCGTGCTCGGCCTGGGCAATTTCGGCCAGCACGTGGCCGAAGCCCTGATGCGGGCCCGCAAGGAAGTCCTGGCCATTGACCAGGACCCCGAGCGGGTGGGGGAAGTGTCGGACCTCGTGACCCAGGCCGTGGCCGCCGACGTCACGGACGTCAAGGCCCTGCGTTCCGCGGGCGTGGAAGGCGTGGACGCGGCCATTGTCTCCATCGGGGAGAGCATCGAAGCCTCGGTGCTGGCGGTCATGATTCTTAAGGACCTGGGGGTGCCCGAGGTGATCGCCAAGGCCACCAACCTGCTGCACGCCAAGGTGCTCGACAAAGTGGGCGCGACGCGCGTGGTTTTCCCCGAACGCGAGGCCGCGATCGACCTGGCCGGCGAACTGACCGTGGTCAGCGTGCTGAATTACTTCCAGCTGGCCGAGGGCATTTCCGTGGTGGAAGTTCCCGTGCCGCCCGGCATCGTGGGCAAGACCATCCGCGAAACCGAGTTGCGCACGCGCTTCAACGTCAATGTCATCGGCGTCAAGCACCGGCACCTCGAGCTCGACAAGGAAGGCATGGGGCACGAAAAGGCCGTGTACGATGTTTTGATCACGCCGGATTTGGTGGTCGAGAAAGACGACACCCTGGTGCTGGTGGGACGGGACGAGGATCTGAAGAAAGTCGAGCGTTTGCAGACCGAATAGGAAGGGTTCTTCTTTTCCCCAGCCTCCCCGGACGAGATCCGGGGAGGCTTTTTTATTAATAAGGACGAACGGGCAAGAAAGCGTTTAAGGTCGGCGGCGAATGCACGATACTTGAACCAGTCCCCATGCAGGAGCGCGCGACTCATGCCCCTTGTCCAAACGTCCAACCCGGCGATTCTCTCCTACCAGGAATTGGCCGCGGCGTTCCAGCGCCTCAACCGCATAACGGATTTCGGGCAATTGAGCAACCACGTTTTGGCGGAACTGTCCCGGCTCTTCGAAGTCGAGGCCGCGGCGCTGCTGCTGGTCAACAAACACAGCCAGGAGCTGGAGATCGCGGCCGTGCGGGAGGTGCCCGAGGAAATCCTGACCGCTTACTTGCAGCATCCGGCGCGCGCTCAAGCCGTGGCCGAGGCCATGGTCGATCACAACCTGGGAGTGGACGATTCCAATTGCCCGGAACAGGTCCGGTCGCTCGCCGCCGCCGGGCTGAATCATTTCCGGCTGTTCCCGATTTTGCTGGAGGAAAACATCATCGGCTATTGCGCCCTGGCCTCCTCCCGGCCCGTGTGCACGACGCCGGAGCAGCAGGCCGCCGCGCCCCTGGTCCTGGCTTTTGTGGCCCAAGCCATTGAAAACGCCTATTTCATCTACCAGCTCAAGCAGCAGAACGCCCGCCTGGAACACATGATGACCCGGCTGCAAAACACCCAAAACCACCTGAAACGCGCGGAAAAAATGGCGCTGGTGGGAAAAATCGCCGCCACCGTGGCCCATGAAATCCGCAATCCGCTGACCGTGATCAGCACCAATCTGCAGCTGGTGCACGACAAACTGCCTTCCGACCATCCGGAACACGAACTGTACGCCACCATGCTGGCCAAGGTCCGCGGACTGGACCAAACCATCAAGGAAATGCTCGTGCTGGCGCGGCCGCTGCAGCTGAACCCCCGGCCGCTGGCCTTGCCGGCGACGCTGGAACGGGTGCTGGTGTTCGTGGAGCGCAAGTTTGCGGCGCGCAATCTGAAAGTCAGCCTCGAGGTGCCGGAACAATTGCCTGCGGTGCTGCTGGACGAAGAGCAGGCGCAGCGCGTTTTTCTCAACTTGCTGCTGAATGCCTACCAATTCCTGCCCGAAGGCGGACGGATCCGCGTTCACGGAGCGCACCAGGCCGGAGATCCTTGGGTCACCCTGAGTTTTTCCGACGACGGCCCGGGCATTGAATCCGCGCATCTGCCCCAGATTTTCGAGCCTTTTTTCACCACCCGCACCGACGGCACGGGATTGGGGCTGTTCTTGGTGAAGCACATTTTGGAGGAGATGAACAGCTCCATTGAAGTCGCGAGCGCCGTGAACGCCGGCACCGAGTTCCGCCTGCGCCTGCCGGTGGCCAAATAATCCCGCCCTATCTGAAGTAAATAATCCCTTCGCCAGATTGCATTTGCCACAGATTCACACAGTTGAACGCAGAATATGTTCCGGATATCTGGGATGAATCTTTTGACTCGAATTTCCCCGTGCGTATCAGCGTGCATCTGTGGCTTCGTTCTTATTGGATATCCTGTTGTGAATAAACGCCAGGGCATGGAACCAATTCCATAGCCAGCGGTCAAACCGGGGTTTCCATTCCCTAGCGCTGATTCCATACTGGCAAGCAGCTCGCTTGAAAGGCTTTAATTGCAAGGACATTCAAGCAGTCGCGTCCGTCTGCAAATTGGCCCGCCTTTTGCATTTGTTTTTATCCACAGAGAACCGCATCCGTTGGAGGCCCGTATGACGTTCACCACGCGCATGACCCAAATTCCCTGGTATGTGCATACCAGCGAACCCAGCTGGGTGTGGAAGCCGCCGCGCCGGGCCTGCAATTCCACCCGGCCTGTGCGCCGCCGGCCAAGCGCAGCCGAAGGGCGCGGCGCGGAGTGGAAGCAGGTGGCGCCGTGGCAGCGGCCCAAAAGGGAACGGGCGCGGTAAGCGCGATTAAAGAGGAGGCAAACCGATGATTACCGGCATTTACCAATCCGGCGCCGGACTGGCGACACTGCAGCAGATGCAGGAAATCGTGGCGTACAACCTGGCCAATGTCTCGACCCGGGGATTCAAGCAGGAGGTGTGGAGCGTGAACCAGACCGAACCGACCTATCAGAACGTGACACGCGAGCTGGATGCGCAGGCCGGGCCGCTGTCCAGCACTTCCACGCCGACGCACCTGGCGCTGGCCGGGGAAGGATACTTTACCGTGCTGACGCCGCAGGGGCCGGCTTACACCCGCAACGGACAATTCCACCTGGACCACCAGGGGCGATTGGTCACCCGCGAGGGGTTTGCAGTGCAGGGCCAGAATGGAGACGTGACGCCGGCCACTCCCGAGTTTACGGTCACGGCCGCTGGCGAAGTGGTCGTGAACGGCGAAATCACAGACCGCCTGCAGATCGTGAACGGCTCAGGCCCGGAACGCAGGCTGGGGCAGACCCTGGTCACTTGGAATTCAGCCGACCAGGTCCAGCCTCTACCGCCGGAAAAAGTGGAAGTGCTGCAGGGCATGCTCGAAGGCTCGAACGTGGACCTGGTGGAGAGCATGGTCAACTTGCTGTCCGTGGTGCGCATGTACGAAGCCAACCAGCAGGCCCTGCAGACCCAGGACAGCGCGCTGAGCCAGGCGTTGGAAGCGGGGAAGGTGCGGTTATAAAGTGAGGAGCATAGGACCGGTGCGCACGATTTCGAAAGACGGCTGCCATAGGGTGGGCAGCCTCGACTTGCGAAAAGGCATGAGTAAAAGTCCTTTTCGCAAACGCTTTCTCAATCATACGCACCGGTCCTATACGAGAAAAGGAAAAATGGTTTAAAGGAGGAAAGAAAATGTTGCGCACGCTGATGATTTCGGCCACGGGTATGAGCGCCCAACAAACGGCGCTGGACATTATTTCCCACAACCTGGCCAATGTGAACACCACGGGGTTTAAAAGTTCGCAGGCCAATTTCGCGGACCTGTTTTACCAGCAGGTGGCTCCGGCCGAAGAAACGGACGCCGCTCAACCCGGCGGCGTGGGCTTGGGCGTCAGTCCGGCCCAGGTGGAGCGGAGTTTCACCCAGGGGCAGCTCCAAACCACGGGCAACACACTGGACCTGGCCGTGCAGGGGCAGGGGTTCTTCCAGGTGCTGCGGCCCGACGGCTCCCTGGGTTACACGCGCGACGGTTCCTTCAGCCTGAATGCCGAAGGCGTGTTGTGCACCGCGCAGGGTTGCCCGCTGGTGCCGGAAATCCGCGTGCCTGACGACACCTCCTCCATCCTGGTCGGCGCGGACGGCACGGTGAGCGTGCAGCGGGCCGGACAAAGCGGGGCGCAGGCCGTCGGCCAGCTGGAGCTGGCGGGTTTTATGAACCCCGGAGGCCTGGAGAACCTGGGACATAATTTGTATGCCTCGACCGTGGCTGCGGGCGATCCCATGGTAAACACACCCGGCCAGGACGGCTTGGGCTTGATGGTGCAGGGCAGCCTGGAGCGGTCCAACGTGAACCTGGTGGAGGAAATGGTGAATTTGATCCTGACGCAGAGGGCCTACGAGGTCAACACCAAATCCATTCAGGCCGCGGACGAGATGATGCGCATGACCAACAATCTGCGGAGGTAGTCCGATGCGTCCGGCGGTTTTCATCATGCTGCTGATGCTCTTTGCTCCGGCGGCCGGAAGCGAAGCGGCCGAGAACGGGTTGGAGCAGCCGTTGGAACGCTGGCTGACCGAGCGCTTTCCGGAGTCCCGGTCGCGTTGGCAGGTGTGGGTTTTGGAAACCCGTCCCGAGGCCGTGCGGCCGGCCGACTGGTCGCAGTGGACGGTGAACGGCGAACCCCGGCCGAAAAAGATCATGCGCTTCACGCTGGCCGGGCCAGCGGGACAAACCGTGTGGGTGCAGGTGAGGGCCGTCCGCTTCGTGCGCGTGGCGGCGGCCAGGCAGGTGATCCGGCGCGGACAAACCCTGCAAACCGGGGATTGGCGCTGGGAGGAACGGAGCGCGGAGTACGCCCCCCAGGACAGTATCCGGGAAGAGGAGGCGCTGGCCGGCCAGCGCGCCGTGAAAGTCCTGGCCCGGGGGGAGATTATCACCCGGCATGCGCTGGAACCGGTTCCCGATGTCTTGAAAGGGCAGGCCTTGATCCTGCGGATCGTGGGACAGGGCGTGGTGCTCAATGCCGAGGCGCAAAGCCTGGGCGAAGGCCGGCTGGGGGAATGGATTGCCGTGAAACCGCTGGCTTCAGGCCAGACCATCCGCGCCCAGGTATTGGGTCCGGAATTGGCGCAAATCGCCCTGACACCGAGGCAGCCATGAAAAACGGACGAAAAAGACGATTCCTTGCGGGTTTAAAATTGGCCTGCCTGCTGGCCGGATGCCTGTTCCTCCTGGTCCGGAGCGCGGCCGCAGAAACGCTGGCCGGCCCCAGCATGTACTCCAGCGCGCGCCAATATCAGCCCGGCGACGTTGTCACGGTGGTGGTGTCGGAAAGCGCGGAAGCACAGCAGAGCGCCTCCACCAGCCTGAACAAAGAAGCCAAAATGGGCTACACCACCGGCGGTTTGCTGGGCACGCTGGCCCCCTCCGGCAATGTGGGCGTGACCGCGGGCCAGGAAGGCGGGGGGAACCTTTCGCGGCAGGGAGAGATGCGCGCCATGGTGGCCGCCACCGTGCGCGAAGTGATGCCCAACGGCAATTTGCGCCTGTCCGGCAGCCAGCAGATCGAATTTGACAGCGGCACCCAAATCATCCGGGTGGAAGGCGTGGCGCGGCCGCGCGACGTCAATTCGCAGAACGAGGTTTATTCCTACCGCCTGGCCGACGCCCGCATCACCTACAGCGGGGAAGGCGCGCTGCACGAAAAAGCGCGCACCGGTTTCCTGACGCGGTTGCTGGATATCCTGTGGATATTTTGACGGGAGCGAAAAAGATGCCCAAGCCATTTCTGAGAAAAACGTCCGGCCCGGCCCTGTGGATGGGCCTGGGGATTGCCCTCTGCTGCTGGACGCAGGCCGTTGCCGTCGAGGTCAAGCTGGGTGACATGGTCCGCATCCAAGGCCTGCGGGAAAACCAGGTGCTGGGTTACGGCGTGGTGGTGGGCCTGCAGGGCACGGGCGACAGCCGCGGCTCCTGGCTGACGTCCCGCTCCCTGGCGAACATGCTGGAAAAATTCGGGCTCAACTTCACGGAGCGCGAACTGCTCACGCGCAACGCGGCGGCGGTGATGGTGACCGCCACGCTCAATCCCTTCGTGCGCGAGGGCGACCGGGTGGATGTGAACATCGCTTCCGTGGGCGACGCCAAAAGCCTGCAGGGCGGCACGCTGCTGCTGACCTCCCTGGCCGCGGGCAACCAAAAAACCTACGCCTCGGCCCAGGGCCCGGTCTCGGTGGGCGGGTATTACACCGGCACTTCCCGGCAGTCCATCCAGAAAAACATCACCACTGTGGGCGTGATTCCCGGCGGCGCCATCGTCGAGCAGGCGGTGGATGCGGTGTTTCTCAAGGAAAACCGCTTTATTTTCAACCTGGAGCGGACGGATTTCGTCCTGGCCAACCAGGTGGTGACCCAGCTGGTAAAAAAGTTCGGCCTGGGGACGGCCCGCACCGTGAACGGCACGGACATCGAGATTTCCATTCCCGACGCTTTTCAGCCCAATCCCGTGGGCTTCATCGCCGAGGCGTTGCAGCTCACTGTGGAGGTTCCCGAGGCCGCCCGCGTGGTCATTGACGAGCGCACGGGCACCGTGGTGATCGGCGGCGAAGTCCGCATCTCCAAGGCCGCGGTGTCCCACGGCGGCCTGCACATCGCCATTTCCGGCGAAACCAAAATTTCCCAGCCCTTGCCCCTGACCCTGGGGCACACCGTGGTGGCTGAAGAACTGTCCCTGCGCGCAGACGAACGCGAGCGCGGTTTGATGGTGTTGCCCGAAGGCACCACCATCGAGGAACTGGTGCGGGCGCTCAATGCCGTTGGCACGCTGCCGAGGGATACGGTCGTGATTCTGGAGAATCTCAAAGCCTTGGGTGCTTTGCACGCCCAGGTGCTGGTGCGGTAGGAGTTTCCGCCGCGCTCTTTGGTTCCATGGGGGCCCTCCAGGGGGGTCTGGAGAGCTCCGCGTTCCTGAAGCGGGGACGGGCCGCTGCGGCCCGGCCCCGCAACAGGAAGGGAAAGGAAGCGTGTGGACTTCAGCCTGCAACTGCCCATCCTGAGCATACCTCCCGCTAGCCCGGGCCTGCAGGAAAACGCGGCCCCCCAGGCGGCTGACCGGACCACGCAAGCGTGCCAATCCTTTGCTTCGCTGCTGATTTCCGAGATTTTCTCCTCCCTGTCCAAAACCACCCAGGCAGCCGGCAGTCAGCAGGAAGAGTGGATCTGGTCCCTAATGTCCCAAACTCTGGCTGATACCTGGAGCAAACAGGAATCCCTGGAAATCGTGGAGGCTTTGAAAAATCAAGTCCAGGGGCAAAATCCGTGAGAATTTCAAGGCTTTTATTCGCCCGGAACGCATTTAAGTTTTTGGGAATTCGGACCGATGAACAACATGAACCCAGATTAGGTTTAGATGAGGGTAAGACCCAGAGAGGAGGCGGCAGACATGGATATCCAAGGCATACCGTCGGCATATCAGCCTGCGCCTTCGGAAAACACGAGCACAACGCGTATCCAACGCCCGGCGCCAACACCCGCGCCTGCGCCCGCAAAAGCAGCGGAGACGAAAATACCCACGCCGGCGCCGGTTGCGGACAGAGAGCTGGAATCCATCACCCAGCAAATGGACCAACTGCGGCAGTTGAGCCAAAACCGCAACGCGGTTTCGGAGATCAACCAAACGCTGAGCCAGATGCGCCAGGATTTAAAAAGCGCCAGCCAGGAACGGCTGCAGGAATTCTTCGGTACCATCAACGGCGAGGGTTCGGCCTGGCAAAACCTGACCTTGCAGGAAAAGGCCTATGAAATCAACCAGCTAAAGGACAAAATCCGCTCCCTGGAACTGGAACGGACGGCGCTGGTGCAGAATATGCGCGAACAGATACAAAGCGGCACTTACCGGGTTTCCGGCACGGAAATCCTGAAGGGCATGCTTGAGGAATATTTTTAGGCGGCCGTCCCCCTGAAGCGCGGCCGGCTGTCCGGACCCAAGCGTTTTTAAGGACCCATTTCAAGCGGCCGGTGACCCTATGGAACTCCTGTGGGCGCAACTCCTTAATGTGATGGCCGGGCTGGAGCGCCAAGCGAAGGATTTGACCGCCTTGGCCTGCAGCCTGAGGGAATCGCTGCTCAAGGAGGAAGTGCGCAAAATCGGCGAGTGGGTGCTGGAACAGGAACAGGAAATGCAGCGCTTTCACGATCTGGAGCGCGAGCGGGAGGCCCTGGTCCATGCCTTGGGACAGGGCTTGGGGCTTGACCCGGAATATGTGACGGCGACCGTCCTGTTGGACCACGTGCCGCCCGCGCAGCGGGCCGAGTATAGGGCGCGCCTGGAAACCCTGAAGCGGGCGGTTGAAACCCTGAAACAGGAACAGGCGGTCAATCAAAAATTGCTGCGGCGTTCCCAGGAATTCGTCCATTGGCTGGTGCAATACCTGATAACGCCCGAGGGGGCGGCGCCGATGTACGACCGCCAGGGCGCCAGCCAGCAGCGGAGTTATTATCATTTTGTGAACCAGGCGTTGTAGCAGCCGGCAAACCCCGCGGGGAAAGGACCGGGATTTCATGTTTTACTCCACCTTTTTCGGCATTGAAATCGGGAAACGGGCGCTGGAATCGCAGCAGATGGCGCAAACCGTGGTTTCCCACAACATCGCCAACGCCGCCACCGCCGGCTACTCCCGACAGTTGGTGTCGCTGGCCGCGACCGATCCGCTGAACATGGCGTCCCTGAACCGGCAGCAGACGCCGGGCCAGCTGGGCACGGGCGTCAATGTCAGCAGCATTTTAAGAGTGCGGGACATGATGCTCGAGGGGCAGATTCAGCGGGAAACCGGCGTGGGTGCGGCCTGGGACACCAAGAAGAGTTATCTTGGTCAGGTCGAGCAGATCGTCCAGGAACCCACGGACCAGGGGTTGAGCCAGTCCCTGGAGGATTTTTGGGCTGCCTGGCAGGAACTGTCCGTTTATCCGGACGATATCGCGGTCCGCAATGTGCTGTTGTCCCGCGCCGAAACCGTGGTAAATCAGCTGCAATCCATGGATGCGGACCTGGAGGCCCTGCAACGCCAGGCGGACCAGGCCTTCCGGAGTCATGTCGAGCGGATCAATGAATTGGGCAGCCAGATCCGCGACCTGAACGTCCAGATCAACCAGTCCCTGGGCATGGAGACGCCGCCGAACGATTTGCTGGACAAGCGGGATGGCTTGCTGCGGGAGTTGTCCGAGCTGACGGATTTCGAAGGGCACGAAATGACCAACGGCTTGTACGCGGTCACCATCAACGGGCACACGCTGGTGCAGGACAATATCTTCGTGCCCCTGCAGGTGGTGGACGACCCCATGAACAACAATTACGCCATGGCCCAGTGGAGCGACGACGGCTCGACCCTGGTCTATCGGGAAGGCAAACTGGCCGGGCTGACGGAAGTCCGCGACACCTACCTGCCGGGGTACCGCAGCAGTCTCAATGACCTGGCCCTGGGGCTCATGAACAGCATCAATCCCGTGCACGCGGCCGGCTACGCCCTGAATGCGGCCGCGCCTTCGGGACAGGTGTTTTTCACGGGCATTGACCTTCAGACCATGGCCGTGAACCCGATACTGACAGCCGACCCCACGCAGCTGGCGGCAGCCACCCAGGCGTCTGCGCCTGGCGACGGGTCCAATGCCCTGGCCATTGCCCAGCTGCAATCAGCGCTGATTTTGTCCGGCGGGACCCAGACCGCCGGGGAGTTCTATCAGGAATGGATCGCGCAGGTGGGATTGGACAGCGAGGAGAGCCAGGTAAGGCTGGACACCCAGAATCTCCTGGTTTCAGGGCTGGAACAGCAGCAGGAATCGCTCGTGGGCGTGAACCTGGACGAGGAGATGACCAACCTGATGCGCTATCAGGACGCGTATCAGGCCGCGATCCGGGTGGTCAGCGCCATGGATGAGATGCTGAACCAGCTGATCAATCAGATGGGGCTGGTCGGGCGCTAATTCCGCCTGACCCCGGGAGGGAACCGTGAGGATTTCCACGAATCTTGTCTCCAACCAAATCATCGAGAACCTCAACGTCGATCTGGAGCGCCTGACAGCCCTCAACAACCAGACGTCGACCGGACGGCGCATTCAGCGGCCGTCCGACGACCCCCTGGGCGCGCAGCGCGTAACCTCGGTGGGCGAAGCCATCTCGCGGCTCGAGCAATACCAGCGCAATTCCACCTACGTCACCAACTGGATTAATGCGACCGAAAGCGCCCTGACCGGCGTGAACGACGCCCTGCGGCGGGCCAATTCCCTGGCCGTGCGGGGCGCCAACGACGCCACCCTCACCCAGACCGAACTGGACGCGCTGGCCTCGGAAGTGAACGGCATTTTGGAAAATATTTACCAGTTGAGCAATACCACCCTGGAAGGCCGGTATCTGTTCAGCGGCTACCAGACCGCCACCTCGTCCTACCAGGCGGTCATGGCCGGCACGGAGATCGCCAGCGTCAATTACACGGGCGATGCGGGTGTGGACCAGGTTGAGATCGACCAGGGCCAGACCGTGAACAAGAACCTGCCGGGCAGCGTGGTTTTTCAGCCGGCAGCCGGCATCGACGTGTTCGCCACGCTGGTCGCGCTGCGCGACGACCTGCGGGCCGGAAACCAGGCGGCCGTGGCCGCTGCCATTGCCACGACCGAAACCGCGCGGCAGCAGGTGGCTGACCAGGTCTCGATCCTGGGCAACAAGACCAACCAGCTGGAGGGGGTGGGCGAAAACCTGGCCACCAAAAAAAACGGGTTGGTCAATCTCGAATCCCAGCTGGCGGACGTGGACATGCCTTCGGCCATCGTGGAACTGAAGACCGCCGAGAACATTTACACCGCGGCATTGGAAAGCAGTGCCCGGATCATGAATCTGCCTAAATTGATGGATTTTCTGGGGTAAAGCATTCCCGCGGCCGCTGGCAGCCGCGGATATCCGCAGGCGACCCTCCGCCCTCCGGACCGGGCGGGGGCCGAGGCTGCAAAAGCGAGGGCGCATGATACGCATTGAGTCGCGGCATTTCGGAACGCTGGAAGTCGAGGAGGGGAAAATATTGCGCTTTCCCCGCGGGCTGGTGGGATTCGCGGACGCCACTTCTTTTTGCCTGCTGAGCCACCTGGAAGCGGCCCCCTACCAATGGCTGCAAGGCGTCACCCGGCCGGACCTGGCGTTTATCGTGGTGCCTATGGCGTTCATCGATCCCGCCTACCAGCTGGACCTGGGTGAAACGGAACGGCAAATCCTGCGCCTGAACCCCGGGGAGCAGCCGCTGGTGCTGGGCATCGTGACCATACCCGAGGATCCCCTGGATGCCATGGTCAATAAACTGGCGCCGCTGGTTTTAAATGAAAACACCCGCCTGGGACACCAGGTGATCAATGAATCATCGGGGTACCGCACCCGGCACGTGATCCGGGAGGAACTGGGGCCTCGCGCCAGGGAGGGCGAAAACCATGTTGGTGCTTACCCGCAAGAAAAAGCAGTCATTGATGCTCGGTGACGATATCGAAATCCAGGTGCTGGAGGTCAACGGCGAGCAGGTGCGCCTGGGCATCCAGGCGCCCGCGGCCTTGCGCATTCTCCGGCGCGAGCTGTACGCGGATGTCCAGGAAAAGAACCTGGAAGCCGCCATTAAATCGTCGCCCCAGGCGCTGACGGCGCATTTAAGAAAACACCCGGAAGAGCCGAAGGCATAAAGAGGAACGGTCTTAAACACCCCAACCGCATGCAGACCCGGCCTGCGACCGGCCGGCGGAGGCGAGGGACTGCAGGGCGGCCACCGGTGATTAAGATACGGCAGGGATGCCGGATCATTCATCAAGGAGGATCTTGTCATGGGATTTGCAATCAACCACAACGTCGCTTCGGTCAACACCCTGGGGTCGTTGGACAAAACGACCTCGGCCATCAGCAAGTCGATGCAGAAGCTCTCCACGGGCTTGCGCATTGTCAAAGCCGGTGACGACGCTTCCGGCCTGGTGATCAGCGAGCGCATGCGCGCGCAGATTACCAGCTTGGAAACGGCGAAACTGAACGCCAACGAAGGCATCTCCATGTTGACCACTGCCGAAGGCGCGCTGAATGAAATCAGCAGCATTCTGCAGCGGATGCGCACCCTGGCTGTCCGCGCTTCGCAGGACGTGACCTTGGGCGCCACGGAACTGGGCGAGATGGACGCGGAAGACGCCGACCTCGCGTTGGAAATCGACCGCATCACTTCGTACGTGGAATTCAACGGGAAGAAGCTGTTCGACGGCACCTTGAGCGGCGCCCTGCACGTGGGCCCGAACGAGACGCCGGCTGAGGACGAAATCGCCGTGACCGTCGCGGCCATGGATGCCACTTCGCTGGGCGTGAACGCCAATGACCTCACCACCAACGCCACAGCCCTGGCGGCCATCACGGCCATCGACACCGCCATCGACACTGTCACCGACATCCGCGGCGACCTGGGCGTGACCATGAACCGGCTGGAACACACCGTGGCCAACCTCGACGTCATGATCGAGAACACCACGGCGTCGGAAAGCCGCATTCGCGATGTGGATATGGCAGTCGAGATATCGAACTTCACTCGGCTCCAGATCCTGCAGCAGTCCACGACATCCATGTTGGCGCAAGCCAACGCGCAACCCCAAGCAGTTCTGCAGTTGCTGCAATAACGGACGCAGGTAGGAAAAGGGCTGTCCTCAGGAGGGCAGCCCTTTTTCTTTACCTGTTAACTTCCCATTTAACTCCTCCAGACGCCCGGACGATACTTTCCCCAGCTCGGCCGGGGGGCCCAGCGCAACTACACCCAACACGACACGAGAAAAACATTCTGCGACACCGGTTTTCACGACACCGTCCGCCGCTGGCTCCCCTCCGGCTTCGGGCCGGGAAGGAGAGTAAAATCTCCCGCGTCCCCGGCCGACCACACCGAGGTGTCAGGATGACGGTTCTGTCCAACACCGCAAGGAATCCCAACCTGGTCCAGGCTGAGACGCTGCAAGCCTGCACGATATGTGGAGGTCGAACCTTCGCGCAGCAGGAAGTGCTGTGGCCGGATTTGATCCGGGCCTGGGACCTGAATCCGGAAGAAACCCGCCTGATCAACCGCCAGCAAGGGTATCTCTGCCAAACCTGCGGCGCCAATCTGCGTTCCATGACCTTGGCCGGCGCCTTAATGGAATGCTTTGATTGGTACGGGACTTTGGACGTTTTCATCACATCGCCGCAAGCGCGCCAGGCGCGGTTTCTGGAGATCAATCCGGCTGGAAGCCTGCACCAGTATCTGAAGCGGCTGCCCCAATGCCAGTGCCTGGCTTTTCCCCAGACGGACATGCAGGCCCTGGACTTGCCCGACGACGGGGTTGATTATGTGGTGCATTCCGACACGCTGGAACACGTGCCTGACCCGGTACAGGGCCTGCGGGAATGCCGCAGGGTGCTCCGTCCCAACGGCTGCCTGCTGTTTACCATTCCCATCGTGCCCACCCGCTTGACCCGGCGCCGCGACGGCCTGGCACCCTGCAGCCACGGCAGCGCCCAGGACCAGCCGGAGGATTACCGCGTCATTACGGAATATGGAGCTGATTTTTACCTGGAGTTGATCCAGGCGGGCTGGAAAAAGATATCGCTGTACTCGCTGGGCACGGTCGCGTCCCTGGCGGTGATCGGAATCAAGTAAGGAGCGAACGCAATGGCGGATCTTCCCTTCACGGGCGAACGGTACGTGGCCCGGCTCGGCACGGCGGAAATCAGCTACGAGCATTGGCACCGCTACCTTTTTGCCGCCGAGGCGGCGGCCGGCAAACGGGTGCTGGACATCGCCTGCGGCGAAGGGTACGGCAGCGCCTGGCTGGCCCGGAACGCGGCCCGGGTGGTGGGCGTGGATATCGATCCGCAGGCCGTTGCCTATGCGCGGGAGCGGTATCCGCGCGGCAACCTGTCTTTCTGCGTTGGCAGCGTGGATGCCGTTCCGGTGACCGAAGACCACAGCCTGGATCTCATCGTCTGCTTTGAGACCATCGAACATGTTGAGGCCGAAAAGCAGGAGGGGTTCATGCGCGAGGCCAAGCGCCTGCTGGCGCCCGGCGGCAGCCTGATGATTTCCACGCCCAATAAAAAAATCTATACCGATCTGCCCCAGCATCAAAACCCGTTTCACGTCAGCGAATTCTACTATGAGGAGTTTAAAAAGTTCATCGCAGCCCATTTTAAGCAGGCGGTGTATTTCGGGCAGAAAGTATACCCCGCTTCCGTGATCTGGCCGCTCGAGCAAGCGGCCGGCGCTGCCTCGCGGTATGCCCTGCAATGGTCCGAGGGCGCGTTCTCGCCCGTGCAGGCGCCGCTGGCCGACATGTATGATCTGGCCTGGTGCACGGATGACGGCGAATTGTCCGTCCGGGAGTCGCTGCTGGTGGACTTGAACGAGCGCTGGATCCGCGAGTGCCATGAGCAGATGCAGAATGTGAACCAAGCGTTGATGAAAAGCCGGCAGCAGCTCGAACTCCAGGCGAAGAAAATCGATATTTTGCAGCGCACGAACAACGCTTTGACCAGGCAGTTGGGCGCCGCGTCCGAAAAAAGCCCGGGCGCTTCGGCGGCTGAGAAATTCACCGTCAGCATCGTCATTCCGGTCTTCAACCGGGTGGAGTACACCCGGGCGTGCCTGGATGCTTTGGTCGCCACCACGCCAAACGAAGGAGTGGAGCTGATCGTGGTGGACAATGCCTCCACCGACGCCACGCCCGAGCTGTGCCAGGCCTTGAGCGGCGACGTGCGCGTGATCCGGAACGCCGAAAACCTCGGCTTCGTGCGCGCCTGCAACCAGGGCGCGGCCGTGGCCCGGGGGAAATACCTGCTGTTTTTGAACAACGACACCGTGCCCCAGTCCGGCTGGCTCGACGCGCTGCTGCGGCCGGCTGAAACGGACGAGCGCGTGGCAGCGGTCGGCGCCAAATTGGTGTATCCGGACGGGCGGTTGCAGGAAGCCGGCGGGATCATTTTCAACGACGGCAGCGGCTGGAATTTTGGGCGCCTGGATGACCCGGCCAAACCCGCTTACCAGGAGCTGGTCGAAGTGGATTACTGCTCCGGGGCCTGCCTGCTGGTGCGGCGCCGGGCGTTCGAACAGGTGGACGGATTCGACCTGCGCTACGCGCCGGCGTATTATGAAGATACGGATCTGTGTTTTTCGCTGCGCGAGCAGGGGTACAAAGTGATGTATTGCCCCGGGGCGCTGGTCGTGCACTGCGAGGGCGCCACCGCGGGAACGGACCTGGGCGCCGGGTTCAAGCGCTACCAGGTCATCAACCGGAAAAAGTTCGTCGAAAAATGGCGGGATCAGTTGCAGGCCCAGGACCCGCCGCCCTCCCTGACCCGCCGGACGCCGGTGACCGCGGACCGCAGGCGGCTGCGATCGGCCGCGGTCGAAGCGCCGTCCGTCGCCTTGTCCGCGGACCGTGCGCCGGCCATCCTGGTCATTGATCCGATCCTGCCGTGCTATGACCGCGCCTCCGGAAGCCTGCGCTTGTTCAATGTCCTTAAACTCATGCTGGCTTTGGGCTGGCGCGTCACGTACCTGGCCCGCAACGGCCTGCGCCAGGAGACGTACAAGCGGGAACTGGAGGCCATGGGCATCGAAGTGTATGCCACGGATCCCGAGAAAATGGCCAAGCAGGGATGTCCTGTCGATGCGCCGGTCATTCCCCTGGAGCAGATCCTGCGCGCCCGCCGCTTCGATGTGGCCTGGCTGTCGTTTTACCACATTGCCGAGGACTATTTGCCGGACATCCGGCGGCATTCGCCGGAGACCCGGATCGTGATCGATACGGTCGACGTGCATTTCCTGCGCGAACAGCGCCAGGCTGAATTGCAGAAGGACGACAAGCTCCGGCTGTCCGCCCGGCAGACCCGCGAACGCGAGCTGGCCATTTATGCGCAGGCCGAGGCGTTGATTACGGTCACGGCCGCGGACCGGGAGATCCTGGCGCCGGTGGTGCCGGGCAAGCCGATCCATGTGGTTCCCAACATTCACGACATCAAACCCAGGAAAAACGGGTACGCCCAGCGCCAGGGGCTGCTCTTTGTGGGCAACTTCAACCATCCGCCCAATGCGGATGCGGTCCGGTATTTCTGCCAGGACGTGTTCCCGAAAATCCAGGCCGCCCTTCCGGACGTGCAGCTGCAGGTCGTGGGCGCCCATCCGCCCGAGGACGTCCAGCGCCTGCAAACGGAGCGGATCACGGTCACGGGCTATGTCATGGACACCCAGCCGTATATCGAGTCGTGCCGGGTGTCCATTGCGCCTTTGCGTTTCGGCGCGGGTATGAAGGGAAAAGTAGGCGAAGCCCTGGCCGGCGGCCTGCCAGTGGTGACGACCAGCATGGGAGCGGAAGGGATGGGCGTGGAGCATGATCGGCAGCTTTTGGTGGCGGATGACGCGGAGGGTTTCGCCCAGGCGGTGATCAGGCTGTATTCAGACCCGGCCCTGTGGGAACGGCTTTCCCAAGCCGGGCAAGACTTTATGCAGCGCCAATACGCGCCCGACGCCATTAAAGACCAGTTGGCAACCGTGCTGCAGGCAATCCGTCCGCCGCGCAGCCAGAAGCAAAGCGCCGTCGTGGAGGAGCCCGCGAAAAAGGACGATGTCAGCATGGTGATGCTGACCCGGAATCAGCAGGAATACACCCGGAAGTGCCTGGAGAGCATTTTTAAGCACACCCAACAGCCGTATGAAATCATCGTGGTGGACAACGGGTCCACGGACGGCACGCCGGAATTTATCCGCGGCCTGGCCCCGCAGCGGCCCGAGGCCTGCCGCAGGCTGGAATTGATCGCCAATGCCGAAAACCGGGGATTTGCCGTGGCCAACAACCAGGGGCTGGCTGCCGGACGCGGCGCGTTCCGGATTTTGCTCAATAATGACGTGGTGGTGACGCCGGGATGGCTGGAGCGGATGCTGGCGGTGTTCCAACGCTCAGCGGCCATCGGCCTGGTGGGGCCCATGTCCAACTGCGTCTCCGGCCCCCAGCAGGTGCCTGCACCGGGGTACCAGACGGAAACCCTGGAGGGGCTGGACAACTACGCCCGGCTGTTCGCCCGGCAGCGTAGCGGACGGGCGCGGCCAAGCTGGCGGGTGGTGGGGTTCTGCATGCTGATCCGGGAGCAGGTGATCGAAAAGATCGGCGGACTTGACCCGCGTTTTGGGTTGGGAAATTTCGAGGACGACGATTTCTCACTGCGGGCCTCGCTGGCCGGGTTCGAGTCCTGGATCGCCGAGGATTGCTTTGTGCACCATTTTGGCAGCCGGACGTTCAGCGGCGAACGGATTGACTACCGCCAGAGCCTGCAGTCGAATTGGGAGATCTTCAAGCGGAAGTGGAACCTGCCGCCCGAGACGCCGTTTGGGGGCGTGGTGGACCTGGCACCGACGCTGAAGCAGGCTTTTCAGCCGAAGCATTACTGCGCCCTGGCGTAACCGGAACAGAACGCGGTGAATAAAGCGGCATTTTAACGGGGAGAAACCCATGACGAAAAAAAGGCATTACCCTCCGCAAGGCGGGACCGTAACAGCCGTGCGGCCCGGAGAAGCCGTGCGCCCGTGCACCCTGGCCTTGTGCATGATCGTGCGCAATGAGGAGAAAATGCTGCCAGGCTGTTTGCGCAGCATCCGGCCGGCGGTCGATGAAATCATCGTGGTCGACACGGGCTCCACGGACCGTACCCGCGAACTCGCCCGACAAGAGGGCGCCCGGGTGATCGAGCACCCCTGGCAAGACGACTTTGCCGAGGCGCGGAACGTCTCGATCGCAAACGCCCGGAGCGATTATATCCTGTGGCTGGATGCCGACGACCGGGTGGATGCCGGGGAAATGGAGAAAATCCGGAAGCTGAAGAAACAACTGTCCCCGGGAAAAGACCAGGCGTTTTTTATGATGGTCGAGGACGAGTCAATCGGGAACGAGCGGATCCATTTCACCCAGCTGCGGCTGTTTCCCAACCTGCCCCAGGCCCGCTTTGAATCGCGCGTGCATGAACAAATCGAGGCCAACCTAACCAAAGCCGGAGTGAAGCTGGCCACCCTGCCCATTACGGTCCGCCACACGGGCAATCACGATCTGGAGGACCTGCAGCGGAAAGCCGGCCGCAACCTGGCGATCATTGAGGATGAGCTGGCGCGCCATCCGGATGACCCGGTAATGCATTTTCACGCCGGGCGGTCGTTGTCCGTGCTGGAGCGCGAGGCCGAAGCCGTCACGCATTTGCAAAGCGCCATGGAACATACGCCGCTCGTCAACGACGATCATTCGATCTATCTGGAAGCCGGATTGCTGCTCGGTCGCTGCTTCAATGAATTGGGCAATCCCGCGGCCGCTGAGCGCGTGCTGAGAGAGCTGGTGTCCATCAACGATCAAAAAGCGCTGGCGTATTTGTATCTGGGCGAGAGCCTGATGCGCCAGGGGCGGCAGGCCGAAGCCGCGGCGGTCCTGGAACGCATGCAGCAGCTGCCAATGAAGGCGGGTTTCACCCCGGTCAATCTGGAACAGGTGCATTTCCAGCAGTACTTTATGCTGGGCATGGCCTATCAAAAGCAGGGGCTTTGGGACCAGGCCGAAGCGGCCTTTCTCAAAACCCTGGGCTCCCACCCCCATGTCGCCAAAAGCCTGCATACGCTCGGCCAGATGCACTTGTCGCGCCACCGCTACGAGCAGGCAACGGAATACCTGCGGCAAGCCCTGGATGTCGACGGAGAAAACAGCGCGATCTGGTCCGATTTGGGAGTGGCATACCTGCATACGGGAAAGCTGGTGGAAGCCGAAGCTGCATTTCTCAAAGCGCTGGAGCGGAATCCGGACCAGGTGGAGGCCATGACCAACCTGGGGTATCTGTACCTGGGCCGAAAGGACCTGAACCGGGCGGAACCAACGCTGCAGCGCGCCCTGCGCATGGATCCCGAGGGGATCGATATTCAGTTGGCCCTGGCCCAAATTAAAGCGCTGAAACAGGATTGGCAAGGCGTGATTGCCGCCTGCGAAAGCCTGCTGTTGGCGGTCGGATTAAGCGCGTCCCGACAGCTCGACGACCTGGCCGATCTGGCGCGGTTGTACGCGGAAATCGCCCGGGCGTTTTATAACCGGAACCAGCGCCCGGCCGCGCGTCAGGCCTATCAAATCGCGTTCTTGATCCATCCCTTGCCAGAGGTGATCAAGGCCTGGATGCCGCTGGCTAAATCCCTCGGAAAAATGGAGGAAAGCCTGGAAACCATCCAATGGGCGCTGTCCTGGCATGCCCAGGAGCCTGAAGTGATACGGGATATCCAGGCCGCGTTGGCGGAATCCGAGGAAAGGGGAGCACTCCCAACGGATGCGGCAGCGCCTTCGCCGGCGCAATCCCTGCCAACCGTGCTTCGTTCGCGGGCCGAATATGAGCAGTATGTGCAATACCATGTGGCGGAGCAGGAACGCGCCGATCAGGCGGCCGCCGAGGGCGGCAGGAACCAGAAGGAATGGCTGTTGCAGGGTTATTGCGAAGTGTGCGCCGCGCCCCGCGCGTTTGCCCTGGATTGGCAGTCCAGCAACCGCCAGGTTCCCAATTACCGCGAGCGGCTGGTTTGCCCGGGCTGCGGGTTGAACAACCGTCAACGCATCATGCTGGCCAGCCTCAAGCAGCGCCTCCACCAGGCGCCTGGCCGGGCGCCCCGCGTTTATATGTACGAACAAGTGACCCCTTTTTACCGCGCAGCGCAAAGCGTGCTGACGCAGGCCGAAGTGACGGGCAGCGAATACTTGGGCGAAGCCCAGACCCCCGGAGCGCGGGTGAAAGGCATCCGTCACGAGGACGCCCTGCGGCTCAGCTTCGGCGATGACCAGCTGGATCTCGTGGTTTCCAACGATGTGTATGAGCACGTGCCGGACATCCTGGCTGCGCTGCGCGAAGCCTGCCGGGTGCTGCGGCCCGGAGGGGCATTGCTGTTTTCCATTCCTTTCCACCAAGAGCTGGAAAAAACCCGCCCCCGCGCCGTGCGGGAGGATGGCAAGGTCGTGCACCTGCTGCCACCGCAATTTCACGACGATCCGGTCGGCGACGGCGGCTGCCTGGTGTTCTATGACTTCGGCTGGGACATTTTGGAGCTGTGCCTTGAGGCGGGGTTCAGCCGGAGCCGGGCCGAAGCGCATTACGATCCGAGCCGCGGCTATTTAGGCGCGGGCGGACAGCTGTTATTCGTGGCTGAAAAATAACAGGGTGCTGAAAAATCCGGATAGGTTCCGCTAGCACCCTGTACTGGCCCTCCAGATAGATATAAGGCTGGTAGGGTCAGCACCTGACGGTTACCCCATGATAAATCACTGATTTGTCATGGGGTATTCCATGCGACGCAATCGAACAAGTCCGCTCTGCGGACTTGTTCATCAGCATGTTAGGGAGGCGGACGCGATGCCTGAAATCCTGCAACCGGGAATACCCTTTGTCAGACCGCCCGAGCGTTCGCTCGCGCAGCAGATCAAGGAACTGACCGAAGCCGTGGAGTTGTATAAAAACCTGCTGCGAAAAGCCCGCCAGGAACAAGCGCGGAACGGAGCCATGCAGGCGTTCCCTCCGGGGCATTTCTATTCGCCCATCCCGGATTTGAATGAGGTCAAAGCGCACGCAGGCGAAATCTTCAACATTTCCCGCCGCGAACTTCCGGGCCTGGACCTGCGCGAGCAGGGGCAAGTGGCCCTGCTGGCAGCCCTGGCGCCGTATTACCAGGAGCTGCCGTTCGGGGAGACCGCCCAGGCCGGTCTGCGTTATTTTTATCAAAACCCGGCTTACAGCTACACAGACGGAATATTTCTTTATTGCCTGCTCCGGCACCTGCGTCCCAAGCGGGTGATTGAAGTAGGTTCCGGATATTCGTCCTGCGTCACCCTGGACACCAATGAGCGTTTTTTCGAGAACCAAATCGCCTGCACCTTCATCGAGCCGTATCCCGAACTGCTGCACTCCCTGCTCAAGCCCGGGGACCGGGAACGCGTTGAGATACTGCCCCTGCCGCTGCAGCGCGTGCCGCCGGACCGGTTTAAAGCGCTTGCAGCCGGAGATGTTCTGTTCATTGATTCCACCCATGTTTCCAAAGTGCACAGCGACGTCAATTACATCCTGTTCGAAATCCTGCCCGCGCTGGCGCCCGGGGTTTACATCCATTTTCACGACGTTTTTTACCCCTTTGAATATCCGGCGGAATGGATCTTCGAGGGCCGGGCCTGGAATGAGGATTATATGCTGCGGGCTTTTTTGCTTTTCAATTCCGCATTTCGCATCGAACTGTTCAGCACGTTTTTAGGCCATTTTCACGCGGAGTATTTCCGGCAGCATATGCCGTTGTGCGAACGGAATTTTGGCGGCAACCTCTGGTTGAGCAAGCAAACGTGACCTGGCCCGGCCGGCAGTCCTCTCCAGGCTCGAAACAGCCTTCAAAATCAATTCTTAATCAGCGCCTGACCCCATCCGGGGACGGGATAAATATGTCAAAAAAGAACAGCTGATAAACCTTATATTTTAAGGATATTCACGGATTAAAGAAAAAGCCTCCTTGGCACGATTATCCTTATAGCAGACGGTTTCATGCGAGGTGCCCCCATGAGTTCGAATTCAATCTATATCTCCGGTTTGGCCTCAGGCATCGATACAGAAAGCATGATCACCAAGCTGATGGAGCTGGAACGCAGGCCGCAGCTGATGGTGCAGCAAAAGGTGAATCTGCTTACCGCCAAGCAGGGCGTGTACAGCTCGTTGAAAACCAAGCTGGCTGCCCTGGAAAGCGCGGTCCAAACCCTCAACGAAGCGGGCAATCTCTTTTTTCGGCAGAAAATCGCCTCCAGTTCGGACACGGCCGTAGCCAGCGCCGCGGTCACAGGGTCCAATCCGGCCCAGGGCAGCTATCAGCTGCAGGTGACCCAGCTGGCTTCGGCCGCGATGGTTACCGGCACGGCGCTGTATACCGGCGCCGACGCCCAGGCGTTGCCGGCCAGCCTGGCCAGCAGCGCCAGCATCGCGGCGCCCAGTCAGACCGTGGATCCCTCCCAAGCCCTCAGCACCCAGGCCGCATTCATGGCCGTGACGCCCGACAGCCTGGGGACCATCGAAATCAACGGCCGCACTGTCGCCTGGGACGACAACATGTCGCTCAACGAAATCATCGGCAGGATCAACAGCTCGGGCGCGGGCGTGACCGCGGCGTTTGACGCGGTCGCGCAGACCATCAGCCTGGTAACCCAGGAGACCGGCGCCACGGCCAGCCTG
Source organism: candidate division FCPU426 bacterium (assembly GCA_040756875.1). Lineage (GTDB taxonomy): Bacteria > Oederibacteriota > JAAXVQ01 > JAAXVQ01 > JAUVAV01 > JBFLYH01. The sequence continues at coordinate 947,775 of JBFLYH010000002.1, forward strand.
ACGGTTTCCGAGAGCGCGGGCAACCTGTGGGAGGCCCTACAGATCACGCCCGGCACGGCCAGCGGCTCGGACGCCCAGTCGCCGTCCTTGACCGAGCCCCTGGGAGACGCGGCCGCCAATCTGGACATTGCGGTGACCAGCGGCACCTTTACCCTGAACGGCGTGGTTTTCTACGTAGACGCGGCCACGGACACCCTGCAGACCGTGCTCAACCGCATCAACGCATCCAGCGCCGGGGTGAACGCCGGCTATGACGAAGAGACGGGCGCTGTCTCCCTGGTGCAGACAGAGACCGGCTCAGGGGCGGAGATCGTGCTGGGCGCGTCAGGCGACAGTAGCAACCTGCTGTATGCCCTCAAACTGTCCGGCAACAATCCTCCGGTCGGAGGCGCCGGCGATACTTACCAGGGCACGGATGCCATGGTGAGCGTGAACGGTGGAACAGCCCAAGCCTACAGCAGCAACACCCTCGCCGGCGTCATTCCCGGGGTTAAAGTGACGCTCACTGGCACAGGCAGCACCACGGTGAGCGTGTCCGCCGACACGGACGCCATGCTCGGGAGCATCAAGGATTTCGTGGAAAAATACAACGCCGTGATTTCCTATATCCATTCGAAAACCAACGAAAAGCGCGCCGAAGACCCCTCGACGATTGCGGAGCTGATGCAGGGCACATGGGTGTCGGACCCGCTCTTCCTCGAGACCAAAGACCAACTGACCCAGATCGTGGGCAGCGCGGTCAGCGGCCTTCCGGGCGACATGAACCAATTGGCCCAATTGGGCATCACCACCACTTCGGATGATTTCGGCAAAAAACCCCTGCTGGAACTGGACGAAAACGATCTGCGCGAGGCGCTGCTGGCCGATCCGGACGGCGTAGCCGGCGTGTTCAACACCACGGACACCGGGATCATGACCCAGCTGGCGGCCAAACTCGAAAACATGACGGACATCGTAAGCGGCAGCTTCGTGCTGGAAGACCAGGCGCTGACCGAGCAAATGGATGTTTTGAACAAGCAAATCCAGGCCATGGAGGAACGTCTCGTCAAGCGGGAATCGATCATGCGCAACCAATTCACGCAGATGGAGACCGCCGTGGCCAGACTGAATGCCATGGGTTCGCAACTGGCCGGCTTGCTCACCATTACCAATAACTGAGCGAATGCCAGGAAGTGCCATTCCGGGGCGGCGCAGCCGCCCGGGCTAAGACAAGGAGGTCTTTGCCATGACTGAAGCCGTGTTGAACATGATGACGATGTTTCCGCCCCTGGCGCCGCCGCTGCAAGCGGTGCGGTTGGCCGCCGAGGATCCTTTCCAGATATCCTACCAGGAAAGCAGGGTGTTCACGGCCAGCAGGGAGGAGCTTGTGCTCATGCTCTACGACGGAGCCCTGAAGTTCACCAACCGGGGCTTGGAGGCATTGCGAAACGGCGACCGGCCGGCTATGAATTACAACCTGCTGCGGGCGCAAAAAATCGTCCATTACCTCGATATGTCCCTGAATATGCAGCAGGGCGAGGAAGTCGCTAAAAATTTGGCGCGTTTGTACGATTTTATCAAACGGCGCTTGGGCGAGTGCCAGCGGTCGCAGGAAAGGGAACCGGGCGAAGAGGCCTTGAGCATCCTCAAGCATATGCGGGAAACTTGGCAGCAAGCATTTGAGCTGAAACGATAAGCTGGAAACGGCGGATAAAAGCACAAACGACCCGTGAAGAACGCCGAGAGGCGAAAGGCGAGAGCGAATTTCTCTTGCGGCGGGGGCACGCAGGGGAGCTGGGGGCGCAGGGCACTGCGCCCCCTTTTCATTTGGGGGCGGCTTTTTTGCATGAAAAAACCGGAAAGGCGGTCTAATTTCACGAGGCCCCTCAATATCACGCCCGGCTTGGTCGAAACTGAAACCGAATCCTTGTTCGCTTTGGGAGCGCGACTGTGAAGGAAAACAAACTGAAACAGGTCATCCACAGCATCGGCGAAATTCCCACGCTGCCCAGCGTAGTGGCGCGGGTCATGCAGGTGCTGAGCGATCCGTATTCCTCGGCCTCGGATTTGACGGAAATCATCTCCGTGGACCAGGCCATGACGTTCCGCATCCTGAAGATGGCCAATTCCGCCTATTACGGATTTCCCCGCGCCGTGGCCACAGTGACCGAAGCCATCGTGCTGCTGGGGTTCACCACGGTCCGCAACCTGATCCTGACCACCATGATGTACAACTTTGACCAGATGTGGACGCCCCGGGCTTCCCAGCCGAAGCCGGTCGGAAGCCAGGCCCTTTTCAACCAGCGGCAGGCCTGGAAGCACGCCGTGGCCACCGCCATCATGACCCGGGAACTGCTCACCAGCCAGCGAATGTCAGCCCAGGAGAATTTCGGTTTCCTGGCGGGATTGATGCACGATGTCGGCAAGGTTCTGTTTTACCATTACTTTCTGGCGGATTACGCGATGGTTCTGCGTCAGGAATCCGGGGACCAGCGGAGCCTGCTGCAGCGGGAAGTGGAGGTAATGGGCGCCCACCACGGCCAGGTTGGCGCCTGGATGGTGGACCGGTGGAATTTGCCGGCTGAAATCGTCACGCCCATTGCCTGCCACCACGCCCCCGAAGAGGCCAAGGAGCAAAAGGCCCTGACCCAGGTGCTGTACATGGCCAACCGCTTGGCGCACGCCACCTTGCAGGACGAAACCGAGGCCGAAGGCCTGCGCCGCCCCTCCCAGCCGGGAACGATGCAAATTTGGGAACAGCTCGGGCTTTCGACGGAACAGATCCAGAACATGGAAAAATCCCTGCTGCGTGAGCTGCAGGAGATCGAAAAATTCATGCAGGTATAAGGGCCGATTGACGGCTTGGCTGGGGCATCCTCTTTGCGCCCCGGCCCATTAAACCCGGACGCAGGAACCATGGAACCGACCACACCAGCGACTCCAGGCGGCGAACCGGCTTCCCCGGCGAGGGAAGTCGAGGAACTGCGCCAATATCTTGAGATTCAGGAAAAAATCAACCGCGGCCTGCGGACCTTTATCGCGGAAATGACGATTGTCTTCCGGTTCATCGAGACCGTCAGCACGTTCCATTCGCAGGAGCGCATCCTGAACCTGCTGATGGACGTCATGCATGAATTGTGCGGCTACGACGCGGCCGCCCTGTTTTTGGCGGGGTCCTGGGCGCCCAAGATCGCTTTTCACGCGGAAGAGCTGGAGCAGTACCGCCAGAAACTGGAGCTGGACGACCGGATTTACGACTGGGTGGAGCGGCAGGGGCATGCCGTGGTGGTGCCGGACAGTTTCCGGCGCCAGGATCAATCCGGAAACGATAAGTGGTCGTACATGATTGCGCCCCTTTCCACCTCCACCGAGCGGCTGGGACGGATCGAAATGCTGTTCCGGCGATCCCAGGGCGCGTTCACCCAGCAAACCTTCAGCATTATCAACGTGCTGCTCAAACACGCCGGCGTGATCCTGGCGAACGAGCGCGTGTATACCAAGGAGCGCGCCACCGCCAAGAAATACATCGAACTGGACATGCTCAAGCAGGACGTGGTCAACACCACCACCCATGAGATCAAAACCCCGCTTACGATCATCCAGGCCGCGGCCATGCTGCTGCAGCGCAATCCCCGCCTGCCCAAGGAAGAACGCGCGGAACTGCTCGACAAGGTCATTTACCAGTGCGCGCGCATCAACGACATCGTCACCGAGCTGTTCGAAACCGCCCAGGTCGAAGACAGCGCCCCGCGCCTGAATCCCGAGCCCGTTTCCCTCAGCGAACTCACGCAGACCGTGCTGCGGGAGATCCACTACCAGCCCGCGCTGATCGCCTTTCGCCTGGAATTGCCCGAGCAACTGCCCCTGGTTCACGCGGACCGCCCCAGCCTGCACAAGGTGGTCCGTAACCTGATCGAAAACGCGGTCAAGTATTCACCCAAGGGCGGCGACATTGTGGTGTCCGCGGATGCTGACAGCGACACGGTCCGCTGGCGGATCGAAGACCACGGCCTGGGCATTTCCGAGGCGGATTTGCCCCGGATATTCACCAAGTTTTTCCGCGCCGGCGACGTCAATACCCGCACGATCCGGGGCATGGGTTTCGGCTTGTATTTGGTTAAAAAAAACGTGGAATTGAACCAGGGGACCATCCAGGTTCAAAGCACCATGGGTCAGGGATCGACTTTTACCCTGGAATTTCCCCGCTGGCAGCCCAAGGAATGAACAGAGGCAGGGGCTTCACACCGGAAATCAATTCCATAGTCCTGGCCTCAGAGGTATGGAAAATAAACCCCACTTGCCAGATTGAAAAGCCCGGATCGATCGTCTTCGCCACCCGCCTGAAAATCCATTGTAAATAAAGGGCATTTCGGGGGATTTTACAGGTTCTTTCCCGGAAAACCTCCTGCAGCTGGCATGTTCCTTGCATTTTTGCCTCTTGCCGAACTTTGAGCAAGGAGATGCCATGGCTGACTATCCGGAACTGGCTGCTAATCTGGAAACGCTTATCGATCACCTGACCGAACTGCAGGAACTGGAGGAAGCCAGGCAGGTCCAGACCCCGGATGAGCTGGCCGCGACCCTGCCCGCCTACCTGACAGCCAAGCAGGCTATGTTGGACCGCGTTTCGCAGCTGACCCAGAACGGCTGGCTGGCCGCGGCCGAGGAAAGGCTGGGCCGGCTGGAACCGGCGGACACGGCGGCCTATTTTCAAACCCTGTGGGACAGGATGAAAGCCCTGCTGGAGGACGTGCGCCGCCTTCACGATGAAAATTTAAACACGCTGAAGCATCACTCGGAGGAGCTGGGCAAAACCGTGCAAGCCCTGGGGAAGACTTTGAATTACTTGCGGGCGTACCCCCTGAACCCGCAGCAGTCCGTGCGGGTAAATATTCTGGGATAGCGAGGGTGCCATGAGCCTGACGCCGGAAATCTCCTGGTTGGAAAAAATGAACGACGTGATGGATATCCTGTGGATACAGCAGCGGGCCCTGGCGCAAAACATCGCCAACGTCAACACGCCCGGCTTTATCCGCCAGACTGTGGATTTCGCCGCGGAGCTCAAGGAAGCTCTGGGCGACCCGTCGCGGCCGCCGTCCGAGATTGAAATCCAGGACGACTTGAAGGCATCAGCGCGGGTTGACGGCAATTCCGTGAATCTGGAGCGCGAGATGGTCGAGCTGGCCGAGGTGACGCAGACGTACGGCAGCCTGGCGCGCCTGACGGCGAAAAATTTGAGCATGGCCCGGATCGTGATCACGGGCGGAAAGGGATAGCCATGAACCTGTTTCCGGAAATGTCCGTCAGCGCCAGCGGCTTGACTGCCGAGCGCACCCGGCTGGAGGTGATCGCGCGCAACCTGGCCAACGCGAACACCACCAAGACCGCGGACGGCGGCGTGTTCAGGCGCCAGCTGGTGGAATTGGTGGCCCAGCCCCAGGGGCTGATGGCCGAGGAGGCGGCCGGGGTGCAGGTGGCCGGCATCGTGGAAGACCCGTCGCCTTTGAAGCAGGTCTACTCCCCCGGACACCCGGACGCGGATGAGAACGGCTATCTCACGCTGCCCAACGTGGATGTCATGCTGGAAATGGTGGACATGCTGGGCGCGGCGCGCGCCTATGAAGCCAACGTGAGCCTGCTGCAAAGCGCCAAGGAAATGGCGCGGCAGGCGCTGAGCATTTAAAGGAGGGCCCCGTGAGCATCGAAGGAATCAATGGATTCCGGCCGCTGGACCTCACGCCTTCGCTGCCGCCGGTGGCGCCGGCCAGCGCGTTTCCGGTCCAGGCACCGTCCTCCTTTACGCAAGTCCTGACCGAAGGCTTGGCCGCCCTGGACCGCCAGCAAAGCGACCTGCAAAGCATCTCGCAGCGCTTTTTGGAAGGCCAGGGGCCGGCCTTGCACGAAATCATGCTCCAGGCCGAGGAAACCAAATTGAATTTGGAGTTCGTGGTGCAGTTGCGGAATAAAGTGGTGGAAGCGTACCAGGAGATCATGCGGCTGCAGGTTTAGGCCGCCGGGGTCATCCGTCGGGAGGATGAGCATGGCGCAAACGTGGAACGACCGCCTCAAAGCCCTGCAGCAGGGCTGGCAGCGGCTCACGCTGAATCAGAAAATGCTGGTGCTCCTGGCCGGCGTCACGCTGGCCGCGGTGGCGGCCGGCATGGCTTATTTTGGCACGCGGCCGGAATACGCCGTGCTTTACAACAACCTGGCCGCGCAGGACGCCAGCGAAGTGGTGGATAAGCTGCGGGAGCGCAAGGTGCCGTTCCGCCTGGGCGGGGGCGGAACCCAGGTCGAGGTGCCGGCGCCGCAGGTGTACGAACTGCGGATCGAGCTGGCCGGCCAGGGATTGCCGCGCGGCGAAGGCGTGGGCTTCGAAATATTCGACAAGCTGTCGCTCGGCGTGACCAACGAGGTGCAGCGCATCAATTACCTGCGCGCCCTCCAAAGCGAACTGGAGCGGACCATCGAAGCCCTGGAACCCATCCAGAAAGCCCGCGTCCATCTGGTGCTGCCCCAGGAGGAGATGTGGTTCGAGGAGGATTTTAATCCCAGCGCCTCGGTCATGGTCAGGCTGAAGGGGCCCGGAACCCTCAACGCCCAGCAGGTCGAAAGCATCCGCCACCTCCTGGCCAGCGCGGTCCGGGGGCTGGTGCCCGAACGGGTGACGGTCGTGGACACGCAGGGCAAGGTGTTGTCCGCAGGCGCGGACAATGACGCGGCCTTCGGCCTCAGCGACCGCCAGATCGCCTACCGCCAGAAAATCGAGAGCAACCTCAAGGCGCAGGCCGAGAGCCTGCTGGTGGAGATCCTCGGCCCGGGCCGGGCCGCGGTCCGGGTGCAGGCGGAAATGGATTTCAACCAGATCGTCAAGGAGCGCGAGTATTTCGAGCCCGTGGTCGGCCAAAAGGGGCTTGTGCGCAGCGAACAGCAGAACTCCGCGCAGACCGGCGAAGGCGCGCCTGCTCCGGCCGGTCCGGCCGGCACGGCCTCCAATCTGCAGGGATATCCGCCCTCCGGCGTTTCCACCGCCGGGAACGGCAGCAAAAAGAGCGAACGCATCATCCAGTATGAAATGAACCGCACGCACGAGCGGGTCACTTCGGCCGCGGGCACGATCAAGCGGCTGTCGGTCGGCGTGTTCATCGACGGAAACCAGACGCCCGAGCGCTTGAGCGACATGCAGAGCGTGCTGGTGCGGGCCCTGGGCATCGACCCGGAGCGCGGGGACCTGATCGAAGTCCGTGCGCTTCCTTTTGACCGGAAGGACACAAAGGAAGAACAGCAACTGCTGGAAAAATCGCAACGGGAAAAATTCTGGCTGACGCTGCTGTCCTCCTGGGTGCCGCGGGGCGTGTTGTTTGCCGTGGCCGTCGCGGTGTTGCTGGCGGGCCTGGGCGTCCTGCGCAAGCAGGCGAGTTTGCCGCCCAATATGGGCGGCAACGGCCGCCCGGAGGATGTGAGCAGGCTGGAGCCGGATCGGGTGATGGAGATCATCCGCCAGCATCCCGCGGAAACCAGCCAGATCTTAAAACAGTGGCTCTCGTAGGCGCGCGGGCCGCATTCGGAACGGTGAGGGCAGCATGCCGCTGAACGAAGAACAGACCAAAGTCAATTTGAAGAAGGTCGCGATTCTGCTGACCCTGCTGGGCCGAGACGCCGCCCAGGAGATCATCCGCCATTTTTCGACGCAAGACATCGAGCGCATCGGCAAAGAGATGGCCAAAGGCAAGGAAATCAGCCGCGCCGAGCAGGAACAGGTGCTGCAGGATTTCCTGGCGGCGCTCAAGGACCGCAATTTTCCCCTCAAGAGCGGGATGGAATACGTGGAACAGGTGCTGGCGCCGGCCCTGGACCCGGACCGCGCCCAGCGTTTTCTGCGCAAGATCCACAGCCCTCGGCAAATCGCGCCTTTCGAGGAACTGCAGGAAGTGGAGCCCGAGCATCTGGTGGCCGCGGTGAAGGGCGAACATCCCCAGACCGTCGCCCTGGTGCTGGCCTCTTTACCCCGCGACCTCTCCGCCAAGGTGCTCAGGCAATTGCCGCAAGCGCTGCAGTCGGAGATCGTACGGCGGATCGCGCTGCTGGACCGCCAATCGCCGGATTTAAGCACCGTGCGGGAGATCGAACAGCGCCTGTCGGCGCGCATCAAGCAGGAGATGGAAAAGCCCGAAATGATCCGGTTGGGAGGGGCCCAAACCACGGCGGACCTCTTCAACCTGCTGGAAAAAGACCTGGCCCATCAGTTGCTCGAAGGGCTGGAGGCCAAGCACGAGGACCTGGCCGCCCAGATCAAGGTCAAGATGGTGCGCTTCGACGATTTGACCAAGCTGACCGACATGGAAATCCAGCGCCTGCTCAAGGAAGTCGAAACCCAGGACCTGGCGCTGGCGTGCGTGAAGCTCGACCCGCAGTTGTCGGACATGATCTTCCGCAACATGTCCCACCGCGGCGCGGAAATGCTCAAGGACGACATCGAGGTCATGCAGAACGTCAAACCCGAATCTGTGCGGGCCTCGCGGCAAAAAATCGCCGATGTCATGAGGCGGCTGGACGAGGAAGGCACGATCATCCTCAACAAGCAGAACCTGGAGGACAACCTTGTCTAAGATTTTGAAAGCGCCCTCTGTCAGCGCCGAAGAGCGTCTGGTGCCGGTAGGTGGAGCCTGGCGGCTAGCGGGCCACGAAGCCGGGTCCGCCGCCCAGGCCGCGCCGGCCGAGGCCGTGGAAGCGGCGGCCAGCGCGCGCGCGCGGGAAAAGGAAGCTTTTGCGCGGGGGTTGCGCGCCGGACGCGAAGAAGCCCGGGCCGCCGCCTGCGCCGAGGACGAGGCCGTCCGGGCGGTCCTGCAGCGGTTGGAGGACGAGCTGGCCGGATACTGCCGCCGGATCGAAATCAAGGCCGGCGATCTGGTGGCGGCCATGGTGCGGCGGATCGTGGGCGCCGCCGGCGGGCTTTCGCCCGAAGTCATCCAGCACAACCTGCGCAAGCTGCTGTCCAAGCCGCATGCGCCCGGCGAAATGCTCACGGTGCGCCTGCATCCCGAAGACTACCGCCGCCTCGCCCCGCAGGGGGAGACGGCCCTTAAAAACCTCAAGCTGCAGCCCGATCCGGAAGTGGAGCGGGGCGGGTGCCTGATGGAGAGCCAGTTCGGCCTGCTTGACGCGCGGCTGGACACGCAACTGGAGGAGCTGGAGGGCGCTTTGCGCGCGCAGCTGGCGGCCGGACATTCGCTGACCCAGGCCGCCGCCGGCGTGGAAGGAACGCCCGAAGTCCGGGCCGAAGGCCGGGTGACCAAAATCGTGGGCACGGTGATCGAATCCCAGGGCCCCAACGTGACCGTCGGCGAACAGTGCGACATCGCGCATCCTGCGGACGGCTCCCTGCACGCCGCGGAAGTCATCGGCTTCCGCGACGCCCAGGTGCTGCTGATGCCCTTGGGAGACGCCCGGGGGCTGGGGCCGGGACACCGGGTGATCGCCCGCGGGCGGCCGTTTACGCTGCAGGTCGGCCCCAAACTGCTGGGCCGCGTGATCAATGCCATGGGGCAGGCCATCGACGGGCGGGGCGCCCTGGAAGGCAGCGAGGCGGTCAGCCTGCACGCCCAGCCCAACAACCCCATGCAGCGCCTGCCCGTGTCCGCGCCGCTGTATACCGGCATCCGCGCCATCGACGGATTGCTGACCTGCGCCAAAGGCGGGCGCATGGGCATTTTCGCCGGCAGCGGGTTGGGAAAAAGCGTGCTGCTGGGCATGATGGCCCGCCGGACCCAGGCGGACGTCAATGTGATCGCCCTGATCGGCGAACGCGGCCGGGAGGTGCGCGAATTCGTGGAGCGCGATCTGGGCGAGGAAGGCCTGCCCCGGTCCGTGGTGGTGGCGGTGACGTCGGATGAGTCGCCGGTGCTGCGGATCCGGGGAGCGCAGCTGGCCGCAAGCCTGGCCGAATATTTCGCGCGCCAGGGCCGCGACGTGCAATTCATGATGGATTCGGTCACGCGTTTCGCCATGGCGCAGCGCGAGGTGGGCCTGGCGGCCGGCGAGCCGCCCACGACCAAGGGGTATCCGCCTTCGACGTTCGCCGCGCTGCCCAAGCTGCTGGAACGGTCCGGGAATTTCGCGGACCAGGGCACCATTACGGGTTTTTACACGGTGCTGGTCGAAGGCGACGATCACGACGAACCCGTGGCCGACCACGTGCGCAGCATCCTGGACGGCCACATCATCCTTTCGCGGGCGTTGGCAAGCCAAAACCATTTTCCGGCCATCGACGTGCTGCGCAGCATCAGCCGGCTGAGCAAGCAGGTATGCAGCCCCGAGCAGATGGCCTGGGCCGGGCGGGTGCGCGACCTGCTTGCCACCTATTACGAAGCCCAGGATTTGATCAACATCGGGGCTTATGTAGCCGGCAGCAATCCCCAGATCGACTTGGCCTTGCGTGCGATTGGCGACCTCAAGCGGTTTTTACGCCAGGGACTGGAAGAGAGCGTGCAGCCCGAAGCCATGTGGGGCACGTTGGAAGACATTCTCAACCGCCTCGGCGGTTGATTCCCGGGGGGGACAACATGCATCAGTTCCATTTTGGCCTTGAAACCCTGTTGCGCATCCGCCGGCGCCAGCTGGAGCAGGCGCAGGAGGAATTTGTCCGGCAGCAACAGGCCGTGATCCGGTGCGAAAGCGAACTTGAGCGGCAACACGCGGACCAGGCGCATCTGGAGGAGGAAGTGCGCGCCAGCGAAGGCCGGGAGGTGGAAGTGGCCCGCGCCCGCAATTACCGTGAGTACGGGCGCAGGCTTGCGGCCCGTCTGCTCGAAACACAGGAGCGGCTGTCCGCCGCGAAAGCGGAATTGGAAAAGCGCCGCCTACAGTGGATGGAAGCCCAGCAGACGGTCAAAACCCTGGAAGCGCTGCGCGAACGGCGCTACACGGAATATCTCAAGGAAGCCCGCCGCGAAGAGCAAAACTGGCTGGATGAAGTGGCGCTGGCGTTCCGCAAAGCATTGCCCAAACACTGACGAACCGACCGGCCGCGACCAGGCCGTAAAAAGGAGCTGCAGATGGAAACCATGCCTTTGACGTCCTCCCTGCCCGCCACAGCGGGCGAAGCCCAATGGTTGGCCGGCCTGCTGTCCGAGGCTCAATCCGAAGCCACGGACGATCCGGGAGATCCCGAATTCGCGGCCGCGCTGCTGGCCAGCCTGCCCGCCGCCCTGCCCCAGGCCGGCGAGACGTTGCCGGCTTCGATATGGGCCGACATGCCGGCTGAAGCGGATTTGGCCCGTTTATTGGGGAACGAAGCGCTTGTGCCCGAAGGCGCCGCCAAAGAAACCCCTGCGCCTGCCGTGGGGCTGCAACCCGTCCTGCCGCCTGATCAGATGATTTGGCTGCCTACAACGGAATCCGCTGCCGTTGACGCCGCCGCCGGGGCATCTAGCGGGAACGAATCCGCAGTCGAAGCACCTGCAATTGCGGTCATGGCGGAGGTTGAATCCATAGCCAACGGCATGGCGGCGGACACCGCGGAGCAGGCGGTGGCGGATTCGACCCCGCGCCGCGTGCGGCCGGGATTGCGCATTTATGCGGATGCGTTTCCGCCGGGCTGGGAAACGCTGCTTGAGGAAAATCCGCCGGCCAAACCGGCCGCCCAGAATCCGGTAATGCCGGAGGTGCAGTCGGCGCGGGAATCCGGGGGCGCGGCCGTCGAAGCGGCGGAACCGCCTGCGCCCGCGCGCGAATCTTTCAAAACGTACGCCAGCCCGAAGGCCGAAGAGGGGAAGAACTTTGAACGCATGCCTGCGGCTGCGGCCGGCGCAGACGCGGAATCCAAAACGCGGGCCGAAAACGGACAAACCCGCGCTATCACGCCTTCGGATCCCGAACCGGCCCCCAATGACGATGCCATGGAAGTGAACACGGCCTGGAAAACCGAAGTCACAGTTTCAGGGCGGGCGGCAGGCCGGGAAGCGGCGGCTTCGCCGGTCCAGACATTGTCCCGCCTGAGCGAATTGGAGAAACAGCTGTCGATTCGGGAATTCACCACCCAGACGGCGGCCGGTATCCGCCGGGGAGAGGAACGCATCAGCGTGGATCTGCATCCGCCGGAACTCGGAAGGGTGCGGGTGGTGGTGGAAAGCCGCGGCGAACAGGTGCACGCCCAATTGACTTTGCAGGATGCGGGTGTGGGTGAATTTTTCCAGGACCGCCTGGAAGGGATCAGGCGGCAGTTGTCCGAGGCCGGCATCAAGCTCGGACAGTTGACCGTGGAAGTCAGGCAGCAATTTGCCAGCGGCACGCAAAACGGATCGGGAAGCCGGGAGCAAGACTACTCCGCGGCCGAGGAAAGAGTCCCGGCCCCTGCGGCCCGGACAGCGGCCCGCCCGGCGCGGCTGGCGCCCGGCCAGAAAGTGAACATGCTGATGTGACGCCGGAACCAGCGTCCTGGCTGGGTTAAGGCCGGATCAACGAGGACGATACTCAAAATGGAGGATACCGACATGAGTGTAGATGCCATAGGTTCGTTGGGAAAAACCGATTTTCTGAATCTGCTGGCCACGCAACTGCGCTACCAGGATCCGTTGAACCCGCTGGAAAGCAACGAATTCATCTCCCAGTTGGCGCAATTCTCTGCCCTGGAGACCGCGGACAACACCCGGACCGCGGTGGAGCAGATGTCCAAGCAGGAGAGCCGGCAATTTGCGACCCAGTTGTTGGGAAAAAACGTGGCCGGCGTGGCGAGCGAAACGCAGACGTTTTTCAGCGGAACCGTGACCGGCGTGGCGCTGACCGGCGACGAGCCGGTGGTTTACGTGGACGGAGTGGCTGTCAAACTGACGGATATTCTCACCATCGCCTAGGGGCGAGAAGGAGCGGTACCATGTTACGTTCTCTCTTTACGGGCATTTCGGGATTGATCAACCATCAGACGCGCATGGACGTGGTGGGCAACAACATCGCCAACGTCAACACCACGGGGTACAAGAGCAGCCGTGTCACGTTCGGGGACATGATGTCCCAGACCCTTTCGGGCGCCAGCCCGGCCCAGGGCGGACGGGGAGGCACCAACCCCAAGCAGGTCGGCCTGGGCGTGAACCTGGCCACCATCGACAGCGTCCACATCCAGGGCGCCTTGCAAAGCACCGGGGTCATGACTGACATGTCGATCCAGGGCGACGGCTTCTTCATCCTCGGCGACGGCACGACCAACCGGTACACCCGCGACGGCAGCTTCGGCTTGGACGAAGTGGGATTTCTGGTGGAACCGGCCAACGGCCTGAAAGTGCAGGGCTGGACCGCGGTGAACGGCGTGCTGGACACCTCGCAGCCCATCGGCGACCTGCAGATTCCGGTGGCCGCGGAAATGACCGCCCTGGCCACAGCCAATGCGCAACTAGCCGGCAACCTGGACGCCGGCGCCGCGGTGGGCGATACCTACAGCAACACGTTCATCGTCTATGACTCGCTGGGAGCCAGCCACAGCGTGAACATCACGTATACGAAGACAGCGGTGAACACCTGGGATTGGGTAGCATCGGGCACGGGCATCGTGGTCGGTCCGGGCGTCAACCAGGGTCAGCTGACCTTCAACCCGGACGGGTCCCTGAATACCCAGAGCGGAAACCTGTCCATCGTCACGACCAACGGCTCCACCACGCCCCTGGCCATTGCGCCGAGTTTTGCGGACGTCACCCAGTTGAGCGACGTCAACACGGTCAACCTGTTCGGGCAGGACGGCTACGCGCCCGGAACGCTGGTTTCCTTCAACATCAGCAACAGCGGCATCATCACCGGCGTGTTCGACAACGGCATCAACCAAACCCTGGGCCAGGTGGCCCTGGCGCGCTTCACCAACAACAGCGGTCTGGTGAAGGAAGGGGAGAACCTGTGGACGGAATCCGTCAACAGCGGCGTGGCCCAGGTCGGCACCGCCAACTCCGGGGCCCGAGGCGGCGTGGCGGCCGGCTCTCTGGAAATGTCCAATGTCAGCCTGGCGCAGGAATTCAGCGACATGATCATCACGCAGCGCGGGTTCCAGGCCAATTCCAGGATCATCACCACGTCGGACGAGATTTTACAGGAGTTGATCAATCTGAAGAGATGATCAGGCGCCACGGGGTTAATCCGGTGATTCGCAGCGCAGGGAACAGGTCCGCTTGTTCCCTGCGCGCGATATGCAGGTGATGAATCCTGCGGCTATGAAAAAGGCAGGTGCGCATCCATGATCGAGCTGACCAAGTTGAACGGCGACCGGTTTTACCTGAACGAAAACTGGATCGAAACCGTGGAAGCCCTGCCGGATACCACCATCACGCTGCGCTCCGGCAACAAGGTGGTGGTGCTGGAGAAGATGGACGATGTTTTCGAAAAGATGCTCGACTGGCAGGTTATTCGCGACAAAGTCGGCAAACGCAGCCCGTTGAATCCCGCTTCCCACCGGCGCTGAACGTCCCGCAACCAACCGCTTCCCACCGGCGCCCGGGAAAGAAAGTAGCATCAGGCGTATGGATCTGGCAACTGTCGGCGGACTCATCCTGGCATGGGGATCAGTCATTTCGCTGATCTATATCGAGGGCGGCAACCTGGCCAGCTTGTGGAATTTCGGCGCCATGGTGCTGGTCGTGGGCGGCACCATCGGCGCTACGGTCATCGGCTCCAAAATGGAGGACATCCTTAACCTGCCCAGCGTCATTCTCAAGGCGGTTTTGACCAAAACCGTGGAAGTGGGAAAAACCATCGGCATGCTGGTCGATCTGTCGCGCACAGTGCGCAAGGAGGGGCTCCTTTCCCTGGAGCGGGCGAGCGAGAACATTCAGGACGCTTTTTTTAAGAAAGCCATACAGATCGTGGTGGACGGCTTGGACGCGGAACAAGTCCGCAACATCCTGGAAACCGATCTGGACCTGCTCGAGGAACGGCACAAACGCAGCCAGAAGATCTTCGCCACCTTGGGCGGGTTCGCCCCCACCTTGGGCATCATCGGCACCGTGCTGGGGCTGGTGCACATGCTGGCCAACATCTCTTCGCCCGACACGATGGGACCAGCCATCGCCGCGGCGTTCATCGCCACGCTCTACGGCGTGAGCACGGCCAACCTGCTCTATTTGCCGATCGGCAACAAGCTCAAACGCGGCAGCGAGGAGGAGACGCTCGAACGCCGCATCATCCTGGAAGGCATCATCTCCATCCAGGCGGGCGACAACCCCCGGATCCTGGAGGAGAAGCTGTTGAGTTTCCTGCCGCCCAAACTGAGAGTTCAGGTGGCCAGCAAGCTCAAGGAGACCAAAAAATGAGCGGGCGCAAGCACAAGGAAGAGGAAGAAAACCAGGAGCGCTGGCTTTTGACCTATGCGGACATGATCACGCTGCTGGTGGCCTTCTTCATGATGATGTATTCCATGTCCGTGCTCAACCTGGAAAAATTCAAGGCTGCGGCCATGGGCATCCGCTCCGGGTTCAACAGCCCGGCCATGGGGCTCAAGCACACGGGCGACTCGCTGCTGGAGAAAGGCGCCAGCACGCAGGTCCAGCCGAAGATCGAACTGCCCGTGGAGCCGCCGCCTTCCATGCGGACCGAAACCAGGCCGCCGCAACCGGCGCCTTCGGCGCGGCGGCAGGGCGTGCCGCCGCAGCCGACCCGCTCGGAGCGCGTGCAGCGCCTGGTCGCGGAGCTGAACCGCAGCCTGACCGGCGTGACCCGGGGCAGCGCGGCGCGGGTAACCGCGGAAAAATCGGGCGTAGCCATCGAATTGATGGGAGACCTGATCTTTTTTCCCACTGGCAGCGCCGAGCTCAGCGCGGAAGCCAGGAACATCCTTTTGGCTGTCAGCGGCGCCTTGCGGCCCCTGCCGAACGAGATTTCAGTGGAAGGCTATACAGGACATTTCGAAGCCGCGCCTTCAAACCCATTTACCAGCAGTTGGGAGTTGTCCGCGGCCCGCGCCGTGGCGGTGATTAAGTTCCTGACGGAAAAGACCAATATCAGTCCGGGCCGGATTTCCCTGACCGGTTACGGGCAATACCGCACGCGCCCCGTCGGCCCGGCGGCTGTTCCGCGGCCGAATATGCCTAATGATTTGGTGCGGATATTTATTTATCAGGATTGATCCGTAATCCGGCAACCGGAGTCTAAAGTCGCATAAGTTAACAGCCGATACTTGCTCAAGAAAAAGATGGCGGCTTGCGCCGCAAAAGATTCATCCCCTTCGCCATGCGCAACAGTTGGCAATGAAGCCAGGCGGAGGATGCCAGGCTCGGGGATGATATAAACAAGTTTTACGGCTTGCGCCGCAAAAGATACATCCCCTTCGCCATTGGCAATTGTTGGTTGTGAGTGCCGGCGAAAATTGACGGGCTCGGGGATGACATTCACAGGTTTTGCGGCTTGCGCCGCAAAAGATTCATCCCCTTCGCCATGCGCAACAGTTGGCAATGAAGCCAGGCGGAGGATGCCAGGCTCGGGGATGATATAAACAAGTTTTACGGCTTGCGCCGCAAAAGATTCACCTCACGGGGTACAGGGGCTTGGGAAACCAAGCCCCTGTTTTTTTACGCCTGTTTGGATGAACCGCCTGGAAGTATTTCCATACTTTGGGTTCATCCACTATGGAACCACCTACCTAGTTCTCTCCAGTCTGTGGAGCGGATGCCGCAGTCTGTCTGCAGGGAAAAAAAGCCTCAATAATTAAGCCGATATGAAATGCATTCCGCCCTTTATGGCGCCGGCTGGCCGCGAGGATTGGCATGGGGTTTGCTTTCCATAGGTGAGGAGTTCACTACCTAATAGGCGGGCGAGGGAAACCATGGACAAAGACAAAAATGCAAGCACTGCGACAAACGACCCATCCCAGCAGATTAAATTGTTGCTTATCGTGGTTTTGGTGGCTGCGGTGATCGCGCCGCTGATCTCGAGCCTGGTGGTTGTCGGTTCACTGGGCGGAAAGTTGTCAAGCATAGCAGCCAAGCAAGAACCCGAGAAAGAGGAAAGCGGCGAAGAAGGTGGAGAAAGGAACGCCGAGGCGCAAAAGCCCATTATATTTTATGAACCCATGGAGTTCCTGGTCAATTTGGCGGATACCGAGGCCAATCACTACTTGAAAACCACCGTCAGTCTGGGCGCCCGGATCGAGGAGTCCGAGGAAAAAAGCGAGGGTAAGAAAAAAGGCGGGCATGGCGGCGGACACGGCGCCAAACAGGCCGGCCCGCAGCCGGCTTTGTTCCAGACCATTAAAGCCCGCGAACCCATGATCCGCGACCTCATTATTTCGGTGATTTCCGCCTATCCCATGGCGGTGTTGGTGTCCGTGCAGGGCAAACGGGAGCTGAAGGAGGCACTGAGCGCCCGCCTGCAACAGGAATTGGGGACCAGCGAACTGACCGTGTATTTCACATCCTTTACCCTGCAATAGAGCGGAGCCAAACGCATGGCCAAGACGAAAAGCAACGGGGACAAGAACGGCAAGACGCCGGAAAACGCCCCGGAACTCCCCGTCGGCGTCCGGCGGTACGATTTCCGGGTGGCCCGCAAGCTCAGCGGCAGCCAGCGGATGTGGCTGGGGGCGCTGCATTCGCGGTTGGCTGCGGTCATGACCAAGCAGCTGGGCGAACGCTTCCGCTGCGAGTGCGATTGCGCCTTTTTGGGGCTGGAGCAAATCCAGGGCGCCAGTTTTCCCCTTCCGGACACGGGGCCCGTGGTCACGGCCGAAATCAGCCTGCCGACCGGCACGACCCGCATGTATTTTCTCTGGCCGCGGGAAATGATGTTCTTTTTCCTGGAGCGGCTGCTGGGCGGGTCGGGCGACGAGCTTTTCCTGGACAAAGAGCTTTCCGAATTCGAGCAGTCCGTGCTGCGGCACCTGTGCCAGGAGGTGGCGCAATGGCTGCACGCGGCCTCCGAGGCCGGCCGCATTCCGGCTGGCAGTTGCAACAGTGTGCGCGAAGGCCAGGATTCATTTGCGGAGCTGCTGCCGTACGAAATTTTGCTGACGGCCAGCTTGAATCTGAAGCTTGGAACCCGGCAAGGCAAGCTGCTGTTCATCTACCCTTATGCGCTGGTTAAATCCTGGGTCGACGAGACCGCTCCCTCCCCCGAGACCGCGGTTCCCGAGGCCCCGCCGGCGCCGACGGATCCCGCGGCAGCCGGCCTGGTTCCCGGACTGGCCCAGGCGCCCCTGCCTGTGCAGGTGCGCCTGGGTCAAACCCGGATCAAAGTGGGCGACTTCGTCAACCTGGCGGTCGGCGATTGCGTGCAACTCAACCACAGCATTCAGGAACCCTGCGAAGTCTATATCGGTGAAAAGCCGAAATTCAAGGGGCACTTGGGCCTGATCGGTCGGCAATTGGGAGTCAAACTGACCGGTTCTATCGAGGCCAATACCACGACAACCCACTGAGGAGGACGTCATGGAGGGTCAGACGCACGAGCAGAGCGAAGCCGCGGCGGTATCCGAAATCGCGGCTCAAATATTGGACCAGCAGGCGGCCCCAGCAAACGGCGAAACCCCCCCGGAAGAAAGTCCGGAGAGCGCGGCCGCTGCGTCCGGGGAGGCGGCTTCCGAATCGGAACCCTTGCCGGATTTCCCGCCCGAGCCGAAACCCGCCGCCGTGAAACGCCCGCAGCGGGAGCGGTTCATGGCCCGGGTCGCGGCCGGCGACGAGAGCGTCCAGCGCGCCAAGTTCACGCCGCTGGCATCGGAACCGGGCGAGGAAGCCTTGGGCAAAATCGATTACCTGCGGGATGTGGATTTGGAGGCCAGCGTGGAATTGGGCAACGCCGTGCTGACCGTGGACAACATCCTCCACCTGCAGACCGGATCGCTGGTGGAACTGCAGCAGACGGTCGGGGATCCGGTGCGGTTGCTGATTAACGGCAATCCCTACGCCCTGGGCGAAGTCGTGGTGATCGGCGATAAATTCGGCGTGCGGCTGACCAAACTGCTGCAGGCCAGCTGAAGGGGCGCGCGATGGAATCCACTCTGGCTGATTTCTGGGGCAATACCGGCGCGGCGCTGGCTCCGGTTCCGGCTGCGGGCAACGCCTCGGCGGGCACGTTTATCTGGTCGCTGTTGTTTGTCATTGTCCTGCTGTTGCTGCTGGCCTGGGGCGCGCGCTGGCTGCTGCGCCTCGCGCCCTCCGGAACGAGGACCGAGCCCCGTCTGCTGCTCAGCAGCCGCTTGGGCGCCCAGACCTTGGTCCTGTGGGCCGAAGGGGAACAGGTGTATTGCGCACTTTATCGGGGAAAGCAGGTTGAATTCGCCACGGCCGTTCCCCTGGTGAAAGCCGCGTCGCCGGCGCCGGCATTGGCCGGCGCGGGTTTTTCCCGCCTCGGCGAATGGCTGGCCAAAAGCCGGGGCGCAAGGAGAAATCCATGAGGCATGCGGTTTTCGCCGGAGTGCTGGCCCTGCTCCTGCTGAGCGCGCCCGCGGCGCGGGCGCAGGCGACCTTTCAGCTCAGCTTCGGGCAGAGCGGCGGGACCACCGCCCTGTCCCTGAACGCCTCGGAACCGGACCGCAAGGACCTGAGCGGATTGCTGCAGATTCTGATCCTGATGACCGCCATCACCCTGGCGCCCGCGCTGCTGGTGTTGTGCACTTCATTCACCCGGATCCTGATCGTCTTGAGCTTTTTACGGCAGGCGCTGGGCACGCAGCATATTCCCCCCAATCAAATCCTGGTCGCCCTGGCGCTGTTTCTGACTGCCTGCAACATGATGCCGGTCTGGCAATCCATCGAAAACGGGGTGGTGAAGCCCTACCAGGCCGGGCAGATATCCTGGCAACAGGTGATCGAACAAGGCCCGCAACCGCTCAAGGAATTCATGCTGAAGCAGACGCGCCCCAAGGATCTGGCGCTTTTTCTCAAAATGGCGCGGCAGCCCCGGCCGCAGCGGCCCCAGGATGTCTCCTTTTTCATCCTGGTCCCGGCGTTCATCGTCGGGGAGCTGAAAGTGGCTTTTCAAATCGGCTTCCTGTTGTATCTGCCGTTTCTGGTGGTGGACATGGTGGTGGCCAGCATTTTGCTGTCCATGGGCATGATGATGCTGCCGCCGGTCATGGTCTCTCTGCCTTTTAAGTTGCTGCTCTTCGTGCTGGTGGACGGCTGGAATTTGCTGCTGGGATCGTTGTTGAGAAGTTTTCAGTGAGTGGCAGGCGCTCCGCCCGGAAGGGCGGGGAGGCGACGGACGGCCGGGCTGATCGAGAGGTGCGGTATGAACGAACTGGTGATCATGAAAGTGGCGCGCGACGCCCTGGTGGTGGTGACCATGGTCTCCGCTCCGGCGCTGGGTCTGGGCCTGGTGGTCGGGTTGGCGGTGAGCATTTTTCAGGCCGTCACTTCGATCCAGGAGATGACCCTGGCCATTATTCCGAAAATATTGGCGGTATTCATTGCGTTGCTGATTTTCGGGCCGTGGTGCATGCGGTTGCTGACGGAGTTCACGTACCAGCTGCTGGCCAATCTTCCTGATTACTTGAAGTGACGGGGGCCGCGGAGAGAGCGTTTAAAAAAGGGAAAGGACCCATGGAAGCGTTGATTCCTCTTACGCAAGGGTATCTTCTGGGCCTGGGCCGGGTTCTGGCCCTGGTCATGGTGGCGCCGGTGATCGGCGGACCCATGGTGCCCGGCCGCGTGAAAATCATGTTGGCCCTGGCTTTGACTACGGTCTGCGCAGGAGGGAGCACGCTGCCTGCCGCGCCCGCCGGTTTGTCCTGGCTGGCCCTGGCCTTGCTGCTCGCCAAGGAGACGGCCGTGGGGCTGGGGCTGGGTTTTACCCTGGTGCTGGCTTTGGCCGCGATTCAGGCGGCCGGGGATCTGCTGGGATTCCAGATGCTCTTTTCGCTGGGCAACACTTTTTTTCCGCTGACCGAAGAGCAGAGCAGTCTGACGGGAAACTGGTTTTACCTGCTGGGGCTCATGGTGTTTCTCAGCCTGGACGGGCACCATTGGCTGATTCGCGCTCTGGCCGCGAGTTTTCGTGCGGTTCCGGTATGGTCCATGCCGGGCGGCGGAGGCGACGTGGCCTGGTGGCTGCAACAAAGCGGGCGCTTGTTCGTGCTGGGGCTGCAGATGTCCCTGCCCGTTCTGGCGGCTCTGGTCATCACCAACCTGTCGCTGGGCATGATCGCGAAAACCATGCCGCAACTCAACATTTTCATCGTGGGCATGCCGGTGCAGGTGTGGGTGGCGTTTCTGTTGATCCTGCTGGCCCTGCCGCCGCTCTTGGGGGCCGAGGCCGAGGTGTTCAAGGGCTGGGCCCGCGAAACCGCAGGCTGGATCAGACAGCTGGCACCATAATTTGAATTCGTAGGGGCGTTTAATTGAACGCCCCTACAAAGGTTGCTCCATGGCTGACTCCAACAAAACCGAACCGTGTACGCCGAAGAAACGGCGTGACGCGCGCGAGCGCGGAGAGGTTGCCCGCAGCGTCGAACTGTCCGCAGCCATCAACCTTCTGACCGGGTTTGCGTTGAGCGCGCTGCTGGCCGGCTATTTCGGCCGGCAGTCGCAGCAGATGTTCGAGTCCACGGCCGCCGCCATCACGCAGGGGGCGCTGAACGAAGCCGCTCTCACCGCCTGTCTGCGCGGGGCGGGGCAGAACGCCCTGGGGTGCCTGCTGCCCGTGTTGGCCGTCGTGCTGATCGTCACGCTCCTGACCGGATACCTGCAGGTGGGCTTTCATATGACGCCCAAGGTGCTCAATCTCAACCTAAACAAGCTCAACCCGATCATGGGTGCCAAGCGCTTGTTCAGCCTGCGCCCCTGGGTGGAATTGATCAAATCCCTGCTGAAGCTGGGGGTGGCGGGAATCATCGTCTGGCTGACCGTGAAGGAATACTGGCCGCGGATGCTGCCGCTCCTGGCCGGCCCCCTCTCCGCCTCGCTCCTGCTTGTGGGCAGCCTGTTGTGGTCCATTTTTTGGAAACTGGGGCTGTTTTTCCTGCTGATCGGCGCGGCTGACTTTGCGTGGCAGCGGTTCGACTTTGAAAGAAAGATGCGCATGACCAAACAGGAAGTGCGCGACGAATACCGCCAGAACGAAGGCGACGCCCAGGTCCGCTCTTTGCGGCGGAGCCGGCACCGCCGCCTGAGCCAGAACCGGCTGGCTGTGGCCGTGGCCAAGGCTGACGTCGTCACCACCAACCCCACCCATTACGCCGTGGCCTTGCGCTATGAGCAACGGCGCATGCGGGCGCCCAAAGTAGTGGCCAAGGGCGAGCGGCTGTGGGCCAAGATGATCGTGCGTCTGGCGCGGCGCCACCAGGTCCCGGTGGTGGAGAACAAAGTCCTGACGCGCGCGTTGTTCAAATCCGTGGAGGTCGGGCGCGAGATTCCGCCGTCCCTGTACCGCGCGGTGGCCGAATTGCTGGCCATGATTTACCGCTTGCGTTCCGCGAGAAGGAACCGCCCATGAGCGCGCCGCGTCCTGCCTGGCTGGGCCGCGTGGGGGAGATGAGCGTGGTCGGGGGCATTATCCTGCTCCTGGTCATCATGGTCATCCCCATGCCCACCAGCCTGCTTTCCCTGCTGCTGGTGGTCAATCTCAGCCTGGCCCTGGTAATCCTGATGGTGTCGGTGTACATCGGCAAGCCGCTGGAATTTTCCTCCTTCCCCTCGCTGTTGCTGATCATGACCCTGTTCGATCTGACCCTCCACATTGCCTCGACCCGCAAGATCCTCACCGAAAGCAACGCCGGCGAAGTGATCCGCGGGTTCGGCGAGGTCATGACCGGCGGCAACCCCGGGGTGGGGCTGGTCCTGTTCGTCATTATCACCATCGTGCAGTTCGTGGTCATTACCAAGGGCGCGGAGCGCATTTCCGAAGTTTCCGCCCGGTTTACCCTGGACGCCATGCCGGGCAAGCAGATGTCCATCGATGCGGACCTCAACGCCGGCCTAATCAGCAACGAGGAAGCCAAGGCCCGCCGCGCCGAGATCGGCGAGGAGGCCAATTTTTACGGGGCCATGGACGGGGCCAGCAAATTCGTGAAGGGAAACGTGATCGCGGCGTTCGTGATCATCGTCATCAACATCGTGGGCGGGCTTCTGGTCGGCTTGTTCAAGCAGAAAATGGCCTGGGGCGAAATCTTCTACACCTACACGTTGCTCACCATCGGCGAAGGCCTGGTCATCATCCTGCCTTCTTTCCTGGTGGCCGTGGCTTCGGCCATCATCATCACGCGGGCCGCCTCGCGTTCGAATCTGGGCGCGGACTCCCTGCGCCAGATCGTGGCCAAGCCGCAGGCCCTGATGATCGTGGCGGCGGCCACGTTCCTTTTCGGGTTTGCAGGTTTGTTCACGGAATTGCCGGTGCTGCCCTTCTGGATCATGTCCGCCCTGTTAGGCGGCGGCGCCCGGCTCGTGCAGACCTGGCAGCGGCAAGAGGACGAGGCCGCTGCCGCGCAGCAGGCAACCAAGCCGGAAGAGCCGGCTGAATTTGTGGCGCCCTTTCTGCTCGTGCCTCCGGTGGAACTCGAACTGGGGCACGGTTTGCTGGGCCTGGTGGACGCCGAACGGCAGAACGGGTTGCTGCACCGGATCCGCATGATCCGCCAGAACCTCGCCGTGGAACTGGGCGTCGTGGTGCCTCCCATCCGCGTCAAAGACAACATCAAGCTGCCGACCAACGGCTACGCCATCCGCATCAAGGGCGTGGAGCGGGCCCTGGCGGAGATCTATCCGGGCCATTACCTGGCGCTGGCCAGCGGCGGCCAGGCGGCCGGACAGCAGCTCCCGGGCATCAAGACCAAGGAGCCGACGTTCCAGCTGGACGCGGTCTGGGTCACCGAAGGCTGGAAGGATCGGGCGGAGCTCGCGGGGTACACAGTGGTGGACGCGGCCACCGTGCTGGTCACCAATTTGATGGAAGTCCTGCGCGCCCACGCGCACGAGATCCTGGGCCGCCAGGAGGTGCAGGTGCTGATCGACCATCTGCGCCCCACCAATCCGGCCGTGATCGAGGAACTGCTGCCCAACGTACTGTCCGCCGGCGAAGTGCAGCAGGTGCTTAGAAATCTCCTGCGCGAGCGGGTGCCCATCCGCGATTTGGTGACCATCCTGGAGACCTTGTCCCAGGCGGCGCGCATGACCAAGGATGCCGATTTGCTGACCGAACAGGTCCGCCTGGCGCTGGGCAGCACCATTTGCCAGCAGTTCCAGAGCGACAAGAATTTGCTGTCGGTCGTCACCGTGGATCCGGCGATCGAGCGCCTGATCGCAGACTCCACCCAAAACACGGCCCACGGGTACACCTACAGCGTAGAGCCGGGAATTCTGCAGAAACTGTACACCCAGCTGACGCAGCTCATGGGCCGGATCATGCCCAGGCTCAAGCAGCCGGTGGTACTGTGCTCGCCGCAGGTGCGGATGCATTTCAAGCGCATGACGGAAAGGGTGTTTCCGCAGCTGGTCGTGCTGTCCTACAACGAGATACCGCAGCAGATGAAAGTGCAGTCGCTGGGCATGCTGGAGATGCCGGCGGGCGCTTAAGCCGGGGGAGAAACGCGGGGGTTCCATGGAACGGACGAAACGCCTGAAGATCGTGGCCATCGACGACGAGCCGGAGATTTGCTGGCTGTTGACCCGCATTCTCGAGGAGGAGGGGCACCTGCCGCTGGTGGCGGACAACGGCCCCGAAGGCCTGGAGCTCGTCCGGCGGGAAAATCCGGACCTGGTCTTCCTGGATTTGCGCCTCCCGGGCATGGACGGCCTGGAAGTGCTGCGCCAGATCCGCGAGTTCGACCAGGACCTGATGGTCATCATCCTTTCGGCCTTTGAAAGCTTCGAGGCTGCGGTGCAGTCCATGAAGCTGGGCTCGTACGATTTTTTAACCAAGCCGATCAACGTGGAGGAGATGAAGATCACCCTTAAAAACGCCCTGCGCACCAAGCGCCTGCTCAGCGAAGTGAGCCATCTGCGGCGCCGCATGGCGCAGAGCGAGGAAGCCAGCCAGCTGATCGGCTCCTGCCCGGCCATGCAGCAGCTTATCAAGCAGATCGACCTGGTGAGCCAGCACAACATCTCCGTGCTCATTCTGGGCGAAAGCGGAACGGGCAAGGAACTGGTCGCCCGGGCCGTGCATTTTAAAAGCGGACGCCGGGAAGAGCCCCTGGTGTGCATCGACTGCTCGACCATTCCCGAAAACCTGATCGAGAGCGAACTCTTCGGCTACGAGCGGGGCGCGTTCACGGGCGCGGGGGAGCGCAAAATCGGACGGCTGGAAATGGCCAACCGCGGCACCCTGTTTCTGGACGAGATCGGCAATATGTCGCCCGCCCTGCAGATCAAGCTGCTTCGCGTCATCCAGGAGCGCACGCTGGTGCGCCTGGGCGGCAAGACTGCCGTGGCCATCGACATCCGCCTGATCACGGCCACCAACCAGGACCTGCGCCAGGGCATCAGCGCGGGCACGTTCCGGGAGGACCTGTATTACCGCCTGAATGAATACGCGCTGGAGCTGCCGTCCCTGCGGGAGCGGGGCGAAGACATCCGGTTGCTCGCCAAGTATTTCCTCGACAAGTTCAACCGCGAGTTCGGCAAGTCCATCCGCGGCCTGAACCCCGCGGCCCTGGCCTGCCTGGAGGGATATCCCTGGCCGGGAAACGTGCGGGAGTTGCAGGCGGTCATGAAGCGCGCCGCGATTCTGGCCACGGACGCCGTCCAACCGGAACACCTGCCCGAAGCCGTGACCGGACGCAACACCGCCAGCCGTCCGTCGGCGCTGCTGATTCAGACCGATTTGAACGAGATCCGCCCGATCAAAGAGGTGTCGCGGGAAGTCGTGGCCCAGATCGAACGCGAATTAATCCAGCGAGCGCTGGAACGCAGCGGAGGCAACAAACTCAAAACCGCGCGCTGGCTGGGCATCGACTACAAGACGCTGTTCAACAAACTCAAGCAGTACCGGATAGACAACAGCGGTTGGGAGCAGGCTCCGCTCGTGCCGACGGAGGCCTGGCAACCCACGGGGCTCGACGCCGCCCCCGGAGGGGGACAGCCATGAACTGGATTTGGAATTTGTGGCGCGTGGCCATTTACTGGGGCTTGGCCCTGGTTCTGGGTTGGTGCGCGCTTTTCGGCGGCACGGTGCTGGGCTTTCTCGGGCGGGCGGCGGAAGCCATGCTTCTGCTCGGCGGCATCGCGCTGGCGGTTGTGGCCCTGGTCAACCGGTGCTGGCATCTGGCGGCGAAACCTGCTTCGATTGAACCCAAGCCTCCGGCCGCAGGGGGTGCGAAGTCCCCGGCCGTAGCGGGTGCGAAGTCCCCGGCCGTAGCGGGTGCGAAGTCCCCGGCCATAGCGGGGGCGAAGTCCCCGGCGGTCACGGGTGCTAAGCCTCAGGCGGCAACCGCCGCCAAAACGCCGGCGCTGGCCGGAACCGGACAGAAGGGAGTGTAACGCATGCAGGCCGAAGAACGGCGCGATTGGGACGCGTATCAAAAACAGGGAGACCGGCAGGCCCATGCCCGGTTGTGCGAACGTTACCTCCCTGACGTGCGCCGGCTGGTCGGCCGCATGGCCATCTACCTGGGAGACGGTGTCTTGGACCGGGAGGACCTGATCCAGGCCGGCGTGATCGGGCTGATCCAGGCGATCGACCTGTACGATCCCGAACAATCCGTGCCGTTTATTGATTACGCGCGCAAGCGCATCCGCGGCGCGGTGTACGACGAGCTGCGGGCCCTGGACGGGTACTCTTCCCGCTCCCGGCGCCAGCAGCAGAGCCTGGAACGCATCCGGAACGTGCTGCAGCAGAAACTGCTGCGGATGCCGAGCGAGGAGGAAATCGCGGAGGAGATGGGCGTCAGCCTGGACCAGCTTCACCAGCTGCAGGCCAGTCTGCCGGCCATCCACACCGAGCCGCTGGACGCGGACCATGCCGAGGAGTTAGGCGTGCAGCACGGCCCGGGCAAGATCCGCAACTGGATTCCCGGCGCGGACGGGTGGTCCATGGCGGAAAAGTTTCAATTCGTCGCCCAGCGGATCGAGACGCTGCCCGAACGGGCCCAGATCGTGCTCGGCTTGTACTATCGCGACGGTCTGACTTTGCGCGAAATCGCCGAGGTTCTGGACCTGACCGAAGCCCGGATCTGCCAGATTCACTCTGCGGCCCTGGAGGTGCTGGAACAGCAGCTCCAGGACCTGAGCGGCGCTTTCGTGTCGGAGCTGACGAAATGAGGTGACGGCCATGGTGGAACCTCTGGACGCCCAAAATTTATTCAGCCGGACTCCCCTGGTGGAGAAGACCGCGGCCGCCCAACGGGACCAGGCCGCGCACCTCAATCTTCCGGCCCGGCAGATGGAAAAGGACGCGCAACACATGCCCGGCGGAGTGGAAATGCACCGCCAGGTGCAGAAGACAGAAGACCGGGACCCGGGCCGGTCCGGCCAGGGAAACCGTTCCGGAAGCCATGGGACCCAGGCGGATGCGCCCTCGCCGATCGAGGTGACCGAGGTGCAGGAAGAGGCTGAGACGCCGGCGCATGAGCTGGACATTACGATTTAAGGGAGACACCGTCCCCAAGCGGCGCGGGATGCGGCGAAGGACGATGCCATGCGGAGGACGGAGGTGGATATGCCTCACAGGACGGAACGTTCTGAAACCATGCGGATCGAGCAGGTGTTTTCGCCCCACAGCCTGCTGCGCCTGATTTACTTGGACCAGCACCGGCCCGTGCAATTCAAGGCGCGCGTGGTCGGCGGCGAATCCGGCCGCCTGGAGTTGGAGTTGCCGGAAGGATGGTGGCGGCTGCGCGCCGAAGGCGCCAGGACGCAGACCGTTCGCCTCATGCGCCTTTTTCAAGGCGGGCTTTACACGCAGGAAGCCGTCATCCGCGAAGAGCGCCCCCAGGGCTCCCACCTGGTGGTGGAACTGACCGGGGAGCTTCAACGCAGCCAGCGCAGGCAATTCTACCGCGTGCCCGTGGGAACCACGCTGCAGGCGGAGGAAATGCCGGCCCGGGGCGGAACGGCCGGGGAGGCATTGCAGATGACGCTGGAGGACATCAGCGCCGGGGGCGCGGGCCTCGTGGTGCCGGTGTTTCTGGCGCCCGGCAACCGCCTGCGCCTGAAAAAGGCGCCCGCGCTGCCGGGCGGATTGGAAGCGCACTGGCCCGCGGAGCTGGAGGTGGTTTGGTGCCGGGTGCGGCGGCCGCACGGCTTCCGCGTGGGCGCGCGCTTTGTATTCGCCACGGACCTGGAACAGGAAACCCTGGCGCGGATGATAAACCGCTTGCAGCTTAAACGGCGCGCTGCTTATTACCACGTTTCTCTGGACGACACCTGGGCGGCCTAGCCGCCCGGGTCTCGGGATGCCAGGAAGGTTGCGGGATATTTCGCAGGGAGGGAAGGCCAATGACAGTAAAAACCATCAATCTGGAAGAAGTGCAGGCCAAAGTCCAGAACGTTTTTCCCATGCCGCAGATCCTGGCCAAAATCATGCGGGTGGTCAACGATCCCACGGCCAGCGCCGCCACGCTGGAGCAGATCTTCAAATACGAACCCAGTTTCACGCTGAAGATCCTGACCCTGGCCAATTCGGCTTACTACGGTTCCCCTGGAAAAATCACGAACATCCGGGCCGCGATCACGCTGCTGGGGTTCAACCTGATCAAAAGCATCGCCATCCACGCCAGCGTCAATGAGTTTTTCAATTTCGGCACCACCAATTCCATTTTTTCCGGGTACGAATTGTGGAAGCACTCGGTGGGTGTCGGCGTCTGCGCCAAAATGATATCCCGCCGGTTGAAACTCGGCAATGCCGAGGATTTTTTCACTTTGGGAATTCTGCACGACGTGGGCCTGATCATCGAGTATCAATTCTACCGGGAACCCTTTCTGGCGGTCATGGCCCGCCTGCAGGGGCGGGTGGCCTCCCTGCTGGAAACGGAACAGGAAATGCTGGGTACGGATCATGCGGCGCTGAGCCAGCTTATATGCGACAAATGGAATCTGCCCAAAACCATGGGGCAGGCTTTGCGGTACCATCATGATCCCCTGGAAGCGCCCGCGTCCGTGCAGGCCCAGGCGTGCGCCTTGTACGTGGCCAATGAAATCGTGAAGCAAAAACAATACGGATTTTTTTACCCCACGCCGGCGGGGTTGGACGCCCGCGCCCAGGAATTGCTGAAAATCAGCGCGGACGACTTGGAAGTGCTGGCCGAGGATTTCGATCAGGAAATCCAGGAAATGACCCGGATGCTGGAATAGAAAGGATCGACGTATGCACGGCCCTATGACCAACCCCCCATTTTCCCAAAGCGGCGGGTCCGCTCCGCCCTCGTTTTTGGCGGACCGCAACGCCCTGCCGGCGGAGGACGTGGAACACCTGATGAAGAAACTCAGCGCCCGCATCCGGCAGCTCCGGAGCGAGATCGAATCGCGGCAGGAGGAGAACGAACGTATCATCGCCGAAAACCTGAAGCAAAACGAGGAGTTGCGGCTGCTGAACCAGGGGCTGGATCAGGTCGTGCAGGAGCGGACCCGGGAACTGGAGGCCTCCAAGCACACACTGGAGACGCAGAACCAGGAGCTCCAGGAGCTGAGCGAAAGCAAAGAGGCCATGATGCACATGATCGTGCATGATTTGAAGAATCCCCTGACCACGGTGATGGGGGCGCTGACGCTCTCGTTGCATCCGCGCTTCGAATTGCCTGAAGACCTGCGGGGTCTGATGAAGGACGCCAATGTCCGCGCCATCCAGTTGCGCGCCATGATCGACGACATTCTGGTCATCAGCCAGATGCGGTCGCGCGAATTCCAGCCGCAAACCGCACCGACCGAGCTCAACAGCCTCATCCAGCAGAGCCTGCAGCTGATGAACGCCACTAAAAGCGTCAAACCCCTGCAGCTTATATTTCATCCGGCGTCCGACGATGTCATCGCGGCCATTGATTATCAAATGATCGAACGCGTGGTCAACAATCTTATCAACAACGCCATGAAGTATGCGCCGGCGGGAAGCGAAATCGTCCTCGATCTGGAACGTGCCGGTGCCTGGGCCAAAGTCAGCGTGGCCAACCAGGGCGAAGCCATCCCTCCCAACTGCCACGGAAAAATATTCGAGCTGTTCGGCCGCGCCAAACCTCAGGACCGGTCCATTCAGGGCACGGGCCTGGGGCTGGCATTTTGCAAGCTGGCGGTTGAGGCCCACGGCGGCACGATCAGCGTTGAATCGCCGCTCCCGGGCTCTGAGCGCGGCGCACGCTTCACGCTCACCCTGCCCCTGGCGGTCCAGCCCTAGCCCCTGTTTTGCCTCTTTCGCCAAGGTCCCGCAGCTTGCCGCGGGGAGGTTGTCCACTTTAGGGGCCTTTTCACCGGTTCCATGTTATATAATGATGCGCATGCGACGCCTCCTCCCTCTGTTGCTGTTATTGCCCCTGGCGGGCTGCGCTCTGCTACCCACGCAGGAAGGACCGCCTCCGCGCGAAATAGCACGGCCGCCTCTCCCGAATTGCTCCCAGGCCATGGATGATCCCCAATACTGGAGCAACAAATACCTGTTCCAGGACCAAATGCTGCTGACGCCCGAACAAATTTCCGCTTTAAACCGGCAAAATTTCAACCGGGGGCTCCTCACCGACGTGTTTTCGGGGGAGTTGTGGCGGATGCCGGCGTGGGAGTCCGCCTGGGGCGAATTGAACCAGGCGGAAGACAGCAACGAAAATCCATCGCTTCCGGGCCGGGGTCTGCAAGGATATACCCTCTATACCTATTTAAAAGACGAAACCGAGCGCATCAAACGCAGGCCGCGCTGGGCCGAGGATGGCCAGCCGGTGCCGGATGAGCGTTTCGCAGAACTGGACCGCAACCTCAACTTGTACGGGCTGCGGGAGAACAATCCGGTGCGCTACGGGCTGACCCGGCGCCGGACCGACGTACGGTATTACCCCACGGACCAAGTCATTGCCGGCCAGCGCTGGGAAACGGATTTCGACATTGTGCAGGTGTCTTCCGTGCCGGCTTTCCAGCCGGTGGCGATTTTACATACCAGCCAGGACCAGGAATGGGTGTTCGCGGTCACGGCCTATTGCCGCGGCTGGATTAAGCGCTGCGACGTGGTGGAGGGCTGCGCACCCAGCGTCCTGCGCGCGTTCAGCCAGCCTTCGCAGTTCGTAGTGGTCACCGGTCATGCCGTGGAAGCGCTGGAAGCTCCGGGAAATACCGCAGTGGCCGAACGGCTTTACCTGGGGACCGTCTGTCCGCTGCTGGAGCGGACAGAGGCATACTACGTGCTTGCCTTGCCCGGAAGCGTGTCAGCCGGGCAGCCCAAAATCCGGAAAGCTTATTTGCCCCGGAGCGCGGACGTGAGCGAGTCGTTCCTGGCTTTCACGCCCCG
Source organism: candidate division FCPU426 bacterium (assembly GCA_040756875.1). Lineage (GTDB taxonomy): Bacteria > Oederibacteriota > JAAXVQ01 > JAAXVQ01 > JAUVAV01 > JBFLYH01. Next base: position 979,071 of record JBFLYH010000002.1, read on the forward strand.
CACGCTCTGGCAACTGGTCTTCAAACTGCTTCATCAGCCCTACAGCTGGGGCGGCAGGGGCGAATACCGGGATTGTTCCCAGTTGATCATGGACGTGTTCGCGGCCATGGGCCTTAATCTGCCGCGCAATTCCTCAGCGCAATCCCTGGTGGGCGTGCAGCGGCTGTCAATGCCGGCCGGCCTGTCGGCCGAAGAACGCAGCCGGCAGCTGGACCGCCTGAACCAGCCGGCGCTGTTGCAGTTTCCCGGACACATCATGCTGTATCTGGGCCGGGACAATGGCCGTCATTATGTCATCCACGACATTTGGTCTTTCCGGCGCGGGCAGGTCTCAGGCAAAGACCGCAAGGTCATTATCGGCCAGGTGGTGGTTTCGGACCTGTCCCTGGGCGAGGGCAGCAGCAAAGGGTCACTCCTGGAGCGGATCACGACCGTTAACCTGCTGCAGCCGTAACCTGAATACTACATTATATATAGCAGGGGGCCGCTGAGCGGTTTCCGGTCCGGATTAATACCGCGGGGTTGAAACTTTTACCGCCTATAGGGGTCTATGACATTGTTGTTAGGCAACCCATCCGGGATTGACAAATTCTTTTTTTTTACATAAAGTGAGCAAAAATCGCCTGAATTCCGCAAGTCTTCCCAAGGGACATCCCCGGCAGCATACGCCAGGATTCACGCCCCCGCGAAGGGGGACCAGGAGGCTGTTATGGACAAAGACATCCGTGCATTGACCGAAAAAGTCAAAAAGGAGAGCGTGCTTACCGAAACCATCCGCCAGGAGGTGGGCCGCGTCATCGTCGGCCAGAGCCAGCTGGTGGACGGCCTGCTCATCGGCCTTTTGGCCGACGGGCATGTGCTGCTGGAAGGCGTGCCCGGCCTGGCCAAGACCCTGACCATCCGCACCCTGGCCCAGTGCCTGGACGCCCACTTCCAGCGGCTGCAATTCACGCCGGACCTCCTGCCCGCGGACCTGATCGGGACCATGATCTACAATCCGCGCGGCGAGGGCTTTACGGTCAAAAAGGGGCCGGTCTTCGCCAATCTTATCCTGGCCGACGAAATCAACCGCGCCCCTGCCAAGGTTCAAAGCGCCCTGCTCGAAGCCATGCAGGAGCGCCAGGTCACGATCAGCGACAAGACCTACCCGCTGGAGCAGCCGTTCCTGGTCATGGCCACCCAGAACCCGATCGAGCAGCAGGGAACCTACCCCCTGCCCGAAGCCCAGGTGGACCGCTTCCTGTTGAAAATCAAAATCGGCTATCCCAGCCGCGAGGAAGAAAAGGAAATCCTGCGCCGCATGACCGGCGGCGAGCCGCCGCAGGTGCGGCAAACCGTCAGCGTCAAGGATCTGCTCAAGGCGCGCAAACTGGTTGAGCAGATTTACGTGGACGAGAAGATGCAGAATTACATCGTGGACCTGGTGTTCGCCACGCGCGAGCCCGAGGCCGCGGGCTTGAAGGAGCTCAAGCCCCTGATCGCCTATGGCGCTTCGCCGCGCGCCACGCTCGGCTTGACCACGGCGGCCAAGGCCCTGGCCTTCCTGTCCGGCCGCGGGTTCATCACCCCCGAGGACGTGAAGACCGTGGGGCCGGACGTGCTTCGGCACCGCATCATCGTCACCTATGAGGCCGAGGCCGAGCAGATTACCTCCGAAAACGTGGTGCAGTCCGTGTTTGACGGAGTCGAAGTTCCATAGCAGCGATCAGTGGAATGGCAGGGGCGTTCAAGTGAACGACCCTACGCAATAATCCGAAAAGGTAAAAAGACAATACCATGCTGCCTGCAGAGATCATCGCCAAAATCCGCCGCCTGGAGATCCGCACCGGCCGGCTGGTGAACGAAATATTCGCCGGCCAGTACGAGAGCGTGTTCAAGGGGCGGGGCATGGAATTCGACGAAGTCCGGGAGTACCTGCCGGGCGACGACATCCGCTCCATCGACTGGAACGTCACCGCGCGCACCGGCCACCCCTACATCAAGAAGTACGTCGAAGAGCGCGAGCTGAACATCATGCTCCTGGTCGACTTGTCGGCCTCGCAGCGCTTCGGAACCCGCGGCCGCGCCAAATCCGACCTGACCGCGGAGCTGGCCGGCGTGCTGGCCTACGCGGCCCTGAAAAACAACGACCGGGTCGGCGCGGTCCTGTTCGGCAGCCGGGTGGAGAAATTCATCCCGCCGGCCAAGGGCGCCACCCAGCTTTCCCGCATCCTGCGCGACATCCTCTACACCGAACCCGGGCAGCCGGGAACGGACTTCAATCCCGCCCTGGAATACCTCAACGAAATCATGAAGCGCAAGAGCATCGTGTTCCTCCTGTCGGATTTCCACGCGCCGGACCATGGCCGCGCCCTGGGCGCGACCAACCGCCGCCACGACGTGATCGCCGTGGAGATCCGCGATCCCGGCGAGGCTGCCCTGCCCGCGGTGCCTTACCTTGCCCTGCAGGATCTGGAGCAGGGCACGAGCCGCCTGGTGCCCGCCGGTTCGGCCGCTTTCCGGCGCGCCTACGAGGAACACCGGCGGCTGCAGGATGAAGCCCGGCGTTCCACCTGGAAGCGCCTGGGCGTGGACCACATCGAGGTGAGGACCGACCGCTCCTATGTGGAGCCCTTGATCAACTTTTTCCGTATGCGCGCCCGGCGGTTCCACTGAGCCGGCGCGAAGGCAAGGACCAATGACGCGAGCCGCCGTTTTTCACATTTGCCTTCTGGGCCTGGCGCTGGCTTTCAGCCGGCCGGGGCTGGCTTTGGACGTTCGTTTCGGCGATCCGGCGGGCACCACGCCCGCGGCCAGCAGCGCCCTGCTGCCGCCGCTGACCTGCAAACTGCAGACACTGACGCCCAAACCGCGCCAGGGAGAGCCGGTTCAATTCAGCCTCACTTTGCAGCTCCAGCCCGGCGTGGTGGCGGACTCGGGCACGACCCTGACCAGCCTGGGCGAGTGGGAAGTGCTGGGCGTGGAGCGCGGGCCGGCGCAGGACCAGGAAGAAAAGCGCGTGCGCCAGGACCGGCTGACCCTGGTCACCTTTGCCAGCGGCAAAGTGGAAGTTCCGGCCTGGATCCAGACCTTCCGGCTGGCCGACGGCCAGCCCGGCGAATTCCGGACCGCGCCCTTGACCGTGAACGTGGAGCCCGTGCCGCACCACTCCGGAGACCGGCCGGGTGAAATCCGCGGCTTGAAGCCGCAGCGCGGCCTGTTTGTCGCCTGGCCGTGGCTGTTGGCCGCCGCGCTCGCCTCGCTGGCCGTGGCGGCCGGATGGTGGTGGAGCCAGCGGCAAAAACCCGGCGCGCTGCCGTTCGCTGCGCCCAGCCGTCCGCCGGCCGAAGTCGCGCGGGAGCAGTTGGAGCGTCTGCGGCAGGCGGATTGGCCCGGCCAGGGTAACTTTAAAGCTTACTACGTCGAATTGTCGGCCATCTTGCGCTTGTATGTGGAAGGATGCTTTCAAGTGCCGGCGCTCGATCAAACCACGCCCGAGCTGCTCAAGGCTCTGAAACACGCGCGCGCCAAACTGCCGGACATCAATGCCAGCCGCGAGGTGTTGAACCGCAGCGACCTTGTGAAATTCGCCAAGTGGCTGCCCACGGCCGCCGAAGCCCAGGCGGACTGGCAGGCGGTCTGGGATATGGTTGAGCGCACGGAACCCAAGCCCGAGCCGGCGGAGGAACCCCATGCAGCTGGCTAATCCGTGGTGGCTGCTCCTGCTTCTGCCCGTGGCCGGACTAGCCTGGCTGCTGTGGCTGCGCAGCCGGCGGCCCGAGGGCTTCAAGTACGCGGAGCTGTCCTCCTGGCGAAAACTGGGCCCAGCGCAGGCCTTCGGCCCCGATGAGGCGATCTTCGCGCTTTTTATTCTCGGTTTGTGCCTGCTGGTCATGGCCCTGGCCAGGCCCCAAGCCGGCGTGAAAACCGAGGAAGTCACGGGCCGGGGCGTGGACATCATGCTTTGCCTGGACACCTCGGGCTCCATGCGGGCCGTGGATTTCCAGCCGCAGAACCGGCTGGGTGCGGCCAAGGAAACGGCCATCCAGTTCATCCAGGCCCGGCCGCGCGACCGCCTGGGTCTGGTGGTGTTCGGCGGCGCAGCCCAGACTGTCTGCCCGCTGACCGCGGACAAAAAGGCGCTGCTGGATTTCATGCGGCAGGTGCGGATCGACATGACCGGCGTGGACGGCACGGCGCTCGGATCGGCCGTGGCCCTGGCTGCGGACCGGCTGCGTTCCTCGAAAGCGGCCAGCAAGGTGATATTGCTTTTGACCGACGGCCGCAACAACACAGGGTCGGTTTCGCCGCTGACTGCAGCTAAAGCCGCGGCTGCGCTGGGGATCAAGATTTATGCGGTCGGCGCCGGGTCGCCCGGCGGCGGGCTGATTCCGGTCCAGGACCCGGTTTTCGGCACGCGCTACGCCCGCATGGAGCAGGACTTGGATGAGGACACATTGCGCGCCCTGGCCGCGGAAACCGGAGGCAGTTATTTCCGGGCCAAGGACAGCGAGGGACTCAAACGGATTTTCGAGCGCATCAATCACATGGAAAAAAGCGATTACCAGATCAAGGCCTTCACCCATTACCGGGACTTGTATTTCAACTGGCTGGCCGCTGGCTGGTTGCTGCTGGCCGCGGCCCTGGGTCTGCGTTACGCGGTTTTCAGGCGGTTGCCGTAGAGAAGGGGGGATGGCGGCCTTTCACCCGCGGGACGGCGGCCATTGGGTAGGCCGCCTCGGCTTGCGAAAAACGATGCCTACCAGTGTTTTTCGCAAACGCCCGCTGGCGAAAGGCCGCCATCCCCATGAAGATAAGTTGTAAAACACACTAAGGGATTGATGAATATGTCCTTCAGTCATCCGATGGTTTTCTATCTCGTGCTGCTGGCCCTGCCGCTGGCCCTGGCTGCCGCCCTGCTGTGGGTGGCCTGGCAGCGCAAACGGGATGTGAACCGCCTGGGCGATCCGCAGCTCGTGGCCAAGCTGTTCGGCCACCTCTCGCCGGTGCGGCGCAGGCTGCAGCTGGCCGCGCTGGCGCTTGGCCTGTGGCTCGCCGCATTCGCGCTGGCCGGTCCGCAGTTGGGTGTCAAGCTCACGGAAGTCCGGCGCCAGGGCCGGGACGTGCTGATCGCGGTGGACGTCTCACGCTCCATGCTGGCCGAGGACATGCAGCCCAACCGGTTGGGACGCGCCAAACAGGAACTCTCCAGCCTGGTGGACCAGCTCTCAGGCGACCGCGTGGGCGTGCTGGCGTTCGCGGGCTCGGCCCAGGCGGTTTGCCCCCTGACCACGGATTATTCGGCGGCCAAAATGTACCTCAACACGCTCGACCCCGGCCTGGTTCCCAAACCCGGAACCGCGATCGCCGCTGCGGTGCGCGCCGGGATCGCCATGTTTCCGCCGGAAAGCGCGGGCTACCGGGTGCTGGTTCTGCTGACCGATGGCGAGGACCACGAGGCGCAGCTGGAAGTGGCCGGCCAGGAAGCCAAGGCCCAGGGCGTGCGGATCCTTTCCATCGGTGTGGGCGCTCCTAGCGGCGAGCCTATTCCACTGCGCGGCGATGACGGACGGATCAGCGGCTACGTCAAGGACGCCAAGGGGCAGACCGTGCTCTCCCGCCTGGACGAGACCGGGCTGCGCCGACTCGCGGCCGAAACCAACGGCGCCTATCTGCCAGCGCCCCAAGGCAGCCTTTCAGCCGGGCTGATCGCGGAACTGATCAACCAGATGCAAAAACGTGAAATCTCGGCCGGCCAATACGGCGCGTATGAAGACCGTTATCAGTACGCCTTGGTGCCGGCCCTGTTACTGCTGCTGTTCGGACTCTGGCTGCCCTTGCGGCGCGGCGCCTGGCTCCTGTTGGTGCCCTGGCTGCTGCTGACTCCGGGGGTTGGGCATGCCTCTCTGGCCAATGACGTCAATACAGGCAACCGGGAGTACAACCGGGGGCACTTCGACCAGGCCTTGAAAAAATATGAAGAGGCTAAAATCAAAAATCCGCAAAATCCGGTGGTGGATTATAATATGGGCAACGCCTATCAGGCTTTGCAGCGCTGGGACGATGCGCAAAAATCCTATCAGCGCAGCCAGCGCACGAAAGACCGGGGACTTCGCAGCCAGGCCTGGTATAATCAGGGCAATGCATACTTCCGGCAAAAGAATTATCAGGCTGCGGCTCAAGCCTACCGTGAAGCCTTGAAATGGAAACCCAGGGACCCTGACACCATCTATAATCTGGCGCAAACCCTGCAAATGTTGAAGCAGCCGCAAACACAGCAACAAAAGAACCAACAACAGCAACAACAACAGCAACAGCAGCAACAGCAACAGCAACAGCAACAGCAACAGCAGCAACAACAACAACAACAAGAGCAAAAGCCGGATCAAAAAGGCAAGTCAGAATCGCGTCCTGAAGGCCAGGATGACCGCGGGGAAGCCAAGGCCGGCAAAGACCAGGAGCAGCAAACGCCGGGCCAGGAAGCGCCGCGGAAACTTAAGCCCGGCGAAATGAGCAAAAACGATGCGGAAAACCTTCTGGATGCCATCCGGGAGGAAGAGCAGGACCGTCTGCGGGAATTGATGCAGAAACAGCCCAAACCAGGCCGGCGCACCGACCAACCGGATTGGTAAGCAAGAGGACAGCATGAGAAGAGGGATAGCCAGACTGGGGTTGGCGGCAGTGGTTTTGGCCCTGCCGCATGCCGCCCTGGCCCAGGACATTACCATTCAGGCGGATGTGAATCCCAAGCAGGCGGCGGTCGGTCAGCCGCTGCGCTTGGTGGTCTCCATTTCAGGCCAAGCCAACCTGCAGGGAGGGCCCCAGCTGCCGGATCTTTCGGATTTTCAGGTCTACAACGGCGGGCAGTCCACCAATTTTTCCTGGGTCAATGGCCAGGTGTCTTCTTCCCTGAATTATACCTATGTGCTGGTTCCAAAACACTCCGGCCAGTTCACCATCGGTCCGGTGCAAATTACGCATGCAGGCCAGACCTATGCCACCCAGCCCATGACTGTGAGCGTGGGAGCGGCAGCCAGTGCGCCGCCTGCGGCCAGCGCACCCCCGGCCGGCGCGCCGCAGGCGGCCAATGCGCCCCAGGCCAGCGCGCCGCCCATCCAGACCGAGCGCAACCGCGGCGCGGCCTTCGTGACCACCAGCGTGGACCGCAAGCACGTTTATGTCAACGAGCCGGTGATCCTTTCCTTCCGCTTCTACACCCGCGTGCCGATTTTATCGCAGCCCCAATACCAGCCGGCGGATACCAACGGCTTCTGGGCCGAGGACCTTCCGCCCCAGCGCCAATACACTCAGATCGTCAATGGCAACGACTACCGGGTCATTGAAATCCGCACCTTGCTGTTTCCGACCACAGCCGGGTCTCTGACCATCGGCCCGGCCAAATTGATCGTACAGATGGAAAACTTTCAGCGCCGCATGGCCGATCCCTTTGCCGATGATTTTTTCCGCAACTTTTTCTCCCGCGGACAGACCGCGGAACTGCAATCCGAGCCGATTACCGTTCAGGTCAAATCCATCCCCCAGGAGGGGCGGCCGTCCAATTTTACGGGTGCGGTCGGGAAGTGGTCCCTGTCCGCCAAACTGGACCGCAGGGAAGCCAAAGTCAACGACGCCGTGACCCTGGAGGTGCGCATTTTCGGAGAAGGCAACGTCAAGTCCGTGGGCAAGCTCGAGCTCCCGCCCCTGACCGGATTCAAGGTGTACGAAACCATTTCATCCTCGGAGGTGCAGAAACAGGGAGACCAGGTGCGCGGCGTCAAGATCTACCGAACCCTGCTGCGGCCTGAAGTCACGGGCGTGCTCGCGATCCCTGAACTCGCCTACAGCTATTTCGATCCCCAGTCCGGCACGTTCGAGCAAATCCGGGTGCCGAGCCTGAGCCTCAAGGTGCTGCCCGGCGAGCCGGCGGCGGCCGGGCAGGCCGCAGCCGTGTTCGCGCCCGGCGCGTCGGCTGCGCCGGCGGAAGGCGTGAAGCTGATGGCGCAGGACATCCGTTATCTGAAAACCAGCCTGCCGCTCGCGCCCCGGGCCCAGCCCCTGGCCGGGTGGTTCTGGCTGCTTGGCTTCGGGCTTCCGCCCCTGATGCTGGCCGGCTTATGGAGCTGGCATCGCTGGCAGGACCGGCTGGCGGCTGATCCCCGGTTTGCGCGGCGCCTGAGCGCCGACAAAAGCGCGCGCCAGGCCCTGCGCCAGGCGCATCGCTCGCGCCAGCGCCGCGACGCCAAGACGTTCTATGCGCAGCTTATTCAGGCGGTCAACGGGTATTTGGCCGACCATCTCGGCCTCTCCCGCGCGGGCGTCACGCAGCGCGAATTGCTGCAGCTCCTGCGCCAGCGCCGGGCCCAGGAAGCGCTTCTGTCCGGACTGACCCGTTTGTGGGAGGAATGCGATTACGCCCGCTTTGCACCCGGCGCCTCTGACCCTGCCGCCATGGAAGCGCACGAGCGCCAGGCCGAATCCCTGCTGGCACAATTGGGACGGATTCTTTCCCGGGAGACAAAAGCATGAAACCCAGCGCCCTGATCTGTTTGTTGTGGCTGGCGCCGGGCCTGGTTTGGGCCGCGGCTGCGACCGATCCCGCGGCCGCAGCGCGCGCGGCTTATGACGCCGGCAATTACGTTCAGGCGGCGGAAGAATACCGGGCGCTGGAAGGGCGTGGTTTCGGGAGTGCGGCCCTGTATTACGACTGGGGCAACGCCGAATACAAGGCCGGGCATCTGGGCCGCGCCATTGCCCTTTACCGCCGGGCCGAGAAGCTTGGGCCGTGGGACGAGGATGTGCGCTTCAATCTGGATTACGCCCGCAAGCAGGTCAAGCGGCCCGAGGATCCCAACGGCCCGCTCACCCGCTGGTTGTTGTCCGTTTACCGGAGTCTGCCCGGCCCGACCCTGCTGGCCGCAGCCTGGGCCATCTACCTGCTGTTGTCGGCCCTGGCGGCGGTCTTGATCGTGCGCCGCGGCCAGGGCGCGCTCTGGCGCTGGCTGGCCCTGGCTGCCACTGGTTTATTCCTGATCGCCGCCGGCTGGGCCTCCCTGCGGCTGCTCGATGAGAAACAGGCTGCCATTGGGGTGATTGTCACCAACCAGGCCGAGGCCCGCAACGGCCCGGCCGCGGACTTCGACGTGGGCTTCAAGATTCCCGAAGGCCGTGAAGTGCGCGTCTTGGGGCACGAGGCCGGCTGGGTGGCCGTGGGCCTGGCGCCCGAGGGGTATAAGGGCTGGGTCAAATCCGAAGATATTTGGGAAGACGGGGAATGAACCGACCAGACTGGCCGAACCCTTATCGGTTGCTCGCGCATCCTGCTTTCATCCTGGCTTCGGCCGCGCTGATGGTCATTGCTTACAGTTGCATGACCCACGGCTTCGCCCGCCATGCCCTGGATCACATCCTGGCCTTTCAGCTCTCCTTCACCCCCGCCCGGGCGCTGCGGGCGATTGCGGAGTGGGGCCTGCCGGGCGTCCAGGCGTATATGGCCAGCATGTGGCTGGATTTTATTTTTCCGCTGGGCTACGGGCTGTTCATTTCGGGCCTGTTGGCCAGGACGCTGATCCGCGGCGGCGAACAAGCGAATGCCCGCACCCTGCGGCTGGCGGCGCTGCCCTGGACGGCCGTGGGCTGCGATTACCTGGAAAACGTGCTGCACCTGTGGATGCTTTCCCGCGGCTGGCCCAGCGAGTGGCTGCCCCTGCTCGCGGCTTCCATAGCCGCGGCCATCAAGTGGGGGATCATGGCTTTCGTGATCCTGGCCCTGCTCGCCACCTGGGGCCGGCGGCTGATTGAGCGTTTTTTCCCTATGGCCTCCCGTCCCTGATTTTTTCCTGGTTATTTCGTTGTTCGTCTGTCCCGGTTGTCCTTGACAGCTCCCCAGCCGCTGCTATAATCTGGGCCAACGCGGTTTTCTCATCAAGGGTCCAAAGGAGTCCTGGCCATGAAAGGCAATTCTGCTTGCGGTGGGTGGTACTTCATCGCCATGATCGGCGCGGCGGTTTATTTCGTCCAGCAATCCGCCACGTTCTGGGGCGGCGTGCTTGGCGTGTTGAAAGCCCTGGTCTGGCCCGCGTTCCTGATTTATCGCCTACTGGTCTACCTCGCGTAACCGGCTGTCTTCCTATTATATAGCGGAAGCCTCCGAACCCCGCGGGCCGGCGTTTTGGCTGGAAACGCGGCTTTCCTTGATTGACTTTCCCTGGCGCCTTGCGTATATTTAACCCCCAAAGCCAGCCGAGTTCTGGTTTGTTTGTCCGGCTGGTATTTGGGAAGAAGGAGGCGCCTGTCATGATCAAATACGACCACCACCATCACACTCTCAAGCGGGATGAATTCCGCTATCAGCTGCAGGAAGTCAAGGAACCCAATCTGTACCGCGACATCTATACCTATGAAATGCCGCCCCTGCTGTGCTTCAACCACCGCATATCGCCTCTGATGCCGGCCGAGGATATTTGGATCACAGACACGACTTTCCGCGACGGGCAGCAGGCGCTGCCGCCCTTTACGCCGGACCAGATCGTCCACCTCTACGACCTGCTGCACAAACTGTCCGGGCCGCGGGGCCTGATCCGCCAATCCGAGTTCTTTTTGTATACCGACAAGGACAAGGAAGCAGTGCGGCGCTGTCTGGAGCGCGGCTACGAGTTTCCCGAAGTCACGGGCTGGATCCGCGCCAAGAAGGAAGACCTCAGCCTGGTCAAGGAAATCGGCATCAAGGAAACGGGCATTTTGACCTCGGCCTCTGACTATCATATTTTCAACAAACTGAAAATGACCCGGCGCCAGGCCCTGGACAGCTACCTGGAGATCGTACGCGCCGCGCTGGAGATGGGCGTGATTCCGCGCTGCCACTTGGAGGACATCACCCGGGCGGATTTCTACGGCTTCGTCATCCCCTTTGCCCAGGAGCTCATGAAGCTTTCGCGGGAAGCCGGCGTGCCGGTCAAGATCCGGGCCTGCGACACCCTGGGGTACGGCGTGAGCATTCCGGGCGTCATGCTGCCGCGCAACGTGAACGGCATCATCTACGGCCTCAAAGAATATGCCGGCGTGCCTTCGGAGCTGATGGAGTGGCACGGCCACAACGATTTCTACCGCGCGCTGAGCAATTCCGTGGCCGCCTGGCTGTACGGCTGCTCGGCTGCGAACGGCACCCTGCTCGGCATCGGCGAACGCACGGGCAACACGGCCATCGAGGCCCTGATCATCGAATACATCGGCCTGCGCGGGGAATTGGCGGGCGTGGATACGTCCGTGATCACCGAGGTGGCCGAGTACTTCGAAAAGGAACTCAAATACGTCATACCGCACAACCAGCCGCTGGTGGGCAAGAACTTCAACGTCACCCGGGCCGGGATCCATGCGGACGGGCTGATGAAGGACCAGGAAATCTATAATATCTTCGACACGGAAAAACTGTTAAAGCGGCCGGTGGACATCGGCATCACGGACAAATCCGGCGCGGCCGGCATCGCCTACTGGCTCAACGCGCGCCTCAAGATCCCCGAGGCGCACAAAGTGCAAAAGAACGATCCGGGCGTCATAGCCATCAAGGATTGGGTGGACCTGGAATATAAAAACGGGCGCATTACCGGCATTTCCGACGAGGAAATGTGGGAACAGGCCCGCATCCACTTTTCCGAGTGGGTGGGTTACGCCCAGAATGACAGGCGGTAGCGTCCCATGTCCAAGCTGACGTACACCCCGCCTGCCTCCGGCGAAACGATCGCCTGGCAGGACGGGCGCCTGCAGGTGCCGGACCGGCCCATCGTCGCTTTCGTCGAGGGCGACGGCATCGGCCCGGACATCTGGCGCGCCAGCCGGCAGGTGCTGGACGCGGCCGTGGAAGCCGTATACCAGGGCCGGCGGCGGATCCACTGGCTGGAAGTACTGTGCGGCGAGAAAGCCGTGGCCGCCGGCCATTCCGCGCTGCCCGAGGAAACCCTGGAAGCCATCCGCCGCTACCGCGTGGCCATCAAGGGGCCGCTGACCACTCCGGTCGGAGGCGGGTTCCGTTCCCTCAACGTCAGCCTGCGCCAGCTGCTCGACCTCTACGCCTGCGTGCGGCCGGTGCGTTACTACGCCGGCACCCCGGCGCCGGTGAAACAGCCCGAAAAACTCGACGTGGTGATCTTCCGCGAGAACACCGAGGACGTGTACGCCGGCCTCGAATGGCCCAGCAACAGCCCCGAGGCGCGCAAGCTCGCGGCCTTTGTCACCGCTGAGCTCAAGCAGCCCGTGGCCGGGGACGCGGGCCTGGGCTTGAAGCCCATGACCCGCGCCAACACCCAGCGCCTGGTGCGGGCCGCGATACAATTCGCCCTGGACCACGGCCGGCCTTCGGTCACCCTGGTGCACAAGGGCAACATCATGAAATACACCGAAGGCGCGTTCCGCGACTGGGGCTACGAAGTGGCGGCCGCGGAATTCGCCGGCCGCGCGGTGACGGAAAAAGACCTGGCCGAAAAACACGGCGGCAAAGCCCCGGCCGGCTGCGTGGTGATCAAGGACCGGATCGCGGACGCCATGTTCCAGCAGGTGCTGCTGCGGCCGGACGAATACTCGGTGCTCGCCACGCCCAACCTCAACGGCGATTACCTCTCCGACGCCTGCGCCGCCCAGGTGGGCGGCCTGGGCATGGCCCCGGGCGCGAATCTCGGCGACGGCCTGGCCGTGTTCGAAGCCACGCACGGCACGGCGCCCAAGTACGCGGGCCAGGACAAAGTCAACCCCGGTTCGCTGATCCTTTCCGGCGTCATGCTGTTGGAGCATTTGGGGTGGGTGGAGGCGGCCCGCGCGATTCAACAGGCGCTGGAGCGCACGATCCTCTCGGGCGTGGTAACCTATGATCTGGCCCGGCAGATGCCCAAAAGCCGCGAGGTCAAGTGCAGCGCCTTTGCGGCCGAGATCGTTTCCCATTTGTCCGCCTGACCACCGCCCCCTCCCCGTTCCGGGAAAAACAGCAAAACCATCCTCCCTTCGCCCCGTTGGATACCGGCGGAAGACGTCCTTACCAGCCTATCCGTAAAAAGGTTTGTTCGGATTCGGATTTGCCCTTCCGAATCCGAACATGGAATGCCAGAGGCCTTAAGGCGGATTCCGACGGTATCCTGCGGAGCGGTGAATGGGCTTTGTTGTTCGAATCTGGTTTTTTTTAGAAAGTATGTTAAGATAGCCCCGGAATTTATTCGTTCCTCCGAAGGAGCTCCTTATGGCACGTCGAAAAATCACGGTCATCGGCGCGGGCAACGTGGGCGCGAGCGTGGCGCAGCAGGTGCTGGCCCAGCACCTGGGGGACGTGGTGCTGGTGGACGTGCAGGAAGACCTGGCCCAGGGTAAAGCCCTGGATTTGTCGCAGGCCGGCGCGATCCTGGGATATACCGGCAGCTGCGTGGGCACGGGCAAATACGAAGAGACCATCGATTCCGACGTCATCGTCGTGACCTCGGGTTCGCCGCGCAAGCCGGGCATGAGCCGCGACGACCTGCTGAAAATCAACTGCGAAATTGTGCACACCGTGGTCGGCCACGCGGCCGCCGCCTCGCCGGACGCCGTGCTGGTGGTGGTGACCAATCCGCTCGACGCCATGACCTATGCCGCCCTGAAGGCTTCGGGGTTTCCGGCGCGGCGCGTAACCGGCATGGCCGGGATTCTGGACACGGCCCGCTACCGTTTTTTCCTGTCCCTGGCGCTGGGCGTGTCGCCGGAGAACGTGGAGGCCATGGTCCTGGGCGGGCACGGCGATGAAATGGTGCCGTGCGTGCCCCTGACCCGCGTGGGCGGTTCGCCGGTCGCGGACTGGCTGCCTGCCGAGGAGCTGGAGCGGCTGGTGGCCCGGACCCGCGCCGGCGGCGCTGAAATCGTCCAGTTGCTGAAAAGCGGCAGCGCCTATTACGCGCCGGCCGCGGCCGCGGTGCGGATGGTGGGCGCGATCCTGCGCGACGAGCAGGCGCTCCTGCCCTGCGCCGCCTGGCTGGAGGGGGAATACGGACTGCGCGACGTCATGGTGGGCGTGCCCGTGGTCCTGGGGCGCGCGGGCATCCTGAGAATTCCGGAACTCAAGCTCGCAGCCGAAGACCTGGCCGCGCTCCGGCGTTCCGCCGAGGCGGTGCGCGAGCTGATGCGCCAGGTGGATGAGTGGTGCCTGGGGAACCTGCCCAAATGACGCGGGAGCGGGCGGGCGAAAGCGGAAAATAGGGAACAGACCGCCGTTCGGGTTGCCGGAGGGTCCGGCGCCGGTTCCGGAGTGGCCAAGAGAGGGGTGGGCGCATGCGGGAAATCACCGTTGAATCCGTGCAGAAGGCCGTGGTCACGGCCTTGAAAGAGCTCCATTACCAGTTGCGGCCCGATTTACGGACGCGCATCCAATCCGCGATCGAACAGGAAGCGTCGCCCCTGGGACGTCAGTCCCTGGAGCTGCTTCTGGACAACGCCAAAATGGCTTCGGCCGGCGTGCAGCCCTTGTGCCAGGACACGGGGCTGACCACGATCTTCGTGGAACTGGGGCAGGAAGTGCAAATCACCGGGGGCTCCCTCGAAGCCGCGCTGCAGGAAGGCGTGCGCCAGGGGTCCGCGGAACTGCGCCTGCGGCACTCCGTGGCCGGGCATCCCCTGAAGCGCGTCAACACCGGTGACAACACGCCGGCGTTTATTCATTACGAGATCGTGCCGGGCAAAGGCTGCAAGCTGCGGGTGCTGGCCAAGGGCGGCGGCAGCGAGAATATGAGCGCCCTGGCCATGCTGCTGCCTTCGGCCGGCATGGAAGGCGTCACGGATTTCGTGCTCAACCATGTCCGCCTGCACGGCGCCATGGCCTGCCCGCCCCTGATTGTCGGCGTGGGCGTGGGCGGCAGCTTCGAGACCGCGCCGCTGCTGGCCAAAAAAGCGCTGCTGCGCCCGGTGGGCCAGCCCTCGTCCGATCCGGAGACCGCGGCGTGGGAGGATAAGTTGCTCGGCTGGATCAACCGCCTGGGCATTGGCCCGCAGGGGTGGGGCGGCACGACCACCGCCCTGGCCGTGGCCATCGAGACCGCGCCCTGCCACATCGCGTCCCTGCCCGCGGCCGTGAACATCGAATGCCACAGCCACCGCATGGCGGAGGTGATGCTATGAGCGGCAAATGGTTGCAGTTGCCCCTGGATCCCAAGGCGGTGGAAGAGCTGGCCGTGGGCCAGTGGGTGAATTTGTCCGGGCCGCTCATCACGGCGCGCGACGCGGCCTTGAAGCGCATCTATAACCTGCTGCTGGAATACAAAAAGCCGCCGGTGGACCTGCAAAACCAGCTGGTGTATTTCGTCGGCCCCACGCCCGCGGCGCCGGGCGAGCAGATCGGTTCCGCCGGGCCCACCACCAGCCGCCGCATGGAGCCGTACCTTCCCTCCCTGTTGTCGGCCGGCGTCAAAGCCGTCATGGGGAAGGGTCCGCTGTCCGAGGGCATGGTCGCCGAGTTCCACCGGCGCGGCGCGATCTATCTGGCCGCGGCCGGCGGCGCGGGCGCGTACTACGGCTCCAAAGTGCGCGGCGCCATGGTCATGGCCTACGAAGAACTGGGGCCCGAAGCCGTCTACAGCCTGATGGTGGACAATTTTCCGGCGGTCGTGGCCATTGACCTCAAGGGCGGCAATCTGTTCGAGCAGGGGCCGAAAGCCTATTTCAGGGAGCAAGCATGAAGCGAAAGACCGTCTCCAGCCGCGCGCCGCTGACCGCGGCTGAAAAAATCCTGGCCGCCCACGGCATGGCCGCGGGGAGCCGGCCCGGCGATGAAATCGCCCTGCGCATTGACCAGACCCTGACCCAGGACGCGACCGGTACCCTGGCCTGGCTGCAGTTCGAGGCGCTGGGCCTGCCGCGGGTCAAGACCCGCCTGTCGGTTTCCTACGTGGACCACAATACCCTGCAAACCGGATTCGAGAACGCCGACGACCACGCCTATCTGCAGAGCGCCGCCCGAAAATTCGGCGCGGTGTTTTCGCGGCCCGGCAACGGCATCTGCCACCAGGTGCACCTGGAACGGTTCGGCAAGCCCTGGGCCACGCTGCTCGGCTCGGATTCCCACACGCCCACGGCCGGCGGCCTGGGCTCGCTTGCCATCGGCGCGGGCGGGCTGGATGTGGCCGCGGCCATGGCCGGCGCGCCGTTCTACCTGCTCCATCCGAAGATCCTCAACGTGCTGCTCACCGGCCGGCTGGCCAGGCGCGTTTCGGCCAAGGACGTGATATTGGAAGTGCTGCGCCGGATTTCCGTCAAGGGCGGGGTGGGCAAGATCCTCGAATACTCCGGTCCGGGCGCGGCCTCGCTCTCCGTGCCCGAACGGGCCACGATCACGAACATGGGCGCCGAGACCGGCGCCACCACCAGCCTGTTTCCCGCGGACGCCACCACCCGCGCTTTTCTGGCTTACCAGGGCCGGGCCAGGGAGTACCGGCCTTTGGCCGCGGACCCGGGCGCGGTTTATTCCGGCGGCGAGCTGGCGATCGACCTGTCGCGCCTGGAGCCGCTGGCCGCCAAACCCCACTCGCCGGACGCGGTCGTGCCGGTCCGCGAGCTGGCCGGGCTCAAACCCCAGCAGGTGGTCATCGGCTCCTGCACCAACTCCTCCCTGGCCGACCTGGCGACCGTGGCCGGGCTGCTGGCCGGCCGGCGCGTCCACCCCGACGTGTCGCTGGTGATCACGCCCGGCTCCCAGCAGGTGCTCAACGCCCTGGCGGAGAACGGCGCGCTCGCGGCCCTGATCACGGCCGGCGCGCGGGTCATGGAGCCCGCCTGCGGCGCCTGCATCGGCATGGGCCAGGCGCCGGCCACGGGCGCGGTGACCCTGCGCACCTTCAATCGCAATTTCAAGGGCCGGTCCGGCACGCCGGACGCCCAGGTGTACCTGGTTTCAGCCGAGACCGCGGCCGCGGCCGCGGTCATGGGATCGGTCGTGGATCCGCGCCGCTTTCAGGCCGCCAAGACCTTCCGCCTGCCGAAACGCGCCGAGGCCTCGGACAGCCTGCTCATCCGCCCCGCGGCCCGGAAGCAGGCGGTTGAGATCGTGCGGGGGCCCAACATCAAGCCCCTGCCGCAGTTCGCGCCGCTCGCGGACGCGGACCAGGGCCAGGTCCTGGCCAAGTTCGGGGACCACGTGACCACGGACGACATCATGCCCGCGGGCGCCAAGCTTCTGCCCCTGCGCTCCAACATCCCGGCCCTGGCGCAGCACGTCTTCTCGCGTCTGGACGCGGACTTCAGCCGACGCAGCCAGGAGCAGGGGGGCGGCTACGTGGTGGGTGGCGACAACTACGGCCAGGGCTCCTCGCGGGAGCACGCGGCCCTGGCGCCGCGCTACCTCGGCGTGCGCGCCGTGCTGGTCAAGTCCTTCGCGCGCATCCACCTGGCCAACCTCATCAATTTCGGCATCGTGCCCCTGACCTTCCGCGATCCGGCGGATTACGGCCGGGTGGAGGCCGGGCACACGCTGAGCCTGCCGGACCTCAAGGCCGACCTCGCGGCCGGCCGGGCCGTGCGCGTGAAAAACCTCACCACGGGCGCGGCCTGGGAGATGGAGTGCACCCTGACGCCCCGCCAGCGCGAGCTGGTGCTGGCGGGCGGGACGCTCAATTATCTGAAACGGCATTTTGCCTGATTCCACCAAGGAGGTTAGGATCATGCGCCAATGGATCGTCCTGGGCACGGCGGCGCTGCTGCTGGCCGGCGGCTGCGCCAGCGTGCCCGAAATCAAAGGAAAGGAAGCGAAGACCGAAACCATGACCGAAAGCACACCTGCCACCGAAGCTGTTATTCAGACCAACAAAGGCGAGATCGTGTTCAAGTTCTACCCTGAAGACGCACCCAAGACCGTGGAGAATTTCGTCAAGCTGGCGCGCAAGGGCTTTTACGACGGGCTGACTTTCCACCGCGTGGTGCCGAACTTCGTCATCCAGGGCGGAGATCCCAAGGGCGACGGCACCGGCGGGCCCGGTTACACCGTTCCCGCGGAATTCAACAGCCGCTCGCACCTGACGGGCACGGTGGCCATGGCGCGGGCCTTGGATCCCAACTCCGCGGGCAGCCAGTTCTACATCTGCCTCGCCCGTCAGCCCGGCCTCGACGGACAGTACACGGTCTTCGGCCAGGTCACCTCGGGCATGGACGTGGTGCAATCGATCCGCGTGGGCGACAAAATGCTCAAGGTCACGGTGCGCTGAAGCGGATAAAAAAATTTGCGGAACGCAAGAAAACATTTCTCCTTTGACGCGCGAATGTGCTATAAAAGAATTAACACATGCACGTCGAAAAAGGAGGTGACAGCATGGCGGTGAAGAAGGCGAAGAAAAAGGCCACGAAGAAGAAAAAGAAATAAGTTGATTCGATTTCGTGTGCATTGATACGCTTTGGTTTGCGAACCGGAGGGGGCCCTGCTCCCTCCGGTTTTTTATTCATCTCCTTTAATCTCCCGCGTCGGCGTTTTTAGCGGCGTCCTTAACGCTTGACATTCATGCGGGTCAGGCGTATCTTCTTAAACGGTCGCAATCCTTTAAA
Source organism: candidate division FCPU426 bacterium (assembly GCA_040756875.1). Classification (GTDB taxonomy): domain Bacteria; phylum Oederibacteriota; class JAAXVQ01; order JAAXVQ01; family JAUVAV01; genus JBFLYH01. The sequence goes on from JBFLYH010000002.1 coordinate 997,578, forward strand.
CTGGTTCCGTGAAACCGGAAAGGGTTAGGACATGTCCGTACAGGCCGCAATCCCCTTCAGCCTCCCCGAGCACCGCTTGGGAGGCTGTTTTTATTTCAGCCCGAAAGGAACGAACCGATGAACCCTTCCGGTACGCGCATCATGGACGCGGACGCCATCCGCCGCGCCGTCACCCGCATCGCGCACGAAATCCTCGAGCGCCAGAAGGGCGTGGAGGGCCTGGTCCTCATCGGCATCATCCAGCGCGGCGACCTGCTGGCCCGGCGACTGGCGGAACAAATCAAAACCATCGAGGGCGCGGCCCCGCCCGTGGGCGCCCTGGACATCACCTTCCACCGCGACGACACCCAGCGCGTCCAGCCCTCGTCCGGCCGCGCCAGCCACCTGCCCTTCGACCTCAACGGCAAGCGCGTGGTGCTGGTGGACGACGTGCTCTATACCGGCCGCACGGTGCGCGCGGCCCTGGACGAGCTGAACGATTACGGCCGGCCGCGCCAGATCCAGCTGGCCGTGCTGGTGGACCGCGGGCACCGCGAACTGCCGATCCACGCGGACTTTGTGGGCAAGAACGTCCCGACCGCGCGCCGCGAGCAGGTGGCGGTGCACCTGCGCGAGCACGGCGATCCGGAAGACGCGATCTGGCTGCTGCGGCCGGAGGAGGGAGGCGTGCATGGGACTGGCGCGTAAGGACCTGATATCCCTGGAGGACCTCTCCCGGGAGGAAATTCTGCAAATCCTGGACACGGCCGCTTCTTTCAAGGAGGTCGTGCAGCGCCCGATCAAGAAAGTGCCCGCGTTGCGCGGGCAGACCGTGGTCAACCTGTTCTTCGAGCCTTCCACGCGCACGCGCACGTCTTTCGAACTGGCGGCCAAGCGCCTCTCGGCCGACGTGGTCAATTTCACGGCCCAAACGTCGTCCCTGGTCAAGGGCGAGAGCCTGCTGGACACCATCCGCAACATCGAAGCCATGAACGTGCAGACCATCATCATGCGCCATTCCTGCTCCGGCGCCGCGAGCTTCGTGGCCCGCCATGCCCGCGCCTGCGTGGTCAACGCCGGCGACGGCACGCACGCCCATCCCACCCAGGGCCTGCTCGACCTGTTCACGATCCGCGAACGCAAGGGGCGTTTCGAGGGCCTGGTGGTCGCGCTGGTGGGCGACATCACCCACTCCCGCGTGGCGCGCTGCAATCTGCACGGCCTGACCAAGCTGGGCGCGAAAGTGCGCATCGTGGGGCCGGCGACGCTTCTGCCACGCAGCCTGACCCGGCTGGGCGTCACGGCCACCACCCGCCTGGAGGAGGCCCTGGACGGCGCGGACGTGGTCAACATCCTGCGCATCCAGCTGGAACGCCAGGACGGGCAGTATTTTCCCAGCGCGCGCGAGTACGCCAATCTCTACGGGGTCAACGCCCGGCGCCTCAAGCTCGCCAAACCGGATGTGATGATCATGCACCCCGGCCCCATGAACCGCGGCATCGAAATTTCGCCGCGCGTGGCCGACGGCCCGAACGCCGTGATTCTGGACCAGGTGACGAACGGTGTGGCCGTGCGCATGGCCGTGTTGTACCTTTTATCTTCCGCTCCAGGAGGAACGAATGAGACGGCTGATTAAAGGCGGACGCTTGCTCGACCCGGCCAGCCGGCACGACGCGCCGGCGGACCTATGGCTGGAAAACGGACGCGTGGCGGAGGTCACTCCGCCGGGCGCCCGCAAACCCCAGGCGCAGGACGAGGTCTGGGAGGCCGGCGGCCTGGCCGTGGCGCCCGGGCTGGTGGACGCGCACGTGCACCTGCGCGAGCCGGGCGCGGAATACAAGGAAACCATCGCCTCGGGCACGCGCGCAGCCGCCGCGGGCGGCGTGACGAGCCTAGCCTGCATGCCCAACACCACCCCGCCCATCGACAATCTGGCCATGGTGGAGCTGGTGCTGTCCAAAGCCAAAAGCCAGGGCGCGGTGAACGTCTTTCCCGTGGCCTGCATCACCCAGCGCCGGGAAGGGAAGCAGCTCACCGAAATGGGCGAACTCAAGGCCGCGGGCGTGGTGGCCGTGTCCGACGACGGCGAGCCCGTGGAATCGCCGACGCTCATGCGCAGCGCCCTGCAGTACGCCGGCATGCTCGACCTGCTGGTCATCAACCACGCGGAAGACAAGTCCCTCGCCGGCAAGGGCGTGGCCCACGCCGGGTTCATGGCCTGCAAGCTGGGCCTGGCGGGCGTGCCCCGCTCGGCCCTGGAGGTCATGATCAGCCGCGACCTGCTTCTGGCCGAGGAGACGGGCAGCCGCATCCACATCCCGCACGTGTCCACGGCCGGGGCCGTGCGCCTGATCCGCGAAGCCAAGGCGCGCGGCGTGCGCGTGACGGCCGAGACCGCTCCCCACTACCTCGCGCTCACGGACGAGTGCCTCGCGGGCTACGACACCAACGTGCGCGTCAACCCGCCGATCGCCGAGGCCGCGGACCAGGCGGCGCTTATCGACGGGCTGGTCGACGGCACCCTGGACGCGATCGCCACGGACCATGCCCCGCACTCGCGCCGCGAAAAGGAAATGGAGTTCGCCCTGGCCGCGCCGGGCATCTGCGGCCTGGAAACTTCGCTCTCCCTCTGTCTCACGGTCCTCGTGGCCTCGGGCCGGATGCCGCTGCTCGAATTGATCGACCGCATGTCGCTGCGGCCGGCCCGCCTGCTGGGCGTGCCCAAGGGCACGCTCGCGGCCGGAGCGGACGCGGACCTGGTGCTGTTCGACCCGGACGCGGACCGCACGGTCCAGGCGTCGGAGTTCCACAGCCAGTCGGACAACACGCCCTTCGACCAGTGGCGCGTGAAAGGCCGCGTGGCCGCCACCTTCGTGGCCGGAGAACCGGTGTATATCGCTCCTCAAGACCAAGCCAGGCGGAAGCCATCGTGAACTGCCGCGTGCTGCGCGTCCGGCGGGCGGGTTCCTATGCCCGCCTTTGGCTGGAGGCGCCGGACATCGCCCGCCGGGCCCGGCCCGGGCAGTTCGTCATGGTCCGGCCCCGGGGCGCGGACGCGCCGTTTTGGCGCCGGCCGTTTTCCCTGTGCTCGGCCGACGGCCGGCGCAGCGTGGAACTGCTGATCAAAGCCGTGGGTCCGGGCTCCCGCCTGCTCGCCGCCTCGCGTCCGGGGGACCTCCTCGACGTCACGGGCCCCTTGGGCACGGGGTTCAGCCTGGACGTCACGGGGCCTGTGCTCCTGGTGGGCGGAGGCTTCGGCATCGCGCCTCTGCGATTTTTAGCCGAGTGCCTGCGCCGCCGCCGCATTCCCTGCGAGGTGTTCCTGGGCGGTCGATGCCGCGAAGATCTGCTGCTGCAAAGCGAGCTTAAACTCGCGGCCGCGGGCGTGGCCTGCACCACCGAAGACGGCAGTTTTGGCCGGCGCGGCCGCGTGACCTTGCTTCTGGCCGAGCGCCTGGCCGGCAGCCGGAAACCGGCGCGCATCGCGGCCGCCGGGCCCGAAGCCATGCTCGCGGTCGTGGCGGACCTGGCGGAAAAGCACGGCGTGGCAGCCGAAGTTTCGCTGGAGACGGTCATGGCCTGCGGCCTGGGCGTGTGCAACGGCTGCGTGCGCCGCGTCAACGGGCAATACCAGCGCGTGTGCGCCGACGGCCCGGTCTTCGACGCCGCGGCCGTGGATTGGAGCCAAGCATGAGCCCGCGTGCCGCAGCACCTTCCCTGTCCTGCACGGTGGGCCGCGTGCGCCTGGCCGCGCCGGTCCTGCTCGCTTCTGGCACCTGCGGCTACGGCCTGGAGCTGGCCGGGCACGTGGATTTCCCGGCTCTGGGCGGCGTGGTCCTGAAAAGCCTGACCCAGGAGCCGCGCGCTGGCAATCCCATGCCCCGCGTGGCCGAATGCAGCCAGGGCATGCTCAATGCGATCGGCCTGGCCAATGTGGGCGTGGAGGCGTTTTGCCGCGAGAAGTGGCCCAAGGTCAAAGCGTTGCCTTGCGCCGTGCTGGCCAACGTGGCTGGCGCTTCGCAGGCCGAGTACGTGGCCGTGGCGCGGCGCCTGGACCGGCTGGACGGGCTCGCGGGCCTGGAGCTGAACGTGTCCTGCCCCAATGTCAGCCACGGCGGGATGGAATTCGGCCGCGAGCCCCGCGTGCTGGAACGGCTGGTGGCCGCGGTGCGCAAAGCGACGAAGCGTCCGCTGTGGGTGAAGCTCACGCCCAACGTGGCGGACATCGCGCCCCTGGCCCGGGCGGCCGAAGCCGCAGGCGCGGACGCAATCACGGTCATCAACACCCTGCGCGGCCTGCGCATGGACCTCAAGCAACAGCGGCCTGTGCTGGGCAATGTGACGGGCGGGCTCTCGGGCCCGGCCATCATGCCCGTGGCCCTTTTTCACGTCTACCGCGCGGCCGGAGCGGTGAAGATCCCCGTGGTGGGCTGCGGCGGCATCGAGACCGCGGAGGACGCGCTCGAATTCATCCTGGCCGGCGCCAGCGCGGTGCAGGTCGGGACCGCGACCTTCCGCCGGCCGCGGGCCGCGGAGCTGATCGCGGCCGGGCTGCGGCGCCAGCTGCAGGCCCGGGGCCTGCGCAGCCTCAAGCCCCTGATCGGAGCCGGAAGGATATGAACTGGCAGGCAGCGGTGATCCAGGCGGTGTCGTGGGACGCGGCCGGGCTCCGCCTGATCAACCAGGGCGCCTATTGGCGTCCGCTCGCGGATCTGACTTACTGGGTGGCGCGCGACCAGGTCATTCTGGGCGTGCTCGGCGGCGCGGTCGCGGCCTACATCCTGTACGCGGGCCTGCGCCGCGCGTTGTGGGTGTCCGCCTGGAGCGCCGCGGCCGTAATGCTCACGCAATTGATCCACAACAGCTGGTTCAAGCTTTTTTTCAACCGCCCCCGGCCGTTTCTCCGCCAGGAGGGCGTGCGGCTGTGCGTGGCTTTGAACGATTTATCGCAGGTTTCGCTGTCCTTCCCGTCCACTCATTCGGCCAGCGCCGCGGCCCTGGCCGTGGTAATCGCCGGTTTGGATCCGGCGCTCAAGTGGCCGGCCATCGGGTTCGCCCTGCTGATCGGCCTGGGCACCGTGTATTCCGGCGGGCATTATCCGGCGGACGTGCTCGCGGGGTATGCGGCCGGTGGCGGCGTGGGCTGGCTGTTGCTGCGTCTACGGCCGTTCCTGTCCTGGGCGGACCCTTGCAGCGCAGGCCAGGGCAGGCCATGAGCAGGGGAGCGGGCATCCGGATGCTGCTGGCCGCGGCCGCGTTTCTGGCCGCAGGCCCGGCGGCAAGGGCGCAGGACGGGAACACTCTGTCCGCGGCCTCCATACCCGTGCTGTGCTATCATCGCTTCGGCGGGCACAACGCCCAGGACGCTTATTCGGTCACGCCCGAGGAATTCGCGGCGCAACTGGAAATGATCCAGGCCGAAGGCATGACCCCCGTTTCCCTGAGCAGCCTGGCCGCAGGGCTCAAGGGCGCGAGCCGACTGCCGGCCAAACCCGTGGTGATCACGGTGGACGACGGGTACCGGGACTTCAACAAACACGCCCGGCCCCTGCTCGCGGCCAAGGGCTATGCGGCCGCCTTGTTCGTCTACCCCGCGTTCGTGGGCACCAAGCACGGCTTTTCGCGGCAGGACCTGGCCGAGCTGCAGGCCGCGGGCTTCGAGATCGGCTCGCACTCCGCGACGCACGCCTATCTGACGCGCCGTCCCGCGGGAGAAACGCCGGAAGCCCGGCAGGCGCGCCTGCAGGCCGAACTGGCGGGTTCGCGGGAAAAACTCAGGGAGTGGTCAGGCGGCGAAGTGCTGGCCCTGTCCTATCCCTACGGCCTGTGGGACCAGGAAACGGCGGAGGCGGCGCAGGCCGCGGGGCATGAGTTGATGTTCACCGTGGATCCCGGGCCGAACGACGCGGCGACGCCCCGCTATGCCTTGAAGCGCACCATGATCCTGCGCGGCCTCACGCCCGGCATTTTCCTCAGCATCCTGCGGGAGGCGCCCCTGCGCGTCGGCGGCTGGGAGCCGGCGCTCGGCGCGCGGGTGGCCGGGCCGCTCCTCAGGCTGACCTTCAGCCTGGACCCGGAGCAGAGCCAACGCCTTAAGCCGAACACCCTGGCCGTGACGCGCCAGAACCAGGCGCTGCCCCTGCGCTTCGACGCAGCGCGCGGCCGCTACGAAATCACGCTGCCCAAACCGTGGCAGCGCGGCACGGATTTGCTGATCCTGACCGCGCGGGACCAAGGCAACCGCCGCCTGCGCGACAGCCGCCTGGTCATCGTGGACCCGGCAATGGAAGCGAAAGGACTCACAACCCCATGACCGTCAAACCCAAAGACCGCCTGTTCATCGCCCTGGATGTGGATGATTTGAAGGCCGCGGACCATCTTATGAGCCGCATGCAGGGCGTGGTGTCACAGTACAAGCTGGGCGCGCAGCTGCTCACGGCCGCCGGACCGGAGGCCGTGATGCACGTGCGCCGCCGCGGCTTCGGCGTCTTTTACGACGCCAAGTTCCACGACATCCCGCGCACGGTCGGCGCGTCCGTGGCCGCGGCCTGCCGCATCGGCGCCACCATCGTCAACGTGCACGCCGGCGGCGGCAAGGACATGATGGCCGCCGCAGCCCAGGCGGCCCGCGACGTGGCGCACAAACTGCGCCAGCCCCGCACCCTGGTGCTGGGCGTGACCGTGCTGACGTCGCTCACCCAGGCCAACCTGACCCGGGAGCTGGGCGTGCGGCGCCGCCTGCAGTCGCAGGTGGTGCAGCTCGCGCGCCTGGCGAAAGCCTCGGGATTGGACGGCGTGGTCGCCAGCCCGCAGGAGATCGCGGCCGTGCGCCGGGCCTGCGGCCGGGATTTCGTGATCCTCACACCGGGCATCCGGCCGGCCGGGGCCAGCCTCAATGACCAGAAACGCACCCTGACCCCGGGCCAGGCCATGGCCGCGGGCGCCGATTACCTGGTGGTCGGCCGTCCGGTGTACGAGGCGCGCGACCCGCTGGCCGTGGTGCGGTCCATTTTCAGCGAAATGGAGGAGTTCATGCGATGACACCCGCGCAAGTGCAAACCCTGTTCGAAGAGTCCGGCGCCCTGCTCAGCGGGCACTTCCAGCTGACCTCGGGCAACCATTCCAACCGCTACCTGCAGTGCGCCCTGGTCACCCAGCATCCGGGGCATGCCGCGAGCCTGGCCGACGCCCTGGCCGGACGGTTCAAGGACCAGGACGTGGACGTGGTCCTGGGCCCGGCCGTGGGCGGCATCGTGCTGGCCCAGGAAGTGGCGCAAGCCCTGTACCGCCAGGGTCGCCGGCAGGTGCGCGCCATTTTTTGCGAACGCGTGGACGGCCGCATGGCCCTGCGCCGCGGGTTTTCGCTCTCGTCCGGGGAACGGGTGCTGGCCGTGGAGGACGTGGTGACCACCGGCGGTTCGGTGCAGGAAGCCGTGGCCCTGGCCCAGGCCGCGGGCTGCACGGTGGTCGGCGTGGGCTGCCTGGTGGACCGCAGCTCCGCGCCGCCGCAACTCGGCGCGCCCCTGGTCTCGCTGCTCAAGGTGAACGCCGATTTGTTTCCGCCGGACAACTGCCCCTTGTGCCGACAGGGCCTGCCGGCCATCAAGCCCGGCAGCCGGGGATTAAAATGAAAGGGATGGGTCGAAGATTCACCCTAGGGCGGACGGCGGTTTGCTCTGCAAACCGCCTCGGATCGAAAAATCCCCTTGCCAATGCGGTTTTTCTCAACGCCGCCTGCGGGTGAATCTTCGACCCGTGTTGGGTGTGATGAGAAGGATGTTACACAAACCGCAAGGAGCAATGACATGCCTTCCCGCATGAAGAGCGCGCTCTGGTACCTGGCGCTCACGTTCATCCTCAGCTGGAGCTTGGTGGGCGTTGCGTTCTACGGGCTCAAACTCCACCTCAACCAAGGCGCCGGGCTGGCGGTCGCGGTCCTTTATATGTTCATGCCCCTGTGCGCGGTTGTCCTCGTGCGCAAATTCATCCTGCGCCAGCCTGTCCGGGAAGCGCTGGGCCTGTCCTTCAAGCTCAATGCCTGGTGGCTTGTGGCCTGGCTGCTGCCGCTGGTTTTAAGCGTGGGCGCCTTGTTCGCTTCACTCCTGGTCCCGGGCGTGGAATGGTCCTGGTCCATGGAGGGGATGATCCAGCGCTTTGGCAGCCAGTTGACGCCGGCCCAGATCGAAGCTATGCGCCAGCAAACCGCGGCTTTGCCCTTGCATCCCTTGTGGCTGGGGATGATCCAGGGGCTCCTGGCCGGCGTAACGGTCAATGCCGTGGCCGGGTTCGGCGAGGAAGCCGGGTGGCGGGGCCTCCTGCAGCGCGACCTGCAATTCTTGGGATTCTGGCGCTCATCCATCTTCATCGGGCTGGTTTGGGGCATCTGGCACGTGCCGATCATTCTGCTGGGCCACAATTATCCCCAGCATCCTCGCGAAGGCGCTTTTTACATGGCGTATTTCACCATTTTAATGGCCCCCTTGTTCGCTTATATCCGCGCCCGCACCCGCTCCGTGGTGGCCGCGGCCGTCATGCACGGCACGCTCAATGCCGTGGCAGGCATTTCCTTCATGACCCTGGCGGGCGGGAGCGATTTGTCCGTGGGCCTGACCGGCCTGGCCGGCCTGGCGGTGCTGGCCGGCGCCAACGGCCTGCTGTGGGTGTACGACCGGTGGTTGAGCAAAGACCCGCTGATTCCGAATTACAGAACCTGGGTTTTCTAGGGGAGAAAATGGAACCTTGGTTGTACGCTGCTTTGTTGGCTGTGCACAATCTCGTGCTGGTGATTTTCGGCGGCGGGATGTTCAGCGTCTGGCTCTTGAACCGGAAGCGTTCGGATTACGACCGGACGTCCCTGCACCCGGGCGACCATTTGCTCGAAGCATCAATGATCGCCCATCCGGACGGCTACTTGCGTGGCCTGATCATGCTCGCGCTCACGGGCGGCGGCATGCCCCTGGTCCACTTTCTTTATCACGGCCACATCAAGCCGCAGACCGCGGTCTCCTGGTCCGCTTTCGGGTTTAAAGGCGTGCTGGTGACCGTGCTTTTTGTCGTGCTGATCCGGTGGCTGAAGCAGGTCGAACTCCCGCTGGGCCGGGCTTACGCCGAAGCCAAGGCTGCGCCCACGCCCGCGAACTGCCAGCGCTACTTCGAGCTCTCGGCCCGGCGCACGCGCTGGTGCCTATGGGGCTGGGTGGTGGCCCTGCTGGTGCTGCTGGTCACGCCGCTGGTGACTTTTTTCCAGGGCTGAGCGTGACGGCAATCTATAAATGATTGAGTTTGGCCCGGACCCGGTGTAAAATAAGCTCAACTTCACGACGCCGGGGGGACTTATGCGACGCTATCTCAACATTCTGGAAGAGAAAAACGATCCCCGCCACATCGAGGAATACCTCGGCGCCTTCAGCGAGAGCCTCAAACTCATCCTGCAGCAAAATCCGGTGGAGCGCATGGGGCACGCCGTGCTCCTGGCCGCGAAAACCGCCATGCGGCTCAAGGCCGCGGAACCCCGCTTGCGCGAACATGAAATCGCCAACCGCCTGCAGTTCATCGCCCGCAACATCCGCCTGACCACTATTCTCAAGGACCTGACTCCCGAGGAGAAACGCATTCTCAAGCTGCATCCGAGCAATCACAACGCTCCGGTCTCCAAACCGCGGCGCAAGCCGGCGGCTTCCTCCGGTGTGATTCCCCGCGGCGTCCGCAAGAGATCACAAAGGAGTAAGCCGCGGGGACGCTGAATGTCACACCCCGAACCTGTCATCCTCCCTCCGAATCCCCGATGCATACTGCGAGGCGCTGGTGAAGGGGTGAAACGTGCCTGAATCTTTCTCCGCCAGACAATTAATCGGTTGCGCCCTGGCTATCGGGCTGCTGCTTACAGGCTGCCGCGGCGCCACCCAGGCCCCGGCCTGGTCCCAGCGCTCCCTGATCGCCGGCCCTGAAATCCTCGTCCGTCTCTGGCGCAAAACCCCCTTCACGCAAGTGCAGCTCTCCTGGGACGGCACGCCGCTGCTGGCGGTGGATGCCAACGGAGAAATCATCCCCCTGCCGCAGGTCAACCGGCTCTATTTCTACCAGCGCGGCGAGCAGGTGGCCCTGGCATTCAAAGCCGGCCGCAAGGCGGCCCGCGAAGCCCAGGCGTACTCCTCGCTGGTGCTGCGGGTCCCGGGATCCGAGGTCAAGGCGTTCACGGTGTTGATCCCGGAATACGGCCGGCGGCGCAACTACGGCGCCCAAGCCGTGAGCCTGTCCGTGAAATACGGGCACTTGGCGCTGATCAACCATCTGCCGCTGGAAATGTACCTGGCGCGCGTGCTGCCCGAGGAAATGGATCCGGAGCATTTCACGCTGGAGGCGCTCAAAGCCCAGGCCGTGGTGGCGCGCACCTGGTCCCTGACCAATCTCAACCGGCACGCCCGCTATGGGTATCATTTTTGCGACGGGCCCCACTGCCAGGCCTACCGCGGCCGCAAGCGGGTGTCCGGCCGGGCCGAGGACGCGGTGAAGATGACCCTGGGCGAAGTGGTGCTCTCCGGCGGCGAGCCGGCCGAGGCGTTTTACCACAGCACCTGCGGGGGCAACACGGCGTTCGTGGAAGACGTATGGCCCGGGGCCCGGCTTCCGTATCTGAGGCGCGTCGAGGACCGCTTCCGCCCCGGTCAGCGCGCCTACTGCGCCCATTCCCCCTATTCACGCTGGACGCTGTGGACTTCGCTCCGGCACGTGGAGCGGGTATTGAAACGCCGCCAGGCGATCGCCGCCGAAACCAATCTGCTGGACGTCAAAGTGGACGCGGTCAACCGTTCCGGCCGCGTGCTCAGGATTTGGCTGGCCACAGACCGCGGCGAATTGACACTGGGCGGGGAGTCCTTTCGCGCGTGGCTGAACGAGGAGTTCGGGCGAAAGCTCCTGAGCACGTTTTATTCCATCAGGGTGGAGGACGGGCAGTTTAAGCTGGAGGGGAAAGGCCTGGGACACGGGGTCGGCATGTGCCAATGGGGCGCCCGGGGCATGGCCCAGCTCGGTTTTTCCTACCAGGACATCCTACAGCATTACTTTCCGGGGACCACGATCGGCCGGTTCGAGGGGGCGGCCGTGGAACCCGGGGCGACCACGGTGAATTCGCACGCCGGGAAGTAGCGGGGCGTGCGGGTTACCTGCAGGGGCGAACGCGAACGGCGGGCCGATCCCATGGGCGCCACTTTCAGGTTCACCTGATACCGGCCGGCCGGAAGGCCCGGCGGCACTGCCAGCTGATAAATTTCCTCCAGATTGCCGGGCGCGTAGGCCCACGAGGGCGGGGGCCAGTAACCCAGGCGCCGGACCGCTTTCCAGGGCCGGCGCAGGGTTCCGGAAACGGACGGCTGGATCCAAAAATACACCACCCATTGTTCGCCGTTGGGCGCGGGCAGAAATTGCCAGCGCAAGGAAACAGTCAGCACGGAATCCAAACCCTCCGAAGCGGCCGGCGGCTGCACGCCGGCTGCCACCAGGCGCATGGGTCCTGCCGTCTCCAGCGGAGACGGGGTTTTGGCCGGGCCCAGGCCTGATTCGCCCCAGACCGGGCCGCGGGCCACGGGAAACGGTTCAACGTGATAGGCTGAAAACCGCCGGTTGGTTCCGTCCGGGCCGTTCACTAAATAGCCTCCATCCTCCATTGCCAATAATCTGAAGCTTTGCAGAAAGTATTCCCAAGCCGGAGAGGACAGTTTGGGCCTGGCCAAGACCACCACCGGTTTTCCCGCCGACACCTGTTGGCCGAGTTCCCGGTTCCAGGCGGCCCATTTGCGCCAGGCCTTGCCTTTTTCCGCAGCGCGGGCGCCGGCGGCAGCCGGCCAGGGTTTGGACAGAGGTTGCAGCAGCAAATCCGGACGCACGCCTTTGCGGGTTTGCAGCAACAAAGGCAGCAGCCCCTGCTGCATGTCCGGAAAAACCACGATGGCGGATTCGGGCAGGCTTTTCATCCCGCGGCCGACTTCGTCCACGTCGGAAATCCGGGGGCCGGATGCCGCTTCCGGCCATCCCTGCAGCAACATCAGCACCGGGGCCAGGGCCACCAGGCTCATGCCGATCCAGGTGGGCTTGAGACGCATGCCCAGGCTCAAGCGGTGGTCGCCCTGCCCCAGCACGGTCAGGACATACTGCAGGGCTTCCAAACCCAGCCAGGGGCCGGCCATGGCCAGCCCCAGCATCACGTCCTCGCTTTGCCGCAGGGGCAGCAGCAGCAAACCCGCCAGGGAACAGACGATCAGAAGCGCCAGGAACTGGCGTCCCGGCAGGTTGATTTCCTCGGTTACGCGCAGCGGGGTTTTGAGAAACAACCGGCGCAGGTTGGCGGCCAGCCCCAGGCCGGCCAAGGCCCAGGAAAAAACGGGAAAATGCCGCAGCCAGACGGACCAGACCGTCGACCAAGGTCCCTGCGGGGCAGCAGGGGGGGACCCGTGCGACTGGAGCTGGGTCAGGAAGCCCTGCCAGGCGTGAAGGTTCAGGGCCGGGCCGAGCGGCTGGAAATGATCCGTGTTGATGAAGACGTGATCCGCAGTCAAGCGCAGGGGCAGGTACAGATAGGGCAGCAAGGCGCCAACCAGGGCCGCGGCCACGGCCTGGCCGTACATCCAGGCCTGCACGCGTTGGCGGGGGAGCCCCAGCACCAACCCCAGGAGCAGGGCCGAGGCTGCCCAAGGAAGCAAGCCCAGGGATTGGGAAGCCGTGGCGCCCAATAAAGCGGCCCAGGCCGTGAGGCGCCAGACGGACACCGGGTGACGGCCGGGCGTGAGCAGACCCAGCGTTAAGTACACGCCAACAGCCAACAGCCAAAGGTGGAAGGACATCGGGCCGATGCGCAAGCCGGCCTGCCAGACCGGAAAAAACCAAAAACAGGACAAAGCCGTGGCCAGGGAGACGAAGGGCGGAAACAACAGGCGGCGCGCGATCAAATAAACGAACAGGCAGGTTCCGGAGCCGAACAGCAGGCTGAGCAGGCGGTACCGCCACAGCTCTTCGCCCAAGGGCAGCACGACGGACAGGAACTTGGCGCTGAGCAGATACAACGGATAGCCCGGAAAACGGACCACGCCCAGCGTGCTCGCGCCCAGCACCCATTCGGCCTGGCCGCCGGCCCACGAGCTTGTGGCCAGCCAGGGCCAGGAAGTCAGCAAGGGCAGGAAAAAAGCCAGCAGGCCGAACCAGCCGTCGGGTTTAAGGAAGAAAATCGTCTGATCCACCCGTTCCGGGCGAGAGGGTGCGTACACGAGCAGCAAGCCTCCGCGGAGCCTGAGCCGGTGACGGCGTACGCTCCAGAGCATTTAAAGCAGACAGGGTGATTCGAGAGCAGACAGCAGCAAGGTGAAAGGGCAGCCACTGCGTTCACCTTGCTGCTGTCTGCTTATATTGTATCTGATTCACTGTCCGAGTGCCGGATGGCGCTCAGTCCGATTATACCCGCCCGGCGCCTTGAGCCAAGCATTAAGTTGCTGGACGCCCATTTTTCTTCTCTATCTCGCCGCAAGCCGGAGGCAGGGCAGGGACGGGAGCCGGGTCTGACGAAAATCATTCATTTAAGCTGGTCGGCGTCAAAGGCTTTAAAAGTTGACAAGGCCATGACCCCCGACTATAATTGCACCAATTGTATTAAATTTTAGGCTTTTTCTGACCCTCGGTCTGTTCCGCCCTACCCGAACGAACGGGTTCCCGCAAGTTATCCCGCAACGCCGAAGACCTTGGGTATGCCAGGGTATAAAGGCGTCATCAAGCGTTGCGGGATGTCGCCTGCCACTTGGCCGACGACGCGAGGATGTTTAGTTATACCCCGGGCTTCGCCCGGGGGCTCTATATATATAATGTAGGCGTGGGCTTGGCACGGGAATGGCTTTGACACAGGAAGGGGATTCGCGCTGGTGACCGGTATTTTCGTGTGGTGGTTGTTGATCACAATCATGGGGCTGGCTGTTGTCCCGATCGCGTTCCGGGTTTTTCCGTTTCTTCCTGACCGGGGATATGCGTTTTCCAAACCCTTGGGGCTGGTGCTGGTCGGGCTGCTGACCTGGTGGATCGGGCAGGTGCATTTTTCAGTCCTTACCATTCTCCTGGCATTCGGGCTGATCGCCGGCCTGTCGTATTGGCTGTGGGTCCGCTCGGCCGCGGAGTTCCGTTCCCTGCTGTCCGAGCGGCTCGGGTTGATCGTGGCGGTGGAACTGTTTTTCGCGGTTCTCTTCCTCCTTTTCTGCTGGTTCCGCATGTACAACCCGGACATCATCGGCACCGAAAAATTCATGGACCTGGCGTTTCTCAATTCGCTCTCCCGCGCCACGTCGTTTCCGCCGCCGGACCCGTGGATGGCCGGCTCGAAATTTTTCATCAGCTACTATTATTTCGGCTACCTGCTCATGGCCATTCTGCTCCGCCTGTCGGCCGTGGCGCCGGCCGTGGGCTTCAATCTTTCCCTGGGCATGCTGTTCGCGCTCGCCGGGATCAGCACGTTCGGCGTGCTGTACAACCTCACGCGGCGCCTGAGCGCGGGCTTTGGCGGCTGGGCGCTGATCTACCTGATCGGCAATCTCGACGGGTTCAGGCAGGTGCTCGCCACCAAAAGCATCGCCAGCTTCAACTGGTGGACGCCGTCGCGCGTCATCCCCGACACCATCAACGAGTTTCCGTTTTTCTCCTTTCTCCTCGGGGACATGCATCCGCACATGCTGTCCATCCCCGTGGTCATGCTGACCCTGGGGTTCACGCTGAACCAGCTCAAATCCATGAACCGCGAGCCGAACTTCCGCGAGCCGGAGCAGCTTGCGACTACGCTGCTCTGGGGCCTGCTGATCGGGGCGCTGGGGTTCGCCAACAGCTGGGACCTGCCCACCACCTTCGGGCTGGCAGGGGCGGCGTTTCTGCTGCAGCAGTTGCGTTTCAAGCCGCGCCTGGCTGACCTGCCCTGGCGGCAGTGGGGGCTGGGCCTGGCGCTGATGCTGGGCGCCATGTTCGTGCCGTACCTGCCCTTTTATTTCCACTTCCACAGCCAGGCCAAAGGCCTTGCCTGGACCACGCAGAACACCCGGTTGGGGGATTTTCTGCTCCTCTTCGGCGTGTTCGCCTATCTCGGCCTGACCTTTCTCCTGGCCCGATACCATGCCTGGTTTTTGGCCGTGCTGTCCCGTCCGCAGGCCGCCTCCGGGGAAGGCAAGGCCGCCAAAGCCAAAGCCAGCCGTTTCTGCCCGCAGTGCGGGCATACGCTGCGCGAAGGCAAGCGCATTTGCGGCCAATGCGGGTACCAGACGGCGGGCGGAGGGTCTGAACAGGAATCTTCGCTCCTGTTGCGGCCCGTGGAAGAAACGCCGGAATGGCTGCGCGGGCTGTTCCTGTTCCTGCTGCAGCCCGTGGCGCGCTGGCGCCAGGGCCGGGGCGCGGCCCTGATCACAGCCGGCGTGCTCGCGGCGGCGGTCGGCGGCGCGCTGGTGAAAGGCCTCTTTTTCTCCACGCCGGGCAATCCCGCGCCCGTGTTCCTCGGCATCATGATTTTCGCGCTGGCGGCCGCCACCCTGCTGCTGTTCGCCCGCGTGGACAAGCCGGAGACAGTGTTCGCCCTGCTGCTGCTGGCCACGGCCCTGGCGCTGTTCATGGGCTGTGAAGTGCTGCATATCAACGACACCTTCAATCCGCCGCTGGACAGGATGAACACGGTTTTCAAGTTTTACTACCAGGCCTGGTTCCTGCTGGGCATCGCCGGCGTCTACGGCGTTTTCTGGACCTGGAAGTATTCGCTGCGCCACGCGAACCTCAAGGTGGTCTGGCTGTCGGGCCTGGCCCTGCTGCTGGCCGCGAGCCTGGTTTATCCTTACGCGGCCGCGGGCGTCAAGACCAACCGGTTTGCCACCCTCCCGACCCTGGACGGCTCGGCATACCTGAATCAGGCGTACCCGGCCGACCGCGCGGGCATCGAATGGCTGCGCCGTTCGGTGGCCGGCAATCCCGTGGTGCTGGAAGCCACGGGCGGCGAATATACGGATTTTGCCCGCGTGTCCACGTTCACGGGCCTGCCCACGGTCCTGGGCTGGGCCGGCCACGAACTGCAGTGGCGCGGGAACTACGACGAACCCGGCCGGCGGATTCCGGACATCGACACGCTCTACGGCTCTTCGGACGTGGCGGCCACTCAGGCCCTGCTGGACAAATACCAGATTACTTACGTTTTTGTCGGCACCCTGGAGCGGCAAAAATACCCGGAAGAAGCGCTGGCGAAATTCACCCAGTTGATGGACGTGGCGTTCGAACACCCCGGCGGCGTGCGGATCTACCGCCGGCGGTGATCGCTGTGTATTGCCCCGGTGAGGAGCTCTCCGGGGTGACGTTGCCGGAACGACAAATTGAGTGAATATCGAAGGAGGCTCGGCGTGAACTGCCCGAACTGCGGCGCGGAAAACCCCGCCACCAACCTGTTCTGCGACTCGTGCGGGACCAAGCTGGTCAAACGAGACGCAGAAAAGCAGAAGAAAAAGCACATTCCCGAAGGGAGGGGCGTTCAGGTGAACACCCCTGCTCAAACCAAATCCTACCTGCCGGCCGAACCCGTAAAGCCGGCGTTGTCCCTGACCGCCGTTCCGCTCGAAACCCTGGCCTGGGCCGTGGTCTTCGCGGTGGGCGCCTGGCTGCTGTTTTTCCAACTGGGCATGAAGCCCCTCCACCACGACGAGAGCCTGCACGCCTATTACGCCTGGGAGCTGTTCAAGGGCATGGGCTACAAGTACAACCCCATGATGCACGGCCCCTTCCTGTTCCACGCCAATGCCCTCATGTATTTCCTGTTCGGCGCCTCGGATTACACCTGCCGCATCATGCCCGCGCTCGCGGGCCTGACGGTGCTGGTGGTCACGTACTTCCTGCGCCCCTATCTGGGCCGGACCGGCGCCCTGTTCACGGCGGCCATCATCGCCCTGTCGCCGTCCTTTACGTACTTCGGCCGGTTCATCCGCAACGACATTTACATTGCCGCGGATTCCATGCTCATGATTTACGGTTTTTTCCGCTATCTGGACACGCGCAAGCCCCGCTTTCTCTACCTGGCCGCCGTCGGCCTGGGCCTGGCGTTTTGCACCAAGGAAGTCACCTACATCAACGGCGCGATTTTCGTGACGTTCATGTTTTTCCGCTGGCTGTGGGAGTACACCATGCGCCCCGGCGCGGGCGAGAGCCGCTTCCTGCCGGCGCTGCAGGACCTGCTTAAACAGAGGAAGCCGCTGTGGGTTTCAGCCGGCATATTCTTCGGCCTGGTGCTCGTGCTCTACACCACCGTGTTCACCAACCCCAAGGGCTTCCTGGACGCGTTCACCGCTTCGCTGACCTATTGGCTGGGGCAGCACGAGGTGCAGCGCGGCAGCCAGCCGGTCTACTTCTACGCCGGGTTGATCCCCCTGTACGAAACCCTGACCACCCTGGGCGCGATCGGCGCCCTGGTTTACTACAGCTTCCTCAAGGACCGGGCCCACCGCGTCTGGCGCCTGTCCGCCTACCTGATCCTGGCCGCGGCCTGGTGGCTGTTCGCCTCGCAGGGCAACGAGACCTTCGGCCTGATATTCTCGCTGCTGCTCGTCACGCTGGGCGTGGGTATGCTGGCGTATTTTTCGTTCGCCGAGGGCAATACGTTCGTCACGTTCCTGCAGTTGTGGACCCTGGCGGCTTTTTCGGATTATTCCTTCGCGGGCGAGCGCATGCCCTGGCTGATCCTCCACCCCCTGCTGCCCATGACGCTTTTGACCGGGTTTTGGCTGGGGGAACTGTGGAACCGCTTCCAGCGCCAGCGGGCCTGGCTGCTCGCCGTCTTTACCGCGGGCGCCGTGCTCATGCTGCACAACGCCAGCCTGGTGAACTTCTACGGCGGCGGGGCGAACCCCGCGGAGCTCCTGGTGTACGTGCAGTCCTCGACCGACGTCAAGCAGGTGGTGCGGCAGCTCACCAATATGTCCAAGCGCCTGACCGGCGGGCTGGAGATGAAGATCACCTGCGAGGATTACTGCTCCTGGCCTTTCGCCTGGTACCTGCGCGATTTCAAGTTCGTGGGGTATCCCAAGTTTACGGCCACCCAGTCGCCGGGCTCGATCGAGGAAAACCCCGTGATCATCACCGGCGTGGAAATGGCCGCGCCCGGGCACGATGACCGCGTGGCCGAGCTCCTGGCGGAGAAGTACGTGGCCCAGCGCTACAAATTGCGCGTGTGGTGGGCCCCGGACAGCCGCGCGTTTTTTGACGACACCTTCGGCGGAAAACTGAAGAAGATCTGGAAATTGGTGGTGTACAAGGAGCCGTGGAGCGGGCTCGGGTCCTACGACATGATCGTGTACGTGCGCAAGGACCTGGCCCATTTGTACTGGAGCCACGCGGAGTAAAACGACACCCTCCCCTTTGAGGGGGAGGGGGAAAAATAAAGACGGAGGAAAGAAACATGCGTCAGCAGGAAAAAGTTGCGGCGATTGTGTTGGGTGCCAGCGTCGTGGTTTTGGCGGTCGCCATTTTCTTCGGTTTGCAGCGCGGCCGCGACGGCAACGCCAAACCCGGCGGCCAGGCCAACCCCATGGCCGGCGGCGACCGGGGCAAGGCGTCCGGGCAGTTGTGGGACCCGCGCGGTGTGGCCGTGGACGCCAAGGGCTTCGTGTACGTGGTGGATTCGAGCAACCACCGCATCCAGAAGTTCGACGCCGAAGGCAAGTTCGTGGCCAAGTGGGGGCAGGAAGGGCAGGGCGACGGCGAGTTCAAGACGCCGGGCGGCATCGACGTGGGGCCGGACGGGAACGTGTACGTGGCGGACACCTGGAACCACCGGATACAAAAGTTCGACAACCGGGGCAAGTTCCTCAAGCAGTGGCCGGGCGAGGGCGGGTTCTGGGGGCCGCGTGACGTAGCCGTGGATTCCAAAGGCTTCGTGTACGTGACGGACACGGGCAACCGCCGCATCCAGAAGTTCACCGGCGACGGCCAGTTCGTCAAGATGTGGGGGCAGAAAGGCTCGGGCCCCAACGACTACGACGAGCCCTTCGGCATTAAAGCCGACGACAAGGATTTGCTGTATATCTGCGACCGCCTCAATTTCCGCATTCAGGTCTGCGACACCGAGGGGCGCCTGGTCCGTTCCTGGCCCGTGGACGGCTGGCAGAAGGAACAGTTCTTCATGGAGCCCTACCTCTCCATCGACAACCGCCGCGACCGGGTGTACGTGACCGACCCGACCAAGCACCGCGTGCTGGTGTACGACCGCCAGGGCGGATTCAAGCAGCACCTGCTGCAGGACCCGGCCACCCAGCAGGCGTTTTCCACGCCCCTGGGCGTGGCGGTGAACGAGGAAACCGGCATGATTTATATCACGGATATGACGGCCAACCGGCTGTATAAAATCCAGCCTTAGGAGGGATGAACATGGCCACCAAACGCAAACCAAGCCGGACGCAAACCAAGCCGGCGGCGCGCAAATCCGCGGCGGCGCGCAAGCCTGCTGGCGCCGCACTCAAAACCAGCGCGGCCAAAGCCGCCGCCGGACGCAAACCCGCCCACCGCGAAAGCCATAAAACCGCCTCCGGCGGCAACCGCGGCCTGGTGTTTTTCGGCGCGATCGCCGTGCTGGTCGTGGCCATGGCCGTGGTCGCAAAACTCAGGCAGGGGCCGCCGGTGAAGCTCCTGCCCGCGGAGGTGCTGGGCACTTACACCGCGGCGGACAACGCCGCCGGCGCCCTGTCGTCGCCGCGCGGGATCGCCGTGACGCGTGAAGGGGAAGTGGTGGTGGCTGATCTGGGCAACCACCGGATCGTGGCTTTTGCGCCGGACGGCAGCGTGGCCGACACCTGGGGCCGCAAGGGCACGGCCGCCGGCGAGTTCAACGAGCCGTCGGGCGTGGCCGTGGACAGCCGAGGCGACTTCTACGTGGCCGACACCTGGAACGGACGCATCCAAAAATTCTCCCCCCGCGGCGAGTACTTCGGCGAAATCACCTCGAAAACCGGGAACTTCTATTCGCCGCGCAACGTGGCCGTGGACAGCCATGGGTTCGTGTACGTGGCGGACACGGGCAATTCCTGCGTGAAGAAATTCGACACGGACGCCAACCTGGTGAAACGCTGGGGCGAATACGGCTCCGGGCACGACCGGTTCCAGGAAACCTTCGGCCTGGCCGTGGACGCGGCCGGCCAGGTGTACGTGGGCGACGCGGGCAACCGCCGCATCAAAATTTACACCAGCGACGGCAAGTTCCTGCGCGACCTGCGGGTCAAGGGCTGGCAGAGCGGGGTGGGCTGGCCCATGCTGGCGCTGGACGCGCAGGGCCGGGTTTACGCCACGGACGTGCAGCACAACATGGTATGGATTTACAGCCGCGAGGGCAAGTACCTGGGGAGCTTCGGCAACCAGCCGGGCAAGGAGCTGTTCTCCTCGCCGCTGGGGATCGCCATCGGGCCGGACGGCAGCGTGTACGTGTCGAACATGAACCGCGGCGAGATTCTGAAACTCAAAGGCTTGGCCCCGGAGCCGCCGAAATAGGGCGCGCCCGGGCATCGTGGTCATCCCCGAGGGATGAGGAGGGACGGCATGGCAACAGCAAGCGACAAACGGAAGCCGAAAAAGACAGCGGCCCAGGGAAGCAAAGCGGCCACCCGGGCCAGACAGGCCAAAAGCCAGGCGGCGATTCCCGCCCCGGTTGCGGCCTCCGCGCCCGCGGCGCCGCCCCGGGCTGCCAAACCGGGCTTGCCGCACGGAATCATTCTGGGCGTTTTGCTGGCCCTGGTGGTTTTGGTCAGCGTGGAGGTCGTGATCCTCATGAAGGACAAGGCGGACCGGAAGCGCATTCTGCGCGTGGTGGAAGTGGTGCCGGAACGCGGCGGGCCGCCGGACATGCCGGGCAAGTTCTGGGGGCCGTACCAGGTCAAGGTCAACGAACAGGCGGGCCGCTTGGCCCTGGTCGACCACGCGTTCAACAAGGTCGTGCTGTGGGACCTGGCCACCAAGAAGCACGTGGTCGACGTCAACGCCGCCTTGCTGGGACGGGAGCAGTTCGTTCCAAAGGACGTCGATGTGGCCGATGACGGCGACTATTACATCCTCGACCACTCTGACATGACGGTCAAACGGTTCTCGGCCCAGAACCAGCTGGTCCAGCAGTGGAAGATTCCGGAGAGCGTCAGCCTGACGGCCGGCAAGGACCGCGATGTGTACGTGCTGGACGGCAGGGCCCAGGAGATCGTCCATTATCAAAACGACGGCACCGAACTCGGGCGTTTCGGCAAGGGTAAGTTGAAAAACGGCCTGTTGATGGACACGGATGAGGCCGGCAACATCTACGTGGTGGATTCCGGCTACAACGGCATGGTGGTTTTCTCGAAGGCGGGCAAGCACCTGTATTCCTGGCCGATCAAGGAAGTGAAGCCCTTGCAGATGTCGCGCATGGCGGCGGTCAACAACCAAGTGTATTTCTACGACCTGGTCAACAACAACGGGATCATCAGAGTGTACACCCCCAAAGGCCGCCTGGCGTGGGATATCGGCCCGCAGCGCACAGAATCATTTGACGTCGGCCGCTCGGGGACGGTGTACATGTCCGGCAACGACGGCATCGTCATTCAGCAAATCGAGAAGTGAGGCCCAGGTAGCCAGTGGCGGATAAAATCAAAGCGGCCTTCGAGGCCTTGAAAAAAAGCGGAATCAATGTTTCTTTGCGGTTCGTGTGGCTGGCGCTGGCCGTCGGGCTGATTGGCCTGGGCCAGGTCAATTTCTTCTCGCGCAATCTGGCCGCGGGCATGGGTCTGACCCTGCTGGGCGCCGTCGTGCTCCTGCTGGCGGCGGGCGAGAGCGGCAAACAGGCCGCCCTCCTGCAGCGGGCGGGGAAGTGGTTTGGCCGGGCGGCTGAGCGCTTTTCCGCGTTCGCCCGCGCGCGCCAAAAGGCCGAGGATCTCGCCACCGGAACCGCCGGCCAGCCGGCCGCCAAGACGAATTGGAAACCGCTGAAAACCCAGTTCGAGGAAACCCGGCGCTCCTGGCTGGCCTTTGCCGAGGAAACCACGTTCACGGCGCCGAAGAACCTGGTCATGATCCTCGGCATTCTCTTGATTCTGGCCGGCCAGCCCTTCCTCGTCGCCGAGAAGTTCGTCCTGGCCCTGATCCTCATCATTCCCGGCTTGTACCTGCTGGTCAACGTCATTTTCGCCCCCCAGGAACGGTACGTCATCGGCCGGCTCGACCACATCATCCGGACCGTTTTATTCCTGATTCCGGGCGTGGGCTTGATCATCCTGGGATGCATGATTCATTTCCAGGCGGTCAGCCTGAGCCTCCCCCGCGAAGCCCTGGGCTTGGGGCTGAACGCGCTCGGCATTTTCATCATCTTCTCCCTGTTTCCGAGGATCATCCCCGATTCGTTCCCTGAGTCAGGCGATCCGGTGGATCAGGTGACCGGCCGGGCCGCGAACCGGACGCAGGTATTCATGAAAATCGGACTGGTGGCCCTGGCCCTGGTGTTTTTCCTGGCTTCCAAGCATTATGCCAACCCGGCTACCCTGAACCTTTCCGCGCTGATGGCCCTTCTGTTTCTCACGGCGATGAGCCTGTCTTTTCCCTGGAGCGCCGAACCTCGCGACCAAACCAGCGGCGAAAACATCGTCCTGAAATGGCTGGTGAAATACCTGCGCCTGGCGGCTTTCGGCCTGGGCCTGTATTGGGCCTACCGCGGGCAGGTGCTGATCTCGCACGAACAGCTTTATCCGGGGCTGTACCGGTTCCTGGCCGCGGCCATCGCCATGTGGATCGCCCTGCGCGAACCGGACCCCAAGTACGTGGATGAATTGAAGGAAAAGCCCCTGGCCTGGTACTGGGAGGCGCTGGCCCTGGTGGCCATCCTGTCGGCCGCCACCTGGGTCCGTGTCCATCTCCTGAAGGACATACCTTACGGGATCGAGTGCGACGAGGCGGGCGCCGGCGCGCACGCCGTCGATGTTTTGCAGAACCACTTCAGTTCGCTGACGATCCATCCCAGCGGACGCCCGCTGTTCATGCTGCTGGACAAAGTGGTCACCATCCGCTTCTTCGGCATCGACAACATCGGGATGAAGCTGGGCGCAGCCATCTGGGGGACCGCGGGCGTTTTCTGCGTTTATCTCATGACCCGGTTTTTGTTCGGCACGCGCGCGGCCCTGGCCACGGCAGCCCTGATGGCCTGCTCGCGCTGGCACATCCATTTTTCGCGCTACGGCTGGGCGAACACCCTGATGCTGGTGCTCCAGATCACGGGATTCTATTTCATCGCCAAGGGCATCCAGACGCGGAACAAATGGTTCTTTTTTCTCGCGGGCGTGGGCCTGACCCTGTCCATCCACACCGAGACCGCGGCGCGCATGGTGCCCTTCATGTGCCTGGGCCTGCTGGTGTACTTCGTCCTGTTTTACAAGCGGTTTTTCCGGCGCAATTGGCAGACCCTGCTGGTGTTCCTGCTCGGGGTGTGGCTGGCCGGCGCCAGCCTGTTCCTGTTTTGGGTGAAGCAGCCGCGCTACCTGTTCAACCGCGTGTACGAAGTGTCGGTGTTTTCCGGCGACGCCAACGCGCCTCGGAACCTGGTCAAGGGGCTGGTCGAAAGCACCAAGCTCAGCCTCACGCAGATGAACTGGCACGGGGACACCCGGACCCGCCACAACGGCGGCCTTTCGGGCGAGCCGGTGCTCGATTTCTGGTCGGCCATCCTCTTCGCCCTGGGGTTCGGCTTTTCGCTGTATTACTGGAGGCGGTTCCGATACACCATACTGCTAATGTGGTTTTTCGGGTCCATGGCCGCCTCGATCTTCGCCCTGGAGGCGCCGCAATCCCACCGGGCCTTTGGCGCGCTTCCGCCGATTTTCATGCTGATGGGCGCGTTCATCGACCGCTCCCGCAGGCTGCTGCGGGAGACGCTGGGCAAGCCCGGCACCCTGGCCGGCGGCCTGGTGCTCCTGCTGCTCCTGGTTCCCATCGCCAAGATCAATTACAAAAAATACTTCGACGCGTATCCGGGGTTCGACACGGCCTGCACGGCCGCGGCCAAGTACATGGGGCGCGTCTGGCCGAAGGCGGAGCAGGTCATCATGTCCGCTTATTTGTGGATCGGCCATCCGCCCTTCGAGCTGTACGCCCGCGGGATATCCGGCCACTTTTACTTTGCGGCCTCCGAAGCGGTTCCGTTCCGCCAGCAGACCGACCGGGATGTGAATTACACCCTGATCCTGGAATATCCGGAGATCATGCCGACCATCCAATGGTACTATCCGGAAGGCGAATATTCCGAGGAGACGCACGTCCGCTACGGGCTGCAGTACCGCGGCTGGGGCGTGAAACACGAGATCATCCAAAAATACCGCGGCCTGAACGCTTCGTACTGGTCGAATCCCTATTGGGCCGGGGAGCCGAAACTGCGGCGCAAGGACGCGGATTTGAACCTGACCTTCGACCAGACCACCTGGCCCTGGAACGGCCCGGGGTCGGTGAAATGGGAAGGGACCGTGTTCATCCCCCGCGAAGGGAAGTACGTTTTCTACCTGTACGGCACCAATGAGGTCGAAGTCAAGGTCGGCTCCCAGGTGCACCTCCGCGCCGGCAACAAGCAGGAACAAACCTACGAAACGTATATGGCCGGCGGCTTGCACCGGCTGGACGCCCGGGCGGTTCACAGCGCCCCGGGCGAAAGGATCCTGTTCGCCTGGAGCTGCAGCCAGGATGTGCCGTACTACCTCTATGACGAAGCGCACCAGAACCGGTTTGCCAAGGAGCCTGTCCCGAACACGCACCTGTTCACCTACCCCGAACCCAAAGGGCTCCTGGCCACTTTTTATTACAAACCGGACTGGACCGGCGGGATCGCCCGGCAAGTGGTGGAACCCGCCCTGTTCTACTTGTGGATGGGGCCGCCGTACGGCCTTAACATGCCCTTCTCAGCGGATTGGAAAGGCTGGATCGACATCGAAAAACCCGGCACGTACCAGTTCGGCGTGGACTGCAGCGGGTACTCGGATGTCACGATCGACGGCATCCCGGTCGTCGTCCAGGGCGAGCCGCCTTTTTCCGGCGTTCCCCGCCTGCAGGGCCGCAATTCAGTCCAGCTGGCGGCCGGGCGCCATCCGGTGACTGTCCGCTGGTCGCAGCAGTACGGGCTGTTGTTCAGGTTCTGGTGGGTTCCGCCCGGCCAAAAGAAGGAAATCGTTCCCGTTTGGGTTCTGACGCCTCAGGACAAGTAAGCATGGCCGCGGAACGGAAGGAAGGCTTGGTCGGCGTCTCCCTGCTGCTGTTCCTGCTGACCATGGGGAACAGCGTCTGCGGCTTTGCGCTCCACGCCGTGGCCAGCCGCGTGCTGGGCCCGGAGGACTATGGCGCCTTCGTAAGCCTGCTGGCCCTGCTGATGATCCTGGCCGTGCCCAGCCAGGCGGTGCAAATGATCGTCGCCAAACAGATCACGCTCGAGTTGATCCAGAACCAGCTGCGCCGCGCCGTCGTCCTGACCTGGCAGGCGGTGCGCTGGTCGGCGGCCGCCGGAATGCTGTTGTGGCTGGCCGTGACGCTCGCCCTGCCGGTCCTGAAATCCTTCCTGCACCTGCCTTCCGCGTCCCCCCTCCTGGCGGTCGGCGCCGCGATCGTCCTGACGCTGATCACCCCGGTGCTGCGCGGTTTTCTGCAAGGCACTCAGCGTTTCCAGGCTTTGGGCTGGAACTTCTTTTTAGAGGGCGTGGGGCGTCTGGCCTGGGGCGCACTGTTTCTGCTGGTGGGGTGGGGCGTCCTGGGCGCGGTCCTGGCCAGCGCCGCCGGCGCCTTGACGGCCGCGCTGATCGCCGTCTGGCTGCTGGGCGCCGCAGCCAAGGGCCTGGACCGGAACGGCCCGGAGCAGCCGGCCGCCCGGACGTCGCTGGGGCTGCAGGATTACGGCTGGCTGGTGCTGGTCACCATGGCCGCGTTTTTCGCCCTGTCCAACCTGGACGTGCTGATCGTCAAACACCTCTTTCCGCAGGCCGACGCCGGATATTATTCGGCCGGTTCTCTGATCGGCAAGGCGTTTCTGTTCCTGCCCTACACCTTTGCCCAGGTCCTGTTTCCGAAAGCCAGCCGCCACCATGCCCTGGGCGAGAGCACCCTCTCCCTGTTGAACCGCAGCCTGCTGTACACGGCCGCGGCCCTGCTGCTGGGGATGATTGCGGTCTACGCGCTGGCGCCGGTCCTGCTGTCGGTGCTGTTCGGGCCGGAATACAACAATCCCACCACCCTGCGCATGATCCGCTATTTCGGCGCGGCCATGACGCCGCTGGCCCTGGTATACGTGATGATGCAGTACAGCCTGGCGCTTAAAAACGCCGAGTTGTCCCTGCTGATGCTGGCGGATCTTCCGGTCTTCATTATCCTGCTCATGACTCTGCCCCGCAGCCTGGAAGGCGTACTCCTGGCCATGGGCTTGAATTTCCTGATCCTGGCGGCGGCCGGCTACGCGGCCATCCGGGCCAAGGCGCAGCCCCTGGCCGCGAAAGCCTAGAGGGAGGCGGCGCATGGACCCCCTTCGCCCGCAGGATGCCGGCGTGGACGTCACCCTGGTCATTCCGGCTTATAATGTGGAAACCCGCATCGTGCCCCTGCTCCAGTCGGCCCGGGACCAGCAGGGAGCGAAGGTTGAGACCCTGGTGGTCGACGATGCGTCGACCGACCGCACGGCCGAGGTGGCCGAGCACTGGGGCGCGCGGGTCGTGCGCAACGAGGTCAACCTGGACCGCTCGGAGGCCCGCAACGTGGGGGCCCGGGCGGCGCGGGGCAAATACATCTGGTTCATCGATTCGGACATGGAACTGACCCCGGGCATCGCGCAGGCGGCTTGGGAGGCCTGCGAACGCGAACAGCTGGACGGGCTGGTCATTCCGGAGCGCATCCGGCCGGCGAACCTGTGGGCCAAGAGCCGCAACCTGGAATTTATCATCAACGACAGCGACGAGGAGCGCTTTGTCCTGCGCTTCGTCCGCCGGGACTTCTTCCTGCAAACCAAGGGGTTCGACGCCAGCCTGATCGCGGCCGAGGATTACGACTACCACCGCCGCATGCTGGACCATGGCGCCCGTTACCGGCTGCTGACAGGCTGGCACGTCTGGCACCACGAGCTGACCTCCATGCGGCGGGTGCTGAAAAAGTACTATTACTACGGGCTGACCATGTCGCTGTACATCCGGCGGCACAAGCAGCTGGCCGTGCGGCAGTTCTCGTTTCCCCGGCGCGGCTACCTTAAGCGGCTGGACCTGCTGCTGGGCCATCCCTGGCTGACGGCGAGCCTTTTTTTCTTCAAGACCCTCCAGTACGCGGCCGGCTTGGCGGGCATTGTGATGGCCTGGCTGGGATGGGACCGGGCGAAAAAATGAGGCCCGCGCCCGCGTATTTCATCGCCTGCCATATCGGAGACGACTACGGACCGCAGTTCGCCCTGCGCAACCACCTGGTCAAGCGGCGGGCGTCGTTCGTGTTTGTCACCTGCCCGTTCGATTTCGCCCGGGTTCCGGCCGCGCGGCTCGAACGGTACGAACAGGGGCAGTGCGTGGAAACCGTCGTCGGGCACGCCAACCGGAGCAAAGGGGTGGTCAGCTGGGTCAAGGACGTGCTGTTCGTGCTGGCCGCGGGCTTGCGCTGGTGCGGGCGCCGGACCCAGTTCATCGGCATCAACAACCTGCACGCCTCGGTGGGGGTGTTGCTCCGCTGGCTGAAGCGCTGCCAAAGCGTGGTGTACTACATCGTGGACTACACGCCGCGGCGCTTTCCCTCGCGGGTGCTGAACCTGGTCTACCAGCGGCTGGCCCGGTTCGCGGGCCGGCACGCGGATTGCCTGTGGGCCGTGTCGGAGCGGATCAAGCGGGTCTATACGGCCTGGGGGGCCGCGGAGCCGGCCAGCCTGGTGGTTCCCATCGGCCTGGACCCCGAGGACATCAGCGTGGCCGAACCCGGCCAGGTGGAGCGCAACACGCTGGTGGTCGTCAGCACGCTCTTCGAGAACAAGGGGGTCCAGCTGGCCATCGAGGCGCTGCCGGCCCTGCCCGGGGCGCGGCTGAAAATCATCGGCGTGGGCCCGTACGCCGACGCCCTGCGCGGCCTGGCCCGGTCCCGGGAAGTGGAAGACCGGGTGGCGTTCCTCGGGCATCTGGACCGCAAGGCGCTGTTCGCGGAGGTGGCGCGCAGCCGTATCGCCCTGGCGACGTACGTGGCCGACGCGGCCAACTATTCCTACTACGCGGATTCAGCCAAGCCGAAGGAGTATCTGGCCTGCGGCGTGCCGACGGTCATTACCCGGGTGCCCTGGATCGCCGAACTTATTGCGGAAAAACCCATGGGTCTTGCGATAGAATATCGGGTCGAGGAACTGGTCGCGGCCTGCCGCCGCCTGTTCGAGGACGACGCCTTGTGGCGGACCTGCCGCGAGAACGCCCTGCGTTTCTCGCAGGGGCAGACCTGGGAGGCCATTTACGACGCGGCCCTGTCCCGGACCGGGGCCGGGCGCGGGAGGACGGCATGAACCCGTTTAAACGGCTGCTCAAATGGTACGCGCCCATGGCCTTCGGCGACGGGTTGAACCGCTGCAATCAGCTGGCCCTGCGGCTGGCGCGGCGGGAGCCGTGGCAGCGGCTGCTGGATGTCGGCTGCGGTGACGGGGAACTGACCGCGAAATTCCTCGCGGGCGCGTCCGGCCGCCGGGCGGACGGCATCGAATACGTCGCCGCGCTGCACGAGGCGGCCGGACGGCGGGGGATCGCCTGCCGCAGCCTGGACGTCAACCTGCCGTGGACCGGCGTCGGCGATTCGGCCTACGACCTGGTGCTGTCCAGCCAGAACATCGAGCACGTGCACAACACGCGCCTGTACCTGGAGGAGTGCCGCCGCTGCCTGAAACCCGGGGGGAGGCTGCTGGTGCTGACCGAAAACCTGGCCTCCTGGATCAACATCGGCGCGCTGCTGTTCGGGTGGCAGCCCTTCTCGACCACCAACATCGACGGCTGGAGCGTCGGCAATCCCTGCGTGTGGCACGCCGACGAGCCGAAGGACATGGCTTTCGTCGAGGAGCAGAAAAAGCACGGCGTGACCGGGACCACCGGCCACATCCGGGTGTGGACCCGCGCCGGCCTGGCGGATCTCCTGAAACGCGTGGGCTTTGAGGATGTCCGGCTCTACGGACGGGGGTATTTGCCGTTTTGGGGCTGGCTGTCGGACTGCCTGAGCGCGCTGGACGGCCGGCACAGCCATTTTCTCGTCGCCAGCGCCCGGAAGCCGGGCGGAGCGCCGGCCTAAGGCGGCCGGAAAGGCTCCGCAGCACGTCCATTCTGAAGCAAAGGGGGATGAACCCGCATGCCTTCCCAGCCCCGCTCCGGAACGGCCAAACCCCGCTTGGTGGTGGTGGCGCCGTTCTACAATGAGCAGGAAGTGCTTCCCGAAACCGCCAAGCGTCTGACGGCGGTGCTTGACCAGTTGAAGCGGAAGGGGCGGATATCGCCCCAGAGCCACCTGCTGTTCGTGGACGACGGCAGCGAGGACGGCACCTGGAACCGGCTGAAAGAGCTGAAGAAGCGCCAGCCGTCCCTGGCCGCGCTGCGCCTATCGCGGAACTGCGGGCATCAGAACGCCTTGATGGCCGGATTGATGGCCGCGCGCACGCAAGCGGACTGCGTCATTTCCATCGACGGGGACCTGCAGCAGGACGAAAACGCGATCCCGGCGTTCGTGGAGAAGTACCGCGAGGGCTATGACCTCGTGTACGGCGTGCGCAAGAACCGGAGCACGGACTCGTTTTTCAAACGGGCGACCGCGGAGATATTCTACCGGTTCATGCACATGCTGGGCGTGCGGGTGATCCGCAACCACGCGGATTACCGGCTGGCCAGCCGGCGGGCGCTCGACGCCCTGGCCGAGCACGGCGAGACCATGCTGTTCCTGCGGGGGATTTTCACCACCCTGGGGTTTAAAAGCACGGTCGTCTACCACGACGTGCGCGAACGGTACGCCGGCGCCTCGAAGTACTCGGTGCGCAAAATGATGTCCTTCGCGCTGAACGGCATCACCTCGTTCACGTTCAGCCCCATCCGCTTCGTGAGTTTTCTGGGGCTGGGAGTGGTCGCGGCCAGCATCGTGGTGGGCATCCTGACCTGGCTGCTGACCAAGCCCGGCCAGGTCATTGATTTTAAAATCATCCTGTTTTTCGCGATCTACTTCCTGGGCGGCGTGCAGCTGGTCTGCCTGGGCGTGATCGGCGAATACGTGGGCAAGGTGTACGTGGAAGTGAAGAAGCGCCCCAAATACATCGTCGCCGAGGAGTTCTGATCCGTGCGTCCCATGGAGCGGTTGTACCTGGACCGGCTTTTCCGCCGGGTGGAGGGCTTGCTGGCGGCCGGCGGCCTGAGGCCGGGCGCCTCGGTGCTGGATATGGGCTGCGGCGTCGGCCTCGACGCGGAATATCTGCTGGAGCGCGGTTTTCAGGTCACGGGCCTGGATGTGGAGCGGCACGACGGCGACTGGAAGGCCCTGGCCGGCCGCGGCATCCGTTTTGAATGCGCTTCAGCCGAGGACCTGCCGTATCCGGACGACAGTTTCGACGCCGTGTGGATCAAGGACGCGCTGCACCACATGCAACAGCCGGAACGGGCGCTGGCCGAAGCGCGCCGCGTGGCCAAGCCGGGCGGGCCGGTCATCGTGATCGAAGCCAACCGGTACAACCCGGTTTTTTACTTCCACCTGACGCTGTTCGGCGGGCACCAGCACTTCTCGCGGCGCCGGTTCAGGCAATTGCTGGGCACGGCTGCGGGCGACTACGCCCTGGCCCGGGCCGAGAGCCGCTGCCTGCCCTGGGACGCCGCCTGGCTGCGGGCCCTGCTGGGCTGGTTCGAGGACCGGGTGGAAGGCTGTCCGCTCCTCGCGCCGTGGCTCACGTATCAGATCGCAGTAATAAAAGGCGGGGCAGCATGAAACATCGATGGCTGCGCGGGCTCTACCATTGGGCCTACCAGTTTGGCTGGGACGGTTTGCGCTGGCTGCAGGCCTGGCGGGGCCTGCCGGCGTTCCTGCGCAACCGGGCGCGCTTCAAGCGCCAGTGGAAACGAACTCCGTCTCCCTTTGCCTGGGGCAAGCTGAGGCCCTGCCCGGCCGACCGCTTTGCCGACGCCGGCCAGGCCCGCGGGCATTACTTCCACCAGGACCTGTGGGCAGCCCAGCGCCTCTTTGCCAACCAGCCGGACCAGCACGTGGACGCCGGCTCGCGCGTGGACGGCTTCGTGGCGCACGTGGCCTCGTTCCGCGAACTCGAGGTCTGGGATCTGCGGCCCCAGCCCGGGCCCCTGCCGCGCAATCTCCGTTTCCGGCGGCAGGATCTGACCCAGCGGCCCTGGCCTTTGAACGGATACTGCGGCTCGCTCTCCTGCCTGAGCGTGCTCGAACACCTGGGGCTGGGGCGCTACGGCGATGCCGTGGACCCGGAGGCTTATCTGGCCGGCTGGGAGAACCTGCACGCCGCGCTGAAACCTGGGGGGCGGCTGTATTTCTCCGTGCCCATCGGGCCGGGCCGCATCGAGTTCGACGCGCACCGCGTGTTTGATTTGAGTTATTTGCTGCCGCTGATCGAGGAAAAATACCTCGTCGAAGCCCTGGCGTATGTGAACGACGAGGGCGATTTGGTGGAGCCGGCGGGCCGGGACCAAGGGGCGGAACGCGCCAGCTTCGGCTGCTGGTTCGGCTGCGGACTGTTTGTGTTGAAGAAAAAATAGGACTGCCAAGCTCAAGGTAGGGGCGTTCAATTGAACGCCCCTACAAAACGAAAACCCACCGAAAGGAAGAAACATCCATGTCCCGCGTTTCCTGGGGCGCCCTTAGCCTGGGCGCCCTTTTCCTGATCGGCCAGGTGGTGATACTGGCCGGAAATCCGCCGCTGGGAGGCGCTGCCAGCCTCCTGGCCGTGGCGCTCAGCCTCGGCTGGTGGCTGAAGCGTTCCGGCAAGCCCATTGCGCCCTGGGTCGCGGTGGCGGCCCTGGGCTGTGCGGCCTGGGCCCAGGCCCTGGTGAAAGCCGAGCCCAAGGACGCGCTGTGGCTGTTTATTTTGTCCGGCCTGCTGCTTTTTTTGGCCAAGCCCGCCGGGCTTGGCTGGAAAGAGGACGGCGCCGTGCCGTCCGGGCGAGCGCCCCTGGAAAAATGGGAACCCTGGTTTGTGCTGGGGTTGCTGGGGCTGGCAATAGTGACGCGCTTCGTACCGATCAACGGTTTTCCCTTTGGGTCCATCGCCGAGGAAGCCCAGCACGTGCCCGTGCTCGAGGGCGCCATGGCCAGCCAGGTTTACGTGCCGCATTTCACGCACGGCAATATGGGCACACCCACCCTGATGAGCTACCTCGGCGCGGCCGCGTCCCGCGTTTTTGGCCGGCACATCAACAGCTACCGCATGGGCGTGGAGTTGTTCAGCGTCTTTTCCATCCTGGCCTTCTATTTCACAGCCCGGCGGGCAAGTTCGCCTTTCACGGCCGCGGTCACCAGCATCCTCTATTCGGTCTCCCTCTTGCACCTCACGCTCTCGCGGCGTTTTTATCCCTACATCGTGATTTTTTTACCCGTGGTCCTGGGCTGGGGGCTGTGGCTGGAGGGGCTGGCGCGCAGGCGCTGGTACTGGTTTTTCCTGGCCGGCCTGGCCGCGGGATTCAGCCTGCACGGCTATGAACCGGGCCGGGGTGTGTTTCTGATCTTTTTAGCCTGGGCTGCCTGGATGTGGCTGGCCCACCGCCCCCGCCGGATGGTGAAGGGACTCACCCCAGGGGACTCCCTGCAGCCGGCTTCGCCTGGCCCCGCCCTGCCCTCTGGCCGGGACTTCGCCCTGTTTTGGGTGGGGTTCCTCATAGTCGCCGGTCCGATTTTTTATCATATGAGCGTGCATTGGGACAATTACTGGCACTATGTGGCCAGCAAGAACCCCAACCGCACGCAAACACTGGCTGCGTATGTCAAGCAGGTGTGGTCCTTGGTCGGCGTTTATGCGCACTTGTTCCAGGTTAAGAGCGACGGCAATTACACGATGTACACCACCTACCAGCCCCTGCTTGACCCAGTGACCAGCGCCCTGTTCGGGCTGAGCTTCTTTTTCGTGCTGGCCCGCGCCTGGCAGCCCATGCCTTCCTTTGTCCTGCTGTTCTTTTTCGCCGGCCTGGCGCCTGCGCTGATCGGCGGCGGGGAGGAGCATCCGACCGCCCGCCGCACCTGCCTGGCCACCCCGGCCATCTATCTCATCATAGCCTTGGGCCTGGAGCGCCTGCGGCTGCTTTTCCGTCAGGGCCTGCCGTCCTGGGGGCGCAGGATCTTGCTGGCCGCGGCTGTTTTCCTGACCGCGGGCGTGGCCGCCTATTCGCTGCATTACTACTTCTTCGTGTTCGGCGACTCGCCCGAGGCGCGGACCGGGTATTGCTGGCGCGGCTTGAAGATCGCCCAGGCCCTGGACGCCCATCCCAAGGCGTACAGCCGGCTGCAACCCCTGTTGTATCACGAACAGATTTGGGTGCTGGCCAAGCACCCCGGACAACCCGGGCTAGTGCCCACCCAGGAGGACCTGCTGGTGCTGGCGCCTGACCAGGACCAGCAGCTCTTTTTGGAAGGCTACATGGAGCCGACCCTGCCGTTTTGGCGCTCCCAATTTCCCAACGCGCAGGTCACCGTTTACCGGGAGAAATATCCGGACCGGCCCTTTTGCGAGACCTGGCCGTACTTCAAACTGGGCACGGATCCCAACAATCCGGCCACGTACTTGATCCAGATCAACATTCCCAGGCAGGACGTGGCGTTTTTCCAAATGCTGGTGGACGCCACCACCGGACAGCACCTGCCGGTCTGGAATCCCGAGTTCGGAGCCGGACTGGTTCCCGGCCAGCGCCTGCGCCTGGCCGGCGCGGTGGTCACCCATCCTGGAGCGGTTTATTCCTGGAAACTGGGCTGGCTTGGCTGGCAAATAACCGTGGACAAAAAACCCGCGGAGTGGAGCCAAGACATCCCTCTGGACCAGGGCGTGCACTATTTCGAAATTTCCGGGCCGGTTCCTGCCGGCTGCGAGGGTCCGCTGCCCCTGGTGGTGCTGGAAAACGGCCGCAATGTGCAGCGCCTGGGGAGCGTGGTGGGGTTGCCCGCCAGGCAGGGCATGCTGGCCGAATACCGCAACAGTCCCAGCCGCTGGGACGGGCCGGCTGAGGTTACCAGCCAAAAGCTATTCGGCCAGGAGCGATTCTACAGCGTACCTCCGGGCTTTGGGCTGCCGTTGTCGGCGATTTACCGCTGCCGGCTGCAGGTGCCCGAGGACGGCGAGTATTCTTTCGAGACCAAGCATTTTTCGCGCTGCCGGCTGCTGCTCGACGGCCGCGAAGCTTTCAATAACTTCAACAATGTACAGGCGCCCGTGATCACGCCCATGGCCCTCGCCGCCGGCAAGCCGGTTGCGCTTGAAGCCCAGTTCATCGTCGAGGGCGAAACCCTGACCATGACTTTTCAGCTTTTTTACCGCCGTCCGGGCCAAAAACAGGCGCAATGGGTGCCCATGGAGTGGCTCCGGTTGCCTTGACGATGAAAGACACCCCTCCCCAGGCATTATGGTGGGAGGGGTTAGAGGAGGAGAGTAACTGATGAAAATGGATATGCTCAAATTTAATTATGCATGGAAAATTTGGGCAACCCGGTCTAAATAAGCAGGAAGATAATCATTCCCCCTCGCCCCGCGGGAGCGGGGAGAGGGTGGGGTGAGGGGTACAACTAATAAATCTGGGGATGACCCTCACCCTAGCCCTCTCCCTATTAGTAAGCAGGGAGAGGGGAAGCGTTGTCTAAGATCCGGGAGATGGCATGGTACTGCGCAAGCGGCAAAGCTCCATAACCCTGTTGCTTTCCTTATTATTAGTCATACCGCCCGGTACGCTGCAAGCCAAGAGCCAGCCCGAACCAACCGAGCCTTCCACCCGCCCTGAGCGCCTGACTCCCGAAATCGTCGTCCTGGTGCCGGATGTGCTGGATTCGGCCAAGACCTTAGCCAATGCCAGGCAGCGGTTGATCAAACGCGGCTTGAAATCCCGGGACGTGGTCGTGACCGCTGAACAGCCGGGGTTCAGTCGTTCGGGCGGGTTGGACCAGCAGGCGCGGCAGCTGGAAAAAATCCTGATTGATCTGAAAATCCGTCAGCCAAGCGCACGGTTGCACGTGGTCGGCAAGGGCAGCGGCGGCTTGGTGGTCCGGCAGTACCTGGCGAGGCAGGCGGGCCTCGGGCCACAGGCAGTGACCGTGGAAAGCGCGGTCGGCTTGGGCGTGCCGCACCACGGCCGCTGGTGGGCGGGCGTGGCCAGCAGCCTGGGCGCCAAGTCGCAGGCCCTGGCTGACCTGGCGCCGGGTTCTGCGTTTTTAAACCAGCTTAACCAGCCCATTGAAGCGCGCCGGGCCGAGGTCAGGCGCGTGCAGGGTGTGCTGGCCAGCCTGCGCCAGCCGAACCTGCGGGCCCAGGTCCGGGGCAAACTGTCAGCCATTGAAAGCCAGCAGGCGGACATACGCGAATCCGTGGAGCGGGCTCTGCACTTTCCACAGCGCGCCGCTTTGAGTCCTGATGACCAGAAACGCCGCCAGGAAGCGGAACGGTTCAAGGCGAAACTCAACCGCCTTCCGGCCGCGGAAGCGCGGCACCAAGCCGCGTCCCTGGCCGCTGCCAGCCAGCGCCAGGTTCTGGCCGCGGAAAAATTCGCAGGACAATCCCTCCCTTGGCAGGCGCCGGCCCGGCAATCAACCCGTACGGCCGAAGAGGCCCTGGTTCGCGCCCAACAAACCCTGCTGGAAAAACTGTCCCAGCCCCAGGCCAAGTTGCCGGCCGGATTCCAGCCGCCGAAGACCCAAGCCCAGCCAGGGCAATGGCTTTCCGTTTTGCAGGCCCTGGAGCACAGCAGCCAGGCTGCGGCTGAAAAAGCCGCCAGCCAGGCTGGCGGCCTGCAAAAACAATTCGCGTCCCTGGATTTCGAAGGGCTCGAAGCCCGTTTAAAAAACGCCGGCACGGAGGCAGCGGGGCGCCTGCCTGCCGACTTGCTGCAACTCAAGCCCCAGCACATGGCCAGGGACCTGGAGCGCGCCGCGCGCAAATATGAAACCGCGGCTGCGTTGGAAGCTGCCTGGCGGCAGAGCCAGGCCGGCAAAGAGCAGTGGCTCGATCAAGTGGAGCGGTTGACCCAGGTCGCGGCCAAACAGCAACTGGCCCGGGACCTGGCGGCGTACGCCGCAAAGGCCGGACTTGCGCCGGCCCGGCTGCGCGCCGGGGCGGCTGAGGCAGGGGATTTGCCCGAGCGCGCCCAGGCCGCGTACCGCGCGTGGCGCCAGAAGGAAGCCGCCCTGGACCAGGCTTTTGCCGCGGCCAAGGAACAGGGGTTGGAAACAATCGTCAAACCCGAGTTTTGGAAACTGCGCGAGCGGACGGCCCAGGTGGCTGAGCGCACCCACCAGGCGATTGCGCGCGACAGCCTAAAAGCCTGGGAAGGACTGGCAGCCCTGCGCCTGGGGCCCGCGGCCAAGGAACAGGCCATGTTCGCCCAGGCCACTGAGCACCGCCTTAACCGCGAACTGGCAGCCTGGAAGCAGGAACTGCTGAAGCCGGATTGGGAAGCGCGCTTTTCGCAGGCTGCCTCGGCCCTGAACCGCAGCCTGCCGGCGGCAGAACAGGCCGGAGCCTTGAAGCAGGCTTTAGTACAGCAGGCAGGCGCTTTGCAGTCGGCTTTGGCCGCTGTTCGTTCCGACCTGGCGGCGCGTGAGCGGCAAAGCGCCTGGGAGCGGTTGGCAGCTGACAGCCGACAGGCAGCTGCGCAGTTGCTGCAGCAACAAGCGGATCATGGCTTCGTGGCCGACGCCCTGGCTGCCGGCAATTTCCTGGCCGCCGGCAGAAAACAGGAACAGCAACGCCTGCTGGACCTGGTCAGGCAGAATGATCCGGCTGCCAGCCGTCAGGTGGCGGTGCTGGCCCAATTGGCGCTTCAGCGCCACGGGCTGCAGTCCAGGCTGCTGGAGACCGGCGGCCTGGATGCAGGGCCTGCCCCGCAGTTGCTGGAGCGGATCGCCGGGCAAGCCAAGGCCCTGGGGCTGAAGACCGCCCTGCCACCCAAAGCAATGGAGCACCTGGCCCAGGCCCAGGAGGAGCGGCAAAACCGCTGGAAACAACTGAACACCAGCTGGAAGCGGCAGTGGTCGCAGGCTGTCCAGGAGGACCGCGAACGCAACCAGCCGGCCAAAGCCTGGTCAGCCTGCCAGGAGACAGTTGCCGTCAGCCGCAGCCTGGCTGTGCTGGAAGACTGCTCGGCCGCGCTTTCGCAAATGAAATCCTGGCGGGATATGGGAACCCAAGCCTCGGGCCAGCAAGGCCGCTGCCAGGTCCTGGAGCAGCAGTTGTCCGCTTGGCTGCAAA
This sequence comes from candidate division FCPU426 bacterium, assembly GCA_040756875.1. GTDB lineage: Bacteria > Oederibacteriota > JAAXVQ01 > JAAXVQ01 > JAUVAV01 > JBFLYH01. The sequence continues at coordinate 1,034,983 of JBFLYH010000002.1, forward strand.
CGTCCGGACTTGGCAGCCGGATCCCGGCCGTGCAATCAGCCGCAGCCGCGGCCCAGGAAAAATTTGCGCCCGCGGCCTGGCAAGCCATTCTCAGCCAGTGCGGCCAGAAGCAGGAACAGGCAAGCGCCAGACTGCAAAACTTGAGGCGCGAACTGGCCAGGCAGCCTGAATGGATTTTGCCGCAAGTCGCCGGAGTGTCGGAACAGCTGGCTCAGGCAGCCCAGGACCCCAGCCGGATCAAGGGCTTGTTGCTCGAAATTTCCGGCTTGCGCGAGCAAACCCAAAAACACCTGACACAGGCGCGGGAACAAACCCTGGAGGCGCTCTGGCCCGGACAGGGCAAGGGGAAAGCTTCGGCCCTGGGCCAGGAGTTGAATCAAGTTTTATCCAGCCTGCAGGACTACCGCCAGTTGAGCCGGATGAATGCCCAGGCTGATACCCTGCAAGACCTGCTGTCAGCGAAAGCGCTGTTGTGGCAGCAACAGAATCTGCAAGCCCAAGGGCTCGGAGCGGTCAAGACCCTCGAATCCCTGCTCGCCCAAACAGCCGGAATCCCGGGCAAACCCTCCGGGCAAGTCTTCAGCCAGATCACCGCCACCCTGAGCCTGATGCAAAAGCTGACTGCCAACCAGATGCAATCCGCGGGATTGCTGCCAGGCCTTATGGATCGGGAGTGCGGGATGCCGGCCAAAGCCGCGCTCCAAAAAGAATGGAGAGCCTGGCTGGACGGGCAGTTTTCCGCCCAGCAAGGCTTGGATTGGGCCGGCGGGCAGCTTCAATTAAGCACAGTGCTGTCAAACCCAGGGGCAGGCTGGCGGCAACAGACCAACGCCCTGGCCACTGGCATGCTGGAGAATCTGGTGGACCAGGCGGCTGAGCGCCAGATCAGCCTGGGCCTGGCTGAAGTGCAGCGCTTGAGCAACGAGGCGCGGGAACTGCTTTCAGCGCCTGTGCGCCAATTGCGCGCCGAACTGGGGCAATTGGGGCTGTTGGACCCAAGGCAGGATCAGGGGCCGGGCCTGAGTATCGTGTCCTGGGCGCAGCATTTCGTGCAGCAGGGCGTGGCCCAGGGCGTGGCGCAGGCCCTGGCCAGCCTGGAGCGGACGCAGGCCCAGTTCAGCAACCGCCTGGAGCGGGGCCTGCTGGAACTCGCGCGCGCCCAGGCCACCATGGCGATCAATGCCCTGAGCGGCCAATACGCGGGCCTGGCCGTTGAGGTGAAGCGCCTGTGGGAGGGCGTTGGGCCTGAGGCCGGCGAAGCGTTGAACCTGCAGGGATTGCTGAACGTGGCCCAGGACCAGGAGTTTCTGCAAACCTGGCAGGAAGATATCTTCAGCAAACTGGTGGCGGAGAATCCCTTGCAGGCTGACCTGGGACGGCTGGGCCAGGTTGCCTCCTCGCTTCAGGCTTTGATCGACCAGCCGGCCAGCCAGCTCGGCGACTGGCTGGTGAGGAGCGGAGTGAACCTGGGCGTGGAGCGGCTGCAGTCCCTGCAGGCCGAAGCCCAGAAGCTGCTGCACGAGGCTATGACCACGGGCGCGGTCAACGAGCTGCGGACGCGCCTGAATGCCGTTCTGCTCAAGTTGGACCAGGAAGCAGGCCGCTTGAGCCGTTATCTGGACCAGACCCTGGCCAAGCTTCCGTCCGGAGTGGTTCCCGCGGGCTTGCGGGACGCGCTGCGGGAATTGCGCGACCTGCCCGGCACCCTGGCTGCCGGGATCGACGGCCTCATGCAGGACGTGGAGAGTTACCTTGCCAACCAGGTGCTGCAGTCCGGATTTGACCGCCTGAACGCCATGCTCAACCAGTACGGCGGACAGGCGTCCTTGTGGGCCGTGGGCGCCAGGCTGCAATTGTCGCTGACCGAGATTTCCAGCCTGGGCCAAACCGCGGTGGCGCAGTTGGAAGTGTCCCTCGCGGATCTGGGGACCGGAAATCTGACCGGTTTGTGGGAAAACGTGGCAGCCGGGCTCTCGGATTTCGGCGGGAACCTTCTGAACCTGCTGCAGGATTTCGTGGCTAGCGCGAGCCCGGTGGATTTGGGCGGGTTTCTCAACATCACGGGCCTGGCTGATTCGCTGTGGGCCTCGGCCGGCGAAGTGCTGGGGCAATTCACGGGCCTGTTCGAGCTACAGGTGCCAATGGCCGGCGATTGGTGGCAGGCAGACGAGCTGTGGCAGCAGTTGTCCGGCATTTTCAATGCGGAGAACTGGCAGCTTGATTTCTATCAGGCTGCGGACGGGTTCCTGCGCAATATCAGCGAAAACCTGGAAAACCTGCTCAACTCGGGTCTGGCCTGGGTGAACGACCGCTGGACAGAATACATGAACCAGGCGCGGGAATACTGGGACATCCTGGCCGGCGGGCCTGGCCGGTGGTGGGATGAACTGGCCAGCGGCCGCTGGGACCAGAGCCTGGGCAACCTGATGACGCAATACCTGCCGCCTGAATACCAGCCTGCTGTGAGCGCCCTGCAGCAGGTGCGCCTGGCGTTCAACGCGGACTTTCAGCTGAGCGCGGAGTGGATTACGAACATTTTGGACAACTTAAGCGCCTACCTGAGCGAGGACGCGCGGGCCGTGTACCAGCAGGTGCGCGAGTTATATGATACGGGCAGCGAATATTATTCCGCTGGCAGCGACATCCTCAACGCCATTTCGAGCGGGGATGTCACCAGCGTGCTGACCAACATCAGCCGCCTGGGCAGGTTTCATTTCAACACCGGCGGACAGATGTACCAGTGGGGCAAAGGCCGGGCCAATAAAAAAGGGAAGTACGACGGCCAGGCCCTGTCGGCTGCCAGCGAGGAAGAAGTGCTGGCAGCGTACGTCAATGCCCTCCCAGCCAGCATGCGCGAACAGGCCCTGCGGATGCTGGAAAACGGAACCCTGCCCGGCAGTAATCCCGAACGCGAAATCGACGTCGCGGACTACGACCCGGACGTGGACGGCCAGCCAGCTGGCCCGGCAGCCTATGAAGCCGCCCAGGAAGCTGACGCGTCTGCCACTTTGCCAGATGTAGCAGCCGCATCCGCTTCGGATCGTCACCCCGGCGTGCCTGAAGCCGGGGTCCAGGAGCAAACTCCCCCCCGCAGGTCCCCCTCTTTGCCAAAGAGGGGGCGGGGGGAGTTGGATAGTGGCTTAGGCGGGAACGACAGTCAAGGCTCAACAACCGATGAGGGTGATGCTTCTGCTGCCGGCACCCAGCCAGGCGGTGAAGGCGAATCCGGCCCCCCAGACCTCGGCCCGCCGCGCATGTCCGGCGTGCCCACCCCGCCGCCTGTAAAGCAGAGCTTGTTGGATAAGATGAAAAATGTATACACCAACCTAAATCCAGTTGGATTATCCAAGAACGCCGCCCAGGCTGCCGCACCCGATGGGGCTAAAAAGGTGTCGAAGAAAGCTAAAGAAGCTTTGAAAAAAGCAGCCGATAAAACAGCAACTATGGCTAAAAATGCCAAAGATAATCTGGGTATGACGGTAGATGCTTTCAATAATACCAAGGGTTTGGATAAAAAAACCAGAATAGCTCAGGGTGTTGGGACAGGGGTGTTGTCAGGGGATTTATTGGACAATCCCGACCCTGCTTCATCTGAATTCGATCCAGATGGCCCGGCTATTTTATATATCAATGGGATGAGAACGCCGAATGATAAAGCTGAAAAAGATCAAAAAGCTTTATTTGATAAATGTGGCTATAAAGTTGCGCGGGTTCAAAACAACTCAAGTTTGGAAGGCGCAGGCGACATTGCTCAAATAGCTGGTCAAGAACAGGGCAACATTGATATCACGGCAATTCGCACGGCAGCTATGATTCGGAAAGGGCTTGAAAACCGTGATGAAATTTATGTGGTTGCGCACAGTCAGGGTACCAAAACATTTGAACAGGCATTGGCGCTATTAACCCCCGAAGAACGTAAGAAAATCAAGTTTCAAGGGTTTGGGGGAGAGCAGTATATTGATAAAAATAAATATGGATTGGCAAGTGCCCGTAATGTGCGGCATGAAAAAGACCCTGTGCCAAAAGTCAATGACGCAAGGATAGGTAACAAAGATTGGGAAACCCTCGGGCATCAACCTGAAGTGAAACCGGGGACAGAACCTGGGATTCTGGATTATCATGATTTTCGAAAGACTTATGTGGATAGCGTCGAATTGCCCGTTAATACGAACGCAACACGAAAGGAAGATGACCAATGACCACCGAAAAAAAACTTGCTATAGTTGGGATAGTTGCCCTATGCGGGCTTATAGTATTTCAAATATGGTCACATGGCACAACCAAGACTATTAATGATGATCCAATATACGGGAAATTAGTTGGAAAAACATATGAAACAAGAACAGATTTGTATTTATCTCAAGATCGCCAGTCTGCCAATTATTCAATTAAAATTCCGGGAGTCTTATATCCTGAAATAAAAGAAATAAAAGAGTATCCGCATGGTACTGCGCACAATATTATTCACAAATTAATTCCTTCTAAAACTAGAATTAAAATTAGCAATGTTGTTTTAACTAACGTGCCTTTCCGAGGGACAGACCTCTGGCTGAAAGCCAGATTTGAAGACTCAAGCATTTATGAAGGAGAAGTTGATGCTACATTTATCTCCGACTTTAGCAGCTATCACGAAAAAATGGATTCCAAATACGTCACCGAAATCACGCCTGAGGGGGAACCGGTTAATGCCAAATAAAACCAAAATATTCTTTGCCAGTCTTTGCTGCCTTATTCCTTTAACTGCCTGCTTGCAACAGGATAAAATAGTCAACAAGCTCGCTGGTATCTACGATGGCCTTAGTTACACTTCCCCTTATGGCTTCTTCTCCACGCACCTCAAGGATTGGGCAGATCTCAAAAGCGTAAAAGACGGCCAGGAAAACAACGGCGCCACAATGGTGCTGAACTTTCAGGATAAATCCATGAACGAATATCAAATCGCAGCTTCTTTGGCTAATCCGGAGCTCAATGCCCACGACTTGGTCACCCGCATGGTGGCCAAAGGACAGGCAGAAGGCAAGAACGTGGTGGCAGCCACCACGGCTGACGGCGAGGAATGCCTGATGGCCCAATCCCTGCTGAAAGAAAAAGATTCAGACAAGGGCTATGCGCTGATGACGGTCATTTTTCTACGAAAAGGCACGATATTCGATTTAGGCATCAAAACCCACCCGGAAAAGGAACCGGAAAAAGCCGCGGAGTTGGCCAAACAGTGCTTCCGGGATCTATGGAACCGGTCGGCCTTGCGCGGGCAAGTGCAGGATTTTGAAAAATATCCCGAAGATATTGATCCCCGCGTGCCGGTGGTTACCCTGGCAGCCGGCCGGGTGGCTGTGGAAATGGGACTGGAAGCAGTGATTGAACGGGGCAAGAAGGCAATTGTCAGGATAATAGGCAAGGGCAGTGAAGGGCCGATGACCTTGAGCCTGGGCATTGCCGCCAAAGAGAACGAAATCATCACGACTGAAGCAGTATCCAGCAAAGCCAATGACATGAAGACCGTAAGCCAGATGCAGAGCGAGTTCTATCGCAAATTCGGCGAAGCAGTTGCTGCCGAGCAACTCACTATAAACCGTTCCAATGCCTTTGACCCGGACCTTGCGCAATTGCCGGTAAAGGGGAAATAGGGCCGGTTTTGTATGACAATTACAGCACTGAATGAGATAAAATAAACTCAATTTTATTCGCTGCTGCAAGTCAAAATGATATCCTTCAAAGGATGATGATTATGCCGAGAAAAACCATTGTGGTTTTTATAATGGCCTTTTTTACATCTTTCCCGCTCCATGCCGCCACTTCCGACCAGCATGGTCTGGAGCCAGTGGTTGTCAATGCCGGGGGATCGACCCTTTCCGGCAATGGCCGGCAGTTACTGGATTCCATAGGCGAATCCATTATTAACCAAACCTGGGGAAGCTCCTTCTCGATCCAAGCCGGTTTTTTCAGCGATTATTTTATTCTGCCTCCCACGCCGACCGTAACTCCCACGGTAACAGCCACCAGCACGCCCATACGCGGTTTTGGCGGAGAATTGCTGAGCGAATCATGGGTTTATGCCGCCCCCAATCCTATCCGGGGATTTCGCGCCAATATCGTCTATCACCTGGCTGAACCGGCGGAAGTGGAGATCAAGGTATTTACGGTCAACAATGACCTGGTTATTTCCAAGCATTGGGATAATGTTGCGGCTGGCGAAAACCATTGGTATTGGAACACCTCAGGAATATCCAATGGGGTATATTTGCTGTTGGTTAAAGCCAAGGGGCAGGGCAGGAGCACGATTATAAAGAAAAAAATCGCATTAGTGCATTGATATAATAATTCCCCTCCTGTCCAGCAGGGAGGGGAATGTAGAAGAAAGGGAAGGGGCCAAGTACGTAAACCATTTGTAGTTTAAACAGGAGGCGGGAAATGAAAAAGATAGCAGGAGTATTGGCAGTATTGCTCGGTCTTTCAGCGCAAATAGCGCTGGCGGACATTCCGGGAACCATCAATTACCAAGGCCGGCTGACAGATACTGCCGGTAATCCGGTGGCAAACGGAACGTATGGGGTAACCTTTGCGCTGCATTACACGGCCGAAGGCAACAGCCCAACAGGTTGGAGCGAAGTGCAAAACGTGGAAACAAAAGGTGGATATTTTATTATTGCCCTGGGCAGCCAGAACTCGCTGAGTGGCTTGGGTTTCAATTACCCGTATTATTTGGAGATCCATGTTGCAGGTGACGCCCAATCCATGAGCCCAAGGCAGCTTCTGAGCAGTGTGCCGTATGCCATGAGGGCGAGGGAAGCTACGCATGCTACTGCGGCCGATAGTGCTACAACTGCGAATAACGCGAGCAATCTAGGCGGGTTTGCTGCAAATACTTTTATTAGGAATATTGCAAATTCAGTATCTAATACAAACCTTCAATCAGGTTCAGTTACGCAGGACAAGGCGCAGTTCGCACCAGCGGTTTCTTTCAATGGCGCATTAATATCTTATCCGAAAATAGCAGCTGGTTATATTGATACCAATGAAAGCGGGGAAGCTAATGTCGCTTTTTCGGGGATTACTTTTTCTCAGCCTCCGGTAATATCATGTGTTATATATCATACCAATCCCGCTTATATCAATCCATCGGTCGTTACAATCGAGAGCGTCTATTCGACGGGGTTTTACGCTAGATCATGGTATCAGAATGGGTCCGGCACACATGTCCAGACGGGGCCACTTAGGTTTTCGTATATTGCTATTGGACAATAAACAATAATTATGAAATTGAATTCAACTGACATTAAGTATTGGGAAATACTATTTTGGGGTCTGGTGTTACTCAGCTTAAAAACATACGCCGTTCCTGTGACTCCTGGGTTGGATCCGTCGTGGAACTTGGGCATGAATTTAATTTCTGCCTATGGAATTCAATGCGGCAAAGAAGTGTTTTTCAATTATGGACCACTTTTCCCATTAATCAACCTGTTGCCAGTAAATCCAATTTATGAAACATGGGTAATCATCACCTGTCTCATTCAGGGGATATTTTTCTATAGCATTTGGTCGTTAGTTAAAAATAATGATGCAAAAACACGGGAGTATACTGTTGGTGGAATCATATTCCTTCTTCTAATTAGTTCGTCAGTTGGGATTGAAAACATATTAGTATTCACACCAATAATCTGCTTGCTCAATTATCACGAGAACGACAAAGCTAGATGGCTCTGGATTGCCGCGGGAGTTACTTCGATATCTGCGTTAACGAAGACTATTCCGGGTTTGTGTGGATTTGGAGCGGTTGTTTTATATAGCATTTACAGGATTATTACCGATAGAAACGGGAGTTGGAAAATAGGCATTTTTGGCACAATATTAATCTATCTCACGATGTGGTTGCTTATTTATCGTGATTTCGGCGGGGTGATTGGTTATTGGAAAGGTGCCTTGGAATTATCATCGGGTTTTTCGACGGCAATGGCTTTGTATTCAAACAATGATTGGGTTTTCTTGGGGCTTTTTGTGTTATCTCTTGTGGTGATGCCATGGCTATTAAAGAACTCAAAGATATGGTTGCTTTTTTTACTGGCGTCGCCAATGATATTTTATGAATGGAAGCATGGAATTGTACGTCAATGTGCCCCAAGCATCGCATCTGCGATCGTATTTATGTATACATTTACATTGTTTATAGCGATCTATTATTTTGTTCAGAAACGACGTGTAACTTGCAAATTAACGGTTATTTTACTGCCACTGATATTTTTATCTGTTTTTTATCAAAGAACGTATCACGAGTCTTGGTTGACTGTGCTCCAATACTCTATATTCCAGCCTATACATCAAATGCAAAGGCATCTACTGATAAATTGGCCAAATAAAAGCAAAACGTTAAAGGAGTCTCGACGGAATGTAGAAAGATACGCGGTTGATAAAATAGTGCGAGATAAAATTGGCAGTGAAACTGTTGACTGTTATCCTTGGGAAGTAACATATATATTCGCTAATGATTTTAAATGGAAACCACGGCCAGTATTTCAAGCTTATACAACATATACTCCGTGGTTACAAAAGCAAAACGCCGAATACCATCGATCAAAAACATCGGCTCGTTATTTACTCTGGCATTATGATCACGAAGATGAACCGTTTATTAGCGGAAAGGGATTGGTGGAGATTGACAATAAATACTTATTGAACACCGAACCCGCCGCATTATATCAAATAATCAGTATTTATTCGCCGGTTTATCAAAGTGAAAGATTGATATTGTTTGAAAAAAGCGAAGAAAATAGCATTCGAAGGGTAATCGAGAATAACAAATATGAAGCCAAATGGGGTGAGTGGATTGCCGTATCCACAAATCCTGGTGAAATTATTCGAGCGCAAATAAATGTAAAGAGGCATTTAATAGGACAAATACGGAAGTTTCTATATAAAGACGGCGATTGCCATATTTATTATAAAACGGATGAAAATGAAGAAATCAAATACAGATTGAATATATTAAATGCGTCTGAAGGTATTTGGGTTTCCCCTTTGATAAACAAAATGGACAAACCCAACGATGGCAGACATATTAAAGAAATAAAATTGGTTAAATCGCCTAATACGTATTTTGAAGACCTATACTCAATTCGTTGGGAACGAATAATTATTCAAAAGAGAGACTTGTGACAATAATTCTTCTGATGAATCCCACTTTTACGCTCGCTCTTGGTATCAACCAAACAATGACCGCTTCCAACAGAAGGGACCGATTTATTTTTGGTGGATAGCCGTCGGCAAAAGGTGAAAACCGAAAGGACGAAAGGCATGAAGCGGATTATTGTTGGTATAATAGGATTAATGATGCTCGTCATATGTATTCGCGGGTTTTGGTATTATCCATTGTTTCGAAAACCGCCTATTTTGGAAATGATCTCCGACGTCCCGTGTAATATTCCTTATATAAAACTTAAAAATCAAAAAGGTATTTTAAAAAGATATTTTGTTGTTATTGGCGATAAAAAGGCTTCCTTTCCAGATGCGGGGCAAAAAGGCTGGTCAGAATGGGCAAGTAGTCATGAGATATATATCGATAGCGTGAAAAATTGGATAAAGGTATTCATTGATGAAAAGTGGTTGATATTCAGAAAAAAAACAGCGTACCTATTCTACCAGCAACCTGGCGGGTTCAATCAATACACAGTATTATTCCGTCATAGATATCAGGGTGACAATGAAAAACTTAAAAATAAATACAATATTTATTTTATAGGGGATAGCATCACCCGGGGATTGTATGCGATAAATGAAAGCAATAGTTATTCAGCGCTAGTGAACGCGAAAGCGGGCATGAAAGGTACGCCTGTAAAATATGCAATTAAAGGGATTGGGATTAGTGACATAGATAAAACTCAAATATTATCGGATTTAACTAAAAATCAGCCAGAATTAATTATTATCGAGTTGGGTACAAATGATTGGAAGGAAATGGATATAGAGAAATTCAAAAGGAAGTATGAGTCAATGCTCTCGGCGATAGTCGAAAACGCCAAAGGGACGAAGACAGTTTTACTTGGCCTTTGGGGTGGCTATAAAGCTCTGCCATATGACGCTGTCATTTATGATATAGCGAAGCACTATCAATATGAATATGTATATTTGGAAGATATTTATGAGGAAAGCGAATATCATAATGAGGAAAACACCGCAACTTCTTTTGGACCTGCCGACTTTTACCATCCGTCAGATAAAGGTCATAGGGAAATTGCTAATAGGGTTATATCGGCGATTGTATCGCTTGAAAATAAGCCTTCGCAAGTTCAACGATGAAGTACAGCACTTAACGAGCTGGAGATCTCCGCGCTATAACAGCTACCATACAGATTAAGAAAAAGGTTTGCATTTGGTAAATTAGCCAGATAAAAGAAGATAAATGTGCTGACAATTAAAGGAAAAGTGCTGTCACTGCGCTTGCGTAATATAATATAAACCAATTTAGTTAATAAAAAATGCGATTATCACTCGGTTCAATAGATTACTAAACTACCTATTATTTCCTGGAACCCACTCCAATAAAAATATTAGAATAAGCTGGCATTTTAATGGTCCGGGAGAACCAATGGACGTGAAATCCTGGCTTGAAAAAAACGGGAAATGGGCTGGGTGGGCGGGTTTGGCTGCACTTGGGGTGGTGATGGTGCTGATCCGTATGCACTTTGTCGCCGAACCCCTGGAGCGCAATTACACGGGCTGGGCCTACATCGCCCATCAACTGCTTGCCGGCGAACGTCTCTATACCGACCTTTGGGACATCAAGCCGCCTGGGATTCATATTCTTTATGTGTTGGGGCATATGCTGTGGGGTTACAAAGCTTCTGCGCTGGTGTATTTGGGCATGCTCCCGGCCCTGGCCTCGCTGCTGCTCATCTACTTTATCTTGAATCGCATCTCCAACCGCGCGCTTGCTTTGCTGGGATCGTCGTTTTGGGCCTTGGCTGCCAATGCCCTCCAACTCCAGGGGAACATGCCTGCCAGCGAGGTATTCATCAATGCCTTTAATCTGTTGGCTATCTGGGGTCTGGTTGAATACTTTTATAAGAAGAACCTCCTCTATCTGTGGCTGGCTGGCGCGGGCATGGCGTTTTCATCCTATATCAAGATGCACGCCTTATTCCCGTTTTTACTGTTCTGCCTGTATATCCTTGGGAACAACCTGAAAGATAAAGAACGCCCCTGGCTTTCAACCACGCTGCGCGAATATATTGCGTTCTCAGTACCCAGCCTGGTTCTGTGGCTGGGGACGTTCGCTTATTTCTACCTGCAACACCGCTTTGCTGATTTTTACGGAACCGTGTTTGTCGAAATCAGCGGCCACGCGGGCAATATCTTCGGGAACTTTTTCAGATATTTGACGCACAAAAGCCTGTTGCTGCCCGGATTCATGGTTGAAGTCAAAATCCTGGTGTTGTTTACCTTAGGCTGGGCGTTGCTCAGCTTGGGCGACGCGAAGCCCACGGTGGTCGGCCGTCGGTTTTGGTTCGTGGTGCTGCTGGGGGAATGCCTTTCTTTGAGCAGCGCGCAGCAATTCTTTGCTTCATATTATCTGCTCTTGCTGCCAGGCATGGTCATTTGCTCGGTTTTGTTTGTCCGGGAAGTGTTTGAGTTGCTGAAGACCCAATCAGCTCCGGCGCGCTGGCGGATCACGGGGGTTTTGGCTGCGGTCGTCCTTGCCTACCTTGGGGCCTATCAAATCAGAGCTTTGAGTCTGACCATGGAACAGGTCACCCGGCTCAAATACAACAGCCTGGAATTCGAACATGCCCGCACTCTGGGTGAAATCGTCAAAGGCCTGACCCGGCCCGGGGATCTGGTCAGCGGATATTTTTCCAACCCTTCGCTGTACTTCTACAGCGGCCGCAAATGCGCCACCCGGGCGATATTTTTCGCGCCCAGCACGCAAGTTTTGGTCACACCCGAGGACAGGACCCGCCAGTATTATCAAGACCTGGTTGCCCGTCCACCCGCGGTTTTTGTCTGGGCCACTTCCTACGGCGACATCAACGGGAGCATGGTCGGGCCGTTTATACATGATAATTATCAATTGGTGCAGCAATATATGTATTATGATATTTATCAACGAAAACGGGCGGATTAACGGCCCGCTGAGGCAAAAGCAAACCGGCGGCATTCATCCCTCCATCAGGAGCCTTGATTTCCCGTGAATTCCTGGTCCAAGCAAACATCTCCGGAACGTCTGGCATTATGGGCGCTGGTTCTGGCCGCGCTAGCCGTGCGCCTGGGACTGGCCTGGCAGCCCCTGGAACGGCTGCTAGTGATGACGGTCTCGGACGATATGTTCTACTACCTCAAGCTGGCGCAGAACTGGGTGGCCGGCCTGGGCGTGACCTTCGACGGCCAGAACCCCACCAATGGCTTCCATCCGCTGTTTTTCCTCGCGGCTGCCGCGCTGTTCAAGGCAGGGGCCGGCCAGGAAGCAGCCGTCCATTTGCTGCTGATGGTTTCCTCCCTCTGCGGGTTGGGGACCGCGTGGCTGATCCGGCATTTGGTTCTCAGAATAACCAACGAAGCGTTCCTCGGCCTGCTGGGGTTCGCGCTTTATGCCTTCAACCCGTTTGCCCTGGCCCTGGAATTCAACGGCCTGGAAACCGCGCTTTACGGGATGCTGCTGATGGCGACTCTGGTTGCTTACCTGGACGTGCGGCAGCAGCCTGCGGTCAGATGGCCCCGCTGGTTGGGCGTGGGGGCCCTGGCGGGCTTGACGTTTCTGGCGCGGACCGAGGGTATCTTTCTGCCCGCGGTAATGGTCCTGGACTTTGCCTGGCTGGCGCTGCGAAAACGCCTGCCGGCCGGGCATTGGCAGGGGCTCGGCCTGGGACTGCTGGCAGGCCTGGCCGTGGCTTCGCCCTGGCTCATTTGGAACCTCGCCCAGTTCGGCACCATTGAACAGGCCTCGGGCAAAATATTTCCCCTGCGCGCGCAGCTGATTCTGGAGCGGACCCTGGGGCGCCTGCCCGGCTTGGGCGATCATGTCCAATCAGCGCTCAGGAGTTTGGCCTGGAACATTTACATTCTCGCCAGCATGCTGCTGGGAATTCCATATACCGCGTCGAAACGCGTCGTGCTGTTTTTCGCGGTAGTGCCGGCCTTGGCAGCAGGGTATTTGCTGGGCCGCGGCCGCGGCCAGAAGCAGGCGGGTAGGGCAATGGATTCCCTGGCGCCGGCCCTGGGATATATCGCGCTGTTGTTCGCCTATTATTCCTTCTACCACCGGGCCTCCCACTGGCGCTATTTTTACTCATTGCTGCTGGTTTTGATCCCCACGGGCGCTGCGCTGCTGGCCGGCTGGAAGGACAGCCTGGGAGCGACCGCTTTCCGGCGTTTCGCGGGTTTGGGGGCACTGGTTGTCTATCTTCTGGCCGCGTCCTGGATCTTGATTGTCCGCGAGCCCAGCTTCCCGCATCAAGCCCGCATGGCCCAGGCCGCGCACTGGATGAAGCAGAACCTGCCCGGAGAAGCCCGCATCGGCGCGTTCAACGCGGGCATCATGGGCTATTTCAGCGGCCGCCGGGTGGTCAATTTGGACGGGGTGGTGAACAACGCCATGCCCGAAGTGATCATCAACCGCAGGCTGGACGGCTATATCCAATCCGAACACCTGACCCATGTGTGCGATTCGCCGGAAGCAGTGGAACTGTATTTCCGGCTTTTCGCGGAACACCCGCCGCAGGACCTGCTGGTCGAGGAGCAGGTTTTCGGAGATCCTGTTCATGCGCCCGGCCAGGCGGTCAGCGTGTACCGGATCAAGCAGGATCAGCCTGCGGCCGGCGGCCAATAACCCGCAATCAGGAAGGAGAATCTATGCGGCGTTTCGTAATTCTGGGAGCGATGATCATGCTGGTCGGGTGCCAGCGGATGGTTTCTTTGCCCGGTGACTTCAAACTGGAGACCTTCAAACGCTGGGAGGTCAAACGGCAGGCGAAATTCATTAATTCCCTCCAGCCCGAGGCCAAACGCGCTTTTCTGAGGATTCTCATGCCCAACGGTTATTTTAATATCGAGGAAAACGAGGTTAAATTCCTCGGCGGCGAAGTGTTCGTGTGCGACTTCAAGAAGGACGTGGGCGGTTATGCGGGCGATCCGGGGCCGGACGGACGGTTCAATTATATCCTGGGACGCTGGCGCCTGATTTTCGACGAGCTGATTCTGCTCAACCCCCGGAGCGATGAAAACATCCATTTCATGGGCAAGGAACTGATATTGGACAATTCTTCCTACACGGCCGAGGACAATTCGGGCCTGCTGGTGCTGATTTTTACGATCATGAAATCATCGCGCATGGAGAACTACGGGGAAATCCCGCTGGTGTTTCTGCCCAACCCCGTGGAATCTCCGGCCATCGCAGATTATACCAAGCAACTGGGGAACTGAATCAGAGCCTTCCTGCTGGATGATCCCAATTGAATATGTTATGCTATGGCCATTTTATAAGCCCTGGAAAGGTACCTGCATGCCCAAATCCTCCAAATCCCGTCCGGCCCGGACCGCTGCGCCGGTCCGCTACGTCAACATCGCCGCCCAACACCGCGCTTTGAGACCCGCGTTGCTGCGGGCCATGGACCGGGTGATCCAGGACGGGCATTTCATCCTCGGGCCTGAAACCCAGGCCCTGGAAAAAGAGCTGGCCGGCCGCTGCAGGGCCGGGTACGCCCTGGGCGTCAACTCCGGAACCGACGCGCTGGTGCTGGCGTTGCGCAGCCTCAACATCGGGCCTGGCCACGAAGTGATCGTGCCGGACTTCACTTTCGTCGCCACGGCCAGCGCCGTGCTCCTGGTCGGCGCCACGCCGGTGCTGGCGGACGTGGAGCCGGGCACACTGACCCTGGACCCGGCCCAGGCCGCGGCCAAAGTGACGCCGCGCACGCGCGCGCTGATCCCGGTGCACCTCTACGGGCAGGCCGCGGACATGACGCGGCTGCTGAAGCTGGCGGCGGAGAAAAAACTGGCGGTGGTGGAAGACGCGGCCCAGGCCCTGGGCGCCACCTGGCAGGGCCGGCCCGTGGGCGCGCTGGGCGATGCGGGCTGCCTGTCGTTTTATCCCACCAAAAACCTGGGCGGAATGGGCGACGGCGGCATGCTGCTGACCAACCGGCCCGATCTGGCCGCCAGGCTGAAACGCCTGCGGGACCACGGCTCGGACAAGAAATACATTCACGAGGAACTCGGCCTTAACTCCCGCCTGGACGAGATCCAGTCCGCCGTGCTGCGGATCAAGCTTAAAAAACTGGAGGCCTGGCACAAGCGCCGCCGGGCCATTGCGAACCAATATTTCCGCGCCTGGCAGGATCTGCCGCTCGTGCTGCCCAAACCCCGCCCGGGCGCGGAGCACGTGTACCACCAATTCACCATCCAGACCCCCCGCCGCGACGAACTGCAGCGCCACCTTGCGGCCCTGGGCATCAGCACGGGAGTGCACTATCCCATGCCCCTGCATTGCCAACCCCTGCTTTCGGGCCTCCCCTCGGCTTCGGCCGCCTTTCCGGTGAGCGAACGGGCTGCAAAGGAAATTCTCTGCCTGCCCGTTTTTCCGGAACTGAAGGAGGCGGAAGTCAAGCGCGTGATCCACGGAGTCCGGCTATTCTTCGTGGCCGAGACGGAGACCGGCAAGCATGGCCGTTAGACGACGCTCCCCGCGGCGGTCTGCTCCCGCCTGGCGGGAAAAGATCGCCGGGTTCTATCATTTGACCCAACCCGGCTGGCTGGGCCTGGCCGTGGTCCTGGCCTGGATGGGGCAGGACGCTTTCGCCGGCCGCCATCTCGCGGTCGGCCTTGTTTGGTGGCTGGCGGCCATGGTCCTGGCCGGCAGCGCCTACTGGCGCCAGCCCGACCGCATTGACTCCGAAAAAAACCTGACGCCCAGACTGGAGGGCTGGATCCTGGCGGCGGTCGTGGCCGTCGCGGCCGTGGTCCGCTGGTGGCACCTGGCGGACATTCCGCACGGCTACCATTTCGACGAGGCCATGAACGCACTCATCGGCCTGCAAATGCTCCAGGACCCCGCCTATGTCCCGATTTTCGGCCCTCCGGACGCGCCCCTGCCCACGCTGTACCATTACTACAATTTGATTGCCCTCAAGCTCGGCGGCATCAGCGCCTATGCCACCAAGTGGGTGCCGGCCATGGCCGGCACGGCCACGGTGGCGGTCTTTTATTTTCTGGCCCGCAGGGTGGTCTCGCGGCCCGTGGCCCTGGCCGCGGCTTTGCTGCTGGCGCTGATGCGCTGGCACATCAATTTTTCGCGCATCAACTACGTGGGCATTCTCACGCCCCTGTTTGCGGCCTCGGCCGGGTATTTCCTCCTGCGCGGCCTGGAGACGAAAAACCGCTGGCACATGGCCTGGTCCGGGCTCTCGGTCTCCCTGGGGCTTTACACGTATTACGCCTCCAACCTGGTGCCGTTCGTGCTGGGGCCCTACCTGGCGCTGCAGCTGGTGTGGGACCGGGACTTCCTGCGGCGGCAGTGGCAGGGCCTGCTGTTTTTCCTGGGCGTGTCCCTGGCGGTGTTCGCGCCCCTGGGCATCTTCGCCCTGACCGAGCCGCAGCGCTTTTTCGTGCGCAACCAGCAGGTGCTGATCTTCAACCACGTCCCGCCCGAACAGGCCGTGTCCGCGTTTTGGAACAACGTCAAGACCACGCTGCTCATGTTCAATTATTTCGGCGACTGCAACGGCCGCCACAACCTGCCCGAAACGCCCATGCTCGATCCGGTGACCGGCGTGCTTTTCGGCCTGGGCCTGGCCTGGAGCCTGGCGCACCTGCACCGGCCGCACGCCTTTTTGGCCGTGTGGTGGTTCCTGGTGGCCCTGGTGCCGGGGTTCCTGACCATCGAAGCGCCGCAGGGCTACCGCTGCATCGGCGCGATCGTGCCTGTGGCCCTGCTCGCGGCGATCGGGTTGGAACGCCTGTGGCAGGCGGCAAAAGATTTGGTCACCGGCACTCGCGTGAGCCGCTGGTTGTGGCTGGCGCTCCCGCTGCTCCTGGCGTGGATCGGCGTGCACAACGTGGGCATTTATTTCGGGCGCCAGGCCAATCATACGGCCTGCTGGTCCGAATTCAACGCGGCCGAGGCGGGCATGGGCTGGCACCTGGCAAAACTCGGCCCCCGCACGCACGCGTACATTTCCGCCGGGTCGTACAACTATCCCACCATCCGCTTTTTGGCCCAGGCGGCGCTGGATTCCGAACCCTTCCAGCTCATCCACTCCCTGCCCTCGAACGATCCGGGCGACAAGGACCTGAGTTACCTGCTCCTGCCGATCCACGACGGCGCGCTGGAACTGCTGCGCTTCTACTATCCGGGCGGCAAGGAAACCGCGCACCGCAGCCCCTTTGATTTCACGCTTTTTACCTCCTACGAGGTCAGCCGCCAGGAAGTGCTGGCCAACCGGGGCCTGGCCGGAATTTATCTGGGCGCGGAAGGGAAACGGAAGGAAGTCCGGACGGTTTTTCCTTTCCGTCCCGCTTCCTTGGAGATGAGCGGGCCGGTCACGGCGAAATGGGAGGGGAGCCTGCGTTTTCCAAATTCAGGCCGCTACCTGCTGCGCCTGGAAGGCGCTGCGACGGCTCGGATTTACCTGGACGGCCGCCTGCTGGGTTCGGAAGGTGTGGCTGCCGCCGAGGGCTGGCATCGGCTGAGCGTGTCTGCCACGCTGTCCGGCGAGCGCGCGGTTGCGCTGTATTGGCGGCGGGACAGCGCGGCCGCCCCCTGGAATTTGGTGCCGGACTGGTCGCTTTCGCCCAAAACCGAAGTGCACGGCCTGACCGGGGCCTATTTCCGCACCACGGATTGGAGCGGTGACCCGCTGTTCAGGCGCGTGGACCCGCTGCTGTCGCTTTTGGGCCACGACTTTTCGCTCTCCGCGCCTTTTTCCGTGCGCTGGGAGGGAACGATCAACGCGCCGCGCGACGGCCATTATCTTTTTGAGGTATTATCCAACGAAGCCGCCTGGTTGTATATTGACGGCAAACTGGCGGTCGCCAACGAGGAAGCCGACCGCACCAGCCAGTCGACGATCCGCCTCGCCGCCGGTCCGCACGCCATCCGCATTGACTACCAGAAAAAAGCCGGCGCCTACCCCCGCCTAGTGCTGTCCTGGCAAGCGCCCGGACAGGCCAAGACCAAACTTCCGTTCACCGTCCTGTCGCCGTAGGCACGATCTGGAAATATTTATTTTGTAGGGGCGTTCAATTGAACGCCCCTACAAAATAAATATCCTTTCGCCCTGCGTCAGCGGGCGAGGGTGCGGGCGAGGGGGACTCCCAACGACAGTGCTTTGAAACCATGCGTCCTACCCAGCGCTACTTTTGTAAGCCTGTTTGTCCGAGTGGTCTTTGAGGAAGATCCGGGTCACCAGGGCCTGCAGGCCGTTCCACAGGCGCAGGAGATTGCGCGGGTGGCGCAGGAGCATGCCCAGGTAGCCCAGGAGCACGCGCGGCCGGAAGTAGAAGCGCCGGTAGGCCAGCTTGGAATAGGCCTCCAGGTCCTGGGCCGTGAGGCCGTGGGGGATGAAGGACGGGTACTGCAGATTCATCTTGCTCCAGGTCCGGTCAAAGGTTCCGTACTGGTCGGCGATCTCGTAGGCCGGAGTGCCGGGCAGGGGCGTGAAAGTCGTGAAGTGGAAGTCGTCCAGGGGCAGGCGCAGCAGGAAGTCCAGGGTCTGGCGGATGGTGTCGTGGGTTTCCCGCATGTGCCCGATCATGAAAAATCCGCGCGTGCGCAGGCCGGCCTGTTTGGTCGCGACCAGCGTGCGCTCGATCTGCTCCAGGGTCACGTGCTTGCGGATGAAATCCAGGATCAGCTGGGAGCCGCTCTCCACGCCGTAGCTGACCTGCCAGCAGCCCGCCTTTTTCATGAGCCGGAACAGCTCCGGATTGCCCTGGTCCACCCGCGAATAGCAGGACCAGGTCAGGTCGATCTTTTCGTCGAGCAGGGTGCGGCAGACGGCCTCCACCCGCTCGGGATGGAAAAGAAAGTTATCGTCGTAGAGGCTGAGGTCGCGCAGGCCGTAGTGCTTGACCAGGTGCCGGATGAGCTTCAGCACGTACTCCGCGCTGAAACAGCGCAGGTACCCGTGGATGGACTTGCTGTTGCAGAACAGGCAGTTACCCACGCAGCCGCGCGAGGTCACGATGGTGGTGGAAGGCAGGCGCAGGTAGGAAGGCGCCGAGGGGCGGTAGCGCCGGACCACGTCCGGCACCAGGTCCCAGGCCGGCAGGGGCAGGACGTCCAGGTCCTTGATCAGCGCCTGTTTGGGCGTGCGCACCAGGTCGCCCTCGCGGCGGAAAATGATTCCGTTCACGCCGCCGAGGTCCGCGCCCGCGTCCAGGGCCCGAAGCAGGGCGACCACGCTGACTTCCGCCTCGCCGATCACGCCCAGGTCGAAGCCCGGGAAACGGCGCAGGGTCTCCTCGGGCACGGAACTGAGGTGCGCGCCGCCGACGATGATGGGCAGCGAAGGCGCCTGCCGCTTGATCAGGTCCGCCAGTTCGGCGGTGCGGTCAATGGAGACCGTGACCGTGGTGATGCCGAGGTAATCCGGCTTGGCGGCCAGCACGCGCTCCGCGGTTTCAGGGAGGCCGAGGCCGTCGATGGCCGCGTCCAGGATTTCCACCGCATAGCCGGCTTCGCGCGCCACGGCGGCCACGCTCAGCAGGCCGTAGGGCAGGGAGCGGGCCGTGGCTTTGGCCAGGGCGCCGGAGCGCTCGACTTCGGAAAGCGGGGGATTAAGCAGCAAAAATTTTTTCATGCGTTGTGTCCGTTTCCTATCCAATCCCAGGCCGGTGGTATGTTCGCCGAAACGGCCTCAAGGCTTCCGGTATTTGCAGTTCGGATCCGGAAAAGATACCCGGAGCAGGGAATTCCAGAGCTGAAAAATGATTGACCTATTTTATTATTTCAGCTTACAATCAGCAAGCTCTGAAATACATTGGGGATAAAAACCCTTTGGTTTTAACTCCAACAAACACAATGAAAAGCGTTTGTAGGCCGCGGCCGGTCCGGCCGCGGTGCTGCTTTTTTTAGGCAGGAGCACTCGAGTGGCTGATTCCAACACCACGACCTACTTCATCGCCGGCGGCGCGGGCTTCATCGGCAGCCACATGGTCTTGCAGTTGCTCGCCGAGGAGCCGGACTGCCGCGTCGTTGTTTACGACAATTTTTCCTCCGGACAGCGCGCCTACCTGGAGCCTGCGGCCAAGGACCCGCGCCTGCGGGTGGTGGCGGCTGATCTGAAGGATGCGGCCAGCCTGGCCAAGGCCATGGACGGCTGCCAGGTGGTGTACCACTTCGCCTCCAACCCGGATATCGCGCGCGCGGCGACCGAGCCGGGCGTGGATTTTTGGGAAGGCACGTATCTCACGCACCAGGTGCTCGAGGCCGCGCGCGCAGCCGGCGCGCGCCGCGTGCTCTACGCCTCGGGCAGCGGCGTGTACGGCGACGCGGGCCGCAAACGCCTGGCCGAGGATTATCCCTACAAACTCCCGGTGTCCACCTACGGCGCCAGCAAGCTGGCCGGCGAGTCCCTGCTTTGCAGCTATTGCCACATGTTCGGCCTCGCGGGCAGCAGTTTCCGCTTCGCCAACGTAGTCGGCCCGCGCCAGACGCACGGCGTGGGGTTCGATTTTTTGCGCAAACTGCGGGCCAACCCGAAGGAGCTGGAGATTTTGGGCGACGGCACCCAATCCAAGCCCTACATCGACGTGACCGACGTGCTCAGCGCCCTGCGGCTGGTGGAGCGCCGACAAACCGGGGGCTATCAATATTATAACGTCGCCACGCCGGACGCGGTGACCGTGAAAGCCATCGCCGACCTGGCCGTGGCGGCCCTGGGGCTCGCGGGCGTCCGCTACCGCTTCACCGGCGGGCCGCGCGGGTGGCAGGGCGACGTGCCCGTGGTGAGGCTCGATGCGCGCAAACTGCGGGCCTTGGGCTGGCGGCCGCGCTATTCCTCGGCCGAGGCGGTCAGGCGCTCCCTGCAGGCCATGGCCAACGCGGAGACGGACAGGAGGCAGGCATGATCATTTCACGCGCGCCGGTGCGCCTTTCCCTGGGAGGCGGGGGCACGGACCTGCCCTCGTACTACCGCCAGCACGGCGGCTTCCTGGTGGCCGCGGCCATCGACAAATACATTTATATCATGGCGGACAAGCGCTTCCAGCCCTCGATCCGCCTGTCGTATTCGAAGACCGAAATCGTGGACCGCGTGGACGAGATCCAGCATCCCCTGTTCCGCGAGGGTCTGCGCTACGCGGGCGTGGAGCGCCAGATCGAATTGATCTCCCTGGCCGAAGTGCCGGCCAACTGCGGCCTGGGCACGTCCTCCACCTTTGCCGTGGCCCTGCTCAACGCCCTATTCGAATTCCGCCGGCAGCGCGTGCCGCGGCAGGAACTGGCCGAAGCCGCCTGCCGCCTCGAGATGGAGATCCTCAAGGAACCCATCGGCAAGCAGGACCAGTACGTGGCGGCGTTCGGCGGCCTGAACGCCTACTGGTTCGACCCGGACGGCACGGTGCGCGTGGAGCCCGTGGCCATACGGCCCGAGAACCTGCGCGAGCTGCAGAACAACCTGCTGCTGTTCTACCTCAACCGAGAGCGCGACGCCCGCACGGTGCTGGCGGACCAGGACCGCAAGAGCCGGACCGGCGACGCGCCGACCCTGGAGCGGCTGCACCGCATCAAGGAGATCGGCCTGGCCACGAAGAAACTGTTGGAGGACGGGAGCCGGCTCGACGCGTTCGGCGAGCTGATGCACGAACACTGGCTGACCAAGCGGGGGCTGTCCGACAAAATTTCGGATTCCTTCATCGACGAAGCCTATGACACGGCCCGGCGCCACGGCGCCCTGGGCGGCAAAGTCGTGGGCGCGGGCGGCGGCGGGTTCCTGCTGCTGTATTGCCCGAAAGAGAAATCCAAGCTGGTCGGGGCCTTGCAGCCCCTGGGTTTGGAACCCATGTGGTTCGGATTCGCGGCCGAAGGCGCGCGGGTCGGTTTTTACAGTTGAGCGGCGGCCGGATGATTCCGCCAACTGATCCCGACCTGGCCGCGGCCTGGGACGATGTGCACCGGTATTCGCCCGCGCCCAGGCACCGCCGCCGGCTGCTGGGACGCCTGCTGAGCCCGTTGCCCTTTGACTCGCTGTTGGACGTGGGCTGCGGCCAGCCGTACCTGCTAGAGGAATGGCGGCGGCGGGGGAAGCGCGTGGCCGGCTGCGACGTTTCACCGCAAGTCATCGAGGAAAACCGGCGGCGCCTGCCGGACGCGCAGTTTGCGGTGGTGGACATCAACCGCGCCGCATTTCCCGGCCGGCAGCGCTTTGACCTGGTGGTGGCGAGCGAAGTGCTGGAGCACCTGGACGACTGGCGCGCCGGCCTCGAAAACTGCTGCGCCATGTCGCAGCGCTTTATCGTGGTCACCGTGCCCGCCGGGCCGCGGTACGCCATCGATAAAATGGTGGGGCACCGCCGGCATTTCGCCGGGCCGGAGCTGGCGGAAGCGCTCGGCCGCCTGGGGTTCCGGATCGTGCGCATGCGGCGGTGGGGGTTTCCCCTGCACACGCTGTACAAGTGGCTGATCAACAGCATCGCGCCCGAACGCATGTACCGCAGCTTCGGCGCCTCGCGCTACGGCTGGGGCCAGAAAGCGGCCTCGCAGTTGCTGTACGGGCTGTTTTTCATCAACGATTGGTTTCCGTGGGGGCAGCAGTTGCTGCTGCTGGCGGAACGCAAGTAAGGGGAGGCAGGGGCATTTCCACTCTCCGCCTCAGGCCATCGATGGATTGAGTTCGGATTCGGAGATCCAATCCGAATCCGAACAAAATCTTTTTAAAGGGTTGGCTAGGAGGCGGGTCCTGGAAATGCCCCTGCCTCCAAGATGAAAAAAGGAAAAAATATGACGAAGAAACCGCGCGTGTCCATCGTGGTGCCGGCGCTGAACGAGGAGATCACCATCGGCGAGTTCGTCGACTGGTGCAAGGAAGGCCTGCGCCGCGCCCGCGTGACCGGCGAAATTTTGATCATCGACAGCTCCACGGACCGCACCCCGCGCATCGCCGCGGCGCACGGCGCCCGGGTCGTCAAGGTGTCCAAGCGCGGGCTGGGGCAGGCGTATATCGACGCCTTGCCGCACATCCGCGGGGAGTACGTGATCATGGGCGACTGCGACCTGACCTATGACTTCCGCGAGATCGGCGCGTTTGTCCGCAAGCTCGAGGAGGGCTTCGAGTTCGTGATCGGCAGCCGCCTGCGCGGCCGCATCGAGCCGGGCGCCATGCCCGGCCTGCACCGCTACTTCGGCACGCCGCTCACCACCTGGATCCTCAATTCCATGTACGGCTCGCACTACAGCGACATCCATTGCGGCCTGCGGGCCATGCGCACGGACGCCTTGCGGCGCCTGCACCTGGAATCCAGGTCGTGGGAGTACGCCTCGGAGATGGTGCTCAAGGCGGCCCAGTTGAAGTTGAAGACCGCCGAGATCCCGATCGCTTTTTACAAGGACCGGGAGGGCCGGGCCAGCCACCACAAGCGATCGGGCTGGCTGTCGCCCTGGCTGGCCGGCTGGATCAATTTGAAGGTCATGTTTCTGTACTTCCCGAGCTTCTTTCTCAAGGGGCCGGGCGCGGCCGGCCTGGTCCTGGGGCTGCTGTTGTTCGCCCTTCTGGCCTTGGGAGCCACCCCGCTCCGCCTGGGTCCGCTGGCCTTGTCCGTGCACAGCATGTTTCTCGCCATCACCCTGGCTGTGGTGGGGTATGCCGCGTTCCAGATGAGCGTGCTGGCGGAAATGATCCTGCAGGTGAACCCGGAGCGCACGGAGCGCTATATCCGCTTTTTCGCCTACAACCGGGGGGTCCTGGCCGGCGTGCTGCTGGTGGCCGCGGGCCTGTTCCTGCTGGTGGATTTCAGCTGGGAGTACGTGCAGAACGGTTTCACGCTGCGGGTCATTTCCAAAAGCGCGCTGGCCGGCCTGTTGAGCCTGATTCTGGGGTTCCAGACCTTTACGTTTACCCTGGTGGTCCAACTCCTGGCCGCCAAACTGGCTCTGCCTGAACCCGCAAAGACGGGGGCGCGCCCATGAACCTGCCTCCGCTCGCGATCCTGGCCGGCGGCCTGGCCACGCGCCTGCAGGCTGAAACCGAGCGGACGCCGAAATCGCTCCTGCAGGTGGCTGGCAAACCGTTCATCGACCACCAGCTCGAGCAACTGGCCGGCCAGGGCGTAGAGCGGGTGTTGGTTTGCACCGGGCATCTGGGCGAAGCCATCGAGCGCCATGTGGGCGACGGCCGCGCCTTCGGCTTGTCCGTGGAATACTCCCGGGACGGCGAGCGCCTGCTGGGCACGGCCGGCGCGCTGCACAAAGCGCTGCCCCGGTTGGATGATATTTTTTTCGTGCTCTACGGCGATTCCTACCTGGACGTGAACCTGGCGGAGGTGTACGGCTTTTTCCGCTCCACCGGAAAACTCGGCCTGATGACCGTGCACGAAAATCAGAACCGTTGGGACCGCAGCAATGTCGTGTACCGAGTCGGGCACATCATCCGTTACGACAAACAGAACCCGGACCCGGAAATGACCTACATCGATTACGGATTGAGCCTTTTCAGGCGGGAGGCTTTCGCCGACACCCCGGAATCGGGCGTCGAGGATTTGAGCGAGGTGTTCCGGCGGCTGGTGGCGCGCGGAGAGCTGCTGGGGTATCCGGCGGCGCGGCGTTTTTACGAAATCGGCTCGCCCCAGGGCCTGGCCGAAACCCGGGCCTATCTGGAAGGCCTGCGGGAAGGGGGAGACACGCATGGAAACGGGTGAATACATCGACCGCTATCTGCAGGACGCGGGCGAGATCATCGCGCGCCTGGACCGTACGGCCGTGCGCCGGACCCTGGACGTGCTGGTCAAGCTGAAGCAGCGGCAGGGCCGCCTGTTCATCCTGGGAGTGGGCGGCGGCGCAGGGCACGCTTCGCACGCGGTGAACGACTTCCGGAAGATCGCCGGCATCGAGGCCTACGCGCCCACGGACAATGTCTCCGAACTCACGGCCCGCATCAACGATGAAGGGTGGGAGAACGTATTTCTGCGCTGGCTGGAGGGCAGCCGGCTGGGCCCGCAGGACGCGCTGCTGGTCTTTTCCGTGGGCGGCGGTAGCCTGGAGAAGCAGGTCAGCACGAACCTGGTCCAGGCCCTGCGTCTGGCCCAGGTGCGGGGCGCGCGTATCATCGGCATTGTGGGGCGGGACGGCGGGTTCACCGCCCAGGTCGCGGACGCGGTGGTCGTGATCCCCACGGTGAACGCGGCGACCATCACCCCCCACACGGAGGCTTTCCAGGCCGTGATCTGGCACCTTCTGGTTTCGCATCCGGAGCTCAAGGCTCATGAAATGAAATGGGAGTCCCTGCCCTGATGCCCCGCGCCGTGTTTCTCGACCGGGACGGCGTGCTCAACCGTCTGGTATTCAATCCCGTGACGAAACGCCACGAGTCGCCGCACGTGCCGCAGGACTTCGCGCTCCTGCCCGGCGTGCTGGACGAGGTCGAACGCCTGCAGGCCGCGGGGTATATGCTCTTTCTGGTTTCCAACCAGCCCAGTTACGCGCTCGGCAAGACCACCATGGAGAACATCCGCGCCATCCACCAGTTGCTGGAAACGGCGTTCCAGGCGCGGGGGATCCGCTTTCAGGAGTATTACTACTGCTTCCACCATCCCGAGGGCGTGGTGCCGGATTACACGGCGGATTGCGAATGCCGCAAGCCCAAACCTTACTTCATTTTGAAAGCCAGGGACGAATTCGACCTGGACCTGGGGAAGTGCTGGCTGGTGGGCGACCAGGATTCGGACGTGCTCTGCGGCCGGGCGTCCGGCGTCCGCACCATTCTGGTGGCCGAACCCGACTCGGCCGCGCGGCGCGGGCAAAGCGAACCTGATTTCCACGCCGCCACGCTTGGCCGGGCGGTGGACATCATCCTGGAAGACGGAGGCACGGCGTGATTCCGGACCTGCGGCGGCTCAAGATCAAATTGTTCGCGGACGGCGCGGACCTCAAGGCCATGGGTGAGGCCTACCGGTCCGGGTTGATCAGCGGCTTCACCACCAACCCGACCCTGATGCGCAAGGCCGGGGTGGCGGATTACGCCGCGTTCGCCCGCCAGGCCCTGGCCCTGATTCCGGACCTGCCGATTTCGTTCGAGGTGTTTTCCGACGAGTTTGCCGACATGGAGCGCCAGGCCCGGTTGATCGCGGCCTGGGGCCCGAACGTCAACGTCAAGATTCCGGTCACGAATACGCGCGGCGAATTTTCCGGGCCCCTGCTGGAGCGGCTCACGGCCGAGGGCGTCAGCGTCAATGTCACGGCCTGCGCTTCGCTGGAGCAGGTGAAAGCCGTGGCGCCCCGGCTGGCCAAGCGCACGGCCAGCATCGTATCAGTGTTCGCCGGCCGGGTGGCGGATACAGGGCGCGATCCCATACCCCTGATGAAGGCCGCCAAGCGCGTCCTCCGCTCCCGGCCCGCCTGCCGGCTGCTGTGGGCGAGCCCGCGGGAGGTCCTCAACATATTCCAGGCTGAAGCCAGCGGCTGCGACATCATCACGTTGACCCCGGACATCCAGAAAAAACTGGGGTTGATCGGGCGCGGCCTGGAGGACGTCTCTTTGGATACCGTGAAGATGTTCGACCAGGACGCCAAAGCCGCAGGCTTTACGCTTTAAAGAGAAACGTTTTTCATGGACCTCACGGAGGCGGTCATTGCGAGGACCAGAGGGACGAAGCAATCTGGACGGTCAAGAACGCGATTGCTTCACAAGAGAACGCTCGC
Source organism: candidate division FCPU426 bacterium (assembly GCA_040756875.1). Lineage (GTDB taxonomy): Bacteria > Oederibacteriota > JAAXVQ01 > JAAXVQ01 > JAUVAV01 > JBFLYH01. The sequence goes on from JBFLYH010000002.1 coordinate 1,061,819, forward strand.
AATGACTGCAAGCGGAGCGAGGGGATAATTCGCATGAGTCTGATTAAAAAGAAGAGATTCTGGCTGGGATTGGCCGTCACTGCGGTCCTGCTTTACCTGGTGTTCCGCCAGGTGGACTGGGCCGAGCTGCTCCAGGCGCTCAGGGACGCGCAGTACGGCTGGCTGGTCCCGGCCTTGGCGGTGTATTTATTCGGATACTGGCTGAGGGCCGTGCGCTGGAGCTACCTCCTGAATTCGGTGAAGCCCCTCTCCTGGCAGAACCTGTTTCCGCCGCTGATCCTGGGGTTCATGGCCAACAACGTGCTGCCTGCCCGCGCGGGCGAGTTCGTTCCCGCCTACGTGGTGGGCAAGCGCGAGGGCGTGTCCAAGGCCTCGGTGTTCGCCACCATGATCATGCAGCGCGCCTTCGACGGCCTGGTCATGGTGCTGCTGGCCGGAGTGGTCCTGGCCCTGTTCCAGGTGCCGCGCACGCCGGCCAACGCCAGTTTCGTGGACCTGGTCAACACCGTGGTCGACCTCACCACGCTCCTGTTCATCGTGCTGTTCGCCGTGCTGTTCGCGCTCATCACCTGGAAAGAGCGGGCCGTGGCGGTGCTCAACCGCGTCCTGCGCATCCTGCCCGCGGGCCTGCAGCCGCGGGTTTCCCGCCTGGCCTCGTCGTTCATCTCGGGCCTGGCTGGATTGCGCAACCGCAAAGACAGCCTGCTGGCCTTCCTGTTCTCCCTGCTGGCCTGGCTGTGCGAAAGCGCGGCCTATTATTTCGTGCTGCTGGCTTTTTCCCTGCACCTGCCGCTGTACGCGGCGGTCATGTTGATGGCCGTGGTCAACCTGGGCATCATGCTGCCTTCCTCCCCGGGCTATGTGGGGCCGTTCGAATTTTTCGGCGTGAGCACCCTCCGCTTCTTCGGCGTCGACAAAAGTATATCCTTGCCCTGCATTCTGGTGATTCACGCCCTCATCTGGCTGCCCATCACGCTGTGGGGATTGTATTACATGTGGACGTGGAAGCTCTCCTTCCACGAGATCGAAGACACGGCGGAACGGAATGCGCCGGAAACCGGAGCGAACTGAATGCGGATCGGAATTGTAGGCGCCGGCTTGACCGGCTTGGCGGCCGGGCGGGCCCTGGCCCGAGCCGGACACCAGGTGGTGGTGGCCGAACAGGCACCCGAACCGGGCGGGCTGGCCGGGACGTTTGCCTATGGCGGCACGCGGCTGGAAATGTTCTACCACCACATTTTCACCACGGACCTGGAAACGATCCGCTTCATCCGCGACCTGGGCCTGTCGGACCGGCTCCTCTGGCGCGAGACGCCCATGGGCATCTACTCCCAGGGGCGCCTGCAAAAGTTCGCCACGCCCTGGGACCTGCTGAGGTTCAGGCCGCTTTCGCCGGCCAACCGGCTGCGGTTCGGGCTCTGCATCCTCTACCTGTCGCGCGTGAAGCGCTGGCGTGGGTACGAGCAAGTCCGCGCCAAGGACTGGATTTTGCGCGCCTTCGGCCAACAGGCCTGGGACGTGATTTGGGGCCCCCTGCTGCACGGAAAATTCGGCGACTATGCGAACGACATCGGCATGCCCTGGTTTTATTCGCGCATCCACACCCGCGCCGGAAGCAGGGAACAGGGCATGATGAAGGAAAGCCTGGGCTACCTGCAGGGGAGCTTCCAGGTGCTGCATGAAGCCCTGGCGGCGGAGATCACGGCCCGCGGCGGCCGCGTCCGCTGCGGGGAGAGCGTGCGTTCGCTGATCGTGGAGCAGGGACGGGTCGCCGGCTGGCGCACCTCCCGCGGCCGGGAACGGCTCGATGCGGTGCTGGCCACCCAGGCGCCGCCGGCCTTGTGGCCCATGCTGCCCGCGAACCTCGGCGGCGATTATTGGGACCGGCTGCGGCAAGTGGAGTACCTGGGCAACGTGTGCGCGGTCCTCACCCTGAAACGCTCGCTGTCGCCCATTTATTGGATGAACGTGCCTGACCTGGCCAGCCCGTTCATCGCGGTGATCGAGCACACCAATTTCATCCGGCCCGAGACCTACGGCGGGCGGCACGTACTCTACCTTTCCAGCTACGTGCCAACCAGACATCCCCGGTACCGGGCCGGGGACGACGCGGTGCTGCACGAATTCTACGCCTACCTGTCGCGCGTCGTGCCGGGCTTCGAGCCTTCGGACGTCCTGGAAACGCGCGTGTTCCGGGCCCCCTACGCCCAACCCGTGATCAGGACCGGGTTCGGCGAGCGGCTGGTGCCGCACCCGGCGCCGCTTTCCGGATTGTTTCTGGCCAACATGGCCCAAATCTATCCGGAGGACCGGGGCATGAGCTACAGCCTTCGGCTCGGCCTCCGCGTGGCGCAGGACATATTGAAGTATGAGCCACCGGCGGCCGTTCCGGCTGCCCGGAGGACTGCGCGCATAAAAATCAAACTGAAGGACCAAGGAGGCAAAGCACGTGTCAAAAGCAGACGCTAAACCCCAGCCGCTGCCGCGGCTGGATATTTCTGCGTTTTTCCCGGCCTACAACGAGGCCGACAATCTCGAGGCGCTGACCCGCCGCACGGCCGAAACCCTGGCCCGGGTCGCCGGCCGCTGGGAAATCATCATCGTGGACGACGGTTCCCGCGACCACACGCCCGAAGTGGCGCGCAAGCTCGCCGCGGAGATTCCCCAGGTCCGCTACCTGCGCCACGAGCGCAACCAGGGCTACGGCGGCGCGGTGAAAACCGGCCTGCGGGAAGCGAAACTCGAGTGGATTTTTTTCACGGACGGCGACGGCCAGTTCGACACGCGGGAACTGGAGCGGCTGCTTCCGGCCGCGGCGGCGGCGGATTTCGTGGCCGGATACCGCCTGAAGCGCCGCGACCCGTTCATGCGCCTGCTCAACGCCTGGGCCTGGGGCACCATGGTGCGCACGCTGTTCGGCCTTTCCGTCCGCGACATCGACTGCGCCTTCAAACTCTTCCGGCGGCGCGTGGTGGACCAGGTGGAGTTCAAGGCCAGCGGCGCCATGATTTCCACGGAACTCCTGGCGCGCGCGAAAAAGGCCGGTTACCGCTTCGCCCAGGTGGGGGTCAACCATTACCCGCGCACGGCCGGCACCCAGACCGGAGCCAAGCTCTCGGTCATCGCCCGCGCCTTCCGCGAACTGTTCAAGCTGTACCGCGAACTGAAATGACCGGAGCCTAGGAGCTGCCATGGTCCGCTCCATTTCGAAAAACCGTCTGGTCCGCAATATTTTCACCAAACTTGCGGACGCTTACGACCAGGTGGAGCCTGCCCTGACCTTCGGCCGGGGGGATGCCTGGCGGTTGCGTGCGGTCCAGCAGGCGCGTTTGACCAAACCGCACCGCATTCTCGACGCCTGCTCGGGCATTGGCCACATGTCGCGGCAGCTGGCCAACAGCTTCGGGCCCCAGACCCATATCGTGGCCGTTGATTTCTGCCCGGCCATGGTGGCCGTGGCCAAGCAGAAACTCCGCGTCCACCATCTGCACCGCCGCGTGGAATTCAAGACCGAAAATGTCGAGATCATGCCATTTCCCGACGAATTTTTCGACGCGGTGTTCCTCAGCTTCGGCTTGCGGTTCGTGTCCGACATCCGGACCGTGCTGCGGGAGTGCCAGCGGGTCTTGCGGCGCGGCCGCCCGCTCGTGGTCCTGGAATTGGCGGCCCCGCGCCAGCCGCTTAGGTTGCCGATCCAGATCTACCGCGAGTTCCTTTTCCCGTTTGTGGGACAGTGGCAAACCAAGCTGTCGAGGGTCCTGCTCCATCCGTTGCACGATTCCCTGCGGCATTTCCCGGACGCGGACAAGCTGAGCCGGATGCTGATCAGGGCCGGCTTCGACGAGGTTGAATATCAACGCCTGGGCGGCGGCGTGGCCACGCTGCATCGCGCCGTCAAACCCGGCGAAGCGGAATGATCAGCGCCGCAGAAAAAGACGCATGAAAATCCGCCCAAGGCGGTCTAAATAACAAACCCCTGTTCATGGAGGATAATCATGTTGAAAAGAACAAGCATCGCCTTATGTCTGGCCCTGCTCGCGGCAAACGCCGCGCAGGCGGACGGCAACAACTACGGATCAGCGGCGTATTGGACGCAGGGCGCCGGCAGCCGGGCCGCGGGCATGGGCGGCGCCTTCGTGGCGCTGGCCGACGACGCCACAGCCGGGTATTGGAACCCGGCCGGCCTGGGGCAGATGGACCTCTATCTCTACCAGGCGGCGCTGCAGTACGTCTTTCTGCAGGATCAAATGAGTTCCAGTTATCTCTCCTATTCCTTCCAGTTGCCGGAAATCGGGGCTTTCTCGCTTTCCTGGATTAATTTTTCCATCAGCGGGCTGGAAGGCCGCGACGACCTGGGTGCTGTCACCGAGACGTTCGGCAGCAGCGAGAACACCATTTGGGCGAGTTATGGCCGCAAAGTGTATGAGTGGGTGAAGGGGCTGTCCCTGGGCGCCAGCCTCAAGTTTTTACACCACGGCATCGGCGAATTCCAGGCCGTGGGGCACGGCTTGGACGTGGGGGCGTTGTGGCAGCCGTTTCTGCAATGGGACCACACGGTGGGTCTGAACGTGCAAAACCTGTTTCAGCGAGTATATTGGCAGACCGGCGAAAACACCCTGGATCCCTCGCTGGTAAACGCCAAACTGGGCGTCGCCTTGAAATTTTTCCCCTCCCAGGAGGAAGTGTATTTCAACCACCTGATCACGGCCGTGGATCTGGAATTCGGCGAGTATTACCGTTTTGCCTACCGCCTGGGAGCCGAATATTGGTACCAGGCCAGCCTGGGATTGAGGGCCGGGTTCTCGGGCCAGGAAGTCACTTTTGGCGCTTCCTACCGGCCCGAATACTATGAGGTGGATTACGCATTTCTCTACGATCTCTCCGAACTGGGCCGTCACCAGCACCGCGTCACGCTCTTACTGCGGTTTAAATAGGGTTTTTCCGGGTTCGGACGCCTTTGGCCTATTGACCTTGAGCCAGCCTGTAAAATAAGCTATACTGAAAGTATTCAACCGAAGAGGGGCTGGGTATGTCTTCAAGGCGTTGCCGATACATCCTCGCGGGATTGCTGGCCGGCTGGTTTTGTGCCGGCGGAGCGCAGGCCGAAGAGCTGATCCTGAACGGCCAGTTTGAAATCACGAGCGGCGGCGGCATACCGAACTGGGTGACCGGCGCGAGTCCGGCTGCTTTTTATCCCACCCAACATTTGGGCGTCATTCACCACACCGGAGTCACGAACACCGCCGTGGTGGCGCCGGGCAACAGCCTGGGCGGCTACACCAATTCCTACATTTCCCAATACGTGGCCGTGCCGAGGGATGCCCTGGGCGCGACTATAACCGCTTATTACCAGTGGTTTGTGACCTATATTTTCGGGACCCAGCTCTATGCCGACGCCACCTTTGGCGGCGTCCAGCTTTTGCGGGAGCAGGGCAACGGGTTTCTGGTCCAGCCCACGCCCACGCCCGGATGGACGCGGATCGACAAATACATCAATTTGAGCACCTATGGCGGCCAGAACGTCCAACTGGTTTTTCGCGCCTATGACGACGGCATTTCGGACGCCAATTTCATCCGCGTGGACGATGTGACCTTGGACGTGATCACTGCCACGAGGACCAACACCCCCACCATCACGCCTACCCCGACCATTACGCCGACCTATACCATCAGCCCCACCTGGAGCGCGACGTCGACGATGACGCCGACCTATACCATCACCCCGACCATTTCTCCCACCTCCACCATCACGCCCTATGCCGTGCCCGGCGGGGATGCGGTGGCTTTTCCCAACCCCGCGGCCGGAAACAGCGTAACCTTTATGTATTCACTCGGCGAACCTTCGGACATCAGCGTGGATGTCTACAATCTGCTGGGCTTGAAGGCGGCCCACCTGGAAGACAAGAATCAACCGGGGCTCATCAACCGGAAAACCACCTGGGACATCAGCCGGGTGGCTCCGGGTGTCTACCTTTACCAGGTGACGGCCAGGACCCAGAGCGGGCAAGTGACCAAGACCAAGTTCAAGCGCCTGGTCATCACCAAGTGATTCCGCGACCGACGGGAAGCCTATGCGCAAACCATTTTGCCTGCTGACCATTCTGTGCCTCTGTCCCGGCCTGCTGGGTGCTGCTGAAACGGAGCAAACCTATCCTTACAGCCGTTTGGCTTTGCCGGAGCTTCAATTGGGGGTAGGCGCGCGGTCCACGGCCATGGGTGGCGCCCAGGCTGCGCTCGTTTCCGGCGTATCCAGCCTCTACGGCAACCCGGCCGGGCTGGGGTATTTGACCGTTCCTGAAGCCGAATTCATCCATCATACCTGGATACAGGACATCAATCAGGAAACGCTGCTTTTCGGCCTGCCCATCGTCAAACAGCTAAGCCTGGCAGCCGGGCTCAGCTATCTGGGGCTGGGCACGCTCGAACCCACCGGTATCACGTCGGACGGCGAGTTGGTCCTCAAAGACGGGAAAATCAATCTGAGCATGATCGGCGTGAGCTTGGGACAGGGCTGGCGGATCACTCCCCAGCTCTCCGCGGGCGCCGCGTTGCGGTTCTATTTGCAGGAGTTGGGGGACGCCCAGCCTATGACGGTTTTGGCGGACCTGGGCGGACTCTACGCCTTGTCGCCGGAACTCATGTTGGGGCTCTCGGTTTCCCAATTGGGCCTGGGAGTGGGTGGGTATTCCCTGCCCATGGCCATGCGCGTAGGCGGGGCATACAATTGGGCTTTGCAGCGCGACCACCTGCTTCGGCCGGTTTTGGACGTAGAGTTGCTGCTGGCCGCGCCGGAAGCATCGTGGATTCACGCCGGCGTGGAGTATCAGCTCTACGAAGTGCTGTTGATCCGCTTGGGGTATCAATTCACCGCTGCGCCCGGGCCGTCCGGGCTGACCGGATTGACCGCCGGCCTGGGGCTGAATCTGAGCCAGTGGACCCTGGGGTACACCGCCTCGCCGCAGGGCGACCTGGGGTTGTCCCACCGCCTGTCCATCGGGCTCAAATTCGGGAACTTTTCTACTCCGCAGGGAAAGTCCAAAACCAAAGCGCGGAAACAAGATGCATCCGAGCGGGCCCCCAATCTGCCCAATCTTGAATACCCGGCCATTCCCTCCTTCACGCCCCGCCAAGGGTCCTCGCTGACGCAGGAGGAAGCGGCCATGCGGTCGCTGTTGAAAGAGAACCTGCGCGTTGACACCAAGGTCGCCCGGGTGCCCGGCGGGACGGCGGCCCAGCGGGAAGTCGTCTTCCTGGTGCGCCGGATGTCCGGTCCCCGCATCGTTAAGTGGAAGCTGGAGCTGTCGGACCCGAGTGGAAAGCCGCTGCACAGCCTGACTGGGGAAGGAATGCCGGACAAAATCCAGTGGGATGGCAAGAACGCGAAAGGCCAAGCCGTCGAAGATCTCACCGGGGTGCGTTACGAATTGACCTTGACGGACGTGAACAACCAGAGTGAATCGCAAAGCGGGCGCATCGGCGTGAGTTCCGAAGGCACGCTGCCGGCCGCCAAGGGCGCGGAGCAAAAAGGCGGCGACTTCGTGGACAGCCGCGAATTCGGGCCGATCTTGTTCGAACGGGGCCGGTCGGAAATTTCCGGCTCCGCGGCCAAACTGATCGCCGAGGCGGCGAAATTCATCCGGGACCACCCCAACAGCAAGGTCTTTATCGCGGGCTACGCGGACGCCATGGAAGAAGGGCAGCAGAAACTGTTTCTATCCAAAAGCCGGGCTGAAGCCGTGGCGCGTTATTTGACCGCCTATCATAAAGTACCCATTTCCAGGATACTGGTCCGCGGCCGGGGCGACAAAGAGCCCGCGGGCAACACCCTCGATCCGGATGAGCGTTACCGCAACCGGCGGGTGGTGATCACGGTGAAGGGGAGACAGTAGCCGGCTGAGGAGGTTGTTCGTCCGCCGGCTGCTCCTGTGGCGGGACCGTCAGGAACACGCGTTTGGCGAAATAAGAAGCCGAAGAATAGGTGGCCTCTGCGATCAATTCGAGGCGGGCGCCGCGCGCAGCTTCCGGTAGGCGCCAGGGAATGAGGTGGGCTCCCGAGTCGAGCCATTGCTTCCGGCACAGCTCGACGGTTTTCGGCGAGCGGTCCGGCTGGGCGATCACGGTCATCCAGGCCGGCTCAGTCAGCCAAAACGTTACTTCCAGCAACCCCGGAACCGCCGGATGGCGGGTGGCCCGGGCCTGCTGAATGTCCGCGCCGATCCAGAAATAATGCGCACCCCCGGCCTCGGCGACGAACACCTGGCCGAAGTGGCGGTGAATGGCGATTCCCGTCGGGTGGATGAAGCGGCCGTCGCCCTGGCCAGGTTCTCCGAAGGCGGCCAAATAACGTAAATGACGGTCAAATTTGTGAAGCCGGGAAAGAGCCGGATCAGTGACCCAAAGGTTTTCGTAAAAATCAAGGTCCATCCAGGCCAGGGAGTGCGGGCGGTTTTCCGGCGGCATCTGGTCAAGGGTCAGCGAACGCTGTACGTGGCCGCGGGGATCCAGGCGCAACAGGCGCGTTCCCTCCCGGTCGCAGACGAAAATATAATCGTCATGGTAAAAGGACCAGGTCTCGCGGCTGTCCGCCACGGCGATGGCCGTAGGTCCTTGCAGGCGTTCCCCGGCCGGAAGCTGGGGCCCCAGGGTTTCAAGCCAGCGCCCCTCCGGATCGTAGATCACGATCCGGTCCAGGCCCCGGTCGGTCGCGTACAGGCGGTTTTGCGAATCGAGCGCCAGCCCCCACGGCTGGTTCCAGCCGTCCGGAGGAGCCTCCAGCTGGCCGGCCGGCTCCAGCCGACGGTCTTTGGGCGTGAAAATGAAGATCTGCCGCCGGGCCGGGTCCGCAACGAACAGCGTTCCATCCGCGCGCAAGGCGACGCCGGTGGGGGCGCCGGGCGGCTGACTGCCGCCGATGACTTCCAGATGGAACAGGTCGGGATTGTATATCAGGTTGCCGCGGCCGGTGTTGGCGCCCGCGATGGTCAACAGGAATTCCGGCCCGGCTTCCTGGTCCGAACCGCGCGTAAGCAGCAGTTGGCAGGCCAAATCCTCGGGATGATCAAGAACGGTCCGCTGGCCGATGAACAAGGCGAGAAGTTCGGGCGTGCCGCGGTGAATGCCGAAAGGCGTGTGCCAAAAGGGCGGATAGACCAGGGTGGTGGGCTTGGATTCGATGAGTTCGGGTTCCGCCCAGGCCGGGGTGAGGCAGAGGCAGCAGCACAGGGCTGACCAGGCAAGGAGACGCATGGTTCTGTGGTAACATGCGGGGCTGCGGCTGTCAATCCCTTGACTGGATATGCAAAGGGGTGCAAAAGACGATGCTCAGACAACCCGCGGTAGCGGGAATGTTTTATGAGCAAAACCCGGAAATGCTGCGCGACAATTTGGCGGAGCTGTGGCCCTCCCCCCGGCCGGAGACGGTCGCGGCCATTGGGGCCATGACGCCCCATGCCGGCTACATGTATTCAGGCCGCACGGCGGCCAAGGTGTATGCGCGGCTGAATCCGGCCGAGGTGGTGATCCTGCTGGGGCCCAACCATACCGGCCGGGGCTGGCCGATGGCCGTGTCCCACGCCGAAGCCTGGGCCACGCCGCTCGGCCGGGTGCCGGTGGACCGCGACCTGACCGGTGGCTTGTTGCGCGAATGCCGTCTGGTGAAGGCCGATGATGCGGCGCACGAACGCGAACATGCGTTGGAAGTCCAGCTGCCGTTTCTGCAACAAGCGTTTGGACGTTTCTCGATTGTGGCCGTGGCTCTCGGCACCGATGAATTTGCTCCACTCCAGGAATTGGGGCTGGTTTTGGCGCAACTGATCCGGTCGGACGCCAGACGCTGTCTGCTGCTGGCGTCGTCGGACATGAATCATTTTGCCACTCTGACGCGGACCAAGGACCTGGACCACAAGGCGCTGCAGCAGGTGCTGAGCCGCAATCCGCAGGGGCTGCTGGAAACCGTGGCCCGGGAGCGGATTTCGATGTGCGGTGCGATTGCCGCTGCGGTGATGCTGGTCGCCGCCGCGGAACTGGGGGCGGACAAGGCCGAACTGGTGGATTACACCACCTCGGCGGAAACGTCGGGGGACGCGCACAGAGTGGTCGGCTATGCCGGCGTCATCGTGCGTTAGGAGGGAAGGAGGCGCCAATGGAGTTGTGCGTGCTATTCATCACGGTTCCGAATGCCGAGGTCGGGGAGCGCGTGGCCCGCGCCCTGGTTGAGGAGCGGCTGGCCGCCTGCGTGAACCGCGTTCCCGGCCTGACCTCGATCTACCGCTGGCAGGGCAAAATCGAATGCGATCCCGAGGAGTTGCTGGTGGTGAAGACCCGCCAGTCCTTGGTGCCGGAGCTGGCGGCGCGCGTGCAGGCATTGCATCCCTACCAAGTACCCGAAGTCATCGCCCTGCCGATCGTGGCCGGCCTCCCTTCCTACCTGGACTGGGTCGCCGCTGAAACCCGCGACGGCAGCCAGAGGCCATCCGCGTGAGCAAGCGCCGAACCGCTTCTATGCGGCATTCATCGTTTGTCCGGGCGCTGCAGACTGCACCCGATCTGCCACAGTTGGGAAAGGCGCTGGCAGCCGAGTGCCGGCAGCTTTCAGGCGCGCGGGCGGCCTGGTGCCTGCTGTTGTCCGAAGATGAACAGGCGCCCGTACTGCTTGGCGGTCCCGGCCGATCTACGGTTCCTCCCATTCTCCCGGAGGGGATAGCTGCCTGGGTCCTGGAACGGCAGCAAAGCCTTAAACTTCAGCCCCGGCCGGTGCCGGTATTTCAGGTTCAACCGCAAGGCCGGCTAGCCGGGTTCCGTGCCTGCCGCGAATCACGATCGCTCCATAAACGCCTGCAGCAAGACCTGGCCTGGATGGCTCCCGCCTGTCTTTCGCAGGCGTTGTTGTGGCTGCCGCTGACGGCGAACGCGCTTTTGATTCTATGCCGCCCCGCCTGGACCGAGGCCAGCCTGGAGGCACTGGGGCCGGCGCTGGAATTGGGGCGCCTGGCCTGGACCATGCTGGAGCGGCGGCATCAGCTAGAGCAACATGCACGGCAGACCGCGGCTGCCTCCGAAATCGCGCAAAACTTGAGCGCCACCCTGGAGCTGGACATCCTGTTGCGGTTGATCATCCTGGAAATAACGAAGACCATGCGCTGCCAAGCCGGTGACATTTGGCTCAAACCCGACAAACGGCCACAGCCGGTTTTCCGCACCGGCTTGGGAATCAGCACGGCCGCCCGGGGCAGGCTGATGGCCGGCAACCGGACCCAACAGGCGCTTGAATCCGGGGAGCCGGTTTGGATTGAAGATGTTGCCGCGCGCACGGACCTTGACCAGCGGATGCTTAACCAGGAAGGGATCGCCGGCCTGGCTGTAATCCCGCTGAAGGTGAAAAGCAGGGCCATCGGCGTCCTGCATCTCTTCGCCAAGCGGCCGCGTTTTTTTTCGCAGGCCGAACGCCAGCTGATCAAGACTCTTGCCAGCCAGGCTGCGCTGGCCATCGAAAACGCGCGACTGTTCGAGGAGACCAAGCGCCGGGCGCAGGAACTGCTGGCATTGTACGAAGTAGCCCAGTTGCTGAGCGAAATCTCCAATGTCAACCTGGCGCTGAAGCAAATCATCGAGCGGGTGAGCGAACTGTTGAACGTGGAAAAATGCTGGTTCTTGTTATGGAACGAAGCCTCCGGTGTTTTGACCGCCCACCCGTCCGCCGTCGGCCTGGACGAGGAGCAGATTGCGGACCTGCGGCTGCGAGCCGATACGCAGGGCGTTTCCGCCCAGGTTTTCCGCACCGGCCAAACCGCGGTTTACAATACCGCGCAGGAGGAAGCGTCGGTCCGGGAGGAATTCGGCCGCCGGTTTCAATTGCGCACGCTCCTAGCCGTCGGTCTGCGGCATCAGGACGCCAATCTGGGCGTGTTTCTGGCGGCCAACAAGCGGGGCGAGGCCGTGTTCGACGGCAATGATGTGCGGCTGTTCCGGACCCTGGCTTCGGAGGCGGCGGTGGTGATCCAGAACGCGCGGCTGTATGCGCGGTTGCGGCGAAGTTATTTTTCCATGGTGCAGATGATCGCCGAACTGGTGGACGCCCACGAACCATATCCGGCGGGCCATTCCGAAAGAGTGGCCAACTATGCGGCGGCCATGGCCCTGCAAATGGGCCTGGGGAACGAAGAAGTCGAGAAAATCCGCATGGCCGGCCGTTTGCACGACTTGGGCAAACTCAAGCTGGCCGCGGTTTCCAAGTCGGAAATGGACCGCCATCCCGAAGTCGGCGTAGGAATGCTGGAGCATGTGGAATTTCCCTGGGAGATTACCCCGCTGATCCGCCATCACCATGAGACCTATGACGGCCAGGGATATCCGGACAGATTGCGGGGCGAAGCCATTCCTTTGGGGGCGCGCATCATCGCGGTGGCTGACGCGCTGGACATCCTCACCAATGGCGCCGACGACCAGCCGGGGCAGCGCACGCCTGCGCAGTCGTATCAGGAGATCACCGCTCAGGCGGGTTCGCGTTTTGACCCTGAGGTGGTCAAAGCCTTGGGTGAGATTTGGCCGGGATTATTCAGGTTGGAAGAAAAGGGTTGAAAAACCTATGTTTTCAAGAGCTGACGGATAGCGGCCGCTACATGGGCGGCATCTATACCGTATTTCGCGAATAACTCTTCCGGTTCTCCGGATTCTCCGAACACATCCTGTACCCCGAGCCGGCGGAAAGGAACCGCTGCGCTCGCCTCGGCCAATACTTCGGCCACCGCGCTGCCCAAGCCGCCGATCACCGTGTGCTCCTCGACCGTAACCAGAGCCCTGGTTTCCTGGGCCGCCGACAGCACGGCCTCGCGGTCAATGGGCTTGACGGTATGCAGGTTGATGACCCGCGCGGAGATCCCGTCCCGGGCCAGCTGTTCGGCCGCCCGCAGGGCTTCCACCACCGTCGTGCCGCAGGCGATAATGGCCGCATCGCGGCCCGGTTTCAACACCTGGGCCCGGCCCAGCACGAAGGGCTGGTCGGAAATGATGTCTTCGACTTTGGGGCGGCCCAGCCGCAGGTACGCCGGTCCCTCGTGCTGGTACAAGGCCTTGGTCGCTGCCGCGGCCTGAGGTCCGTCGGCCGGCACCACCACGGTGAAGTTGGGCATAATGCGCATCAAGGCCATGTCTTCAATGGCCTGGTGGGAGGCGCCGTCAGGACCGACCGACAAGCCGGCATGGCTGGCCGCGATTTTGACGTTGAGGTTGGGGAAGGCGATGGAATTGCGGACCTGGTCGTAGGCCCGGGCGGTGGCAAAGACCGCAAAGGTCGATGCGAAAGGTTTTTTTCCGCACGTGGCGATGCCGGCCGCCCAGCCGATCAGATTTTGTTCGGCCACGCCCAGATTGTAGAAGCGTTCGGGATATTTGGCGGCGAATAAATTGGTCTTGGTCGAACAGGACAGATCCGCGTCCAGCACGATCAGGTCGTCGTGCTGGGCGCCCAGTTCAACCAGGGCCTTTCCGTAGGCCTCGCGGGTTGCGATTTTCTCACCCATGCGCCGGCTCCTTCGCTGCGCGAACGCCAGGATGACGGGTCATTTCAACTCGTCCAAGGCCTGGCAGACTTGTTCCTGGTCCGGCGCGATGCCGTGCCAGCATGCTTGGTTTTCCGTGAACGACACGCCTTTGCCCTTTACGGTCTGTGCGATGATTACGCTGGGGCGTTGGGTTTCCGCGCGCGCGACTTCCAGGGCGGCGAGCAGTTGCCGGTAATCATGGCCGTTGGCGGGAATAACATTCCAGCCGAACGCCCGCCATTTCTCGTCCAGGGGATCCGTGTTCATCACCGAGCAGGTTTCACCGTCGATCTGCAGGCCGTTCCGGTCGATGACGGCGCAAAGGTTGCCCAGCCGGTGGTGCGCGGCGCTCATGGCCGCCTCCCAAACCTGGCCTTCGTTCAACTCCCCGTCTCCGAGCAGGACGTACACCCGGTAGGCCGCCCGACGGGCGGCGTCGAAGGCCATGGCCGCCATACCGCAGCCCACGGACAAACCCTGGCCGAGCGAACCAGTGGACATTTCCACGCCCGGCGTCTTATTCATGTCCGGATGCCCTTGCAGGATGGAATTCAGCTTGCGCAGCGTGCGCAGATGGTCGGGCGAGAAAAAACCGCTGCGCGCCAGCACGGCGTACAACGCCGGTGCCGCGTGTCCCTTGGAGAGGATGAAGCGGTCTCGTTGCGGCCATTTCGGATTGGCGGGATCATAACGCAGTTCGGCCGTAAACAGCGTGGCTAAAATATCCGCGCAGGACAGCGAGCCGCCCGTATGGCCGGAGCCGGCCGCGCCGAGCATCTCGACGATATCCCTTCGCAGGGTCAGGGCCAGTTTGGCGATGGCCGCGGGATCGCGTTGCAGGGTGGAAACCAACGAAAAACCTCCTGAAAATATGCGGTGAATCGTACTAAACCCCTCGGGGCTTTGTCAAGCTTTAAAACCCGTATTCAGGAAAAAGACCCGGCGCAGGACCGGAGTATGTTGATAACTACGATAAAAAACGGACCGCATGCTATAATCCAAAAATGACGTTGCCCATGCCACGGACATTTTGGACCCAGGTGGCCGCAGCCGCCTTGGCCGGAGGCCTCTTGGCCCTTTCCTTTCCCAACGGCCTTTGGCCGCGGCTGGGCCAGGCTCCAGGCTGGCTGGCTTGGGTGGCGTTGGTGCCTTTTCTGCTGGCATGGCGCGATGCCAACTGGCCCCGGTGCTTTGCGCTGGGCTGGCTGCTCGGATTCGTTTATTTCTACACGATGATTTCCTGGCTGCCTCTCATCAACCGCGATACCAATGTTGATAACGCCATTGGCAGGATCATATTCGCTTTTTTAGGAGGCCTCTACTTCGGCCTGTTCAGTTTTTCGGCCAAGGCGGTGACAGACCGTTTGCAGTGGCCTTCAGCGGTCGTCGTACCTTTGGCTTGGGTGGCATGGGAATATGTGAGGGGCCAAATCATTATTGGAGGCTGGCCCTGGGGCAGTCTGGGCCATACCCAGTACGGCACTCCGCTGGTCCGTCAAGTGGCGGCTGTTGCTGGCGTCAGCGGAGTCTCCTATTGGGTCATGGCCGCGAATGCTGTTTTGGCGAGCGGCTGGTCGAGGAATTGGGCCGAACCGCTGCGGTGTTCAGTCAAGGATGCATTCCGGCGTCCGGGGTTGGCCGCCATGGTTCTGTTGCTGGCAGCGGGCTGGCTTTATCTTCTGGCACGCTGCACAGTGGAAGCGAGGGCATTTGCCCGGCAACCCGCCCCGCCGTTGCACCTGGCGCTCCTGCAGGGCAACCTCAATACGGACCAGCGCTGGGATCAAGCCTACAAGGAAAACGTCTTCGCCCGCATGGAACCGCTGCATCGGCAGGCAGCGGCTACGCATCCGGACCTCGTCATTTGGGCGGAGTCCTGTTTTCCGGGCATCTTGGAATACGAACCGGAAAAGGCCTGGGAGGACCGGCTGCGGTCGTTGATCAGGGAAGCGGGCGTACCGACGCTTCTGACCAGCAATGAATATCAGCCGACGCATCTGCTCGAAGGCCCGCGCTTTCATCACTACAACAGCGCCTTTCTGCTCGGCGCCCAAGGCGAGACCCTGGGGCGTTACCGCAAGATCAGGCTGGTGCCGGGCGGCGAATACATCCCCTGGGAATGGATGAAGCGCTTTTTAAAGAGCGTAGTGCGCGAACCTATCCCTGTGGATTTCGAATCCGGCGAAGAATATGAACCGCTGCAGCTGGGCGGCCCAAACGGCACTTGGCGGTTTTCGCCGTTGATCTGTTATGAGGACCAGTTCGAGGAACTGGGATATCAGCTGGCCAAAAACGGCGCGCGGTTTTTCTGCTCTATGTCCAACGATGCCTGGGCAGGGCACTCGGCCATGAGCAGCCAACGCACGGCCATGGCGGTTTTTTTAGCCATCGAACACAGGGCGTATATGCCCAGGGCATCCATGACCGGCCCAACGACGGTGATTGATCCCTGGGGTAAAATAAGCTCTGCTTTGCCTTTCTTCACATCTGGTATGAAAACCGCCACCATCCACCCCGCGGACTTCACTACCTTTTTTTCCCGGTATGGCAATTTGATTCCCTTCATCATAACCATCGTGTTTGGGTTCCTGATGATCATCAGCTGTTTGCCCAGGCGATTGGGCGCAGGAAATTTACCCCGCGCGGAAAATTCTCACCACCAACGACCGGTTTGAAAGATTATCCTTGTTTTTAAGGTATTTTTTTCATTAGCTGGATTATAAGCAGGTTTTTTTACCAAACCGCAGGACATTCAAAGAAAACCCTTGTAAATCAAAGGTAAAAACCAGGTCGCTTTTTTGACTCGGTCAAAAACCGGTGATATACTTAAGCTGAAATTTATTAAACTGGCATTTAATGTGCCGAAAAAGAAAGTTGTTACATATATGTCTGCGTCATTGAACAAATGCCAGCATCACCCGGCATGGTCCGGGTTGAAAGATAGATCGAATAGCCAAGAAGGTCGGGCGGACCGCTTGGTTTAATGAGGTGAGGACAATGAAAACCATTACCCAGTTCTGGTCACAAGCAGCCATCCTGAGCCGGCAATTATGGCGTGTGGCACGGGAACGGCACCGAAAAGTCATTTCCCTGGTGCTGGCCATGATCTTCGTCTTTACCATGACCGGTATGGATACGATCCTCGCCTATGGTTTCGACAACAACCGCCACGAAAACTACGATCAGCAAAACGACCTGCTTCCGCCCGCCAATCCCTTGGAACAAGCCCAACCGGACGCTTTCATTTCCGTCAATGCGCCCACGGATAAAAAGGCCGATGTGGCGGACACCCGCCTCAACGTGCTCAAAGCCGAATACGGCGACCTGCTTTCCACAGTGTCCCTGCAAACCGTAGCCGAAAAAACGCTCGCCGGTGTAAGCGTGGACACGGCTTTGAAATGGGTGGCTGAAGTCGTGGCGCCCAAAGGCGAGCAACCGGCCGGCACCCAACCTGAGGAGGAGACGACCGAACAACCGGCTGTGGATCCCTCGCTGCTGGCGGATGTAGCCACCACCAGCCAGGGGCCGTTGAGTCTCAGTCTTAATCTGGACGGATTGAGCGGCAAAGGACGCCTGAGCGACGAGACCGATCTGGCACAACTGCCGATTCCGGCTGAAATGTTACCCAAGGAAATAACGCCAAGCGAACAGCCCGAAACCGTGGAACCGGCAGCTGTAGCCCAGGAGACGCAGCCGTCCGCGCAGCCGCTGGAGGCCGGGCTGCCAAAGGTCGACGAGAGCGCGAAACCGGAGCAGCCGGTCGAGGGCGGCCAGTTGCCTGAAATTCAAGTGGTGGAGCAACCGAAGGATCAAGGCGGGGAAACGAAGGTTACGGAGACCGAGGAGACGGAGAAAAAGAACAATGCCGAAACGTCTCTGGCGGACCTGACCAAGCAGTTTCTGGCGCTTTTGGGCATGAACGACAAGTTGAAAGAGGACACCGCGGCCAAGACCGAAGAGACCAAGCTGCCCGAGGAAACAACGGAAACGGGAAGCAAGGAAACCGTTCTGCCGGAAGACGCCCAGGCGAAGAAAGACGGAACCGAGACCCTTGCCGAAGGGGAAGAGAAGCCTAAGACCGAGGTCGAACAGCCGGCGGCGGAGGAAAAACCCGAGGGCGAAGAAAAGGTGGCCAAGGAGGAAAAGGAGGAGGACGGCGAACAGCCGGCCGAGGACAAGGACAACGAAGGGGATGAAAAACGGGCCGAATTGCCTGACCAGGTGCTGCGTCTGCTGGGCTTGGGGGAGAAGGATAAAGAGACGGAGAAGGACACGGAAGTCGAGGGACCGGACAGCCTGGAAGATTTCTTCGCCTTGCTGGGCGACGAAGAACGCAAAGAAGACGGGGAGACGTCCTCGAAGGAAGTGGACCTGGATGTGGATGCCTTGCTTGACGAACTCAATGCCCAGGGCATCGAGCCGCCCAAAGAAATCGATGAGCCGGCATCCATGCTGGCGGATTTGGTAGACCGCCCCCAGACCGAAGAAAAACCCGAAGAGACCTTGCTGCCTGAGACCGAGCAGCCAGTGGAAAACACGGATACCGTGCTTACGGATGATACGGAAATCGCCCTGGTGGGTCCGGAAGCCGGAATGGTGGAGGAAGAGAAAGAACCCAAAGAAACCGAGGGGACCGCGCCCACCGAAAACAAACCGGAAGAGACCGATGGCGTGGAAGCTGCGAGCATCCATGCCCTGCCGGATGTGACACAACTGCGCCAGGAAGCGCTGTTGGTGAACATCCTGGGCACGGATGCGACCCAACAACCGGAAACGAATCTGGCGGCCGAGGTCAGCGACGCCTTCAAGCGCGGCGCATCCATGATCTTGGGCCCGGACGCCAATTTGCCGGAGTCTTTATCGCCTGCAACCACCCAGCTGGAGCCGGCAGGCGTTTCAGAGGCGACGCTGCCTGCCACGGTGGGTACCATCCCGCAGGTTTTCATCGAACAAATCAGCGCCAACCTGACCGCTGCCGACGAACAGGGGGCGGCAGCCACCCAGGCGGGTCCAGAGGACATTCGCGGCACCCGTTCGAGCGCCCTGGCGGATCTCTTGAATGTATCCGAGGATGAATCACGAGTTCCCACGGCGCCCGGCGTCATCATCAACCAACAGAGCACAGACAGGACTCCGGATTATTGGGCCGGCGGTTCGGCCTGGGACATCGCGCGCATTTACGGCCACCCCGAACAGCCGGAACAGGAAAACCCGGATCCCGAATGTACGGATTTCCTGGGCCTGGCCATTGTCATGTTCATTTTCCAGGGCCCAAAAGCTATGATGGACTTCTTCCAGAACCCCAGCCTGGAAACCTTCATGGAAATGTTCATGATTCTTACTGATCCGGTGTATTACATCTACAAGATCGTGGATGCCTTGATCAATTTCAGCTGGGATACCATGCAGGAGTTCGGTGAATTCGCCAATTCGCCGTTCGGCAAGCTCTTCATGTTCATCATATCCGTGGTCCTGACGATTTTCACGTGCGGGTCAGCGGCCCCGATCCTCATCGCGCTCATCATCCTGATTGAACTCATTCAGACATTCGTGCCTTTGCCTAAATGGCTGGATATTGCGCTCTCAATCGTCAAAGCGGCCTTGGGCGGATGGGCCAGCGCCATTAAAGATACTTTCAAGCAAGCCATCACGGAAGTGGTGAAAAATGTCATCCAAGCTATATCCGATTTGATTAAAACCTTAACCAAGGATGTTTTGAAAGCGATTATCAAAGCGGTTTTGAAAGAAACCATCGTTCAAATTTTACAGGAAGTCCTGCCCGAGGACCTTTTGTTCTATATGCCTTTGATCAGCATTATGGCCGATTGGCTGGCCGCCGGCTTGACGGAAATGTTCATGGGTGAGGACGGCAAAGGCTTTACGGATGGTTTTGTCAAAGCCTTCAAGCAGTCATTCAATATTACGCCGGAAACGTTCTCGACCTTTACAGGATTTGTAAAATTCATGACTTCCCCGGCCATGCGGGCCGGGTTGGCTTTCTTGATACAGTCTTTGTTTGTTAACAGTGGAGAGGAAAACGGTGCCAAGGCCGCCCAGGACCGCCGGGCTGGCGCGATTTGGGGCGCGATGGCCAGCGGGTTCTTGGGGTGGGTGGATGCCAGCGTCAGCACGCGCATTCCGCTGACGTTTATGCAGCAGGTCGGCATGTTCCTGTTCAATTTTGTTCGTCCGGTGGTGGCCAAGACCGTATCCACCATTGTCAGCCAGTATGCTCCATCCGATTCGAACGGTGGCGCCAAATGGGGAGACAACCAGAAGTATTTCGTGGCCAATACCTGGGGTACCATCGCCGAACGGATGGTTCCCGGCTATCAAGTTGATCAGAGCGGAGCCCGTTGGTCCTGGCTGCCCACGGAAATAGCGTCCGTTTTTTCCAGTGATTCCATGTCCTCTGGCAATGCTTCCACAGCGGCAGGAAGCATGGGCGACAGCAAAGGGATTCAGGGCGCTTCTGCAGGTCAAGCGGGATTCCTGAACGGCGTCCAGGCGGCCGAGCAACTGGGGCCGGCAAACAGCGAGGTTCAGCAAGCTGAGATGCCGGCTAAAGTCGAAGCCCAATCGCCTATTTCAACGGACAGCCATGCAGTAAAAGAGGAATCCGAGATTACCGAGAGCGAATCGCCTTTCAACGAGATGGAACAGCAACTCAATTTGGGCCAGGAAATCCAAAATCCGAATCAAAATGCTCCGCAACAACAGCAACAAAATCTGGAACAGCAGCGCTCGGCCAGCGGCCTGCCTAAGCAGACCGAAGAGAAAAAGGCTGAAGCGCCTTCCCGTAGCGAACAGCAAATACAGCAGCAGCAACCCAAGCAACAGCCGGAGAAACAGCCTGAAAAATTGGAAACACCCTATGAGCAGCCGCAATACAACCAGCAGGAATCCCTTCCCGACAACAATAATAATGAGCGTGAGGAATTAAACAGCCCCAGCTTGGATAACAGCAACCGGGACAACGAGATGGAAGTCCCGCAGGACCCGATGCAGGAAGTCAAGGACTTGAAACTGCCCGGGGCGCACATGCCTCAAAAGGGAGAGCTTAAGCAAGGCGACGAGCTCGAGCGCCTGGATGAAATTAAAACGCCGAAGGGGAGCACCGTGGAGAAGACGGCTTCCGAGGCATTGAACGACGGCAATGGACAGGGAGACGGAAACGGGCAAGGCGGAGGCAACGGCGCGGGTCAAGGGGATAATGGGGTGGAAGCTTACCAGGGTGTGACTCAAAATATGCAAATGAACCTGAGCCAGCACCGCGAGCAATTGGAAACCATGAAACAGACCGGTGAATTGCCGGCCAAATTTGCTCCGGCTGAGAATTCGACGGTGCGAACCGCCACTTTAGCGTCGGACAGCATCCCCACGGATTCGGCGTTGGGGCAGGTGGTGGAAAACCTAACCCGCGAGGGCAGCTTGCCCTATGGCGGCGACTTCAATTTGAAAGTTGAGACCTTCCAAAATCAAGCCGGCAATCAAATCATGGCTGTGAGCAGCATCGACGCGTCCACCGGACAAACTCAGCTTCTGGCTCTGACCGAAAAAATCGGAAATGAGCACATTACCACCACTTTCCGCGAGAACACGGAAGGGCCGGGGGCCGTGGCAAACGTGTATGCCGGCGACCAGAAGGGCGATGCGCTGATGGCCAATGATTTCGCCATCCCGGATTTGGATGTTAAACGGGGATTGGGCGAATTGACCAAAGGGAGCGGACTAAGCGGCCGGGAACAAGCCAAAGCCGGCGGCGAGCGCCTTCTGGAAGGTGATCAATTGGAAGAAACCGGAGAGACGTCGCGAGGTTCTGACCGCAACCGTCCGGGCGAGAACAAGGACCAAGACGCCATGGCAGCCGGGGCGTTTAAAGGTGGAAAAGGTTCGGGTCCTGGGGGAGAGAACAGCGGAAAGGCGGAGGGATGGAACCAGGGTTCGGACGCTACATTATATAAAGGCGAGAATGGCGGGTTGGAAGTGAAAGGTAGCATGGATGCCCTCAAGCAGGTCATGGATGCCAGCGGTCAGGTGGACCTGAGCAAACTCTCGGGCCGGCAAAATGCGGATGGCACTATGACATACGAAGCGCCGGGTGTTCAGATCACGGCCACGCCGGCGGCATTGAATGAGGCCACTGCCGGGGGGAGCAGTCTGGATATGAGCCGGCTGCAGCCGGTGGCAGGTGAGCAGCTTCCTGCAACGCTCACAAACAACGACGGATTGGATATCCGGGGCAGCCCGCAAGCATTGGACAAGCTGAAGGACGCCAACGGCCAGTTGGATCTCAAGCAATTCTCAGCTCAGACCATGAAGGACGGCACGGTGAAACTGCAGGGGCCGGAAGGCGTGGAAATTTCAGGCACGCCGGATGCCCTGGCCAAGGCTGCTGGCAAGGAAAACCAGTTGGACCTGGGAAAATTCCAACCGAAGTCATCAGAGGCCCAAGCAGGGAAAACCACGGTGACCGAACCGCCCAAGAACTTCGAGGCGCCTCCGGCCGAGCAGAACGATAAAGCTGTAGGCGAAGGCACCAGCCTGATCAGTTCGAACAAGGAGATCGACCCCTCGCGCCGCGATGTCAAAATGAGCGAACAGGAAGGGCCGCGTCCTGCCACTCCGGACAAGCCCCAGGAAATAACCTCGGGCCAGGTGGAAGTTCCCAAAAAGTACAATTTGTTCCAAACCGCCATGGCCAAGCTTTTCACCTTGGGCAGTTGGGAACCGGGGACCACAATGGCCACGACCTACACCTTCGAGGTGGACGGCCGCACTGTCTCTATGCAGTTTGTTCCCGAAAGAACGGGATCAGGCAATGCGGTAGGCAGCATGGATGTTAAAGGAAGCGACGGCGAAACGTATAAAGTCACCCTGGGGAGCAATGGCGAGGTAACGGGTGTCATGCAATACGTGGTGGCTGGCGGCTTCTGGAAAGGCACGCTGGCCCTACGGCCCGTGGGCGGCAACGAGGCGTTTGCGTTCAATGAATGGGGCGAAATGGACCGCCTCTACACTAAAAATGCGGACGGATCGTGGACCCTTTCCAAGGAGCGCAAATACACGCAGGATGCACAGGGGCGCTGGGTCGGCGCCATGATCGATGCGAACGTGGCCGGCCAGTTGAGCAAGGATGAATTGCGGAACCTGATTCTGGCCATGAATGCGGATCCCGCGGTGTTGGCGCAAAACCGCAGTTACCAGGATTACCTGAAGGACCTGAAACTCACCCCCGGCACAGCTGAATACGATGCCAAATTGAAGGAACTGGCTTTGCCGCTCGGTCTTTCCGCCATCCAGCAGGCCCAATCGTACGTGAACCAACTGCTTTCGCAGGGCGCGACTGGATCGAAACTGGAGTCGGCTTACCGCACCCTGGCGTTGGCCGAGCAGAAGGTATATTCCCTGGATCAAACGAAGGTGAACTTCGCATCGCTGGTCGAGCATGCCCGTTTGAGCCAGGACGCGCCTCTAATGTTGAAAGCCGCGGATTACCAGTTGTCCCAGGGCGATAAATCCGGGGCGGTTGTCACGCTTCAAGCTGCGCTGACATCGCTGCGGAATTTGCCTCCGACGCCGCTGACGATGGACCAGGCCTTGCGGGGGCTGGAGCTGCTGCAACAAGCGGGGCAGACTGAGACTCAGGTCTATCAAACCACGCTGACGTTTGTCGAAAACCAGCTCAAAGTGTCTGCCTTGACGCCCCTGACCCTGTCCCAATCACTGCGGCTGAACGAGGTGGCGGGCAGTGCCGTGGTGTCGGACGAACGCCTTATGCAATTGCGGAACGCGGTGGAGTCCGTGGTCAACGACAACCAGGCGAAAATCAAGGCAGGCAGCAGCTATACGGTGCAGGGATTCGGTGTGATCAGCAAAAGTGCGACCGGCGACGTGACGGTGCAGACGCAGGTGTCCGAAGACACGGCGGCCTCGATCACCTTTAAGGCGGTGAAAGAGGAGCGGCCGTTTGAGCCGGCCGGGCGGTTGGAAATGGAGCAGGTAGTAGTGGTCGACAACCTGGGAGTGCTGCAGATGTTCGCCGCGCAGCCCGAGGGATTTGCCCTGACCACGGTCGGCTTGACAAAGACCGTTACCATCGGCAACAAAACCTTCACCACCAGGATTCTCAGCGATATCAATAACACCACCGGCCAGGCTGCCGGTACGATCAAAGTGGACGACAAGATCTATTCCGTGCGGGTCAATCTGGAAACCGGGGACGTGCAGGTGAAGCTGGAAGCGGAAAAGCCCGCGGGCAAACTGGACTTGTCCGCCTGGAATCGTGCGCGCCTGACGTTTGTCAATGGCGAGGCGTATTTTACGATCAACGGAAAGACGGAAAAAGCACAGGTGATTAATCAGGTTACAGCCGAACAGCTGCAGCAACTGAATGTTCCGGCCAACCAGGCCAAGGTCATTGCCGACCTGCTGAAGGGCCGGAGCGGATACCTGGCCTCGGACGGAACGATATTCGTCGGAACGCAGCAGGAAATTGAAGCGGGAAATTATTTTGTCGCAGGCCGCAACCAATTCGGCACCAATCAAAACGACCTGGGATATTTGGCGAAATTTGTGGATGGCAATTTGCAGCGCGTTGATTTGTCGGACGGGAAAATCATCTCGGTTCTGAGCAAAGACCTGAGCCGATACACGGTGACGCAATACAGCGAGGACGGGAAACGGGTGGCGGTTTCGCTGTATGAAAAAAGTGCGCTGGTGGGGACCAAACTGATCCTGCGTGATATCAATAACGTCGCGCTTCTCTATGATGCCAAAGGCCAATTGACGCAGGCCAGCCGGGAGAGCCTGCGGCATCTCCAGGCCCAAGGGGTGCAGTTCAACGAGGTTCAGGGCGGCTTTACCCTGCGGTACAAGGACCAGGAGTCGGCGTTCACGGCGAACGGGCGGCCGCTGGCGACCGGCAACAAGGAACAGGGGGCGGGCGAAGGCGGGAGCAAAGAAGGCACCTCGGAGCAGCAGAAGAGCGGGACAAGTTCGCAGCAGACGCTGGAATTCTTCGACCAGCAGGCAATAACCTTGAACATCGCCAGTTACAAGGATCCGGATGGCATCCGGATCAAGACCAACAACTTTGAGTATACCACGATCACGGTGCAGGCCTCGACCAACGGAGAAGTGACCAAGGTCGTGCTAAAAAGCACGGTTACGGCCCAGGTCACACAGCGCATTGTGTCGAATGACAGCCAAACCATGACCGAGACCGGGCGATTCCGGAACTCAGGCGAGCTGGAAAAGGGCACGCGGCATTTGGTGGCCTCCAAACTCACCCAGACGGACGATAAAACCGGCCAGACAATAACGCGTACCAATGTGGATAGCTTGAGTGAGATAGAGGATGGCAAAGAGAAAAGCAATCGCATGACGTTTGAGCTGGAAGAACTCAGGAATCAGGCGGGTAATCTCATCCGCATGGTGGAACGCGGCGAGTATATCAGCAAGATGGTCGGCGGAAAACTCGAAACACATCTGGAAAACGGCCGCGTACAGGAATGGGGCAGCGGGACCATCAATGGCGTTCAATACACAAATTACCACACCACGACAAACATCGTAAACGGCGAGCAGAGACTAGAATCGATGACGTTCGCCCGCGCGGAAAGCATGGAAAACGGCGTCAAGCGCGTCATCACCAACGGACGGTACCAGGGATTCTACAACGAAGCCGCGAAAAAATGGGACGTCAAGCTGCAAAGCGGGCGGGTGGAGGAGTGGGGCGGCAGCCAAACGATGAATGGGACGACGTATACCAATTATCATACGGTGACGAACGTGGTGAACGGCAACCAGCGACTGCAATCCATGTCGTTTGCGAGCGCCACGAGCATGGAAAACGGCGTCAAGCGCGTCATCACCAACGGGCTGTACCAGGGATTCTACAACGAGGCCGCGAAAAAATGGGATATCAAGCTGCAAAGCGGGCGGGTGGAGGAGTGGGGCGGCGAACAAACGATCAATGGAACTGTCTACAAGAATTATCATACCATCACGAACGTACTGAACGGCAACCAGCAGCTCCAATCCATGACATTTGCCAGCGCCACGAGCATGGAAAACGGCGTCAAACGCGTGATTACAAACGGCGAATATGTCGGTTTTACGAATGCTGATACCAAGAAATGGGACGTCAGGCTGCAAAGCGGGCGGGTAGAGGAGTGGGGCGGCGAACAAACGATCAATGGGACTGTCTACAAGAATTATCATACCATCACGAACGTACTGAACGGAAACCAGCAGCTCCAATCCATGACATTTGCCAGCGCCACGAGCATGGAAAACGGCATCAAACGCGTGATTACAAACGGCGAATATATCGGCTTCGAGAACGCCGACACTAAGAAATGGGACGTCAAGCTGCAAAGCGGGCGGGTGGAGGAGTGGGGCGGCAGCCAAACGATGAATGGCGTTACGTACAAAGATTATCATACCATCACGAACGTGGTGAGTGGCGATCAGCAATTGCAATCTATGACCTTCGCCCGCGCCGAAAGCATGGAGAACGGCGTCAAACGCGTGATCACGAATGGGGAATATAAAGGATTCTACAACCAGACTGATAAAAAATGGGATATCAGGCTGGAAAACGGGCTGGTAGATGAGTCGGTGGCGCAAAAGGTTGAAAATCAAACTGATCCGAAACTTGGGACACTCACCATCACCAATTCCGATGTCCATACCATCACCCGGATTGAAAGCGGAAAGGCCGTGGAAGTCACGACAACCATCGGCCACTCGGTATCCAAGGATTCGAGCGGAAGAGTCGTTACTGATGAAAAGGGCATCTCTAAAGTGCTGACCAATCCGCAGTTCAACGAAAAGGGTGTGCTGATCAGCGGCACGCAAAAAATGACCGTCGAGGAACGCAAGGAATACAACGTTAAATTCGACGACCAAACCCAACGTTATATTGTTGCCGACGATAAAGTGACAAAGAGCTATAAAG
This sequence comes from candidate division FCPU426 bacterium, assembly GCA_040756875.1. Lineage (GTDB taxonomy): Bacteria > Oederibacteriota > JAAXVQ01 > JAAXVQ01 > JAUVAV01 > JBFLYH01. The sequence continues at coordinate 1,088,321 of JBFLYH010000002.1, forward strand.
TTGAATCAACCGCTGAAATCGAACAAGGCCGCGTTATAAGCAATCGGACTGAGATTCAAAGGATGACCACGTTGAACGAAAGCGGGCGGGTAGTGGCTGAGGATTTCAACATCGTTCAATCGATGGCCATCTTGAAGACCTATACCAAAGGAGTATTCGGTTCGGATCGCGAAGTGGTGGTTAACATCACCGAGGGCAAATCCGGCAGCCAGGTCATCCTCAACGGTGACCGTGAGCATGCCATTGCCATGGGGGCAGGCGTCAAGGTCAGCGCGGATGGCGACAAGATCATCGTGCAGGATGCGCGCGGGGTCTTGCGGGAATTCACTGCCGGTGGCAAGGAGACGACAGGCTGGTTCCAGGCCCGGGCGAATGACTGGAATGCCTATTCGGCCAAGATCGATGCGTTGGTTAATAAAGTAGAAACCGCCTGGAACGAAGGCAGGTATGGCATGGCGATTCTGCATGCCGGAAATTACTTGCTGTCCGGGACCTTGGACGCCCTGGTCTATGTTCTGCAGACCGCCTGGGCGGTAGTGGAAGGCGCGGTCGTGCTCTCGGTTAATGTGACGACGGCACCGTTTACAGGACTTTATACCATAGGCAGCAACCTGATTAACGGACGCGATTGGAATGAGGGTTTGTGGGATGCCATGACCCGGCCTGGCCAGGCGGTATTGGACGGCTTCAAAGGCGCGCTTAATTTCGTCTTCAGCCCGCTGGATAAGGCATTGAATTGGGCGTCGGAAAAAGTGCTGGGCTGGGCTGAGGCGCTTACTGACACGGCGGAATGGGCCGCGGATCATAATGATATAATTGGGGCCGTGATATTGTCAGCCGCAGCCATCGTCCTTAAAGTGGTTGGAGAAAACCTGCCGACCTTGGTCATCATCGCGGTCAGCTTTATTCCGGTGGTCGGCGGGGCCATTGCGACCATCATGCTGGCCCGCGATGCACTCACCCGGGGCTTGGGCAGCATGTTCGAATCTTTCTTCATCGAGCCCTTCATTAAGATCGGCACCGGCATCTACCAGTTGGCTACCATCTCGACCAATAAAACCGAGGTCTCGGTTACTCGACAGATCATCAATGCCACTTCACTGATTGGAGGGGGCATCGTCGGTCTGGCGCTGGCCAAGATGATGTTAAAAGGCGCGATCGAGCAATTCAAGGCAGCGCGTGGCGAGATATCGTTGGCTCAAGTAAAAGGATATCTGCAGGAATTGGCGCAAGCCGGAGAACTGCATAAGGTTATGGGAAAGACGCTGGGCGAAATCGTCAAAGATGCCGGGATGAAGATGAAAGGCGAGCCAGCGTGGGCCAAATTCAAGTTCGATGATCTGACAGTTCCCCAGCTGCGGGGCGAAACGCTTGGCAATCTGATGTCCAAGCCCGGCGGCGCCGAGCTCCTGAAGAGTCTCTTCACCTATGGTGCAGAAGGCGGCGGATTCCGTATGAATGACCTTGCCCTGCCCAAAGCCAAGGAAATCGAAGTAGGCCGGGTTCAGAAGGCTATTGAGTTCCTATCTGAAAAAGCGGCGGAGAAAGTGGGCCTGGAGCTTCCGAAACAAACCCGGGTGATTGATCAACCTCTGGCTGAAGCGGTGAGGCCGGCTGATGTAGGTCTTTCCCGTCTGACCGGCATGGGGTCCGGATTGGCGACCTTTGCCGTGGAGACGATCAAGAGCCAGTTCCAGATGATGGCGCATGCCTTTGGTACCATACGCTCCATTATGACCACCACCTTCAAGGCCGGGTTGAACTTGGCCAGCAACCTGGTGGTGGAAAAAGCGGGCCTCGGATATACGGCCGGTTATCAAAAGGCCAGTGAAACAGTGCGGTCAGCGGTCAAGGATTTCGCCAAGACGAGCACGGGAGAATTCCTGCAAAAGTTCAGTTCCGAAGGCCTCTCTAATACGTTCAGCCGCGTTGCGGATTCGGTCCGGTCCGTGTCCAACCAATTGGCCAATTCCATGGCATCGGCCTTCAGCCGGCTGACAGGCAGTTCTGTCCGGTTGGCTTCGAATTTCAACCAGCCATTGGGAGAAGGGACCTATGCCAGAAAGGGCATGAGCGAACGGCCGGGCGCCGGCGTGGACGCTAATGGAGTCAAGACCGAAGCTGGTCAGCAACGGTCGGCTATGCAGGACACGCAGGCCATGCTCAAAGGCGCACGCGAAGAATTGTCGACAGCACGTTCGAATAAAGCGTCTGCGGAAGTAATCGGCCGCCTGGAAGCGAATGTACGGACCATAGAAGCGGCTGCCAAGAACTTGGAAACAGCCCTGAAAATCAAGGATCTGGAAGTAAGCCGCAGCACAGAGGGCAAAGCGCCTGAAACTGAACAAACCGCTCTGGAACGGCAGCAGCTGTCTTTGGCCAAAGACGCGATTGAAGGCAGAAACACAGCCGAAAGCATACAAAAAGAAATAGCCAAGACAGAGGCGGACATCAGCAAATTGCAGGCCGAGGCCAAAACCGAAGCCGGTAAAACTGAAATCGAAAGCCTGACCGGCAAACTGAAAGGGTTGCAGGAGCAGCAGAAGCAGGCTGAACAGCAAATGAAAAATGCCGAACAGCAGTTGTCGCTTACCGACCAGATCCATCAGGCTCAACAAGATACCGGCCGTCTCAAGGGAGAATTGGACGAAGCCCGCAGCCAGAGAGACGCGGGTTCGCCCGAGGAGAGTTCGGCCAATGCCGCTTCGGTGCGCCGGCTGGAACAGGAAATATCCAAAACCCAGGCTGATGAAAAAGTCGGCCGGGAGCAGCAAAAGGTGCTTGATCTGCAAACCGAATTGTCCAAGGCCCATGCCCGGGGCGACTTGGCGGATTACGCTCAAATCGCGAAAGATCTGACTGCGGCCGAGCAGGGATTGCATCGATCCTTGACCGAGCAGAGTAATGCGCAGAAACAGTTCAATTCCTCGGTGGCCAAGGAAAGCCAGATGACTGTGTCCGGCAAACTGGAGGCCATGGCCCAGGCTTCTGGCATGAGTCGGGCGGTGCTGGAAACCAAAGTGGAGCAGGTCGTCGACAAGATAGGCGATCATACCCGGAGCCGGGCCGTAAAATCGGCTTTAGTGGACTTAATGAGCGGTAACAGCCGTAACCCAGGCGAAGCCATGAAAGTATTGGAGCAAAACAGCCTCGGATTGAAAGCTTGCATGGAAGCCCTGGTGGCGAACGGTCTGGAAGCGCAGGCCATGAATTTCCTCGACCAGGTGGGAAAAACCAAGGGCGCGACTACGGCGGAACGCAACGCGGCGGCCGAATCCTTCGGGCTGCAGCCGCGGGGGTTGGAAGTGGAGTTGAACCGACAGTTGGGGGCCCAGCTTAAGGCGGAGAATCCGCTCGGCCTGGAAGGTGGATCTCGCCGCGGCATGACCAGGGAAGAGCGGAGTCAGCTGCTGAAGGACGTGGCTAAAAGTCTCACCTTGGAACAGTATAACCGTCTGATGCAGGCGCAGCTGAACGGCGAAAATATCACGAACCTGTTGAAATCCATGCGGACCGAAGGCGCGGGAAAGAGCCTGAATGAAGTTCTCAAGGGAGATGTCGCAGGAAAAACCCAGGCGTTCGCGGAGCAATTGAGCAAGACCTTGAGCGAGGCCGGAGTGGAGATGAACGCCAGCCGGCGGCAGATGGTCAACGAAATTGCCGAGAAACTGACGCTGGAAAGCTATCGGCAATTGAGGTCGGAATTGCTGACATCGCCTGATCCGGTGAAATCCTTGGAAACAGCTCTCCGGTCTGAGGAAAGCGTTATGCCGACGAAATCCGGGCAGAATGCAGCGGCTGAACGTCTGTTGGGCGGGGAAAATAACCGGCTGGAGTCAAGCTACTCACCTGAGTTTGCCGAAACCCTTCAAGCATTCAGGGGTGAACTCGCGAAAAGCAACTCCGTGGATGAGGCGCTGCGTACAAAAGAAAACGTAGCCAAGGCGCTGGAGAAACTGACAAATGAAGTAGGGCAGCGTGAAGTGCAAAAACTGACTTCCAGCCTCAACGAGGCCCAAGTCAAGAACCTCTTGAAGGCCGAAACCGTTGAGATGGCCGAAGCCAGGCTTAAAGCGATGATGCAGGAATCGGCTGTTCAGCAAGCCGGCACGGAAGGAGCGGTCAATAGCCTCCAGCATGAAGTCAATACTCAAATGTCGCGGGTCGAAGGGCGTCTGGAACGACTGCAACAGGTGGAAGCGGCCAAACAAAAATTACACGACGCCAAACAGGACTATAACAACGCTAAAACGTTTGCGGACAAAGTGGCTGCGGAGAAAGCGGTCCAAAATGCTCAACAAAACCTGCGCGTTACGGAGCTTCTGGCCGAGCGGAACCCTGCGGTCGGCAATGCCCTTGCCGAAGCCTGGGCCCGCTGGCAGGCGGAGCGGGGTCTGGCCAGCGCAGACCAGGTGCAATTGCGCATCCAGGTGGAGCAGGCGATCAGCTCCATTACCGATCCGGCCCTGAAGCAGTCCGTCAAAATGGAATTGGAACGCTTTAATAAATTGCAGGAGTCGATCGAAAAGGATCAGGCGGCGCTGGGCCGTGCTAGCCGCTTTGGCAGCAGTAAGGGGCAGATCGAAGCACGGATGCTGGAAAATATAAAGCAGCGGCAGAATCTGCTCGCCGAGTTGAACAAGTCCGGGCATGCAGACCGGTTGTTGGAATCCATGGAACTGCAAGGCATGACTTCGAGGAAATTATTGGAACCGGCCGCAGGCCAGGCGGATGCGTTGGGGGCCACGATTAGAGATATACTAGGCAATTTGCGTGCAGAGCTGCTTCAGCCCAAAGCCTTATCTGAAGCCCTAGGAGTGGACGTGACTAAGCTATGCCTAGAATTGGGACGCACCAGCGAAATATTCAATGAGAATGTAGTGCGCGAAACGATCGAGAAGAGTTTCCCTGAATTGGCTTCCAAGAGCGGTGCGATTATTGATGCCATGTCCAAGCAATTGCTTGCCGCAAATCTCCAGCCCGGGATATTGGCAAATGCGCTAGGCATAGCGGATGCATCTGCCTTGACCGGCTTGGTTGGGAAAGTTATGGAAAGCAATAAAACACTTTCCAAAACGGAAGTGGAAAACATTATTAAAGATAGTTTCCCGGAATTAATGGGCCGAAGCGCTGAAATAGCGGAGTTAGTAAGTAAACAGATGAAGTTCAGCTTCCCCACGATGGATGCCCTGCTGACCCAGGCCAACATTGCCAAGCAGCGCACAGAAATAGAAAAGCAGCTCGTTAAATCTGAAGCGCTTAAAGAAACCGGCATTGAAATAAACGGACAAACTCTGAAAATCATCACTGAATTGATCGTGAGTTTCCAGCTGGATATAAATTACCGCAATTTTGCTCCCGAGTTGCCTATGCTGAGGTTCTTAGTGCGTCAAACAGAACTGCATTATATGAATATGGAATTGCAAACGAAGAATCCGGCAATGAAAGTGGTTATCGGCGAGGCATTGCAACTGGCCATGGGCGGCGGCAAATCCTGTTCGCCCTTGGCTATGAAAATCGCAATGGATCTTTTCGCCCGAAACCACTCGGGAGTAGAGCCTCCGGCTATGTTATATATGACCGCGAACCCGACGTTGGTTAAGCAAATATTAGGCGAACATACTTTCATTAAGATGAGAAATGAAGGAAGGTTAGTAGAGCTTTCCAAGGAAGGAACGGAGGCTGAATTCAAAAAAGTTGTGGAAAGCGGATTCGAAAAAGGAAAGATGTACGTAACAGATAACGAAACGCTGAAACAAATCGTGCTTGATATGAGGAGTGAAGGCAAAACCGACCAGCAAATCGCCAAACTGTTGCAAAAAGACCTTGGCTCCATCGGCTGGGACGAATTCCACGCGGCTTTCCACACCACGGATACCATCATCGGCGCCTCGGGCATTGCACCGCTTTTAAGTCAGAAAGCCTTGAGCCAGCTCATGCCCATGACGATGAATCTGCTTAAAAATTACGCCGCGGTGCGGGAGTGGTTCAAGAGCAACGAACTGGTCCGGCAAGGTAAAGAAAGCAAGCTGTTTGAAAATGTTGAGCAGGGGATGGGTAAAGAAGTCCGCGGCCAATTCCAGTTTACGCAGGAAGCGAAAGCGGAAATATTAGAACGGACCGGTCTGGATTACCGCAAAGCCAGCGACGCTTTCATTCTGGACAAAATTGCACAAACCTTGTCCATGAAGAACGGCAGGGAATATTCGGGCCGATACAATGAAATCACTGGCCGAACCGAGTACGGCACCATGGAAGGTGGCGTAGGCAAACCGAACACTATTTTCGGCGACCAGATGCTGGCAACGTTTACCAATGCCGAGATCTTTCTCGAAGCCACCGGGCTAAAAGCCGAGCAGATCAGCCGCGAAGGATTTGCCGACACTTATCGTCCTTTCATGGAGTCCATGATCGAAGCTTTTGTGCATACGACGACCGAACGAGTGACCATGATGGAAGCCATGCACCTAGTCGGTTCGCAGAACATCGTAGGATTCTCCGGGACGTTCGAAGGCATCCAGAATGTATTGCAAATGTGGGGTAAACAGCTGGTGCGTATCAACACCGAACCAGTGATTGACCTCATGCAAGTGGTTGGGAACGAAGCGTACTTCAGAGTGAAGATCGGGACAGATGTGCTGACCCTGGCCCGCGACATGCGGACCGGCGAAGTCAAGCTGACCCTGGGGCAGGAAGCCATTCAGGCCAATAAAGCCCTGGTGAATGACATTGTTTCGCTGATGGGCAAAAGGCTGGAAGTAAAGGGACTCGAGGCCGGGCAGACAATCAAAGTGGATGGCGTCCAGCGGAGCGTGAGCAGGGAGTGGCTCAATCGCGAAGGCGGACTGGATATTAAGAAATTGCAGGCGCGTTTTGGAGAAGGCGTGATTGTGCGCGAATTTACCGGCGGCCGCCTCGTTTTGGATAACGTGTCCGTGAAAGTCACCGAAAAAATGGTCGATAAACCCATCCAGGGTGCGGAGAAATTCATCCGCCAACAGATCGTGACCGGTGACTACAATGCGGCGCTCGGGGAATTGATGGGTGAAGTCAAGACGGCGTTGGGCCGGCAGGGCCGGACGGCGGAAATTAAAGACATCACCCGGGAAAGCGTAAGACGGTATCTCATGGAAAAAAATATCCAGGTGCCGCGTGAGACCGGTGCGGATATCGTTGAAGCCTTATTTAAAAACGGAGAATTGGCTACAAAGGTGTTGAAGGAAATGCTGCTACACCCAGGCGAAGGCAAAGTCCAATTGATACGGATCGACGGCATTGCACCGGAATTATGGACATATGCCATGAAAGGCTTGGAATCACTAATTAAAACACCCGAGGGAGCTATGCAGGAGCGCGTGATTTTCGCCCCCAAGATCGGTGAAGGCTTGAATACCGTGGCGATCAAGGGCGATTTCATGAAGCGCATGGGTGCTGCCCTACACCAACTGGATATGCGCCCCCTGGATGTTTATCGTCAGACCATGAAGCGTTTGAACGTATATGAAGCCCGGGAGAACGGTCTGGACTTCAAACGCGCCCAGGGCCTGACCGGTATGTCCCTGGACTTCAACCGGCTGAAGAACGTCACCGGCAAGGAATACGGGGAGATGGAAGCGTTCGTCCAGGAAGTCAAGACGACGTTGGCCGGCGAAACCAGTCTGGGGGTTAAGGTGGAAAAGGGCGAATTGGCGGTGAACGATGCGGTTTCAGGCCGCAATGCCGAGCTGATCAAACGGTTCAATGACCTTCTGATCGGCGAAGGAAAAGTGGAGGAATTCCAGCAGGAAAGTGGAAAAACGGAGCTGGTTAATAAAAATTACAGCAGCCGGACTGAAGCGGGCGTGGCGAAAAGCATTCTGACCGAAGTGGATATGCAAAAAACCCGCGCGGCCCAGCAGACCCAAGCTGGAATCCAGTCGGAGACGACAGTGGATGTGGGCGTGGCCAAGGCCTCGCCCGAATACATGTCCAAGTTGGCCCGGAAAGTAGAGAGTAATCTGCCAGAAATCATGCGCAAACTCCAGGGCATCAATGATCTGGAAGCCCGTCTCAATGGTAGCAGCGAAGCACAGGGCAGGATATTGAAGGATGCGGCCTTGCCGCCTTCAGCCCTGCAAACGTATGGTTCCTGGACCAGGCTGGGCTGGATCGAGAACTTCGTGGACAGCCGCATCAGCGCGCTGAAGTTATCCAGTTCCAAGATTCAACTGGTTAACGAGTACGCTAAAGCCTGGCAGGATCCGCAGTGGCAGCAACAGCATGCCGAGCAGGTGGCTGCGCTGCAAAGCCAGTACGGGTCGGATTGGTTTGAGCCGGCCATGGCGGATAAGTTTGGAGCGGATTGGAAACTATATGAGAAACTGGGGACGGCGTTAGCCATTCAAACTCAAGGCTTGCCGTTGATCGGACGGATACCCTTGGTCGGCAATGGTATGAGCAATTTAGTGGCGGCGCTGCTGACGAATAGGCAGATTAAAAACCTGCCCAGGCAGGAATACCAGGCCGTATTACAAAATGTGGCCAGTGTCAGCGAGAAACTGCCTGAATTGGCAGCTGACCCCGAAAATACCACGCTAACCTATCAAGGCCGGACCATGGATTTGCAGGGTGCAGAGCAGTACGTGCGCAGTCAAGTGAACGCTGCCAGCTATTATACGGCGGTCAACGGATTCAAGGTGGCAGATACGGTTTTGACTACGCCGATCAAACCTCAGGATAAAGTGCAACCCACGCTAGTGCAGGCAGCGGCAGAGACGGCCTTGCAGCAGCGACAGTTGCCTGTCAGGATGGCGGAATGGGTCAAGGGTCAGTGGAGTGACCTCTTACGCGGCCTGCAGCAGTCCAAATTTGTCATACCATTCTTTAAAATTCAGGATGGTTGGATTGTACCTACAAAAGTGACTACGTTGTTGGTCGGCGCCGCAATGGTAGGGCTGCTTAGCATGACCGGCTTGCCCATTCTCGGATTAGCGGGCGGACTTCTGCTTATGCCCATGTTGCAGCCGCTTTTGCAGCAGGCAACCAGGTTCCTGCCTGGGGCACAGGCCCAGGTTGGCCGCAAAGAAGCGTCGTTGATGGTACGCTTGGTTGCTCCAGTGGTTCTTTCCTTGTTGGTGGGCACGTTGCTGGGTTCGCCTGCCACGGGTGTGTGCGGTGCGATTTCGGCGGCTACCGGGACATTGACTGAAGGCACGTTGCGTACTTTGTCGGAGTCCAAATTCCGGGCTACAGTGAACCGCATCAGCGATTCCCGGCTGGGAGCCGGGGAGATGAAGGCGGATTCCCTGAGATTGGTGGAACGTTTCAAAGCCGAGGCCAAAGGAAAAGAGCAAGATGGCAAAGCGGTATATGGCATTCTGAAAGGACTGCTGTCCAAACCGGAATTTGGCGATATAACCTTGGAGGCGAGCGACTCCGCCCAATACTACGGCTATATGCATCTCGTCGCTGCGGTTTTGAGTCTGGTGCCGCGGGCCACGGAGAGCCTGGACCGGGTGGAACTGGGGCAGAACACGTCCAAGTCGGCGGCTGCCGAGCGAACCGGGGTTAGGGTAGACCAGCAGTCCATAAAATTCCTTAACCAACAATTCTCGGATATTTTGATAACCCAGACATTGCTGGCGGTCAAGGGGCGGCTGTTCAGTGATGCACAGTCGTACTCCTTGAACGAAATGCTGCGGCAGCACCGGCTGTTCAAGGAATTCGGGAGCAACGCGCTGGTGGAATTCATGCGGCAGTATCTGGTGGACGGTGAAAATATGAAAGCCTTGGCCAGCCAGGATGAAACCCTGCGCGGTGTGTATCAACAGGTAAAAGAGCGATTGGGCCGCGAATATGGGGAAAGGGATCTGCGGGATCTAACCGAGGCGGCCGGGGAGCTGGAGAATACCGCCTTTGGCCTTATGAAAGGGAAGGCGGCGGATATCCGGCGCGAATCTGATCCGGAACAACGTCGCGGGCTGGAAGTGGCGTTCGAGGCGACTTTCGGGATCAATTATGTTGATTATTTGAAACTGCAGAAATCGCCCTGGCAGCAGCAGTTATTGGGTTGGATTGCGGGCAAAGACCGTTTACAACGGACCGAGCAGCCGGTAATGACCGTGCGCAGCATGGCTCAGCAGTTGGTCGGTCTGGGCATGGTAGTGGCCGTGGCCGGCGGGTTGTTGTTCGGTCTGTTGAGCGGAGCTTTGCCAGTCCTCGTCGCGTCAGCTGGATTGCTGATCGCTGTAACCGGCGCGGCGGTGTGGCTGCAGGCCAGGTCTATTGCCTTTGGCCTGAACCCTGCGGCAGCGGTGGAAGAGTTGCTGGCAAGCACGCCGTTCATTTCGCGCCACCCGCGGATGGAGGCGGATGCGCAGCGGATCGCGCAACTGGCCGGAAAGGAAGAATTCGAACAGCGGAAAGTGTTCGCGGCGCAATACGGGATCAGTCACGAGACCTACCAGAAAATCGCACTAGCGACATTGATATCCGATCCGTATTTCACGAAAGCGGTGAATGGGTTGAGGATCGCGGGCACGGAGATGGTGTCGGAAACCATGCGCAATCGTGCCATCCGGGCCACCTTGGAGCACCTGCTGGCCGTGGCCGAATCCGATGCCAGCATGGAAACGAAGCTGGATTTAACCAGGGATTTGGCCCAAGTGCTTGGATTCCTTGGTTTCAACATCAGCTTGACGTACAAGAAGTATGCGGATGAACTGGCCGTGACCCTGACGCCGGAGGTAGTGCCGCGGACCCTGACGCAGGACTACAAGCTTGGACGGATCATCAAACGGCTGGAAGGGCTGGGCATCGGGTTGAAATTGGATGTGGCGCCGTTGCAGAAGCAGCCGAAGCTCAAGACTACGGGCAGCGCAGCTTAACCCTATCACCGGAGGGTTTGAAAGCAATCCCGGTTCCCCGGAAAACGGGGAACCGGGATTTTTTATTAACGTGCCGGTGGAATGAACCGTGCGGGGATAAATGAAGCAGCGCAAAGCAGGAAAAATAAAACCGTAAACCCGAACGGAATCAAATTGCCGAAACGGGTGAAAAAAGTCCTGAATTTGGCGGGATAGATGGTTTCCCATTTAACTGCAGGTTCGAAGAAGGGCAGTGCCGGCCCAATGTGGCCCCAGGGATCGATCACGACCGTGGGGCCGGTCATATCAGCTTTGGCGATATAAGCTCGGTGCTCTACCGCCAGAAAGACCGACATGGCATTGTGCTGATAACTCATTTCCGAACGGCCTGACCAGCTGTTGTTGGCCACGCTGAGAAAGAAATCCGCGCCGGCTTTTGCCAGTTGATATCCCAATTCCTCGAACATATCTTCGTAACAAATGAGTATTGAAAAGCCCCATTTTCCCAACTCGAAAACTGTGGTGTCATCGCCGGGTTCGAAATCCACGGGAATGGGTTGCTGAACCACGGTTTGCAGGTAACGCTTGAGAAATTCGTAGGGAATGTATTCCCCAAAAGGCACTAAATGAAGTTTTCGGTAGCGCCCCAATGTTTGGCCTTGGCCGCCCAGATAAAAGGCACTGTTATAGTGGTGCCAGGACAGGGGTTTATCAAGGTCTTGTTCGCGCTCGTACTCATTGCTGGTCAGAACCGTGGGAATGCCCGCTTCGCTGACCAGCTCGCGCAAGCGTTGTTCCCATTCCCGCAGGGGAGGATATTCCATTATGCCAGGGAAACAGGATTCGGCCCAAACGATTAGCTCGGGTTTTTTGACTGTCGCTCCCAGGTGCAAAGTACGCATACGGTCCAAGGCTGCCGTCCGATAGGCTCGATCCCAGCGTTGCCGGGTGTTGATATTCCCCTGCAGTAATGCCAATGAAATCTGACCGCGCGGGCTGCGGGCAAACCCCACGGTTTCGATGAAGGCAATTATCAATACGCTGATCCACAGAAGCGTTAGAATCGCGACCACGCCCGTCACGACCGGCCTGCGTCGCCAGACCGACCACCATTCTTCGAGAAGACGGGAAGAAGATGCCGGAAGGGCGGATTTTGGCCGGCGCCAGCGATTCCAGACGGCCCGAAGTCCGTCCAGAAGAAAAATATTGCCTAAGATGACGAGAAACGAAATACCGCCAACTCCGACGACAGTGGAAAGCTGTCGAATGGGCCAATTCGCATACTGGGTGGCGCCCAGGCTGCCCCACGGCCAGCCGCCCGTCAGAATATGACCGCGCAAATATTCCCAAGCCACGAATGAAAGCGGTAACAGGATCGAATCCGGCCAGTGTAAACGATGCTTGATTAAACGGGCGGAGAGCCCAAAAAGCCCAAAATAGATTCCTCCGCAAACAGCGAAAAAGAGCCAAGCCACGGCGTTATCAATGTTGGTATTGCGTCCGACGAGACGGACCCAGGTCAAGGTGCCGGTAAAATATAAAAAGCCCATCAGCCAGGCATATCCAAAAGTGCCGAAAGTAGTACACCTGCGCCAAATATATATATAAGGAATGAAACTGACCCACGCCAAGGCACTGTGCCATGGGGAATAACCGGCATAGAGGAAGTTAGGAAAGGAAAGTGCCTGCAAGAGTCCGGCGCTGGCAGCCAGCCAGATCCCATGCACAGGTTTCCAGGTTGGTTGGGATAGGGTAGTGGATTGGGTCATATTATTTATCTCGAAGCAAGTATATCATAGAACGCCGTGGCGATGAACAATCCTGCAAAAAGCTGGAAGTGACAGGAGGAAACAAGAATATCATGCTTTGAAACCCCACCTCCGTCATCATCATCACCCCCCCTAGGTCCCTGCATGGAATACAGAGCATAAAGTTTGGCTCCAACGATGACTGTTGGGTATGTTTTCTATAAGGATTGATACCTGACATTGCAGGAATTTTTTTACAAGTTACGAAAAATTTTACCCAGGCAAAAATAACGATAGTTTGTTGAAATCAGTTTGGTAAAATCGCCATTATTTAGGGATTTAGGGCTCATGGGTATCTGAAAATCCAGGAATTCTGCCTCGAATTTTAGACGAATTTCCAAAGTTGCTTTTTTTGCAATTTCCACTTCTTTTGTGGGTCTCTGGAAAAACCCTTTAAAATAAGAGTATTATCGAGGACCGTAATTTGTAAAGCCCATTTTCCTGTGATATACTTTAGGCAAATAGAAAAATACGCCTAATTGGCGCCTTGCTCTATATATTTTTCAGGTTAAAGGGGGTTTTGGCCATGACTACCATCACTGGTCAACAGAGACTGCACTACGGATTCTGGAATCGAACCGCGTGGTTGGGGACACTCGCCTTACTGGGGACTCTGCTCCTCTTTGTAGGGGTATCTATGTCCTCGGCGGCCAGCAGCGCTGAGGAGCGCCTCCTGCCTCAGATCCTGGCCCAACTAGACGAGCAAGGTAAGAAAGTCAAAAGCTCCACGGTCCTGGATGTCAATGGCCAACCCCACATCACGGTCATGTTGCTCAACGGCGAAGTGCGCAAGTACAACGAGAAGGGCCAACTGACCGAAGTCCGAGATCCTTATGGCAAAATCACTCTGTACGAAGACGGCATGCCGATCGAAGAGCGGGATGCCAACGGCGGCGTGATGGCGCGTTACCAATATTTCCGCTCCGTAAGCGGCAAAATGCAAAAAATGGTCAAGCGCAGCGCGGCTGGCGTGGTGACGAAGATCTTCGACGACGACGGCAATCCTGTTCAAGCTACGGATTCGCAGGGCACCAAGGTTTTCACCAATTACGTTAAAAACGAAAAAGGTAAGACGGTCGGATATACGGAGACGGATCTGGCAACGAGCAAGACCAACCGCATGATTCTCGATCCCAAGAACGGGGAAGTGATCGCTCGGATCGACGAGAACAACATCCGTACGGATATCGAAACCCTGTATAACCAGCAGGGCGAAAAAATGCAGACCATCGAACGTGATACAGCTGGCAATGTCACGATCAAGAAATTTGAAAACGAACAGATGGTGGAGCAGGTCGAAAACGGCATTAAAACCACCTATGAAAACATTTTAAACGACAAAGGCGTTCTGGTTCAGAAGAAGGAAGTCAAGTTCATCGCCACCAACGGCGGAATGATCGAAGAGGTGACGGTGAAGGATTACGACGATCAGGGCCGCGTCATACGGGTGAAGGACAAGGAAGGCGAGCACGAATATACCTACGAAGTCAATCTGGACGGCCGGATCACGGCCCGACATGAACTTCTCAAACCGGCGACCGGCGCTAGGGCCAAGGAGAAAGTAACATACTATGACGAGGCCGGCCGGGTAATCGGGCTGGATGAAGAAGGCCGCAAGACCAAAATCGTCAATGTTTTGGATGAAAACGGCAACATTGTCTCGGCAACCGAGTACATCACCTATGACTTTAACGGCAAGTTGTTCACGGATATGGTGAAAAAGACATTCGATGGCAAAGGTCACCTGTTGAGCAAAATCGACCAAAATGGGCAGCGGACGGATTACAGCTACGACGGCAAAGGCAACAGGATTCGGAGTCAGGTTGGGGATGAAATCACGACTTATACATATGATGGCAACAACAATATGGTTTCCAGTTTCACTCAGGATTATAAAAGCCGGACCTTGACCGAATACGATCAAAAGACCAAATTGGCAGAACGCAAGATTTTGATTAAAAACAGCGGTGTGGTAGAAGTGACTGCCTATGGCCTTACCCAAGATGGCCGCCGGATGAATTTTACGGTGACTGCATTTGGAGTTAAAACCAACATCTGCAAGGATTCCGAGAGCGACCAGCCCGAAAAAACCATCTTCAGCAAATACAACGGTAAAGTTATTGTCACCAATTATCGCTATACGGGCGAACATTTGGTGTCCAGCACCGAGGAAGGGCCTATGGGAGCGACCGAGACCCGCTATAACGTCGGCGGTAAGCCGCTTCACTCTTTGCAGACAGATAAATGGGGCCGTACGCAGGAAACCGATTACCGGTACGAAAAAGGTGTGCTGGCGGAATCACTGATGGTGGACAAGAAGGGCCGCACCAGCACTTATTACAACAACCATGGCGATGCGGAAAAGATCGTCAGAGTCAACACTATTGGATTCCCGCGCCGGGCCGATGAAGAACGGAGCTATAAGGATGGGATTTTGGTCCGCAGCGTGTCCCGCGATGTTAAGGGCGAAACCGTCACGGATTATGATCAAAACGAACAGGCTGCTAAAGTGCACCGCACCAACAAACACGGATTCCCGCGCCAAAACTGGGTGGAGAATATTTACGATGCGGGCGGCGATATCACCGAGAGCCGGCAGACGGACAGCAGGGGTTATACGGTCAACAAATTCGACCACGATGGTCTCATGACCGACAGCGAACGGGTGGATATACACGGGTATCCCAAACGGAAACAGACTGCATACGACTATATCAACGGTGAGCTTGTCAGCAGCATCACTGACGATGACCGGGGGACGACCTTCAATAGCTTTGATAAAGACGGACTGATGAGAGATAGCCGGCGGGTGAAGAAGTTCGGGTTCCCGCGCGAAGAGCGTACGTCCTACGAGTACGACGGCAATGCCTACATGATCTACAGCAAAACCGAGGATGAGAACGGCACGACCCAGAATTGGTTCAATATCGACGAGCTGGTGGCCGTTTCCTTCCGGAAAAATCTCTATGGGCATGCCCGCGACCAATGGACTGTGAACGAGTATGACGGCGAAGGGTTCCTGACCACAAGCAAGGAGACCGATCTGAGGGGGTCGACAGTAACCGAGTTTAATATTGATGGGCTACCGATCAAGTCGTTCCGTGTTGACCACTACGGCGTAGAATATTCCCGTGAAACATTAACGGTCAACGAGTTCGACGACCAGGGGTTCATGACCATCTCGAAGAGCAAGAATCTTCTAACCACAGTCGAGAAGGAAATGGACAAGGATGCTTTGGTGCAGGTGCAGAGGCAAAATGACAATTATGGCGTGGTCTTCGGCCGTTATAAAGTGACGGACGAATACGTTTATGACGGGCATGGACGGCTGCAGACAAACGTCACAACCGATAAACTCGGGCAGACGACCAGCAAGTATGATATCCATGGCGACGCGGTCGAGACCCTGAGGATTGCGACCATCGGTCTGGGCGCTTCGCGGGAGTCGTTTACGATTTCTACATATCACGCTGATACAGGCATGACTACGGACCGTTTGTCCAAGAGCAATTACGGCACAACGCACAGCACCAATTTCGACGCTGTGACTGGGCTGGAACAATTGCAGCAAATCAACAACAATTATGGTTTGGGTGCGACGAGATATACAGTCAATCAAGTTACATTGGACAGGCGGCACGGTCTGACTCGTTATACCCTTGCGACCAATGAATACGGAAAAACAGAAACTCATTATGATGCCGAACAAAACGGCGCTTACGGCATTGCAGTTTCAAGCCGGGCGATCACGAATTATGGCCTGGGCTTCGCACGGGACACCGCCTCGGCCATCGAGGCGGATATCAACACCGGACTGAACCAACGTACCAAGGCGGTGAACAAGTACGGGACGACCATCACGGAATATGATTCCTTGATCGGCGGGACCTATGGTGTCTCCATCAGTTCGGTGACAGAGAATTATTTCGGGCTGGGGGCGACCCGGCAGAGCCGGATCCAGCGGGGCGACCTCGAAGTAAACCTTTGGAACGGCCTGAACAAACGCACGTTGTCGAGGAGCGAATACGGCACGACTGAAACTTGGTATGAGGACGGCCAATTTGGCGTTGCCAGGGCCTCGGATACCAATTGCAATTTTGGACTGGGGGCCACGCGGCACAGTTGGATCAAAGAAGGCAATATGGAAGTTAACACGTTCAATGGCCTGAACATCCGCACGTTCTCGGAGAGCGCGTTTGGGACCACTGAAACCCGGTATGACGATAAAACGTTTGGCGTGGCGGTCAGTTCCGACACAAAAAATAATTTCGGCCTGGGTGCTTCGCGCCATAGCTGGGTGGCTGCGGGCAATATGGAGGTCAATACTGACAACGGCTTGAACAAGCGCACCTTGTCAGAAAGCGCTTACGGCAAGACCGAAACGCTGTATGACGATGCCCAATACGGTGTGGCCAAATCTTCGGACACGAACAACAATTTCGGCCTGGGTGCCGCGCGCCACAGTTGGATCAGCAACGGGAACATGGAAGTCAATACGTGGAACGGATTAACTAAACGCACACTGTCGGAAAGTGCTTACGGCACGGTTGAAACCCAGTACGAGGACACTCAATATGGCGTGGCCAAGTCATCGGATACGAATAACAACTTTGGACTGGGCGCCACTCGCCACAGTTGGATCGCCGAAGGCAATATGGATGTCAACACTTTCAACGGCCTGAATATCCGGACGCTTTCCCAAAGCGAATATGGGACCACCGAAACCTGGTACGAAGAGGAACAGTACGGCGTGGCCAAGTCGTCGGACACGAAAAACAATTTCGGCCTGGGTGCCACTCGCCACAGCTGGATCAAGGAAGGCAATCTGGAAGTCAACACCTTCAATGGCCTGAATATTCGCACTCTCTCGGAAAGTGCTTATGGAATAACGGAAACCTGGTATGAAGACGGGAAATATGGCGTGGCCAAGTCGTCGGATACAAACAACAGTTTTGGTTTGATGGCCACGCGGCACAGTTGGATCAAGGACGGCAACATGGAGGTCAACAACTGGAACGGGCTGAATATCCGCACGTTCTCGGAAAGTGAATATGGCACCACCGAAACCTGGTATGAAGACGCTAAATACGGCGTGGCCAGGGCTTCGGACACCAATAACAAATTTGGATTGGGTGCAACCCGGCATAGCTGGATCAGCGACGGCAACATGGAAGTCAACACCTGGAACGGGCTGAACATTCGCACGTTCTCGGAAAGCGCCTACGGCACCACGGAAACCTGGTATGAAGACGGCAAATACGGCGTGGCCAAGGCTTCGGATACGAAAAATAATTTCGGATTGGGCGCATCGCGGCACAGCTGGATCAATGAAGGCAACATGGATGTCAATACCTGGAACGGCTTGAATATCCGGACGTTCTCCGAAAGCGCTTATGGCACGACCGAAACGAAATACGATGATCAAAAGTATGGCGTGGCCAAATCGTCGGATACGAACAACAATTTCGGTTTGGGCGCCACACGCCATAGTTGGATTAAAGAAGGCAATATGGAAGTCAACGTTTTCAACGGCTTGAATATACGCACTTTATCTGAGAGCGCCTATGGCAATACCGAGACATGGTACGAGGAAGGACAATTCGGCGTAGCCAAAGCTTCGGACACCAAGAACAACTTTGGCCTGGTTGCCACACGGCACAGCTGGATCAAAGAAGGCAACATGGAAGTCAACACCTGGAACGGGCTGAACATCCGCACGTTCTCGGAAAGCGCCTACGGCACCACCGAAACCCGGTACGATCAAGACCATTATGGGGTTGCGCGTTCATCGGATACGAACAACAACTTTGGATTGGGCGCGACGCGGCACAGCTGGATTAAAGACGGCAATATGGAAGTGAACACCTGGAACGGCCTGAATATCCGCACCTTGTCGGAAAGCGCTTACGGCACCACCGAAACCTGGTATGAAGACGAGCAGTTCGGCGTTGCCCAGGCTTCGGATACGAAGAACAATTTCGGGTTGGGCGCGACACGGCACAGCTGGATCAAAGAAGGCAACATGGAAGTCAACACCTGGAACGGGCTGAACATTCGCACGTTCTCGGAAAGCGCCTATGGCACCACCGAAACCTGGTATGAAGACGGGCAGTACGGTGTGGCCAAAGCCTCGGATACGAAGAACAATTTCGGATTGGGCGCGACGCGGCACAGCTGGATCAAAGAAGGCAACATGGAAGTTAATACCTTCAACGGTCTGAACATCCGAACGTTCTCGGAGAGCGCCTATGGCACGACCGAAACCTGGTATGACGACGATAAATTCGGCGTGGCGAAAGCTTCGGATACGAAGAACAATTTCGGATTGGGCGCCACGCGGCACAGCTGGATCAAAGAAGGCAATATGGAAGTCAACACCTACAATGGCCTGAACATCCGCACATTTTCGGAAAGTGCTTATGGTACGACTGAGACTAAATACGACGATAAAACGTTTGGGGTGGCCCGTTCTTCGGATACGAACAACAATTTCGGGTTGATCGCCACGCGGCACAGCTGGATCAAAGACGGCAACATGGAAGTCAATACCTGGAACGGCTTGAATATCCGCACGTTCTCGGAAAGCGCCTACGGAACGACCGAGACGTGGTATGAAGACGGCCAGTATGGCGTGGCGCATTCTTCGGATACGCATAATAATTTCGGCTTGGGTGCCACTCAACACAGCTGGATTAAAAAAGGCAACATGCAAGTGAACACCTGGAACGGTCTGAATCAACACACCTTCTCGGAAAGCGCGTACGGCACCACTGAAACGTGGTATGAGGATGGCCAATATGGCATTGCTGAAGCATCGGATACAAATAATAATTTCGGCCTGGGCGCGACGCGGCATAGCTGGATTTCGAAGGGAAAAATGGAGGTCAATACTTACAACGGGCTGAACATCAGGACTTTTTCCGAGAGCGCCTATGGCACGACCGAAACGTGGTACGACGACAGTCAGTATGGGATTGCCAAGGCTTCGGACACGCATAATAACTTTGGCTTGGGTGCGACCCGGCATAGCCAAATCAAAGAAGGGGAGATGGATATCGATCCCTTCAACGGTTTGAATAAACGCACCTTGTCCGAAAGCGCATATGGAACCACGGAAACGTGGTATGAAGATGAAACGTACGGCGTGGCCAAGGCTTCGGACACGAACAATAATTTCGGTCTAGGCGCAACGCGGCATAGCTGGATTGAAGAAGGCAACATGGAAGTCAATACGTGGAACGGTCTGAACCAGCATACTTTTTCGGAAAGTGCTTATGGCACCACCGAAACCTGGTATGACGATAAGGCGTATGGAGTGGCCCGTTCTTCGGATACGAACAACAATTTCGGGTTGGGCGCGACGCGGCACAGCTGGATTAAAGACGGGAACTTGGAAGTCAATACCTGGAACGGGCTGAACATCCGCACGTTCTCGGAAAGCGCCTATGGCACCACGGAAACTTGGTATGAGGACAGCCAGTATGGCATTGCCACTTCTTCGGACACGAACAATAATTTCGGGTTGGGCGCGACGAGGCACAGCTGGATCAAGAAAGGTAATATGGAAGTCAATACCTGGAACGGGTTGAACATCCGCACGTTCTCGGAAAGCGCCTATGGCACCACCGAAACTTGGTACGACGACAAGGAATTCGGCGTAGCCAAAGCTTCGGATACGAAGAACAATTTTGGGTTGGGCGCGACGCGGCACAGCTGGATCAAAGAAGGCAATATGGAAGTCAACACCTTCAACGGGCTGAACATCCGCACGTTCTCGGAAAGCATTTATGGCACAACCGAAACCTGGTATGACGACAAGGAATTCGGCGTGGCCAAGGCTTCGGATACAAACAACAATTTCGGCCTGGGCGCGACGCGGCACAGCTGGATTAAAGAAGGCAACATAGAAGTCAATACCTATAACGGCTTGAATATTCGCACCTTCTCGGAAAGCGCCTACGGCACCACCGAAACCTGGTATTCCGACGACAGTTACGGCGTTGCGGAACGGTCTCATTCTCTGAATAATTTCGGCATTGGCGCGACCCGCGACACGACAACGCAGATCGATGCGAATCGCTGGAATGGTTTGAACATCTATACACAAGCCAAAAACGAATATGGCATGACCGAGACCTGGTACACCGATGACTCCTATGGTGTGGCTAAACGTTCGCACAGCTTAAATAATTACGGGCTGGGGGCGTCGAGGGATACCACGACTGAAATTACCACGGATACATGGGACGGTCTGACGGAATACACCTTCGCCCGTAATGCCTATGGCACCACCGAAACTTGGTACAAGGATGACTCCTACGGCGTGGCGGAAAGATCTCACAGCCTGAACAATTACGGTTTGGGCGCAAGCCGTGACACCAATACGACGATTCAGGTGGACACGTGGAACGGGCTGAATGAATACACTCGCGCCATCAATGCCTACGGCATGACCGAAACCTGGTATACGGACGACACCTACGGTATTGCCGAACGTTCTCACAGCGTCAACAATTATGGGTTGGGCGCAACGCGCGATTCGAACACCACCATTCAGGCCAGTCAATGGGATGGTTTGAATGATTATACTTTCGCCACCAACGCCTACGGCACTACGGAAACGTGGTTCTCCGATGACAGCTACGGCGTGGCGGTGCGGTCGCACAACCTGAATAATTATGGGCTCGGCGCCTGCCGGGATACCAATACCGAAATCCAGGCGGACCGGTGGGATGGTTTGAATGACTACACGTATGCCGTCAATGTATACGGCACCACGGAGACTTGGTATTCGCAAGACACCTATGGCGTCGCGGAGCGGTCCCATGCCCTGAATAATTACGGCATCGGCGCCAGCCGGGATACGACGACTGACATCCAGGCCGATCGTTGGGATGGGCTGAATGAGTACACCTATGCGGTCAATGCCTATGGCATGACGGAAACCTGGTTCTCGGATGACACCTACGGTGTGGCAGAGCAGTCTCATTCGTTGAACAACTATGGATTGGGCGCCACGCGTGATACCCACACCACCATTCAAGCCGACCAGTGGGACGGTTTGAACGAATATACTTTTGCAACCAATGCCTACGGTACAACCGAAACGTGGTTCTCGGATGACACCTATGGTGTGGCGGTGCGCTCGCACAGCTTGAATAATTTCGGGTTGGGCGCGACCCGCGATACCAATACGACCATCACCGCCGATCGTTGGGATGGGCTGAATGAATACACCTATGCGGTCAATGCCTATGGAATGACGGAGACCTGGTATTCGGATGACACCTACGGCGTAGCCGAACGCTCGCATGCTTTGAACAATTATGGCATCGGCGCGACCCGCGACACCAATACGGTTATCCAAGCCGGACGTTGGGATGGTCTGAACGACTATACCCAGGGTGTGAACGCTTATGGCATGACGGAGACCTGGTATTCAAATGATACCTACGGCGTGGCGGAGCGCTCGCATGCCCTGAACAATTATGGGATCGGTGCCTCGCGCGACACCATGACGACCATCTCGGCTGACCGGTGGGATGGGTTGAATGAATACACGCTGGCCACAAACGATTACGGCATGACCGAAACATGGTATTCGGACGACACCTATGGCGTGGCAGTACGTTCGCATGCCCTGAATAATTACGGCATTGGCGCGACCCGGGACAACTCGACGACCATCCAAGCAGACCGTTGGGATGGGTTGAATGAATACACGTTCGCAACCAATGCATATGGAACGACGGAAACGTGGTATTCGGAAGATACGTATGGCGTGGCGGAGCGTTCGCATTCGCTAAACAATTACGGCCTGGGTGCCACGCGTGACAACCGCACCACCATCCAAGCTGACCGTTGGGACGGGTTGAATGAATATACCTATGCCACTAACGCCTATGGGATCACGGAAACGTGGTATTCGGACGACACCTACGGTGTGGCGGAACGGTCACACGCCTTGAACAATTATGGTCTAGGCGCGACGCGCGACACCAACACAACGATTACGGCGGATCGGTGGAATGGAATGAACGACTACACCATGTCCACCAATGCCTACGGAATGACTGAAACCTGGTATTCGCAAGACACATACGGCGTGGCCGAACGCTCGCATGCGGTAAACAACTATGGAATCGGCGCCACCCGCGATACGAATACCACTATTACGGCCGACCGTTGGGATGGGTTGAATGAATACACCCTCGCGACCAATGTGTACGGGATGACGGAAACCTGGTATTCGGAGGACACTTACGGCGTTGCGGAACGTTCGCATGCGGTCAACAATTACGGCATTGGCGCCACCCGCGATACGAACACAACCATCACGGCCGATCGCTGGGACGGTTTGAACGAATTCACTTTCGCTACTAACGCGTATGGCACGACCGAGACTTGGTATTCCGCAGATACCTACGGCGTGGCGGAACGGTCCCATAGTTTGAATAATTTCGGGCTGGGTGCGACGCGGGACACCAATACAACCATTACAGCGGATCGTTGGGATGGACTGAATGAATATACCTATGCCAGCAATGCCTATGGCATTACTGAAACCTGGTATACAGATGATACCTATGGCGTTGCGGAACGGTCGCATTCGCTGAATAATTTTGGTATCGGCGCCACCCGTGATACCAATACGACGATCACGGCAGATCGTTGGGACGGTTTGAACGAATATACCAATGCTGTAAACGCCTATGGTATGACGGAGACCTGGTTCTCGGATGACACATACGGTGTGGCCGAACGGTCGCATAGCGTGAATAATTTTGGCATTGGCGCAACTCGCGACACCAATACCACCGTGACCGCAGACCGGTGGAATGGGTTGAATGATTATACCATCGGCATCAATGCTTATGGCGTGACCGAAACCTGGTATACCCAGGATTCTTATGGGGTGTCTGAACGGACGCATACGATGAATAATTACGGCATTGGCGCCACCCGCGACACCAACACCCAGGTTACGGCTGACACCTGGAACGGCCTTAATATCCATACCATGGCGAACAATGCCTACGGCATGACCGAAACCTGGTATGCGCGGGACACGTATGGGATTCCGGAACGTTCTCACAGCTTGAATAATTTTGGTTTGGGAGCCACGCGCGACACCAACACCACGATTACAGCAGACCGTTGGAATGGTCTGAACATCGGCACCTTTGCCACCAATGCCTACGGCACGACTGAAACGTGGTTTACCCGGGATTCGTATGGACTGGCTGAACGGTCTCATAGCGTCAATAACTTTGGTTTGGGCGCGACGCGTGATACCAACACAGCCATCACTGCCGATCCCTGGAGCGGCTTGAATACCTATACCAATGCAGTCAATGCCTATGGCAGGACGGAAACTTGGTATTCGCAAGATACATATGGCGTAGCGGATCATTCGCGCAGTCAAAATAATTACGGTTTGGGCGCGACCCGAGACACCAATACCACGATTACCGCGGATCGCTGGGATGGGTTGAATGATTATACGCTTGCCATCAATGCTTATGGTCGGACGGAAACTTGGTTCACGCAGGATACCTACGGCGTAGCCCAGCGTTCGCATTCAGTAAACAACTATGGCGTAGGCGCCAGCCGCGACACCAATACGACTATCACCGCGGACCATTGGAACGGCTTGAATACCTACACCAATGCCATCAACGCATACGGCCGGACGGAAACGTGGTATTCGCAGGATACTTATGGTGTGGCGACGCGGTCGCACAGCGTAAACAATTTCGGGCTGGGCGCCACCCGTGACACCAACACCACGATTACAGCGGATCGCTGGAACGGGTTGAATACCAATACCGTGGCTACTAACGATTACGGCAGGACCGAAACATGGTTCTCTCAGGATTCCTACGGCGTGGCGACGCGGTCGCATAGCGTGAATAATTACGGACTGGGCGCCACCCGTGACACCAACACCACGATAACCGCGGATCGCTGGAATGGGTTGAATACAAATACCGTTGCCGTAAATGATTATGGCAGGACCGAAACGTGGTATTCGCAGGATACCTACGGCGTGGCGACGCGATCGCATAGCGTGAATAATTACGGATTGGGTGCCACCCGCAACACCAATACTACGATCACGGTGGACCACTGGAGTGGGTTGAATACCCATACCGTTGCCACCAATGCCTACGGCACGACCGAGACGTGGTATTCACAGGACACCTACGGCGTGGCAACGCGGTCGCACAGCGCAAATAACTACGGACTGGGCGCCACCCGCGATACCAACACCACCATCACGGCCGACCGGTGGAATGGCTTAAACGTCACTACGGTGGCAACGAATGCCTATGGCCGAACGGAGACGTGGTATTCACAGGACACGTACGGCGTGGCAACGCGTTCCCATAGCGTGAATCATTACGGGTTGGGTTCTACTCGCGATACCAATAGCACGATCACGGCGGATCGATGGAACGGTTTAAATACTAATACAATTGCCATCAATGCCTACGGCACGACCGAAACCTGGTATTCCCAAGACACCTATGGCGTGGCTGAACGGTCGCACAGCCTGAATAATTACGGGTTGGGCGCTAGCCGCGATACCAATACCACGATTACAGCAAGCCGCTGGAGCGGACTGAACACGAATACCGTTGCCACCAACGCCTATGGCACGACCGAAACCTGGTATACCCAGGACACCTACGGGGTCGCCCAGCGTTCGCACAGCGTGAACAATTACGGGTTGGGCGCCACGCGTGACTCCAATACCACTGTTACGGTTGATCGCTGGAGCGGATTGAACACCTATACCAACGCCGTAAGTGCCTACAGCACTACCGAGACCTGGTACAAGCAGGACACCTATGGCACGGCGGAACGTTCACACAGCGTGAACAAATTCGGGCTGGGTGCGACCCGCGACACGAACAGCACGGTTACAGCCAGCAATTGGAACGGTTTGAATCAGCATACGACCGGGACCAATGCGTACGGAACCACTGATACCTGGTATTCGAACGACTCTTATGGCGTAGCCGTCCGGTCGGAAAGCCAAAATAATTATGGATTAGGCGCCACTCGCGATGCATCCACGACCATCGCGGCGGATCGTTGGAATGGGTTGAATACCCATACCAAAGGCGTGACAGCCTATGGTACTACCGATACTTGGTATTCTCAGGACACCTATGGTGTGGCAGAACGGTCGCACAGCGTCAATAAATACGGTTTGGGTGCAACCCGCGATACTACGACGCCGACTATTCAGGCGAACCGGTGGAATGGGTTGAACGAATACACTTTAGCAAACAACGCCTACAGCAGGACCGAGACGTGGTATTCGAACGATTCCTATGGATTGCCTGAAAGATCTCACAGCGTAAATAATTATGGATTGGGCGCAACCAGGGATTCGCAAACCACCATCACCTCGAACCGCTGGAGCGGGCTCAATACGTATACCACTTCGACCAACAATTATGGCACCACGGAGACTTGGTATACCTCGGACACCTACGGTGTGGCCCGGAGATCGCATAGTGTGAATAACTATGGCTTAGGTGCCACCCGCAACACCCATACCGACGTAATCGACGTGGATAATTGGAGTGGCCTCAATACCTATACGCATTCCTTTAACAACTATGGCACTACTGAGACGTGGTTCAAACAGGACACCTTTGGTACAGCTAGTCGATCTCATTCTGTGAATAATTACGGCCTGGGCTGGACACGCGATACGTCCACCACGCTGGTAGCCAGCAACTGGAGTGGTTTGAATCTGCGTTCGTCGGCCATTAATATGTATGGTTCTACGGACACCTGGTACTCCAACGACAGCTACGGTGTGGCCGAACGCTCGCATAGCCTGAATAATGTCGGTTTGGGCTATACACGGGACACCATGACAACAATTGAAGTGAATCGCCAGAATGGTCTTAATGTGCATTCGTTTGCAAATAATCGCTATGGCACAACCGATACTTATTACAGCAACGACAGCTACGGTGTGGCCGAACGGTCGGTGGCGCATAATGATTGGGGCGTCTACGGGGAACGCGATGTCAGAACCACGCTTACCGTCAACCGCCAGACTGGTGTGAACATCAGCACCGTGGCGGTTACCTCGCACCGTACCACGACGACTTATTTCGACAATAGCTTCGGAATTGCCACGCGTTCTGTGAGTGTGACCGATTTCCTGCCTTCGCTGGCCCAGACAACGCGTACGGACATCACGGCCAGCCAAGATACGGGGTTAAACTTCCGAACCGTTGCGGAAAACGGGTTGTCCACCACAACCACAGATGCCTTTGATCCCGATTATGGCGTGGCTGAGCACATCATGACCTATAATAAATATTGCAGCGGCGAGGGCAACCGCAACGTGGAAACCACTGTCGATGCCAATTTGAATACCGGCCTGAACCAAGAAACATACAGCCGCTCCTTCGGCGGCGGCGGGACGCTCTCTGAAACGTGGACTAATTATAGGAACGATACCGGCACACAAACGGATGCTGTGACTGTTATGAATGCGAATTGGACCCTAGGCTATTCGGTCAATAATCAGATCACCTATGTAGCAAATCAAACAACGGGCAAGCTCATTCAATCCACTTCGGTATGCAGTAATGGCCGGACGATCACCAATTATGACGGGCACGGTCTGCCGAAGAGCAGCGAAAATTATTCGGCCTATGGGCTTTCGGATCATACTTCATCCACTATCAACTACTACACAACGACGGGTATGACCAAGAAGTCGGTGGCTAGATCCTATTCGCGTTTGGGCGGGCATTATTTATCCACCACTACGACCGACCATGATGAAAATGGAACCGCGAAAACCATGGTCACGGATACAGCGTATGGCGCCACTCGCGCCCGCGTTTCCACAACGACCGTAAGTTCAACGTACAGCTTCACTGGCGCGAAAAAGCGGACCTCGACCACCACCGGGTTGGGCAGCAGCATTTCGGATTTCAACCAAAAAGGCGTGGAGATGTATTCGGACAGCCATGGCAACATCGGGCCCTCGCTTGGCCGCCACAGCGAAACCTGGACGAAGGATTGGGACGAGAACACGGGCATCCGGCGGTCAAAGTATACAAGCAGCGGCCTATCCCACACCTGGACTTTCTCGGATGAAAACGGTTTACCGGCAGCAGGATTGCATAAAATGAACCAAAATTTCTACGGTTCTGCCGCGGGATCCCGGTATTCGGAAATTTATCGCACCGGCGCGGTTCATTGGTCGGGCAACGCGGCTGAGACGCGTTCGTTGAGCCCGGGCCATTCCACGACCATGTCGCAGTATGACGAGGACGGATTCACGACTTACGCGGTGACGGACAGCATTTACGGCGCCAATGGCATGCAGCATACGGATACAACGTATCAAACCGACAGCTCGACCGGCCTGACACGTTCTTCCCATCTGATTAAATGTAATGGCCGCGGCAGCACGAAAAATTATTTTGATTCAACGTATGGCTGCGTGTCAAGCAGCGACGATTGGGACAAGGATGGGAATAAAACCCATACCACGTATGGATTCAATCATTCCACGGGCATGACGACCAGCACGGTCAGCACGGGTGAGGGCAATTACAAGGAAAGCAACACCACCTACGACGAACACGGACGCAAGCTATCTTCGCGGACCCAGCGCGACAAGCAAGACGGTAAAAAGAAAAAGACGGAGGTTTACACGAGTACTTTCGAAAACAACGACTGGACAGGGTTTAAGCAGACCGAGTGGAGGGTTAATGTCCAGAATTCGCAGACCAAGACCATCCATTATGACAGGCACGGGGTTGAATACAAGAATTGGACGCAGGATTACAAGTACCCGACGGGTGAAGTCATCAATGTAGTCGAATATACCGGCCGTGATGCGGACGGCAACCCGACAGATGCGATTCGGGAAGTCGGCGGAGACCGCCAGACCCAGACGATCCGCGAGGCTGGTTTTGTGCAGGCCCCTGGGCCGGACAAGTATAATTATTTGCCGACTCAAACCCAGGTAACTTTCCATCAGGCGAACTACATCACCTCGGCTACCATCACCTATACCGTGAATTCCAGAGGGCCGGTGGCTGCCACAGTGGTTGACAACCAGGGTACTGAGTCCTGGACTATGGATGAAGGATATGAAAATTCGGCCATCTTCACGCGTACCCGCAGGAACAACGGCGGCTCGACTATTTCTTGGAATTACACCGACAATCCCGAAGGGCCGTTCCATACTTCGGCGAACGTGACTTATACCGATTATATGGGAGTTCATACCGGGTCAGGCACTGAAACGTACACGACAACAGGCATTCTGAGCAGAAAAGTCATGACTAACAGCGATACCATGAATCAAACCCTCACTTACCAGAATGACGGACAATATGTTACGACAGCTACCGGTGTCCGCGAAGACGGAGTCAGCGTGAGCTACGCTTTCACGGGCGTCAATGAGTTTGCCTCCTTCCAGGATGACAAAGGGATAACAACCTGGAATCCGGCCTCGCAGAAGATGCTCACCAGCGCCGGCGGGGTGGGCACATTCAACTACACCTATTCAGGAGACCGCGTGACCAAAATCGAAGGAACTTCGGCACGCGACGGCCAAATGTCAATGGATAAGTGGTGGAACGTCAAGACCTGGACGGATAGCAAAGGTGTGGTTCACACATACACCGGAACCGCGACGAACAAAGGCTACTGGACCAAAGCCAACGAGACGTTCACAGACAAAGGCGGAGGAAAGTGGCAGGGCACGATGAATTATGATAATTTCGGTTTCTATTTCAAAGGTGGCGAACTGAAAGGCACCAAAGCCAAGGTGGACGCTACGGGTGCGGTAAACACGGTGGACATGGATGATGCGAAGGCCACCGACAGCATTAAAACCATGCTGAAGAAGTACAACACGCAAAAAGAAACCTGGACCTGGACTGCACCGGATGATGTGGGCAAGCGCACATTGGGTGACTGGCAGGCTGCATACATGAACTCCGGCGATTTGACCCAGTTGGCTGATGTGAGCATTACCATTGCCGAGGACGGCTCCACGCAATCGATTTTCTCCAATATAAGGTTCAATAAATCCAATTTTACCCAGAAAAACCGCTTTAAACCGACGAGTTCGTCCCACAGTTGGACGACGATATCTGATTCGGCGCCCAGTACCTATGATACGCGCAATGACACGAAAAAGAACGACAAGTTCTTCAGCGGACATTGGGGCGACCGGCAGGTAATTACCGGTTCAGAAACAGTACAAGTGGGAACCACGACAGTGAAGAAGACCCGAAAGGTGACCGTATGCGATGAAGAGGACGAGGAAGGAAATTGCACGGCCAGCCATGAGGAAGACGAAGAGTATGAGGAAGAGGAACCTGTTTACAGTACGAAATGGTACGTAACAACCACCTCCTACGATAAGGAAAGCGACGGCTGGATGTGGGTAAGCGCTGGCAGCAAGAGCGAACAATTCTATGCCGACACTATGACGCAAAATACCGGCACCATTATTGCCGGCGGCGCTGGCAGCAAGAGCCAGGTGTCTGGCTCCAGTA
This sequence comes from candidate division FCPU426 bacterium, assembly GCA_040756875.1. Classification (GTDB taxonomy): domain Bacteria; phylum Oederibacteriota; class JAAXVQ01; order JAAXVQ01; family JAUVAV01; genus JBFLYH01. The sequence goes on from JBFLYH010000002.1 coordinate 1,118,537, forward strand.
TGATGGTTTATCGCTTCTCGCATGGCAATAAAGCAGGCGGCGTGCTCCTGGCTGGCGGCATGGAGGGACAGCAGGAACAAAGCGGCAAGGCGAGGTCGGAACAGACGGAAACCGTGGCCCCGCAAACCGAGACCGAAGTCACGGCTGCGGCGGTGGAGAAAACGGAAACCGAAACGACCGCCAAGGCTCGCGGCGAAGTGGCGACGGTGACCGAAGCCAAGACCGAAGAAACGGCAGAAGCGGCGAAGTCGAAAGACAATCTGCAGGCCGCCTTTGCAGGGATCAAGTCTCTGGCAGATGTGGCGGACTTCCTGAAACTCGCAATGGCCAAGTTCAGCCAGGAAGCGGTGGCAGCGGGACTGAAGAATTCCGGCGCCGCCCAATTGCTGGAGCAACTGGTACAAGCCAGCCGGCTGGTCTTTGGTGATGCGGCCAAAGAGTCGGTCTTGGGCAAACTCACGACCTTGTTGCTGAACAACCAGCAGATGGTCGAGGAAGTGCGCCTGGCCATCACGGGCGGCGAACTTGTCAGCGACGACGTCAAGCAGGCGGTAAAGATCGCCGAAAACATGAAATACGCCGATGTCGTGAGCCGGGATGAAAAGGGCCGTGTCATTGAAGCCGTCGATCACAATGGCGGCGTCCACACCTTTAAATATGAAGCCGAAGGATTCACCGAGACGGTCAAGGATTCGTCAGGCCGCATGCAAGTCGCACAGTACGATCAGGCAGGGCGTCTGGTAGCTGTTAATGAAGGCGGCACCAACCGCACGTATGCCTATGCGGACGGAAAAACCGTGGTCACGGAGCGGACCCAGTCTGGCGAAGTCACGATGGAATACGGTTCCGACGGACGCCTGATCAGTCTAGAGGCAGACGGCCAGAAAACAACCTTCCAGTATTCCGGACAGGGTACGGGCAGCTATACCGCCATTGTTGTCGGGCAAAACGGCAAAGCACTCGAGCAAAAAACCTACCGCGACGGACGTTTGGTGGCAAAGATGCTCAAGGATGGAACTAAAGTTTCCTATGACTACCAGATTAGTGATGCTGGCGAAGTGCAATCTGTGACACGGTTGGAGACCGATGCCAAGGGGAACCAGACCGTGATGAAATTCGATAAAAACGGCCGTCTGATTTCTGTCAAGGACAAGAGCGGAGAGAAAAAGATGGCCGAGGCCGAAGAGATGTCCGGGAAAGCGCTGGAGTTTGTTGAATTCGAACTCTTCGGAGATCCCAGAGTGGATAGCATGAGAATTGACAACAAGGTGTTGCAGGGATTTGAGCAAAAGTAATTCGTTCAGGAAAAAACCGCCCCTATGTTGTTCTGGGGGCGGTTTTTTTTTGGAATATTTTTGCCTTATTTTACGTGCTTAAAAGGAAAATTTTTACTTTTTTTATGATTTGTGTAAATATTTGCACCAGGCATTAAAACCCTTATAAATAAAGCCTATTATAGGGTATGGTCTTTTGACTAGCCTGTTTTTGGGTGCTATACTTATATTGAGGTAAAAAGGGGAAAAATATTTAAATATTGTATTTTATTTCGGTAAATATTTTATTCCGCTTTTGCGGATGTAAAAAAATGGAAAGGTTTGTATAGAAATGGGTAAAAAAGTGGGAGTGCATATTTTCCAAAGCGGTTATAACACACCGGCGACAGGGAAGCCGGGCGGGCGGGGTGAGACCATGTCTACATTAGAGAAAATCGGTAAAACAATGCAAAGCGCACAACGCATATTGAGGCAGGAGTGGCGCCGAGTCGTAGCCTTCATGGTGACGTTTACTTTTACCTTCTCCATGACAGGCTTGGATGCCATCGTCGCCCACGCCTTCGACGATTACAAGCAATATCAGGGAAGCAAATTAGAAGCCCAGCGTGATGCGTTGATGTCTGGCACCAACCCTGCGGAAAACAACCAGCCCGATGCCTTTGTGGATGTCGCCAATCCGGACAGCCTGAATGCCCCCGCTACCACGGCTTTGTCCGATACGTCCCTGAACGTTTTGAAATCGGAATACGGCGACCTCTTGGATACAGTCTCCCTGCAAACGCTTTCGGAACGAGCTGCCTCGGGCGCCAACCTGGATGCAATGATCAATGAAATAGTCGGACAGCCGGCGAACGGCACCCAGGGCGCCATGCTGACTCCCGAACAGCCGGGATCCTCGCTTCCCCAGGTTGATCCATCGACCATGGCCGACATCGTCACCTTGCAGCAGGGCCCTTTGGGGATGTCGCTGGAGATGGATAACGCGGATCGTGCTCAAGTAAGAACGGGGGATGAGCAAGATTTGGCGCGCCTGCCCATGCCCGCCGCGGCCCTCAAGGATGAGACGCAGAATGGGCCGACAGAAACGGCTGAGATTCCGGAACAGGACGCCAATCCGGTGGTCGAAACACCGCAGACGCCGGAAACCCAAACCGCCGCTCTCCCCACCAATCCCGATCTGTTGCCACAGAGCGACGTTCAAACCAATCAGGTCAATTCCAACGATCAGCAGTTGCAAGATCAGAACCAGGTTCAGCTGCCCGAGGAGAAACAGCCAGACCAGCAGGACGTAACCTTGCCTAAAGATCAGCAACAGCCTGATCAGAAAACAGACACCTCCCAGAACGGCAATCTGACCCAGCAATTTCTGGCCTTGTTGGGTCTGAATCCCGACCATCGGACCGAAACCGTGACTACTACCCAGGCAGCAGGCGAGAACAAAGAGCAATTGCTGCCTACCACAGCCACCCTTCCCGGAAATGAAACAGATGTCGCTCCAACTGATCAACCTACGCAGCAGCAAGATAGCGAACAGGTGGTTAAAAACCAAGGGGAACCGGTCGTATTGCCGGATGGGGAGCAGCCGGTTACCAAGAAAACTGACGAGCAGACTCAGACTGAACCCAAGACTGCCAAGAATCCCGACCAGCCTACGGAGCCTGAACAACCCGAAGAAGGCCAATCCGGCCAGGGCAAAAAACCTGGGAAAGATCAAGAAAAGCCTGGAACTGCCCAAACGTGGACTGATCAGTTAAAGGCTTTCTTCGGTATGGATGTAACCACACCGGATCGGGTCGAAAGCGAGGCAGTGGAAACCACCGAAGTGGAAGACACCGCATTGCCTGAATTACCTGCGGATCAGGTTGACGCCCAACCGGTTAAGGAAGGGGTTACTGAAACCGAGGAAATCAAGGCGCCGGAAGTGGAAGTGGCCGAAGTGCCGGATACCCTGCCAGAGGAAGGGAAAAAGCCCACGGAAACCGAGCCTGGCGAGGGAGAGGATAAACCTGAAGGCGAAGGCCAGGGCAAGGACGATGAGCTTACCGACCAGGTTTTATCCATGCTAGGCATGCCCTCTGACGATGAAGGCGATACTGCGCCTGTTGACGACCCCGCGTTGGATCAGGATATTACAATTGTAGAGGGGGACTTGCCGCCGACGGATATTTCGGCCACGGCGGTGATGGGCCCGAATACGGTACAGATCGATGTGAACGCATTGATGGTGGATCAGGTGCAAGTTCAAAATGATAATAATTTGCCGGTTGAAAATGAAACGCCATCTCCGGCGTTGGTAGAGACGCCGCGCGCCGAACTCCAAACGAACAATCTGCCGGTAGAACAGAATCTCCCGCAAGGTGATCAACAACCGGTACAAAACACCCAGAACCAGCAAAGCGATCAGGTCGGAATTTGCATGGTGGGCCCGGACACCACTCTGCGTGATCCGAATCAAAATAACGTACAACCGGCTCCCGGAGAGAACGAAGTCAAGGCGGCCTCGTTGGTTGTACAACCGGATTCCACGCTGCGTGATCCGTCCCAAGCCACAGTCAATCCCATGCTGGCCAACAGCCCGTTGAATACCAATGCCAACTACACGGCGATCAATAATCAGCCCAACCTCGTCGCCAGCCTTCCGAATGCCGTCAATCAGGGTGGGGTAGTTATTGCATCAACTCAGCCGATCAACTCTACAGTACAGACAGCTTTTACTGTTCCAACCATCCGCCAGCAAATCCAACCTGCTACCACGCCAACACAGCCGCAATTGGGCGTTGCGCCCCAAACCAATCCGCAAATGTACGACGTTAATATGCAAGGTATGATGATGTCCAGCACTCCTGCGCCGGGCTCGACCGGCACTATTGTTCCGGCCGGAACGGCCAATAATATCGTCACTGTGGTCACTGCTGCCGTTCAAGCGGCCAGCAATCCCAACCATTCGATTCCTCCCCGGCCGACGTTTGAAGTAAGCACCTATGTCGCTCCCTGGACCGGCAATGCTCCTGCGGATGACGGCAGTTGGAATGCTTTGGCCAACGAATACCAGAACCGCTATGATCACCCCGATCCGCCTGAGGAAAAAGGCGGAGGCGGCAGCGGTTGCGCCAGTTTTATGGCTTCGCCCCTTGGGAAAATCCTTATGTTCGTCGTTACCGTGGTATTGACCATTTTTACGGTTGGCACCGCAGCCCCCATTCTGTTGGCAATCATGATCATTCTCGAGGCCATTTTAGCTTTTGTGCCACTGCCGCCGGCCCTGGCCATGACCCTAGGCATTGTGTTAGCTTTTGTCGGCGGCTGGGCCAGCGCTTTGAACTCGTTGGGCACCACGGCTGCGGCTGCTGCAAACATAACCGTTACCCAGGCCGTTCAGCAGATCATAACCAATGCGGGTGGTTTAATGAACACCCTCCTGTTGCCCGCCGTGACCAAAGCCATCATCAAAGCCGTTATTGCCAAGATTATCGTCGACTTGTTCCTGATGCTTTGCCCGGAAGCCAGCCCGATTTTGACGGCTTTCGTATCCCTGGCTGCCGGATTGCTGGCCGGCGGCTTGGCAGAAATGATCGTGGATGGCAAAGGGTTCGTCGACGCCTTTAAAGCGTCTTTGAACGAATCGTTGGGGAATTTCTTTACGGATCCCAAAGCTACGGTGGGGACGTTACTCTCTTCTCCCATGGCGTTACAACTTTATCAAGTGCTGGTTGAAGCCGGCGTGGTGCAGATTATGAAGAGCGCCGGATATACCGACGCGTATGCGCAACTGGTTGGAAGCATGGTGTCCGCGTTCGCCGTAGGCGGATTGACGTTTGCTTTAAAAGGGGATCAAGGCAATAAGTTCGTTAATTTCGTGACCATGGTAATGGTGCAGCCGATCGCCACGACTATATCCACTTGGTACAGTACGGAAGTGGCTCCGTTGTTAAAAGAGCAAGGTTATTCCAGTTTGCAAACCATGCATTTTGCCCAAAACTTGGCTGGATTTGTCAATTTATTTGCACCAGTCGCGACGCCCGTTGTCAATCAGGCAACAGGCGAAGTGAAATGGAAAGTCACGCTGACTATTATCGATAAATTCGAAAAAATGTTCAAAAAGGAGGAACCCGCCACCTCTTCGACGGGGACGACCTCTGCGAAATCAGACACCACGCCGCCGGTTCAGCAAAAACCCGTGTCAATCGAACCGGCGCTGGAGCCGAAAGTGGCAAACGCACTGCAATCGCCCGGGTTGACCGGCCCCACGCAAACGTTGGGAATACGGTTGGGATTCGATCAGATGTCGCAGTATTCGATGCCACAGCTGTCAATGTCCAATGCCACCCAATCCGGTGTCATGTACAGCATGATGCCGCCGGAATCGACGCCGACCTTCATGATGGGCTCCAGCGGCAGCAATGGCAATACGTTTGGAATCGGAACAGGAGTGATGGGTGCAGGCGTAGGCAGCATAGGGTTGGGTTACCAGGGCGGCGTGATGGGCGCCTCGAACTATGGGTTTGCGCCCGGCCCCAGCCTGCTGTCAGCCCAGGGGCTCCAGGGATCGCCGTCTGCCCTCGGAACCATGAGCCTTAACTTGTATGACTCACCCCTGTCGCCTTTGCGCACGGATGAAAGTATAACGCCGTTAAAAACGGCCGAAAACATTTCTCTGCCTTCGCCGGTTGAAGCCGCTAAAACCTCTACCTCGCCCGAGGTTAAAATATCGGATGTTCAAAAAGCGGTTGAACAGCCTATCGACAAACCGATTGAGCAGGCAGCCAGTCCTAAACCCACCGCCCAGGATGTCTCGGGCGACAGCAGCCAGCAAACCAAGGCTGAAACCAGCACGCGGCCTGAAGTGAACCAGGAGAGATCGGTTCAAAATCCGAACATGAATATCCAGCCGGACACGCAGTTGCCGCAGCCTGAAAGTATCGCCCAAAACAATCAAACAAGCGCACCCCAGGAGATCAAGGCTCCCCAGGCCGAAACAGCGCCAGAACAGCTCAAAGGCAATTCGACCGACAGGAATCCTGTGGACCAAACGCCGAAAATGGACGAAAGCAAACCAACAACCTCGCAGGCGCCGGAAATCAAAGACCTGAAGACCAGTGATCTGGTGAAATTCGAGGATCCCCGGGACAAAGCAGCCAAGGGCGGCTCGGAAACGAGCGCGGCTTCTACCGCTGCCCAAACCGAAGAGACGGCCAAGAACAACAACCGGGTTTTAGAGAATTCCGGGTCCTACTCCGATGCTTTTGTGCCTAAGCAAGATGCCGCCGGTCAGACGCCGGCGCTTACCCAGGCGACGAGTGGAAGTCCGCAACCAGCTGCGGTCCAAAGTTTGGTCAATAAACTCCAGGAAACGTTCGTCCTTCCTAAAGAGAGCACTTATTCTTATTCACAAACCCAGAATTCCCAGGGGCAGACCCTTACCCAGGTGTTCAACCAGCAGGGCCAGGTGATTGGCGCGCAGGTTGATTTGGGCAATGGCACGCAAATTACCAAGACCTTCGATTACCAGCCACTGGCTGCGGCCCAGGGGGCGGAAGGGGCCGCGTCGGCAGCCGGGACCCAGGTCCGTACCTTGACGATGGAGAACGGCGTTATTTCGGAAATGCAAGTTTCTAAAATCGAGGGTGACAAACTGCAAGTCATTGACAGGAAAACTCCCCAAACGATGGGCGGTTTGGACAAAACCCATGAAGATCGCAATGTCAAACCGAGCGGGGATACCGTCGAGCGCCGCAATGGCGATCCTCAAGCCACGGCTGCCACAGACGCGACCAAAGGCGCTTCGGTACAGACTCCGGGCGCCGCTGCCGAGGGATCGACCCAGACCCGGACGCCCCAAACAGGGGAGAAAATACAGGTCAATGTCGGCACCCAGGATCAGCCGGTTAATGTCGAAATGAAGTTTGATCCGAAGCAAGCCAATCAACCCATGGATATTGAAGCGCCGAATGGTAAAACCTATCGCGTCGGATACGACGCCGCAGGTAAAACCTCGGTGATGGGCGAAGTGAAGTACGAAGGTTCGTTCTGGAGTTTAAGCCCCAAAGAAGCTGTCTTCATTCCCCAGGGCCAAACCATGGGCTATGGTGACAAGGGGAACGTATATGATTGCTCCGGCGGCGGCATGAAAATGGTCAAAGGCAATGAATCCGCCACTTTTACGGACAGCCAGGGCAAAACCATCCATATGAACGCCGCCATTTCCACGAGCCTTAATAACTTGCCCAGTGATGTTAAAGACGCGTTGGTCATGCTTGAAAATCTCAACAGTTCCAACCCCTTGAAACTGACCGAACAGCAAAAGACCGAAATTGCGGTCTCGGCCACCAACACGCTGCAAAACTACGCCAGCAACCAAGCGCCGGGGTCCGTGGAGCAGCAGCAGGCCATGGGCATGACGTATCAGGCCGAGCAGAAGCTTTACTCCCAAAACCCGAATCCTCAACTGCTGGCCCAAATGAGCCAGCATGCCCTGCAAAGCTCCAATCCCCAGTTGATGATGAATGCCGCAGACCTTCAGATAAAAAGCGGGCAGGTCGACGCGGCCATGAATACGATTCAGCAGGCCTTAAACAACAACTCGCAGCTTCCGGCCGACCAGAAAGCCTCTTTGCAATTGAACGCCGCGAACCTCATGCAGTCCACTGGGCAAACCGGCGAGATGTTCCAGCAAACCATGGGCGATGTGGCCAATTACTTCAAAGGGCTGGAAGGGAAACAAATCCCGCCCGAGGTTCTGACCCAGGCGCTGCAGTATCAATCCATGCTCGAAAAAGCTCCGACGGTTGATCCCGCCCTGGCCAAAGCCCTGCCGGAAATATCCACTTCGCTGGAGTCCATTTCCAAACAATTGGGGCAGCAGGTTGCCCAGGCTGGATCAAACTTGGCTGAAGGCCAGCAGCGCGCGGTTCCGGAATTGAACGGCATTGTCACCAAGACCAAGGATGGATTTGCGCTGACCCAGAGAGGCGCGAATGAGACCGCGGTTACGACCACCTTCTCCTCCCAAGGGCCGGATAATACCATGACCACCAGCAAGATCGAAATCAAACCCTTGTCCGGTGGAAACGCGCTGCAGGTTTACGAGCAGACTGGTGGGCATCTGCAGTTGACCAGCCAGCAGACGACCGTCGAAACCACGATGACAGTGAATGGCCAAAAGCAAACCAAGATGGTCGACGCGTTGTTGCCGGTCAACCGAACGGGAGAGGTTCAGACAATCGCTGTGGTTGATGGCCAACCCTATGTCCTTACTGTCGGCCAAGACAACCGGGCTACAGCGGTTTTGGGTCATACTCCCGAAGCGAACAGCAGTCTCAATTACCAGCAAGAACTGCCGACGGGAATTAAAATGACCTTCAATCCCGCGGATAATACGGCCACGATTACGTTGCCGGATGGAAGCACTTCGGTTGTGTCCGGCAAGACGATCCAGACCATGGCGGATGTTGACGCTTTGGGGATCAAGGCAGGAAACACCGCTGATTTGATCGGCAAGATGGCCTTCACGCTCACTATACCCGGCAAAGGCAGCGTGACTTTGATCGGGTCAGCCCAGGAGATCCAGGCTGGCAATTACTACGCCGCCGGCACCTGCAAGCCAATCAATCCCAAGCCTGGCCAGGAAGCGTCGGTATCTTATCTTGCCCAATACCGCGGCGGGAATTTATCCCAAGTCAATTTGGCGGATTCATTCAAAACCACGATTTCTTATCAAGCAGCAGACCTTTCCAAATTCACAGTGACGCAAACCAGCGCCGATGGTCAGCGAGTTGCAACATTAAAATACGAAAACAATCAACTGCAAGGCTATGGCGTAGAGTATAAGGCTTTCGGCTTGACGTTATTGTACGATGCCAAGGGCGTCATCACCCAGGAATGCCTGCAATACCTCAAGGAAAACAGCGGTAAAGGGTATACTTTCAAAGCCACCAGTCAGGGCTTCTCACTGACCAATAATAACACTAAATTTGAAGCATTTTTCAGCAATCAGGGCCGTGCTTTGCTCAACCCGGGCCAAGGCGGCACCAGTGGTGGCTTACAGGAAGTAATGGAATTTGACATCAAGCAAAATGTGAATTTCCAGGTGGCGAAATATGACAATGGGAGCCTGGGCACGCAAACAGTGCATTATGACCAGATTACCAGGGAACACGTGTTGCTCCAGACGTCATCGGATGGGATGGTCACGAAAACAACCATCACAAGCGACATCTCCGGCAGCGTGAGCAGCCGGTTGGTTGAGAATTTGAACATGACCCAAACGGAAAAAGGAACTTTCTCGAAAGACGGGTTGGATACGGGAACGCGTGATTTTCAAGCGAAGGTTCTGACGGGTACGGATGAAGGGACAGGAAACAAGGTTCGGCGGGAAAACGTCACCAGCCATGAACAACTGGAAGGCGGTAAAGTTATCGAGAGCACCATGCATGTCGGAATGATGGAAATTACGAATCCGGCAGGCGAATTGGTGCAAAGGATGACGGACGTCAGTTACAAGAATGGCGAAATCCAGTCGGCGGCAAAGATGGAAGCCCCTAAGCAAACGATGACGGGAGTGAAATTTACCGACGGAAAGATATCCTACGCGGCGACGCTTGATTCCGGCGGGCAACACATGACGGGTGTGACCTTCCGGCCAGACGGCAGTTTGGAAAAAGCCGTGACGATGACCATTGCAGGAGAAAAAGGCAAACCCGCCACAGAGATGAGAGGCGTTCGCTTCAACGCGGATGGAACTTTAAACAGGGCGGACTCGTATAAATCCGGCGGGCAGACGATGACCGGCGTGGTTTTCGGGAAGAACAACAGCATTTCGTATGCGGCGACAATGACGATAGCCGGAGAGCAGGGCAAACCCGCAACGACGATGAAAGGCGTTACGTTCAACGCGGACGGAACGCTGAACAAAGCGGATTCCTACAAATCCGGCGGGCAGACGATGACCGGCGTGGTTTTCGGGAAGAACAACAGCATTTCGTATGCAGCGACGATGACGATAGCCGGAGAGCAGGGCAAACCCGCAACGACGATGAAAGGCGTTACGTTCAACGCGGACGGAACGCTGAACAAAGCGGATTCCTACAAATCCGGCGGGCAGACGATGACCGGCGTGGTTTTCGGGAAGAACAACAGCATTTCGTATGCAGCGACGATGACGATAGCCGAAGAGCAGGGCAAACCCGCAACGACGATGAAAGGCGTTACGTTCAACGCGGATGGAACATTGAATAAAGCGGATTCCTACAAATCCGGCGGCCAAACAATGACTGGCGTAGAGTTTGGCGAAAACAATTCAATTAATTTCGCGAAAACCATGACGATTGACGGAGAGCAGGGCAAACCTGCAACCGAGATGAAAGGCGTTCATTTTAATGCGGATGGCACTTTAAAGACCGCGGACAGTTACCAAGCCGGCGTGCAAACCATGACCGGCGTAGTCTTTGGAAAAAATAATTCTATTGACTATGCCCAAGGTATGACGGTTGAAGGCGAAAAAGGTAAGCCGGCCACGGAAATGAAGGGGGTTCGCTTTAACGCGGATGGGACGCTGAAATCGGCTGACAGTTATGTATGCGGGGACCAGGCAATGACAGGCATACGCTTCGGGGCGAAAAACAGCATTGAGTTTGCCGCGACTGTGAAGACCCCGAACCGCATGATGTACGATGTTCTGTTTGGCGAAGGAGGAAAGATCAAGGAGGCGGGTCGAATTGAGGAAACCATCGCCCGTCAGGACGTGAAAAACGACGCGGGCAAGGTGATCGGCGAAGAACGAGGGGTTCAACGGACGCTTTTGAATGCCAAATTCGACGATGCCGGTAACTTGATCAGCGCTACGCAAAAAGCAAGTATTGCGGTCCGCACGGAATTCAACGCTGAAAACGGACGGACTACCGAAAGCCGGAATATCCGCTCGGAGACAAGGATTGAGGGCGGTAAGATCATCGAAAGCCGGACCGAAGTCGCAGTGGTGCAGACCCGCAACGCTAAAAATATTGTCGTGGACGAGCAACATAATATCGTAGAGTCGCTCTCCACGGTTTCGGTCAGCGGCAGGGACGTCAAGGTGCAAATCACCCAGACCAAAGACGGTTCGCAGGTGGTCATCAACGGCAACAAGGAGCATCAGTTGTCCATGGGCACCGACGTGCGGGTGACGACAGACGGCAAGTCGCTGATCATCCAGGACGCGCGGGGGGTATTACGCGAGTTCTCGCCTGACGGCAAAGAAACCACGGGCTGGTTCCGTGAACGGGCGAACAATTGGCATGAGTTCACGAACAAGATCAGCGTGGCCTGGAATACCTATGTGGATCGTTTAGTAAGGCTGGATAACTGGGTGATGGACAGCAATAGCGTGCTGGAAGTTGTTGGGAAAAGCCTGGTGCAGGCCGTTGCAGGCGTGGGAGCCGCATTTGCCTTCCTCGGCAGCGTGGTGCTGGATGCCAGCCTCACGCTCGTTATACAGCAAGTCGGGGCGATTCTTGGACCTACGCTAGAATGGACAATCAATTTAGCCCTGTACCCGGTTGCAGCGGCCGTCTATTTGACCACCGGCGAATCGCTGGGCCGCATGACCCTGGATTCCATCAAGGGAGGCATTGCCGCGGCCTTCGCACCCATCGATCGGGGCATTCAGGCCATGCAAGCCAAGATCCTGGGCTGGGCTGAGTCGGCCCTGACCAACGCAGAACTCTCCAACAGCCAGTTTGGCAAATGGGGATACGGCGCCTTGGCTGCAGGATTGAAAGTGTTGGGTGAAAATTTGCCCATTATTCTCATCATGGCTCCAAAGCTGATTGATATTGTCGCGCCCGGAGTGGGAACGGCCATCAGCGCGGTTTTGGGGACTCTCTTGCTCGCCAAAGATGCCGTGATTCATGGATTGGCCCATATGTACCAGACGTTCTTTGTGGCTCCATTTAATAACATTTCAATGGGGCTTTCCCAACTGTCGAACGCCTTGTTCAATCCACAGGATAGCGGCCTTTCTCAGCTGCGGCAGGTCGTTAACGGAGTGGTTTCCATTGGCAACGGAATAGTAGGGCTGGTATTTGCCAGGCAAATGCTTAAAGAGGCTTTCACGGAAGCAAAAGCTGAGGTCACGGAAAAAGCCGCTACACCCGCCAAGGCGAACCTCGCCGCCTTTTTGGAAAAGGGAGGACTTGAAGCGCTTGGTAAAGTCATGGAGATGAATTTGGGCAAATTCTTGGAGACTTTCATGAAGTTGCCTGAAGGTTCTTTGAAAAACATGAGTTGGAGCAACTTAAACCTTAAAGAAGCCCTTTATAACCATAATGGGGCCAGAATCAGTCTGGGTGAAATGCTGAAGAGTCCCAACGGCGCAGCTCAACTCATGATGATATTAAAGGGCGAGAATTTCCGGCTTGGCAGCTTGGAATTCCAGATGCCGGCACCCAAACCCTCATTCACCCAGCGAATGGCCATGGGGATACAGAAGGCGCTGGGACGGGAACCGCAGGCTTCCGGCCCGATCACCAAGCCACTGACCCAGTTGGTCCGTCCGTCTCAAATCGGGCAGGCCATTTGCCCGGCTGCCATCCTGCCGGCGGCCCGGGTTTTTGTCTCTGCGTTCATTAATCACCAAATACAATCCCTGGCCAACGTTGGCCGGGTCATGGGAGCCTTTGGACGTTGGGTCGGCAGCTTTAGTTTCATGCAGCCGGTTACCCGGGGCATGTCTTCCATGGTGCAGGCCGTGCAAGGGGCGGTTTCAAAAGTGTGGAACAGCCCGGTTGCCAGGATGTTCTATCCAGAAGCGCTCCGCACCGCGGCTCCGGGCATTGCCCAGGCATTGCGCGCCGGGTCTTTCAAGGAGGCGGGCAGCCTGGCTGCCGCGGCTTTCAGGCAGGTCGGGACTAATTTGCAGAAAGCCCTGTTGGATCTGCCGCAAGCTGTAAAAGCACGCCTAAGCGCAGGTGTGACGCTTGCCGGCTCGGGTAATGCGCCAGTGCGCGCCGCGGAAATGATGGCAAGAACCGGCATGGCTGAAAACGTCGCCGAACCCCTGACCGAAGCCACAGCTAAGCAAAGGGCGTTGGATGTGCAGGCGTCGGAACGAGGCGAAACCGCGGAGATTGGCAAAACCTTAAGTGTGGTAGGAGACGGCCAGTCTTCGGGTGTCGGGGAGTCCGGGGTTGTGAAGCCGACGGTTTCATCGGAAACCACCGGCGCGAAATCCGAGGGCCCCGGCGCGGGAACGGAAAAATCCGCTTCGCAGGGAACGGGGACGAAAGGCGCCGGCGCCGGAGTGCCTTCCGAAGCCGTGGCGAAAATCCAGGGCCAAGTGGACCGGTTGCAGCAAACCGCTGGCCAGCAGCGCTCTCAGTTGGAAAGCGCTCAAAAGTCGAATCTGCCGCAAGGCGAGATTGCCAGGTTAGAACAGCAGCTTGGCAGAACGGAAAACGCCCTGCAAAAGGCACAGGCGAATCTGCATGAGCAGAAAATAGCTGATTTACAAGCACAAAAACAGCAAGCAGCCGAAATTGCGCAGAACCCCGAAGTTTCGCCGATAGATCGCCAAGCCGCGATGTCCGACCAGGTTAAACTGGACGGCGAGATTCAAATTCAGGCGACCAAGGCCCAAGCCGCGTCCGTGGAGGGCAATATCCGCAGTTTGGAAGCCAAAGCTGGAAGCGACCCGGCGGTCAAGGGGCAGGTCGAGTCCTTGAAAAAGCAGTTGCAGGAATTGCGGACTGATGAGGCGAGATTGCAGCAGAGGCAAGATTCGGTATCGAGGATCGAAGAATCGAAAATGCAGCAGCTTAAGCTAGGAGAGCAGCTGGAACAGACCCGTACAGCAGAGACACAGGCTGCCCAGACACCCGAAGTCAGAAAGATGGAGGCAGCGAAAGGCCAGCGGATCGAGAAAGAAATTCAGCAGGCTAAAGCCGAGCAGCAGGTCACCGAAGCCAAGCAAAAGGTTTTGGATTTCCAGACCGACCTGGCCAAGGCCAAAACCACAGCGGACTTTAACCGCGCTTTGATCAAATTGGCCAGCGCCGAGAAGTTATTGCGCGCGGCACAATTGGACCTGATGAGTGCGCAAAAACAAGTTGTGCGCGCCACGCAAAGTGAAGGCCAGGCTGTTACAAATGCTCTATTGCAAGAAGCAGCCAGCCAATCCGGCTCCGGCATGACCGCCAAAGGCCTGCGGCAAGGAGTGGATACAGTAGCTAAGGAACAGGCGCCTAGAGCTACGCGCGAAGCGGTGGTCAAAGCCATGGCCGAGCTGCTCAGCGGCAAGGCGTCTGATCCGAAAAGGGCCCTGGAAACATTGGAGAGCGGCACAGGCAGCCTGCAAAAAGTGCTGGAATCCATGGTTCGCAACGGCTTGAGCCAGCAGGCGCAGAAAATATTGGATCAGTTGTGCGAAACCAGGGGCATTAAGGATCAGGCAGGCCGTCAAGCCCTGGCCAGGGAACTGGGCATTACAACGGAAACCGCGGGTGGCGGCAAAGCGGCGAATCCCGGTGATACACAGGCCCTGATGGAACAAGCTTTTGGCAATGCGCGGAGCTCGGATCCGCGATATTCGGCCGAAACCAGGGATGCGTTGCGGAGCCTGGGCGCGGATCTGAGGGAAGGAACACCCTTGGACACCGCCATGCGACGGAGCGGCAGCCAGATGGAGCAGGCATTCCGGCAGCTCGAAAAAGCGGCGGGCAAAGACGCAGTTACTGAATTGATAAAGAATATGACGGCAGAACAAGTGCGGGAAGCAATGACTTCGACCAACCCGCTGGAAACTCTGAGAAATATTCAAAAACAACAAGCCTCGCAAAGCGAGCAAGTGACAGGCGCTGCGGCCAAGGAAACTGCGGCCACGGGTGAAGTTCAAACCGCCAAAGAACAAGCGGCCGCGTCATTCACGGCAGCTCAAAAGCAGGCGGCTGCGGAAGTCGAGGCACGGGTCGAAGCCGCACGCAAGCAGGCTGTCGAGCAAAAATTGGGTGCGAAGGACGTCGAGACAGCGGTCGCCAGGGCGGAAGCCCAAGCTAAGGCCGAAGCTTCAGCTCGGGTGGCGGAAGTGAAAGCGCAAGGCGAGGAAACAGTGCGCAAGGCGGAAACAACGCTGACCGAAGCCAAAGCCAGGAGCGAGGCTTTGAGCCGGTCCGGAGAGCCGCTGAGCAAGCTGTTGACTGAGAATCCGGGCAAAGCCGAAGCCCTGTTGCAGCGGATGCAGCAGGTGCAGGAAGCCGGGGCAGCGGTGCGGCAGGCAGTGGATAAAGTGAACCAGGCCCGGACGTACGCAGAGCGGCAGGCTGCGCAGAAACAGCTGGCGCGGGCCGAGCAACGATTGACACAGATGGAACGGTTGGCGGGCATCAAACCCGAGGCCGGGCGGAGGATCCCCTTCACGTCCGAATGGCGGGCCAGCCGGCAGGCGGCGCAGGAATCGGTGAACGCGCAGCGGACGACGTATCTCAAACAGCAGCTCAATGCCGTGGACAACATGAGGAACCTGAGTCCCACCGAGCGAGCGACGCTGCGGGAGTTGATCCAGAACGAGCTGCAGATCCTCAAGCTCCAGGGCAAACAGGAAGGCTGGCTGGCGCGGCGGTTCGAGAGCTTCCGGAACCGGAATGCCTCGCAAATGACGTCATTGTACAAGGCGCGCACGCAGCTCGTGGAAGCGCTGACGACCCGGACGGAGAACGGGGAGAAGGTCTACAGCAACGAAACCGTGATGAAACTGCTGGCAGCCGAAGGCGTGTCTCGGGGCATGATGGAGACGGCCGCGGTGATCGGCGAATCGTTCGGCAAGACGCTGGTCAGGATGCTGGAAA
>JBFLYH010000003.1:0-424906 GCA_040756875.1 candidate division FCPU426 bacterium
GCCGGCGTCTGGCGCACGCACTGGGACATCCGCGACGTGGCTCCGGGCGTCTACCTCTACCGCCTCACCCTCCTTTACCCCGCGGAAACCCGCACCTTTGCCTTCAAGAAATTCGTCATCATCAAACGCTGATACCCGGAGCTTGACAGCCCCTCCCGAAAACCAGACAATACCTCCCACGAGGTGATCCCCATGTCCGCCTGCTTGCAACCGTCCGATGCGCTCATCGTCGTGGATGTCCAGCGGGACTTTTTGCCCGGCGGCGCCCTGGCCGTGTCCCACGGCGATCAGATCATTCCCGTCGTCAACCGATTATTGACGCGATTCTCCTGCAAGGTGTTCACGCGGGATTGGCACCCGGCCGACCATCTCAGTTTTTCGGCCCAACCGGCTTTCACGGACAAATCCTGGCCGCCGCACTGCGTGCAAAACACCCCGGGCGCGGAATTTCATCCCGATGTGCGGGCGGACTTGGCGGACCGGATTGTCAGCAAGGGGGCTGATCCGAAGCAAGAAGCGTACTCGGGTTTCCAAGGAACGGACCTCGCGTCCTGGCTGCAGGCCCGCATGGTCAAACGGGTATTCGTCGCCGGCTTGGCTACGGACTATTGCGTGAAAGCCACGGCGCTGGACGCCAAAGCCGCCGGGTTTTCGGTTTTCGTGGTCACGGACGCGGTCCGCGGCGTCGATCAGCCCGCCGGAAGCGCGGCTGCCGCTTTGGATGATTTGGAACAAGCGGGCGTGCGACTCACCACCAGCCAGGAAATGCTGAAAACATGAACTCCGCCCGCCGTACGGACAATACGATGGCCGACGACCCGGCCAGCCGCTGGCAGCGGCGCGAAGGCATGGCCCTGCTGACGGATTTCTACGAACTCACCATGCTTTCCGGCTATCTCAAACACGGCCTGGCCGAGCGCCGGGTGGCCTTCGAATATTTCTTCCGCACGCTGCCGCCGCATACCGGTTTCGTCCTCAGCGCCGGATTGGATTCCTTCCTCTCCTACCTGGAGCATCTGCGCTTTTCGGATGCAGATCTTGCCTATCTGGAAAGCCTCCGGTTTTTCGACCGCGCCACCCTGGATTATCTGGCGGCTTTCAAGCCGGACCTTGAGATCCACGCCGTGGCCGAGGGCACGCCCGTGTTTCCCCACGAACCCGTGGTGCGCGTGGTGGGGCCCCTGCCCCACGCCCAGTTGGTGGAGGCATTTCTGCTAAACGCCCTCAACTACCAATCTTTGATCGCGACCAAAACCGCCCGCATCTGTCTTGCCGCCCAGGGCGAACCGGTAATGGAATTCGGACTGCGCCGCGCCCAGGGGCCGGACGGGAGCCTCAGCGGAAGCCGTGCGGCCTATATCGGCGGCGCCGTGGCCACCAGCAATGTGCTGGCCGGACGTCTCTTCGGCATTCCGGTCCGGGGCACCCACGCGCATTCCTGGGTCATGAGCTTTCCCGGGGAGAAGGAGGCGTTCGAGGCCTTCGCCGATTCCTTTCCCCAAGGGTGCGTCCTGTTGGTGGATACCTATCATCCCTTGAAAAGCGGTGTGCCCAACGCCATTCAGGTCTTCAAGGCCCGGCCCCAGGTCCCGCCGGCCATCCGCCTGGATTCCGGGGATCTGGCCAAACTTTCCAAAGCCGCCTACCGCCTGTTCTGCCAGGCCGGCCTGCCGGACGTCCGCATTGTGGGCACCAATGACCTGGACGAGGATTTGATCGCAGATCTCAAGCGGCAGGGGGCCAAGATCAACACCTGGGCCGTGGGCACCCATTTGATTACCTCCAAGGACCATCCGGCGCTGGACGGCGTTTACAAACTGGTGGCCCTTGAAAAGGACGGGCAATGGTTGCCCCGACTGAAGTTATCCGGCAATCCGGAAAAAACCACAGATCCCGGATTGAAGCGGCCGCTGCGCTGTTACAACAGCGACCGCCAACCACTGGGCGATATCCTGCTCGCTGAAACAGAGCCCATGCCAGCCGGATCGGATTTAAGATCCTATGACCGCCGCTTCCTCATGCCCAAGCAGCTTGCGCAGGTCGCCTTCACGGAGGAATTGTTGCATCCGGTTTTCGTCCAGGGCCGGCGCGTGGCTCCGGCTCTGCCGGCGGCGGATATCCGCGCCCGCGCGCAAACGGCGCTGGCGGCTTTTCCCGAGGAATACCTGCGGCTGAGAAATCCGGAGATTTATTGGCTGGGCCTGTCGGAAATGCTCGCGAAAACCAAACAAGAGGCGCTGCGGGCGGTGGGTGATTAACGGTTTTCGGCGCCCTGAGGCGCCGGTCCTTTCGGCAGCAGGATCGTAAAACGACTTCCCTGCCCCAAACGGCTTTGGAGTGAAATCCGGCCGCCGTGCTGTTCCACCACGGTTTTAACGGTCCGCAATCCCAACCCCACGCCTTCGGTCTGCCGGGTATGGTTGCCCGGCACCCGGTAAAACGGTTCAAAAATTCGTTTTTGTTCCTCTTCGGGAATACCGATCCCGGTGTCTTCCACGCGGAATTCCACCAGATCCTGGCTCGTTTCCAAACGCACGCTGACGCGCACTTCGCCCTGCTCGGTGTACTTGAGGGCATTGACCAGCAAATTGCTGATCATTTGTTCCATCCGCTCTTCATTGCCCGCCAAGGTGCAGTCGCCGTCGGCCGGGGACTCATTGATCAGCGAGAGGCCCTTGGTTTTCGCCTGGGGCGCCAGCGCCGCGCAGACGCGTTCCAGCACCATCCGCAAATCCACCAGATGGCTGTGGGGCGGGCCGGGTACGAATTCCAGTTTCCCCATTTCCATGGTGGAATTGATCAAAGTGGCCAGACGTTGGGCGTTGCGGTGGGCAACTCCGAGATACTCGCGATCCTGGGCAGTCATATTCCGCGACTTGTCCAGCAATTGCAAAAAACACAGCACGTTGGTCATCGGACTCCGGAGTTCATGGGACATGCTCAACATAAAATGGCGCCGTCCCTCTTCCGTTTTTTTGAATTCCGTCAAATCCGTCATTATGCCCAATCCCGTCTCCTGGCCGGGCAGCAGCATGGCCGTAAATACGGCCATGCGCCGTTCGCCTTGATGCGTCGTGTAGGAGACCTCCCAGGGACCTGCCTGCCTTTTTTCCAGCAGTATTTTCCTGGCGTCATGGGCCTTTTTCACCAGGCGGGGCGAGGTCAATTTCAGCCAGGATACTTTTCCCGCCGCCAGGTCAGCGGCCGTGTATTCCATCAGTTTTAAAAAACGGTCGTTGGCCGCAACGATTCTCCCGCTCATTTCGAATACGAATACACCCACGATCTGGGATTGAAACAACAGCTGCCACATGGCTTCCGCCGGAGGGATGGGCGGAAGCTGCGTCTGGCTGGCCTTCACTTTTTCCTTGTCCATGGCATTCGCCCCTGTTGGGTTCACCACAGCGTCCGCGTTCGGCGCTGTTGTTTGGATGCCCGGCGGGGGTTCCCTTTTTTCCGGGTATGTCCGACCCAGCCGTTTTCCTCGCGTTTGCCGTGCCAAAATTCAGGTGAAGCGGGCACGCCGCGGGAATCCCGCGTTATCCTGAGCAATTGCTCCGGAGGCAGGATGCCTACCTGGCGCGTGCGGCAGGCCATCGCCAGGCTGCGGTCGGCAGTGACCACGACCCACCCGGACTGATGGCCCGACGCGGCTTGGGTCATGCCGAGAATGACGTCGTCGGCGGATTCCCCCCGTGCCGAAAAAACGACTTCAATGCCTTCGCGCTGGGAGCGTTGGCGGAAAGGCCGGTCGCCGCCGGCGCCGTCGAAGACCACCGTGATGCGATGGGCGGTCCCCCGCCGGTAACGGGCCAAGTGGCGGATCAAGGTTTCCTGAGCCCCGAGAAAATTCGCCCGTTCGATCCGCGACAATTCCGGATCGCGCCGGATGACATTGAATCCGTCGACCACCAGGTGTTTGGCCATGCTCCGCCCTCGAAAAAAATAAAAACCGGGGCCCGCAGATCCGGGCCCCGGTTGAATGCTTGCCGCCGCTCTCCTACAAGCTGAATTGCAGGCTCAACCCGCCCAGAACCCGCCAGTCGGCCACAGGTGCGTAGGCGGGCCAGTCGTCCTTGCTGCTCAACGGAATCTCCACGCCCAGTTTGGCTTTCAAGGGGCCGGCATGCATGCGGACTCCCGGAACCACGGAAAGCAGCGTGCCCGAGGAGCCGGACACCGCCGCCCCGGCTTCCTTCGCTTCCGCATAGTTCGCAGCCAAGAGCTCGGCGTGCAGCGAAAACATATCCCCTGCAGGCACTTCCACGCCCACGGCAAAATGGATGGCATCACCCGGCTTGATTTTAACGCCCTGGTCGCCCGTAATCACCGGCAGGCCTGAAACCGGATCGATCGTAACCGTGTCGATCTTGATTTCGTATTCAGCCCGGTACCGGTAGCCGAGATTGGCATGCACCTTCAAGACCCCCGCGTCCACTCCGACGGCCACAAAAGGATCCAGATTCAACCCTTCGCCCAGCAGCTTCGCAGGATCGCCGGTGGGCAAGGTCGTGTCCAAACCCAAGGCAAAGCTGAAAACCGGAAGCGTCAGCAATCCGGTTTTTAGCATGACGTCGATATCCTTGATTCCGCTGAAGCTCTCATTGCCGACGCTCTCTTTGACCGTGCCGTAGGGCAGGGTGAGCTTGGCTTCGAGAATGGGAATGCCGGCGCGCACAAACACCGGAATATCCGTCAAGGTTTGCTCGGAAGCCGTCACTCCGCCGCTTTCCACCTTGGTATAGGCATAATCCACATCCGCGCCGACCTCAATGCCGGCCATGCCCGTCACATTAGCGGCCTGTTCAAAGGAGATCGGCTCCGCTCCGGCCAGCAGCGGCATGAAAAGACAAGCCAGGACAACCATTCCGATTTTCGCTTTCAAGAACAACACCTCCCATGGCGTTCGCGCCAAAATGTTTGACCCCGCAGCCTTTTAAGTTTATCCTCTCTCCGCCGCGGATTCAAGCCGAAAACGCCGGCAACAACCGCCTGACGCTTTCGTCCAAAAAAAATCCCCGTCCGGCGCCACGGCCGGACGGGGATGGCAAGAATGCCTGCAGTTATTTCACTTCGATGACTGCGCCGGCTTCCTCGAGCTTCGCCTTGAGCGTATCGGCTTCCTGCTTGCTGACGCCTTCCTTCACCGGTTTGGGGGCCGAATCGACCAGGTCCTTGGCTTCCTTCAAACCCAAGCCGGTCAGTTCCCGCACCACCTTGATGACCTGGATCTTCTTGTCTCCGGCCGTGCTCAGGATGACGTCGAAGGACGTCTTCTCGGCTGCTTCACCGCCCGCAGCGGCGCCTCCGGCCATGGGCATCATCCCGCCCATCATGACCGGGGCAGCGGCGGTCACGCCGAACTTCTCTTCCATCGCCTTCACCAGTTCGGACACTTCCAAAACCGTCATGTTGCTGATCGCTTCGATAATCTGGTCTTTCGTGACTGACATGTCTTCTCCTCCTTAGAGAATGGATTCCGATTGTAGCGCCGGCCCGACCGGTGGTCAGGCGGCTTTTTTCTCTTTCTCCGTTTTCACGGCTTGCAACGCATAAATCAATTTGCGGGTCGTGCCCTGGAATACGGACAGCAAGTTCCGCAAGGGCGACTGCAATCCCGAAACCAGCATGGTCAGCAGCACTTCGCGCGACGGCAGGTCGGCGATGGCCTTGAGACCTTCAACCGACAGCAGCTTGCCGTCCATAAACGCGGCTCTGACCACCAGCAGTTCATTCTGCTTCGCGTACTCCAACAGGGTTTTAGAGGACGCGCTGATGTCTTCTCCCAGAAAACCGACGGCCAACGGGCCCTTCAAAAACGGCACCATGGCCTCCATGCCGACTTCCTGGAACAGCTTCTTGGACAAGCTGTTCTTCACGACCTTGAGTTTGACGCCCGCCTTGCGCAACCGGGCGCGGAGATCCGTCATCTGTTCCACGGTAATGCCCCGAAACTCGGTCAGCACCACGTTGCGGTTTTCCTTGAGCACCTCCCGCATCTTTTCCAGCACCAGGCTTTTTTTGGCTTTATTCGTTGCCATAACACCACCTGCCTTCGTCAGGCGCTTTTTCTGCGCCGAATGTGCGCTTGGCCGCCATCCCAAGCACAAGAAACCTCAGCAAATAAAAAACCCCGGCCTCACCGCGGCCGGGGTTTTCACGCGCAAAGACACGAATCAACGAGTCGTCTGCTGTGATAAACGCCCGATCTCGGTGGGCTGTCCCGCCAGGCGGGCGGGACATTTACACCCCGTGAGGGGTACCTACGGTCATTGATCGGTGGAGCTCGCTCTTACTTCGTCGAAAATTGGGCCAAATCCAGCTTCAAACCAGGTCCCATGGTGGTGGAAACCGACACGCTGCGCATATACTGGCCCTTGGCGCCGGATGGCTTGGCCCGCAGCACGGATTCCACGGCATATTTGACGTTTTCCGCCAGTTTCTCGGGCCCGAAGGAAACCTTGCCGGCCCCAAAGTGAACCAGGCCTTCGTTGTTGACGCGAAATTCCAACCGGCCGGCCTTGACTTCCTTGATGGCCTGGGTAACGTTCTGCGTCACCGTGCCGGCCTTGGGATTGGGCATCAAGCCTTTGGTTCCGAGGATCTTGCCCAGCTTGGCCATGTCCCTCATCACGTCCGGCGTGGCGACCACGACATCAAAATCCAGCCAGCCTTCCTGGACTTTGGCGATCATATCTTCGAACCCGGCGAAATCCGCGCCCGCGGACAAGGCTTCCTGGATCTTTTCGCCCTTCGCGACCACCAGAATGCGCTTGGATTTTCCGGTCCCGTGGGGCAACACCATGGTGCCGCGCACTTGTTGATCCGCTTTCTTGGGATTCACACCCAGGCGGATGGCCACATCCACCGTCTCGTCGAACTTGGTCTTGGCCGCGGAATGCAACACCGTCATGGCCTCGTTCACGGAATACGCCTTCGACCGGTCGACCAATTTCAAATTCGCCTGATGCCGTTTGCTGCTTTTATGCATTTGCTTCCTCCTGTGGTCCTAGCGGGCCCGGGCAGATTCCCAGGTCCTCCCACGAAATCCCGCGAAATCGGCAGGGGCGTTCAATTGAACGCCCTTACTATCTCGGGCATTAATTTTCGATCGTGATCCCCATGCTGCGGGCCGTGCCTTCCACCATGCGCATGGCCGCTTCCAGGCTGCCCGCGTTGAGGTCCGCCATCTTCAACTCGGCAATGGCCTTGACCGCCGAACGTTTCACTGAACCGATGACCTGCCGGCCGGGCGTTTGGCTCGCTTTGGCCAAGTTGGCTTCACGTTTCAACAACACCGAGGCAGGCGGAGTCTTGCAGATGAACGAGAAGGACCGGTCCGTGTAAACGGTGATCACCACCGGAATGATCAGGCCTTCCTGGCTCTGAGTCTGGGCGTTGAATGCCTTGCAGAACTCCATGATGTTGACGCCAGCCTGCCCCAACGCCGGCCCGACGGGCGGGGCGGGATTGGCCTTGCCGGCCGGCACCTGCAGTTTGACTACGGATTTGACTTGCTTGGCCATAAGCGTTCTCCTTTAATCCTTTTCCACCTGCACGAATTCCAACTCCACCGGCGTCTGGCGCCCGAAGATGGAGACCATGACCTTGAGTTTTCCGCGTTCGAGGTTCATTTCCTCGACCACGCCCGTAAAATTGGTGAACGGCCCGTCGATGACTTTTACGCGTTCGCCGATCTCGAAGCTGACTTTGGGTTTGGGCTTGGATTTGGCGCCTTCCATTTGGCCCAAAATGCTCTCGATCTCCTCTTCGGTGAGGGGGATCGGTTTGTTGCCCGAACCGACGAATCCCGTGACCTTGGGCGTATTGCGGACCACGTACCAGGCTTCGTCGTCGATTTCCATTTCCACCAGCACGTATCCGGGGAAAAAGCGTTTGGTGGAAATCTTCTTTTTTCCTCCCCGGATCTCCGACACTTCCTCGGAAGGCACCAGGACGCGGAAAATCCGGTCTTCCATGCCCATGGACTTGATGCGCTGCTCCAGGTTGGTCTTGACCTTGTTTTCGTTTCCTGAGTAGGTGTTAACCACGTACCACTTGGCTGCCACGGCGCTCCCTCGTTAAACCAGCATCCTGACCAGCAAGGCCAGGACAAAATCAAACAAAGCGATGAAAACCATCAAAATACCGACCACCACGACCACGACCAGCGTCGAACCCAGTATTTCCTTGCGGGTCGGCCAAGTCACCCGTTTAAGCTCCGCAACCGACTCCCTCAAGAACGTCATCATTCTCTCGAACATCGTTCAACCTCGGAGGACGGAATATTTTAATCCGGAACAGAAGATCAGGTGAGCAGGTGACCGCAGTTGAGCCTGCCCTGGCCTTTCCGGCTACTGTTCTCCTGATCGACTGCTCAACTGCTCCAAAAATTCGCCCTTCAGGGCGATTTTTTTGGCAGGCCAGGCTGGATTCGAACCAGCAACACCCGGTTTTGGAGACCGGTGCTCTAGCCGTTGGAGCTACTGGCCTAATTTTCGCTTCGCGAAAATTCGAAACGACCGCGGGGAACGCGGATCGCCGCGCTCCCCACGACCTATTTCGTTTCCTTGTGGAGGGTATGTTTCCCGCAGAAACGGCAGAACTTCTTCAGAGACAGTTTCTCCGGACTTTTCCGTTTGTCTTTCTTGCTGATGTACGTGCGGCGCTTGCAGTCGCCACAGCTCAAATAAATGATTTCCCGCATACATTCACCGCTCTTCGTTTACTCCAGAATCTCGGCGATAACGCCCGAGGCCACTGTGTGGCCGCCTTCCCGGATCGCGAACCTCAATTCCTTCTCCATCGCGATCGGCGTGATCAGCTCCGCTTCGATCATCACCGTGTCTCCGGGCATCACCATCTCCACGCCCTCCGGCAGCTTGATCGAGCCCGTCACGTCCGTCGTCCGGAAATAGAACTGCGGCCGGTAGTTGTTGAAAAACGCCGTGTGCCGGCCGCCTTCCTCTTTTTTCAATACGTAGATCTGTCCCTTGAACTTCTTGTGCGGCGTGATCGATCCCGGCTTCGACACCACCTGCCCGCGCTCCACCTCGTCCTTCTCGATCCCGCGCAGCAGCACTCCGATGTTGTCTCCCGCCTGCGCCTCGTCCATCAGCTTCCTGAACATTTCCACGCCGGTCACCACGCTCTTGCGCGTATCCTGGATCCCGACGATCTCGATGTTGTCCCCCACCTTCACCTTCCCGCGCTCCACGCGACCCGTCGCCACGGTCCCGCGCCCTGTGATCGAAAACACGTCTTCCACCGCCATCAGGAACGGCTTGTCCACGTCTCGCACCGGCGTCGGAATGAACTCGTCCACCGCGTCCATCAGCTTCTGGACCGGCTCCCATTCCGGACCCGTAAACGTACCCGCCAGCCCCTTTTCCATCGCCTTCAGCGCGCTCCCCCGGATGATCGGCGTCTTGTCCCCGGGAAACTCGTATTTCTTCAAAAGCTCCCGCACTTCCATCTCCACCAGGTCCAACAGCTCCGGATCGTCCACCTGGTCCACTTTGTTCATGAACACCACGATCTGCGGCACGCCCACCTGGCGCGCCAGCAGGATGTGTTCCCGCGTCTGCGGCATCGGCCCGTCCGACGCCGACACCAACAGGATGGCTCCGTCCATCTGCGCCGCGCCCGTGATCATGTTCTTGATGTAGTCCGCGTGACCGGGGCAGTCCACGTGCGCGTAGTGCCGGATGGAAGTCTCGTACTCCACGTGCGCCGTGTTGATCGTGATTCCGCGTGCTTTTTCTTCCGGCGCGTTGTCGATCTCGTCGTACTTCTTCACCTGCGCCATGCCCTTGCTCGACAGGTACATCGTGATCGCCGCCGTCAAGGTCGTCTTCCCGTGGTCCACGTGCCCGATCGTCCCCACGTTCACGTGCGGCTTCGTACGCTCGAATTTCTGCTTCGCCATGGAGTTGCCCTCCTTGAAAATTAAATCCTGCAAAATAGAAATTTAGCCCGAGTCGAAAATTGAGCAAATTGAGCAAGTTGACGGCCATTGAGCTTGTTCTATTTGCTCAATTCTCTATTTGCACAAT
The DNA here is from genome assembly GCA_040756875.1 of candidate division FCPU426 bacterium. GTDB lineage: Bacteria > Oederibacteriota > JAAXVQ01 > JAAXVQ01 > JAUVAV01 > JBFLYH01. The sequence continues at coordinate 10,056 of JBFLYH010000003.1, forward strand.
TGCTCCAAAATTCCGCCATCGGCGAAATTTTCTGGAGCCCAAGACCGGGATTGAACCGGTGACCCCGTCCTTACCAAGGACGTGCTCTACCGACTGAGCTACCTGGGCGTGTAAAACCAGCTTTTTTGAGACACAGAGGAAAATGAGGATAACAAAAGGCTTTTATCCTGTCAACCCTTTTTTCGAGAATTGCATTTCCTTCAGCGACAAGAATACCCTTATATTATAAGCGTATTTTCACTTGCGCCAGGTGCGCCAACGGCGATGGCCCCAGAACCATTGTTCCGGATCAGCCCATACCCAACCGCCGATAATCCGGTTCATGGCGGCAACCGCCTGCGTGACGGCATCGCGCTTTGATTCCGTCTGTTCCAAAACCAATTCGGGTTCGATCAGCACCTGCAATGAGCCGTCGGCCAGGCGCCTGCAGTGGAAAGGAATCAAAGGCGCACCGGTTCTGAGGGCCAAATTGGCCGCTCCCAGCGACGACCCGGCCGGTTTGCCCATAAAATCAACATACACACCGCCGGTTTCCACCTGGTCGACCAGCATGCCCACGGTTCCCCCGGCTTTGATGTGCGACAGCATGTGATAGGCGCAAGCGTGCCGGGGATTGTCCGCGATCAATCCGATGCCCAGCCGGCCGACCAGCCAGCGATAGAGGCGCGAGATCGCGGGCTGAGACGGATCGCGAAAAAGGAATTTCAGATCGCAAAACGGAACCACGGCCGCAGCCATCAGGATGAAATTTCCCACATGGCCAGAAAAAAGGATAAGCCCCTTGTTCTTGGCCAAGGCAGTCCGCAGATGTTCCTCCCCTTCCACGCGCACCAGGCGGAATACCCTGCGGGGGGCGCCCGCTGCCTGCAGGCTTTCGATAAGCACGCCGCCCAGATGGGCGAAATTATCCTCCGCCAGCCGCTGCCGGGCTTCAGGCGACAGTTTTTCCTGGTAGATCATCTGCAGATTGTCCACTGCCACCTGCTTCCGGCTCGCCATGCGGCGAAACACCCTACGGCCCAGGAAACGGCCGAACGCCAGCACCCAGGCATGGGGCAACAATGCCAAAACGGCGATCAGCCCGCGGGTTATCAGCCAAAAAATAAAGTAGCGCATATACCGTCAGCTCCTTGTGAACACATGGGCGTGATTGTCGCCAAAATGATCGGTGGTGACCGAAAGCACCACCTCGCCGTCAAATCCGCCGGCCTCCGCGGGAATACGCACAGCCGGCAGGTCCGGATCAGGAACATGCCAGGGCGAGGCCGGCCAGCGCCGGGTCTGCAGCGCCAGGCAGGCACAGACCGCGCCCATGGCCTCGGCGGCGCCGCTGACATATCCGGTCAATCCGGAAAAAGCGTAGAGGGGAACGGCCGCCAGGCCCTTGCCAAACACCGCGTCCAGGGCGAGGGCCAATCTGCGGTCCTCGTCAACCAGTCCGCTGGCAGAAACCACGATCCCCCGGACATGACCGGGCTCCAGCCCGGCCCGCTCCAGCGCCAACTGTACGGCGCGTTGCAATTCACGGCCCTGCGGGTCCAGGGTGTCGAACCCCCGGGCGTCATACGTGCTGGCGTGCGCCCGGTAACGGGCGATGACCCGCGCTTTTCGCCCGCGGGCCCGTTCGCCGGGTTCCAAAAACAAACCGGCCGCGCCTTCGCCCAGACGGCAGCCGTTGCGCCCGAGGCTCAGGGGGCGCGGAACCCCGTCCGCCCACTGCGCCACGGTCTGGCGTTGCGGCCCGGCGGCTTCCTCCAGGCCTGTGGCCAGCATGGCATCGGCGCGGCCCAGGCATAAGGCATCGAACGCCTCGGCCAGCGAACCGCTGCCGCACGTCGTGTTGTTATGCCCGCGCAAGCCGGTTTCCAGGCAGGCGAATCCGGCGCTGGCGTTCAGCACTGTGCTGGGAAACTCCATGGGATTGGCCCGCTGCGGCCCGTGCGCAAACACCCGCCGGCTGAATTTCAAAATGCTGTCCAAGGTGCCTAAATTCGTGCTGCTGCACAATCCCACCCGGTCCGGATCAGGCACTGCCCCTGGGCCCAGGCCGGCCATGAGCTTGAGAATCATGACCGTCAGCATTTGGGACATGCGGTCCATGCGCCGCACGTGATCCTCCGGGATGAGCTCCTCGGGGGTAAAGGGGGCCAGCGGCACCACGCCCGGCGCCTCAATGGTCAGTTGGGGGGCGCGGCACGCCCAGGCCCAAAAATCCTCGGGGGTCTGGCCGGCTTGATGGAGCATGCCCAGTCCGGTGACCACCAGTTCCGGGGTCATTTCCCTCCCTCCAAACCGAAAATCAGGCTGACGTTGTTGCCCGCAAAGCCGAAGGAATTGGAAAGCACGGTCTTGACCGCCAGGAGCCGGGCTTGGTTGGGCACGTAATCCAGGTCGCACTCCGGGTCCCCGGGCGTGAAATTCAACGTGGGTGGAAGCATGCCCTGGAGCAGGGTCAGGACCGAAGCCACGGCTTCCACCGCTCCGGCCGCACCCATGCAGTGCCCCACCGCCGCCTTGATGGAAGAGAGCGGAAGGCGTCGGGCCCGTTCCCCGAAAACGCGTTTAACGGCCAGGGTCTCCATGCGGTCGTTCTGCGGAGTCCCGGTCCCATGGGTGTTGATGTAGTCAATGCGCTCCGGCGGCAAGCCGGCGTCCGCCAGTGCGGCGCGCATGGCCAGCTCGGCTCCCTTCCCTTCCGGATCAGGCGCCGTGATATGGTGCGCGTCATCCGAGAGTCCGGTGCCGGCCAGCACGGCCAAAGGCTTGGCGCCGCGGGCCAGGGCGGTCTCACGCGCCTCCAGGATCAGGATGCCGCTGCCTTCACCGATCACCAATCCTTCGCGGTTGGGGGAAAACGGCCGGCAAGCGGTCGCGGCGGCCGAACGCATGGCGTTGAACCCGGAAAAAGTGTCCTGGCTGAAGGCATCCGCCCCCCCGGTGACCACGGCATCCGCGTAGCCCAGGCGGATCAAATCGCCGGCCCGGCTGATGGCCGTCCCCGAGGAGGCGCAAGCCGGACATGGCGTGGCCACGGGACCGCGAAACCCGAACAACGAAGCGATGTACCGGGACAGGCTGGACAGGATAAAGACCGGATAGGTCGCTAAAATATCCAGGGGGCGCCCCTGCCGGATTTCACCGGCCACGGCTTGCTCCAGGGTTAAAATGCCTCCCTGCAGCGTGCCGATGACCACGGCCGTCCGTTCTGCGGGCAGCGTTCCTCCGGCCTGCTCCACCGCTTCGCGGCAGGCGCTCACCGCCAAGTCGTACACACGGTCCGGATGTCCGGTTTCAGGCAATGCCTCCCGGATTTCGCAGCCCAGGTGGGTCCGCCACTCCGTAGCGTCAAAGCTCGCCACCGGCCCCACGGCCGATTCGGCGGCGATCAAACGCCTCCAAAATTCGCGGGCATTGGGGCCCAGACCCGTGACTGCGCCTAAACCGGTGATGACCACGGCGCGGTCGGAACGTCGGTCAAGAGCAGGATGGGAAAGTGAATTCATGGCTGTTGGCTGACGGAGGCGCGGACGCGACCCGGGCTCATGCGCCCGGCTGGCTTTGCCCTTTTTTACGCTGCAGAAACGCGGCGATCGCGTTGACGGAATTAAGCTGTTGCACTTCCTCGTCCTGGATGCGAAGGTCAAACTGCTCCTCCAAAACCGTCACCAGGGTCAGGATATCCACTGAATCGAGGTTAAGACCTCCGCCGAAGAAGGAATCACCGTCCGGGATGCTTTCGGGTTCGCGTTTGAGTTTCAAGCCTTCGATCAGAACCCGTTTGATTTTGGTTTTAAGTTCCTGCTCGGACATCCCCGTTTTCCTCCCCTGGCTTGCGCGTCTCCGCACCCAATGATCCTAGCAACCGGTTGGCCAACGCGTCCAGCAGAAATTCATCCGATCCTTCCACCAGGCTGAAGACGCGCGCTTGGCGGAACCACCGTTCCCAGGGATGGCCCTGCAGGTAGCCTGTTCCCCCGGCCAGTTGCAAAGCCCGGTTCGCCACGTTCAGCGCGGCCCGGCTGGCGTAAATCTTGGCCAGAGCCACCGCCTGATTCCGTTCCTCGCCGCCTTCGGCCCATTGCCGCCACGCTTCATTTATCAATCCCCGGCAGGCTTCCACGTCCAGTTTCATTTCGGCCAGCGCAAATTGAACGGTCTGCCAATCCGCCAGCCGTCCGCTCCCGCGCGGCTGCCGCGCGTGGCGGACCGAAGCTTCAAGCATGGTCTGGCTCATGGCTAGGGCCACCGTGCCGACGCACAACCGGCCGAGTTGCAGCCCTTCGTTAGCGATCTTCAACCCCCAGCCCGGCCTGCCCAGCATCTCCTCGGCACCCACTCGCACTTCGTCGAGAAAAACATCTGCCAGCACCAAGCCGGGAAACGCCATCTTCGCCCTGGGCGGGCTGAAACGCACGCCCTTCCGGTCTTTGGGGATTAAAAACACCGCAGGCCGGCTGGCATGCTCATCGCGTTGAAGCGTGGCCGCCACCAGATAATAATCCGCCACACCGGCCAGGGAGATCAAGTTTTTTTCCCCGGAAAGAACATACCCGTCCCCTGCCGGAAGGGCGCGGGTGACGAACCCCCCGGAATCCCGCGCTTTGAGTTCCGAGTAAGCGAACGCGCACAGCGCCTCGCCGCGGATCAACCGCGGCAGCAGGTCCTCAATCATCCGTCCCTGCCCATGGCTGGCCACCAAGTGCGTGGTAAATACGGGAATTCCCATGACCACAGCCAAGGTCGGCGACAACAAGCCCACCTGAAAGATCAGGTCCCTGAGCACTTCGCACGACAAACCCCATCCGCCCTGGGTTTCGGGGATGGCTACGCCAAACGCCCGTTCAGCCCCCAAAACAGCCAGATAATCGCGCGGAAAGGATTCGGCGGTTTCTATAGTTTCGGCAAAGGGGGCGATGTGTGTCTGCAGGTACTGCCGGGCATGGGCGAGAAACTCAGTCGGTTGCATGGGTTTTACCAACGATCCGACCCGGATGAGAAGTGGAGCGGGGGACGGGGTTCGAACCCGCGACGTTCAGCTTGGAAGGCTGACATTCTGCCACTGAATTACCCCCGCGTAAAGTGCCTACGGTCTAAGTATAGCAGAAGGGCGAATTGAATAACTCGCCCCAAAAGGATATTTGAGTACTAATCGGATAGGCGAAAAGGCTTATAACTGTGCCGACTTGAGAAATAGATCAATAGGGCAATAGACCGCAATGGAATCTTCTTTCTATTGCTCTATTTTCTATTGTTCCATTGCTCTGCCTTTTTCGCCTCCGGCGAAAAAGGCTGGTGGACAGGGAAGGATTTGAACCTTCGTAGGGCAGTGCCCGACAGATTTACAGTCTGTTGCCATTGACCGCTCGGCCACCTGTCCACAAGGGTGGAGCCCCCCGGCGACCGCAGGAAGTCCCTTTAGAGAGCGGGCCCGGGGCACCTATCCTGCCATGCGTATTAAGCATGGCAGGCGGCGACATCCCCGCAGCAGGAGATTGGCATTCCTCCTGCGAAGGGGGTAGATAGTTTATCCAAAGCTTAAAAGCCTGTAAAGGCTAATTTTCAGGCCTGTTTACTGCAGGGGCGTTTAATTGAACGCCCTTACAAGAAACCTGATCAGTTGAGCAGTTGACCGCAGTCGAGCTTTTTCTACTGTTCACCTGTTCCACTGCTCGACTGCTCTGCAAATTTTCGCTTTGCGAAAATTTGCTGGAGCCACCGGTCGCCCCGCCTGCGCGGGACTCCCTAAGATAAATCGCGGACCCGAAGTTATATACTGCAAACGGCATTCTTACTTTCGCGAGTTATTCTGGAGCCACCGGTCGGAATCGGACCGACGACCATCCGCTTACAAGGCGGGAGCTCTACCACTGAGCTACGGTGGCTCGTTTTTCCGTTCTATACCCTATGGGTCATTCGCTGGCGTTCGGTCTCGAATAAAGCCACGCCTGCGGCCACGGCCGCGTTCAGCGAGGCGGTTTTTCCCTTCAGGGGGATGCGTACCAGCAGATCGCAGGCTTCGCGCGTCAGGCGCCGCAGGCCCCGGCCTTCATTCCCAATGACCAGGGCCAGCGGACGCCGCAGGTCCGCCTCCCAGATCGTTTGACCGGCGCCCGCGTCCAAGCCGACGACCCAAAGGCCGGCGGCCTTGATATCTCCCAGCGCCTGCTGCAGATTCCCCACCCGCGCCAGAGGAAGATGGGCCAGCGCGCCGCCGGCCGCTTTTTCGGTCACCGGCGTCCGCTGCGCGCTGCGGCGCTGGGTGATGACCAGCCCCTGGCTGCCTGCGGCTTCGGCGCAGCGGGCGATGGCGCCCAGGTTGCGCGGATCCTCGATTTCATCGGTGACTACCAGCAACGCCTGGCTTCCCTGCTCCCGGCACTGGTCCAAAACATCCGCTAATTCGGCGTACTCGGCCCGCCGCAGGCACGCCATAACGCCCTGGCTGGGCAAGGCGCCGGACAACTTGTCCAGATGGCGGCGTTCCAGCCATTCCACCTCGACGCCCTGGGCCGCGGCTGCGGCCGCGATTTCCTGCATGATCGCTCCGTGGGTGCCCCGGGCCAACAGCACTTTTTCAACGGCATGGTCCTGGGCCCGCAGCGCTTCCAGCACCGCCCTGCGGCCGACCAAACGGGCCCACTGATCCGCGCGGTTCATGCCGTACCGCCGGCAGCGCCCGGTGTGGACGGCTCGTCCGCGGCGCGCAGCACCAGGGTGCCGAAGGGCGTATCCTCGAGCAAAAAGCCGCGTTCCGCGATCCGGTCACGCAGCCGGTCGGATTCCGCCCATTCCCGGCGTTCGCGGGCGGCGCGGCGGTCTTCCACCCATTGCCGGACCTCGAGGGGGACGTCCACCGATTCCGCCGTCAGCCCCAGGACGTCCAGCATGTCCCGCAAATTATCCCGGACCTTTTGGAGCGTGGAAAACATTTTGAAAGTCCTGTCGGGCCGCCGGGCCAGCACCTGCTTGCTGCGGTTGGCCAGGGTGTATATCTGTCCGAGCGCGCCGGCGGTATTTAAATCATCGTCCAGAGCGGCCTCGAAATGCTCCACGATGCCGTTGCGTTCCTGTTCCAAACGGTCGGCGGCGTCGTCCGCCCGGTAGTCTTCCGCGGCCGGGGTCCGTAACAGCTCATTCAACCGTTCCACGGTCCGCAGCAACTCGGCATGGCCCTGACGCGCGGCATCCAGGTTCTCCGGAGTCAGATCCAGCGGGCTGCGGTAGTGGGCCCCCAACAGAAAGATCCTCAGCACCGCGGCCGGATGGGTGCGCAGCACCTCCCGCGTGATCCAAAAATTTCCCAGCGACTTTGACATTTTCTCCCCCCGGATCTGGAGGTGTCCGTTGTGCAGCCAGTAACGCGCCAAGGGTTTGCCCGTGGCGCCTTCGCTTTGGGCGTTTTCATTTTCATGATGGGGGAAAACCAGGTCCTCGCCCCCGCCGTGGATGTCGAATTGCTCGCCCAGATACTTCATGGACATGGCCGAACACTCGATGTGCCATCCCGGCCGGCCCGGCCCCCAGGGCGAATCCCAGGCCGGTTCCCCTGGTTTGGCCGCTTTCCAGAGGGAAAAATCCAGCGGATCGCGCTTCAGGGGATTGACTTCCACGCGGGCGCCCTTCTCCAGTTCATCCAGCGGTTTGCCGGCCAAGGACCCGTAGCCCGGCAGGCTGCGCACCGAAAAAAACACGTCTCCGCCCGCCTGATAGGCGTGCCCCCGCTCGAACAGGCGCCCGATCAAAGCCAGCATCTCCGGAATATGTTCCGTGGCTTTGGGGCTGATATCAGCCGGCCGGCAGCCCAAAGCCTGCAGGTCTTCGAAAAAAGCCTGGGTAAAGGACTGAGCGACGGCTTGCGGCGAAGTGCCGGACTCCTTGGCCCGGCGGATGATTTTGTCGTCAACATCCGTGATGTTTTGAACGTACGTCACCTGATAGCCCCTGCGCTCCAAAACCCGGCGGAGGGTGTCGAAGACCACAAACGCCCGGGCATTGCCGACGTGAAAATAATCGTAGACCGTCGGCCCGCAGGCGTACATGCGCACCTGGCCGGGGACCAGGGGCTTGAATTCCTCTTTAAGACGGGTCACGGTATTGTGAAGATATAGTGGCATATCCGGCTCCCGAGACAGTGAAAACGGGTTTGATTATAAACCGCGGCCTGCAACCGCGAAAAGCACTTTTTATCCATATAGAACCCCCCGGCATGCCCGGGGTGCCCCTTCCTGCTCTGCGTTTCTGCAGGGTAGTGGAAATAAAAAAAGGGCAGGCCCGAAGGCCTGCCCTGCGATTTCAAGCCAAAGTTACTTCGGCGTGTTGGGTTTCTTGGCCTGGGCGGCCGAATGCCCCTGCGGTTTTTGCTTCTCCTGCTTTTTACGGGCGCGTTCGGCGGCCTTGGTTTTTTTCTGATGTTCCTTCTCGGCCCGCCGCTCGGCAATGCGTTTTTCCTTTTCCGCATCCCGGGGCGTCCGTTTGGACGTTTCCTTGTCCTGGGTTTTGTCCTTTTTAGCGTCTTTCTTGGCCTCTTTCTTGGCGTCCTTCTTCGTGTCCTTCTTATCGGCTTTTTTAGCCTCTTTCTTTTCTTTGGCCTTTTTATCCTTGGCGCTCTTGGCCGCTTCGTCCGTTTCCTCGACTCTGATGATCTTGGTCAGCTGGCCCGGCAACTTGTCGCCGGGGATCCAATCCACCAGTTCGATGAAGGCCATGGGAGCGCCGTCCCCTGGCCGCGGGCCGATTTTAATGATGCGGGTGTATCCGCCCTGGCGCTGCTTGTACCATTCGACGATTTGGTCGAACAGGCGGTTCACGACGTCCTGGCGCGGAATAAAGGCCATGGCCTGCCTGCGGTGATGCAGGGTTCCGCGCTTGGCGAGCGTCACCATCCGCTCCACCAGCGGTTGCGCGGCCTTGGCCCGGGTAATGGTCGTTTTAATCCGGCCGTGCAACAGCACAGCCTCAACCAACTGTCTCAGCATGGCCTTGCGGCGTTTGGTGGGCACGCCTAATTTTCGCCCGGCAGTACGATGTCTCATGGGTTCAACCTTTCAGGGTCAGTATTAGTTCTTTTTCGCCGCCAGCTCCTGGCCGGAGAGGTAAGACAGGTCCATCCCCAGGCTCAGGCCCATTTCGGCCAGAATCTCCTTGATTTCGTTCAAGGATTTCCGCCCAAAGTTCCGGTAGCGAAGCATTTCGCTCTCGGTTTTCTGGACCAGTTCACCGATCATCTTGATATTGGCGGTTTTCAGGCAGTTGCTGGAACGCACGGACAGTTCCATTTCCTCCACGCTGCGGTTCAGGAGCTCGCGCAGACGTTCCTTTTCCTCGTCCACTTCCTCGACTTCCTCGACCGGTTCTTCCTCGAAATTGATGAATATCGCCATGTGATCCTTGAGGATCTTGGCGGCGTGGGCCAGAGCGTCCTCGGGCCGGATGCGGCCGTCGGTCCAGATTTCCATGATCAGCTTGTCATAATCGGTCATCTGCCCTACGCGGGTGTTCTCCGTCTCGATCTTGACTTTGGTCACGGGCGTGAAGACCGAATCCAACGGAATCGTGCCCAGGGATTGGTCTTCCCGGCGGTTGCGGCCGGCATCCATGTAGCCGCGGCCCGAGGCGATCTCGATTTCCATCTCCAGGGTGGCGTCTCGGTCGTTCAGCGTGGCGATGTGCAGGTCGGGATTGATGATCTCCACCCCGGAGTCGGCTTGGATGTCCGCGGCCGTCACTTCCCGCTCGCCGTTGGCCAGGAGACGCACCACCTTGGGTCCGTCTTCCAGCAGTTTGACCTTCAACTGTTTCAGATTGAGCACGATGTCGGTGGTGTCTTCCACCACTCCCTGAATGGAGGCGAATTCATGCACCACACCATTGATCCGCACGGAGGTGGCCGCCGCAGCCTGAATGGAAGACAGCAGGATTCGGCGCAACGAATTGCCGATGGTGGTCGCGAAACCGCGTTCAAACGGTTCGGCCACAAACTTGCCATACTGTCCGGTCAGGCTTTCGCGATCGCATTCCAAACGCTCGGGTTTAACCAGGCTTTTCCACTTCATGGTTGTCTGCTCCCCTTTGGCGCCAGCAAAATTGTGAACTCCCTGCAGTCAACTGCAGGCTGAAGGTCAGGAAATCTAGCCCTGGCCCGGGATTACTTCGAATACAATTCGACGACCAGTTGCTCCTGGACCGACAGGTCCAGTTCCGCGCGCTTCGGCACGGTTTTAAAGACCCCGGTCCGGGCTTCGTGATTCACTTCCAGCCAGGCGGGAATGCCGCCCCGACGCGAGATGGTTTCGATCGCATGCTGAACGGGTTTCAATTCCTTGCTTTGGTTGCGGATTTCCACCCGGTCCCCCGGCTTCAGCTGGAAGGACGCAATGTCCACTTTGCGGCCGTTGACCATGACGTGCCCGTGGTTGACCAGCTGCCTGGAAGCCAGGCGGTTGATCGCGTAGCCCATGCGAAACAGCACGTTGTCCAGGCGGCGCTCCAGCAATTGCAGCATAATCTCGCCGGTGACGCCGTGCTTGCGGCTGGCCTCTTCGTAATAGCGCCGGAATTGGCGTTCCAAAACGCCGTAAATCTTGCGCAGTTTCTGCTTTTCGCGCAACTGCCGGCCGTAGTCCGAAAGCTTGGCCCGGGTGTCCTTGTGCTGTCCGGGCGCGTAACCACGCCGCTCCATCGCGCATTTGTCCGTCATGCATTTATTGCCCTTCAGGAAGAGCTTGACGCCCTCCCGGCGGCATAATTTGCATTCCGGGCCAATATATCTGGCCATAGTGCTGTTCCTCCTTGTCCGCTCTTGCGGCTTAGACGCGCCGCCGCTTCGGGGGGCGGCAGCCGTTATGGGGAATCGGGGTGACATCCTTGATCAACGTGATATCCAAACCCACAGCCTGCAGGCTGCGGATCGCCGCTTCGCGTCCGGCGCCAGGCCCCTTGACATAGACTTCGATCTCTTTCATGCCCGCTTCCAGCGCCTTGCGCCCGGCCGCTTCAGCCGCCATTTGGGCGGCATACGGCGTGCTCTTGCGCGAACCTTTCAACCCCACCTGGCCGGCCGAGGACCACGAAACAACCGCGCCGGTTTTGTCCGTAATGGACACAATGGTGTTGTTGAAGGTGGATTGGATGTGGGCCATTCCCACCGTGGAAACTTTTTTTACTTTTTTCTTGCTGCGGACGGTGCTTTTCTTAACCACCTGTCGCCTCCTTTATGCCGTTCTGCCGCCTGTTCATTTCCCGCGGAAGGGATTAACAGGGTGCTGAAAACCCATACATGTTCCGCTAGCACCCTGTTACCCCATGAAAAATCTCTGATTTTTCATGGGGTATTCCATGCAACGCAATCGAAAAAGACCGCTCTGCGGGCTTTTTCATCAGCCTGTTAAGTCTTTTCCGACGCCTGCTTCTTGTTGGCGATGGTTTTCCGCGGTCCCTTCCGGGTGCGCGCGTTGGTCCGGGTCCGCTGGCCCCGCACCGGAAGTCCCCGCCGGTGCCGAAAGCCGCGATAGCTGCCGATGTCGATCAGGCGCTTGATGTCCTGGCTGACTTCGCGCCGCAGGTCACCCTCGACCTTGTAGGATTTGTTGATGACGGTCTGCAGCCGGTGCACTTCGTCTTCGGTCAGGTTTTTAACCCGGACGTCCGGCGAGACACTGGCTTCCGCCACGATTCGGTGCGATAACGTCGAACCGATGCCGTAGATATATGTCAGCGCCACTTCCACGCGCTTGTCCTTGGGCAAGTCCACACCGCTGATACGAGCCATGCTCGGCCTCCTTACGCCGGGATCAACCCTGGCGTTGCTTATGCTTGGGATTGGTGCAAATAACGCGAATGACGCCTTTGCGCTTGATCACTTTGCACTTTTCACACAATGCCTTGACTGACGCTCGAACTTTCATACCTGCCTCGCTTTCACCACTATTTGAACCGGTAGGTGATCCGCCCCCGCTCCAAATCGTAGGGGGACATTTCCACGGTCACGCGGTCGCCGGGAAGGATGCGGATGAAATTCATGCGCATTTTCCCGGAGATATGGGCCAGCACTTTGTGGCCGTTGTCCAATTCCACCCGAAACATGGCATTGGGAAGGGATTCCATCACCTTGCCTTCCAACTGGATGGAGTCTTCCTTGGCCTGCGTGCGGATTTCTTTGGCCGGTTTCGCTTTCCGGCTGTCCTGGGGGCGCCTGAAGTGATTTCCTCTGCCCTTCATCCGGTTAGAACCTCCGCTTCGGATTCGCTGATCGCGACCGTATGTTCAAAGTGCGCCGAACGGCTGCCGTCGTTCGTGACCACGGTCCAGCGGTTCTTCAGCACGTGCACACCGTATTGCCCCGCGTTGACCATGGGCTCGATGGCCAGAACCATGCCCGGCTTCAGCAAAACGCCCTGGTGCGGGGGTCCGAAATTAGGCACCTGCGGATCCTCGTGCAATTCCCGCCCGATGCCGTGCCCCACGAAATCGCGGACCACGGAAAATCCGGCTGCTTCCACGTGGCGCTGGACCGCATGCCCGATGTCGGACAGCCGGTTGCCGCTCCGGGCCTGCGCGATTCCCAGCTGCAGGGCGGCTCGCGTCACTTCCAGCAAGCGCAGGGATTCCTCCGCCACGGCGCCCACGGGATAGGTGCGCGCTGCATCGCCGTGCCACCCTTCCCAACAGACGCCCACGTCCACGCTGAGCAGGTCGCCTTCACGCAGCTTCCGGTTTCCCGGAATCCCGTGCACCACTTCCTCGTTCAGCGAAGTGCAGAGCGTGCCGGGAAACCCGTGGTACCCCTTGAACGATGGCTTCCCGCCGCGCTCGCGAATCAGGGCTTCGGCCCAGCGGTCGAGTTCCGCGGTCGTGACGCCCGGCTTGATCAACGCTTCCAAGCCGGAAAACACTTCAGCCACCACTCGCCCGGCCTGACGCATGGCCGCGATCTCCGCCCGGCTGCGGAGCGCAATCATGCTACTGATTCCACTCCGCGGCGGCCCGGATCATGTTGACGATCTCCGTTATTTCGCCGGCCGCCTTTACAGTCCTCAGCAATCCCGCTTTCCGGTAATACTCGATCAGGGGCGCCGTCTGTTCCTGGTAAACCTGCAAGCGCTTGGAAATGGTCTCCACGGTGTCGTCCGAACGCTGCACCAACTGGCCTCCGCACTGGTCGCAGATGCCTTCCTGTTTCGGCCGCAGGTTGGTATTCACGTTGTAATTCGCGCGGCAGTTCGGGCACACCCTCCGGCCGGTCAGCCGGCGCAGGAGAACGTCCTGCGGCACTTCGATATTAATCACAGCGGTCAGGACCCCGCCGTCGCGTTCCAGCAGGTTTTGCAGGTCTTCGGCTTGCTGGATGGTGCGGGGAAATCCGTCCAAAATAAATCCGTTCGCCGCATCTTTTTCCCGCAGACGTTCGGACACCATGCGGGTGACCAGCTCGTCCGGCACCAGGGCGCCCTGGTCCATGTATGTTTTGGCCTGCTGCCCCAGGGGCGTCTGCTGCTTCACGTTCAGCCGCAGGAGATCCCCGGTTGAGATGGTGGGCACCTGCCAATGCTGGCTGAGCGGGCCGGCGTACGTGCCTTTGCCGGCGCCCGGCGCGCCCAGGAAAACCAAGCGCATGGTTTCGTTCATATCGCCTGTCTCCATCAGAAAGCCGTGCGGCCTTTTAATTTGCCCTGCTTCATGAATCCTTCATAGTGGCGCATGAGCAGGTGCGATTCGATCTGCTTCATGGTGTCCAGGGCCACGCCCACCACGATCAGCATGGTGGTGCCTCCGAAGTACCAGCCGATGGACATCTGCTTGGCCAGCAAGTCGGGGACAATGGCGATCAGAACCACGGCCAGGGCGCCGCCCAGGGTGATGCGGGAGAGCGTCTGGTCGATATACTCCGCGGTGGATTTGCCCGGACGCAAGCCGGGAATGAAACCGCCGTATTTTTTCATGTTTTCCGCCACGTCGGTCGGATTGAAGGTGATGGCCGTATAGAAGTAACAGAAAAACACGATCAAAACCGCATATAAAACCGTATACAACCAGCTGCCCGGAGACATCAGGGTGATCAACGTGTGGATCATGCTTTGCCCCACACCCTCAGCCGCGGGGTTCTCAAAATACTTGGCCAGCGTGGTGGGTGTAATCAACACCGAACTGGCGAAAATGACGGCGATGACCCCGGAATAATCCACTTTCAGCGGCAGCTGGGTGGATTGGCCGCGATAAACCTTGCGGCCGACAATGCGCTGGGCATATTGCACCGGCACTTTTCGGTAAGACTGCTGGATCACCACCGTCAGCGCGACCAAGGCCAGGAGGACCGCCAGGAACAATAAAACCTGGAAAAGGTTGACCGAGCCCGCGGAAAACAAGGCCCACATGGTGCCCATTTCCATGGGAAGCCGCGCCACGATACCGGCAAAGATCAGCATGGACATACCGTTGCCGATGCCGCGTTCATTAATCTGCTCGCCCAGCCACATGATGAAAATCGTGCCGCACGTCAGGGTCAGCACCGTAGAGATCTGGAATCCCAGCCCCCAGTTGGGGACGATCGATTCGCCGCCAGCAGGGCTGACATTGCGCAGCATATACGTCATGCCCACGGATTGGATCACGCACAGCAGCACCGTGCCATAGCGGGTGTACTGCGTGATTTTCTTCCGCCCCTGCTCGCCTTCCTTTTGCAGCCGTTCCAGGTACGGCACCACCGTGGTCAGAAGCTGGATGATGATGGACGTCGAGATATACGGCATGATGCCCAGGGCGAAAACGGAAAAATGACTCAAGGCACCGCCGGAAAACAGGTTCATGAAACCCAAAACGCCTCCCGCCTGGCTCTGGATCAGAGCCTCCATGGCGGCCGCATTGATCCCGGGCGTGGGTACGTGGGATCCGATGCGGAAGACGAAAATCATTCCCAAGGTGAACAGAATGCGCCGTTTCAGTTCGGGAATGGATATGGCGTTCTGGAAGGCATCAATCATTTCAACACCTCTATTTTCCCGCCTGCGGCCGCTAATTTTTCGGCCGCGCTTTTTGAAAACTTATGCGCCTTGACGTTCAGCTGTTTCGGCGCTTCCCCGTCGCCCAGGATCTTCACGGGCAGGTTCTTGACGACCAGGCCGCGGGCTGCCAGCGCCTGCGGGTCGACCGTGGACCCGGCTTCGAATTTCGACAGTTCGCCCACATTCACCACCGCATACACGGTTTTGAAGCGGTTTTTAAAGCCCCGTTTGGGCATTTTTTGGGACAACTGCATTTGTCCGCCTTCGAATCCCACGGCTTTGGGCCCGCCGCTCCGGGCGTTCTGGCCGTTGTAGCCCCTGGCCGAGGTTTTGCCCATGCCGGAACCGATCCCCCGGCCGACGCGCTTGCGCGTGCGCCGGGAGCCGGGAGCGGGAGTAAGCTGAGAGAGTTGCATGCCACGAACTCCTTTCATTTCCTTCAACCGTTGCCCTACAGCAGGCCCAGGGTCGTTCAATTGGCCTTGAGGGTCTCCACAATCACCAAGTGTTGGACCGCGCGGATCATGCCGCGGATTTCAGGACGGTCCGGCAGCAAATGGGAACTGCCCCGTTTGCCCAATCCCAGGGCCCGGACCGTTTCCCGCTGTTCGCGCGTCGTGCCGTTCACGCTGCGGGCCAAGGTGACTTTCAATTGCGCGCTCATGCCTTGACCGCCTCCTTCTCTTTCTCCTTGGCCGGCACCGGCGCGCCGGGCAGCTTGCCGCGCAGACGAACCACTTCCTCCTCATTGAGGAGGGAACGGAAGCCTGCGAAGGTGGCGTACAGCACGTTGTGCGGGTTGTGCGTGCCGATGATCTTGGTCAACACGTCGTGAACTCCGGCCACGTCCATGACCGCACGCACGGCTCCGCCTGCGATGATGCCGGTACCCGGAGAAGCCGGCCGCATCAGGACTTTGGCGGCTCCAAAAATGCCGATGACCGGGTGCGGCAGGGTGTTGCCCCGCAGGGGGATTTGGATCATGTTCTTTTTGGCGGCTTCCACGGCTTTGGCGATGGAAACCGGGACTTCGCCGGCCTTGCCCAAGCCGAACCCGACCTGGCCCTTGCCGTCGCCCACGACGACCAGAGCGGAAAATTTGAACCGGCGACCGCCTTTGACCACTTTGGCGACCCGGTTGATCTTGACCACCCGGTCTTTCATCTCCGTGGTAGCGGGATCGATCTTCTGCTGCGTCATGCTCTGCCTCCTCGCGGCTTCCGGCCGGTTAAAATTTCAGGCCGGCGGCCCGGGCCGCTTCGGCCAGGGCCTTGACCGCGCCGTGATATTTGAATCCGCCGCGGTCGAATACCACCTGGTTGATGCCTTTGGCCAGCGTCCGTTTTGCCACCAGATCGCCGACGGCTTTGGCCGCGGACAAGTTGCCGCGGGCCTGCAGCGAACCCTTCAATTCCGGCTCCTGGGTGCTGACTGAAACCAGCGTTTTGCCGGAGGCATCGTCAATGACCTGCAGGAAAAAATGCCGGTGGCTTTTAAAAACATTCAACCGGGGCCGTTCCGGCGTTCCGGTCAACTGCCGACGTACCCGCGCTTGCCGGATGCTCCGGGTTTGATTGCGTGTGCGTTTTAGCAACATACTGTTTCTCCTCTATGCCTTACACCCCTTCACGAAGCCCCGCGGCCTGCCGAAGAAAAGCAGCGGGGGGATACAGTTCGAGGTGTGATATTCAGAGGCCCCGCGGTTCACCGCGGGGAGCTTCACTTCTTGGCGCCGCCCGCCGCACCGGCTCCTCCGGTCGCTCCCGCGCCGGCTTTGCCGACCTTCTGGCGCACGTACTCGCCTTCGTAGCGGATGCCTTTGCCTTTGTACGGTTCAGGTTGCCGCACAAAACGCAGTTCCGCAGCCACGGCGCCCACCTTTTCCTTGTCCGTGCCCTTGATAACCAACTGGGTGGGTTTGGGCGCCTCCAGGGTGATCCCCTCGGGCGGCTGGTATTCCACCGGATGGGAAAACCCGACAAACAGGGTCAATTTATTGTTGCTGACCTGGGCGCGATACCCCACACCGCGGATCTCCAGGCTCTTTTCGAACCCCTCGGTCACGCCCTTCACCATGTTATAAATCAGCGTCCGCGTCAGTCCGTAGAGGCCCCGGAAGAGGCGGTCACGGCTCTTGGGCGGCTTGACGACCACGGCCTGCGCCTGCACTTCCACCTCCATGGCGGGATGCAGATCGCGGACCAGCTTGCCTTTGGGCCCGCTGACCGTCAAGTGATGGCCTTTCAAGTCGACCGTGACGCCCTTCACGATCGCTACCGGCATTTTACCTACACGCGACATGGCGGCCTCCTCACCAAATATAGCAGAGCACTTCGCCGCCGATGCCGGCGCGGCGCGCCTGACGATCGGTCATGATGCCCTGGGAAGTTGACAGGATGGCGACGCCCAGCCCGCCCAAAACACGGGGAATGCGGTCCACCGAAGCATACACACGGCATCCGGGCGAGGAAATTCGGCGCAGGTCTTTGATCACCCGCTCCCGGTTGGGGCCGTACTTCATGAAGATCCGGATGGTTCCCTGACGCCGGTCCTCAATAAAGCGGTAGTTCTTGATGAACCCCTCGTCCTTGATCAGGCGGACGATCTCCTGTTTAAGGCGGGAGAAAGGCACGTCCACCTTTTCATGGTTGGCCTGGTTGGCGTTGCGAATCCTCGTCAACAGGTCTGCAATGGAATCGGTCATCGACATCTTCGTTCACCCTCTCTGATGGGGCCCGCGAGCCCCATGTGTGACCTTGCGTCGCCCTGCCTTCCGGCAGGCGGCGCGAAGCTGATCCCCGTTTAACCGATCGGGGCGGCGTCTCTGGTCACCGGCGGGCCGGAGGCCAGCGACGAGGCCAGCGCCTGCCTACCAGCTGGCCTTGACCACGCCGGGAATCTGTCCCTGGCCGGCGAGGTTGCGGAAGCAGATGCGGCAAATCCCGAACTGACGCAAATAACCCCGCGGACGTCCGCACAATTTGCACCGGTTGTAGCGGCGCACCTTGTATTTAGGCTCCCGTTTCTGCTTGTTGATCAAACACAGCTTGGCCATGAATCCTCCTCAATTACTTCTTGGCGAACGGCGCGCCAAAAAGACGCAGCAGCTCTTCGGCCTCCGCGTCGGTCTTGGCCGTGGTGACAATGGTGACATTCATGCCGTGGACTTCCAAAATCTTGTCGAAATTGATCTCCGGGAAGATAATCTGTTCCTTCAAGCCCAGGTTGAAATTGCCGCTGCCGTCGAACCCTTTGGGCGAGATGCCCCGGAAGTCCTTGATGCGGGGCAACGCCAGATTGAGCAGGCGGTCGAGAAACTCGTACATGCGCGGCCCGCGCAAGGTGACCGTGGTGCCGATCGGGTTGTTCTGGCGCAGGTGGAAATTGGAGATGGACTTTTTGGCCCGTTTGATAACGGGGTGCTGCCCCGTGATCTGCTCCAACTCCTTGGCCGCGGTTTCCAGGAGCTTGATGTTGCCGGTCGCCTTGCCGACTCCCACGTTGACCACGATTTTAACCAGGCGTGGCACTTGGAGCTGGTTGCGGTAGGAAAACTTCCCCATCAGCGCCGGCACGATTTCTTGTTTGTATTTTTCTCTCAGTCGAGCCATGAACCTTCTCCTTGGATTAGTCCAACATCTCCTTGCATTTCTTGCATGTGCGCACGTACTGGTTGGTGTTGCCGGCCTTTTGAAACTTGACGCTCGTCACTGCATTGCATTTGTTGCAGATCAGCTTCAGCTTGGACAAGGCCAGCGGCGCTTCCTTTTCCAGGATCCCGCCCTGGGGCATCTTTTGCGTGCGGCGGGAATGGCGTTTGACGAAATTGACTTTCTCGACGATCGCCTTTCCGTCTTTCGGGAAAATCTTGAGGATTTTCCCGTTCTTGCCCTTGTCCTTGCCCGAAATGACGGTCACGATATCGTTCTTATGCAGTTTGGGTTTCACCGCAGCCATGAGCCTGTTCCTTTCACTCGTCCGCGCCTTAAACGACTTCCGGCGCCAGGGAAATGATTTTTGCGAAATTCCGGTCCCGCAACTCGCGGGCCACGGGGCCGAAGATGCGGGTCCCGCGGGGATTCATCTGATCATTGATGACCACGGCCGCGTTTTCGTCGAACCGGATGTACGATCCGTCGGGGCGGCGGTGGTTGGCCGCGACCCGCACGATCACGCAGCGCACCACTTCGCTTTTCTTGACCTGGGCGCCCGGGATCGCTTCCTTGACGGCCGCCACGATGATGTCCCCCAGCCCGGCGTACCGGCGCCGGGTACCGCCCAGCACCTTGATGCACTGCACGCGCCGGGCTCCGGAATTGTCCGAAACCTTGAGCATGCTCTGGACCTGAATCATATCTGAACATCCTCTTTTTCTGCGCTAGGCGCGACTTTGGCGCGTTCCATGACTTCAATCAGGACGTGGTACTTTTCCTTGGACAGCGGCCGGGTCTCCCGGATCCGCACCTTGTCGCCCACGCCCGCGGTGTTGGCTTCGTCGTGAACCTTATATTTTTTCGAACGGCGGATGTAGCGCTTGTATTTTGTATGCTGGATCTGGCGCTCCACTTCCACGACGATGGTTTTGTGCATGCGATTGCTGGTCACCATCCCGATTTTATCCCTGCTGGTGTTTCGTTCTGCCATTTCATCCTCCTCGGGCCGCGCCCGCGGTTACGCTTTGGTCTCCGCCTTTTTCAGGTCCATTTCCCGAAGCAGCGTCTTGATACGGGCGATGTCCTTGCGGGTGGCGGCCAGTTGGGCGGTATTTTCCACCTGCTTGGTCTGCACCTTGATTTTCAGTTTGAACAAGGCGTCCCGGCTCTCGGTCAGCTTCCGTTCCAGCTCCACCCGGCTCAGCTCGCGTAGTTTTTCGATTTTCATGATTACGCTCCCATCTCCTCGCGGGTCACGAAACGGGTCGCCACGGGCAGGCGATGGGAGGCCATTCCCAGGGCTTCGCGCGCTACGGTCTCAGGCACTCCGTCCAGTTCGAAAATCACCCGTCCCGGCTTGACCACGGCCACCCAGGCTTCGGGCGCGCCTTTGCCTTTGCCCATGCGGGTTTCGGCCGGTTTCTTCGTGATCGGCTTGTCCGGGAAAATCCGGATCCACAATTTCCCGCCCCGCTTAAGGTGCCGGGTGATCGCCACGCGACAGGACTCGATCTGGGCGCTGGTCACCCAATCCGCGTTCAGGGCTTTGAGTCCGAAGCTGCCAAAGCTGACCTTCGAACCCCGGTACGACAGCCCGCGCATTTTTCCGCGCTGGACTTTACGATGCTTGATTCTTTTCGGCAGCAGCATGCTGTTTGGCTCCCCCTGATTTCTCTTTCTCCTGCTTCTTCTCGTCCTGGTAGATCCAGACTTTGATCCCGATCTTGCCGTAAGTGGTGTTGGCCGTGGCCTGGCCGTATTCGATGTTGGCCCGCAGGGTGTGCAAAGGAATCTGGCCTTCGCGGTACCATTCCCGCCGGGCGATTTCAGCGCCCGCCAACCGGCCTGCGCAGGCAATACGGATCCCCTTCGCGCCCATTTCCATGGCCGCCTGCACCGCCCGTTTCATGGCGCGGCGGAAGGCAATACGGCGCTCCAGCTGGCGGGCCACGTTTTCCGCCACCAACACAGCATCCAGTTCCGGATGCTTGACCTCGAGGATGTTCACGTACACTTGCTTGCCGGTCATCTGCTGGATTTCCTTGCGCAACTGGTCGATTTCCGACCCTTTCTTCCCGATGATGATACCGGGCTTGGCCGCGTAGATGCCCACGGTCGCCCGCTGGGAAGCGCGCTCGATCTCGACCTTGGAGACGCCGGCGTGGCTTAGCCGCTTTTGGATGAACCGGCGGATGTTGATGTCCTCGATCAGGAGGTCCGAATAATTTTTACGCGCGAACCACTGAGAGTCCCAGGTACGCGTGATGCCCAGCCGCAAGCCTACCGGATTGACCTTTTGACCCACGTTGACCTCCCTATGCCTGCTTGGCGGTCTCGGTCTTGCCGTCCGAAACCACCAGCGTCAAATGCGATGTTTCCACCCGGATCTTGCTGGCCCGGCCCATGGCCCGGGGGACGAAACGCCGGGCATTACGCACCCGGGGTCCGGAATCCGCGCGCACTTCCTTCACGAACAAATGGGCGGGATCCATGCCGGGATGGCGGCCCGCGGCGGCCACGGCCGACTTCAACAGCCGGCTGAAAATCGGCGCGGCGGCCTTGGGAACGAACCGCAGGATATTCAGGGCCTCGTCCACGCGCTTTTTCCGGATCAAGTCCGCCACAATGACCGCTTTGCGGCGTCCGAGTTTAACGAACCGGGCTGAAACTTTCTGATCCATCTTGTGCCTCCGCTCCTTAAGCCGCCGCCGGCGGCGCCGCCGGCGCCACGGTAGTGGCTTTTTCGCTCCGGCTGTGACCTTTGAAGGTCCGCGTGGGGGCAAATTCACCCAGCTTGTGGCCCACCATGTTTTCCGTCAGGTACACTGGCAGGAATTTCTTTCCGTTATGCACCGCCAGAGTGAACCCGACCATATCGGGGGTGATGGTGCTGCGGCGCGACCAGGTTTTGATGACTTTCTTGTCGTTCGCCTGCCGCATGCGTTCGATTTTGGCCACTAATTTGGAGTCCACATAAGGACCCTTTTTAAGCGAGCGCGTCATGGATAGCGCCTCCCCTGCTTATACCCCTTCGCCGATGCCCAGCCGCTGTGCATACGGCTTAAGCGATTACGGCTTCGGGGTATGACATTCGGATACCCTGCAGCTTATAGCTGCAGGGGGATTCATTTTTTCTTTCGCCGCCGGATGATCAGGCGGTCGCTGTATTTGTGCTTTCTACGGGTCTTGTAACCCTTGGTGGGCACGCCCCAGGGTGTCACGGGGTGGTGTCCGCTCTTGCTGCGGCCTTCGCCGCCGCCCATGGGGTGATCCACGGGGTTTTGCGCCATGCCGCGGCTCCGCGGTTTGAATCCCATCCAACGGTGCCGGCCGGCCTTGCCGATGGTGATGTTTTCGTGCTCCAGGTTGCCGACCTGCCCGACCGTGGCCTGGCAATCCAGGTGGATCAGGCGCATTTCGCCCGAAGGCAGGCGGACGTGGGCATACTCGCCCTCCTTGGCCAGGAGCTGGGCATTGCTGCCGGCGGCGCGCACCAGACGGGCCGGGCTGTCGAGCTTGACTTCGATGTTATGGATCAGCTCGCCCACCGGAATTTTCCGCAAGGGCAGGGTGTTTCCCAGCTGGATGTCGGCTTCCGGCCCGGACAGGACCATGGTGCCGACCTTCAGGTTGTTGGGCGCCACGATATAACGTTTTTCGCCGTCCGCGTAATGCAGTAAAGCGATGCGGGCCGTGCGGTTCGGGTCGTACTCGATGGAGACGACGCGGGCCGGGACGCCCGGCTTGTTCCGCATAAAGTCGATCACGCGGTACCGGCGCTTGTGGCCGCCTGACTTGCGGCGGGCCGTATAGCGTCCGTAGCCGTTGTGCCCGCCGCTGCGCGGGCTGGGACGCAGCAGGGACTTCTCCGGCTGGGTGCGCGTCAGTTCCGAAAAGTCGTACCCCGTCATCTGCCGGCGGCCCGGGCTCGTGGGGCGATAGGATTTAACGGGCATGCATGCTCTCCTTTGGCGGCTCGTTTACCGGGCTTTAAACGCCCTCGTAGACCTCGATGCGGTCCCCGGCTTTGAGGGTGGCAATGGCCTTGCGCCAGTTCCGCTTCGGAGTCACGTGCGCGCCGAACCTCCGGCTCTTGCCGGGCACGGTGGTGGTGTTTACGCGCAGCACGGTCACCTTGAAAATGGTCTCGATCGCTTCCTTGATCTGCAGCTTGTTCGCCCGGGCGTCGACTTCGAAGGCGTAGGCGTTGATGGCTTCCTTGGCGCGG
The DNA here is from genome assembly GCA_040756875.1 of candidate division FCPU426 bacterium. Lineage (GTDB taxonomy): Bacteria > Oederibacteriota > JAAXVQ01 > JAAXVQ01 > JAUVAV01 > JBFLYH01. Next base: position 32,933 of record JBFLYH010000003.1, read on the forward strand.
TTGGTTTTTTCGGTCAACAGCGGCCGCCGGATGATCGTATAGGGGTTCATGCGTTCAACCTCTCTTCCAGCCGGTTTACCGCGTCGCGCGTCAGCAGCAAATGATCGCAGTTCACCAAATCGTAGGTATTGATGTTTTCCGGGTTCAGGATCCTCAGGGTGCCGATGTTCCGGCCGGAACGCCGCACGGTTTCGTCGGCCTGGGCCAGCACCATGGTGGTCTTGCCCGAGAGGTTGAGTTTCTGGAGAATGCCGGCCAACAACTTGGTCTTGATCTGGGCCAGCTTCAGTTCGTCCAGCACGACCACTTCTCCGTCCGCCACTTTGGCCGAAAGCGCCGACCGCAGGGCTTGCTGGCGCTGGCGCTGGGGCAGGAGCCAGGAATAGTCGCGCGGCTTGGGACCGAACACGGTTCCGCCTTTGTACCACAGCGGGGAACGGTTGCTGCCCGCGCGCGCCCGGCCGGTGCCCTTCTGCCGCCACGGCTTGGCGCCGCCGCCGCTGACCTCGCCCCGGGTTTTGGTGGAGGAGGTGCCGCGGCGCTTGTTGGCCAGGTGGCTTTGAACCGCTTCCCACAGCAGGTGTTTGTTGACTTTCGCACCGAATACTTTTTCCGATACGGTGACCTCACCGACCGGTTGATTTTCACGATTGACGATTTTAAGTACGGGCATGGCTACCGCTTCCCTCCCCGCCGGCTTTCACGCACCAGCACCAGATCCCGGTTGGCGCCGGGAATGGCGCCGCGAATCAGCAGCAATTTCTGCTCCGGATCCACTTTGACCAGCTTCAGCTTCATGGCGGTCACCCGTTCGTGGCCCATGTGCCCCGGCATTCCCAGGCCCTTGAGCACGCGTGAGGGGTCCGAGGAGGCGCCGATCGAACCGGGCGCGCGGTGGAACATGGAGCCGTGCGAGTTGCGTCCTCCGGTGAAATGATGGCGTTTGACCACGCCCTGATACCCTTTGCCCTTGGAAACCCCGACCACGTCCACCCACTGGACGTCCGCCAGGACTTCCGGCCCGAAGGTCTGCCCGACCGCAAACGAATCCTTGTCCGCCAGTTCCAGCTCCCGCAGGATGCGGAACGGCTTGAGATTGCGTTTGGTGAACTGCCCCAGCCGCGGTTTGGTGATCCGCCGGGGCTTCTGCTCTTCGTAGCCCACCTGAATGGCAGCGTAGCCGTCCTGTTCCTTGGTCTTGACCTGGACCACTGTGCACGGTCCGGCCGAAACCACGGTGACTGGAACGGCGTGGCCGTTTTCGTCGAAGATCTGGGTCATGCCGATTTTCCTGCCGAGTATGCTTTTCATAGCCAATCCTCTTTTACAGGTCCCCGGGACCTATAATTTGATCTCCACGTCGACGCCGGCCGGCAAATCCATCTTCATCAGGGCGTCGATGGTTTTGGCGGTCGGATCCACGATATCCAGCAGCCGCTTGTGCGTCCGGATCTCGAATTGTTCCCGCGATTTCTTGTCCACGTGCGGACTGCGCAACACGGTCACCCGGTTGATGCGGGTCGGCAACGGTACCGGCCCGAATACGCGCGCACCGGTCCTTTTGGCAGTCTCAATGACATCGGCCGCGGAACGGTCCAACAACTTGCTGTCGTAGGCCTTCATCCGGATGCGAATTTTTTGCTGCTGCATGGTGCCCTCCGCTCTCCCGCTACTCCAGAATCTCGGCGATAACGCCCGAGGCCACTGTGTGGCCGCCTTCCCGGATCGCGAACCTCAATTCCTTCTCCATCGCGATCGGCGTGATCAGTTCCGCTTCGATCATCACCGTGTCTCCGGGCATCACCATCTCCACGCCCTCCGGCAGCTTGATCGAGCCCGTCACGTCCGTCGTCCGGAAATAGAACTGCGGCCGGTAGTTGTTGAAAAACGCCGTGTGCCGGCCGCCTTCCTCTTTTTTCAATACGTAGATCTGTCCCTTGAACTTCTTGTGCGGCGTGATCGATCCCGGCTTCGACACCACCTGCCCGCGCTCCACCTCGTCCTTCTCGATCCCGCGCAGCAGCACTCCGATGTTGTCTCCCGCCTGCGCCTCGTCCATCAGCTTCCTGAACATTTCCACGCCGGTCACCACGCTCTTGCGCGTATCCTGGATCCCGACGATCTCGATGTTGTCCCCCACCTTCACCTTCCCGCGCTCCACGCGACCCGTCGCCACGGTCCCGCGCCCTGTGATCGAAAACACGTCTTCCACCGCCATCAGGAACGGCTTGTCCACGTCTCGCACCGGCGTCGGAATGAACTCGTCCACCGCGTCCATCAGCTTCTGGACCGGCTCCCATTCCGGACCCGTAAACGTACCCGCCAGCCCCTTTTCCATCGCCTTCAGCGCGCTCCCCCGGATGATCGGCGTCTTGTCCCCGGGAAACTCGTATTTCTTCAAAAGCTCCCGCACTTCCATCTCCACCAGGTCCAACAGCTCCGGATCGTCCACCTGGTCCACTTTGTTCATGAACACCACGATCTGCGGCACGCCCACCTGGCGCGCCAGCAGGATGTGTTCCCGCGTCTGCGGCATCGGCCCGTCCGACGCCGACACCAACAGGATGGCTCCGTCCATCTGCGCCGCGCCCGTGATCATGTTCTTGATGTAGTCCGCGTGACCGGGGCAGTCCACGTGCGCGTAGTGCCGGATGGAAGTCTCGTACTCCACGTGCGCCGTGTTGATCGTGATTCCGCGTGCTTTTTCTTCCGGCGCGTTGTCGATCTCGTCGTACTTCTTCACCTGCGCCATGCCCTTGCTCGACAGGTACATCGTGATCGCCGCCGTCAAGGTCGTCTTCCCGTGGTCCACGTGCCCGATCGTCCCCACGTTCACGTGCGGCTTCGTACGCTCGAATTTCTGCTTCGCCATGGAGTGGTCCTCCTCGATTATTTGCCTTGCATTTTTGACACGACGGCTTCCGCGATGCTTTTCGGCACCTCGGCATAATGCGCGAACTGCATGGTAAAGGTCGCCCGTCCCTGGGTCATGGACCGCAGATCCGTGGCGTAACCGAACATTTCCGCCAACGGCACATGGCCGTGGACCACGTGCGTATTGCCTTTTTTATCGAGGCCTTCGATCCGGCCGCGGCGCGAATTCAGGTTGCCGAGCACGTCGCCCATGTAATCCTCCGGCGTGACGACTTCCAGGGCGAAGATGGGCTCCAGGAGCACCGGCTGGGCCTTGCGGCAGGCTTCCTTGAAAGCCATGGAGCCCGCGATTTTAAACGCCATTTCCGAGGAATCCACCTCGTGGTAAGACCCGTCGAACAGCGTTACTTTGCAATCCACCACCGGATAGCCCGCCAGCACGCCGCTCTGCAGCGCGTCCTGGATGCCCTGGTTCACCGGCTGGATGTATTCCCGCGGAATGCTGCCGCCGCGGATGGCATCCACGAATTCGTAGCCCTTGCCGTTTTCCATCGGTTCCAGCCGGATCCACACATGGCCGTACTGGCCGCGGCCGCCGGTCTGGCGGACGAACTTCCCTTCCTGCTCGACCGACTTGGAGATGGTTTCGCGGTAGGCCACCTGGGGCTTGCCCACGTTGGCTTCCACGTTGAATTCCCGCAACAGCCGGTCCACGATGATTTCCAAGTGCAGTTCGCCCATGCCCCAGATCAGGGTCTGGCCGGTTTCCTCGTCGGTCCGGATCTTGAAAGTCGGGTCTTCCTCCGAGAGCCGCTGCAAGGCCGTGCCCAGTTTGTCCTGGTCCGCCTTGGTCTTGGGCTCGATAGCCACGGAGATCACGGGCGCCGGGAAGGACATGGATTCCAGCACGATGGGCTGGGACTCATCCGCCAGGCTGTCGCCGGTGGTGGTGAATTTCAACCCCACCGCGGCCACGATGTCTCCCGCGGAGGCCGACTCGATCTCTTCGCGCTTGTTCGCGTGCATGCGCATGAGGCGGCCGATGCGCTCCCGTTTCTCCCGGGTGGAATTCAGGACGTGGTCGCCGGTGCTGATTTGCCCCGAATAGACCCGGAAATACGTCAGTTTTCCCACATACGGATCGGACATGATCTTGAACGCCAGCGCGGCAAAAGGCGCCTTGGGGTTGGCCGGCCGGTTTTCGCGCACGTCCTTGCCCGGAATCTCTCCGGAAACCGGCGGGATGTCCGTGGGCGACGGCAAATAGTCGGCCACGGCATCCAGCAGCGGCTGGATGCCTTTGTTCTTGAAAGCCGAGCCGCACAGCACCGGCACGATCTTGCCGGCCACCACGGCTTTGCGCAGCGTCCGTTTGATTTCCACGGGTGTCACGTCCTCGCCGGCCAGGAACTTCTCCAGCAGGTGGTCGTCGAAATCCGCCAGGGCCTCGATCAACTTCTCGCGTTGGGCGCGGGCGACGAAAAATTCCGTCTCGGCAATCTGCTCGTCGATCTCGTATTCCGCGCCCAGGGTCTCATCGTTCCACACCAGCTGTTTCATCTCGATGATGTCCACCAAGCCGCGGAACCCGCTTTCGCTGCCCACCGGGATCTGGATGGGCACCGCGCGCGCCCCCAGTTTCTCGCGGATGCTCTTGACCGATTGCATGAAATCCGCGCCGATCCGGTCCATCTTGTTGATGAACGCCAGCCGCGGCACGTTGTACTTGTCCGCCTGGCGCCAGACCGTTTCGGACTGGGGTTGCACTCCGCTCACGCCGTCAAAGACCGCCACCGCACCGTCCAACACCCGTAGCGACCGCTCGACCTCGACCGTGAAGTCCACGTGGCCGGGCGTGTCGATGATGTTGATGCGGTGATGCTTCCAGAAGCATGTGGTTGCGGCCGAGGTGATGGTGATGCCGCGCTCCTGCTCCTGGACCATCCAATCCATCGTGGCCGTCCCCTCGTGCACTTCGCCCAGCTTGTACAGCCGGCCGGAGTAAAAGAGGACACGCTCCGTGATGGTGGTTTTTCCCGCGTCAATGTGGGCCATGATCCCGATGTTCCGGGTCTTGGCCAAATCTACAGACTGAGGCGAACTCATGTGCTTATGCTCCCGAATGCCGTCCGCGGAATGTTGACCGGGACAGCCAGCCTTCGTCCTACCAGCGATAATGGGCGAAGGCTTTATTGGCCTCAGCCATCTTGTGGGTATCTTCCCGTTTTTTGACTGCCGCGCCCTGGTTGGTGGCCGCTTCCATGAATTCGGCGGCCAGGCGCTCTTCCATGCTCTTGCCTTTGCGGGCGCGCGCGGCTTCCCGCAGCCAGCGGATGGCCAGGGACAGCTGGCGCTCCGGACGCACTTCCACCGGAACCTGGTAATTGGCTCCGCCCACGCGGCGCGACTTGACTTCCACCTGGGGCTTCACGTTGTCCAGCGCCTGTTTAAACGTGTTCAACGTGGGGTCCCCGGTTTTGGTTTTGATGATATTCAACGCGCCGTAAAAAATCTGTTCGGCGCGGCTCTTTTTTCCGCACTCCATGATGCAATTGATGAATTTCGTCACCACCGGACTGTTGAAACGGCCGTCCGGCTTGATTTCACGCTTGGCAGCACCCTTACGACGCGGCATGAATTACCATCCTCCCTTGCGAAACGCCATGACTACTTCGGCCGTTTGAGGCCGTATTTGGAGCGCCCTTGCTTGCGGTTTTGCACGCCCGCGGTATCCAAGGTGCCCCTTATAATATGGTAACGAACACCGGGCAGGTCCTTGACGCGGCCGCCGCGGATCATCACGATCGAGTGTTCCTGCAGATTGTGCCCCTCGCCCGGTATGTAGCACGTCACTTCCATGCCGTTCACCAGGCGCACGCGGGCCACTTTTCGCAAAGCCGAATTGGGCTTTTTGGGCGTTACGGTATAGACCCTCAGGCACACTCCGCGCTTTTGGGGACAGCTGCGAAGGGCGGGAGAAGACGTTTTGCTGCGCAAGGTTTCGCGCCCTTTGCGGATCAACTGGTTGATGGTCGGCATGTGCGCCTCCCTTTCCTTTTTATCCTTAAAAACAAAAAAGACGGAAACATCCGTCTTTTTGGTCAGGACAAACCTGGGGTCCCGTTTGAGGGACCGATCCTGTAAGACCTGTACTCTGGGAAGACCTTCGCCCCGGCTTTCCGGCTAAGGGACGTGGTTTCTTCGAACGCCGTCCGTCCATGTAAAATGGACGGACGACAACCAACGCGAGCCTCCCGCGTACAAACGGATGCTGCCACCGTCTCGCCACTCACTTGCAGTGGTTATGTCTCAGGCCAAAAAGAGAAATGAGTATATGTTATTAACTTAAAAACTGTCAAGCGGTAATTTCAGTTTTTTGCGACTTCCATGACCTCGGCCACCGTCTCCTCGGGCTTCTTTTCGCCCTCCAATTCAAACCGCAATTCTTGGAGGTGCGCCATGCCCGTGCCCGCGGAAATCAGATGGCCCATGATGACGTTTTCCTTGAGGCCGCGCAGTTCGTCCACCTTGCCGGCGATGGCCGCCTCGGTCAGCACGCGGGTTGTTTCCTGGAAGCTGGCGGCGGAGATGAAGCTCTCCGTCCCCAAGCTGGCCTTGGTGATGCCCAGCAGGATCGGCCGCGCCGTGGCCGGGCGACCGCCGGTTTTGAGCACCCGTTCGTTTTCCTCGCGGAAGGAGTGGCGGTACACCTGGGTCCCGACCAGGAAATCGGTGTCGCCCGCGTCTTCCACCACGACTTTGCGCAGGAGCTGCCGGACGATGACCTCGATGTGCTTGTCGTTGATGGTCACGCCCTGCAGACGATACACTTCCTGGACCTTGTTGACCAGGTATTCCTGCACTTCGTTCTCACCCTTGATCTCCAGGATGTCGTGCGGATTGATCGGGCCGTCGGTCAGCGGTTCGCCGGCCTGCACCCGGTCGCCGTCGCGCACGTTCAGGTGCTTGCCCTGGGGGATCATGTATTCCTTCTCAATGCCGGTCTCGTGCTTGACCAGCAGGCGGCGCATGCCCCGGACCATGCCGCCGAAATGCACCAGCCCGTCGATCTCGCTGATGATGGCCGCGCCCTTGGGCTTGCGCGCTTCGAACAGCTCAGCCACGCGCGGCAGACCGCCGGTGATGTCGCGGGTCTTGGAAATCTCGCGCGGAATCTTGGCCAGCACGTCGCCGGCCTTGATGCCCTGGCCGTTGTCCACGGTGAAATAGGCGCCCGTGGGAATGGCGTAGCTCGCGAGCACATGGTTGCCGTTGTCCCGGATGAGGATCTGCGGATGCATATCCTCTTCCTTGTGCTCGATGATCACGCGGCCGATGAGGCCGGTGGTTTCATCCGTCTGTTCCTTCATGGTGCGGCCTTCGACGATGTCCTCGAATTCCACCTTGCCGCTGTATTCGGTGAAGATCGGGACATTGTACAGGTCCCACAAAGCCACGATCTCGCCTTTCTTGACCTTGTCGCCGTCCTTGACCTTGATCATCGTGCCGTAGGGCAGCGGATAGAGTTCGCGCTCCGATCCGCGATCGTCGTAGATGCCGAGTTCGGCGTTGCGGTTCAGCACAATGCCGTTGCCTTCCGAGTTCTGGATCAGGCGGGCGTTGTGGAAACGCACGATGCCGTCGTTTTTCACCTCGATCTTCGATATTTCGAGCACGCGGCTGGCCGTGCCGCCGATGTGGAAGGTACGCAAGGTCAGCTGGGTGCCCGGTTCGCCGATGGATTGGGCGGCAATGATGCCGACCGCCTCGCCCACTTCCACCATGCGCCCGGTGGCCAGATTACGGCCGTAGCACTTGGCGCACACGCCCCGCTTGCTTTCGCAGGTGAGGACCGAACGGATGCGGATTTTTTCCACCACCGCGTTCTCGATTTTTTCCGAAATTTCCTCGGTGATTTCCTGTCCCGAACGCACCAGCACCTCGTCGGAGAGCAGGTCGACCACGTTGTCCAGGGCCACGCGCCCGAGAATGCGCTCTTTCAGGGGCTCAATGACTTCGGACCCTTCCCGGATGGCGCCGATGGAAATGCCGTTCAGCGTGCCGCAGTCGTCCTCGGAGATGATGACGTCCTGCGCCACGTCCACCAACCGCCGGGTCAGATAGCCGGCGTCGGCGGTTTTAAGTGCCGTGTCAGCCAGACCCTTGCGGGCGCCGTGGGTGGAAATGAAGTATTCCAGCACGGTCAACCCTTCGCGGAAATTGGCCACGATCGGCGACTCGATGATTTCACCGACCTGCCCGGTGATTTTCTGCTGGGGTTTGGCCATGAGGCCGCGCATGCCGGCCAGCTGGCGGATCTGCATTTTTGAACCGCGGGCGCCGGAATCGGCCATCATGAAGATGGGGTTGAACCCGCTGCGGTCCTGCGACAGCCCCTCCATCATGACATCCGCGATGTTGTCGGTCGTGTGCGTCCAGATGTCGATGACCTTGTTGTAGCGCTCGCCGTCCGTGATCACGCCCTGCTGGTACTGGCGTTCGATCTCCGCCACTTCCTTCTTGGCCAGGGTGATCAGGGAAGGCTTGTTGGCCGGCACCTGGATGTCGTCCATGCCCACGGTGATGCCGGCCCGGGTGGCGAACTCGAACCCGATTTCCTTCATCCGGTCGAGCATCATCACGGTCTCGTAGGTTCCCAGGCGCTTGAAGCACATGGCCACCAGGTTCGTCAGCTCTTTCTTGTTCAGGAGCTTGTTCACGTACCGCAGGGAGCGCGGCACCACGACCTCGTTGAAATAAACGCGTCCGGCCGTGATTTCCAGCCGCTTGCCTTCGGTGCGCACCTTGATCTTGGCGTGGTGCGACAGCTCGCCGGCCGCCAGCGCGATCAGCACTTCCTCCGAGCTGGAAAACACCCGGCCTTCGCCCTTGGCGCCGGGCAGCTCCTTGGTCAGATAGTAGCAACCCAGCACGATGTCCTGCGAGGGCACGATGATCGGACGGCCGCTCGCGGTGGACAGAATGTTATTGGTCGACAGCATGAGGATGCGCGCTTCCAACTGCGCTTCGGTCGATAGCGGCACGTGAACCGCCATCTGGTCGCCGTCGAAGTCGGCGTTAAAAGCCGCGCACACCAACGGGTGGATGCGGATGGCTTTGCCTTCCACCAGTACGGGCAGAAACGCCTGAATGCCCTGGCGGTGCAGCGTGGGAGCGCGGTTCAGGAGGATGGGATGGTCTTCCAGCACCTCTTCCAATATATCCCACACCTCGGGCTTGACGCGCTCCACCATCTTTTTGGCGCTTTTGATCGTATGAACGTACCCGCGCTCTTCGAGCTTTTTGATGATAAATGGCTTGAAGAGTTCGAGCGCCATCTTTTTGGGCAGACCGCACTGCCAGAGTTTGAGTTCCGGGCCCACCACGATGACTGAACGGCCCGAATAATCCACGCGTTTGCCCAGCAGGTTCTGGCGGAAACGGCCCTGCTTGCCCTTGAGCATGTCGGACAGGGACTTGAGCGGGCGGTTGCCCGGCCCCTTCACTGCGTGCCCGCGGCGGCCGTTGTCAAACAAGGCATCTACGGCCTCCTGCAGCATGCGCTTCTCGTTGCGGATGATGACGTCCGGCGCCTTGAGGTCGATGAGCTTGCGCAGGCGGTTGTTACGGTTGATCACGCGCCGGTACAGGTCATTGAGGTCCGAGGTGGCGAACCGGCCGCCGTCCAGCGGCACCAGGGGGCGCAGCTCCGGCGGGATAACGGGGATCACTTCCAGCACCATCCAGTCGGGCTGGTTGCCCGACTTGCGGAAGGACTCGACCACGCGCAGGCGCTTGACCAATTCCTTCTTCTTCTGCAGCGAACTGGTCGACATTTCCTGGTGGAATTTGGTGGCCATCTCCTCCAGGTCGATTTCCCGCAGCAGGTCGCGGATGGCTTCGGCGCCCATCTTGGCCTTGAAGGCGTTGCCGTACTGCTCCCGGAAGCCGCGGTAATCCTCGTCGTTGAGCAGCTGTTTCTTCGCCAGCGGCGTGTCGCCCGGGTCGGTCACGATGTAGCTCTCGTAATAGATGACTTTTTCCAGGGCGCGGGAACTGATGTTCAACAAATAGGCGATGCGGGAAGGCACGCCCTTGAAGTACCAGATATGGGTGACCGGCGACACCAGCTGGATGTGTCCCAGCCTTTCGCGCCGCACCTTGCTCTGGGTGATTTCCACCCCGCAGCGGTCGCAGACCACGCCTTTGTAGCGGATGCGCTTGTACTTGCCGCAGGCGCATTCCCAATCCTTGACCGGCCCGAAGATGCGTTCGCAAAACAGGCCGTCCCGCTCCGGCTTGAAGGTGCGGTAATTGATGGTCTCCGGCTTCTTGACTTCGCCGCGCGACCAGGCCCGGATCACCTCGGGTGAAGCCAGGGAGATGCGGATGGCGTCGAACATCCCCGCTTCGCGGGATTCATGGTATTCGCGTTCTTTCTCCCGCTCCCGCTGGAGCAGGGTCATTTTTTCTCCAAAGCCGCCCTCGACTCTCATGCTTCCTCCTTGGCCTTACGCTTCTTGGTTTTCGCAGCCTTCTCAGCCTTCTCAGCCTTCTCCGGTTTGGCCGCCGTTTCCGCCGATTCCTGGGCGGACCCGGCCGCAACCGCCTCCTCTTCCTTCAAAGCCGACTGGCGCAGGAGCTCGATGTTGAGGCAGAGGCTTTGCAGTTCCTTGACCAACACGTTGAACGACTCCGGAACCGTGGATTCCGGAGCGTTCTTGCCCTTGACGATGGCTTCGTAGATCTTGGTGCGGCCGGCCGTGTCGTCCGATTTGACCGTCAAGAGTTCCTGCAGAATCTCGGCCGCGCCGTACGCTTCCAGCGCCCACACTTCCATTTCCCCAAAGCGCTGGCCGCCGAACTGGGCCTTGCCGCCCAGGGGCTGCTGCGTAATCAGGGAGTAAGGCCCGATGGACCGGGCGTGAATTTTATCGTCCACCAGGTGGGCCAGCTTCAGCATATAAATGTAACCCACCGTGATTTCCTGGTCGAACGCTTCGCCGTTGCGCCCGTCGAAAAGCGCGGTTTTTCCGCTCTCCGGCAGTCCGGCCTGGCGCAGGTGGGATTTGATTTCCTCGTGCGTGGCGCCGTCGAAAACCGGCGAAGCCACGTACAATCCCAGCCGCTGGGCCGCCCAGCCCAGGTGCGTTTCCAAAATCTGGCCCAGGTTCATGCGCGAAGGCACGCCCAGGGGGTTGAGGATAATGTCCACCGGGGTGCCGTCGGCGAGGTACGGCATATCTTCCTCGGGCACGATGCGCGAGACCACGCCTTTGTTGCCGTGCCGTCCGGCCATCTTGTCGCCCACCGACAGCTTGCGCCGCTTGGCGATGTCGACCTTGACCAGCTTGATGACTCCCGGCGGCAGCTCGTCGCCTTTGCGGATCTTCAGGATCGCCTTTTCCTGTTCGGTGTTGACTTCCGCCTTGAGTTCCTCGGCGATCTGCTTGGCTTTGACGATCCGGCGCGCGTGCTCGGCTTTGGCCTCCGAGGCGTCGCCCCGTCCGGAGCGCTTGATCTCGGCCAGGGTCTCGGCCAACTGCTGCTCCAGCGCGGCCATTTCCTCGTCGCGGCGCTTATCGATCCGCGCCACGCGCCGCATGCGCTCTTTCTCGATTTTCTTGATCTGGTCGATGTCCCGCGACCGCATCTTGTCGTCCCGTTCGCGGCGGGAGAACACCTTGACGTCGATCACCTTGCCTTCCACGCCCGGCGGCACCTTGAGCGAGGCGTCGCGGACGTCGCCCGATTTCTCGCCGAAGATGGCGCGCAGCAGCTTCTCTTCCGGCGAAAGCTCGGTCTCGCCCTTGGGGGTCACCTTGCCGACCAGGATGTCGCCCGGGCCGACCTCGGCGCCGATGCGGATGATGCCGTTTTCGTCCAGGTCCTTGAGCGCTTCCTCCCCGACGTTGGGGATGTCGCGCGTGATTTCCTCCTTGCCCAGCTTGGTGTCGCGCGCTTCCAGCTCGAATTCCTCGATGTGGACGGAGGTGAACCGGTCCTGCTTGAGCAGGCGCTCGGAGATGATGATCGCGTCCTCGAAATTATAGCCCTGCCAGGGCATAAAGGCGACCAGGACATTGTGGCCCAGCGCCATTTCGCCCGCATGGGTGGCCGGGCCGTCGGCGATCACCTGCCCGCGCTTGACGTGCTGCCCGGGCCGCGCGATCGGCTTCTGGGTCACGCAGGTGTCCTGGTTGGAACGCTGGTACTTCGTCAGGTTGTAGATGTCCACGTGTACTTCTTCGGTCTTGCGGTCTTCCCAGGAAACGATGATCTTGTCCGAGGTGACCTTCTCCACCGTGCCTTCATGCCGCGCCGTGACCATGACGCCCGAATCGTAGGCCGCACGGGCCTCCATGCCCGTGCCCACGAACGGCGCCTCCGTGGTCAGCAGGGGCACGGCCTGGCGCTGCATGTTCGAACCCATGAGCGCGCGGTTGGCGTCGTCGTGCTCCAGGAACGGGATGAGCGCGGTCGCCACCGAGACCAGCTGTTTGGGCGACACGTCCATGTAATGCACGTCCTTGGGGTTGACCAGGGGAAAGTCGCCGCGGAACCTCGCCGAGATCAGGGGGCCGATCAGATTGCCCTTTTCGTCCACCGGCGCGTTGGCCTGGGCGATGACGTACTCGTCTTCCTCGTCCGCCACCAGGTACTGGATCTCTTCCGTGACCTTGCCGTTGGCCACTTTGCGGTAGGGCGTCTCGATGAAGCCGTATTCGTTCACGCGGGCGAACGTGGCGAGCGAGGAGATCAGCCCGATGTTCGGTCCTTCCGGCGTTTCGATCGGGCAGATGCGGCCGTAATGCGTGTGGTGCACGTCGCGCACTTCGAAGCCGGCGCGCTCGCGGTTCAAGCCGCCCGGCCCCAGGGCCGACAGGCGGCGCTTGTGGGTCAGCTCGGCCAGGGGATTGGTCTGGTCCATGAACTGCGACAACTGGGAGGAACCGAAGAACTCCTTCACGCCGGCGGCCACGGGCTTGGCGTTGATGAGGTTGCTCGGCATGCTGGTGTCGATCTCCAGGATCGACATACGCTCCTTGACTGTGCGTTCAATGCGCGCCAGGCCGATCCGGAACTGGTTTTCCAGCAATTCGCCCGAGGAACGCACCCGGCGGTTGCCCAGGTGGTCGATGTCGTCCTTGGCGTCCTCCTGGCTGCTCAGGTGGATCAGTTTCTTGATGATCTCCACCAGGTCCTCTTTTTTCAGCGTGCTGTGGTCCATGGGAATGGTCAGCCCCAGGCGTTTGTTCAGCTTGTAGCGGCCCACGCGCGACAGGTTGTAGCGCTTGGGATTAAAGAACAGGCTGTCCAGAAGCGCCGAGGCGCTCTCCACGGTGGGCGGATCGCCGGGGCGCATTTTGCGGTAGATCTCGATCAAGGCCTCGTTCTTGGAGCGGGTATTGTCCTTGGCCAGGGTTTTGTGGATGGTCAGCGCCTCGTCGGAAGTGGTCACGGCCACCGTGACCTTCTTGATCTTGGCGGCGTCGAACTTGGCAGCCAACTCCGGCGTGATCAGGGTGTTGCATTCGGCCAGCACTTCGCCCGTGGACTCGTCCACCACGTCTTCCATCACGATCCGGTTGACGGCCTGTTCCTTGACCGGCACGGTTTCCGTGCCGTAAAAAAGGCCGATGATTTTCTGCTGGGTCGTGTAGCCGATGGCGCGCAGGATGGTGGTGACGAGGATTTTGCGTTTGCGGTCGATGCGCGCGTACAGCAGATCGTTGTTGTCAAACTCCAACTCGAGCCAGGAGCCCCAGTAGGGGATGACGCGGGCCACCATGAACCGCCGGCCGGAATTGGCCGTCTTGATCTCGTCCTCGTCGAAGGAAACGCCGGGCGAGCGGTGCAGCTGGGACACGATCACGCGCTCGGCGCCGTTGATGATGAAGGTGCCCCGCGAGGTCATCAGGGGCAGTTCGCAGAAGAACACTTCCTGTTCCTTGATGTCGCGGATGCGTTTGACTTTGGTTTCCGGATCCTCTTCCCGAACCACCAGGCGCAGCGTGACTTTCAGGGCCGCGGAATAGGTCATGTCCCTTTCCCGGCATTCCTCCTCGGAATATTTCGGTTCCCCGAAAGTGAATCCGGCGAATTCCACGCTGGAGTTGTTGTTGAAGTCATAGATCGGGAATACGCTTTGCAGGACGGCCTGCAATCCCTGATTTTTTCTCTCTTCGGGGCGGATGTCCTTTTGAAGGAAGTCGTTATAAGACTTCTTCTGGATCTCCATGAGGTTGGGGATTTCCATGATTTCCGGGAGTTTACTGAAGTAAGTGCGGTTCTTCGGGTTAATGATCGTTTTGGGCATGCAGTCTCCTCCTTGCCCCACGGTCTGTAGAAAACAAACAAATAATGTAATAAAGGGTGTACGAGAAAGGGAAAAACAGAAATGTAAGGATAAAATATTTCGATGGCCTTTGTCAACCCTAAATTTATTTTTTTTTGCTTTTTTTATACCCGGCAGCCAGTGAGGAGGGGGCTCAGCCGGCCAGGACCTTCAATCCCCGGGAGCGCAGCTTCCGGGCGACCCTGGCCCAGAGGGCCCGGGACGGCGGTTTCAGGGTTTGCAGGGGGTAGGCCAGCCCCAATTCCCGCCATTTATGCACGCCCAAGCGGTGGTACCCGATCAGCTCGACCGGGGGTGTGTTTTCCAAGCTCAGCGCATAGTCCGACAATCCGTCGATTTCTTCGGCGGAATCGTTCATTCCCGGCAGCAACACCCGTCTAAGCACCAGGCGGCCGGGAACCCGGGCCGCCTGGCGGCCGAACGCCAGCACCGGAGCCAGAGGCTGCCCGGTTAGCGAGCGGTGCAGTGCTTCTCGGCTGGCTTTAATGTCCAGCAGGACCACGTCGGTTTCAGCCAAAATCCGTTCGGCCGCGGCCGGCTTGCAGCTGCCGTTGGTATCCAGGGCGGTATTCAGTTTCAAATCATGGGCAATTTTAAACAAGCCGATCACGAAATCCGCCTGCAGGGTCGGTTCCCCGCCGGAAACAGTCACGCCGCCGCCGTGCTGGCGCAAATAGGGGGTCAACGGCTCCAGCCGGGCGCGGGCCTCGGCCAGGGTCATGCGGCCCGAAGCCCGGATGGACCACGTGTCCGGGTTCTGGCAGTACTGGCAGCGGAAGTTGCATCCGGCCAGAAAGAAGACGCAGCGCAGTCCCGGCCCGTCGCGGGTGCCGAGGGTTTCGACGGAATGCACGCGGCCAATGATGTTTTTCATGCCAGGCGACCTGTCCGACCGGTCCGACTTGTCCGGTCCGTCAAAAACTACATCATTTGGTGAAAAGTGCGCCGCAGGATTTCCTCCTGCTGTTCGCGTGACAGCTTGGTGAAATGCACCGCATAGCCTGAAACCCGGATGGTGAGCTGGGGATATTTTTCCGGATGGCGCATGGCGTCGCGCAGCAGCTGCCGGTCGAGGACGTTGACATTGATGTGGTGGCCGCCCTTGGTGAAATAACCGTCCAGCAAGCCGGTAAGGTTTTCCTTTTGGGCCGGCAGATCGCGCCCCAGGGCCTGCGGCACGATGGAGAAGGTGTTGGAGATGCCGTCCATGGCCGCGTAGTACGGCAGCTTGGACATGGAATTCAAGCTCGCCAGCACGCCGTTCTTTTCACGGCCGTACATGGGATTCGCGCCCGGCGCAAACGGTTCTCCGGCCTTGCGGCCGTCCGGCGTGGCGCCGGTTTTCTTGCCATACAGCACGTTGCTGGTGATGGTCAGAATGGACAGCGTGGGCGTGGCGCGCCGGTAGACCGTGTGCTTGCGCAGCTCGGTGATGAAGGTGATAATCAAGTCCCGCGCCCGGTTGTCGGCCCGCTCGTCGTCATTGCCGAAGGCGGGGTATTCCCCCTTGATCTTGAAGGACTTGGTCAGGCCCCGGTGGTCGCGCACCGGCTGGACTTTCGCGTAGCGGATCGCGCACAGCGAGTCCACCACCACGGACAGTCCTGCCAGTCCGAACGCCATCAGGCGGTCCACCTCGCTGTCCAGCAGGGCCATCTGGATGCTTTCGTAGTAATAACGGTCGTGGCACCAGTGGATCACGTTCATGATGTCCACGTATTTTTTCGCCAGCCAGGAAATGACGCGGATGAAGTTTTCGTACACCTGGTCGTAGTCCAGGGTCTTGCCCGTAAGCGGCGGGATGTTCGGAACCACCTGCTCCCCGTAAATTTCGTCCCGGCCCTGGTTGAGCGCCAAGAGCAGGGCTTTGGGCAGATTGCAGCGGGCGCCGAAATACTGGATTTGGCTGCCGGCCTTGAGCAGGGACACGCAGCAGGAAATCCCGTAATCATCCCCGGCCACCGGCCGCATCAGGTCGTCGTTCATGAACTGCAGCGTGCTGGTCTCGACGGCCATTTCGGCGGCAAACCGCTTCCAGGGCTCGGGCAGGCGCGGCGAATGCAGCACGGTCAGGTTCGGTTCGGGCGCGGGCCCCAGGTTGCGCAGGCTCTGGAGGAAGCGGAAATCGGTTTTAGTCACCTTGGGCCGGCCGTCGCTCCCCATGCCGCCCAACACCAGGGTCACCCAGACCGGATCGCCGGCGAACAGCTCGTCGTATTCCGGCGGCCGCAATTGGCGGATCATGCGCAGTTTGATGGTGAAATCGTCGATCAGTTCCTGCGCCTGGCTTTCGGTCAGGCGGCCGGCTGCCAAGTCCCGCTGGATGTAAATATCGAAAAAGGCGGACAAGTGGCCGATGGACATGGCAGCGCCGTCCGATTCCTTGGCCGCGGCCAGGTAGGCCAGGTAGGTCCACTGCACGGCTTCGCGCGCCGTCTCCGCGGGCCGGGACAGGTCGCAGCCGTAGCGGCGGCCGAGTTCCGCGAGCTCCTCCAGCGCCTGGATCTGGTTGGCCACTTCCTCCCGCTGCCGGATGGTGCGGGTGTCCATGGCGTCCTCGATGCGGGCCTGGTCCGCGCGCTTCTCCTGGAGCAGACGGGCCGTGCCGTATAGGGCCGCCCGGCGGTAATCGCCGATGATCCGTCCCCGGGCGTAGTTGTCCGGCAGGCCGGTGATGATGCCCAGACGCCGGATTTTTTTCATCTCCTCGGTGTATATGGAAAACACCGCGTCATTGTGGGACTTGCGGTAGCGAGTGTAGGTTTCCACCACCCGGGGATTGACGGTATAGCCGTGCGCCTTGGCTGCCCGCTCGACCAGCCGGATGCCG
Organism: candidate division FCPU426 bacterium; assembly: GCA_040756875.1. Lineage (GTDB taxonomy): Bacteria > Oederibacteriota > JAAXVQ01 > JAAXVQ01 > JAUVAV01 > JBFLYH01. The sequence goes on from JBFLYH010000003.1 coordinate 49,996, forward strand.
CCGACCGGCTTGATGGCGCGCTTGAGCGGTTCGTCGGTCTGCAAGCCCTTGATCAGCTCCTGCTTCCGGTCGATGTACCCCGCTTCGTGCGAGAGAATGCCGCCCGGAACGTCGGGATCAATGGCGCGCACTCCCCCTTTGGCGTGCTCTTCCTTCATCAGGGACTTGACTTTTCGCCAGAGGGCGAGCGTGCGCTTGGTGGCGGGTTTGAGAAACTCCGGCCCGCCTTCATAGGGCGTATAATTGTGGGAGATGAAATCCTGCAGATCGATCTTCAAAGCCCAGCGGCCACGCTGAAAGGGAAGCATTTTTTTCGCCATGTCGCGCCTCCTCGAGAGCGAAGACGGGAAAGAAAAAAGCCCGGACCACCGCTCAGGAAATGAGCGGAAGCCCAGGCGTTCGGCTTGATCACCCGCTTGACAGCCGTGTTCCCAGGTGGTGCTCCACCTTCGCCAGTCGCACGGCTTGATTCAGGCTACAATACCCTCGTTCTTTTGTCAAGCTCTTAATCAGGAATCGTTCCGGTTTATTGTCGAGGTATGCTTTACTCCAAAATCAGTTCGCTTTCCTTGATCCAATTATCCCCGACCAGGCGCCACTCTTCATTTCGCTTCTCGAAGTAGAACGTTCCCGGATACCAGCGGATCGCCTTGGGATGGTCGTCGTCGAAATGATAGCTGATAATGATGGCGAACGTGGCGGTGTTTTTCTTCCGGTTGTCGTATTTGGCCTCGGTCTTCTGCTTGTCCACTTCCATGATCAGTTCCTCGGGGAAACGCGTGGGCAGGCGGTTGCGCAGCACGTCCCGCCCCCATTCCAGTTTGTCCGCCAGGGCCTGATCGACCAGTTTCTCGAATTTTTTCTTGATCTCGTCATCGACCTTGAAGGGATCGGTTTTGGCCGCCGGCTGCGAAGCCCATTTGACCGTCTGCATGCCCAACCAGGGCATGGCGATCAACACCGCCAGCACGCTGCCGAGCATGACCCAAAAACGCGGCTGCCGCGCCAGCCGCTTGGTAATGGTGACCAGCGGCCTTTCTCCCAGCCGGATACGGGGCGCGGGCGGAAGCGGCGGCAGGATGGGCAGCGGCTTGGCCGCGACCCCTGCCGCAGCGGCATGGGCCAATTCCATTTTGGAAAGCCGGGGCGGTTCGGAGGAAACAGGCGTTGCCTGGGGTTTCGAACGGGGTTTGACCGGTTTTTTCGTCCCTTTGGCTTGGTTGCAATGGGGACAAAATTCAACCCGGTCTTGTTTGACTGGTCGGCCGCAATATCCGCAAATCCACATAATCAGGGTCCCGGAAATTAGTCTATTCTATAATTTTAGCCCAGCAATCTTGCCCTGACAAGGGGATAAATTTATTCTCTTCTCCACAGCGATTGCGCCAGTTTGAGCACTTCGTCCTCGGACAAATCGTCCAGGCAGGCCCGCCTTCCGGCCCGGCAGGTTTCCGAATGGCAGGGCTGGCAGGGCTGGATGCACGTGGCCACCAGCGTGCGGGGCGTGGAAGGATTGTTGTTCACGGAATCGGTCGGCCCGTAACATATCAGCGTCGGCACGCCAAAGGCCTCGGCGAAATATTTGGGGCCTGAATCATTGCCCAGGAACAGCCGCGCTTCCCGGATCACCGCCGCCGCCTGGCGCAACGGCAATCCGGCCAGGATCAGAGCCGGTTCCCGCAGCTGGGAGGCGCATTCCTCCAGCAGCGCGGTTTCGGCGGCAGACCCGGTCAGCACCACCTGGCACCCCGTGGACTCTGCCAGGCTGCGGGCCACGCGCCCGAATTTCGCGGCTCCCCACTGTTTGAGCGGCCATCCTCCGCCCGGCGACACCGCCAGCAAGGGCCGGCCGGGAGTCCATCCTTGGCGGGCCAGTTGTTGGCGGGCGGCCGCTTCGTCGTCCGGAGCGAGGAAAAATTCCAGCGAACGGTCCTGGCCCTGCCAGCCCAGCAGTTCGGCGAACTGCAGGTTGAGGTCGACGACATAGCGGTGCTTGGCCACCACGGCCTGGGTGTAGAAATATTTCCTCCCCCGCAGGGCAAATCCCAGGCGGTGCGGAATGCCGCCCAGCACGCCCCAGGCCGCGGTCCGGGTCGTGCCGTACAGGTCTATAAAGAGTTCAAACCGCGCCTGCCGGATGCGCCGGATCATGTCCGCCTGTTGTTTGAGGGCGAACCAGGCCCCGCGGCCGCGCAGGTCCCCCGCCGGATGCAGCCATAGCTCGTCCACGCGGGGGTTGACGGACACCAAGTCCTGGTAGAGGTCATCCACGACCAGGGTGATCCCGGCGGCGGGAAACCGCTCCTTGAGCGCCCGCAACAGAGGCAGGGCGGTCATGATGTCGCCCAGGGCCCTGAGCTTGGCCACCAGTATGCGTTTCGGTTCGATCATGCGAAACCTTTCCACATTCGAAAGATCACCACGAAGGGCACGAAGCAGAGCTTCCCCGGCATAAAATATTTTCCGGACAGCCTTGGGTTGGTGGTTTTAACCCCGGCCTTTGCTTCCCTTCTTTCTTCCTGCGTGTCCTTCGTGGTCCGCTTTTTTTCCGCTTTTGAGGATGGCAGCGAGCGCTTCCAGCACCAGCGCGGGCGTCACGTTGCGCCAGCATTGGGTGTCATCGCACGCGTCGCGGTGGCAGGGCCAGCACGACGGCGGCGCGTGCAGGGCCTTGTGGCCATTGCGCCCCGGATAAGCGAACCACACCCTGGGGTCTCCGGGCCCGAACAAGCCGAGCGTGGGCGTGCCCACGGCCGGGCCCATGTGCATGGGAAACGCATCGTTCGAGACTACGGCCGCGCACTGTCGCCACAGGGCAGCCAGCTGGCCGGGCGTCAGCCCAACCGCGGCTTGCGAGCCTTTGCCGCCCAGGCGCTGGTAGGCCTTGAGCAACTCCCGCTCCAGGGGACCGAACACGAACACCGGCCGCAGTTTGAACCGGCCCTGCGCTTCGGCTGCCGCCTGCACAAAATTTTCCAGCGGCCAACGCTTGGCCGGATGGCTGCCGCCGGCGAAAAAGCCGACCAGCCTGCCCGGACGCAGGCCGCGCTGTTTGAGCCAGGCTTTGACCCACGCTTCATCCTGCCCGTCCACTTCCCAGCGCGGCCGCTGCGAAAGCTGCTTGAGGCCCAGCAGACGGAGCAGGTCATAATACGACTCCCAGGCCGGCCGCGGCCCGGGCCGGTCCGCATGAGTGACCGCGTCCAGCAGCCAGTCCCAGCCGCGGACCTGGGGCCCCAGCCGGAAGCGGGCTCCGCTGAACGCGGCCAGCAGCACGGTGCGGGGATTTCCGAAGAGGTCGCAGGTCGCGTCGTAATCCCCGCGCCGGATCGCGAGCAGTGTGCGCCACCAGTCAGCCAGGTCGCGCCGCGCCAGGACCAGGACCTGGCGCCAGCCGGCCTTGCCGCCGGCCGCGGCCGCGCTGGCAGGCTCGGTCAGCAGGTCGATCTCCGCGGCCGGATAGTCGCGCGCGAGCAGGCGCGGCACGCCGGAGGCGAGCAGTACGTCGCCTAAAAAGCGGGGCCGCAAAAACAGCACGCGCGGGGCAACGGGCAGCAGGCTGTCCGCGGCGCCCAGGGCCGGCAGCAGCCCGGCGAGGAAATATACGAGGGTAATGACCTGCGAAGTCCCGAAATTGAACTCGAACAATCCGTTGACTGCAAAACCCAGAAAGGCCAGGCTGAGCCCCAGCGCGGTCCCGGCGCGCTCCGGCGCCGAGAAACGCAGGCGCCGCCAGAGGCCCAGGCCCCAGGCCAGCAGGGCGACGATCCACCACGCATACAGGCCCGCAGCGGCCAGGCCGCCGTTGATGGCCATTTGCATCAGGGTGTTGTGCACGTGCGGCGGCCGCTGCTCCAGGGCCCGGGGATCAGCCACGCTGCCGTACACTTCGGACAGATTGTCCACGCCATACCCGAGCAGGGGGTTCCGCTGGATCAGTTTCAGGCCCGAGGCCCACATGTATTTGCGTTCCACGTTGCTGGAATGGTATTTGGAGGTGAGCGTCCACACGCGCTGAGCCACGGGCGAGCGCGGGAACAGGACCAGCCCCAGGACCGCAGCCGCCGCGGCCACGGCCACCCAGCGCCAGTCGCGGATCAACCCCAGCATTACCAGGGCCACGGCCGCGCCGATCCAGGAGGAACGGGTGTAGGTCAGGAGCAGGGCTGTCGCAAGGAGCAGCACGCAGGCCAGCCAGGCCCAACGGTGGGGCGCGCGCGCGTACACCCAGCGGCTGGCCGCCAGAATCAGGGCCAGCATGAACATGCCCCCAGCTGCCATATAATCGCCGGAGAACGACTGGGCGCGGCCGCCGTCCAGGTGCAGCAGGTGCATGACGATCGCCCAGACAGCGCACAGCGAAGCGCCCAGCAGGAACCAGGTGGTGAGGCGCTCGGCTTTCAGGGGATGCGACACCAAGCCGGCTGTCGCGAAGAAGGCCAGCATCAGGCCGACTTTGCGCACGCCGAACAGGCTGGGGTTGAGCCGGCCGGCCAGGAAAGAGGACAGGACCAGCACGGCGGCCAGGAGCAGCAAAGGCAGGGTCACTGGCGTGTCCGGCAGCTTCCAGCCGCGGCGCCAGGCCATGCCTAGAACCCAGGCTGCGGCCGCGAGCCAGATGAAATTCTGGAGCGAAATGCTGGCCACGGCGAACAGGGCGAAAGCGGTCAGTGACCAGCGCCCCAGCCTTTCGGCCGCCAGTTGCCGGGAGTCCGGGCGAGCCACTTTAACGCCTCCTCCAGCCGCGGTACCACAGATACCAGCCGGACACCTTCCGCCTAAACGCGGCCAGGGAATCCCCGGCCTTGACGTACACGCGGCGCAGGGCCAGGAGGTCCGCGGTCACGGACGCAGTCTGCGGCGAAGTGGCGCAGGCCGTCCAGTATCCGGCCCCGGCCACCGCGTCCCTGACCCGGCGGTCCCACTCGCCAAACGGATAACTGAAAGACAGAACCGGCGCGCCCAGCATCTGTTCCAGATCCTGCCTCGAGCCTTGGATCTCCCCGGCCAGCGCCGGGTCGTCGAGCCGGGGCAAATGGGCGTGCGTGCGGCTGTGAGACCCGATCTCCCAGCCCTGGCCGGCCAGGCGACGCAACTGTCCGGCGTCCGCGCAAGGCACGCGGCCGTCGTCCCAGAAATTATTCTTGCCGACTGCGCTCGAGACCGCGAAGGCCGTGGCCGCAAACCCCACCCCGGATAAAACCGACTGCGCCCTCTCCAGGCTTGCCTGGTAAGCGTCGTCAAACGTAATGACCACCGGCCGCTTGGGCAGCGGCGCCCCGCCCGCGCAGGCCGCGGCCACCCGGCCCAGGCTCACGCTGTGAAAGCCGCTGCCAGCCAGCCAGCGCACCTGGCGGGCAAATGCGTCCAAGGTCACACCCAACTGGTCCTGGGGCTGGTCCAGCAGCAGATGGTGGTACATTAATATTGGAAGGTTCACGGTTGCTCCTGGCTGCCCAAGGACAGCACGCTGTTCTCCGCCTGCAGCGTCCCCAGGCGGATCCGGCCCGGAAACCCCGCCAGTTTGAACAGGGGGTTGAAATCCTCCACCCACGGTTGCAGCAGCCAGCCAGGGAGGGTCAGACCCAGCCCCGCCGCGCTTTGCAGGTCAAAACGCAAGTTCTGGGAGTCCGGAAGGTGCGGGTCCGGGACGACGCTCAGACGCAGCCGGACGCTGGCCTCGGGTTTGCCCTGCCAGAGGGCGGTGACCCGGCCGGCGCTGAATTCCAGGCTCAAGCGCTGCAGATCGCCTTCAGCCTCGGCCAGGTCGTCGTTGACCGCTTCAGCCTGCAAATTGAGGCTGTGCACGGTCAGGCTGCCGACATCGTACAGCACCAGGCGGCCCTCCTGCCAGGCTTCCCAGTCGAACACCACGGGTGCGACCTCCACGTCCAGCTGTTCGCAGTGCACGCCGAAAGGTTTGTGTTTGAAATCGCCGAGCAGGGCCTGCTGGGCGCGGACGCGGACCGACTGCAGATGCCCCAACTGGGTCTCCTGCTCCGAGGCGGGCGTCACCTGGATCGTCATGGCGGCCGCGTTCTTGACGTACGCGGCCAGGAGGGCGGCCAGGCCGCTCTCCACCTGTTTCAACATCTCAGGCGCGGGCGCGGCGGCGGCCGCCACTTCCCGGCGCCGGTAAAGCAGGGCTTCGCTCTGATCGGGCAGGGGGTACCGGCCCACCAGCTCGAACCTCCGGCCGGCCGGACTGCCGGGGTCCAGCAGCTCGCGGGTGATGGCCTGGGGCTTTTCCACGGCGAAGTCCAGGCCCAGGCTTCCGGTCTTGGTGACCGCGAAATCCGTGAACGCGGGCCAATCCGTGGCGCCGGACAGCTGGACGCGGCTGCGCCGGCCGGCCTGCGCGACCACGAACGCCACTTTGGAAAACGCCGCGTGGTCCGGAATGACCCGCAGGATGGGCGGACGCGCCATGCCCTGGGACAGGCTTTCCACTTCGGCCAGGATCGTCTCCAGGGGCCACACGCGCGGGTCAGGCGCCAGGGATTCCACCAGGGGCGAACCGGCGAGGCGGAAAGACAACGCCTGGTGCACCCATCCGGCGTTTTGGCCTACGTGCACGTACGCCAGCTGGAGCAATGCCAGCAGCATCAGCACCTGGACCGTGCGGCGCCGGGCCCGGGGGCTCAGGTCCGCCAAGGCCGAAACGCCGGCCAGGCAGATCAAGGGCAGCAGGGGCAGGGTGTAGCGGTTGTCCTTATTGCGGATCAGGGTCAGCACCAGATAAGGCGCGCCCAGCCACCAGGCCCACCACAGGCCCTGGCCCCGGCCCCGGCGGATCAGTGCCCACGCCAGGCCGGCCAGCACGGCCAGGCCCAGGGGCCAGCCCAGCTGGCGCAGCACGCTGAGCAGGTAATACCACCAGGCTGCCGGCGACAGCAAAGAGGGGTCGTTTTCAAGCACGCCGCGGGCGTGGAAATAGCCCGACGTGTTCCGCACGAGCTTCAGCAGGTGGGCGGCGTACCAGGGGCCGGCCAGAAGCGCGGCCAGGCCCAGGGCCAAAAACGCGTTCCGTAGCCACACCGAGGCCCTGATTTCGCCCCGGCTCACGGCCGTGAGGCCCGCTCCCAGCGGCGGCAGCAGCAGGAAAAAGACCGCGCTCCACTTGGTGAGCAGGGCCAGGCCGAATACCGCGCCGAATCCCAGGGACCACCTCAGCCTGGCGAAGGCTTCGCTGCGAAGGAAAAAATAATAGCCCAGCAGCACCCAAAAGGTCAGCGGCAGGTCGAGCATGAAAAATTTCGCCTGCAGGCACACCATGGAGCCGGCTGCGAACAGGTACGCAGCCCCTGCGCCCTGCAGGCCGTCGCCCTGCCTGCGGCCCAGGAGGAATAAAAGCAGCAGAATGCCCAACACGTAGACGGTGTTGAAAAAAGCCGCGCGGTCCGGGCCCGGACCGAACAGCAAAAAAGCGGCGCCGGCCGCGGACTCGGCCAGCGGCGGGTAGAAATCCGACTGGTACAGCAGGCGCGGCAGCAAACCCGGCCCGTGGTCGTGCAGGATGCGGTAATACCCCAGGGCGCCCATGTAGTGGATGGATTCATCCCAGGCGAACGGCCGCTGGTCCGCGGTCAGCCACAAGGCCTGGCTGAGGGTCCAGGCCACGGCCAGCGCGGCCAGCCACGCCCACGGCGCCCGGCCGGCGGCCTCTGGTTGCGGCCGGGCCGGGGCGGGAATTTTCAGTTTTCGCATATCCAGCGTCAACAAGGTGTCGGTTATCCCTTCAGAAAATGATGCACCGCGGCCTGAAATAAATCCTCGGAACCGATGTCCGCGACCCGGCCGCTCTGCGAACGCACCACTGCGTGCTGGTCCTGGGCATAGGGATGCCATTCGGCCAGCGGTTCGTCGGTCCACAGGGTGAGGGTCTTCGCGCCCACGGCCACGGCCACGTGCTTGGGCCCGGAATCCGCGGTCACCACGCCGGCGGAGAGGCGGAAGAGGGCGCCGGCCTGGCGCAGGCTCTGGTTGAAAATCACCGGCTCATCGTCCAGTTCGCGCTGGATGAGCCGGGCGGTTTCTTCCTCCGCCTGGCCGGCCAAAAGCACCCACGGTCCGGGAAACCGCTGCCTGGCCAGGCGCAAGAATTTCACGGCCAGGTCGAGCGGGCAGGCTTTGTGCGCTTTGCCCGCGCCCGGCGCCAGGACCCAGAAAGGCTGGTGCGGCGCCACGCCGTGGTCTTCCAGGTATTCCTTCGCTGTGCGCAAGTCCTCGGTGGAGAGCGGGAAATCCAGGTCCGCGCCGTCGTCCGGCACGCCCAGGGCCCGGACAGCGTCCAGGTCCCGCTCGATCGCGGATTTGGACACCTTGGGCGCCGCGATGGGGATCGTGGCGAAAAAATTCCGGCCGCTGTGGTTGTGGACCACGCGCCAGCCCGCGCCCGTGGCCAGGCCCAGCAGGGCCGTGCGCAGCGAGGCGTGCAGGGCCATCACGCCGTCGTAGTGGAAAGACCGCAGCTCGGCCATCAACCGCAGGGCGGCCGGCCAGCCTTTGTCCGCCATGACCATGACCCGGTCCACGTAGGGATTCGCGGACAGCACTTCCCTGCCCGCGGCCGAGACCAGTACGGACAATCCGGCGCGGGGATAGGCCTGGCGCAGGGCGCGCAGGGCCGGCGTGGCGAGCAATGTGTCGCCCAGTCCCCGGACCTTGATGACCAGCAGGTTGTCCGCGGCAGGCGGCAGGCGGGGGTCAGGCATTTTTTACGGACCCGGCTGAAAGCAGGGACAGCAGGGCCTGCTCGACTTGGTTGACCGTCAGTTTCAGCATGCAGTCCAGGTGCCCGGGCCGGCATTCGTTGCGCACGCAGGGCGCGCAGGCCACGCTGTTGTCCCGCAGAATCCGGCCGCTGGCCCCGAACGGCCCGGTGACCCGCGAGTCCGCAGCGCCTTGCAGCACCAGTACCGGTACGTTCTGAGCATAGGCCAGGTGCATGGCCCCGGAATCGTTGCTGACCAGGGCGTCAAGCCGCCGGATCACGGCCATCACCTCCCGCAGGCCGGTTTGGCCCGCCAGGTTCAGGAGCGGCGCGCCGGCCAGGCGTTCTACGGCCAGGGCCGCTTCCCGGTCGCCGGGGCTGCCGATCAGCACCACCCGCTTTCCCTGCCTGATCAGGCGGCCGGCCAGTTCCGCGTAGCGTTCGGCCGGCCAGCGCCGGCTCAAGGCCACGGAACCCGGCGCCAGGCCGACCAAAGGTCCGGATTTCGGGCCCAGCCGTTCGTCCGCCCGCGCCAGCTCCGCGTCCGTGACTTTGAGGTCAAAGCGCCAGGACTCGCACAGGTCCGCGTCCGCCCCAGCCAGCCGGGCCAGGGCTAGATACGCCTTGGGCCTGGGCCACTGCTCCTGTTCCGTGCCCCAGGCCGCGGCCCGGGTCAACAGCCAGGCCCGAAGTTCCGTGGCATAACCCACCCGCTGCCCGCAGCCCGCCCGCCAGGCCAGCCAAGCCGAGGAAAAGGAATTCGGCAGGATCACGGCCGTGTGGTAGCGTTCGCGGCGCAGAGCGCCGAGGCTCGTGCCCCAGGGAACGATCCGCTCCACGTCCGGATGCCGTTCCCAAACCGGCGCCACCCAGGGCTTGGCCCACACGTGCACTTGGCAATCCGGGCAACTGCCCTTCAGCGCCCGCGCCACGGGCAGGGCCATCACCGCGTCGCCCACCCAGTTGGGGCTGCGCACCAGTATTTTCACGCCCGCAGGCATGGCTTGGCCGGTCACTGCGACACTTCCCCTTGTCGCCGGCCGCGGCCGCGGGAAAACAAGGTGGCCAGGACCGGCAGTTTCTCGCCGCGCGCCGAAAAAGTCTCCCAGGCTTTCAACTCGCTGGCGAACACGTACGCCGCCGAGAAAGCGTGGAACAGAAATCCGGCCAGGCCGTCCCTGAAGCCCGCCTTAAACACATAGGCTTTCAGCCAGCGGTGCCAGGGTTTGAGCAGCAGGTCATAGCCGCCGGGCCGCCGGCCCTGCGCCACGATCCGTTCGGCCTCGGCGTCGGTGTAGGCGTTGAACTTGCCGAAGTAATGCGCCAGGTTGCGGTAGGAAAAATGCAGCAGGTCTCCGGTCAGGTTCCCCTGGGGGCCGTCCACGGCCACGCCGCGGTGCAGGCCCACTTCCGGATACCCGCCCTTGCCCCGGCGGAAAAACCGCAGGTGCAGGTCCGGATACAGGCCGCCGTGCCTGAGCCAGCGGCCAAAATGGTAATTGCGGATCGGGACCCAGTAGCCGTCGCAGGCGCCGGGATCGCTGTCGAGCCGCCGCAGTTCGTCCCGCAATTCGGGCGTCACCCGTTCGTCCGCGTCCACAATCAGCACCCAGTCCTGGGTCAGCTGCGCCAGCCCGAACACGCGGGCCGGCTCCGGGTACCCGTGGCGCCCGGAAAACACCGCTACCCGCGCGCCCGCGGCCCGCGCCAGTTCCACGGTCCGGTCCGTGCTCTCGTTGTCCACCACGACGATTTCGTCGCAGAACGCCAGCGAGGCCAGGCAGTCCGGCAGGTTGCGTTCCTCGTTGTAGGTGTGAACCACCGCCGAGATGGTCATGCCGCGGGCCGGCCCTTTTCCCGCGCCGTCTGCCGGTACAGGGCCTCGTAGGTGCGCATCATGAGGCGCCGGTCGAAATGCTGCTGCACGCGCATGCGGGCGTTCTCCCCCATTTGATGCCGTTCCAGCGGGTTGGCCAGCAGAAAAGCAACCGCGTCGGCCATGGCTTCGGGCGACTGCGGAGTCACCAGCAGTCCGGTCTCGCCGTGCACCACGATCTCCGGCACGCCGCCGGCCCGGGTGGCCACCACCGGAATGCCGCGCGCCATGGCTTCGATCAGTACCAGGCCGAAGGGTTCGCAGTCGCTGGGCAGGACAAAAACGTCCAGAGCGGACAGAAAGCGGCCGATGTCCTCCATGAAGCCGGTGTACTTCAGGACTCCCAGGGTCCTCAGGTTGCGGCCCCGCATCCACAGGGAGGTGGCAAAGGCATTGTCCGCGGCATAGGCCTTGCCGCCCAGCAGAAACCGCGCCCAGGGATTGCGCTCGTACACCAGTTCGCAGGCCGCGATGAAATACGGGAAACCCTTGTTCGGGCGCCAGATGCCCGTGGTGCCGGCCACCGGCATGTCGATGGGAATTTCCAGGTCTTCCCGCAGGGGCGAGGGGAACTCTTTTTTAACGGCGGTTTGCGTGCCGCAGTGGATCAGGCGGCACTGGTCCGCCGGCACGCCATAGCTTTCCACCAGCTGGCGCACGTAGTCGGAGATGCAGACGAAGCCGGCCGTGTATTTCGCCAGACTGCGCATGGCCCGGCCCACGTATCCGCCCGGACCCTGGCTCACGGCGCCACCACCCACAGCATGGGCACCTTGGCCCAGGCGCAGGGATACGCAGCCAGTTTGGCCTCCTGCAGGCCCGAGGCCTGGACCAGCCTGGCCCGGGTTTGCTTCAATATATTATAAAAACGCCGCCAAGCCTGCAGGGCCGTCAGGATATACCGCCGCTTGCCCTTGCCAAAGGGGACCATAATCGGCTCCACCCCCTTCTGCCTGAGCAGTTCCAGGAACGGCCCGTCCTGACAGCAGACCACATGGGGCGTGAATTGCGCACGGTCCAACTCATCCAACAGGGCCAGAAGGTGAATCTGGCCTCCGCCCACGGTGCCGTGATAATTCACGTAAACGATCGGGATGGGAACTTTGGCGCCCTCACCCACGCGTATAACCTCCGCAAACCATCCAAAGATGGCCCTCAGTTTAGCAGGCTTGACCGGGCGGTGCAAGCGGGGTTTTGCTCTGGGCCAGGATCCGGCGCACCGCTTTGAACCCAGGGCGTGGAAAAAACGGTTTTTCCCGGTCGAGATCGCGTGCCCGGGGTCTATCAGACGTCAGTTTTTCCTTCAGCCCCATTGCTTTGCACGCGAAGTTAACGGATAATATTATTTCATCCTTCCTTAATTTATATATATGACCTAAACAGAAAGGATGCCTTATGACCCTTCACGTTTCTTGCCGCAAAGCCTTCTTTTCATTCCTGTGGATAGGAGCCCTGATGATGACCGCCCTTCCTGCCAGCGCCGACAACTTCTCCAAACTGAAAACCCAAGCCGAAAAAGAGTACGCCGAAGGATCTTACCAACGGGCCCTGGCCCTGTACCAGCAGGCCCGGGACTGGGACCTGCCTAAAGCCGACAAGGAGTGGGTGCGTTTCCGGCTCGCGGACGCACTCTGGCGCAGCCAGGCAGCCAGCAAGCAGTCGGATTCCACGCAGCTGGAACAGGCGCGCGAAGAGCTTGAGGCCTTGCTGCAGTCCAAGCCCGACGAGGAAGACCGCGACCAGCTCTGGGCCGAGATCCAGGAATCGCTCGGCGATTATTACTGGGACCGCCAGGGCTATCAGGACTGGGGCGATGCCTGGTCCCACTACCAGCAGGCCCTGGACTGGTGGGCCGGTGCCCGGGACATCGAGCTCGCCCGCAAACGCTACCTGGCCCTGGTCTGGCGTTGCGCCCTTCCCTCCCAGCCTGAACCATATTACTACTACGGTTACTACGGCAATTACCTGCCCCTGGAAATCGTGGAAAACGTCCTGAAAATAAGCCAAACCAAGCAGGACCAGGCGCATGCCCATTACTTGCTGGCCATGACCTACCAGTATCAGGGCGGCGACTGGGAGCAGATGGAGCGGATCCCCGAGGAATTCGAGGCTGCGCTCGCAACCGGAAAAACCAGCGAATGGTACGACGACGCCCTGTTCAAGTACGCTGAATGGCTGTCCAACTACGGCCGGCGCCGCCGTTTGCCCAACGGCCAATGGGAACAAAAGCCGGACCTGACCAAGGCCCTGGAGCTGTACCGGCGGCTGCTGAAGGAATTCAAGAAAGGCGAAACCCGCTATTACGAAGAAGCCAGGCAGCGGATCGAATCGATCACCGAGTCCACCCTGTCCGTGAGCGTGTCCAATATTTTCCTGCCCGGCTCCGAGATCCAGGCCTACCTGAACTGGCGCAACCAGAAGCGCATTGACCTGGCGATCTACGCCCTGGACCTGACCCAGGACGTGGCCTTTTCAAAAAAGCAGGAGAACGGCGACTGGCTGCAGGCCGTCAAGGTGTCGGGCCTGAAGAAAGTCAAAGCCTGGTCCAAGACCGTCGAACAGGGCGAATACCAGCCGGGCAGCGAAACCCTGCGCCTGGACAGCAAGCTCCCGGCCGGCGCCTATCTCATCGAAGCCAAGGGCAACAAGGCCAGCTCGCGCGACTTCATCCTGGTGACGGACGCCACCCTGGTGGTCAAAACTTCGGGCCGCCGGGTCCTGGCTTATTTCTGCCAGGCCGAGGACGGCTCGCCCGTGCCAAACGCCCGCGTGAAGCTGTGGCTGCGGGGTTATGAAAACGGCAAAAACACCTGGAACGACCAGCAGAAGCAGACCGACGCCGACGGCCTGGCCATATTCGAGCTTAAACCCGGTTCGGGCAACGAGCTCTTCATCGCGGCCAGCGCCGGAGCGCAGGCCGAACAGCAGGCCTTTGCCCTGAGCTACGCGTATTACGAATCCGAAGCCCCTGAAGACTGGCGCATCTACGCCTTCACGGACCGGTCGGCCTACCGTCCGGGCGACCAGGTGCAGTGGAAAATGATCGCCCGCACCTATCAAAACGGCGGCTACACCACCCCGGCCAATTTGCAGGTGGAATACGAAGTGACCGACCCCCGCGGGGCGAAGGTCAAGGCCGGTCAAATGAAATTGAACCTGTTCGGCAGCGGCTGGGGGACCGTGGACCTCACCGAAGCCATGCCCCTGGGCGAATACCAGATCCAATTCTACAGCCAGGGCCGCAAGCGCTCCCTGGGCGGGGCCACGCTGTTCCGCCTCGAGGAATACAAACTGCCCGAATTCAAGGTCAGCATCCAGACGCCCGAGGAACAGGGCCGCAAAAAAGCCTTCCGCCTGGGCGAGACCGTGGAGGCCGTCATTCAGGCCGATTATTACTTCGGCGGGCCGGTGGGCAACGCCTCGGTGGAAGTGGTGGTGTACCAGAACCCGTATTACCACTGGTGGCAGCCGGATTATGAATTCCCCTGGTTTTACGCGGACATGCAGCCGCAGCGCGGTTACTGGGGCGACGGCCAGGTGGTGAAGCGCGAAATGCTCAAGACCGACGCCCAGGGACGGGCCAGCGTGTTCTTCGCCACGCCCCGCGGCGGCTCCCAGGACTTCGAGTACCGGATCGAGGCCCGCGTGACCGATTCCTCCCGCCGCGAAATCATCGGTTCGGAAAGCGTGCGCGTCACCCGGCACCGCTACGAAGTCTATCTGCGGCCCGAGCACAGCCTGTACCGGCCCCAGGACAAAATCCGCATCCTGGTCAAGGCGCTCGACGCCAACCAGAATCCCGTGGCCGTGGCCGGCCAGGTGCGCGTGACCCGTGACCGCTGGGTGGAGCTCTGGCTCAACCCCTCGGGCAAGACCGTGGCCGCGGACGCCTGGCGCAAGGAGCACCCCCGCGGCCCGGCCGCGCCCTGGACCGGAGACAAGCCCGAGCTCGGCTGGCAGGTCAAGTTCCAGGGGTATGAACACGAGGACGTGCTGACCACCAAATTGAAGACCGACGACCAGGGCGAAGCCGAGTTGTCGTGGGTCGCCGGGCGCGAAGGGTATTACCGCGTGGCTTGGGAGAGCGAAGATGCAATACCCAGGGGCTTGCCCCTGGGTCTGCGGATGTCATCCCCCAAGTCTGACTCCAGCGATGGTCTGCAACCGCAATCGTCCGGATGGATGGCGAAGGGGGACAGCCGCTCCGGCGAACCGGTGACAGCCGAAACCACGGTGTGGGCGGCCTCGAACGCCACCACCGAACTCGGCTACCGGCACGGTGGCCTGGAGATCGTCATTGACAAGGACACCGTGCGGGCCGGCGAGAAGGCGCCGGTGCTGCTGACCGCGCCGTCGTCCGGCCGTTGCGTGTTGTTCTCGGTGGAAGCCGACGACCTTTATTCCTACCAGGTCGTGCGCATGCAGGGCGCGGCCAAGCTCCTGGAAGTGCCGATCGAGCCCTCCTATGTGCCCAACGTATTCCTCAGCGCCACCATGGTGAACGACCTGCAGCTGTTCCAGGACACCAAGCAGGTGGTGGTGCCGCCGGTGGAGCATTTCCTCAACCTGGAAGTGAAGCCCGACCGCGAGCAATACCAGCCCCGGACCGAAGGCACGCTCACCCTGACCACCCGCGACCATCAGGGCAAGCCCGTGTCCGCGGAAGTGGCGCTGGCCCTGGTGGACGAGGCCGTTTCCTACATTCAAGCCGATTACACCGGCGACCTCCGCCAGTTCTATTTCGGCTCCAAGCGCGGGCACAGCGTGCAGACCGAAGGCACGCTCAACCAGCGCAGTTATGTGCGCCTGGCGCCCCCGCCTCCGCCGGCCGAAATGCCCGTCGGCGGCATGGAACGGGACGAAGCCGAGGAAGTCTCGGCCAGCATGGATGACCGGGCCATGGGCGCCGGCATGCGCGCCAAATCCGCGCCCGCGCCCAGCGCGCAGGCCCCCAAACGGCGCATGGCCGCGAAGGAATCCAAGCAGGAGCGCGCCTCGGTGGCCAAACCCCAGGTTACGACCGAGGGGGCCCCGGAGCCCGAGGAGGCCGGCCAGCCGTCCGTGGTCGTGCGCCAGGATTTCCGGGCCACGGCCTTCTGGCAGCCGGACGTGCAGACCGGACCTGACGGCCAGGCCGTGGTCAAGGTCAAGTATCCGGATTCCCTCACCACCTGGAAAGCCGTGGGCCGTGCGGTGTCGGCGGGCAGCCAGTTCGGCCAGGCTTCGGCGTCCACCCGCACCAAGATGCCCCTGATCGTGCGCCTGCAGGCGCCGCGCTTCTTCCTGACCAGCGACAAAGTCGTGGTCTCGGCCGTGGTCAACAACAACACGGACCAGGCGCTTGCCGTAACCGTGTCCCTCAAGGCCCTGGGACTGGACGTGGCCAAGGACGCGCCCGTCAAACTCAAGGTGGCGGCCAATTCCGAAGCGCGCGCGGATTGGACGGCCGCGGTCAAGAACCCGGGCGAGGCCAAGCTGACCGTGGAAGCCCGGGGCGGGGCCTTTGCCGACGCCATGGAAAAAACCTACCCGGTGTACGAGCACGGCATCGAAAAATTCGTGGCCAAGGCCGGCCGGGTCCGCGGCCGCGAAAGCCTGGTCAAGCTGGATCTGCCCAAGGAGCGCAAAGACGAATCCACCAGCCTCACCATCCAGGTGGCGCCCAGCCTGGCCGTGGCCCTGCTGGACGCCCTGCCCTATCTCTTCGACTACCCCTACGGCTGCACGGAACAGACCCTGAGCCGTTTCCTGCCCGCGGTGATTGTGGCCAAAACCCTGCAGGACCTGCACGTCAAGCCCCAGACCATTGCTGACAAGATGTTCGGCGGCGTGGAAAAGGCCACGGCGGATAAAACGCATTCCGCGGGCGCCAAGGATTTCAAGCTGCTGGACAAGATGGTCAAGCAGGGGCTGGAACGCCTGTATGACTTCCAGCACAGCGACGGCGGCTGGGGCTGGTGGAAGGAAGGCTCAAGCGACGTGTACATGACCGCCTACGTGCTCTGGGGCCTGTGCCTGGCCAGCGAGGCGGGCGTGGACATCCGGTCCGCGGTGTTGGACCGCGCGGACACCTTCCTCAACCAGCGGCTGGTGGAATACGAAAACCAGCCGGACCTCCAAGCCTGGATGCTGCACGCCCAGGCCCGGCTCTTCGCGCTGTGGAAGCGGCCGAAGCTCCACGCCTATCAAACCAAGGCGTTCGACCGCGTATGGAGCCAGCGCGACAAATTGAACGCCTACACCCGCTCCCTGCTGGCCCTGGCGGCCCGTGATTTCGGCCTGCAGGACAAGGCGCAGATCCTTATCCGCAACCTGGAGAACGGCGTCATCAAAGATGACAAGCCGGACACCACGGTGCTCCACGCCGGCGGCGGCCAGGGCGAGACCCTCATGCCCACGGCGCACTGGGGCGAGGAAGGCTTCTACTGGCGCTGGTCCGAAGGCGGGATCGAGGCTACGGCTTTCGCCCTGCGCGCGCTCATGGCCGTGGACCCGAAGAACGCCTTGGTGGAGCCGGTGATGAACTGGCTGGTTAAAAACCGCCGGGGCGCGCAATGGTCCAACACGCGCGACACGGCCATCGCGGTCCTGGCGCTCACGGACTACCTGCGCGTCAGCCGCGAACTCAAGCAGGACCTGGAATTCGAGGTCCTGGTCAACGGCCGCCCGGTGGTCAGCAAGAAGCTTTCCGCCGAGGAGTCGCTGGGCGCGCCCAGCGTATTCGCGGTCAAGCGCGAGTTCCTGAAGGACGGCGCCAATGAGATCCTGTTCAGAAACAAGACCGGCCAGGGCGCCATCTATTTCTCCGCCCAGGCCTCCTTCTTCAGCCTGGAGGAGCCGATCACGCCGGTCGGCAACGAGATCTTCGCGCGGCGGCAGTACTTCAAGTTCGTGGGCCGTCCCACCCTGCTCAAGGGCTACGTGTACGACAAGGTACCCCTGGCGGACAACGAAACCGTGGAGAGCGGCCAGCGCATCGAGACCGTAGTCACGGTGGAGGCCAAGAACAACTACGAGTACCTGGTGTTCGAGGATTTGAAGCCCGCGGGCGTGGAAGCCGTGGAAGTAAAAAGCGGCCAGCCCCTGTACGCGCAGGAGATCAAGTCCGGCGCCCAGGAGCGGGTGTTCAAGGGCAAGCCCGGCAAAAAACCCAGGCTCGCGGCCGATGCCGGAGACACGACGGGCCGCACGGCCTGGGTGTACCAGGAATTGCGCGACCGCAAGGTGGCGCTGTTCATCGACCACCTGCCCCAAGGCGTGTGGGAGATGCGCTATACCCTGCGCGCCGAAACGCCGGGCACCTACCACGCCCTGCCCGTGGTCGGGCACGCCATGTACGTGCCCGAGCTGCGCTGCAACGGCGCGGAAGTGCGGATCAAGGTCGAGGAGTCCTCAGCCGGAAAATAGGGTTATTCAGGACGCGGCGGGTTTCAGGCGGCTTTTCAGCGGCGGAGGCGGAGCGCGGCTTTCAGGACCAGGGCCCCGAGCGCGACGGCGAGCACGAATAGCTTTCTCATGCTGCCGCGGTTCTCGGCCCAGCCCGCGCGGAAGCACTGGTAGGTTTCGCGGTATTCGTGAAAGGCGTGCAGGGCCAGCCAGGTGACCGATTGCTGGATGGGCCAGTTGAGCGCAGGCCGGCGTTCCCGGTCAGCTGGATCCAGCCGGCGGCGCGTGGCCGCTGAAGGCCGCCCCTGCCAGGTCCGAAGCAACCGGCGGGTTTCCGCCAGAACGCGCGGGTCCTTCGCCCATCCCCGCGCCAGTTCGTCCAAACGGTTTTCGTACTGCACGTGCCAGTTGCCGTTGTACCCGGCCGCGTGGTGCGGGACGCTGGCGTCCTGCACCGCGTGCAGCACGGGCCCCAGGTGTTCGATCCGCTCCGATTGTTGCCTGAACCTTCCCCACCAATAACGGGCAAGATTGTCCACGGGCATGAACACGCTGTAGGGCACGCCGCGTCCTTTGCGGCCCCGCCCTTCGGCCAGGGGAAACCGGGCCGCCAGCTCGGCGCGCTTGCCGGCATAGCGCCCTTGGTCCTGCGGATAGGAATACCGTTCCAGGGACGGCGAGCAGTTGCGATACCATTTGCGGCCGGGTGCGTGCACGTACATGTCGGCCAGCCAGGCGTGGATGGCCTGGTCCACCTTGAACCCGCTGAGGCGCGCGAGGAGGACCTGCCAGCGTCCGGCCACCTCGTGCGCGGCCTGGTATTGCCCCTGGTGCGCGGACCCGCGGCAGTAACTGTAGCCGTCGTAGTCGTCGAAGCGGCCGGGGCCCTTTTGGATGTCGATGAAATGGTTGAAGGCCGTGAGCGTGCGGCGATCCAGGGTCAGGTGCGGCCGGTCGTTGATTGCGCCCGCTTCCTCGCGGTGCGGATTGTCGCGGCCGAAATTCACGTCCACCAGCTCCAGGTCCTGAAAGGCGTCCGTGGCTTCGCTGGCCCGGGCCAGGCGTTCGCCGTTCTGGCGGCCCAGCCGCAGCCCGCTGGCGCGCACGGACAAGCGGGTGGCCAGCAGGTGGGACAGCTCGTTCATGCTCGCGGACGGTCCTGGCTGGTTTCCATTTCCCAGTGCTTGGCGTGCTTGACCAGGGTGTTGAGGGCCGAGAGGCTGCACAGGGCCAGGCCCGGAAACCCGTCCAGCCAGCCGGCTTTGAGGAAATACATCTTGCTGAAGGTCCATGGAGGATCGAAAAGCAGGCGCGCCAGGGAAAAACGTTTGCCCCGGGCCTGGCGTTCCTGGGCGGCAAGCGAAGTGTAGGTGTTCATGCGGCTGAGATAATCCCTGACCGAACGGTAGGTGAAGTGCTCGAGCGGGTGTTGCAGTCGCCCGACTGTGCCGCGAACCCGCAGGGCTTCGTGCACCTGCCGGGTCTCGAAGGCGCCGGCCCCGGCCCGGAACAGCCGCAGTTGCCAGTCCGGGTTCCAGCCGCAGTGCCGGATGCAATGCCCGAGGAAATAATTGCGCCGCGACACCTCGAAGCCCGCGAAGGGCGGGTCCAGGGCCAGCGCGCTTTTGATCTCCCGCGCCAGGTCCGCGGTGGCGATTTCGTCCGCGTCCACGGAAAATATCCAGCCTTCCCTGACGTCCGCGATCAGGCGGTTCTTGGTCTGGCCGTAGCCTTCCCAGGCCACGCGCCGGACCTCTGCGCCCGCGGCCCGCGCTTTTTCCGCGGTATCGTCCCCTGAGCCGTTTTCAGCCACGACCACGCGGTCGCAAAAACCCAGGGCCTGGACGCAGGCGGCGATGGTCGGGCCGGCGTCGCGCGCGATGATCAGGGCGGTGAGCAGGGGTTCGGTCATGTCAGGCGCTGCGTTTGGACAGCGGCTGGGTGGCCAGCAAGTCGCGGCAGGCCGCGACCGCCTGCTCCGGCGTGGTCAGGCTGAGGCAGTGGTGGTGCTGCAAGGGGCAGCGGACGCCTCCATGCAGGCTGCAGGGGCGGCAGTGCAGGTTTTGTTCCAGCACCCGGGCGCGGGGATGGGTGAGGGGCGCGAACCCGAACGCGGACACCGTGGGCCCGAACAGGGCCACGGCCGGCGCGCCGGCGGCCAGGCCCAGATGCAAGGGGCCGGAATCATTGGTCACCAGCACCTCGGCCAGGGACAGCACCGCGGCCAGGGTGGGCAGCGAAGTCAAGCCAGCCAGGGACACGGCCTTGCCACCGGTCTGTTGGGCCAGGGTCTCGCACAATTTGCGTTCCCCTGCCGAGCCGATGAACACGGGCCTTAGGCCCAGCTCGGACTGCAGCAGGCGGGCGGTCTGTGCGAAATGCTCCTGGGGCCACTGTTTGGCCGGCCAGGCCGCGCCCGGCGCCAAGACCGCGAAGCGGTCCTGGCCCGCCAGCTTGGCGCCGCGCAGGATCTGCTCGGCCGCGGCCAGCACCCATTCGGGCAGGGCCAGGCGCGGCGGCAGCGTGGGCGCCGCGATTCCGGCCTGCCGGGCCGCGGCCGCATACCATTCCGTGACCTGCTGGCCCTGGGCGATCGACTCCCAGGCATGCCAGGGCATGCGCCGTCCGGCCGGGCGCACGAGCAGGCGCCTGGCCAGCGGGTGCTTGTTGTAACGGAGCTTGCGCCCGGCCTGCACGCGGCGGCCCAGGCGCCGGCTGCGGGGCGTGTCGTGCAGGTCCAGCACCAGCGCGTAGCGCGGTTCGAGGTCCGCGGGCGCGGACAGGACGCGGGCCGCTCCGGGCAGCAATTTGCCGAGCGCGACGTATTCAGGCTTTACGAACAGGTCCACGCGGTATCCGGCCCGTTCCATCTGCGCGAGCACGGGCTGGGTCAGCACGATGTCGCCCAGCGAACTCAGGCGGATGACCAGGGCGCGCTGCTTGGGCATGGTGGTTTGATGGTTCACGCGATTCCCTCCAAAGCCTGCCGCAGCCACTCCTGCCAGGAAGCGGGGGAAGGCGAAATCTCCAGGCGAACGTCCAGAATCCAGCCCGGCAGGGATGTTCCCGCGACCGCGGCCAGGCGCACCGCGTCCTTGGCCGTGGTTACGATGCGGGCGCGCAGGGCCGTGGCGTGGGCCAGCAGGCGCCGGCAATCCGCGGGCCGGAACCAATGATGATCCCGGAAGGCAAAATGCCCCGCGACCTCGGCGCGCAGGCTTTCCAATGTTTTGATAAACGCCCCGGGCCGCGCGATGCCGCTCACGGCCAGCACGCGCTCGTTGGCCAAGGCGGACAGCGGCGCTTCGGCGCCGGTGGCCAGCTCCCGCAGGCCGCTGGCCGCGTGACGCGACTGCCAGACCGGTTTCTCCGGATACCAGCGCCGCAGGTCCGCCAGCAGGGGCGCGGGATCCTGCTGGTCGCAGCGCGTGAGCAAAAGCGCGCCGGCTTCAGCCAGCGCGGCCACGGGTTCCCGCAGCCGGCCGGCGGGCAGCAGGTCGCCGCCGCCGAAAGGGTCCGTGGCGTCCAGAAGCACCAGGTCCGCGTCGCGGTGGATCTGGTCCCGCCGCTGAAAACCGTCGTCCAGCACCACGGAGCGGCAGCCCAGTTGTTCGCGGGCCATCCGGCACGAGGCCGCGCGGTCCGCGCCCACCACCACGGCCACGCCCGCCAGGCGCTGCGCGAGCAAATACGGTTCGTCGCCGGCCGCCTGCACGTTCACGACCGGGCCTTCGCCGCGCGAGACGACCAGCACCGCCTCCCGGCTCCGGCGGCCGTAGCCGCGCGACAACACCGCGGGCCGCAGGCCGCGGTCCCGCAGCCATTCCGCAATCAGGGCCACAGCCTCGGTTTTGCCCGTGCCGCCGACCGTCAGATTGCCTACGGACACCGTGGCCAGGCCGAGGCGTGTAGCCGGCCGGCGCTTGAGCCAGGCGCGGCGCGCGGCCACGCCCAGGCCGTAGAGCCAGCTCAGCGGGCAGAGGCTTACCATTCCGGCCAGTCTTCGGGCAGTTTTTCCACGGCCGCGGGCCGCGGCGCCTGGGCCAGCGACTCCTGCCGCCACCTGCGCACTTCCCCGGCCCACTGCTTGATCAACATGAGCTTTTGCAGCATTTCCACGGTCTCCACGGCCCCGCCCTGGGACGCAGCCACCACGTCCCTGGCTTTGCCGCCCCGGCGTTTGGCTTCCCGGGAATCGGCCAGGAGCCGGATGACCGCCTGGGCCAGGTCGCTGGCCTGGGTGACGACCTGCGCACCGCCGGCCGCGGTCAACGCGGCCACGGCCTGGCTGAAGTGTTCGGTATGCGGGCCGACCAGCACCGGCACGCCCCAGGCCGCGGGTTCGAGCGGGTTGTGGCCGCCGAACGGCATGAGGCTTCCGCCCACGAACGCCACGTTGGCCAACCCGTAGAATTTGGCGAGTTCTCCCATGGTGTCCACCAGGATCACCGGAAAATCCAGGAGCTCCTTGGCCACCCGGGACCTGAGGGCATAAGCCAGGCGCCGCTCGCCGAGCAGGCGCTGGATTTCCTTGATCCGCTCCAGGTGGCGGACCGCCAGGATCAGCAGGGCCGAAGGCTGGGCGGCCAGCACCTGCTGGAAAGCTTCCACGACGATCGCTTCCTCGCCCGGCCGGGTGCTGCCGGCCACCCACACGGGCCGGTCCGGCGCCAGGCGCAGCTCCGCGCGCAGGGGCTCCAGGTCCGTTTCCACTGGCACGTCGAACTTGACGTTGCCGATGACTTTGACGCGCTGCGGATTGGCGCCCAGGGCCTGGAACCGCTCCTGGTCCTTTTCGGTCTGCACGGCCAGCAGGTCGAAGCGTTCCAACAGCCGGCGGATCAGGGGTTGGAGCCGGCGGTAGCGGCTGAAGCTGCGCTCGGACATGCGGCCGTTGATGAGCGCGAGCTGGCTGCCGTGGCGTTTGACCTGGCGCGCGAAGTTCGGCCACAATTCGGTCTCCGCGATGGCCACCAGCTGGGGCTCGGCCACGTTCAGCACGCGGCGCGCGGCCCCGTAAAAATCCAGCGGCAGCAGCAGGGTCGCGGCCGCAAAGGGGATCTGCCGCTTGGCCTGTTCCTGCCCGCTCTGGGTCATGGTGGAAACCAGCAGGCTCCACTGGGGGTTCCGGTCGTGGAGCTGGCGCGCCACCGGCGCGATGGCCGCGATCTCGCCCACGCTGGCCGCGTGCAGCCAGACTCGCGGCCTGGGCGCGGCTTGGATGGTTTCGCGCAGGGACTTGGGCAGGAACCCCAGGCGCTGGCCCAGGCCCTTGGCCAGCTTGGGGCGGACCGCAAAAGCAGCTAGCCAGACCGGCAGGCTCGCCAGACCGATCAGGGGCAGAACCAGGTTATACAGCAGCTGCACGGGAATGCCTTTCGCGTTTTTCATCGTGCGTAGGGGCGTTCACTTGACCGCCCCTACGAGGGATTCTTTTTCGCAGACAAAAAATCCAGGATCTCGCCGGCGGCCCGCTCCGCGACGCCCGGTCCGCCCAGATGCTTCCGCAAATCATCCCAGGCCCGGCGCTGCGCCTGGGCGGCCGCCGAATCGGTCAGGAGTCTGACCGCGGCCGCAAAGACCGCCTCAGCCGTGTATTCGTGCTGCAGGAATTCAGGGGCGACCCGCTCGCCGGCCACCAGGTTGGCCAGGCCGAAAAAATCCAGCTTAACGAAACGCCGGGCCAGCCAGTAACTGACGGACTGCATGCGGTAGACGATGAGCTGGGGCGTGCCCAGGAGCGCGGTCTCCAGGGTGGCGGTCCCCGAGGAAACGATGGCCAGGTCCGCGGCTGCCCGGGCGGCAAACGGCCGTTCGCGCACCAGCACGGCCGGGCACCTGGCCGCGGTCAGCAGGCCGGCCACGCGCGCTTCGGACACGGTCCGGGCCAGGGGCAGGATCAGACGGCAGCCGGGAAACCGCTCGGTCAGGCGCCGCCCGGCCTCGGCCATGGCCGGCAGGATGAATTCGATCTCCTGGGACCGGCTGCCCGGCAGGAGCGCGACCAGGGGGCCGGCCGCCCCGGCCAGCAGTCGCCGCCGTTCCTCCTGCGGATCGGTTTCCAGCTTGACTTGGTCCACCAGGGGGTTGCCCACGAACGCCACGGGGATCCCCGCCTCGCGGTAGATCGCCTCCTCGAACGGCAGGATGACGAGCATCCGGTCCACCAGGCGGCGCAGGGTGTTGATCCGGCCCCGGCGCCAGGCCCAGATCTGCGGGCTGATGTAATACACCACCGGGATGCCCAGGGCCTTGGCCATGGCGCCGATGCGGAAATTCAGGTCCGGGAGGTCGATCAGCACGACCGCGTCCGGCCGCTCGCGCCGCAGGAGGTCGCGCGCGCAGCGCAGGGCCCGCAGGAAAGAACCGAGCTTGCGCAGCGCCTCGGTGATGCCGATGACCGCGTGCGACACCAGGTCGAATTCCACGCGCGCGCCGGCCTGCCGCAGCCGCTCGCCGCCCAGGGCCAGGACCTGCAGGCCGGGACGGCGTTGGCGCAGCGCGGCCACCAGGTCCGCGCCGTGCTGGTCGCCGGAAGCCTCTCCGGCCACGACCAGGATCTTGGGTTCCGCCATGGTCACGCCCGGGCGTAGAAATTCTGCTTGCGGATCTGGGCCGTGATGTCCAAGGCCACGGCCAGGGCCTGCCGCCCCACCTCGCCCGTCACTTCGGGAACCTGGCCCAGGCGGACCGAATCTACGAACGCGCTCAGTTCCAGCATCAGCGGTTCCCGCTTGCCAAAGGTCAGCCGCTCGCGTTCGATCAGATGCATCAGGTTCTGGTCGTTGGGCGCGGCCCCGGGCTTCAGGCGGTAAATCGTCATCTCCTGTTTTTGGTAATCCAGGCTGATGTAGCTCCCCGGCGAGAAGATCCTGATCTTGCGCTGGGCTTCCAAAGTCACCCTCGAGGCCGTGACATTGGCCACGCAGCCGTTGGCGAAAGTCAGACGGGCGTTGGCGATGTCCTCGTAATCCGAAAGGATCTGCACGCCCGTGCCTTCCACCCGCGCGACCGGCGAGTTGACGAGGTGCAGCAGGATGTCCAGGTCGTGGATCATCAGGTCCAGGGTGACCCCGATGTCCGTGTTGCGCTGGGAGAACGGCCCCAGCCGGTGGACTTCGACGAACCCCGGCGCAGTCAGGAAGCGCTTCAATTCCTGAAAGGCCTCGTTGAAGCGCTCGATGTGCCCGATCTGGAACACGCTCCCGCTTTGCTGGGCCAGGGCGACCAGCTCGTCCGCCTCCTCCAGGGTCCGGGTCATGGGTTTTTCCAGCAGCACGTGCACGCCCTGCTGCAGAAAGGGGCGCGTCACGGAAAAATGGAGCCACGTGGGGACCACGATGGAGACCAGGTCCACCTGGCCGAGCAGGGCCTGGGGGTCGGTGTACGCCTGGCAGTGGTGGCGCTTGGCCACTTCCTTGGCCCGCTGTTCGTTCGCATCCACCACGCCGACCAGGGAAACGCCCGGAATTTGCGTGTATACACGGGCATGATGCTGGCCGAGACTGCCCACGCCCACTACGCCCGCGCGCAACGGCTTGGCGCCCGCGCTTGCATCTGACATGTTGGCATTACCTCCTTGCGGTTCGGGGAAAACGATTATCCGACCCGCGTTTGGCCCTGTCAAGCCCTTCGGTCAGGCGCTCTCCGGCGATTCCTGGCGCCATTCCCGCTGCCATTGCCGCACTTTTTGCAGGAATTTGGGCGGCAGTTCGATCCGCAGGGTGATGACCTTGGGCCCGTAAGTCTCCGAAAGCACGCGCCCGCGCTTGAGCAGCTGGGCCCTGGCCTCCGCGCGGTGGTAAGGCAGGCGCAGGGTCACGGCCTGCCAGTCCGAGGCCAGGCGGGCGGCCACGGCCCGGCGCAATTCGTCCAGGCCTTCTCCGGTCAGGGCCGACACCTGCAGGGCCTCCGGGAACTGGTAGCGCAGACGCCGCTGCAGCCCCGCGCTGAATTTGTCTCGTTTGTTGAAGACCAGGATATTGGGCTTGGCGCCGGCCTCCAATTCCTCCAGCACCTGGTCCACGGTGCGGGCCTGGGCCTCCCAGTCCGGATGCGACCCGTCCACCACGTGCAGCAGCAGGTCCGCGAACTTCACTTCTTCCAGCGTGCCGCGGAACGCGGCCACGAGGTGGTGCGGCAGCCGCCGGATGAAGCCTACGGTGTCCGTTAAAAGCGCCTCCTGGGAAGGCGGCAGCACCAGCCGCCGCGTGGACAAATCCAGGGTCGCGAACAGCTTGTCCTCCACGAACGCCTGACTGCCGGTCAGGGCCCGCAGCAGGGCGGATTTGCCCGCGTTGGTATAGCCCACCAGGGAGACCAGGGGCAGGGGCACGGTCCCCCGGTCCTGGCGGTGCAACTGCCGGGTCCGGCGCAGGGCTTCCAACTGCCGGCGAAGCACGGCGATGCGGTCGCGGACGCGGCGGCGGTCGTATTCCAGCTTGGTTTCGCCCGGGCCGCGGGTCGCGCCGCGCGTGGCAATGCCTCCGCCGCCCAGCCGCGACATCTCCAGCCCCTTGCCGATGAGCCTCGGCAGCAGGTAGGTCAATTGCGCCAGTTCGACCTGGATCTTGCCCTCGTGGGACTTGGCGCGCCGCGCGAAAATGTCCAGAATCAGCTGGGTGCGGTCCATCACAGCCAGGCCTATGGCCCGCTCCAGGTTGCGCTGCTGCATGGGTTTCAGTTCGTGATCCACGACCAGCAGCGTGGCCTGGTGATCAGCGGCCAGTTTCTTCAGCTCCTGCGCCTGCCCCGGCCCCAGGAACAGGGCCGCGTCCGGGTGCGGCCGGGTGAAGGCGTGCGACCCCACCACGGCCATGCCCGCGGTCTCGGCCAGACGGTGCAATTCCAGCAGGGACTCGCGGGAATCCGCGGGGCCTTCCATGTAGGACAAACTGGTGAGAAAGCTGCGCTCGGCGATCATGGATTGGGATGATTATACCGGAAATTGCCAGCCCCTGGCACAGGCATTTTATATATAGGAAAGCGCGGGGGCGTTCACATGAACGCCCCCGCGAAAAGATGGACCCGCAGCCCAAGCGTATGGTACGATGCCTGAAAAACCCACGAGGTGCCAATCCCATGCGATTTTCACGGCCTTTTTCCACTCTGGCCTTGCTGGCCGCCCTGCCCTGGCTGGCAGGCGCCGCTGCCCCGGCTGCGGCCCCCAAACCCCTGCAGGTCAAGCTGTCCGGCGCCCAGGAAACCAGCCTGCAAGCCCAGTGGACCGCTGTTTCCGGCGCCACGGGTTACGAACTGTCCTGGGGACTGGGGCCGGACGCCTCGCAAGCCGGCCAGGCCAGCCTTACGGAAACCAAGAACCGGATCAAGGACCTTCTGCCCGGCACAGTGTACTACTTCAAAGTCCGCGCCCTGACGGGTAAAACCACCGGGGACTGGAGCCCGGCGGCCTCATTGTCCACGGCCATGCCCAAACTCGACCCGCCGGTTCCCGGCGAAGTGCTCGATGCCCGGGCCGAACTCGCGCTCAAGCATCCTTTCCCCAGCCTGGACCAGCGCTGGTTTGAAGTCAGCTATGGCACGGACCGCCAGGCCGCGAACGTCGGCGTGGAAAAAACCCGCACCGCGTCCGCGCACCTGGGCAAGCTCAAACCCGACACCGCGTATTGGGTCAAAGTCCGCGTCTGCAACGCTTCCGCCAACGGCCCGTGGAGCGACGCCGTTTCCCTGACCACCCTGCCCTATTCCCCGGGCCAAGCTCCCGAGGGCCTGGCGGTGAAGAACCTGGCTCCGGGTCGGGTGGAGGCCACTTGGCAGCGCGTGGCTGCCGCGGAAAAATACGAAGTGGGGTTCGCCCTCGACGCCTCGCTCATGGACCGGAAGTCCTCGGTCACCAACGCCACCCGCGCGGAACTGACGCTCGCGCCCAACACCCGCTATTTCTTCAAAGTCCGCTCCCTGATCGAAGACCGGCCGAGCTATTGGTCCGTGGAAGCCGAACTGTTGTCCCTGCCCGACACGCCGCGGGAATTGAAGCTGGACAACCGCAGCCAGCAGCAAATCATCATCAGCTGGCGGCCCGGGACAGGTTCGGACGAGACGCAGCTGTATGAAGTGGCCTGGGACGGCGGCCTGAAAGGCTCCACGCTCACCGCCATGACCAACCTTTCCCTGGAGGGGTTGCCGGCCGGGCGTTCCTTCTCCTTCAGGGTCCGCAGCCGCAACGACAGCGGCGCGAGTCCTTGGAGCCAGACCTTGAACGTTTCGACCCAGTCCCTGCCGCCTGCCGTGACCGGCGTCCGCATTGAACGGACCGAAAAGGAGCAGGCCCAGGTCACCTGGTCCCAGCAGGGCGGGGCCCGGGCCTACGAAGTGTCCTACGGTTCGGACCCCGAGGCTGAAAACCGGGGATTTTTCGAAACGCCCCGGCCTCCCGCGCTGCTGCGCGACCTGCTGCCGGGCGTGACCTATCAGGCCAAGGTGCGTCCGATCCTGATTGACCAAACCCCGGGCGCGTGGTCCCAGCCCGTCACGTTCGCGACCCTGGGCGTTCCCTCGGACGTGGAAGGGTTTCTGTTGGCCGGCCAAGCCGGCCGCGAAGCGAACTTCACCTGGCAATCCGGCGGGGTGGAAGCTTACGAATTGGAAATCCGCATGCCCTCGGACATGTCCCTGGGGCGGATCATCAAGGCGGCCAAGCCTCCGGCCAAAGTGAGCGGGTTGGAGCCCAACCACGAATACCGCGCCGCCATTCGCGCCTGCCAGGGCGACAGCGCCGGCCCCTGGTCTGAACCCGTGTCCTTCACCACCCTGCCCCAGCAGGCGCCGGCCCGGGTCAGCGTCAGCGGCGTTACGGCTGCCGAGGCCACAGTGACCTGGGAGCGCCTTCCCGGCCCGGTGGCTGCGACCTACAACGTACGCTGGGCTGCCGCCGGCCAGGAATGGCAGCAACGGACTTCCCTTTCCAGCCTGGCCGCCACCTTGTCGCCCCTGGACCCCAACCTGACTTACCGGGTTGAAGTGCAGGCCCAAAACGCGGGCGGCGCCGGCCCCTGGAGCCCGGAGACGACCTTTCGCACGCCCAATGCCCCGCCCCAGTACCCGCCCGAGCGGCTGCGCGTGGACCAGGTGACAGACCTGTCGGCGCGCGTCTCCTGGCGGCCTGTTCCCGGCGCCCAGGGTTACCACCTGGGCCTCGGCCTGACCAGCGATGTCAGCGACCGCCCGCAGGTCGTCTCGGGCGAGACGCATCAAACTCTGCGCAACCTCGTCCCCGAGACCAATTACTACGTCAAGGTCCGCGCTTACAACGCCACGGGCGAAGGTCCCTGGACCGAAGCGCTATGGTTTTCCACGCCGCCCTCGCCGCCCATTACCGCGCCCACCCAGTCGGCCATCGGCAACGTCAAGACGCGCTCCCTGGTGCTGTCCTGGGACGCGGATCCCAAGGCCCTGCGTTATGAAGTGAGCATCGGCACGGACGCCCTGGGCGAGGACCAGGGCCCGCCGCAAGTCAGCCATGATGCCACCTTTACGTTCGTCAACCTCCAGCCCAACACCACTTACCGGGCCAAAGTCCGCCTGGTCAACAGCGGCGGGCAAGGGCCGTGGAGCCAAGTCCGCATCGCCACCACCCTGCCGGAGTGAGACTGCGAATATGGAGCCCCCCGGGCATAGCCCGGGGTCCCAGTGAGAACCTCGCATCGCCGGCTCATTAGGCAGGCGACATCCCTGCAACGCTTAAATCGCATTTATCCCTAGGCAAACCCGGTTTTTTTTGCGTTGCAGGGATAAAAAAAAGCCCCGCACCCTCATGGGTGCGGGGCTTTTTTCTCCCCCCCCGTGCTTTTACTCGGTCTTATATTTCCGCCAGCTATCCTTCAGCTTGGCCAGCGCGGCCTGGATTTCCGACCCTTTGGCGGTCTTGCCGCCCGCGCCCTTTTTGGCGGCTTCCATGGCGTCCTCCACCAGCTTCCGGTTTCGGACCACTTCCTCCCGCCACTGCGAGCTAAGCGTGTTGAACAAATCCACCATGGAAGTGAACTCATCCGAACGCCGCAACTCGATGTGCTGGGTCAAATCGCCCTCCCGCAGGGCCTTCAGGGTCTGTTCGAAGCGGTACATCGGTCCGGCAATAGTATGCGAGATGAACACGGACAGCAGCGCCGCGACCAGCAGGAAAAGGAACAGCAGGAAGACCAGCGTGCGGTTGACGGAAAAAAACAGGGGCGCAAATTGCGAAGCCACGGGCGGGATGTTGTAGAACTGGTCCATGATCCGCACCCAGGTGGTGTAGTACGCGGTGAAGGCCACGAACAGGGCCATGATCAGGATTCCAAACAGGGTGCGGATGATGAACCGCAGCTGGAAATCCTTGTTGATGAGAAAATTCCGCCGACGCCATTTCATGGCGCCACCTCCTCGCTAGGAGCCTGAGCACATAGCCGCTCGGGCTCTAGAGCAATTGAGCAAATTGAACAACTTGAGCAAATCAAGGCTCGATTGCGGTCAATTTGCTCCGCTTGCTCCATTCAATTAATAGGCCGAATACGCCACCCCGCGCGTATCCTGGCCGATGGAATTGATGTAAATCTGCCCGGTTTCGTAGTTGTAATACCAGCCGCGGCCGAACCCTCGCGGCGAGTCAGTGCCGTAAGTCACTTCACCGCCCGCGGGCGAAGCCGCGCCCGCGCGCGGGTGCAGGGTCGCCACGGCCGGAAGTCCGGACAGGTACCGTCCGAACGGCGACTGCGGGCTCAATTCCCGGGGATGAACGCCGTTGTGGTCCTGGTAATATAGCAACAGCGCCTGGCGGATGTGGTGCAGGTTGCCGACCGTGGTCCCTTCCCGGGTCTTCTCCAGCAGGAAGCTGAAGCGTACTCCCACCATCAGAATCAGCAGCAGGAGCAGCGCTCCGGGAATGACGTAATCCTTGAGCAGAATCCGCTGTCGGGTCGGCAAGGTCATGAATCAGGCCTCCTTATGGCCGCGGCGGGGAGCGAGCGCGTCCCGCAGGGTTTTGATCAGGCTGGCGTGCAGTCGGCCGTTGCTGGCCAGGAAAGTGCCGCCGTAAAGGTTGTGCGGCTTGCCGGCCAGGTCGGTCAGGCGTCCGCCGGCTTCGGCGATCATGACCGACGCAGCCGCCACGTCCCAGGGCTTCAGTTTGTACTCCCAAAACCCGTCGAACCGGCCGGCGGCCACGTCGCACAGGTCCAGGGAGGCGGAACCGGCGCGCCGGACCGCCTGGCAGTGCTGGGACAGGTACTGGAATTCGACGAAATTGTTGCGGGTGCTGATGCGCAAATCGTAGGGAAAGCCGGTGGCCAGCAGGGCGTGGCGGAGCGTGGCGGTCCGCGAAACCTTCAGGCGGCGGCCGTTGCGCCAGGCGCCTTGCCCCAGGCGGCCGATGAACAGCTCGTCGAGCATGGGGTTGTACACCGCGCCCAGGCGCACGCGGCCGTCCCATTCGACGCCCGCGGACACCGCGAAATGCGGAAATCCGTGCGCGTAATTGGTCGTGCCGTCCAGGGGATCGACGATCCAGCGGACCCGGCCCCGCGGAGCCGGCGACGAGGGAAACCCGCGGCCCGAGGCTTCGACCAGTTCTTCGGACACCAGTTCATGGCCCGGAAAATGGCGGCGCAAGGCCTGCACAAACAAGGCCTCGACCGCGTGGTCCATTTCGGTCACCAGGTCGACTTCGCTTTTGAAACGGATGTGGTGGGTTTTTCCCAGGCCGCGGCGCAGTCGTTCTCCGGCGGACAATACGATTTGTCTGAGTAATCCCTGTATGCGAGTCAGTTGATGGGGAAGGCTCAAAGGCGCATTAGTCTCCGTTTATGCTAAGGAAAACAAAGCATTACGATATGTCTACACAGCGTTTGGCGTATGGTGAATTAATATTATAACCCGTCGTTTTAAGACCTTTAATACGTAATTCCCCAAGTATTTTCAGAACATCATTTAATTGTGCACGATCAATTTTAATGTTCTTTTTTAAAATCGTCTTTTTATTAATACTATGTATCTTTTTCATCTTAAAGACACCCCCGAATACTTATTATATGCATGCAAAACAATATCGTGACCCCTCCTCTGCGCATAATCAGAAATCAATTTATAATAATGTTTAATCTCACTGTCAAATTCGTTATCTTGACCAAAATCTTCAATTTTTAGCTTTATATCCCTTACTAATATTTCCATCGTAATTCCACAACTATGTGAATGCCATCTATCGGTGTCGTTTAATTTTCTTGCTATCTCTGCCGCTCTCGAAGCTTTCATTTTTGGTGTCACATTCTTTCTTCTACCAGAAGTAGTCGCCCAATTTTTAAACTTGTATTTTACCAACCACTCTTTAAGGAGACTAATCGACAATTCTCTTTCCTGTTCAAAACGATATAATTCGGCAGGATCAAATTTTTCTGTTAAAAAAACCATTTCTGCAGTGGTTAATTTTCCTTTTCTTGATTTTTCAATTAATCTTTCGTATTGAATTAAATAACCTAGCGCCGGAACGAGCCCTTTTACAGAAGGGCGGTCTATTTGTGGGTCAATTGGCCCTAATACTGAATAATAATTCATATAAATAGTATCGCCAGACATCACTAAAATTGTACCCGCAGACATAGCATAATTCGGCACAATAAATTCAACTGTTTGATAATAATGCCTAGTTACTTCTGCAATTCTTTTTGCAACTTCAATATACCCCCCCTGAGTTTCCAAGATAAAAATCAGTTTTGATTTCTTATCTTTTTTCGACTCAATAGCTTCTTTAATCAGATCATCAATAGGAGTCATTATTGGTCCCATGAAAAATAACAAATCTCCATCGAGTCTTTTTTCTAATGGTTTTGATCTTTCATCAAGTAATTCCTCTAGGATTTCATTAGAACTATGTCTTATAACTTTAGTTGAGGAATCACCCATAATTACACCAACTTTAATTATTTTTAATTTCTTTCTCCAAGGTGTCCGAGATAAGCGTTTGCGAAAAGGACTGGTATTTTTAAGTTTTCGCGAGCCGAGGCCGCTTTCCCCGAAGCGGACGTCTTTCGAAGCTATACCTCGAACACCTAAAATCAGGACTTTTTTTAGAGGTTTCAGATTATTACTGAGATAAATAAATTATGGCATATTTATAGCAAAATGTATAGTCTTCGAAGTGTAAACCTTAAGCTCTCAGTTGGCGGAGGGAAACAGGGTGAAGCGGAGGTTGAAATAGCCGAGAAAAGCCCAGCCCTGGTCCCAGTGCAGGTAGGCGACGTCGAAGTTGAACAGCCGGTCCACGTGCATGTTGACCAGCACCGGGTGCTGCTGGGACCGGAGTTCGGCGTCCGTGGGATACAGGATCTCCCACGCCAGGTTGACGCGGCGGGCCAGGGGCAGGTCCATGCCGAAGTAAAACATGTTGCGGGTGCGCACGGTGTCGCCGTAGCGCAGGTACTTGGACAGGTACAGCAGCGGGTCGCCGAGCGAGCCGAACACGTATCCGCTGTGCAGCCCCAGGTCGCCTAATGAGCGGCTGATGACCGCGTAGCCGCCCCAGACGTAATCCAGTTCCGACTTGTTGGAAAAAGTGAAGCTGCCGGAGGTCTGGCTCTGCTGGCCGGCGAAGAGCTGGAGCGAGGCTTTGCCGCCCACGGCTGCGGTCAGGGGCCAGTTCTTCTCGGACACCGGCGTGTACTTGGCGTCCGCGGACAGGAGCCACAAGCTGATGGGATCCAGGTACAGCGGCAGGGGCGACAATTCCTTGGCCTGCTCGCCGTAGAGCGTGCCGATGTAGTAGGTGAACATCATGTCGCCGGTCAGGCCCGTGTCCAGCCAGTCCACGCCCCGGTAGGCGGTGGACATGAGGATCAGACCGTTGCGGCTGCGCGGCCGCGCCCGGGCGCTTACCTCGGCGCTGGCCGGGCCGGTCTGCCCGCGCGCATCCACGGCCAAAACTTCGTACAGGTAGTTCCGGCGCGGATCGCCGGTCTCGTCATAATATTCTTCCTTGGCGACCGGGGCCGGGGTCAGAAGCACGGCCGTTTCGCCCGGCCCGGTTTTCCGCCGCACCAGATAAGCGGTCACCTCGTAGGAGGTGCGGGTGGGTTTTTTCCACTTCAGTTGCACGCGCTCCTCCTGGTTGCTGGCCGACACTTCGGGCGCCAGCGGCGGCACGGCGGGCAGCAGGCGGGCGAGAATCGTGGCCGAGGAAACCAGGGTGTCGCCGCTGCCGCTGACTGCGGTGACTTGGTACGTATACCAGGTGCCGGCCGTGGCGCTGAGGTCCTGATAACTGGCCGTGGTCAGGGCCTGGGACGTCATGGGCTCCAGCGCGCGGCCGGCCTCGGCCCGGGAAACCAGGTATCCGGCCAGGGCCACGGCGGTCTGAGTGGTGGACCAGGAAAGGGTGATCGTTTCGGAGGTGGCCGTGGCGGTCAAGCCCAGGGGGTCGACGACAGCGGAAGTCCATTCCCCGCCCGAGGCCTGCGCGGCCGTCGTGGAGCCCGCGGCGTCGGCCTGCAAACCGGCGGACCGGGCCGTGGCTGTGGCGCTGCCGGCTTCAGAGGACTGGCCGGCCAGCGCGCGCAGGGCCCGCTCCAGGGGCGTAAGGGTTTTGGCGCCCATGCCCAGGCCGGCCGCCAGCAACAGGCCGCAGGCAGCGAGGATGCGCGCGCGCACGGCGTCAGCCCTTCCGGCGCGCGGGCCGGAACTTGAGAAAATTGGCGAGCAGCGCTTTGCCGGCCACGGTCAGGATGGACTCCGGGTGAAATTGCACGCCCTCGGTCGGGAAGTGCTTATGCCGCAGTCCCATGATTTCACCGGCCTGCGTCTTGGCCGTGACGACCAGGCAGTCCGGCAGGTTGCGGGGCGACACCAGCAGCGAATGATAGCGGGTGGCGGTCAGCGGGTTGGGCAGGCCCTTGAACACGCCGCGGTTGTCGTGGCGGACCTCCGACGTCTTGCCGTGCATGAGCCGGCTGGCGCGCACCACGCGCCCGCCGAAAGCCTCGCCGATGGCCTGGTGCCCGAGGCACACGCCCAGGATGGGCAGGCGCGGGGCGAAGGTCCGGATCGCGGCCACCGAAATGCCGGCTTCGCGGGGCGTGCAGGGCCCGGGCGAAATCACCAGGTGGTCCGGCCGCAGGCGCGCGATGCCCGGCAGATCGATCCGGTCGTTGCGGACCACGCGCAGGCGCTGTCCCAGTTCGCCCAGATACTGGACCAGGTTATACGTGAAAGAATCGTAATTGTCGATGACCAGGATCATGCCTTGCGCCTCCTCGCCGCGCCCAGGGGCCAGCCCTGGCTGGCCAGCTCCAAGGCCCGCTTGAGCGCCCGCATCTTGTTCTCGGTCTCCAGGTATTCCCTATCGGGCTTGGAATCAGCCACGATGCCGGCCGCGGCCTGCAGGTGATAGGTCCCCCGCGAATAGAGGATGGTGCGGATGGTGATGCCCGTGTCCAGGTCCCCGGAGTAATCGAAGTAGCCCACCGCGCCCGCGTACGGGCCCCGCCGCTCGGTTTCGAGTTCCTCGATGATTTCCATGGCCCGGATCTTGGGCGCGCCGGTCACGGTGCCGGCCGGAAACGCGGCCTGCAGGGCGTCGCACTGGTCCTGGCCGGCCTGCAGTTTCCCCTCCACGTGGGACACGATGTGCATCACGTGGGAATAGCGCTCGATGACCATCAGCTCCGGGACCCGCACGCTGCCGAAGCGGCTGACGCGCCCCACGTCGTTCCGCCCCAGGTCCACCAGCATGATGTGCTCGGCCCTCTCCTTGGGGTCGGCCAGCAGCTTGGCCTCCAGGCGCTGGTCCTGGGTGGCCGTGGCGCCCCGCCGGACCGTGCCGGCGATGGGCCGGGTGGCGACCATCGCTCCGGTCTTGCGGAGCAGCAATTCGGGCGAGGAGCCCAGGAGCTCGCACTCCGGAAAGCGCAGGTAGAACATGTACGGCGAGGGATTGATGGTGCGCAGGGCCCGGTAGACGGAGAACGGCGGCACGGGCACCTCGGCGCTCAGCCGCCGCGAAATCTGCACCTGGATGATGTCGCCGGCCCGGATGTACGCTTTGGCCTTGCGCACCTGGTCCAGGAACTGGGCCCGCGTCACGTTGGAACGCAGGCGCGGCGCGGGCAGCGACGGCGCTTTGCCTTCGGCGCGCGGCAGGGGCTGGCGCAGCTTCCGGCTCAGGTTGCGGATCGCGGCCACGGCGCGCTGGTAGGCCCGGGCCGGATCGCCGGTCACGTGGGCGTTGCTCACCACTTTGATCACGTGCTGCACGTGGTCGAACACCAGCAGGTTTTCCGTGAACACCAGCAGCGCATCAGGAAGCCCGAGAGGGTCCGGGTTCCGGGTGGGCAGCTTTTCGAAATAACGCGCCAGATCGTAGCTGAGGTAGCCCACGGCCCCGCCGTGGAACGGCGGCAGGCCGGGCGTGGCCACGTGCCGGTAGCGTTTCAGGAGCTGCCGGACCACGTCCAGGGGGTTGCCGCCGTGAGGCAGCATGCGGACCTTGCCGGCCACATGGTGCTCCACCACGCCGCCCCGCACGGCCACCCACTCCGCGGGGTCCGCGCCCAAAAAGGAATACCGTCCGACCTGGTCGCCGCCTTCCACGCTCTCGAGCAAAAAGGCCCGGGACGCCCGGTCGGCGATCTTCAGGAAGGCCGACACCGGCGTCTCCACGTCCGCGGGCAGCTCGGCGTAAACCGGAATCAGGTTGCCCCGGCGGCTGCGGCGCTTGAATTCGTCCCAGCTGGGATAAAAGTTCATGATGCCCTCACGCGATCATCCGCTTTTCAATGGGAGGAGTACTTGTCCCCCGGTTCGAACACCTTCTCGCCGTCCACGATCAGGCTGCCGTCTTCGGCCACGCGGCGGAAAAAGCAGGAGCGGTAGCCCTCGTGGCAGGCGCCGCCCACCTGCTCCACCTTCATGAGCACGGCGTCCTGGTCGCAGTCCACGTGCAGGCTTTTGACCCGCTGCACATGGCCCGAGGTCTCGCCTTTTTTCCATAGTTTATTGCGGGAGCGGCTGTAATAGTGGGCCACTCCGGTTTCCAAGGTCAGGCGCAGGGCTTCGTCGTTCATAAAGGCCTGCATCAGGACCTCCTGGGTGGCCGCGTCCTGGACAATGGCCACCAACAGGCCCTGGGAATTGAATTTCATACCGTTGGGAACGGGCATGCGACTTCCTCCTTTTTCTTTTCCTGATTTTCCGCGAAACGCGTCCCTATTTTGCGCCGTGCGTCAGCCGCACCGGCACGCCGCGCCGGGCCAGATACCGCTTGGCCTGGCTGATCGTGTACTTGCCGTAGTGAAAAATGCTGGCCGCCAGCACCGCGTCGGCCCAGCCCTGGTCCAGCACTTCGGCCAGGTGCTTGAGCTGCCCGGCCCCGCCGCTGGCGATCACGGGCACGCTCACGGCCTGCGAAACGGTCCGGGTCAGTTCCACGTCGTACCCGTTCTGCGTGCCGTCGCAATCCATGGAGGTGAGCAGGATTTCGCCCGCGCCCAGGGCCACGCCGCGCCTGGCCCACTTGACCGCGTCCAGGCCCGTGGGCGTGCGGCCGCCGTGGATGAAGACCTCCCACAGGGACTGGCGCCCGGGCCGACGCCGGGCGTCGATGGCCAGCACGATCGTGCTGCGCCCGAACACCTCGGACGCCTGCCGCAGCAGCTCCGGCCGCTGGACCGCCGTGGTGTTGATGGATACCTTGTCCGCACCGGCCCGCAGCAGGTCCCGGATGTCCTGGATGCTGCGGATGCCCCCGCCCACGGTCAGCGGCATGAACACCTGCTCCGCGCAGCGCTCCACCACGCGCAGCATGGTGCGCCGGCTCTCCACGCTGGCGGTGATGTCGAGAAACACCAGCTCGTCCGCGCCGGCGCGGTCGTACACCTTGGCTTGCGCCACCGGATCGCCGGCGTCGCGCAGGTGCACGAAATTCACGCCCTTCACCACCCGGCCGTCCTTGACGTCCAGGCAGGGGATGATGCGTTTGGCCAGCACCGTGCCTCCTTAGGCCGCGGCGGCCGCGACCGCGTCCTTCAGGTCCAGGGCGCCGGTGTAGAGCGCCTTGCCGATGATGCAGCCGCTGACGCCGTATTTTTCGAGGTTCTTCAGATGCTTGATGTCCTTGACCGAGGCCACGCCGCCCGAGGCGATGATCGGAATGTTCACCGCGCAGGCCATGGCCTTGATGCCCTTGAAATTGGGGCCGGACAGCAGGCCGTCGCGCTTGACGTCCGTGAAGATGAGGTGCCTCACCCCCGCTTTTTCCAGTTCCTGGGCGAACTCGATCGCGGACTTGTCCGTCACGTCCTTCCAGCCGCGGATGGCGACCTTGCCGTCGCGGCTGTCCACGCCCACCACGATGCGCGCGGCGCCGAAACGCTTCAGGGCCTTGGTGAGGAAATCCAGGGAGAGCGCGTTCGTGCCCAGGATGACGCGGCGGATGCCGTTGTCCAGCACTTCCTTGATCAGGTCCAGGTCGCGGATCCCGCCGCCGAACTGGATCGGAATGCGGACGGCCTTGGCGATCTGGTAGACGTATTTCAGGTTCTTCGGCGTGCCGGTCAGGGCGCCGTCCAGGTCCACGACGTGCAGGTATTTGGCCCCCTTGAGCTGCCACAGCTTGGCCATGGAGCTGGGTTCCTTGGAATACACGGTTTCATCGCGGACGTCGCCGCGCACCAGCCGCACGCAGCGGCCTTTGCGCAAATCAATGGCAGGATAAATCATCATGGTCCTTCACCCCTTGCGCTGCAACCAGCGCGCCAGATTACGGTAAACCTGCAGGCCCAGGTCCTGGCTCTTCTCCGGGTGGAACTGGGTGGCCAGGATGTTGTCTTTGCCGACCGCGGCCGCGACCTCGATGCCGTAGGCCGTGGTCGCCAGCGTCAACTGCGGGTCCGCGGGCTCGCAGTAAAACGAATGCACGAAATACATGTAAGAGCCGTCCGGAATGCCGCGCAGCAGGGGGTGGCGCCGCTTGACCGAAAGGCTGTTCCACCCCATGTGCGGCACTTTGTATTTCTTGGGGAACGGCCGCACGCGCCCCGGAAAAATGCCCAGGCCCGCGTGCCGGCCGAACTCCTCGGAGGTCTCGAACAGCAGCTGCATGCCCAGGCACACGCCCAGGAGCGGCTTGCCGTTGAAGGCCGCCTCCTTCAGGACGCCGATCAGCCGCTGCCGCGACAGGTTCTGCATGGCGTGCCCGAACGCGCCCACGCCGGGCAGTATGATCGCCCGGCTGCGGCGCAGGTCCCGCGCCTGCGACGTGATCCGCGACGGCAGTCCGGCCCGGGTGCAGGCTTTCTGCACCGAGTGCAGGTTTCCCATGCGGTAATCGACGATAGCCACCATAACCGGTCGTCCTTCTGTGATCTTTTCAGCGGGGTGTTCGAGGTATTGCTGAGAAAGCGTTTGCGAAAAGGACTGGTCCTGCCGCCTTTTCGCAAGCCGAGGCCGCCCTCCTGATGGCGGCCGTCTTTCGAAGCAATGCCTCGAACATCTATTCCATCCGCTACAGCCGGCCTTTGGTGCTGGGGACGCCCTGTTGGCGGGAATCCCGTTCCAGAGCCTGCCGGAGCGCCCGTCCCAGGCCTTTGAAGGCCGCTTCCACGACGTGGTGCGTGTTGCCGCCGGCCAGCTGCGCCAAGTGCAGCGTCAGGCCGGCTTGATTGCTCAGGGCGCGGAAAAACTCCGTCGCCAGTTCCGTGTCAAAGGTCCCCAGCCGGCGCTGACGCAGCTTCAACCCGAAATTCAGAAACGGCCGGCCCGACAGGTCGACGGCCACGGCCACCAGCGACTCGTCCATGGGAATCATGGCCCAGCCGTAGCGCCTGAGGCCGCGCTTGTCGCCCCAGGCTTTGGCCAGCGCCTGCCCCAGGGTCAGGCCCACGTCCTCGACCAGATGGTGCTGATCCACCTTCAAATCTCCCTTGGCCCGGATGTCCAAATCCACCAGGCTGTGGCCGGCCAACAGCGTCAGCATGTGCTCCAGGAAGGGAATGCCCAGGTCCAGGCGGGCCCGGCCGCTGCCATCCAGGTTCACGGACAGCGAAATGTCGGTCTCCTTGGTTTGGCGCCGTATGCGGGCAATGCGTGATTTGGGCATGGGGATCCCTCCCTATCCTTTTCCGAGGGCCAGCGCAAGCTGCCTCAGCAAATTATCGTTCTCCGGCGGACGGCCGATCGTGATCCGCAGGCACTGGGCCAGCGCCGGATCGCCGGCAAAGCCCCGCACCGCGATGTCCCGTTCGGCCAGCCGCGCCTTGATCCGCAGCGCGCGGGGCATTCTCACCAGCAGAAAATTGGCCTGGCTGGGGAAAACCTCCACGCCGCCAAGGCCGGCTAGGGCCCGGCTGACGCGCTCCCGTTCCGAAACGATCAGGCGCGCCTGGCTTTGCCAGGCATCCGGGTGCTCCAGCGCGACCTCGGCCGCAGTTTGGGCGAAGGCGTCGAGGTTGAACGGCAGCCGCACGCGGTTGACCATTTCGACCAGCTCCGGCCGCGCGATCAGGTAGCCCACGCGCAGCCCGGCCAGGGACCAGGCTTTGGAAAAAGTCCCCAGTACAACCAGGTGCGGATGGGCTTTAAGCCGGGGCACCAGGCTGCCGGAATCGGAACCCGCGAACAGGCGGTAGGCTTCGTCCACCACCACCAGCCGGTCCGTGGCTTCCAGAATCCGTTCGATCTGCGCCAGGGGCGCGCTGCGCCCCGTGGGGTTGTTCGGCGTGGCCAGAAACAGCAGGCGGGCCCGGGGATGCCGCAAGGCTTCGAGCACGGCCGGCAGGTCGAGCGACCAATCCGGCCGCAGGGGCACTGCCGCGGCTTCGCCGCCCAGCGCGCGGCTGAGCGCCGCGTACATGCTGAACGTGGGCGTGGGCACGACGGCCCGCGTGCCCGGGCCGCCGAAGCAGACCAGCAGGTCGCGGATCAGCTCATCCGAGCCGTTGCCCATGAGCACCTGTTCCGGCGCGACCCCTTCCTGCGCGGCCAGGGCCTGCCGCAGAGTCCGGCATTCCGGATCAGGATAGCGGTTCCATTCCCGCTTGGAAAAACGCTCCGCCACTTCCCGCTTGAGCGCAACCGGAAAATCAAACGCGCTCTCGTTGGCGTCCAGGCGCACGGCCGGCCCGGCCGGTTCGGGCTGGTAGGCCGCGAGCCGGCTCACGTGCGGCCTCACCCAGGACGTCCAGGGGGAGGGGGGCGCCGTGCGGGTTTTCCGCGCCGAAGGCGCCCGGCGGGAGCGGGCCTTTTTTACCGGTTTGCGCCCGAGCGGAACCACGATCGCGGGCACTGGGTTCACGCTTTCCGGCCGCGCAGGCGCGCGATCATGGAGGCGGCGTGCGCACGCAAACCCTC
Organism: candidate division FCPU426 bacterium; assembly: GCA_040756875.1. Taxonomy (GTDB): domain Bacteria; phylum Oederibacteriota; class JAAXVQ01; order JAAXVQ01; family JAUVAV01; genus JBFLYH01. The sequence goes on from JBFLYH010000003.1 coordinate 91,299, forward strand.
GGCCTCGGCCAGGACCACGGCCGGCGGCCCTTCCCGTTTAACACCCTGGGAAGTAAACTCCACCACGCTGGTGTGGCGTTCAAAATCGCGCACGGACAGGGCCGACGACCACCGCGCCGTGCCGTTGGTCGGCAGCACGTGGTTCGACCCCGCGATGTAGTCACCCAAAGCCTGGGCGGTCATGGGGCCCAGGAACGCCGCGCCCACCCGGCGGATGCGCGCCAGCCACTGCCGCGGCTGCCGCGTCTGCAGGGAAAGGTGCTCGGGCGCGTATTCTTCGGCTAAGGCCGCGGCTTCGCGCAGGTCCCTGGTCTTGATCCCCGCGACCATCAGGCCGGCCGGATTGAGCCCGGGGAACGCGGCGGCGATGCACCGGATCTCCGTTGCCACGGCCGCGAGCAGCTGCCGCGAAGGCGTCAAGAGCAGCGCGACCGCGCCTGACCCGTGCTCAGCCTGGGCAAGCAGGTCCCAGGCCAGCTGGTCGGGCCGGGCCGAATCGTCGGCCAGAATCAGAATCTCGCTGGGACCGGCCAGGCTGTCGATGCCCACCTGCCCCACCACCTGGCGCTTGGCCTCGGTGCCGAACACGTTGGCTGGCCCCACGATTTTGTCCACGGCCGGTACGGTTTCCGTGCCGTAGGCGAACGCAGCCACGGCCACCGCGCCGCCCAGGCGGTAGACCACGTCCACGCCGGCCAGATCAGCCGCATACAGCAAAGCCGGCAGCACGCGGCCGCCGCGGCCCGGCGGCGTGGCGAGAAGGACCTCCCGCACGCCGGCCACGCGGGCCGGCAGCGCGTTCATCAGCACGGTGGACACCAAGGGCGCCATGCCGCCGGGTACGTAGACGCCCACGCGGTCCAGGGGCAGGCGGCGCTCGGAAACGCGCGCGCCCGGCCGCGCCACCCGGCCGGGCCGGGACTGCTGGCTGCGGTGAAAGGCGCGGATGTGGCCGGCAGCCGTGGCCAGGGCCTGCCGCAGGGCTCTGGGCACGAGCTTGGCTGCGGCCCGGCGTTCGGATTCGGAAACTTTCAGCGCCGCCCGGGCCGGCTGCCAGCCGTCGAGCAGGCGTTCATACTTCAGGACCGCGCGGTCGCCCTGGCTCCGGACCGCCGTGATAATCCCGGCCACGGCCTCGCGGGCCGACATCGGCCGCCCGAACGCGCGCAGCGTGCGTTCGTCGCGGCGCACAGCCAGCGGGTCCGCCAAAGCGGACTGCCGGAGCACAAGTTGCCGCCACTGTTTTTTGCCCGCGGGGGTCGCAAGGTCGATTCGGCGCATGTTCGGGGACACTCCGTGGATAAGAAAGAAAGGAGTACTATAGCATCCGTCACGCGGAGGGGCAAGGTTTTTCCCGCCGGGAAAAAGACTGTTTTATCCGGGTTTTAAATGCAAACCGGCGGGCCTGCTAGCGGTGCGGCGCGGACTTTTTCCAGTCGGCTTCGAACTGCTCCAGCGCCTGCCGGACCATTGCCGGCTCCTGCAGGTCGAGCATGGCTTCGTGGTGCAGGGTCAGGCCCCAGTGCGTCCAATTGGCGCTGCCCAGGAGCAGCCGCTTTTGGTCCAGGACGCCCAGCTTCATGTGCATCAGCTGGTCCGGATGCGTCAGGGGGTACCAGCGCACTTCCACGCCGGCCTTGGACAGTTGTTCCGCGCCGCGCCGGTTCTGTCGGCCACTCGGGCACAGGATGACCCGCACCTTGACCCCGCGCTGCGCGGCCTGCTGCAGGGTTTCGATTACTCCCCAGTCGGTCAGAAGATAGACTTCTACGGCGATGTCAGTACGGCTGTCCGCCACGGCGGTCATGACCAGATCGCGCAACCCCGGGTCGAACTGCAGCCTGGCCCCGCTGTCGGCGCTGGCCGCGGTGCACATGAGAACCGCCAGTGCAGCGGCCCAGCCCAGTCGGAGCGCGGCCCGTTTCATGCCTTGACGCGCTGTATGGAGGCGCCCAGGGCGGCGAGCTTGCGCTCTAAATGTTCGTACCCCCGGTCCAGATGATAAATGCGCGACACCTGGGTCTCGCCCTCGGCTACCAGCGCGGCCAGGATCAAGGCCGCCGAGGCGCGGAGGTCCGAGGCCATCACCTGGGCGCCGGACAGCGGCCGGCCTCCCCGGATCAGGGCATTGCTGCCCTCGATCTGGATGTCCGCGCCCATGCGGTTCAGTTCCGCCACGTGCATGAAACGGTTCTCCCACACGGTTTCCGTGACCACGGACCGGCCGGGAGCCAGGCACATCAGGGCCATCCACTGGGCCTGCAGGTCCGTGGGAAAGCCGGGATAAGGCAGGGTCACGACATCCACGGGCCGCAGGGGGGCCTGGCGCGGCGCCAGCCGCAGGACAGTCTCCCCTTCGTGGCGCCATTCCACGCCCGCCTCCTGAAGCTTGCTCTCCAGCGCCGCCAGATGGCTCGCGGGATACCCTTCCAGCGTCACTTCCCCGCCGGTCATGGCGCCGGCCAGGGCGAGGGTGCCGGCTTCGATCCGGTCCGGGATCACGGTCAGGGTCGCGGTCCCCAGTTGTGTTACGCCCTCCACCACGATCCGGCTGCTGCCCGCCCCCTGGATGCGCGCGCCCAGGGCGTTCAAACCATCGGCCAGATGCATGATTTCCGGCTCGCAGGCCGCGTGTTCCAGAACCGTCCGGCCCTTGGCCAGAACCGCGGCCAATAAGATCGTCACCGTGGCGCCCACGCTGGCCACATCCAGGTAAATCTCCCCGCCCTTCAGGCCTTGGGGCGCGGCCGCCCGGATGTAGCCGTGCTCCAGCTGCACGCGCGCGCCGAGCGCTTCCAGGCCCTTGAGGTGCTGGTCAATGGGGCGCAGCCCGATGGCGCACCCTCCGGGTTGGGCCACTTCCGCCTCGCCGAAGCGGCTCAAAAGCGGCGCCAGCACGTAGATCGAAGCACGCATGGTGCTGACCAGCTCGTAGGGTGCCCGCCGGTTGGCCAGCTTGGCTGGATCCAGCACCAGGGCATGGTCTTCACGCCGGACGGAAACGCCCATCAGCTCCAGCATTTGCGCCATGGTGCGGATGTCCTGCACATCCGGCACGTTCTGCAGGCGGCAAGCCCCTCCGGCGAGCATGCAGGCGGCCATGAGCGGCAGGCAGGCGTTTTTAGATCCGCCCACCCGGACCGAACCGGCCAGAGGCCGCCCGCCTTGAATGATGATTTTGTCCATATGGATGTTCCTTTTTAAAAAGGATGCCCCCCGCCAATAACGCTGACGCAGTATAGCATTCCAGGCTAGGGGGATGCAAGCAGAGGGCCGGCGGAAGTGCAGACAGGCCGTGGAGCCCCCCGGCGATCCCTGCAGGGACCGAAGGCCGGGGCACCACTAAAAAATCTTGCGTCTCCGGCCCATTCGGCAGGCGACATCCTGCAACGCCGCTGGGGCCTTCATCCCCAGGCGTGCCCGGGTCTTTCGGCGTTGCAGGGTTAAAAAAAACCCTGCCCGCGGAAATCTCCGCGGGCAGGGCGAACTGACCCAGCGCGATGGTCCGGCGGCTGCCTAGGGCTTCAAGGGCGCGAACGCCGGCGACTGGTTCATCAAACGCATCCCCTCCAGGCGCTGTTCTTCGAACGGGTCCTTGCCCAGCAACTCGAACTTGAAGGCCGCCTCGGACAGCGTGCCTTCCTCGGCCATCTTGATCACGCGGGAAGCGTGCTTGCCCGTGGCCGTGATCAGACGGCCGTCCCCGTTGTACTTCATGTAGGTCTTGGCGCCGTCCGTGTCCGTGACTTCCTGGGTCACGGCCAGCACCTTGCCGTCGTCGTCTGACAGGTAGTTGTACTTCACCACGCTGCCGGACGCGGTCTTCTTGCTGATCAGCTTCCCGTTCTGGTAGTTGCGCGATTCCAGGAACCCGCCGCTTGGCCCATACACCGTGGCCGTGTAGGCGTTCGCGGACTTGTCGCCGTACTGGTACACGGTCTTCTGGTTGGCCTGCGTAAACTGCAGCAACTGGCCGTCGGCGTCGTATTCCAGGGTGACGGTCCCGGCGGCCGTGCGTTCGGTCAGGGTCATCCGGCCGTCGGCCCCGTAATCGAACACCCGCGAGCGGCCGTCCACGTTCTCGGATTTCAGCTGTCCGCTGTTGTCGTAGAAACGGACGCACAGCGTGCGGTCGGCATACTTGATGGTCTGCGTGAACCCTTGCGCTTCGTAGGTGAAATCGTGGGTCAAGCCGCGGTCGTCCACGGCCTGCACCACGCGGCCCTGGTCGTCCCGCTTGATCTCCGCGGCCTGCTTCACGTTCTTGTCCACCATCAGGGCGATATCCGCCTGCGGAGAGACCGCCGGCGCGCCCGCAAGCGTGGCGCGGGTTTCCTCGACCGCGGGCGCCCCTGTCACAGGGGCCAGCAGCCGTTTGAGCAGCGACGCGTCAAGCAAGCCGCCGAAAACCTTGTTATAGGCATCGGAGGCAGTCTGCGCCACGGTGCCGGGCACCGAACTGCCCAGCGCTTTGCCGATCGTGCCGGTGCCGATCACCTGGGTGGCGCCCGCGGCCTGGACGCCCTCCCGTGCTTTGCCGCTCCCGGCTTGCGTGCCGGCCGTCAGGCCGCCGGCCAAGCTCACGCCGCCGGCCTTGTTGCCCCAGGAGGTGTGGTACTTCCGCAGGTTGGTGGCCGCCGCCGTGGCCAGCCCCTCCTGCCCAAACGGCGAGGCATTGACCGTCACCACCGTGCTCTGCAGCGGATTGTCGTAGAACTGCGTCACGTCCTCGTTGGCATCCGTCCACATCCAGCCGTCAGACACTTTGTACCAGCTCTCCTCGCTGACGGTCCACTTGGTGCTGTAGAGGATGGTCTCGGTCGTCCGGGGCGTGTACAGGGCCTTGCCGGTCGTGTCATACGCCTGCTGGTCGTGAATGACCTCCCGGTACTCGTTTTCCGGCGTGGCCGGATCGTCCTGCTGCACGACCTCGACGTACACGGTCGTCTGTTGGCGACCCACTTCGACCTGTTCGGAACCGGTGACCTTGGTCACCTTGCCCACGTCGCCGGTGTAGAAAACGTTGTTGTACTTGCTCATGTCGCGGTAGTCGCCCACCGTGGGCTGGGTGTCCGAAACCACGGTGTAGGAGCGGCTGCTGGAAGCCGGGCGGTAGCGGTTGCGTTTGGTGAACTGCGCCTCGGTGTAGCGGATGTTGCGGTACTCGGCCACGGCCGTGCCGTCCGCCTGCACCGTGACCACCACATCCGCGTAACCGGTCACATCCCCCGTGGAGAACTTGGCCAGCTTGTATTCCGCCAGGGTTTTGGGGGAGGCGGTTTCGCCCGGCGCCTTCCAGGTGTAGGTTTCCTTTTCGGGATTGTGCTCCGCGATCAGCGTGCGGATCAGGTTGGCGGCCGCGTTCTTATCCATGGACACCAGGCCGTCCGCGGTCGGCGCGTCCGCCTTGGCGTTCTGGGCCACCAGGGTCTCGCCGGCGAAATAGAAGCCTTTGGAAGCATACTGAATCGTGCCGTTCCAAACCGTCCCGTTCTTGTCCGTAAAAGTCTCGGTGCCGCTGGTCACGTAGACCTTGTTCTTGGTGGTGGCGGTGTAACGGTGGACCACGCCCTGCGAATCCGTCCACTCCTGCACGTTCCAATACTGGTCCATCTTCACCTGCCCGCCGGCCGCGGTTTCGCCCTGGATCCCGACCAAAGCCGCCCCGGAATAGGTATAGGTAAAGGTGCCCAATCCGCCGGTGGTCGAAGTCCTGCGCTGCGTGGGCACGTCCCAGGTGGTGACGCCCTTGTCGTCCGCGCTGGCGGCGATCTCGTTCATGCCCGTATAGGAATAGGTGGTGGTCACGCCGTCTTCGCGCTGGCCGCTGGCCGTGGTCACGTAGGTGCCGTCGTTCTGGAACGTGATGTCTTCATCCCAGGTTTCGGTGTTGTTGAGCACCTGGTGGGTCAGAATGCCGGTGGTGGTGTAGGTTTCCATGCCCACGCCGTTGTGCAGGCCCATGTACAGCGTATAGCTGATGTCCGCCGAGGTGTGGAACGGACCGGTCGGCGTGTCGGTATACACCCAGGTAAAGGTGCTGCCGTCCTTGTTGACGCGGCTGCGGACCTGGATCGAAGACTGCTCGTAGCCGCCGTTGATGGTCCAGACTTCGCTGCCTTGGTTGTCGGTGATGGTGGCGCTGATCGGCCCGTTGTCCGTCAGGTTGTAGATGACCGTGGCATTGGTGACGTAATTGCCGTAATCGTAGACCACCTCGGCCCAGCGGGGCATCGTGGTCAGGCGGTCCTGGTTTTCGTCCCGGGTGATGTCGTGCTGGATGATGGTCATGGTTTGGCCATAGCCCGCGCCGCTGTAACTCACGGCCGCGGTGGTCGGATCGCCGTAATTGTCGTTGCCGTAGTAGTGGGTGACTTCCCGGACCTGTCCGCTGGGATACCAGCTGCTGTCGCCGTAGGAGCTGTTCTCCACCCCGTGGATGTCGTAAAAAACGGTCTTGTTCTGGCTGCCCCAGCGTACTTCCTTCTTCAACAGGCCGGTCCAGTTGTTGTAGCTGTAGGAGGAGTAATAGGTGTCGGTTGACTTTTTCTTTCCGCTGCCGACCGTTTGGCTGGTACTGGACGAACCCTTGCGGCCATGCGCATCGTAACTGCCGCCGGTATGGACGTAATCGTTTTTCCCGGTGGTGCGGGAATAATTGGTCATGCCCGTATAGGGATTGAAGCCCGTGGTCGTGGTGGTGACATCGCCTTTCCGGTTCCAGGCCTGCATATAGGTCGCCACGCCGAATTGCGGTTCGTAGGCCGAATACGTCTGGGCCGAACCGTAACGCACGCCCGGCGAACTGTATTTGTATTGCCAGGAAGAGGAATTCAAACCGGTATGGGGATTGACATTGTAGGAGGTGTAGGTCAGGGCGTCGCCCAACGCGCCGTACAAATTGCCGGTCCAGCTGCCGGTGGTAAAACCGTTGGCGTCGTTATAGTTTTCGCTGACCGAGATGGCGGTCCGGGTGATCGTCTTCTTGGGGTTGCCGCTCCAGTGCAGGTCCTCGGCCCCGGAATCCGCGACTTCCGTGGTTTCGTAGTAGGCGCCTTCGGCCGCGCCGTAGAAACTTCGTTTCTCCTGGTAGACCCCGGCCCTGGGAACCCCGTGTTCATTGAACCAGGCGTGCGTTTGGTTCAGGCCGCTTTCCGAATAACTTTCCGTGCGGATGCCGGTATTTTCGCTGTAATTCACGGTCCAATCCGTGGTGGTCCGGCCGTTGTACGGCCCGATGTAGCTGTTGCTGATGGTTTTCAGGTCCACGCCCTTGGCATTGGACCAGGTCTGGCTGTTGGACAGATCGCAGGTGGTGTAGGAGTAGGTTTTGACGCCGGTTTCGATATCGTTCGTCATGGTGGTGGTTTTAATCCGTCCGGCAAGCGGGCCGCTGAAACTGTGGTTCACGGCCTGCCAGGCCATGCCGTGCCCGTCATAATAGGTCGTGGTGCTGGACAAGGCATAATTGCTGTTGATGGCTGAATAGGCCGTGGCCACGGAAGAGGCGTTGAACCCGGTCTGCAGATCCGGGGTGTAGGTGGTGTAGGTCATATAGACGATGCCGTACAGCGAGTAGTTCCAGCTCTGGTTGATAAACCCGTTCTGGTCGTAGGTCGAATAAGTGGTGCTGAGATTGTTGACCGCCGTGGAGGCGGCCATGAGCCCGGTCCAGGAGTCCATGGTGTAATCGTTTAAAGTCCAGACCGCATAATTAAGGGTGATGCCCTCGTTCATCTTGGTCACGGCCGCATCCTGGAAACCGTTGCTGTCGTATGTGGTCCAGCTGTCGCTGAGCATGGAATGGCTGTAGGTGGCGCGGTTCAGCCCCGTGGTCTTGCTGGAATCGATAATGGTCTCCACGTGCCGTCCGAAGGTGGCGCCCCGATAGCTGTCCGAAACGCTGCCCCGGGCATTGCCGCACAAGGTGTCGTATTCAGTGACCGTGCTGGACATGCCGTTGGTGGCCGAGGTCCAGTAATTGATTCCGGTCCAGCGGTTGGTGGTGAATACCGTGGTGGTCAGGCTGGCCAGGCGGGCGCCGTATTTGTTATCCGACACCGAATAGGTATTGATACCATACGTCGGATCATAATAGGTGGTCGTGACGGACAGGACCCGGTTGGGGTTGTTTTTATCGTGGGCCGTGCTGACGGTGTAGTTGTTCACGCCGGTGTTTTCATTGACATTGAACACCGTGGTGGTGTGGCGGCTGCCCAGGGCGCCGTAGTTATTATCCGCCACGCTGTAGTCAATGGAGCCGCTGCCCCACCACTTATAATAGGATTCCGTCCGGCCGTACTGGTTGGTGGCCACGGTCGAGACGTTCTGGCCGGTGTAATCACTGGCATTGATATCGGTATGCGTACTCCGCACCGCGAGCAGTCCCCAGTATTGGATCGTATCCGAGGAAGTGGCTTTGCCCGTGTTCGTGCCGTCAAAACGCGTCACCGTGACGCTGTAGTCGTTAATGGCGACGCTGCTGTTGTTGAGGCCGTTGTCCTTGCGTGCGTCAAGAATGGTGTGCGTAATCCGGGTGGAAAGCAGGCCGTAATGCGTTTCCGCAAACGATTCATACGCCTGCCCGTAGTTTTGATCGTCATACAGCGTAATGGTCGTGCCGTAGCCGTTCGTGGCCAAGGTCGCCTGGTTCAATCCGTTCCAGGGATTGATGTTGTTCACGGTGCGGGTGTTGCGGGTCAGGCCCAGTCCGAAATTATTCGCCGTGAGGTTGTAGAGTGCCAGGCCGGTGTCTTCGTCGTCAAAGACCGTAACGGTCCTGCCGTAGGCGTTTAGGGTTTCCGTCTCCTTGTTCAAACCGTTGAACTTGTTGACCACGGAACGGGTGGTCCAGGTTTCGCGGGCGGCGCCGAACCCGAAATTATTGCGTGTATAGGACCCGGTGACCGTGCCATAGCCGAGGTAGTCGTAATCGGTCCGGATAAAGGAATAAGCGCTCCAGGCTTCGGTCCGTATGTTCAGGCCCGTATCCGGGCTGCCTATAATGTTGGTGGTGGTCACGCGGGTCGCCGCGAGGCCGAAATGATTGCTGGTGACGGAGGTGGTCGCGGTACCGTAGTTCGCACTGTCGAAATCCGTGATCGTGGTGCCGTAAGAGGTATAGGCGACGCTGCGGATGTTCAGGCCGGAATAGGCGCTGGCCGTAATGTCGGATACATTGTCGCGGGTGGCGCCCAGGCCGTAATTATTGTGGGCCCGGGACCAATCCGGCACGCCGAAATTCTGGCTCTCGAAGAACGTTTCGGTCCAGCCGTAGTCATTGACGGCAAACGTCCGGGTATTGAGTCCGTTCTTCAGGTTGACTTCGGAGTATGTTTGGGTCCGGCGCGCGGCGCCCAGCCCGTAATTGTTTTCCGCCATCGAACGGACAGTCACGCCGTAAGTGACGTCGTCGTAAAGGGTCGTGGTGCGGCCGTAGGCGTTGCTGGCCACGGTCTGCCGGTTCAAGCCGTTTTCCTGGTTGGCCGTGATGGTGGTATAGGTGCTGCGGCTGGCGCGGATGCCGAAATTGTTGTTGGCCAGCGAATACTGTGACACGCCGCTGCGCTGGTCGTCGTAACGGGTGTAGGTCGACCCGTAAGCATTCGCGGCGTTGGTCTCACGGTTCAGGCCGTTCCAGGTGTTGGCCGATACGCTGGTATACGTCTGCCGGGAGGCGACAATGCCGAAGTTGTTCGTGGTCCAGGATTCCCGGGTGACGCCGGTGGAGGTGTCGTCGAAATTCGTGATCACCGAACTATAGCGGCTGGCGGCCTGGGTCTGGCGGTTCAACCCGGTGGCCACGTTGGCGTCGATGGTGGTCAAGGTCACGCGGGCGTCCTCAATGCCATAGTTGTTCCAGCTCAGGGAGGTTTCGGACGTGCCATAGTGCTCGTCGTCGTATTGCGTCAGGGTGGTCCCGTAATTGTTGCAGCCGATGGTGTACTGGTTCAGGCCCGTGTCCGTATTGGCCACGATGGTGGTGTCGGTCTCTTTGGCGGCGCCCAGGCCGAAGTTGTTGGAGGAGCGCGAGAAGACCGAAACACCGTAATTGTCGTCGTCGAACTGGGTCACCGTGGTGCCGTAGGCATTGACGGCCCGGGTGGTCGTGTTCAAGCCGGTTTGCAGGTTGGCCGTGATCTCCGTCTCGGTCAGCCGCGAGGCGCCAATTCCGTATACGTTCTGGGCCAAGGAGCGTTCCGCCACGCCCGTGGAGGCCGCATCGTAATAGGTCCAGGTGGTGCCGTAGCCGTTGACCGCCTTGGTTTCGCGGTTCAAGCCGTTCCAGTCGCTGGCGTCGATCTCCGTGCGCGTGGTGCGTGTGGTCAGCAGTCCGAAATAATTCACCGCGTTCGATTCGAGGGAAACGCCGGACCGCTGCTCGTCATAGCGCGTGACGGTTTCCCCGTACCGGTTCGTGGCCGTGGTGGAGCGGTTCAACCCGTTCCAGGTGTTGCAGACCATCTCGGTGTGCGTGTTCCGCGTGGCGCCCAGGCCGTAGCGGTTGAGGGCGTCCGAGTTGACGGCCGTGCCGTAGAACTGGTCGTCATAGCGCGTGACCGTGGTGCCGTAGTCGTTGACCGCCGAGGTCTCGCGGTTTAGGCCGTTCCAGACATTGGCCGTGACCGAAGTTTGGGTGATGCGCGTGGCGTACAAGCCGAAATTATTTTCCGCCAGCGAATGGGTGGCCACGCCCGCATCGCGGTCGTCATAGTTCGTGGTCGTACGGCCGTAGGCATTGATCGCCGTGGTGCGGGTGTTCAGCCCGCTGTAGGTGTTGGCGTCGATGTCCGTGAAAGTCAGGCGGCTCGCCCCCAGGCCGAAGTTGTTCTGGGCCAGGGACCATTCCGCCACGCCACTCTGCTGTTCGTCGAAGAACGTCCAGGTCGTGCCGTAGTCATTTTCCGCGCGGGTGCTGATGTTCAGGCCATTGTGCCGGCTGGCGTTGATTTCCGTGCGGGTCAAACGGGTGGAGCCGAGACCGAAATAATTTTCGGCAACGGACTCCTCGGCTTTGCCGGTTTCGGCTTCATCGTACTCGGTCCGGGTGAGCGAGTAGGCGTTCCGGGCCGTGGTGCGGATGTTCAGGCCGTTCCAGTCGTTCGCCTCGATGGCGGTCTCCGAGTACCGGCTGGCGCCCAGGCCGAAATTGTTCCACCCGAACGATTGCTGGGCGATGCCGGTGGACGCACTGTCGTACAGGGTCAAGGAGCGGCCGTAGGCATTGAGCGCGTCGGTCTGGATATTGAGGCCGTTCCAGGTGTTGGCCGTGACCACGGTATCCGTAAACTGGGAGGCGCCCAATCCGAAGTTGTTTTCCGCATGCGAGGCGACCGCCACGCCGCTGGCCGCGTGGTCGTATTCCGTGACCGTCCGGCTGTAATCATTGACTGCGATAGTGCTGCGGTTCAGGCCGGTGTCCGTGTCCGCCTGGATGGAGGAGTACGTGTGGCGCGTGTCGAGCAGCCCGTAGTTGTTGTCAGCCACGGACCAGCGCGCGGTCCCGAAATTTTCGTTGTCATACACCGTGTAGGTCTGGCCGTAATAATTTTCGGCCAGCGTGGTGTTGTTCAAGCCGTTTTCAATGTTGGCGTTGATGTGAGTGGCGGTCAGGCGCGTGGACTTCAGGCCGAAGTTGTTAAGCGCCAGGGTTTGCTCGGCCACGCCGTAATGGTCACCGTCGAAATCCGTGTACGTCCAGCCGTAATCCGAGTTCGCCAGGGTCCACTCATTGAGGCCGTTATAGGTGTTGGCTTCAATGTCTGTCTCGGTATGGCGGGTGGCCCCCAAGCCGAAGTTGTTGTCAGCGACTGAATTCAGCGCCACGCCGGTCTTCTGTTCTTCAAATTCGGTCTTGGTGGTGCTGTATCGGCTGGTGGCCAGGGTTTCCCGGTTCAGCCCGTTCCAGGTATTGGCCGAGATTTCCGTATGGGTCTGGCGGGCTGCGCCGATGCCGAAGTTATTGGCCGCTTCGGAGGTCTGCGCCACGCCGTAAACAGCGTCGTCGTAGCGCGTCAGGGTCTGGCCGTATTGGTTGGAGGCGAAGGTCTCGCGGTTCAAGCCGTTCCAATGGTTGGCCGCAACTTGGGTATGAGTGAACCGGGTGTCCATCAATCCGAAGTTGTTCAAAGTCAGGGATTGGACCGCCACTCCGGAATCCTCATTGTCAAACAGCGTCAGGGTATTGCCGTACTCGTTGGAGGCGAAAGTGTGATCGTTCAGGCCGTTGTCCAGATTGGCCGTGATCTTGGTCTGGGAGCGCAGGGTGGCGCCCAGCCCGAAGTTGTTTTGGGCGTAGCTGGCCGTGGCCACGCCGAATTCCTCGCTGTCATAGATGGTCCGCGTGGTCCCGTAGTCGTTGACCGCGTAGGTCTGCTCGTTGAGTCCGTTGTAGGTGTTGGCCTGGATATCCGTGAGCGTCTTGCGCGTGGCGCCCAGGCCGAAGTAGTTCAGGGCGAAGGATTGCAGGGACACTCCGCTGTGGACGTCGTCATACGAGGTGGTGGTCTCGCAGTAGGCGTTGCGCGCGAACGTCATCTGGTTGAGGCCGTTGTACGTGTTGGCCTGGATGTTGGTCTCGGTATTCCGGCTCGCGCCCAGGCCGTAGACGTTTTCGGCTTGGGAGCGTTCGGAAACGCCGTAGACCTCGTCGTCGTAATAGGTGGTGGTGGTGCCGTAATCATTGGCGGCCACGGTCGAACGGTTCAGGCCGTTCCAGACATTGGCATCGACGTCCGTGCCGGTTTTACGGCTCGCGCGGATGCCGAAGTTGTTGGCGGCGTCCGAATGCAGGGACACGCCGTACTCCCGGTCGTCGTAGTACGTGACCGTGGTCCCGTAGGCATTGGCGCCCGTGGTGACCGTATTCATGCCGTTGTACACATTCGCCAGGATGGCGGTGTGGGTCTGCAGCGTTGCGCCCAGCCCGAAGTTGTTTTCCACCCAGGATTCCACGGCCACGCCGTAGCTGTCGTCGTAGAACGAGGTGGTGGTGCCGTATTCGTTGACCGCCACGGTCTTTTCGTTCAAGCCCGTGTCATGGCTGGCGGTGATGACCGTGCGGGTCTGGCGGGTGGCGCCCAGGCCGAAATTATTGAACGCCATGGATTCCTCCGCCACGCCGGATTTCTGATGGTCGTAGCGGGTCACGGTCATGCCGTAGGCGTTGCGGGCCACGGTCAGCTCGCTGAGACCGTTGTAATGGTTGGAAGTGATCTTGGTCTTGTTTTCCCGGGTGGCGCCCAGGCCGAAATTATTGACGGCCAGGGATTCCTCGGCTGTGCCATATTTCAGGTCATCATATTGGGTGGTGGTAACGCCGTACTCGTTCACAGCCACGGTTTCCTGGTTCAGGCCATTGTTGCGGTTGGCCTTGATCGCCGTGTGGGTTTGGCGGCCGGCGCCCAGGCCGTAGTTGTTGTCCGTGTCCGACGTCAGGGCCACGCCGCTGATCTGCTCGTCGTAGCGGGTCAGGGTGGTGCCGTAATCGTTCTTGGCCAGGGTTTCGCGGTTCAGGCCGTTGAAAATGTTGGCGGTAATCTGGGTGTGGGTCTTGAGCGTTTTGCCCAGGCCGAAGTTGTTGTCCGCGTCCGAGGTCAGGGCCACGCCGGTCTCTTCGCTTTCATAGCGCGTCACGGTGGTGCCGTACTCGTTGCGGGCCACGGTGACCTCATTGAGGCCGTTGAAGGTGTTCGCGCGGATGGCAGTCAAGGTTTCCTCGGTGGCGATCAGGCCGAAATTGTTGAGCGTATAGGAATGGGTGGCCACGCCGTAGCGGCCGCCCTCCAGGGCATCGTACTCGGTCAGGGTGAGGCCGTATTTGTTCTGCGCCTTGGTCCGCAGGTTCTGGCCGGTGTGGACATCCGCCTCGATCACGGTCGCGGTGTCCAGGGTGTACCCCAGCCCGAAGTTGTTGATGGAACGGCTCGAAACCGCCACGCCGTAAGGGCCTTCGCTCTCGGTGTCGAAATGGGTCAAGGTCCGGCCATAGGCGTTGTTGGCGATGGTCTGCCGGGTCAGCCCGTGGCGGATGTCCAGGTCCACCTGGCTGTCCGTCAAACGCGTGGCCAGCAGGCCGAAATTATTCTCTGCAACCTGGCGGCTTTCCAGGCCGGTCACCGGATCGAAATTCAAGCTGGTGGTGGTGCCGTAGAGGCTGCGGGACACGCGGGAGGTGGTCATGCCCGTGTCCTTTTCGTACGTGGCCTGGGTGTAGGACTGGCGCGAGGCGCCCAATCCGATGGTGGCCTCCCGGTGGCTGCGGACCGCGTCGCCGTGGATGTCATAGTCGCTGGTGGTGGTGCCCAAATCGTCGGTGGTGATATTGCTCAGCAGGTGTCCTTCATTATCATATTCGAAGTCGTGGGACTCCTTGTAGCGCCCGTCCAATACCCCGTAATTGTCCTGTTGCTGCTGCACCTGGACCAGGGCGTCCCGGTCGAATTCCTTCTCCATGGTGGTCAGGAGGTTCTTGCTCCGGGCCTTGGTCATGAACCCTTCCCAATCATATTCATTGAAGGTGACCGTATTGCGGCCGTACACCACTCCGTAATGGTCCAGGCGCAGGCTTTCCGTGGCCAGGGAGTCGCGGTTAAAGCGGGTGACGGTCGCGCCTTTCAGGTCCGTTTCCTTGCTTACGGTCATGAAGCCTTCGTCATCGTACTCGTTGATCGACCACTGCTCACGGGCGTGCCCGTATTTGTTTTCCCGGTAGGAAACCGCGACCAGTTCGTCGATATTGTAGTAATTCTGGGTGAACCCGTTGATGTCGCGGGTTTCGCTGTAGGTCATGTAGCCGTTGCCGTCGTAATCGTAGGTGGAGTTTTCCACGCGGGGGAAACCGTATTTCTTGACGCGCTTGCTTTCCCGCATCAGGCCGTCTTCGTCGAATTTATTGTAGGACGTGCCGCGCTGGTCGTCGGTCATGCTGGTTACCAGCTCGCCGGCCTCGTATTGATATGTCGTATATTTCCGCTTGGGGAACCCGTAAATGTCGATCCGTTCGCTGTCTTCCATCAGGCCGTCGCCGTCGTAATTGTTGCGGGTAAAGCCCCGGTTGTCGCGCTGGAAGCTCTTGGTCAGCTCGCCGCTGTCGTTGTAGACGTTGCTGACCCAGTTCTCGCGGGGGAACCCATGGTGGTTGATGCGGTGCACGGTCTCGGACAGTTCGTAGGCATTGTAGGTGGTGATGCTTTTGCCTTTAACGTCACGGGAAACGCTCTTGGAGAGGATGCCGTCGGTGTAGGTTCGTTCCTCCACCGAGCGGCGCGGGAAGCCGATCTGGTTGACCCTTGTGATCCGCACTGGGTCCTCAAATTTGTTGTACTCCGTGCTGGTTTTGCCCTTGCGGTCCACCATCAGCGACAACGTCATGCGGCCGCGGGCGTACTGGTGGGTGGTTTCCTGAACCCGTCCCCATTTATCCTCCTGCAGGACGTGATAAGGCTTGCCGAACGCGTTATACAGGGTTTGCGAGGTGCCGTTCGGCCCGGTATCCTTGCTGGCCAGCAGGTGTTCCCCGACATATTCGTAGGTGGAAAGGGTTTGCAGGCCGTTGTTCTTGGTGAACACCACCTGCTCCGGCTGTTCGCTCTGGCCGCCGCGATAGGTCGTGGTGCGCACGCCGAAGGATTCCAACGTCTGGGAAATCCGGCGGCCCGTGCCGTCCAGCGAATAGCTGGTCGGCTCGACGATGCCGCTGTTCTTGACTTTCACTTTTTGGTCAGGCAGCTTGGTTTTGATGTCGAAATGGGTATAAGTCGTGCTCTTGTGGTCGATGGTCAGGCTGCTAATCAGGTTGTCCTGCTCGTCGTAGGCAAACAGCGACAGTTCATACTCGTTTTCGCTGCGGATGCGATTGCCCTTGGCGTCGTAGGTGTACTCCGTCCGCAGGCCGTCGTCGTCCGTCTTGGCGGTGACGCGGCCGTCGCGATCGTGCTCCTTGCGCACCTGCTGGGTGAAAGTCTGGGGGCCCACGGAGATGGTGATGGTTTCGAGAGAGGCCAGGATGTTGCCCTTGTCGTCCAGGACATAGGAGGTCTTGGTGTCCTGCCCCGCCTCCTTCACGCCGGTGATGCGCCCGGCCTCGTCGTAGTACGTGGTTTTTTCCTCGGGCTCGACGCCGGCTTCCTTTTTCACGGTCCGTTCGAACCGCGACCGGACCCGGCCGTTCTCGTCCACCGCATAGGTGTAGGTGTGGTCGCCGGTTTTGTCCTGCTGGCGGACCACGCGGCCGCTCTCGTCAAAGTCCTTGATCGTGACGTCCTCCACGGTGTGGCCGCCCTGGCCGCCGAGCAGTTTGCGTTCGGTCTTGCGGACCAGCTGGCCTTTGTCGTCGACCAGGTTCTGGTGCATAATGCGGACGCCGTCCTCCACGGATTCCACGACCTGGCCGTCCTTGAATTGTTTTACCTTCACGTGGCCCCGGGTATCGCGCTCGGTGGTGGCCACGATGTCGCCCCGGGCGTCGCGTTCGTACTGGATATCGGTCCGCACTCCGTTTTCATCGACCTTGCTTTTAATGGAACCGGTGTCCGGTTCCAGGAACACCCGGAAGGTCTTGCCGGTCCCGAGCTCGCGTTCCACGTAGCTGGTGGTCTTGCCCTTGTGGTTTTTCTCGTACTGGCTGTAAAATTTGGTGCCCTGCGAGTTGGTGATCTGGATGATATTGCCCTGGGGGTCGAAGCTTTTGGTTTCCGTGCCGGCGCGGCCGGTTTTCACCAACTTAAGGATCGTCCCCTGGCTGGAGCGGAAATACTTCGTGCGCGAAATCAAGTCGCCGGCCGCATCGCGTTCCTCGACCGGCAATCCGTTTTCATACCGCGTGACTTTGCCGTCCTTGTCCTTGACTTCCTGCAGGCGTCCCTGACTGTCGTATTTCCTCGTCTCGCCGTCGGCAAGGACCACGGTGACCACGGTTTGCCCTTCACCCAGGTCCATGACCTGGGTGCTCTTGATTTTTTTACCCATGTCGCGCAGCTGCTCGAGAATCGAACTCAGCAGCCGGTCGGACGCGGCTTGGGCAAAGGCCATGGGGCCCATCACCAGCCCAAAGACCAGCGCGCCTCCCAAGAGATAGCGCAGCATGCGCTTGGCGTCGAGTTGACTCGGATGATTGGAAGTCATACTCGCTCCCTCCTCGATAACCCGGAAATTTACAAAAACGCAAATAAATGCGCGAATTTATTATCTTTCGACTGAAGTATATCATAGGAAAAATGCCATTGCAAATCGGCGGATTAATTAAAACCCTTTAAAATGAAGGGTTTTCGTGGAACGCAGCCAAATTGACGCCACTTGTAAAAAACCGGGAATTCATCGGAAGAAATAATCCAAAAAAATGTTAGTTTCTTCGGAATCCCGGACTGACGGATGAAAAAAGGCGGGTTATTTGGACTTTTTTGGGGAACCGGAGGAATTGAATTGCACCAAAGACACTGCAAAGGCAGCCAGGCCTTCTTGGCGGCCCACAAACCCCAACCCCTCATTGGTCGTGGCTTTAACCGCAACCTGGTCCGGGAGAATCCCCAGGGCTTTGGCCATACGTCGCCGCATGAGTGCAACCTTGCCGGCGATCTTGGGTGCCTCGGCCACCAGCGAGCAGTCCAGGTTGACGACACTCACGCCCCGCGCGCGCAATATCCCGCCGACCTGGCGGAGAAAATCCAGCGAATTGCGCCGGCGGTGGCGGGGGTCGGTGTTCGGAAACCAGGTGCCGATATCGGCAAAGCCCGAGGCGCCCAGCAGCGCGTCGCACGCCGCATGCAGCAGCACATCCGCGTCCGAGTGCCCTTCCAGGGAAAAACCCGCGTTTGGAAACGCCACGCCGCCGAGCTTAAGGTCGCGGCCCGGCCGGGTCCGGTGCACGTCGTAGCCGAAGCCCACGCGGAACGCGGGCGCGGTCAGGGTTTGCAGTTTACTTTTTTGACGCCGATCCACCATTCCGCCAACTCCAGGTCATGGGACCTTGTGATTTTAAAATTGATCGCTTCCCCCTCGACCACGGACACGGGCTGCCCCGCCAATTCCACCAGTCCGGCGTCGTCGGTCGCGGCCAGGTTGTCCTTCCAGGCGTGCTGGTAAGCCTGGCGCAGCACGGCGCTTTGGAACCCCTGCGGCGTCTGCACGGCCACGAGGTTGCGCCGGTCCACCGTGCCTTCAATGCGCCCCTCGGCGCTCACGCGTTTGAGCGTATCCACGACCGGAAGCCCGGGCACGGACGCGCCGGTCCGCGCGGCGGCTTCGGCCACGCGGCGGATGAGCGCCGCGCTGGCGAACGGCCGGGCGGCGTCGTGAACCAGCACCAACTCCGCGTCGCCGGACAGGGCGTCCATGCCGTTGCGCACGGAATCCTGGCGCCTGGGGCCCGCGTCCGCGATCTCGCGCACCTTGCCGTTGTCCGGAAGCTGCCTGACTTCCTTCCACGCCCGCTCCGCCTGGCCGGCCGGGACCACCAGGATCACGCCCGAAACTTCAGGCAGGCCGGCGAACGTCCTGAGGCTGTACATATAGAGCGGCAGGCCTGCCAGGGCAAGAAACGCCTTGGGCTGCGGTTGTTGCATTCGCCGACCCTGCCCGCCGGCCACCAGGATCACTTCCCATTTCGCCATCGCAATGGCTCCTTCGCATTTCAGCCGCGGACCGCGGCCAGGGCTTCGGCCAGCGTGGCCACGCCCACGATATCCATACCCGGCGGCGTTTTCAGATCCGCAAGGTTCGGGCCGGGCACCAGGCAGCGCTGGAACCCCAGCTGCTGCGCCTCCCGGCAGCGCCGCTCGGCCTGGGACACGGCGCGAATGTCCCCGCCCAGGCTCACCTCGCCCATGACCGCCAGGGACGGTGGCAGCGGCTGGTCCTTGAGGCTCGACGCCACGGCCAGGGCCACGGCCAGATCCACGGCCGGCTCGGTGACCGAGAGGCCGCCGGCCACGGACAGAAAGACATCCTGGCCGCCGACCGAAATCCCGGCGCGCCGTTCCAGCACGGCCAAAAGCAGGCAGCAGCGGTTGTAATCCAGGCCCGAAACCCGGCGCTGCGGCATGCCGAAATACGCGGTCGCGGTCAGGGCTTGGATTTCCACCAAGAGCGGCCGGGTGCCTTCCAGGCTCACGGCCACGGCCGAACCCGCGGCGCCCGGATGGCGCTCCTTGAGCAGCCAGCGGGAGGGATCAGGCACGGCCTGGAGGCCGCTGGCCGTCATCTCGAACAAGCCGACTTCATTGGTGGAGCCAAAACGGTTCTTCACGGTCCGCAGCACGCGGTACCCCTGCTGGCGGTCGCCCTCGAAATACAGCACCGTATCCACCAGGTGCTCCAGCACCCGCGGCCCGGCCAGCACGCCTTCCTTGGTCACGTGCCCGACCAGGAGGATGGCCGGCCCGTCGGCCTTGGCGCAGGCCAGCAGGGCCTGGCCGCATTCGCGGATTTGGCTCACGGACCCGGGCACTGCGCCCTGATCCGGATGGGTCAGGGTTTGAATGGAATCCACGACCACCACGGCCGGCCGCTGGGCCGCGATGGCGCCCAGGATCTCGTCCACCCGGGTTTCGCACAGAAGCCAGAGCGAATCCGGCGCCGAACCCAGCCGTCCGGCCCTCAGGCTGATCTGGCCGGCTGATTCCTCGCCGCTCACGTACAGCACCGGCAGGCCGCTTTGGGCCAGGCTGAAAACCGCCTGGAGCAACAAAGTGGATTTGCCGATGCCCGGATCGCCGCCGATGAGGACCAAGGACCCCGGCACCAGCCCGCCGCCCAGCACCCGGTCGAATTCCTCGAGACCGGTCCGCAGGCGGCCGGTTTCCTGTCGCGACACCTCGTTCAAGCGCAGGGGCGGGCGGCTGGGTGCCGGCACGGCTGCGCTGGACGGCCGCGCGGCCTGGCGCTCCTCGGCGAACGAGTTCCACGCGCCGCAGGCCGGGCAGCGCCCCAGCCATTTGGGCGAAGGCTGCCCGCACGCCTGGCACACGAACTGGAGCTTGGCCTTGGCCTGCCGTGCGCTCATTGCTTCCACAGCAGTTTCCAGGGATTCTCCCGCAACTCCCGCACCAGGGCCTTCAAATTGTTGGCCATGTCCTTGTCGTTGAACAGCGCGCCCAGGGGCGTATCGGTCTTTTCCATATTGGAGACCTGCGCGTCCAGGCGGCTGCTCAGGGACCGCAGCTTGTCCAGCGTCACTTCGATGTTTTTGCGGTTGTCTTCGGACAGCAGTTTTTCCAGTTCGCTGGTCACGTTCTCCATTTCCGCGGTCAGGCGGTTCACGGATTTCGCGGCCACGGTGAAATCGCCGACCGAACGGTTGATGTTCCGTTCGTTCACCTCGACCAGGCGGTCCAGACGCTTGGACAGGCTGCTGAAATTTTTCATCATGTCGCCGAACGAGGTTTTCAGCTCTGGATCGCCCAGGAGCATCTTGATCGAGTCCGCCACCTGGCCCAGGCGCTGAAAAGCCTTGTCAATATTGGTCGGTTCGACACCTTCGATCCGCGCGTTTTCCTCGATGTATTCGCCCGTGTCCTCCGCGGTCACGACGTTGAGGTACTTGTCGCCCATGAGCCCCTTGGAGAGGATTTGGAACCTGGCGCTGGTGGGGATCTTGACGTTGTGGTTGACCATGACCTTCAGCTGGATCCGCTCGCCCTGCACGTCGATGGCCTCCACGCTGCCGATCTTGACGCCGCCGCCGATCACCACGTCGGCCTGCGGTTTGATCGCGTCCACGAACTGGAAGGAGACGTAGATCGGATAGCCGGCCTTGCCGAAGCGGACTTTCTCGACCGTGAAAATGATGACCGCGAGCATGATCAGGGCGACCGCGGCTGTAATGCCGACCTTGAGCTCGAGGGCGGTGGTTTTTCTTTGCGGCATGGGAGTCCTCCTAGACCAACCGGATCGGGCCTTGGGCCGAACCGGTGATGAATTGATGGATGAGGGGATTTTTGGACCGCCGGATCTGATCCGGCGTGCCCACGCCCACGATGCGCCCCTCGTGCAGCATCGCGATGCGGTCGGCGATTTTGTAGGCGCTGACCATGTCGTGCGTCACCACCAGGGACGTGACCGAGAGTTTCCGCTTCATCTCGATGATGAGGTCGTTGATGGCGTCCGCGGTGATGGGGTCCACGCCCGTGGTCGGCTCGTCGTAGAGGATGACCTCCGGGCTCATGGCCACGGCCCGCGCCAGGGCCACGCGCTTCTTCATGCCGCCCGAAAGCTCGGAGGGAAACTGCTCCTCGATGTTCTTCAGGCCCACCAGGGCGAGACGGTCGCGCACGATGTGCTTGATCTCCGCCTCGGACAGGGTCTTCATGCGCCGCAACCCGAAGCTGACGTTGTCCTCCACGGACAGGGAGTCGAACAGGGCCGCGCCCTGAAAGAGCATGCCGAAGTGCTTGCGGAACTCCGCCTGCTCCGCAGGCGTGGCCGAGGTGATGTCGTGCTCCTCGTAGAACACCCGGCCGTCGTCCGGCTCGAGCAGGTTGAGGATGCACTTCAGGAGCACGCTCTTCCCGCCGCCCGAACGGCCAATGATCACCATGGTCTCGCCCTTGCGGATCTCCAGGTCGGCGCCGCGCAGGACATAGTTGCCGCCGAAGCGCTTGTGAAGACCATCAATCCGGAGCAAGATCCGGTCGCGGGCGGATTCAGAAGATCGCATAGAGCTGGGTCAGGAAATAATCAGCGATCAGGATGGTGATCGAGGCGTTCACCACCGCGCCGGTGGTCGCGCGCCCCACGCCCACGGCCCCGCCCTGGGTGTTGAATCCGCGGTAGAGCGCGAACAGGGCGAGGATGACGGCGAAGAAGAAACTCTTGGAAAGCCCTGAAAACACGTCGGAAAATTCAACCGTGCTGCGGGCGCCCTCCCAATAGACCGTGGAACTCAGCCCCAGGTGATATGAAGCCACCAGCCAGCCGCCCATGGAGCCGAACACGTCCGCGAGGATCGTGAGCAGCGGGATCATGCACAACACGGCCACAAAGCGGGGCACGCCGATGTATTCCACCGGGTTGGCCGCCAGGGTCCTCAGGGCGTCGATCTGCTCCGTGATCTTCATGGAACCGATCTCGGCGGCCATGGCCGATCCCACGCGGCCCGTGACCAGGATCGCGGTCAGGACCGGCCCCAGCTCGCGGATGAGGGAGAGGTTGACGATGTTGCCGATGAACACCGACGTGCCCTGGATCTTGGATTCCAGGGTGACGCCCGTCTGCAGGGCCAGCACCATGCCCGTGAACAACGCCGTGGTCAGGACCACGGGAATGGAGTCCACCCCCACCCGCACCATTTGTTCGAGCAGGGGCTGGTAGTAAAACCGCCTGAGCTTGCGCGGGTGCGAAAACAAGTTGAAGGTGGCGGCCAGAAGTTCACCCAGGAGGATGAAAAGCTGCCCGATCTCCTGGACGACGGTGATGACGGGTTGGGAAAAGCGCTCGGAGAATTTCCAAACCCACAACAGGTTCCGGTTCATACCCGGCCTCCTTGAAAACGCCGCGGCACGCGGCTGCCGATCGTGCTCACGACCTCGTAGGAAATGGTCTTCAGGGTCCCGGCCATGCGTTCGGCGCCGAGCGTTTGCCGGCCCTGCCGGCCGATCAAGACCGCTTCTTCGCCGGCCTGCACCTCTCCCAGACCGGTGACGTCCGCCAGGCACATGTCCATGCACACGCGGCCCACCACCGGGCATTCCCGGCCGCGCACCAGCACGGTCCCCCGGTTGGAGAGGCCGCGCGAGTATCCGTCCGCGTAACCCACGGGCAGGGTGGCGATGCGCGAGGGCCGGCGCGTGGTGAAAGTGTGGCCGTAGGAGAGCCCGGTGCCGGCCGGGACCTGCTTCACCTGGATGATCCGCGTGCGCCAGCTCAACACGGGCCGCAAGGCCGCCCGGCGGCGCAGGCGCGGCGCCGGATAGAGTCCGTACAGCATGAGCCCGGGCCGGACCATGTCCGCGTGCGCTTCGGGCGTCTCCATGACTGCGGCCGAATTGGCCATGTGCACCGCGAAGCCGCGGCCGCCCGCTTCCCGGGCTGCTTGGGCCGCGTCGCACTGCAACTTGATTTGCCGGCGCAGGAGGGTGCGGTCGCCTCCGTCCGCGTTGGCGAAATGGGTGAAGACGCCGGCCAGCGAAAGTCCGGGCTGGGTTAGCAGCCAGCGGACGAACGAGCCGGTTTCCTCCGGATGGATGCCGATCCGGCCCATGCCTGTGTCCACTTTAACGTGCACGCCCAGCCGCCGGCCCCGGCGCCGGGCCGCCTGGGCCAGGGCCCGCACCTGCACGGCCGAGACGACCGTCGGCGCCAGCCCGAGGCGCGCGACCTCGGCCGCCTCCTGGGGCTGGACCAGCCCGAACACCACCAGGGGCTTGCGGATTCCGGCCTCCCGCAGTTCTCGGCCCTCCTCCACCGTGGCCACGCCCAGCTGGTCCACTCCCGCGGCCGCGAGCACACGGGAGCAGGCCACGGCGCCGTGGCCGTAGGCATTGGCCTTGACCACGGCCAGGATGCGGGTCGTCCGGCCCACGAGTTTCCGGACCTGTCCGAAGTTCCAGCGCAGGGCCGCAAGATCGATCTCCGCCCAGGTGGGGCGGCCGGCGGGGAGGGCGCCCATTACGCGACCCCCGCGGGCAGGCGGAAAGACATGCTGTCGAAGCGCGTGTACTGCTGGTTGAAGATCAGCTTGACCGTTCCGGTCGGCCCGTTGCGCTGCTTGGCTACGATGATTTCGGCAGTCTTGTCCTCGCGCTTGTCCTGGTTGTAGTAGGCTTCGCGGTAAATGAACGCCACCACGTCCGCGTCCTGTTCGATGGCGCCGGATTCGCGCAGGTCGGACAGCTGCGGCCGCCGGCCCTCGCCGCCGCGCGACTCGGGCGCGCGCGAAAGCTGCGACAGCACCAGCACGGGCACGCGCAGCTCCTTGGCCAGGCTTTTCAGGCTGCGGGAAATGCCGGCGATTTCCTGCTGGCGGTTGTCCGTTCGCCCCAGGCCGGGCATCATCTGGATGTAGTCGATCATGATCAGGCCGACGTGCTGCTCGGCCTTGAGGCGCCGGGCCTTGGAACGGATCTCCAGCACGTTGCAGCTGGGCGAATCGTCGATGAACACGGGCGAGTCGAACAGGCGGCCGGCGGCCATGGACAAATGCCCCAGGTCGCCCTCGCCCAGCCGTCCGGTGCGCACGTTTTTCAGGTCCACCCGGGCCTCGGCGCAGAGCATGCGCGTGACCAGCGATTCCGAGCTCATTTCCATGGAAAACACCACCACCGGAATCTTGGCTTCCAGGGCCGCGTGGGCGGCGATGTTGAGCGCCAGCGCGGTCTTGCCCATGGAGGGGCGCGCGGCGAGGATGACCAGTTCCCCGGGCTGCAGCCCCGCGGTCATCTGGTCGAGTTCCGAAAAACCGGTGGGCACGCCGGTAATGTGCGATTCATGTTTGGACAGGTTCTCCACCATCTCCATGGCGTCGTGGATCACGTCGCGGATGGCCAGAACCGAACCCCGCTGGCGGTCCTGGGAGAGGTCGAAGATCGCCTTCTCAGCTTGGTCCAGCAACTGGTCGGCGTTCTCCTCCTCGCCGTAGCAGCGGCCGACCACCTGCGTGGCCGTGCGGATCAGGCTGCGCAGCAGGTACTTCTCCTTGACGATGCGGGCGTAATGCTCCACATGGGCCGTGGTCGGCACCAGGTCGGTCAGGCTGGTCAGGTACGCGGCGCCGCCGATCCGTTCCAGTTCGCCCCAGCGGGTCAGCAGGTCGGTCAGGGTGATGTAGTCCACGGGCTCGTTGCGGTTGTAAAGGTCGAGGATGGCGCGGAAGATGGTGCGGTGGGTTTCCTGATAAAAAGCGTCTTCCTTGAGCAGTTCCAGCACGCGGGCGATGGCCTCGGCGTCGAGCAGCATGGCGCCTAGCGTGGAACGCTCAGCTTCCAGGTTCTGCGGCGGTATTTTATCCGGGGCTGGAACAGACGTCATGCTGCCGCCTCACACAAGGACATGAAAAACTTTCGCTTCCCACAGGACGGTCGCCGCTCCTGTCTGCGGGCGGCCCGAGCAGGGCGAAGACACTCAAATATTAATATATGGTGAAAAGCTTTGGCCACAAAAAAAGCGGATGTCGATGTCCGTTTCAGGCGGTTGCTTCAGGGGCCGGTTCGGCCGCCGGCGGCGTTTCAGATTGCACGACCACCGTCAACTCGGCTGCCACTTCCGGATGCAGTTTGACCTTTACTTTGAAGGTGCCGAGCGTCTTGATGGGCTCCTCCAGTTCGATTTTGCGTTTGTCCACTTCGAAACCGCGTTGGGCCAGTTTCTGCTCAATGTCCGAGGCCGTGACCGACCCGAACAATTTCCCGCCTTCGCCCGCGGTGGCGGTGAACACCAGCGGCTGTCCGGCCAGCTCTTCGGCCTGGTACTGCGCGTCGAGCTGCACCCGGCGTTCGCGGCCCTTTTTGCTGTTCAACTCCTGCTGCAGCCGCTTGAGATTGGAGGGCGTGGCCGCCACGGCCAGCTTTTTAGGCAGCAGGTAATTCCGGCCGTATCCCTCGGCGACCGTCACCGTGTCGCCGGCCCGGCCCAGGCTTTTTACGTCTTCGCGCAAAATGAGTTTCATGTGAATCGCACTCCTTGGATGTTTCCGACGGCTTTCACGCCGTGCGTCCTTCGGCCTTCAGCCGCCGCCAGTCCCACCAGGTGTCCAGCACGCCCACCAGGGAGAGCAGCAGCCACAACGATGGCATCAGCGCCAGGGCCGCCAGGATCAAGACTTTGACCAGGCGGGGCACCTGTTTCCGCAACAGGTAATAAGCAACCACCGCCGCTCCGATCGTCAAATACAGGCAGGCCAGCACAATCAGCAGGTTGTATCCCGCCCAGGCGTACAGCGCGGGCAGCCGGCCGCTGAGAAGCTTCAGGACCAAACCGGCCAGCAACAACCAGACCACGTTGTCCGGCACCACCCATCTGCGGAAGGGCGTCCAGGCCATTTGCGCGCCCGGCAGTTTGGGGGCCGCTGTCCGGAAAACGCCGTAAACGGCAAGGGAAAAACCCATGGCCGCGGCGATCACCCAGCCCACGGCGCCGTCCCAAAAAACCTTCCTGACCATCCCCAGGGCCCGCTGCACTTCGGTTTCAGGCCAGCCCCATTGGCGGTAGAATTCCGCGGTCAGGTGAAGGCTGGTTTCAAACTCCTGGCGCCACCGGGCCAGCAGGCTCGCCGGATTCCATCCGCTGGCCAGCAGGCAGGCCGCAGCCAGCATGGCCAGCAACGCCAGCGTGCCCATGGCCACGCACTGTCCGGGCCGCTTCCCCATCTTCAACCCCAGCCAGACGGCGCCGACCGCGCTTCCCGGAATTAGCCATCCGAACCAAAACCATAACGCCGGCGTCCATCCGAAATTCATACTCATCAATCCTCGAGGGCCAACCGTGCAGCGGATGAAGAATCAAAAGGGGAGGCGGTCATGCAGAACGGCGGCAGCCGTCTGTTATCCGGCGGTGTACGGAAGCAGTGCCAGGACACGGGCGCGTTTCAAGGCCACAGTCAGCGCGCGCTGATGTTTGGCGCAGTTGCCGGTAATCCGCCGGGGCATGATCTTTCCCCGTTCGCTGATGTAGGCCCTGAGCAAGTCCGCTTGTTTATAATCGATATGGCGCACCTTATCCGCGCAGAAACGGCAACTCTTGCGGTGCGGCCGCCGCTTGCGCGTCGGGTCCTTCGGTCTGCCGCCCTTGAAGGGTCCTGGTTTGGATGGTCTGCTTGCTCCGGTGTCATTCATGCTTTGCTGCCTCGCTTAAAAAGGAATGTCGTCTTCCGGCGCGGCCTCGCCGCCGCCGGCAACTGGTTCGTGTTCCGCGCCGCCCGGGCGTTCGCTGCGGCTTTCGCCGCCGGCCGAACGCTTTCGTTCCAGGAACTGGACCCGGTCGGCCACGACTTCAATCGTGGAGCGTTTCTGGCCGTCGTCGGTTTCCCATTGGCGGCTTTGCAGCCGGCCTTCGACGAAGATCGAGCTGCCCTTGGCCAGGTACTCGGCGCAATTCTCCGCCTGTTTGCCCCACACCACCACGTTGACGTACGTCACTTCTTCCTTCAACTCCCCGGCCTGGTTCTTGTAGGACCGGTTAACCGCCAGGCGCAAGTTGGTCACCGCTGATCCGTTGGGAATGTACCGCAGTTCAGGATCGCGCGTCAAATTGCCCATGAGCAGGACGCGATTGTAATTGGCCACGGTTCTACTCCTGCGAAGCGCTCGTTGCGCCGCTCTCGGTCGGGTTCACGTCAACCACGGCGGCCGGTTCGCTGGCCACCGCCGGCGCGGCGGCCGGTTCGGGCCGCGGCCGGCGTTCCACGACCGGGGCCGGCTTGGTGGTGATTTTGGTGGAAAGATATTTCAGGACTTCGTCGCTGTTGCGGAGCATGCGTTCCACTTCCTGGATCGTCTCCCCGCGCCCGCGGTACTGCAGCAGCACATAGTAGGCTGCGTTGAGTTTGTTCACTACGTAAGCGGTCTTGCGCACGCCCATCTTCTCGGCGGCCGTGACTTCTCCGTGCTTCTTCTCGATGCTCTCGCGCAGCCGTCCGAGAAATTCGTCGATCTTGTCCTCGGCCATGGTGGGCGGCAGCAAGAACATCGTTTCGTACGGGGTCTTCATGCAACACCTCCGACTGTGGGCAACAGTCTCCAACCTGCTTTCCGGCTTGGAAAGCAAGCTATTTAATTATTTTAATTATGGTAAAGCGGGAATGATAGCATACTCGGTTTTCCGACGCAATCATTTTATTCACAGAAATCATGCAGCCTTCGGCTTGACGCAGCCGCATCCGTGCGGCCGGTCCCCTTTGTATTTTCCTTATATTTCAAGCCTTTTAACCGGCCGCGTCCCAAATGACCCGGCGCAGTTCCCGCACCCTGGCCGCCACGTCGGGCGCCTGCGTGATTTCCGTGACCATGGCCACGCGGCGGCAGCCCAGGCGCACTACTGCTTCGAGATTGTCCGCATGAATGCCGCCCATGACCGTAAAGGGGATTTTCACCAGCGGCAGCAAGGCTTCCAGGCCCGCGAGGCCGAGCGCGGACATTCCCGGACCCTTGGTGGCGGTCGCAAACACCGGGCCCAGGTTGAGGTAGTCGGCGTCCTGCGTCTGGGCGCGCAGCACTTCCTCGCGGTTGTGCGTGGATTGCCCCAGGATCAGTTCGGGCGCCTGGCGCCGCGCTTCGGAAAGCGGCGTGTCCTCCTGGCCCAGGTGCACGCCGTCCGCGGCGCTGGCCAGGGCCAGGTCCACGTCGTCGTTCACGATGAACAGCGCCTGGTGCCGGTCGCACAAGCGCCGGAATTCCCGCGCCAAGGCCAGCAGCTCCTCCCTGCCCTTTCCCTTCTCGCGCAGCTGCACGATCCGCGCGCCGCCGGCCAGCGCCTGTTCCAGCACGTCCAAACTGGCGCGCCCGGCGCAGAAAGCCCCGGTGATCACCGGATAGACGTCCGCCGCTTCGAACCGCCGCTTCCGCTCCCCGCGGGTCATGCTTCTGCTCCCGTCGCGGCGGCCGCGAATCCGGCGTCCCAATCCTTCCACACGGGCTCGAAACCCAGGCGCTCGAGGCCGGCCGCGATGTCCGCCGCGCTGCGCCGGTCCTCCACCGTAAACTGCGCGGCAGCCGGCCGTTCGCCCACTCCGGCGCTGATGGCCGGATACCCGCCGGGTTCGGTGCAGCTGCCCGCGCTCATCTGGGTGAACCCCAGGCCCAGCAGATGGTCGCGCAGGGACTCAGGCTCCCGGGTCGAGAGCGAGAACGGCGCGTCCGGCAGAAACAGCCGCAACGCCGCGACCAGTTGCACGAACTGGCGGTCGCTCACCGGCTGCGGCGGCGCATAACCGCCGGTCGCTGGCCGCAGGCGGGGAAACGAAAGGGCCACGTTTGTGCGCCAGTACTGTTTTTGCAGGCTGCGGGCGTGCAGCCCCAGGTAATAAGCGTCCAGACGGAAATCCGCGAGCCCGAGCAGCGCGCCCAGGGACACCTGCCTGAGGCCGGCCGCAGCCGCCAGTTGGGGCGCCAGCAGCCGCTTCCTGAAGTCCCGTTTTTCGCCGCTGGGATGCACGGCCGCGTAGACTTCGGGCTGGTACGTCTCCTGGTACAAGGCCAGGCCGTAGAGCCCGGCCTCAGCCAGGCTGCGGTACTCTTCGGCTTCCAGTGGATAGACTTCGAGGCTCAGTTCCGGAAAGCGCGGCCCGAGCCGCAGCAGGCACTGGCGCAGATACTCCACGGGCACGGATTTCCGCGACTCGCCTGACACCAGCAGCAGGTTTTGAAAACCCTGGTCAGCCAGGAATCCGGCCTGGGCTTCCACTTCGCCGAGCGACAGGGTGCGGCGACGGATGTCATGGCTGCGGTTGAAGCCGCAATACACGCAGGCATTGGTGCACTCGTTGGAAACATACAAGGGCGCGTACAGCTTCATGACCCGGCCGAAGCGCCGGCGCGTGAGCGCCTGGGCCTGGCGGGCCATGGTTTCCAAGAACGGCTCGGCTGCCGAAGAAAGCAGGGCCAGCAGGTCCTCCGCCTCGAGGCGCGGCTTGGACAGGCTGCGTTCCACCTCCGCAGCGGTCAGGCCCGCCAATTGGCCGGCCAGGGTCTGCGGTGAAGGCTGTTGCTCAGGGGAAAAGCAGGGGTGCATGGGATCAGCTTCCTTAACGTAGGGAGCGGGCAAACCCGCTCCCTACATCATATATATATCATTTCTTAGATTGATCTAAAAAACCGGTGAGGGGGCTGGAGGCTTCGGCCTGTCCCTGGACCGCGCCCAGTCCGGACAGGAATCCCTGCCGCCCCGCGGCCACGGCCCAGCCGAAGGCCTCGGCCATGCGGACCGGGTCCTGCGCCACGGCCAGGGCCGTGTTGACCAGCACCGCGTCCGCGCCCATTTCCATGGCTTCAGCCGCGTGCGAGGGCGCGCCCAAGCCCGCGTCCACCACCACCGGCACCCGGGCGTCCGCGATGATGAGCCCCAGGCTGTCTTTGGTGCGCAGGCCCTGGTTCGTGCCGATGGGCGAACCCAGGGGCATGACCGTGGCGGTCCCGGCCTCTTCCAGGCGCTTGGCCAGCACCGGGTCCGCATTAATATACGGCAGCACCACAAAACCCTCGGCCACCAGGATCTCGGCGGCCTTGAGGGTCTCCACCGGGTCAGGCAGGAGGTTGCGCGGATCAGGCGTGACCTCGAGCTTGACCCAGGCGTTGCCCGAGAGCGCGCGGGCCAGCCGCGCGATGCGGACCGCTTCCTCGGCCGTGCGCGCGCCCGAGGTGTTGGGCAGGATCAGATAGCGCTGCGGATCCAGTGCCGCCAGGGTCGGGTCAGCCGGCTGCTTGAGGTCCACCCGCCGCAGGGCCACGGTCACCACTTCCGCGCCCGAAGCCTCCACGGCCGCAGCCATGACCGCGGGCGAGGAAAACTTTCCCGTGCCCACGAACAGCCGCGATTTGACCGCCCGGCCGGCGATGATCAGTTCATCCATGTGTTCCGTATTTCCTTTCATGTCATGTAGGGGCGTTCAAGCGAACGCCCCTACGCGATCTTGGGGCCTTGATTCGCTTCCGGAATGATTTATCCGCCGCCCAAAAATTTCACGATCTCGACCACGTCGCCGGCCGACAAAACCGTGCCCGCAAAATCCGGCTGGCGCAAAATGGCGCCGTTGCGCTCCACGACCACCTGCTGCGGATCCACCCCGAGCCGGGCGAGCAGGTCCGAAAGCTTCAGTTGGTCGCCGACTTCACGCGGCTCTCCATTGACCGTCAGGCGCATTCCTGGTTCCTTGTGAACGGAATTTCCGGCGAGCGGCTATTCCATCTCCAGCCGGGGCGGCGTGAACGAAAGCGTCGTTTGGGGCCGGAACGGCTCCACAGCCGGCAGATGCACGATGCCGACCGTGCGGCAGAGGCGTTCTTCCAGTTCCTCGCGCAACACCGAACCCCGCGACACCTGGCAGAACGAAGCGTACAACCCTTCGGAGGTGAGCAGGCCCAGGCGCATTTCCCTGGCCCGGGCCACGACTTCTGCCGGGAAAGCCGCGGGCCGCTCGCTGCTGGGGTCGTCCAGCCGGTAGTGGTTGAAAACCAGGACGCCTTTCCAAATGCGGCCGTCCTCCTCCTGGGCGAAAACCGCGTAGCGCAGCAGGAGCTGCAGGTCTTCCATTTCCGCGGGCCCGGACCGGCCGCTGGCGTCCATCAGCAGGTTGCCCAGGCGGGTTTCGACCACCAGCAGCGAGTGGTCCTGGGGGTAAGGCCGGACCGTGAATTGCATCCGCCCCAGCACGTCGGCCACTTCGCGCCGGAGGTTGTCGCCGTGTTCGTACAGCAGGGACTTGGTCCGCTGCAGTTCGCGGTAGGTCTGGAAATATTTCCGCTGTTCGCGCTCCGCGGCCCGGATCCGGCGGTTGGCGTCCTCGATCCTCGCCTCCAGCTGCTCCTCGCCCGGCACGTGATAGAGCTCGGCCCAGTCCGGGGTCAGGGTCCGGGCCGGCAGGCCCTTGGCCTCCTCCACCAGGAGGTCAATGCCCTCCTCCAGGGTGCGTTTGGTGGGCGGCGGCAGCAGGTGCAGGAAATCGGAGATGAAGCGGATCTTGCCTTCCCCGCCCTGCGGGGCGGGCGCGTCGGCCTGGCGCACGCCGAAGCAGAGCGAGGCAGCCAGGGGTTTGCCGTACCGGTTCAGCGCCAGCGGGATGCTCTGCCAGAAGAGCTCGTCGCCGCCTTTGAGTTTGCCGTCCCGCCGCAGCCGCTCCTCCAGGTAGCCGAGCCCGGCCGTGGCGTTCAGGTAGCAGTCCCAACCCGCCACCTGGCGAAGGTATTCCTCGAACTTGACGTCGCTTTCGATCTGGACCGTCTCGCCGCGGATTTCGGTGAGGGAAAAAGCGATGGGCGACCAGTTGAGGTTGGACCACTCGGGCTCCATGGTGCCGTCCGCGAAATCCACGTAGGAGCCGAACGCCAGGAACGGCGCGAGGATGCAGTACACCTCGCCCCGCGACATCATCAGGTCGAACAGCTGCGCGCGCATGCGCCCCAGCCGTTCCTTGTCCACGCGCGACATTTTCACGAGGGTGACGCGGTCCAGGGCCGGCAGGTTGATGATGACCACGTCGAAATCGGCCAGGTCTGGCCAGGGGTCGAGCCAGCCCACGGTGGGCACGGTGCGGGACTGCTGGGAGCCGATGACCAGCACGCGGCGCTCGCGCGAATCGAGGCGGTAAAACTCGCGCACCATCTCCTCGGCGCGCGGTTCGGCTATCCGCTCGCCGCTCAGGTGAAACAGGTTTTGGTGCCGAACGCGTCCGCGCATGCCTGCCTTGTTTTGATGACTTTTTCTCCACACGAGGGCGGTGGGGTGTGCCCGGAACCGGCCTCGCCAGCCTAAACAATAAAAAATCTCGGTTTGGATTCGGGTTTGCTTTCCCGAATCCAAACTTAAAATGTCGAAGGCCTTGAGACGGCGAAGGGCGCGCCCCACCGCCCGACATGTTTACATCGTTTGCGGGGCGCTGATGCCCAGTAGCGACAATCCGTTCTGCAGCACCTGACGAACGGCCTGCACCAGGGCCAGCCGGCTGCGGGAGGTTTCGGGATCGCCGGCGTCGAGTACGCGGCAGACCGTGTAGAAGCGGTGGAAAAGAGTCGCCAGGTCGCGCAGGTAAAACGCCAGGCCGTGCGGCTCCAGCGCGACGGCGCAGGCGGCCAGCGTCTCCGGGAAGGCGGCCAGCTCCCGGGCCAGGGCCAGTTCCTCGGCTGCAGGCGCGTGCCCCGCGAGCGCGGCCTGGTCCACGGCCGGCGCGGCCAGATTTTCGTCCGCCGCCTTGCTGAGTATACTACAAATCCTCGCGTAAGCATACTGCACATAATAGACGGGGTTGTCCTCGGTGTGCTTGCGCGCCAGGTCCAGGTCGAAATCCAGGTGGGCCGAGGTGGCGCGCATCAGGAAAAAGAAGCGGGCCACGTCCCGCCCCACCTCGCGCACCAGATCGGCCATGGTCACGAACTTGCCCGCGCGCTTGGACATGGCCACCGGCTGCCCGGCCTCAAACAGGTTCACCTGCTGGGCGATCAGCACGCGGAAAGCCTCCGGCGGATGGCCGAGGGCCTGCATGGCCGCTTTCATGCGCGGGATGTAGCCGTGGTGGTCCGGGCCCCAGATGTCCACCAGTTCGGCGTAGCCGCGGGCGTACTTATGGACATGGTAGGCGATGTCCGTGGCCAGGTAGGTGAACGAACCGTCGCTTTTTTTCACCACCCGGTCCTTGTCGTCGCCGAAGGCCGTGGAACGGAACCACAGGGCCCCGTCCTGTTCGAAGAGGTGGCCCCGCGCCTGCAGGTCTTCGATCACCTCGCCGAACGTCCGGATGCCCGAGCCGTCCGGAGGGGTCACCAGGTGCTGTTCGCGGAACCAGGCGTCGAATTGGACCTCGAAGCTTTGCAGGTCGCGCTGGTGCCAGCCGACGATTTTGGAGATGCCCTGCTCCCGGAACAGCGCCAAGAGCCGCGCCTGCGGATTTTGGCCCGCCCGCGCGGCCTGGATCGCATCCGCCTGCTCGCGGGCGATCTCCCCCGCCAGTTCGGCGACGTACTCGCCCTGATAGCCTTCTTCCGGCACCTCGGCCGCCTCGCCCAGGGACTGGCGGTAGCGCGCCAGCAGGGACGCGCCCAGCAGCTGCGCCTGGTTGCCCGCGTCGTTGACGTAATATTCCGTCGCCACGTCCACGCCCTGGCTGCGCAGGATGCGCGCCAGCGAATCCCCGACCGCCGCGGCCCGGGCGGAGACGATGTTCAGGGGGCCGGTCGGATTGGCGGAAACGAACTCCAAGAGCAGGCGGCGTCCGCGTCCGGCGTCCGAACGGCCGTAGTCCGCGCCCAGCCGGCGGATGTGGTCGCACTCCGCCATGAGCACGCGGGGCGAGAGCCTCAGGTTGACAAACCCGGGCTTGACGCCTTCGGCGGATTCGATGTCCGGGTCCTGCCGCAGGAGGTCGGCCGCGGCCTGGGCCACGACCAGGGGCGGCTTTTTGGTCTGCTTGGCGTACCGCATGGCGAAGTTGCAGGAGAAATCGCCGAAAGCCGGATTGGCGGGGCGCTCCACTTCAGGCCGGATATCCAGCCCGGCCGGAATCGCGCCGTCCGCTTCCAGGCGGGCGACGGTATTTTTGATTTTTTCCACGACCTGGTCGGCCAAATAGTTCACTGCGACTGATCCTCGTTTCCCTCGCCATTCTTCGGTAGGGGCGTTTAATTAAACGCCCCTACTCCGGGCGGAGAATTTTCATTTTAAATATTCCTGGTAATCGCCGCCGATCACGAGCGTGACCGAGGGATAGGCGATGTTTTTCGGGATCACCTGGATGCTGTCCTCGCCGAGCCCCAGGATTGTAGCAATTCGCCGGGCCCAGGGCAAGTTTTCCTGCCTGGTTTTGATAACCGTGCGGGCGAAATCAAAGGACGGCGCGTTGGTCACGTCGCTTTCGCGCGTGTGGATGTTTTTGGCCAGCAGCCGTTGCGTCACGCGGCTGGCCACGCCCTGCACCCCGCAGCCGTTGAGCACGCGGACCACGGGCTGGGGCCCGCTGGGCAATGGCGCCAGGCGCGGAGCCGGAGTGGGGGCCGGGGTCGGGGCGGGCGTGGGCAACTCGGCGGCGGGTTCAGCTTCGGAGGATCCGGCGGGTTCGGCTTTCGCGGCGGGAGCGTCCGTGGGCCGGGCTGCGGGTTCGGCCCGGCGCTTCGGCGGGTTCCCCAGTTCGGCCATCACCCGCCGCACTTCGACCGGATCGGACTCCCAATAAGAGCGCCCTTCCAGGTAAACCGCCCGGCCGGGCAGGATGGCCTGCCGCCAGGAACCGCCGGCCGCGGTTTTCAGCTCCCAGGCCAGAAACGTGGCCACCGGCCAGGTGAGGTTGGTCTCCACCTGTTTCATGAAAGTGAAAAACGCCCGGACTGTGCGGGGCAGGCGGGAGAAGCGGATCAACTGGCTGACACAGGCTTTCATGAAATTCTGCTGCCGGCGGATGCGCCCCAGATCGCCCTCGCGGTCCTGGCGAAAGCGCACGTAATCCAGGGCCTGACGGCCGTCGAGCAGCTGATACCCCGGCTCCAGCTGGATGTTCACGCCGCCGGCCTGGTCCTGGTAGTGCATGGCCTTGTCCACGTACAGCGGGATCCCGCCCAGGGCGTCCACCACGCCGATGAAATTGGTGTAGCGCAGATGCACGACATAATGCACCTTGACGCCGAGCAGGCTTTCCACGGCGGCGCGGGTCATGGCCAGGGCGTAGCGGCGCGTGCCCACGGCGTTGCCGTAGGCGTAGACCGCGTTGATTTTCATGAGGCCGCGCTTGGGCAGGCGGATCAGCGTGTCGCGCGGGACCGAGAGCAGCGCCAGGCGGCGCGCCAGCGGCTTCCAGTGCATCAGCATGATGGTGTCCGTGTGCTTGGCGTAATCCACATCGTCCGTGCCCAGCACCAGAATATTCACGGATACGGTCGAAAGGTAGATCGCCCCGGCGGCCAGCAAGGCCAGCCCGGCCAGCCGCACCCCGGTCCGCCAGGCCGGATAATCCGACGCCTGGCTGTCAGCCGGCTGGTCCGGCACGCGCGCAGCCAGCCGCTGCTGGATGCGGCGGTTGCGTTGGAACCATTTGCGCGGCCGGTGGTGGAGCGGCATGGACACCCTTTCTTCCCGAAACCCGGCCGGATATGGAGGCCCGGGGTACCCATTCCTACCCTGCGTTTCTTGCAGGGTAGGCGGCGACATCCCCGCAGCAGAAGATCCGTATTCATCCCCGGCCATAGGCCGGGGTTTTCTGCGAAGGGGATAAAAAAATCCTCCGGCAGGAGGATGGCTTCATTATAGTAAAGCCCATGAAAACTTCAACCCTATTCCCTGGCCCCGCGCGCTGCCGGGGAAAATTCACGCTGCAATTCAGCGTTTTTCCGGCATTCCGACTTTTCGCTTGCATCCGGGGATTTACGCGGTAAAATCATTGTCAACCTTGGCCTGTCAAGAGGTGAACATTTCGGTTTGGAGGATTCCATGACCATCAGCGCCGCCGTTCCCATCGGCCTGCATCCAAAGGTGCAGGCCGCATACGATGTGCTGTCCGGCCGGCTCCTTGACCGCGACCTGGCCCTGAGCCTGGGCTGCCTGGAAGGCGCGGACATCCTCGACCTCGCCTCCCTCGCCCATAAAGTCAGGCTGGCTTTCGCGCCCCAGACCCGGCTGTGCACGATCCTGAACGCCAAATCCGGCGCCTGCTCGGAGGACTGCAAGTTCTGCGCCCAGTCCGGCCATCACTCGGCCGGCATCGAGGTCTATCCCCTGCTGTCTGAAAGCCGGATCCTCGAAGCCGCGGGTCAGGCCTACGACCAGGGCGTGCGCACTTTCGGCCTGGTCACCAGCGGCCGGGGCTGGGATCGCCTCTCGCCCGAAACGGAGACCGTGCTGGCCATGGTCCGGGCCCTGCGCGGCCGGTTTCCAGACCTGGAAATCTGCGGTTCGTTCGGCATGCTGGGCGAGGACGTGGCGGCGGCCCTGGCCGCGGCCGGCGTCCGCCGTTACAATCTGAACCTGCAGGTGGCGCCCGGCCGCTACGCGGACCTGGTGTCATCCACCCACGCGGTTTCCGAACGCCTGGACACGATCAGGCTCCTGAAACGCCACGGCATCCAGACCTGCGTGGGCGGCATCATCGGCCTGGGCGAAACCATGGCCGAGCGCATCGAACTGGCCCTGGCTCTGCGCGACCTGGACGTGGACGTGGTTCCCCTGAACGTGCTCCTGCCCCTGCCTGGCACGGCCCTGGAGCGCCAGCCGCCGGTGCCAATCGCGGACGTCGTCAAGACCTTCGCCCTTTTCCGCCTGCTCCTGCCCGGCAAGGTGATCAAGTTCGCGGCCGGCCGCGAAACCAAGCTCAAGGATTTCCAGGGCCTGCTGATGCTGTCCGGCGCGAGCGGTTTCTTGACCGGCGGGTATCTCACGACCCGTGGCCGCGACATCGCTGAGGACCAGGCCCTGGCGCGCGAACTGGCCGCGTTCGATAAAACCGGCAACCGCAATTGATCCGCCACGAAGGACACGAAGGAAAGCCAAAGATAGTCCGGGGTTAAAAGCTTTAACCCCAATCCCTCTTCGTGTCAGCTTCGTTTTCTTCGTGGCGATATTTTTCAGGTCATGTTTCGACAGAGGAGACGACCATGTACGACAAAACCAAGACCCTGGACAGCGACCGCCGGCACCTGTGGCATCCGTACACGCAGATGCAGGATTACGCCGGGCGCGACCCGCTGGTCATCGTGCGCGCCGAAGGCCACAAACTTTTCGACGCCGACGGCCGGGAATATTTCGACACCCTTTCCTCCTGGTGGTGCAATCTCCTCGGCCACAACCAGCCGCGCCTCAACCAGGCCCTGATCGACCAGGTCGGCCGGCTGGAACACACGCTCTTCGCCGGCATCACGCACCCCTGGGCCGCCGAGGTGGCGGACCGCCTGAGCCGCCTGCTTCCGCCGGCTTTGGGCCGGTTTTTCTTCTCGGACAACGGCTCCACCGCCGTGGAAGTGGCGCTGAAGATGGCGTTCCAATACTGGCAGAACCGCGGGCAGCGCCGCAAAACCCGCTTCGTTTTCCTGGAGGATTCCTATCACGGCGACACGGTGGGCGCCATGAGCGTGGGCGGCATCGCGCTCTACCACAAGCTCTACGCGCCCCTGCGCTTCAAATCCTTCCAGGCCCCGGCGCCGGCCTGCCTCCGCTGCCCCTACCGCCGCTCGCACTTCACCTATGACGCGCGCGACACGGGCTGCGGCCTGCAGTGCTTCGCGGGCATGGAGCGGATCCTGCGCGCGCAGCACCGCGACCTCGCGGCCGTGATCGTGGAGCCCCTGCTGCAGGGATCGGCCGGCATTTCCGTGTATCCGCCGGCCTACCTGGACCGCCTGCGGCAGCGCACCCGCGAACTGGACGTGCTCCTGGTTTGCGACGAGGTGGCCACGGGCTTCGGCCGCACGGGAACGCTGTTCGCCTTCCAGCAGACCCAGGCCGTGCCGGATTTCGTCTGCCTGTCCAAAAGCCTGACCGCGGGCTACCTGCCCCTGGCCCTCACCGCCACGCGCGAGGACATCTACCAGGCCTTCCTGGGCGACTACGCCTCCGGAAAAACTTTTTTCCACGGGCACACCTACACCGCCAACCCCCTGGCCTGCGCCGTGGCCTGCGCGAACCTGGAACAGCTGGAAACGGACCGCCTGCCCGAAAGCCGGGCCAAAGTCGCGGAGTACTTCCGCAAGCGCCTGGCTGATTTCGAAGCCTTCGATTTCGTCGGCGACATCCGCCACCTCGGCTTCGTGGGCGCCGTGGACATCGTCAAAAGCCGGGCGGCCAAAAAAGCCTATGCCCCGCAAACCCGCATCGGCTTCAAAATTTATCTGGAGGGGCTGCAGCGCCAGGTGCTGCTGCGGCCGCTGGACAATACGATCTACTGGTTTCTGCCCCTCACCATCACGCCCGAGGAAATCGACCTGATTCTGGCCAACAGCCGCGAATCCATCCGCGCCGCCGTGGCCAACCTGGAGGCCTGAAACGTGCCCGCCTGGCCCGAACTGGCCGAGGAACTGAAGCAACTGGAGGCGGCCGGCGCGTTCCGTCGCCTGCGCGGCTTCGAACGCCGCGAAGGGCCTTATGTCTGGCTCGCAGGCCGGCGCCTGCTGAATCTCTCCTCCAACGATTATCTCGGCCTGGCCGGGGACCCCGAATGGCTGAGGGCCTTCCTGGCCCAGGCCGCGGACGCCGTTGACGTCGACCGTTCCGGCCTGGGCGCCACGGCCTCGCGCCTGCTGGCCGGCAACCATCCCGGCTACCAGAAGCTCGAGGAAAACCTGGCCCGCGCTTACGGGCGCGAGGCCGCGCTGGTCGCCTCCTCCGGCTATCACGCCAACTGCGGGTTGCTGCCGGCGCTGGCCGGCCCCCAGGACGCGGTGTTTTCCGACCGGCTCAACCACGCCAGCCTGTGGGACGGCCTGCGCCTCTCCGGCGCGCAAAGCCACCGCTTCCGCCACCGCGATTACGGGCACCTGGAATCCCTGCTCGCGCGCCACCGCGGCCAGGCCCGGCGCGCCCTGATCGTGTCGGAAAGCGTGTTCAGCATGGACGGCGACCGCGCGGACCTGGACGCCCTGATCGCGCTCAAAACGCGCTGGAACGCGCGCCTGATCCTGGACGAGGCGCACGCGGTGGGCGTGCTCGGCCCCACGGGCCTGGGGCTGGCCGAAGCGCAGGGCCGCATCGCGGACGTGGACGTCCTGGTCGGCACGTTCGGCAAGGCCCTGGCCGGATTCGGCGCCTTCCTGGTGTCCGAGCGCGAACTGGCCGACTATCTTGTGAACAAAATGCGCACGCTGATTTTCACCACCGCGCTGCCGCCCCTGCAGGTGGCGTGGCTGGACTGGATGTGGTCGCGGCGCGGGGAGTGGGCCGGCCGCCGCGAACGCCTGGCCGCGCTGGCCGCCGGGCTGCGCCGGAGCCTGCAGGCCGAAGGGCTGGCGGTGCCCGGCGACACGCACATCGTGCCCGTGACGCTCGGCGAAAACGAGGCTGCGGTCCGGACCGCGGCCCTTCTGCAGGCCGAAGGCTTTTGGGTCCTGCCCATCCGGCCGCCGACCGTGCCGCAGGGTTCTGCCCGGGTGCGCCTGTCCCTGACCGCAGCCATGGACCCGGCTGACCTGGAGCGCGTGCCCGGGCTGATCCGCGCGGCGGCCGCATGAAGTCCCATTGGCTTTTTCAACAGGGCCGGCCCGAGCTGATTCTTTTTTTCAACGGCTGGGGCATGGACCCGCGGCCCCTGGGCCACCTGGCCTGCCGGGAGTACGACGTGCTGGAGCTGCACGGGTATGATGCCCGCGACCTGCCGGCTTCGGCGCTCGCCGCCTGGCCGCGTTATGGCCGCATCCACGTGGCCGCCTGGTCCCTGGGCGTGTGGATGGCAGGCGCGGTCCGCGCCCAGCTTCCTTCCCACGCCCGCCTGGCCCTGGCCGTGAACGGCACCTTGCGGCCCGTGGACGGGCGTTACGGCATTGCGCCCGGCATTTTCCAGCAGACCCTGGAATCCTGGTCCCCTGAGGTGCGCGGGCAATTCTACGCCAATTGCTTCGACCGGCCCGAAGAAGCTGAACGCTTTTCGGCCTGCGCGCCGGAGCGGAGCGTCGAAGACCAGCAGCAGGAACTGGGCTGGCTGTGGTCCGGAATCCTGCGCGACCCCGAACCCGCCGCCGGCTTCGCGGCCGCGTTCATCGGCCGGCGGGATTTAATTTTCACGGCCAGGAACCAGCTCCGTTTCTGGCAGGACCGCTGTCCGCACCAGGCGCAGACATGCGGCCACTTCCCCTTTTTCGCCTGGTCAAGCTGGGAGGACGTGCTGAGGCTGACATGGACAAAACCCTGATCCAAACCCGCTTTCGCCGCGCCCTGGACCACTATGACCAACACGCCGGCGTGCAGGCGGACGCGGCCAAGCGCCTGGTTGATTTAGTGCTGTCCCGGCTCGGCGCGGAGTTCCCGCGCGTGCTGGAGGTCGGCTGCGGCACCGGGCTGCTCACGCGGCGCCTCATCGCCTCCCTGCGCATGCAGACTTTGTATGCGAATGACCTGGTCCCGGAATGCGGCCAGCGGCTCCCCGCGGTGCAGACGCCGCGTCTGGTTTTCCTTCCCGGCGACGCGGAGGCCGCGGCCGAGTGGCCGCCTGAACTGGACCTGGCCGTCTCGAACGCGGCGTTCCAATGGCTGCAAAACCCGGCGGCCCTGCTTGCGTCCCTGGCCGCGGCCCTGCGGCCCGGCGCCGGCCTGGCGTTCGCGGTTTTCGGTCCCGGGCACTGCCGCGAACTGCGCGACACGCTCGGCGTGGGCCTGGATTACCTCGGCCCGGCGCAGTGGCAGGAGCTGGCCGGGCGCGATTTCGAGTTCCTGTTCGCCGAAGAAGAGGAGCGCGCCCTCGTCTTCACCGGGCCGCGGGAGGTGCTCCGCCACCTGCGGGGCCTGGGCGCCACCGGCCTGGCCGGCTGGCGCTGGCGCAAGGAAAGCCTGCGCGCCTGGGAAACCGAATACCGCCGGGCCCATGCGGCGCCCGGCGGGGTGCGCCTCAGCCAGCGCATCCTGTATCTGGTTTTCAAGAAACGCGGGGGGCTGGCGGCATGAACATCGTCTTTGTCACGGGCATCGACACGGGCGTGGGCAAAACCGTGGTCACCGGTTTGTGGGCCCGCCGCCTGCTGGGCCAGGGCCGGCGCGTGCTCACCGCCAAACTGGTCCAGACCGGCGCCGCGCCGGGCGAAGTGGCCGAGGACATCCGCACGCACCGCCGCCTGATGGGCTTGCCGCTGTTGCCCTGCGACGAGCAGGGCTGGACCTGCCCGTATGTTTTCCGCTTCCCGGCTTCGCCGCACCTGGCCGGCCGCCTGGAAAACCGCAGCGTGGAGCCCGGAGTCCTGGACCGGTCCTGGCAGCGGCTCGCGGACCAGTGCGACTGGCTGCTGCTCGAGGGCGCGGGCGGGCTCGAAGTCCCGCTGCGAGGGGACCTGACGATTCTGGATTACGTGGCTGACCGCGGGTTCCCTGTCCTGGTGGTGACCGGCCCCCGCCTGGGCAGCCTGAACCACACCCTCCTGACCGTGTACGCGCTCCAAACCCGCGGCTTACGGGTGCTGGGCCTGGCCTACAACCTGGCGCTGGCCGCCGAGCCGGAAATCACGGCAGATACGCGGGCTTTTTTCAGGCAGCGCTGGCCCGGCCTGCCGCTGTGGGACGTGCCGGCCTGCGACCCTGCCCTGCCGGAGGCAGTTGATCTCCGGCAGGTTCCTGACTGGCTCCCCTGAACCGCCCTCCTGACATGCTGATAACTATAGTCGATCGCGTTGCGTGGAATGCCCCATGAAAAATCAGCGATTTTTCATGGGGTAGCAGGGCGCTAGCGGAATATATATGGTTTATTCAGCGCCCTGTTAACTTGTCTTTCCCCCCCGTGTGTTCTAAAATAAAAGCTCTGTTTCCTTTAACGGGCCGCTGATTCTGCCGTTGCTGTGGGGGAAGAGGTGCCTATGGCTTTTCCGACGCCCGACCAATTCGAAGGCTGCCTGCTGGGGCAGGCCCTGGGCGACGCGGTGGGTTATCCGGTGGAAGGATACCCGCCGCTGATTTGCCAGCGGTACGTGGACGACATTCTCAACCGCGGACTGGCGGGAGAATGGTCCCATTACCCGTATCCCTTCGGCCAATACAGCGACGACACCCAGCTGGCCCGGGAACTGCTGCTGTCCCTCCTGCACAGCGAACGCTTCGAACCCGAGGACTTCGCGCAGCGCCTGTCGGGCCTGTTCAAAACCCATAAAATCGTCGGCCAGGGCAAAGCCACCGAGGCCGCGGCCAAGCGGCTGCTCCTGGGTTTTTCCTGGACCGATTCCGGCATCTACCCGCCCGCGGCCGGAAACGGCAGCGCCATGCGGGCCGCGCCCCTGGGGCTGTTTTACTTCGACCGGCCCGAGCAGCTGCAGCGGGCGGCTCATGACCAGGGCCGGATCACCCACCGCGACCCGCGC
Organism: candidate division FCPU426 bacterium; assembly: GCA_040756875.1. Taxonomy (GTDB): domain Bacteria; phylum Oederibacteriota; class JAAXVQ01; order JAAXVQ01; family JAUVAV01; genus JBFLYH01. The sequence continues at coordinate 133,895 of JBFLYH010000003.1, forward strand.
TGTTCAGCCGGCGCGGTGGCGATGGCCGGCGCCGTAACCCTGGCCTTGGACAACCAGCCGCCGGATCCCGAGGCCTTCGCCAACCAGTTGGCCCAGTGGATGGAAGCCTATGACCAGGACTTCGCCCGCCTGGTGAAACAGCTGCCCAACTGGGTTCCGCTTTCGATCGACGAGGCCTTTGCCGCGGTCTCGCCCCTGGGCGTGGACCCGGAGTACCAGGGCATCTGGCAGGGCGTTTCGCCGTTCGTGGTCACCAGCGTGCTGTGGAGCCTGCTGTCCTTCCTGCGCACGCCCGAGGATTACTGGCAGACGATTTGCACCGCCATCCGGGTCGGCGGCGACGTGGACACCACCGCGGCCATGGCCGGCGCGGTGAGCGGCGCGCACCTGGGTTTCTCCGCCCTGCCCCAGCACCTGGTCAAGCGCCTGACCGACCAGGGCACGTGGAGCTTCGACCAGCTCCGCGGCCTGGCCCAAAAACTTCACGCCCTCAAAATACGCCTGCAGGAAGCCGCCTAAAAACCTGAGTTTTTAAACCCGGAGAGATGACTGTTTTTTAAGGATGGGATTGAACCGGCAGCCGGTAGTGCCTGGCCATTTGCCGGGTGTAAGGATGGAGGGCCAGGCCGGCTTTTCTCAGGTAGGCGAGTTTGGCCTGCAGCACCCGGCGCGCGGCCGCGTCCAAATCCTTCTCCGCCAGGCGGCGCAAGGCGGCCGTGCCTGGATAGGTCCGGCCGGGTTCGCTGTAGTCGGCGATGAAAATGAGCTTGTCCCAGGCCGTGGGCCGGGCCGCGCCCGTGGAATGCAAGGCAATGGCGCGGAGGAGCAAAGGATCGCGGAGTCCGAAACGGCGGCGGGCCAGATAAGCGCCCGCGGGGTTGTGCCAGAGGCGGGGGTTGGAGCGGGTGGCGGCCGGACAATGCCGGCCGCGGTAGCGCCGCAGGAGGCTGCGGAGTTCGCGTTCGGGCAGGTCGCGCGCCACGTCGTGCAGCCACCCAAGCGTTGACGCGCGTTCAGGCGACAGGCCGTGCCGGCGCGCCAGCCGGGCCGCCAGCCCGGCGGTCCCGCGCGCGTGCGCGAAACGCCGGGAAGTCAGCCAGGGGCGGACGCGGCGCGCCAGGGCCGCGCCGATCACCGGCCCAGCGCCAGCCAGGCCAGGGCGAACATCAGGATTCCGGCCGCCACCCAGACGGCCAGGGTCCGCAAGGCCTCCCAGGGCGTGCCCGGAAGCGCCCGCAAGCGGGCGGCGTGTTCCGCCAGGTCCAGCTCCTGCTGCACGTCCTTGGCTTCCTGTCTCCTGCGTTTGGCCATGCCTGCCTCCAGTCGGGGGATAGTCGATCGCCTACAATCTACCACAGCGGCCGCAGAGTTCAAGCACGCATTTTGGGGAGGACGCTACACCTGCAGGCCGGTGAAGACCACGCCGCGGACGATGTATTTCTGGAAGGCGAAATACAGCAGAATCGTCGGCAGGGTGGTCAGGGTGACCACGGCCATGACGATGTTCCAGGGCTCGCCGGCTTCCACCATTTTCTGGACGCCCACCATCAGCGTGTACATCTTGGGGTCGTTGAGCACGATCAGCGGCCAGAAAAAGCTGTTCCAGGTGGTGATGAAACCGAAGATCCCGAGCACCACCAGGATGGGGCGCGAGATGGGGATCACGATTTTGCGGAAAATCATCCATTCCGAGCAACCGTCCAGGCGGCCGGCGTCGATCAAGTCGGTGGGCAGCCGCTCGAAGAAGCTCTTCATGATCAGGATGTTGAACGCCGAGACCACGGTCGGCAGGATCAGGCCCCAGAAGGTCGAGATCAGGTTCACGTTCGGCGTCTGGCTGGCCGGGAAATTCCTCATCACCAGGTACAGGGGGATCAGCAGGCTCTCGATCGGGATCATGAGCGTAAGCAGGAACAGGATGAGCAGGGTTTTTCCGAACGGCGGCTTGAGCTTGGCGAACGCGTACGCCGCCAGGGCGGAGATCAGCAGCTGGCCGATCACCACGCCGAAGCAGTGGATCAGGGAGTTGAAGATATAGGTGGCGAAAGGCACGTGCTGCCAGGCCACGAGATAGGAAGACCAGTCCAGCTGCCCGTAGAACCAGCGCGGCGGCCAGCTGAACATGGCCTGCGCCGGGGCCAGGGAGGTGGCCACCATCCACAGGAACGGCACCAGCACGAGCGCGGCCAGCAGGCAGGCGCCCAGGGTGCCGATCCACATGAAGGCGTTGACGCCCCAGTGCTTGCGGTCGGCCGAGGACAGCAACCCGCGCGGATAGATGATCATTTCAGCCCACCTCCGGTTCCAGGCGGCGCAGCCTGAACAGCGTGATGAGCAGCAGCATCAAGAGCAGGAGCATGGACAGGGCGGCCGCGTACCCGATGTCCATGTAGAAGAAGGCCTGGCGGTAGATGTAGGTCGCGATCACCTCGGTGGAGTTGACCGGCCCGCCGTTGGTCATGATGTAAATTTCCGTGAACAGCTGCAGGGTGTTGATCACGGTGATGATGAACATGACCGCGATCACCGTGCGCATGGCCGGCAGAGTGACGTGCCGCAGCTTGTCCCCCACGGTCGCGCCGTCGATTTCGGCCTCCTCGTACAGGGTCTCGTCGATGTTCCCGAGGGCGGCGGAATAGATCAGGATCGCCCAGCCGGTGTTCTTCCAGATGTACACCAGGGCGATCGAGACCAGCGCCAGGCGGGGGTCGGTCAGCCAGCCGATGTGGGGGTTGGGCAGGGAGAGGAACGCCAGCACCGCGTTGAGCAGCCCGAAGCCCTGGTCCATGATCCACTTCCAGAGAATGGCCGCCGGAACGGTCGGCATGAGGAACGGCAGGAAAAATAGGAACTTCAGCATGCCCCGGCCGAGGCGCAGTTCGTGGATGAAGATCGACAGGATGATGGGCAGCCAGAAGCCGAGCGCCAGGACGATCAAGCAAAAACCGCCCGCGTGGAAGACCAGGGCGCGCCAGAACATTTCGTCCTGAAACGCCCGCACATAGTTGGCCACGCCCACGAAGACCGAAGGCCGGGTGGGCAGGTAGTTGAAGAACGAGATCAGCAGGCCCTTGAGCATGGGGTACCAGGAAAAGAGCGAAAACGCCAGAAACGCCGGCAACAGGAACACCAGGGCCGCGCGCTGGTACTTGGCCATGGGCACGCGTTCCTTCTGCGGCGCGGGCTCGCCGAACAGGCCCCGCATGCGGTCGGGCTTGGGAGGGGCGAAGGTGATGGGCGGCGTGTATTTCGCCAGTTTGGGCTGCTTGGGCTTGCGCTGGACCCGGCCCAGGCGGGCCAGAATCCGGCGCTTCAATATGTCCGTGTGGCTGATCTTCTCCTGGGCCGCGGCGGAAACCGGCGCCGGCGGTTCGGCGACCGGGATCGGGGAGGCGGGCGGCTCGGCGGCCGGTTCGGCATGGGCCGGCGCCATGAACGGTTCGAAGTCCTGCGCCATGGGGACCCATTCGATGTCCGGGGCGGACGGCTCGGCGGCCGGAGGGGCCGGCGCGACCGGTTCAGCCGGCGCAGCCGGCGGCGCAGGGGGAACCGGAGGGTGCGCGGCAGCCGGGGACAGGTCCGCCGGAACCGCGGGCCTGGGTTTGGGTTCTTTCACCGGCTGCGGCTTGGGTTCGGCCAGGAGCTCGGGCGGAACCTCCAGGGTCTCCCAGCTCTGCGGCTTCGCGACCGGGGGTTTCTGGGGCGGTTCGGCGACCGGCGTTTCGCTTCGGCCGCGGGACGCAGCGCCCGGAGCCGGCCGCTTGCCGCGGGACGCGGCGGCGGACTGCATGCGCGCGGTGCGCGGGATCAGCCCGTCCAAATCGGATTCGCGTTCCTGGCCCGAGGGTTCGGCGTCGAGTTCCTCGTCCCGGGCCAGGATGGAGTCCTCGATTTTTTCGCGGTGGAAGCCGCGGCGGGGCGCCCGGCTGGACGGCGGCGCGGGGCGGTCCGCCTGGGCCGGCGGTTCCTCGACAGCCGGCGAAATCTGTTCGTCCACCAGCGAATTGAGGAGGTCGTTGATCTGGTCGTCCGTCTGGTTGGACAGCAGGCGGTCGAAGAAATCCGTGGGCAGCCGTTTGGGGCGTTGGGGCGGCATCATTCGCTCCGCTGCAGGGGGAAGAATTGTTCGTTCACCTTGAGGTTGAACGTCTGCACGTAGCTGTTCAGGTCCAGGGCCGGGTCCACCATCAGGGCCTGCAGCAGGTCGCGGTCCAGCGAGTCCTTGATCAGCGTCCACTCGGGAAAGAGCGGCTCATTGCGCACGTACTGCAGTTCCTCCTTCACCATGGCGAACTCGGGGAGGTTGAGCAGGTTGGTGGAGGCGGAAAAGGCGCCCGGAAAAATCGTCATCTTCAGTTCGTTCATGCGCACCCACTTCCACAGCTGGGTGGCCGGCGAGAGTTCGAAGCGGATGTATTTCCAGGCCGCGTCGCGCCGCGCCTTGGGAATCTGGGCGTTGATGATGTACACCTCGCCGCCCGCGTGGCAGGCCCGGACGCCGTCCGGCCCGGCCGGCAGGGGCGCCACGCCCGTGGCCGAAAAATCCAGGCCGTACTTGTTGATCAGCACAGGCAGCTGGATGGCCACGCCGGTCATCATGGCCACTTTGCCCAGCGCGAACATCTGCGAAATGTCCTCGTGGCTGGCCAGGGTGTTGGGCGGCAGGATGTGGTACTCGCGCCTGAGGTCGCGCCAGAACTGCAGGGTCTGGATGACTTCGGGCGAGGCCAGGTTGACCTGCCATTGCCCGCGCGGGTCGCGCTGCACCAGTTCCCCGCCGTTCTGCCACACGAAATCCATCAGGTCCCAGGTCGTGGAGGGCAGGCCCAGGCCGTACTGCCCTTTGGCGGGCACGGTGAGCAGCTTGGCGAACTCGACCAGCTCCTCCCAGTTCTTGGGCGGCTTTTCCGGGTCCAGCCCGGCTTCGCGGAACAGGTCCTTGCGGTAGAAGAGCACCGTGAAGTAGGTGTCGCGCGGCACGCCGTAGGTTTTGCCGTCGATCTGGGTGGGCTCCCAGACGCTTTTGGGAATATAGTCCCGCTGGTCCCAATCCACCAGGTAATCGTCCATGGGCGTGATGAACCCCTGCCGCGCCAGGATGGAAAGAGTGCCGACCCAGATGTGCATGACGTCCGGCCCCTTGCCGCCGGCCATGGCTGTGACGAACTCCTGGGGCGAAAACTCGCGCTCAATGCTGTTGATCTTGATGTCCGGCTCTTCCTGCTCGAAGCGCAGGATATTTTCCTTCCACAATTGCGCTTCTTTTTCCTGGCGGGAGGGGGGTTTGTTCCAGACCTGGAGCGTCAGCCCCCGGGAGGTGACTTCGTTGACGAAATAATAATTTTGGAACCACACGGCCAGCATAAAGACACCCAGCAGGATGAAGAACAGGGTGCCGATGATTTTTCTCAGCATAAACTGCTCCTTGCGGCGCGCTTCCCTGCCGCCCGATCGTTACGATCATACAAGGGCCCGGCGCGGGTGTCAAGCCGCCGGGCCCTGGCATTCCTCGGAGATCGCCGCGGAAGGCTTTACTTCTGGATGATCAGCACGATTTCAGCCCGCCGGTTCTTGGCCCGGCCGGCCGGCGTGGTCTCCGGCGCCAAGGGGAGGCGGGCGCCGTAACCCACGATCTCCATCTTATCTGTCGGTATCTTGCAGGAATAATGTAGGTACTCTTTCACCTTGCGCGCCCGTTCCCAGGCCAGTTCCAGTTCCTGGCCCTTGGCTTCCTGGGTGTCGGTGTAGCCCTTGATCTGCAGCCGGTACTTGGTGGCGTATTTATTGACCGTCTCGGCCGCCTGCTGCAAGCGGCGGAAGTCGCCCACCTGGATGGTCGTCGAGCCGGAGGCGAAATTGACCAGCGTCAGGTGCAGGGCCAGGGCCCGGGCGGTTTCCTCCACGCCCACGTCCGTGCCCACGGCCAGCATGGGCCCGGTGAAGGCAAAGGCGCCGGCAAAGGTCACGGTGGCCTGGGTCTGGAAGTAGGAGCCCATGCCGACCACCTGGCCGTTTTGGTCGCGGCAGTTCCAGACCACGCGGGCCGGCGGAGAACCGGCGCCCGCCAGGCGGCGGACCAGGTTCTTGTCCTCGGCCCCGCGGATCTCGACCTTCCAGGAGGACACTTCCTCCTTGGGCGCGATGTTCAGGGTGAAGGTCACGGCCGCGCCGCCCTTGGCCTTGAGGTCCACCAGCCTGGGTGCGGCTTCCATGCGGATCTTCGGTTCGACCGGCACCACGGCAAAAGTCTGGCCCGCGCTCTGGGCCTGGCCCTGCTCGTCCGTGACCACCATCACCGCCTCGTAACCGCCCTCGTCCAGGGTCCGGCCGGCCAGCACCGGCACCCAGGGAATTTCCCGAGGCACCTTGCCTTCGCCGCTGAAGGTCTGCAGTTCCCGGCCCTCGCGCGAACGCACGGACAGCGTCCAGCGCACGGGCGGCAGGTTCTCGGCCTGGCGCGTCCGGAAGTACAGGGTCTGGGGCTTGCGGTCCGCGAACACCAGCAGCCGCTTGGGCACCACCTGCAGGGCGATGCCGGGCAGGGCCGAGCGGATCAGGACCGCGGCCAAGGCCTGGCCCAGCAGCCCGTTCTGCGCGTCGAACAACTCCAGGCGCGCCTGGTAGGTGCCTTCGGGGCACAGGCTGCCGGCCTGGTCTTTTCCGTCCCAGGGGAACTGCTCGGTGTATTCCTGGCCGGTCCATTCGCGGGCCACGGTCCCGTCCGACCGGGCGACGGTCAGCCGCCAGTGGTGGACCAGGCTCAGATCGCCTTCCATCAGCTTGAGCTGGAACACCACGGAATCCGTCAACGTGCCGCCGCGCGGCGAGAAGACCTCGGGCAGGGCCAGCAGCTCCAGCTTGATCTCCGGCCGGGCCGCCGGCGCGGCGGCTGGGGTCGGTTCGGGCGTGGGCGCAGGCGGCGCCAGCTGCGGCAGGCCGTAGCTGGCGGCCAGGCGGTGCGACCACCCCAGTTCCGCGATCTGCCCCACCAGCGAATACTGGATGTCCCAGTCCGCCACCCGCACGCCCGCGCCGAAAGTGAACGTGCTGGCGTAGGAACTGTTGACCATGTAGCCCGCGCGCACGCCCACGATGTCCTGGAACCACCGCTCCACGCCCAGGCGCAGCAGGCGGGTTTCCCGGGCCTGCTGGCCGGAGCCGATCCACTCCAGGTCCACGGCCGCGACCGTGGAGGCGTCGGGCCGCCAGGCCGATCCCAGGACCGCGCTTTGCGGCACCTGTTCGCTGAACCCGTTGTTCCAGGCCAGGCGGGTGTCCAGGTCCGCGAGCGTCAGGGACACGGCCAGCTGCTGGCCCGGCGCCGGAGCCGGCAGTAGATAGCGCAGGCCCACGTCCACGCCCAGGCCCGAATAATTCAGCTCGGCCTTGGGGATGAACCCGAAGAGGAATTTCAGGCCCGCGCCCAGGCGCAGGCGCTCGTCCGGCGTGAACGGCAGGCTGCCGGCCAGGTGCAGGGCGTCGGCGTTGATCTCCGCGGCCTGGGAAAAATATTCGTGCTGCCAGTTGAAGCCGGCGGCCGCGCCCGCGGGCAGCGGCCCGCCGGCCGCGAAGTTCACCACCCGCAGCCGGCCGTCGTACAGGGACCCGAATGACGTCCCGAAGCGCCAGGCCGAAAGGTCGCCCAGGCCCGCGGGGTTCCACGCCACCGCGGTCTCGTCGCCGGCCACGGCCGTATAAGCGCCGGCCATGCCCATGGCGCGCGCGCCCAGGCCGTTGGCCCCGCCCTTCTCATACAGGCCCGCGTTCAGCGCCTGCGGCCACAGCAGGGCCGCGGCCAGCAGCCATCCCCATCCGGAGCCGGGCCGCCTCATCGCACCACCGCCAGCTTGAGGATCTGCCGTTCGGTCTGGCCGCTGGACGGATCGGTCGCCGTCACCACCACCAGGTAGACGCCGCTGGCCAGGCGCTCGCCGCGGGCGTTGGTCATGTTCCAGGTCAGCATGTCAGAGGAGCCGAAGTCCAGCTTGGCCAGCAGCTCGCCCGTGATCGTGTACACCTTGGCCTTCACCTGCGCGCCGGCCAGTCGCGTGCGCACCCAGATGACGACCGTGTCGCGCGCCGGGTTGGGCGAGAGTTTCGCCGCGCTCACCACCCGGGCCGCGGACCGGATCACGGTCACGGCCTTGGTGACCACGGTGCGACGGTCCAGGCGGTCCGTGCTGATCGCCTGGATGTAATACTGGCCGCTCGCGACCAGCTGGTTCTCCTCGTTGGTCCCGTCCCAAGTGCCCTGGAACAGGTTGTCCGCCCAGATCTGCAGCTGCTCCCGGCCGTCGGCGTTCAGGAGCTCGCTGGAAAGCTGGAAGTCGTTGGCCGTCTGGATGATCGGCGTCTCCAGCAGGGTGCGGACGCGGGTGCCGGCCGTATCCAGCACCAGCAGCACCAGGCGCACGCCCGCGATCTCGGTCGGCGTGGGCGACGCCGTGGGCGAGGCCGTGATGGTCGGGGTGATGGTCGGCGTGGGCGTGATCGTGGGCGTGGGCGTGATGGTCGGCGTCGCGGTCGCCGTGGGCGTGACTGTGAAGGTCTGGGTCACGGTAAACGTTTCGGTGACGGTCGGTGTGTCCGTATCCGTCGGTGTGACCGTGGGCGTGGGCGTGACCGTGTACGTCGGCGTCTGGGTCGGGGTCTCGGTGTCCGTGGGGGTCGAGGTCAGGGTCGGTGTGACCGTATACGTCGGCGAATCCGTGGGCGTGAAGGTGGATGTCGGCGTGTCCGTCGGCGTCATGGTGATGGTTTCCGTCTCGGTAATGGTCAGGGTCGGCGTGGACGTGGGCGTATCCGTGGAAGTCCAGGTGTCGGTCGGCGTGGCGGTCGAGGTCGCGGTGTCCGTGTCGGTCGGTGTGGCGGTCGAGGTCGAGGTTCCGGTCGGCGTCATGGTCGCGGTATCCGTGTCCGTGGGCGTGGCCGTGGGCGTCTGCGTGCAGGTGGCGGTGGCAGTGGGGGTATCCGTCGGCGTCATCGTATAGGTACCCGTATCCGTCGGCGTGACGGTGGAGGTCGGCGTGTCCGTCGGCGTCATGGTCGCCGTGGCCGTATCCGTCGGCGTGGCGGTGGAGGTCGGCGTGTCGGTCGGCGTCACGGTCACGGTATCCGTGTCCGTGGGCGTGGCCGTGTAGGTCGGCGTATCGGTCGGGGTCATGGTATCAGTTTCGGTCTCTGTGGGCGTAGCCGTAGACTCCGGCGTATCCGTCGGCGTGACGGTGTAAGTCGGCGTATCTGTCGGCGTCATGGTCACGGTATCCGTGTCCGTGGGCGTGGCCGTGTACGTCGGCGTGTCCGTCGGCGTCATGGTCACGGTGTCCGTGTCCGTGGGCGTGGCCGTGTACGTCGGCGTGTCCGTCGGCGTCATGGTCGGCGTGTCCGTGTCCGTGGGCGTGGCCGTGTACGTCGGCGTATCGGTCGGCGTCATGGTCGACGTGTCCGTGTCCGTGGGCGTGGCCGTGTACGTCGGCGTGTCCGTCGGCGTCATGGTCGACGTGTCCGTGTCCGTGGGCGTGGCCGTAGAGGTCGGCGTGTCCGTCGGCGTCATGGTCGACGTGTCTGTGTCCGTGGGCGTGGCTGTGGACGTCGGCGTGTCCGTCGGCGTCATGGTCGCGGTATCTGTATCCGTGGGCGTGGCTGTGTACGTCGGCGTGTCCGTCGGCGTCATGGTCGACGTGTCCGTATCCGTGGGCGTGGCCGTGTACGTCGGCGTGTCCGTCGGCGTCATGGTCGACGTGTCCGTATCCGTGGGCGTGGCCGTGTACGTCGGCGTGTCCGTCGGCGTCATGGTCACTGTGTCCGTATCCGTGGCTGTGGCCGTGTACGTCGGTGTGTCCGTCGGCGTCATGGTCACGGTGTCCGTGTCCGTGGCTGTGGCGGTGTAGGTCGGCGTGTCCGTGGGCGTCATGGTCGACGTGTCCGTGTCCGTGGCTGTGGCCGTATACGTCGGCGTGTCCGTGGGCGTCATGGTCGCGGTATCCGTGTCCGTGGGCGTCACGGTCGGCGTGGATGTGGAGGTGTCTGTATCCGTCGGCGTAGCCGTGAACGTCGGCGTATCGGTCGGCGTCACCGTAAACGTCGGGGTGTCCGTCGGCGTAGCCGTAGAGGTCGGCGTATCCGTCGGCGTTACCGTAAAGGTCGGCGTGTCCGTCGGGGTTACCGTAAAGGTCGGTGTGTCGGTCGGCGTCACTGTAAACGTCGGGGTGTCCGTCGGCGTAGCTGTAAAGGTCGGCGTGTCCGTCGGGGTTACCGTAAAGGTCGGCGTGTCCGTCGGCGTCACCGTGTCCGTCGGCGTGTCGGTCGGCGTCGCCGTAGAGGTCGGGGTGTCGGTCGGCGTGGTGGTAAACGTCGGCGTGTCCGTGGGCGTGATGGTCGCGGTATCCGTGTCCGTGGGCGTCGCCGTAGAGGTCGGGGTGTCGGTCGGCGTGGTGGTAAGCGTCGGCGTGTCCGTGGGCGTATCCGTGGGCGTGACCGTGGAGGTGTCGGTATCCGTCGGCGTGGCCGTGGACGTGGGCGTGTCCGTCGAAGTCGGCGTGAACGTGGGCGTGTCGGTACAGGTCGCGGTATCCGTATCCGTCGGCGTCACGGTATAGGTTCCCGTGTCCGTGGGTGTGACCGTGAAAGTCGGCGTATCCGTGGATGTTTCCGTAATGGTCGGGGTCGGGGTGTGGGTGACGGTGTTGGTGATCGTATCCTTCAGGGTCGGCGTATCCGTGGGCGTCTCGGTGTTCGTGGGCGAAATGGTCGAGGTGAGGGTAATGGTATCCGTAGGCGTGGCCGTGCTGGTGTCCGTATCCGTGGGCGTGACTGTATACGTCGGGGTGTGCGTGGGGGTATCCGTGGGTGAAGCCGTGGAGGTCCAGGTATCGGTCGGCGTCGCCGTAGAGGTCGGGGTGTCGGTCGGCGTCACGGTGTAAGTATCCGTGTCCGTGGGCGTGGCTGTGTACGTCGGCGTATCGGTCGGCGTCGCGGTACTGGTTGAAGTGTCAGTGGGCGTCACGGTAACGGTCAGCGTATCCGTCGGTGTCACGGTGAAAGTTGGCGTATCCGTCGGCGTTACGGTGTACGTACCCGTATCCGTGGGCGTCACCGTATAGGTCGGCGTGTCCGTGGGCGTCGTCGTATCCGTGGGCGTATCGGTTGGCGTGACGGTATAGGTCGGCGTGTCCGTCGGCGTCACGGTAAAGGTCGGCGTGTCCGTCGGCGTCACGGTAAAGGTCGGTGTATCCGTCGGCGTCACGGTGAAAGTTGGCGTATCCGTCGGGGTCACCGTATACGTCGGGGTGTCCGTCGGCGTCACGGTAAAGGTCGGGGTATCCGTCGGCGTCACCGTATACGTGGGGGTATCGGTCGGCGTCACGGTATACGTCGGGGTATCGGTCGGCGTCACCGTAAAAGTCGGCGTGTCCGTCGGGGTCGCTGTATACGTCGGCGTATCCGTGGGTGTCACGGTAAAGGTCGGCGTGTCCGTCGGCGTCACCGTATACGTCGGGGTATCGGTCGGCGTCACCGTAAAAGTCGGTGTGTCCGTCGGCGTCACCGTATACGTCGGGGTATCTGTCGGCGTTACCGTATACGTCGGGGTATCCGTTGGGGTCACGGTATAGGTCGGCGTGTCCGTCGGCGTCACCGTATACGTCGGTGTATCCGTCGGCGTCACGGTAAAAGTCGGGGTATCTGTCGGCGTCACCGTATACGTCGGTGTATCCGTCGGCGTCACCGTATACGTCGGTGTATCCGTCGGCGTCACGGTATACGTCGGTGTATCCGTCGGCGTTACGGTATACGTCGGTGTATCCGTCGGCGTCACCGTATACGTCGGTGTATCCGTCGGCGTCACGGTAAAAGTCGGGGTATCTGTCGGCGTCACCGTATACGTCGGTGTATCCGTCGGCGTCACCGTATACGTCGGGGTATCCGTTGGGGTCACGGTATAGGTCGGCGTGTCCGTCGGCGTCACCGTATACGTCGGTGTATCCGTCGGCGTCGCCGTAAAGGTCGGGGTGTCGGTCGGCGTGGTGGTAAACGTCGGCGTGTCGGTCGGCGTGGTGGTAAACGTCGGCGTATCCGTCGGCGTCACGGTATAGGTCGGCGTGTCCGTCGGGGTCACCGTGTAAGTCGGTGTGTCCGTCGGCGTTACCGTGTAGGTCGGCGTGTCGGTCGGCGTGGTGGTAAACGTCGGCGTGTCCGTCGGTGTCACCGTGAAGGTCGGCGTGTCGGTCGGCGTGGTGGTAAACGTCGGCGTATCCGTCGGCGTCGCCGTAAAGGTCGGGGTGTCGGTCGGCGTGGTGGTAAACGTCGGCGTGTCGGTCGGCGTGGTGGTAAACGTCGGCGTATCCGTCGGCGTCGCCGTAAAGGTCGGGGTGTCGGTCGGCGTGGTGGTAAACGTCGGCGTGTCGGTCGGCGTCGCCGTAAAAGTCGGGGTGTCGGTCGGCGTGGCGGTATCTGTCGGCGTGTCCGTGGGCGTGGTGGTGAAGGTCGGGGTGTCGGTCGGCGTGGCGGTATCTGTCGGCGTGTCCGTCGGCGTCATCGTACCGGTCGGCGAATCGGTCGGGGTCTCGCTGGCCGTGTTGGTCGGCGTCGGGGTGAAGGTAAACGTGCCGGTGGCAGAGGCGGTCGGCGTCGGCGTGGGCGTAAAGGTCCGGCTGGCCGAAGGCGAAGGCGTGATGGTGGGCGTCAAGGTCACCGTGGCTGTGGGCGGGTTGTTGCTCCAGGAAATAATGCCGGGAATATTGGCCGTCAAGGCCGGGAACCCGGCGCCGCTGGCGGTCACGGTGTTGGTTTCCGGATTTTCATTGTGCACGAGCACTTGCGCCCAGCCGTTGGCGTCGGCCACGCCGGTCAGGCTGTTGAAATAATAGGCGCCGGGCCTCAGCAGCGTGCTGTCGATAAAGAAGCTGGTGCCCGTGGTGGTCACGGTCAGGACCGCGGCGGACGAGGTGACGTTGCCGTAGCGGTCCGTGATCTGCAGGTCCACGTAAGCCGGGTTGCTGGTCAGCACGTATTGCAGGGCCGGCGTGGCCACCACGTGGTCAGGCGCGCCGGCGATGAAAAGCACGCTTTCCGGCACGTCGCGGTCCGGCACGGCCGTGGAGCCGGGCAGGGTGGCTGAATGCGGGGTGGCCCAGGCGGTTTCCGCGGTCTGGTCGGTGATGGTAATGGTCGCCGCGCCCGTGCCGGCTGTGGTGCCGGTCACGTAATTGGTGCCCACCCCGGCCGGGCCGGTGAGCGACGTGGCCGTGAACCAGGCGTTGCCGCTGGCGGTCACGGTAATGGCCTGGGCGCTGGCCACGTTGTTGCCGTCCGCGTCCACCACCTGGATGTTCAACACCCGCGTGTTGCCGGCCGTGACCGGCGTGCCCGTGGGATCGGTGATCACCAGATGGTCCGCGCCGCCCGAGGCAAACACCACGGTCGCGGACACGTCCAGGGCGGGATTGCCCCACAAGCCGCTATTCGGGGTCACGGTCACGGTCTGCGCGACCAGGTCGCGCAGGTTCAGAACCGCCTGGCCGCTGGCATTGGTGAACCCGAACGCCAGGTTGGTGCCCGCGCCGGTCCAGCCGCCGGGCACGCTGGCGAAATAGGCCGAGCCGCTGGCCGTGACCGTCACCGGGTAGCTGGCGCCCACGGCCGCGCCCGTGCTGTCATAGAGTTGCAGGGTGATGTCCTCGCCCGGCCCGCCGGCGCCCACGGCCGCGCTGCCGTCCACCGCGGTGGCCACCGTGTACAGCGGCGGCCGGAACGTGGTCTGGGCCGTTACGTCCCGGCCGGGCGTGCCCCAGGCGTGAGAGGGCGAAACGGTCACGGTTTCGGCTGCAGCGTCGGTCAGGGTCGCGGTTGCGGAACCGTCGCCGCCGGTGGTGACCGCGATCGGGTTGCCGGCCGCGGGCGCGGTGAAAGTGGCCGAACCGGTGGACGTCAGGTTGAAGGTCTGCACGCCGGACAACGAATTGCCCAGGCTGTCGAACACCTGGCAGGTGAAGACCCGGGAAGCGTTCACGGGCTGGGCCGACGTGGCCGGGAACACCGCGACGTAGTCCGCGGCCATCACGTAAAACTCGTAGAACCGGTCCTGGGTCACGCCGTTGCTTTCCGTGGCGGTCACGAACGCCGCCCATTTCCCGGTCGGGCTGTTGGGGAAGGTGTAGTTGTAGCGGTACCAGCGCCACACGGCCGGGCTGCCGGAGTCCGTGGCCAGCAGGGTCATAGCCGCGTTCAGCACCCGGGTGGTCCCGGCTGAATCCACGATGGTGATGACCGCGCCGGTGATGTCGTAGGCGCCCAGGGGGTCGGAGATCCGCGCGCCGAACGAGCCGGCGTAGCCTCCGGCCTGGGCCGCGATGGATTGGCGGGTGTTGCCCGACGCGTCGAAAACCTGGATGGCGTCCACCCGGATGTAAGTGGTGGTCGTCATCTGAACGCGGGAGCGCTGGGTGGTGGAGTGATAGACCCGGAAATAACCGGTGGTGCTGCCGTAGCCCAGGTGCGTGAACCGCATGGCCAGGGCGTACCCGGCCGGCACGGTGACCGGCGAAGCCACGGGAATGGTGAACGTCCGGGTGGCCGGCGTGCTGTTGGGAATCTGGATGGCCGTCAGCGTGGTTTCGCCGATCACCACGGTGTTGAAGCCATTGGTGTAAAAGAGCGTGACCGTGGCGTCCACGGAGCGGTTGTTGGTGGCGAGGATCAGCGGGATGGTCACGTTGGCCGTAATGGTGAAATCATCGGCCAGGGCCGGCTGCATGGACCAGGTTTGCTGGGAGAAAATCGGAATCAGCGTGTAGGTGCCGGTCGCGCTGGGGTCCGGCGTCGTGTCCAGGGAATAATTGGAAGCGCTGGGATGCAAATACAATGTCTTGGTTCTCGCGGCGGGCGCGAGCGATGTGGTGGTGAAGGTGGCGGTGCCCTGCAGGGACCCGCTTTGCTGCTGGGCGGTCAGGTGGATGACGTCCGTCACCCCGCCGCGTTCGCTGGCCGGGATGGACTTGCCCACCAGCAGGAACGTCGGCGTGCCGGCGGCCACGTTCACGTCCGGCCGGCTGTTGCCGTTGGTGTCATAGCCCCCCAGGACCCAATCCCAGGTGCCGTCGCCCGCCGCGTCCGCGGCAATGGTCACGCCCGCAGGCGTCAGCAAGTACGTGGCCCAGCCCGCGGTGGAGGGCGTGACCGTCAGGTCCCAGCGGTCCGTGACCGCGCTGCTGGTCAGGGACACCCCGTAATACACGGTCCGGCCCGGGTTGGCGGACGCGCTCCCGTCCGGCGCCAGGGAAAAGCCGCTGACCACGAAGGTCACGGTCCGGGAGTCGTTGCCCGTGTTCTGGTCCGTGTAGCCGGTGTCCGCGGCCAGGTTGGTGTACAGCTTGGCCGTGTAGGTGCCGGCCGGGACCGAGGAAATATCGAAGGCGCAGGTCACGGTCGCGGTCTCGGCGTCCGGCACGCTCAGGTCCACGGCCGTGAAGGTGACGTCTACGGGCGTGAAGGACGGGGCCGTGGACGTGATCGAAATGTGCACCGGCAGGCCGAAGAAATCCTGCAGGCCGTACAGGGCTACCAGGCCCTGGATGTTGACCAGGGGGGTGACGCTGGGGTTGTACACCGTGCCGTCCGCCGGCGCGCTCAGGCTGTGGATGCCCGTGTCGTGCATCTTGCTCATGCCGTAGTCAATGCCGTCCTTCATGTCCTGGTAGGCCGTGCCGTTGGGCGTGTTGCTGTAGGACCAGACCACGGGCATGACCCAGGTGGACTGGGCGTTGAGGCTGGCGCGGTCCCAGGCCAGGGCTGTGCCCGCGTCGCCGAAATAGTTGTTGTTGTTCTGCAGGTTGTCGTCGCGGATCCGCTGCCACATGGGAATGTACGCGGAGACGTCGTGCTGCGAGGAAGTTTCCCAGCCCCTGAATCCGCCGTAAGAAATCGGGCTGCCCGAGGGCTTGTAGCCGTACACGATGTCGTCCGTGGCGTTGTAGGCGCAGCTGTCGCCGGTGTTGTCGCCGCTGAAGTTCCAGTCCAGGCCCTGGAAGAACCTGAGGCTGGTTGCCTGCGTGCTGGCGTGGAGGTTTTTAATGTAATAGATGGCGGTGAACCACTTGAGGTTGCCGCGGATGATGACCTTCTGGGTGATCGAGACCGGGACCGGCGCGCCCGCGGGCGCCGCCAATTCCGTGACAATGACCGATTCCAGCTTGCCGTTGGGCGTCTCGTGCAATTGCGTGTACGTCCGGGAAAGGTCGGTGAAATCGCCGTCGGCGCCGGTGTTGATGCCGCCGGGATTCCCGTACTGCCGGGTGAGGCCGCCGGCCGTGTAGCGCAGGGCGAGCTTGCTGCCGGCCATGTTGTCGTAGTTGGTGCCCAGGTTGTTGTCGCCCGTGCGGCCCAAGTGGTCGTCCGCGGCCGAGGGCATGCCGCCGTTGTAGGGCCAGATGATGGCCGAAATCTGGCCGCCGTAATCATTGCTGGCCGTGCCGGCGATCTCCACCATCAGGGAGTTGCTCGGCCCGGGGGGCGAAAGGAAGACCGTGTAGCCGGTGATCGGGTCGTCGTAGAAAACCAGCTGGCTGCCTTCCATGTACCACTGCAGGTTCTCGCCCTGGACCTTGCCGGTGGCGCGGTCCTGCGTGCCGCGGTTGGCGATTACCAGGCCGTCCGCGCGGCGGATCTCCCGCACGCGGTACCCGGCCGGGATGTCCGCGGTCAGGCGGTACCACTGGCCCTCGAGCTTGTCGCTGAGCGTGAGTTCCAGGCAATTGTCCGCCAGGCGGTTGGCCTGGCGCAGGCGGGCGCGTTCCAGCCCGGCCGCGGGGCGCAGGGCGCCGCGGTAGCCGGACAGGTCCTGGTAGGCGTGCTCCACGTACAGCCGCCGGCCGGGCTTCAGCTGGCGGCCGCGGCCCAGGCGCAGGCCCGGGCGGAAGGCGCTGGTTTCCACCTGGCCTTCGCTCACGCTGCGCACGCGCACCGGCGTCAGGGCCCCCAGGCCCTGCGGCACCGCGGCGTCGGCGGCCACGCCCTGGCTGCGCAGCTGGCCGGGCTCGGGCGCCACGGCCTGGCGCACCACGTACTCGCGGCTGGCCGGGTCCCAGGCCAGCACCTGGTCCGGCGGCGCGGGCGCGTACGCGGCCTGGCTGGCCGCAGCCGCAGCTAGCAGCGCGATTACGCCGGCTGCCGAGGCCAGGAATCTGATTGTCGGTCGAACGTCACAGCTCACCGACGGCCCTCCGGAAAAATACGGTTAGCGTACAGGTCCCCCCTGCTTTAGTGCCTGGGGTTGGCGCACACGTGCTTGATCGCCTTGCTCAAGGCCACCACCAGATCAGCCCCGAACTGCTGCTGCATCTCCGCCACGCGCGTGAAGGTGTGGCCCTTGTCGGTCACCACGTACTTGGGCGGCAGATGGTTCAGCGCGTGGGCCAGGATGTCCAGCCGGCACCGGCTGCACTTGCATACCTCGGGCCTGCGTTTTTCCAACAGCTCGTCCAGGGCGTTGCGTGCCGCGTCTTCCATATAATTCTTCAGTCTCATGCTGCTCCTCCGTTTTCGGGTTTGCCTACCGGTTCGGCGCCGTTTAAGCGCAGCAATTCCTTGATTCCTCGGATATGGATGCCGCGGCCCGAGTATTCCCTGATTTTTTTGAGCCGCTGCAGGTCATAGGTGGAATACACCCGCACCTGGCCGATGCGATTGGGCCGGATCAGGCCCTGGCGTTCCCAATTGCGGAGTGTCTGCGTGTGGACATTGAGCATTTTGGCCACTTCGCCGATGGATCTCATGATCATCACTCCTTTTAAAATGATAATGAATAGTGTTTGTAATAAGCTTTTGGTATCAATAGTCTCGATTGTTTTTGTCAACAACTTAACAAAACTAATTATATCAACTAACAGATTTTTTGTCAATTTTAGTGGAGTTATTTTAATCATTTGCTGCACCATTAAACCATTATTTTTAAAGGGTTTTTAGTAATCTCTTTTAAATCCAACAAAAAACCTGCTTCATACTTTATAGACTTTCTTTCCTACAATATAGGTTCCGGTTTTTCTTAACAAAACGCTTATCCTGCCGTAACTAATCCAGTGAATCCATAGGGAGACAAATGCCCATGAAAAAAACCTTATTGTTCTCGTTTCTATGCCTCCTGGCCTGGCAGCCTGCGCTGAGCCTGGCTTCCATGATCGACGCCCAGCCCCAGCCGGTCGGGTTCGACGGCCAGCGCTACAGCGCCTCGTCCCGCTACAATGTCGTGGCGCGCGTGGAACTGACTGCCGATGCCTCGGGCGGCACGCTCAATTCCATCTTCTTCTACAACGACTTGCACGCCCTGGCGGCCGAGGAAGGCCTGGACATCGTGTCCGGCAGCACCCGGCTGTGGTACGCCTATCCGGACACCGGGAGCCTCAACACCACCACGGCCCAGCTGGTCGGGACCTTCACCTACTACTCCCCCACGTTCTGGGAGCTGGTGTCCCTGAACCAATGGGTCCGCGACAGCGGCTGCCTGTATGTGACCGTGGACATTACAGCCGGGCCGCGCGAGAACGCCATTTGCGCGTTCTACACCAAGGCCTACGAAATGGAATTCGACAATTATTCCTTCACCGCCCCCAGCAGCGACTCGCCCGCCTCTCCGCCCGCGATTTACCTCACCTCCTACACCGCGCCCACGCAGCTGGACGCTTCCGCAAGCAAGCTGCACCCCCCGACCGTGTCCACGGGGCAGACCGCCACTTTCCTGGAATTCACGCTGGACAACGTGGGCGGCGGCCTGACCGGGCCCGTGTTTCTCAGCGGCCTGACCGTCACGGTGCGTGACCAGGGCGGCGCCGTGCTCGCGCCCAACCAGCTGTTCGACAGCCTGGGCCTGCGCGACAGCGTGACCGACGCGGTGCTGTCCTTCGTGGCCGCGCCGCCGTCCGCAGCCACGGGCGTGTACTTCCCGCTCGCGGTCTCAATATCCGCGGCCGTGGACCGCAGGCTCAAGCTGTTCGGCACGGTCACGTCCAACACGGCCACGGCCGTGGCGTTCCGCCTGGGCTGGGAGCAGGCGGCTGACGCCGACGCCCGGTACCTGTACACCGGCGCGCCGGTCACCGTGGCGCCGGCTTCGGGGTTCGCTTTCCCCCTGCAGACCGACCTGATCCCCGTGCAGCTGGCCGCCTCGCAGCTGCAGGTGTACCACACGCCGGGCCTGCCCGACCAAACCGTGGTCCTGCGCGGCGACACCAACGTCGCGCCCGTTTACTTCACGTTCCTCAATCCGGGCACCACCGGCACGTCGCGCGTGGATGTCACGCACCTGACCCTGACGGTCACGGACGGGTCGGGCAACACCCTGTCGCCGGCCTCGGTCTTCACGCGCGTGGCCGTGACCGGCAGCCTGCTGTACGGCGAAATCACGTCCCTGCCCGCCACGGGCAGCGACATCACCATTTCCCTGAGCAACAGCTACATCGGCGTGCCGGTGTACCAGCCGGTCACGGTCACCGTGCAGGCGGACATCCATCCCACGGCCAACACCGTGGCCTTCAGGCTGCAACTGGCCGGTTCCGGCGCCGTGGTGGCGCAGGACGCCAACACCCTGCAGGGCGTGCCCGTGGTGGCGGCGTTCGCCTCGGACCCGTTCCCCATGATCTCTCCCACCGTGCGCCTGGCCAGTTCTTTCCTGGTCACCAGCCAGTCCCTGGCGCCGGCCACGCTGTATCCCGGCCAGCAGACCGCCCTGCTGGACCTGACGTTCACGCATCCCGGGCCCGCGGACCTCGGGCCCCTGGTCCTGCTCGGCCTGACCCTGACCAGCCGGGACCAAAACCAGAACCCCGTGATCCTCTCGGCTGTGTGCAGCGAGGTCCTGCTGCGCGCGGCGGACAACACCCTCCTCGGCCAGGCGGCTCCGCCCGCGGCCGGGAGCCAGGTGTTCCTGGCCGTGCCCGCGCTGTCCGTGGCGCCCTTTGCCTCGGCGCGCGTCCGCGTGGAAGTGAAGCTGCTCAGCCAGCCGCAGGCCGGCACGTTCAGCCTGGGCCTGGAAGCCGCGGCCTCGGTCAGCGTCACCCAGCCGCTCGATCCCACGCGGCCGGTGTACGTGTCCGCTAGCTGGCCCCTGTTCTCCGCGGCGGCGGCCGTGGGCGGCGGCGAAGGCAGGCTGCGCCTGGCGAATTACCCCAATCCCTTCGGCGCGGGCCGGGAAAGCACGCGGATCGCGTATTACCTGGCCTCGCCTTCCACGGTCACGGCCGTGCTCTACACCCTGGCCGGCGACCAGGTCTGCACCCTGGCCCAGGGCGCCTACCAGGCGGCCGGCGAGCAGGTGCTGGTGTGGAACGGCCGCACGGCCAGCGGCGCGGTGGTGAGGAACGGCGTTTACCTTCTGCGCTTGGAGGCAGTGCCCGCGGCTGACGGCAGCGCGGTCATCCAAGTCCGCAAAGTGGCGGTGGTGAAATGATGAAGCCTCTCCTTCTCATTGGTTTGGGCCTGGGATTGACGCTGGCCGCGCCGCAGGTTGCGCCTGCCGGCCAGGACGCGGGCAGCGACTCGGTGCTGGAAATGGGAGCCGGCGCGCGGGCCGTGGCCATGGGCCGCACGGGCGTGGTCGAGGACCAGTCCGCCTATGCCGCGCAGTGGAACCCCGGCAGCCTGGGCTTCCTGCCCAGGCCGGCGGCGGCCGTGCAGCACGCGGCCCTGTTCGGCGACGCCAGGCACGAAAGCCTGGCCGTGGTTTATCCCACCCTGGATTACGGCACGTTCTCCCTGATCCTCATGCGCCTGGACCTGGCCGGCGTCGAAGGCCGGGACGCGGACAACCTTCCGACCGGCGAATTTTCCTTCGTGGAGCAGCAGGCTTCCCTGGGCTACGGCTACCCGGTGTGGGGGCCCTTGTCCCTGGGCGCGGCGCTCAAGGTGCACGACCTGCGCCTGGCCGGTTACGCGGGCACGGGCGTGGGCGTGGATGCCGGCGCACTGGCCCGCTTCCCCCTGGAAACCGTGTGGCTCGAGGAAGTGGCCGTGGCCGCGGCCTGCCGCAACCTGGTCGGGCCGTCCCTGCGCCTGCACCAGGAAACCGATCGCCTGCCGGCCGGCTACCGCGCGGGCGCGGCTGCGCGCTTCTCGTTCATCGACTCGATCCCCGACTCCCTGTGGGTGCGGGCCGAGGCGGAAAAAGGCGAGCAATCCGACTGGCGCCTGCACGCGGGCGTGGAGTACAGCCTGTACGACAGCGTGGCCGTGCGCGGCGGCTGGGACCAGGAATATTTTTCCGCCGGCGCAGGCGTGACCTACGCGGGCTTCAGCCTGGACTACGCGGTCAGCTTTCCGGTCCTGGGCCTGCGCCATTTGGTGACCCTGTCCGTGGCCCTGGGCAAGGACATGGCCGCCCAGCGCGCCGAGCGGACCTCGCAGGAAGAAAAGCGGCGCCAGGAAATCGTGGCCAACCTGCAGAAGAAGATCATTGCGGACTACCGGCGCCAGGCCCAGGCCAGCGCGGCCAAGCGCGACTTCAGCGAGGCGGCCAAGGGTTGGGAAAAGATCCTGGATTGGGACCCGAACGACGCCGAGGCCCGCGAGCAGCTGGCCGTGGCCCAGCGCGAAATCATCCGCCAGCAAAACGCGCAGGACATCCAGGACGCGCAGGAGCAAATGCGCAAGCAGGAGTACATCGACGTGCTGGTTTCCTGCCAGCAGGTGCTGGAGCGCGATCCTGAAAACGAAATCGCCAAGGCCCTGTACGACCAGGCCGAGAAAAAGGCCTCGCGCCTGGGCAGTTACTCCCTCAACACCAACTTCAAGCAGCTGGAAAACATCCGCGAGGAGTACCAGCTGGGCTTGAAGGCCTATACCCAGCGCCGGTTCAGCGAAGCCATCACGCACTGGGAAAAGGTCATCGAAACCACGCCCCTGCAGAAGCAGGTGTACCGCTACCTGCAGAGCGCCCGGCAGCGCGTGCTCGCGGCCCAGGAGAAAAAGACCGCCCCAACCGCGCCGGCCGAGCCCACCAAGCAGCAGAAGCTGTACAAGGAAGCGGTCGAGCAGTCGCGCAACGGCAACCTGAAAGCCGCGGTGCGGACGTGGGAAAAACTGGTCAAGGAGAACCCCGAGGACCAGGACGCCAAGCAGAATTTCGAGGAGACGAGGAAGAACCTGATCGACAGCCAGAAGAAAGGGATCAGCTGGTAGGAGGGTAGCAAAAACCAAAGGGGACAGCAGGCATTCAGCCTGCTGTCCCCTTTTTCATTTCCCGGCCCGGTTCACAGCTTCGCGGCAAACTCCTCGAAGGCTGCGTCAGGCTGGGGCCCGCGAAATTTGAATATAGCGGCCACCCGGCCGCCGTGACTGGACACCGTCTCGGCCATTTTTTTCAGAGACGAGCCCACGGCCAGCTTGTAGGTGCAGAAGAGCGCCACCTTTTTCCCCGCCAGGTCAGGCAGGGTCCGGGCAAACTGCCGGAAGGGTTTGCTGGGCTGCTGCAAAATGATGAACAGCCCGCTGATCCAGCACCCCAGGAAAAGCATGTCCGCCCGCTTCAAGGCCGCGGGATCAGCGGCCTGCACGTCCACCGCTGAGCATTGATGGCCTTTAGCCTTCAGGATGTTGGCCATGGCTTCCGCGGCTTTTTTGGTGATGCCGGTCTTGCTGTCGTACACGATCGAGATGTTCATGCGCAACCCCTCCTCCTGGTTTTAAGTGGGTTGTATTGTACCATAGTCCAGCCGGCTGGAAGGCAAGACTGCGCTTGGCCGTGCCATTCGGACATCCAACCAACGTCCCCCATTATTCCGGCCCCATGCGCCGGTTCAGAATTGCGCCTTGACCCTCCAGCGGGATTCCTGTTTCAGATGATAATCCCGCGGTGTTTCGATGGCCAGGATCTTCCCGCGGGCATACTCCACCAGCGCCGTAAAGTAGCCCGCCAGGTATTCCTTGCGCACCTCGCTGAATTCGGGGAAATCGCGCACCACAAAATCGCAGGTCATGAACCGGTTTTCCATTTTATAATTTTCAATCACGGCCACGCCCTGGTCATTGTATTGGCGCCAGATTTTCGCCACGCGGTTGAGGACAAACTCCATGCTCGCCATGCGAAAAAATATTCTATACACGCCTTTGATTTCGCAATTGGCGATGGCCTTGCCCAATTCCCTGACAGGCTTGGCGGCTTCTGGGAAGAGCATCCGGGCCGCGACATAAAAAATGCTTTTTTCGCCTGAACTGGTGTCATCTTCAACGCGCGTCACGGCCAGGGCGTTGAGATAGACCTCTTTTTCCTTGGGCAGCAATTTTTCCAAAAAAACCTGCTCGAACTCGGGACCGCGGGCCCGGATCAATTCCCGCATGCTGACGAACGGCGCCCCTTTAAAGCTGGTCGCGGACATGGCAGCTCCTCCCACCGGCAGATGGCGTTATTATACCACCAAACCCGCAAGGGATATGGATGTCTGCCATAAAGGAATGCGCCTCCGGCAGCAGGGATCACTGCAGGAGAAAAACCAATTGACGGTTGAAAAAGGCGGATATAGAATCGCATTGAAATTTGATTTTTATCAAGTGACCAGGCCCCTGAAGCGCCATTCACTAGTCTCACTTTAACGAAGGACTCTCATTATCATGCTGCGGCTTATCGGGTGGTTCATCTACTATGTGCTGTTATGGCCGTGGCGCCTGGCAGGGCTTTTCGTCAAGTACCCCGACCTTTCCCGGCTCTATCGTTTCCCCTTCGGCGTCTTCGAGGCCCCTAATGTCGTGATCGAGCCCACCGCCGCATGCAATCTCAGGTGCGTGGACTGCTACCGGGGGAGCAACCTCCCGGACAAGCAGCATGCCGTGATGACCTTGCCGGAGATCAAAAAGTACGTCGACGACGCCCTGGCCCTCCGTAACTTCCATACCCTCTCCATCCTCGGCGGCGAACCGCTCCTCTACGACCAGCTCGACGAAGTCATTGCCTATGCCGCGGGCAAGTGCGGCAGCGTGGGCATGTATACCAATGGCGTGCTGCTCGACGAGCAGCGGGCCCGGAAGCTCAAGGCGGCCGGGCTGGGCAGCTGTTACATCCACGTCGACCGGCATCAAGGCCGCGGGTCCGACGAGGATCAGATCATGCGCCTCCGGCAGCAGTACTGCGACATGTTCCGCGCCCTGGGCGGCGTCAACCTCAGCCTCGGCGTCACCTTCCACCGGGAGGACTTGCCCTACCTCGATCAGATGGTCAGCCTGACGCGGCAAAACGCCGATGTGGTGAAAGTCGTGGGGCTCAGTTTGGTGGGGGCTTCTTATTTGCCGCGGTCCACGCAGCTGTCCACCTTCATCCATTTTCTCAAAGAGAGCGATCAGGTCGACCTCTTCCAGCGGCAGATGATCAAGCGCATCCAGGAGGCTTTTGGCATTGAATATTCCGCCTATTTGGGCAGCAAGTTCCGCCCGAAAGTGCCGGGCAAGATCGTGGCGCTCAGCGCCTACCGGCAGGGAAAGCTGCTCGGCTCAATGACAGGCGAGGAATTCAAGGCTGCCACTGACGCCTATTTCCAGGAACACGGCAAGTACCCCTACGTGCTGAGCCGCGAGGGGTTCAGCGCCATAGGGTCTCATTGCCGCCGGTTTGGCGACAATGTCGACTGGCAGTTAGTGGCGGTCTCGTTAAGCCCGCTTCTGCTGCCCGAACTGGCGGTGAATGTTTGCCATACGTGCATGGACTGCGTGCTCTATCAGGGCCATTTCGTCCCTATGTGCGTGCTGGAGCATGTCAAACAGGACAATCCGGTGGTGCTTAACAGCGTGCGCTATTGGTGAGGGGTCAGGCTATTTATAATAGGCGACATAATAGTCCAAAACCCTGCGGATCATCTTTTGGTAATGGAATCGTTTTTTCTTCGCATGCGCCTTAAAAAATTCCACACTGGCCTTGCTGAGCGTGATCGTCACCTTGACCTGGTCGGATTTTTCCGCCAGTTTTTCGGGCGGTGGCAGAAAATCATCCACCACTTTCAGCTTCATGGGCTCATGGGTATATTTTATTTTTTTCATGATACACCTTCCTTCCGCGCCTCCAGTATCCCGCTCCGATGATCCTGATTTTATGATTGCGGATTGATAGTGTTTTATCGATTAGACCGGGTATATTGGATTTTCATGCGGGGATTTTGTACTGGAAGGCCTTATAGAATGGTCATTTTGACATTTAAACAACGTCCCGGTTTACTATTTACTTTTTTTTCGCGGCTTTTCGGACTTCTTTATGAGGGTTGACAGGTTGGTGCCTAAGGCTTTGGCAATAAGGTTGGCGACATGCAGCGATGGAATGCGCTTTTTACGTTCCAACAGCCCGATGGTGGTCTTGTGCACCCCGGCTATTTGGGCCAGCTTTTCCCGGGTGATTCCCTTCTCTTCCCTGATTTCCTTGATAAGCGTTAAAAACGAGGATGTAAGCGGGTCCGTATTGGGCTGATCCACAAGCTTTCCTCCGGGATTAGATAAACTTAGTAAATGCTTTTACCTGGCAAATTGCTAGTAGACTATTGTCTTTCTGTATGCTAGGTTGACTATAGTCTTTCCCGGAGGATGCCCTTGCCTTCCCAGCCCCTTCTCGATATCCATATCAGACCCGCCCCTGCCCCGGCCCCCTACAGAGCCGCTGTTGCGCAGGTGGTTTTATGTCAGAATATTTTTTTAAAGGAAATAGCGATTTTGAAATATAAGGAAGGGGTGTGGGTCCTGCTGCCAGAGCAGTTCGTAAATCGCTGCAGGAACCCAAGGGCGAAAAGGGTTTTAGAGGAGGTTGTTAGGGGGTTGGAGGGGGAGTTGAGGGAAGTAATAGTTAGCTATGTATTTCAGGACTTCAGTTAATTTTTCCGATGCAGCCTGACAGTTCGACCGGCAAGTGGAGTGATCGTCAGGTGAGTACCATCACTATAACCACCACTTCACATTAGACTTAATGGGGAACATTACACAGTTCCGTTCAAACCGTTCACTTTACAAATAAAAAGCAGCCCGTCCCTGCCGCTTTTGTTTTATTCCCAATGTATATGAGAATAAAACCCATGCATGTGTGTGATTTTATTTTAGACGGAGCATGGTTTAATACACTTCTTGGCTTTTTTTAGCCTCGAGTTCTTTCCCAAAATCAAAATCACTCCAGTTGGTGAAACTGAAATTACTATTGATAAATATTTCATCTTGCTCATTTTTATCACTAATATCATAGATACTCAATATCTTTCTTTTGAAATCTTTAGTGAAAAAAGGGCACGAAAGAAGATCAAAAAGTAGTAGTGTCAATTCCGCTTTTTTTATTCTTTTTTCCTGCGGAACTTCAGAGATGGTTTCACAAATATACTGTTGCAATATACATTTCAACATATTATAACGTGGTTTATTTTCTATATAGAACAACAGAACAGTTATCGAGAAATAATTCAGTTTATATTTAACCTGTTTTTCCTCAAGATCAATATTAAAACACTTGCCCAACACTTCTTCTTCTAACCGGTAATCCCTCCCCAGTTCTTTTAATGCCGTAAGAAGATAAAGCGTTTCAATTTGATAATACTCCGTATTTTTATTTTTATTGATAATAATAAATATATTGTCATATATTTTTTTAAATATTACGTTTTTATTTTCATTGTTAAAATTGCCTTTAATTTTTGCTGCCTTAATCACTTTACTAATTATCATACATAATTTAATCGTCGTATTAACTCTCGGCGATACAGAATATATAAAAAATACGAATTCCAGTAATTCTAATATTGCTTTAGTCACCTTCTTTTCCTGAGCACGTTTATCTTCAATACCGCAATATATTTTAATAAGTTTCAATATCCTTCTATCAATACCAGCAAGTGTATAATTCAAAACATCCTTATATTCGATTCCGGCGTTATAAATAATTATTTTAAATTTTGTGATCAACTTATTCGAACTGATATATATTGAGTACTTTTTATCACCTTCATCAGTATCATCAGCAGCATCTGTATCAATATTATCTTTTAATTCAGCAGATACTTTGTATTTCATATATTTATTCAGCAAGTCGCTAATATTTGATTTCGCAATTGTTATTTTAGTAATAATGGGTTTTTTAAATAACATTGTTTTCGAGTCGTTAATATATAAATTGTATTCTTTTAATTGACGTCTATATTCTTTTACTATTTCAGTTTTGGTTTTTTCATCATTAAAATAAACAAAATAGTCATCTACATAACGGTATATTTCGTAGTCATTTTTATAATATATTCTATTTTTCTCTAATCCGCGTAAAACATTCAAATCAATTTTTTGCATTATTATTTCAGCAAATATTCTTGAAAACTCAGGACCAATAACAATTCCATTGGTTTCTCCATAGTTCATGTTCTGCATCATAGTATCGAACTTCCCACCAAATGTAGCTTTAGATTCTTCCGTCTTTTCTTTTACTATTTCCTTATTCAATATTGCCCAAGAAATGGAGTGGCTATAAATACTATCAAAGCACTTTAAGATATCGAATTTCATCATTTCGTTATATTTTTTTTCACATTCATGATACTTGTATGATTCGTAAAATTTGTATACATTGCTAAATTCTTTATATGTGAAATATGTTTTCAAACTTTCATATTCTTTATCATATTCTTCCATCGATTTGTGCTCGTGATCATGAGCTAACAATTCCAAATGTGTTTTATCTTTATAGTAGATATGTTTTGCCGTTTTATATGGTCTCCTGATTGAGAAAGGGCTAATATTACAATAATATAAAATCATTTCCTTATATTTATCATAGTGTTCAATTACTGCCAGTTGATTCTTTGGATGGATAATTGTTAATTGTCTAAAATCATTTTCATTATGGGATATCCTATAATTAAATGGTATCGTTGTGTAGTCCTTCGCACATTTCAGAGATATACTTTGATTTACAATAGGCATGTTTTTTGGAAAACCAAATAATAATTTTATAACTGACCCAAAAGACGGTTCGCTATTTCCCCATTTTAGTTTATTTTCCGCAAGGCATATTTTGTTACGATTAATAAATTCTCGAAAACGCCGGTTTGAAAATGATATCGGAATTTCATATGGTAAAACATCGGAAAGAATCACTCTTTCTTTTTTCATACTTATCTTTTTTTTCTTGTGCTTCATTCCATTACCCTTTACCACATCTCAATTATTTTTTTTAATTCATATGATTCGAAAGGCGAATATCTCTTTGTCTCAAAACCTTCGCTAAAACTATACTTCAATAACCTAGCTTTAAGTTGGGAAGTATGTATTTCATTAATAATTTTAGTTCGTAAATAGTTATCCAAGTGTTGTAAATCTATCTTGTCCGTCAAATGACAATTAGAATAGTAAATACCCACTAATATATTTTGTTTATTGCCCTTTAACCGAGTATTTCCAGTTAAATATCTCACCCTTTTAACGAGTATTTTCCTCGCTTCTTTTTCATTAATTCTGCTTAAATTATTATAGTGATCGAATGACACATTTATTTTCTTGATATATTTCATATATTTTTGCTTAGTTAATTTTGTTTTGACCTGACCATCTTTAAACTCAATTCTATATCCAAGGTAATCAAATTCGCAAGATTGCTTTTTATCTAACAGGTTAAAGATAGTTGTTTTATCAATATTTATTTTTAATTCATATTTTTGTTCGATTATATCTTTTACTTGTGCTATGTAATCCGTTTTATCGCCCATTGAACTTGGAGTGAAAATAATAACAATATCGTCAACATATCTTGAATAATATGCAAGATTAGGTAGCTTGTTGATTTCTTTATCAATTTGACTCATATATATTTCTGCAAAATAAGCGCTAACTCCAATTCCCCTCGGAATGCCTTTTTCACTCCCGGATAATTTTTTATACTCACTAAATATTTGTCGTACAATTTTTTTCGAAGTAGGTGTTAATAGATCATTCTCATTTATTTGATTTATCAATCTATCTCGCGGGATACTTTCATAAAAATTGCTTATATCCGTTCTTAATACCTGTTTCGGGAACTTGTCTCCAATGATTTTCAATAATTGATCTATTATTGTATTTCTGCTTGATTGTTTAACACCAAATAGTTTCGAAACATTCATTTGCAATTGTTTCATAATAAAATACTGCTCCGGCTTATCTCTAATAACGTAAATAAATTTACCGTCTTTATTTTTATTTGCTATTATTTCTACTTTAAAATCAGTCATCAATGCTTTTTGACTGACCTCCTCCAATTTCGCAGTTAGTTCTTTTTCCTTTTGTTCTTTTAGTTTTATTCTTTCACAATATATTTTATTACTTTCATCTTTAGTTAATTCTTTATTTTCTCTCAGCCGTATCGAATACTGTTTAATTTGTTCGGAGATTTTCTTAAGATCCGGAAAATATCTTCCCTCGAGATATATTCCTTTCCTATTTTCCAGATCCAATATTCTTCTAAAATTTTCTGCTGAAAACGATTGGCTTAGCACGGGTTAAAAGCCACCCCCTCTATATGACAATACCGAGAATATCTAGATTCAAAATATCGAAAGAAGTATAATGACCTCAGTTTCTATTTACTTCGTTGCCTTTTCATCCTAGATATGCTAAAAGTGCCCCAGTAAAATGTAATGCTAATTGAGCATCTTTAGGTTCCATAATTACACTATTTTGCTGTTCATGTCTTGCCAAGTGTAGATACCCAGAAAGTTCAACAATTATAGAATTAATTTTATCTGCTTTCTGATGATCAGACACAATTTTATTTATAGCTTCTAAACCCCGCCCCATATCATCGCTTCCCGATGTATCTTTTATTAATGCTTCAAATGCTTTTCGACAATTCATTAATGTTTCATCCCACAAGCCTCGCCGATAACAATTTATAGCATCATTAAATCGATCCAATGCCCGAGCTACATTTGGTTTTCGTTGAATACTACGCGCAGGTAATTCTATCAATTCAACTTCTGACCACGCAAACATTCTAAGGTGCTTAATCCATTCCGATTGAGGAATATGATAGTCTATCCTTGTATCTTCGGTTATTTGTTTATAAACCGGTTGTCCAAGTACAATCGGTTTAGGTTCCGTCTCAACTTGACATACTAGTGCTTGGGCATAAATTGTAAAATCAACATCGCCTCCCGCACGCTGCTCTTCAATATATTTCAAGACATTAGGCGTAAACTGAATCTCAATTGATCCTTGGGTGACTGTTCCTGGTTGTATTATTGGGGATAATATATTCATTATTTTACCTTCAGCAATTGATGTTCCAGTTTTGCCGATAACCTTTACCCACACATCTAGAATGCATATAGCACACGTAGATTGGTTTCTTATTTCACATTTTAATTCAAGAAGTCTAAGCGGAAGGCCACTTGAATAGCATTCCTTAATGGTTGTTGATAGCCTAACTTGTTCCATCAGTCACCTCATTGTAATTGGGAACGTTGTTTGAATGATTAGGGCCGGAGTTAACTTATTAACTTAATCGCCGCGCTAGCTCCGCCCTTTTATCGATTATAACGGCTAGTATTGCCAGTTTGCCGCACAGTTTGCTTTACTTAATAATTGCCAACCTTGCTTTTCCAAGTTCTTTACCATCCATCATCAAATACGCCAGATAAATCCCATGTGGTATATCTGAGCAATCCCAAATCACCGCTTGCCCTCTACCAGCCGATAGTGACTTTTCAATACTACTAACCGGTTCACCAACTACATTAAATATCAGGATTTGAATCTTTACCGCTCTATCCAAATTCATGATAAACCGCACTTGGTCTCTGGCGGGATTAGGCGAAACCATAAATAACTTCCCCGTCATATCAATATCTGCAAGTGTTCTTCCGGAGGTGGGAGTACGAGTCGCGGTATTGGAAATCGTAGTACTAGTAGGGGATACGTAAGGAGTCACAGTAAAAGAAGGCGAAATTGTCGGTGAAATGGTTATTGAAACAGAAGGAGTCAGAGTTAATGTTGGTGTTGAAGTGAGTGTGCCCGAATAGGTAAAGGTAGGCGTAATAGTTGGAGACGGAGTAAAAGTAGGAGAAATAGTATAAGTCGGAGTAATAGTCGGTGTTGGTGTAATGGTGGGGGTATTGGTTTTGGTGGCAGTGATCACGTCCAGGGTTATATCATCCACGCGGATGAAACTAGCATCCGAAATGCCGTCGTCATAGGCGCGAAAAACCAGTTGGACGTTCTGGCCGCTATATACGCTTAAATTGAGATATTTGTCGATCCGTGTCCAGCCAGGTGTGGGTGTGGGCTGGACTAAAAACCCGTTGCCCTGCTCCCTGAAAAGCTGGATACCACCAAATGTGGCATCGGCATACATCTGGGTCCCGAAAATATAGGTCACAAACCACTGATAGTAAGCGGTCAAGGTTGCGCCTAGTGCATCCCGAGGTATATCAATGTACTGAATAATACAAGAATCAGAATAGCCGCCTAGACTGTTACCAGGCGCCACTACTGCAGTATTAGTAACGCCTGTGTGGTGGATCACGCCTTCATGCTGAGTGGGATAGAAAGTGGACGGGCTAGCGGCAGTTACCCAGTTGGGAATACCACCCGCACCCGTAGTTTCAAAGTTGCCGTTTATAATAAGCTCTGTCGCCCAAGTTGTATTTACTCCGCCGATCAATACCAGTAAGAGAATGGATATAATTGAAGTTACTAACCAAGAAAGTAAAATGGGCAATTTACTTCTTTTAGGAGGCAAGCAGGGGTCCTCCTGGGGTGATTTTGGCTTATTATCTACCGATTAGACTCGAATTCCACCCCAAAATAACATAAATTGCATATTTTTTTAAACAGTCAAAATCTCACCACGAAGGCACGAAGGTTGACACGAAGGACACGAAGGAAGCCGAGGGTAAAGTCCTAAATCTAAACCTGTAACTTCTCACCACGAAGGTACGAAGACTGACACGAAGAACTCGAAGGAGTTCAGGGTTAAAGCTTTTAAACTCCAGACTAGTCTTACGCTTTCCTTCGTGGCTTCGTGGTGAAGCCTTGTTTGGATAATGGGGACGTTGTTTAAATGTCAAAATGACGACTAACCCAGATTGCTTCGGGCCTTTCGGCCCTCGCAATGATGCGCAAACGTCAGCTTAAATAATACTTTGTCGCCCGGGCTTTCCCTGCCATCCCGACGATTCCGGCTTTGATCAAAGGCGCGATCAGTTGATTGACCCTGGCCCGGTTGATTTTCATGGCTGCGCCGATGTCTTTGGAACTGCAGCCCGCGTTTTGCTTGATAAAATGAATAAGCTCTTCCTGCTTGCCTGAAAGCGCGATCTCCTTTTTAGGCGAAACCGCCAACTGGTAGATCCTGCCCAGGGCGCTCTCCAGGGTTTCCAAAACGCCCTGGGCGAGGTAATCCAGCCAGTAGGTCAAATCGTAATCCAGCTCCCGGGCCTGGCGGATTTTCTGGTAGTATTTTTCCCGGTCTTGGGCGAAATATTCATCCAGCGCGGCAATATGCGACGGATCGTACTGCCCGTGGTAGAGAATCCACAGCGAAACCGCCCTGGCCAGCCTGCCGTTGCCGTCGGCAAAGGGGTGGATGGTCACGAACTGGTGGTGGAACACGGCGCTGGCGATGACAGGGTTCATACCTTTTGCGCGCGCGAGCCATGCCAATAAATCGCGCATGAGTTTCGGAACCGCGGGCGCAGCGGGGGGGGTGTATGCCGTGCGGCCCTTGCCATCGAGCACGTAGTTCTGCACTTCGCGGTAGCGGCCGCATTTCTCGGGGTTGACCAATCCCCGGGTGATCATGCGGTGCAGGCGCAGCAGGTCCTTTTCAGCCACGGGTTTGTCCGCGTGGTCCAGCACCCATTGCAGGGCCTGGATATAATTGGCGACTTCCCTTTTCTGCCTTTCGTCCGCCCTGACCTCTTTTCGCCCGCGCAAGGCGGCCACCTGTTCGAGCGAAAGCCGGTTCCCCTCGATCCAGGTCGAAGAATGGACGTTGCGGTTGAATGCTTCGGTTTGGAGCATCAGCTTGGCCGGCAGACGAACGCGGCTCTTGCGGATATCCGCCTGGAGCGCCGCGATCTTTTCGATGCAGCCGAGGAAATATTCGGTAATGCGGTAATTGGGTCGGTACATGTCCGGCCTCCAGACTGGATTATGACATATCGTATAGGTATTGTCTAGGGTATTGTCTAGGGCTGCTGGCGGGCCAAGGGATGTTGTTTAGAGGTCAAAATGACAGGTAGCACAGATTGCTTCGGGCCTTCAGGCCCTCGCAATGACGTGCGAAAAGCAACTCCCCCCCACCTGTCCCTTGAAAGTAGATAGGAGAAAGTTGACCGCATTTGAGGCTCTATCCACTATCTCCTATCGCCTCTCAAATGCTCTGCTGCTCGTAGTGCGAGCAGCTAGAGGGGGATTAAGGAGGAGTTATGCCGCTAATCTCGGATGCCTTTTCCCTTCCACTTTCAAGCGCAGCCCGATGCATTTGATCATTTTCATGATGTTCTCAATGCTGGGATTGCCTGTTTTCGAGGTCATGCGGTACAGGCTGGCGCGGTGAACCTTGCATTCCTTCGCCAAGCGGCTTATGCTTCCCTGCGCTTCCGCGACATCCCGCAGGGCCAGCAGAAACACTTTGGGATCGCCGTCTTCCAGGGCGGCGTTGAGGTACCCCACAGCCTCCTTGGGGTCCAGTAATTCTTTCATCAGGTCTTGTTTGTATTTGCGGTAGGGTTTCATAGCATTCGCTCCTTGAAGTCCGCCCAGTATTGCTTCGCTTTATCGAGGTCCTTTTTCTGTGTTCCTTTGTCTCCACCGCAAAGTAAAAGGACAATCCGGTCTTTCCAATAACCAAAATAAGTTCTATAACCAGGGCCAAAATGAAGCCGCAGTTCCCAAACTTCCCCTGCGATGTGCCTGGCGTCGCTTTGAGCGCCCAAGCGCAACCTGTTCAACCCGGCCTCAACTCGCTTCTTTGTCACCCATTCCAAGTTGTACAGCCATTCACGAAACGGTGATTTTCCCGCGGGTGTTCGGTATATCCATAGTTCCCTAGTCTCTACCCTGCCGCCTCCCCGAGTGTCGCATATAAGCGACATCCTGTCAAACCACAAAAGATGGTTTATAGGAAGTTAGACCGGCAGAACCTCTTTTTCATGCGCAGAAAATGCAAGGGAACCCAAACTCACCACGAAGGCACGAAGGTTGACACGAAGGACTCGAAGGAGTTCAGGGTTAAAATCATTAACCCTAGCCCTGCTTTTCTTCGTGCTCTTCGTGGCTTCGTGGTGAGATTGAAAGCCTTTACCACGAAGGCACGAAGGCTGACACAAAGGACACGAAGGAGTTCGGGGTTTAAGTCTTAAATCCAATCCACTTTTTTACCTTTTATTATTCATTCGTGCTCTTCGTGATCCATCTTTAAATGCGGACCCCGAAGGCGCGAAGATTGACGCGAAGCCAGCCCCCCCTGTCCTGGCGGCTGCGGTCAACCGGCGCCTGGCATTGGCAACAAATTTTACCCTCCGGAAGACCTTTCGCTTTCGAGACTGAATGTGAAATGATATAGTAAATTTAATGATTGGCCCGGGTTCAGGGCCGGCGGGCAGGACGGAAACCGGCCAAGACGAATTGAGCTTCCATTCTTCGGAGAGGCGGGCGAGAGATGCGACAAGGGGCAAGGTTGGCTGTGCTGGTGTTTTTAGGAAGCCTGGTGTCCGGCATGGCCTGGGCGGCAACGACGGATTATTTCGTCATCACGGTGAAAACCGACAATGCCGGGAGCTCGGCGTCGAACGCCTTCACCATTCCCACCACGGGCGCAGGATACAGCTACGACGTGGACCTGCAAGGGCTGAATGCCTGGGAGTACATTGGCATCGCGGGCAACACGACCTGTGTTTACGCCGCGCCGGGAACGTACACCCTCCGCATCCGGGGGACCTTTCCGAGGATCTACTTCAACAACACGGGTGACATCTTGAAGATCCTCTCCATCGACCAATGGGGCACGGGCGCCTGGGCCTCCATGGGCCACGCGTTTCATGGCTGCGCCAACCTGACGGGCCAGGCCGCGGATGCGCCCAATCTGGCCGCGGTCACGGACCTGAGCTACATGTTTGCCGGCGGATCGCTGTATTTCGGCACGACCGTGAACGCCAACACCTTCGACCAAGCCATCGGAAACTGGAACACGGCCAATGTCACCACCATGGAGGCCATGTTCAAGAACGCCAAGTTCAACCAGCCCATCGGAACCTGGAACACCGCGCAGGTCGCTAACATGTCGAGCATGTTCATGAACGCCCTGGCTTTCAACCAGGACCTTAATGCCTGGGATACGGGCAGCGTGACGAACATGAACAACATGTTCAAGTACGCCGTCGCCTTCAACGGGCCGATCGGGAGCTGGGACACGTCCAGCGTGACGACGCTATTCGGCATGTTTTACCAGGCGGGCGCGTTCAACCAGAACATCAACGCCTGGGACATGTCCCACGTGACCACCACGCTCCAAATGTTCTATCAAGCCGCGGCGTTCAACCAACCCCTCGGAAGCTGGCAAACCGGGAACATGACCTCGATGGCGAGCATGTTTAACGGCGCGCGTGCGTTCAACCAGGACATCAGCGGCTGGAACACGGGCCAGGTGACCACCATGTCCGGCATGTTCTCCTATGCGGATGCCTTCAACCAGGACATCAGCGCATGGGACGTGTCCCATGTGGCGGACATGAGCGACATGTTTCTCAGCGCCGACACCTTCAATCAACCGCTGGCCGGGTGGAACACGAGCGCGGTGACCGACATGGGCAATATGTTCAGGAGCGCCGTGGCGTTCAATCAGCCCATCGGCGCCTGGAACATTGGCGCGGTGACCGACATGAGCTATATGTTCATGGGCGCCACGGCGTTCAACCAGCCGCTCAGCACGTGGGACACCGGCGCGGTGACCGACATGAACGGTATGTTTTTCAGTGCCACGGCTTTCAACCAGTCCCTCAGCGCCTGGGACACGTCGGCCGTGACGACCATGGCGTACATGTTCCAGGCCGCGTCTTCCTTCAACCAGGACCTCAGCGCCTGGAACACGGGGAGCGTGAACACCATGACCGCCATGTTTGCCAACGCCGCGGCCTTCGACCAGGACCTCGGCGGCTGGGATATCACGTCGCTGCTTACGGCCGGCTCCATGTTCGCCGGCCATGCCCTTTCGCTGGCTAATTACGAAGCGCTGTTGAACGGCTGGGGCGTGCAGAACGTCCACAGCAATGTGGTCTTTGACGGCGGGAACAGCCAATATACCAGCTTCGAGGCCACCACTCGCCGCAATGCCCTGATCGTGAACAAGAACTGGACCATCACGGACGGCGGCGTCTATGCCACGCCTACGCCGACGCCCACCATTACCCCGACGATCGCCGCCACGCCGGCCCCCACGCCGCGCAACCCCCTGGAGGACGTGGACCTGACCGGCAGGCTGTTCCTGGTGTATCCCAATCCCGGCCGCGACCAAATAAAGTTTCTGGTCAATCCCGAGCACCCAGCGGCCGTGAAGGTCGTGCTGTTCAACCTGGGTGGTGAGCGGGTGTCCGAGGTGGAGGATTCCGTGCCCGCCGGAAAGAGCGCCGTGGCCTGGGATTGCCGCCAGGTTGCGTCCGGCTTCTACCTGGCGCGGCTCTTCCTGGATGGCCGGGAAATCGGCACGGCCAAGGTGGCGGTGGCGAGATAAGCACGTCCGAAACCAAGAAGGTTTAGGGCTTTGTTCGTCGGATTTCCTGGTTGGGATAGAAAAGTCTCACCACGAAGGCACGAAGATTGACGCGAAGCACACGAAGTGGCATCAGGGTTAAAATCTTATCCCCAGCCCCTGTTCTCCTTCATGCGCTCCGCGGCTTTGGGGTGAACAGGTTGGACAGTGTTTTTTCTCAAATAACAGGTGCTTTTGCGGCAATCCCACTATACAATCCAGTTGATTCCTGGGCGAACCCCGCCTTGCCCCGCTGTTTATTGCCCTTCCTTGCGTCGCTTCCCTGCCTGGGATAACGCGCGCCAGCCCTCAGCTGGCGCCCTGCGCGGGGGGATCATGATCAAAAGCATGCGCATCGGGTTCGCGGCTTTGGCCGGCATCCTGCTGGCAGCTTCACTGGCACAGGCAGACTGGGTCTCGGACAACGGCAGCCTGAATGTCAGCAACACCCTGACCGCGGAAACCGGTCCCAGTCTTTTCATCAACGGCAGTACGCCCTACGCGGCTTTCAGCGAGTACACCGGAGGAACGAGCAACCGGATTTTCGTCAAACACCTCAACGGCAGCTCCTGGATCCAGGACGGCGGGAGCGTGAACCTCAGCCCTGTCAACAACGCCAGCTCCCCCAGCCTCTGCTTTTCAGGCAGCACGCCTTACATCGCCTGGCAGGGGCTGAATTTGTCCTCTCCCCCGGCTCAGATCTATGTCTCCTATTGGAACGGCCTCGGCTGGCAGCAGGAGGGCGGCAGCCTGAACCTGGACCCCACTAAAAACGTTTACGATCCCAACCTGGCGATCTACAGCAACACGCCCTGGGTGGCCTGGTATGAATACACCGTGACCATGGGCATCGGCCGGCTGTACGTGAAGCACTGGAACGGCATGGGCTGGCAGCAGGACGGCGGCTATCTGAATCTGGACCCGGGGATGGGGGCCACTGCGCCCAGCATAACGATTTACAACGGCACGCCCTATGTCGCGTGGGCCGAATATGCCTCGTCGCATCCGCAGATCAACGTAAAAAGCTGGGGCGGCGCCAGCTGGTCGTCGCTGGGCTCGAGCTTGAACATCAACCCGGCCATGGATGCGGGAGGCCCTCAGGTGGGCGTTTACAACGGCACGCCCTACGTCGCGTGGCACGAGAACAGCATCACGTCCTTCACGCAGATCAACGTCAAGTACTGGACCGGAGGCGCCTGGGCGCCGACCGGCGGCAGCCTGAACGTCAGCGCCAGCCAGAACGCCTCGAACCCAAGCCTGTACCTCTACAACGGCGTTCCTTATGTCGCCTGGCAGGAATCCAACGGAACAGCCGATCAGATCTACGTCAAATTGTGGAACGGCAGCGCCTGGGTGCAGGTGGGATCGAGCCTGAACGTGGACACCGGCCGGAACGCCATGTCAGCCAGCCTGTTTTTCAGCGGCGACAAGCCTTATGTGGCCTGGCGGGAGACCGATGCCTCGGGGTATAACCAGGTGTATGTGAAGCATTATGATTCCCCCACCTTCACTCCTACCCGCACGCCCACCCCGACCCGGACAGCGACCCGCACGGCCTCGCCCACCAGCACCTCAACCCGCACCGCAACCTCCACGGCCACCATCTCCCCCACCCCGACTTCCACGGCCACTTACGTGACGCCGACCTATACCGGCACCAGCACCATCACACCCACGTCGACTAAAACCCCGACCGCCACCTCCACGCCGGTTTCCACCAGCACACCGACCACGACCGCGACCAGCGCGGTCTCGGCCGTGGACCTGGCCGGCAGGGAAGTCATCGCCTATCCCAATCCCGCGCGCCAGAGCATGCGCTTTATCATGAACCTGACCCGGCCGGCGGCCGTGAAGGTCGAGATCTATAACTCGGCCGGCGAGCGCGTGGCCACCCTGGCTGACACCCTCACTGGCCCGGGCGCCTACCTGACCTGGAATTGCGCGGACTGCGCGCCAGGCGCCTACCTCGCGCGGGTCTTCAAGAACAACGCCGAGCTCGTTACGCTTAAAGTGGCGTTAGTGAAATAAAGGCGGAATTGCGCAGGGGGATGGTATCAATCTAAAAGATTGTCTAATGCGCGGTG
Organism: candidate division FCPU426 bacterium; assembly: GCA_040756875.1. Lineage (GTDB taxonomy): Bacteria > Oederibacteriota > JAAXVQ01 > JAAXVQ01 > JAUVAV01 > JBFLYH01. Next base: position 172,682 of record JBFLYH010000003.1, read on the forward strand.
AAATCTAGCCGCAGGCCTTTTTCTTCGTGCCCTTCGCGGCGAAGCGTTTTTTATCCGCTTACTGCCACTGGTCCACGGACATCAGTCTGACGCCTTCCTGCTGGTACTGTTTTAGCATTCCTTCCTTTTTCTCCACGGTGCCTGAAAGCAGCGCGTCCGCGAGCGCGGTCACGGTATAGCCGCGCTGGAGAGCGCCTTTGATGGTGCGGTCCACGCACTGGGAGGCATCCAGACCGGTCATGTACAAATGATTGACGTTCAGGCTCCGCAGGTAGGCGTCGAGCTCCGGGTTGCTGAAGGCGTCCATGACGTGCTTGATGTACGTCGGGCCGGGCACTGCCTTGACGCGCGGGTCCAGGGCCGTGGGGGGCGTGCCGGCCTTGAGGAACTTTCCGCCCGTGAGAAAATTGGCGATTGGATCAATGGTCTCCTGCCGGATATAAATCACCGGGATCTGGCGGGCCTGCGCCTTGTCGATCGCGGCATTGACCGCCTGGATGAACGCCCCGGATTGCCGCACCATGTTCCGATTGAACTGGGGGGCCGACTGGCCGGTAATCCCTTCCTGGATATCGATCACCAGGAGCGCCGGCCGGTCTTCGGCCTCGCGGGTAATCGGCGCGCCGGTGGTCACGACGGCCATCCGGTGGAAGAAAAAGCCCATATAAACAAAAGCGAACAGAATGAACGCAACCACGGCCGAGACAATAATGAATATTAATTTTTTCATGGCTGATCTCCTTATTGCACTTCCACGGCCAGTTCCGCGATCTGCGACTGGTGCTCTTGGCCGGGCGTGGGATAGGCCAGGTCGCGGGCCCGGCCGCAAACTTTATACGTCCCCGGCTCGGGAAAGCTCACGTAGTAGCGGACCGTGGAAACGCTGCTGCCGTACAGGTCGTGCCAGTACCCCAGCCCGGGCACGTATTCCCACTGCCCGTTGGCCCCCTGCTTCTCCACCCACCACCACATGGCTTTCAACCCGGCCCGCGCCCGGGCCTGGAGATCGAAACTCTGGTATTTGCCCGCGGGAACCGGGGAGGAAGCGTAGGCCCAGGTCAGCTGGGCGGTCGGCACGACCGGCTGGTCGGCGGCCACGCGGGTGACGAACAGCAGGCGCGGGTGGCTGCGCTTGCCGGCTTTCATCTGGCTGATTTCGAACGCGTTTTGCCCCAGGGCCAGGTTGACCGTGGCAGTCCAGGTGGTCAGGGTGTTTCCCGAAGCGGCCAAACTGCCGTTGATGTAAACCGCGGCCTGGCTGTCTTTCGTGCCCCTGAGGGTCCACGTGGCCTGGTTGAGCGGGTCGCCGACCGGATCGATGAACGGGATGGTCATCAGCGTCGCGCCGGCCGGCAGCGCGGCCGGGGCGACCAGGCTCGCAATCGAATCGTCCCGGTAAAACAGCTGCTCCATATAGGGGAGGCTGTCCGCCTGGCGCATGATGTCATGATCGTGGTCGATGGTGTCGCCGATTTGGACGGTCCAGTCCTCGTGCGTGGGCAGTTCGATCACCGGCGGGTGGTCCGTGAGTGCATGCGCGTATTCATGCAGCAGGGTTTTGACGATGTACGAGTCAAGCTGGAAGCCGAAATCCGGATGGAGCCCGTACTGCAGCACGCCGCTTTTATCCGCAGTGAATCCCACGTTGTTGTAGATGCCCGAAAAATCGACGCTGCCGCTGGAGCCGCCGCCGCTGCCCGAGGGCAGGTCCACCAGCACTTGATAGGACGGCGGAGGCGTCCAGCCGAACAGTTCCAAAGCATCCCGGCGGATCTGCAGGGTATGGACCGGCTGGTAGTACCACGCGATTTTGATGATTGCCAGGTCCTGGGGAACGGCCGGATCCAGGGGCAGCAGGCTTGTGCCCTCCAGGTCGTGCGGAAGGCTGTTCCACCATTCGGAATAGGCGTGGATCGTGTTGCCGACAAAAGCGTTGTCGTCCGGAAACGCCCGCCGGCCTTGGTCGTCCACGGTCAGGGCCGCGTACCCCTTGGTGGCCTTGAGACAGGCGGCGGAAGCCTGGGCGTGCAGGGAGGCAATGTCCGCCTCGGTCTTCTGCCCCCCCAGATACCCGAGCCTCAAGGTCCGGGTAATGAGCGGCGCCTGGGTGTTGAAGACGATAAGGCGATCCGGCGTGGGGTCCGTCAGGTTGAAATACTTGTAAGCGTAGTAAAACGCGGTCTCGCCGGCGGGCTTGTATTTCAATTCCAGCCTCATCACCATCAGTTCCTGGACCATGGGATCGTCCGGCAGGGTGAATTTCCACCAGCGCCAGTTGTCCGGCGAATTGCTCACGTCCACCTGGGCATCGTCCGCCGCGGCGGGATCCACCCGGAAGCAGACGTGCCGGGTGATTATTTGCAGGTCACGGATCTTCTTGGAAAACAAAATAAAGCGGTTGCCCAAGACGCTCAGGTTCGTGGTGTTGACCGCCAGCAGGTATTCTTTGCCCACCACCAGGTTGGTCTGGGCCGGCTGGCCGTAGGTGGTCTCGTAAATATCGAACAGCTTCGAATTCAGGTCCGCATGGATCCGGTCCATGACCGCGTCCGCCGCCTGCGCCGTCCCGGCGGCCGCCAGCAGGACGGCCAGCGCCCCCAGCTTCAGCCAACGGCTGCCCCAGCTTGATAACCGGCATTCGTTCCGCATGAGCCCCTCCGGACATGGAATGGCTTTCAGGCTCAAGCTTAGCATAGCTTCAGCCGCTGATCCATGCCTGTCATCTCATTTAAAACCTCACCACGAAGGCACGAAGATTGACGCGAAGGACACGAAGGGGGGCCAGGGTTAAAGCCTTTAAACCCAGAACCGCCTTTGGCTTTTCTTCGTGCTCTTCGCGGCTTCGTGGTGAGATCGAAAGTCTTTACCACGAAGGCACGAAGGCTGACACGAAGGACACGAAGGGAGGCCAGGGTTAATATCTTTAACCCCGGACCTTGCTTTTCTTCGTGCTCTTCGTGGCTTCGTGGTGAAGCCTTTTTGAGGGAGGAGTGCCTCGCAACGAGGCGCGGAGAAACAGCGGGTTGGTCTGCGGCTTTTATTCCTTGCGCAGGATCTCGGCGATCTGCTCGCCCAGCTCGTAGGGATCGAAGGGCTTGATGATGTAGTCGTCGGCCCCGACTTTGAGGCCCTGTTCCGCGTCGCCCTTCTGGCCTTTGGCGGTCAGCATGACCACCGGCACGTTCTTCGTGCGGTCGTCGGCCTTGAGGCGCTCGCAGACTTCGTAGCCGTTCATATCCGGCATCATGATGTCCAGCAGATAGAGCGACGGCACCACGCCCTTGCTCTTTTCCAGGGCTTCGAGCCCGGAAAACGCCTCGATGACCTCGTAGTTGGCCATCTCCAGCGAGATTTTCACGAGCTTGACGATATCCGGCTCGTCGTCCACCACCATAATCTTATGCTTGGCCATCACGTCCTCCTTAACGCGTGATCCAGCGGTAATAGAAGCCCCCGCCGAGCAGGGACAGCAGGCCGCCGGCCAGAATCCCGGCCAGGGACCACGCGCGCCACTGGAGAATGAATGCGCTCATCTGAGAAATCTCGTCCACGCTGACCAACTGCTCCATCTGGGGCAGCAGCACCACGTAAGCGAAGGAATGCATGCCCACGGACAGCAGCAGGAACAGCGATCCCGCCAGCGGCAGCAGCCAGACCGGCTTCTCGCGAATGACGCCGACCAGCCGCCTGAGCACGATACTATACCAGATCATGGACAGGGCCAACAGGACAAACCCGATCTCGTACGGCAGCGCTTCGCGCGGGTAATTTTGCACCACGGCCATCCAGTCCATCACGCCACCTCCTTGGGCTGTGCGGACCGCAGCACGCTCTGCAGCACGCTGGCAAAGCGCCCCACGCCCAGCAGGCAGAAAAAGCCGGACGCCAGCAGGGCGATGTAGGCCAGGAGCTGGGCGAAGGACGCCAGCTTGGGGTCGCTCAAAAGCGGCGTGGCCTTGAAAATGAGGAACAGGGTGTACACCAGCAGCCCGGTCGGGGCCAGGATCAGCAGCGTGCTGTACGTGGCGCGGTGGAAGACCTGGCTGTAGCGGTGCGCGATCAGCCCCACCAGCGCGTAGTTGATCCACAGGAGCAGGCTGCCGCCGATGGCCACCAGGTAGCTGGCGCCTTCCCACAGTTGTTCAGGCATGGGTTCCACCTCTTCCCTTCGCTTCAGCGCTTGGAGCCTTCCCACATCAGGCCGATCACGTGCTGGGCGCGGGTCGGGCCCACCAGCAGCGTGATGTTGCGTTCCAGCTCGTTGAGCAGCGCGATGAGTTCGCGCATGTGCATGCGGTTCTGGTCCAGCCGCAGTTTGCGGAACGCCTCCCGCACCAGGGCCTCGCCCAGGTTGCCGAGCTCGCGGGTGGCGATTTCGATGACTTTGGGGATGCGGAAGCGGATCTTGCGCACGATGCCCGCGGACAGCAGCCCGTAGAGCACCTGCAGGGCCCGGCCCTTGCGCAGCCCGCTCTTCTCGCGCACCATGGCCATGGAGTCTTCGCCGTTGACGCGGATCAGAAGGTTCCACTCGTCGCGCTGGAGCTGCAGGCGCACCCACTCGCGTTCGCCGGCCACGGGCGCCAGCTGCAGCACCACTTCCTCGCCGGGCAGGTACTCGGCCGCTTCCTCGGGCGGGATTTGCCGCGAGGACTCCATGATCAGGTTTTCGATGTCCTCGTCCTTGCCCTGGACGTGTTTGGCCGGGATGGTTTCCAGGTTTTGGAAATGGAAGAAGCCTTTTTTCAGCAGCAGCAGGCGCATCACTTCCTCGTGCAGCTGTTTGCCCGGCTTGCTGGTGCCGACCAGCTGGCCGTTCTGCAGGTAGATCTCGCCCTCGCCGTCCTCGCCGCGCACGCGCAGGCTTCCGGTCTGGTGGTAGATCGCGAGCAGCCGCAGCATGCCGCCGATGCTGACATTGGTGACTTCGCCGAACATGAGGTCCTTCCCCGGTGACTGTTTGCCTACGCAGAGAGTAACGGATGGAAAGCAGGGGGACTTGAGCGGGAAAAAACGGGATTAACGCTGGGAATACAAGCGGAAACGCCGGATGTAGCGCAGCACGGCCTCGGGCAGCAGGTAGCGGGCGCCCGTTCCGGCGCGCAGGCCGGCGCGGATGAGCGTGGAAGACACGTCGAGTCCCGGAATGGGCACGAAGGTGCAGGCGCGGCGCAGGGCCGGCGGGAAGGTCCGCCGCACCTGGCGCTGCACCGCGGTCTTGGCCGCGCCGGGCCGGGAGATGATCACGAGGCGCGCGTAGCGGACCAGGCGCAGGGGCTCGTGCCAGGACGGCAGGTGCAGGCTCTGGTCCGCGCCCAGGATCAGGAAGCGCTCGGCCCGGGGCCAGCGGGCCGCGAGCCGTTCCAGGGTGTCCACGGTGTAGGAGACGCCCGGACGCCGGACCTCCCAGTCCAGGCAGCCGAAGCGGGGGTTGCCGGCCACGGCCAGCCGGGCCATGGCCAGGCGGTGCCTGGCCGCGGTCTGGGGGTGCGCACGGTGCGGCGGCCGGCCGGCCGGGACGAACCAGACGCGGTCCAGCTCCAGGCGCACGGCCACTTCCTCGGCCGCGCGCAGGTGCCCGATGTGGATGGGATCGAACGTTCCGCCCAGCACCCCGATGCGCAAGGGTTGATCCTTTCTGTTGGACGCGTCGGACCTGTCAGACAGGTCGGACCGGTCCGATGGTTATGATCTGATCTGCCCTTGCCCCCGCACCACGAACTTGGTGGTGGTGAGCTCGCGCAGGCCCATGGGGCCGCGGGCGTGGAGCTTCTGGGTGGAGATGCCGATTTCCGCGCCCAGGCCGAACTGCCCGCCGTCCACCAGGCGCGTGGAGGCGTTCACCAGCACGGCCGCGGCGTCCACTTCGCGCAGCCAGCGCTCGGCGTGGAAATAATCCGTGGTGACGATGGCCTCCGAGTGCCCGCTGCCGTAGCGCGCCACGTGGTCCAGGGCCGCGTCCAGGTCCGGCACCACGCGCACGGCCAGGATCAGGTCCAGGTATTCGGTGCTCCAGTCCTTCTCCACCGCGGCCTTGGCCCCGGGGTACAGGGCCCGGGCGGCTTCGTCCGCCCGCAGCTCCACCCCGGCCGTGGCCAGGCGCGCCAGCATGGCGGGCAGGAACGCCGAGGCCGCCCGCTCGTGTACCAGCAGGGTCTCGGCTGCGTTGCACACGCCCGGCCGCTGCACCTTGGCGTTGAATACGATCTCCTGGGCCATGGCCAGGTCGGCCGGATAATCCACGTACACGTGGCAGTTGCCCTCGCCGTGCTGGATCACCGGCACGGTGGCCGTGTCCGCCACCCACTTGAGGAAGGACTGCCCACCGCGGGGGATCACGCAGTCGATCCAGCCGTCCAGGGTCAGGAGCTCGGTCACGGCCTGCCGCTCCGCGGTGCTGACCACCTGCAGGGCCGCGGCCGGCAGTCCGCTCGCGGCCACGCCTTGGGCCACCAGTTCGCCGATGGCGCGGTTGCTGTGGAGCGACTCGCTGCCGCCCCGCAGGATGACCGCGTTGCCGGCCTTGAGGCACAGCCCGGCCGCGTCGGCCGTGACATTGGGGCGCGCCTCGTACACCATGCCGATCACGCCCAGGGGCACGCGCATGCGCCCCACGCGCAGGCCGTTGGGCCTCACCCATTCGGACTCGATCTCGCCCACCGGGTCCGGCAGGGCCACGAGTTCGCGCAGGCCGGCCGCCATGTTGCTGATCCGCTTGGGATTCAGGGCCAGGCGGTCGAGCAGGGCGCCGCTCAGGCCGGCGGCTTTGGCCGCCTCCAGGTCCTTGGCATTGGCGTCGAGCAATCGCTTCTGCCCTGCTTCCAAGCCCTCGGCCATGGCCAGCAGGGCCCGGTTTTTCTGTTCGGCGCCGGCCTTGGCCAGGACCCGGCTTGCCTCGCGGCCGGCTTTGGCCAGGGCCAACACATCGTCGCGTATGCTCATGATCTCCTCCTTATAACATCCGCCACGAAGACACGAAGAGTTTCAGGGTTATAGTTTTTAAACCCCAGACTAGTCTTTCGCTTTCCTTCGTGGCTTCGTGGTGAATGGTTGTGTTTTACCGGTCAGCCCAGCAGGGCCAGGTCGTCGCGGTGGATGATTTCGTCCGCGTTCTTGTAGCCCAGGATGTCCTCGATCTGGCTGCTCTTGGCCCCGCACAGCTTTTGGATCTCCTCCGCGCCGTAGTTCACCAGCCCGCGCGCGAATTCGCGACCGTGCTCGTCCTTTACGCCCACGCAGTCGCCCTGCTTGAAGCGCCCTTCCACGGCCTTGACGCCCGACGGCAGCAGGCTCTTGCCGCGCTGCTTGAGGGCTGCGCTGGCGCCCGCGTCCAGAACCACGGCCCCGCGGCGCCGGAGCGCGTACGCGATCCAGCGCTTGCGGCTGGCCAGCTTGTCGCCCTGCGGGAAAAAGACCGTGCCCAGGCGCTCACCGGCGAGGAGCCGCGCCAGCACTTTGGGCTGGCGGCCGTCGGCAATGGCCATTTTCTCCCCCATGCCGGTCACCATCTTGGCTGCGCGCACCTTGGTGACCATGCCGCCGGTCCCGAGCGCGGTGCCCGGGCCGGCCGCCATCTCCTCGACGCAGCGGTCGACCGCGTCCACCTCGTGCTGCAGGCAGGCGTCCGGACGCTCGGCGGGGTTCGCGTCGTACAACCCGGCCACGTCGGTCAAAATGACGAGCAGGTCCGCGCGGGCCAGGTTGGTCACGTGGGCCGAGAGCGTGTCATTGTCCCCGAACTTGATCTCGTCCACGGCCACGGTGTCGTTTTCGTTGAAGACCGGGACCACGCCCAGCCGCAGGAGCTCCTCGAGGGCGGCGCGGGCGTGCGCGTAACGCTGGCGGTCGTGGATGTCGTCCGAGGTCAGCAGCACCTGCGCCGTGGTCAGCTGCTCCTGGCCGAACACCTGGGCGTACACGCGCATGAGGTGGGGCTGGCCGATGGCGGCCAGGGCCTGTTTGCCGGGAATGGTGCGGGGGCGTTCCTGAAGGCGCATGACCGAAAGGCCCATGCCGATGGCGCCGGAAGTGACCAGGATGACCTCGCGGCCCGCGCGGCGCTGCTCCGCCACCTCGGCGGCCAGTTTGGCCATAAAGGACTGGTCCGGCTCGCCGCCGCCGGCGGTGAGCAGGCTGGTGCCGACCTTGACCACCAAACGCTTGGTTTTTCCCAATTGCTGACGGCGCTGCATGTCCATTCGACCCTTTCGGCCGGAATCAGGGGATTTCGGCCATTATATTATAAATCTTCGTGAAAGACGAACTCCTCCTTGCCCACCTGGATGGTGTCGCCGGGCGCCACCTGCTGGCGCTCGAATTCCGCGCTGACGCCCAGGCGGCTGAAAATGTGGCGCAGCTTCTGCACGGCCTCGCGGTTGTTGAAGTCCGTCATGGCCACCCACTTCTCCACTTCGCGCCCCGAGAGCCGCCAGTGTCGGGGCCCGGCCGGTTCCAGCGTGAAGCGGGGCGGCAGGCCGCGGACGATCTTGACCGGCACATCCAGGCCGCCGGCCGCGGGTTTGAGGGTCCGCAGCAGGCGCCGGACCCGGTCGAGCAGTTCGTCCAGGCCCTGCCGCGCGGCCGCGGAAATGGCCAGCACGTCGTACCCTGCTTCCTTGAACCGCTTTTTCCAGGCCGCCACGGCCTTGGGGTCAATCACCAGGTCGGTCTTGGTCAGGACCACCACCTGCCGCCGCTTGGACAGGCGGGGGTTGTAGGCCTTGAGCTCCTGGTTGATCGTGGCAAAATCCTCCCACGGCTTCACGCCCGGGTAGCCCACGTCCACCAGGTGCAGCAGCAGCCGGGTGCGCTCCACGTGGCGCAGGAATTCGTGGCCCAGGCCCGCGCCCTGCGACGCGCCCTCGATCAGGCCGGGGATGTCCACCATTACGAAATGCTCCTCTTCGCCCAGGCGCACCTGGCCCAGGTTGGGCGAGAGCGTGGTGAAGGGATAGTCGGCGATTTTGGGGCGCGCGGCCGACACCGCGGCCAGCAGGGTGGACTTGCCCGCGTTGGGCAGGCCGACCAGCCCCACGTCCGCCAGCAGCTTGAGCTCCAGCACCAGCTCGCGCTCCTCGCCGGGCTCGCCTTTTTCCATGAGGCGCGGCGCCTGGCGCGTGGGCGTGGCGAAATGCATGTTGCCCCGGCCGCCCCGGCCGCCTTTGGCCGCGAGCAGACGCTGGCCGGTCTGGCGCAGGTCGCCCACCAGCTCGCCTCCGGGCGTGAGCACCACCGTGCCCACGGGCACGCGGACCACCAAGTCCTGCGCCTGCTTGCCGGCCATGCGCTTGCCGGTCCCGGGCTGCCCGCTGTCCGCGGCGAAATGCTTGCGGTAGGTGAAATCCAGCAGGGTCTTGAGGTTGGCGTCGGCCACGAACCACACGCTCCCGCCCCGGCCGCCGTCGCCGCCGTCCGGCCCGCCCAGGGGCACGAACTTCTCGCGGTGGAAGTGCATGCTGCCGTTGCCGCCCCGGCCGCCGCTGACCTGGATGGCCACGCGGTCCACAAACTGGTGCCTGCTCATTTCAATCCCCCGCTCATTTTAAAAAGAATGACCACGAAGCTCACGAAGCTGAACACGAAGCCCACGAAGGAAAGAGAAAAACGGGTCCGGGGTTAAAATCTTTAACCCTAATCCCTCTTCGTGTCAACTTCGTGCCCTTCGTGCCTTCGTGGTGAAGCCTTTATGTTTTGTAAAAAAAAAGAGCCCTAAGGCAGGCCTTAGGGCTCGAAAAGCGTCGGCGCGCCTAGGTGCGGGCGGTCTCCTCTTGAGGCAGCACGGTAATGTACCGGCGCCCCTTTTCCTGGCCCAAATACTTCACCACGCCGCTCACCTTGGCGTACAAGGTGTCGTCCTTGCCCTGGCCGACATTGGCGCCCGGCTTGAAACGGGTGCCCCGCTGCCGCACCAGGATGCTGCCCGCGGACACGTACTGGCCGCTGAAACGCTTGCAGCCCAGCCGTTGCCCCGCGGAGTCGCGGCCGTTTGTCGTTGAACCTTGACCTTTTTTATGCGCCATGATTGACCTTTCCGGCAAGCCGCAGAATCCGATAAGGGGCGGCCTGCCATCCCCGAAAAGAGCTTTTCAGGGACCTGCGCCGAATGCTCAGCTTTTGATGTCCAGAATACGGACCTGGGTGTAATACTGCCGGTGCCCGCGGATTTTGGCCGAGTGCTTGCGGGCCCTATACTTATAGGAAAACACTTTGCGCGCGCGGCCCTGCCGCACGACTTCGGCGATCACTCTCGCGCCTTCGAGCAGGGGGCGGCCGACCTTGATGGCCTGCCCGTCGTTCACGAGCAGCACGCGGTCCAGTTCCACTTTCTGGCCCACGCCCGCTTCGAGGCGCTCGATTTTCAGCAGCGCGCCCTTGTCCGTCTTGTATTGTTTGCCGCCGGTTTCCACCACTGCGTACATAATTATTGTTCCTCCTGATGGCGAAAAAGAGAGGATACTATACTCAAGCGCCTGGGGGAAGTCAAGGGGATTTTAGGGAGGAAAAACGCGCCGTTGGAAAACATTCACCTCCCTTGAGGGGAGGGTGATGAAATGCCTCTCCGGGAGGGAGAATTCCCGGTGTCCGGACAAGGCAATCGCCTTTTAAACAAAGGGTTTTCCGGACCACTACACTTTGGATTTAGGCAACAGCCCGAGCTCCCTGATCTCTTCCACCAGGGTTTCCTGGTCAAACGGCTTGACGAGGTAGGAATCGCAATGGTGGATGAAGGCGCGGACCACGCTCCGGGTCTCATCCCGGGCGGTCATGATGATGATTTTCACGCCGTCCGCTTCCTGGCGGCCCTGGGCGTGCTCCAGGCCGCGGATCTTTTCCAGCACCTGGTGGCCGTCGAGGCGCGGCAGCATGAGGTCCAAAAGCACCAGGTCGAAGCCGCGGCCGCTCTTGAGGGCCGCGGAAAACTTCTCCACGGCCGTTTGGCCGTCCAAGGCGGCCTCGCACGTGGCCAGGGAGGCAAGATAATAGCTGACCAGTTTCTGGATATCCGGCTCGTCTTCCACCACCAGGATTCTCATGACCCGCTCCTCGCTTCAGGTTGCGCCCCGCCCCATTCCTCTTCCACCTTGGCCAGGCGCTGTTTGACCGTTTCGCACAAGCCGTCCCACTGCTCCTGTTCCAGGCCGTAGCGCCGCATGGCCGTTTCCAGCACGCCGGCCAAGGACGTGCCGCAGACCGAGCCGAAGCCGATTTGCTTGGCAGCGGCGTTGGCGATGATCACGGCGTCGAGCAGGCTGTCCTCCCGGGGGGCGGGGTCATGGTGCCGCTCGATGGCCTTCACCAGTTCCTCGGGAAACTTCAAGTACCCGGCGATGGCGGCCCCGACCTCCGCGTGGTCGGTCTCCAGCAGGCGGCGTTCGGCCTCGATATAACACAGGCCTTCCTGCTGCTGCAGCTGCTGCAGCTGCTGGAACATTTCCTTCTGCAGGTGCTGCCCCAGCACCACCTTCCCGATGTCGTGGATCAGGGCCGCGGTGAACGCGGCCGGGGGCACGGGCCGGCGCGTCAGGGCGCCCAGGCTTTCCACGGTCAGGGCCGCGGCCACGTTGTGCCGCCACAGCTCCTGCTCGGCCAGGCGGTATCCGGGCACGGACTGTTTCATGGACCCGGCCAGGCAGCTGCCGATGGACAGGCGGATGATGTTGTTCATGCCCAGGCGGATCACGGCGCCGCGCACGCTTTCCACGGGCATGTGGGCGCCGTAAAAAGCCGAGTTGGCCCAGCGCAGCACGTTGACCGTCAGGACCGAATCCAGTTCGATCACCCGGGCGATGTCCGAGGTCTTGGCGTTGATGTCGGACATCAGGTTCGTCAGCCGGCTGAGCGTGGCTGACATGGGCACCAGGGTCTTGATTTCCGAGGGGTGGATCTTCACTCGCATGGAAAGCGCCGGCTCCCTTGGTTGCGTTTGCACCCTTGTCCTTCAGTGTCGTCATTTTTCAGGGGGGGATAAAAGGCGTTTTGCGGGAAGGCTTCCAAAAAACGCCGGAACGTCCGATACTCCTGGCACCTTGACAGAGTTTCAGCCGCCCTCTATGATAACAGGAACCCCTTCGCTTCACGGAGAGACATGGCTGAAACGCTCGTCACCGGCGCCACCGGCTTCATTGGCAGCCACCTGGTGGAATCCCTGCTCGCGGACCGGCACGCGGTCCGCTGCCTGGTGCGCAGGACGTCCAATCCGCGCTGGCTGCCGGTTGACCGCGTCCGCCTGGTTCAGGCGGACCTGGAATCCGGCGAGGGGCTGGACGCGGCCCTGGCCGGGGTGGAAGTCGTTTTCCATCTGGCCGGCGCGACCAAGGCCCTGTCCCGCCGCGAGTACCAGGCCAGCAACGTGGCGGCCACGCGGCGGCTGCTGGCGGCCGTGGCGCGGAACGCGCCGCACCTCAAGCGCTTCGTGTTCCTGAGCAGCCAGGCCGCGGCCGGGCCGGCGCCGGCCGCGCAGGTGCGCGACGAGAGCCACGCGTGCTCGCCGCTCACGCATTACGGCGCCAGCAAGCTGGAAGCCGAGCGGGTGCTGGCCGAGCACCCGGAAATTCCGGCCGTGGTCCTGCGCAGCGTGTCCGTGTACGGCCCGCGCGACCGGGATATGCTCGAACTGGTCAAGCCCTTCCGGCGCGGCTTCGCGCCGGTGATCGGCCAGGCGGACAAGCGCCTGACTTTCGTGCACGTGGCGGACCTGGTGCAGGCCCTGCGCCTGGCCGCCGAACATCCGGCCGCCGTCGGGCAGACGTATTTCGTGACCGACGGCCGGCAGTACAACTGGGCCGAAGTCAAGGCCGTGCTGGAGCGGGTCGCGGGCCGGCGCGCGCGTTCGCTGCGCATTCCCCTGCCCGCGGTGTGGCTCGTGGCCGCGGCAGCCGGCGCCTGGGCGCGGATCACGGGCAGGCCCTCGATCCTGAATTTGAACCGGTTCCGCGAATTCCGCGCGGCCAACTGGAGCTGCAGCAGCGAGAAACTGCAGCGCGAACTGGGATTCAAGCCGCGCTTTGACCTGGAAACCGGGCTGCGCGAAACCGTGGCTTGGGCCCGGGAAAACCGCTGGTTCTAGCCAGAAATTTACCAGGGATACAAAAGGAGCTGACATGACCGCTGTCCCCCGCTTTTTCCGCCTCCTGCTGCCCGCGGTCCTGCTGCTGGCCGCCGGGTGCTCGCCCATCAGCCAGTGGTCGGGCTTGAACCGCCAGATCAGCCGCTACTTTTCCGAAGGCAAATACCTGCAGGCCACCGAGACCGCCCAAAAGGCCCTGGAGCTGGCCGAGCGGGCTTTCGGCCGCAACCACCTGCACGTAGCCACTTCACTGGGCAACCTGATCTTCCTGTACAACCTGCAGGGCGAATATCCCAAGGCGCGGACCCTGCTCCAGCGCGCCCTGGCCATCAAGGAACTGGAGCTCGGGCCGGACCACATCGAAACCGGCATGCTGCTGCTGTACCTCTCCGAGAACCACCGCTTTGCCGGCCAATATCAGGAAGCCCTGGGCTTCGGCCAGCGGGCCCTGGCGATTTTGCAGAAGCAGCTGGATGAGAAGGATTTGCTGCTGACCGAGGCGCAGAACAACCTGGCGTTCATCTACGACGCGCTCAACGACAACGCGCGGGCCGAGGCCCTGTACCGCCAGGTGCTGGCGGCCCGGGAGCAGCAGCTCGGCCAGACCAGCCCGGCCCTGCAGCCGTACCTGAGCAACCTGGAAAACATCTACCGCCGCCAGGGAAAAACCAACGAAGCGATCGAGCTGTCCGTGCGCTCCCTGCTCCTGGAAAACCAGGACGCCGGACCCTCGCGCCACGATTACGTGCAGTCCGTGCTGAACCTCGCGACCCTGTACTTCAAAACCGGCCGCTACGCCGAAGCCGAGCCCCTGGCCCGCCAGGCCCTGGAACACCATCAAAAGAACCTGGGCAAACTCAACCCGCGCCTGGCTTTGGACCTGGATTTATTGGGGGAAATTTTAGTGAAACTGGGGCGGCTGGACGAGGCTGAAGCCGTGTACCGCCGCGCGCTCTCCTTGCAGCGCAGCGTGCTGGACGCCGGCCACCCCCACCGCGTGCAGGTGACCAAACACTTCATTCAGCTTTTGAAATCAATGGGCAAGGACAAGGAAGCTCAGGACCTGCAGCAGGAAATCCAGCTCAACAACGGCACGCAGAAGAAATCACCTTCCAAATAGCAATAACCTCTCGGATTTTCCTCGCAGGGATAGCTCATATATTTTCCCGGGCAAAAAGTACTACCCTCTATCCATGAGGCAATTAAAAATTATTGATATAACTTAAGCCATATTTAAAAACAAAAGGCATTTCAAAGTTATCCATTTCAATAGTAAGGCGATTGACTCCAAAGTGGGCACCCAGCGAGGAAGACTCCGAGATTTGAGTCCTCAATTGGATGCCGATATCAATACACGGTAGTAAATTTTGCACTTCGTCATTTCCGGAATATACGGTATTCGTCGGGTCAGTGGGATCCCTCCATTCCCAGCTTAAATGATTCCGAAAATATCCATATCCAATTCCATTGAAGATTTCTATATTAATGTTTTCCAAAGTAACTCCAAACATATATTTAACCATCAGGAGGGTTGCCACACTGGATGTGTTTACATCCCAATTTTGACTTCGTAAAGGAAGCGTAGGCGAAACTTGCTCATTAATGATGAAACTTTTTGCACCTGTTAGTGAATAGAAGGCGGGAGCAAACCCAATTTTCATGTTTTCAACCGAAGGGATCTGTACGCCATAAAATGGTTCAACCATTATTCCTATATTACTGATATTATTACTCCGAGTATCCACTGTATAGCTTCCCACACCGGAAACTATGCTCCAATTAATCTCTATAAATCCTTGATTACATGACTTCTTCTCCTTAAATGCATTAAAAGCCTCTATTTCGCTCTCTGGTAAATTCATTACTTCTTCTGCCCAAGTCAGATTAAAAAATGTCATTAATATAATTAACCAAAGCAACGCAATTTTCATAGCTTCACTCTCCTCAATATTTATTACAACTAAAAATAACTCACCACATGAATATCAGACATAATAATGCCCTTCCCCGTACTTGGCGGGAGGTTCTAGAGAAGGGGAAAAACCTGAATGGCATACTCTACACCCTCCCCTTCATCCCCTCCCGTCGAGGGAGGGGAATGTTATTAATGTGACGACTCCTATAAGTAGTGCGCGTTTAAGGAATAACTTGCACTGTTCAATGAGAACATTGTTTGATAAGCAAGGTGACTTTGATTGCCACGCAAAACTCAGATATTGTCTTTTTTTCTGTTACATTTTCCCTGCGCCCATCTTTCCCCCACCCACGGATACTCCTCCCGCCGCCGCGCGAAGGCGCGTCGCAGGGCAGGGGTCACGAAGGTTTCCCGCAGCCAAGCCTGCCAGCCATACCTGCGCTTTTGCTCCACGGCCCGCACCAGCGTGCGGGCAAGCCTGCCGGCGCGCGCATACACTTTCTTTTCCTGCTCAAACCCTTTTTTGTCGCGATGCTTGGAAATCCCCCAGGCCGACCCCACGGAGCTTCCGCCGCACAGCCAGATTGCCTGGCCCAGGCGCCGCGCGATGCTCCGGGTGCCGAACCAGTGCCCGGCCACGCACAGCCCCGCGCCGTACTTGCCGGCCAGGGCCTGGCGGTAATAAAGGAAGGCGTGGCTGCGGTCCATGACCGCTTTGATTTGCGCGGAAACGTCGAAAGCGTAATTGGGGGTGGCCAGGACCAGGGCGTCGGCCGCGAGGATTTTGGGAAGCAGGGGGAGGTAATCATCCGGCACCGGGCAAGTGCCCTGGCGCATGCACTGTTCGCAGGCCCGGCAGAACTCCACCCAGCGATCCGCGGCGGTGAAAAGTTCGGTTTCCGCGCCCAGGCGGCGGCATTCCGCGAGAAAGAATTCCAGCAGGCGGCGGGTGTTGCCTTGCGGCCGGGGCGAGGCGCACAGACCGATGATCTTCATGGCAATCGTCACCTCGCCCGGTTGGACTTTTCGTGGCATCAATTGATTGAATTCCCCTCCCCGAGATTAATGGCGGGAGGGGATGAAGGGGAGGGGGTGTCTAGCCTGTGACATCCGGAATAAAATCAGATTGAGGGACCCCTCACCCTCTCCCTCTCCCCGCTTGCGCGGGGCGAGGAGAAAATAGTATTGGGGTAACCGCGGGATGCGCGGTCATTTCGCTGTTCACGCCAGCGGCGATTCCTCGTGCGCGGCCACCGGCATTTCGTACACCCGGTAGGTTTTGATGCGGCGGCCGCCGTTCTCCGCAATCTCCTGGTTGAGCTGCTGGTTGTCCTCCGGGACCCACGACAGCTCCCCGTGGGAATAGCCCAGGTGCTTGGCCGCACGGAACGACTCGAAATACAGCAGGGTTTCCAGCCCCCGGCGGCGGAATTCCTTTTTCACCGCCAGCAGGGCGAAGCGGATGGACTTGATCTTGCGGGAATAAAGGTAGAAGCTCAGCATGTCCGTGATCCCGACCTTGCCGTTGAAGCGCTTGAGCACCTCGCTGTAATTGGGCAGCAGCAGGGAGAACGCCACGGGCTTGCCCTGGACCTCCACGAAATGGACCAGGTCCGGCTCGATCAGGGGCTTGAGCTTGGTGCTGAGGTATTTCAGGTCCCCGGTGCCGAGGGAGGTGTAGCCCAGGGCCTCGGCGCCCACGTCGGTCAAAATGTCCATCAAGGCCTGCATCTCGCTGCGGAAGCGGCTCTTGCGGAAGCGGCGGGTGGTGACGCCCTCTTTTTGGCGCGTGCGCTCGGCCAGGCTGACCAGCCGGTCGGACAAGGAGCTGCGCGCCTCCAGTTGGAAGGCATAGAGGTCCTTGGCTTTGGCCAGGCCGAATCGCTCGAAAAACCCGGCGTAATAACCGGGATTGTAGGGCATCATGATCGCCGGCGGATAATCGAAGCCTTCCACCTGGCAGCCCAGCCCGTCCAGGGGCGAAAACGCCATGGGGCCGCGCATAAGGGTCAGGCCCTTGTCCGCGAGCCAGGCGCGGGCCGCTCCCAGCAGCGCGGCCGCGGCGCCGTAGTCCTCGTCCACCTCGAAGTAGCCGAAGAAGCCGGTTTTTTCGTTGCGCTCGGTGTTGGCGCGATGGTCCACGGCCGCCACGATGCGGCCCACCACGTCGCTGCCCCGCCGGGCCAGGAACGCCTGGGCCTCGCCGTGGCGGTAGAAGGCGTTCTTGTCGCGCCGGAACAGGATCTCCACCTCGGAAAGCAGGGGCGGAACCCACTGCTTGTCGCGGTGATAGATGGTCCACGGCACCTTGAGGAACTGCTTTTGGGGCGAGGCGTCCTTCTCGCGGCTCATGAGCGCCTTGGCCCGCGAAGGCACGCGCATGGGCACGCTCACGACCTCGACCGGCGCTCCGGGCGCGTTGGGGCCGATAATGCCGAGCTCCGTGCCCACGAGCTGGAGTTTTTCCAGGGCGAAGTCCAGCTCCTCGCGCTTGTGGGTGGCGGTGTACGAGGTGCGCACGCAGGCCAGGCCCGGCGGCACGGCCGGCGAGACCACGGGGTTCACGTACACGCCCTCCTGCTCCAGGCGCTTGGCGAACTGGAAGGTCTTCAAATCGTCGCCGATGATGATGGGGATAATGGCCGACTCCGTGGGCCAGGTGCGGAAGCCCAGGGCCTTGACGCGCTCCAGCATGTAGGCCACGTTTTCCCGCAGCTTCACCAGGCGCTCGGGCTCCCGTTCGAGGATGTTCAGGGCCGCCAGGGTCGCGGCCACGGCGGCCGGGGGCGGCGCGGCCTGGAAAATGAAGGCGCGCGAGTTGTGCTTGAGGAACGAAATGACCTTGGCCTCGCCGGCGATGAAGCCGCCCAGGCTGGCGAAGGACTTGGAAAACGTGGCCATGACCAGGTCCACGTCGTCGAGCACGCCCAGTTCCTCGCAGGTGCCGCGGCCGCGCTTGCCGAGCACGCCGATGCCGTGCGCCTCGTCCACCATCAGGCGGGCGCCGTATTTCTTGGCCAGGGGCACGATGCGCTTGAGGTCCGCCAGGTCGCCTTCCATGGAAAACACGCCGTCCACCACGATCAGCTTGCCCACGTCCTTGCCTTCCAGGTTCTGCAGGATGCGCTCCAGGTCTTCCATATCGTTGTGGCGGAACTTCAGCAGCTTCCCGTAGGCCAGCCGGCAGCCGTCCAGGATCGAGGCGTGGTTGGTGCGGTCCGAGATCACCACGTCGCCGCGCGACACCAGGGTGGAGATGACCCCCTGGTTGGTGGTGAAGCCCGTGGTGAAGACCAGAGCCGCCTCTTTCTGCATGAACTTGGCCAGGCGCTCCTCGAGCTCCACGTGCAGGTCGATGGTGCCGTTTAAAAAGCGCGAGCCCGTGCAGCCGGTGCCGTATTTTTCCACGGCCGCGACAGCCGCGGCCTTGACCTCGGGATGCGTGGTCAGGCCCAGGTAATTGTTCGAACCGATCATGACGGTCTTCTTGCCGTTCATGATGGAGGTGGTGTCCACGGCGGCCTGATTCATCCGGAAATACGGATATAAGCCCAGGGCCATGACTTTTTCAGCGTCCTGGTAATCGTAGGCTTTCTTAAAAAGATCCATTCCTAATCACCTCTGTCAACAGCAACATTCTCAAACGAGGGCGATTGTAGAAGGTTCGCCCGGCCTTGTCAATCCCTTCGCAAAATATACATATAGGATTGCAGGATTGGTATGCGAAGAGAGGGAGCCCCCACCGGATCTATATGTACTTTCGGCGCCGGGGGATTTCCTGCGGTCGCCCAGATCATCGGTCCCATTTAGGGAACTTTAGGCCGGGGGAGCGCTCCGCTGCCCTTGCCCCGGCTGGCCCTCTGGCCGCGGTTCCTGCTCCAGGAAATTTTCGATCTGCCGCTCTTCTTCCTGCATGTGCCGCTGCTCGAATTCTTTTTGCGTAAAGCAGTTTTTCTCGAGCATGAGCTGGGTCAGGGCAATGATCCGGTTGTCCAGGTGGCGCACCACGTCCAGCACCGGGTCAGGCAGCTGGTTGTGGTCCAGGGGCGAAGGCGGCCGCTCGCCCGAGGGCAGGCGCACGACCTTGCCGGGATTTCCGACCACCGTGCAGCCGGCCGGCACGTCGCGCACCACCACGGCCATGGCGCCGATCTTGGCGCCCCGGCCGACGGTCAGCGCGCCGAGCACCTTGGCCCCCACGCCGATGACCACGTCCGGCTCGATGGTGGGATGGCGCTTGACCTTTTGCAGGGAGGTGCCGCCCAGGGTCACGCCCTGGTAGAGGAGCACGTTGTCCCCCACCTCGGCCGTCTCGCCGATGACCACGCCCTGGCCGTGGTCGATGAACACGCCGCGGCCGAGCCTGGCCCCGGGATGGATCTCGATCCCGGTCAGGAAGCGCGAAACGTGCGACACCAGACGGCCCAGGGTCTTGAGTTTGAGGCGCCAGAGCGCGTGCGCCAGCCGGTGCAGCCACAGGGCGTGCAGCCCCGGATAGCACAGCAGCACCTCGATGATGTTCCGTGCCGCCGGGTCCTTGGCGAAAACCGCTTTTACGTTGTCGAACATGATCCACCTCCACGATCCTCGTGGGGGCGTTCAATTGAACGCCCCTACAATCTTCACCGCAGGGACCTACTCCTGGCGGTTGGAAAAATTCATTCCTCCCCGATCACCACCACGTTGGTGGCCGTGGACACCACCTTCAGGGCGTCGGACCGCAGCCCCGGATTGACCGCGATCACGAGCTGGCGCTTGGCCTGCTGTGCGCGGTCCACCAGGTCCGCGGCCTGGGCCTGGCCCTGCCACTGGGCCGGCACTTCCAGCTTGAAGGACTTTTCGCCGGTCAGGCGCTCGGCGCGTTCGAGCAGGCGCAGCACCCGGATCCGGATCGAGTCCGGCGAGGACACCCAACCCAGGCCCTGGCAGTGCGGACAGGGGCTGCCCATGGAGCGGAGCAGGCTGCCGCGCACACGCTTGCGGGTCATTTCGATGAGCCCCAGGTCGGTCAGTTTGCGCACGCTGGTCTTGGCCCGGTCGCGGCGCACGGCCTTGAGCAGCTCCTGGTACACCCGCTCCTTGTGTTCGGGCAGGCGCATGTCGATGAAATCCAGCACGATGATGCCGCCCAGGTCGCGCAGGCGCAGCTGCCGCCCGATTTCCTGCGCGGCCTCGAGGTTGGTCCGCAGGATGGTCTCGTCCTGGCGCTGCCGGCCCACGTTGCGGCCGGTGTTCACGTCCACCACCACCAGGGCCTCGGTTTCCTCGATCACCAGGTAGCCGCCGCATTTGAGCCAGACCTTGGGGCGCAGGGCCTTCTCGACCTCGGCGTCCAGGTTCAGGGCCTCGAACAGCGGCAGCTTGCCGCGGTAGAGGTCCACCTTGGGCTTGAGCGAGGTGAGGAAGCTTCCCAGCCACTTCTTGACATCCTTGCCGTGGCGCAGGGAGTCGATCACGATCTTTTTGTCCTCGTCGGTCAGGAGGTCCCTGATCACGCGGTGCAGCAGCCCCTGCTCGCTGTGCAGGGCCGCGGGCGCGGTCACGCGCTTTTCCTGGGTCTTGATCTGCTTCCACAGCTTGAGCAGGAACTGGACCTCGGCCGCCAGCTCCTTTTCCGTGGCGTTCTCGGCCGAGGTGCGCGCGATCACGCCGAACCCCTTGGGCGTGATGCGGTCGAGGATTTTTTTCAGCCGGCTGCGGGTCGCCTCCTGGGTGAGCCGGTGCGAGACCCCGGAATGCTGCGCGCCCGGAATGAGCACCAGCATGCGCGACGGCATGGACAGCTGGGCCGTGAGCCGCGGCCCCTTGGTGGAGATGGATTCCTTTTCCACCTGCACCAGGATTTCCTGGCCCTTGGTCAGCAGTTCCTGGATCGGGCGGCGGCCGCCGCGGCCGCCTTCGTTGCGCTCCGGCTCCTCGTCGCCCAGGGCGTCCTCCTGCTTGCGCGCCTGCTTGGCGTCCATGTAGTCCTCGATGGTGAACGAATCGGTCACCACGTCCCGGGCGTGGAGGAACCCGGCTTTCTCCAGGCCGATGTCCACGAACGCGGCCTGCAAACCCGGCAGCACGGCGTTGACCCGGCCCTTGTAAATGTTGCCCACGATCGAGGCTTCGGCCTGGCGCTCGAAATAGTATTCGGCCAGCCGTCCTTCCTCCAAAAATGCGACGCGGGTTTCGAAATCATCCTGGGAGATGATCATCTCCCGTTCCTGCTTTAAATACGGCGTAAGCACCGGCCTTTCCCGCCGGTGGCGTTTTCTATTACGCATGGTAAAAACCTCTTTTCATTGTGTAATGATACGTTTTGGATTGTTTTGTCATTGCAAAGCAATCCTGTTCTGTTTCTTCATTTCAAATTGCTTCGGCCCCCTTCGGCAAGCTCAGGGTGCCTCTAAACGGCTTTCCTTCCTTACATATATTATGAGTTAACGAATCTCCTCCTGTTTCCTTTCACGGAATCGTAATTTTCCCCTGGCTGATGCGGCCCGAGGCGGTCCGGGTCACCAGCACTTCCCAGGGTTCGGCCCCGGGTTCGCACAAATACTGGACCAGGGTCGAGACTTTGGCCGCGTGCGGCGCCTCCGTGGAATGGAGCAGGCGGAGGTCCGCCGTTTCCGCTTCCGAGGGCTGCAGGGCCAGTTCCCGCACCGAGGTCTTGAGGTCCACGTCCACGGTGCCGCGTTTGGACCACTGGGGCCGCAGCAGCTGGTCCGCGGCCTGCAAGGCCCGGATCCGCTCCGCGAGCAGCTCCTGCAGGCCCTGGCGCCCGGGGAACTTCAGGAGGTATTCGCCGGCCTGGATCTGCTCGCTCAGGGCCGGGGTGCTGAGCGGGATTTCGCGGCAGGCCTCCACCTGCAGCCCGCCCGGCAGCTTGGCATTCAAAGCCGGAGCCATCTCCCGCGGGTCCCGCCATTGGTCCAGCCCGATGTCCAGCCATTCGGCCAGGCCCGTATAGCCGAGGGACAAGGGCGGCCCAAAAGCGAGAGCCGGCTGCGGATGGAACCCCACGGAATAATGCAGGGGCAATCCGGCGCGGCGCGCGGCCCGGCGGAACAAATTGACCAGGTCCAGATGGCCGACGAACCGCAGGTCGCCGGTCTTGCGGTAGCGCAGGCGCAGGCGCACGGTTTCTCGCTCCGGCCGGCTGGGCGCGGCCGCAGGGGCCGGAGAAGTCATTCCGCCGGGCGCCGCCGGCAGCGGGCACGCGCCGGGCTCGCCGGCGCCGCATTGCCGGCAGGGGCCGTCCAGCCGGCAGTCCGGGGTGGTCTCCCCGGCCAGGGCCCGCCGGCGCTCGTCCTCCAAAAAGGCGCGCGTCACGCCCGTGTCCAGATGGTCCCACGGCAGCGGGGCGTCCACGGGCCTGGCGGCCAGGGCGTAGCGGTCCGGATCAACGCCCGTTTCCCGGAACGCCTGTTCCCACAGTTCGAAGCGGAACTGGTCGCCCCAGCTGTCAAAGCGCGCGCCCAGCTCCCAGGCGCGCTTCACCGCGGGCCAGAGCCGGCGGTCGCCCCGCGCCAGCACGGCCTCCAGGTAGCTGTGGTCCAATTCTTCCTTGAGCCGGCGGTCATGGGGCAGGCCCACGGACCGCGGCAGGCTGCGCGCCAGCAGTTGCCACCGCCGCTGCGCCTCGGCGCGCGGAAGCTGGGGCTCCCACTGAAACGGCGTGTGCGGCTTGGGCACGAACAGAGTCAGCCCCAGGTTGAAGCGCGGCGCCCGGCGCGACGTGGCGCCGGCGCGGCCGGCGTCGAGCAGGCGCCGCACCAGCCGGCCGATGGCCGCCACGTCCTCCTCGGTTTCGGTCGGCAGGCCGAGCATGAAATACAGCTTCACCAGGTCCCAGCCTTCGGCGAACACCGAGCCCAGGTTGCGGAGGAGCTGCTCCTCGTCGAGCGGTTTGTTGATCACCCGCCGCAGCCGGTCGCTGCCCGCCTCGGGCGCGAACGTCAGGCCGGTCCGGCGCACCACGCGGACGATCTCCGCGAGCTCTCGCTGGAAGGAATCAAGGCGCAGCGACGGCAGCGAGAGCGCCACCCGCTCCGCGGCCAGGGGCGGCAGCAGGCACCGGAGCAGCGGCACCACCTGGGTGTAATCGCCCGAGGACAGGGCGGTGAACGACACTTCCTCGTAGCCCGTGGCGCGCACCATCTCCAGCAGCTGGCCGAACACTTCCTGCGGGTCGCGCTCGCGCACCGGCCGGTTGAGCATGCCTGCCTGGCAGAAGCGGCAGCCGCGCGCGCAGCCCCGGAAGAGCTCGGTTGAGAGCCGGTCGTGCGTCACGCCCAGGTACGGCACCAGGGGCGTCCGGGGCAGGGCCGGCGGCGCCTCGCTGCGGCGCCGGACGACCGGCGGCGCGCCCGCCAGGGGCGCAATCCCCTGGAAGCCGCCGTCCGCGCCGTACTGCGGCTCGTACAGGGACGGCACGTAAACGCCCGGCAGCTTCGCCAGTTCCCGCAGGCGCTCCCCGCGCGGCCGGGACCGCAATTCGTGGTGGCGCAGGATCACTTCCAAAAAGGCCTGCTCCCCGTCCCCCAGGACCAGCAGGTCGAACACTTCGGCCAGGGGCTCGGGATTGGCCGCGCCCGGCCCGCCGCCCGCCACCAGCGGGTGTTCGTCCGTGCGCGCGCGGGCCGCAACCGGGATCCCGCCCAGGTCCAGGAGGTTGAGCACGTTGGTGTACGAAAGCTCGTGCTGCAGGGTGACGCCCACCACGCCGAAGTCGGAAAGCGGCGTGCCGGTTTCGAGGGAGACCAGGGGCAGGCGCCGCTCGCGCAGAAGCTGCTCGGCGTCGGTCCAGGGCGAGAAGACGCGCTCGGCGTACACGCGCGGATGCCGGTTCAGGAGCTCGTACAGGATTTGGAACCCGAGGTAGGAGAAACCGATCTCGTACACGTCCGGGAACGCCAGGACCGCGCGGCAGTCAACCTGCCGCGGATCCTTGCGGATTTCGTTCCACTCCCCGCCGATGTACCGGGCCGGTTTCTGGACGCGCGGAAAAACATCCCGGCGCAGAATCTGGGACCATTCAGTCGTCTTGGACAAGTAACGAACCTGCTTTAATTTATTGGGCCGCGTCCCGCCATCGGGGGCCTGCGGCCGTATCTGTGAAGCCCCGCGCCGCGCCGCGGCCGGGGCAATCGGTGACGGTCAATAGGTGCACATTATAGAGCTAAACCCAGAAAAATACCTGAAATATTTTAGGTTTCCACAACTGCCATCTTAAACACCCTTTAAATTCGTCAGCCGCGGCGCGAAAGAGACTCCATGTTCTTGACCGCTATTTGACGGTGCGCCCGGTCCAGATGCTGTTCAGGATCCCCAGCAGGCTGAACACCGCGATCAGCGAGGACCCGCCGTAGGAAATCAGGGGCAGGGTCATGCCGGTCACGGGCAGAATGCCCGACGCCACGCCCAGGTTGACCGTGATTTGGGTGAACAGCATGGTCGTCAGGCCGATGGCGGTCAGGCTGCCTTCCAGGTCCCGGGCCGAACGGGCCACGCGCAACGCCTGCAGCAGCAGGAGGATGAAAAGCAGCACCACCACCAGCGCGCCCACGAACCCCCACTCCTCGGCCAGCACGGAAAAAATGAAATCCGTGTGGTGCTCGGGCACGAAACGCAGCTGCCCCTGCGTGCCGGAAAGCCAGCCCTTGCCGGTGAGCATCCCGGACCCGATCGCGATTTTGGACTGGATGACGTTGTAGCCCGCGCCCAGCGTGTCGCTGCTGGGATTCAAAAAGACCAGCAGCCGGCGGCGCTGGTAATCCTTGAGCAGCAGCCAGACCAGGGGCGAGGCCAGCAGCCCGGCGCCGACCGTTCCCAGCAGGCGCCGGAGCGGCACGCCCTGCACGAACAGCAGCACCAGCACCATGGGAATGAACACCAGGGCCGTGCCCAAGTCGGGCTCGCGCAGGATCAGGAGCATGGGCAGCCCGGCCAGGAGCAGCGCGCCCCAGAACGTGCCCCATTCGTGCGTGCGGTCGTGCCGGTTGGCCAGGAACTTCGCCAGCACCAGCACGGTCGCGATTTTGGCGAACTCCGAGGGCTGAATGCCGAAGGGCCCGAGGGACAGCCAGCGCCGCGAACCGGCGATCTCCTCGCCCGCGGCCAGCAGCAACGCCAGCAGCACGACCAGCGCCCAATACGCCGGGAACGAATAGCGTTCGATCAGCACCTGGTAGTTGAGCGAGGCGAAAAACAGCATGGCCAGCAGGCTCAGGGACAGCCAGACGACCTGCTTCAGGTACAGCACCTGGGCGCCGGTCTTGCTGAAGGTCGCGGCATAGACCATGGCGACGCCGATCGCGGCCAGCAGCAACGCCGGCAGCAACACGGTCAAATCGATTTCCCGGACAAGACGCAGGGTCCTCGCGGCCCTACGGGGTCTCCAGGTCCTGAGAGCTGGCAGCGCCAAAATAGGCCTCCAACATGTCCCGGGCCAGGGGTGCGGCCTGGCTGCCGCCCCCGCCCGCGTTTTCCAGATACACCAGCACCGCGACCTCGGGCTTGTTGGCCGGAGCGTACGCGGCGAAGCCCGCGTGGTCCTCGCCGTGCGGGTTCTGCGCGGTGGCGGTTTTGCCCGCCACCAGAATGTCGTCCAGCTGGGCGCGCTTGCCCGTGCCCTGCCGCTTCTGCACCACGTTGAGCAGGCCGCGCTGCAGCAGGTCCCAGGTCTCGGACGAGGCCGGCACCTTGGTCAGCAGGGCGGGCTGGACTTCGTGGATCAGGCGGCCGGAGCGGCTCTGGACCGCCTTGAGCAGGTGCGGCTTGTACACCGGGCCGCGGTTCGCGACCGCGACGATGGTGCCGAGAATCTGCAGGGGCGTGGCCAGGATGAACCCCTGGCCGATGGACATCATCACCGTGTTGCCCGGGAACCACGGCATGTTCTGCGTGCGTTCCTTCCACTGGGCGCTGGGCACCAGGCCCGCGAGCTCGTTGGGCAGGTCCACGCCCGTGGCCTGGCCGTAGCCGAAGATCTTGGCCCACCGGCCCAGCTTGTCGATCTTCACGCGCAGGCCGAGATGGTAGTAATAGATGTCGCAGGATTCCACCAGGGACCGGTGCGCGCTCACCAGGCCGTGGCCCTCGGACTGCCAGCAGCGATAGGGCCAGGTGGAGATCCAGAACACGCCCTTGCACAGGAACGTCTGCTGGGGCGTGACCAGGTGCTCCTCCAGCGCGGACACCAGGGTCACGATCTTGAAGATGGAGCCCGGCGGATACAGCCCCTGCATGGCCCGGTTGGTCAGCGGATAATCCCGGTCCTGGCGGAGCTTTTCCCATTCGGCCTGGGTCAGGCCGCGGGCGAAGCCGTTGGGGTCGAAGGAAGGCGACGAGGCCATGGCCAGGATGCCGCCGGTTTTGACTTCCTCGAGGAGGATGACGCCCTTCTGCTTGCCCAGCAGCTCCTCGGCCCTGGCCTGCAGCCTGCGGTCCAGCGTCAGGATCAGGTTGTGGCCGGGCCAGGGGTCCTCGCGCCCGAGAATGCCTTTCTGCCGACCCAGGGCGTCCACTTCGATGTGCAGCCAGCCGTTGCGCCCCTTCAGGTACTGGTCATAGGCCTTCTCCACGCCCAGCTGGCCGATGATGTCCCCGGTCTGGTAGCCGTCCCGCAGCGCCAGTTCGTGCTCGGAAATTTCGCCCACGTATCCCAGCACGTGGAAGCCCAAGGCGCCCTGAGGGTAATTGCGCCGGGACTCGGTGAACACCACCACGCCCGGCAGCTCCGGCCGGTGCTCCTCGACGCGCGAGGCGGTGAAGCGGTCGATGTTGGTTTTGAGGCGCAGCGGTTCGTAGTAGCGCAGGCCCCGGTTCTTCAGCTTGGTCTCCACTTCGTCCCGGCTCAAGCCCAGCAGCGATTCCAGAAGCGTCAGGGCCTGCTGCCGGCTGTCGGCGTCCGAGGGAAACAGCGCCGGGATCAGCGCCACGCTGAAGGTGGGCACGTTGCCCACCAGGAGCTCGCCGTTGCGGTCGTAAATCAGCCCCCGCTGGGCCTTGATCGGCACCAGGCGGATCCGGTTGCGCAGGGAGAGTTCGCGGTAGCGGGAGCCTTCCCACACTTGCAGGTAGGCCAGCCGCACCACCAGCAGACCCAGGCAGGCCACCATGATCGTGCCCAGGAGCCGGATGCGCTTGCGGAATTTTTCGGTCTTGCGCTCGAGAAATTGTTCCCACAGCATGGAGCCCCCCCGGCGTATTGTGCCGGGGTACCCCCTTTCATTTTTCACATTCAACTCCAGGGGGAGGGCGACATCCCCGGAGCAGGGCATTCTATTATTTACTTGAGTGGCCCGACGTCCCCTGCGACCGAAGGAAGTCCCCTATCCATCAAGTCGGGGCGAAGGGGATATAGGTCAATTCAAACGTAAATGATGCGCGTGCGGGTCTTCCCTGAGGTTCAGCCACTGGTCCAGCCCGAGGTACAGCCAGGGCCCGAGCAGGGCCTGGAACAGGGACAGGCCGGCCGCGCGCCCCAGCCAGATCCCGAACGGCAGGCTGGCGCCCAACAGGGTGTTGAGCCAGAACAGAGCCAGGAACTGGTGCAGCCAGGTGAACCCCAGCACGATCAGCAGCTGGGAGATGAAATTGTCCTGCACGAACCGGCGGCGCAAATACAGCGCCACGTACGCCACGCCCAGCAGCAGGAAGGCGTTGAACCCCATCCGGCCCCCGGCGGCGATGTCCTGCAGCAGCCCCGCGCTGAACGCCACCCACAGGCCGAGCGTGGTCTGGCGCCGCAGGGCCACGTACAGCACCCACAGGAGCACCAGGTCCGGGCCCAGGCCGGCGATGGACAGCGCGTGCACCCAGGTGGTTTGCAGGACCACGGCCAGCAGCGTGAACAAAGCGATCAATACCACGGACACGTTCAATTCTCCGGCAGCAGGATCAAAAAGCGGTCCTGGTTCTTGAAATCCACGCAGGGTTTGAGGCGGATGTCCAGCATCAGCCCGTTTTCCGCCGGGGCCACGCTCACCACGTCGCCGATGGGCAGGCCGGCCGGAAAGAGCGTGCTCAGGTGGGAGGTGACCACGCGGTCGCCGGCCCGGACGTCCTCGCCGCCGGCCACGTACACCATGCGCAGCGTGTCTTCGCCCGTGCCCTTGACCGTGCCGTGCACTTTCGAGCGCTCCACCCAGCCCGCGACCGAGCTCTGGGAATCGACCATCAGCATCACCGTGGCCGAGAAGGGGTTCACGTCCTGCACCCGGCCGGCCACGCCGGCCGGCGTGATCGCGCCCGAGCCGGCGGTCACGCCGTCGGTCGAGCCGCGGTCCACCACCACCCGCTCCAGCCAGCTCACCGGGTCGCGGGCGATGACCTCGGCCGGCAGGAACGACCACTCGGTGCGGCGCTTGTATTCCAGTTCAGTGCGCAGTTGCTCGTTCTCGCGGGCCTGCTCCCGCAGCAGCTGGTTGCGCAGGCTGAGTTTTTCGACCTGGGAGGAAAGCTCCTGGTTTTCTCGGCGCAGGGAACTGAGCGAGGTGAAGAAGGAGACCCACCCCTGGGCCGTGCGGACCAGGGAGGAGGAGGCTTTTTGGAACGGAAAAACCACCAGGGACACGGTCTGGCGCAGCGTGCGCCCGAAAATGCCGGGCTGGCGCAGGGACAGCACCATGCCCAGCGAGACCAGCACCAGCAGCGCAAAGATGATCTCGCGGCGCCATTTCCACAGGAAATCAGGCACGCCGTCCTCCTGGGGACGGGACTTCTTCGCTTGCTCCGCAGCTGTACCAGCGGAGGCCTATTTTATTTATAAGGGGCAATCTGTTAAAAGTATTCTTTTTCACCCACAACCACTTTCTTGAGCACATCCATGCTGTCTTCCAGCACCCGGCCCGAGCCCATGACCACGCAGGTCGTGGGGTCCTCGGCCAGATTGACCGGCACGCCGGTGGCTTCCCGCAGCCGGATATCCAGGCCGCGCAGTTGGGACGTGCCGCCGGCCAGGATAATGCCCCGGTCCACGATGTCCGCCGCCAGTTCCGGCGGCGTGCGTTCCAGCGTCATTTTGATGGTCTCGACGATGGCCGAGAGCGGCTCCTCGAGCGAGCCGCGGATTTCCTCCGAGGTGATTTCCAGCGTCTTCGGCAGCCCGGTGACCAGGTCGCGGCCCTTGACTTCCATTTCCATTTCCTGCTTCAGCGGGTAGGCCGACCCCATCTTGATTTTCACTTCCTCGGCCGTCCGCTCGCCGATGAGCACGTTGTACGCGCGCTTGATGTAGTTGATGATGGCCTCGTCCAGTTCGTCGCCGCCCACGCGCAGCGAGCGCCCGTACACGATGCCGCCGAGCGAGATCACCGCCACCTCGGTCGTGCCGCCGCCGATGTCCACAATCATGTTGCCCGAGGGCTCGTCGATGGGCAGGCCCGCGCCGATGGCCGCGGCCATGGGTTCCTCGATCAGGTACACTTCGCGGGCGCCGGCCTGCTCGGCCGAGTCGCGGACCGCGCGCTTCTCCACTTCGGTCACGCCCGAGGGGATGCAGATGATGATCCGGGGCTTGACCATGGCGCGGCGGTTGTGCACCTTGGTGATGAAGTGGCGGAGCATGCGCTCCGTGACCTCGAAGTCCGCGATCACGCCGTCGCGCATGGGACGGATGGCCACGATGTTGCCGGGCGTGCGGCCCAGCATGGCCTTGGCCTCGTTGCCCACGGCCAGCACGTGGTCCGTGCCCTTTTGCACCGCCACGATCGACGGTTCGCGCAGCACGATGCCCTCGCCGCGCACGTACACCAGGGTCGTGGCCGTGCCCAAGTCAATGGCCATGTCGTTGGAAAACAATCCCATCAGAAAATCGAGAATCATGTGTTTCGTCCTTTCGTGCCTGTCTGATTGACTGGGCAACGGGCTTTCCCTCGCGGGATCGCCGTTGGCCTTCCCTTTGTCACCGACTGTATGCTGGGAAAGGTCGTGCGGGCGCCGTGATTAGGACCGGCGGGTTCCGCGGGATTTCTTCCGAGCCGCGGGTTTCGTCCGGGAACGGGCGGGTTTGCGGCCCGTCCTTTTGGAAACGGCCGGGCCGGATGCAGGCGCCGCCACCGCAGCGGCCGAAACAGCCGCGGCCGGCGAGGCCGCGGCCTTGGGCTTGATGCCCAGCCAGGAAGACATCAAATCCACCACATCCCGGTCCGTCCATTCCGCGACGGCCATAGCGAAGATCAGAAACAGCACCAATAAAACGGCTAAAAACCCGATAAGCAAGCCCACTGCGTTTTCCTCCTGAAAATGTGGGCCAATTATACCCATTTGCCCTGGCACCCGCAATAGGTTTTTTGCGGTTGCAACCCGGGACTGATTTGCTATAATGGCCGCCTATTTCAATGAATTTTTCCCCGTTCAGGAAAGGACCGGACCCTCGGCCATGATGAATCTGATGCGCAAGTACACGAAAATCGTGCTCTGGATCGTGGTGGCGGCCTTCGTGGCCACCATCTTCTTCGTCTGGGGCATGGACCTGGGCAAACGCCAGCAGTCCCTGGAACTCGCTTCCGCCGCCATGGTGAACGGCGAGCCGATCAGTTACGAGGAATTCGGCCGGTATTGGGAGCAGCAGTACCGGCAGCTCTTCGGGCAGACCGACGAAGAGCCCTCGCCCCAGGAGGTCCGGAGGCTGCGCGAGGACCTGGTGGACAACCTGATCGACAGCCTCCTGCTGCGCCAGCTGGCCAAACGCCTCAAGCTCAGCGTGCTGGACGAGGAGGTGGCGTCGCGCATCTACAACCAGCCGGCGTTCCAGCAGAACGGCAAGTTCTCCCAGGAAAAATACCTGCAGCTCCTCAATTACAGCCGGATCTCGCCCGCGGAATTCGAGCAGGAACAGGCCCAGGGCATCCTGATCGCGAAAGTCAACCAGGCCCTGCGCGACATGCTGGTGGTCACGGACGAAGACGTGCGCGCCTATTACCAAAGCCGCATGCGCAAGCTGAAGCTCCAGGTCGTGGAATTCCCCTGGCAGCGCTATCTTCCCCGCGTCGAGATCCCCGAAACCCAGATCGAGGAGTACTACCAGTACCACCGCGCCGAATTCGACCAGCCCGAGGAAGTGGCGGCCTCGCACATCCTGGTGCGCACCAGCGCCAACGCCACGGAAGAGGAAAAACTGACCGCCAAGCTCAAGCTCGAAAACCTGCGCAATGAGATCGTCAAGGGCAAGGATTTCGCGGAGATGGCCCGCGAGCATTCGGACGACCCGGGCAGCGCGTCCAAAGGCGGGGACCTGGGCTATTTTAAGCGCGGCGCCATGGTCAAGCCGTTTGAGGAAGCCGCCTTCAAGCTCAAGGCGGGCGAACTTTCGGCCCCGGTGGAAACGCCCTTCGGCTATCACCTCATCAAGGTGACCGGCCGCAAGGAAGCCAAACCCTCCACCCTGGCGGGCGTGCGCAGCCAGATCGTGGAGCGCCTGAAGAACGCCGAAGCCAAGCGCCAAGCCCAGCGCGCCGCCGCCGAGTTCCACCTCCTGCTCAAAGACGTCCGCGACCTGTCCAAAGCCGCCGCCCAGTCCGGGCTGGCCGTCACCAGCACGGACTGGCTCCGCGCCGGGGATGCGCTGCCGAAAGTGGCGGATTCCAAAACCATCGTGGACCAGGCCTTTGACCTGCCGCTCAACCAACCCGGCCAGCCGATGTTCGCGGGCGAGAACGTCGTCTTCGTGCAGGGCGTGGCCGAACAGATCCAGCCGTGGGACGAAACCAAATACCTTGCCGAGCGCGACGCCCTGCGCGAAAAGCTGAAATCCCTGCGGGGCAACCAGGCCATCCACGACTGGCTGGCCAATGCCCGCAAGACCGCCAAAATCACGAATAACATCATCAAGGAAAAGGACGAAGAGCAGCAACCAGGCGCCGAAGCGGCGCCCGCGGCCGAGCCGGCGAAGCAATAATCCTCCTTCCCCAGGGGCGTGCCCGTCGACGCCCCTGCCTTGACCGGCCCTCTCCTGCCGGCTTTCACCTGCGTCCATCTTTTCAGGTCATTTTCTTTTCACAGCCGCCGTTTAACTGATATGATTGTATCGATTTTTTACCCGCCGTTGGAGGCTGCCTTGCGTCTTTCATTCTTTGTTCAGGCATTCCTCTCCGCTGCCTGGGCCGCGCTGCTGCTGCCCTGGCCGGCCGGGGCCGGGCAGCAGAATTTTCCGGCCGCAGCCAGTGCCAACGCCTTCCTGGAAGTGGGCATCGGCTCGCGGGCCGTGGGCATGGGCGAGGCCTTCACCGCGGTCGCGGACGACGTCAGCAGCCTGTACTGGAACCCGGCGGGCCTGGGCGGGCTGAAGTCCGCGCAGGTGCTGCTCATGCACAACCAGTGGCTGCAGAACGTGCTCTTCGAACACGGCGCGGTTTCCGCGCCCCTGCCGGCCGGCAGCCTGGCCGCCTCCGTTACCTTCGTGAATTACGGCACCATGGACAAAATCGACGACGCCGGCCGGGTCACGGGCAGCTTCAGCGCGTATGATCTGAGCCTCGCGCTCGGCTACGGGCTGGATCTGTCCCCTGCCCTCAGCGCCGGCCTGGCGGTTAAACTGCCTTGGTCGCAGGTGGACCAGCAGAACACTTTTTCCTTGGCCGCGGACGCGGGGCTGCTTTACCGCTGGCCGGGCTGGGAGCCGCTGCGCATCGGATTGGCCTTGCGGAACCTCGGCACCCGCGTGCAGGATTACAGCCAGCCGCTGCAGTCCCGGCTGGGCGTGGCGCTGGTCAACTGGCCGCAAAACCTGGTCTTCAGCCTGGACGCGGACTGGCGCCCGCTGGAAAACAGCTGGCGGGGCGAGCTCGGCGCGGAATACCGCTGCTTCGGCCTGCTGGCCGCCCGGGCGGGCTACCAGCACCCGTTCGCCGAAACCGGGCTGGGCTCCGGGTTGTCCGGTTTGACGCTGGGCGCGGGGTTCAGCCAGCGCTTTGCGGAGACGGTCTTCAACCTGGATTATGTGTTCGTGCCTTACGGCGATCTGGGTTCGACCCACCGCCTGGCCTTGACCGTGGAACTGGGCGCGCCCCCTGCCAGCCGGCCGCAAACTGCCCCGGCCCGGACCGCGGAAAAAGCTCCGGCCCAGCCGGCGGCTCCGGAGCCGTCAGCCGAACCCGAGGCCGCGCCGCCGTTGCTGCCGCCGGTCAAACTCACGGTGTCGCCCCAGGGCCGGCGCGTCATGCTGTCGTGGGCGCCGGCTGCATCCAGCCGGCCTTCCGGATATCAGGTGTACATGAAAGCCGCCAAAGGCCGCTGGACCAAAGTGAACTCCAGGCCCGTCACCCAGACGAAGTACACCCTCTCCCAACTGGCCCGGAAAAAAACTTATGAATTCAAGGTGACGGCCGTGGACGCGTCCGGCCAAGAGAGCGAAAGCAGCCAGGCCGCCAGGTGCTTTGTCAAGTAATGCCTGCCGGTCCGAATCGCGCTGTCTTGCAGAGGGGCCTATGCCTGATGTGAAGCGGATAGCCGCCATCGCAGTTTCCTTTTCCTGCCTGTTTTCCGCCTGGACTCCGGCCGCCTTCTCTGTTCCGGCCGTTTCGCAGGTTTCCGGAACCATCGGGCACGGCCAGACAATCACCGTTTCCGGTTCCGGATTCGGAACCAAAACCCCGGCCGCGCCCCTGTGGTGGGACGACGCCGAAGGTGCGGCTGACGGGGCAATTGCCAGCCGGACGGCCGAGATCCCGCACGTGGTTTCTTTTCTTTCCGGAAGCGCCAAACACTACAATGATTTCTGGCCGATCGACCTGACCGGGACCGACGCGGCTGACAACATGACCTACCGCAGCGAAGGGTACAAAGGCACGGCCGGCCCCCATGCGCACGGGTCCAAATACCTGGTGGGGTGCCACAATGCCGCCGGCGAATGCCTGGGAGGCGAGGCCGCCCAGACCGTGGCGCTCAATGTCGCGGACATCTCCAACAAAGTCCCGAAAGACACATGGTATGTTTCCTATTATTACCGCATGGCCTCGGACTGGCCGGATTACGCAGTGGGCAACAATTACAAGGAAGTGAACTGGGAAACCATCGGCCCCAACTACCACATCTATGACGACATGGGCAATTACGACGCTGTGGGTGCCTGCAGCGGCGGCACCGGCGGGCTGCGGCGCTCCCCGCCATGCAAAGAAGCGTGGATCGCGGTCGACAACATCAATATTCTGGCGACCCTGGAGGGCGGCACCTACGCAGGCGCGAGCGGCGCGTCCCTTCTGACCGACGCGTCCAAAAATTGGCCGGCCAATTACTGGGTCAACGCGTATTTGTGGAACCGCACCGACGGCTCGCGGGGCCTGGTGACGGCCAACGACGCCCAGACCGCGACCTGCGCGTTGTCCGGCGGGACCAACAACGTTTGGAACGCCGGCGATTCCTACGCCTTCAGCCCCTCCGGCGCCTCGCTGCCCGGCCCCTTGGGCGCGTCCTGGAACAACTGCGTGGACCTGCAAAACCAGGGCGGCCCGGTCGTGACCTATGACACCGGCGTCAAAAACCCGGTCTTCCAGTGGGTCCATTACGAACGCCTGCAGTCGTATCCCGCCAGTTTCTATAAAAAACTTTCCGACAACGTGGTGGAGCTGGACACCACCTTGCGCACGGGCTGCCATTTGGACCTGTACCACGGCCACGCCGCGGCCGTGACCATCGGCGGCTATTACGGCAAGGACACGTGCGCCAGCTGCAACGGCACCATCGTGCGCGGCATCACCACCGCCAATTTCAATACCGTATGCGTCCCCCTGTTCGACGCCTGGCAGGCTTCCTACGACTACGCCGTGGGCGACAAAGTCCGCGCCACCACGCCCAACGGCTATGTGTACCGGGTCAGCGCCGACAGCGGCGTCTCCGGAGGCACGGAACCGGCCTGGCCGGCCACAGGCACAGTCGTGGACGGGCAGCTGACCTGGACCACCGAAGGCGTGGCCAGCTATCTGCAAACCGGCCTGGACGACCGCGCTTGCCGCTACTTCGACGACCTGTACGTGGACAACACCTTCTCCCGCGTCGTGCTGGCCGACAACCCGGATTACGACCTGGCCACGGTCATCGAACCCCAGATCCCCTCGGCCTGGTCCGACGGCTCGGTCACGATCAGGGTCAACGCCGGAAAGCTCGCGGACAACCAGCAGGCGTATGTGTTCGTTTTCGACGCCGCGAACCAGCACAACGCCGCCGGCTTCCCGGTGCTGCTGGGCGCCTCGCTCGCGCCGGCGGACACGCCCACCCCGGCTGTCCCGGCCGCAGGCACCGCCCGCCTGCTGCGCGTGGCCCCGCAGCCGGCCCGGGAAACCGCGGTCTTTCATTTCGCGGCCGCGGGCCAGGCCCGGGTCGAAATCAGCATCTTCAACTCCGCCGGCAGGCTGGTCAGCAAAGTCACCGGGACCGTCGGGGAGGGCGCAACGGACTTGGCCTGGGACGCGCGCTCCGTTCCGCCGGGAATCTATCTGTACCGCCTGGTTATCCAGAACCAGCCGGCTGGCACCGGAAAAATCGCGGTGCAATGACCCGCCCTCAGGGAGCACGGACCATGCGAACGTTTCATGCGATGCCCTGCGCTTTTGCCCTTGTCCGCGGGCTCGTGGTTGTCTGCGGCGCCTGGCTGCTCTCGATCCATCCGGCCCCTGCGGGCGCGGCCGTGCCGGTTGCGCATCCCGACACCGCGGCCGCGGTTGCGGACATCCGCTTCGACGCCGCGGAGTATTCCTTCGGCGAAGCCTGGGCCGGCGACAAGGTTGACGCGGTCTTCCACTTTTCCAACCAGGGCGCGGGGGCCCTGGAAATATTTTACGTCAAGCCCGGCTGCGGCTGCACCCAGGCCGGAGAATGGGACCGCCGCGTCGGGCCGGGAAAGCGGGGCCGCATCCCCCTGCGCCTCAACACCGCCGGCCTGTCCGGGTTCATCAAACGCAAAGTGACGGTAACCAGCAACAGCCCCAAAAACCCGAACGTAACGCTGACCATTCAAGGCCAGGTGAATCCGCTGGCAGACCTTGATCCGCCGGAGCTGGTTTTCGGCCGGCTTGATCCCGGGCAATTGCCGGCTGCCCAAAAAGCCACGGCCACCTTCCACTTGCCCGCACCGGTCCGGACCGCCCGCACGGCGTGCACCCTGTCCGGCTTTGCTGCGCGCACGAGGGAAATCAAGCGCGGCCAGGCTTTTGAAATCGAGGTCACTACGCCCGCGGCCCTGGCCCCTGGCGCCTACGCCGGCGTCGTGCGGCTGGAACTGGCAGAGCCGTCCGGACGTTCGCTCACTGTCCCGGTCAGCGCCTGGGTGCCGTCGGCCGTGGAAGTCCAGCCCGACCGCTTGCAGGTGCCCGCCGGCCCCCTGCCCGCAGACCTGGAGCGGACGCTGACCGTGCGCGGGGCCGGCAGCCAGGCATTGACGATCACTGACCTGGCCACCAATCTGCCCGAAACCCAAATCAATTGCGCGGACGGCCCGTCCCCGCAGTCGCAGAAAATCATGGTGCGCTTCAAGCGCGGGTGCCGCCTGTCTCCGCGCCAATCCTGGTGGATCGATGTCACCTTCGGCGACTCCCGCCTCGGCCGGCTGCGCATCCCCGTGTCCGCGCAAGCCGCCGGCGCGCCTGCCGAACCATGACCCGGCCGCGGCTGTTCTCCGCTTCCTCCCTGCTCGGGCAGACCCTGCTGCTGGCAGCCGTAGCCAGCGGCGCGGCCCTGCTGGCCAACCAGCTCCGGCCCCACGGACTGGCCTGGCGCGGGCCTGAATTCCGCGCAATCGCCCTCGCTGAAATGACGACCCTGGTCCTGTCCGGCCAGGCCCAGCTGGTGGACGCCCGGCCGACAGCCGAGTTCGCCGCCGGGCACGTCGCCGGCGCCCTCAATCTTCCCGAGGAAGAAAAAACCCTGGCCCTGCAGCGGGTTTTCCGGCAGCTGCCTGAAGACCAGCTTCTGATCGTTTATTGCCGGGGTCCGGAATGCCAGGCCAGCCTGCGACTGGCCAGGTTCCTGGCGCAAAACGGCGTGCCGGCTTCGCGCCTCGCCGTATTTCAGCCGGGGTGGGAAGCTCTGCAAGCGCAGACCGCCCTGCCCCTGGCAACCGGAGCGGCGCCATGAACCCAGGAGCCAGGCGTGCGGTTGCCGCGGCCAGCGCGTGGTTGTTGGCGGGAATTTTTCTGTTTGCGGGGCTGGAGAAGTGGCTGCAACCCGGCGCTTTCGCCGATGCCATCGCGGACTACCGGCTGCTGCCCGGGGCGTGGGTCAACCTGGCGGCCGTGCTCATCCCGGCCTGGGAAATCGCGGCTGCGCTGGCCCTGCTGGTTCCCGGCTGGAGGCGGTCCGGCGCGTTGATCATCCTGGGATTGTGCGCGGTTTTTTTCGCGGCCGTGGTCTCGGCGCTGGCCCGCGGGCTGGACATTGATTGCGGCTGTTTCGGCCCGCTCGCCAGGCGGGCGGACTGGATGACGCTATTGCTGGATCTGGCGCTGGGAGCGTGCGCGCTGTATCTGGCGAAGCCCTCCCGGGGCGGGACGTGACGGTGCAAACGGTCAGGCCGGCGCCGGGGCCCCGGTCTTGGGGTTGACCGCCAGGGGCACGATCAGGGTCCACAGCACCAGCAGCACCGATCCGATCCACGGCTGGTACAGCCCCCAGTACTGAAACGGCCCGCCCAGGGTGTACAGCCACACCACCACCGCGATCGTGGTCATGACCACCTGGCCGGTCCGGCGCACCTGCTGGAGCCGCGTCAGGTACAGCGGCGTCAGCGCCACCAAAAGCACTCCGGCGATCAGGGTCGCCCACTTGGCGTAGGCCGGCGGCACCACGCCCTGCAGGGCCATGTACGCGCCGACGATCTCCGTGGGAATCAGTTTGAGCATGCGGTCCTGGTAGGATTGTACGGTCTGGATTTCGCGCGCCATGTTCCCCTCCTGGAATGGATTTCCCTCTGCCGGGCCGGCAGGATGTTATTTCAGCTTCTCGTCCCCGGTTTCCTGCCGCATGGTCAGGCCGATCGACCCTTCGGCTTTCTCGCCCAGCCTGAAAAAAATGCGCGGCGGCAGCTTGACAGGCCGCTCGAAATACAGCACGCCGGTGACCGTTTCCCCGGGGCCCAGCGAACGCGGCCAGAGATAGTTTTCGGCGACCCGGTTGATTTCCTCGATCATCTGCGCGGCCCGGCGGTAGTCCTCGGGGCCGGCCGGTTTCCTGCCGGCCACCCAGTCACCCACCTGGCGCCACCAGGGCACGGGCCAGCCCCGCTCCTTGAGCAGGGTCAGCCGGCCGTAAACTTCCACGAGCTTCTGCTTGCCGTAATCGGAGCGGATCGAACTGAGCAGGTCGTCGATTTCCGAGACATGCTGGGGCAGAAGGCGCCGCAAAGCCTTGAGGTTTTCCGCGACCAGCTCGTCGGCCAGGACCGGCCTGAGCCGGCGGGTGTCCGCGTCGGTCAGGTCCGCGAATTCCGGCGAAATGCCGAAGACTTTTTTCCAGCGGGAATAGCCGGTCAGGGCCCCGTCCCAGTCGCGCGTCATGCCGTCGAAGGTCATGTACAGGAGATCCGTGGACTTTTCATGGCCCAGCTTCAGGGGCTGGGTGAGCGAATGGTTT
This sequence comes from candidate division FCPU426 bacterium, assembly GCA_040756875.1. GTDB lineage: Bacteria > Oederibacteriota > JAAXVQ01 > JAAXVQ01 > JAUVAV01 > JBFLYH01. The sequence goes on from JBFLYH010000003.1 coordinate 211,213, forward strand.
TCCACCCGCAGCATCACCATCACCGGGTCCGTGGCGTCGTCGAGTTCCGCATACACGTCCGCGAAACCGATCGGGAGCTCGGCCTTCCACACCGCGGCCTGGCCGGAGACCGCGGGTGCCAGGCCCGCCAGGAGCAGGAGTCCCCAACCCGCCCGTTTCACGCGCGCACCCCCAGCCGTGCCAAGGCCGCGCACACGGCGGCCAGCGGAAGTCCCACCACGTTGGCGGCGCAGCCTTCGATCCGGTGAATAAAGGCGCCGGCCCGACCCTGGATGCCGTAGGCGCCGGCCTTGTCACGCCACTCGCCCGCTTGCAGGTAACGCGCCTCCTCGGACCGGCTGATGGGCCGCATCCAGACGCGGGTTACCTCGCGCCAGGAATAGCCGCGCCCCGTGGCCGAATGCAGCAGCGCCACGCCGGTCACGACCCGGTGCCTGCGGCCCGCCAGGCGCCGCAGCATGCGGCGGGCCTGGGCCCGGTCAACAGGCTTGCCGAACGCTTCCCGGCCCGCGATCACCACCGTGTCCGCGGCCAGCACCCACGCCGGCCGGCTGAGCCGCGCGGCCACGTCCCGGGCTTTGTGGCGCGCCGCCGCCTCGGCAAAGCGCCCCGGGTCGCCCTGGGGCCGCCCTTCCTCCCAGCGGGAGGGCACCACCCGGAAGCGCAGGCCCGCCTGCCGCAGGAGCTGCCGCCGCCGCGGCGACGCCGAGGCCAGGACCAGGGGCGCGGTGTTCTTTTTACTCATATTAAAACCCTCGCAATATAATGATGACCACGAAGGACACGAAGCACAAACCAAGAAACCAAAATAGAATCGGGGTTTAGACCCCGGAATCAACATTCCTCCCGAAAAGCAGACAGGGGAGTGACCCCCCGGACTAAAGTCCGGGGCTCCCTCCCTACGCAAACAAATCCCGCAACCCTCTCCCCGGGTTAAAGCCCGGGGATTCTTGCGGAGGGATTAAAATGGAAATGGAGTTAAAACCCTCTCCAACTTCGTGTTCGTTTTTTTTGTGCTCTTCGTGGATAGCTTTTATCAGGTATATGGTTTCCTCACCGCAGCACGCGGTGCACGCCGCGAAACCGGCTGCGCCAATACGGTTCGTTGGCATCGGAGATCTTCACTTCCCCGCCGCTGCTGGGCGCGTGCACGAACCGCCCTTTTCCCAGGTAAATGCCCACGTGGGAAATGCCGCGGCCGTTGATGTCGAAAAACAGCAGGTCCGCCGGCTCTTCCCCGCCCAGCGGCACGTGCCGGGTGGCGGCGAACTGGCGCCTGCTGGTGCGGGGCAGCGCCACGCCGGCCGCCTGGCGGAATACGTACTGCACCAAACCCGAGCAGTCGAAGCCCGCCGGAGTCGTGCCTCCATATCGGTACGGTTTGCCCTGCAGGGAGGTTGCCAGCTGCACCACGCGCTCCACGGCCGCGGGATTCGCCGGCAGCGGCCGCACCGCGGCGCAACCGCCGGCCGCCACCGCGCAGCCCGCCACCCAGGCGGTCAGGACCGCCCGGCGCCGGAGGAGGCTAAACGTTGTCCTCATTCTTGGGCGGATCGGCTGAACGCGCGGACCGCAGCATGCTGTTGAGGATTTCCTCTTCCGATTCGGTGGACGCCACCAGGAGCAGCTTTTCGATGGTCGTGGCCCGCAGGCAATGTTCGACCACGGTGAGGAAGGTGGTTTCGAACGCGCGCGCCAGGGAAAAGCCGCCCACGCACAGGCCGGACGGCATCATGGCCACGCTCGCGCAGCGGTGTTCCCGGGCCACTTTGAGGGCCTCGGCCAGAGCCTGGTGGACCTGGCGCTCGTTGACCATCATGTCCTGCCCCCAGGCGGCCGCGTGGATCAGGTATTTGCATTTCAGGCGCCCGGCCGTGGTCAGCACGGCCCGGCCGACGGACACCGGGCCCAGTTCCATGGCCTCCCGCTCCAAATTGGAGCCGCCGCGCCGCTTGAGGGAATCGGAAAGATAGGAAGAAAACCACAGATAATTGTTGGTGGGATGGATGATGACATCCACTTCCTGGGCGGCCAGGTCGCCGAACGCCACCACGATGCGGGTCGAACCGATTTTCAATTCCATGCGGTTTTCTCCGGGCAGAGTTTAGAAATTGTAGCACGCCGGAGCGCGGGCGGGCAAACAACTTTTCCGTACCTTTTTCCGCGGCACCCTGCTAGACTAGCGGCCGTCATCTGTTTTAAACAGGAGCCGTCCATGCCCCCGAAAAACCGCTTCCCCGAACTGGTCCGCCTGATGGCCCGGCTGCGCGCGCCCGACGGCTGCCCGTGGGACCGCAAGCAGACGCACCGCTCGCTGCGCCCCTTTCTGCTCGAGGAAACGCACGAAGTGCTCGAAGCCATCGCCAGCCGGAGCCCCCGGCGCCTGCAGGACGAGCTCGGCGACCTCCTCTTCCAGATCATTTTTCACGCCCAGCTGGCCGCGGAAGCCGGGCAGTTCACCATCGACGACGTCGTCGCGGGCAGCCTCGCCAAAATGAAGCGGCGGCACCCGCATGTCTTCGGGAACGAACGCCTGCGGACGTCGGGGCAGGTGCTGGAAAACTGGGAGGAGATCAAACGCCGCGAACGCGGCGGCTCGGGCAAATCGCTTCTGGACGGCGTGCCCCGCACGCTGCCGGCCCTGGTGCGCGCCCACCGCGTGCAGTCCAAGGCTGCGCGCGTGGGGTTCACCTGGAGCCGCTGGGAGGAGGCGATGGCCAAGGTTTTGGAGGAAGTCCGGGAATTGGAGCAGGCCCTGCTGTCCCGGCGCACGGTCCGCGTCCAGGAGGAACTGGGCGACGCCTTTTTCGCCCTCGTCAATCTGGCCCGCTTCGCCGGCACCAATCCCGAGGACGCCCTGCACCTGGCCGTGGCCAAATTCATCCGGCGCTTTGCGCGCGTGGAAAAGGAATCCAAGCGCCGGGGCCGTCCGCTGTCGGATTTTTCCCTGACCGAGCTGCTGCGGATCTGGAAGGGCGGGAAGAAATCGCGGCGCAAACGCCATCCGCGATAATCGTAGGGGCGTTCAATTGAACGCCCCTACCCAATGAAATCATTCCGGCAGGGGCGACCGCAGGCGACCGCAGGAAGTCCCTCGGCGTCCGAAGGACGCATATATAGGTCATTCAGGTAGGGGCGACCAAAGGAAGTCCCTTTAGGGAAAGTCCCTCGGCGTCCGAAGGACGCATATATAGGTTATTCCGGCAGGGGCGGCTCCCCTGGCGCGCGGAAAATTTCCACGCCGCGGACGAACACCCGGCGGATCGAGAGGTCCGGCCCGGCCAGCACCAGGTCCGCCAGACCGTTCACTCCGATGCGGCCCAGGCCTTTATGTCTGAGCAGCCGCGCGGGGTTGCGCGTGGCCATGCGGACCGCGTTGAAGATCGTCATTTTCGGCATGTCCGCCGCCACGGTCACGCCCCGCCACAATGGATACACGCCGCCCGCGATCGTGCCGTCGGCCTGGCGCGCCAGGCCTTGCTCCACCTTCAAGGTTTCGACCTTCGGCTGGGTGTATTCGCCGTCCGGCAGTCCGGCCACCCAGCGGCAATCGGAAACCAGAATCAGCTCCCCCACCTTGCCCCGCAGGAACATGCTGAGCGCTTCCGGCGCCAGATGCACGCCGTCCGCGATCACTTCCGCGGTCAGCCGCGGATCAGCCAGGGCGGCGCCCACCAGGCCGGGATCCCGCTGGTGAAAAGGCCGCATGGCGTTGCCGAGATGCGTAACCAGGGTGGCCCCCCACTCCGCGGCGGCATGGGCCTGTTCAGCCGTGGCCAGCGAGTGGCCTAGGGCCGCCACCACGCCTTCGGAACGCAATTTCCTGACGACATCCTCGGCGCCCGGCAGTTCGGGCGCCACGGTCATGACCCTGATCTCACCCAAGCCGGCTTCCAGAATGGCGTCCAGCTCGTCCAAATCCACGGGCCGCACGACGTCAGCCGGAATCGAGCCGCGGGCTTCGGGGTTGAGATACGGCCCCTCCAGGTGCAGCCCCAGCAGCCGCAGGGGCGCCTGCTGCCGGGCTTCCTGCAGCAGCTCCGCCTGCCGAGCCAGATCGTCGAGGTCCCTGAAAAACACGGATAACAGCATGGCCGTGGTGCCCTGGCTGGCGTGGAAATAGCTCGCCGCCAGCAGGCCGCCCAGGGTCGAGGTGTCCGCCCCGCCGCCGCCGTGGCAGTGGATGTCCACCAGGCCGGGAAGCACCAGATAGCGCTGGGCGCCGATGAAGCTCTTGGGCGAAAACCGCCCGGCGGCTGACGAAGGCAGGATGTTCTCGATCCGCCGGCCGGAAATCACCACCAGCTTGTCTTCCAGCGGCTCTTCGTCGCCGGCCAAAGCCCGGGCCCGGATGATGAAGCGTTTGAGCATGTTCGCCCTACCCTTCCAACACGACGGTGGCGGCCGCGTAGCCGTAGCTGTGGGACAGGGACAGCCAGTTCCGTTTGACCCCCGCGCGCCGCGACAGCTCCTGCGCGCGCCCGCTCAGGCGCAATTGCGGCCGGCCGGTGCGGTTGCGCACTACTTCCACTTCCGTCCACTTGACGCCCCGCGCCCAGCCGGTCCCCAGGGCCTTGAAAAACGCCTCTTTAGCGCAAAAGCGGCCGCAAAAATGCTGGCCCGAGCGCTTCTGCCGACGGCAGTAGGCGATTTCGGCGGGCGTGAAGGTCTTGCGGAGAAACGCCGCGCCGCTGCGCTCGATCGCGCGCTCCAAGCGCGCGATTTCCTGGATGTCGAGGCCCACGCCGATCACCATGTGCGAAAGTTCCTTTCAGGATTCGATCGATTATACACCAAGAAAGGGCCGGGGGGAATGGATGGTTCAGCGGAGCTGTTCCAGGCGGAGAAACAGGTGCACCAGTTCCGGGTCCAGTTCGCTGCCGGCGAGCCGGCGCAGCGATTCCCGCGCCTGTCCGGCGGGCTGGGGCGTGGCCCCGGGATAATCGCTGGTCAGCCGGTCGAAGGCGTTGGCCACGGCCAGCAGGCGCGCGAACAGGGGGATGGCTTCGCCGCGCAGCCGGTCCGGATAGCCGGAACCGTCAAACCATTCATGATGGGCCCGGATCAAGGCCGGCGCGTCGGGCAAAAATCCCAGAGGCTTGACGATGTTCGCGCCGACTTCCACGTGCGTGCGCAGCACCTGCTGCTCCCAATCGCTGAGCTTGGCCCGCTGGCGGAGGATGTCCTCGGGCACCGCGATCTTGCCGATGTCGTGCAGCAGGGCGAGATATTCCAGCCGGTGAAGTTCCACCTCGTCCAGCTTCAGTCCCTGCCCCAGGCGCCGGGCATAGCGGGCCACGCGCTGCGAATGGTTGAAGGTGAAGGCGTCCTTGGCTTCCAGCGTGGCCAGCAGGGCTTTCACCGAGCCGTGGAAGGACCGCTGCAGTTCGCGCGTCAGTTCGAGGTGGTCCAGGGCCGAGGCGGCCAGGCTTCCGAGCACCCCCAAAAATTGCAGCGTCTCGGAACCAAAGGCCGGGGCCGCGTTTCCGCGGTAAAGCAGCAGGGCGCCGCGGACCCGTCCGTTCCGCAAAAACGGCATGGCCAGGATCGAGCCGCCGGCGAAGGTGTCGACGAAATCCTGGTCCCGGGCCACGTCCGGCACGTACAGGGCGCGGCGGTGGCGCTGCAGCCATTCCAGGACGTATTCCTCGCCCGCGGAGATCTCCCCGGCCGCGGGCTGTCCGCGGAGAAAAAGGCTGCGGAATGCGAAGCCGGGCTGGTCCGCCTGGTATAAAACCAGCAGGGACCGGTCGGACTTGAGGATCTGCTGCACCATGGTCTGCAGCCGGGAGCCGAGCTTCGTCAAGTCCTGGTCCCGGGAAAACGCCATCCCGATTTCCTCGAGCACCGAATATTCCAGCAGGCGTTGTTTGAGGTTCCGGTCCTGGCGGCGTTCCTGGATCTTGGCCGGGGCCGGCGGGAAGCTGTTGCGGGTCAGCGCGTAGTCCACCGCCTCACGGACCGTGGCAACGTCGAAGGGTTTGACGATCAAATCGCGGGCGCCCTGGTCCAGGGCCTCGGTCACCGTGGCTTCCGTGGCATAAGCGGAAATCAGGATCACGGACGTGAGGGTGCCCCAGCGTTCGCGGATGGTCCGCAGGAGTTCCATGCCGTCCATGCGGGGCATAAGGATGTCCGAGAGCACCAGGTCGAACGTCCGCTGCCCCAGCCGCTCCATGGCTTCCATGCCGTCCACTGCGGTCTCGATGACGTGGTTCTGGTCCCCCAGGATCAGGCTGAGGGACTCCCGGATGCCGCGGTCGTCGTCCACGACCAGAATTCTCGACATGCCGACCTCCCAGGCGCTGCTTGCGGCCTATGCACACTTTCGGAAGCCGCTTCCCCGGACCTTAGACGACCGCTGTGATTATACCATCCTTTCTCGCCCCCGAATGACGCTCCCAAAAAGTGCTTTCGCGGATCCCTTTTCTTCCCTATAATAACCCCATTCTCGCTTCTGTGGAGGCCCGGGGCCTGCACAGGGAATTCTCAGGGTATCCATGCGGACCAAAGAACCAATCACCTCCGTCATCCGGCGGCGCAAATCCTGGCGCACTTTTCTGAACCGTCCCCTGTCGGCGCAGGTCCGCGAACGCATCAACCGGCTGCTCTCGGAAGAGTTGCAGGCTCCGTTCCCGGGTTCCTGGCGGTTTCACCTGAAGGACTACAAACCGGCCGGCGGCCAAACCCCGGTCCGCCTCGGGACATACGGCACCATCGCCGGAGCCCGGCATTTCGTCATCGGCGCCGTCTCCGAGGGAGCGTTCGATCTGGTGAACTACGGCTACCTGATGGAGCGGATCATTCTCGAACTCACGTCCCTGGGGCTGGGAACCTGCTGGCTGGGCGCGACCTTCGACCACCGCTCGTTCGCCGCATTGATTTCCGCCCGGCCGGACGAATTGGTGCCGGCGGTCACGCCGGTGGGCGAAATGTCCCCGCGCCGCGGCCTCAACGGGCACATCATGGATCTGTACGCCACGGCGCACACCCGCAAGCCCTGGCAGGAGCGTTTCTTTCTGGGCGGCTTCTCCCGGCCGCTCCTGCCGGCTGAAGCCGGCTTGTACGCCGAGCCCCTGGAGATGGTGCGCATCGCCCCCTCGGCTTCGAACCGCCAGCCCTGGCGGATCGTGCGGGACGCCCGCGCCGGCGTCTACCATTTCTATCTGCGCCGCAATCCCGTATATATCGGATTGATCCACGCCGCTTTCAAGGCGCACGATCTCCAGCAATTGGATTTGGGAATAGCCATGTGCCATTTCGAATTGACGGCCAGGGAGTTCGGACTGTCCGGCAGCTGGGTCGTGGCAGATCCCGGGCTGAAACCGCTTCCCAAGCTGACGGATTATTTCGTCACTTGGGCCGGTTGAACTCAGCGCGGAAGGGTCCGCATGCCTACAGCCTCCCCGGAATTTTTCTGGTTCTCGGGCCTCTTGCTGGGATTGACCGGCGCCCTGACGCCGGGGCCGCTTTTCCTGCTGGTGGTCTCGAACAGCCTGCGTCACGGAACCGCGGCCGGCGTGCAGGTCGCTTTCGCGCCCTTGCTCACCGATCTCCCCATCTTTTGCGCCAGTTTCTGGCTCACCCGCCACGCCGGCCTGCATCCGGGCTGGCTGGCGCTGCTGCAGGCGGCCGGAGGAATTTTTCTGCTTTTCTTGTCCTGGAAAACCGTGCGCAGCCGCATGCCCGCGCCTGGCCAAGGCCCTGAAACGCCCGCGCCCTGGCTGCAGGGCGTGATCGCCAACAGTCTGAACCCCCACCCGTATTTGTTCTGGTTCACGGTCGGCAGCCCCCTGGCCTGGCAGGGGTTCGCGCACGGGGCGGCCTCGGGCATCGGCGTGATCGCGGGCATTTACCTGGCCCTGGTGGGCGGAAAAATATTCCTGGCCTGGCTGGCAGGGCGCGGCCGGCAGGCGTGGCTGGAGCAGCCGGTTTTTCTCTGGCTCCTGCGCGGATTGGGGCTGGTGTTGGGGGCGTACGCCCTGCTGTTTTTATACGCCGGCTTCCACGCCTGGGGATGGATATAACCCGGGGTATTGCCTTCTTTTTTTCGGGCGCCCCCGCAGTTCATTACACAGGAGGTGCGTTCATGCACGGAAAACTCATCGTCATTTCGGGTCTGCTGGCCTTTAGCCTCGGGGCCGCGGCTGCCGCGGCCGAACAACCCGCGGCCGCGCGCGGCGCGCTGGACATCATCCATGCGCGTAAAAGCGTCCGGCACTACCTGCCGCAGCCGGTCAGCGAAGAACTGCTCACCACGCTTATGAAAGCCGGCATGGCCGCACCCACGGCCGCCGACAAGCGGCCGTGGGCGTTCGTGGCCGTCACGGACCCGGCCCGGCGCCGCTCGCTGGCGCAAGCCCTGCCCTACGGAAAGATGCTGGAACAGGCGGGCGGCGCCATCGTGGTTTGCGGTCTTCCAAAGCAGTCCATGCCGGGCAAGGAATCCGAATATTGGATCCAGGATTGCTCCGCTGCCTCGGAAAACATCCTGCTCGCCTGCGAAGCCCTGGGGTTGGGCGCGGTCTGGGTCGGCGTGCATCCCGTGCCCGCCCGGGTCGAGGCGGTCCGGCGCGCGCTCTCCCTGCCCGCGTCCGTGGTGCCGCTCAATGTCATTTCCCTCGGCTATCCGGCGGGCGTCGAGAAGCCCAAGGACAAATTCGATCCTGCGGCCATCCATTGGAACCAGTGGTGAAGCGGCCCCGTTTCTCCCCCTGGCTGCGACTGCTGCTCGTCGCGGCGGTGGCAGGCTGGGCCGGGCTGGGCCACTGGCAGCGCAGCCGCCAAGCGGCTGAAACCGGCGCGGTGCTGGCGGTGCAACAGGTCGACTGGGAAACCGTGCTTTCCCTGTTTCCCGGAGCCAAGCAGCTGGCGCCCCTGTCCGGGGACCCGGGCCTGGGCCAGGTGAAGGACGCCCAGGGCCGCCTGCTCGGCGCCTTGCTCCTGAGTTCCCCGCGCAGCGACCTGATCCGGGGCTACCATGGCCCCACGCCGCTGGCCATCGGCTTGAAGCCTGACGGCCGGATCGCGGGCGTGCGGCTGCTGGCCAACGGAGAAAGCCGCGGCTTCGTGCGGCAGATGGAGGAAGCGGGCCTGCTGCGAAGCTGGGACGAACTCCCCTGGCAGGAGGCCGCAAGCTTGAAGGTTGACGCGGTCACCCGCGCCACCCTGACCTCCTCGGCGGTCATCCGCACCCTGCAGCACCGGCTCTCTCTGCTGACGCCAGGCGCCCTGCGCCGGCCGGCCGCTCCGGCGGGCGTGGATTGGCCAGCGCTGGCCTTGCTGCTGGCCGCCGCCGTGCTTTTCCTGCGGCCTTTTCCCCCGGCGCGCTGGCTGCGCCTGTTGCTGCTCCTGGGTTCGGTGCTTTACCTGGGAATAGGGCGGGGCTGGTTTCTGTCGCTGGATTTGTTTGCAGGCTGGCTGAACTACGGCTGGTCCTGGCCCGGCGTGCTGGTCCTGGCGCTAATGGCCGGTTTGGCCGTGATCCTGGCGCTGGCCACGCGCCGGCCTTTCTACTGCTACTATGTCTGCCCGTTCGGCGCGGCGCAGGAATTGCTGTTCCGCTTTTCGCCGTTTAAAAACCGCTGGCCCAGGCCCCGGTTTCCCTGGCTCAAACGGGCGCGCGAAGCGCTGCTGGCCGCCGGCGCCCTCCTGCTGCTGGCCGGCGCGGGCTCCTGGCTGTCGCAACTCGAGCCTTTTGCCGCGTTCCTGCCGCGCTCGGCCGGCGCCTGGGTGCTGATTCTGGCCGGCCTCATGCTGGCTGTGTCTTTGATTTGGAACCGTTGGTGGTGCACGACCTTCTGCCCCACCGGCGCCTTGTTGGATGGTTTTTGCCTGCGGCCCCCCGACCGCGCGCGCAAACCGGCGCGGCCGGGAGAAAATCCGGCAACCGAACAGACGGGCTAACGGACCATGCGGATGTTGGGCACGGCCGGTACATCCGCAATGCCCAGGGCCTTGCTGGTCTCCATGTTGATGAAGGTGATGATCAGGCGCGGATACTCCAGGATGACGTTCTCCTGCAGCTGTTTTCCCAGCAGGCGTTCCACCAGGTCCGCGGTCTGCCTTCCCATGTCCTGGTAGTCCACCGAAAAAGCCGCGAAAGCGCCGGCCCGCACCTGATATTCCGAGATGCCGATCAGGGGCAGTTTGTGATCCAGGGCAAACTGGTTGACCACCGCAAAAGCCTGGGGATGGGCCGCGGTTTTATCCGGGATGGACCAAATCAAATCGGGTTTCTTGCCTTCGAGGGACTGAAGCGCCATGGCCGCGTCCTCGGGCTCCTTGACCACGGCCGTGACCAGCTTCAAACCCTGCTTTTCGGCGGCCGCCAGGGCTTTTTGGATCAACGGTTCCGAATCAGCCGGGTTGTACAGCACGCCCGCGGTCTTGGCCGAGGGCAGCAGTTTGCGGATGCGGCTGAACTGGCTGTCCGTGTCCACGGTCATCACCAGTCCGGCCACCTTCTTCGCATCAGGCAGGGCTTGCGGCTCGATCACCATGGTGTAAATGATGGGCACGGCGGGCGTGGACTGCTGGGCGGCGCGCACTGCACTGATCCCCAGCAGCACCACGGCGTCCAGCCGCTTGTCCGCCAGGCTTTCAAACACGCGCCGGCCTTCCTCCACGGATCCTTTGAGATTGAAGGTCATGACTTCCTGGGAGATGGCGTGTTCGAACGCCTCCTGGGCTTCGCGGTACGGACCCAGGGTTTCCCCCGTGATCACCGCCAGGCCTTTGGCTCCCGCGGCCGCCGGCAACAACAGGGCAGCCGCCCATCCTGCAATCCACCACTGCCAGATGCGTTTGTTCATAAGTCCCTCGCAGGCCCCGCGTTCGCGGGACGGTTAGAACTCCAGGCTGAACCCGTAATCCACGCGAATGCCGTGGATGAGGGGAATTTCATTCAGCGTGCGGCGGGCGTATTCCGGAACCGTCATATTGTTGTTGGCCAGGTTCCGTGCCGCCAGGGTATGCCGGATATTGCCGTGCTGGTACGCCAGCGAAGCATCCACCGAGAAGTTCGCGGGAATCAGCGAGACCCGGCCGTGCATGTCACCGTAGTAATTGATCAGGGCCGAGAGCGTGAACGGCCCCAGGTTCTGGGTCGCTCCGCCCGAGGCGGTCCAATGCGGCACGTATTTGAAGTTCCAGGTATAGGAGTTGGTGGCTGACTCGTAGATGCGGTCGCCGTCGTCCCCGTCCACGTAATCGCCGGAGGCGAAGATCCGCGTCGTGGGCAGACGGTATTCCACCTCCAATTCCGCACCCTTGGCGATGATCCGGTCGCCGTTCTGGTATACGTTGACGTTGTTGTAGGTCACGCCGTCGTAGGTGGCGGAGCCCAGGGCCCGGCCGATGCTGTTCTCGTAAATGGCATAGTAGCCCAAGGCCTGCACGAAGAAACCGGCCACCTTGGTCAGGTAGGCGAGCTCGGCGGACGTGGCCAGTTCGGGTTTGAGTTCCGAGTTGCCGAAGACCGTGCGCTGCGGCAGGGTGACGAAGTTCAACTCGAACAGCGACGGCGCGCGGTAGGATTGGCCCACGATCAGCTTCACGCTGTTGGTCTCGTCAAGGGTGCAGACGATGGTGCCGCGCGAGGAGACGTTGGTCCCAAACAATTCGTTCTGCGTGGCCCGGGTCCCCACCAGGACCTTGAGCGGCTGGTGGCTGTACCCCAGCTGGACGTACCCGGACCCTTCGGCCACCCGGCGGTCGCGCATGTTGTTTTCGGTGATGACCCGGTCTTCGTACACCAGGTAGTTGGTGAAAGCCGTGCTGTACCGCAGCTCATGGTCGGCACCGGCCTCGATGTTCCAGTCGTTCCAGAACGAATAGGAGGCGTTCAGCTGGTTCATCAGGCGCGAGCCCACGATGTCCGCGCGGGTATTGTCGTCGAAACTGCGCGAATAATTCCGCCGCGACCAGTCGAACGTCAGGGAGTAATTCGCCTGCAACTGCTCCCATTTGTAATGGTAGGCATAATTGGCCAGGTGCAGTTCGATCTCGTGGTCGCGGTCAACGCCCGCCGAACGCTGCGGCGTGACGCCCAGGTACAGCTCGTGGTTGACCACGGAATTGATCAGCCAGGAATGGCCGCCGTACTGGCCGCTGAACGTGACGTTGGCCAGATCCAGGTATTCGTTGACCATCATGCGGTTGGTGGCGGCGGTGCCTTCGGCGTTGAAGATGTATTGCGGCCAGATTTCCTTCCGGCTGTTGGCCGACAGGCGGTACTGCAAATCCCCTTCGGACTGGCTGTAACTGGCGCCGGCCTGCTGGGAGCCCATGGGTCCGCGAAAGCCTTCCGCGCCGCTTCCCAGGCCGCCGTGCGCAAACCCCTGGCTCTTGCCGGGCTTGGCTTTGCGCAGCACGATGTTGACCGCGCCGCTGTAGGCATTCGAGCCGTACAGCACCGAAGCCGGCCCTTTTAGGACTTCAATGCGCTCCACGTCGCTGATGTCCACGCGGTCGAGGTCGCCCTCGCCGGTCACCGCATGCCAGGCCGGCACGTTATTGATCATGACCAGCACCTTGTTGGCATAGTGATCCTGCAGCAGGCCGCGCGAAATCGGCAGGCGGTTCTTCAGGTAAGTCCGCCAGGCCATGAACCCGGCCACGGTTTCGACCGCCTGGCTGACCGTGGTGAAATTGAAGCGTTTGATCATGTCCCGGTCGATGACCGAGACCGTCGAAACCGAGTTGAAAACGGTTTCCTCGGCCCAGGAGGACGCCACGGTCACGGGCGCGAATTCGTAGAAATACATGTCCTCGAGTTCCATTGATCCGGCGGTTGGCGCCGGTTCGGCTGCCGGAGCCGCAACCGCCGCCGGTTCGGCCACAGGCGCCGCTTCGGCGGCCTGGGACTCACGGGCACCCCAGCAGAACAGCATTCCTGCGATCAACCCCATCACCCCTGCGTACCGCATTGGCATGTACGACCTCCCCCGGTATGATTTATCACTATTTTAGGCTAAGCCACAGGCCTTGTCCAGCCGCGATCTTGGAAACTGGGACGTTAAAAAGGAAGTTGTACTTTCATTCGGCTCGGTTACAATAATGGACCCAGGCAGCCTGCAGAATGCGGTCAGGAACCTGCCCACGCCGGGCGGCGCTTGATCCGCCTCCGGCTTGCCCACTCTGTTCCAGGGGAACGAAAACCCTTGAACCCGAACCAGCCTGTGCCCTTGAAGCCCCATGATTACACCAGCCTCGGTTACCTCGGGCTGGTGAGTCTGGCGCTGGTTTTTTTCGGCAGCCGCCTGCCTGACAGGAACTGGCTCCTGGCCGGATACCTGGGATACGCGGCGGTCATCCTGCTGCTGGTTTGGCTCGCGGCCCGCTTTCCCCGCAACCGCTGGGCAGCCTTCTTCCGCCTGGGATATCCCCTGCTGGCCATCTTGTTTCTCTACCGGGGCATCGAAGGCCATGTGCTGCTGTGGCACGGGCAATTCCTGGACGCCCAGGTGGCGGAATGGGAACGAAGCGTGCTGGGAGCGTATCCCAACTTGGCGCTCGAATCCCTGGTTTCGCGGCCGCTGACCGAAGTGCTGAAGTTTTCCTACTTCAGTTATTATTTTTACATCGCGCTTCCGCCTTTGCTGCTTTTTTTCCTTCACCGCGAAACCGAAATGGAAATTTTCATCTTTACCGCCAGCCTGACTTTTTACGTCTCCTTCGTGGGCTTTGTGCTGGTGCCCCTGGAGGGACCCCGGTATTATTTCGCCCAGCAGTTCCGCATTCCCCACCTGGAAGGATACTTCTTTTCCCCGCTGCAGGACTGGCTCATGTCCAGGGCCGCGGCGCGCGGCGCCTGTTTCCCTTCCTCGCATCTGGCCGTGGCGTGGGTCTCGCTTTTCTTGGTGCGGCGGTTCTTCGGTTCCCGGCCTTTCTGGCTGATTCTGCCGCTCACCGTGGGCATGACTTTCGCCATCGTTTACAACCGTTATCACTATGCTGTTGACGCCGTGGCCGGCCTGTTCGTGGGCTGGGCGTGCTGGCACCTCAGCCGCTGGCTCCTGGACCGGCTGGCCAAACGCGCGCCGCAAAACCGCAGTTTGCGGGCCAATCCCGCGGGGCAAATGCCATGAACCTGGTTCGCTGGGTTTATCTGCTGGCAGGCTGGATATGTTTGCTGCTGGGATTCATCGGCATCTGGGTGCCGCTGCTCCCCACCACGCCGTTCGTGCTCCTGGCCGCGTTTTGCTTTTCCCGCGGCTCGGTGCGGCTCCATCGCTGGCTGCGGGAGACCAGGCTCTTTGGCCCCGTGATCCGCGACTGGGAAGCCTGCCGCGGCATCCGCACTTCGGCCAAAATCAAGGCCACAATCATGATCGTCGCCGTGTTTACGGTCACCTTGTTGGTCACGGCCATTCCTTTGCCGGCCAAGGGCTTGCTCGTGTTGCTGGCGGTTTCCTTGCTCGCTTATTTGTGGACCCGGCCGGTCCCGGCCGTCCATCTCGGCTCCCCGGAGTAATCCTCCCGCTGCCGCTTAAAACTTGTACCCCACCTCAATCCCCGTTTGGCTCAAATTGACTACCAGCGTGTCCCGGCCAGGGAGGGTTTACCCTGGGTGGAGCGACGCTCCGCACTACAGTTCGGAGCTCCATTCCAAATGAGCTACCCCGCTGTAAACGGCGGAATTTTCGGCAAAGGGATAAGGGATCCCATGCCATCAGCTGTGGATTCGAGGCGAAAGAAAAAAGGGCTCATCACTGAAGCACAGAGCCCTTTTTCGCGAATGACTCTCGCTGTTATCGGGCAAACCGGCGTTGGTTGTGTTTCAGGCAATATATGTTTCGGCTGGCCTGATTTTGCTTATGGTGCAGCCGGGCCCGTTCGCGCGCCGTAAAGCGTCCGTCCGCCTTCATGCGGCGCTCGGTGTGTCGGATATGAATTTGCTGTCTTTCCAGCCGCCGGTATTCGCGGGGCGCAAGCTGGCCGCTTTGCCGGCCCTGCTCGATCCTGCGCTCCTGATTGCGCTGCCTGGCGTTGACGCCCGGATCCAGGGTCCCTGCCACGGCCAACCCTGCGATCATCAGTACTCCCCCTACCGCCATCCCTGCTGTCAGCAACCTTTTCATGACTGCCTCCTTTAATGGTACGGACCTCCGGGTTCCGCTCTCGGCGCCGCTCTGGCGCCACTGTTTATAACCCCGCCGGCCGGAAAAGGTTGCAGCGGTTTCCGGCCCGCTGGTCGGCCCTTTTCGTCCGCCTTCTTGGCGGGGGAAGAAACCCGGGGTCTTCGGCGCCGCAGTCTAAAAACCCATAAAAACGGTCAATTATTCATCCATCCTGCCGATAACTTCAATATATGGAAATTTGTTTCTGCGATTTCCTATAAAGACGCGCTTGGGGCGGCATAGTGGAAAGCAAATTTTCCGCACTTAAATCCCGGGGCCTCTCCGTTGTGCTAGCCTGGTTGGCGGCAATATGCCTTTCGCCTCCTGTTCTGGCCGCTGATTTTTGGTACGACGACCTTACCGGAACAGCCGGTGATCAGCCGGTCGCCTGGCAAGACGAAACCGACGATAGCGCGTTTAACGCTGACATTCAGTTTTCCTGCACTTCCTCCCTGGCAGCTGTCACCCGTACCGCCGAAGACACTTGGGGCAAAGTATTTTCGCCGGTCATGGATTGCGACGTGGATGTGTATAATATGGTGGAAGTCCGCGTAACCGGCCTTTCCGCCTCAACTACATGGAAAATCGGCATTCAGGAAAACGGCGCAGCCAATTATTGGGATCTGAATTCGTCCAGCGCGGAAACCGGCACATTTGCGTTCGATTATGCGGCAGTCACCGGCTGGACCGGAACCCGCAGCTTTTTCGTGCAACTGACCGTCGAAGGCGGCAGCGGAGCGTTTGTTGAGATCGATTTTGTCCGCGTTTGTGACGACGCGCTCACGCCAACCCCGACCGACACACCCACATGCACACCCACGCCGACTGACACCGACACGTTCACGCCCACTCCCACGGATACAGACACCTATACCACCACACCTACAGACACACCTACTTATACCGCCACGCCCACGGATACCGACACTTATACTGCAACTCCCACCGACACTCCGACTTATACTGCCACGCCCACGGACACACCCACTTATACCGCCACGCCCACGGATACCGACGCTTATACTGCAACTCCCACTGATACTGACACATTTACCGCCACACCCACAGATACGCCGACCTTCACCGCCACACCGACTGACACACCCACATTTACTGCAACGCCCACGGATACCGACACTTATACTGCAACTCCCACCGACACTCCGACTTATACTGCCACGCCCACGGATACCGACACTTATACTGCAACTCCCACTGATACTGACACATTTACCGCCACACCCACAGATACGCCGACCTTCACCGCCACGCCCACGGACACGCCTACTTATACCGCCACGCCCACGGACACCGACACTTATACCTCAACTCCGACTGACACTCCTACGTTCACTTCCACACCGACTGACACGCCCACTTTCACTGTCACTCCCACGGACACTGACACTTATACTGCAACTCCCACTGATACTGACACATTTACCGCCACTCCCACAGATACGCCGACCTTCACCGCCACGCCCACGGACACGCCCACTTATACCGCCACGCCCACGGATACCGACACTTATACTGCAACTCCCACCGACACTCCGACTTATACTGCCACGCCCACGGATACCGACACTTATACTGCAACTCCCACTGATACTGACACATTTACCGCCACTCCCACAGATACGCCGACCTTCACCGCCACGCCCACGGACACGCCCACTTATACCGCCACGCCCACGGACACGCCCACTTATACCGCCACACCCACGGACACCGACACTTATACCTCAACTCCGACTGACACTCCTACGTTCACTTCCACACCGACTGACACGCCCACTTTCACTGTCACTCCCACGGACACTGACACTTATACTGCAACTCCCACCGATACTGACACATTTACCGCCACGCCCACGGATACGCCGACTTTCACTGCCACACCCACGGATACGCCGACTTTCACTGTTACACCCACCGACACGCCTACTTATACCGCCACTCCTACAGATACGCCGACCTTCACCGCCACACCGACTGACACCCCCACTTTCACTGCCACGCCCACGGATACGCCGACTTTCACTGTTACACCGACCGATACCCTGACTTTCACCGCCACACCGACAGACACACCTACATTTACTGCCACACCAACTGACACCCCCACTTTCACTGCCACGCCCACGGACACCTACACGTTCACGCCTACTCCCACGAATACGGACACGTTTACTGCAACACCCACCGACACGCCTACTTATACCGCCACTCCTACAGATACGCCGACCTTCACTGCCACACCGACTGACACACCCACATTTACTGCCACGCCCACGGATACGCCGACTTTCACTGTTACACCGACCGATACCCTGACTTTCACCGCCACACCGACAGACACACCTACATTTACTGCCACACCAACTGACACCCCCACTTTCACTGCCACATCCACGGATACGCCCACTGATACTGCCACACCCACGGATACGCCTACGTTCACTTTCACGCCTACCGACTCGCCTACTTATACTGTCACACCGACTGATACGCCTACGGGTACGCCCACTTTCACTGCTACACGCACGGATACGCCCACTGATACTGCCACACCCACGGATACACCGACATTCACGGTCACGCCCACGGATTCTCCGACGTTTACTGCCACTCCCACGGGCACTGACACTTTCACATCCACTCCTACCGACACCCCGACTAACACCGCCACACCTACGGATACTTCCACTGATACTGCCACACCCACGGACACAGTCACCTACACCGCCACACCTACCGACACGCCTACATTTACTCCCACGCCTACCGACACCCCGACCGGCACTATAACCCCAACCGACACTCTAACCGCAACCTCAACTGACACCGCCACCATGACCCAAACACCGACTGAAACAGCCACGGCCACGGAAACGTCGGCAGTTACCGCCACGCCCACGGACACCTTGACCGCAACGGTTACCTTTACCAGCACTCCCACGTCCACCGCCACCAGCACGGAAACCCCGACGTCCACTGACACTCCGACGGAAACGCAAACCTTCACTTTCACGCCGACTGAAACCGCCACCGGCACTTCAAGTCCGACCGTCACTCCAACCGACACTCCGGTCGATACGGCCACTGCGACCGAATCGCCGACTCCCACCGCCACATCCACGGAGACCTCCCTCGTCACCGCCACGCCTACGGACACGGCCGTGGATACGCCGACTGAATCGGCAACGCCCACCGAGACAGCGACGCAGACTTACACGCCTACGGACACTCCGACGCCGACGGTCAGTGCGACCGATACTGTCACCTTGACGATCACCCCGACCAAAACCGCCTCTCCGACCCGGACTGATTCGGCCACCGTTACCTCCACGCCGACCGAGACCGCAACCCTCGCGGGCACGTCCACCCCATCCATGACGCCGAGCATTACGGCGACTGCCACGACTTCTCCGACCGCATCGCCGTCGTACACCGTCAGCCCGTCGCCGACCGATTCTCCCGCGGTCTCCGCCACGGTGACCTCCACCGTTTCACAGACCGGCACGATAACGCCGACGCCCACCATTTCGCCGGTGGTCAGCGCCACAAACACTCCGGTCTATACCGCCACGCCGCCTTATACGCCCGCGTCAACCCCGGTCGTGTTGTCACGGCCCGTGCAATACAGCTACCTCAGCCGGAACAGCTTCAACCCCAAGTCAGCCGCGAACAATACGCTGGCCATCTCCTTTACAGTGCCCGTTGAAACCGACGTCGTCATCGAGGTCTTCTCCGTTTCCGGCCGCCGGATCAAGGCCTTCCATGTCCCCAGCGTACCGCCGCAACTGCTTCAGTCCGTGGTCTGGGACGGCAAAGCTCAGGATGGAATCGTCGTGGCCAGCGGCCTGTATATTATTTCAATCCGCGGCTCAGGCTACCACGAAACCAAAAAGGTGGTCGTACTCACATGGTGAGCTTTCAATGCAAGGATTGTTTGCGGTTACTGGTGATCGTTTGCCTGCTTTCGGCTTATCCGTGCACCAGCCGGGCTGGCGGCCAGGGGACCAGCAGCGCGGAATTCCTGCGCATCCCTTCCGGCGCCCGGCCGGCCGGCATGGGAGGAGCTTATACGGCCATTGCGGACGACGCGGGCGCAGTGGTATGGAATCCCGCCGGACTGGCTTTAATCCGGGGCGGCAACCTGACGCTGATGCATTTGCAGTGGTTCGCTGACACCAATTACGAATCCGTCGCCTATGCTCAGAGCATTGCCGACGGTGAGGGGCTGGGGTTCAACGTGGCTTATTTTTGGATCCCGGATTTCAACAGTACCCGCAATGAAAACGGCGTCCTGCTCGACTCCCAGCCAGGACGCATGCGGGATTTGGCGGCTGCCATGGGATACGGAAAGAACCTCGGGTGGGTGTCCTTGCTGGGGGGGCAAACCCGCGTGGGCGGGACCGTCAAACTGATTTCGCGCACGTTGATGGAGGAAAGCCGGCAAAGTGTCCTGTTCGACGGCGGGGTGGCGGTCACTTCCGATGATCAGTTGACTGTTTCCCTGGTCATGCAGAACCTGGGCCTGGAACTGGGAGGCGAGGAGCCGCCTTTCACGCTCAAACTGGGCTGCGGTTATTCGCTGCCGTTCCAAACGGCCGCCTACCGCGTCCAACTGGCGTTGGATCTCGTTAAACCCGTGGATTTCAACAATCAGGTAGACCAGCGGCTGGAATACAACCTGGGGGTCGAATGCCGGTTGTTGTCCGCTTTGGCGGTCCGGTTGGGATTTCAGGGCGGCCAGGACCTGCCCGCAGCTACTGCCGGGCTGGGCGTGCGTTTGTCAGCCCTGGAATTGAATTACGCCTTTGCCGCCTATGATTTTCTGGGCTATGCCCACACTTTCTCGCTCTCCGTCGTTTTTCCGTAAACTCCGAACCTGTCCCCCGACTCCGCTACCGGATGACCGCTACTTTTATTTTGGCTTTTTCGGCCCCGCCCACGAACACCCGCGCCAGATAGATACCCGGAGCGGTTCCGCGGCAATCCCACGTCAGCGTTTGCGGGCCGGCTGAGCCGAACGTTTCGCGCAGGGAGCCTACGCGCTCGCCGTTCAGGTTGTAGAGCTGGACCTTGACTTCGGCCGCTGCGGCCAGGGTGACCCTGAAGACGACCTGGTCCTTGGCAGGGTTGGGATACGCGCTGACTTTGCCCGCGGGTTCCGCCATGGGGGTGGCGGTCATGGTGACCGTGGCCGTGGGTGTGTAGGTCGGCGTGGCGGTCACCACCAGGGTGGGCGTAATCGTGGGTGTCACGGTGGAGGTCGGCGTGATCGTGGGTGTGGGTGATATGGTGGCCGTGGGCGTGGCGGTCGGCGCCACCACCAGCACATTGGCCGAAAGCGCCGAGGTATTGTAGCTGCTGTCCGTGGCCGAGGCGCAAACGTATTCGCCCACGGCCGCAGACAGCGGGCTCATGCTCCAGTTGCCCGCGCCGTTCGCCAGGGCATAACCTAAAAACCGCAGGCTGCCCGTGTTGGTGCCGGCGCCCGGCGCCGCGAAAATTTCCACAAAATTATTGGCCAAAGCCGTGCCGTAAACGATGCCATTGGCCGCGGCGCTTGTGATCACCGGCGCGGCATGGCTGCCGTTGCCGCCGGACACCAGGCCGATGGCGCCGCCTGTGGCGGCGTTGATGGTGTTCCCGAAAATACCGTTATTGAGCGTGCTGGAGCCGTTGACTTCCACGCCGTTGCCGCTGAAGCCCCGCAGCCAGTTTCCCTGCCCGGCCCCGGGCAGCCCGATCCAATTGTCATGCGCGCCGCTGGTTAAAAGCACGCCGTCCATGATCGAAGTGCCCATGGCCGAACCGCTGGGGAACACGCCCACCCGGTTCCCCACCACGGTGTTGCCCGCACTGGCGGCGCCTATGATATAAATGCGGTCCGCAAACACGTTGTTCGCGATCAGGCTGCAGATCAGCGGATCGCCAGCATACAGGGCGGCGTTGTTGCCGTTGTTTACCACGGCCGTGCCCGCGGTATTGAGGCCGAACCAATTGCCGACAATGAGATGGTATCCATAACCTGCGGCGGTCATGCCCTGGAAGGTGTTGCCGGATATGACGTTGCGCTGGGAGGCTGAATAACCGCCGACCGTATAATGCCTTCCGCCCACATACATCCCGATGAAATTCGGCACCGCGGCGATTCCGGCGGCATTGAGCCCCAGCGTGTTTCCCATGACGTATCCATCAGCTCCGACGTTTTCGAGGCCGGAGTTCGCATTGCCCGAAATCAAGTTCCCTAAAATATGGTTGTCGTCCGCATTGGGCAGGCCGATGTAATTGCCCTGCCCCTGCTCATCGACGCCCAGGCCGTTGGCGCGCGGAGTCAACCCGTCCGTGCCCACGCCGATGTAGTTCCCCGCCACGGTATTGCCGAAGGATTCGCTGGTCAGATACACCCCCACGCTGGAATTGCCGGAAATCACGTTGCGGTGTCGGTAGCTGTCATTGCGATAACCGCCGATCCAATTGGCATAAGCCTGCGAAAGCACGATGCCCTGTATGTTCGGTTTGGCGAGCTGAACTCCGTCCAAGCCGAACAGGTTGTTTTGCGCGAGATTGTGGTGCGAGCCGCCGCGAATTTCCAAGCCCATGGTATTGCCGGAAATGATGTTACCGTAACCGTCCAGGGGCAGACCGACGGCGTTCAGGTAAACGGCGTCCAATTGCACGCCAATGCCGTTGGCCAGCGCTACGCTTTGATCGGCTGCCAGGCCGATGATGTTTCCGCACACCGAGTTGCCCTGGCAGCTGGCGCGCAGGCGCAGCCCAAACTGGCCGGTGTTCCCGGAAATCACGTTGCCCGCGCCGGCCAGCATGTCGCCGCCGACCAGGCTTTGGGTGCACCCATACAGATCCGCGCCGCCGAAGGCGTTGGGCACGGCCACCAGCCCGCTCCGATCCGTGCCGATATAGTTGTTTTGCAGGATCAGGCGCTGGACGCCGTTGCCGTACAGGCCGTACAGCTGGTTGCCGGAAATCACATTGCGCAGTGCGTCACCTGGAGCGCCGATCAGATTGTTCGGCCCGGAAATGTTGAGGCCCATGTTGTTGCCCCGGCCGATATTGCCTTCCCAGTCCGTGCCGATCGAGCAGCCCACCACGGTGTTGCCGCCGCTGGCCAGCCACAGGCCGTTGTTGCCGCTGACCAGGGCAAAGCCGTGAACCAGGCTGCCGCCGCTGCCCGCTTCAAAGGAAAGCAGCGTGACCGCCGTGGTCAGCGCACCCAGGGTGACGCCTTGGCCTTCGAGAATCACGGGGTCCGTAATCTGCAACACCGAGTGCACGGTGATGGAATCGGAGACTCCCACGATGATCGTATCCTGGCCCGGAGCGGCATTGGCCGCGACAATGGCTTCACGGAGGGTGTTGGCCCCGGAATCCAGCGGGCTGGTCACCAGAATCGGCGTAGCCGCGGCAGCCCAGGATGACAGGCCGCATAACCCCGCGGCCAGCAATCCACAAATAATTTGGTGTTTTTTCATTTTAAACCCCTCCAGACCAGGAATGTCCTTCATTATATGTCATTTCCGAATTCTCGAGCGGGGAATTTGCATAAATCCTTGTTTCATCAGGGAGCAATGGCGATCTTTTGGAGGGGATAGGCTTTCTCTTCGCCGTTCCGGGTCAGGACTGCGCTGTAAAAATAGATGCCCGGCGCCAATCCCCGGCTCGCCCAGGCGATGTCCGTGCCCGGTTGGTCGCGGCTGATTTCCGTCACCCGCTCGCCGGCTGCGTTGAGGATCTTGATTTTCACCCTGGAAATACCCGGCGCGTTCCAGGAAAAAGTAACCGCGGCCCGGGCCGGATTGGGGTAAGCCGTGATTCTATCCGGCCAGCCCGCCACGGAAGTAGGGGTGGCTTGAACCGTCGCGGTCGGCGTGGACGTGGGCGTAAAAGGCGTGGGTTTGGGATTGGCCGTGTAGACCGCCGTATCCATGACCGCGCTGTCCGAAGCGCGGATATGGCGCAGGGTCATGCTGGCGCCGTTGATTTCCAATTCGGTGTAGCCGTAATAGCCGGTTTGCGACTGGTCGTAGGAATACGCCACCATATAGCCGTTGCCGTCGTGGTTTTCGTCCACCGCCACCAGCGGCGCACCGCCGTTTCCGGTCACGATCTGGGCCGTGCCTGCCGAGGCGTCCAGCGGCGGGTTCAGGGTGCCGTCCAGTCCGAGTTTCAGCGTGCGTACGTAATAATGGGCGTGGCCCGCGAAAATGATGTCGCAACCGTTTTGATAGAGCGGCACGCCCCAGGTGGTATGGATCGTCCCCTCGTATATTTTGGGACCGAAGTCGAAAATCGGCTGGTGCCAGACCGCGAACAGCCAGGGATGGGGGTTGGTCTGGATGGCCTGCAGCAGCAAGGCGTATTGCGGGCCGCTCAGGCTTTCGTAATTGTTCAGAATGACGAAGCGCGCGTTTTCATAGTCGAAAAAGAAAAACCGGCCGTCATTGCCAAACTGCGCGGCCTGGCCGGGCAGATAGGCCGTCCAGTTGGCCAGGCCCGCCGGCGAAGCCAGGGCGTCGTGGTTGCCGGCGGCGGACATGTATTTCGGCGGAACCAGCAACTGCCCCGTCCCGCCCAGAATGTCGTCGCAGGCCTGCTGCCATACGTTCCATAAATCCGTGCGCGTCCCGTCCTCCACCACGTCGCCCACGTTGATCAGGAAGCGGTAATCCTGCGAGGTGGTGGTGATGGCTGTCAGCACGCCCCGGTGCGCCGCGTCGTCGGTGCGCGTGTCGCCGTACATGATGAATTTCCACGGCCCGGCCGCCCGTGCCACCTGGGCCGCCAGCATGACGGCCACGATCATCACCGCCGCAACGATTCGCCGCATTTCTTCACTCTCTTCGACTTTTTCTTTCTATTTGAAACCTCAACTCACATTCATCAGATGTGTTCGAAGCATGGCTGAGAAAGCGTTTGCGAAAAGGACCTTTTTTCCACCTTTTCGCAAGCCGAGTCCGCCCTCCCAATGGCGGACGTCTTTCGAAGCCAGGCTGCGAACACATCCCGTTTGTTGAGGTTTCAAGCTATCTTCTTATCCCAAACCCGCATCCGCTTGTACACTTTGCCCCCCATCTTCTCGATGGGGCCGATGATGGCCGTGTTGTCCTCCAGCTCCCAGGACAACTCCCCGTCCTTGATCCCGTGCTTTTTACCGGATTCGAACGGGTGGACATACAGGTACGCGTCCAGTCCCAGGCCCCGGTATTGCGGCATGACCCCGGCCAGGAACAGCCGCGCCCGGTTGAACTTGGGCTTGGGTTTGAGGAACAGGCGCCAGGCCAGATTGAGCAGCTGCATGATCTCCTGCGCCCAGACGGGAAATTTTTTCGCCCAGTACGTGCACTCCATATAGTCATACAATGAGCAGGCCATGCCCACGGGCTCGCCCTTCGGGCCTTCGATGATGACCACCAGGCCTTCGGCCGCGATGAGTTGCATGTTATCGGCCAATTCCGTGAATTGGCGCGTGGTGATGGGAGTGAAGCCCCAGTTTTCGGCCCAGGCTGCCTCGTAAATGTCCATAATGATCCTGAAATCCTTGGCGGTCTGCTTCTTGTTCAGGTGGCGGAAGGTGAAGCCCTTGGACTCCATCTTCTGTTTGACGATTTTGGCGATCCGCTCGACATTATCGGGAATGGGCTTGGTCAGGTCGAGCGAGAAAGCCACCAAATCCTTGGCTTTTTCCATCTGGTAGTTCTTGCACAAGTCCATGTAGTAGGGCGGATTGTGGGGCATCATGAAATAACGGTGCGTATCGAACCCCTCGTACAGCATGCCGATCTCGTCCTGGGTGTCGCAACTCATGGGGCCGCGCATCACGGTCATGCCCTTGGCTTTAAGCCACTCCCTGACCGTATCGAACAGGGCATTGGCCGCCTCCTGGTCATTGCGGCACTCGAAGAAGCCCCAAAACCCGGTGGTCTCGTGAAACCGTTCATTGTGCCGGGGGTTGGCAATAGCGGCGATCCGCCCGACCACCTTCCCTTCCCGGAGAGCCAGGTAGAAATCGCCGTCGCCGAACTCGAAGAATGGATGCCTTTTTTTATCCACCCGTTTCTTCAGGTCCATCACCAGATCAGGCGCCCAATGCGGGTCGTCCCGGTAGATTTCCCATGCAAAACGCATGAATCGCTGCATGCCTTGCTTGTCATCCGTGACTTTCTTGATTTCTACGGGCATCGGGCTGCATCCTCCTGGGAATGGTCAAATCGGCCTATCCCTGCAACGTACAAAATGCGGGCTTGCCCGGAAACAAATACAACTCGGGCGTTGCAGGGATGTCGCCTTCCAACTTGTCCTGTGATGCGTGGTTTTTACTGGACCCCCGGGCAATTCCCGGGGGGGCTTCATTTTAGCCGTTTCCACCGGCTTTGCAATGGAATAAACCGATAAAAGAGCAAGGGCCGGACCCTCAACGCTTGCGCGTGGGCTTTGATCCTGGTTTTTTCGTTGCAGGCAGTTCCGCGGCGGTGAGGCGGATCAATTCTCCCAGCCACTCGCGGTCATCCAGGCGGTCTTCGATGAGCAGATACGGCTTGGCGCCGGGGTAAGGGGCGCCTTCGGCGATCGGGCCGGCAAACCGCCGCCCGCCGGGCGTAGGTTTCACGAACAAGCGGTTGTCGCAAACCAGGGCCACGACTTTCCCTTCCAAATAAACCGCGTATTCGCCGAACATCTTGCGATACGTCACCCGCCCGGCTGATCCCATTTGATCGGCGACATATTCCATGAATGAAAGCTCCGAGCCCATAAACAGGTCACACTCCTATTCTTCGCGGGGTTCCCCGACTTGATCCGTCGAGCAACTGCGGTGCAGGCGCCAGGCGGAGGTCAGTAATAGTAGTTGAGGGAAGCGTACAGCAGATCCGGGTAAATGCCGAATTCGGAAAGCCATTGTCCTGATTCCGGGTTCTTCCCCAGGCTGATGAACCCGCCGATCCGGCCTTCCACCTCGTCGGCCAGGCTCACGGTCAGGCCCGGCGCCGCCAGAAGCGAGGCATCCGCCAGGTTCCACAACACCTGCGCCGAACCGGAAATCAGAGGCGTGATTTGCACCGTGAGCCCCGGAGCCAGATACTGACGCCCCATCAGGTAAACCGACCCCTGGGTGTAGGCGTCGCGCGCGAAGAGGCCGGGATACCCGGCGGGATCGGACCCGCCCGCGCCGTTGTAGTGGTACTCGACGAATCCGTACCAGCCGTCCGCCAGGTTGTAGTCCGCGCCGGCGGACAGCCGGAAATAATCGGCGCCTGCCCGCCGGCCCGCGAACAACCGGTCGAAAACATAGGCTGACTCCAGCCAGACGCTGGCGCCGCCCACGGCCCGGGCCAGGTCCAGGCCCAGCAGCCCGTGGTCCCTGAATTTCAGCAGCAGGAGCGAGGCGTCGGTTTCGAGGATATACACCTTGGGTTTGACGAACCAGGCACTGTTTTTATATTTAGCGTCGCGGCCGAACACCCAGCCTGCGTCCGCTTCGCCCATCTCGCCCAGGGGTGTGCGGAAACGGACCGCGTCCACACCCGTCCGCTCTTCCTTGTCGATGGTCTGATAGGTGAAAGGCGCCAACACGTCCGTGGGATTGACCGCTTTGGCCGAACCAAAGGCCACGGGCTGCCGGCCGAGGGTCAAATCGCCGAAGCCGAACGACAGGGCGACGGAAGCGCGGTCCAGGTTTTGCGTAAGGACAAAATTGGCGACCGGATCGCCCGGCGCCGGATAGAGGCCCGCAGCCAAGTCGGCGGCCCGGTAGGCAGCGGCATCCGGCTGCGGCAGGCTCGCCAGGGCCGCGGTGCCGCCGGTGATGCGGGGAGACAGCTCGTAGGCCGCGGTCACGGCCACTTGATCCGCGGGTTTCCATTCGCCTTTCAGTCGGAACGGCCCCGTGGCCTCGCCCTCCGGCGCCGTACCGGCTCCGGCTTGAAAAGCCAAAAGGTAGGTTTTGTAATACCCGCCGAAATGCCAGACCGCATTCTCGCCATCCGCCGCCGCGGCCGAAGCCGCCCAGGCCAGGCCGAGCGTCAGGCCCGCGGCTGCCATCCCCGCCAGCCGGTTCATCTCCGGGCCGGCCGTCGGCGCACATCGTCTTTCTCGATCCGGCCGTCCTTCAGTGTAATCAACCGCGAGGCATGCGCCATGATGTGCGGATCGTGCGTGGAAAAGATGAACGTCATGCCCTGCTTGCGGTTCAGGTCTTGCATCATGTCAATCAGGGTTTCCCCGGTTTTGGAGTCCAGGTTGGCCGTGGGTTCGTCGGCTAAAATGATGTCGGGTTGCGAAACCATGGCCCGGGCCACGGCCACGCGCTGCTGCTGGCCGCCGGACAGTTGGGCGGGCCGCCGGTTTTCAAATCCCTGGAGACCGACCTCCTGCAAAATCCCGGCAACGCGCCTCGCCCGTTCCGCGGGCGGAACTCCCTGCAGCAGCATGATGTATTCGATGTTTTCACGCGCCGACAGCACGGGGATCAGGTTGTAGGACTGGAAGATGAAGCCGATGTGGTCGCGACGGAAATCGGACAGGGCGCTGCCGCTCATGCGGTTCAGGTCCTGGCCTTTGAGCAGCACGCGTCCCGAAGTGGGTGCATCCAAGCCGCTGATGAGGTTCAGGAACGAAGTCTTCCCCGATCCCGAGGGACCGACCACGGCCGTGAATTCACCCGGTTGGATGGCCAGGGAAACCTGGCGCAGGGCGTTGACTTCGATTTCGCCGCTCCGGTAGACTTTGGTCAGTTTATCGGTCTGTATCAGGGGTTCGGCGGTTTTCGTGGTTTTGGCTTTGGCCATGTCGGACTCCTTCAGGCGGGCGCCCGCCTTATAAAGATCGCTTCATCGCTTTGGCCGGCTGCAGGCGGGCCGCGTACACGGCCGGATAGATGCCCACCAGCACGGTAAAAACGAACAACCAAGTCGGATACACCAGGTATTGATACGACCTCGCCACCGGATAGATCATGTCCTTGATGGTGACGCCCGTGAATTCCAGCCCCCGGTAATCAATGCCGACGGCCTGGTAGAAAACGGTCAGGCCCCAACCCAGGATAATGCCGATGGCGATGCTGACCAGGGCCAGGGAGGCGGATTCCAGGAGGATCATAAAGGCCACGCCCGAAGGCCGCGTACCCACGGCCCGGAGCACGCCGAACTCAAACATACGCTCGTACAAGGACATGAACAGCGTGTTCATGATGCCGAAGGATACGATGCCGAACAGCACCACGGCCATGATCAGCAGCGAAAACATGGACATGTCCATCAGGGATTTGAGCTCCGGAAAGAGCGCGGTCCAGCTCAAGGCCTCGTTCCCGTCGCGTGAATACTTTTGCCAAAAGGGCAGATTCGGGTCCGAGGCGGTCTTGAGGTCCTTAAAAGCCACGGCGATTTCGTGCACACGGCCGCCAAGCTGGAGCAGTTGCTGGGCTTTGGCCAGCGGGATGAACGCCATGCCCCGGTCCATTTCCCGCACCTTGAATTCGAAAATGCCGCCGACCCGGAACATTTCTTGCGACAGCTCGCCCGTGCCCGCCTGCGCCACGGTCAGCACCAGACGGTCTCCCAGGTCCACGCCCAGGTTTTCGGCCAGTTTGCGGCCGATGAGGATGCGGTTCTCCGCGCCGGCGTCT
Organism: candidate division FCPU426 bacterium; assembly: GCA_040756875.1. GTDB lineage: Bacteria > Oederibacteriota > JAAXVQ01 > JAAXVQ01 > JAUVAV01 > JBFLYH01. Next base: position 239,989 of record JBFLYH010000003.1, read on the forward strand.
ACGTAATCGCCCGCCGCCACAACTTCCGCCAGGCGGGACACGCGGCGTTCCGGCTCCGGCTCCACGCCGTACAACAGGATCGAACCCACGTCAGCCGCGGAACTGAGCATGGCAAAGCTCAGGACCCTGGGGGCGAAGGCGCGCACTTCGGGTTCCTTCCCCAGTTCAGCCAGGATGCGGTCCGCATCGGCCACCGTGTCCTCCACCTCAAGCGTCTTGCGGAAATGGAGGTGATGGATCTGCGCCTGGCCGGGAAAGGTGGCCGTGGCGGTCAATACCATGTTGTCCATCATGCCCAGCATCATGGCGTCAAAAAAGATCAGGGTCGCCAGGCCCAGGCCGATGGCCAGGCCGGAGAGCACGGTGCGCCGGGTATTGCGGAAAAGGTTGCGCCAGGCCAGTTTGAGCAAAAGCAGCATCCATTGCCTCCGATACGCCGATCTAGGTGCGGATCGCTTCCACGGGACGGAGACGGACCACCCGCGCCGCCGGAATCATGGCCACCAGCACCGCCGTGCCGAACGTCACCAGGCCGGAAATCAGGAAGCCCCTGGCCCGCAGGGAGCCGTACATGGTGTCGACCACCACGCCGCCCATGTCCATGCCCGCGGGGTACGGAATGCCGTGGTTCGCCAGGTAGAGGTTTGCCGCCAGTCCTGCGAGCCCCCCGACCGCGCAGCTCAAGAGGGCCAACCAGCCGGTTTCGAGCAGGATGAGCGCGAACATCCGTGCGGGCCTGGTGCCCAGGGCTTTCATCACACCATACTCGCGGGTCCGCTCCAGCACCGACATGAGCACGGTATTGAGCACGCCGATGGCCACGATCAAGACGATGATGAGCAGGGTGATCCACATGCCTTCCTTGTCCGCGATCATCGCACGATAGAACTCCTGAGCCACGACTTCCCAGGGATCCACCTCCAGGGCCGGATCGTCCAACGCTTTGGCGATTTCGCGGGCCGCCTGCCGGGAGCGGGAAAAATCGTCCAGCACCACAGCCAGTTCGTGTACGCGGCCCTGCATCGCCAGGAATTCCTGAGCCGCGGCCAGGGGCAGGTAGCACTCGGAATCACCGGCCAGCATGCTCCCGCCCTTCAGGACCGCCACGATTCTAAACAAATCGTTGGCCACCGAACCGTCGGCCGCCTGGGTGATGAGCACCAGGTCGTCCCCCACCCCGGCTTTGAGCAATTCGGCCAACCCCGCGCCGATCATGACTTCTTTGGCCGCGCCGGATGACAAAAACTTCCCTTGGCTTACGCGGCCGGACAACCGGGTGGTCTGCGCTTCCCGGACCGGATCCACGCCGACCAGCCGCGCTACCGTGGTTTTTTTGCCGATGAACGCCAGCGCGCCGGAATAGACCCGGGGCGCCCAGCTGCGCACGCCCCGCACCGAGGCCGCGCGCCTGCCTACGGCTTCGGCATTTTCGAAGGAGGTAAACAAGGTCGGCTTTTCGAGGTATCCGCGGGCGTGGATCTGCACATGGCCGGTCGCGGCCGAGGTGAAGGCCTTTATCGCCGTGTCATAGGTCCCGTCGGAAACGCCCACGGAAAGCGACAGCAGCGCAAACCCGCCGGCCATGGTCAGGCCGGTCAGCAAGGAACGGCGGCGTTGCCGGAACACGTTGCGCCAGGCGAGGATCAGGAGCTGGGGCATAAGTCCGCCTTGTTCAAAGCTTTTTTTGCAAATTGCGCAGGGAAAACACCGACTCCGGCACTCCCTGGTCGAAGGTGGCCTGTTTGTATTCAATGACGGTCTTGTTGCCGGGTTTGCTGGCCGAGGTCAGTTCCATGATGGCCGGGATCCGTCGGTCGCCGAAGGTCCGCACCTGCTTGAAGGCGATCACGCGCATCTGCCGGCCCTTTTCGTCGTAATACTCGTCCCGGACCGGCAGCAGGCTCCGCTGGTCCACCACGGCGATGATCTTGCCCCACACCGAGGCGGTCTGGGCCTTGGGGCGCAGTTCCACGTAGTAATGGTCCGGATCACCGGCCGGCGAGGGCAGCAGCGCGGCCGTATAATCGTCCAGCAGCGTGGTCTCTTTGACCAGGTCGTCGTTGGTGAAATCCGAACCCATCCAGGAGCCCATCATCATGGACGGCGGAACTTTCATGACCTTGTCGATCTTGGGAAAGTAATTCCACATCTCCTGCTTATTGCGCAGCGTGGCCACGCCCCGGTCCTTGGCCGGCGAGAGGATGCGGATGAAGGTCTTGTCCATGCCTTGGGACCAGGCCTGCATGAGCAGGGTGCGCTGGTAATTGGGGGTGGTCACGGTCATTTCCATTTCAGCGTAGCTGTCCTGCGCGCGGTACAGCCGGTCCATGGCCGAGACGATGGTCTTCACGTCCGGCGAGGATTCCCCGGCTCCTGAAGATGCGATGGCCAGCAGGAGCGAGGCAGCCAATGTCAAGCTGAGGGGGCGCATGCGTTCACCTCCGGAAGGAATGGGAATCTAGGCTCTTTGCCAATACTCCGCACGATTTCACGGGACGAAGCAGGGCGTGAAGCTCGGCCCCAGGTCCCTGGGGGTTAGGGAGGATGGCCTTTGGATGCCGCACGGCCGGTCCCGAAGGGGATCGCCGCGCGGGATTTTATTCTACGTCCAACGCAGGGCGGATGACAAGGAAAACCGGGGTCATTTCCGGATTTTGAAGAAAAAAGTCTGCTGCCCGTTGCGCAGGACGACGTCCCGTTCAATGCGGGAAAAACCCGCACTCCGCAGGCTATTTTGTACTTCTCCGTCCGTATAGCGCCGGAACACGCCTGCCACGGCAAAGGGGAGCTGTCCCAACCGCTCGGGGCCCGAGAGATACATGACCAGGCAGCCGTCCTTGTCCAGCAGGCGGTGGATTTTGGAGAACATGCGGGGGAGATCGTCCCAGAAATACACGACATTAATAATGAAGATTTTGGTGAATGTCTCGGCGCCGAAATCATGCCCGCTGAACTCGCCCAATGCCAGCCTGACCTGCTGCGAACGCAGGGCCGCCCGGTTGTTGCGCGCGGCCTTGCGCAGCATCAGGCGGGAGAAATCGAGGCCTAGAATCCGGCAGCGCGGGTTTTGTTCCGTGATCTGCCGGATGGCCAGCCCGGTCCCGAACCCGATCTCCAGGATCCGGTCCTCGTCCTTGACCTGCAGCAGGTTCACGACCCGGTCATAGCATTCCTGATTCCTTTTTTCCATGACCCGGGCGACCCAATGGCCCAGCCAGCCGGCCGGCTTTCTGAATTGTTTTCCCACCCAGCGGTATAGAAACATGTCCTGGGCTTCCCTTTCAAACGCGCGCGGACCGTTTCCGGCCCATGACAGGCACCTGGCGGACTGAATCCGCAGTTTCCTGCGGCGCCGGAGGATTCATTGTAAAAGGCAGGGCAGGATTAAACAAGGGAAAGCTCGGCTTTGCGTAATAAAAAAGGCCGCGAATCCTACTCCGGATCCGCGGCCTGTGGATAAACCGCACTTCCTTTCAGCACCAGCAGCAACAACAATCACATTCAGTTTCACGAGCAGTTTTGGTTTTGCGGCTTGCACGTTTCTTGGCTTTCATGGCCACACCTCCTGTCATCCTCATCTTCTTTCATAAATTTAGACACCGGTGAAGCGTTTGGGGTCCCTGGCTAACTTTAGAATGCCACGCCCAGGCCGATCCCCAAGCCGAAGAAAACTCCCCCGCCGAACGTGCTGCCGCCCACGCTGACCGAACCGATGGTGAAGCCCAGAGCCAACGAGGGCGAAACCACGAAAGCAACCTGGTCGCTCACCTGGAACAGCAGGCGGTATCCGCCTTCTGCCCGGGGGGTGAGAAAGAATCCCGAAGCCGTCTGACCGGCGTTGCTGTAGCTGAACCCGTATACATCCATCCCCGGACCAACCCACAAGCCTTCCTGCGGGCTGACATTGTCCAGGACAAAGAAACGGTAGCTGGCCCCGGCGCCGAACCCGCCGCCGAACAGAATGCGGCCGGCCAAGGCCGCGGTGGGCGAAATCAACCGCTGGTACTCCAGATTGCCCAGGCCGAAGGCCAGGCCCACGGGATCGAAGGTGACGCTGTTGAGCGGATTGAAATTGGATTCGGAAAAATGATGCGTGTAAGAACTGCGGCGGTTCGACTTGACCACCTTTTCGGTCTTGCTGGCCGTTGACTTGGACTTGGCTTTTGATTTGGCCTTGGCCTCGGCCATTCCCGCGCTTCCGGCCACCAGCAAAGCCAACGCCACAAGCATCGCACTTCCTTTGCGCAACATGGCACCCCTCCCGAAAAAAATCGCCCTCCCGAGGCCGCTGGCGCCGGGAGGGCGGTTACAAACGGACATGCTTACTTCTTTTTCTTGGTCACCGCGTCCATGACTTTTTCTTTATCCAGTTTCTTGGTGCAGAAAAACCAATCGTAGCATTTCATGTCCGCCTTGCCTTCCATGCGTTCCTTGGCGATGCCGCAGGACCCGGCCGGTGGCACGATCACATCGTCGCCAGGACGCCAGTCAGCGGGCGTGGCCACGGAAAAGGCATCCGCTGTCTGCAGGGCCACCACGACGCGGTAAAGTTCGTCGAAATTCCGGCCCAAACTCAGCGGGTAGTAGACAATGGCGCGGATTACGCCTTTGGGATCGATGAAAAAAACCGCGCGCACGGCCTTGGTCGAGCTCTCGCCGGGCTGGATCATGCCGTATTTTTTGGCGACTTCCATGGTGATGTCTTCGATCAGAGGGAACTTGACTTCAACGTTCTTCATGCCTTTGTACTCGATCTTTTCCTTGATAGTCCTCAGCCACGCAATGTGGCTGTAGAGTCCGTCCACGGACAAACCGACCAGCTTGCAGTTCACTTCCGCGAACTTGCCTTCCAGAGAAGCGAACGTTATGAACTCCGAAGTGCAGACCGGAGTGAAATCCGCCGGATGGCTGAACAAAATCACCCAACTGCCCGCGTACTGGTCCGGGAAATTGATTTCGCCCTGCGTGGTCACTGCTTTAAAAGCCGGCGCTTTTTCGCCGATGCGCGGCATATGCGTTGCCTGAACCTGGGTTTCCATGCTTCCTCCTCCTGATTCTGCAAATATGGAAGTTGCTGTGAAAAGCAACCCCACGGCCAGCCCTGCTGCAACCATGCTTCTGCCCATTCTGCTCAAACTCATTTGTATACCCCCCTTTTTTAGTATTAAAAGCGGCTTATACTCTCATAGTCATTCCTAAATAGCAAGCGGGTCTTGGTTAAATACTTCGTGCCTGACCCTCAAAACTCATTACTAAACGCACTTGCAAAAACGAAGAATCCATTCTCCGAATTTATGCCCGGGATGCCTGAGGAGGGTTAACCCGCGTTCTTCAAGCAACCGGAAAACCGTGGACAACCGATAATAGCTATATAAAAATAGGAAGCGTGATTTACAAGGAGCGCCAAGGTGCAAGTTAACCCATTCTTTATTCGCGGACACAAATACGGCCATGCGGCTTTTTATCTTCTATTTGGACTGCTGATTTGCCGCCTTCAAGCCTGGGGTGCGCCGAATATCGACCTGGACACCGCTGCTTATCCCAAAGGCTTGAAGGAACCCACGGCCGAGGAGACGGCCTGGTGGAACCAAAAGGCCGTAGTGCGGACGGAGGTTCCGGTCACGGCCCTGGGCCTGTCGCGCATGCAAGCCGCCGGCCGTTTGCCTTCGGCCCTCCAGCCCTCCGCGGGCACATTCCAGCCCCTGGCCATGACGCCCCAGGCCTTCCCCTCTGACCTGCAGGAAGGCAACCTGCCGCCTGAAGTGGACAACAGCCTGCTGGACGCTTTTCCACCCATCCGCTCGCAAGTGGGCGGGTCGTGCCAGTCGTGGTGCACCACCTATTATCAAATGACTTACATGACCGCCCTAGTCAAGGGCTGGAACGCCAAAACCGGCACGGACGATTACCGTTTCTCCCCCCGCTGGACCTACAACTTCATCAACGGCGGCGCGGACAACGGCGCCTCGATGTACGCGGCCGTCCGGCTGGAAACGTGCAACGGCGCGGCCCGCTGGAGCGATTTTTACGCCGGCGTGACGCCCGTGTTCACGGCCTGGCCCCTGGACGCCGCGGTCTACCAGCGGGCCGCCGGTTCCCGGATCAGCGCCTTCGGCAGCGTCAGTCAGCTCGGCACGGCCGAAGGGCTGGCGAAGCTCAAGGCCTATCTCAATAACGGCAGCATCCTGTTTTTCGGCACCTTTATTTCCTCGTGGGCCGGCACCACGGTTTCCGATGATCCCTCCCTGGCCGAGGACGCGGCCTGGGTCGGCGAGCGGGCCTGCCATTACATGCAGAACACCAACCTGGGCTCGCACTGCATGACTTGCGTGGGATACAACGACACCCTGTGGATCGACGTCAACGGCAACGGCCAGGTGGACGCCGGCGAAAAAGGCGCCCTGAAAATCGCCAATTCCTGGGGCACGGGCTGGAACAACCGGGGATTCATTTGGCTGGCGTACGACGCCCTGCGCCAGGTTTCGGCGGTCCCCGGCGCCCCAACCAACCGTTCCGCGGCCTTCTCCTCCGCGTCCTGGATCGAGGTCAGCGACGACAACGCCCCCCGGCTGCTGGGCAGCATCACCCTGCGGGCCGTGCACCGGGACCAGGTGTGGCTCGATTTTCTGCGCACTTCGACCCAGGCGCAGGAGCCGTTCCCCTCGCCTGAGGAGCAATGGGGCGGATACATCTTCTATAGCGGCGCTTTTTCCGCCGGGTCCTTCGGCTTCGACGGCCTCGACTATACTTCAAATCCAGCCGACGCGCCGGCGGTCACGTTCGTGTTCGACCTGACGGAGATCGCCCCGGCTGACCTTGAACCGCACCGCTACGTGGCCCGCGTGCGCAACCAAACCTCTCCTGGCATCGACGTTTCTTCGTTCACTTTGTCCGGCGGCGCGGACCAGGCTGTCCTGGGCGCCTGCGCCGCCATGCCGCAATCCGCCGCAGCCATGGACACGGTGTACGCTTTCGCCGACGCGCCCACGCGCGCAGCCTGGCTGCGCCGGGCCGACGACCTGACTCAGGTGCGCGTTTTCCCCAATCCCTGGCGCGGAGACCGCCACGCCGCCCTGCCGGTTTACTTCAACCACCTGCCGGCCGGCAGCACGGTGCGCATCTACACTTCCTCCGGCCGGCTGTGCCGGACGCTTTTCGCGGGCTCAGGCTACGCGGGTTGGGACCGGCGCGAAGAAGCGGGCACCGAGGCCGGCCGCGGGGTATATTTCTACTCGGTCCAGGACACTTCCGGAAACCATCGCGAGGGAAAATTTGCCATCATCCGTTGACCTTTGCATCCGTTCCTGCGGAACGGTTCTGCTGGCGGCCGCGCTGCTGGGCCTGTCCCTGGCGCCTGTCCGGGCCGATGACATTGCCCTGCTCGACCTCGGGCCAGGCACCCGGCCAGCGGCTCTGGGCCAGGCCTACGTCGCCCTGGCGGACGACGTGCACGCCGTATTTTGGAATCCGGCCGGGCTCGGCTATTCACGCCGGGTCCAGGCCCAATTCATGCATCACCAGTGGTTGCAAAACAGCACGGCTGAATACCTGGCTGCCGCCTATCCCGTCGGCCCGGGCACCGCGGGCCTGGCCTGCGGCCTCATGCAATTCGGCGAATTCGACGCTTACGACGAATATGAACAGCCCCAGGGAAGTTTTTCGGCCCTGGAGGGATATGTCAGCGGTGCCTATGGCTGGTCGTTTTTCCCCGGCGCCTCCTGCGGCGCCGCGCTTAAGCTTCCGTTTTCCTCCCTGGCCGACGACACCCGGCTGGGCGTCAATGCGGACGTGGGGGCGGCTTATGTTTTCCAGACCGTGCCGGTCATCCGCGCGGGCGCGGCTGTCGCCAATTTTCTGACCTGGGGCCTGGCCGGGTCGGCCGCGGAAATCCGGCTGGGCCTGGCCATCCAGGAAAAAAGCGGGCTGCAGCTCAGCGTGGAGGCTGACCGGCGCATCGTACCCGGCTTATGGTTCCTGCGCATGGGCGCGGAGTATGCCTGCACGCGCTGGGTGGCGCTCCGCCTGGGGCACATGCAGCCCCTGGCTGATTCCGGGCTTCCGGGTTATGGGTTGACCGCGGGCGTGGGGTTCCACGTGGAGGTCGAGCCTTTGGTTTTCGACGTGGGGTATGCCTATGCGCCGTACGGCCCCTTGGGCCAGACGCACCGGCTGGATTTGACCGCCGAGCTCCCTGATTTCTTCCGGCCTGCGGCCGCGTCTCCGCTTCCGCTGGCTCCTGCCAAAAAAACTAAGAAATAATTTTGTCCGGCTGCCGGCGGACAAAATGCTTGGATTGCTTGCCGGTCATGTGCTCGACGTCAATCCGCACGATCACCATCCTGGCCAAGGGGCCCTCGCCGTAGGTCCAGACCTCCCGGCCGCTGTGCTGCCGCATCAACACGTCCAGGCCGCGGCGCTTGCCCTCGTCCGTCTCGACGATCCGGGCCTGGCCCCAGCCCACCACGCTCTGAAAACGCGTTTCCCAGCCGCAGGCGCGCTCCGAGGGTTCGATCTCGGCCAGGATCTCGGCCTCAAACCCCACGCGCGGATCGCGGCGCAGCAGGTCCAGTTTCTTGCCCTCCGGCGCGCAGTGAAAATACAGGCGGCGGTCCGCATAACCGTAATTGACGGCCAGCACGTAGGGCGCGGGTTCGTCGTGCCAGGCCACGTGCAGAATGCGGCCCTGCTTGAGCAGGGCTTCCACCTGAGCCGGATCTTTAATTTCACGTTCCATCTGACGCATGCCGAGACCTCCCGGAAAGAACGTTCGAAAAAATCCGTCACTGTTCTTTTGCTTCGGAAACACCTTACAATTTACACTGAAAATAGAAAAGACAAATCTCGATCAGCCTGCAGCCGAAGAAATAATTTGCTTTTTTCCGGAACCCGTGTATACTTCATGAAATTCTTTATCCTTCATTCCAGGTGAGTGGCATGCACTTCCATGGGTTCACGCAGCATGGCGCCGGCCGAGTACGGACAGGCAATCCCTGCCTGACCGGGGCCCAGCTTATGCCCATGGCCGCCAAAGCCTGGCGTTTGATTAAACGCCACCGCAGCCTGGGGAGGATGCACTCTACCTAGAATACGCTTCTAGTCGCAAGGGGCAGCCGCCTTTCCAGGAGAAAGGCAGCTGCCCCTTTTTTTATACCTAAAAACAGGAGGTTATCGCCAAGAACGACTCAGGATTCACTTATTTAAAAATTCCAAACCCATTGGGCAAGCGTTTTCAGAGGTACAGCCGCCGCTTGCTCCAGCAACAAGCCCAGGAATTATTCCGGAGGATCCAGCTCAGGCAGAACACGACCTGGCCTCGGCAGGAGGAAACGGAACCATCCTGGCCTTTGGGCGCTTATGATCCGGGAATATAGACGGCGCCGGCATTCGCGCCAAAGGAGGGGTCATGCTTAATTCAGGTTATTTCTATCTGGTGATTATCTACATCGTTTGGGGCACCACGTACCTGGCCATGCGCGTGGGCGTGGGGCCGGGGAGCGGCTTTCCGGTGTTCAGCTTCGGCGCCGCCCGCTGCTTGGCGGCCGCCGGCCTGTTGTTCCTGATCGCCCGCCTCCGCTCCCAGCGGATTTCGCTCAGCCGCCGGGAACTGGGTTTTCTGGCTGCCACGGGCATTGGCATGTGGGTCATGGCCCACGGCCTGGTGCTCGTGGCCGAGCAGTACATCGCCTCGGGGTTTGCCGCGGTGGCGGTTTCCACCTCGCCGATCTGGGTGCTGCTGTTCACCGCCTGGATGCACAAAACCCGGCCGGATTGGCGGCAGGGGCTGTTCGTGCTGGTGGGATTTCTGGGCGTGGTCAGCCTGATTTACCCCGAGCTGCGCCACTCCAGCTTCCACGGCACCTTCAGCGTGGTGCTGCTGGTTGTGGCGCCAATCTGCTGGGCGGTCAGTTCCCTGGTGGTGCGCAGGTACCCGCAGCGTCTTTCCACCTTCACGGTGTCCGCGTACCAGCACCTTTTCGGCGGGCTCGGGTTCGGGATTTTATCGTTGCTTTCCCGCGAACCGTGGCCGGCGCCCACGCCGGCCGCCTGGACCGCGCTGGGATTCCTGGTGGTCTTCGGATCGGTCATCGCCTTTACGTCGTTCATCAAGGCGCTGTCCCTGCTGCCCACGCAGGTGGTCACCACCAACACCTATGTCAACCCGATCATCGCGGTGATTTTAGGGGCGTTGATTCTGCGCGAGCAGGTTACGGTCTGGACCCTGGCGGCCATGGTTCTGGTCGGCTTGTCCGTGGCCGGAGTGATCCGCAGCCAATCCGGAACCTCTCCGGGCTGAAGCACGGAAACGAATGAACGGCGTTTAACTAAAAAGCGGTCCCGACCGGCGTTTATCACGCTTCGGGACCGCTTTCCTTAGCATTTCATTTCCAGCCGACCCAACCCGCGGATTACGTCTTCGCGGCCACTGCCCATTCGTTTTGGGAAACCTGCGCGCCATTGCCGCCGTTCGTGTCCACCTGCCGTTTGGGAGCGCCCCACTCACGTTGCCTGATGGCCCGGGCCCCGTATTCACTCTGTTCCCCTTGGCCGATGATCTGCAGCAACGTATCAACCAAGCCGTGCATCTCCCTGGCCTCGGCCGACATCTCTTCGCTGGCCGAAGCGGACTCTTCGGCCGTGGAGGCATTGCTCTGTGTGATGGTGTTGATCTGGCTGATGCTGCCGGATATGCTTTCAATTTCATCGGCTTGCGCTTTGCTGGATTCGGACACTTTGGAAATGATCTGGGTCGCGTCCCCCACTTTCGCCTTGATCTGCGCCAGGCTCTCGGCCACGCTCGCGGACACTTTCACGCCGTGTTCCGAGCTTTGCTGGGACTGGAGGATCATTTCCGTGGTGTTGCGTGCCGCTTCCGCAGACCGCTGGGCCAGGTTCCGCACCTCTTCGGCCACCACGGCAAAACCTTTGCCCGCCTCGCCGGCCCGCGCCGCCTCGACAGCCGCGTTCAAGGCCAGCAGGTTCGTCTGAAATGCGATCTCGTCGATGGTTTTGATGATCTTGGCGGTCTTTTCGGACGAACTTTTTATTTGGCGGATGGCTTCACCCATCCGTTCCACCGCCTGGCTGCCCTCTTCCGCCGCGCTTTTTGCCGCCGTGGCCGAGGCATTCGCCTGCCTGGTGTTCTCCGCGTTATGGTGGATCGAAGACTTCATTTCATCCAAGGAGGAGGAAATTTGGTTCAAGGCGGACGCCTGCTTGCTGGCCCCCATGGCTACGGTTTGCCCCGATTCCGAAACCTGGCCCGAAGCCGAGGTGATTTGTTCGGCCCCGTTTTTGAGCTGCTGGCTGATGTCCCTGAGCAATTTGGTGATGTTGGAGGAGGTTAAAATACTGGCCCCGATCAACAGGACCGCGAGGATCAGGCCGGCCACCGACAGGCTCATGATGCCCGAGGAGACGGTCTGCCTGGCCAGTTTCTCCTGGCTGACATTGTATTCGTTGGCCAACTCGACTGTGCGGTTGATGGCCGCCAAATGCTTCGTGTATTGATCGCTCAATTCCGCGAGCGCCTCTTCGGCCTTTGCCGTGTCGCCCGACTGGATGGCGGGCAGATACTGCGACTTGAGGAGGCTGAAGTATTCGGCAGCCGGCTGGTACGATTCCTGAACCAGCGCGGTTTTCAACGGCCCGGCCGCAAGCGCCTGTTCCCAAAAAGCGTGCCGTCCCGAATAGTCCTTTTCCAGCGTGGCGCATTTGTCCGCCAATGCCTGCACTTGCCGGGGATCCTTGCACAGCTGGATCTGCAGGGTGGTCAGGTAAGTTTCAATGATGTATTCGGGAGGCGGCAGGATGTCCGCCACCAGATCCTTGCCCAGCACGATCCGTTCATAAATAGGGCCGTTCACTTTGACCCGGTTGAGCGTCGTCAAGGCAAACAAAGTCAGCATCAATGCCGAACCGAGCGCAATAACCGTATTGGTCACCATTTTACGCTGGATTTGATTGAGCTGCATGGCGGTTTTTCCTTTCACAAAGAAATATTCCTCTATTATAAATATCGACTGTTTTCCAAATAACTTGAACGAAGAACGGCCTCATCAGCGGACCTCCCTGTGGCGGCCAACCGCGGTCAAAACCCCCGGGATAGCCCATGCGCAGGCCGGTAGCGGAGGATCGTCGTCTTCACGCATCGGAGAACGCAGTCGTTGCTGCCTGAACAGATCGTCGGTGAAATAAGCGGAGTATGACGGAAAGGAGCGTGCAGTTTACTGCACGGGAATCCAGTGTTCCACCACGCGCCTGCCGTTCCGGATGGTTTTCAATTCATAGCGTTCGCCGGCGCCGGGTTTCAAACCCAATGGGCGCAGGGTTTTAGCCGCGGCCCGGTAGGCCTTGTTGCCCGTGAAATTGCCCCAGCCAGCCACGCGCACCACCAGCCGCCGGCCGGGTGCGATTTTCACCGTCCGCAGGAACCCGGGCAGCCCCATGACCGGATAGCCCAGGGGGGGCAAAAATCCCACCTGGCATTCGATCCGGAGCGGACGCATGAGCAGGGGCGTGCGGGCGTAGATCGTAATGGGATTGAGATCGTCCCAGCCGCGCTCGGCCAGCGCGCGCCGCACGGTTTCGCGTTTCCCCTCCAGCCCCCACAATGTGCCCTGATAATCCGCGACCACGGCCAGGACCTCGGGCAACTCGGCCGGCGCCACCACTTCAATGCCGGTGAAAGGCCCGGAAATAAACAGATAAACGCCTCCGCCTAAAAACAGCAGGGCCAGCAGCCCCACGGCCGCGAGTACGATCCGCGGCGGGCCATCGCCCTGGTCCACAAATCCACCCGGGTTTCGCATGCCGATTCCCGCCTCTGTTTCGAAATGGTGTTAATGAATGCGCTTCCATTCTAGGGCGATCATGGCGGGGAAGACAAGTGAAACCGGCGTGATGATCGCCTGTCCGGGCAACTTTGAGGGTTTGATCCCAGGCGCGTTTCATATTAGTATAGGTGACTGGACGCCTCATCCGGTCCGGAGAACGGACGGGATCCGGCTTGCAGCCGGTGGCGTCCGCCGGTACGGTCCAACCCATCCACCAACGCGGAGGCCGGACATGCGTGGTCTAGTCTGTTATTACTCCAGCACGGGAAACACCCGGCTCGTCAGCCGATACGCGGCCAGAAAGCTGGCTGCCGCCGAATGGACGCTGTGCGACCTCATCCAGGAAGCGGCCCCGGATTTGAATCCCTTCGGCGCGGTCATGTTTGTTTGTCCCACGGATTTCTGGAGCGTGCCTGAGCGCGTGATCCGCTTTATCCGCTCGCTCCCGCTGCAAACCGGCCGTCCGGCTTTCGTCCTAGCCACGTATGGCATGATGGGCGCCTTTGCCCTGCGGGACCTGGGCCGGCTGGTGCGCAAACGCGGTTTCAAAATCATCGGCGCCGCGCCTTTTCACACCCCGGAAAATTATCCGCCGCTCATTGTCCAAGGCCTGGGCATGAAACAGTCGCCTTCGGAGGAGGAATTGCGCCGCTTCGACCGGGAACTGAGCCAATGGAACGCGCGGCTGCAGGACGCGGCCGCCGGCCGTCCAGTCCGGGCTTTAAAACCCGGCGAAGGCCTGGCTTCCCTGCTCCCCGCGCCCGGCCGCGCCACGGCGCGCAGGGACATGGGGGAGAAATTCGTGGACGAGAGCCTGTGCAGCCAATGCGGGACCTGTCAAAAAGGCTGTCCCTACCAGGCCATTCAACTGGCGCCGTTCCCGGCCTTCAACCAGGCCGTATGCTACGGATGCTGGCGCTGCTTCAACCGCTGTCCTAAAAAAGCCATCTATACCAAAAAATTCAGGGAACAAGGCCGGTATCCCCGGCCCGAGCCGGCCCTGGAGGAAAAACTGCGCTGACCGCCGCCCAACGGCCCGGCTGACGCGTGAATACAGGAAGGAACGATCCCCTCATGCCCTCCAACCATTTTTCGGAAACATACTACCAACGCTCGCGCGAAGTTTTAACCAGCGCCCTGGCGGATGTCGCCGCCTATCGCGACTGGCGCGGCCTGGACCCGGGTGAAGACGCCCCTGTCGACCGGCGGTACGCGGCCCTGCCTGCGCTGACCAAGCAGATTTTGACGGAATACTTTCCCCACGGTTTGGTGCCCAGACAGAACAATGTGACCGAGGCGCTGAAATCCGGAGAGATCGAATTCGTGGAAACCAGCGGCACTACCTCGGACCGGATCACCAACATCTGGAACCAAGTCTGGTGGGATGCCTCGGAAGCCGCGTCCTGGAAGCTCAACGTCCATACCCAGAGGCTGGACGGGCGCCATCCCGAGGCGATTCTGACCAGCGCGCTCAACGTGGGGTTCAGGTCCAAAGCGGACCTTCCCTTCGGGGCGCGCCGGCTGGGGCGTTTTCTTTACCTGAACGAAAAGGCCATGACGCAGGAATTGACCGACCGCCACTTCGAACGCATGGCCCGCGAGCTGGAGGAGTTTCGCCCCGTGCTGCTGGAAGCGAACGCCTCCTGGCTGGCGCGCCTGGCTTGGTGGGCAAGTGACCGCGGGGTGAAGCTGGCCGCGCCCCAGGCTGTAGTCTACACTTACGAACTGCCCTCGGCTTTGCATTTGGCGAGCATCCGCCGGGTTTTGCCGGTGCCGTTCATCAGTTCCTACGGCTCCACGGAAACCGGCTATGTGTTCATGCAGTGTGAACACGGACATTTCCATCAAAACACCGAATATTGCCGCGTGGATTACGAGCCCCTCCGGCCTGAACACGGCGGCCCGGACCTGGGACGCATCCTGGTCACGACCTTCCAGAATCCCTGGACCATTTTGGTCCGTTTCGACGTCGGCGACCTGGTGCGGCTGGCCGGGCCAGAGGGCTGTCCCTGCGGAAGGAAAGACGGGCTCGTGCTTTCGGCCATCGAAGGCCGCCTGGCCAACGCCACCTACTCAACTGCGGGCCGCCTGATCACCCCGCGGCAGGCGGACGAGGCCCTGGCCCAAGTGCCGGGCCTTCGCGATTACCAGGTGGAACAGACCGGGCCGGAGGATTACAAACTCAGCGTGATGCCCGAGCTGTCCGCACGGGGCGTATCCGGGCCAGCCCGTGATGCCCTGGCTGCGGTTTACGGCCTGGGCGCCCGGATCGCAACCGCGGAAAGGGAGGACCTCTTGCCCTGGCCTTCCGGAAAGTTCCGCCGCACCCGGTTGTCCTTTGAATTGGAGCCGAAAGGACTTTTCGCATGAACCGGATCAAGCCCGTCTATCTCATGGCCGGCGGCAACTGGCGCAAACCGAGCGCCCTCCTGCCCCAGTTCCAGACCATTCTGGCTGAAACCGGGAAACCCCGTCCCCTCGTGGCCACCATCGGCGCGGCCAACGGCGACGATGCGTTTTTCTTCAGATTCACGCGCCATTGGCTCCTGCGCGCCGGCGCCGGAGAGGTCATGCCCGTGCGCCTGGCTTCGAAGCGCGCGGACGCGGCCCGGGCGCTGGAAATCCTGCAAGCCGCCGACGCGGTGTTTCTGTCCGGCGGCGATGTGGACGAAGGCATGCGCTGGCTGAAGCATCACGGGATCATTCCCGCGCTGCGCGGGCTCCGCCGCCGGGGCAAGTTGTTTTTCGGATTGTCGGCCGGAAGCATTATGCTCGGCACGCGCTGGGTCCGCTGGCCGGATGAAAACAACGATGATTCGGCGGAATTGTTCGAGTGCCTGGGATTGGCGCCGGTTCTCTGCGACACCCATGCCGAGGAGGACGATTGGGAGGAACTGAAAACCGCGGTGCGGCTGCTCGCGGGCCGGGGGTGCGGGTACGGCATTCCCACGGGCGGCGCGATCCGGGTGTCGCCGTCAGGAACCTTGACCGCGTTCGGACAGCCAGCGGTGCGTTACCTGCGGAAACACGGCCAGGCGGTTAAAGCGGAGGATTTGCCCGCCAAACCTTTTTAACCTCCGGGGCCGGCTCAGGCGTTGTTTTTCTCAAAATACACCAGATCGAACTTCTCCCCTGCCGCCTCTTCCCGAACAATTTGATACCCTAACTTTTGGTAGAAATGCACGTTCCGCGGGCTCTGTTTGGCTGTGAACAGGGAGTATTTTCCGCATTGCGCGAATTCCTTTTCCACGTGACCCATGAGCACTTTGCCAAAGCCCCGGTTCTGATAAGCCGGATGCACGATCACGCGTCCGATGTAGCAAACTCCTGCTTTCTCATACGCCCGGACTGAGCCGATGATTTTCCCGCCCTGGCAGAGCTTGTAGATGGTCTGCTGATTGAAGTCTTCCTTCATCCCTTCCAGAGTCTGCGTCAAAGGCGCGATATGGTAATCGCGGCACAGCTCCGCCTCGCTCTGGTACGCCAGCTTCTGCAGCGCCAGGATCTCCGCCAAATCGTTGATTGACGCCTTTTCGATCATCGCCTTGACTCCCCTCCCGGCCTGCAACGGCATTGCCGCGTCCGGCCGCTTCTTCCGGGTTGACGCTATTCGGCCCAATACGCGCGGACGAATTTCCAGGCGCCGTTGATCTTCCTGAACTCAAACAGGCCCACCCGCGCGAAATCCGAGCCGGGCGCATAGTCGCGCTCCGTGACTTGCGGCGTGCGGTTGATCAACTGCAGCATGGTTTCCGGCTCCGGCCGCATTCCCGGGTCAGCCTGGAGGACGGCCGGATACATGCGTTCGAACCATTCCCGGTCGCGCGGGATTTCCGGGTCCTCGTCCATTTCGCCGCGGGTGATGAACGGAAACTGCGTCATGGCCGCGGCCTTCCGCGCGCTCAGGCTCAGGCTGGCAGCGCGGAATTCCTTCCAATAGGCGTGAAAATCCCCCTGCGCCGCCGGGGGTTGACCCTGGCTGCACGCCGCCAGGGCAAAACCAGACAATACCCAGCACCAGCCAATCAGCCTTTTTCTCATGGGTGCAGCTCCTTTACACAGCCTGATGCGTCTATTGTAGGGCGCAAGCAGAGCAGGGGCAAGAAAAAGGAATGGAATCAAGCCTGGCTGGCGCGATCCTTCCAATCCCATGCGGCCAAGTTCCGCGAAATCGGTTCTCTACACTGCCAGGTGCCGGGCTTCCGGAACTATGCTATACTTTGACAATTCATGATTCCAATACAAAGGGAGGATCGGCATCTATGCCCACCGCAGCACAAATTCTTCAAACGCTCGCTTTGATCGCCAACCAAAATACCTGGCTGTCCATTGCTTGGCACGCGGCCATCGCCCTGGCGCTGGTGGCCGTGCTGGCCGGCTGGAAGCCTTCCCTGCGCGTGACCGGTATGATAATGGCCCTGCCCTTGTTGTCGGTCAGTCTCCTCGCTTGGCGATATGGCAATCCCTTCAATGGCATGCTGTTCCTGACCGCCGCTTTATTGTTAGGCGGGCTGGCCCTGCGTTTGGATAAAAGGTCCATTTCCATCGCCGCGGGCTGGACTGTTTGGGCTGGAATCGCCATGCTCGCCTTTGGTTGGGTGTATCCGCATTTCCTGGAGAACGCCGGCTGGTTAACCTATCTTTATGCGTCGCCGGTCGGGCTGATTCCATGCCCCACCTTGTCTGCAACCATCGGCCTGGTATTGCTTGTCGACGGCTTGTCCAGCCGGAGCTGGTCGCTGATTTTAGCCGGATTCGGTTTGTTCTATGGATTGTTCGGGACTTTCAGGCTGCACGTATGGCTGGATATCGGCCTGGTCGTTGGATCGCTCGCTCTGGCAATCCGGGCTTTAGCGCTGACAAAGGCCGGCTTGAAGTAGTTGGAGCCTGGTTTTAATCGTGCGAATGCTCAGGCAGGTTGTCGTGCGCGTGACTAGGGATGTGGTGGTGTTCCTCGCCCAGGGCGTCGATGGGATCGATATGGAGGGTGGCGCCTGACAGATGCTTTAAATGATGCAGCAGCTGGTGGCGGGCTTCCTTGGCAATGGCGTGCCCTTCGGCAACGGTTAGGTGCGAGTCCACCGCGAGATTGACCTCGGCATGCAGCTGGTGCCCAAGCCACCGGCAACGCACTTCCGCGACCTCCTTCACTCCCGGAACATGCCCCACCGCATGCTTGATTTCATCGACCACCTCGGGATTCACGCCGTCGAGCAAGCGCGAAAACACCGTTCGGGCGGAATCCCATACGATGAACAGGATCGCCAGCGTGATCAAGAGACCGATGATGGGGTCCGCCAAGGGGAATCCCAGCCAAACCCCCAAGACGCCGCCCAGCACGGCCAGGCTGGTCAAGCCGTCCACGCGCGCATGGTTGCCGTCCGCGACCAAGGCGGCGCTGCCGATTTCCTTCCCGACTTTTATCCGGAACAGCGCCACGCCTTCATTGCCCAAAAAACCGATGACCGCGGCCGCCGCCACCACCCCCAAGTGCCCGATCGGTGCCGGATGGAGGAGACGGTCGATCGATTGATATCCGGCGACAATGGCGCTGAATAATATCGTGGCCACCACCGCCACCCCGGCCAGGTCTTCCACGCGCCCCAGGCCGTAGGTAAAACGCGTGCTGGGTTTGCGCTTGGCGAGGATGAAAGCCACGGCCAAGGGAATGGCAGTGGCCGCATCGCCGAAATTGTGAATGGTGTCCGCGAGCAACGCCACGCTGCCGCTGATAAAAACGATCGCGAGTTGGACCAGCGCGGTCAGGAAGAGCCAAATAAACGACCACTTGACCGCCCAGATCCCCCGGTCGGTCGAGAGGAGGCTGATGTCCGCGTCTCCATGGGCATGACCGAATCCATGAACATGCCCGTGTCCACTGTGTCCGTGTCCCATGGTCTCTCCTCGGAGTTCAGGCCTAGCAGCTATTGACCAGGGTTATAGCAATAATAGGCGGGATAATAAAGGGTATTTTCCGCCCTTCCGGCAGAAGCAAAGAGCGGTTGGCACTATCCTCCAATCGCCGCCTTAAGCGCATTAAGGTCAAACGGTTTTGCCAGGCATTGATCCACACCTGCCTGCAGGGCTATGGCTGCCAATTGTTCGTCCATTTGCGCGGAAAACATGATGATCCTGGGTCTTACCCGCCCCTTCCCGCCGTTGGCGCTCTGATCCAGCCTTCTCAGGTTAGCCGCCAGTTCCAATCCGTTCATAGCCGGCAGGGCGTAATCCACCAGCACCACCTGAGGCTGAATTTCCAGGGCGCAAGTCAACCCGGCTTCGGCGGTCAAGGCCCCGGTTACCGCGTATTCCCCGGCCAGGGCGATTTCGAGGGTTTCCAGCAGCTCAGGCTGGTCTTCGATGATGAGTAGTTTAATCATTCTCAATCTCCATAACCATTATTCCGTTGCTAACTTTAGTATGTCGACTATAGTTAGCACCCAAGCGACAATTTGTCCATGAAAAAATACCCGGTATTGGTTAATTTCGGTGATCGATTGCGCGCATTGCGGCTCAAACAGGGGTTATCGCAAGAGAAATTGGCCGAATTGGCCGACGTTCACCGCACCTATATCGGGATGCTCGAAAGAGCGGAAAAGAACGTAACCTTGAGGAATATTGAGAAGATTGCCAAAGCGCTAAAGATGAAGATGAGGGATTTGGTGGAAGGATAGTCTGCGTTAACCTCACCCATGAAAAAAGAAGCTGTACTTAAGGCATTTGCCAACAGACTTCGGGCCGAGCGGCTAAAGCGGGGCCTGTCCCAGGAAAAGCTGGCCGAATTGGCCAATGTGCATAGGAATTACATTGGAATGCTGGAAAGAGCCGAAAGAAACCCCTCGCTGATTCACTTCAAGAAAATCGCAAAGGCGTTGAAGGTAAAGGTTGGGAGTTTGGTGGAAGGATAAGCCCACCCTTAGTTACTATCATTTGGGCAATCAAATAACGATCTTATTCAATCAAACATTTATCCAATGTGTCTTCGCAATCTTACCTACCGATGGCATTTCTTGAAAAGCGACAAATGGCAACTTGGGAAATATCGCCGGTATTAGTGGTTTAGCTGGTTCAGGGTGCAAAGCCCCTCGCAGATAGACGACATTTTCATCTGCCGCGTTGACTAGGATCACCGCAGAAATAGATTCTCTGACCTCAATTACTTCAAATCTACCATTCTTCTCCTCTAACTTAACCGCCATCGAGTGCCTCAAATCTGTTTGATGACGTATCTCCCGTGTCTTGGCAAATTGGTTAATCGGAATAACGAGCTTCACTTGAGATGTTAGTAATTCTGTAACAACACCAGCCTCGAAGAAAAGGCCTGAGTGTGAGTGATTTGAGCCAATGAATACAACTCTCGGGCCATTGCACTTACCAAACTTTTTAGTTGCTTTTTTTACTGCATTAAATATTGTCTCAGTCGGCCTTTCATATGATCCCCCTGTAGAAGCTTCCTGCACGCCAGACCTATCGACAACAGCTTTGGTATTTATGAACTTCGCCTCGCAGTATAAATTGCCCTGCGTACTTCCACAAAAGAAGTCAGGGCCAGTTGCACAGGGATCGACTTGCATTTGAAAGTATTTTAAAATTCCAAACACCGTGGCCTCAAAACAAGCATCAGTATCATTATGTTTAATTCTACGAATAATGGGTTTGCAAAATGGCTTTTCGCTTTGGTTGGCTTTCAAGTACTCAAGGTAGATATTATTTCTATCCGTAGTAGAGCCAAGATTAATTTGAAGAGCTTTCATGCCTTCACTTTTCCACTGTTGGAATTCGGGGACATTTCAACGGATTAATCTCCGTCCTTGCCCATCTTTTATGCATCCCGCGTTCGTTTCCCGTATTTTACGCCTAGTTGGTCATACTTTTGAAGTGCTTTCCGGATTTATATCGATCGG
Source organism: candidate division FCPU426 bacterium (assembly GCA_040756875.1). GTDB lineage: Bacteria > Oederibacteriota > JAAXVQ01 > JAAXVQ01 > JAUVAV01 > JBFLYH01. The sequence goes on from JBFLYH010000003.1 coordinate 260,726, forward strand.
AGTGAGTAGTCATGTGCGAAGGCGGAGGGGGAAAGATTATTTCCCTGGATTCCGGCTTCGGGCATGCCGGAATGACGACCCCTCTCCACCCTCCCCTTCATCCCCTCCCCAAGCTGCTTGCAATGCGAGCAGCAGAGCATTTGAGAGTCGATAGGAGAGAGTGGATAAAACCTCAAATGCGGTCTACTTTCCCCTTTCTACTTTCAGAATACTACGTGGGGCGAGGGGATTGTTAATGCTCAGGGCGCCTCGCAAAGATTAACTTTTGAACTCCCCCTACCCCCTCTTTGCCAAAGAGGGGGTAGGGGGAGTTGAGATTGCCGCGCCTCCTACGGAGGCTCGCAATGACAGCGGGAGGATCGCGAGGAAAGGCAGGTAATTAAAAATATCCGCAATGATTCTTCAGGTCGGCGGTCTAAGTATTAATGCTGCTCGGGGAGGTTCAAATGAACAATAAAGAAACCAACCTTATTCCAAAGGAATCTATCGAAAATGTAATTTACCTTATCCGCGGTGAAAAAGTGATGCTGGATAGGGACCTGGCACAGCTCTACCGCGTTAAGACAATCGCATTGCGCCAACAAGTTAAAAGAAACATCCGAAGATTCCCCTCGGATTTCATGTTCATGCTGACTCTCGCCGAGGCGAGGGCTTTGGTATCACAGAATGTGATACCATCCATGCGCAGTTTTGGCGGTGCCCGGCCATATGTTTTCACCGAAAGCGGGGTGGCGATGCTTTCCAGTGTACTCAAGAGTGACCGGGCCATCCAAGTCAACATTCAAATCATCAGGACATTCATCCGTTTGCGAAAAGTGCTATCCCTGCACAAAGGTATTCTCAAGCAACTTACAAAGCACGAATTGAAGCTCTTGGAGCTGGATAGACGCACCCATAAAATATCCGCCATCATTAATGATATTCTTCGACTGCCAATTACCCTTAAACGAAAACCAAAGCCTATTGGCTTTTTACCTCCAAATAAGCGCGCATCACTATAGCGATACACAACAAATAAACAAGGTTAATATTTTTCTCACAATGATTTTCCAGGTTTGCGGTCTAAGGATTAATACTACTCCACGGAGGTTTTGTGATGGCCAACCGCAAACCAAACAGCTTCATTCCGCAGGAAATGATTGAAACCAAGATTTACCTTATTCGAGGTGAGAAGGTCATGTTAGACAGGGACCTGGCGGAATTGTACGGAGTCTCAGTTAAAAGGTTGAAAGAACAGGTGAAGCGCAATCTCACAAGATTCCCAGCAGACTTTATGATTAGGCTTGATTTTAAAGAGTTTTCAAACTTGAGGTCGCAAATTGCGACCTCAAGTTGGGGCGGTCAACGGTATTTACCCTTTGCTTTCACGGAGAACGGGGTTGCCATGCTTTCCAGCATACTCAATAGCGATCGCGCTATCATGGTCAATATCCAAATCATGCGCACGTTCACGCGCATACGCAAACTTCTCGCCTCGCACAAGGAGATCCTGCGCAAGCTGGATCAGCTCGAAGCCAGGCAAAGCCAGCAGGGCGAACAGATCGTGCAAATCTTCCAGGTCATCAAGGCCATCCTCGATCTGCCCATCACCCTCAAGCACAAGTCCAAACGAATCGGATTCAAGCCACCTGCGGCATCTCAAGGCTCTTGAAAGAGAGTTTTCCGGGCGATTATAACGGAAGCGGATGTGGGGTTTTGGTTCAATACTTCCCATAGGCATTCGTCCATTTGGCGGCGATTTTGAGGAACTTCTCGTAACCTTCTGCTTTGACAAAAAGGATCGCCTGCTTGTATTTCTGATACTTGTACCCTTTTTTTCCAAAAAACCGGTTGATGGTCACGCAGGTATCAAGCAAAGCGCAGTCCGCGCAGGTGTTCAACCCCTTTTTAAGGCAGCAGACTTTCATCGGGCACCTGGCTTTTTCCAGGTCCCGCCCGCCCGGCCCATACCCGATTTTACAGCCTTTGCACTTCTTGTTCGCGTAGGCCTTGCAGGTTCTGCAATATGCTCCGCAACAACCGATTTCTCTGAGGCTCATCCTTGTTACACACCCGCTTCCGAAGTGGTCCCTGGTTTCAAGCTGCAATCCTTGCCTCGTTTGGACATTTAACCATATCCCGCCTCGGTTGCTCATAACAAAAACAGCCGGCTGGCCAGGGCGCTGGCCAACCGGCTGTTCACGCATATTGACTTGCTTTATTGAGTCGCGTACTTGGCCGGATCTTTGTCCCATGCTTCAACGCAGCTTTGGCAGCAAAGATAATATTTCTTGCCGTTGTACTCACGTGTGGCCACGGCCTTGGATTTCGGCAGCTTCGTGCCCATAACCGGGCAGGTTACCATATCATCCTTGGCTTGGGTTGCCTCCTTCTTCCATTCCAGGCATTTTTGCGCTTGCTCCTGGATGGCCTTGACTGTTTCGGGATTCTTGGAAGTAACCGTAATAACCGCTCCTTCCGAGGTGTTTTCCACCTTAACCTCGGCATCCTTGATTTGCATCGGACACCCGCCCATGCATTTATGCATGGACATTTCATCGCCGTGCATATGCCCTTTGTGCGTCATTCCCTGGCCCTTTTCCATGGCTTTGCTTTCAGCCAAACCAAGCGTGGGCGCCAGCAGCACAACGGCCACCAAACCGACCTGTAATAAAAATCCCGACTTCATATCAATTGTCCTCCTTCGGAGTGTTGTTCTTTTATGAACCTTGCCCGCCTGAAGCGCCCTTATCCAGGTACCTCTTTAGACACTGCTTACACCCTGATGCCGAATTATTTTTCAGCCCGCGTTTCCCGGTTATTTCCCGCCTCTTTTCCCGAGCTCCGCCAGCAGGTCCAGCTGGATCTCCTGGATCTGGGCCAGGCGGTCCCACTGGTGGGAGAGCAGGTGGTCCACTTTCTCGTTCAGGTGCCGGATCTCCAGCTCGGCCTTGAGGTTCACCTGGTAGTCGTGTTCCGAACGCAGGCGGTCCTTGGTCTCCTGGCGGTTCTGGCTCATCATGATGATGGGCGCCTGAATGGCGGCCAGGCAGGAGAGGAACAGGTTCAGGAGAATGAAAGGATAAGGGTCCACGGGTTTCCACCACAGCACCAGGGAGTTCATGGCGATCCACAGGAGCATGAAACCGCCGAAATAAAACAGGAAGGCCCAGCTCCCGCCAAAGGCCGCAATGCGGTCCGCCAGCTTCTCGCCCAGGGTCCACTTTTGCTCGAATTCATTATCCACGTTGCGCGAAAGCAGTTCGTGATCGCGGATGCTCGCGACCACCTCGTTCTCCAGGGCCGTCATCTCGCCTTTTTCCGATTCGAGCAGGGAGTGCACGTAGCGCGCGCGATACTGCATGAGGTCGGTCCGGCAGATATATTTATCCGCGGACCAATCCGGCCGGTCGTGCTTGATTTCCGCGGCAATCACGTCCCGGACCGTCGCTCCCAGGGTCAGGTCGCCCAGAGCAAAAGTCTTTCCGCAGATGGCGCATGGGTGGGCATGGTTTTTTTCCGGCATGAAGTCCTCCTGGTCGCTCGGGTCCCGTAAAAGTTGATCCGGCTTTTTTCCTTGGCTTACAACCCATTATTCACATCTTCACCGGCATTTCCATGAATAAAGCGGCCGAATTTGTATCAATCGGAAAAGACCATCAATCACTTGTGCTGTTGGCCAAAACGCCCCCTCTTTTTCCTTTTTATCCTTCATCCACTTGGGCTATAATCCCCCTTAATCTTTAGGGTCTTCAAACTGAACCTCCCCCTTTCTCCATGCCCCTTCCCATCATCCAAGTCGAACACCTATCCAAAACCTTCCGCACCGGCGTATTCCGGCGCCGGGCCGTGCAGGCGCTCCAGGACGTATCGCTGACCGTGAACCCGGGCGAGATCTTCGGCCTCCTGGGGCCGAACGGCGCGGGCAAGACCACGCTCATGAACATCCTGATGGGCCTGCTGGTGCCCGACCGGGGCGCGGTGCGGATCCTGGGCGAAAAGATCACGCCCCGCATGCCCTTCGGCATCAAACTGCGCATGAACATGTGCTCGGGCAACCCCAATTTCCCCTGGTGCCTGAGCGTGCGCGAGACCATGGATTTTTACGGATTGCTGTACGGCCTGCCCTGGAAGGTGTTCGCGCCCCGGCGCGACGAGCTGCTGCAGGCGGTCGAATTGTGGGACAACCGCCACACCCGCTATGACGAGCTGTCCACGGGCAACAAGCAGCGCCTGGCCCTGGCCAAGTCCCTGATCAACAACCCCGAGCTGGTGCTGCTGGATGAGCCCACGGTCGGGCTGGACCCGGACATTTCCGCCAAGATCCGGCACCGCATCCTCGACCTTCACAGCCGCCTGGGCAAAACCATCGTGCTCACCACCCATTATATGAAGGAAGCCGAGGAAATGTGCGACCGCATCGCCTTCATCCGCGGCGGCCGCATCATCGCCTTGGGCACCAAGGAAGAGCTCCAGGCCCTGACCAAAACCCGCGATCTGGAGGAGGCGTTCCTTGAACTGGCTCATTCGTAGGATCGCGGCCTTCACCTATCGCAATTACCTTTTCGCCGTGAAGAATTTCTTCACCTTCGCAGAGATCCTGTTCTGGCCCGTGATCCAGATCATTTCCATCGGCATCATGGGCGGTTTTCTCAAACTGACGCCGGACTTGAAATACTTCCTGCTCACCGGCGCGATCATGGGCGGCGTGCTGCAGGTGGCCCAGCTCGACGTGGCCTACGGGTTCCTGTACGACGTGTGGTCCAAGAGCGTGAAGCAAACGTTCATGGCGCCGGTCAAAACCTACGACTACGTGGCCGGCTCCTGGGCCTTCGGCATCGTGCGCGGCACCCTCTCCTTCCTGATGTTGGTGCTGATCGCACGCCTGGCCTTCGGCTTCCAGCTGCCGCCCTTGCCGGTCTTGGCCTTCACCCTGGCGGGCGTGTTCCTGAGCGCCCTGATCCTGGGCATGACCGTGCAGCTTTTCATCCTGCTCTTCGGCCAGCGCATCGACATCATCGCCTGGATCGTGGCCGTGCTCATGATGCTGGTCTGCGGCATTTACTACCCGGTCACTTACCTGCCCGCCGCGCTGCTGAAGGTCTCGGCCCTGATCCCGCTGACTTATTTCCTGGAATACTTCCGCACGGGCTACGGGTTCCCGCTCACCTTCACCCATCCCCTGCTCAAGGGGTTCGGCCTGTCCGCCGCTTACGCTTTCCTGGTGTTCGCGGCCGTGGCCGGCGCCTATCAGCGCGCGCGGCGCACGGGCATGATACTCAGGTTGTCCGAATAGGAGGATTGCATGGGGTCGTTAAGCGAGTACGTCAATATTTTCCTGACTTTGCTGGCCATCGTGGACCCGCTGGGCGCCATTCCCTTTTTCCTGACCCTGGCGCCGACCCAGTCCGCGAAGCTGCGGCGGCGGCTGGCCTGGTCCAGCACGCTGACGGTCTTCATCACCCTGGGCCTGGCGGCCCTGACCGGTGAAGAGCTGCTCACGGCCCTGGGCATCAGCATCAACTCCTTCCGCGTGGCCGGCGGCGTCCTGCTGCTGCTGATCGGCATTTCCATGCTGCTTCAGGACAAGCGCTTCATGGGCCGCGAGCCGGGCAAAACCAGCCTCAAGCAGAGCCTGGAGGATTTCGCGGTCGTGCCCCTGGGCATCCCGCTCCTGGCCGGGCCGGGCGCCATCAGTTCCATGATCATCTTCACCCACCGCTACGAGGGCTTCGGGCACACCTCCGTGCTCCTGGTCGTGAGCCTGGCCGTAGCCCTGCTCACCGGCCTGACGCTGCTCCTGGCCCATCCCATCGGCAAGCTCCTGGGACGCAACGGTCTTAACATCACCATCCGCCTCATGGGCCTGATCCTGTCCGCGGCTGCGGTGCAGTTCATGGCCAACGGCCTGCTGCGGCTGTTCCCCGGCCTCGCCACCCCCTGAACCTGTGCCTGACCGCACGCCGTTGTGCCGTGCTCTGTCCAAGCTGGGATTTTGCTCCCGCGCCCAGGCCGAAACCCTGATCCGCAGCCGGGGCGTGCGCGTGAACGGCTGCGTGCAGATTGACCCGCTGGCCTGGGTGGACCTGAAAACCGACCGGTTCGAAGCCAAAACCCGCGGCGCCTGGCAGCGCCTGGAGTCCGCCCCTGCCCGCGTCTATCTCCTGCTGAACAAACCCGCCGGCTACGTGACCACGCGTTCGGATGAACGCGGCCGCAAAACCGTTTACGACCTGCTGCCCGACCCGTGGCGCGAAGCCTGGGTGTTTCCCGTGGGCCGCCTGGACCTCGAATCCGAAGGCCTGCTGATCCTGACCAATGACGGCGCCTGGGGCCAGCAGGTGGCTGATCCCCTGGAACACGTGACTAAAACGTATATTGCGACCTTGGATCGCAAGCCCCGGGACGAGGAACTCGCACGGATGAGGGAAGGATTGCTGGTCGGGAATGAAAAATGGCGGCCAGCCCGGATCATTGCGCTGGGGCCGCGCTGTTTCGAAGTGACCCTGACCGAAGGCCGGAACCGCCAGATCCGCAGGATGTTCTGGGCCGCCCGCTGCCGCGTCAAGCGGCTGGTGCGCGTTGCCATCGGCACGATCACGGATGCGGCGCTGGGGCCCGGCGAAGTGCGGGAATTGCAGAAAGAAGAAGTACAGCAGTTGCGAAATAATTTATAGGGGCGTTCAATTGAACGCCCCTACACAAGTCTGACAGCCATCATCTTTTCTACTTCCATACCCCCGGTATCTTCGTCTTGCAATACTTGCAGCGTCCTGCCCGCAGGTTCATCTCCTCCAGAAAATACCCGTTGCGCTTGATGAGCAGCTTGCCGCAGTGGTGGCAATAGGTGTGGTTGAGCGGGTGGCCGGGCACATTGCCCACGTATACATAGCGCACGCCCGCTTTTTTCGCCAGGGCCGCGGCCGCCTCGAGCTGGGCGACCGGGGTGGGCGGCAGGTGGGTCAGTTTGTGCTGCGGGAAAAACCGCAGAAAGTGCACAGGCACGTCGGGCCCCAGGTGCTTCACCACCCAGGCGCATAGGGCGCCGATTTCCTCGTTGCTGTCGTTGAGCGTGGGAATGACCAGGTACCCCACTTCCAGCCACACGCCCTGGTCGTGATAAGTCTGCAGGGTTTCCAAAAAAGGCGCAAGCTGGGCGCCCGCGACCTGGCGGTAGGTCTTGTCCGTGAAGCCCTTCAAGTCCACGTGCGTGGCGTCCAGCACGGTGCACAGCTGCTTCAGGGGTTCGGGATTGATGTACCCGCAGGTGATGGCCGTATTGCGCAGGCCGTTTTGCTTGGCCAGCCAGGCGGTGTCGTACATGTATTCATAAAACACGGTGGGTTCGCTGTAGGTATAGGACAGGCTGGGGCATTTCCGCACTTTCGCCAATTGCACCAGTTGTTCGGGAGAGAGGGTCTGGGCGGGTACGTCGCCGGGCTCGGCCTGGGAAATGCCCCAGTTCTGGCAAAACACGCACCGCAGATTGCACCCCACCGTGGCCACGGAAAAAGTCGGCGTGCCGGGCAGGAAGTGGTAGAGCGGCTTTTTTTCGATGGGATCCACGTTGATCGAACAGGGCCGTGCGTAGGTCAGGGAGATCAGCTTGCCCTTTTGGTTTTTGCGGATGCGGCAGAACCCGGCCTGGCCGGGCGGAATCACGCACGTGCGCGGGCACAGCAGGCACTGGATGTCGCCGGTGAGCAGGCGCTCGTAGAACCGCGCTTCCTGCTCCTTGGCCGCCCGGCCCGGCGCGCAGGCCAGCAGCAGAACCGACAGGGACAGGAGCACATACCGGCATAAACGGGCATGAAAGGCGGTCATGCCCGAATTATAGCAGGAACCCCGAGCGTTTAATCGTATAATTGGGGACGACCGGCGAACGAAACCCCGGAGCCTTAATGGATTGCCGCGCTCCCTACGGTCGCTCGCAATGACAACAACAAGGTCATTGCGAGGCGCCCCGAGCCTGTCGAAGGGCGGCGAAGCAATCTCATCTTGGCCGGCAACCAGGAGCAGACACGCCTTTATGATCCCGGCAATCGTTTTCTTCATTTGCGGCCTGGGCGCGGTGATCAGCCAGACCGTGCTGCTGCGCGAGCTGCTGGTCGTGTTCCAGGGCAACGAGCTGACCCTGGGCGTGCTCCTGTCCCAATGGCTGCTGGGCACGGCCCTGGGCAGCTGGCTGGCCGGCCGCCGGGCCTGGCAGCGCCGCCTGCCTGCGGGTCCGGGCCTGCTGCTGCCGATCCTGGCCGCGGCCCTGTGGTTCCCGGCCGCCATCCTGATTGCGCGCCTGTGGCGCGAAGGACTGGGCGTGCTGCCCGGCCAGGGGCTCGGATTGGGCCAGGCCTGGCTGGCCGGAACCGCGCTGTTGCTGCCCCAAGCCGTACTGACCGGCCTGCAGTTTTCGGCCGGGGTGCGCTGGCTGGACACCCGGCAATCGGAAGGCAGCGGCGCCCGGGTGTACGTGTGGGAAGCGCTCGGCTATGCGCTGGGAGGAGTGGTATTCACTTTTGTTTTGGCCTCAGGCCCAGGTTCCCTGGCCACGGCCGGCTGGCTGGCCGCGGTTTCCGGTCTGGCTGCCGCGCTCGTGGCGCAACCACGCCAAGGCCGGTGGCCGGCCCTGGCCCTGGCCTTGCTGCTGGCCGCCATGACCCTGGCCTGGGCCCGGCCGCTGGAATCCTGGAGCCTGGGCCGCCAGCACCGCGGCTGGGACCTGCGCGCCGTGCAGAATTCGCCGTACAGCCGGCTGGCAGTGGCTGACCGCAAGGGTGAGCGCACGTTCCTGTTTCAAGGACAGCCCGGCCTGACCCTGCCCTATCCTGACCTTGAGCAGGCCGAAATATTTACCGGCATTCCCTGGCTGTGCCAGCCAGCCCCGCGCCGGGTGCTGCTTTTGGGCGGCAGCGGCGCCTTCCTTCCCGAATTGCTCGAACATCCCCTGTCCGCGCTGACGTATGTGGAGCTCGACCCCTGGTTCCTCAAGTTGCTGGAGCGCTACTGGCTTCCGGAGCCGGCCACCCTGTTCCGCGATCCCAGGCTGGAAATCCGGCCTGAGGACGGCCGCCGCTTCCTGGCTGAAACGCGGGAACGATTCGATCTCATTTATGCGGCCGCGCCCTTTCCCCTGACCCTGGGCCAGAACCGCTATTTTACCCGCGAGTTTTTCGAACAGGCGCGCGCGGTCCTCGCGCCTTCCGGCTGGCTGGCCCTGGCCCTGCCCGGCTCCCTGGTGTATCTGGACCCGGACTGGGCCGAATTGCTATCGATCATCCGCGCCACCCTGCAGGACGTGTTTCCCAATGTCTGGCTCCTGCCCGGCGAAACCAACCTGCTGCTGGCCTGGCAGGGCCAGGCGTGGCCCACGCCCGACGAACTGCGGCAGCGGTTGCTGGACTCGCCGGTTCGCTATCAATTGCTGTCGCCCGCGTACCTGGCCTACCGTCTCGATCCCGAAAAACAAGTGTGGCTGGAGGACCAGCTCAGCCGCGCCGAGGGCGACGGCCGCAGCAACGAGGATTACCGCCCTACCGCGCTCGTGGCCGGGCTCCTGCATTGGCAGGCTGTGTTCGCCCCCGGCGCCGGCCGCTTCTATCACCGCCTGCGGCGATACCTGTGGCTGCTGTGGCCGCTCTTGCTCGGCTGGCTGCTGCTCGGCCGCGCGGAACCCCGCGCCACGGCCGCGGCTTCGGGCTGCACGGCCATGGGCCTGCAGATGCTGAGCCTCTGGAGCCTGCAAACCGCCAGCGGCGCGCTGTACGGCTGGCTGGGCCTGCTCAGCGGCCTGTTCATGGCCGGCGCCGCGCTGGGCGCGTTCGCGGGCCGCAGCGGGGCGAAACGCTTCCCCCTGGTCTCCGCACTGCTGGCTTCGGAGGCTTTGTTCGCCTTCTGGATCGCGGCCTGGTGGCTGGTCCTGCGCCTACACGGCCTGAACACTCCGGCCTGCCTGCTGTTCTCCGCGGGTTCGGGCTGGCTGCTGGGCGCGCAATTCCCGCTGCTGGCCGGGCGAGCCTCGGGCTCCGGAGCCGCCGGGATCTACGCGGCGGACGCGCTCGGCGGCTGGCTGGCTGCCGGCCTGGTGGGTTCGCTGCTGATACCGGTCTGGGGCTGGGAACTGACGCTGCTGGCGCTGGGAGCCGTGAAGCTGGCTACGCTGAAAGGCTGGGTGCTGGCGGAGGTGGAACGGAAGCTGTCCGCCGGTTAGCAGGCTGATGAAAAAGCCCGCAGAGCGGTCTTTTTCGATTGCGTTGCGTGGAATACCCCATGAAAAACCAGAGATTTTTCATGGGGTAACAGGGTGCGAGCGGAACATATATGGATTTTTCAGCACCCTGTTAACCGGCGGTTTCCAGTTCCTGTTCCTTTTTGACGAGAAACGCGTTGAGGATTTCCAAAGCGGCCCGGATGACTTTGGGGTCCAGGTGCTGTACGTCGTCGTTGTGCGTGTGATACACGTTGTTGCCTGACCCGATGTCCGGGCTGAGCGCGGCCAGGGTGGTGGCCTGCACCCCGATTTTGGCCAGTTCGGCCGCGTCCGTGGCGCCGTAGCCGTGGCGCATGGGGAACAAGCGCGAGGTGTATCCCAGGCTCTTGGTCACTTCCTGCAGGGACTTGGCCAGTTTTTGGGACAACCGGACCGTGCCGTTGATGTCCGAAACCAGGTATTCCAGCTTCTTCAGATCGAACAGGGATTCCAAATTCACATTGTAGGTGGGGATCTCCCGCAACTGGCGCTTGTATTGGCGCGCAAAAGCCCGCGAGCCGCGCAGGCCCGCCTCCTCCGCATCAAAGCTCACGAACAGGACGCGCGTATGGCGCGGCGCCAGGCCTTGATCCTTTTTCTCCTTAAGCAGCTCGGCCAGCTTGATGAGCAGGCAGGAGGACACCAGGTTGTCGCCCGCACCGGGCGTGGCCCGGCTGCGCAGGAAAAAGAAAAACGGCACATCCATGGCGATCACGGCCACGGCCGCCCACTGCAGCCACGCGTAGGGAAACAGCAGGCCGCCGATCAGGTCGCGGTAACCGGCCCAGGCCGCCAGGCCGGCCAGGAGCACCCAGTTGACCGTGGTGGAGAGGATGATTTGGGCAAGATAGAATCCCGTCCCCCAATCCAGAAAAGTGAATTCATAGGCGCTGTCATGGTGCGCGCTGAACACGATCTGCTGCTTGGCTTCGCCGAGCGGTTCGAGCGTACCCGTGACATTGATGCCGGTTTTTTCCTTGAAAAGAAAATCGACGAACTCGACGTAAAAGCCGAATTCCAGGATGTTGATTAAATGCCCCAAGGCCAGCAGGGCCATGGCCGGATACACCCAGCCCGGACCGGCGAGCACGCCCGCGCAGGCCAGGATGAACAGCGCGGCATCCAGGGCGATATGGCCCAGAAAAGCCCGCGGCCGGTGCTTGAAATTATCCAACACCACGCGGTCGCAGAAGGGTTCCAGGGCTTGGCCGAGGATTTTGGCGGCTTTTTGGGAGAGGGCAGAACCAGCCGGACGGGGGCCGCAAGTATCGATAATGCGGCCGGTCATCTGCAGGATATCCGCAACGTGCTGTTCGATGGGTTTCATGTTGGTCGCGTCCCTGGGTGGCGTTGATTTCATTATAGCACCTCCGTATAAGCCCCCGGGATAGTTTCGGCAAAAAAACGGCTGGCCTTCACTGCAGGCCGGACGTTGACGCGCGCCTACGGGGTTTGCTACACTGGCTGCATTCTCCTGCGGAGGCTGACATGGACACTGTCGTGCAAGTTACCTGTCCCAAATGCGGAGTCGTGCTGATCGTGGACCGGGTAACCGGCGAAGTGCTGGAGACGCGGGAACCCCTGGTGGCGGAAAGTTCGGGCGACCGTTTTCAGGATGCCATGCAAAAAGTGAAGCAGGACCGGGCCGAGGCCGAAGCCAGGTTCAAGCAGGCCCAGTCCGAGGAAAAAACCAAGTCCCAGGCCCTGGACCAGTTGTTTAAAAAATCCCTCGAGCAAGCCAAAAAAGACGACCCTGCCAAGCCGCCCAGCAAGGACATCGACTGGGAATGAACTTTCCCGCCTTTCCACAGCCTGCCCGTGGACTACCCCTCCCTCCGCGATACAGTTCCGCAAATCCTCTCCCCGGCCGGCGGTCCCTTCGGGAGCTGAAGCCCGGCCGAAGGTCCTGCGGAGGGATTTAACACCCGATCCGCCGCCAATCGCCCTTAGAAAAACAACAGAGCAACGGCCCAGGCCAGGCCGATGCAAATCAGGCAGCTCAAGAACACAAGCAGGATTTTCCTCATCATGACCGCACCTCTTTGGCTTGACGGCAACATCCGGCTCGTCTATCCTTATGCCGGCAGTTTTACAGCCCCCAAGCATCCCTGATATTTGACACCAGGAGGGTGTGCCGTGCGAACCAGGCCTTTTCAGCTGATTTTCCGCATGTTGTGGGCGCCGCGCGCGAGCCTGCTGGCCCTGCCTGCGGACCGGTTCTGGCTTGCCTCCTACCTGGTTTACGTGCTCTTGATCATCGGCCGGGCGTACCGGCTTAAGGTGTACGCGCTCCAGGTTTCCCCGTCGGACGCGGTGAATCTGCTGGTCCTGGGAACGCTCGTTTTCGGGGGCGCGGCGGCCAGCCTGGCCCTATTCGGGCTGCTGGGCCAGGGGCTGGTCAGGCTCTTCAAGCGGCACCTTTCGCATGTGCAGGCCATGAACGTGCTGGGTTATGCCCAGGCCCCGCGCCTGCTGCTGACCCTGGTGTTTATCGTGGTTTACAATCTGCTGCCCGGCGAGTGGCGCGCGTTTCTCCGTTACAGCGATTCCTGGGTCGTGCAATCCGTCCTGCTGGCAGGGTACTACGGCGTGATCGCCTATTCCTGGTTCCTCTCCGGATACGGCCTGCTGCTTTGCTCCCGGCCGCTCCCCCGGTCCTGACCGTTACAGCATCAACCCGTCGAGATCCAGATAGAAATGCGGCCTGCCCGGTTCGGCGCGCGGCCAGCGCTCCCGGATGTCCTGGACGCGCGTCCGGATGCGCCGCTCTTCGGCGGCCCGGCCGGACTGCGCATAGAGCCGGAGCAGCTGCCCGAGCGGAATAAGCAGCCGGGGATGGTCCGGGCCGTAGACTTCGGTCAAAGCCGCCAGCGAAGCTTGCAGCGCCTGCTCCGCGGCCTTGATGTCGTTCCGGAACAGGTACAGGTCGATCTTCGCGGTCAGGTATTTGGCATACAGGGCGTTGCGCTCGCCGATGGCGCGGCTGGTGATTTCCAGGGACTGGTCGATGCGCTCTTCGGCCTCGAACAGCCGGCCTTCGGAGAAATACACCCGGCCCAGCTGGAAGGCCGATTCCGCGGTGGCCATGTGCCGGTCGCCGTAGAAGCGTTCGTGGATGGCGTGGGCGCGCGCCAGGGATTTTTCCGCCTCGGGCAGCTGGTGCCGCAGGTAGTGGAGCACGCCGAGCTTGAGCCACACCGAAGACAGCAAGGGGTTCTCCAGCCCCACGGTCCGTTCGGCGATGACGCGTTCCTGGTCGTACAGGCGCTTGGCGTCCTCCAGGCGCTGCTGCTCCAAATACCAGTCGCCCAGGCGCTCGAGGTAGCGGCAAATCTCGATGTTCGGGCCGTTGGCCGCGCGCAAAGCGAGGTTCAAGGCCTCGGTGTGATTTTTTTCGGCCTCCTCCTGTTCGCCCCACAACTGCTGGATGACGCCCTGGTTGCTGTAAATGGCCGCGTAATTGCTCAGGATCACCGGATCGTTCTCCGATTTTTTGTATTTTTCCAGGATCAGCAGGATGTTGAAACTGCCCGAGCGCGCCCGGCCGTACTGGCCTTGATAGAGATCGATGGACACCACATTGTTCCGCATGAAAGCCGCAAAAGGATGTTCAGGCCCGAAGCGGATTTCGTATTGGCGCACCGCCTCCTCGGTCAGGGTCCGGGCTTCGCGGTGCAAACCGGCCGTGAGCTTGTCCGACAGCAGTTCATATTGCGCGCCCAGGGCATAGGGATGGTCGCGCCCGAATTTCAGGATTGCGGCCTTGAGCGCGCCCTCGTTCACGGACAGGCTGCGCTTGAAGTCGCCGCGTAAAAAGGCCTGCTGGTAGTCGCGGCGCAGCAGGGACAATTCCCGGCTGCGGTATTCCGGCGACAGCCAGGCGTACAGCAGCGAACCCGCCTCCAGGCGCACGACCCGGGTGCGATAAAGCGAAACGCCGAAGGCGGCCGGCAGCAGGAAGTTCACGGCCAGCATGCCGGCCAGGATCACCGGCGGCCACCACCAGCGCACGCCGCCCGCGGCCTGCAGCGCTGCGGGGGACGGCGACAGGGCTTTGGCCCGGCGGAAACGCCGGCCGTACAGGGGATTGGCCAGCCAGGCGGCCAGCAGTGCGGCTTCAACGGACACGGTGAAATGCCAGGGATTGACGGTCAGCAGGAAATCGCCGAGCAACAGCAAGGCGGCGAACACCACGGCCGCCGCCAGCAGGCGGCGGTAGCCGAACCAGGCAGGGCCCCAGAACAAAGCCGCCAGGTTCCAACGGCTGAACCCCCGGGCAAACGCCCACTTGTAGATGTAATAGCGGTGATTGGGCCCGACAAAGCGCCGGATGTCTTCGTCCGCCTCGGCGGGAACCGTCGGTTTGTAAAAATCGAACCAACGCATGGACCGTGGACCTTTGTTTATTGTAGGGGCGTTCAATTGAACGCCCCTACGTTCGTGAATAACCGGGAACGCAAATTCATTTTACCATACCCTCTCCGCGCTTCGGATTTTTCCCTGTTTTTCATCCCAGGCCTTGGGTATGATACCTCGCGGAGGACGCCATGACCATTGCCATTGAAACCCAAGACCTCACGAAAGTATATCCCGGCGGCATCCTGGCCGTGGACCGGGTGACTTTCCAGGTTCCGCGGGGCGAAATTTTCGGATTCCTCGGCCCCAATGGCGCCGGAAAATCCACCACCATCCTCATGCTCGCCACCCTGCTCCGGCCCACCGGTGGCCGGGCCGTGGTGGCCGGCTGGGACGCAGTGCGCCATCCCTTGCGCCTGCGCCAGGCCATTGGGTATGTTTCGCAGGACCTGGCCGTGGACGACAACCTCACGGGCCGCGAAAACCTGTATCTGCAAGCCAAATGGTACGGCCTCAGCCAACAGGAAATCCGCGAGCGTCTGACCGAAATCCTGGCCATGGTGAACCTGACCGACCGGGCCGACGACCGCGTCGAGACCTATTCCGGCGGCATGCGCAAGCGCCTGGACATCGCCGAGGGCCTCATTCACCGGCCCCAGGTGCTCTTCCTGGATGAACCGACCCTGGGCCTGGACATTCAAACGCGGGCTGAAATCTGGAAGTACGTCGCGCACCTGCGCGAGGCTTTCGGCATGACCATTTTCCTGACCACGCATTACATGGAAGAGGCGGACCGGCTTTGCGACCGCATCGGCATCATTGACCGCGGGGTGCTCAAGGCCCTGGATTCCCCGGACCGCCTCAAGCAGCAGCTCGGCGGCGGGGTCATCACCCTGGCGCTCGCCGGCCCCGGGCCGGAAGTGGACCGCGCCGCAACCGCCATCGCCGGCCTGCCGGGCGTGCGCGGCGTGAAGGCGCAGGACGGCCGCCACGTCGTGCTGGCCGACCACGGCGAGGCCTTGCTGCCCCTGCTCTTTGCCGCGCTTAAACCGCTGCCCATCGCGCTGCACAGCCTGACGCTCACCCAGCCCACCCTGGACGACGTGTATTTGCACCACACGGGCCGGGCCCTGCGGGACGAGGTGGAGGGCAGCAAAGAGGAGGCGGCGCGGCAGCGGATCGTCATGAGGAGGACCCGGCGATGAAGCACCTGTTGAAATTCTGCAGCGACACCTATTATGTTTATTGGCGAGAGATCAAGCATTTCTGGCAGCAGAAAACGCGGGTCTTCATGTCCGTGTTCCAGCCCCTGGTCTGGTTCGTGCTTATGGGCAGCACCATGAACAACCTCACCACCGGCCTGGCCAACGCTTCCGGCACGGATCATGCGCAGCTGGCCCAGCAATTCCTGGACGGCGCGCCCAATTACCTGACCTACGTGGTGGGCGGCATCGTGGCCATGACCACGCTCTTCGGCGGCATTTACGGAGGCACCAGCGTGGTCTGGGACCGGCGCCTGGGGTTCCTGCAAAAAATGCTGGCCGCGCCCATCAGCCGCGCCTCGATCCCGCTCGGCAAAATGCTGGCCGTGGCCTTCCAGGCCCTCCTGCAGGTGGCCATGATTTTGCTCCTGGCCCGGCTCTTCGGTGTGCACTTCCGCACAGGCCTCCCGGGCCTGGCCGTGGTCATGCTGCTGGCCTCACTCTTCGCCCTGGGCATGTCCGGCCTGTCCCTGGCCCTGGGCGCGCGCATCAAATCCATGGAAACGCTGTTCGCGGTCATGAACGTGCTGACCATGCCGCTCATCTTCAGCAGCCCGGCCATGTTCCCGGCCCGCGCCATGCCTTCGTGGCTCCTGGCCATCGCGGCCTGGAACCCGGTCACTTACGTTTTGATCCCCATGCGCGCGCTGATCTACAAAGGCTGGCTGTGGCCCGAACTGCTGCGCGGCGGCGGCCTGATCCTGGCTTTCGCCACAGCCGCGGGCCTGCTGGCCGTGTGGCAGTTCCGCAGCAGCCATGCCTGAGCCGGCCCTGCGCTTCCACGGCCGGCCGCCGTTCACGCTGGCGGTCCTGCACGGCGGGCCGGGCGCGGCCGGCGAAGCGGCGCCCGTGGCGCGGGCCCTGGCCCGAAAAGGCCGGGGCGTGCTCGAACCGTTCCAGACCCGGACGACGCCCGACGGCCAGGTGCGGGAACTGGCCGGCGTGCTGGCCAGGCACGCCGCGTCACCGCTGACCGTGGTGGGATTTTCCTGGGGCGCCTGGCTGGCCTGGCTGCTGGCGTCCAAGCACCCGCGGCTGGTCGGACGCCTGGTCCTGATCGGCAGCGGAGGATTCCGCCCTGGAGACGGCCTGATCGCCCAAACCGAGCGGGTGGCGCGCATGAACGAGCGTCAGCGGCTCGCCTACGCCGCGCTCGCCGGCCGCTTGCCTCTGGCTTCGCCCCGGGAACAAGACGTCCTCTTCGCCAGCCTGGGCCGGCTGATGTCGCGGGTGGATGCCCACGACCCTTTTCCGGTTTTCAGCCGGAATGTCGTCCACTCCTATGCCATCTATCGCCGCGTCTGGCCCGCGGCCGACCGGTTACGCGCCAGCGGCCGCTTGCTGGCTTGCGCGGACCGCATCCATTGCCCGGTCATCGCCCTGCACGGCGACCGCGACCCGCACCCGGCCGAAGGCGTTCGCCTCCCCCTCTCCGAACGCCTGGCGGATTTCCGTTTCGTCCTCCTTCCCCGCTGCGGCCACAAACCCTGGATCGAACGGCAGGCGCGGGAGGCGTTTTACGCCCGCCTGAACGAGGCGGTGGCCTCCTAATGCCGGGAATCCGGGCCCCGCTGGGATTCTGGATCCCAAGCGCCGTGGGCGTCGTCCTTTTGCACGGGCATCAAAGCGTTCTGGGTTGGATCTGCGTCCTGATGGGATTAGCCTGGGCAGGGTGGAAGCCTGTGGAAGCAGCGTCCCTGCCAGCGCCGGCCATGCGCCGGAGGACGGAACTGGTCTGGCTGGCTGGCCTGGTGCTGCTGGCCGCGGGCCTGCGCTGGTGGCGGCTGGAAGCCGTGCCGCCGGCCTGCTGGTTCGACGAAGCCCAGAACGGCCTGGAAACCCTGCGCATCCTCAAGGGCGACTGGTTCATCTTCACGCCGCGCAACAACGGCCGCGGCGCATTGCAATTTTTTTGGACCGCGCCCTTCTTCGCCGTTTTCGGCAAAACCGTCGGCGCCTTGCGGCTGGCTTCGGCCGTCGCCGGCGCAGCCACCGTGCCCCTGGTTTGGAGGCTGGGGCGCCAGTGGGGCGGCGCGCGCATCGGGCTGGCGGCAGCCGGCTTGCTCGCAGTCTCCGCCTGGCACGTGTCCGTCAGCCGCCTCGGATTCGACGCGGTCATGACTCCGGCGTTCGACGCGGCCATGCTCCTGTGCCTGGTCCTTGGCCTGGAAAGCGCGGCCTGGGGCTGGTGGGCCGCAGCCGGCCTGCTGGCGGGCCTGGCCAACTACGGCTACGCGGCTTCGCGCGTCTCGCTTCTGCTTCTGGCTCTGGCTGCTTGGTTCGGGCTGCGGGCGTTCCCGGGCGGCTGGCAACGGTTCCGTCCCGGCGTGGTCGCAGCCTGCCTCGCGGCCATGATCGCCCTGGCGCCGCTCCTCTCGCTGGGCCTGGCCCGCCCTGATTTGCTCGGCGAACGCGGCCGCCAGGTCGCGGTCACGTCACCCGGCGCGGCCCTGCGCAACCTGCGCGCCACCTTGCGCATGTTCCTGGAACGCGGGGACGCCAATCCCCGCCATAATCTGCCCGGCCGCCCCATGCTCGATCCGGCGACCGGCGTGCTGGCTTTGGCCGGCTTGGCCCTGGCCTGGCGCCGGCGCGGCTTTCCCCAACAACTCGTTTTAGCCTGGCTGGGCGTTTACATCTTTACCGCCGGAACCTTCACGGACGCCAGTCCGCACGGCCTGCGCATGCTCTCAGCCGTCATCCCGGCCTGCCTGCTGGCTGCCTGGGGTCTGGAGCAGGCGCTCGCGGACTTCCGGCTTGAAACCCCATTGGGACGCAACCTGGCGCTCGCCGTGCTGCTCTTGAGTGTGGGCTTAACGACGGTTCACGCCTATTTCGTCGTCTATCCCTGCCACCCTGCTGTTCGGCCGGCCTTTTCTCCGTACCCCTATGAAGTCGGCCGCTTCGTGCGCGCCTTGCCGCCGGAAACGCCGGTGCAGGTGTCGCGCCGCTTCGATGAAAGCGTGGTTGCGTTCGTTTCGGGCCGCGGAAAAAGCATGCCGGAGCTGGACTTCTCGACAGCCGCGGGCACGGGCGATCCTTGGGTGCGAATCTTGGCGGCGCCCGAAGAGGCGCCCTGGTTCATCAGGGAAGGGGCGTATCTCTGGAGGGAGATAAAAAGTCAGGAGGGAGAGCGGTTTTGGGTGGTTGAATCCAAGCCAGTGCAGGAGACGGCCCCCTAACCCCGCCCGAATGGCGGGGTTAGGGGAACCGCGCTCGGATTATTGGGATAGTTCCTTGACCAGGACGTCGCGCAGGACGGCGGCGCTCTTGGTGATGGCCTTGGCGTAAGCGTTCACGGCTTCCTGTTTGGAGTCCTTCAGGTAGGGACGGCCTTTTTTAAGCATGGGAGCCCCCGGCCCTTCCTCGTGTTTGCCGCCTCCCTGGCTGAACAGCGGGGTTTCCACGGCGATTTGTCCGTTCCTCGTAACGACCACCATCTCGCAGGCCACGACCGGCGTGGCCTGACCCAGGACGCCGCTGAAAATGCCCGTGCCGGACATGCCGCTGAGCCAGCCTTTTTTATACGCCAGATCCAGGCCGATGACAGCCACGGCATCCACGTTCAAATCCTTGCACAGCGCGGCCAGTTTCTCCTGCCCCTCCACCACCGGGTCCTTCTGGCCCATGATCGTGACGCTTTTGTTCCCGTGCGTCACGCTGGAAGCGGGGATATAGGGCATGCCCGGAGGCGTCACCCAGGAAGCGGTCGCGGCCTTGCGCAAGGCGCTTAGAAAATCACCCATGGCCGAAGAACCGGGCTTGGTCAACGCCTGGAATTTTTTATTGCGGATCACCTGGTCAGGCGGAACCAGACTCCACGGCTCCACGCCGCTGAGGGCCTCGCCGAAGCTTTTCAATCCCATGGTGACCAGCTGCACTTGTTCGTCGGTTTCGATGTCTTTCTCGGGGGCGGTGGCCGCCACCAGAGCCTTCAGCAGGTTGACCTTGGTGCCTGACTCCTTGGCCTCCACGTCGTGGATGTCGGTATTGGCGTATACGCTGACGATCGCGAGCTTTTTCACGTCCAAGACCGCCGGTTTTTTAATGAACGTCCCGCCGCAGCCGGTCAGCCCCAATGCCAAAAACAATGACACAGCGACCCCTGTGATCCGCATGCCACACCTCCGGTTTTGGATGATTTAAAAGTATCGGAGGCCAGAGCCCTGCCCTTGACTTCCAATACAAGGCTAGGACACCAGCATTCGAAAAAAGATCGGGAGAGATCAGTATTCCTTGCTGTGGATGTTTAATCCGTTCCAGGTGTTGACTTCCATCTGGATCATGCGCTTGCGGGTTCCGCCCAGGCCGAAACTGCGCTCCACGCGGACCTTTTCCGCCACTCCGAACAAACCGTCGTGATAGGCGTCGTAGACTGTCCAGCGGGTTTCGTAGGCGTTCGTGGATTTGGTGGCGCGGGTCAGGCCGTTGCGCTTGTCGCTCTGGATCACGGTCTTGGTCTCGCGCGTGGAGCCCAGCCCGAAATTGTACTTGGCCTGGCTGCCGACTGCGACGCCGTATTCGCCCTTTTCGGTCGTGTCGTAGAAGGTCTGCACCGTGCCGTATTTGTTGATGTCCACGCGTGTGGCTGGCAATCCGGTCTGTTTATCCCAGGTGTACTGAATTTCGGTCTCGCGAGTCGAGCCCAGCCCGAAATTGTACTTGGCCAGTTGCCGGGCGGGCATCAGCACCTCCGGATCGAACCGCACGGTTTCGACCCGGCCGTAGTCGCTGGTCTCCACGCGGCCGGCGGGCTTTCCGGTTTCCGGATCGTAGGTCGTGGTCTCCACGGACTTGCGCATGGCGCCCAGGCCGAAATTCCTTTCATATCTGCATTCCGTGGCCAATTCATGCTTGTCGAATACCCGGGTGACGGTCTGCAACTGGCTCTTTTCGACGTTGCTAACCAGGAATCCCTGCTCATCGTAACGGTAGTCGCCGGTTTCCTTGTGCCGGCCCCACTCTACGCCGAATTTGTCGTCCTGGACGGCGCCGGTCACGCGGCCTTTGGCGTCGCAGGTTTCCTTCCGGGTCATCAGCCCGTTGGTGATCTCGCGCGCAACCAGTTTCCCCTCTTTGGAATACGTGTAGACTGTCTTGGTTTCACGTCCGAGTTCCGGCCCGCTCAGGCTTTTCCGCGTTTTTTGCACCAAACGGCCGCCCTTGCCGTATTCCTCCACTGTCGTTCCATCAGCATCCTTGGACAGGGCTTTCGCCAGTTGGCCGCCGGAGCCGTATTCGTACGTCGTTTCGATTTTCTTTGGGTAACCGTATTCATTTTCACGCACGCTGCTGACCATCCGCCCCTTTTCATCCAGGACCTGGACGGTTTTCCCCCGGTTGTCTGTGACAACCTTCTGCTTGGCATTGGCGGGTTCCGCCGCTTCGGCTGTCCAGGACCAAAACAGGGTGCAAAACAGGGCAACCGCGAGGATGGAAAAGGCTTTCGGTGTGCGCATCATGGGATCAACCTTTATATAGGAAAGGATGTCCGTCCATCCGGCTTGGAGCCGGACCGGGAATATATTATAAACCGAAGCGGGTTTCCGGAAAATGAAAAAAGGGAGGGCCGCAGAGCGGCTCTCCCTTTTTTCAGTCCGGACCGAGCGATTATTTTTTGGACTTTTTGGCTTTTTTCGCAGCGGTTTTTTTCCCGGCCGGGCCGGTTTTTTTATGCCGCAGCAGGTAAGCCAGCACTTCCTGCATGTCCGCCGTAGCGACGCAGATCACTTTGTCGGCGCCGCCGTAATAAACGAAAAGCTTGCCGTCTTTCACGATATTCCCCACGGCGAACACCACGTCGTGCTCTACGCCGGTGATCTCGAAGGGCTCCGTAGGTTCCAGGATGAAATCCGGGGGGCGGGAGATGATCTTGGTCGGATCATTGAGGTCCAGCAGCATGAGCCCCTGGCGGTAAATGCGCTTCTCATCCACGCCGTGGTACATGACCACCCAGCCGTGCTTGGTCTTGATCGGAGGCGTGCTGGCGCCGATTTTGCAGCATTGCCACGGGAATTCGGGTTTGGCCAGCAACCGGTCGCCGCTCCAGTTTTTCATGTCTTTTGAGAACGTGATCCAGATCCCGGGCTTCTCGGTGCCGTATTTGGGACCCACCCAATGGGCCGGGCGGCGGAACATCACGTACTTGCCCTTGATTTTTTCCGGGAACATGACCACATCGCGGTCATCCACATTGTCCGGGGTGATGGCTCCCAAATTTTCGTAAGTCTTGAAATCCTTGGTGCGCATGAGGCCGGTGCGCGTCAGGTTCTCGGTCATGGATTTGGGGGAATCTTCCGGAAACTCCGCGCGGTTGCCCATCACGAATGCGGTGTAGGGCGTCATGCGGCAGGCATAGGTGACGTAATAGTACCCGTCGGCCATTTTGGTGATCCGGGGGTCTTCCACGCAACCGCTGTCGAAACCGTGGATGCCGGTGTAATTGGGCTGGTCTGAAACGCGCCGGAAGTTGTAACCGTCGGCGCTCACCGCCAGGCCGAAATAAATGCGATAGATGTCCGTCTCGCCGGATGCGCGGTAAAGCATGTACACCTTGCCCTTGTGCACGATGGCGCCGGGATTGCACACCGCGTGCCCTTCCCACTTGCTGCCCGGTTTGGGGGCAAGAACCGGGTTTTTGGCATACTTGGTGAACAACATTTTTTCTCCTCGCGTGGATGGTATGGGGGGCGCAGCGCCCCTAAAATCAAGCCAGCATGGTACTTAATCCGAAACAGAAAGTCAAATGGCGAGTGCGCTTTGAACCGGTTGTCGAAACACAGACTTTAGAAAGCCCAGCCGATATACAATCCGCCACCTGCAATGAAGGTAAACAGGGTCATCAGATTGGCGCCGTCATCGGCTCCTGAAATGAGCGGCAGACCGGCGTCCAGAAACGGGGCGATGACGATCGTATTCGCAATGATGAATTTATAGCCCAATTCGCCGTGAATGAGAAAGGCGGAAACCCGGGCGTCGACCGGCGCTTCGTTGTGCGCGCGGTCTTCGTAAGTACCGACATAATGGTTGTAATCCATCCGCAAGCCGAGGTTAAAGCCCGCGGGCGCATTTCCACCCGGATACCAGCGGGCCGAGACGCCCACTCCCACACCGTTCAAATCATAGATCCAGTCGTAATCATCCCCAGCCTCGTCCGTTTTGCCGCCCCGCATCAAGAAGTGTGAAATCCCCGTCAATCGGCCGGCCAAGCCGAACTGTTCTCCCATTCTCCGCTCGTATTCCAAGCTAAGATGCCCGGCTCCCGTGGTTAACCCCACAGGTTGCAGCATCAGGGCGTTTCCAGGAGCGTCACTTTCCGCCCGGACAGGTTGTCCCGACGCTAATGCCAGCAACATACAAACCATCCCGACTGTTACTTTGCCCCGCATGAACCGACCTCCGCTGTTTGGTTGCTCATGATTTTTATCTGGACTGAACGCAAAACCCAAGTAGTATATATCAACGGCCGGGAATGGGCCATTTCTTTCTACGCCGGGCCGTTGCAGGCGCCTTGCCGTCGTTCCGTATTAAGGAAGATTCAAAACGTCCGAAACTAAGCATAAGTGCCGGTTGGTGGATGGGTCCCTGCCAACCTCGGCCCGCCGGTCACTTTTTTCCCATTGGCTTATTGCCGGAGTGCCACAATGACGCAATCGCTCGATTTTGCCGGCCTTTTTTCCTCCCAAGGCATCGTAATTAATTCGATGCAAATCCTGGACATTCTCCCTGACGGCATTACCATCCAGGACAGGAATTTCACGGTGGTGTATCAAAACCACGCCATGTTGGCCGCCTTCGGCAGCCAGGTTGGAAACAAATGCTATGCGGCTTATGAAAAACGCGATGCCATCTGCGAAGGATGCGGCGTGGCCAAAGCCTTTCAATCCGGCCAGCCGGTTCTCGTGCTCAGAACCGCCATTCAGGCTGACGGGCGGACGTCTTATTGGGAAAATTCCTGCTTCCCGATTTTTGACGACTGGGGGGAAATCATCGCAGGCGCGGAAGTCTGCCGGAACATCAGCGACCGCGTCGGCTTGGAGGACGAGGTCAAACAGCGCAATATCGAGCTGGGGCAGCTGAATACCCGCCTGCATCAGCAGACCGTGCAGCTGACCGAAACCCTGCAGCGTCTGGAAAACGAAGTTCGGCAGCGGGAGCAGACGGAAGTCAACCTCCGGCACGCGCAGAAATTGCAGGCGGTTGGCCAGCTGGCCGCCGGAATCGCCCACGAAATCAATACGCCGACACAGTTCGTCGGCGACAACCTCCGCTTCCTTATGGATAGTTTCAACGGCATTCTGCGTCTGCTGGCCGAGTACCGCCGGGCGCTCGCCGAAGTGCCTGCCTCGCTCGAAAAAGAATCGTTCGTCCGGCAATTGCAGGCCACCGAGTCGGAAACCGATCTCCCCTATTTGCAGGAGAACGTCCCCTCCGCGCTGTCCCAGGCCGTGGACGGGATCTCCCGCATTACGAGCATCGTGCGGGCCATGAAGGATTTCGCCCATCCGGACCGCCGGGACAAAAGCCCGGCGGATTTAAACCGGGCCCTCCGCTCCACTCTGACCATCGCCCGCAACGAATACAAGTACGTGGCGGATATCGAGACCGACTTTGGGGATCTCCCTTCCGTGGTCTGCCATTTCGGGGACATGAACCAGGTCTTTTTGAACCTTCTCGTCAACGCCGCCCATGCCATCGGGGACGTCGTGGGCAAATCCGGCAGCGGCGGCCGCGGCCTCATCGGGGTGCGGACGCGGCGCGAAGGGGAATTCGTGCGTATCGACATTTCGGACACGGGTTGCGGAATTCCCGAAGACGCCCGCGAGCGCATCTTCGAGCCGTTTTTCACCACCAAGGAAGTCGGCCGAGGCAGCGGGCAGGGCCTGGCCATCGCCCGTTCCATCGTCGAGGTCATGCACGGCGGCACCCTGACCTTTGAAAGCCAGATCGGCAAAGGCACGACTTTCACCATCCGGCTTCCCATCTGCGGCCAGCTTGAGGACTCTTCCGAACCGGGCAAACCGCCGGTCTCATAGTACGGTGCTTTTTCGCCGGTTTTCAGCGCCGGATTGAAATTCGGCTATTTGCAGGCATATCTCTTGGTTGATAATCAAGCACGGGTCTTCCCCGTTAACCCGGTATGGTTCCCCTACCGCGCCACCGCCACCTTGGCCTTGCCGATTTCCTTGCCGTCCTGCGTCGCGCGCACGATATACACACCCGGCGCCGCGGCACCGCAATTCCAGACCAGCAAAGTGGGTTCTTCCATCCTGGCTGCGGGTGCGCTCAGGCCCGCCACTCTGTTTTCTGCATACTCACCACGCAATTCATCAGGTAGCGTTTGCTGTCCGCGACCTTCCAGCCGGACTGTCCGGCCAAGTGTTCGAACTCATCCAATTCGCGCGGAATGGTTTGCAGCCCGCTCATTGTGTTGAATGCCTGCCCTGGCCTGAACTTGGGCGTCAGGGTCCCGACGAGCACGGTCTCCGGAGGCGTCAACGCGTGTAATGCTTTTAAGTTCCCTGCGATTTCCGCATCCGTTCCGTAGTTGAATAACCCGCCCTCGGAAGAGACCCCGACCACCGCCCTCCCCATGTCGATGCCATTCAGGCAACCGGGCAATTTTTCCGGCTGCGACCAATTGTACGGGATGTATTCCATTTCGATTTTCAACCCTGCCAGCGGCGCTCCGGGCGCCAGCAAAGCCTCCAAGGCCCGGCCGCCGAACAACGGCCCGGCGCTTTCCAAATCCAAAACGTGGATTATTATCCGCCGATTGGCAATCCGTTCGTATTGATCCCTGCGCAGCAGGAGCAAGGCATTCAGGTCATCTAGGCACGGCCCGCCGGCGATATTGACAAAATGCAGGTCGCGTTTGGGCTGGGCGGCCAGCCAGGGCGCAATCCCGTCCGCCAGCAACCGGGCTGTGTCCTGCAGCCGCAGCCTGGCTGAAAAGGCCGGCAAGGAGGCGGCAATGGCCCGGTCAATCTTACCGGCATACCTCTGCCCCAGATTGTCAGGGCCCAGTTTCATCAAATACGTGGTCATGCTGCTTAAAAAACCGCCGGAGGCTCCCAACAATCCGCGCATTAAAACGGATTTTCCCGACATAAACCACAGCATGGTCTTGCGCACGAGGGCAGGCAGGCGGTTGTGTTTCTCCTGGTCTGCCTCGGCTTTTTTTGCCATCGCGTTTGCTTCCTCCGCGCCAGGCTCAGCCAGCGCAAACGCCGGATGCGTGATGTCGATCACCGGCAGTTCCACACCCTCCTCGGTGAAGGCGTAAAAAACCCCGGGCTTTTTGGCTTTTTCAGGTATCTTGGGCAACACGGCCACTCTCCTCCCGCAAGAGGCGTTTAAAAAGAGGAGGTTCTATATCATTAAACGGGCACGGGGTCAATCGTTTTGCTCGTTTGCCGGGCGGGCCGGCCGTCTGCCTGTGTGATGGTCACTTCGAGGATGCGGCCATGCGTTCCATCGCGGCCAGGAGTTGGATGATCTTTAGCGCACGTTGTTTATGCTCTTCCAGCAGCGTCAGCCACCGGTCAGTGACATAGACAATGGGCGCGTCCGGAGCAGGCGTGTTGAGGATGGCAGCCAGGGATTTTTTGGAGACATGGCGGATGGTTCCCCGGTCATATTGATTAAACATATTGAGGATGGCAGCCAGGCTGTACCCTGCTTGGGAAAGCGCCTTCACGATGGTAATCCGCGACAAATCGCGCCGCGAATACTCGCGATAGCCTAAATGATTCCGTTTGATCGCGAGCAGGTTGTTCCTCTCCCAATGCCGCAGGCTGTCCACCGTGACGTCGGAGATCCGGGCTGCCTGAATCCGCGAAAATATGATTGGGTGCCCGGATAAACGCCTGGACATCCGCGCCCACTGTTCCAAGTCTCCCAGGACCGCGCGGGCTTTTTTCGTTTCCCGCCGCACGGTCGCTTGATACTGCCGGGCGAGTTGCAGCGCCTGTTGATAGCGGCGCCGGGCTGCCAGCCGTACCAGCCGTTGCACCCCCGCCCCGCCGCCCGGATAAGGGCCCGGCAGCGCTGTCCGCGCCAGGATCATCTGGCGAAGGTGTTTGCCTGTATACCGGCGATATCCGTTCTGCGCGCGGGAAACGGGCTGCAAGTAGCCCCACGCCTCGTACAGCCGGACCGTGTTGGGATGGCAATTCACGCGGCGGGCGATATCCAGCGTGGTCCAAGTCTGTTTATTGCCGCTTTTATCCTTAGGGAGCACTCGCTAACCCTCCAGTATTACACCACACCGCCACTTTCCGCTAAACTTGGGTCATAAGTCAATTCTAATCTCCCCGGGAGGGCGTATGAAAAAGATTATAGTGAGTATCTCCGTAATGCTGTTGTGGATCACTGCCTGTACCCATACAGGTCTCCGATCGAATCACGTTGCATTTGGTGATCATAATATCCATTACCTGACTTGCGGAAATTCCGATAAAACCCTGGTCTTCATCCACGGCTGGACCTCGAATGCCCTGGTATGGAAATACCAATTAGAGGCATTTCCCGGATATAAGGTGATTGCCATTGACCTTCCTGGCAATGGGAAAAGCTCCAAAAATATGAAAGCCGAATACACCATGGAATTGTTTGCAGATGGGGTTGCTCGGGTTTTAAAAACGGAAAAGATCAATCAAGCGTTCTTTTTAGGCCACAGCATGGGTTTTGCCGTTGCGGAAGTCATCGCGGTACGGTACCCGGACCTGTGCGCCGGCCTGGCCAGCATTGACGGCGCGCATTTCGTGGTGCCGGACGATCCCAAAGCGCGGGAGGAGTGGCTGCAATTCAACCAGCAGATGGCGGATGGCATGGTCGCGGAACAGGGGCGCGAAGAATTCTTGAACATGCTGCTCCTGCCGGACACCCCGGCTCTGCTGAAGGCGGAGATGCTGGCAGGCAGCCGCGAGGTTCCCCTGACCATCGGGAAATCTATGATTGAGGGCGTGGGAAAAGACGTTAAATACTGGAACCAGCAGGTTGCGAACCTCCCCTGCTTGGCCATCTATGGCCCTGTCTACCAACTCACCCCGAAAGACAAACAGGATTTTATGGACCAATACCCACGGGCAGAGTACCACGAGCTCCAGGGGGTAAGCCACTTTTTCATGCTGGAAAGGCCTTACCAGATCAACCAGATTATAACGGACTATTTAAACCAACACTATCCGACTGTTCGGTAATGTCCTGAATCTGCGCCTGAAGACCATGGCTATTGGTAGCCCAAAGATCTCGCGTCGTCGGTTGTTCTGCTGCTCCACCAGCAATAAAAAAGCCGCCATTTACTGGCGGCTTTTTTATTGCTGGTAGCCCCTCAGATACTTGCTTTGAAACAGATAGTACAAGAAATGAGGAAAATCTATGATTTAAGGCAATTATGCCCGATTCAACAATATGCTTAAAATGGCAAATAAATCATTTCCTTGTATTAACTCCCCTTATGTATTTAAACATGGTGATGTACTTGAGAGGAGAGAAGATTTTAGGGATTTAGAGAGAGAAAGACCCCATGATCCCAGAGGGAGAGCGGTGGGGCGATTGTCATTATTTTTAATATTTTCAATTGTTCAATTTATTTGCCATGTTTATTCTGAGGGTTTTTTTAGTTTGTACCCAGCCGCACAAATACTTTACAAGTATTAACGTTATTTTTGAGAAAAAATCAATCGCCTCGACATAAAACTGCTCAGGAATATCATTATCTACTGGACTAATCTTCATTTCTATCATATTTACTTCTTTACCAGGTTTAATTGCATTAAAAATGTGCTTTTCTGAAAGATGAACATATCCCGAAGTATTATCATAAACTTTCTTTATCCACGGATATTCCTTTGACAATTGCTTTACCAAATAACTATCTATCATTTTATTTCCATGCCTATCTTTTAGTTTACATATATATTCTCCATTAAATACAGCATCAGCAAACTCGTGTGGTTTTTTCACCATCCAAGCAGCAGAATATCTAAGAACGTTGTCCAATTGCATACGAACCAACGGGGCAGCAGCAATTGCACCGTAAAAAGTGCCGTGCTAAAGAGCTCCCAACTTGAAAGCCCTTACACCGCTCCTCATTAACAAAAGTAGCATTACAGTTCCTTCATGAATACTTGATCTGCGAGCCTATCAATATTGTTTAATATTTTTTCTTTCAATTTCGGAAAATCGGGCAGCACTGTGCTTATCTCCATTTTAGATTTATTATAATTTAAAATACCATCGTCAATTTACCAGAATTACCACATCATATTTTTTCGCCAGTCTTTATCATCCACTGACATCTTTCGGAAATATTCGTCAAACAATCTATATGTCGGATGATTATTCAATTGAGGATTTAATTGACTTTCTAATGGTTTTATAACCTCTATTAAAAATGATATTTGATCTTTCGATACTATTTTCATCACATCTTTTTCATTTAAAATATTCATATTGATTAATCTCGCGATTAAATGGAAATGATGTGCAATTTTGCGTCTTGCTTTGTGAATTTTATTTCCAACTTCCGATTCATTATCCATTTCTTTTTTATAGACTTCAGAAAAATTATTCCCTTCTGCACTGCTTTTTTTCTCAAACTCCCGTATTTCTAACATGGCATTTAAAAAATCATCCGAAGCATATTCCGTTAACAAACTCACTACCAACGGAGCAACTATAGAACGCCGAGCAATAATTAGTGATATAACAGAAATAATCACTGCACCTATTGATACTAATATCGCAATCGCATCCATAATAATTTCCTTATTAATTATTTGTATTTCAATCCTTTTAAAGTAAATCCAATTATTCTTTAACTCGAATATGGCAAGTATATGGCTGCGATTCTCATTCAGGACGTTGTTCGAATGTCCAAATGTCATTCCCATAAATTTAATAGCAACCTCATTTTATGTCTGCACATATTTATAGGCAAGAGCAAAAAGACATTTTGCTTGTCTGGATAATTCGGATTAGAAATCTTGGGATACCAAAGAAGGGCCTTGGCCGGAGTTAGATTGTTGACTTATATTTTGTTCTCTTCCTCATGATTCCTCTTGGTCATCCCTTTTACCAGTCCATAGATCATCTTTATTACGACATCTATTTCCATTTTCAACACTTCGTGATCCTCTGCTCGGATGAGGTTCTTCCTTTTACATATTTCAAGGATCGGCACACATTCCTGGGCCGAGCCGCGAGCGATATAAAAGAACTGTTTGCGGTCATTGGCGTGCCAACGTTCCAATCTAAAGATCCGCCTTATTTTCTTTCCGGCATTCCTTTGATCAACCCGCTTATCATTTTGCTGATCTCCTCAAGCTCCAGCTTGAAAACAACTTGTTGGTCGGCCGAAATCAGTTTTTCCGTTTGCAGAGCTCTATGATTGGCACACATTCCTGCGCTGAACCACGAGCTATATAGAAGAATTGCTTCCGATCTTTTTCATGCCACCGACCATTGCCCTCTGCCAGATTAGTGGATATAGAGAGGACCGCCCGATTTAATTGATCAGTTAAATAGTAGTTTCCCCTGGCAATCGCTTCCGTTGCATTGGTAATAGTTTCCGCCAGGTTTATAGCCTTTTGATAAACATTGAGCTGTTCAAACATAAATGACATGCTAAAAACCTCCTGATTGATAGTTTGGGCTTTAATTGGATTAGACAAGGCATGTGGACAAAACTTGCGGAAAATCACGAATAAATCGAACAGTTGATCAGTTGAGCAGTTGACCGCAGGCTCGCTTTAATCTACTGTTCGACTGTTCAACTGCTCGCCTGCTCTGTTTTAAAAGAAAAAGCCGCCCGAAGGGCGGCTTTTTCTTTTAAAACTGGTAGCGCTACGGGGATTTGAACCCCGGTCTGATGGCTGAGAACCACCCGTCCTAGGCCCCTAGACGATAGCGCCGTTCGCGCAGCGAACAGCTCGACTGATCCGCTGTTCAACTGCTCAGGTTGCCACAGAACACAACAAACCGTTCCGCTGCCAGACTCTTGCACCTTTTGATCAGTTGAACAGTTGACCGCAGGCTCGCTTTATTCTACTGTTCGACTGTTTAGCTGCTCGCCTGCTCCGCGATTTCGCCCGGGCGAAATCGCAAGCCTGCAAAATATATCACCGGCCCGGCGTTTAATCAACCGCTTTTTCGTCGGACATCAAAAGCGGATGGTCCCACATGGACCAGCAGAAATTGTTGCTCTGTCCTTTGGTGGTCGTGATGAAGGTGATTTTCTTGCGCCCGGGTTTGAACTGGGGCAGGTCGAGCCGGACATTCACCCAGCGCCGGTCCTCGGCATTGTTTTTCGGATCCAGGTATTGCGAAAAAACCAGGTGTTCCCCGGTCTCATCCTGGACCGTGATTTCGAAATGCACGCCGGTCCCCTTTTCAGGCGACCACACCTCGGGCGAGATCCCCAAGGCGAATTTCAACCAGGCTTGGGCCGGCAAATCGACCTCATACTGGATGCTGGATTCCGGATGGGCGAAAATAACGATTCGTTCGTGGTAAGTGATATTGGCGAACGTAGTGGCGACGTATTGGTCCCCTCCGGCCTTGACCAAGGCGCCGGGCAATTCGCGTAAAAAATCGAACCGGCTGCCCCGGCCCTCTTTGGTCAGTTTGATCTGGAAGGCGTCGTCGCGGAACCGCGCGACCTTGGCCGGCATTGCCTCCCGTATTTCTTCGGGCAAGGCCAGGGACGTGGCTTCGAAAAAACTGTTGTTTTGCTGCTCGGTCAGATACCCCATCTTTTTGGCCTGTTCGTACAAGGCGGTGTGCGGATAGGGGTAAAAGATCGAGAGCTGGGAGTGATTGGGCTTGATCTGCCGGTGAATTTCCAGGGTTTCGTCCATTTCCGCGAGCGTCTCTCCGGGGAAACCGAGTATGAAATAGGCCTTGGTTTTGAACCCCAACTCGTCGATCAGGCGGTAGGTGTCCAGGATTTTCTTATTCGACATCCGCCGGTTCAGGACCTGATAGCGCACTCTTTCGCTGCCGGATTCGATGCCCGCCACCAGCAGGGTGCAGCCGGTCTCCCGCAGCATTTTAAGGATCGCGGGCGTGACAGTGTCCAGGCGGATATTGCACCAGAAAGGCAGGCGGACTTTTTCCCGGTACAATCCGCAAAATTTCTTCAGCCAGCCGTGGTCGTAGGTCAGGGTGTCGTCGTAGATGTTGATCCAATCGATATCATACCGGGCTTTCATATCCAACAATTCCTCGATGGCCCGCTCGGGCGAACGCATGCGCACGTATTTGCCCAACCCTTTGAAGACCTGTTTCTGCAAGGTGTGGTTTACGCAGTAAGTGCACAAGAAGGGGCAGCCGCGCCCCACCATCAATATATTGGCGTCCATCGAATTTTTTTTATAAATGATGGGAAAATCAAACAAATCCCGGTCCATCAGCGGTAGGCTGTCCAGGTCCTGAATCAGCGGGCGCAGGGGATTTCGGATGATTTCACCGGCCGGGGTTTTGATCCACAAATTGCGGATGTCGGCGTATGGCCTGCCGGCTTGGAGCCGCTCCAGGAGTTCCAACATGGCGTGCTCGCCTTCGCCTACGCACAGCAGACTGATCTCCGGACAGGCCAGCGCCTCTTCGGCCGCGACCGTAATATGAACCCCCCCGTGGATGACCGGCAGCTGCGGAAAACGTTCCCGGATCAGGCGGGTGTAGTGCCGGCTTTGGTTCCATTGGTTGCTGACCACGGAGAACCCCACGATATCCGGCGCTTCGGCTTCGACGCGGCCGAGAAAATCCTGCGCTTCCATGGGTTTCTGGACAAAAATCAAGCGGGTGGTGTGCCCCGCCTGCTTCAACACCGCTGAAATGCTGGCTACGCCGGGCACGAAATGCGGCCCATTGCCGGTATTAATGTTGCAGTGAACGAACAACACTTTCATGGTTTCACCTGACAGCCCGAGGCTATATTTTTCCCAGGTATTCGAACAAGCGGCCGATGATGCGCGCTTTGGCATTCCGATTATTTTTATCCATTAAATACCAATTGTCCAGCCCGAGAATCGGCGGCACGGCCGGCGGGCGCCAATGCTCCGCGTATTCCGGCATCTTCATCCCCAAGGGCGCCTCCTGCCAGCGGCTGATGAATTCCTGTGCTCCCGTCTCATCACCGGCTTCCGCCCCAAATCGGCACAGACACCAGGCCAGTTCATACGCCAAGGCAAATTGGTTGAAATCCAAATGGGGCAGGAGCTCCAGGCGCGCCGTTTTTTCCGGATTCCAATCCGGATTGTCCATGGCATTGGCTATTAAAAAAACCCTGAAAACTCTCGTAGCCCTGACATTCTTGCCGTCGTTGGTGTACCATTCGAATTCATCCAGCCCTTGAATCCCATACTCCGCCGCCTGCCGGTGGAGCCGTGAATCCGGTTTGACCTGGATGGGCGAAACGTAAATAAAATGAACGTAAGGCATATTCCGGTGGGAGCGTATGAAGCGGATGTTATTCAGTATGTCGTCCGGCGTCTCACCGGGGAAACCCACGATAAGCGGTAAGTAACTATGAATCCCCTGGCTGGCGGCATCGGCCAAGACTTCTTCGACCGTCTCCAGGTCGAATTGCTTTTGCATCGCATCCAGCACGGGCTGGCTGGCGTTTTCGAAGCCCCAAAAGCAATACCTGCACCCTGCGGCCCCCATTTTTTCCCATAGCGGGCGGGGTATTTTCCGGGAAAATGAAGCCTGGATGCCCCAGACCATGCCGAACTGCTCGCGAATCATAAGATCGCAGAGTTCCCCGACCGCTTTCAGGCTGCCGTTGAAAATCGAATCATTGAAGCGCGCCACCGGGGCCGTTCCTGTTTTCGCCGCCTGTGGCAAAGCGCCTTTGATCTCCGCGATGACGCTCTGTGGTTTCCGGACCCGGAACCGCTTGAAATGCGACCGTTCGTTGCAGAAAGCGCATTGGTTGATACAGCCGCGGGTGAAAAACGTGGAGAATTGTCCGGGATCCTGGTAGTGCTTGAAATCAAAGTGGGAGTAATCCGCGGTCACGCCGTCCTGCAGGTCCGGCAGGGGCGGTTCGCCGGTGTCGACCAGCTCGCCTTGTTTTTCATATCCGAAACCCGCCAAACGGGTTTCGCAGCTCCGGGTGCGCGCGTATTCGCGCAAAAAAGCCGGCAGGGCGATTTCCGCTTCGCCCCGGAGGATCAAATCCGGGCGATAATCGGACCGGGAAAGGAACCGCAGGCCGAATTCCCCGGAAAAGCATTCGGAACCGCCAAAAATCACAGGCAGCGAGGGGGCGAGGTCCGAGAGCAGCTTGGCCGCCCAAATGGAAAAATATCGCGACTGCTGGTTGACACTGAATCCCGCCAGTTCGAACGTTTCCCGGCCAAATGCTTCGGCGAATATCCTCTCCAGCACCGGCGCGTATTTGCCGTAAAAAGCAGCCGCTTCCGCCTCCGTCCGCCGGTAGAACTCCAGGTCTCCCCAAGCCGGCTGGTCGGCGGCATTCGCCTGGCGATAGAGCAGGATGTTCAGATCCAGCACCCGGCAGTCCCACCCCGCGCTGCGGATAATCCCCGCTACGTAAGCCAGGGAATATGGAGGCGTGGCGACATCCCAGATCGGCGCCTGGATCAGTAAAAATTTCGGCTGTTGGCCCGGTTGGCTGTTCATCCTCAACCGTTTCGTCCGTTCAGAATGTCCCGGGTGCGGCGGCCGGCTTTTTTCGCCAGGCGGCCGAGGCGCCGCCACCAGCGCTGTTCGGGCAACAGGCGCCGCCGGAGTTGTTTCATAGTCAAGTCGTAGGGTTCCTCGGCGGGCAGCCAGCGGGGATCAACAAAGGCCCGGCGCAGGAAGGCGGGGATTTTCTCGCCGCTGTCCAGGAAATCATAACTCCGCGGCATTTGGCGGTAAGCCGCCTCCCCGTGGGCCTCCAGCAGTCGGGCATAAGTCGCTCCCAGCTCCCGGGCCAGCAGCTTGTTTCCGGCGACCCAGCGGTCAACGGCCCAGAAATACACCCCCTGGTCGAACCCCGAGAAATGCACAAACCTGACCGGCCGGCGGTTGGCAAAAAGGCGCCCGCCGCGCCGCGTCAGTTTCCTTTCCTGCAAGGCCCAGGTGGCGACGTTGTAGCCTGGGTCGCGCAGCAGGTGAACCTCGAAAAAAGCCGGCGCCAGATCCACCCATTTCTGGTCGGTGAACAGGCCGTTGGCCCGGTCGTCGTAGCAGGCATGCCGGAGGCGTTCGCTCCACCATTCCAAAAAACGCGCCGCCTCGGCCGAGCGCCGCAACCCCAGGAACCCCAGGTTGAAAACGCCGTGGTTCAGGCAGCTTTCCTCCATTTCCAGGTTGCCCGGCTCCAGCAGATGCGGCGTCAGCACAAGGGGATGCCGTTCCAGCAGCCTGCCCAGTTCCCGTAAATCCGAGGTCACCATGACATCCGGGTCCAGATAAACGAATTGGTTTTCCCGTGGAAAGTGCGCCAGCAAATACTGCAGCAACCGGGCCTTGATCGCCGTGGCCCCTTCCACCCGGCTATGGCTGATGATATAACGTCCGAAATGCTTCCAGCCCAGGTCGCGCGCCAGGACCCACTCGTCCACAGCGGCGGTTTCAGGCATGCGCTCAGGTCGTGCTTTTTCGACCAGGCAGAAGACGGTTCGGGCCCGCGGGTGATGGCGCTTCAGCGTTTCCGCCAGTACGGCGGATTTGGCCAGATAATTCGCGCACACGCTGGTGCAGACGATCATTTTCCCAACCCCCGTCTGAATCGCCGCCATCCCCGGACGGATCGGACCAGGCCGCCGAACAGGCCGTGATAAAGCGCATGCAGCCACGGCACCTGAACCAGGCGTTTCTCGACTTTTAGGGCCGGAGATTTTCCAATCAGGCGGTGGAGATGGTTGTTTTGACGGGCCATGGCCACCCGGTTCTGAAAAAAGCGGAGCATGTTTTCCTTGCGTCCAAACAGGCGCGGATGGTTGAAAAAGATCCGCGTGAACATTTCCGCCTCTTTGCCGTCCCTTAGCATCCGAGTGGTCCGCGATTCTTTCCGCACACGGCAATAAAACATTATCCGATTGATGCGCACAACCTGCCGTTCATCCTGTTCCAGGAGGGAAAGCCAGAAATCGTAGTCCTCCATTCCATCCGTCATGTTGGCGTTGTAGCCGCCCGCCCGTTTCCAGGATTTTTTACGGTATAGGGCGGAGTTGAAAATAACATTATCAAAGAGCATCTTTTCGAAGGAATAATCGGGAAGGATCCATTCTTCCTCGCGGGCGCCGAAAAGCCGGGCCCGGCAATAGACGATCCCGACCCCTTTGTCCCTCTCCATGACCTCTACGGCTTTTTTAACGTAGGCGGGAGCGATTTTGTCGTCCGCGTCCAGGGGCAGAATATATTCGCCCCGGGCCCGGGCAATGCCGGCGTTGCGCGCCCGGGCAGGCCCGCCGTGGACGATCCGAAAAACCGTCGTATGGGGACGCTGGTATTGCTTTAAAAGCCGGCAGGTGGCCCGGTCGGTTGAACCGTCGTCGACCACGATGATTTCCATCCGCGGGTACGTCTGGTTCAAAACCGACGCCACGGCCTCGTCCAGGTAAAGGCCGTCGTTATAGCAAGGAATTATCACGCTGACCAAAGGCATGGTTTTATTCACTTTTCATCCCCTGCCCTGTGCATTTGATTCCGGCGTTGGGCCAGGAACCGGCTTCAATGCGCCCGGGTGTATGCTTCCACGATCGCATCGGTCGGTCCGATCATTTTAATGCCATGGTCTTCCAGCCAGACCACGCGATCGCACATTTCCCTCACCTGCTCCATGGAATGGGAGACGAAGATGATGGTGATTCCGCTTTTTTTATAGGCATAGGCTTTGGCTTGGCATTTTTTTTGGAATTCCATGTCTCCGACCGTGAATATTTCGTCCACCAGGAGGATCTCGGGATCCAGAAAACCGACCACGGAAAAACCGAGCCGGGCGATCATACCCGTGGAGTAGGTTCGCAGCGGCTGGTCTATAAAAAGTTCCAATTCAGAGAAAGCGATAATCTCGCCCATTTTCTCCACAACGGCCCGCCGGGTCAGGCCGAGGAGAATGCCGTTGAGCAGGATGTTTTCCCTGCCCGTGAGTTCGGGATGAAAGCCAGCCCCCAGTTCCAGCAGCGGTGAAACGCGTCCGTTGATCTTGATACTGCCAGTAGTCGGCCGGATGACCTGGGCAATCAGCCCCAGCAGCGTGCTTTTGCCTGCGCCGTTCCGGCCGATGACGCCCAAGGTTTCACCGCGGCTGACGCTGAAACTGACGGATTTGAAAACTTCGTAGGGCCTCCGTCTCAGGTCCCGCCAATGGGCCGGAGCGTTAAACAGGAAGTGCTTGAACCCGCCCAGCAAGGGCCGGTAGTGGGGATACTGCTTGGAAACATTATCCAAAACGATCACAGGTTCGCTCATAGGACCTCGGCAAACCTCCAGTTTAACCGTCCATACACCCATCTGCCCAGCGCATAGGACAGCGCGGCATAGGCCAGGCTGATGCCCAGCCAGTCCAGCGCCAGATAGCCTTCCAGGAAAAGTTTCTGCCAGCCAATGATCATCCCGGCGAAGGGGTTGGCATAGATCAGCCAGCGGAATTTCACGGGAACCATTTCCAGAGGATAGATGATCGGCGTAACGTAAAAAGCCAGGGTCAGCAGAATCGTCACCAGCCGCTCCAAATCCCGGAAGAACAGGTTGATGCTGGAAACCAGCAGCGCCAGGCCATAGGTCAGAAAGAATTGTACTCCCAGGAGCACCGGGATGCCGTAGATCCAGGCCGGCGAGGCGGGCTTGTGGAAAATGGCGATGAACAGCCAGATAACCGGGAGCGAAAGGATGTAATGCAGCATGTCCTGCAATACGCCGCTCAACGGCAGCACGCTCCGCGGAAACGCCACTTTCTTGATGATGCTGCTGTTTGAAAGGAACACCGTGGAAGCCACGCTGACGGAATTGGAGGTCCATTGCCAGGGAAAAACTCCGATGATCAAGAACAGGGCGAAAGCCTCCATGGGAATCCGCACAATCACCTTGAACGCGAAGTAGTAGACCGCTGCCAGGGCCAGGGGATGGGCAATGGACCAAAAGTAACCCAGAAGGTTGTTTTGATATCGGACCTTCAAATCCTTCCGGGTCATGACCAGCACGAGGTCCAGCCAATACCGCATTCTGGCGTTCACGGTTTACCCCCGTGGAATTCCCGAATTTCCATCAAGCCGATGCTCCCGTAGGCGCCTGCCGGGCTGATATCCAGGCGCATATCCATGTTGGCCTCTCTGACTTCAATAAAAAAATACAGGTCATTCCACCCGGGCAGCAGGGTTCTCATCTGACCCGCGCCTTCATTATATGCTTTTTGACCGGCGGCAAAATAATAAAACGCGGCCGTGGCTTCTCCTGCGCTTTTGATCCGCGCATGCAGGATGTACCGGCTGCCCACAGGCGCGGGCCTCCCCGGAATCGCAATGCGGGTCGCTGCTCCCGTCCGGTCTATCGTCATTTCCCCCGGGGCCCACTTTAGGAGGGTGTTGGAACTGCCGAAGGTGAAGAGTTCCCGCAGGCGGCTGAGCGGCAGGTTTTCATACCAATCCCGCGGCAAACGGAGGGGTTCTTGGCCGGAACCATCGCCCAGAATTCCCAGTTCAACTGACCGCAGCCGATAGGTGCCGGGCTGACGGGCCGGATCAAAGCGCAACCCCCGGCGGACAACCTCTGCCGGCAGAACAAAACTCATCTGGTTCAGTCCTGCCTGCATTTTAACCGGCACGCTTCGCGCTTCGGTGAAGGCGGGGTCCTCGGCCCCAGGGTAAAACATACGGCATTCTGTTTGTTGGTTGGATTCCACCAGCAGGTTGACCACGACCGGGTCCCCGGTTCCCGCTTCGATACCCGGAAGCAACAAAGTGGGATGATCGGTCTCGGCCTTCAACTCAAGTCCTTGCGGCGTGAGCTGGGATTTCATTCCTTCGCCGATTTGCACCCGGGCCAGGTTCTCCCCCGACCAGCTCGCCAGCGGGTAATAGGGATAAATAAAACCCGCCCTGGGGGCTTTCTGCGTCCTCAAGCCCCATCCCGCTTTTTTTCGCATATATAGCCGCCGGATCAGATAAACGCCGTTCTGGCAAGCCGGGTCCAGCCTGACGCCATAATTGATCGAGGCGGCTGGCAGCGTGAAATTCAGCCGGTTCGTTCCCGAATGAATCTGGCTGATGAGCGACTGCTTTTCCGAATATTTTTCAGTCAGCGACCGCCGGTAATAAACCTGGCAAAGCGTTTCCTGCGGCGCTTCCATTTCCAACGACATAATGACATCACCGGTCTCCCCGAAATCCTTGCCCGGCAGAAAGAGCATGGGATCGTTTCCGTTAACCCAGAGTCGCAAGCCCTGAGGTTCCCGCCACATTTTTAAATCCCGGTTTCCGCTGATTGGCTGGCTTTGTTTGGGATAGTCGGATTCCCCGCCGCCCAGACTCGTGTCGTGAATCCAGAGCTGAACCTGGGAAAGCGGTTCCATCTCTCCGACCTGGTCGCATGTTTCCGCCTCGGGCCCGGGTTCAACTTTGAACACCCGCAGCGAATGGATCAGCACCTTTCCTGACGTTGACAGGGGGTCGAAGCGCAAGCCGGCGGCCAACTGCGCGGCCGACACCGGAAAATTAAGGTAATTCTGCCCGGCCTGAACTTCTTCCCAGATTTTATCGTCGTTCGAGAAAGACTGCAGCGACGATTCGCGGAAGAAAAGCTCGCACGTGCTGCGGCAGCTGGCAACCATGTCAACCCGGAGCAGGTAATCCTTCTCCGCCGGCAGGCTCAGTTTGGGTAAATACAGCTTCATATCCATCCCGCGGGTGGAGAACTGCCAGCCTTCGGCGGACCGATCGATTTTAACGCTTTTCTTCTCGTCTTGCACCACCAGGGAATCCAGGGCGATGTCCTGCAGCAGCCTCGCGTTCAGCAGTCTGAGGAGTTTTCCCCATACAAAAGTGGCCTGGCGAGCGGCCACCTCCATGACGATGTGGTCATATTGCTTGCGTCCCTCTTTGTCCAGGGCATTGTCGAGGATGAAGTCGTCGTAATGCATGCACGTGAGGTCTTCGAAATATTGTCTTAACATGGGGCGCGCTTCGGCCAGCAAGGAGTCGTGCAGCAGCAAAGTGCGTCCGCCAATCAAGCGGCGGGTTGCGCTTCGCGAAAGATAATGGGCGGGCTTTTTCCAATCTTTGTCCGGGGCGACTTCCTCCCTGATCAATTCCACTCCCCGGCGCCGAACCCCGTATTTTTGTTCGGGCTCGCGCAATGGACCCAATCCGGCCAGGGGCCCCAAGTCCGAGGATTTCTCGGTTTTTTCCCCCAGGACCACCTCGGCCGGGTCCCAAAGCCCGGGTTGAAACCGATCCACGACCGCCTGGACTAAAACCAGCATGCCGCGGTTGGTGTGATGCGTGTCGAGCTTGAAAAAAACCGGTTCTGACAGCGAGCGTCTGGCCGTCAGATAGGGTTCCCGCATGTCTTGGATTTCCGGCCCTTGAAAATCCCCGTAAAAATTCCGCAATATCTCCCGCCGGCGTCCGGCCCAGGCCGCCAAGCGGCTGAAAACCGGCCCTAATTTTTCCGGATAAATCTCGTCCTTGTCCGGCCCGATAAAAAACGTCCAGTCAGGTTCCCCGGCTTCGCGGTGGCGCAGAAAATATTCCAGCATTTTCAAGGTGTGCCGGATTTGCGTCGGGGATTCCCAGGGGCGGTAATAACCGCTTCTCACGAACAGCCAATGCTCCATGCCCCGGTCAGTTTGGCTGAACCGCCGTTCCCCCAAAGTATAAGCCAGCCGATTCTTTTTGATAATGACATGTCCGCGGCCGGGAAAGCGGTCGCGCAGGGCCAGCGAAAACTGCTGGTAAGTGTTGACGTTGAAAAAGTCCTGCCAGGTCCCGATCTGCGGCCAGCCCTCCATGGACCGTTTTTCCATCTCCCGCACAAATAGGTCCTCCACATTGACGGGGGTGAATAACAAGCCCAGGGGTGAAAAAAGCACCGCCAGACAGAAGCAAGCAGCCAGGGTGTTGGTTATCTTTTTCATGGTTAAAATTTAAAGTAGATGAATGGAATATAATTGCTGCTAATCACCATCATGACCGCCGCTGCCAGGCCTATCGTGGCCAGGGAAAGCCTGAGCCACCCGGCCAGACGCGAGTCCGACTGGTCAAGAAACCGACCCATGCTTTCCTTGAACGGCAAAAGCACCAATAATCCTCCTAAAACCAAGGTGGCCAGGCTCTGAACGCTGATTTCCGCCAACCAGGGAAACGGCTGAACGGTCTCCGCCATTCCGAACAGGGCTTGGTAGTAATACCAAATATGGTCAGCTTCCTTGGCCCGGAACATCACCATGCCCATTAAAACAAAGAACATCGCGACGAGGCGTTGCAGTCCCGGATGCTTGAAATCCTCGGCGAACCGCTTGCCGGTCATCCGCTCCCAGCACAGAAAAACGCCGTGGTATGCCCCGAAAATGATATACGTCCAATTGGCCCCGTGCCAAAAACCCACTAAGGTAAAAACCGTAAACAAGTTGAAGAATTGCCGCCACGTGGCGACCCGCGACCCTCCCAGGGGGATGTACACATAGTCCCGAAACCAGGTCGAAAGCGAAATGTGCCAGCGCCGCCAAAAATCCGTGAAACTGACCGCCATATACGGCCGGTTGAAGTTTTCCCGGAAATGAAACCCGAACACCCTCCCCAACCCGATCGCCATGTCCGAATATCCCGAAAAATCGAAATACACCTGCAGCGTAAACGCCACCAATCCCAGCCACGCCAGCCCGGCCCCCAGCCCCTGGTCCAGACCGAACGCCTGGTCCGCGATCATCCCGATCGGGTCCGCGATCACCGCTTTCTTGAACAGCCCCAGCATGAAGCGGACCAGCCCCGAGGCGACGTTGTCCCAGGTGTGTTGCCGCGACTTGACCTGCGGCTCGATCTCGTCATAGCGCACGATCGGCCCCGCGATCAGCTGCGGAAACATCGACAAGTACATGCCCATGTCCACGGGATTCTTGATGACCCCGACATGCCCCCGGTAGACGTCGATGACGTAGCTGAGCGCCTGAAACGTGAAAAAGGAGATGCCGATGGGCAGCAGGATGCCCGGATTCGGAAACGGCCGGACCTGGGGCAGGATCCAAAAGATCACCTGGTCCAGCTGTTCGACCAGGAAGTTGGCGTATTTGTAATAGCCCAGCAGGGCCAGGTTCATGACGATGGCCAGGGTCAGCCAGGCTTTTTTCACGGCAGGCTGCTGCTTTCGATCCGCCCGGTTGATCAGCAGGCCAAACATCCAGTTCCCCGCGATCGAAGCCATGAAAACCAAAACGACTTCGCCCGCGCCCCACATATAGAACAACAGGCTCATGACCAGCAGGACGGTGTTTTTCCACCAGACCGGTTTAAATCCAAAATACAAAATAAAAACCAGCGGCAGAAAACAAAAAAGAAAAACAATCGAAGAAAAAACCACCGCTTTATGCTCCTATGCTTTCAGTGAAGTAATCCCCCGGACTATGTCCGGGGCTCCCCCCTCCGCAAAAATCCCGCAATCCTCTCCCTGGTCAGCGGTCCCGATGGGAGCTGAAGCCCGGGGATTCATGTGGAGGGATTAATAACCGGCT
This sequence comes from candidate division FCPU426 bacterium, assembly GCA_040756875.1. Taxonomy (GTDB): domain Bacteria; phylum Oederibacteriota; class JAAXVQ01; order JAAXVQ01; family JAUVAV01; genus JBFLYH01. The sequence goes on from JBFLYH010000003.1 coordinate 303,252, forward strand.
ATTGACGTTGGTTCCAAACTGCCCGGCGATTCAAGCAACTCCCGCAGTTCCAAACGGACGGTGTTTCCGGCTGCCGGCTCCAGATCCAGGAGCAGGGCCTGTTGCAGTTGGGTCCCTTCCAGGTAAAAGAAATATTCAGCAACTCCCTGCCGCGTTGTCTGGCAGAGAAAATGCTCTTCATTATAGCCGTTCTGCCGGTCTTTTGAATAATAAAGCCGGCAGGCGCCGGTTGCCGACCCCGTCCTGGTCAGGCGGAAAAGGTATTTTCCCGACAGCCCCGGCGGCACCGGCAGCGCCCATTGCGCCCGCCCGTTCCCGGTCCGCCGCAGCAGTCCGGGCGCGTCCCAGTGCGAAAGGGTTTCCGAACATTGGTAGGTGAAAACCTCCTCCAGAGCGGCCGCGGACAAATTCTCGCAATACTCCCGGCTCCAGTCCAGGGACAATGCCTGTTCTGCCCCTCCCACCAGTCCGAGTTTCAGCGAGCGAATCAGGTATTTTCCCGCATGGCAAGCCGGGTCCAGGCGCAAGGGCCGGTCCAAGGCGCCGCGCGCCAGGTTGAAATACATTTCATTCCGGCCCGGCTTGAGGTCCCGGCTGCTGCTGTTTTCCTCGCTGTATCCCTCGCCGGGTTGGGTCGTAAAAAATAGCTGGGCGCTGGTTTTCCGATCGGATTCCAGCACCAGCCGCAAGACGCCGGCCGTAGTCCCCTGGCCCTGTACCCGGGGAAGATACAACTGCGGATCTGTGCCGGTGACGGCCAACTCCAGCCCCTCTTCCGTGCAGGTCAACCGCGCTTCCGCGTTGCCTTGAATCCTCGCCAGCTCTTTTCCGCTCAATTCGTACCAGCTGGTCACGGGATAGATCAACCGCAGCCGATCCGGCGCTCCGGCCTCCCGGCTTTTTCCGCTCCCTCTCAGGTTGCTGACAGCCAGTTCTTTGATCAAATAGAGCCCGCTCTGGCCTCCCGGATCCAGGCGCAAGCCGCCGCCCAGACTTTCGGGGCTCACCCGAAACCGCAGGCGATTCATTCCGGGCCGGACATGCCGCCGGAGGCTGCGTTCCTCGGCGAATGCCTGGTCTGAAGCCAGGCGGAAATAAACCTGCGCCCAGGTATCTTCGCTGGACTCCAGTGCCAGCTCAAGCACCGGCCGGGCGTCCGCCGCCGCGGCCAGGGAAGGCAGCTGCAGGCTGGGGTCCGGGTTGCTGGCGCCGATCCACAAGCCCCGGGCCAGACTTTGCAATTGAGCGTCTTTGTTCGCCGTCAGCACCGCGTCCATCCCCCCCACGATCCGGCGCTCCGGCCCGGTTTCAGCCAGTATCCAGAGCCGGCTGGCGTCGGAGGCAGCCGGTACGTCCGCCATTATCGAAGCCGCACCCAATGAAGGCGGCGGATCGATGGCAAACACCTGCGCCGACTGAAGCAGGATGGTCCCAGGCTGGCACAGCGGGTCAAACCGCATGGGATAGGACAACTGCTTGGCGTTTAGAGGGAAAACCAGGCTGTTCCTGCCGCGCCGGATGTCTTTAAAAAAGCTCCGGTCCTCGCCGTAGCCCTGGCCGGGGGCCTCCCTATAAAACAACTGCCCCGACGTCGCCACTGAGGAATTGAATTCAATTTGCAGGATATAGTCCTGGTTCATGGGCAAAGCCGTCCGGGGCAAATAAACCATGGGATCATAGCTCCGGAAATCGCACTTCACTCCCTGCGCGGTTTTTTCAGGCTGCAAGGTTCGGTTGCTATCCTGATATTTTAAAGTGACCGGATCCAGCTCGCATACGGCCCTAGCGTTGAGCCTGGTGAAAAGCTCGGCCATCGAAGCGACCACTTGGCGGTCCCCCACTTCGATAACCATGCGGTCGAAATCCGAAAATTGGCCGGCCAAAAACACGTCCTCGAGCAGCGTATTGTAATGAACAAAGACCGCATCCTGAAAATACTCCGCCAAATACCTGCGGTAATTCCCGAGCATGGAATCATAAATGACCAGGCTCTTTCCCGGAATGAACTGTTGCGTATCGCTGTGATAAACATAATGCACCGGCGCTCGCCACGTCTTTTCGGATTGCAGCCATTCCTGCTTAAGGCAGCGCACATCCCGGCGCCTGAGTTGCAGGGCTGTATCCTTTTCGGCCACCGGGCCGATTCCCGACAGCAAGGGCAGATCTCCATAGACGTCGATCCTCCCCCGGGCGGCCACTTCCGAATCCCGCCAGAGGCCGGGGTGGAGCGCTTCGACCATGGTTTTGAGCATCATCATCCTGCCCTGGTACGTATGATGGGTGTCGAACGTCAAAAAGACCGGTCCCCTGTTCCGGGAGCGCGCCATTTGATAGGCGCGGGTCAACCCCCAGACGCCTTGCCGTTCGTGATCCGTAAAAAAGTTGTGGATCTGCGTCCGGCGGCGGTGGTAGCGGTCAGCCAAAGCCCGATCACGGGCCCTGAGTTTTTCGGGATAAATCATATCTTTGTCAGGCGGAATAAAAATGCGCAAACCGGGCTTGAGCCCCGGTTGCCGGCCGAGAAAATGTTCCATCATCTTCAGCACCCGCCGGGTCTTGGCTTCTTCCCACGGCCGGTAATAGGCGCTGCGGATGAAAAACCATCTGGTCGGGCCCACCACAACATCACCGAACAGGCGTTCGTTCAGAAGGTAATAGGCCAGGCGGTTTTTAATAATAATCAGCAGGCCGCGGAAAGGCAGCCGGTCCTGCAGGGCTTGGTTGACCTCGCTGTAGGTCCGCGTCTTCAACAAATCCCAAACTGTGACGATTCGCGGCCAGCGGGCAAGCTGGCGTTTCTCCACCTTCTGGATGAACCACTCCTCGTTCGGGTTCCTCCAGGGCTGCCAGCACACCGGTGCAAAAAGCATGGCCAGGCAAAACCCGCCGGCGATATTCAGGAGTGTTTTTTTCATGTTTAAAATTTGAAATAAATAAAGGGTTGAAAATCGCTGCTCGCCATCATCAAAACCGCCGCCACCAGACCCAGGGCGGCCACCGATAACCTGAGCCAGGCGGCTGTCCGGGAGTCGGCATGGTCAAAATAGCTCCCCGAACTCTCGGCCCGCGGCCAAAACACCAGCAGCAATCCGAATCCCAAGGTCACCAGGCTCTGGTTGCTGATGTTTGCCAGCCAGTAAAAGTGCAAGGGTTCCTGCGGGATGGTGACCAACCCCCGGAAATAGTCCGCTGCGGCGGGAAGGTTCCGGGCCCTGAAAAACACCATGCCCAGCATAATCAGGAAAAAAGCGATCATTCGCTGCAAACCCGGATGCCGGAAATCCTCGGGCAGGCGTTTCCCGGAAATCCGCTCCCAGCACATGAAAAAACCGTGATACAGCCCCAGCGCGATGAAGGTCCAGTTGGCGCCGTGCCAAAATCCCATCAGCACGAATACCACCAGCAAATTGAAGTATATTTTCCAGGAAGAAACCCGCGACCCTCCCAGGGGGATGTACACATAGTCCCGAAACCAGGTCGAAAGCGAAATGTGCCAGCGCCGCCAAAAATCCGTGAAACTGACCGCCATATACGGCCGGTTGAAGTTTTCCCGGAAATGAAACCCGAACACCCTCCCCAACCCGATCGCCATGTCCGAATATCCCGAAAAATCGAAATACACCTGCAGCGTAAACGCCACCAATCCCAGCCACGCCAGCCCGGCCCCCAGCCCCTGGTCCAGACCGAACGCCTGGTCCGCGATCATCCCGATCGGGTCCGCGATCACCGCTTTCTTGAACAGCCCCAGCATGAAGCGGACCAGCCCCGAGGCGACGTTGTCCCAGGTGTGTTGCCGCGACTTGACCTGCGGCTCGATCTCGTCATAGCGCACGATCGGCCCCGCGATCAGCTGCGGAAACATCGACAAGTACATGCCCATGTCCACGGGATTCTTGATGACCCCGACATGCCCCCGGTAGACGTCGATGACGTAGCTGAGCGCCTGAAACGTGAAAAAGGAGATGCCGATGGGCAGCAGGATGCCCGGATTCGGAAACGGCCGGACCTGGGGCAGGATCCAAAAGATCACCTGGTCCAGCTGTTCGACCAGGAAGTTGGCGTATTTGTAATAGCCCAGCAGGGCCAGGTTCATGACGATGGCCAGGGTCAGCCAGGCTTTTTTCACGGCAGGCTGCTGCTTTCGATCCGCCCGGTTGATCAGCAGGCCAAACATCCAGTTCCCCGCGATCGAAGCCATGAAAACCAAAACGACTTCGCCCGCGCCCCACATATAGAACAACAGGCTCATGACCAGCAGGACGGTGTTTTTCCACCGGACTGGCCTGAACCCGAAATACAGGAGGAGTATCAGCGGCAAAAAATAGAACAGAAAAGTGACGGACGAAAACACCATGAAACGGTCTGCTCCTTCTATTCGCACCCGAACTTCAAATCATCAAACCCAGATCACCCAGAAGGTTCCCGGCGTACTGTTCGAACTGGTACTCGCGCGCAGCCTTGTTCATGGCTGCCTGCACCAATTCCCGGCCTGATCCGGGATCACGCAACAAACGGCAGACTTCGCCGGACATGGCCTGGATGTCTAGATAAGGGACGACAACGCCGCAGCCTGCAGCCAGCATTTCCGCCGCGCCGCCGCTGCCGGTAAAAGCCGCCACCGGCACGCCGACCTCCATGGCCGAGAGCACGACATTGGGAAAAGGATCCTCGCGGGAGGTGAGGGCGAAGACATCCGCGGCCGCCAGGTACAGGGCGTCGTCCTTTTGAAAACCGATAAAATGCACTTTCCGGTCCAGGCCGGTCCGGGCCAGGTCATGCTTCAGCCAGGCCTGGAATTCGGGCTGCAGGCTGCCTGCCCAGATGAAATGCACGTTCACATCCGCCAGTTGCCGCAAAACGCTTTGCGCCAGGGCCACGAACAGGTCCGGCCCCTTGCGCAAATCCGCATAAGCGCAGTTCAAAACGATTTTGCTGTTCGGACCCAGCCCGTGTTTTTGGGCCACTTTCTGGCGGGCCATTTCCCGCTTTTCCCGGTAGCGGTTGGGTTGCAGAATCCCCTGGGGGCGTATCCGGCATTTGGCCGGCGCCAGGGGATGCCACTCCAAAAAGGCTTTTCGCACGTACTCCGCGGGAAACGCCAACACGTCCGCGGCTTCGGCCAGCTGCTTCGCCAGCGTTTGATAACCGTAGGTTTGAATCAAAGTGGGCAGCTCGTGCACCAGGCCCAGTACGTTGAATCCCCGCGGTTTCAACCAGGCCGCCAGATCGCCCGTAACCACCGTGTTGCAGATGACGGAACGGATCCGCTCCGACTGCAACCGTCTGCCGATGGCTTCCAATGCCGCCGGCTCGGAACCCCGTTGCCGGATTTCGTCCGTTAAGCGGATCACTTTGCCGTACTTGGCGAATTCCGAAAGAAGTTCACCATCCTGTTTGCTGACAATGACCAGCGTGTATTTCATTTTTTCCGCCAAGGTCCTGGCCAGGGTCAAGGCGATGAATTGGGCGCCATGACAGTGTCCGTCATGGATCACCAGGCCCAGCCGCTTGGGGCCGGGCTCTTCCGGGGCCAGCGGCCTGTTTTCAGGCGGCGCCGACTCCACGGCCACAGTAGAAACGGCCGCCGGGCCGGCCTGCTTCTGACCCGCCGGTTTTTCCAAAACCCGCCTGGTGGCTTCCAGCCAGGCATGGCCGTATTCCAGGTCCGGCTCCAAATGCGCGCCTTCGCCCCATTCATTCCAGGCATTGACGAACAGCATGGCTTCCGGGTCGTTCCCCACCCCCGGCTTATTGATCAGCCCTTCCAGCCACAACTGGTATCGCTCGGGCGTGGCCTTGTAAAAAACGAGGCCGCGTTCGCGCCTGCGGGGGGTGTTGTCCCAGCACGTCATGACCCCGCGGTGGTACGTAAAAGCCGGCTCGGGCCGCCGCAACGAATATTCCATTATTTCCCGGTAATCAGCGATGTGACCGGCAAAACCCGGATCAAGCCCGGGAACGGTGGCGGCGATGTTTTGAGTGGCAAAATGGTTGGGCGGGAATTCCACCAGGGCGTCAAATCCCCGGTCGCGGGGATCGCCGAAGCCGACGGTTTCCACTGCGCACAGGTGCAGGCCCGGCAACCCGGCTTGCACGCATGCTTCGCGCCAGGCGCGGGCGGTCCGCTTCGGGTCGTGCATCCGGTCCGTCCGGTAAACCAGCAGCACGGGCCGGCCTTGGTAACGGATATACCGGGGATCCCGGAAAAGCGGCAGCAGTTCGTGAATGAAATCCAGATCAGACTCCAGCGTATGTTCCTGCGAAATGAGGACATCCTGGTCCTGGCCGTCCCAATTTCGCGTCCAGTTCTCGTTGGCCCAGCACACGCAGAAGGGAAAATCCGGTTCACCCGCAGCCACCACTTCCTGCAGCGGCTGCTCCAGCAGGCGCCGGCCGTTGAACCAGTAGTAATAATAGCAGAAGCCGTGAATGCCGTACGCCCTGGCCAGGGCGGCCTGTTGTTCGCGGACTTCCGGCACGCGCAAATCGTAAAAGCCCAGATCCGCGGGAAGATGCGGCTGGTAGTGGCCGGAAAAAAGCGGCCGGGCCTGGGCCACGTATTCCCATTCCGTGAACCCGGGCCCCCACCAAGCGTCGTTCTCCGGAATGGGATGGTATTGCGGAAGATAGAACGCGATCAGGCGCGGCCGAAGCGGGTCTGCTGCCAAGGGCTGCGGCCGCTCATGGACCGGCCTCCGCAGCGAATCGCGCTTGCGGACGGGCACTTCGCCGGTCGTCGGGGAGGGGCCGGCATCCGGATAGGTCTGCGGACTCTCGGCTCCGGCCACGGCCTTCGGCAACCGGCCTTCCTGGCGGCCGTAAAGCCAAAAGTGGCGGAAAGGCGCAATCCCGGCCTGGATGACGTCCGGATACTGTTCCATGTAGAAAAGCGAATCAAACTCCGGCCCCGGATCCCTGCCTTCCGCTTCGCCGTATCTCAGGAAATGGACCAGGGGATTCATGCCCGAAAGCGCGGCGTCCGGATTCCTCCGCAAATAATCATCCCCGTCGAAATAGGGGTTGGGCCGCTTGTGCTCCCCGGCGCCTTGGCGCAGGTAGTGGCCGATGGGATCGTTGAGGCCGGCTGCTTGAGCCGGGTATTGGCTGAGATAAAACGCTTCATCGAACAACCCGCTTTCCCGGATCATCGCCGCCACGGCCGGCCTGGACCGCCAGGTCCGCCAGAAGGCGGCTTGGCCCAGCCACGAGTTCAGTTTGCGTGCCAGTGTTTGCCTGACCGCCCTGGGAATGTGTTGCAGGCGAGTGGCGGCAAACCGCGCGGCCTGCAGTTGTTGCATGCCCCGGCGCATCAGCTCCCGCAGCCAGTCCAGGCGCTGATGGGCATGCCCGAGGGCCTGTTCCAAAACCTGGGCTTGATTTTTAGTCTGGGACAAAGCCGAGGCCGTCTTTTCAAATTCGCGCCGTTCCTGGGCCAGCGTGGATTCCAAGGCCCGGCTATGCGCCAGGTTGGCCTGCAAGTGCTGCTGCGCCTGGCTCAAGTCCGCCTGCAGGGCGTAATGGCGTTCCTGGGCGGCTTTCAGTTCCTGCCGCGTGCTTTCCAGCGCCGACTCCAGGGCGCGATTGTGGGCCTGCGTCGCCTCCAGGGCGGATTCCAACGTGAGGTTTTTCTCCTGGCTGGCGCGCAGCTGCAGCTGGAGACCGGCCACCTCCTTTTCCAGCGCCTCTCCGTGGGCCTGGCTGTCCAGGAGCCGCTGCTGCAACAAGCCCAGCAATCGGGACCGCAGTTCCAAGCCCCGCTCGGCTGCCTGACCCTCCAGCGCCCGGGCCGGAGCTTGGGAAGGTATCAAATACAGGGCGTCGGTTTCAAAAACCCCCAGGGGCACCAGCCGCAGGTCCACGTCCGAGCAAACAGCAAAGGAATAAACACCCTGGCGCACTCCGGGCTGAAAGTCCGTGGTTTCAAAATCGCCCGTGAACGTGCCGTTTTCCACCCGCGCGTCCGCCTGGTCCGCGGCCAGGTACGATCCCTGGACGATTTTTTGCTTCGCCATCACCATGTTTTTATATTGTTTCCGCAGCAGCTCGATCAGTTCGGCGTGGGCCAGTTCATGCACATGATAAGGATTGGGTTCCGGGTTCACGGCGTCGAAAACGGGCTTGTCCGGGGAGGAAATGACCAGCACGCCGTCGGCTTTCAGGCAGCGTTTGATTTCCGCGAGGAATGCTTCAGGGTCCTGGATGTGCTCGATGGTTTCGAAAGATACCACCACATCCACGCTGGCGTCCGCCAGAGGGATGGCCTCGGCCCGGCCCACCCGGAATTCCAGGTTGGGGCGGGCATACTTGCGTTGGGCGTGGGCGATCGCTTCCGGCGAAATATCCACGCCCGTCACCTGTTTGGCCTCGCGGGCCAGAAGCGCAGAGCCGTACCCTTCTCCGCAGGCCAGATCCAGCACCACCTGGCCGCGGGCCAGCTGGGCGGCCACGGCATAACGGTGCAGATGTTCGACCGCGATTTCCCCCTGCAGCGAGGGAACCAGCCTTTCGCCTGTCCAGGGCAGCTCTTCCGGTTCAGCGTCCGGTCCGGGCCCGGCAGGCTGCGTCTCCGCCGCGGCCGCTTTCCGGAGTGCGGGCTTCTGCATGACAATGCAATTCTGATCGAAGAAATAATGCGTCTTGAAATCGATCATATCGATCGCGGCGAATTTCTCTCCGCATGCTTTCCGGATATACGCCAAAGGAATCATGGCTTCGCCGTACTGGCCGGGTATGTTCGGATCCCCGCCCAGTCCGTCGTAGCAGAACGCGCCCGCGTCATAAGCGCGCAGGACCGTGTCCTCGTCCTGAAACGCTTTGGCCGAGCCTAGGGCGTGTTCCGGCACCTCCCCGGACTCCCGGCTTTTCTTGAATTCCATCACCGCCTCGCGTGGCCGGGTGGTGATGACGAGAACGCCTCCGGGCCTCAGCAGGCGTCGAAACTCATCCATCCAGGCCAGGAAATATTTTTCCGGCAGATGCGAAAAAATGGAATAGGAGACAATGGCATCCAACGAGGCGTCCGGAAGGTTAAGCGGAGGCAGGGGGTGGATTCGTGCGAAGCGGCTGGGAAAATGCGCGTTACGGCAAAGGTTGACGGCTTCCTGGGTGACATCCACGCCTAAAAGATTTCCGGGCTGCACGTCCTTGAGCCAAAAACGCGTTATTCTGCCCCAGCCGCAGCCAAAATCCAGTAATTGGTTTTCCGGGGCCAGGGTCAAGCCCCGGCTGGCAAATGCCTGTTTGCACAGCTGGTAAAAGCCAAAAGCCTGCTTAAGAGTGGCCTCTCCGGCCTGGCCGGTGTATTTGCGCTGGATGTCCTCCGCAGGCAATGAGGGCAACAGTTCCCGCAACCAAGCCTCGGTCCTGAAGCCCTCGGTCAGGCACCAATACCAAAAATCGTCGGACAGGCTTCCGAACAAAGATGAGATCGCCGCCGGCTCCGGACGGGCCGGTTTGGGGATGGACGGATTCAAATCGTGCATAGACCTGCCTGCTTTTGGGAAAAATAATGCCATACTATATCATACCAGCCATTAAAAAACCGCCTCTTACCCATCGTTTAATGCGTTCGGCCTCTCGATCCCGGATGGAGCGTCCGGGGTACCACCTTCAACCCTGGTTACCTGCTCTTGGCGGCATCCCCGGAGCAACGATCCCACATTCACCTCCGAGCGACTGAAAGAAGTCCCTTCAGGGGCAAGCTCGGGGTGCCCTGGGAGGGGGTGGCGCGCGGGATTTCGCTTTGACATATTTCTCTGCGTTTTGGCATAATTCATCCGGACAGGTGCAACTCAATGATGAGTTGACCGTCCTTTTATCTCATTATAAAGGCCTTCCATGCAACCGGACAACTGGCGGACTTGGCTGAGTCTCGGCCTGGCTTTCATCCTGGCAAGTTTTCTCGTTTATTTCCCGGCCCTCAACCTGCCTTTGCTGGCTGATGATTATCTTTTTTGCCATCCGTTGTTGTTGCATCAGCAGTTGAGCGCTTGGGGCAGTTCCTCCCTGGGCGGCAAGGGCGTCTTTTTCAGGCCCTTGGTGATCCTAAGCTATTATATGGATGTCTCACTCTGGCCCCTTAACAGCCTGGGTTACCATGCCGTTAATCTCACGTTGCATGGTTTGAACGCCTTTCTGGTCGTGCGGCTGGCCTATTTATGGCAGCAATGGTTTCCCTTTTCAAGCAAACCGTTTGGGACGGCCCTGCTCTCCGGGATTCTTTTCCTGGTCCTGCCCAGCCATACCGAAACCGTTGCCTGGGTGTCTGGGAGGACCGATCTTCTGTCCACGTGCTTCGGCCTTTTGGCCCTGTTTTTTGGCAGCCTGTTTTTATCCAACGGCCGGTACCGCACTTTGGCATTCAGCCTTGCCGCCGTGAGCGCGGCGCTGTTCTCCAAGGAAAACGCCTTGGTGCTGACGCCGGTGCTCTTGATCACGGGCTTGATCGGGTTGAAGTCCGCGGCTGTTCCGCCTATCCGGGTCCGACAGGTAACCAGATTGGCCGGATGGTGGGCCTTGTTTTCCGCGGCTTATCTGATCGCACGTTTCAGCGTCTTGCGCCAATGGATCGGCGGTTATGGCCCGAAAATGCACTTATCACTGACTTGGGATTCACTGTTCAACCTGGGAGTGCAGATTCCCCGGATGCTGCTCCCCGCCTTGCCGCCGGCTTGGATGGCTTTCGTTTCACCGGAGTGGGCAATCACCGTTTTTTGGATCACCCTCGCGGCCGCCGTGCTGTCAATCTCTAGGCAGGTCAAACTCCAACCGTCGGTTTGGCTGTGGCCGGCCGGACTGGCGGCCTCGATGCTCTGCGCGCTCCTGCCCACCCTGAATATGTCAGTCCGCTTTTTCGTCATCGAAGGCGAGCGGCTTCTCTACCTGCCTTCGGTTTTTGCCTGCATGCTGTTGATCCGCCTGGTACGGCCTTTCACCCGCTCGTGGCGGACAGTTGTGGCCATGGGATTGTTGGGGCTGTCCTTCGTCGGGTTGCAATGGAACAATTCCCGGTGGGTTCAAGCCGGCCGTTTGTTCAAGACCTTGCTGGCCGAGGTGTCCGTCCAAACCACACGGCCGCGGTTGTTGATCCTGAACTTGCCGGCCGCGTATGGCGGAGCGCACATGTTCATTACTGGATTCGACATCGCCCTGAGGATGCACGCCTTGGTGAAAAAAGACCTGGCCGCGTTCCAGCGCATCAACCAGTTGCAGGAAATCCGGGTGTTTTCCCTGCACGATGTTTTCTCCACCGATGACGCGCTCCGGATGGATTTTACCCGCCGATCCGCCGACATGGCCCTGCTGGCGCCCGGCGCTTGTTTCCGTCTGCTGCCTCGGGAACGGACTTCCGAAGGAATTGCCATTGTCCGGCAGGATTTTCTCGCCATTTCGTTCGCTTATCCGAACGGATTGCCTGAGGATGCCGTTGTGCTTTACTATGACCGCGGCCATCTGCAGCCGCTTGAAGCCTTGCCATGAACTTCCATTTCGGAAGACACTGCCCAAGGGAAGATCATTTCCCGGAAAAAATAAACAGGGAGGGTTTACCAGCGTCTCGTGATTTTATTCCATCCCGCGTGTAATCGTTCCCGCCAACCCAAGCTGGCAGGCGGCCTCTTTTCCAAAGACTCCCGCTGCCACTGCCAGCATTTTTTCAGGAAGGCAAACAGCATCTCCGTGGTCTCCGCCGGACCCAGCCCGAGCATGGTGGCTGCCTGCCTTAAAATCTTCTCCCCTTCCAGCCATTCCAGGGTGCCGTTGGTTTTCAACCGGGCGTTGGACGTGTTGATCCGCCAGTAGTTCAGGCTTTGGCTGCAAAAGGCCACGTCGTTTTTTTCCAGCAGCCTGACCCAAAGCATCCAATCCCCGCAGAGTTGAAAATCTGTATTCAGAGGGCCGAGCGCCTCCAGCGCGCTTTTCCGGATCAACACGGCCGAGGCATTGGGAATGGTGTTGCGGTTGGTGAGATAATTCCGGATTTCGTCCATGCCGGAATTGACGAAGTCTCTTTGCCACCGGCCGGGCGCAAAATCCTCGGTCCAGCCGACGGCATTGCCGATCACGGCCCCGTCCTGGTTCACGATGGCAGACTGGCAGTAGGCCAGCCCGGCGCGGGGATGCTTTTCCAGCAACGCGACCAGCGTTTCCAGCAAACGCGGATCCGCCCAATCGTCGGACTCGGCCATCCAGATGTATCGGCCCTGAGACAGGGCAAACCCTTTGGCCCATTGCTTGAAGACCGATCCGGAATTCGTCTGGTTTTGGACAAACCGGATTTTGGGGTGCGGAAGGTATTTCTTGATTACCAACGGGCTTTCATCCGTGGAAGCATCGTCCAGAATGATCAATTCGAAATCTTGAAGGGTCTGTTCCAGGATCGAATCCAGACGGCGGCCCAGGTAGCGCGCGTGGTTGTAGGAGGGCACCACCACCGACACCACAGGCGCTTTCCCCGGCGTTTGGTTTGGGTTGATGTTCACTGCCCCGGGCTCCTGTCTGGGGATGATCGAAATAAAAAACCCGCCCTGGAGGGCGGGTTTTTTATTTCTGGCTGCCGACCCAGGGCTCGAACCTGGAACCCCCTGATCCAGAGTCAGGTGCTCTGCCAGTTGAGCTAGTCGGCAAACTCAAACCGCGGGTTTTGGACTTATACGGTGATGCCAACGGACTTAAGGCCCGCGGCCAGGCGCTTGAGCACCCGCTCCCGGCCCAGCAATTCCATTACCAGCAAAATCTGGGGAGAATGCTTCCGCCCAGTCAGCGCCGCCCGCAAGGGATGCACCAAATCGCCGAATTTCACCCCGGCTTGGGCCACCAAATCACGCAGCAACGCTTCCAGGCCGGGCGAGGTGAAGGATTCTAGCACGCTGATTTGGCGGTGTAAAGTTTGAAATAATTCAGGCTTGAACTGGGCCTGATCCAGATGGTCCTGGGCCTGGGTTTCCATTTCCACCTCGTCCCCGAAGAAAAAACGGACTTGGGCCGGCAGGTCGGAAAGCAGCTTCACCTGCTCCTTGACCGCCATGGCCACCCGGCCCGCCCAGGCGCGCTCGGTTTCCGACGCCGAGGACGGCAGCAACCCGGACTGCACAAGCACGGGCAAGGCGCGTTCCAGGTATTCCGCTTCGCCCTGGTTGCGGATATATACGCCGTTCATCCATTGCAGCTTGGCCGGGTCGAAGACCGCCGGGTTTTTACTGACTTTGCGCAGGCTGAATTTTTCGATCAGCTCCTGCCGGGAAAAAATCGTGGTTTTGTCGTCGAACGACCATCCCAGCAGGGCCAGGTAGTTGATAAGCGCTTCAGGCAGGTACCCGGCTTCGGCGTAGGCGCCGACCGAGGTCGCGCCATGGCGTTTGGACAGGCGAGTGCGGTCCGGACCCAGGATCATGGGCACGTGCGCAAATTGCGGAAGAGGCTGGCTCAGCGCCTGGTAGAGGCAGATCTGCCTTGGCGTATTCGACAGGTGGTCGTCGCCGCGGATCACATGGCTGATCCGCATCGCGGCGTCGTCTACGACCGCGGCGAAATTGTAGGTCGGCAGGCCGTTGCTTCGCACCAGCACGAAGTCGTCCAGTTCCCGGTTGTCGAAAGAAACGTTCCCTCGGATCAGGTCTTCAATCACGGTCTTTCCGCCCATGGGAATCTTCAGACGGATGACATGCGCCTCCCCGGCCCCGATCCGGGCATGGGCCTCGGACAGGGAAAGCCTACGGCAGGTGCCGTCGTATTTAACCGGCGCGCCCAGTTCCAAAGCCTGTTGGCGCTTGGCTTCAAGGGTCTCCGAGGAACAAAAGCAGGGATAGGCATGGCCGGTCTCGATAAGCTGGGCCAGCTGCAGACGGTAGTATTCCTGGCGTTCAAGCTGGCGGTAAGGGCCGTAGGCCCCTCCTTTTTCCGGCCCTTCGTCCCAATCCAGGCCCAGCCACTTCAGATCCGCAAGAATCATCTGCACTGATTCTTCAGTGCTGCGCTCGGCGTCCGTGTCTTCCAGGCGCAGGACGAACACCCCACTGTTTTGCCGGGCAAAAAGATAATTGAACAACGCTGTGCGCGCCCCGCCGATGTGCAGGTGGCCGGTGGGCGAGGGGGCGAAACGGACACGAACTCCAGCCGACATTTTATTCCTCCACAGGTTCCGGCCCGGGCTTGGCAAGCCGGCCGGTCGTTAAATGCTTCGGAAGTTGGCCCTCAGAAGGGGGAAGGGGTTATTTGCGGGCGCGCAGGGGATCAAACTTGAGTTCGGGTTCGAACTTTTCGACACCCATGTCGCAATTGCCTTTGAAAATGACGCCGTCGGCGATGGCCACGCGCGGGGAGTGAATGTCCCCCTGCAGCTGCCCGGTCGGCATGATTTCGATCCGCTTGGAGGCAAAAACATTGCCCGAGACTTTTCCGGAAATCAGCACGGTCTTGGCCGTCAAATTGCCCTTGACGACCCCTTTTTCCCCGATGATCAGGCTTTCTTCGCTAGCCACATTGCCTTCGATTTTGCCGTCGATGCGAACAGTGCCCTTGGCATTGATCTGTCCCTTGATTTCGGAGCCGGCGCCTAAAATAGTATCTACACCCTTGGCGTTTTGGATCTCGTCGCTCATGCCTTGTCTCCGCTTAGTCTTTCAGGTATTTTACGGGATCGACTGGAATGCCGTTGAGGCGTATTTCGAAGTGCAGGTGCGGAGCAGTGGAACGTCCGGTATTGCCTAAAAAGCCGATCACCTGGCCACGGCGGACCCGCTGGCCGGCATTGACCAGCTGCCGGCTCAAATGCCCGTAGCGGGTGGAAAACCCGTAACCATGGTCGAGGATCGCCAGTTTGCCGTAGCCGCCTTCCCAACCCGAGTACGTGACCACGCCGTCAGCCGGCGCTTTGATGGAGGTTCCCTCTTCATTGGCAATGTCGATTCCCTGGTGGAACAGTGTTCCGTCCTGGAATGGCGACTGGCGCATTCCAAAACGGGAGGTGATCCAACCGCGGACCGGCCAGGAGGTGGGACGGGAGGCCATGACCGAACGCTGGGTGGCGATGTATTTCTTCATTTCCTGGTAGGTTTCCAGGCGCTCTTCGGCGTCCTTTTTAAGGAAGTTGAGGCTTTGGTTGAATTCTTTCTGGGTCAGGCTGGCCTTTTGATTCAACGTCCGCATCAGGTTGAGCTGATCGGCCATGGTCGGTCCGCCTTCACCTGTATATTTAAAAAGTTCGTTTTTGCTTTGCATTTTCAGCATGGCACGGAGTTCGTTTTCCATCTTGGCCACCCGCTGAAAAGCTTCGTGGGTATTGGCCAATTCCTGTGCGAAAAATGCGTTTTTCTCGGCCAGTTGGACATTGGCGCGTTTGGTCAGCTGATAATCCAGATGGCGGGTAAGAACGTATGAGGAAGAACCTACCAGGCCAATAATTGCCAATCCCAGAATCAGCATCAAGGAGTGTGATATCCGCATCGAAAATACGTTGCTTTCATCGTGCGGTACCAGCATGAGGGTGAAGTAACGTTTTTGTTTGCCGGGTTTCTTTGCCATTGTTTCACCTAAAGAAAGTCTCGGTCTAGAGCCGCAAATCTTAATATACCAATTTTAGCAAAATCCGTCAACTATTTTGTCAGTATTTTTGTTTTGTGTCAGAATAATTTTCACTGGACGCTCATGATAGGCGAAAAACGCTTATCCCAAAAGGGCCAATATACGGTCCAGATCTTCCAAGGAATAATATTCAATTTCAATACGCCCTTTATGAGCGTTGCGAGGAACGACTTTGACCTGCGTTCCCAATTTTCGGCGCAATTCCTCTTCCAAATGACGGGTATGCGGGTCTTTAATTTCCATACGCTTGGCGCTTTTACCTTTGCCAGGCCGGACTGGTTTCAACCCCTGCGCCAATTGCTCGGCTTCCCGCACGGAGAGGTTGTCACGGACGATTTTTTCCGCCAGCCTTTGTCTGACGTCCTCCTCGCCCACGGCCAGCAATGCCCGGCCATGGCCTTCGCTGAGCGAGCCTTTGCGCATCATATCCAAAATCGGTTCGGACAACTGCAGCAGGCGGAGGGTGTTGGCCACCGAGGACCGGTCTTTGCCTATTTTCTTGGCCAATTCCTCCTGCGTCAGTTCAAACTGGGTCAGCAGCTGGTTAAAGGCCACGGCTTCTTCCACCGGATTCAGGTCTTCCCGCTGGATGTTTTCCACCAGGGCCAATTCCAGGCTCTCGGTGTCGCTGAGGTCCCGAATGACCACCGGCACCTGGGCCAGACCGGCCAATTTGGCGGCCCGCAAACGGCGTTCGCCGGCCACCAGTTCATAGGCCCCTTCGCCGCGCGGGCGAACCAGGATCGGTTGTACGATGCCGTTTTCCCGAATGGAAGCCGCCAGTTCCTCCAACTCGTGGGGAACGAAATCCTGGCGGGGTTGATGGGGATTGGGAACGATACGATCGATGGAAACTTCGGTCGGCGTCGAAACAGCGGCCGCTGTCCCGTCCACGTCGCCGGGAACGGGAATCAACGCTTCAAGCCCTTTTCCCAATGCCTGTCTGCTCATATGGCCAACGCCCCTTTGTCAAAAATGTTCGTCGGAGTGTCGAAAATCGCCTAGACTTCCGCCCGCTGGACTTCGCCCGAAGCGGCGACCGTTTCGTTGCGTGCGACGAGTTCCTCGGCCAGGCGCACATAGGCCAAGGCTCCGGGACAGCGGCTGTCGTATTGCATGATCGGTTTGCCGAAGCTCGGGGCTTCCGACAACTTGACATTGCGCGGGATAACCGTTTCGTAAACCTTGCTCTGGAAGCGCTTTTTAATTTCCTGGATGACTTGCACGGTCAGGTTCGTGCGCAGGTCGCACATGGTCAGGAGCACGCCTTCAATCCGCAAATCCGGGTTAAGGCCGTTCTTCACCAGAATGATGGTCCGCAGCAGCTGCCCAACCCCGTCCAGGGCATAGAACTCGCCCTGTATCGGAATCAGCACCGTGGCGGCAGCGGTCAAGGTGTTGATGGTTAGCAGCCCCAGGGAGGGGGGGCAATCGATCAAAATATAGTCGTATTGCTGACGCACCGCATTGATGCCCTGCCGAAGCCGGGTCTCCCGGGCAATGACATTGACCAATTCGATTTCCGCGCCTGACAACTGGATATTCGCCGGGGCCAAGTCCAGGTTGGGCACTTCGGTTTTGACGATCACTTCGTTGAACGGCTTGCGGCCGATCAGAACGTCGTAAATGCTGGTCTGCAATTTTTCCTTGTCGAACCCGAGTCCGACGGTGGTATTGCCCTGGGGATCGATGTCGATGAGGAGGATTTTCTTGCCGAGGGAGGCCAACCCTGCGCCGAGATTGATGGTCGTGGTGGTTTTTCCCACCCCGCCCTTTTGATTGGCAATGGCAATAACCTTGCTCATAAACCTTCCGTGGTCCTATTCATTAGGTCTGCGGGCGTCCGACAGGATTGGTCCGGTCGCAAAAGGTCAGAATTATCACAGCCTCCGTGGATTGTAAAGCAAATAATCTAGTGGTTGGGCGTCGATTCCAAAAAACGTTCGATGTCCTCGCCCAGCTGAAACGGATCGAAGGGCTTGGTAAAATAACCGGCCGCGCCCACCGTGCGCCCGCGTTCGATATCCACGGAATTATTGCGGACCGTAAGAAAAACCACGGGCGTGTCGCGGTGGACCGGGTGTTGTTTGATGCGCCGGCAGACCTCGAAACCGTCGATGTCCGGCATCATGACATCCAGCAAAATCAGATCCGGCCGGCTGGTTTCAAGCATCTCCAGGGCGGCGGTGCCGGATACGGCCTCCAGCACCTTGATTTTTTTCAGATTCAGGCTGCGATGGATCAGCATGATGATATCCGGTTCGTCTTCCACCACCAACACGCACTTTTTAGCCGGGGTTTTCGGATCAGAAGCGGGTTTGGGTTTTCCCATGTATCGCGTCTCCGGAATATCGGCTGCCAGCCGCAGAAAAGAAGTATATCATAATTTCATGCATTGCAAGCGAACAAAAACGCCGCGGCGGCACGCCTTCCCATTCAAATACAACTTTTCGTGCATTAAAACCGGCTTTCGTCAGTCCAATCAATCAGGCTTCGCGTCGGGCAGTCGCGAAAAGCAATAACCACGTCCTCAGGGGAGGTCCGCCATGTTCGCTCGCGCGTTCAGCAGCGCTTTATGGGGCATTGCCGCCAAGCTGGTGCAGGTGGAGGTGGATGTCCGGGTCGGTCTGCCGGGATTTACCATCGTGGGATTGCCGGACACCGCGGTTAAGGAAAGCCGCGACCGCGTGACCGCGGCCCTGAAAAACGCCGAACTGGTGCTGCCGCCGCGGCGCATCACCGTCAATCTGGCGCCGGCCGACCTGCGCAAGGAAGGGCCGACTTACGATTTGCCGATTGCCTTGGCCTTGTTGGCCGCTTCCGGGCAACTGGAGCCGTCCTGCCTGGACGACCACTTGATTTTCGGGGAACTGTCGCTTGACGGCCGCGTCTGTCCGGTCCGCGGCGCCCTGTCATTCGCCGCC
This sequence comes from candidate division FCPU426 bacterium, assembly GCA_040756875.1. Taxonomy (GTDB): domain Bacteria; phylum Oederibacteriota; class JAAXVQ01; order JAAXVQ01; family JAUVAV01; genus JBFLYH01. The sequence continues at coordinate 321,755 of JBFLYH010000003.1, forward strand.
GCGGCCAAACCGCACGGTTTCCGGCGTATTCTGCTGCCAGCCGACAACGCCGACGAAGCCGGCGTGCTGGCGGACGGCGAGCTTTATCCCGTCCGCACGCTGCCGGAGGCTGTGGAGCATTTGAGCGGCCGTCAGCGGCTGGAAGCTTTTTCGCTGGATTGGACTTCCGCGTTTCAAGCGGCGAACACCTATGCCGTGGATTTCAGCGAAGTGCGCAGCCAGCTGCAGGCCAAACGCGCGTTGGAAGTCGCCGCGGCCGGAGGCCACAACGTGCTGCTGATCGGGCCGCCGGGCAGCGGCAAGACCATGCTGACCCAACGGCTGCCGACCATCCTGCCCGACCTGACCCTGGCCGAAGCCCTGGAAACCACCCAGCTTTACAGCTTGCACGGCTTGCTGCCGCCCCGCAGTACGCTGATGCAGCAGAGACCTTTCCGCGCCCCGCACCACACGGTCAGCGACATCGCCCTGATAGGCGGCGGAGCTTTTCCCCGGCCGGGCGAAGTTTCGCTCGCGCACAACGGCGTCCTGTTTTTGGACGAACTGCCGGAGTTTTCCAAGCACGCCCTGGAAGTGCTCCGCCAGCCTTTGGAGGAACGGCAGGTGACGATTTCGCGCACAGCCGCGGCCGTCACTTATCCGGCGCGTTTCATGCTGATCGCGGCCATGAACCCCTGCCCCTGCGGATACTACACGGATCCGCACAAAGAGTGTTCGTGCACCTACCCTCAAATCCATAAATACCTGAGCAAAATTTCCGGCCCGCTGCTGGACCGCTTTGATCTGCATCTGGAAGTCCCGGCCGTCAAGTATCAGGAGCTGGCCGGGTCCCTGGAACCCGAGTCCTCGGCCCAGATCCGCAGCCGGGTCATGGCCGGCCGCGCCTGCCAGCGGGAACGCTACGCTTCGCACCCCGAAGTGCTGGTCAACGCCCATTTGACGCCCCGCCTGATCCGCCAGTTCTGCCGCCTGGAAGCGGACGGCCAACAGCTGCTCCGGGCCGCGCTGGACCGCCTCGGCCTCTCGGCCCGAGGTTACCACCGCATCCTCAAGGTCGCCCGGACCATCGCAGACCTGGCTGGCAGCGAGTCCATCATGGCCGCCCACGTGGCCGAAGCCATTCAATACCGTGCCTTGGACCGGCGTTTTTTCGGCCGGACGCCGGCCTGGCGGTGACCGGCTCAAACCCGGTCCGGACGCTCGGCCTGCGAAGGAGATTGACACCCAGGGTTGCCTACCCTATGATGAGGGGGCTTCACGGGCTGGGCCCGAATTCCCGACTATCCACAGGATACCCGTCGTTTATGGCCACTCTGTCCCCGTCACTTTCCACCGAAAGCCGCGTGATTCGCATCTGCGACCGGATCATGGAATTTTTGCTCTACTTGGTTTATTTCCTGATCCCGATTTTTTTCATCATTTTAACGCGCGACCAGTTCGAACTGCCCAAATTGGCGTTGTTCCGCATGCTTACCTGCTTGATGCTGGCCACCTGGGGAATACGGCTCCTGGCCAGCCGCGAATGGCGCTTTCAGGCCACTCCCCTGGCCCTTCCGCTCCTGGCCTGGATACTGTTGCAACTGCTGACCGCGGTGGTTTCGGTTTCCGGTTACGTTTCCTACCGGGGCGAGTATGAAAATTTCAGAGGACTCCTGACCGTCCTCAACTACCCCATCCTTTTCTACCTGCTGGTCCATTTTTTACGGACCCGGCAGCAAATCAACCGCTTGTTTTTCGTTACCCTGCTGGCCGGTCTGGTCATCACCGCCTACGGCATCGCCCAATTTTTCGGCCTGGACTTCATTGCCTGGAACCCGACCTCCATCGCTCCGGGACGGTACTTCTCCACCCTGGGCAATCCGAATTTCCTGGCGGCCTATCTGGCCATGGTGCTGCCCTGGACCATCGTGTTTTTCATCGAGACCCAGTCGACCTTCAGGCGCGTTCTGCTGTTCGTCAGTTTTGTGGTGATGTTTTTCGCCCTGCTGGGCACCTGGAGCCGCGGCGGATTCCTCGGTCTGATCGCCGCCCTGGCCGTGCTGGCGGGGTTCGGCCTCTGGCGCGGATTTACCTGGCTGCGTCAGCAACCGGTGGCAGCCGCAGCCCTGCGCCAATCCCTTCCCGGCTTTCGCATTTGGCTGGCGCTGCTGGGGCTGGCCCTGGCCACCCTGATCACGCTCTCCCTGACTTTCGGCCGCCACCACATGCTGCGCATGGCGGACACCATCCTGCACTTCCCGGCCGCGGTCAAGGTTTCCCGTCTCCATATTTGGGGTCCGGCGCTGGGCATGATCCGTGACTACCCGGTTTTAGGCACGGGTCTGGATACGTTCAAAACCGTTTTCCCCCGCTACGCCACACCCGCCTTCGCGGCCATCGACGGTGCCAATGTATCGTCCCGCACGGCCCACAACGAAATCCTGCAGGTTCTGGCCACGCAGGGCGTGGTGGGATTAGCCGTGGTGATCTGGCTGACCGTGGCCATGGCCTGGTGGTGGTGGCGTGCTTACCGGCGGCCGGGAGCCAGCGGAAGGGACCGCTTGCTGCTGGTTGGCGTGCTGGCCACCTGGACGGCCTACTCTGTCCAGAACCTGTTTTCCTTCGGCGTGGTGTCGATCGACTCGTTATATTGGCTGTTGCCGGCAGTGGTCGTCCTCTTGCTGAAAACGCCCGACGAACAAGCGCAGTCCGCCTTGCCCCAGGCGCCTGCCGCCAAACCCGGCCGGGTCTGGCAGGTCCTGCAGACATTCCAAATGCCCCTGGCCCTGTTGGTGGTGGCCGCTGCCCTGACCGGGGTGTGGATGAATTATCGCGCCGCCTTGGCGGACTATGCCTATAATCTGGGAACCATTTATCGCATGCAGAACAACCTGAATTACTGCCTGCGGGCCTTTGCCACGGCCAGCCGACTGGTGCCGACCGAGGTGAAGTACATCGTTTATGAAGGGCTGGCCTACGAGGAAATGGTGCGCACGGTGCCGCCGGACCGCCAGCTGCCGCTGATCCAACAAGCCCTGGCCCTGTATCGACGCGGCGTGGAGATGAACCCCACCAATGCCTATTACCTCGGGAACCTCGGCCGTGCCTATTCACTGGCCGCGGCCGTGGATCCCCAAAACCAGGACTATTTCAACCAGGCGGTGCGCTACTTCCGGGAAGCGGTCCATTATGCGCCGGTGACCGTGCTTTTTTATCAGAATTTGGGCATGACGTATTTAGTGCACGGCGAATTGGAAAAATTCAAGGAAGTGGCCAAGCAGCTCGCGGGATTTGACCCTAAAGAAGCCGCGGGCCTGGTTTTCAGCGGAGCCAACCAGCTTTACAACCAGAACCGGCCGGACATGGCCTTGCCTCTCTATCAGCTGGCCCTGGAATACAAGCCTGATTACGCGGAGGCGCATTTCAACCTGGGCGTGGCGTACGCGCGCACCGGCCGTATCCTCGAAGCCCTGGCCGAATGGCGCCGGGTTTTGGAATTGCGCCCTGACTTCACCCCTGCGCAGGAAATGCTCAAGCGTTACGCGGCGCCCGGCTCCGCGGCGCCCAGCCAGTCCATTTTAAACCCCTAGCCGTTCTTTCTTCCCGTAGGGCCCTCCACCCGGATGCGGTCCGCCCCCAGCAGGCCGTGCAGGCCCGCAAGCAGGAATTCGTCCACCAGCACTCCAAACTGTTCAGGCAGTTGTTCGCGCACCTCGCCATGGTGAGCGGTGTTTAACTGCAGCCAGACCGGCGTGGACCCGGGATGCTTGAGCAGCAAGGCTTTCAGTTCGTCAAGCTGTTCCACGCCCAGAGTGGGAGGCAGGTGGAGGAGCAGCCGGCGGGACAAGCGGGGGTAAGCCTGGGTGAAGGGCACGATATCCGTGGCGACGATCCGATTTTCCTCGCCGCTGCTGTCGACCCGCCCCAGCACGAACAGCAGGGCGCCTTTGACCAGAAATGTCCGGTGGCGCCCCAGCAAATCCGGCCAGACGATTACCTCGGCCATCCCGCTCCGGTCTTCCAGCCAAAAACGGAGCATGGTCTCCTTCCGCTTGGTCAGGCTGTGTTTAAGGCCCATGACTTCCCCGCCGATCACCACGGCCGTGCCTTCCGTCAGCGCTCCCAGCGACTGGGTGGCGGCGGTATTGAAGGTCTCCAGGACTTCGGTGTATTCGGCGAGCGGATGCCCGGAAAGGTAAAAACCCAGAACTTCCTTTTCGTCCGCCAGCCGCTGCCGGAGCGGTTCGGTAACCGCCGGTTCCTTGGTGGCCGCCTCTTCCGGCAAGTCGGCGAACATGGCCATCTGGCCCTGTTCCTGTTCCTGCTGCCATTTCTGCGCCGCGCCGAGCACCTGCGGCAGCTGACGCTGCAGTTCGGCGCGGTTGGTTCCGAAGCTGTCGAGTGCGCCGGCTTTGATGAGGCTTTCCAGCACCCGCGCATGCACGCACTTCAGATCCACGCGGTTGCAGAAATCGGAAAAAGTGCGGAACGGTCCGTCCGCGGCGCGGGCCTCCCGGACCGCGCGGGCCGCGCCCAAGCCCACGTTGCGGATCGCGGCCAGGCCGAAGCGGAGGGCCCCGCCCTCGGCCGCGAAACGCTCCTGACTGGCATTGACGTCCGGCGGCAGCACCGCCAGCCCCAGCCGCCGGCATTCGGACAGGTAGAGGGCGATCTTGTCCGTGTCCCCCAGTTCGCTGGAGAGCAAAGCGGCCATATAGGGCAGCGCGAAATTGGCCTTCAGATAAGCGGTTTGATAAGCCAGCAGGGCGTAGGCCAGGCTGTGGGATTTGTTGAAGCCGTATTCGCCGAAACGCACCAGGCGGTCGAATATCGTCTCCGCGGTCTCGAGCTTGATGCCCTGCGTTTTCGCGCCGGCGACGAATCGCTCGCGCTGCTGCTCGATGCTGTCCGGATCCTTCTTGCTCATGGCCCGACGCAGCAGATCCGCCTGGCCGTAACTGAAGCCGCCGAGCGTCACGGCGATCTGCATCACCTGCTCCTGGTAGACGATGGTCCCGAAGGTCTCTCCCAGGATGGTGGCCAGGGCCGGATGGTCTAACCGTATCGGCACCCGCCCCTGCTTGCGCTGGATGAAATCGTCGATCATGGCCATGGGCCCGGGCCGGTACAGCGCGATCAGGGCGCAGATTTCCTCCAGGGAGCGCGGCTGCAGGCGCTTGAGCAGGTCGCGCATGCCCGAGGATTCCAACTGGAACACCCCGAGGGTCTGGCCTTCGCTCAAGAGATCGAACGTCGCCGCGTCGTCATGCGGCAGCCCCGTCAGCTCGGGGGGCGTCCCGCCGGAGTCGCGGACGGCGGCCAGGGTGTCGTCGATCACGGTCAAGGTGCGCAGACCCAGAAAATCCATTTTCAGGAGACCCAGGCGTTCGAGGGACTCCATGGGATACTGGGTGGTGAGGGTGGCGGCGCTGGGCGTGGCCCCGCCCTCGCCGCCGCGTCCGGTTTTGGTCTGGCACAGCGGGACGAGGTCCATCAGCGGTTCATGGGAGATGACCACGCCGGCCGCGTGGGTCGAGGCGTGGCGCACTTGTCCTTCCAGGGTCTGGGCGATGCCCAACCACTGGCGCAGGCGGGCGTCCCCTTCGAATTGGGTTCTGAGTTCGGGCTGGGTTTCCAGGGCCCTGGCCAGCGTCATGTCCGGGGTCTGGGGAATCTGTTTGGCGACGCGGTCGACGTCGTCGTAGCCGATGTTGAGCGCGCGCCCCACGTCCCTAACCGCGGCCCGCGCGGCCAAGGTGCCGAACGTGATGATTTGCGCCACGTTTTCCTGGCCGTATTTGCGCGTCACGTAGGCGATCACTTCCTCCCGGCCGTGGTCGGAAAAATCCACGTCAATGTCCGGCAAGCTGACCCGTTCCGGATTCAGAAAGCGTTCGAAAATCAGGCCGTAACGCAGCGGATTGATCGCCGTGATCCCCAGCAGATAAGCCGTCAAACTGCCCGAGACCGAACCGCGCCCCGGCCCCACAGGGATGTGCCGTTTGCGGGCGAAGCGGATGAAGTCCCACACAATCAGGAAATACGAAGCGTACCCCATGTTCCGGATGACGTCCAATTCGTGTCGCAGCCGTTCCCTGACCTCGGCCCCGGCGTCCGGCAGCAGGCGCCGCAACCCCTCCTCGCACAAGTGGGCGAGGTAGGCGTCGGTCTCGTCCCCGCCCGCCCGGGGCAGGGCGGCGGACAGGGACGGAACCGGATAACGCGGAAGTTGGATCCGGCCCGTGGGCAGTTCCACGTTGCAGCGGCTGGCGATCTCGTGCGTGTGCTGCCCGGCCTCGGGAAATTCGTTGAACAAGGATTCCATTTCCGCGCCGGATTTGAGAAAAAACTCCGGCGTGGGCAGGCGCAGGCGTTGTTCGTTGTCGAGGGTGGTCCCGGTTTGCAGGCATAGCAGCACCTCGTGCGCCAGAGCGTCTTCCCGCTGCACGTAATGCACGTCGTTGGTGGCCGCAAGGGGCAGTCCGAGGTCGCGTGACAAATCCGCCAGCCCCCGGTTCACGGTCCCCTGTTCGGGCAGGCCCTGGTCCATGATCTCCAGGTAGAAATTTCCGGCGCCGAAGATCTGCTGGTATTCGTCCGCCGTCTGGCGGGCCAGGGGGTATTCCCCCTTTTGGAGGCACATCGGGATTTCGCCCTGTAGGCAGCCGGACAGGGCGATCAACCCGCCGGCATGCTGGGCCAGCGCCTCCTTGTCGACGCGGGGATGGTAGTAGAAACCCTGCAGGAACCCGATGCTGGCCAGGGCCACGAGGTTTCGGTAGCCCTCCAGGTCCCGCGCCAGCAGCGTGAGATGATAGGCTGAATTATGCCGTTTGTCGAAGCGGGAGCCGTTGGACACATAGGCTTCCATGCCGAGAATGGGTTTGATACCGTGCTTGAGGCAGGCGTGGTAAAACTCGACGGCGCCGTAGAGAACGCCGTGATCGGTGATGGCCAGTGCGGGCATCCGCAATTCGCGGGCGCGACGGATGAGGTTGTCCAGACGGCAGGCGCCGTCCAGCAGCGAATATTCGGAATGCACGTGCAAATGGACGAAATTTTTAAAAGGCATAGGGCATTCTCAAAACGCGGATCCTATGATTTGCAGGACGACACGGCGTTCGCGGGGCCGCCGATCATGGTCGATCACCACTGCCTGCTGCCAGGTACCCAGCACCAGTTCCCCGTTCACGACCGGCACGGTCAGGGAGGGCCCGATGAGCGCTGCGCGCAGATGGGAGGCGCCATTGCCGTCGCCCCAGGTGCGGTTGTGCCGCCAGTCCCGCTGGGCGGGCATCAATTCCTCCAGGAGCGCCGGAAGATCTTCCAGCAAGCCGGGTTCGTATTCCAGCGTGGTGACCGAGGCGGTGGCGCCTGGCACGAACACCACGGCCTGGCCTTCCTTGACGCCGCTGCCGGCCACCAGGGCGCGCAGGGCGTCGGTCACGTCCAGGACGTGGTCATGCCCCTGCGTGGAGAGGGCCAGTTCCCGGGTGACGACTTTCCAGGCGCTTTCTGAGAATTTAGGCATACTGTTCACCCATTCAAAGCACGAACAGGTGAGCAGGTGAATAGGTGACCGCAGGCTTACTTCTCTTCCTGTTCCCCTGATCCCCTGTTCGCCTGCTCTAGCAACGATAGAATGGGAATAAGGTCATTCCCATTCTATCGTTGCTGGTGGTTTGGAGGAGATGTCGAGCGCAACCCGGTTGACGCCCCGCACCTCGTTGATGATGCGGTTGGACACGCGGCCCAGCAGGTCCTGGGGTAAATAAGCCCAATCCGCGGTCATGGCGTCCTTGCTGGTCACGGCGCGCAAGGCCACGACGTTTTCATAGGTCCGCTCGTCGCCCATGACACCCACGGTCTTCACGGGCAGCAGGACCGCGAACGCCTGCCAGAGTTTGCGGTACTGTCCGGCTTTTTTAATCTCCTGCAGGAAAATGGCGTCCGCCTTGCGGACCAATTCCAAACGTTCGGGGGTGATTTCGCCCAGAATGCGTACCGCCAGGCCCGGGCCGGGAAATGGATGCCGCCAAACCATGTCCTCGGGCAGTCCCAGCTCCAGGCCGACACGTCGCACTTCATCCTTGAACAGTTCGCGCAGCGGCTCCACCAGCTGGAAACGCATTTTTTCAGGCAACCCGCCCACGTTGTGGTGGGATTTGATCGTGGCCGACGGCCCTTTGACCGAAACGCTTTCGATCACGTCGGGATAGATGGTGCCCTGGGCCAAAAAGTCGAACTGCCCGAGTTTCTCCGAAGCCTGTTCAAACACTTCGATGAAGGTGGCGCCGATGCGCTTGCGTTTTTCCTCGGGGTCCGTGACGCCGGCAAGCGCGTCCAGGAATTCCCGGGTCGCGTCCACCACCTCCAAATTCATGTCGTAATTTTTCCTGAACAGCTGGATGATCGCGTCCGCCTCGCCCGCCCGCAGCAGGCCGTTGTCGATCAGCATGCAGGTCAGCTGGCGGCCGATGGCTTTGTGCAGCAGGACCGCGGCTACGGCCGAATCCACCCCTCCGGAAAGCCCCAACAGTACTTTGCGCTTTCCCACCTGCCCGCGGATGCGCTCCACGGTTTCTTCGATGAACGAAGCCGAAGTCCACGACCCACGGCACCCGCAGACGCCGTAGAGAAAATTCCTCAGGATCGCCATGCCTTCGGCCGTATGCTCCACTTCGGGATGAAACTGCAATCCGAATATTTTCCGCCTCTCGTCGGCAATCGCGGCCATGGGCGCGTTTTGGGTTTTGGCCGCGATTTGAAACCCTTCAGGCAAATTCGCCAGCCGGTCGCCATGGCTCATCCATACCTGGCTCTTGCGGCCGAGATTGCGAAACAGAGGGCTGTCGCCGACGACTTCCAATTCGGCGAATCCGAACTCCCGGTGGTCCGAAGGCTCCACCTTGCCGCCCAGCAGGTGCCCGATCAGCTGCATGCCATAGCAGATACCGAGGACCGGCACGCCCATTGCCAGCACTTCCGCCGGTATCAGGGGCGAATCAGCCGCATAGACCGACGCCGGGCCTCCGGAAAGCACCAGACCTTTGGGGGCCAGGGCCCGAATCCGGTCCAGCGGCAGGCGGAAAGGGTGGATTTCGCAATAGATGTTCAGCTCGCGGATGCGCCGCGCGATCAGCTGGGTGTACTGGGAGCCAAAGTCCAGAATGAGGATAAAGTCCTGGTGCGACGCTTGCATGAGTCACCTCGTCAGGCATTGGAAAAAAAGAACCACAGAGGTCACTGAGGAGTTTTAGGCCAACTTCCAGCCCGATCGACCTCTGCGTCCTCTGTGGTGCTTTGATTATCTCGTCCCGTCCGCTCCGGCCGGGCTCAATTGTTCAGGCGATAATTGGGAGCTTCGTTGGTGATGATCACGTCGTGGGGATGGCTTTCCTTCAGGGACGCGTTCGTAATGCGGATGAATTGCGCCTTGCGTTGGAGCTCGGCCAGCGTCCGGCAGCCGCAATAGCCCATGCCCGATCGCAGCCCGCCCACCAGTTGATACACGATGGCCGCAAGCGTGCCGCGGTACGGCACGCGGCCGACCACGCCTTCCGGCACCAGTTTGTCCACCTCGTGCACATCCCCCTGAAAATACCGGTCGCGGCTTCCCTTTGTCATGGCGGCCAGGGAGCCCATGCCCTGATACACCTTGAAACTGCGCCCTTCCAGAATCACGACTTCCCCTGGGCTTTCGTCCGTGCCGGCGAACAGGTTGCCCAGCATGACCGCGCTGGCGCCGGCGGCGAGGGCCTTGGTGATGTCGCCGGAGTATTTGATCCCGCCGTCCGCGATCACGGGCACGCGTCCGGCCGCGCCCCGGCTGCACTCCTGAATCGCCGTGATCTGCGGCATGCCCACGCCGGCCACAACGCGGGTCGTGCAGATCGACCCCGGGCCCATGCCGACCTTGACCGCGTCCGCGCCGGCCGCAATCAAATCCCGCGCGGCTTCGGCTGTGGCGATATTGCCCGCCATGACGTCGACCGCGGGCTGCAGCCGCTTGATGCGCCGGACCGCCTCCAGCACGTTGCGGGAGTGGCCGTGCGCCGTATCCACCGCGAGCAGATCGGCTCCCGCTTCCACCAGCAGCTTGACGCGCTCTTCCAGTTCCGGACCCGGGCTGACCGCCGCGCCGACCCGCAACCGGCCGTGTTTGTCCTTGCTGGCATGCGGATAGCGCAGGCGCTTTTCGATGTCCTTGATGGTGATCAGGCCCTTCAGGATGCCCTTGTTGTCCACCACGGGCAGCTTTTCGATCCGGTGCTGGTAGAGGATTTTTTCCGCGTCTTTCAGGCTGGTGCCGACCGGCGCAGTCACCAGCTTGTCTTTGGTCATGACCTGCGAGATTTTGATCTTGAAGTTGCGCTGAAAACGCAGGTCGCGGTTGGTCAAAATGCCGACCAGTTTCCCTTTTTCGGTGATGGGCACGCCCGAAATATGGTAGCGGGCCATGAGCTCGGCCGCTTCGGAGAGCAGGTGGTCAGGCCCCAGGGTGATGGGGTTTCGGATCATGCCGCTTTCGCTGCGCTTGACCTTGTCCACTTCCTCGGCCTGGCGCAAAGGCGGCAGGTTTTTATGAACGATGCCGATTCCGCCTTCCTGGGCCAGGGCGATGGCCAGGCGCGATTCGGTGACCGTGTCCATGGCCGCCGAAACCAGCGGAATGTTGAGTTCGATGCGTCTGGTCAGGTGGGTGCGGACGTCGACATCGCGCGGCACCACGGCAGATTTCGCCGGGCGCAAAAGCACGTCGTCGAAGGTCAATCCTTCGGCCAGCGTTGACGAAGACCGGCGTTTGGGCACGCGGCCAACCCTCCTGACAAGCTGCCGAAGGATTCCAAAACTGTTCCCTGGCAGCTTTTCACCCCGAAAAGAGCGGCTTTTTCAGGGTCTTTAGAAGTGCCGATATTAGCAAAAGGCCTTGTAAAAGTCAAGCAGCGCATCCTTAAAAACAAAGCCGGGCAGGGTTTTCGCACCTGCCCGGCTTGGCTTTACTTGAACCGTTCCTATCCAGCTTCTAGTACATGTCCTCCATGCCGCCGCCCATGCCGGGTTGGCCGTGGCCGCCGCGCATCGGCTCTTTCTTCTCGGGCTTGTCGGTGACCAGGCATTCGGTCGTGAGCAGCATGGCCGAAATGGAGGCCGCGTTTTGCAAGGCCGAACGCACCACTTTGGTGGGGTCCACCACGCCGGACTTCATGAGGTCCTCGTACTGGCCGGTGGCTGCGTTGAGTCCCACATTGCGTTCCTGGGTCTTCACGTGGTTGACCACTACTGACGCCTCGTGTCCCGCGTTCTCCGCGATCTGGCGGATGGGTTCTTCCAGGGCCCGGCGCACGATTTCCACGCCCACGCCCTCATCGCCGCTGAGCTTCACTTTGCCAATGGCACCCAGCGTACGCAATAGAGCCACGCCGCCGCCGGGCACGATGCCTTCCTCGACCGCCGAACGGGTGGCCGCGAGGGCGTCTTCCACGCGCAGTTTCTTTTCCTTCATTTCCACTTCCGTGGCCGCGCCTACGTTGATGATGGCCACGCCGCCGACCAGTTTGGCCAGCCGTTCCTGTAGCTTCTCGCGGTCGTAGTCCGAATCCGTGTCGTCGACCTGCTTGCGGATCTGGCCGACGCGCTTGTCAATGTCGGCTTTCTTGCCCGCGCCTTCCACGATCGTGGTGTTGTCCTTGTCGATGGTGACGCGTTTGGCCTGGCCGAGCATGGCCACGGTGACGTTCTCGAGCTTGTGGCCCAGCTCTTCGGAGACCACTTGGCCGCCCGTGAGGATGGCGATGTCCTCCAGCATGGCCTTGCGGCGGTCGCCGAATCCGGGTGCCTTGACCGCGCACACGTTCAGGGTGCCGCGCAGCTTGTTCACCACCAGGGTGGCCAGGGCTTCGCCCTCCACCTCTTCGGCGATCATGAGCAGGGGCTTGCCCAGCTGCACCACGCGCTCCAGCAGGGGCAGCAGGTCCTTCATGGCGCTGATTTTTTTATCGTAGATCAGGATCAGGACGTTTTCCAGGACCGCTTCCATGCGTTCGGAATTAGTCACGAAATAGGGCGAGATGTAGCCGCGGTCGAACTGCATGCCTTCCACCACTTCCAGGGTGGTGTCCATGCCCTTGGCTTCCTCCACCGTGATCACGCCGTCCCGGCCGACTTTTTCCATGGCTTCGGCGATCAGGCTCCCGATCACCGCGTCGTTGTTGGCGGAAATGGTCGCCACGCTGGCGATTTCTTCCTTGCCTTTGATCGGAATGGAAATGCCTTTAAGTTCCTCGACCACGGCCTTGACCGCGGCCTCGATCCCGCGCTTGATAAACATCGGGTTGGCGCCGGAGGTGACGTTCTTGAGGCCTTCGCGGATCATGGCCTGGGCCAGGACCGTGCCGCTGGTGGTGCCGTCACCGGCCACGTCGTGGGTCTTGGTCGCCACTTCCTTGACCAACTGGGCGCCCATGTTTTCAAAAGGGTCCTCGAGTTCGATTTCCTTGGCGATGGTTACGCCGTCGTTGGTGATAGTCGGCGCGCCGAATTTCTTGTCCAATACCACGTTCCGGCCCTTGGGCCCCAGGGTGACCCGGACCGCGTCCGCCAGTTTGTCCACGCCGCGCTGCAAAGCCCGGCGGCTTTCCTCGTTGAACAACAGCATTTTTGCCATAATGGATTCTCCTCCTCGGTATGCCGGCTCCGGAGTCAGCCTTCCAGGATGCCGTAAATGTCGTCTTCGTTCATGATCATGAGTTCTTCGCCGTCCAGCTTGACCTCGTTGCCGGCGTATTTGCCGAACAGCACGCGGTCGCCGGCCTTGACGTTCATGTGCACCCGCTGCCCCTTGTCGTCCAGCTTGCCAGGACCCACGGCCATGACCTGGCCGACCATGGGTTTTTCCTTGGCGGTATCGGGAATGATGATGCCGCCGCGCTTTTCTTCCTTTTCCTCTTCGGGTTTCACCAGCACCCGGTCTCCCAGTGGTTTGAGTTTGAGCATAGAATCCTCCTGCCTCCTTGAAGTAAATAATTAGCAGTCTTGGGACAAGACTGCTAAACCGAGGCACTAATATATCCGGCGTGCGGAAAAATGCAAGCGTTTTTTTAGGAAAATTTCAAGCCTGAGGGAGGTGGGCTGAAAGGAACCGGCGCATGTGCCCGGCCACGGTCAGGTACTCCTGGTCAAGGGTAATGACATGGTAGGAATCGGTCAGGCGGTGCTTTTCCTTCACCGCCGAGCCGGCGTGGCGATAGCAGTAATCCATGCAATCCGGCGGGATGACATGGTCTTCCTGGGCTTGGATCGTCAGCAAGGGTGCCGTAATGCGCGGCAGGGCCTCCCGGGCTGCGGCCATGACCTGCCGCAGATCCATCAGGCTTTTCATGGCATGGCGGGAATAGCACGGATCCTCGAACTGCCTTACCTTGACGTCGGTCTTACCCGCCTCGCGCCACAGCCCGAGCCAGGCGAGCACCGGCAGAAAGGATTGGCGCCAGTCGCGCAAATACAAGGCTGGAGACAGGGCCACCACGGCGCTTACCGGCCGCACAGACGCCACATGCAGGGCCAGGGCCCCTCCCATGGAGAGGCCGGCCACTGCCGGACGGGGGTGCGTGCGCGCCAACTCGTCCCAGGCGGCCACCGCGGCGTCGAGCCAATCCCGGGAGCTGTGGCTGGCCAAATCTTCGGGCGTGGTGCCTGATCCCGGCAGCAGCGGCAAGGAAAGGGTGAACCCGGCCCGGGCGAGCTCCTCGGCTACTGGCAATACGGTCTTGGGGGAGCAGGTGAATCCGTGCAAAAAAACGAGGGCCCGGGGCCCGCCGGTCAAACGGATGGGTTTGCCGTCGAGGGAGGCTGCGGCTTCGTTCATGGCTGCTTTTTCTGGAGTGAACGGATCATTTCCATGAGGGTGTTCATGCTGTCTTTGCTGAAAACGGAGCGGTCGTAGGCGGTCAGCTGCCGGCCCTGGCTATCCACGATTTCCAAGCCGTCAAACGTCGTGAATTCGTAACGACGGACCACCAACTGCGCCACGCTCAGGATCACCTGCAACAAGTCTTCGCGCAGCGAGGGAGTGGCCAGGGAATCGAACGGAGGCGTCCCGGGCGTGAAATCCAGGATGAGGCGGAAACGGCCCGGGGCGGTGCGGTTGCGCAAGGACAGGTCGGATTCGGCGAATTCCCCGCGCACGCCTTGGAGCTTGAACAAGCGCTCTCCAACCAGACTCGCTTGCAACTGGGTGCGGACCCGCTCGGCGATCTGGCGGCTGAGGAACTCAGACAGTCGCCACGCCTTGGGTGCAAACATCGGAACGTTTCCTGCTTCCGCCGGAGTCTCAGCCCGGACGTCGATCAGGAGGCGCTGGAAATAATCCGTGCGGGAAATATCGTCCATGATCAGGCGCCGGATGTCCTTGATATACCGGACAAAAGAGACCTCCACGCCTAGCGTGGGGTCGCGGAGCGTGACCACGAAAAACTCATAAGGAAACTGGGAGGAAAGCGTCACACGGGAGGTGGTCAGCATGACGTTTTCAATCTTGTTCAACGCCTGGTCTGAAAAGCTGAGGTCCTTGAGGAGGGAGTTGGGCGTCACGACCAATGCGCCTATGGTGGTGCCCGAGGCTTTGACCTGGACCTGGACCTTGTACTCGGCTCGGCAGATCTTGGCGATGGTGTCTTCCACGCTGCCCTCCGGATAGGAAGGACGGCAGCCGGTCCACAGGGGGGCCAGAAGCAATAGGCTGGCGAGGAGTCGCAGGGCGGCGTTCACGGCAGTCAGGATTTTGACTTGGATCCGGATTTGCGTTCGGATTTGCGGACGGTTTCCGCCTTGGGTTCGAGTGCCGGCGCAGCCGGAAGCGCCGGCACGCTGGGCGTGGCCAGCACGGGCTTGGGGATGGGATGAGCCAGCCCGAACTCCGCGAAAATGGCGTCGATTTCGTCGTAGTCGAGCTCTTCTTTCTCAAGCAACGCCTTTACGAAGCGGTCCACGACTTTCCAATTCTTTTTCAACACCCGCGTGGTGTCGTCGCTGCATTCCCGCAGAATCCGCTCGGTTTCGGCGTTCAGGCGTTCCTTGAGGGATTCGGAAATCTGGCCTTCGGGCATCATGGAAAAATCACCTAGAAAACCGTTTCCGCCCATTCCCACTTTCCACACCATGTGATGGGCGATCGCCATGGCTTTCTGAAAATCCGCCGCAACGCCGGCGCTGGTAACGCCGAAGCGGAGTTTCTCAGCCATGTATCCAGCCAGCGCGGCCTTGATTTCGGCCATGGCCACTTCCCGGTCCTGGTTGTAGTATTCCTCGCGGGGCAAATGATGCACCACGCCCAGCGTGCCGCCGCGCGAGATGATGGAAGCCTTGAAAACGTCATCCTGCGGATGAAGAAGATAGAGAATGACCAGGTGCCCGGCTTCGTGGTAGGCCACCAGCTCCCTTTCGTGCGGTGTCATGGTCTTGCGATGCTCCACGCCCAACTCGATGCGCTCGATGGCTTTGATCATGTCAGCCAGCCCGATCTGCTCGCTCCCGCGGCGCATGGCGATCAAAGCGGATTCCTTGACCACGCTCTCGATGTCCGCCGGGCTCTTGCCCACGGCCTTGCGGGCCAGGCGGCCGATATCCAGATCAGGATCATGTTGCACTTTGGCCAGATAGTAACGGAAAAGCTCCTCCCGTTCCTGCAGGTTGGGCTTGTCGATAAATATCTTGCGGTCAAAGCGGCCAGGGCGCATGAGCGCGGCGTCGAGCACATTTTCAGCAGCATTGGTCGCGCCGATGACCACGATGTTGACGCCCCGGGATTCCAGGCCGTCCATTTCCACCAGCAACTGGTTCTGGGTGCTGTTGGTCTCTTCGCCGCCACCCATGTAGCTGAAGGTCCGGCCACGGCCAATGACTTCGATTTCATCGATGAACACTATGCAGCAGCCTTCGGCGTAAGCCAGTTGCCGGGCTTGCTTGAAAAGTTTGCGCACGCGCGACGCGCCCACGCCCACGAAGACTTCCACGAATTCGGAGCCGGCCACGGACAGGAACGGCACCTTGGCTTCTGTGGCAATGGCCTTGGCCAGCAGGGTCTTGCCGCAGCCCGGCGGACCTACCAGCAGCAGCCCGCGGAGGATCTTGCCGCCGATCATTTTGAGCCGGGAGCGGTCACGGATCAACTGCACCACTTCCCAGGCTTCCCGCTTCGCCTGCTCCAGGCCGATGACATCCGTGAACTTGACACTCACGAACGCGGATTTGATCTTCTGCTTTTTCATCTGGGAAAAACCGCCGCGGAACACGGTCATGTACAAATAAACGAAAACCACGGCATTGAGGGCGGTCATGAGTAATTGCAGCGGAAGAGTGGCCAGGGTCAGATTGAGGTAAAAGGATTCCAGCGAAGCCAGGCCGACAATCGTGAAAAAAATCAGCAGCACGACTGCGACGATGATCAGGATCCGGACCCAGTAATTCATGAACCAGACTTTAATGCGTCGGTACAGCATGGAACAATCTCCCTCGGCTAAAAGGCCGTTTCAATCCGTTCTTAGACCCCGGGTTCAGCTGAACGGTCTTGGGAAAGCGGCCGGTGAAGGCCGGGTTCTACTGAAGGGTTTGTTAAGCCTCGACTTTGTGGGTGATGACCACTATTTTAATGGCGCTTTTGCGTTCGCCGTCCAATTCCAAATGCATGAATTCGGGCCTGAAGGTCAGCTCGATTTTATCGTCAGCCAGATAAGAGCGGGAAATGGTGATGGCTTTGATCGCCTGGTTCACGCTTTGCGGGCCCATGGCCACGACCTCGATGTCCTTGCCTTCCCGGATGTTATTGGCGATAGCCCCTGCGACCGTGGCGGGATTGCTCTTTCCGGCGACTTTCAACGTGAGGAGTGGCATGGTGGCATGTCTCCTTTGCGGCGTTTCCCTGTTCGGGTCCACCCAGCATGGGCTTCGTATTATTTAAGTATAGCACACGGGGAGGGGCTTTTCAATTTCGCTTCTTGGCCAGAATATGCGCCAGGGCATAGACCTCGGACCGCGGCAACCCTAATTTTCGGGCGATTTGGGCTGCTGCTTGATTCAGGGATAGGCCTTCAGCCTCCAGGCGCCGTAGCTGTTCCGCGATGCCGACCTCTTCGGTCCGGCGCGCTTCCTGGGCCCCGGCCAGAACGAGGGTGTACTCCCCTTGGGTTTTCCGTTTGGCCAGGGCACCCAGCTCCGAAAGGGGGGCGCGCTGGAATTCCTCGTATTTTTTAGTCATTTCCCGGCACAAAGCAGCCCGGCGGTCTCCAAAAACCGCCAGCATTTGTTCAAGGGTCTCGACCAGGCGATGGGGAGACACGAAGAATACCAGAGTTTCCTGGCGGTCCTTCAGGTCTGAAAACCAGCGCTGTTGGGCGCTGGCTTTGGCCGGTGGATAGCCGAAAAAGGCAAACATCTCCATGGGCAGGCCCGACCCCACCAGGGCGGTCAGCAAGGCCGAGGCGCCGGGAACAACTTCAACCGGCAGGGAGAGCCGCAAGGCCTCGGCCAACAGCCAGTATCCCGGGTCGGAAAT
Source organism: candidate division FCPU426 bacterium (assembly GCA_040756875.1). Classification (GTDB taxonomy): domain Bacteria; phylum Oederibacteriota; class JAAXVQ01; order JAAXVQ01; family JAUVAV01; genus JBFLYH01. The sequence goes on from JBFLYH010000003.1 coordinate 339,285, forward strand.
GCCCGGCGTGCCGGCGTCCGTCACCAGGGCCAGGTTTTGTCCGGCGGTCAGCTGCCGCAGCAAGGCCGGCGTGCGCTGGTGCTCGTTGTCCTTGTGGTAGCTTTCCAGGGGGCGTTGGATGTTATAGTGGTCGAGCAAAATGCGGGTGCGGCGGGTGTCCTCGGCCAGGATCACATCCGCGGTCTGCAATTTTTTCAGGGCCCGCAGCGTGATGTCTTCAAGATTGCCGATGGGCGTGGCGATGAGGCTGAGCGTTCCCGGGGCGCCTTCCGCTGCGCTCATGGCCGGGGCGTTGGAGACGCGGCGCGCCGTTGCAATTGCTTCAGGGTTGCTGCCAGCAGGCCTTCCATTTTATCCAATTCGCCGGGTTGGAGTTCCTGGCCTTCGGCGATTTCCTTCACCACCTGGACGTAGAAGAGCAACTGGCCGCCGTTCTGGCGGTCCAGGCGGTCCAGCGCCCGCATCATCCGGCTGACCTCGTCCAGCATCCGGCGCAGCCGTTCCCCGTCCGCCTGGGTGAATTTGCCCTGGTTGCGCTCCAGGCTGCGCCGGGCTTCATCCACATTGGTGGTTAGGGTGACCTTGATGAACTTGGCCTGATTGGCGCGGACGAAAACGACCGTTGTCGCGCCCAAGGCCGCCAGACCCAGGATGACGGCCAACAGCCAGCCCCAATGCGTCCCGCGCGAAATCCGCGCCGGGACACCGCGGACGGCGTTCCGGGACTCTTCCCGTTGCTGCTGGCGCATCCGCTGTTTCCTGCCCATCAGGTTCTTCCTCCCGCTTCCACGGCGCTGGCCGAGTTCCTTTTCAAAACGTTCCGCCGCGCGGCACGTAAGCGCGCTGGTTGTCCGGAATCGGCGCCGGCTGCCTGAGCCCCGCGGATTCGCGGATACGGTGGTATACCCACCGGAGTTTCTCCTCGTGTACGCCCAAGCGCTGCAAATGGGAAAGGGAAACCCTCACGTCCAATACCTGGTAAAGGTAATAATCGATTTCCTTCCAGGCCCGAACGGTCGTTCGGCCGTTTCCGGGCTGTTGGGCGTGATCGGTCACTACCCGCGGCACATTGAGGGCGCGCGCCAGTTCCAAAACCTGGCTCTGATAGAGGTCGCCCAGCAGGTTGAAATCGCAAGCCAATTCGGCGTGGCGGCCCAATCCGCCCACCCAGCATTTGGTTTTGTTTACACTGCCCGCGACCAAGGCTTTCCGGTGCTGGGCTTGATGGTAGAGATAAGCCGCGCGCAAGCGCGCGACCTGCGGCTGGCGTTCCGAAGACGAAAGCCGCTCCCAGTCGGGCATGCCTGCATGCAGCACAGGACGCAGATCGTGAATGTCCAGGGGGCTCTTGAGAAAACGGGCCACCAACCCGGCCCGGCCCCGGTCCTGGTTGGACCGTTCTCCTTCCGCATAAAAAACCATATGCACCCGCTCCCGGCCGAGGGCTTCGACCAGGAGGTTAGCGGCCACGGCTGAATCCAGGCCACCGGACAACCCCAAAACCACGTTCCGCACCCCGGCGCGCTCCATCTGCTCCTGGATGAACTGTATAAGGGACGCCCGCGCCTGTCCGGAATCCAAGCCGGGAAACTTTAAGGTTTTGATATCGCCTTCCAAGCGCGAACTTTCGAACCAGGCGGGAATGGATCCCGCGGACTCAGCGCGGGGTTCTGAAGCCTGGGCAGCGGCAGGCCGGTGAGTGGGTTCGATCGCCGGCGCCACGGCCGGTTCCATTGCCGCTACCGCAGACGCCTCGGCGGGCATCGTTTCGGCAATCTCCGGCGTTGGTTCGGGTTCGGGTTCGGATTCCGGCTCCAAAACAGATTCCGGATCCTGGACGAACCCGGGTTCCTGCGTTGAAACCGGTTGTTCGGTTGATTCCGTGGTCTGCCCGTCGACTGCCGTCATGCCGGCCGCAAGGGTACGGGGCCTGCGGCGGCCTCTGCCTCCCCGCCGGCGCCGGCGCCGGGGGCGGTGCGGTTTGTCCGTAGTTGCGGGTGTTTCAGGTCCGATAATCGGTGTCTCGTCCATAGGCTCCTGTCAGTATCCCAAGCTGGCCAGCGTTTCCAGATTCTTGCGCGCAGTGTCTCCGGCTGGATCGTGCTTGGGAATTTTTTCCCATTCCAGGCGCGCCTGCAGAAAACGCCCCACTTGGAAATACGCGGTTCCCCATCCCAGATGGGCTGCCGCTAAGGCCGGATCGATCGTCACCGCCTGTTCAAAGGCGGCCATGGCGTCCTCGAGGCGGCCGATTTTGAGATACACATTTCCCAGGTTGTTGTACGCAGTGGCGCTGCGCGGATTCAGGCGCAGGGTCTGCTGGAATTCATTGAGCGCCTCGGCGTATTTTCCCTGCTTGTAATACACCTGCCCCAGCGCCTGCCTGGCTTCGGTGTCGCGCGGCTGCTCCTGGGTCAGGCGTTGGTACTGTGCTTCGGCCTTATCGTCTTCCCCCCGGTCGGAATAAAGCTTGGCCAGTTGGGCCGAAGCGCCGGCGTGCTGGGGATTGAGTTTCAGCGCCTTCTGCCAGGCTTCATAGGCGTCGGTTACCTTGCCTTCGGCGTGGTACGCCTCTCCGCTGCGGAAATAAGCGTCCGCCAGGCGCGCGGCGACTTCTGAATCGGCCCCCGCGTTCTGATAGGCTTTTTCCAAAGCCTGCGCCGCTTCCGCTGTCAGGCCCTTGCGTTCCAAGGCCGAGGCCAATCCCAGATACACTTCGGCCCGCTTGGGTTCCTCCTCGGCCGCCTGATAATATGCGGCGATGGCTTCATCCCAGCGGGACTCGCTTTCCAGGGCCTGGGCGTGACGGAAATGGCCTCCCACCGAGGCGCACCCCAGCCATACACCGGGCGTAAATAAAACCGCAAGCATCCACCAGCGGCCGGGGAACCTATTCGGGAGGGAACTATCCATCGACTGGATCATTGCGGCTCTTACCGTAGCAAATCCGCCCACCCTTGTCAAGCTGGCGGCGTCTCCAGGCCCGCCCCGGTTTTAGCCAGCGCAGCCACCCAGGCGAGGAAGGCTTCCTCGTCCTCGCACTGGTTGAGCCGGCGCCGGTATTCCGCGCTGTGGGACTGGCCGCGCAGGTACCAGGCGCCGTGTTTGCGCATTTCCAGGCGGGCCGTACGCTCCCCTTTCAGAGACTGCAGCCCGCGGTAATGCTCCAAAATGAGGCGAGCGCGCGCCGCCATGTCCGGTTCGGGGAGGGTTTCTCCCGTGGCTAGAAAATGGTTGATATGGGCGAACACCCAGGGCCGGCCGAGCGCGCCCCGTCCGACCATGACCGCCGCACACCCGGTTTCATCCAGCATCCGGCGCGCTTCCGCGCCGGTCGTCACGTCCCCGTTGCCGATCACGGGCAGTCGCACGGTCCGCACCACGTCGGCGATGATCTCCCAGCGGGCCCGTCCTTCGAATTTTTGGCTTCGGGTCCGGGCGTGCACGGTCAGCGCGGCCGCGCCGGCCGCCTCCACCCGCTTGGCGATTTCCGTCGCGTTCACCTGGTTTTCATCCCAACCGGCGCGGATCTTGACCGTCACCGGACGCGGCGATTTTTTCACGCAAGCCGCCACGACAGCTTCGAGCAGCTCCGGTTCCTTCAACAGCGCGGAACCGCCGCGATGCCTCACTACTTTGGGCACCGGACAGCCGAAGTTGAGATCCACCACATCCGCGCCCGCGTCGGCCAGGCGCAGGCTGGCTTCAGCCATGACTTCGGGGTCCGCGCCGAAAAGCTGGAACGACACCGGCTTCTCCCGGGGGTCGGTCGCGAGCATTTTCAGGGTCTGCGGCTGGCGGCGCACCAGGCCGTGGCAGCTGACCATCTCCGTGCAGACCAGGGCCGCGCCGAAACGCCGGCACATCAGCCGAAACGGCAGGTTGCCGATGCCGGCCAAGGGCGCCAAAATCGCCTGCCCCTGGATCTCGACGTCGCCGATCCGCATACTTACGCTCCCTCGGGGCTCAAATCCAGCTGCGGCACGGCCGGCAGGTCCCAGGGCGAGCGCTCGCCGGCCGCCAGACGGCGGCTGCCGGCGGCTGCGATCATGGCCGCGTTGTCCGTGCACCATTCGCGCGGCGGGCAGATGAATTCCAAGCCGCGTTCAGCAGCCGCGGCCGCGAAGGCTTCGCGTAGCGGCCGGTTGGCCGCCACGCCGCCGGTGAGCAGAACCGCACGCACGCCGGTGCGTTCGGCTGTCGCCAGGGTTTTCTGCAGCAGGTCTTCGACGACGGTGCGTTGGAAGGCATCGGCCACGGCCGCGGCCGAAACCGGTTCGCCGGTTTCCTGCCGGCGCGCCAGCAACACGCGCACCGCGGTCTTCAGGCCGGAATACGAGAAATCCGCCGACCCGTCCTTCATGCGCGGCAGGGTGAAAAGCGGCAGCGCCGCCGGGGCGCTTTCGCGCGCCGCGCGCTCGATCGACGGCCCTCCCGGATACGCCAGTCCCAGGAGCTTGGCGACTTTGTCGAAGGCTTCGCCGACCGCGTCATCCCGCGTGCGGGCCAGAAGCCGGTAGGCCGGCACCTGCCGCCGGTCGATCAGAAACAAGCTGGTGTGTCCGCCTGAGGCGACGAGTCCCAGGCAGGGGTCGGGCAAGGGGGAGCGGTTGAGCTCCGCGGCCAGCAAATGTCCCTCCAGATGGTTGACGCCGATGAAAGGCAGCCCGCGCCCAAAGGCAGCGGCTTTGGCCCAGGCCAGACCCACCAGCAACGCACCCATGAGGCCTGGTCCGTGCGTCGCCGCCACCGCATCCACGTCCTGCCAGGAGGCATTTGCCTGCCGCAAGGCTTCGGCTGCGACGCCGGGCAGGTGATGCAAGTGCTGGCGCGAGGCGAGTTCCGGCACCACGCCGCCGAACGGCGCATGGACCGCGAGCTGCGAGGCCACGACCGAAGAACGCACCTTAAGCTCGCCCCGTTCAGCGGCCACCAGGGCGGCTGCGGTCTCATCGCAGGAAGTTTCAATGCCTAAAACCAACATCTCGGGTTCCTCTCGGAGGGTACAGTCGGAGATTGACGGGGAGGAGCCGGCCTCCGGCGCCATTTGGCGCCGGAGGCCGGTGGACATTAATGCGACATTTGCAAAATCTTGATGGCGTCCTTAGCGCGCTGCACCTGGGGGTCGATTTCGAGTTTCAGCCGGCGCGCCGCTTTAACGCCTTCCAGCTTCTCGGCGATCTCCTGGCGCACTTCCCCCAGGATAAACCGCAGGTCTTCGTTCCACTGGACGGTGTTGATTTCGACGTTCTGTTCCTTGAGCCACTGCTGGAGGGCGTCGGCCAGCAGCTCGTCGTTGGTTTTCGGTTTGAGCTTGCTCCAGGATTTTTCGGAAACCTTGACGGCTTCGTGATTCTCCTGCGCCTCTTCCCCTTTAGGATGGCGTTTCAGATAATAGAGGGCGAATTCCTTGAAATACCCGCTACTGCGCATTTTCAGCATGAACTCGTTGGGTTCGAAGGGATCCACGGTCAAATCCGGCGTGATGCCGTTGCCGTGAATCAGCTGGCCTTTGGGAGTCAGATACCTCGCAGTGGTGATGCGCAGGGCCGAGCCGTCGCCCAGGGGGATGATGGTCTGAACCGAGCCTTTGCCGAAGGTCTTTTGGCCCACGATCACGCCCAGGTTCCAATCCTGGACCGCGCCCGCGACGATTTCGGAAGCCGAGGCCGATCCGGCGTTGACCAGCAGGGTCAAAGGCACGGCTTTCATGGGCCTCAGGGCCGAGGAAAAGAACCGTATGTTTTGCGACTTGTGCCGGCCTTCGGTATAGACGATCAGCTTGCCCTGGGGCACGAAGTACTCGGCGATTTCAGCGGCCATGTTCAGGAGCCCGCCGGGATTGTTGCGCAAATCCACGATCAGGCCCTTCATGTTCTGGGATTCCAGGGCCCGCAAGGCCTGGTTGAAATCCTCGCCCGTGCGTTCCATGAATTCGGTGATGCGGATGTAGCCGATTTGGTCGGACAGCATGTCGTAACGGATGGACTGGATTTTGATGATGTCCCGGATCAGGGGCACGTCGAACCAGTCCACGGTTCCCCGGCGGCGGATGGTGATCACGCATTTGGTGCCCTTGGGTCCGCGCATTTTATGCACCGCGTCCAGAATGGTGATGCCCTCGGTGCTTTCACCGTCGATCTTCATGATCTCGTCGCCGGGCTGGATGCCGGCGCGCTCGGCGGGCGTGCCGTCGATCGGCGAGATGATCGTCAGCTGGCTGTTGCGGATGGCGATTTCAATCCCCAGGCCGCCGAAACTGCCCCGGGTGTCCTCCCGCATGTCCTGGTAGCTCTGGGGGTCCATGAACTGGCTGTAGGGATCCAGTTCGTTCACCATGCCCTTGATCGCGCCGTAGACGAGGTCTTTCTGGTTGATTTTCTCCACGTCCACGTAATTGTTCTTGATCAAGGCCATGGATTGGATCAGCGGCCGGAGGCTTTCATAACTGTCTTCGGTGAGATTGACATCCTCCCCGGCGGAACGCGAGGCGCCGGAGAGCCAGCCCCCGAAAAACCCCATCAGGGTGATGAACAAAACCAGAGTGGTGGTCCAGATGGCTTTCTTGAGATTGAACATGCGACAATGACCTCCTCGGCGGCTCAGCGTTCCAGCCACTCCAGCGGGTCGAGCGCTTCGCCCCGCCGGCGGATTTCAAAGTATAAAACCGGCCCTTTCCAGGTGCCGGAGTCGCCCAATTCACCGATCACCTGGCCGGATTGCACCGTTTGGCCTTCGGAAACCAGGATTTTCTGCAGGTGGGCATACACGCTGTTGAACCCGGCGCCATGGTCCAGTATTACCATGCGGCCGTAGCCCTCGAACCATTCGGCGAACAGCACTTCGCCCTGGGCGACGGAAAAAACATTTTGACCCATCGCTCCGGCGATGTCAATTCCTTTGTGTAATATATAGGTATTAAAGCGGGGATGCTTGGCCCGGCCAAAGCGCGTGACGACCCTGCCCCGGGTCGGCCAGGGGAGGGCCCGGCGCTGCTGGGCGAATTGCCGGCCGGACTGGGCCAGGCGTTTGGAAATGCGCCGCGCGCGCCGCTCCAGCTCCGCGATCAAGGCGGTCAGGCGCTGCGAGGCCTCATTGAGTTCGCGCAGGGCCTCTTCCTGTTCGGTGCGTTCCTGCCGGACCCGCCCCAGGATTTTTTCGCGGCTGAGCTTGTGGGCCTTGATCTTGTCCACGGTCCGGCGGGCGGCCTCTTCCAGATCCGACGCCTGGTCTTCGCGCTGCCCGAGTTCGGCCTGCTGGGACAGCATCTGGGTCCTGCGCAGCAGCATTTGCCGGATCAGATCCCCGTTTTGCGCCGCCAGCACGTGGAAAAATTTCACCCGCGCGAGGCCCTGGCTCAGCGAAGGCGAAGTCAGCAAGGTCCGCCAGAACCCCGCCTGCTGCTCCCGGTAAAGCAGCCGCAGGCGCACGGCTAGCAGGGCGCGCAATTGATCCACTGCAGCCTGATTTTGCTTCAACTTGAACTGCAAGTTGGCGATGGCCGTGCGCACCAGGCGAAGATTGCCTACCTGCTCTTCGTGCTGGGCCTCGGCTTCCTCGATTTTCTGGCCAACCTGCTGGATTTCGGAAAGGATGGAGCGTTCGCGCCGGCGTTTCTGGCGAACGGTTTGCTCGGTCTGCCGGATCTGTTCACGCATTTCCTTTAGACCCCGGCGCTCCTGCTTCAGATCCTGCCGCGCCCGGTTGAGTTGCTCCTGAAGTTCCTGCGGCGTCGCAGCCGCGGCGGAAAGCGGAGTGAACACACCCAGCAAAAGCGCGGCCACCCCGATCAGCCGGGAAGTCACTCCACCAACTCCCGGCCCACGGAGACCAGGCTTCCCACCAAACCCAGGAAAGCTCCGGCTGCCATGAGCGCGGCCCAACCGGCGAGCGCCTGCCTGCCCGTATCCGGAGGCAGCAGCGCATCCAGGTCGAGCCCCAATTCGCCGCGGGCGAAGAACACCAGCAAGGACCAGAGGCCCCACAGCAGGCAGCCGGCCACCAGCCCCCCCAAAATGCCCTGAATCCCTCCCCAAATCAGAAAAGGCCCCCGGATGAAGGCGTCGGTGGCTCCGATCAAGCGCATGAGGCTGATCTCCTCGCGGCGGGCAAAGACCATCAGACTGATGATATTGCCGATCACGATCACCGCAGCCAGGACCAAGGCGGCGGTCAGCACCAGTACCGCCAGACGCACGAAGAGCAGGGCGCGTAAAAAGCGCTCGGCGTCGCCTCCGCCGTAACTGATCTCGGCCGCGTCCGGAAACTGCTTGAGCCAGGAAGCGAACCGGGAGACGTTTTCCGGGGTTTTGTCCCACAAATCGATGCGGATCGAAGCGGGCAGCGGGTTCTCGCCCAGCACGGCCAGGAGTTCGGAGAGCGTCGGATCGCCGTTGAAGCTTTCCAACGCCTCCTCGCGCGTCTGGTAAACCGCGCTCGCCACCTGGGGATAATCCTTGATTTTGGTGATCAGCGCCTCCACGCGCTTGGCGTCGGCGTCGTCGCGCAGGAACAGCACGACCTCGATCTTGTCCTGGAAAAAGCGGGTCAGTTGAAAAATGCCCAGATTGAGCACCAAAACCAGCCCCAGGGCCATGAGAGACATGCTCATGGCTCCCAGGGAGACCAGGTTCAGGCGCTTCGAGCGCCCGAGGCTTCGCACCGCCTCGCGGACAATGTAGCTAATCGCCATGCGGCCGGTTCCTTTCGCCGCGAATCAGGCCGTGGTCCAAAAACAGCGTGCGTTTGCGCAGGCGCTGTATGAAATTCAGGTTGTGCGTAGTGCAGAGCACGGTGGTGCCGGTCTCCGTGACCTGTTTGAGCACCTGCATGACTTCCCAGCCCGTGGCGAAATCCAGGTTGCCCGTGGGCTCGTCGGCCAGCAGCAAGGGAGGATCGTGCACAATGGCGCGGGCCAAGACCACGCGCTGCTTTTCCCCGCCGGACAAGTGCCAGGGTTTGAGGTGCTTTTTCTTGAGCAGGTTCACCCGGTCCAGGGCCTGGTCCACGTCCCGCGACAGCCGGCGGCCGCCCAGGCCCAGGATGTGGAGGGTAAGCGCCACGTTTTCCTCGACCGTGCGGTCGTACAGCAGGCGGAAGTCCTGATAAACCACGCCCAGGCGCCGCCGGTAATACGGCACCTGCCGCGGTTTGAGTTTGGCGATGTTCTGCTCGAACACGATGATTTGCCCGCGGGTGGGCAGGATCTCGCGGCTGAGAAGCCGGATCAACGTGCTTTTGCCCGCGCCCGACGGTCCGGTGATCATAACGAATTCGCCGCGCGCGATGTCCAGGCTCACGTCCCGCAGGGCCTTGAATTCGTTCTGGTAGGTCATGAACACGTGGTGGAATTGGATCATGGTTTGATTATAAATCCCCGTTCGTTGCGGGTCAATGTCCGCTTGGCCGCAGGCCCCAGGCGCGCAGCTGGCTCCGCACCCGGTCCGCACCCAGGCGGGAAGCCTCGCGCAGCGGCTTCAAGCGCTTTTTCAGCCCGGCCCGCAGTCCATTCCGCTGCCTTAGGATACGGCGCAGGGTCGCTCCGGCTTTTCCGGGTTCAAGCTCCATCTGCCCCAGTTCCTGCAGAAGGCGCGCGAGCTTGGGGTCTTGGCCGAAACCCGTCACTACGGCGCCGGCCTGGGCGCCGAGCACCAGGCCGTGGTAGCGCTGGCTGATGACGAGTTCCGCGTCCGCGAACCAGCGCACGGCGCCTTCGGAGGCGGCGATGAATTCGCAGTCGTGAAAAGCAGCCCGGCGGCGCAAGCGCTCCAGCAGTTCCCCGTCGCCGCGGTTCCCAAGGGCCACAAATCGGAGGTTGCGACCAGCCGCCCGGGCGAAGATCAGAATTTCCTCCAACCACGAGGGGACTTTATATTTCAACCAATCCGCACGTAGACATATGACCCATGTTTTTCCCGAACGGTCTTTCTGCCAGGGCCGCAGCCATACCAGATCGCCGCCGGTTTGTACACGGGCCGGCTCCAATCCCTGTTCCAAGCACCAAGCCGAACTTTCCGGATCGCGCGGGATCACAAGGTCCGCGCGGCGCAGGACCTGTTTCGCCAGCCAGCGGTTCCCTGCCCAGCGCAAAGGGATAAAGCCCTGCCCCCACACGATGGTCCGCTTGCCCAGCCGCCGGGCCCAGTCCAGGAGGCCCAGGTAATAGGCCGGAGAGAAGGGACCGGACACATCCTGCACCAGGCCGCCCCCGCCGGAAATAAAAACCCGGCAGGCCTGCAGTTCCCGCCAGAGCGCGACTGGCTGCCAGCGGGACGCGGCGCGCACGCCATGCCGCGCCTCGGTCGCCCGGGGGTCCTGCGAGAGAACGGTGATCTGTCCGCGCCACGGCGCCAGGGCATGTAGCAGGCCTTCCAGGATCAGCTCGTCGCCTTCATTACCGAAGCCGTAGTAGCCGGAAACCAGGATGGTCACAAAACTCCCCTTTCGTCTTTCGCCTATCGTGTTTCGTCTTATTCGTTTCCACCCCTCACCCTACCCTCTCCCCGCAAGCGGGGCGAGGGGGAATACTATTCATGCTGGTTCTGCAATCAGCAACCATGGAGCCCCCCGGCGACTGAAAGAAGTCCCTTTAGGAACCGAAGGACCCGGGGCCTGCGCAGGGGATCAAGGACTTCCCCTCTCGCCTCTCGCCTCTCGTCCTTTCGTTTTGAGAAGCCAGGCGTGCCATCCCAATACTCCCGCCAGCAGCAGCCCAAACACCAATGCTCCCAGCCACAGGCCGTGCAGCGTGCGCAGGGCGGTGATGGCCAGGGGCGTGTGCACGTGCATGAAACTATTGATCAGGGAAATTTGCCCCAGCAGGCCGAGCCAGAGGCACCAGCGCGGCCACAGCCGTTCGCCGGCCGGCCGCCAGTGCCGGCCGAACAATCCCAGGAGCAGCAAAGGATGCCCGAAAAGAAATTCTTTCAGCCGCGGCCTGACGCCCAGCCAGGTTTCCAGGTGGTCGCGAAACGCGAGCTCCAGGGAAGAAGCCGGAGCCCAGGTGGTGTTGCCGGTCCGCAGCCACAGCAGCCATCCCAGCGCGGCCAGCAGCGCCGCGCCCAGCACCAAAGCTGGCAGCCGTTTGGGCTTCCATTGCCGCCGCCACCAGGCCGGATCCGTCACGTCCGGAAAAAGATAGACACCTGCCAGTGCCAGGGGCAGCCCGTAGGCGGCCTTCACGCCCCAAAAACCGTCCACGCCCAGGATAAAATCCCGCTGGTACAGCAAGGCGGCGATGGCCAGGCCGGCGAGCGCGTTCCAAAAAACCAGGAGCGCAAATTCCTGCAAAGCCAAGCCGACGGCGCGTTGCCACGAGGCGGCAGGCCGGGGCGTTTCCAGCTTCAAGGCGTCGAGCGTCAGCAGCGGAACCAGGACCGCCAGCAGCCAGGCGGCGATCTTCGCGCCCCAAGCCGCCGACCCCTCCCCGTGCAGAATGAAAAGCGCCAACACCCCGAAGAGCGCCAGCCAGCGGAAGTAGAGCGGCCGTAAACGGATGGTCAGCACGCGCTCGATGGTGCCCGGGTCGCGGCCCGTGACCGCGGCGGCCCAGAGCGCCGCCTGCCAGGCGAAAAGGAAAATGATCGCCCCCACGCCCAGGTACAGCACTCCGGCCGCCACGTGGCCGAGGCGCCCGGCCGCCTGGCCGGCTGACGGCCCGCGGGCGATGCCGAAGCGGTCGAGATCCCGCGTTACGTCCTGCAGCAGTTCCAGGCTGCGGCTGAACGGCCACGCCGCCGGAGGGTTCAGGTATAGGAACCCCACCTGCCGCTCGCGGACCGCGCGCACCAGCCGGCGCCGGAGCTGCGAAAGCGTATGCCGCGAGGCCTCGCGGCCTTCCAGCACGTGCGCCCGGATCAGGGTTCTTCCCGACTGGCGCTGCAGCACGGGCAATGCGCTTCTGACCAGGGAAAACTCGGGAATCGCAGCCGCCGGCCGGCGCAACCAAGGGGTGCGGAAATAAGACCTGAAAAACGCGGCGGCATTGAGGCCGCCCTTCCAGATGGGAATGACCACCTCGGGCTGTAGCGAAGACAGCGCGCCGGTGAATTGGTTGAGGTCGTCCGTAACGCCCCAATCCCCGGCCGGCAGGGCCAGGGCACGGCGAAACCCCTCGGGCATGGGGCCGGCCGGAATTTCGAGGATGAAGCGGTCGGGCATGATTTTCGGAAGCGGCGCGGGCAGGGTGACGTCGCAGATGAATTGCTGGTCGCGGATGCGGACCTGCAGGGCATCCAACCCGAACTGGCCGGTCAGATACACCACCGCATTGCTGGTTAACAGCGTGTCCGCGAGCCTGATTTCGATCCGCTCGGGCGCCGGATGCCAGGCTTCGGCCAGTCCGAAGCGGAGCATGTCCTGAAGGGTGTACGGCTCCCGCACCAGGGTCGTGACGCCCGCGGCCCGCAGGGCCTGCGGCGCCTCCGGATCCTTGGCGGTTTCAGCCAGCAAGCGCTGCTCGGAAAACGCGATTTCCACCCGCCGCGGCCTCGTCTCCCGGTCGAGGCGCTGCAGCGTCAGCCCGGCCACCCAGCCCAGGCCCGCCACCAGCAGCAAAGCCGCGGCCCAGCGCTCCAGCGGCTTCATTTCGGCGCAACGGGATGGAGGCGTTTTTGCCGCCATTTAGCGCGCTTGTGCGCGTCGAAATCTTCGGAAAAAATGTGCCGTCCGTCCGGGCCCAGCACGAAAAACAGGTATTGGGTTTGGGCCGGATGGGCGGCGGCGCGGATCGCGGCCAGCCCCGGATTGCCGATGGGCCCCGGCGGCAGGCCGAAATGGCGGTAGGTGTTGTAAGGCGAAACCGTCTGCAGATCCTCCAGGCTCAAGCTGCCGGAAAGGCGCCCCTGGCTGTAGAGCACGGTGGCGCAGGATTCCAGGCGCTTGTGGCCGTGCAGGCGGTTGTAAAAAATGGAAGCCACGATTTCAAGTTCATCGCGGTGCGCCACTTCCCGTTCGAGAATGGAGGCCAGGGTGATGAGCTCAAGCGGTTTCAAGCCCTGGGCCTCGCCGGCCGCGAACAGGTCCTGTCCCACCTGGGCGTGAAACCGTTCGACCATGCGCCGCGCAATCTCCTTGGGGCTCAGGCCCTTGGTCAAGCGATAGGTGTCTGGAAACAGGAAGCCCTCCAGGCCGGCGGCCGGAACGCCCCATTCCTTGGCCACTTCAGGGTCCCGGACCACTTCCATAAACGCCTCGCGGCCGGCCAGCCCGGCCTGTTCCAGGCGTTCAGCAATTTGAGCTGCGGTAAAGCCTTCGGGCACGGCCAGCGGCCGCTGCACCACATCGCCGGCCACCAGGCGGTGCACGACCTGAGGCAAGGGCTGGCGCGGCGGGAACTCATATTCCCCGGCCTTGAGCCGGCGGGCCGAACCGGTGAGCAGCACATAGGCCCTGAAAGCCCACGGCTGGCGGATCACGTTGGCCTCGTGCAATTGCCGGGCCATGGCCTGCGTCCGCGTTCCAGGCGCGATCTCCACCAGGCGCGCGGACGTCCCGGGCGTTCCGCTTAAAGCCAGCCACGCCAGCAACCAGAGTACGGCTGCGCCGCACAACGCGATCAGCCACCACCACGGGCGGCGCAGAGAAAGGAACATAAGGATTCTTTCCTTCGATAAGAATTAACAAAATATCCCCTCTCCCCGGCGACAGCCGCGGGAGAGGGCGAGGGTGAGGGGTCCAGCAATTCTTTTTAATGCTTGAGGAAATCTGTAGGTAATTATCTTCTAATGCTTTCCTTGTTTTAAAGGAGCCCCCTCCCCTTCATACCCTCCCGCCATGTCCTGGGGAGGGGAGAAGAGGTGATAGAGCGTTTATATCATAGTCGCAGGACAGGTTCAATCTTGGCTCTACCGCATGATGGCCAGTTTGCCCCGGCGGGAACGGCCTTCAGGATCGGTAATAATATATAGATAGACTCCGGAAGCCACGGAACGGCCCTGTTCATTGGTCAACGCCCATTGCGCGCGGCCGTTGTCACCAGGGTTCCGGGTTTGTCCGCCGTCGGCTACCAGGCCGGGCGCCAGCGTGGTGACGCGGCGGCCATCGAGCGAATAAATGCGGATGGTGGCGTTGAGGCTCAGGTTGAGGAAGATGATCCTGGGCCTCACCCAGGGCAGTTCGCCGTTCCAGGGATTGGGATAGACAACCACATTCTCCAAATCCGGCGCATTGCGCAGCGGTGTGGGCGATATCGTCATGGTCGGCGTGATCGTGGACGTGGGGCTGATGGTGCTGGTGGGAGAAATCGTAAAGGTCGGCGTAATGGTCGGCGTGGGCGTTATGGTCGGCGTGGCCGAAGCCGTAGGCGAGGCCGTGCGGGTCGGCGTAATAGTGGACGTGGGCGTGATCGTCGAAGTGGGGGTGATGGTGGGCGTCGGCGTCGGCGTATAGACCGGCGAATTCGTGCAAGTCGGCGAGATGGTGGAAGTCAGGGTAATGGTGGGCGTGGCCGTAAACGTGGGCGAATGGGTGAAGGTTTCGGTCTGAGTGGCCGTGGGCGTGTGCGTGGCGCTCGCGGTCAGGGTCGGCGTGGGCGTGAAAGTTGGACTGGCTGTCGCAGTCGGCGTAATGGAAGGCGTCGCGGTTGCGGTGGCGGAATGGGTAGCCGTGGGTGTGCCCGTGAAGGTCGGGCTCTGCGTGGGCGAGGCGGTGATGGTCGGCGTGCCGGTGGTGGTGCGGGTGGCCGTGGGCGAGGCGGTCACGGTAAAAGTCGGCGTGGGCGGTATTTCCGTGGCGTAAATGCAAACCCGCCAATTGTCCGTGTAATCAGGCGAACCGAACGGATCTGGAAACGCGCCCCACGTGAAGGGCTGACGCCCGCGCAGTTTGGTGGACGACCCGTCATTGTTATACATGGCGATATACGTTCCCGAGGAGGTGACCTGGAAGCAAAACCAATAAATCACTCCGGAACTCACCGATACCGTCGAGAGGGGATAAGCATTCCAACCCTCGGCCAGGCTTTGGACGCCGCTTTCCGCGAGCAGATTGCCCGGCACGCCAAAATTATTGTCATAAATCGCCACCCGGCCTTGGGCGCCGTTGGGAGTGGTGATGTAGATGTTGATCTGGTTGACCGAACCATCGGACGGGCATTGAAAATAGGACCCAAAGACGCCGTTGTTGGCATTGATGATATTGCTGTTGCCGGTTCCGGTTTCACCGAAAGTCACGGCGCCGGCCGGCGAAGCCGCCAGCAGCCAGACCATGGCCGCTGCCCCGAGTCCGCGTTTCATTCCAATCGTCATAAGACCTTTCCTGCCTTTTCATGCCCTTTCGTTTGTTAAACGAAAGCCAGGGTATGATAATGGCTTCCCCGCGATCAACCACGGGGAAGTTCATTTAAGCGTGATGGCCATTTTCCCCTTTACTAGGCGCCGGCCCTGCTGATCCTCGATCTGCAGGCGGACATAATAAATGCCCGGAGCCAAATCCCGGGTTTGCAACTCCAGCACCGCTTCGCCTACCTGGCTGGCAAACGCGTTCCGCAGACCCAGCACCCGTTCTCCGGCCGCATTGTATACTTCCAAAAGAATAACACCCGGACCGGTAAAACCGCAAGCCAGATGCACGCGATCCCGGCCCGGCTGCGGATAAATCCGCAATCCGCCGGGGTTTTCGAACCCCGCCCTGGTCGAGGTCATTGAGGGGCTGGGCGAGGCCGCCGGGATGGGCGTTCCGGTCGGACTGACAGCAGGCAGCGGCGTTCCGGTCGGGGAAATCGAAACCGTCGGCGTGATGGTCGGCGTCGAAGTCGGCGTGTAGACCGGAGAAATCGTGCCGGTCACTGTGATCGTCCTGGTCGGGCTAAAGGTCGCGGTGCGGGTGCTCGTGGGAGTGGAGGTCGCGGTGGGAGTGCCGGAAGGCGTTGCGGTCCGGCTGACGGTTAGTGTAGGGGTAAATGTAGCGGTGGCGCTGGCGGTGACGCTGGGCGTGGGCGTGAACGTAGCCGTCCCTACCGCAGGCGTGGGCGTAAAGGTGGCCGTCACCTCGTCGGCATAAATGCAAAAACGCCACGCTTGGGCTCCGGTGGGGGAGCCGAAAGGATCCGGAAAACCAGCGTAAGTATACGGCCACCGTTCCCGGCTTTTCCAGATGCTGGGGTCATTGTTGTAGATGCCGACCGTGGCGGCGGCATTGGAAAGCTGGTTGGCCAGCCAGTAGGTTTCCCCCAAAGTCACCGCTGTATCGGGGATCACGAAAGTGTTCCAGCCCGTAACCAGGGCTTGTGACCCGCTTTCAGCCAGCAGCGCGCCGGGGAGATTGGTTCCGCCGTTGCCGTACAGAGCCACGCGGCCGCTGGCGCCGGCGGTGATGGGAACATAAAAGACGATGCGGTTGACCGCACCCGAGGCCGGGCAGGTGAATTGAGTGGCGGTCAGGAAATTCAGGTTGTCGTAGATGGCGTCATTGCCCGTCCCCTGCTCGCCAAAGGTCACGGCCTCCGCGGCCAGGGCCAGCGGCCAAGAGAGCATGATCAATCCCGCGCCCAACCACCCTCGCAACGGCATGCTTCCCCCGTAATTAACGCACCACCACGAATTTGTTCTTGAGCAGCCGCTTCCCGGCCGCATCCTCCACCTTCAACATCACGTAATACACGCCGGGTGCAAGCGAGCGGATGTCCAGGTCTGTCACCGCGTTGCCTCGCTGGGCTTGGGGTTGCGCTTCCACGCTGGCCACGGTCTCTCCCACCGCATTAAAAACCACGATCCGGACGCTGCCCGGCCCGCTGAACCTGTACATGAAGCGCGCCACTTCCCTGGCCGGCTGGGGATAGACCACGCTTTCTTCCGCCTGCAAAACGATCGGGGTGGTCGTGGAAGTCGGCGTGATGGTGAAGGTCAAGGTCCGCGTGGGCGTCACCGTGGAGGTGGGCGTGATCGTGAGCGTGGGGGTAATCGTGGGCGTGCGGGTGCGGGTCGGCGTGCGGGTGCGCGTGGGCGTGATCGTCGGGGTGGGCGTGATCGTGGGCGTGGCGGTGCGCGTGGGCGTGATCGTCGGCGTCGGGAAAATGCTCAGGGCCCGCAACAGGTTGATCCGGCCGCTGCCGATGGCCGTGGGATTGCCCGAATCCACGCTGTCGCAATTGGTCAGAATGCGGGTCCTGATCTGGGCGGCGGTCATGGAAGGCCAGGCCAGTTTGATCATGGCCGCCAGCGCCGACACCTGCGGGCATGAGAAGGAAGTGCCGTCCACGGCGGACCAGAACCCGGTGTTGGCGGTGGAAGTAACGCCGTTATCTTCGTACCACCCGGGGGAATATTCCTCCAAAGCTCCGCCCGGCGCCACGCAATCAAGCCGGTCGGCGTTGTACGGGTTGCAGTAGTTCGAATAATACGTCACGTAATCCTCGGCGTCCGTGGCGCCCACGCTCATGACGCTGGCGTAGCAGGCCGGATACCGCGGAGCGGAGGCGAGGTTGACGTTCTCGTTTCCGGCCGCCGCCACCATGACCTTGCCCAGCCCGTTCGCGTAATTGACCGCGGTCTGGATGAACGCCGAGTCCGTGCTGGTGGTAAAGCTCATGCTGATGACGTCGGCGCCGTTGTCCGCGGCCC
The DNA here is from genome assembly GCA_040756875.1 of candidate division FCPU426 bacterium. Lineage (GTDB taxonomy): Bacteria > Oederibacteriota > JAAXVQ01 > JAAXVQ01 > JAUVAV01 > JBFLYH01. The sequence goes on from JBFLYH010000003.1 coordinate 356,843, forward strand.
AGGTGATGCCGTCGCCGATGTCGACGAACGTGCCGCTGGCGTTCAGGTCTAGCACTTTCACGGGCAGGATCTTGACCCGGTCGTCGTAGGCCGTGCCCGCCACGCCGCTGCTGTTGTTCGCTATGGCCGCGATGGTGCCGGCCGCGTGCGTGCCGTGGCCGAAAATCTGGCGGGTGCCGAACCAAATGTTGTCGTCATCCGTATTGGTGTTGTTGGCGACGAAGTTGTATCCGGTCAGCAGACGGCCGTTGAACTCCGCGTGATTCGCGTCCACGCCCGTGTCCAGCAAGGCCACGACCACCTGCTGGACGTTGAAGTAGTAATTCGCCGCCTTAGCCGCGTCCCCGCGCGTGCGGTTGATCCACCACTGCGCGAAACCGGTCTGGTAGTACGTATCGTTAAAGGAGCTGCCCAAGGGGGTGTAGGTGGTCGACAGGGCCGCGGCATAGACCCGGCCGTTCGGCTCCGCGACCTCGATCAGCGCATTGTCGCTCATGGCCGCCACGGCCTCGGCCACGGGCTGGCCCGCCGGAAGCTCCAGCAGCTCCCAATCCTTCAGCCGGGTCCGCTTCTTCACCTGAGTGCGGAAATGGCGGTGAAAGGCGGCTTGGGCCGAGGCCTTGTCCACGGCGCTGGCTTGGACCTGGGCGTTAAAACGCGCCTTGTCCGAGGCCGAAAATTCGCTCCGGTACTTGACCACCACCTCGCCGGCTACGTAATCCTGCGTTTGCTGACAGGGGTGGGGCAGGCTGGGAAGCTTGGTTTTGTCCGGCCGGCCGGCGGCCAAGGCCACAGCCGGAAGCAGGGAAACTGCCAGGATCCAAAAGGGCTTTGCAGGGCGCATGGGCGGACCTCTTTCCAATGCAGATTGGTTCAAGTATAGCAAGCCTTGTTGGCCTGCCGCAACCGCTTTCCTGTTTACAAACCCGCGCCGCCAAGCCTATAATGGGCCAATTTCAGCCGTTCGACTCTCAGGAGGAACGCCCCAATGTCCATGCACGCCCATCATGGAGGTCCCAGCGATCTCGGCACGACCAAATCAGGATTAGACCCCACGGTCGCGGCCGCCTTGGCCTATCTGCTGGGATTTGTCAGCGGCATCCTCTTCTATATCGTGGAAAAAGACAACCCCTTCGTGCGCTTTCACGGGCTGCAATCCACCATCTTTTTCGGCGGATTGTTCCTGATCGTGGCCGTGTTGCACCAAATTCCCATCCTGGGCTTTATCCTGAACTTCATCCTGCTCATGGCCGCCTTTGCTGTCTGGCTGTTTCTGATGATCAAGGCCTCGCAGGGCATTGCGTTCAAGCTGCCCTTTATCGGCGACCTCGCGGAACGCAACCTCTAGGCCGCCCTCGTTTCAGGAGCCTGTCTGCATGCTGAACGGCCTGCGCATCACAGTGGTGTTGCCCGCCTACAACGCCGCGAAAACCCTGGACCAAACCTACGCGGAAATCCCGCGCGAGATCGTGGACGACATTCTGCTGGTCGACGACCACAGCCGGGACGAAACCACGTCTAAAGCCCGCCAGTTGGGCATCGAAACCCACGAGCACGCTTCCAACCTGGGCTACGGCGGCAACCAAAAAACCTGCTACCGCCTGGCCTTGGACAAGCGGGCCGACATCATCGTCATGCTCCATCCTGATTATCAATACACGCCCAAGCTGCTGCGGGCCATGTGCGCCATGATCGCGGATGGCGTCTACGACGTGGTCCTGGGCTCGCGCATTCTCACCGGCGGCGCGCTGCAGGGCGGCATGCCTTTTTATAAATACCTGAGTAACCGCCTGCTCACGCTCCTGGAAAACTGGCTGCTGGGCGCCAAACTTTCCGAATACCACACCGGTTACCGGGCTTACCGGCGCGAGGTGCTGGAGAAAATCCCCTTTGACCGTTTCTCCAACGACTTCATCTTCGACAACCAGTTCCTGATCGCGGTGATCCAACAAGGCTGGCGCCTGGGTGAACTTTCCTGCCCCACCCGTTATTTCCCCGACGCCTCCTCCATCAATTTCAGCCGCAGCCTGCGCTACGGCCTCCTGTGCCTGTGGTACGCCTGGCTGGCCAGCTGGTCCCTGTTTCCCCGTCGATTCCGCCGGTTTTTCGGCTCGGATTCCCCTTAAATAACCGTTGTTTTATAGTTTTCAGGGTTTCCGCACACTTGACGTTAATAACTATGATATAATCCTTAGTAGGAATTCTACCTAACGTGAAGGGAGTGGCTCTTGTGGAACAGGAATGCGAGTTGCTTTCCAAATGCGGATTCTTTAGAAAGTATCAAAATACCCGGGAACTCGCCTGCCAGGGATTCATCCTGCAGTATTGCCGGGGTCCTAAAATGAACGATTGCAAGCGCAAAGAATATCGCAAGCAGCACAATGCGCCGCCAGTGGACGACATGCTGCCGACCGGGGATATTTTTAAATAGATAAATTTTTCAACCAGGATATTAAAGCAGGCGGTACGGCCGAGGCAGCGCCGTATCACCTGCTTTTTTTTTGCCTGTCCAACCAGGTTTGCAGAATCAGGGTGGCAGCCAGTTTGTCCGCTACCGCCCGTTTCTTGGCGCCGGACATGTTGGTCTCGGACAGAACGCGTTGGGCTGCAGCGGTGGTCAGGCGTTCGTCCGCGTACTCCACCGTAACACCCGCGGCCAGTGCCAGTTGTTCGCCGAATGCCCGCACCTCTTCCGCAGCCGGCCCTTCTTCCCCGCTCAGGCGCCGGGGCAGCCCCACCACGATGCGGACCACTTGTCTGTCCCGCACCAAGGCGGCGATTTCGGACATCAGGGTTTTTTCACGATTGGCGAGCACGACCAACGGCTGGGCGGTCAGCCCGAGGGGATCGGACAACGCCAGCCCGATGCGTCGCGACCCGTAATCCACGCCCAGTACGCGCCCCGGCAAACCCATCACATCCGGCCTGAGCGCAGAATGGCCAGGATCAACAGCAGGCCGAAGACCCCGGCCAGCACAAACCCGGCCAGGCCCAGCAGGGAAAGCCCTCCCCATTGCGGACCGATCTGTGAAGCCAGGATCCAGGCCGAACCCAGGATCAGCGAAGCCACCACCAGGGCCACGGACAGGCGGTTGCCGGTCCGGTCCAAATCGTAGCGAAGCTCCTCCAGGCCTTTGTGCTCGAACTCCATTTTGAAATGCCCCCGCTGCAGCTTGTCCAGCAGGTCCTGCAGCCTGCCCGGCAGGCTGGTGAGGAAACGGCGCAGGTCCTGCATTTGCCTGACTGCGCGTTCGGCCAGCTGGCGGGGCTCGAAACGCCGGCGCAGGATGGCGGTGGCCATTGGCTGCGCGGCTTCGACCAGGTTGAGTTTGGGATTGAGTTTGCGCGCCATGCCTTCGGCGCCCAAAAAGGTTTTGACCAGCACCACGAAATCCGGCGGCAGTTGGATGCGATGCTTGAGCGAGAGCCCCACAAGTTCCTGGAGGGAGTTGCCCACGGAAATGCGGGCGACCGGCAGGTCGTAATATTGCTCCAAAAATACGGTCGCATCGCGTGTCAGGGCCCGGCGGTCCAGGTTCTCGTCCGCCGTTCCCAGTCGCAGGTAGGCGTCCACCAGGGCCTCGGTGTCCTGGTTGGCCAGGGCCAGCAGCATGTCCGTGAACGCGGCCACGGTTTCCCCGTCCAGGCGCCCGACCTGGCCGGCGTCGATGAAGGCCAGTTTGCCGGCCGGCGTGAGCAGGAAATTGCCCGCGTGCGGGTCGGCGTGGAAAAACCGGTCTTCCAGGGCCATGTAAATGTAAGCGTCGATCAAGTGCTGGGCCAGCCGCTGCCGCCGTTCGGCGGACAGCTTGGGCAGGGCCTGGTTGAGTTTGCGGCCGGGAATGTACTCGAGGGTCAGGCAGCGGGGCGTGGAAAGGTTCCAATAAACCTTGGCGAACTGGTAACCCGGACGTTCCTTAAAATTCCTGGCCAGGCGTTCCAGGTTGCGGCCTTCGCGCAGGAAATCCAGCTCCGCCTGGATCAACTGTTCGAACTCGTCCACGAACTCCACGGGGCGGCGGGGCAGCGCTTCGGGTTGGATGTTTTCCCACGCGCGGGCGATGACCCGCACGATTTGCAGATCCGACTCCACGCGGCGCCGCAGGTCCGGCCGCTGCAGCTTGACCACGACCTGGTGTCCGTCCCGGGTCACGGCCCGGTGCACCTGGGCGATCGAAGCCGCAGCCAGCGGCGAAACCTGAAAAGACTTGAAAAGCTGCTGCACCGGCGCGCCCAATTCCGCGCGGATGATTTCCCGCGGAGTGGGCTGCGTGAACGGCGCCACCCTGTCCTGCAGCTTGGACAATTCCTGCACATACGCCGGCGGCAGCAAATCCGGCCGCATGGACAGCACCTGGCCCAGCTTGATGAAGGTCGGGCCCAGTTCCTCCAGCATTTGCCGCAGCCTCGTCGGGACGGCGACCTTGGGCTTGACCGGGCGGGAGACCCTGGCCTTGGCCGGCAGGTAGGCGCCCAAGTGCAGTTGCGACACCAGGAAACCGAAACCGTATTTCGTCAGGATGGTGAGGATTTCACCCAGACGGTTCAGATCCTGGATCGCGCTGCCGAGGCCGGCCAGGGGCATCATGGATTAGCGTTTGGCTTTCTTCTTGGGCGCCGCCTGCTTGTTGAGCTGGCGCTCCAACTCCTTGATCCGCCGCTCCATCTTGTTGAGCTGCGCCTGCGTGGCCAAGTTCATTTTCTGATAGGTGGCCGAAACCTGCGTGCCGACGGTCTTTTGCACGTCCTTCCGCGCCGCCTCAACTTTTTGCAGCATATCGGCCAGCACCTTTTTGCCTTCCTGTTCGCGGATCTGCCCCTGTTCCACCAGTTCCTTGACTACCCGCTGGGCCCGTTCCTTGGTCAGGCTCAGCGCGCCTACTCCGGCGAGAAAAGCTTTCTTAATGACGTCCTGCATGGGTTCCTCCTCGATGGGTGAAGATGTCGGCTCGCAGAGCCGTTATGCTCGCTTCCCGCCTTGCGGGAAGCAGAGTATTTGAGCAGGCGAACAGTTGATCAGTAGATCGTTTCATCAGACAAATGCTCGCCTGCTCAAATGCGGTCTACTGTTCACCTGCTCAACTGTTCATCTTTGGATTGAACTTCTTAAACACTTCATTAATGTAGTGTTCTTCTAAAACGCTGGCTAATTTTGACGAATCCTTCAAGCCTCCTTGACCAAAGTCGGGACGCCCACCCGCTGATCCCCCAAAAGGAGAGACCAGAGCCTTCAGAAATTCACCGTTGTTAAACCCACTGTTCACTACCGATGCGGTTGCAGTAGCAGCAATAAAGGTCTTATCGTTTAAGATACTGCCTAAAACGACGAAGCCATCATCCATTTTTTGTTTTAAGGCATCGGCTGCAGTACGTAAGGCACCGGCATCGAGCCCCGGCAATTCCGCAGCGATATAGTAATAATCTCCGATTTTTTTTCTTTTTTTCAATAATTCATCAACATCTTTACCGGCCTGCTTGACCTGGAGTTTCTCGCGCTCCTTCTCCAATTCCCGCACGCGGGCCGCGAGTTTTTCCACCCGGGCCGGAAGCTCCGCCGTCTGGACCCGCAGGGTCTCGGCCGCGTCCCGCAGCAGGCGCTGCTCCCGCTTGGTTTCCCGGTAGGCTCCCTCGCCGGTCACGGCTTCGATACGGCGGACCCCGGCCGCTACGCTGGCTTCGGTCAGGATGCGCAGCAGCCCGATTTCACCAGTGGCGCGCACGTGCGTGCCGCCGCAGAGTTCGCAGGAAAACTGGTCCACGCTGACCATGCGCACCCAGTCGCCGTACTTCTCGCCGAACAGGGCCATGGCGCCCCGCGCCTTGGCGGCTTCAATCGAAAGTTCCTCCACCGAGACCGGCGCGTTCTCGCGGATGTGGCCGTTGACGATCTCCTCGATCCGGTCCAGCTCGCGCGGATTCACGGCCTGAAAGTGGGAGAAATCGAAGCGGAAGCCGTCCGGCCTGACCTCCGAGCCCGCCTGCTCCACGTGCCGTCCCAGCACCTGGCGCAGGGCGGCGTGCAGCAGATGGGTGGCCGTATGGTTCCTGGCCGTGGCGGCGCGTTCCTGGTTCAGCACGTTCGCGCTGACCGCCTGCTGGACCGCGGCCGCGCCCTCCACCACCCGGCCCTGGTGCAAAAACACCCCGGCCGGGCTTTTTTGCACGTCCGTGACCTCTATCCGCAATCCGGCAGCCGTCAATTCGCCTTGGTCAGCCACCTGGCCACCCGAGGCGGCGTAGAACGGCGTGGTGTCCAGGACCACGGTCACTTCGCTGCCTGCCGGCGCGGATTCGCAGCGCTGGTCGCCGCACAACAAAGCCAGGATTTTCGCGTCGGCCTTCAGCTGCTGGTACCCCACGAACCGGGTGGGACCGGCCTGGGCTTCGAGCTGCTGCACCACCGGCGAAAGCGCGCGTTCGCCGCTGCCCACCCAGGCCGAGCGCGCGCGTTCGCGCTGTTCTTCCATGGCCTGCTGAAAACCCGCCTCGTCCAACCCGAGCTTGTGCTCCTGGGCGATCTCGCGCGTGAGGTCCAGGGGGAACCCGTAGGTGTCGTAGAGCTGGAAGATCCGCTTGCCGGGGATGACGGGTTTCTTTTGGGCCTTCATCTCGGCGATGATGTCGTTGAGAATGGCCAGCCCCGAGTCCAGGGTGTGCTGGAACCGTTCCTCCTCGCTGCGCACCACGGCTTCGGCGTGCGCCGCATGCTCCACGAGTTCAGGATACGCTTCGCCCATCAGTTGCGTCACGTCAGGCACCAACCGGTACAGAAAGCGCTCGTTGAGCCCCAGCAGCTTCCCGTGGCGAACGGCCCGGCGCACGATGCGCCGCAGCACGTAGCCCCGGCCTTCGTTGCCCGGCAGCACGCCGTCCGCGATCAGGAAGGCCGCGCACCGCACGTGGTCGGCGATCACCCGCAGCGAGCTGTCCGCTCTCGGGTCCTTGCCGTAGCGCGTCATGGTCTCCTTGGCAATGGACTGGATGAGGGGCTGGAACAGGTCCGTGTCGAAATTCGAGGGTACGCCCTGATGCACCGCAGCCAGGCGTTCGAGCCCCATGCCGGTGTCGATGTTCTTCTGCGGCAGGGGCGTGAGCGAGCCGTCCGCCTGCCGGTCGTACTGCGTGAACACCAGGTTCCAGACCTCCAGATAGCGGTCTTCGTCCTGGTCCGGCCCGGCTTCCGGCTTGCCGGGTTTGGGGCCGATGTCATAGAGGATTTCGCTGCAGGGGCCGCAGGGGCCGGTTTCACCCATGGTCCAGAAGTTGGTCTTCTCGCCCATGCGCACGATGCGCTTCTCGGGAACGCCCACCTGATTTTTCCAAATGGCGTGGGCTTCGTCGTCCTCGCGGTGCACGGTGATCCAGAGTTTTTCCTTGTCCAGGCCGATGACGTTCACCAGGAAGTCCCAGGACCACTGGATGGCGTCGGTCTTGAAATAATCGCCGAAGGAAAAATTGCCCAGCATTTCGAAGAAAGTGTGGTGCCGCGGGGTGAAGCCGACGTTCTCGATGTCGTTGGTGCGCACGCATTTCTGGGAAGTGGCGGCGCGGGTGAAAGGTTTGGGCACGGTGCCCAAAAAATAAGGTTTGAACTGCACCATGCCGGCCACCGTAAACAGCACGGTGGGATCAGCCGGTACCAGGCTGGCGCTGGGCCGGATGGTGTGGCCCTGCGCCTGGAAATAGTCGAGAAACTTTTTCCGGATTTCTTTGCTCGTCATGCTTGCTCCTTTTCATCGCTTTCCCCGGGCAGCGCCCGGTCCACGGCCCGGAAAATGTCCTCCGGCCCGAACCCGCGCCTGGCCAGAAACCCGGCCAACCGGCGCCGGCCGGTCTCGCGGGGCAAATTGCGGTAGGCCTTGGCTTTACGCTGGGCCAGCTCCAGGCAGGATTCGGCCTCGTCCCTGAGCATTCCAGGGACTTCGGCGCCGGGCATTCCAGGGGCTTCGGCGCCGTCCACGGCTCCGCTCTCTTCCAGGGCCGCCTCCACGGTCTCGCGGGCCACCCCGCGCTTGAGCAGTTCGCCGCGCAGCCGCCGCCTGCCCACTTCGCCGCCGCGCAGGCGGTCCTGCACCAGGGAGACGGCCAGGGCGTGGTCGTTCAGCAGGCCGGCCTGCTCCAGGCGGTCCAAAACGCGCCCCGCGATTTCCGGCCGGATGTCCAGCCGCCGCAGCCGGTCTTGAAGTTCCCGGCGCGTGCGTCCATGCGCCGAGAGCCAGGTCAGGCACTTCTCCCGGGCCCGGACTTCTTCCTCGCGGTCCAACAACCGCGCCAGATCATCCGGCTCGACCGGATCGCCCACTTTCAGATGCAGCTCAGCCGCCACTTCCCGCTCCACTCCGGCGAAAAATTCCCCGTCAATGAAGACCGCCAAGCGCTGGCGGCGTTTTTGTTGGGGCTTGAGCGCGGTAATCACGGGCATGGCGGCGTCCCTGTATTGTAATGATTTCGGCTTTGAAAAGAAAGGCAAATTCAGCCCGGCTCCATCGCTTGCCGGGCCATGACTTTTTTACCCTTTTGGGTTGAAAAAGTCAACGGCCCGGGAGCGAGGAGTGCGCGCCCGGGCCGTTCCACTTCAGGGGAGTAGTCCGTAAGCCGAGTTCTGTCCCCCTTGCGGGGTGACGGTCATTTCTCTGGGACCGGCCTTGCGGCCGGCCTCTAGCGACCAACCCGAGGGCGCCGCGGGTCACGGTTTCCGGCGAAACAGCCGCCGGAGCCCTCCTATTTGGTCTTGCTCCAAGTGGGGTTTGCCCTGCCGCGCCGGTCACCCGGCGCGCGGTGAGCTCTTACCTCGCCTTTTCACCCTTACCGCCCGCCTTGCGGCGGGAGGCGGTATGTTTTCTGTGGCACTTTCCTTCGCGTCGCCGCGACTGGGTGTTACCCAGCACTCTACCCTGGGAGCTCGGACTTTCCTCTCCGGGCGCGAAGCCCGGAGCGACCGTCTGGACTACTCCCGTGCGATCGATTCGCTTCGGGAAGCGATCGCAATCACCTGCTCCCCTCTCGCCTGCTCTGTTCTACTGGTTAAAATCGACTTTCGGCGGTTGTTTCGCGCCTTCCTCCGCCTCGAACAAGGGCGCCTTCTCGAACTTGAACATGCCGGCGATGATGTTCTTCGGAAACACGCGTATGCTCTGGTTGAATTGCTTCACCAGTTCGTTGTAGCGCATGCGTTCGACCGCGATGCGGTTTTCCGTGCCCGCCAGCTCGTCCTGCAGCTGCCGGAAATTCTGGTCGGACTTCAACTGCGGATAATTTTCCACGATCGCGAGCAGTCGGCCCAGGAACCCGGTCATCTCGTTGGCCGCGTTGATTTTCTCGCCCACGTTCTGCGCGCCCGACAGCTTGGCGCGCGCATTGGCCACGTTTTCGAAAATGCCCTTCTCCTGCTTGGCGTAGCCTTTGACCGTGGCCACCAGGTTGGGGATCAGATCGTTCCGCCGCTGCAGCTGGTTCTCCACCTGCGACCAGGCGGTTTTAACCGACTCATCCAGGCGTACCAGGCTATTGTAGCCGCCGATCACGTAGAACACCACGCCAATGACCACGAGCACTACGACCACCAAAATGACACCTACCATTGACAACACTGCCAACCCTGTCTTTTCCATGCCTTTAATATCCTCCTTCTTTATGCGTTATCTTCACCGTTCTCTTTTCCTGGGTTGTTCGAGGCTGGGCCTCGAACAACCTATAATCACCATCTCCCTCCCACACCGCCGCCGCCTGAAAAGCCGCCGCCAAATCCTCCGAACCCTCCTCCGAAACCGCCGCCGCCTGATCCATAAAACCCCCCGCCAATGCCGGTTGGTCCCCCCCACCCGGTGCCGGTTAGACCCCGCTTGCGCCGGTAATACGACGCCCAGGCCACATAAATGAACAGAACCAGCAGCGTGACCAGCAGTACAATCGCCTGGTCCCGGTTGTCATTGCGCGGACGGCGGGCAGCCGTGCCCGTCAGTTGGACTCCGGCGTCCTTGGCAATGTCCTGGGCAATGACACGGCCGATGTTGGCCAGCCCGGCGCCGATTTGCCCTTGCCGCAGATAAGGGACAAGGTATTCGTCCCGGTAACGGCCCAGCTTCCCGTCCGGTAAAATCCCCTCCAGGCCGTAGCCCGTGACCAGGCGCAGGCGGCGGCCTTTGAGATCCAGTAAAATCAGCAGCCCATTGTCCTTGCCTTGTTTGCCGATCTTCCAGCGGTCGAAGACGGCCATGGCGTAGGTGAAGTCATCCCAGGGTTCGATGCTGGGCATGATGACGAAAACCAGCTGGGCCGTGGTGGCCTGCTCCAGGGATTCCGAAATCCCGGTCAGGGTCGCGGTCTCGGCCGGGGACAGCACGCCGGCATAATCGTTCACGAAGCCGCGCGGCTGGGGGATCTCGGGAACCGCGTTGGTTACGGCGGCCCGGGCCGCAGCCGTCCAAGCCAGCAGCCCGGCCAGCAGCAGGATTCTACAAGCGGTCGACCTGGGCTGCAATTCGGGTCACCTCGTGGAGGTATTGCTGGCAAAGCGTTTCCAGTTCCCCGCGGTTCCGCTTGGCCTGCCCGGCCTTGAGGTCCCGCAGGTGCTGCAGCACAGGCCCGTCAACCCGGTAGTGCTTGGCCAGAGCCGCGTCGATTTCCTCTTTTTTCACCGGCGGCGCGACACGCTTCAACCGCAAGGCCGCGCGAAAGGCCGGGTAATTGGCATTGTGGGCCGCAAGCAGCAACTGCCGCAGCGGCGCGGCGTCCTTGCCGATTTCCAGGTAGCTCTGCCGCAGGCGCAGGAGGCGGCCTTTGAGTTCGTGTTCACATTCGTGCCGCAGGTTTTTCAAATCAATGCGCAGTTTCGTGAAGGGGTCCTGCCCCCACAGTAAGCGGTGTTTTTCCTTGATCTCGAGGTATTCAATGGGAAAAACGTCCGCCGAGGTGCGGATATGCTCCGAGGTCAGCATCAGCGGCGTCGACAATTTGACTTTCCGGTGCTTCTGGACAAAGCTGCGCAAGCGCTCCAAATCCGCGAGTTCCACCGCTTTGAGGATCAAGACCAGATTGATATCCGACACGCCGGGCAGGTAATCCGCGGTGGCCGCCGAACCGTAGACCGCCAACCCCAGCAGGTTGCCGCCGAAAAGGCCCCGGATCTCCGCCTGCGCCTCTGCCAGCCAGCTTTCCAAATGGTTCATGGTGTCCCGGCCCCCTTGCTCTTCAACTGGCGCTCCACATGCCGCAAGAGCCGCTCGGCTGTGCAGGGTTTGACCAGATAATCATCCGCCCCGCCCTCGGCGGCCAGCCGCAGGGCTTCCTGGTGGGAGAGCGCGCTCAGGAAAATTATCGGGATATGCTTGGTGTTCGGGTTCTCTTTAATGATCTGGCAAACCTCATACCCATTAACACGCGGCAGCATAATGTCCAAAATGATCAAATCCGGCCGCTCGCGGGACACGGCCTGCAGAGCCTCCCACCCGCGTTGAAAGGTCTGGACTTCATACCCCCGGCTTTCGAGCACGTCTTTGAACAATTCGACGATGCCGGGGTCGTCGTCAACCAGGATGATCCGTTTTCCGGCCATGCCTATTCCCCTTTCAAGCCCAGGACGCTGCCCGGGCCGACGCGGTACCCGCAGGTAAACGCCTGCGCGGTCATCTGCCTGCTGTTCTCGCACTGGACCTGCAATACATGCAAGGTCGTGCCCTGGCCTGCGGCCACCAGCCAGCCGCCTTTGTGCTCCACCTTCAATATGCTCCCGGCGGGCGTGGAAGGTGAAACCTTCTGGCCGCCCGGTTTGGTCAGCAGGATTTTAAGCGTTTCGCCCGCGGCTTCGGTATAAGCTCCGGGCCAGGGCTGCACGCCCCGGACCCGGTTATGCAGTTCCAGGGCCGTCTGCGTCCAGTCCAGGTGCCCGTCTTCCCGGCTCAGCCGCGGCGCGAAAGTCGCCTGGCTCTCGTCCTGGGGCGTGCCGGCCCGCCGGCCTTCGCGGGCCAGCAGGTCCAGGGCTTGCGCCATGAGCGGTCCGCCCAGGGCGGAGAGCCGCGCGAACAAATCCGCCGCAGTCTGGTCCGGATGGATGGCGGTCTTGTCCTGGACGAGAATATCGCCGCTGTCCACGCGTTCGGCCATGCGCTGGACGGTCACGCCGGTTTCCGTTTCGCCGCGAATGATCGCCCATTGGATCGGCGCCGCCCCGCGGTACTTGGGCAGCAGCGAAGCGTGCAAATTCACGGCGCCCAGCGGGGCGAGCGTCAAAAGCGGCGCCTTGAGAATTTGGCCGTAGGCCGCCACCACGAGCACATCCGCCCTGAGTTCCCGCAGCTGCTCCACCACCGCGGGTTCATTCACCTGCGACGGCTGCAAGATCTTCGCACCCAGCTCCTGCGCTGCGCGCTTGACGGGGCTGAAAGACGTCTGGTAACCCCGGCCCTGCGGCTTGTCAGGCCCGGTGACGACCGCGGCCACGGGAAACCCCGCTTGCGCCAGATGCCGCAGCGTGGGTACCCCGAAATCGGGAGTGCCCATGAAGATCAAGCGCGGATGGCTGCCGGCGGCCATGTGGATTATACCCCTTCACCGGATACCCTGCAGCAACCCGCAGGGTCATTCACAGTTTCGCCGCTTTCCGGCCGGCCAGGGCGTTCCTGGTCGCGCGTGCGATCTCCCGCAGCTGCTTGTTCAGCCGCACCCGGTGGACCAGATTCATCCGTTCGATGAAAACGATGCCGTCCAAATGGTCCAGTTCATGCTGAAAAGCCCGGCCGACCATGCCTGCGCCGCGGATCAAGACCTGCTTTCCCTCCAGGTCCACGCCCTCTATCTCCACCTCCAGCGCCCGTTCGACGGGCCCCCAGAGCTGGGGGAATGACAAACAGCCTTCGTCCAGCGTTTCCTTTTCTTTGCTGCGGAAAGTGATCTTTGGGTTGATGATGATGTGGGTGACCGGCGGCCCGACTTTGGCCGGCACTTCCACCACAAACAGGCGCTCGGCGACGCCGACTTGGTTCGCCGCCAGCCCCAACCCGTTTTCAGCCCGCATGGTTTCCAGCATATCGCGGGCCAGCTGGCGGATGCGGTCATCCACCTGCTTGATCTCCTTGGCACGCGTTTTTAACACCGGATGGCCCCAGGTGCAAATGGGCAAAATGGCCATTTCACGTTCCTCCTGCGAGGGAGGTATTATATAACACTTCCGTAAAAGGTTGCAAGGCTGGCATCCCCGGGTTTGCTTACAGCATATTCAGGGGATCCACGTCCACGGTCAGGCGGACCCCGCCCGGGGGTTTGAGGCCGGATAACGCGCCGAGTACTTTTGCCCGGCCCGTATGCGTCCTGCTTTTCAACAGGATCTGAAACCGGCTTTCACCCGCGATCCGCTCGTGCACAGCCGGCGCCGGCCCCAGCAACGCATCGCCGGCTGAAAGCGCCCTTTCCAGGCGCTGGGCGGCAGTCTGAGCCGTTTTCCAGGCCGGCTCCGGTTGCCGGTGACGGCAAATAATCGCCGCCAGCCGTGAAAACGGCGGATACTCCAGGTCACGGCGATGCTCCAATTCCCTGTTGAAAAAAGCCTGGTAATCATGGGTCCTGGCCAGATCCAGCACGACGTGTTCGGGATTGTACGTCTGGGCCAACACCAGACCCGGCCGGCCGCCGCGACCTGCCCGGCCCGCCACCTGAACCAGCAACTGGAATGTCCTTTCTTCGGCCCGAAAATCTGGGAGGTGAAGGGCCGTGTCCGCGGCGATGATGCCCACTAGCGTGACATTGGGAAAATCAATCCCCTTGGCAACCATCTGCGTGCCGACCAGGATATCCGCCTCGCCCTGGCCGAATTGGCGCAGCGTCTCCTCCAGGCTGCCGCGGCGCTGGATGGCGTCCTGATCCAGGCGAAGCAGGCGGGCAGCCGGAAAAAGGCGCTGGATCTCGTCTTCGACCCGCTGGGTTCCCGACCCCCCCAGCCGCACACACGCGCTGCCGCAGCGCGGACAGGCAGGCCGGGCCGGATACATCCGGCTGCAACTGTGACAGTGCAGACGGTCGTCCCAACGGTGGTACACCAGGGAAACCGAGCAATCCGGGCAGGTCAGGATGTGGCCGCACTGCGGGCAACGGACAATGGTGGCGAATCCCCGCCGGTTGAGAAAAAGAATGCACTGCTCGCGATTGGCCAGACGCTCGGCCACAGCCGTGAGCAGGGCCTGGGAGAACAGCGGCACCCGCGCCACCGGGTCGACCTCCCGGGTCATGTCCACCAGCCGCACTTCCGGCAGCGTTTTGCCGTCTACCCGCGTGGGCAGGGTCAGGAGGCGGGTCCTTCCGCGCTGGGCGTTGGCGAACGATTCCACGGAGGGCGTGGCCGACCCCAGGAGCAGCAAAGCTTTCTCCGCCTGGCAGCGAACTGCCGCCACGTCCCGGGCATGATACCGGGGGACGTCTTCCTGTTTGTAGGCCGGTTCGTGCTCCTCGTCCACCACGATCAAACCCAGGTTCTTCACCGGCGCAAAAACGGCGGATCTTGGACCCAGGACCACGCGCGCCTGCCCGTGCCGTATGCGCCGCCACTCCTGCGCGCGGAGCTTAGGCGGCAGCGCCGAATGCAAAACCGCCGCCAGGCCCCCAAAGCGCGCCAGAATCCGGTCCTTGGTTTGCGGGGTCTGGGCGATTTCGGGCACCAGGACGATCGCGCCTTTTCCGGCCTGCAGAACCTTGGCAATGGCCCTCAAATACACTTCGGTTTTGCCGCTGCCGGTCACGCCGTGCAGCAAAAAGGCGGCATGGCCGCCCGCCGCGATCGCAAGGCTGAGAGTTTCTTCGGTTCGGGCTTGATCCGCCGTCAGCGTCAGGTTTTCACGCGCCGTCCCTTGGCTCGAAACAGCTATCGGGTCAGCCTTGAAGCCGGCCTCGCGCCTTTCGCTGGCGATCAATCCCCGGCGGCGCAGGTTGGAGAGCGCCTGGCTGGCGCTGGCCGGCAAATTCGCCAGCAGTTCGCGTCGCGGCAATGGGCCTGCTTCCAGGCGCTGCCATATTGTCAGGGCCAGGCCGCGGTTAGGCAGTTTAGCGCCTGTTTCCTCCAGCCTGGCACACCACTCCTCAGCCGGGGCCGGGGTAAAAGCCGGAACCATGGCCGTCAGGGCCTCGCCCCATGCGCACCGGTAATAATCGGCAATCCAACGCCCCAAGCGCAGCAGGTCTGCGGTCAAGGCAGGCTCGGGGTCCAACACGCGCAGAATGGCCTTGGTTTCCCGGAGCGGCGCCGGGAGTTTCTCCGACAGCGAAGTTACGAATCCAATGACCGCCCTTCGCCCCAGAGGCACCAGCACGCGCATACCCGGGGCAAGCGGCGTCTCGGCGGGAAAGCGATAGGTTAGGGGTTCCAAGCCCGGAACAGGCAAAGCGACATTCGCAAACACCGGCGACTCCCAGGGGAATGGTTCAAAGCTTCCGCATTATGCGCCACCCGGCGGGGGATGACAAGCCCAGAAAATAAAACCGGCCCGGGCTAGAAAACGCCCGGGCCGGTTCACTAAAGCGAGAGCGGCGTCTAAGGCAGAACGATGTTGACCGTACTGGTGTAGGTTCCGGTGGAGCAACTGTAGGTGATGGTAATGGTGATCGTGTCCCCGGACCGGTAAACGAATGACGGCCAAGAGATGATCATGGTGTTGGTGAAAATTTGCGCGATCCGCTGGTAAATGCCGGCCAAATCCGAGGAAGCGCCGGCCCGTTCGTACAACCCGTTGGTCTGCGAGGCGATGCTTTCCAGGATGCTGTCACTGGCTGATCCGAAGCCGATGGTGTAGATGGGAATCCCGTTGCTGCGCGCGTACTGGATCAAGTCGCTCATGCTGTGCGTACTGGAGTTGTCGCCTCCGTCGGTAAAGGCCACCACGGCGCGCTGTCCGGACTCGGGGATCGTATTCGTCACTCCCAGGTATGTGGCGTCAAAAAAAGCGGTCAGCCCATTCAACGACACGGGATTGGTGATGGCGGTGCGCAGGGCGTTCTTGTCGGTGGTGTAGGTTTGGATCTGGTTGATGGTGTCGTCGAACTTAATGACTTCACCGCGATCCGCAGGCTGCATGTTGTTCACGAACGAAACCGCCGCAGTCTCCAGATCACCCGTATATCCGGACATGGATCCGGAATAATCCAGCACCAGTGAGGAAGAAATGCTCTGGCCGGATCCGCTGGCCGTGCTCACGGTGATGGAGCCGGATGAAATCCGGGTGCCGTTGTAAACCACCTGGAAATTGGCGCTGGAAAAATAGGAGGCCGCCAAGGCATTGCCGTCCTGGTCCCGGACCGAAACAAATACGCCCTGGCTGTTGGCCTGAGAGTAGTTGGCATCGATGTTCGTGGTCGTGTGATCGCTGGAATTGACCGGAACCGCGCCGCCACCGCCTCCGGCGGCACTGGTAATGGGATCCACGGGATTGCTAAAGCAGCCGGCCAAAGAAAGAAGCAAGCCGGCAAGCACAATAAAATTGCGCGTCAATCTGTTTCGATCCATGATGTTCACCTCGTTGAACTAGCTTCCGCCTGATACACTGATTAACGTCTAATTCAGTGTTATATTAATACCTGTCACTGCATTTCCACCGCTGATCGTCACGGTCCCCAGATAGGCACCGCTCAGCGTGTTCTCGTCCGCGCCGACGTAATAAATGCCGTCAGGAAGCCCGGAAACCGTATACGTCCCATTCCCGGTCCGCGTGGTTTGATAGAAGCTCGTTCCGCTCAAGACCGCGGTGACGGTCACCGTGCCGCCAGAACTTCCCGAGATCGTTCCGCTAATGGACCCTGAGCCGGTGCCGCCGCCTCCGCCGCCGGTAATCGGCGTGGGGGTGGGAGAGAGCGTGCCACCGCCAACACCGCAACTGCCCCCGCAGGTGCTGGTCCCCAGCACATTCGGCGAGGTGGGAGAGGTGAAACACCCGGCAGCCAGCATGAGGCCGGCTGCCAGGGCTGCATTCGCAAGCAAGAGCAAAAGTGCTTTGGGAGTTCTCATGATCAGACTCCTAGAAATTTATTGAGCTTCCGATTAGGAGTTTCGTGGCGTTGTTCGGTGCCGTGGCCGGGGAAGGCGGCCAGCCGATGCCCTCCCGGTTGGGCATGAACATAGCCACTTGCCCGTAGAATGACACGATCTTCGAGGCCTGGTAAACCAGCCACGCGTTCAACTCCGTGCCCAGGCTCTTGCCGTCCTTGTCGGTATTGGAATAAATCCACAGGCCCACACCCGGCTTGATGCTGTTGAAGGCGAATTCGCCCGTGAAGCCCAGCGACAAAACGCCGACGTAATTCTGTATCTTCAAACTTGCGGAGTGCCCATCCAGGTACGTATAGGCACCGGCGCCGTCCTGGATCTTGGAAAACAGCCCGGGGCCCGAGCCGGGGAGCGAATTCAAGCTGGCAAAACCGCACTTGGTGTTGAGCAGCGGTTCCGGATCTCCGCCCGTATAGACGATGTGCGCGCCCAGTTCAAAGCCAAAATCCGGGGTGGATTGCATGCCGTACATGCCGTCCAGTTTCAGGCCCAGGGCGGTGGCGTCGATGGAATCGTCAGCCGCAGTCTTGGCCATGCCGAACTGAATGCCCAACTGGCCGTTCAGGCCGAAGTGCCCGGCATCGCCGGCAGGCATGTCCAGCATATAGCGTCCGCCGAGCAGGATCAGCGTGTTGACCGCGTCCTTGGCGGTGGGCGGAGTGCCTGACGTGATGGTGATGGGCTCGTTGCCGATCAGCAAGTAACCGCGCAGGCCCATGGTGTCGCCGAGGTTGAAATACGGCGTGAAGCCGATCATGCTTTCGATCTTCCCGCCTGTGCCCCACGGCGCATACAGATCGGTGCGCGCAATGAAAAACATCAGGTCAATCTTGTCCAGGTCAAAACCCAAAGTCACGGCGTCATGCTGGAACCCCAGCAACAGATCCTGGGTGTCGCCGAACAATTGACGGCCCAGCTTGACGTAAAAATTGTCCTGTTGGAACTTGGCATACAGTTCATTCACTTTAATGAAGGGATAGGTTATGTTCGCATAACCCGGCTTTTCCACGTCCGCGAACAAGCCGAAATTTTCCTTGTCAAACACGTTGGCCAACGCCATGCGGTAGACCGGGTAGAAATACCAGTCCGAAGTCTCGCCATAGGCGCTGTTGACCATGTCGAAAATTTTAATGTCGATGTTGCCGCTGAAATCGAAGCCCGGCTTCATCTCGTTGATGAGATCCTGGGGTGTGGGCTCCTTCGACTGTTGGACAACAGGTTTGGCGGCGGGTTTGGCTGCTTGGGTTTGGGCCTTGGCCTTGGGAGCCTGGGCAGCAAGGACGAGCTGGCTTCCGGCCGTGACAAACAAGAGCGTCGTTAGAATGGTGAAGACTTTTTTCATTTCGTTTTTCAACCCCCTCTTGGTAGTGATTGCAATCCCGAATGGGATTCGAATCCGTAGTAACAGTATTTCTGCAGGCTTCCCACCCCTCTCATCTGATATAAGGAAAGGTGTTGGAAGGTGGTTAAGGTAGGAATCATTCTCCCAAAAGACTTGCCGCTCGTCAAGCTCTCAAAACGATTGTATTAAGTAATACTTTACATTAATAAATATCTCATCCACGTTAATTCTCTTGGGAACCTATTTTTATTTCGTCAAAAGTCGTTCCCGTTCCATCAACACTACCTTCAATAAGCAAGTCAATATGAAAAGACTTAGTTCCGCTCCAAACAGGCGCTGACGCATTGATGTCTATATAATGAATTCCCGCGTTTAAGTATTCGCAGATGAGTTTGCGTGAACCATCATCTAAAAAAACCTTAAATGCTGTGCCACTGTCAATCTGTGTTACAACGATCCGCATGTATTTAAATGTATCAAAGTTCAATGTCATGCCGTCCGATTCTACGTGCCCATATCCCTTGGCACCAGACACAAGAGCGACTTTTGCAGCACCTTTAGGTTGCCCGAGGCCGCTTGTGCGTATGGTGGCATTGTCCACGTCCCACCAACTTCCTGGCCGGACATCGTCGCCCAGATCCTCAAAATGTTCGACATACCCGTTCGTGGATTGTTTATAAATCCAGACTTCGTCAAAACGAGTGCCGGTATTGGCCGTAGCACTTTCCACAAGCAAGTCAATGTGAAATGATTTATTCCCGCTCCATATCGGCGCGGTGGCGTTAATGCCGATATCATGAACACCCACTCCCAGACCGCTCGCGATTTCTTTTCGTGCCCCATCATCCAGAAAAACCTTGAAAGCTGTGGCGCTATCAACAGATAGTATCACCAGTCTAACGGTATCCAATGTATCAAAATTCAAGGTCATGCCGTCCGATTCAACATGACCGTAGTTTTTACTTGTAGTCGCAAGCGACACTTTTGCTGTCCCTTTGGGTTGCCCGGTTCCGCTCGTACGAATGACGGCATTGTCAACATCCCACCAGCTTCCCGGACGCACATCATCGCCTGTTTCTTCGTAATGCTCCAAATAGGGCGTAGTGGGGGCCGACACATCCAGAAAAGTCACTGTTATGGGAAAGGAAAGACTTACGGCGGCAAAAAGTCGGGTTGAATAAGACGTAGTCAGTACAGTAAAAACCAACAATCCGCTAAAAAAAACATGGTTCTTCATGATGCATTTGCGGGATTCAGAAAACAAGGATAACACCTCGCTTTTAAACCTTAAAATCGTATTATATAGTAATTAGACTCTCCGGGCGACCAGTAATTTCAACAAAATAAGGTGTCTTCGAGAAGTATTTAGGCGTGTGCTAGCGCCAGCTGGGGACGAGGTTGTCGTAGTAGCTGCGGGTGAGGTTGCGGACGTGCTGGCCATCGGCGTCCATAATGAAGATATTCCAGGCGTTTTCCCAGCGCGCCACGTAGGCGATCAAGGTGCCGTCGGGTGAAAAAATCGGGTCATCCTTGTCCATTTCGTCGTCCGTAATGCGGTAATACTTCTGCCAATTGAGGTCGTAGATATAAAGCTGCCGCGTCATGCGGTCCAGGGAGTTGGAGGAAAAAACCATCTTGTTGCCCACCGGCGAAAATACCGGATCGCCCATGTAGGTCAGCTCGTCGGTCTCGATCAGGGGAATCGGCTTTTGGTCCTGCAATTTCATCATAAATATTTCGCTGCGGTTGTTGCGGCTTGATTCCAGGGAAACGTAGGCCCCGTCGGGCGAAAATCCGTAGCCGTGCGTGTGCCCGAACCAGTGGGTCAACTGCCGCATCTGACTGCCGTCCGCACTGATGATTCCGGTTTCGGCGCTTCCATCCCGGTGCGTTGTGTACAGCAACGAACGGCCGTCTGGGCTCCAGAAGGGGTTGGTTTTATCCCCCACGCCGTGCGTCACTTGACGGATGGCGCGGGTGGCCAGGTCCATGACATAGATTTGATAGGTGCTCGTGCGGTTGGAAGAAAAAGCCAGACAATGCCCGTCGTAGGAAAGATGCGGATCGCGGTCAAAGGCATTCGATTCCATCAGGCGTTCGCAGTGATTGCCGTCCGCATCCATCAAATACAACTGGTAATGACGCCCATCGCTCCGGTTTGACGCAAAGGCTATTTTGCGCAGGATGCCGCCGCCTGCAGGCGTTGGTGTAGGCACGGGCGTGGTTTGTACCAGCGGAGGAAAAGTCGGGCGTTCGGCCAGGTAAAGGGTTTTGGGCTGGGAGAGAATTCTCGGCAAAGGCGCCACGGCGGCGGCCAGCACGGGTTCGCCGGCTGCAAGCGCCTCCACTGAAGCCGCAATGGTAACCGGTGTTGGATGATATCCGAAAACGAAAATCAATATTAGAATAATCAGCGCCAATAATGTGACGCTTTTTAAAAAGGTTCCTTCATCATCAATGAAAGATGAAACGAACCAGCTTTTCAAATTTGCCCTCCATATATGGTATTTGCCATTAATATGATACGCTTTATGGGGCATATGTCAATTTGAAAAACATATTTTTTGTATTTAATAAAGTTATTATCAAAACCTCATGTTCGTCATCAAGAATATCCTTATTATCATTGATTTTTAAGCATTTTATTAAAAGTTTTATACAGTTTTTTAGCTTTTCCCGGCCTGTACAGGCTTCAAACCTAAAAGCGATGCGATTTGTTTCATGTCCTCCCAAGCCAGACGTTTATTTTGCGGATGATAGAGCAAGGCCGCGGGATGAAAGGTCGGCACCAGCGCCACCCCCTGAAAGCGATGGACTTTGCCCCTCATTTTCCCGATCGGTTCCTGGGTATCCAGGAGCGTTTGAGTGGCATACGTTCCGAGCGTGCAGATAACCTCGGGTTTGAGCAATTCCAACTGCTGCTGCAGCCAGTCCCGGCAAGCGCTGATTTCTTCTGGTTGGGGATTCCGGTTCCCGGGCGGACGGCATTTGAGGACGTTGCAGATGTAAACTTTTTCCCGCCGCAACCCGATCGCTTCCAACATGCGCGTCAGCAGCTGGCCCGCGGCGCCGACAAAAGGCCGCCCTTGCCGGTCTTCTTCCGCGCCCGGCGCCTCGCCGACCAGAACCAGCCGCGCCCGCGGGTCACCTTCGCCGAAAACCACGCGCTGGCGGCTCTTGTGCAGGGCGCATTTCGTGCAATGGGCGGCTTCCCCGGCCAAAGCGTCCATCCGGGGATCTGCCGGTTGTTTTCCGGAAACGGGCCGGACGCCCCGCGCCGGGCGATAGAAAAAGTCGGCCGCATCATCTCCATCCAGGCGCCGGCGCACATACCGCTTCAATTGCCCGGCTATGGATTCCATTTTTTTCCTCGGTTGCTCGGACATCGTTCTCCCGGATTGCAATGGCATTATAATCAAACGGACTGATCGCCGTCTGCGCTGGCCGGAGGTTACCAGGACACCGCCAGGGAAAAGACGTGATTCAAACCCTCGCCGGGCATTCGCTCCGTCGCCAAAGCGTAGTCCAGCTGCAGCGTGACCCGCTCGCCGAGACGGAAGTTACCGCTGGCGCCGGCGGTCCAGCGCCCATTGTCCAAACCCGTGCGCACGGCCAAAGCCGGAAGCGCTTGATATTCGACGCCCGCGTGGTACCGGTAGTTCCTGACCGCGGCCGGAGCGTGAAGATACTCGGCGTCAGCGTCGCAGGAAGCCCGCAGCCCGGTGTCACCCAGCTGGTACATGACCCCGGCCCGAATAAGCCAGGGCACCCGGTCCTGATACCCGCCCGGCCAGTTGAGGGAACTGTACACGTCCTGCAACATCAAACCCCAACTCCAATCCGGATCCAGTTGGTGCCAAACCGCCAGGTCGAGGCCGAATCCACTGGCCGATGTGCCGTCCAAGGATTGCAGCAGAAGCTTGAGATTGCTGCCCACGCCCAACCCGGGCCCCAAGCCGGAAGCGAGCGACAGCAGGAGGGCGTTCTCTGAATCGGAAAACATGTGATCCGGCAGCGGCCGATTCTCTTCCCGGGCTTCCAGGTCGCTGCCAGCCGAAAAATTGATCCAGGTTCCCGCGTAGGCGTACGATCCGCCGGTGGCGTTGACGTCGGCATGGGTGAAGCCGAGGAAATTCCAGGCCCGCTCCCATCCCAAAACCGAGGTCTGTGCCAGCACCCGGTCGCCGGCCAGAAACGGCAGTTTGCCCGGATTCCAATAGGCGGCCGAAGCATCATCCGCGGCCGCGGTCTGGGCACCACCCATTCCCACTCCCCTGGCGCCGGCGCCGGCCCGCAGGTACGGCGCTGCACCGCCGCCCTCGGCCCGAACCTGCGGGACCCAGGCCATGAGCAGGCATCCTGCCAGCAAAACCCCCGACAGGCGCGGCCACGCGGCAAGGTTTTTCAATTTCGCACCACGATTTTATTCATATACGTCTTGCCGCCGATCTCCAAAACAAAAGGATAAACGCCGTTGGCCGCCAAATCGCCGGATTCGTTCCGTCCGTTCCAGCCGATCACGCCCCCCGCATGCACCGCAGCGCCCTGAAGTTCGAGCGTCCGCACCAGGGTGCCGAGGGAATCGAAGATCCGAACGCTGGCTGTCTGGCCGGTCGCGGCTTCCGGAATGACAATATAGGTTTGTTCCCCGCGGGCGGGGCGGAAGGGATTGGGATAGTTGTACGAGGGGCGGCTCCCGCCGGCCGCTTTAAAAGTGTATTGCCGCGTCAGCGCCCGGTAAAGGTTGACCCGCCCCCATCCCAGCTCGGGATTCCAGCCGTCCGCGTCCGCGGCCAGGCTTCCGGTCTTGTCCGCCGTGGTGATCAGCAGGTTAAGCACTTCTGCGGACGTACGGTTGGGGTCCTGCATCCACAGCATGGCCGCGCAGCCCGAAACCACGGGCGCGGACATGGACGTGCCGTAGGCGTAGGCATAGGCGTCCGGCGCATCGTAAAACGTACTGAGAATCTTGCCCGCATCGGCTCCTGGATTGCCGCCGGGCGCAGCCAGGTCGATATAATCGTGGTAAATGGAATACCCGGCCCGGGCGCCCGTGGAATCACACGCTGCGACCGCCACGACCTCCGGGTAAGCGGCCGGATAAACGACGGGGTTGTAGGTGGGATCGCCGGTGTCGTTGTTGCCGCCCGAAGCCACGACCAGGCAGCCGCGCTGGACGGCATACTGGACGGCCTCCTCCATAACCTGCCCGCTGGCCGTTCCTCCCAAGCTGAGATTGAGCACCTTGGTGCCCTGATCCGCGGCCCAAATGATCGCCTGGGCGATGTCATAATCATTCCCGGAGGGGATGGTCCCGGCCGGCCCGCCCAGGACCTTGACCGGCATGAGCCGGATCCCCGCGTGACTGGCCGTGCCCGCCACGCCCAGGCTGTTGCCCGTGGCCGCGGCTGCGATGCCGGCCACATGCGTGCCATGGCCCTGAATGTCAGAGGCATCGCCGCCCACGTCGTAAAAGTCCCGGCCCGGCACCAAGCGGCTGATCAAATCCTCGTGCTGAAGCGCAATGCCGCTGTCCAGGATGGCGATGACCACGGTGCGCCCGGCCGAAGGTGCGGGCAAAATGGCTTCAGCCCACACCCGGTCCGCGCCCACGGCTTCCACCCACCACTGGCTGCCGTTTTGATAATAGGGATCGTTCGGTCCGTTAGACAGGGGGGACAAGGCGGCGCGGCGATAGTTCGGTTGGGCGTAAAGCACGGCCGGGGAATCCTGCAGTTGCCGCAGCACCAGGGAAGGGACCCGGCTGTCCGTCAGGCGCAGGCGTTCCACGCCCAGATTGGGAATGCGGTCCCACGCGCGCGTGCCGGTGGCCTGCATCAGGGCGCTGCGCAACTGCGGAAGTTCAGCCTCGGTAATGCCCAGTTGTTTTTGCTCGGCCCCGGTCAGACGGGTGCGGAATTTGACCAGGACCACGCCCGGCACGGCGTCTTCCGGGCCCGGCAGGGGCGCGCCGGCCAAGACCGGCCAGGTCCAGAGGGCCAGGCAGAGTGCCGCTACCGAGCGGATGAACCACCGGAAAGTCAAGGTTGCCAACAGGCTGGTCTTCCCTTCTGAGGTTTAACGGGCGAGCTTCTGCTCCAGACGGTCGCAAACCAGGTCGGCGACGCGGGCTTTGGACTGCCGGGAAACGGCTTCCCGTCCGCCCTCCCGGTCCAGGATAAGAACCGCTGCTTCATCAGACGCAAAGGCGTCGTCTGGGCCCGAGGCCTGGTTGGCGATCAGCAGATCTAATTTTTTGGCTGCCAGCTTGTCGCGGCCCCGCTTCTCCAGTTCTTCGGTTTCCGCCGCAAATCCTACCAGAATCTGGCCGGTTTTGCGTTCCCCCAACTCCTTCAGAATGTCCGGGTTGGGCAGCAGCTCCAGTGCCGGCGGAGTCTGGCCTTTTTTCAATTTTCCGGTTTGGGGATGGGCGGGCCGGAAATCCGAAACCGCAGCCGCGGCAATGACCACGTCGGCGTTTGGGAATTCAGCCAGGGTCGCGGCATGCATCTCCACGGCCGTGATGACCGGGATGACCCGTACGCCGGGCGGCGGAACCAGTTCGACCGGCCCCAGCACCAGGGTGACATGGGCTCCCCGCCGGGCTGCCGCGGCCGCCAGCGCCAGACCCATTTTCCCCGTGGACCGGTTGGAGAGAAAACGTACGGCATCCCAGGGTTCGCGGGTCGGTCCGGCTGTGATGAGCACGCGCTTGCCGGCCAGAGGGCCGGCCGGGGACAGCCTCCGTTCGACTGCGGCCACAATTTCCTCGACCGGCGCCAGGCGGCCCCGGCCGGTTTCGCCGCAGGCCAGCTCGCCTTGGGCCGGAAGCACCCACTGGTGCCCCATCTGCTCCAAAGCGCGGACATGGGCCTGAGTGAGCGGATGCTCCCACATGCGCACGTTCATGGCCGGCGCCCATATCACCGGCGCGCGCGTGTCCAGGAGCAAGGCGGCCAGCAGGTCGTCGGCCCGTCCCTGGGCCGCGCGGGCGATGCTGTCCGCCGTGGCGGGCGCCACGAGGACCAACTCGGCCCACTGGGCGAGGGAAATGTGCGGAACCGGCGAGGCCGGATCGGCGAAAAACTCCGTCACCACCGGCCGCTGGGTCAGGGTGCGCAGGGTCAGCGGCGTGATGAAGCGGCAGGCATTGGCCGTCATGACCGCGGTGACTTCGCACCCGGCCCGCACCAGTTGGCGCGCCAGTTCAGCCGCCTTGTAGGCCGCAATGCTGCCTGTCACGCCCAGCAGGATGCGGCGGCCGGCCAGCATGAAGCGTCAGCCTTTCAGCGGGGAGGCCGGGTCGGTTTCCTGGCCCTGCTGCTTGAGGTATTCGTGCAAGGCCTGGCTGGTGACTTTGCGATTGGACGGCAGGTCCGAGGTGATGGCCGCGTCGGCCAACTGCCGGGCCAGGACCGACATGCGGGTCACGGCCTCATATTTGCTCCCGAGTTTGTCCACGATCTTTTCAAAATCCAAGTGGTGCATGATGCAAGTTCCTCCTTGATGATATAAAGCTGTTATGCCACAGCGTACACGCGTGGGGCAAAGTGGATAGACCGATGCGCGCTGCGGTTTTATCCCACGACTACCGCTTCCGGCGCAGGCGTTCGGCGGTGATGATGGCCTCGACCTGGCGTACTGCCCGCGCCAACGTGTGGTTGACCACCACATAATCATACGCATCGGCCTGGGTCATTTCCCAGCGCGCGTTGCGCAGCCGTTGGCGGATAATTTTCCTGCTGTCCGTGCCACGCCGCCGCAGCCGTTCGGCCAGCACGCGGTACGTGGGCGGTTTGACGAAAATCAGCACGGCCTCGGGGTCCTGCTTTTTGACCGCCAGGCCCCCTTGAACATCGATGACCAGGATCACGTCCCGGTCGCCGCGGCGCCGGCGGGCGATTTCGCTCCGCAGGGTTCCGTAATAATGGCCGTGGACCTTCGCCCATTCCAAAAAACAGCCGGCGCGCAAGTGCCGTTTGAAGGTGGCTTCGTTCCAAAAGTAATATTCGCGCCCGTGCTGTTCGCGTCCGCGGCGGGGCCGGGTGGTGGCGGATATGCTCCGGCTCAATTTCCGGTCGCGGCGCAGGAGCTGCTCGCAGATGGTGGTTTTGCCGCCGCCCGAAGGGGCCGACAAGACCAGCAACCGTCCGGTTCCACGCATCGCCGCCTCCGGCCTACTCCAGATTCTGCACCTGCTCGCGGATTTTTTCCATTTCTTCCTTCAGTCCCACCACCTGGTGGGCCAGTTTGGCGTCCACGGACTTGGCGCCGAGGGTGTTGAGTTCCCGGCCGATTTCCTGAAGCAGGAAATCCATTTGCCGCCCCACGGGTTCCCCGGCCGACAGCAACTGGTGGAACTGCTCCAAATGCGAACGGAGCCGGACGACTTCCTCGGTCACGTCGGACCGCAATTGTTTGCTGATCAATTCCTGCACCAGGCGCCGGTTGTCCGCCTCCTTGGCGCCCAGCCAATCCGCCACTTTCAACCGCATCTGCTGTTCCTGCCGCCGCCAGCTTTCCCGGGCGGCCAGTTCCACGGGGGTCAAGCGGTGCTGGATGTAGTTCACCCGGCGGCGGATGTCCTGGCCCAGGCGCCGCCCTTCGGTCAGGCGCATTTGGGCGAGACGCCGCAAAGCCTTCAGCAGGGCCTGCTTGACCAGCGGCCGGATGGGCGCGGTCTCGACCGGCCTCTCCTCGACGCGTACAACATCCGGCAGCCGCACCAACAGCGACAGATCCAGGGCGGAAGCAAGCTTGAGGCGCTTGCCGGCGGCGCGCAAGGCTTTGAGATATTTGCCGGCCAGGGCCGTGTCCACCAGCGGCTCGCGGTCTCCGGCCAGGGGTGACAGTACGTGCAGGAAAACCTCGACCCGGCCCCGGCTGATCGCCCTTTGGACTTCGCGTTTGATAAACGGCTCCAGTTCCCACAGTCCGACAGGCAAGCGGATGCTGGTTTCCAGATGCCGGTGGTTCACCGTACGTATCTCCACGGCCACGGCCACGCCCCGGCCGCGCGCTTCGCCCCGGCCGTATCCAGTCATGCTGGCGATCATACCGTCTCTCCGTTTCCAGCGGCCCCGCGCTCAACGGCCCAGTAAATCAGCCAGGCCCCGGCCAGGCCCATTCCGGTAAGCAGCACGGTAAACATAAGGATGACTTCCGCCACATCAGCCCGCAGCGGCAGCAACGAAAGCAGCGTCAACAACGCCAATCCGAGCAGCAAAACCCAAAGGCTTATGGCTGCGCGGAATGACGCGTCTTTTTTACCCTTGTTTTTCAATGGTATTCTGGCAGCCATCGCTTCCGCCTGTATTCACGCCGGAAGAATTGGATGAAAGGTTTAGATTGTACTGGCAAAGGCGGTTTTTGTCAATCAGCGATATATTATATGGAAGACTGGTTACATCTCCAGCCTCAGGGTCACCCAGTGGTCCCACCCTTCGATGCGGTCGGTTTGCGCCGCGTAATCCAGGCGCAAGGCGATGCGTCCCCAGCCGATGGAGGGTAGGCGCAAGCCGCCGCCGATTGCCCATGCGCCGTCCATCCAGCCGCCGCGCGCAAACAAAATCCGGTTGAAACCGTATTCCAGTCCGGCCCGCGTTTGGGGTACGCGCCGTTCGGAAAGCGTCTGCACCCCCTCAATGCTGACAAGCAGATCCTGGGCTTCCAGCCACGACCAGGCGTAGGCCACACCCAGATGGATTACAGCGGGAAAACGGTCGCGGGCGCCGGTGGACCATTGCAAATCGGCATAGGCGTTCCGCAAAACCAGGGCCACGGTCAACCCGGAAAACGGCAGCCAGCGTGCGCCTGCATCCAATCCCCAGCCCGAGGCTTGTTCCCGCTCCAGCAAATGATAAAACCCCTTGAGGCCCAGGCCTACTGACAATTGCCGGTCGAAAAAAGGATGCCCGTAAGCCAGCCCATAACTGCCTTCGATATCCGAAAATAAATAATCCGGATTCAGCGAGTCAATGCGCCGGGCTTCCAGGGCGTAAGAGCCGGCGAAGCGGAGAATGGTCAGTCCCAGGGCGCCGAGCGGCAGGGAGCCCGTGCTCCCGGCTCGTTCGTCGGTTGGAAACGCGAAAGCGTTCAGCGGCAGCGCGAAATGCACCTGCGAATAATCGCCGCCGGCCGGAAGGGCCGCATACGTGCCCGAACCCTCGAGACGCGTCATGGACGCGAGGCCGGCCGGATTCCAGAAGCCGGCCGCGCTGTCCTCGCAGACCGCGGTGTACGCGCCGCCCAATCCCAGGGCCCGCGCATCCGCCCCCAGTTTTAGGAAGGCTCCCGCCTGTCCGCCGCCCGGTTCCGCGCGCAGGCCCGCGGCCAGGCCCAGGCAGATCAGGCAGCAGACCGCGGTTCCCAACCGCCGCGTCCAGGTCATCGCAGCACCGCCATGGCTTTGACCGGGCTGGAAGGCCCGCCGGGCGACGTCATCTGAAAGTAATAGATGCCATTGGCCACGGGCTCACCCCAGCCGTTGCGGCCTTCCCACAGGATGACATTCTTGCCGGCCAGCGTGGCAGCCGCAGCCAGCGAGCGGTGGAACACCAATTCCCGGCCGGCGTCGTAAATGCGCAAGTCCACGTCCCGCGGGCGGTCCAACAGAAAAACGATCCGGGTTGCGTCGTCCTGGCCGGGCCGGAAAGGATTGGGATAATTATACGCGGTCATGACCGGCCGTTCGACCGGCGGGTTTCCCAGGGCGGCCAGCAAGTCGATCCGTCCGGCGCCGGTCTGTTCATCCGGGCCGGCCGGCCCCAGATCCACGGCGGTCGCAGCCAACGCGTTCTCCACCTGATCGGCGCTCCATCCCGGCTGATGGCCCCACACCACGGCAGCCGCGCCGGAAACCATGGCTGCGGCCATGGACGTGCCGGCGGTCACGGCGTACTCGCCGGCTTCCGATCCGCCGACGAAATCAGAAATCCGGCTGTTTTCGCTCCAAAAGGTGCTGAGCATGCCCGTATCCTTGGAAAACAAGGTTCCGCCGGCCCCGCCCGGAGCCGCCATGTCCACCGTGGAACTGGAAGTCGAGTAGCTGGCCCGCTGGTCCCAGGGATCCGTGGCTGCGACCGAGACCACGTGGTTCAACCCGGCTGGATAAAATAGTTCCTCCTGGCCCGAATTGCCGGACGCGGCGACGATCAGGCAGCCGCGGCCGTAGGCGTCGTCCACGGCGTCCTGCACGGCCTGCGGATAATCCTGCCCTGCGGCCGGACCTCCCAAGGACAGGTTGATGATGCGCGCGCCCATGTCCACGGCCCAGCGGATGCCGGCGGCGATGTCCGCGTCCGTCCCCTCTCCCTTGTTGTTCAAAACCTTGACCGGCATGATTTTTCCGAACCAGGCGCATCCCGCCAGGCCCAGGGCATTGTCCGCGCCGGCTGCGATCAACCCCGCTACGTGCGTGCCGTGCCCGTTGTCGTCCTGCCCGTTGGCGGGCGGAGTATACCCGGACTGGTTGACCAGCGAGATGCCTTGCACCAGGCGGTCCTTCAATTCGGGGTGTTTCAGGTCCACGCCGCTGTCCACGACTGCGATCACCAGATCGTCCCTGCCTTTGGCCAGGGACCACGCGTAATTGGCGTTGATCTTGGGCAGGTACCACTGTTGATATTGCCGCTGGTTGTGGTCCGGACGGTAGTAGGGATCATTGGGCGTGACTTCCACGGCCAGGGCGTGCCGCCAGTAATTGGGTTGCACCTGCAGCACGCCGGGATCCCGGCGAAGGGCCGCGGCGGCGCTGAACACCGAAGCGCCGGAGGACGGCGACTGCCGTCTCCAGCCCAAAGCGGCGAGCGGGTCAGCCGGCGAGGTCCCCGGAGGGGTCCGCCCTTTCACCAGCACGTCCTCGGGCTGGCGCTGGACTACCTGGGCCGGCTGGACCAGGACCGGTTCCGATGCCTGGGCGCTGCATACGCCAACCGCCAGACAGCAGGCCGCCAGCAAAACCCAGGTGCTTGTACGTCGTGAGTCAAATGTCATTAGCGCGACTTCCCTTTGGTCAACTGTATCGTTTCACCCTCCAGGCGCCCCTGAATGACGTCGCCGGGCTGAAAATCGCCGGCGACCAGCCTCTTAGCCAAGGGATCCGCGAGCAGCCTTTGCAGCGCCCGTTTCAATGGCCGCGCCCCGTATACGGGATCGTATCCCTCCCTCGCGATCAAGTCCTTGGCCCGGTCGTCCAGCTCCAGCCTGAGCCGTTTGGCCTCCAGCCGGGTTTTCAGGTGTTCCAGCTGCCGCTCCACGATTTGGCGCAGCAATCCGTCGTTGAGACGGTGGAAAATGATGATGTCGTCCAGGCGGTTGAGAAATTCCGGCTTGAATTGGGCGCGCAACTCTTCCATCACCGCGGTCTGCAGCTCGTCCTCAGACGCGCCGGCCATGCGTGACAGCGTTGCGCCGCCGACATTGCTGGTCAGGATGATCAGCGCCTGGCGGAAATCCACGGTCCGTCCCTGGCCGTCGGTCAACCGCCCGTCATCCAGAACCTGCAGCAGAATGGAAAACACCTCGGGATGGGCTTTTTCGATCTCGTCGAACAGGATGAGGCAGTATGGCCGGCGCCTGACCACTTCGGTCAGCTGTCCGCCTTCCTCGTAGCCCACGTATCCCGGGGGCGCCCCGATCAGGCGGGCCACGGAATGGCGCTCCATGTATTCGGACATGTCGATCCTCACCATGGCGGATTCGTCGTCGAACAGAAACGCCGCCAGGGCGCGCGCAAGTTCGGTCTTGCCCACGCCGGTGGGGCCGAGAAACAGAAAAGACCCCAGCGGCCGGTTGGGCTCAGCCAGGCCGGAGCGCGCGCGGCGTACGGCGTCGGAAACCGCCTGCACGGCCTCGTCCTGCCCCACGACCCGCCGCCGCAGCGTTTCCTCCATCGTCAGCAACTTGGCGGTCTCGCCTTGCAGAAGCTTGGTCACGGGGATGCCCGTCCAGCGGGCGACGACTTCGGCCACGTCTTCCTCGTCCACTTCGTCCTTCAGCAGGGCCTGCTCTTTGGCGGACGGCCCCGCCTGATCCAGTTTGGCCTGCAGCTCGCGCAGGCGGCCGTAACGGATCTCGGCCACCCGTTCGAGGTTGCCTTCCCGTTCCGCCCGCGCTTCCTCCTGTTTAAGCGCCTCCACCTGTTCCTTGAGCTTCTGCGCCGTTTCGATTTCCTGCTTTTCGCGCTGCCATTGGTCGCGCAGGGTGTTGCGGCGCGCCGACTGGGCCTTCAACTCCTGCTCCAGGTGGCGCATCCGGTTTTGGACCGCTTCCCCGGATTCGCGCTTCAAGGCTTCCCGTTCGATCTCCAGCTGCCTGACTTTGCGTTCGACCTCGTCCAGTTCGGACGGCAGACTGTCGATCTCGGTGCGCAGGCGCGAGGCGGCTTCATCCACCAGGTCGATGGCCTTGTCCGGCAAAAAGCGGCCGGTGATGTAGCGGTGCGACAATTCCGCGGCCGCCACCAACGCGGCGTCGCGGATTTTCACCCCGTGGTGCAACTCGTAGCGCTCCCGCAAGCCGCGCAAAATGGACACCGTGTCCGCCACGGTCGGCTCGCCGACCATCACCACCTGGAAGCGCCGCTCCAGCGCCGCGTCCTTCTCGATGTATTTTTTATATTCGTTCAAGGTCGTGGCGCCGATGCAGCGCAGTTCGCCGCGCGCCAGGGCGGGTTTCAGCATGTTGGAGGCGTCGATCGCGCCTTCCGCCGCCCCGGCGCCCACCACGGTATGCAGTTCGTCGATGAAAAGGATGACTTCCCCGCCGGCGTCGGCGATCTCCTTCAGGACCGCCTTGAGGCGGTCCTCGAATTCGCCGCGGTATTTGGCGCCGGCCAGGAGGGCGCCCATGTCCAGGGACAGCACCCGCTTGTGCTTCAATCCTTCGGGGACATCCCGGGCGATAATGCGCTGAGCCAGCCCTTCGGCAATGGCGGTCTTCCCCACCCCGGGCTCGCCGATGAGCACCGGATTGTTTTTGGTGCGCCGCGACAGCACCTGGATGACGCGGCGGATCTCCGCGTCGCGTCCAATGACCGGATCGAGCTTGCCGGATTGCGCCCGATCGGTCAAATCCGTGCAGTACCGTTTCAGCGCCTGGTACTTGTCCTCGGGATTGGGATCAGTGACGCGGTGGCTTCCGCGGATTTCCTGCAACGCCGACAGGGCGGACTCTGGCTTGACGCCGGCCGCGGACAGGACTTTGCCGGCGGTTCCGCGGTCCGCTAGCATGGCCAAAAAGAGGTGCTCAGTGGACAGGTATTCGTCCTGAAGTTCCTGGGTCTTGGTCCAGGCCGTTTCGAGCACCTGGTTGAGGTCGCGGGACGGGGCGGGCTGGGCGGCAGCTCCGGCCACTTGAGGCAGGCGCTTCAGTTCCGCCTCGGCCAAACGGCCGAGCAGGCCCGCATCCAGGCCCAGCTTTTCCAACAAGAGGGGAACCACCCCTCCGGTCTCGGCCAGCAACGCCTGCAGCAGGTGTAGCGGCTGGACTTCGGGGTGCCCGCGCTCCGCCGCCGCGGCAACGGCTTGCTGCAGCGCTTCCTGGCTTTTGACGGTAAAGCGATCGTAACGCATGAACCATCGCTCCTTAGACAGTGATCAATCTATAAAATATCAGAAAAACCGGCGAATATAAAGGGGGGATAAAAGATGTAGGGGCGTTCAATTGAACGCCCCTACTCAGGGATCTGCCAGGGATTACGCCGCAGCTCCGGTCCGCAGGATCTTGCGCCGCACCGGCGGCAACGGCTTGCCCTGGGTGTCGAAGACATCCAGGAAGAACAGCAGATCGTCGCGCAGGTGGGTGTTGTAAATGCTGGCCGGCAGCGTGGTCTGGATGACTTTCCCGGAATCCAGCAGGACCTGCACAGGGAATTGCTGGAACGGCTCGATGCGGGTCATGACTTGGAACAGGCTTTCCTGGTACGCCTCGAAATCAGCCACGTCCCGCCGGCTCACTTCACGCATCAGCAGGGTGACGACGCGCTGCAGGTTATACGGCGTGATATCGCGCTCCAGGCGGTCCAGGGCCCGCTGCAGCAACAGGCTGAAGCGCCGGTCCTTGATGGCAACCGCCACCTGGGCCAGACGCGCCGCTGAAGCCTCGGGATTTTTCAGCAGTTGTTGCTGCTCGGCCCGCAGTTGGGCCAGTTCCTGCTTGGCTTGATCCGCCGAGCGGGTCAGGTTGGCCTTAAGGCCGGGATGGGCGCCTTCCAGCTGGTTGAAGTGGCGCTGCAGGGTGGTGGCCGGCGCGAAGTAGAACATGACCGATTGCAGCTGGTCGGATTCGGAAAGCAGAGCGAACAACTCGGGATAAAGCGGCACCAGGTTTTGAATCCGCACCAGGTTCATCAGCAGTTTGAACACGCTGTGATTGGACAAAAACCGGTTAAACCGCACGAACTGGCTTAAGCTGTATTTGAGGGAAACAGGCACCTCTCCGGGCTGCAAGGTTTCCAACACCCGCTGTTTTTCGATCAATCCCTGCAAATCCTGAATTTGCTGCCGAAGCAAGGGCGACAGGGATTCCATGGCCCGCCGTTCCCCGAACACCACGCGCACCATCAACTGCAGGGATTTCACGAAATCAGGATGGGTGATCACGCGGAAAAGCGGCAGCCTGCGGCCTTGGCGGTCGCGGGTTCTGGCCACCTGGGCCAGCGTATCCATGACCAGCGACCCGGCCGCGAAACCCAGCAGCAGCGCCGAGACCACTTTGGCCATGCCCCGCTTCTGTTCGTGGGCGGTGACTTTCATCTCAGGGCTCCACGCCTCCACGTTCATGCGCGGCTGCGACACCATGCGCCCCCGCTTGAAGCGATAGAAAACATCCGAAGCGAACAAAGACGGCGGCTCGGCCACTTCCTGGCCGCGCAAACGCAGCAGGCGGTTGGCCAGGGCTTTATCGCTGATGACCGTGGTCACGGCATCCAGGCCCAACAGCGCCTCGGCTTGGGCATTCAGCTGGCGGTCGGACAAGCCTTGCGCCGCTTGTTCGCCGAGCTGTTCCATCACGAATGATCTGGCCTCCTGCTGCCATTGCGTCAATGCCTCGCTCTCCAGGCCCAACTCCTCCTGCAGATCGTCCCGTTCCACGGCACTGGCTACGGATGAGGTTTCCAAGGTGTCGGCGTTGAACAAGGACTGCATGAACAGCGAGTTGAAATCGTATCCTGCCAGCGAAGCCAGCGCCACTTCGCTCAAACCGAACAACAACACGCCCTGGGCTCCGGTCCTGGCGGCGCGCTCAAGGGCGCGATATGCGGACTGGTTGAAGTCCACCACCACGCGTTCCGCGCCCTGGGCCAAGGCCGGTTGGGCCGCGGTCCGCAAGGCCGTCAAGGGCAGCTGGATGCCGGTTTGCGAGGCGGCCTGAAAGCCGACGACCGAGGTCAAAAGGTTGTTGACCTGGCCGGGCGTGCTTTGCAGCTGCTGCACGGTGGCCGCGCTGACCAGCAAATACCCTTCCAATTCGGTCTGATTGCGCATTTGCGAAAGCAGCCGTTGGTGGTCGGCCAGCAGCGCGTCCCATCCCGCTTTGCCGGCAAAGGCTTTCTGTGCTTCATCCATCTTTATGGCCGGCACTTTCACGCCGACTGTCGCTTCCCCGTTCCGGCCTATCACGACGGTCAAAGGCGACAGGTTGCTGCCTGCCTCTGACAGCACGGCCAGGCTGTTGGGCGCGCGCCAGTCCGTCGGCGCCAGGCGCTGGCCGGTGGCCGGATCAACGGGAAAGAGCGTGGTCTGAATGCGGTCGGCCAGTCCCGTGCCCACGCCTGAAGCCCGCAGGCTTTCCAGCATGGCGTCGATCCTGGCTTTCAATTGCGGGTTGTCCAATCCCAGGGTGACCGTCTGCCCGTCCGGCAATGTGTTCAACACCTGCGCGGCTTGTCCGAGGATGTAGAGCGCCCGTTGTTCTGATAGCAATTGCTCCTTGGCCGACCCGGGCATGGCCAACCCGCCCAGCAAAGGAACAAAGTAGGATCTGCCACCGGGCACATAAGGCTGGGTTTCGGATGGACCGATGCCCGTGGGACTCAGCGTCAGTTGGCCGTCTTCAGTCAGTCCAGCAACCATCCGGGCGGCTTGGGCAACACTGCGTCCGGGCAATTCCTGGCCAGGGACGCTCTGGTTCAATCCCTGAGTGTTGACTGCGTTCGTCCCGGTATTGACGGTGGTCTGCGCGTTCTGCGCGCCGAGTGACAATACGGGAACCAGGTTGGATTGTCCCGGCAGTCGCACCTCGGCAGGCAAAGCGAACGCGCCCGGCGGAGGCACGCCGTCCGCGGGATAGCGGGGCAAGCCGGTGAGATCGGTATCCACCAGCCCGGCAGTCTCGGCCGCCATGACGCCCGTGGCGAAGTCGTTGGACGCAACCGGCGCTTCCGAGGTAACGGCAGAAGCCGGCAGCTGGGAGAACGAAACCAATTGGGTTTCCTGGTCCTCCTTGCGGCCCGCTTCGACCATGTCCTCGTTTTTATCCATCATGGTTTGGACGAATCTGCTGGTCGACAATGTTTGGTCAGCCTCTTGCCGTGTCCTTCGCTTGGCTTCGGAACCATCCTCGCCGAGGCGTGCTGGCTGTACGGGCGCCGAGGCGACTGTTTCGCTCGTGAGCGAAAGCTGTATGACGGGCTGATCCAGTTCATGTTCAAGTAAGGATCGCAACGTCGGACGTTTGGCCGCCTTGGGTTCTTCGGCGCTGACCGCAGCAATATCGACAAGCGGCATGGTTTGGGCTTGAACAGCGGCAATGCTTTTCGTGCTTTTTTCAGCCGTCAGGTGAATGAGCGGCGGCATTTCGGCGGCCGCTTCTTCGGTTGCCGGGCCTGCTAGCGGTTGCACCGGGGTTTCGCGAACCGTCACTTCAGTATCCAAATCCGTCCTCAGTTGCTTGGGTTGGTTGAGGCGGTCGATCAGACTTTTAGCCAAGAGCGCCGGGCCGGACCATAGCCACGCGTTTTGGCGGACAAAATCCATGACGCCGATCGAAATATCCTGGACCAGTCCCGCCACGGTTGCCAGCATGAAGCGGCTGGAATTGGCGTGCTGCATGGTGAACCGCAGTATCTTGTTCTCGTTGTCAAATTGTTTGAGAAGATTGAGGTAATCGTTGAAGAATTTATATTCCGCATCCGTGAGCTTGGGATCGCCGAATGCGGAAATATAGACGTGATCACGCTCGGCGGCATCCAGATCCGCTTCCAGCTGTTGCATTTGCTGCTGTGTTACACCTTGCATCAAGGCTTGCGTCCCCAAATTGCCTTTGGCGCGCGCGCCCTCCAGCACGATCATTTGGTCGATGTTGATGGGAAAACCCAGCCGTTCCCTTAAAAGCTGATTATAAATCTGGATTTTCAGGAAATTCTCATACATATACATGCTAAAGCGGTCACAGAATGTTTCCAAAGCAATAAGAATATTGATGCTGTCTTTGGTTTCTGCGCTGGCTGGTTTGTCGGACACTTTGACCAAGGCCTTGTAAATGTTCTTTATAAATACCACACTGGTTTGAAGGCGGGGGTCGCTGTTGATCAACCGCAAATAGCTTTCCAGATTTATCGCGCGGAGATGGTCCTGTTCATCCACAGTCAGGTTGGCGGGAATTTCATCCGGCATATGCAGCACCAAGGCATGAACGGCCTCGTGCAGAAAAGCCAGGCTGATCCAGGCTTGCAGGGTTTGGAAATCCTTGGGAGCGGTCTTCTTCTGCCATTGCTGGGCGGCGAACTTCAGCAGTTGTTCAAAGGCGGGGGCGTTTTCCTCGGCCCGGGCCAGATAATCGGGCAAGGAATCGCGCAGGATCTGGTACAAAGCATCCGGCCGCAATCCGTTCAATACAGCTTCGATATAGCGCGCCGGGATTTCTTTGTAGGGCATCTTCACATCCATCAATACGATCCGGAAAACCATGGTGGCCATTTCATTCTGATTGCGCGGCAGTCGGAACAAAGGCTCGCTGGCGATCGGGGCCGGTTGCACGTAAATTTGCTTCGGATCCTCGTTCACCTCTTCGTCCTTGGTGAACCAATCCACCAGCACCTGGTCGCTGAAACGGCGGAGTCCGTTGGCCTCCAGCAGCTGAAGCCAGGTCTCCACCATGTCCTCGGAAACGATTTCGAACGCGCCCGGCACGGGCCGTTTTTGATCTCCCTCGATAAGATCTCCGAATTTTTGTTTGATCCGTTGGGTGATGGCCCGCGTGCTTTCCTGGGCCCTGAGCATGGCGAAATCTGTCCCAAACTGGGCCTGCGTGGTTTTTTCCTGGCGTATCTCCCGGCGTCCCATTAACTTGGTCATCTGGGTGATGCCAAACACCCCGCCCATGGTCGTGCTGCCGAACAGGGTTTGCGCGTTCTGCATCATGTTCGCCGCAACAGCAGGGTCGTGCGTTTGGGGCATGAACGGCAACACTTGCACCACCTGGTCCACCGCTGCCGTCAATCCTTGCAGATGCACCGCCAGGCCGGTCCGCACGGACAAAGACACGACGATGTCGGACAAGAGCGGCATAGCCAGGATGGGGATGGCCACCGCAGCAATGGCCAGGACCCCCAAAATCACGTTGCGCTTGGTGAAGAGCCGCTGGCCGAAATCCCCGGTGGCGTTCGTGGTCACCCACCAGGCGGCCAAAAGCATCAGGCTGCCGGTTGCCACCAGCAGAGCCGGAACCGCACTCGCGGTAAATCCAAGCAGAGGCAGGACGATCCCCGCCAAGAGCCCGCCGGAAAGCAGCCACAAGGCGGAAATCCGCAGTTGGGTGGAATTGATGGCCGTCGGCCGCGCCGCATACGCCTCTACTTCCGTGCGGGAGAGAACCTGCAGGCCCTGGCGGTTGAATTGCAGGCCCATGATCGTCGATTGATCGTTCGCGCTGATCCTGACCAGGCGGTCCCGTAGGCGTTCCAGGGTCAAACCAGGCAGGCGGAGATAGGAACTGTTGCCGAGCCGTTGCAAGCCGTTCTCAATGAACCCGACCGCCCGTTGAAATTGCAGGCGGAAAGCCGGCAGCGTGAGGAAGTTGCGCACCGCCATGGCCGCCGGGCCGGCTGTTTGTTTGGCCAACAACTGCTCGAATTCGGTCGGCCTTTCCGGCGCCCGCAACAGTTCGAAATAATTGGCCGAAGACTCGGCGCGGTCCATGGCCGGCCGCAGCACCACATAGGCCTGCCCGGCCTGCCGCGCCAAATCACGGATGGCTTCGGTATGATACCCGCCGGTGATCAATACGGCCCGTTTCTCTCCGCGATCCCTGAGTCGCTGCCAGGCATTCCGGAACAGCGCTGCGTCGCGCTGTGCGGCCAGGTCGTAAAATTTCATGGCCTGCTGCAGCAGCGCCGGCAGGGTATCTAGGTCGCGGGCCAACGTGGGGTTGTCGGCCACGAGCGCCTGCAAGCCGGCAACATTCACTTCCCGGCTCAGCGCCTGATACCGGTCCAGGTCTTCGCGGGAGGCGGACACGTTCAGGATGCGTTCAGCCAGTTCCACCCACTCCTGGTACTGCAGCAATTGACTCTCACCAGGCGTCCTTATAAGCCGGGCGCGCAATTGCGCTTCCAAATGCTGCACCTGGAGGTTGCGGGAATAGTAATCCCGTTCGACCTGGCGCTCCCAGCCGCGCAGGGATTCAGGATAGAGAGGCACTTGGGCCCGCCCGGCCTCCCGCATCAGATCCCGGCGGTAGGTTTCAGAATCCGCGTCGCCGCGCTGGTAAAATTTGCGGCGGCGCTCGAAGCTCAGCAACGGAGCGTTGAATTGCTGTTCCTGAAGAAAATCGAGTTGGTCCAAGAGTTCCTGCACCAAGCCCCGGTTCTCCTCGGTGGCGAATTGGCGGATCAGCACCAGGCTGCGTTCATACAAAGCCGAGTCTTCGGCGCCGAACAGTTCCAATTCCGGCCGGTCGAGAATGGCCAGCCAGTCCGCGCCGGTCAGCTTGCCCATGCGCACGAAATATTCGGTCACCGCCCTTTTGGCTGCGCTTTCCGGCATCGAGGACAGTTCCAGGGTCGGAATGATGCCGCTGCCGCCCTCGACCGCAATCAAGCGCAAGTCAGGATAACGTGCGCAAAGAGTATCCACCATGCCGCGGATATTGGTTTGAATGCCGGTATGACAGTGCAGATCTTGGATAAGAATGAAGGTCACCGGTCCGGGAAGGCCGGCTTCAGCCACGCGCCCCAAATGCGCAGGTATCTGGTATTCCGCTGCCAGCCGGTCACTGCCCGGACCTTCCAAGCGCACTCCTTGGCTGGGCGGCAACAGGTAGCTTTCAGCATTAAAAGCAAACCCAAGGGTTGGCATAAGAAAACTCAGTGCACATGCCAAGGCGATTACCCTAATCCCCGGGTGTTTTCTTGGCAAGATAGAAAGAAACAATCCGCCAATGCTGTTTTTGTTCTTCATGGTCATACCCCCAATAGCAAAAAACGTATTAAAATCAAACAGCTAATATATTACGTATAAAATATAACACTTTTCTTGTCGTATTTCAAATTGATACTATAATAAATAACCAATTAAAATAAGCATAATCAGGCAGCGCTATCAACTGCCCTACGTTGTCTAGGTTGTGGTGCTTCCCAGATTTGGTTATCTATTTTAATGACTGGGAATATCCGTTTAAAGCGAATTAAAAGATTTGGCTTTTCAAGTACAGCCATGGGTAACTGCCGGGAGAACTGACTGCCATCTGCCATTTGCAGGGTCACGTTTTTCTGGTTTGACGGCAGGCTAGATAAAATATCCAATACCGCTTCTCTGGCCACCGGGTCGTCTTTAACTTCATTTAATACTCCCAATAACTCTTGCAGCAATAGCGAAACCTGAACCGAATCCCGTGAACGGTTCAGTGCCAAGACGATCTGTTCCAGCCAGGCGCTGCGGGCAATCGCCCGGGAGGCAGGCGTGGCAGCCATGGTCCGCAAACGGTATTGGAACGCAAACCCCGGCGCCAACACCGTCAAACCGGTCAGCACAAAACTCGCGGCCATATTCACTCCGGCGCCGTTAACCAGGGCCAGGCTGATTCCGGCCCAGGCGGCCAAACTCAAGCCGATGACCGCGGCCCTGCCCCAGAAATTGTTTTGAGGCCTGGGAAGCAGGAGCATGAGCTTGAGTCCGGCTGGCAGGCCGCGCATTTGAATAATAGCCCGCCCCAGTCCGCTTTCCACAAAGCGCAGTCTTAAACGCTGCCAAACCGTGGTTCCGGGCTGCGCCGTTACACCCAGGTTCTGGTCCTGGCGCACGGTGGCAATGATTTCCTGCAGCGGCTGCGCCTCGGCCGTTGTGCCTGCTGCTGTTTCGGCGTCTGCCGGCTCAGCGGCCCGTGGAGCCAGCACACCGCGGAACCCGGCCACGCTCAGACCGGCCAGGGCAAACACCGCACCCAAAGCCACGGGCACGGCTGCCGGCAGGGCGACGAAGAAACTCGCGGCCAACAACAATCCCGAAGTTAAAAAGACGCCACTCAATACAACCGCATCCCAACGCGGCCCGGTCCGTAAACGGGCAAACGCCATGGGGGCGGTCAAGGTGTCCAGCGTATGGGTTAAAAATTCCGCCAGACCCGCAACCAAGGCATAGCGGAACGTGCCTGTTGGCATGGACGCCAT
Organism: candidate division FCPU426 bacterium; assembly: GCA_040756875.1. Taxonomy (GTDB): domain Bacteria; phylum Oederibacteriota; class JAAXVQ01; order JAAXVQ01; family JAUVAV01; genus JBFLYH01. Next base: position 397,814 of record JBFLYH010000003.1, read on the forward strand.
GTTGATCCCGAACACGCGCAGGAGGCGCTGCGCCGCGGCATGTGAAAATCCTTCATGCCAGGCAATCGGCCAGTCCGCTTCGCCCAACACGGCGCCGGTCTGGGGGTCCACCATCTTCTCGATTTTCGGATCATAGGCTCCGACCGGTTCGCCCACGTGGCGCAGCAGGCCCGGGAATCCGTACTTGGCCCGCAACAACCGGAATGCGGTTGCCAGCTTGGCCGAAGGATAGAGCAACCCGAGCCCCAGGGACGGCAGCAGGGGCAGCCCCAGACCCAGGCTCAAAATCCCGATCCAGACCGCGGCCACGACCAAGGTGTTCCGCAGGCTTAATGCCTGGTAATCGCCGTTTTTCCTCCCCAAGACCGCCTGGCGCACGATTCCGCGGCTCATGATCGTGTCCGCGATCATCTGCTCGATCATGCGGACCGTGCGGCTGGCGCTTTTTTGCGTCTCCGGAGAAATGATGAGCGCGTCCGTGGGCACGGGCATTCTCGACTGGGGTTCCGTGGATTTACGGTCTTTGGCTGTCAGGTCAAAATAAACCCGGATGTCCGTCCGTTTAACGTATTGCTCGGGCGTTTGCCCCACCACGATGACCCGGCCTTTTTGGGCTGAGTTTTGGACCAGCCGGCTGACCAGGGTATCCAGCAATTGCCGCTGATCCCTGAAGATTTTCGCGCCCACGGTCAACTCCGAGGATTCCGTGGTTTCGCCCGCCAGTTCGTTGCGGTTAAAAGCCATGGTTTCCTTGGCCGCGCCTTTACGGTTGTAGTCGGCGGTCAGACCTTCGGCCGTTAACCGGAACTTGGCCCGTTTGACAAATTCCTCGAAGCTGTCCGCCTTGCCGGCTGCGAGAAACTTCTCATACACCGAAACGATTCCCCGATAAACCAACCCGACATCGATGACCCGGTAACTGAGGCTCTGAGCCAGTTTCCAGGCAGCCTCGATCTTGCCCGTACCCGAGGGCCCACCCATGGTAATGATCCAATCGACCGCCTTGATGACGTCCTGTTTGACCAGGGTATAGCCCGGACGGGTGGCGCTCTCATCGAGGAAATTAGGCAGGATTTTAATCTCAGCGCCGAACGCCATGGGATCAACCGGCGCGATTTTAATTTTAACGTCGAAATAGCCGTCGGTTATTTGCTCGATTTTTATGCGCCCGTCTGCGCCCTGGGTGATGCTGACGTTGACCCCGGCGGCTTTTTGGCCGTCAACGACCTTGATGCGGTAGCCGTGCGCTTCCAAATAGGGTATCAGCTGATTGACCGCTTTCTCAATCTGGTCCACATGAGGAATGACCAATAGGGTCCCTACGACGTCGTCCACGATTTTCTTGACGTTTCGTTCGTTGTATATGTCGGTGTCGCTGAAATCCGGCTTGGCTGGCATGGCCTTATTCCAATACCGCAGGAAATTCATGAGGATAGAGAAGGGTTCCTTGACTCGGCCCGGAGCGACCAGCATGTCCAAATCCACCTGGTCCGCAAAGCTGCGCAAGTCTTCGCGCAAGCGTTCCATTTCTTTTTCCCGTCTGGCGGGATCGATCAACCGCCGGAGGCGGGCCATGGCCGGACGAAGCTCGGGATGGCGGTCCAGATATTGATCGACCATCCCGCCGCCGTGCCGCTGTTCCCACAGGAGAGTGATTTCCCAGAACTTCCGCTCCGCATCAGGCAGGGCGTAGTGCCCCATTTGCCGCATCTCTTCAATGACTTGCCGTGCGTTCAGGAAAATGACCCCCAGATAATCGAAATCCATATCCTCGAGCGCTTCCTGGTTGTCGTGATACAACTGGCGCAAGGCGTCGATAGCCGCCAATTTGTCGTCGCTTTCGCTTGCCAGGCGCTGGGCCGTATTCACAAACCAGCGTTGGAAAATTTGGTCGTTGCGTATATTGAAATTCAGCAGACTCCATTCCGGCGAAATGAATTCCTTGGCTTCCTGCGCTTGGCCGTTGGCTTCCTGTTCCAGGTTGACGGCAAAAACGATTTCGCCGCCCAAGGGGCGGGCGAAAGCCGCTAGCGCATCCGTGGCTGCTTTTTCCAGAACCCTAAACAAGTCCCGGCCCGGCATCTGGGAGCGGACTTCGCCCTGGCGGGTCGGCACTTGGGCCAGGGCCTTATCATAGGCTTCGGCGCCGGCCACGCCCATGGAAAGCTTGGGTACGTACAAATAACCCGCATGCAGTCCGATTTTGGATTCAACTTCAAAGGGCATGGCAGCCAGCGTGTCAGCCGAGGTGCCCGAAGGCTGCAGGATGCCGGCCACTTCCAGAGCATGCTGCAGGTCTTTCTGGGCCGATATTTCATAAACAACGTGCACTTGCCGGCCTTCGGTAATCCCCACGGCGCCGTGCCCGAATTCCCTGACCGCGTTGCGCAACTGGCTGAGACGAATGTTGAAATCCCGCTCCGAGATGGTCCGGGCCTGGTTGTCGAGGTCGAAATACTGCAGGGTGACCACCCGGTAACGGCGGTTGAAGCTATAGAATAAATAGGATTGAACGTCCTGCAGCAACCGGCTGAATTCTTTGTCGTTTCTCAGCTTGGTCGCAATGGCAAACCGGGCGGAAGTGTTTTCCGGCCGGAAGAAGAAAATATTTCTGCCCAAATATCCTTGCAGAATTTGCAAGGTTTTTTCATAAATGAACTCCGCGATATCCTGGCCGTAAATATCCTTCAAATCGGAGAAAGAATCGATCTCCGCCACGGCCAGGGCCGCCGGTTCTCCGTCGGATAACAGTTTCTCCACCCGGCGCTGGCCGGAAACGCGCTGCGGAATTTTATACCTGTCCCGGACAATGGTATCCTTGCCCAAACCGCCGACCATACCCGCGGCCAGGATGAATTGTCCACCGGCTGGTTGCTGGTTCAAGAGGGCGTAGATCCCGATGGCGGCCAGGAGGATGATCATCGGGTTGCCGCGGACGAAATCAACCGCGCGCTGCAGATGCCGGCGCAGCACCGGCCAGGCGGTTTCCCGCAGGGCGGCCACGCGCAGGCGCAGTTTCTGGAACGCGCTCAAGAAGGCGGCTGCACCGGCCAGCAGCCCTACGCCCAGCAGGACGGCTCCAGCGCCAAACAGGGCCGCGGTCCCGGCGCCGAGAAAAACGGCGGTGTAGATGAGGTATCCCAGTCCAACGGCCAGGAACGAACCGCCGGCCAAGCCCATCACCAGCGATAAGGAAGCGGTGCCGCGCTCTCCCAAACGCGGGGTCCTGCCTTCGGGCTGGCTGGCCGTTTGCGCGACCGAGGCGATTTCAGCATCGCGTTTTTCTTTGGTCTGAAGCAACCGGTTCCAGAAATAAGCCAGCGTGGTCTCCAGCGGCCGGTCTTTGAAGAATTCTCCGCTGAGCGTGGTCAAAACATGTTCCTCGGCGCTGCGAAGCACGAAGAGGCGCTCAGCCTCGGTCAAACCGAATTGATCCATTACCGTGGACAGTTCCGGCAACACCTCGGAGTAGCGGTCCGCCAGCCAGGCAATGATCATGGCCCGGGTCAGCCGCAGCATGCGCTGAGACCGCCAAGGGGACCCCAGGGAATACAAGGCTTGCATTAAATCATTCACAAAAGCACCGTGCGGCCCGCGCCAGGCCAGACGCCGCTCCAGGAAATCCCGGATCTCGTCCGGCGTCCCGTCCAGCGGGCTGGCCACCGGCGCAGCCCGCGCCGGGCGGGCCTGGAATTCGTCGGCCCGCAGGATTCTGACCCGGGCCAGCAAGGCGCGGGTGGCGGCCATGGCATTGAGCGGCTGGTTCAAGGCGCGACGAACGGATACGCCCCACAGCGGCGAGCGAACGGAACCGACATTGAAGCCTGAATCCGCCACTAAAGGCAGGTCATTGTCGAAAATCGAGCCCACCGAATCACCGGCTAAAAACAGCTCAGTGGTGTCAATACCCAGGTCCGCGGCCATATCTTCCGCGGCCCGGCGTTTGGTGACGTCCCACGGATAAATCCGCAGGTCCTTGCCTTCGACATACATTGCATACTGCCGCTGCAACCGGGGAAACTGCCGGGTGATGAACCGCGCCAATTCGAAGGCCTTGTCCCGGCTTCTGCAGCTGACGTTGAAGTATCCCTGCCCCTCGGAAACTTTCTTGTCGGGATAGCTCGCCAGCAGCTGTTCAAGCAAGTTGATGTCGCCGGGTTGAAGCGTGCGCCGATAGGCCGCGTCTTCGACCGGCTGGCCGGACCGCACCTGCCATTTGGTCGCGCCGTTTTCCCCGTAGATCCGCAGGCGCTCCAAGTCCTGTTCCGTGGCGCCGTAGGCCTGCAATTGCTTGATGGTCTTGGCCATGGAGGAGGCGGTCATGATCCGACCCGTGGCCAATCCCACATACTTGCCTTCTTGCAGGGCCTGGGCAATGTCTTTTTCCTCCATCGTCCCGGTCCAGTCTGTCAGCATGCCCTTGTAGGTCTGACCCAGCCTCTCCTCCCACATTTTTCTTTCGACTTCGGGAAGTAGCGCCAAAAGTTTGGAGGTAGGCAGCAATTCCGTGCGACCGTCGCGCTCGTCCACTGCCACGGGTGCGCCCCGCTGGGTAAGCAGCACGGCGGTCATGGCATCAAAGAAGATGTTCAAAACCTGGGCCGGGCTCAAATTCAGGTCAGGACGGATTGGATCCAGCGCCGGCACGGCTTCCGCTTCCCGGGTTGGCTGTTGCCGCCTCAATTTGCCGAATAATTCCTGCACGCGGGCGTAGAAGGTCTTGTTTGCAAACGCGTAGAAATCCTCGAAGTATCCGGGCCGGTGGTCTTTGCGACCCATTTCCGGCGCATCCATGGCCATGAATTTCCTGAGCCACAGGGGAATACTGGCGTTGTTGACCGTGGCGTTGATCAGGATGATTTCCCTCTGCCCCGGCCGTTCCCGGAAGTTCTCGTAATTGCGCTGCAAGCTATCGAAGATCTTGTCCCGGCGGGTGGGCAGCGCGCGGCCGTCGGGAGTCCAGTATTGGACATCATAAACCACCTGCGTGGCCCCGGGTTTCAGTTCACGCAACCGGGCCAGCAGTTCGCGGTTGTTCCGGTCCCGCAGGGCTTCTTCGGCGTGGCTCGCGCGGCTCTTTTTGGACAGCTCCAGAACGTCCTGGCTGGGAAGCCCCGGATTCAGCACGGAGTTCAGCAGGACCGACAGGTTGGAAAATTGCTGGAAGCCGTCCGGATAGCGTTGGTTTTTAGAACCGTCCAGGACGACCACGTGCGGAGCTTCGGTCATCAAGCGGCGCAAAATTTGGGGCGTAATGTCGTCTTCCGGCGCCATGCGGGCGTCCGCATCTTCGCGGTAGAACAAACGGTCCGCAATATAGGGCGGGTTGGTGTGGCTCATGCCCGAACGCGCGCGGGTCCGGATGAATTCGACCTGTTTCCCTTTCTGGGCAGCATACTCTTGGATATGCTGCTTCAGCGGCTGGGTGACGAACATGCCGTACGCCACGTTTTCGCAGATCAGGACAGGAGCCGTGGCGGCGTCGATAATGCGTTCAAGGTAGCGGGCCACCTGCAGGCTTTCATACGCCAGAAAATACTGTTCCTGGGCCGATTCCTTGATTTGCTGCTCCAGGCGCGACAAGGCGTCCAGGCCGAGTTCATCCACCATGTCCGCCACTGCTTCGATGCCCCGGTCCCGGATGGCGGCCAACTGGCGGTTGCTGGCCAGCAGGCTGAGCAGGCGGGCGGCGTTCTGGCCGGTCCGCTGGATCATCCGGTTCATTTGGCCGATGAAAAGCTGCACTTCCGCAAAATCGGCAAATCCGCCCTTTCGCTGGTAGTTTTCGAGCACCTGCACGAAATGCACAAAGTATTGGGGCCGGTCCGCGATCAGCTGCACGATGACCGCCGCGTCATAATCTTTCAACCCCTTCAGCGCCGCATGGAGGCTTTCAAATTTATTAGCGGTCTTCAAATGTTCCTGATGCCGGAGCAACGCTTCGGTCAACTGCGGAACCACGGCCGCCAATTCCGGATGGGCCCGGACCAGGGCCGCCACTTTATTCTCGACTTGTGTTTTCTTGTCGCCCGGCCCGACCACCATGCCGGCAGCGGCGAAAATCACCCCGCCTTCCGCCGGATGCTGGGCCAGGAGGGAGTAAATGCCTATGGCCGCCAGCAGTACGATCATGGGATTGCCGCGGATAAAATCAATTACACGTTTGGCCAGCCTGGCGAAGCCCGCCGGATTGACGACCTTGGCCAGCTTTGACAGCGTGGTGCGGGTGGGCAATCCGGTTATAACGGCCCCCATGCCTAGAATCAGCAGAATGCCGGCAGCGACCAGCCCGCCGGTCAGCAGGGTTGCGGTTCCGGTGGCGATGATGGCCGTCGTACCCGCCACGACCGCCGAGGCGCCGGTGAGCACGCCGGCCAGCGGCGCGGTAATGAATCCGCCCTGGCCGGGTTTGGCCTCCAGCTGGGTGGGAATGGGCATTCCCCGCTTTTCCATTTCGAGGCTCAAGGCATTGGCAAAATCCTGGTCCACTGTCTGTCCCTGGGCTTTTTGCTCCAGGATTTGCCGCCAAGCAGCCAGCAGCGCCCCTTGGATGGCCCTTTCGATCTCCGGATTATCCGCGGACAGATTGGGATCGATGGAATGAACGGAAATCTGAAGCCCGGTTTCGCCAAAACCGAGCGAAACTTTCAACATGGACCCAAAAGCATCCACCCCGAACTTCAGAACCCGGTTTTCTTCGGCGTTGTCGCCGATTTGGCCGTACGCCGAGCGGACCGCGGGATGCAGGTTCTCGTGCACGAGATCATAAGCTAGCAATTCCGGATCATTGAGATGCCCGGCTGGCACATAGGTCCGGCCATTTACCAGGAAAGCGCCGAGCTCCTGGCCCTCCAAAGTGACCGGTGCATGCAATTGCACTTCTCCCGGATTCAAAGCGGACAGCGTGCGGTCCAGGGAACGCCAGGTGTTGATCTCCCTGGGGTCAGCGGGTTCTTCCTGCCCCTGCAGCCTCGCCAGCTGCTTCTTCACCAATGCTTGAGCCCGGACCTTCGCGGCCCGGAATTTATCGATGTCTGCGGAAGTCTTTTCCAGGATCAGCGCCACATGACTCCCGAGCGGCGAGGTCATGGTCATGTGGGAGGAGACCGCCCGGTCGCCCGCCTCCACCGGTACTTCCAGTTGCTGTTGCCGGCCCTCCAGGGCCAGCGAATAGGAGCGCGTGGCCGGGGCTTTCTTAATAAGCTCCACTTGCTCGGTATCAACGCGTATATTCGGCTGCGCGCCTTGGGCCCAGGCGGAAACATTCGGGGTCGAAACCGCCATGAACCCGGCCGCGATCAGGGCAAACAGCATCAGGAAAAGCGAACGGGGCCTGAACCCGCGGGTGCGCGGCGCAGTTTCCGCCGCTTCCACTTCCTCCACCATACGGCGCTGGGCGCCCGGCTCGGCGAACATCCCCTGCAGGCGGGTGACCGCCAACCCCATCTGCGTAACCAGGGCCGGCTGCCGCAGCGTGGGCTGATAGGCCGTGATCTTGCCCTGTTTGGCCATGCTGGCCACGCGCAGGTCCGAGAACAAGCGGCCCAGACCGCGCTTGGCCGCCTGCTTGGTCGGCATTTCGGAGAAGACTGCGGTCAGGACGACGTGGGCCTGGTTGCCTGATTGCGGGTCGTTGATCTCCTTTTCCAATTCCGACAGCACGCCGGGCAGCTTCCTATTCATCCGGCCCGGTTGGCGCAGCAGGTTCAGGCCGTTCAGGTCCAGAATCAGGTGGGGCAAGCCGATCATCTGGTCGCCGGCCGTATAACCGATGGCGTCGTTGACTAATTTGAAGCGGTTATAATTGACCCCGTCCCGCGTGGCGATGACGTAGGAGGCCATGGTTTCATCGAGCGTCCGTTCCAGGACCGGGTCGGCCAGGACTTCCTCAAGCGGACGCTGTTGTTGTTGCGACCATTCCTCGGCCATGCGTTGCCGCAGGATCCCGCGGGCTTGCTCGACAAAGGGGCCGTAATACTGCCCTTCCAATTCCAGCAGGTAGGTGGTTTCCGGGGTGATGACGGCAATGTGCACTTTGTCCGGCCCGCTGTCCGGCGGCGCCCGGCTGACGTGCACTTCGGGCTGGAAATCGCCGCGCCCGGCCAGCACGGCCAAGCGCTGCGCCACCAGTTCGCGGAACCCCTCGGTGGAAAAGTGTTTCGGATAAATGGCGTCGTGCTTGGGTTTGTCGCCGCTCCGGAGGATCATGTTGTCCTCGTAGAGCAGTTGTTGCCGCAGCAGCTGGCGGCCGTGCGCGTCGCCCAGCACCGGGGCCTCGGCTTTCTTCTCTTTGGCCTGAATCGGCTTCGTCAGGTCGTCCACCACCACCTGGTTTTTGCCCGCATCCTTGGCCACGTGCAGAAAATCGCCAGCCAATTGATATAAAGCTTCGCTCCAGGCTTGCACCTCCGACCGGCTCAGCTCTCCGGCCGCCTGTTTCTCGACGTAGGCGAAGTCCACGCGGGAGGCTTTGGTGGCGCCGATGGAAAGCGTGGGCGTGAGGAAGTATCCCTCCTGCAGGTACCCGTATCCCTTCTGGTCAATGGGCGGTTTGAAATCTTCGGCCTCCCGGGGCCAAGCCATTTTCGTCAAATTAAGGTTTTCCAGGCGGGCGGTCTGCAACCCAGCTTGTTCGAGGCGTTTCTTGAAAATCTGTTCAAGCAAGCGGCCGTTGACCTGATCCGCCGGCACGGGCGCAAATCCCTGCAGTTCCCGCTGGAAACGGCCAGCCAGGTCGTTGCGTCCGACGCGCAGCAACAGCCGCACGCCGTACACTTCGTCGAAAGCCACCCGCGCCAATTTGGGATCGCCGTAATCCTCGTTGATTTTAGCCGCGATAGCCCGCAATTGCTGTTCTTCCTGGGGTTTCAGCCCCCGCAAATCATAGGCCATGAACTGGCGGTGCATGTTCAGCTGCACCCGGCTGCGGAACAGGCGCATGATCTCTTTGATTTCCTGGGGAGTGAAATTTTCGGGCATGAGATACAGGCCCTCGTCGCCTCCGTGCCGGATGGTCGTCACCCGGGTTTCAGCCAGCTTGGGCAACAGCTTAAAGACCTGACGGAAATGGAGCGTAAGCAGCGCGCCCAGCAGCTGCCGCCTCACTGCCTGCCGCTTCTTTTCCAGGATCAGCTTTACCGGCCTGGAATTCGCCGTCTCCTCAATGATGCCGAGCACGTCGTCCAGCAGGAAATTCGTTATGGATTTGCCGTAAATGAGGTTGTAGCCGGACAGCCCGTCGATGTCCGAAAATCCCAGCCAGGCGTCGCCGGCTTGCTCCAACATCTGCCGCCGGGCGTTTTCACCCTGGATCCGGTTGAGCATACGGTTCCGCTCGCGCGCCATGGACCACAACCGGCCGATGGCCGAGCGAACCACCCTGGACTTGCGGATAATGCTCTGCTGCGCGGTGCCGAGAACTTCGGCCAGGGTGAAATTGCCCGTGTCCAGCACCACAGCCTCCGGAATCGGGCGGAGGGGATCACGCGACCGGGTGCGGGCTGAGAGGTCCATGTTCTCGATTTCCTTCAACCCAGCGGCCAACTCCTCCTCGGTGCGCAACGGGCGCTTCAAGAGCCGTTCCGCGCGGTTCCGCAGATCGTTGTTCACCACGTAGAAGCGCATTTTGGCGTCCCGGTCGAACAGCTTGGTGCCCATGGTCTGCCCGACCGCCACTAGGTTTTCCCGTTTGGCCAGGGCGCGGAGATGGTCGTCCACCACTTTTTGGACCGCCGGAATCCGTCCCAGCCTGGAGGCCAGGGATTCGAGGCGCTGGAAATCCTCTCCGGCCGCGTTGACGGCGTTGGGCAGCACCTGGTCCGTCACTTCGCGCCGCCGCCCTGGAAAAGCGCCTTCGCGGAGGAAAACCCGCATGCGCTGTTCTCCCAAGGCGCGGTCGAAATAAACCGTGACATTCGCCTGCTGCAAACGGTCCATGACGATCTTGGTGAAGGTGGCGAAGGCTTGCTGCTCGGCGGGCGTTTCCGCGCGGAAAGCGTCCTCGGTCCAATTCCCCTTGTCGATCTCGTCCTTGACGATGAGCGCGAACGCCCGGTAATAAATAGCCGCATCCGCGTAGGTATAGCCAAAGTAGCGCGACAAGACCTCGCCGATTTCAGTTTTTCCCGTGGCATCCGGTCCGTCCACCGTGATGATAAATCGCGGTTTGAAGAAGGTCGCCACGCTCCACAGCAGGGGCACCAGGCCCGAGCCGGCGAGCGTCACGGCGGCCGCGGGTGCGACCAGCCCGGTGGCAATGGCCCCCACGGCCAACAGGGTGGCTAGAATGCCTATCACCCCCACGATCGCGCTCAGCACGCGCGTGGGCCAGAATATTTCCCGGGCCAGGGACTGTAAGAACGGCTGTGTGCCGAGGCTGTAGGCGGACACGGCTTCCAGGTCCGCCACGTTGCGGTGGTCAAGGCCCAGCACTGACTCCAGCAATTCATGCAGCAGGGCTTGCGGCAGCTGGCGGTGGGCCATGACATTGACGAAGCCCACGGGCCCGGCCGGCGTTTCTTCCACCGTGAAAAAGGCCCCGATCTTGAGGGCCTCGGGAGAAACCGACGCCTTGGAAGTAATCTTGCGAATTTGCAGATCCGTGATGGCCCGGTCCTGGCCGTTGACCTTGACGGTCAAGCCCTGCCCGCTTTCCAGGGACTGGACCGCGGCCTGGGCTTGGTCGAGCGTGTTCTCGAAGACCGTGCCCCGCAGGCTGCGGCGCAGGCGATTGATTTCCTCGGACAGTACCTGGCGGGTATAGAGCCCGGCCCGGGTTTCGGCCTTGTGGCCGAAGGAGGCGAAAAAGGCGTTCAATTGCTCCTGATCCAGCAGATCGAACCCGCGCTGCACCAGCGTTCGCGCCAATTGCAGGGTGTTCGCGCCGGGAATTTGTTTGAAAAGACGGTCGCGGAGTTCCTTCTGCGAATTTAAAAACACCGCCAGCAGCGTCGACAGGGCTGATTGGGTTTCCTCGCCGTAGAATCCGCGCCGGTCCAGGGCCAGCGCGCGCACGCGCTGCTGCTCCTGCAGCAGAGACCGGGCCACCCGCGCCACCAGGAGGGCGTTTTCTTTCTGGCGTTGCTTCAACGCCGGTGTTCCGCCGGGTTCGCGGTCAACGGCGCTGATCACGTCCGCAGTGTTGGCCACCACGTTCCGCAGGTGCACCTCGTCGTAATGGGTCGTTTGGCTTAACTTGGCCCTCAGGCTTTCAGGCGCCAGTTCCTGCTCCACCACAAACGCCAGGGCGTGGGCCTCGGCAATGCCCTGGCTGCGCAGAGCCGCCTCCACCGCTTCATGCAGGATCGTGGATTTTTTCAAATCCCCCTCGAGTTGCCGCTCCGCGATGACCTGGAGTTTTCCGCCAGCCTGGCGGTGCACGGCCAGGGCGCCGGAGATCCGCTCGGTGGTCCGGACCTCGAAGTTTTCGGGCGAAAGCCCGCGCAGGTAAGCTTCCACGGCCGCGGCATCCTCCGCCTTGGCCAGGAAGGGACGCACCGCGTTGGCCGCCGCTTCGGCGCGTGAACGGATGTACTCGGCATATTCCGCCGGAGATTCGGGCTGGAGGTCGGCGGCGCGCGTTTCCACGGCCTCGAAGCCTTCGATTTCCACGGGCGTGGCGATGTCCTTGCTGGCGCGGGCCTGCCCGTTTTTAAGATCGATCACGCCCACGATCTGGGAAGGATCGAAGCGGGTCATGCCTTCCAGGGCGTGGCCCGGGAACAGGGCGACCTGCGTGAATCCCAGGGCGGCCAGGGCCTGGCGCATTCCGCGGATGCCGGCCAGGAATTGGGCCTCCGCGCCCCGGAATCCCGGACGCTGATAGTGGGAGGAGCCGTTGTCCACGCACAATACGGTCTGGCCGTTGATCATCGCCACGCGCATGTAACCGGCAAATTGCGCCTGGGCGATGTTGTCGGCATTAGGGTTGGAATAGGTGGCGTGCGGCACCCCGCCCCGGGAAACGATCTGGCCGCTGGCCGCGGCATAGGTCAGGAAATCGCTCCAGCCCACGGTTCCCGTAGTGTCCCGGACCTGCTGCTTGAGGCTGTCCAAAGCTTTGACGTATTCCGGATTGCGGCGGGCGAAATCCTCGAAATTCAAGGTCTGCACCAGCAGGCGTTTTTGTTCGGTCAGGTTGCCTTGCAGGGCCAGCACATCCGGATCATCGCTGTAGCGGTTGACCAGCGTCGCCATGAGCTGTTCCGCCTCATCCAACAACTCAATCAGACGGGTCCGCTGGTATTTCCCGCTTTGATACTGCTGGAGCGCCGTGTTGAACGCCTGGCGGACGCCGGCCATCAACTGCTTTTGTTCGTCTTCAACCACGCGGCCGGCCCTGCGCGGCCCGACCAAGGCCAGGGGGCGTGTCTGCGGCAGGGCGGCCACCGCTTGTTCGTGGGCCGCCTGGGCCAAGCGGGCGAGGGAGGCGGTTTGGCCGCCTTGGGCCTGCCGCAAGGCCGCCAGTTCATCGGCCACGATGTTCAATTCAGCCGCCAGGGCGGTCTGGGAAGCCAGGGAGCGGTCCGAGGCGACTTGTTCAAGCGGCACCTTCAGGCTGTCGGCCAGATTGCGCGCATACTGCATGCGATAAAGGGCGAGCGCCATCTGCTCCACTTCAGCCCAGTCGGCCGTATCGAAGAACCAGGCGATCTGGTCCAATGCCTGCTGCAGGTTTCCGCGGATCGCTTCACGCCGGGACTGGGCGGCGTTCGCCGCGTCCTGCAACTGTTTGAGCGCCGTCACATACCCTTGGGTTTTAGTGGCATTGCCGAGGAACCAGACGGCTTGTGATGTGTACTGGGAAAATATTTGCTGAAAACGCGGGTCATTCGCGAGTTTGTCCGCCAGGAATGGAAGGGGATAATCCGCAGGCAGGAAGCGGCTAAGCTCTTCCTGCGACGGAGGCGCTTTGTTGCCAAACAGCCGTATGACCTGCTGCGATGCAGTCTGGCGCAACAGGTCCTGCCCTATCCGGCGCAGGCTGTTGCGCACGGCATCCGCCTGATCGGCAAATCCCGTTTCCTGGAAATTGGAACGGAAGAAACGCCCGAAATCACGAAGCGCACCAATTGCAGCCTCGGGAGTCGGCACTTGGGTTTGCAGTTTGCGGTCGATCAATTTCGCCATGGTCCCGGGCTGCGAAGCCAGGGCTTTGTCCAGCGTGGCCTGCAGCAACTGCCGGGCTTGCGGCTGAAGGGCAACAGGCAGGTCTTTGAGCACGGCCGCTGCACGGGCGTCGAAGTTCAGCGCGAATTCGACGGCATAATTAGCCTCGGTGAACTTGGCCGCTTCGTCGGAGGCCACCCGTTCAACCATCAACGTCAAGGCCGGCGTCAAAGCCAGGCCCTCCTCGCCGTCGAAAGCCATCCTCACCAACTCGCGCACGCCGTCCGTGGTGCGAATCGGCGCGCGGGCGGTTTCATAGGCTGAAAATTCGGCCGGAACGACGTCTTGGGCGTAGGTCTTCAAGTCTTGGATATGCTTGGTCACGGCCGCATCCAGACTCAGGCCCTGCAGCGTCAGCTTGAAGGTTTCCAGCAGGTCGGCCCCTGAATAAAACCGGCTGTCCATGCCGGCCAGGGCCTGGGATAGTTGCGCCAGCAGTTTGACGCCGTCCTGGTGGGTTTTCTCCGTCGTCCGTCCGGGCACAAGGGATTCGAGTTGTCCGGCCGACAGTCCGCCGGTGTACGTCGCCAGGGTATCGATCGAAACCTCGGTCCAGCCCCGCGCGTTGAACCAGGTGCTCATGGTTTCACGTTCGCCGTCGGTTAAGGCAATTTCGCTCGCCGGCCCGACTGCGGCCAAGGGCAACTCCACCGTCTCCCCGAGAATGGCGCGCCGGTTGACATTGCCGATTTCCGCGGTGTAATCGGCAATGCCCAACTGGTAGCCGGCCAGGATTTTGGCGATCAGGCCGGCCCGGATTTCGCCGATGCGCGTCTGTTCCAAACCGGCGATGTGCCCGCTTTCGTGCGCCAGGCGGCGCAGCAGCTGCATCTTGCCGCGGTTGTTTTTCAGCTGGTCCAGGGCCTTGGCATTGAGAACCATGCGGTTGCCCTGCACCTCGGAAAACGCCTGGCCGTGTGCCAGTGCATCCATTTCACCCGATAGACGTACCTCGAACTCCTTGTCGCCGCTGGCCTTGAAGGCGGCCATGATTTCCGAGAGTTCGAACGCCGCATTCGGATACTGTTGCAGGCGCTGCTGGAGTTCAAACCGCTCCTGCTGCTGGGCCGGCGTGGGTGCGGCGATGCGGTTCAAGAAATTCAACCGCCGGTTCGAAGCCCGGCGCTCCTGATCCAGCGTCCGCTGCGCCGCTTGCACGCGTTTCACCAACTGCGAAGTTTGCAAAATGACGCGTCCGTCGGGCCGCATCTGGAATCCCAACAGTTTCAGGCCGTCGGTGACAATTTGGCGCTGCCCGTTGTCGGCCACCTGGCCCAGGGGCGTGGCGCGGTCCATGATTTGCTCCAGGGTCAGCGCTGAAGTCCCGGCCCCGGCCGGTCCCAGCAGGGCGTTGTCGGGTTTGCGGCTTATATTCAGGTTGATCACCGGAGCTTCGGCGACTTCCTCTTCCACCGGAGTCTCCGCGCTGCTGCCGGCCATGATTTCCTGGCTGGCGGCGGTCATGGGCAGTTCGGCGCCCTGCAGCAGATCGGCGTCCAATTGCTGGGCAAAATTCAGCAATCCCTGGCGGATGGAAGCGATTTGAAGCTGGGCCGGGCGGAAAAATACGATCGGATTGAAACTGAAATTGGGGATCTGGACTTTCAGGTTGTTCTGCTTGGCCAACTGCCTCATGGCATCTCGCTGGCGGTCGCTGGTAAACTCCGGCAGCAGGCGTTCGGGGCTCAACACATCCTGTTCACCCAGCTCAAAACTACGGCGTCCCGCGCGGATGGCCTGGACCAACTGGGCCAAATGCGAACCCGCGCTTTTCAAATCCAGACTGTCCAGAGACGTTCCGGCCAAAACAGCCTCCGCCAGCTCCTCGGCCTCGTTGTAATCCCGCACCAGACGGTTCAGGTTGTCCGACGGCGTAACCTCGCCCAGCAGGGGTAGGCGGCCGTTCCGGAAGGCCATGCCTGCCAGCGCGAGGCGTTCGGCGCGGCCGGCAATGAAGGCTTGCAGGGTTTTGTCGTCTTTCGACAGATCCAGAACGTTTTGCAAATCCACTTCCAATTCCGTCCGGTTCACCTGGTTCTGCGCATAACCGTACTTATCCAGCGACCACAGCATGGCCCGCTCCACCAGGCGCTGCTCCGGCCTGAAATACCCGCTCATGCGGGCGGTGACAACGGACCAAAGAGTGGCCGCCGGCCTGAATAATCTTGCCAAGGCCGCAACAAGGGAGCGCGCCGCCGATACCGGCGTCAGTCCCCGCAATCCCTGGGGCGCGCCCCAGGCAATGGCCAGCGTCCCCAGTGCCCGGGTGATTGGGTTGGTGACTTCCGCCACCTGCGCCGCAAGCCGGCTCAGGGCGAAGGCACCGGCGCGTGCAGGTTCCTCAGTGCCGAGGATCTGCGCGCGCTTCTGGGCGAACTCGTCGGCGCCTACGAATTGGAACTGGAAGTTGTTGCCGTAGAGCACTTCCCCGGACAGCTCCGTGGTGTAGGCCGTGGTGGCGTTGGGTCTTACGACCACGTACCACCCGGCCTCCTGATCGAACTGGAAGACAAAAACATTAGCCGCGGGATTGGATTGCTCGGGCCTGAAAACCAGGCTGACCTTGGCGTCGTCCTCGGGATAGTTCCCGCGCGCCTCGCGGAACGCCTGTTGCAGGGCATCGCCGGCAAGCTTGTCTTCCAGCACCAATTTGCGCCCCAACTCGATCTCCCAAACCGTTTCGAGATAGCGTTTGAAGACGGGATTGTTGAAAAGGCTGCGGGGAGCGAAAATATTTTCATTGCGGGCCAGCAATTTCTCCAAGGGGGTGCGCTCATTGCGCAGCAGCGAAAAATAGGGGTTGGCGACGTCCGTACGCGTCAGGCGAGGTTTAACGGTCAGGAACGAGACTCCCTGGGTCCGCAGGACGTTTTCGACATGCGAGGCGTGAAAACCGCCCGTGATCAGCACGGCCAAGGACGTCTGGTTCTTGCGCATGGCCTGCATCAGGTTTTCCACAAAAGCCTGCGAACGCTGATCAGCCACGCGGTAGAAATCCGCGGACAGGTCGAGGTATTCAACCAGCTTGAGTACACCCGGGTCCAGATCCGGCTGCAGGGCGTACCGGTAACTGACGTTTTCCAGAAAATGCAGCATGGACTCCAGCGTGAAATCCTCGCGGTGGCCTCGGAAGTAGCGCAAATCCTCTTCGGTCGCGCTGATGTTGATGAGGTTCTCCATTATTTTCAGGACGTACAGCTGATGGTCCAACTGGCGTTGCTCGTCGCTGGTGTACAAGCGCTGCCGGACAGCCCGGTCCAAAGCCTCGGCTTCATGCAGCAGACGTTCGTAGTCGACCACCGCGTTCACGGGCAGCCGGTGCTCCAAGGCGTACAGGCGGATGACTTTGTACGGTTCCAGTTCCACTCCCAGCCGGTTGGCTTCAGCCAGCAGGAAATCGCAATACTTTTCGAGCGTCTGGTTTTCCTGGTCGAAATTCTCTCGTTCATGGTCCATTTTGGCCAAATCCGTGCTGTAAATCGGGCGTTTGAGTTGTTCGAGGGCAAAACGCAAATCCTGGCAGTAGCCCTGGCTTTCCTCGTTCAGGAATTTCATCAGGGTGTTCTGGTTATGATCATAGAGCGCCTGGGATTCAATGCCCTGCAATACCAATGGTTCCGCACCCGTGGCAGCCTGGTATTCCGCTCCGGTTATGCGTCCCCGCTGGAGGAAGTACTGTCCGACTTTGTCCTTGACCGGCGATAAGGGGATACGGGCAAGTTTGTCGACATTCACCGGCGTGCTCTCGCCTTCCACGCCGACCACGCGCAGACGGTTTTTCCTGCCCAGTTCCGCCAGCATGGCTTGGATGTTGCTTTGCACTTCATAATTGCAATGCAGGTCCTGAATATACACCACGGTTTTTCCCGAAGCGCCCTGGTAACTGCTGGTAACGCGCCCCCATTCAGGTTTGATTTCGATGGATTGCCCGTTGGCGGCCAGCGGGGTATAGCGGAATTCCTCGATTAAACTTTTCGGATAGGTGGCCGGCTCAAATGCGAAGGCTACGGAGGGCCAGATGAATCCCAGGGATATCATCAAGGCCAGGGTTTTAGCGATTGGCAGGCGGCCAGGACGGCGCCAGGCATCCAGACTGGCTACGGCTGGCACGGGTGTTTGAGCTGCGGATGGTTTCATCGAAGACATGAGGAGACGACTCTCCCTTCCCTTACGCTGCGGGTTCCATGCCCTTTTCGATAAAAAGGCAGCCTGAAATGGGAAAACCGCAGACTATTTCCCTTATATATTATTTCAATTTTAGTATAGCACAGGGTTTCATGGATCGCAAATCAGGGGGCCGATTTCCAGGAACCGCCGAAATCCGCTTCAATTTAAGGCCTTTTTCGGCTGGCGTTTCAACTTGTTGTAACCGGGCAAATAGCTTGATCCATTCTTTCAGTCCAATTTCAGCTTTATACTGACCTCCGGAAATTCCAGACGATCCGGCATGAGCAGGGAAATATTCTTCTTCAACCGGTTGATCAGCAGCATGTTGCCGGTGCTGCTGGTGATGCTTCCCGCGGCATCCAGACGTAAAACGCATTGCGCTCGTGCTTGCGCAAAAACCAGCTCCACACCTTTATTCCCGTTTGGATACTTGTATGTCGCCGTCTCCCCGGAAGGAAACTGCAAGCCTGTTCTTCGTCCCACCTGGTCATACTCTTTGATAAGTTGCAATTGGCCCTTTTCGTCCAAATATCGGACTTGGGTCTGGTTTTGCGTGCGGTTGAAAAGCAGGCGTTTTCCATCGGGAAGCGTCATTGCTTCGACCCGGCCTTGCGATAAATGCCACGTCTGACTGCGGCCGCGATACTGTATTTCCAATTTGGTTCTTTCGGGAGAAACGTCCACAACCTTGCCGGCTTCCCCCCGGGCAGTGTTCCAGCTTTGCAATCGGCCGTCCGGGCCGTACGTTTCGGTCTGCACGACTGCTTCGTGCAGACGCCAAACCCGGCGGTACCCCATGGGGCGCCCCAGCCAGGTTTGCTGATAAAGGGTGCCGCGATATCCTCCGGGGCCCGGCCAGTTTTTAATCTCTTTTTCGGCCTTACCACCCGCCAGCATCCGTCCCAAGACCGTGCGCCAGACGGTTGATACTGCCCTGGCCCCCGCGGTAGCACCCGCCGGCACCACCGTGGCGGGGGAGACAGCCTGTTCTGGCCGGAGATCGTTCTTTTGATCCCAATTCTGCATCCCAAGAATGCTCCCGCTCACACGCCGGGATTTGTCCAAAGACTGAAGTTTCCAGTGGAACCGCCCCTCGTCCACCCGCAATTGCCAGGCGCCGTCTTTTTCCATCAGTTCGTCCCTGCCTGGGCGCAAGGCATAAGGCATCCAATATCCTTTTTCCGGGTGATCGGAATCGGACTGCCAGATCCGAAGACCCCTTCCGCCGCGCTCCACGCGGCTAATCCAGGTGTAGGTTTTTTCCTTGTCCACTTCCGGTAAAAACACTTCTATATCCGAATACAACCATTGTTCCACTTCCCGGTTGCGCAACCGGCGCAGCCGCCCCAGCTGGCCGGCCAGAGAGGAGAGGGACAGCATGCGCTCGGGCGACAGCGAGCGTAATAAAAGGTCGAATTGCGGATGCTGGTCGCTGTCCCGCTGAGCCATTTGCGGGCTGAGCAGGAGGTCGCGCTTGACCTGATAGGTTATCGCCAACTGCAGCAGGCGCGCCTGTTCGGGTTCAAGGCGGAGCACGGATTCGCCCTCCCGAAGCGGGGTCGGCAAAGGTGTCAGCGTGCTCTCGGCCGCGGCTTGCAGCAGGCGGTGCAAGTCGTCGAAATCCGGTTCGTCGTTCTGGTGCTGGGACAACCTCAATTTTTCATTCTCCAGCGCCTCATCCGGAATCAAAAGCCTGGCCGAAAAATCAAACCGGTCCATCTTCTCGGGGTCCGCCCTCCAAAAAGTTCGCGCATATCTGGATTTGACCGTTGCATCGCCCCTCATGTTTAAGGGGACGAGTTCCTCTTCCTCCGGATCGAAGGGATAGCGCTCCCAGCGCCTCCTCTCCGGAACCCACATCATGACTCGATCCCCCTCGATTTTGACCTTTTGCACCAAAACATTTTCTTCTTCCACCATGTCCACCCAGGGCAGCGACATTTCAATATCCGTGCAATCGATGAATTTCCACTCCTCGTCGAAAACCACCCGCCGTTCTTCGCTGTCCGCGATGAATCGCCGCAATGGATAAAAGACTTCGGGGCGAAGGTATTTAAGAATGACGTCGCCCCGGGTCTGCCCATAGCTGTCGGTCTTCAAGCGCCGGCGGTCCGAGTATTCCTGCCTGACCTTCTCCTGCAAAAGCCGCGAAATCAGGGCATACCGCTCATCCCAGACGGTTGTCATTCCCCCTGAAACCCGCCAATGTTCGAGCGGCAACCCGCTGGTGGTATTGACTTTGAAATAATCCGTCAAACCGTCCCGCGAGCGCGTTTCCAGGTAGCTATAGGTGCGCCGGTTTTCGCCCCAGCTGAAATCGCAGCGGTAGCACAATCCGTCCGGCCCCTGTTGGATTTCAAACAGGACATTGCCCTCGTCGTCGTAGTAACTGGCGGTCACTTGCTTGCCGAAAAACCGGAGCGCCCGCTTGATGCGTCCTTGGGAGGTAAAAAGATACTCCGTCCGGTCAACAAGCTCCCCGGAGGCGGAATAATGCCGCACGGGATAACCCTGCGCGTATTGGATCAGGCTGCCGTCCGGCAGCAACTTCTTCAGCAGGCGGCCGCTGTCGTCATACGTCAGCGTTTGACCGTTGGCAAGGGTGAACGTCACCTGCCAACCGCCGGGGGACTGGTCAAACTGATAGTTTCTTATGGCATAACGGTCTTTTAGGCAATTGTACATTTGTTCGGCAAGCTGCTGAGGCGGCACTTCAGCCCCCAGGCTGCCCCGCGTAGCTGCCAGTAACACCACGCCTGCAATCAAGCGGAACCGGACGGAACGCGAAACCGGGCGGGTCATGGCTGGTCGTCCGGTTGTACGAGCAGATCCACGGGGATGATCTGTTCCAGGTCATCGGGACCGCCGGAGCTCTGAGTTGACCAGGGAGTCCCATCGGCGTGATATCCGGCGAGCAGTCTCCCCCGGGAGTTGAACAGCAGTATGCGATTTTGGATTTTATCCGTCACGGAAACGTACAGGGCCGGAACATCGTTATCCGGCGTTTGGGTTTTAACGGCCAGCAGCCCTAGGGCATGGAAGACTTGGAGTGTTCCGTCCTTTTGCAGCCGTGCCTGCAGCCGCCCGCGCCAATAATATCTTTCCTCCAACAGCTGGTTGTCGGCTCCGGTTTCCCAAACCGTGGCGCTGGATCCATCCGTTCCATAACGCCACTGCTCTTCGGAACCGTCCGCGCGCCGTTTGGCGACCATCCGGCCTCTGGCGTCGTACTCGGCGCGGGCGTTGACCGAAAGAAACAACCGGCGGGTCTGGCGAAAAACATCGGCCTCCTGCGCCAGTCTCTCCCGGCTGAAATGCCGCTGTTCGAGCCACGATGCGCCCCAATCCTCGGATTCGGCTTCCGAGGGCAAGGCTGCTCCGGGCAGTAATGCCGCCCCTCCCGCGAGGATGAACAAGGTCAAACAAACCGCCGACTTGCGCACGCCGCACACCCCTTTGGCCGACTCCGACGCATCAGTATAACCCATTTGGAGGGCCGGGGAAAGCCTCTCGATCCTCGCGGTTTCTCCTAAAAAATAAAAAACCCGGCGCCAACCGCGGCGCCGGGTTTTCCGATCATTCTCCGCTATTCGCGCACTTTGGGCGGTTCCTGGATGAGTTCGTCGTCGAAGTGCTTGCCTTGCAGTATTTCTTTCTGCGTTTTGATCGCCTCGGAAAGTTCCTCCAGCGGCTCGCGTTCCTGCGATTGGCTGACGACCTTCATGCGGCCCCCGTCTTTAGCCAGCACATTAAGCAAACGCCCGTGTGCATCATATTTATATATGCGTTCCTCCTCTTTTTTAACCAGCCTGACATCCACTGTTTCGGGTTGCTTGTTGGCGTTCCATTTGTAAGTAACATCCAGTTTGCTTCCATCCTCAAAGGTGGCGCTTTGCAGCCAGCCTTGTTCGTATCGAGCTTCACTTTCGGTCCGGCCGTCGGTTGTGATGAATTTCACGACGGTTTTCGTCCCCGAAGGATAGGCAAATGTCTTGGTGCCACCTTCGCTCCTGGCCGTTTGTACCACCCTACCTTCGCGGTCCAGTTTCTTCTCGCCCGCGTCGTCGGTATGCTGTTCACGTCGCAGACTGAGGCGGTGTGTCTTGACGAGTTCGTCGAATCCCCGCTCGTTTTTCGCTTCACTCGGGCGTTGGTCACGCGGCTTTGCTTCACCGGACGACTGCGTCTCCCCGGATTTGGCCGCAGCGCCGGCTGCCGTTCCTTGGGCAGAGGCGGCGGCCACGCCTACGGGTTTGATATATCCCAATCGTTCCGGATTAATCACCCAACCTTGGCGGGCCTTGCCGCTGGCTGAAGCGGTTTCCAACGCTCCGCCCAAGGAGACGCCTTCCCCGGCGCGCCGGGCACCCGTCCGTCCGCCCTGGCCGCTGGCCAGCATCCCGCTTACATCGGAAACGGTTTTCGGCGAATCCAGAACGCCGGTCAGCCATTCTTTCACACCGGCCGGCGACAGGTACACTCCCAGCTTGCTGCGCGATTGCCTGCTCAACAGTCCGGCCAGGGTTTCGCAGAGTATATCCATTCTCCTGGCCCGCAGCCGGGCATCCTGCAAATCCTTCAGTTCATGCGCAGCCTGGCTCAGCATGGCCCCGGCTGTTTTTTGGTCCGCTGCCGGCAGCGTGAATTTGATCCAATCCTGCAAAACAGCCGTGCTGGGAGCGCGGTCCGTGAGGCAATAGGCGCGCGTCAGGCTGGACCGCGTCAATTGCTCTTCGCTGAGATGCGCTCCGGAAAAATAATAATAAACACCGTCAACGGTCTGCCAGAGAAACTCCGTTTTATCTTTGGCCCGTTTCAACTCCTCGTCAAACGTCGCTAAATCGGCGTATTGATAACTGGCGATGCGTTTAAGGCTCATGGCTTCCCCGGTTCTGGAAAAATGCAGGAGCAGATCATCCAAGCTTTGAACCACGCCGGCATACTGGCCCTTCAGTTCTTCCGCATAACCTTGCCGGGCCAACAGGGATGCCATTCGCTTTTGGTCCACGCTGTGGTAGTCCGCCTCGGTGGCGTCCCGCTGCTTGACCGAAGCCGCCACGATGCCGCCGGACTTGGTTTTGCTCCGGGCCAGCGCCACACCCGTCGGCCGGGTTCCCTGCAGGTGGCTTAGAATCCAGTCATCGCTTTCCGGAGCGTGTTTCGGGCCCTCGGTCTTGGATTCTGAGCCGCCCACGCCTTTATTGTGCGCCGCCTGATCCACGACATATTGTTCCTCGCCGCCCAAACAAGCGCCGCTGTTGTCATACCCCTTGGTGCATTTGAAAATATAGTGGCCGATCTCGGCGTAGTGGACGGTCCCTGACCACGACGAGTCGGTGGTCCACGAAAGCATATCGCCGCGGTCATTGTGCTTGTAGGTGGTCACAGATTTCCAGCTCCCGCCCAGGAATTGATTGCCGTATTTATCGGGCGGATCAGCCGGGATTTTTCCAGACCACTCGGTGTATTCCTGGTCGCCATACTGGTTGAACCGCGAAAAGCCGCTGTCCTTGCCGTTGGATTCGGTCCGGTAGGTGACAAACCCGCGGCTGTTGTAGGTATTGGTATACGTGGTGGTGCCGTCCTTGGTTTGGACCTTATTGGCCGCGCCGTTATGGCGGTGGTCATACCAGGTGGTGGTGGTCCCTTCGTCGCCTTCATTCACCGTTTGATCCATCCAACGGCCGGAATAATAATAGGTCGTGCTGCCGTTGGGGCCCGAGCTGCTTGCCGCCCGGTTGTTGGCCATATCCATGACCGTGGTGCCGTTTTTCGAATAAGAATGAGTGACCTCGCCGGCCGCATTAAAAGCGTTGACCGTGACGTTCCCCCGCTCGTCCGTGGATTTGGCGCTGGAAATATCCATTTGGGCGTCGTAATAATTGACGGTTTCCGAATGCAAACCGACGGTCGCCTTGAACGAACTGCGCAGGGCCAGTCCGTTGTCTTCGTACCAGGTCTGGGTGCTGCCGGTCGCGGCCTGGCTGAGGCTGTAGGTCGGCATTCCGGTCAAGCGGTTGTTGGTGTAGGTGGTGACCGTGCGTTCGCCCCATTCATCGACCCGCTCGGCTTTTTCCAGGAACCCGTCCAAGTCGGAATACTTGTGGGTTTTGCCGTGGGCGTCCGTGGCGATCGCATACAGCGGCGATCCGGTGTAGGGGTTCCAGGTCTGCACGCGGGTGGTTTCGGTCACGATAAAATGAGCTCCGGTATTGGCGCGCGTGGCGGTCGTGTTCAAGCCCTCGGCGTTGTATTGCGAGGTGGTCTGCCCCTTGCGGTCCACGCTCGCGCTCTGCAAGGGCATCCCGGTCTGTTCGTCCAGCGTGTTGGTGGTGGTGATGGTGCGGATGGCCCCCAGCAAATTGTCGCGCCGGGAGGAAGTGATCCCATATTCATTATGCTGGTTTCGGGTCGTGCCGCCCTCGTCTTCCACCAGGCTGGCTTCGATCAGCCCGGTATTCGTGTCGCAGACAAACGCCGTTTGCTTCTCCTTGTAGGCGCCGAACGAACTCAAGGCCACCGAACTGACCGGAGTGCCGTATTCCGGATCGTTCTGCGTGGCCGCCTCGGTCACGAGCGTTCCTCCCGGACCGCTCAGGGTCCGGGAAGTGGAACGGATGGTCATGCCCGTCTCCTCGTCCGCCTCCATGCTGGTTTCCTGATAGCGTCCCTGGTCAGGCCCGTGTTTGGCCCAGCCGGTGCTGCTGCGCGCAAATCCGTTTTCGTCCATGAGGGTGTGCACTTCGCCCGCATGCAGGCCATCGGTGGTGAAAGTTTCCCGCGTCAACCCGGTTCCCGGATCCGGAATCATGCGAGTATGCTTGAGACGGCCGGCGCGGGGGCCGTGCAGATCCCGCCCCTCGCTTTCCCGGACGATTCCGTTCCCGTCCATCCGGGTCACAGCCGGCCCGTCGTGCAAACCGTCGCGGGTGGAAACCTCGCGGGTCACTCCTGTATAGCGGTCGGCGGTTATTTGGCTGTTTTTTTCGCGCCCGTTTTCCGGTCCCAGGCGTTCAAGGCTGCGGCTGCTGACCGGCAGCCCGTTCTCGTCCATGGTCGTCCAGGTTTCCTCCTGCAAGTCGTTCTTGGAATAGGTGGCCGCGATTTCGCCGGTCCGCGCGTCGGTGGTGACACGGCCGGCACTGTGGCGCTTTTTACGGGCGCCCAGCGTGGTCCAGCTTTCGCTGAAAACCGCCAACCCGTTTGCGTCCATCTCCGTGATCGTGCGCTCCCCTAAATCGTTGGTGCTGACGGTGGAGGAGATTTCACCCGTATCGGCTGTGTGGATCTCCGAAACCGTGTGTCGTTTGGCCGTCGGACCCAGGCTGAGCCAGGATTCGCTGCGCACCGGAGTTCCATCACGGTCCATTTGCGTGACCGTGCGGTCGCCCAGTTGGTTGATGCTGTTGGTGGCGGCCGTTTCTCCGGTTGTCCGGTCGGTGTCAATCCGCGTCTCCACCAGCCGTTTATATATCGCACCTAAAGACAGTCGACTGAGGCTCAGGGTGGCCAGGCCGTCCTGATCCATGATCGTATAAGTCATGTCCTGGCGGTCGTTGAGGCTCAAGGTGGACGTGGTTTCTCCGGTGGCGGGATCGGTGCTGATGTCGGTCAGGCTGTGCTTCTTCAATTCCGCTCCCAGCGCCAGGTGGCTGTCGCTTTGAACGGCCAGCCCGTTGCGGTCCATCAGCGTCAGGATCAGGTCCCCGCGGTCATTGCGGTCCAGGGTCGCCGTGGTTTCGCCCGTATCAGGATGGGTCGCAATGGATGTCGCGTGGTGGCGTTTGGCTTTCGGCCCCAACGCAAGCCAGCTTTCGCTCCCAGCCGCCAGGCCCTGTTCATTCATTTGCGTCATCGTCCGGTCGCCGCGGTCGTTGGTCGTATCCGTCGCCCGGGTCTCCCCGGTCTCCGGGTCCGTTTGAATGGCGGACACGCTGTGCCGCTTCGCCCGGGCACCCAGGGCCTGCCAGGATTCGCTGCGCACCGCCAGACCGTTCCCGTCCATCCCCGTCCACACCTTGTCCCCGCGGTCGTTCACGTTCAACGTCTCCGACGTCTCCCCCGTCTCGCGGTTGTTCGTGATCGTGGTCACGCTGTTCCGCTTCCGCACCGCCCCCAGCGCGTTCTGCGTCACGCTCCGCACTGCCAGACCGTCCTCGTCCATCGCCGTCCACACCTTGTCCCCGCGGTCGTTCAGGCTATACGTCTTCTCCGTTTCCCCCGTGTTCCGGTCCGTTGTGATCTCCGTCAGACTGTGCCGCTTCAGCACCGCCCCCAGCGCCGACTCCGTCTCGCTCCGCACCGCCAGACCGTCCTCGTCCATCGCCGTCCACACCTTGTCCCCGCGGTCGTTCAGGCTGTACGTCTTCCGCGTCTCTCCCGTGTCCGCGTCCGTCGTGATCTCGATCACGCTGTGCCGCTTCTGCCTCGCCCCCAAAGCCAGCCAGTTCTCTCCCGCCACCGCCAGTCCGTTCCGGTCCATCACCGTCAGCGTCCGGTCCCCGCGGTCGTTTACGTTCCGCGTCGACGATGTCTCCCCCGTGTACCGGTCCGTGCGGATCTCCGTCAGACTGTGCCGCTTCAGCAGCGCACCCACCTTCTGCCACGTCTCGCTCGCCATCGCCAGCCCGTCACGGTCCATCCCCGACCAGGTCCGGTCCCCACGGTCGTTCACGCTCACCGTTTCCGCCGTCTCCCCCGTCTCCTGGTTCGTCTTGATCTCCGTGACGCTCCGCCGTTTCAGCACCGCCCCCAGCGACAGCGTGCCCACGCTGTCCGTCGCCAGCCCGTTCTCGTCCATCGCCGTGGCCGTGAAGTCCCCGCGGTCGTTCATGCTGCTCGTCGCCGCCGTCTCCCCCGTCTCCGCGTCCGTCTCGATCGCCGTCAGGCTGTTGCGCTTCAGCGTCGCCCCTAGCGCCGCCAGCGACCGGCTCTTCACCGCCAGCCCGTCCTCGTCCATCGCCGTCCACGCCATGTCTCCGCGCTCGTTCAGGTTGCACGTCATCGCCGTCTCGCCCGTGTACGCGTCCGTCTGGATCAGCGTCGTGCTCCCGCGCTTCTGCAGCGCCCCCAGCGCCATCCGGCTCTTGCTGCTTACCGCCAGCCCGTTTTCGTCCATCACCGTCAGCGTCTCGTCCCCCCGGTCGTTCTGATCCGCGGTCTCGGCGGTTTCCCCGGTGTTCGGATCGGTCGTGATCCGGGTGATATGGTGCTTCTTTTGCCCGGCGCCCAGGGCGCGCCAGTTTTCGCTGCCCACAGCCAGGCCGTTCCTGTCCATGTTCGTGGCGCTCCGGTCGCCCAAATCATTCACCATGCTGGTCGCCCGGGTTTCGCCGGTCTCCGTATCCGTATTGATCGCCGTGACGGCATGCCGTTTTTTTCCGGCGCCCAGAGCCTGCCAGGATTCGCTGCGCACCGCCAGACCGTTCCCGTCCATCCCTGTCCACACCCGGTCTCCGCGGTCGTTCACGTTCAACGTCTCGGACGTTTCCCCCGTCTCGCGGTTGTTCGTGATCGTGGTCACGCTGTTCCGCTTCCGCACCGCCCCTAGCGCCGACTCCGTCTCGCTCCGCACCGCCAGACCGTCCTCGTCCATCACCGTCCACACCTTGTCCCCGCGGTCGTTCAGGCTGTACGTCTTCTCCGTTTCCCCCGTGTTCCGGTCCGTTGTGATCTCCGTCAGACTGTGCCGCTTCAGCACCGCCCCCAGCGCCGACTCCGTCTCGCTCCGCACCGCCAGACCGTCCTCGTCCATCGCCG
>JBFLYH010000003.1:425006-431916 GCA_040756875.1 candidate division FCPU426 bacterium
CGGTCGTTCATGCTGCTCGTCGCCGCCGTCTCCCCCGTCTCCGCGTCCGTCTCGATCGCCGTCAGGCTGTTGCGCTTCAGCGTCGCCCCTAGCGCCGCCAGCGACCGGCTCTTCACCGCCAGCCCGTTCTCGTCCATCGCCGTCCACGCCATGTCCCCGCGCTCGTTCAGGTTGCACGTCATCGCCGTCTCGCCCGTGTACGCGTCCGTCTGGATCAGCGTCGTGCTCCCGCGCTTCTGCAGCGCCCCCAGCGCCATCCGGCTCTTGCTGCTTACCGCCAGGCCGTTCCCGTCCATCACCGTCAGCGTCGCGTCCCCGCGGTCGTTCTGAGCGGCGGTTTGGCGGGTGACGCCGGTATCCGGGTCGGTCTGGATCTTGGTCACGCTGTGCCGCTTTTCCGTCGCGCCCAAGGCCAGCCAGCCTTCGCTCCGTATTGCCAGCCCGTTCTCGTCCATGGCGGTCTCGGTTTTATCGCCCCGGTCGTTCACCGCCGCAGTTCCGGCGGTTTCACCGGTGTCCGGATTGGTGGCAATTTCCGTGCGGCTGTGGCGCTTTTGCGTCGCGCCCAGGGCCAGCCAACCTTCGCTGGTTTTCGCCAATCCGTTTTCATCCATTAGGGTCAGGGTGCGGTCTCCCAGCGTGTCCACGGCCTCGCTGGCCGCTGTCTGCCCGGTTTCCGGGTTGGTCAGAATCCGCGCGCTGCTGTCCCTTTTTTTAACGGGTCCGAGCGTGCTTTGGCTGAAGCTGGCCGTCGGCAGCCCGTTTTCGTCCATTTCGGTCCGGGTAAAATCGCCCAAATCGTTGGTCCCCTCGGTGACCTGCGTCACTTCCGTGTCCGGGTCCGTGGTAATCTCGGTCAGGGCATGCCGCTTGAGCCTGGCGCCCAGGGCGTTCCAGCTCTCGCTTTCCGCGGCCAGCCCGTTCTCATCGCGCAAAGTCAGCACCCGGTCTCCGCGGTCGTTGACGGATTCCGTCCGGCGGGTCAGGCCGGTGTCCGGATCGGTCGTGATCTCGGTGTTCTGGTGGCGTTTCAGGGCGGCGCCGTATATGTCGCGGCTTTCCGACGACACCGGCAGGCCGTTGACGTCCATAAGCGTGACCGCAGCCGCCAGCCCGCTGGTGGTGCGCACGGACCGCGTCATGCCGGTCGCCGGATCGCTTTCGATCGTGCTGGTCTGGTTCCGTCCCAGCTCAGCCCCGAACCGGTCGTGGGTCTCGCTGAGAAAGGGCAGCGCGTTTTCATCCATGTACGTGATGGTGATGTCGCCCCGGTCGTTTACCGTGACCGTGCGTTCGGGCTTGCCGGTGAAGCGGTTGGTCGTGATCTCCGTGAGGCTGTGGCGTTTGAGGCGCGCGCCGCGCGTGGTCCAGGCTTCGCTCCGGACCGCCAGGCCGTTTTCATCCATGGTGGTCAGGGTGCGATCGCCGAGGTCGTTCGTGCTGTCCGTGGAGGAGGTCTGGTTGCTGCGCCGGTCGGTGACGATCCGGGTCACCGAATGCCGCTTCAGCCGCGCGCCGTAAGCCTCCTGGGTCTCGGAGCGGACCGGACGCCCCGCTTCGTCCATGTCGGTCCGGGTCACGTCGCCCAGGTCGTTCACCGTGACTGTCGTCCGGGTCTTGCCGCTCAGGCGGTCGGTCACGAAAGCCGTCGTGGTGTGCCGCTTGCCGGTCGGACCGAGCTCCTCCCATTTCTCCGAGCGCAGGGGCATGCCCAGCTCGTCCATTTCCGTCCGCTGGGTGTAGAGGCGTTGTCCGGATTCCTCAATGCTCTTGGTTTCGCGAACGGCGGACGTGCGCCCCTGCCCGTCAACCTCGTATTCGTACTCGGTCTTGAAGCCGTCTTCCAGCAGGGTCTTGACCCGGCCGTCCTCGCCCAGGATGCGCACCCGGTGGTGGAAAATCCTCCGCCCCTGCTCGTCGACCAGGGTCTCTTCCTCTTGCACGCGTTTGGTGCTGCCGTCTTCCGCCAGGGTGTAACGGTAGGTGGTGGTGCGGCCCCGGGAATCCTCTTCACGGGTGACCCGCTTGGCTTCGTCGTACTCCTTCCGGACCTGGTATTGTTCGCCGTTTTCACTGACCGTTTCGGTCGCTGACGTGACGTGATCCTGCCCGTCGGTCGTATATTCGATCTCCTTCTTTGCCCCCCCGCTTTCGGCGACCACGACCTCGCGGCCCAGTTCGTCGAACTGCTTTTCGGTCGTTTTCCCCGTCTGCGTGTTGAATTCAATGCTCCGGAGCTTCCTGCCCTGTTTGTCTTTTTCGTAGCGCAGCAGGATCAACGCGCCCTTGTCGTCCAGCATCCGGTCCACGTCGCCGGTTTTCGGATCGAAAAACCTCGTGACGCGCGTCCCGTCCCGCTGGTTGATCTCGGTGACGCCCAGCGTTCTTCCCCGGGCATCCTTGTGGGTTTCATACCGGTAGCTTCCGCCGGTCTGGTCGATCCGCTCTTCCATGTCTCCGGCCGCGTTCACGCGGCGCCGCTCCAGGTTGCCCAGGTAATCCCGGCTGACCATCCAGGCGCTGCCCGCCTTGCCCGCGGATTTCACCTGGGTCTGGGAAAGCACCTGGCCCGAAGGCGTGATGGTTTTGACCGGGATGCCGTCCGCATACAGGGTCCGGTTGCCCTGCCGGTCCACTTTTTCCACCAGCTGCCCCGATTCGTTGAACAGTTTTTTGCCCTCGGTGGTTTCGACGATGATCTGAAGGTTCCCGTCCTCGCCGTCGCCCAGATGGTAGGCGCAAATGACGTATTCGCCCGCGGCCTGCATGGAGGCGAGCAGGTTGGCGATCCGGTCCTGGATGCCGTCAGCAGCCCGCAGGGAGCCCGTGCTCCCCAGCCCGGCGCACAGGGCCAGAATGACGGCCCGTCTCAGGACGGACCAAAAACGCCTAGGGGTTGCAGTGTGCATACCATCACCCTCTTTACGGTGATAAAGGTTCCCGGGTTATAACCCGGGGCCCGCCCTCCCCCTGACCTGGGGGGGAGGAAATCAAGCCGAACGGCCGGTCGCTTTTTGCTTGATCGGTTTGTTCGGCAGCAAATAACGGATATTCATTTTAATGCCCAGGCCTTCCAGGGTGCGCCGGCTTTGATCCAGGCGGCGGTCGGTCAGGAACTGACGCGACGGCTGCTGGGTGGGCGTCACCTGCGCCTGCAGCGCGCCCTCAGGCCCCACGGCCACTTCCAGTTCCATGGGCACGTGCAAGGCGGCCATGAGTTCGCCGAAGACAAAGTGCAGCTGCCGCTCTTTCTTTCTGGCGGAGAGCGGATTGGCCGGGTCGGCGATGCGGATGGCCGCCCGGAAGAATTCGTCCATGATTTGGTTGCGGGCGCCTTCCTGGATCAGGCCGCGGCCGCCGGGAAGCAGCAGGCGTTCCATGGCCTGGCGGGTGCGCGGCGTGAGCAGTTCGGCGCTAAACGCGGCGCGTTCGGCCAGGGTTTCACCGGGAATGCGGCTCAGGCTCAGCGCCCGTTCCAAACTGGCGGCCGGCGCAAGTGCCCATAATATATCGGAAGCCTGGGCGTGCAGGAGCGATGCACCGGCCAAGCAGGCGAGAGTGACTCCCGCTCCGGCGGCAAGTATCACCGGGGCGGCGGCCAGGCCCGCGGCCGCCAGGGTCAGGATGCCGGCCGCGGCCGCCAGACCGTAGCCCGTGCGCACCAGGCGGGTCAGGGCCTCTTCGGGTTTGGCCCGCAGTTGCCCGCCTTTGACCAGCAGGCGCAGGAGGCGCAAGCCAAGCGCGGGCCGGTGGGCCCGCCGGTATTCCCTCAGCGGCACGCCGACCGTTTCTTCGAATTGGGCGGCCAGCAGGGCCCGGGTATTCCGGTCCTGTTCAAGGCGGATGCGTTCAGCCAGGTCGGCGGCCTCCACTTCCAGGGCGCCGCGGGCAGACGCGAATTCGTCCAGGTCGTCCAGGTCGAAACTTCTTCCCCCGAATGCCTGGCGGACGGTTTCCCAAACACCGGCGGCAAGCTTTGCGCGGGCCCGGGCTTCGGGCCTGGCGTCCTGGCCTTCGCGGCGGTCGGGCCTCAGGGTCTCGCCCTCCAGCAAGTAAGCTTCCAGATAGGCGGCCAGCCGGTTTTCCGGTTTAATGGCTTTCCAACGCGGATCCAGAGCGGCCAGGTCATCCAACTGCCGCAACAATTTTTGCCTGACCGGCGATTGCTGCGGCCAAAGTACTTTTTCGGCAATGCCGGTCAGTTGCCTGACCAGCGATTGCTCCAGCCGGCTGTCGAAGAACGGCCCCACGTCAGCCACCACATCGGCCCGGCCAATGGCCGGTCCCAGGCGGATGTCAGCCAAAGCGTCGGACTGCAGCACCACCGCGGGCATGAAGGACAGCAGCGCGGCCAGCAGATGCACAAAACCGCGGTGGCTCGCGGCCGGCGCCACGGACAGGGTTTTGCCTGCCCCGTATTCGCCGCTGTCCCAGATCTCCGTCAGGGCTTCCACGGCCCGGGTCCCTGAGTAGTCGTCCCCCACGGCCGTCAGCCAGCGCTGCAGAATCGAACCGCCAGCCGGTTTTACGGCTGCGGCCGGCCTGGTTTCCGAGACAATCCAGCCCGGCGAAGCGATTGGCCGGCTGGCTGGCGTCTCGACGCTGGGCGAGTTCCAATTCCACACGGCAAACCCCAGGCGGAAAGGGCGGGTCACTCCCGGGGCTTCTAAAATATTGTTGATTTGCTGATAGAAGGAAGCCGCCGGGCCCAGGCGCTCCTGCAGGGCCGCTGCATGCCACTGTTCCCCGTATTGGGCTTGGTAACCGGCCACTTGTTCGGCCGTGGCCACGCGGCTTTCCAAGTTGCGATGCTCCGCCAGGGCGACCCGCGCCCAGCCTTGGCCGTATTCCTTTTTCAGCCGGGCCGCCTGCTCAGGCAGCTTCTCGGCTGCCAGGATCTCCAGCCACGCGGCCGGTTGGGATGCTTTTAATTCCGTGATCCGGGCAGCCAGGGCCAAAACCTCGGGATTCTTCCAGGCCTGGGCCAGGTTCTTTACCAAGGCCAGTTGCTGCCCGTCGGTCTTCAGCGCGCCCCGGAGCGACTGCCAGGCATTGACCGCAATCCCGGCTCCGGAGAAGAGCGCGGCCAGCGCTGGTATCCGCGACCACCCTGCGGTCTGCTTCAATGCCGCCGGCATCCCGGGCATCCTTGTCAGCAGCGACCCGGGTGTCTGGCGGTTCCAGCTCGCGCTCAAGTCCGCCAAACCCTGGAATTCCCTCAGCCGGCCGGGCAGGTCTTTCGTGATTCTGTCCGCCATGGCCCGCATGTACTCAGGGCTCCCCTTTTGCACGGTCACTGCATCGGTCCGAGGCAATTCTCCGGCCTGCGTCCGCGCCACTTCCCCGGCTTTGGCGGTGTCGATCTCCACCAGAAAGTCCCTCATCATCACATCAAACAGCGCGAAGAATTGCCTCTGTGCTTTTTCGCTCCGGAGATCGATTTTGCCTGCATTCACGTCCTCCAGGAACTGCCGGAACCGTCCCCGTTCCACGTCCTTGATCCCGTTGATCGTGTCCAGGTTCAGGTTCAGACCCGTGTCCGCGTTTACGCGTTTGATCGCGCCGGTCGTCTCGTCCACCACGTTTCCGCGCTTCATGGCCTGCGCGAACACGTCGCTCGGCGACAGGTCCATCTTCACCAGCCGCCCTTGGAACTGCATTTCGTTCGACAACCCCCGCACCGCCCCGAATATGTTCAAGCCTTCGCCGATCGCCGGTGCGAAGATATACCGTTCCTGGGTCCATCCGCAGTTTAGCTTGGCCATCAAGGCTTCGCTCCGCGCCTTCCCATAGGTGTCCGCCACTTTCCGCAGCCACTCGCCCACCGACGCCTTTTCCACCCCGCCCTTGCTCTCGACGAACCGCTCCAAGGAGGCCTTCGCCCCTGCGCCCAGACCGTCCGCCATCTTCAGCACATCGCCCATCTTCGGCGTATAGTGGATGGCATCGCTCACTGCCTCGATCGCGCGCTGATAGCTTTCAGGCGACATGCCGTTGATCTCGATGACCTGCGGCTTGCTCGACCGCCCGCTCAGCATGTCCTTGATCGCGATCTCCATGGCTGCCGGCCGGTCCGCTTCTTTGCCCCAATCCAGCCCGCGCGTCAGCTCAGGCGCCATCTGCCGGAAATGCGCCTCCACGGTCGCATTGCTGATCTCGATTCGCTCCACTCCGTACTTATTCGCCAACTCCAAGGCCATTCTCCCCAGCACCGTGTTGTCGTTGTGCGTGAACACCTGCTGCGTATATCCCGCTTCCATCTTTCCCCTGGCCTGGTCCAACAGGTAGGCTTCATAGTTTTTCCCTGTCGTCTGCACCAGGCGAAGTTTGCCGTTCACCTTTTCCAAGGTCAGGATCTCATTCCCCAGTTTCACCGAGAAATGCACTTCCCCGCTCTTGACCTCGTTGAATTTGATGATGGTCTCGTCCGATATCGTCGTGATCTGCTTCCCGGACTGCAGCATGGCCCGGCTCAGCCCTTTGGCCGTGCCCGTGTACCCCACGATATTATGGGAGCCCATCAGCTGCATGGCTTCCAGCATGGTGATCCTCTCGGTCGTCAGGTGCGCCAACGCCTCGCCGATCGACTTCACCGAAGCCGCATTGTCATTCATGATCTTGCGGCTGCTAAAGTTCGCGGGGTTCATCTCCCCGCTTTTTACCAGGTGCTTCACCAGGATATCGATCAACTGGTACGCGCCCAGCACCGGGTCGCCGTGGATGGTATTCAGCCGGCCGATGCCTTTCTCGCCCACCCCGTACCACGCCCCACGCTCATCCACCCCGCCCGTGATTTCGCGGCCATTGGTGTTGAACATCGCCTGCGCCATCTTCCGCAGGATGTTCTGGTTCCCGCCGCTCGTGCTCACGTCCACGCCCAGCCCTTTCAACACCTCGCCCAGCTTGTGCC
>JBFLYH010000004.1:0-20437 GCA_040756875.1 candidate division FCPU426 bacterium
CCGCGGTCTGCGCCTTCTCGCCCTCGGCTTTCAAGGCGCGCAGCATGGCTTTCATCAGGTCGCGCTCCGCCTTCCGGCTTTCCGGCCTGGCCGCGTACCTCAGGTACGCCTGCACGATCGGGCTGTCACCGCGCTGCAGCAGCGCGCCGAACGCCGTCTCGCTCAGGCCCAACCCTCCCACCACGCTCTGCCAGTAACCCATGGGATCGGCCTGCATGGCGAGCATTTGCATGCGCCGCGACGGGATCAGATGCATCAGGCGGGTGAGAACGGTCAGCCTGGGCCGCGGTACGGCCGTCATCTGCTCGATTTCGCCCGTATAGGCGCGGGCCACGACGTTCTCAGGCAACTCGGTCTTCAGCACGTCCGCCGCCTCCAATGCCTGTTTGACCGGCGCCGACACTTCGTACACCTGCGGGTTCGCCAGGTCCACGCCCTGAAGCTGAAGAGTGGTTACCCGGCCGGTCTTCACGCCGATAATGTTGCGAGACAGATCTTCGCCGATCGTGAATACCTCGGCTTGCTCGGCGCGTGCTTGCCGCGCCAGTTCTCCCCTCAGCGCCAGGCCATCCGCCTGTTCCATGAGCCCCAGGGTCCCGGTCGCCGTGCCGCGGATGGCGGTCAGCACGCGTTCGGCCAGTTCCAGCCGGCTGACCAATCCTTCCACGCCCCGGCGGCCACGCAATCCGGCCAGGGCCTGTTGCACTGCAGCCAACTGCGCCTGGTTTGCAGCCGGCATGGATTGCACGTACACTTCCTGTCCGGCTACGGCCGCAACCGTCTCCACGCGCCGGGCTGCGGCGTTCGCGGAAATGGCCTGTTCGCCTGCGATCAACCGGCTGACCACGCCGTTCGCCACCAATTGCCGCCGTGAAGCCTCCAGCTGCTGGCCTTCGCGCGTCAGTTCGCGCAGCACGGCGGCCAGGCTGCCAGGAGCCACTCCCTGCAACTGTGAGGCAATCCGCATGACCGTTGCCAGGCTCGGCTCCGCGCCTTGCTCCAGCTCCTGCACCAGCGCATCTTTCAAGGCTTGCAGGCTTTGGTCAGCAGCCAGGTTTTGGGCGCTGGCAGCTTCGCGCAGGTATTCGTCAACCAAACCCGTCAGCTCCATGGCCGTTACGCCCACCTTCTGGCGCGTCGCCTGGTGCCAGGCTGCCGTCAGTTCACCGGCCAGCAGATTGTCCACGGCCGGCGCTTCCGCCTCAGCCGGCGCGGCCAGCGAAGGCAAACCAAAGGTTTGCGCCACTCCGTCCCACCGGCTGGCTTGATAATATTGTTCGGCCTGATAACCAGCGATCGCGCCGAAAAGCATGGCCTGGGTCCGGTAGCCCAGCCTGGCCAACGCGGTGCGCAGGGTGCCGTCCGCGGCGGGCATGGGATCAGCCATCTTGCGCAGCAGGCTGTCCGGCACGAAAATGCTCGCCCATTCGCCATGATCCGCAGCCTGATAATTCTCCTGATAGGCCCCCAGCAACTGCCCGCGCAGCAGGCGCTGCCAGAAACCACCCAGCTCCGACAAAGGACGGAACCGGATCTGCTTCACGTTGTATTCCCGCGCCGTGATCCGGTCCGGCAGCACCAGCGTCCGTTTGATCGCCTCAAACCGCGGGCTCAGATCGTCCACGGCCCTCGCGTCCGCGCGGACCCCGGCGAACACTGCCACCACGGTCTGCAGCAGGGCCAGCCCTGCCAGCACCACTGCCGCCAGCGAACGCACGGGCAGCCTCAGGTTGAGGTTCCCGGTCCCGCGCCCATCGGTCACGAACAAGACGGTCCGCAACCCGTAGTCCAGCAGCCGCCCCGGCAGGCTCCTCACCCCGCGGATCGGACGGTTCACGCCTTCAGGCAACACTTCCTGCACCCGCTTCAGTTCCGTCTGCACTGCCTGCCCGGCGGCCGTGGTTTGGGCCGGGGTTTCCGCAGCCTGGCTGGCCAGGACTTCGGCCGGAATCCGGGTGTCGATTTGCACCGGCGCAGCCGTAACCCCCGGCCTGCCTTGCGCCGCCTGCCAGCGTTGCACCAGGCCTTGCAGTCCCGGCAGCATCGCCAGCATGCCGGCGATGTCGTTCTTAAACTGCTCGTGGAATATGATCCTTTCGGCTTCCCGAGGATGATCCCGCTGCAGAATGTCCATGGCCGCCGGATTCGCATTGATGGCGTTCGACCAGGCGATCGCGTCCCAGCGGGCCTGGCGTTGCAATTCAGCCATCGCCGCGCCGGGAATCGCGTTCACCCAGGCACGGTAGGCCGGCCCGTCCAGCCTCAGGGCGTCGAAACTCGGGTGGTCCGTCTTCCCTGCGCCGGCCCAATACACCTGCAACTGGGCTTCCAGCATGGCGTCGCGCACAAAGCGGCCCGTATTCAGGAATCCCAGCGCCCCGACGGCCAGATATCCGCCGGACAGCGCGGACAAGGTCATGCCCAGCAGGCTCAAGGCCGTGTTTTCCGCGCCCAGTCCGAGGCTGACCGAAATGCCGAACAGCCCGATCGCGCCCACGGCCGCCACGCCGGCTGCGATATAACCCCACAGCGCCCGGAAAGGATGGGGCCGGTTGAGATAACTCAGCAAAGCCGGCAAACTGATCAGCGCCGCGCCGGCGATAATGACCGTGACCGCGGCCACTCCCAGGCCGCCTGTGACCACGGTGCCGATCACGCCGGCCAGGACCAACCCGAAGCCGGCCAGGGCGCTCCATAAAGTGACGCGCGACCGGGCGTAGCCGCGGTCATCGAGCCGGGCATCAGCCGGACGCCGGCCGGTCTCCCGGACCGCCGCCTCATGGCCAAAGAGCGAGCGCACGTAGTACAGCGGCCCCAGCTCAAAGGTGACCTTGGAAAGCAAGTCCGGCCTGGTGGCCTGCACGTGCCGCAAATAAGCCAGGTTGGGCATGGGCGTGTCATTGCCGAACAACGCCGCCCCGTGGCTGGCGATTTCGGAACGGAAGCGCGGATCCGTGTTGGTGATGTGCAGCCAGCCGATGATGTCTTGCATGCTGTCATACCCTTCCAAAACCCGCGCCAGTATTTCCGCACGCAGCTGATCGCGTTCGGCCGCGGTTTTGGCCTGCATGAATTGCCGGCTCAATTCCGGGTGGCCTTCCACGATCCAATGCCAGGTGTCGAAAACGATCTGAATGGGGACCGTCGTGCCCGGATGCTTGGCCGCCCAGGCGTCCCGCCAGGCCCGCACTTCGGCCACGCTGGCCTGGAACATGCCCAAATCGCGCCCCTGGGTCAGTTCGAACACCGGCTCAATCAGCAGGCTGATGTTGTTGGCCACGGCCCGCTCGGCCACGGCCATGAGCAGCTCCATGCGGCTCTTGCCGGTCAGGCCCTCTTCGCGGGCGAAGATCTCCAGGAACGGGCCAAGCAGCTCGGTATGGATGATCATCTTCGCTTCCTCGCCCTTTTCAAACTTGCGGTTGATCAGGGGATAGAGGAGCTCGATATGCGTGTCATACGACACGCCGTGCAGGGTCTGGATCTCCAGCTTTCCGCGCCGCGCCAGGCGTAAAGCCACTTCCGGCTGGTTGCCGTCGTCGTAGATCTCCGCGCGTTTCAAGCCCAGATACCGGCTGGCCACCCACAGGTAGCTGCGCAGGAAGGCCGGAGTCAGCCACCGCGCCAAGCGCAGAATCGTGGTGTTTTGCACGGAATGCAGGATCATGGTCGGACTCATGGAGATCCCGCCGCGCTGGAAAACGGTCCGCAGCATTTCGCGGTCCGAAGCGGACAGCGGGCCTTCTTCGTCAGTCTTGGGATAACGGACTTTCAACTGCGCCTGGCGGGTCAGGTGCCGGCCCAGCAGGACCAAACCGGCCACTGCCAGCAGGCCGGCGGCCAGACCCGTGGCGCCCACGGCAAAGGCCAGATACATCGCGGCAAAAGCCAGGGCTATGGCGCCCATGAGCATGACCGTGCCCGTGCTGGCGGCGCGCTGTTCGCCCAGAGCCGTGTCGCTCTGAATGGCCTGCACCGCAGCCTGCGGCGAAGCTTCCAGAACCGTCCGGTTGACAATGCCCGGATTGTCCGCCATAACCAGGCGGAAGATCTCGATTTCCGGAACCAGCCCATAGGGATCGATCACCCGGCCGCGCTGCAATTCCACGGGCAGTTTCATATCATCCAAGCGGGAGTTGCCGAAATAGAACCGCTGGACCATGCCGTTCATTTGCCGGTAGAAATCCGTCAGCAAGGGCAGCAGGCGGCCGCGAATTTCGGATTCCGTAAGCCCTTCGGCGATCCACTGCTGGATTTCAGGCCCGTACACATC
This sequence comes from candidate division FCPU426 bacterium, assembly GCA_040756875.1. Lineage (GTDB taxonomy): Bacteria > Oederibacteriota > JAAXVQ01 > JAAXVQ01 > JAUVAV01 > JBFLYH01. The sequence continues at coordinate 4,274 of JBFLYH010000004.1, forward strand.
CATGGCCAAATGCCAGGGATTCAGGGTGATGCCGATCGGCGCCTGGGCCGCGGTCTTGCCCGGATGGCGCGCCAGCCAGGCATCCTGCAGCTTGCGCACATGGGCGATCAGGTTGCGCATGTAATCCGCGCGCGAACGGCCGGTTTCATCCAGCAATTGTTCGCTCCGCCAGCCGATCGTGGTCTCCATCAGGATGACGACATTGGCTTCAGAAGCGCGGTCCAGCAGCGCCAGTTCCTCTTCGCGCACATCGGCTTGCAGGGCGCGGTCCGTGTGGAAGGCCAGGAAGTCGCGGCTGTCAGCCACGCCCGGGCCGCCTTGTTTCATGGAGAAATAATCGTCCCAATTCGGCCAGTGAATATTGTAGGAAACCCGCCCGGGATGCTTCATACCCAAGACGCGGTCAATGCTCTCCACCACCGGGTCGCCCCAGGCATGGTGGTAGCCTGCCGGCTCGGGCAGCTCGCCCTTGGCGATCATGTCCAGCTGCTCAGGCGAGGCGAACACTTCCATGTTGCGGGAACCGGTGAAGTATTTGTAATAATCGAGGTAGGTGTGAATCATCCAATTCAACGGCTGGCCGTGGACGCGTTCGCCGACAAAGCCGAACGCCACCGTGGAGGCGCTGGAACGCCCCAGCATGAACTTGGCCAGGGCCGAATCAGACAGTTGCTGGTAATTGCCGGCTGCCAGGGCCGCGCGTTCCTGCGGCGTGTAATCCACCACCGGCTGGCGCATGGCCAAGCGCCCCAAGCCCGTGAACAGCACCGCCACCAGAAGGCCGGCCAGGAGCACGGCTTTCATCCGCCGGGTCATGAAAACCACGGTACCGATCACGACCCCGAGCGTTACGACCACCGCGGCCACTGGAATGGAGATCGCGCCGGTCAAGGCCAAGGCCACGCCAGCCACGATCAGGGACGCTCCGCCCAAGACAGCCGCCAACTCCGCACTGATGAACCCGGCCTCGCCCCTGCGGGTAGCAGTGGTCTCGCCCCGGTCCTTCGCCGCCTGGGCTTCGCTGTAGCTGTAGACAATGCGGCCCACTTCATCGATGCCTCTGACGATGCCGTGGTATCCATTGGCTTTTCCCTTCGGCTGCAATAAGTAGCCGATGATTTCCCGGATGTATTTGGATGGCTTTTTAAGGTCGACGGCCAACGTATAGATGGTAACGACCTGACCTTGCTTCATTTTTTCATAGACTTGTCTAGCTGTCTGGATAAAACCGCTTGTCCGGGTCAAAAGAAACGCCGGAACAAACTCAGGAGCCATGTCCAAAAAGAAACTGGCGTCACGGGTCTTGTCCCACTCATTGGTTTTTTGGTAAGGGACGGAAGCCAAGGCTGCCAGCAGGTTCGCTTGCCGCAGAGCCGCCGTGGCGATTCCGCTTACCTCCCTGTAGGTTTCCATCAAAATGTATTTATTCCTGGCCACTTGCTCGACTGCCAAGGCCGCTTTCATTTCATCATCCGATATGACTTGTTGTTCCACCAATCCCCGGAAGACCCGCGCCAATTCCTGTTTGCGGTCGCCTGCCAACGAGAACAAGCTCGCCAGGTAAGCTATGGCCTCGCTCCGAATGAATAATTCCCGGTTGGCCAAAGCCTGGACAAATTCGTCACGCAAGGACTCCATGCCTTTTTCGTCCATGCGCGGCAAGGTCTCGGCCAAGGTCCGATAGTATTCCTGCCAGCCTGCCTTGCGTTTCGCGGTGTCCAGCACCTGATTCAGTTTTCCCAATGTCGTTTGGGGCGTTGTCTGGCGCTTGCTGGCATAAACCACGCTGTTATCCGGCAGCTTTCTGCGGGCAAAGCCCGCCATGCCATCTGCAATCGCTTTTTCAGAAACCAAGTAGGCGGTTATTTTATAGAAGCTATGCCATGGGACAACCAGGAACAATCCCATCTGACTGATTTCCGACCTGATGATCCTCGTCAATTCTTCTTCCGTCACTTCTCTTCCCGCTTCCATATGGGCATCCAAAAGGCGGGCAAGGATGTATCGGCCGGCTGCTTCCTCGTCTTGTTCTATTTGTTCCTGGGCAAGGTGCGTCAGAGATCCCAGCAGCATATGGATGGCGACATTCTGCGGCGACCCCAGCTTGCCAAAGCTCGGATCCATATATCCCCGCATCATGCCCATGCCGGCGGCCAAACCTGGCAGCCAGTTAACCAGCCGGAAATTCCAAAAAGCATGCAGGGCAAAAGCCAGCACGGCACCTGCCACCGCGCCCAACACCGCACCCAGGCCCGGCAGAACCACACCGCCGAGGACCAATCCTCCCAACACTAATGCCACCATGCCCAGTGCCAAGATCGACTGCTGGATAATATGCCGCATGGTCCGCGGCACTTCCCGGTAGGTTTGAATATTCCGGTCATAAATCAGTGCCGTTTTACCGTGCAACGCCGAAAATGAAGCGACATAGGCGCCGCCCAACAGTGCCAGCCCGGCAGCCAGGTTCTCCGGCGAAATCGAGAAAAACAAAGCCAGGCCCAGACCGATCACCGGCAGCATGCCCAGGTGTTCCTTGGCGATTTTCCCCCAGGTCGGCCGGACGGCTGCCGCTGCCGCCGGTACGGCCGCCTCGGCCGCCGGCGCCGCCTTGAGCCCGGCTTCCATCTGCCGCAGAATGCCGCCCTCCGCGATCCCCCGGTTCACGATCTCGTCCGCGCGCGCCTGCGTGTTCGCGTTCGAATAGATCCTCAGCTGCGGCGCGTTCCCCGACGGCCTCACGTGCGCCACGTCGTTGTTCGCAAAGCGCACACGCACCCCGTCCACGAAGTTCACGCTCACCACGCCCGCGAACCCGTCCGCTGCCGTGAAATACTGCTCCAGCTCCGCCTTCTTCCCCTCCAGCTCCACCCGCAGCGCGGCCCCGGGAAGCAGCTCCTTCACTTCCCCGTCGAACATCTCCACATACACCGTCCCGTCCCGGAACATCACCTGCCGCACGTACGGGTCGCTCGGCTTCAGGTTCCTCAACAGCAGCTGGCTCGCCGCCACCGGGAAGTTGTCCAACAGCCCTGCCTGCGTCGAACGCTGCGGCAGCGCCGCGAAGTCCGCCGACACGCTCCCCGCCTTCGCGCCCGACAGCAAGGCCACCACGATCGGCAGGATCGCGTCACGCGTCGGCAACGCCGCCAGCTTCTTCCCGAACAGCTCCACCTCCGTCGCCGTCAGGAATCCGCCGTTCACTTCCCACGACACCACCACCGGCGACGCCCCCTTGTACTGCTTCTCCGCCGACGCTTTCATCACCTTCACCGCCGCGTCCATCTCCGCGATCACGTACGGCGACCCGATCTGCGTCTGCTGCAGCTTGATCCCCGCGCGCCCCAATTCCGTCGCCACCGAATCGTTCGCGCTGATCGGCACCGCCGCGAAATCCGCCCCCAGGTACTTCGCCACCACGATCCCCAGCTCGTCTCCCCGGTTGAAACGCCCGTTCTCGTCCACCACGAACGGACGGTCCGAATCCCCGTCCGTCGACACGATCGCGAACGGCCGGTGATCCTGCGCCAATGCCCAGAAATTCTCCCGCGTCTCCTGCGTCACGTTCTCCGTGTCCTTCGGAACGAATTTCTCGCTCCGCTGCACCGCCACCACGTCCGCGCCCATTCCCTTCAATATCCGCACCAGCATGTCACGACCCACTGCCGAGTGCTGTTCCACCACGATCTTCTTTCCTGCCAGTGCGTCCTTCGGCAACACGTCCAGATACCGCGCCACGAACTCCTCTTCCGCCGCGTTCGTCCCCGCCGGCAGCGCCACTGCCTTCCCACCCTTGAACATCCCGTTCTCCGCGAACAGGCTCTCGTCCGCCGAACGCGTCACTTCCTCCGAACGCGCCTTGGCCACTGCCGCCAGGATCCCCGTCTCGTCCGCCTTCAGCACCTCGCCCTGCGGCTTGTTGAACTTGATCCCGTTCCGGTCGTCCGGAATGTGCGACCCCGTCACCATCACGCTCGCCAGCCCCCGCTGCATCGCGTAGTACATCACCGCCGGGCTCGGCACTTTCCCCACGTTCTCCACTTCGCAGCCCGCGTCGCGGATCCCCTGCGCCACTGCCTCCATGATCCGGTCCGTCGAGCTCCTCAGGTCCCCGCCCACCACGATCCGGTCTCCCCGCTTGATCTGCCCCGTCGCGATCAGGTACTCCACGTACCCCTTCGTGTTGATGTACACTTCCGCGTCCGTCATGTCCGTGACCAGCCCGCGCAGACCCGACGTCCCGAACGCCAGCGGCCGGTTCTTCGTCCAGGCGACGACCTGCGCCACGTTGCGGTTCAGCCAGGCCCGAACGCGCTGGGCCAGGCTGGTTATCCCCAAGGTTGCGGCGACGGCCATCAAAAGCATCACCGTGCCGAAAAAGATCGTGGTGACCACGTCGCCGTACACCATCACCGGATCGGTCGAGCTCACATTGGCATCGTAGCCCGCCATGAAAGCCAGACCCCAATAAACCATCGTCGTGACAAACGACAACACCGTGATGCCCGACATCACAGAAGCGGCGTTTTCCGCAATCGCGCGGACCGCAGCCAGGCGAGGCATTCCCGGCGCCAGCGCATTCCTGCGCTGCATAAGCGCCACGGTCAGGGTGCCGGCCAAGGCCAGCATCCCGGCAAACATCAGCACCGCGCCGCCCACAGCCGCTGCGCCGGCCAGGGTCATCGCTAAATAAGCGCCCGCGATCATCGCGCCCAATCCTGCCACGGACAGGCCCAGCGTGCTCATGAACCCCAGCGTCGCAAACCCCGCCTCGCCCCGGCGGCCGGCTTCCGGCCGCATCCGGTTCTGCTGCAGGATTTCAGCGACCGGCAGCTTGTACTTGCCTTCCCTGAAGAAATATTTCATCCGCGCCAGGTTCTTGCCCACCGTGCTGACCGCGAAGCGCTTCAGCGGCAGGGCCGCGATTTGCGCGCCGAGGGCTTCGGCCGCAGCCGGATCGCTTTCGGCCAGGCGCAGGGGCTCTTTGGCCTGGAAGTCTTCCATATATTGGTCCACCGTATCCATGCGGATGCCTTCGCGCTTATAGAACGCGGCCATCTCTTCAGCCACCTGCGCTTCGGATTTTCCGGTCGCTACCGCCTCCAGCTTGGTCACCGTCTCCTTGAAGGCGTCGATGGCCGCTCCGTGCACTTCGCGGTCCGCATTGATCATGGCCACCAGTGCGCGCAGCAGCAGCCCGCCCAGGCCCACCCAAATCCGGTCCACCAGGCCGCGCAGCAAACCGTCCCGGGTCGCGCCCGGATAACCGAGGATGTAGTCCCGGCGCTGCCGGAAGACCCGGAAGAGCATCTCGCTGTTGTCCTGCGGCCTGACCGTGGATTCGGCTTCCGAAGCCAGCCAGGCGATCGGCGCTTCGACAATGGTTTCGCCCAGCAGTTTCAACTGCGTTAGCAGGGCGGTGTCAATGGCCATTTGCTGAGGGTGTTGCTTGAAGGTCGATTGCATGCGGCGAAGGACATCAGGCGTGAACATTTTGAATCCCCGCTGCGTGTCCGTGATCCGGCCGACGATCGGAATCGTGGAGCGGCTCAGCCGAAGCAGGCCGTTGGCCAGCAGGTTGTACACCAGGCTCTTGATCTTGCGGCCTGTGGATTTCGAGGCCACCACTGAGTCCGAGGCCTCGCTGGTTCCCACTGCTGCATGCGCGCCCCGGCGGATAGGATCCACCAGTAGGCCGATTTGCATCAAATCCGTGGAAATGTCGGCATCTGTGTAGGAAACGTACGATTTCCGACCGGGGGTTTCGGCGGCCAGCTGCTCGCCCATCCACAGCATATACTGGATGGACCCGCCTTTGCGGCTGAGGCTCTCGTTGGCGTATTCCGCCAAAACCGGCGCACTGCCCGGCTGCGCAGCTTCGCGCCGGATGGCGTCCTGCACGCGCACCACCTTGAACCTGAGCTGAAGATCGGCTTCCAGGCTCCAGGAACCGAAGCGGTCGCCGGTCGCCCGGCCGGACTGACCGAACAGGGCTTCCAGGAAGACCTGCATCATTTCGCCGGAATGGATTTCGATGCCCTGGTCGGACTTGGGGCGCACGGTTTCGAACTCGTCGTCGCTGATGACGAATTCCACGCGCAGATTGGGGTTTCGCTGCAGCAGCTCCTGCACCTGGGTGATCTTCATGCGCAGGAAGTCCTCGTTAAAGAGACGCATCTGTTCGCCGTATACTGCAAATGTAATGTAGATCGTGGTCGGTTCGGTCACCTGCAGCAGGCGCAGCATGGAATCCGCGTTTTTTGCCGCAGCCTTGAACCAGTAGGAAGAGGAAGCGGAGCGGGCCGCGCCGGCGATCGCGTCAAAACCCACCGTTCCTTCGGCCGCATGATACAAAAGCGCACTCATCACCCGCTGGCCGTTCAATTCTGCCAGGTTTTTCTGGTCAAACAGGTCCGTGTCCGTCAAGTGCTCGCGCATGAAGGCCACAGCTTCCTGGTGTCCCTGTTTTTGTTTTTCCTCGAGGGTCTTGTAGAACCGGGTCACTTGAAGCTTGCGGGCCATGTCCGCAGCCAGGCTGGTTTTGGCCGCGTCGTAGGCGAACAAATTCAGGGCGGGTTCGGCCAGAATCTGGATGGCATTGACCGCCTCGGTTTCCGAAGCGGATGCCAGGGCTTGGGCCTGGATTTCATCCACGGTAGCGCGCGCGATCAAGGCCGCGGATGCGAGCATCTGTTCCCTTTTCACCCCGTCTGTGCTGGCATGTTCCAGGGTGAGGTCCTGGATAATATCGACAAACTGCAAGGCTGGATTCTGGTAAGCAGAGGCCATGAGGCTGGCCAATACGGCCATGGCTTCGCCTTCGCTGACGAATTCACCGGCTGCCAGCGCCTGGTCAAAGGCTTCCATGAGCTGCGCGAACTCCGCGGGGTCCTTCATCTGCCGGACCTGCCAGCCCAGATCATTGGTCGCCGCCTTTTTCGCGGCCTGCATGAACACCTGCTTGTCCACTTTTTCTTTCTTGCGTTTGGCCTCGGCCACCAATGCATCATAGTGGCCTGAGGTCAGGTTCCTGAACCGGATCGCGCCTTCCGTACCCGGCGTTTCCGGTTCCGCAGGCGTGCGCCCCAGCAGGCGGGTGAGCGCGCGACCGATATAAAAACGCAGAGGGTGGGATTGGTTGAACGCCCAGGCTTGCAGGACTTGGAAGACCGCGTCAATCAGGATCTGCGCGATGGAGCGGATGGGCAGGATCAGCATCCCAACAGCCATGCTCATGGGAATGACGTTTTGCAGGACGAAATTGTAAGCAATGGCAATGGGCGCCTTGGCAATGAAGAAATCCATGAACTTCTTGCTTTCGTTCTTGAAGCTGAACGACTTGAGGGATTTTGCGAAAAAGGTGGTGATGATCCAATACTCGAACATCATCACCACCGTGCCCGCGCCTAAAACCGTGCGCACCCATTTGACCGCCCAATCCATGCCTTGCAGGGCCTCGGTCCACCCCAGGGCCTGCGCCAGGCCCGAGGCGCCCCAGCCCGCAGCCGGCGCGGCCCAGTCGATGAAGTTGAAGATCAATTGGGTCTGGATGCCAAAGGTCAGGCCGATGAGCGTGGCCATGACCGATTGTTTCAATTTATATTCCGGCCGGTCGGATATTTTCTGGCCGATGGCGTCCGTAATGCCCGCAATGGCGCCGCCGGTCAGGGCGGACAGGGCGTACGGTTCGATAAGGCGCCAGAATCCGATCAGGTTTTCGGTGCTGAACGTTTCCGTATTGCCGAGCAACAGCGCCGCACCCACGGCAATGGCCAGGGTGGCGCCCACGCTGATGATGGCCAGCATGCGGCGGGAGGCGAAGTTTCCTTGTTTGACCGCCTCGGCCGCGGTCTGCGGCCCGGCGGCAGGGGCTTCCTCGGCTTCGTATTTTTTCGGCTGCGCGGCTGCCATAATGAGCATACTGCCGACAGGCACTGTCTCCGAAGACCCTTCCACGCTTTGGCTCCACTGGTAGAGCCGCGCGAAATCACCGCTATGCAAAATAATTCGGATGGTATTAAAAAGTCTGATTTTGTCGCTGTATTCCGATTTTTCCACCACGGATGCGGTTTTCGGCAACGCGGCGCCATGCTCTACGATGTCGAGACAGACGGCTTCGAAGTGGGCGGCTGCCTTGGCGGTCAGCAGGCCGTTGGCCAGCGCGCTGCGCACCCAGGAAATGCCGGTGAGCGCCTGATGCTGCAGCTTGGTCTGGCCCGGGGCAAAATAGCCGCCCACCACGGGATTGAGGCGGTCCACCACCTGATCGAAATCGTTCTTGGCTTGGGTGAAATCCCGCATGCCAATCATAATGGGCTTAAAACGGGGCACCTGGGCCAACTCTGGAACCGGCGCCAGGTTGATGTCCATTTCCCGCAGAAGCTGGTTTTTAACCTCGTCTTTTTCCGCAAAAGTGCCTTTCTGGCTGGAGGCTTCCAGGATGCGGTTGATCAGGTCCAGGTTCAGATCATTGGCCGAGATGTTGGTCAAAGCCAGCATGGCTTCGAAAGAGGTCACGTCCTGGACCATGAGGTTGATCTTGATGCCCAGCGCCTTGGTTTCGCAGGTAATGGGCAGGATGGCCATCATGAACCGTCCCACCAATTCGTCGCGGTAAATCCACTCGGCCTGGCCGATGGCGCGGATGCGCCCTGCCACCTGCCGTTCCAGTTGCACGCGCCGTTCCAAAACAGCCTGCGGATCGTCCTGATGGGTTTGCGCGAACTGCAGCCAGGCATGGTAAGCCTGCTTGATCTCCCGGTCGCGATTGACTGCATCCATGATCGGATCGCGGCCAAGGTGGTTGGCGTTGAAATCACGCTGCAGGATCACCATGGCCACGTTTTGGGGGACCGTGAGGGTCTCGCCGCGGCTGTTCGTGAAGGGCACTTGTTTGGTGTAGTTGCTTTTTTCCACAAAACGCGCGCCGCCCGCCACTTCCAGCAGGTGGCCGCCTGCCTTCTGGGAATAGTGGAACAAGGATTGCTTTTTGTCTTCGAATTCAATCTGCAGGCCCTGCACCCGGTCTTCCACCTGGGTTTGGAATGCACGGATGGCTTCGAAAATAAGGTCGCGCTGGGCGGTTTTGTCCTTTTCCGCGGAAGCGCGCTGCACCAACTCCATGGCCGCGTCGCGGCCGGCTTCCAGGGCGCGCTCTTCGGGGGCGAGCTCCAGCACGGTCGAATCCGCGAAAAAGACGCGTCCTTCTCCCACTTTAATCACTCTTTTGCCGTTGATGTGGACAACCCGGTTGGCTTCCCATTCGCGTTTGATGTCATCCAGCCGGTTGTAGAAAACCACTTCCTGCGGCGTGACCAGAGGCACGAACGGCGACTGGCCGGTGCGGATCAAGTACGACATGGCACTGGTAGTGAAGGGATCCCCCAGGTCGTCGCCCTGGATGTGGTCCCAAATTTTCCCCTGTTCGATGATGCTGGCCAGGCGTTCCGCGTTGCTGACAATGGCCCGGACCAGGAAGCCGTGTCCGCCCACATCCACCACGGATTCGACGAAGTGGCCGGCTTCATCCACAAAATGCACCACCACCTGGGTGAGGATGTCCTTGCCGCTGCCCAGCATGCGCTCGATGGCCGTGACCGTGGGCATGCCGCCGATCCATACGGCTCCGGGCGCGCGCGACGCCAGGAGCGGAATGGTCAGGCCCACATAATGGTAGCCGCCGATTTGGGCCAGCTCGTAGGTGCCGGCCCCCCGGCTTTCCCAGTAAGCCTTGAAAGCTTCCACCTTTTCCGGCAGCAGCTTGAAAACCGGGGTGATCATTTTGTTTTCCTGGAAAAAGTCCTCCAAAATGCGGCTGCCTTGCCCGGCAATGCCGATTTCAGACACTGCCTGGTGTTCGGTCACCTGGACGCCCTGGGCCAGAAACTGCCGGCTCAAATCCGGTTTCTGGGTCACCTCCAGGAAATTGGCTGACACCAGATCGCCTTCGGCCAGTTGTCCGTCCGAACTGACCACAGTGCCCCGGTTGTTGACTTCGGTCCGGATCTGGGAGCGGGCTTGGGGGCGGGCGAAGAAGTCCATCAGCAGTTCCGGATAACCCATTTTCAATTTAGTGAAGTAAATGAGCAATTGCTGAGCCTGCCGGCGAAGATCGCGCGATACGGCCATCGTGGGCAGATAGGGCGCCATCTGCAAGAACATTTTGACGCGTTCCATGGCCGTGGTGAAGGTGTCGTAATTCAGGGCTTGTTTGCTGGCCAGGATGGCCAGGGCGTCCAGATAGGCGGTGAATTGTTCCTCGCTCAGGCTGCCGGCCGTGGCCAGAGTCAGGAGATTGGTCTGCGCGATTGCCTCCAGCGCGGTTTGGATCTGCTCCGGAGTGTACGCCACTTCAGCCACACCCGGCAGTTCGGTAATAATGCGCAGGCCCTGGGGGACCTGTTTGATGACCTGGCCGGCAGTCACGTCCTTCACGCCCAGGAAAGCCCGCAGACCGGGATTGCCCAGGAGCACTTCGCTGTCCAGCAGGTTCTCCAGGGGCAGGCGCTCGTGGTTGACGCCGTCAACCGTCACCCAGCGCGAACCGAGCTGGAAGTAGGTCTTGCCTTCCACTTCCAGAAGGCTGCCCTGCAGGGTGCGGCCTGCCAGGCTGAGGGTGAACGGCCGCTGTTTTTTCACGAATTGGGACATGGCCTGGCCCTGGACCGGTTCAGGCTGGCCCATGGCAATGCGAATGCGCACGCGCTTGCCGTCGACGGTCGCCTGGACGGTATCGCGGTTTTGCCATATGGATACTGCCACGACCACTGCCAGCACTGCTGCCCCTACGCCGATCAGGACGCCGGACAGCAAGGTGACCGTGCCGGCCGTAAAAATCATGCTGATGCCGATGGCGGCAGTGACCAGCCCGGCAATGACCGAGGCGGTTTCCACGGTCGCAAACCCCGCCTGGCCCCGACGGGCGGTTTGCAGACGGCGGTCATGGACTTCGATAATCCTCCCTATGGCCCGTTTGATTTCCGAGTCGCTGGATGTTGCCGCCAGTCTCTCCAAATCCGGCCGCAACACGCCGTTGATTTCCCCCATCGGCAGCAACTTCGTTTCCATTTCTGCCGCTATGCGTTCCAGGCTCTTCAGCATCGTTTGCCGTATCTTACCGCCTATTTCCAAGCTGGTGCGGAAAACCCGCAAAAACAAATCGCCCTCCGTCAGGAATTTGCCTTGGGAGTTGCCTATTTCTTCCCAAATCTGCTCAATCATGCCTGTCACCCAAGTTTGCCGCCGCCCAGCCGATGTTCGAGCAATAAACAAGAGGTCGTCCAGGAGATCGATCTTATTCGAAAGCCTTTGCTGACTCAGAAACATCTCAGCTTGAATCCGGGCATTAGCGGCGCCGTTTTGGACAAACTGTTCCACATTTGTACGGAACTCCGCTTCACTTCCCCGCTCCCGGTATGGAGGTGTTTCCAGACGGTTGTCATGGATCTTCAAAACCCGCGCAGCCGACCGGCGGACTTCCGGATCATTCGCCATGGCCGCCAGCCATTCCAAATCAGCCCGCAACACGCCATTGATCTCTCCCATTGATATTATTTTAACGTCGATTTCGGCTGCAAGGCGTTCCAGGTTCGCCAATACCGCCAGTTGCGTCCTGCGGTCCATGCTCATGCTGGCGCGGAAGGCCGTTAGAATTTTCTCGTTCTTTATAAAATACCGGCCTTTCAAATCCGCCGCTTTTTCCCAGGCCTGTATGACCATCCCGGCAAACCACGCCTGCTGGGTTTTGCTCGTGGTTTGAGCTAAAAATGACAGGTCGTCGACCATGTCCATCTTGCCGGGAACATCCTGCTGGGCGTAATAAGCCTCCGCGGAGGTTTTCGCACCCGTTTCGGACGTTTCGGCATATCGCTGGACATCCGCCAAAAATTGTTTCTCTCTTTCATACATAACTTGGTAGCATTTGATTACCATGTCATCCGTCGCATCGCGCTGCAAGGAGTTGATAACCAACGCAGGCAACGCTAACATGAGCAATCCGACGATCAGAATTGAATTGCGCGTTTTTTGATCTTTTGCAGACACCACCCTCATTACAATTCGCAGCGCAATGACAGTCACCACCAGGGCGCCGCCGATTAAAAGAATTGTTCCTGTCAACAACCCGGTTGCCCACAAAGTGTAGCCACCGATGCCCAAAGCCGAGAGAATGGCCAGTAAGCGTGCCGCGCTTATTTGGATGAACCCCGCCTGGCCCCCACGGGCGGTCGTGGTCTCGCCCCGGTCCTTCGCCGCCTGGGCTTCGCTGTAACTGTAGACGACACGGCCCGCTTCATCGCTGCTTTTAACGATACCAAGAAATCCCTTGGCTTTGGCTTTCGACTGCAATAAATACTCCAAAACCGTTTCAACATAGTCGGACGATTTTTTCAGCTCCTCTGACACGGAGTATTCAGTGACTGCCTGTCCTTGTTTCATTTTTTCATAGATTTGACTGGCCATCCGTACAAATTTGCCCGTGCGTGATAAAATGAACATCGGAATAAACACTATGTCTAGTCCATCAAGAACGCCTTCCTCGTTGATCACTGTATACCCTTCAGGGTTGGAATAGGAGGCGGAAGATAAGCTGCCCAGCAAGTTTGTTTGCCTCATGACGGCAGAGGCTGTGTCACGCACCTCGCGGTAGGTTTCCAGCAAAACATGCCGATTCCGTGGGATTTGTTCGACTGCCAACGCGGCCTTCAATTCGTCTTCCGACAGGGCTCGGGTTTCCACCAAACCACGGAAGAGGTTGACCAATTCCTGCCTGCGGTCGCCTGCCAGCGCAAACAAACTCGATAAATAAGCCAAGGCCTCATCCCGGATGGTCATTTCCCGATTAGCCAGGGCCAGGGCAAACTCGTCCCGCAGAGATTCCAGGTTTTTCGCGTCCATTCCCGGCAAGGCCTGCGCCAGCGCCTGATAATGCTTCTGCCAACCCGTGCGGCGCGTTTCAGTATCCAGCACTTGATTCAGCTTCCCGGGCATGGTTTGCGGCGCCGCCTGGCGCTTGCTGGTGTAAATCACAGTTTGATCCGGAAGGGTTTTACGTTCAAAGCCTGCCATCCCTGTTTTCGCCGCTTTATTTGAAATTAAAAGCTTGGCAACTTCCCCGTAATGATTTTCCGGAATGAGGGAGGATAAATCCATTTGCCGGGTTTCGGATTCAATAGCCGCGAACAAGGTTTTTTCCGTGATTTGTTCACCCGCCGCCAAGTGAGCATCCAACAAACCGGCCACGAGAAACCGGGCAAAGATTCTCGCCCGGTGCAACTTCGCTTCCTCTGCCGCTTCCTCCGCCATTTCCCCTACTCGATCCATCATAGACATGGTGACATGCTGGATCGATCCCATTTCTCTGCCGTAAACCGCGGGATTCAAGTATGTTTTTGTCGGATCCCAATACGGGCGCAGAGTTCCCGCGGCGATATCAGGCCACCAGCGCATCAGGCGGAAATTCCATCCCGCATGCAGAAATAAAGCCAGCACAGACCCGGCGAGAGCGCCCACGACCGCACCCACGCCCGGTAAAAGCATTCCTCCCAGGACCAGCCCACCCAAGGCCAGGGTCGCCATTCCCAGTGCCAAGATCGACTGCTGAATAATATGCCGCCTGGTCCGCGGCACTTCCCGGTATTTTTGTTCTTTCCGGTCATAAACGAGCACTGTTTTGCCGTGTAAGGCCGCGAACGTGACGGCATACATTCCGCCTATAGCCGCTACACCTTCAACCAGATATTCCGGCGACGCCCAATAGAATATCGCTAAACCCAAGCCGATGACTGGCAACAATGTCAGGTTTTCCTTGAGAATCTTTCCCCAGGTCGGCCGGACGGCTGCCGCTGCCGCCGGTACGGCCGCCTCGGCCGCCGGCGCCGCCTTGAGCCCGGCTTCCATCTGCCGCAGAATGCCGCCCTCCGCGATCCCCCGGTTCACGATCTCGTCCGCGCGCGCCTGCGTGTTCGCGTTCGAATAGATCCTCAGCTGCGGCGCGTTCCCCGACGGCCTCACGTGCGCCACGTCGTTGTTCGCAAAGCGCACACGCACCCCGTCCACGAAGTTCACGCTCACCACGCCCGCGAACCCGTCCGCTGCCGTGAAATACTGCTCCAGCTCCGCCTTCTTCCCCTCCAGCTCCACCCGCAGCGCGGCCCCGGGAAGCAGCTCCTTCACTTCCCCGTCGAACATCTCCACATACACCGTCCCGTCCCGGAACATCACCTGCCGCACGTACGGGTCGCTCGGCTTCAGGTTCCTCAACAGCAGCTGGCTCGCCGCCACCGGGAAGTTGTCCAACAGCCCTGCCTGCGTCGAACGCTGCGGCAGCGCCGCGAAGTCCGCCGACACGCTCCCCGCCTTCGCGCCCGACAGCAAGGCCACCACGATCGGCAGGATCGCGTCACGCGTCGGCAACGCCGCCAGCTTCTTCCCGAACAGCTCCACCTCCGTCGCCGTCAGGAATCCGCCGTTCACTTCCCACGACACCACCACCGGCGACGCCCCCTTGTACTGCTTCTCCGCCGACGCTTTCATCACCTTCACCGCCGCGTCCATCTCCGCGATCACGTACGGCGACCCGATCTGCGTCTGCTGCAGCTTGATCCCCGCGCGCCCCAATTCCGTCGCCACCGAATCGTTCGCGCTGATCGGCACCGCCGCGAAATCCGCCCCCAGGTACTTCGCCACCACGATCCCCAGCTCGTCTCCCCGGTTGAAACGCCCGTTCTCGTCCACCACGAACGGACGGTCCGAATCCCCGTCCGTCGACACGATCGCGAACGGCCGGTGATCCTGCGCCAATGCCCAGAAATTCTCCCGCGTCTCCTGCGTCACGTTCTCCGTGTCCTTCGGAACGAATTTCTCGCTCCGCTGCACCGCCACCACGTCCGCGCCCATTCCCTTCAATATCCGCACCAGCATGTCACGACCCACTGCCGAGTGCTGTTCCACCACGATCTTCTTTCCTGCCAGTGCGTCCTTCGGCAACACGTCCAGATACCGCGCCACGAACTCCTCTTCCGCCGCGTTCGTCCCCGCCGGCAGCGCCACTGCCTTCCCACCCTTGAACATCCCGTTCTCCGCGAACAGGCTCTCGTCCGCCGAACGCGTCACTTCCTCCGAACGCGCCTTGGCCACTGCCGCCAGGATCCCCGTCTCGTCCGCCTTCAGCACCTCGCCCTGCGGCTTGTTGAACTTGATCCCGTTCCGGTCGTCCGGAATGTGCGACCCCGTCACCATCACGCTCGCCAGCCCCCGCTGCATCGCGTAGTACATCACCGCCGGGCTCGGCACTTTCCCCACGTTCTCCACTTCGCAGCCCGCGTCGCGGATCCCCTGCGCCACTGCCTCCATGATCCGGTCCGTCGAGCTCCTCAGGTCCCCGCCCACCACGATCCGGTCTCCCCGCTTGATCTGCCCCGTCGCGATCAGGTACTCCACGTACCCCTTCGTGTTGATGTACACTTCCGCGTCCGTCATGTCCGTGACCAGCCCGCGCAGACCCGACGTCCCGAACGCCAGCGGCCGGTTCTTCGTCCAGGCGACGACCTGCGCCACGTTGCGGTTCAGCCAGGCCCGAACGCGCTGGGCCAGGCTGGTTATCCCCAAGGTTGCGGCGACGGCCATCAAAAGCATCACCGTGCCGAAAAAGATCGTGGTGACCACGTCGCCGTACACCATCACCGGATCGGTCGAGCTCACATTGGCATCGTAGCCCGCCATGAAAGCCAGACCCCAATAAACCATCGTCGTGACAAACGACAACACCGTGATGCCCGACATCACAGAAGCGGCGTTTTCCGCAATCGCGCGGACCGCAGCCAGGCGAGGCATTCCCGGCGCCAGCGCATTCCTGCGCTGCATAAGCGCCACGGTCAGGGTGCCGGCCAAGGCCAGCATCCCGGCAAACATCAGCACCGCGCCGCCCACAGCCGCTGCGCCGGCCAGGGTCATCGCTAAATAAGCGCCCGCGATCATCGCGCCCAACCCTGCCACGGACAGGCCCAGCGTGCTCATGAACCCCAGCGTCGCAAACCCCGCCTCGCCCCGTCCGGCCAGGGGCCTGGGCTGCTCGGGTTCGACCACCACGCGGTCCCCCGCCTGCCGCACCCGCACGCCCTTGGTCCCGAACACCGCCACCACTCCGTTGTCCGTCGTCACCACCGTGCG
>JBFLYH010000005.1:0-17895 GCA_040756875.1 candidate division FCPU426 bacterium
GAACGGCGAACTTCGCCTGGTGCAGACCACAGGGAAAAACTATGAAGCCTACCTGTTGGACCAGGCCAGGGGAAAGATGGAAGCGGGATATACCCAGCAGGTGTTCACGCACAACGACAACACGGTGTTGGGGAGAATGGCCTTGGAGTTGGCGAATAGGTACGGAGTGGAGCGGATCGAGATCAGCAATGCGACCGTGGAGGCGCATTTCCGGCAGATGGCGCCTGAGCTGACGCGCGGGCTGGATTGGGGCAAAGAAGCGGACCGGCCGGCAGCCATGGAGATCGCGATCAAGGACATGCTGAGCGGGCGGTCGAGCAAGCCGCAGGTCATTGAGATCAACGGCATGTCGCCTGAGAGCTACCAGCGGGCGATCGAGGCGGTGAGCGATGCCATCCACTATACGCCGAAGATGGGCGATGTGCTGAAGATGGCGGACGGTCTGGGCGCAGGGTTGAAGGCGTCGCTGGATCACTTTATTAGAGCCGCAGGCGGCGCAGAGAAGGCATCGGTAGGAGCATGGTTGCAGGAAGTGGCAGATGCATATGGAAAAGCAACGAGCGAAAAAGTGGCGCGTGAGCTGGGTTGTGGGTGGACGCAGGCGCGGTACATCTTCGCGCCGGCGATCGGGGAAGGGTTGAACATCTTTGGTGCAGTGCGCGGGTTGTCGAACGAAATGCAGTTCCAAGGCCGGCTGGTGAAGATGGACCTGTCGCCAAGCGACGTGTTCGCCCAAGCCATGAAGCGCGGAAACGTGAGGGATGAAACCACGAGCGCGCTCAAACGCGTAATCGCGGACACAGGATTGAATCTGAACCTGGACACGATCAACGGGATCAAGGACGTGGAGCGGGCGCGGTTTCAGAAGTTTCTGGAAGATGTGGAATCCAAGAAAATCGATATAACCAGCGAAGGGGCAAAGGAACAGTTCTTCGCTTTGTTCGATGTGATGATGAAAGATTTCCTGGTGGAGATCGACACGGCGAAAGCCGGAGAAGTGGCGAGGACGCAGGCCGGGGAACTGCCGCGGACTGATGCAGTGACCGTGCAGAAGGGCAGCCCGGAATACATGCGGGCCATGGCTGACAAGATCACGAAGGATCTGCCAGGCCGGCTGAGAGAATTCCAAGGCTTGGCGGACTTGAGCGCGAGCTGGAACCGCCAGACACCCGGTTCGCTGCTGACGCGGATGCCCGGGATGCCGGCGGCTTTGAAGCAATCTGCGGGATGGTCGCGCCTGCCCTCGTTCGCTCTCCTGCTGACAGGCGGGAGATTGATCGTAAATACCTGGCAGTCCATCCAAAGCGCGATAAAGACGGACGGGCAGCAACTGGCTTTGGTAAAAAACTTGACCCAGACCTGGCAAAATCCGCAGATCACAGCCCTGGCAGCGCGGATCACGGAACTGAAAGCTTCCCAACCGGCCACGTGGTTGGAAACACTGGTGGCTGAGCAACTGCCTGCCGGAAACGTTACGGATCTGAAGGGCAAGTTTGGAGCTGGTTGGGAACAGATTGCCCTGGCGGAAAACTCCGGAGTGGCGAAACAAGTCATGAATGCAACCCAGGTGGCTGCTTATAAAGCGGCCTTTGGAGACACCTGGTTCGAGTCTGCCATGCAAGAAAGGGTCGGATTGAACTGGACTCTTTATGACCGCGTCAATACCATTTTGGAACCTAAAGGCGTTATACAACAGTTGACGTATCGTATCCGGCTTTGGTCAGCCATCTGGCATGAGCCCGCCCAGGCGAAGGATGCTTACTTTGCGGCCCTGGAAGATGTGAGCAATCTTGCGCCGGTTATTTCCACGGTTGCCGCGGCGCCGCAAAGCCAGGCCGCCAGGCTGGTTTATAGGAACCAGGAGCTGAGCTTGCAGAACGCGATGGGCTATGTCCAACAAAGGCTGGGTCTGGCGCAAAAGCTGGCGAAAGCCTACGGAATTTCCGCCACGCCGCAAGTGGCCGCTTTCCCGAACCGGCAAAGGCTCATTACTACGCAAGGCGTAGCTCTCGGGAAAATTGCAACCGCGGAATTGCTGTCCAGAAACCCACTGGTTCGTTTGAACGGCTGGATGATGTCCAAGTTTGAGAACGGATTGCGGGTGGTGCAGAATGCAACCATCGTCCTGCCGTTGTTCAAGCTGAATAAAGGCTGGGTGGTGCCGACATTGCCCGGAACCGTGGCCGTGGGGGCGGCGGTTCTGGCCGCTTTGAGTCTCACCAACCTGCTGCTGAGCGGATTGCTGCTGGGCATTACGGCTAGTGCGCTGGTCCAGCCGGTTATGGCTGCGGTCTTATCCCGGGCCGCGCCCGATGCTCAGGCCCGTTTGGCTTCGGCGGCCACAGCGCAGCCTTTTAACGGGCAAGGAGCGGCGAACCGCACCGCCCGGATGCCGCTGGCAGCATCCGGCATGGCGCGCTGGGAGCATGGGGTATATACCGGCCAAAAACAATATTCCCGTATGGCTTTGAATGCGCTTTCATTGCCCCGGGCCGGAGAGGCAAATCGCCTGGGTTCTACGGTGAAAAAAATTGCCCTGCCGGTTCTTTTCCTGGCAGGCGGCATGCTGCTGGGCCAGCCTTTCACCGTCAGCAGCGCCCTGGGCTCCATTTCCACCGAGTTGGCCGTATCCATGTTAAAAGCTCCGGCTCGAAGCGCCGGTGAAGTTCTAGTTGAATACCGCAAACCGGCAATGGCCGAGACAGCGGGCATCCGCCCGGAGGCAGGGTGGAAAGCCCGGCCCGGCCTGTCGCTGGTCGAAACCTGGAAACAAGAGATGTACGGCTATGAAAGCGGCGATACGGCCTACAACAAACTGCAAGCCATCATCTTCCGGCCCGAATTCGGCCAAGTCAGATTGACCGCGGCTCCGGTGGCGCAGCACTATGGATACATGCATTTACTGGCCGCGGTTTTCAGCTTGGTGCCAAAAGCCCTGGACAGCGTTTCCGCCATCGAAGTGGGGACCGAAAAGGTGCAATCCCCGGAAAACGTGGTAGGTGAAAAGTCGATACAGATCAACGTGGATAAAGGCTCGATACGTTTCCTGGATCAGCGGTTCTCCGACCTGCTCCTGACCCAGGCTGTGATGGCCGTATTGGAGCGGTCGATTGCGGATCCCGGGAACGCCCTGTTCACCGACGCCGAACTGACCACCTTGAACAACAAGCTCCAGCAGAGCGGGCAGTTCAAGGAATACGGAGAACGCGCGGTGGTCGAATTCGTCAAACAGTATTTGCTGGATGGACCGGCGTTGAACGCCTGGGTGGGCCAGGCCGCGGCGGAAGGCCAGGAATGGGCAATGGTTTCCACGGAAACAGGCGGTACGCCCCGTACCCTGACGCTTTACCAGCTGGTGCGGCAGAAGTTCGGCGGCCGCGAGTTCGTTGAAGCGGATCTGGCCGAGCTGAACCAGGCCATGAGCGAGTTGGAAAACGAAGCCGTGCCGCTGATGGCCGAGCTGGCGAAGCAAATCCAGGCCGAACCCGCGGCCAGCCGCGCGGCGCGGCAGACGGAGTTCGAGGAACGGTTCGGGATATCCTATGACAGCTATCAATCCCTGATGAAGCCAAGCTGGATGCAGCGGATCATGATCAAGGTGGTCGGGGAAGCGCAACTGCAGGGTGACCGGCCAGTGGAGACCGTGCGGCAGTTCGGCTGGCAGCTGGCCGGCGTGGGAGCGGCTGGAGTCGCTTTGGGCGTTGTCGGCATCCTCACCACCATGCTGCTGCCGCTCGTGGGCGCGGCGGTGGCGCTGACCGGAGGCGCGGTGGCAATCCAGGGCCTATGGTCCGTGTACAAGGCGCAGGCCATCGCATTCAGCGTCAACCCCGCGGGAGCGGTGGGCGAACGGATGCAGCAAGCCCGCTTCGAGTCAGAACAAGCCCCTCTGGCCGTCCAGAAAGGGTTGAACACTCTGCGGTTGCTGGAAAATCGGGAGTTCAACCAAGCTGTGTCGGGGTTGAAGATCGCCGGCACGGAACGGATGCTGTCCGAACAAAGCCGCAGTAAGGCGGTGCGGGCGGTCTTGGGGCAGATGGTCCGGGTAATGGAATCCAATCTGCCGCAGGAACTGAAGCTGCAGCTGGCGCGCGAGCTCACACAGGTGCTGGGTTTCCTGCAGTTTGGCTTGAAGGTGCAAGTGCGGCAGGAAGGGCCGGCAGTAACCATGACCCTGACGCCCGAGGTGCAACCACAAGCCTTGAAGCAGGATTACAAACTGGGGCGTTTGGTGCAGCGTTTGGAAGGCTTGGGCGTTTCAGTCAACTTGGAAGTGGCTCCGGTTCTTAAGCAGCCGAAGTTGAAACTTACAGGCAGCGCAGTTTAAATTCGGCATTCATTGGATGTTATTTTCAGCCCTGCACTTGAGAGGAAATCAGGTGCAGGGCTTTTTGTAATATATTTTGTAAATATTGACTACTGTTTATCAATGCTTGAAAAGAAGTAGAAACAGACTATGCTTTGGTTTATCAGAATAAAACCCTTTAAAAATAACAATAAAAACTAACGGGCTTTTTTGACATGGCTATTTTTGAATGATATATTTAAGCTATGTATATTTGAAAAACCTTATAAATTAAGTAAAAATGAGCATTCGGAATAATATTTAGTGCATGTGTGAAGTCTCGCGGCCAGGTGCGAATCTGTATTGGAAAACTATAGAATAACTAGATTATTCAGGTTTATTTTGAATTTTATATCACATTGAATAGAAGTTTTGGCCATTTGACGGGAGGGCCGGCATGGGCGAGCGGATCTCACGCCTGCAAAGATTACTGCAACGTGGTTGGCGGCGATATAAGAAACCGCTGCAATCATCCGTCAGCCTGCTTACCTCCCTCTGCTTTCTCATCACCAGCCTTGGGCTTCCTCAGCCGCTGTGGGCAAGCGAAAACAGTTATCAATTCAATTATGATGGATCGAGTTTAAAGCCAGCAGTGGTTCAGGTCAATGTTCCGCAGGTGGATCTGCCGGACCTGTCGACCCTGGTTCAGGCCGTGCAGCCGAATGTGAAAATTGATGCGTCGCACATCAGCGATTTCCAGGTCGGCGGCATTAAGTTGGAAGGCAGCCTGTCGCAGATCATCAACCTCGTCCAACCCAAGATCGAAGTCAATCCGCAAATCGAATTGCCCGAGGTGTCGTCCGCAATCAATGAGGTAGTCACTTCCGGGCTGGAAGATGTCGCCGTGGAGGCCTCGGTTGCCGCCAAGGTTCCGCTGCAGGACTTGAGCACTGTCAGCACCATGCAAATCCCTGAACCCGGGCTGGTAAAGACCGAACAGCTGGAGAACGACGTCGCCGAACCGACCGAGAAAAAAGTCGTGGATGTGCAAAAACTCAAGGAACAGGTGGGGAGTCTGCCCGGATTGATTGCGGCATACCTGGGCGGGGCGGGCCCGAACCCGTTTGAAGACGGCGACGAGTTTGACGCGGAGGACGTCAAACTGAAGGTCAATGAGATCGCCGAGGCCCTGTCGGCTGTCGGTTCGGATCCGGCCAAAGTGGCGCAGATCATCGGCAGCCTGAATCCCGAAGTCCAAAACCAGGTGGCGGAAAAGGTTTCGAGCAAAACCCTCGGCCCGGCGCTGGCCACCATGGATCCAGCCGCGGCGACCGCGATCATCTCGGGCTTGTCCCCCGAAAAGCAGGCGGAAGTGGCCCAATATGTTTCCGGAAGCGGAAAACTTCCGGAAACAACGATACCGGACACCGACATTAAAGCCCGAAGCACGCAAGTGCCTGCTTCGGGGTACGATCCGGCCAGCAATACCTACACCGAAAACAAAACCCAGGCGAACGGAACCGTGTTGAGCACCACCTATGCGGGACAAGACAACTCCGGGCAAGTGACGGCGGCCAGTGTCTGCAGCGCCAACGGGGCGCAACAGGAAAGCTGGACTTACTCCAGTACCGGCGCCGAGCACACGGTGCGCAAGGATTTCAGCAACGGCGCCTATATGATTTACCACCAGAACGAGTGCGGCCACATCATCAGTTGGGAAAGCTACAATACGCAAGGCCAACTGGCCACCACCGGGACGGAGAAGCGCCAGAACGCCTCGGGCACCGACCCGACGCTCCAGACCGGCGGCACGGGCACGGCGCAGGACGGCACCCGCACCTGGGGGCCGACCACCGCGCAAATCCAGGCGGATATCGCGGCCGGAAAAACCTCGGCCACCTACGCGGACGGCTCGTATGCCCGCTTTACGCGCAACGCGGACGGAACCACTACCGTTCAGCTGAGAGGATACGTGCAGAGTTCGACGCCCAATGAAGATTACGGCGGATGGTCGCAATACTCCTATAATTATCAATCCATCACCCAGACCTATAACACCAAAAACCAATTGGTATCCGAAACCGACGGGGTAAACACCAGCCACTTCAGCTACGATGCCCAGGGCCGGATGACTTCCAGGGAAGTGAGCGGGCCCGGAACGCACCTACGATATACCTACGATCCGGCGACCGAACGGCTGACTAAATTTGAAAACCTCATCGCCGGCACCAGTATGTCCTATTCGTACGATTCGCTCGGCCGGATCACCAGCTGCAAGGATCAAAACGGGGTGGTCCACAACGTGGCTTTGCCCCCCAGCACTTCCGCCGACTGCCAGTATGTTTTCGACAAAGACGGGCGCGTGGTCAGCGCCACCAGCGGGGGGAACACTTACACCTACGACGAGCAGGGAAGGGTCACCTCGATTCTTCGGGCCGACGGTGCGCAGATAACGGTTACGGACTGGGATGACAAAGGCCGGGCGGTCAAAGGAACCTTCACCGGCGGCGAAGCGGATGGCCTGATGTGGGAAAGCGGGGGACTGAATCAGAAGAATTCACAACTGAGCGGTTCAGGCACCATCATGTTCAAGTACAACGAACAGGGGCTGCTGGCCGGCGAAGCCATTGTCCACAGCGGCGGTAAAGAGTTGGAATGGAATTATTATTCGTACAACGAGAACGGCGAGTTGTACGAAAAAATGACGCTGAACCAGGACAACGAAGTCACCCGCACCTATTACCGCAACGGGCGGGAGATCGGCAGCATTGATAAAGACGGCAATCTGTCAGCCGCGGCCGGCGCCACCCAGGAAGATCTGAAATACCTGATTGGCATTTATGCCTACCAGATGCTGGGCCGGGAGGCAGGTGCGGAGGAGGTCGATGCTTGGCTGAACCTGGCCAACCAGAAGGGCATCAAGGCAGTCAGCGACACGATTAAAAACAGCGACGAGTACGTCCAGAACACCATTCAAAGCACCTATAAAAGCCTGCTGGGCCGCGAATGCAGCGCCGAAGAAATGCAAGTCCACATGGACAATGTCCATAAGAACGGATTCGACGCCAAAGCCTTCAGGTCGGACATCGAAAAATCGCCGGAGTTCCTCAACGGCCCCGGGTTTGCCAATAAAATGACCGATTTGTACCAGCGGTATTGGCGTCGCGCACCCACGACCGAGGAAGTGGAGTACTGGCGCACCTCCATAGCGAACGGAGGCACATCGCTCGACAAATTGGAAAAGCAGTTCATGGAGAGCCCGCAGTACAAGTCGGACCCGGCCTCCGACTGGGCCATGCGCGACATCGCGGCCAAATACATGGGCGTGGAAAACGCGACCATGGAGGATTTCAAGAACTGGGGCTGGGTGGACGCGAACGGGAACGCGCAGACCATCAACAGCATCGTCAACTTCATCAAGTCTTCCGAGCAGTACGTCTGGCGGGTGCTGGAGGATTGCAATAACAAACAGATCGATCCCGTCCACTACGTCAAACCGAAAAAGAGCGGCGGACTGTTCGGCGCCATCATCAAGGCCATCATTCAGGTCGTGGTCACGGTGGTCCTGACCTATGTCATGGGGCCGCTCGGCACCATTTTGGCGGGCGCCATTTTCGGCGCCATCAATGCGGCCCAAAACGGCGGGAACATCTTCAAGGGCATGGTCATGGGCGCGGCCATGGCCGCGGCTACCATGGTGTTCTCGGCCGTGGCCAATGCCGTGATGTCCGCCGCCCAGGCGGCCTTCACGACCGGCGCGAACTTCGCCGCCACCTTCGCCTCAAACCTGGCGAAGAGCTTCGACAGTTTCGTCAGCAGCCTCAAAGCCATCGGCGAAGGCCTGCAGAACATGGCCGGCATGGTGCGGGACATCATCAGCAAATCCCTGACCAAAATCGGCAGCGTAATCATGAATGAAACCGGGCTGGCCCAGAAGCTCGGCGTGGTGGGCACGGCCCTGGTCATGCTGGGGGTCAGCGCCCTGGCCAACGGCCTGGCCGAGGGCGCGGTGAACAAGCTGGGGTTGAACGTGGACGCCGCGGGCAATGTGGTCAGCACGAGCTTCAGCGACGGGTTCAAAAGCGGGTTCATGTCCTCCCTGGAAGGCGGCATGGCCGGGCAGTTCGAATCGTCCAGCACGGCCATCATCGCCAATGTGGCGCGGACCGCGATTTCGGCGGCCGTGGAGGACAAGGTGCAGAGCAGCACGGGCAACCCGTTCCTGGCGGCGTTCGCCTCCTCCCTGTCCGGCGCCCTGGTGACAGGCCTGGTGGGGATGGTGGCGGATCTGGGCGCCAGCAGCGCCAAGGGGCGGACGGACCTGGCCACACCCGGCGGAAATTCCGACACCCAGACCTCGCCAGTGCCCGGCCAGGGGATCGTCGGTCCTGCGGGCACGGGCCTCGAAGAAGGCGGCGCAACCGGACTGGCCGGCGGGGAAAACAAGCAAAACGCAAACGCCGCCCTGTCCAGCGCCGAACAGACGAGCAGCAGTTCATCCTCCCAGGAAACGTCGCAACAGCAGGAGATCGCGGACCTTCCCACGAAAGAACAACCCGGCGGAAGCTCCCTCACGCAAGCCCAGGATGCCCAGCGCCTGGCCAAAGGCGAAAACCCCCTGGCAGCCGAAAAGAAACAGGCGCTGGCCACGGGCGCGGAATCCTTTGGCGCGGGCGAGAATGCCCAGAGCAGCGGACAGGATTCCTACGTGCAGCCCGGGTCCGAACCCAAATCGGAATCGTCGGTCAAAGATCTGAGCAGCGGCAACCAGGCCAAGGGCGTGGCCGATCAATCCCAGCAGGCCGCTTCGGGCGCGACATCTGCGACGACGGCGGAAAAAGCCGAGGGGCTTCAGAATAAATCCCAGGAATCCGCCTCCAGTCAGAGCCAGACAGGAACCACGCCCCGGAGCGCGAATTTGCCGCTGGCAGACACGCCGCGGTCCGAAGCGCCGGAGGGGAACTACGGAGAACAACCCCAGAGCGCAGAACCCAGCCAGGTTCCAAAAGACTTGGAAACCGGCTTGCAGGGCAATGCGGCCGCCGCCCAGGAAAAGATGGAGGAAAAGCTGCCGGCGGTTCAGGCTGATGAAGCGGAAAAAGCCAAGCCGGAAAAAGGTGTGGAAAACGCTCTTCCAGGCGAGCAGACCGGCGGCAAAATCATGCGCCGGGACGGCGAAGTGCCGATGGATAAAACGGTTGAAGGCGGCTCCGGTGCGCAGGGCGGCGGAGCCGGTGAAGGCGGCGAGGGAAGCAAGGGCGGCCAGGGCCAAAAAGAACAGGCTCAAACCGAAAAAACGGACCAAAAAACCGAAGGCACTTCGCTGCAGGACTTCGGCCGCAGCCTGTTCGGCACC
Organism: candidate division FCPU426 bacterium; assembly: GCA_040756875.1. Taxonomy (GTDB): domain Bacteria; phylum Oederibacteriota; class JAAXVQ01; order JAAXVQ01; family JAUVAV01; genus JBFLYH01. Next base: position 9,642 of record JBFLYH010000005.1, read on the forward strand.
AGCATTTCCAAGATGGTGACCGAAAGCCTGGCCAGCGGCATACAGGCGGCTTTCGAGCGCGCCGCAGTGAAGATGTATGTCAACCAGGTGTTCAACGTCAAGGCCATGGCCGAAGAACAGGGCGTGTCCGAGGGCGAAATGCGGGCCCAGTTGGAAGAGACCATCAGCCAGGCCTGGTCAAGCCATACCGGTTCGGACGTCAATTTAACCCGCGCCTGGCAGAACCTGAAAAACGCGATGACCTACGGCACGCAGCAGTATTACGACGCGCAAGGCCGGAAAGTCATCGAGACCAACACCTTTGGAGACAAGACCTACCAATACGGCAACGGCCAGATTGGGTATGAACCCAAAGGCACGGATCTGCGGATGATTGTCGATCCGGCCGGATCCATGCAGATGATCGATCTTAAAACCGGCCAGCCGTTGAGCCAGCTGCCGGAAAATCTCGAAGCAGTGACCCAGGGATTGAAGCAAATGGCGGCCAGCTACGCCCAAACCGGGCAAATGGACTGGGCCGCTGGCACCAATCTGGCCCTGTATCAGCTGACCCAGGATCAGCAATACCTGCAACAGGCCGCCAGTCAGGTCGCCCAGGCGGCTGACAGTGCCTATCACAATCCAAACCTGGCCGCTGGCAACGCCCAGATGCTGGCCAAGGCAGGGCTGATCGAACCCGCGGCCCTGGCTGCCCGGCAGGCCTTGTACAATGCCGACAGCCTGACCGCCGGACAGGAAGCCCAGGTCAAGCTGAGCGCCGCGACCGTGCTGGCAGCCAGCGGCCAGGCCGGAGCCCAGGTGGCCCAAGCCCTGAGCGATGTTAAGCAGTATTTAAACGGCCTGGAAGGCAGGCAACTGACCGGTGAAGCGCTCTCCCTGGCCGCTAAATACGACGCCCTGGCCCGGCAGACCTCCGCAGCCGATGCCGCCAAAACACCGACCGTCATGGATGCCATGGTGCGCCAGCTGGCTCCGGCTGTAAACGCGGCCGCAGCCGGCTTGGAAGTTGGCGGGAAAACGGCGATGCCCGGCCTGGAGAACAGCGTAATCGAACGCACAGAAACCGGCTGTGTCTTGACCCAGCAAGGCAATGACGGAAGCCGCGTTTCCATTGCCTTCGACCCGGGCTTGGCGGCCTCCAGGGTCGAAGTCAGCAACGCGGCCGGGCAGTTGCAACAATCCTACCAGGCACAGCCCTGCGGCATGGAACTGACCATGCAGCGGGAACTGGTGAAAGTGGAACTGCCCGGGGGCCGGGAAAAATACGTGGATGCCCTGGTGCCCGCCGAACGCAAGGGCGCGGTGCAAACGCTGGCCAAGATCGACGGCCAGACCTACGTGCTGACCGTGGGGCAGGACAACCAGGCCGAGGCCAAGCCGGCCCACGAGGCTCCGGCGGACCGGACGTTCGCGGATGCCAACCTCCCCCGGGGAAAGCTGGAATTCCGCGGCGACTCCCTGACCTTCACCCCGGAAGGCGGCCAGGCGCAGACCGCGCAGGGCCGCGTCATTCAGGATGCCGCCGAAGTCAAGGCCCTGGGCTTGATTGCGGTTGAGGCCGAGGCCCTGGTCGGGAAAACCGCCTATACCCTGGATATGCCCGGACAAAACCCGGTCACTTTTATCGGGTCAGCCGCGGAAATCGCGGCCGGCAACTACTACGTGACCAGCGCCAGCCAGGCGCTGGCTGCCAGCTCGGGACAGGAAAACCCGGTAACCTATCTGGCCCAATACCGCAACGGAGTGCTCGGAACGGTTCACGTTCAGGACTCCTTCCATACGGCCATTGACTACCAATCCGCGGACCTGGCCAAGTTTACTGTGACGCAAACCAGCGAGGATGGCCAGCGCGTGGCCAGCCTGAAGTACGATGACCATACCCTGCAGGGATACGAAGTGGAATACAAGGCGTTCGGCGTGACCCTGCAGTACGACGCCCGCGGCAACCTGACCGCGGAAAATCTGCAGCACCTCCAGAAAAACAGCGGCCAGGGATACACCTTCAAGGCCAACGGCCAGGGCTTCTCGCTGGTGGACAATGCCACGGGCTTCGAACAGTTCTTCAGCGGCCAGGGCCGGGCGCTGCTCAATACCGGCCAGGGTGGCGGTGGCGGAATCCAGGAAGTGGTCGAGTTCGACGTCAGGGAAACGGTAAGCTTCGAGGTGGCCAAGTACGAGCAGGGCCGCCTGGGGTCGCAAACAGTGCGCTATGACCAGATCCGACGCGAACACGCCCTGTTGCAGGGTTCGGCCGGGGGCGTGGTCACCAAGACGCTAATCACCAGCGACGTGTCGGGCACGGTCAACAGCCGGCAGGTCGAAAACGGCAATCTGCTCCAGAGGGAGACAGGGACCTTCAACGCCGCGGGCGAACTGGACCATGGCACCCGCCATCTGGTGGCCCGGCTCCTGGAAGGCAAGGACGAGGCCGGCAACCTCGTACGGCGGGAAAACGTCACCAGCGACGAACGGTTGATCAGCGGCAAAGTGGCCGAAAGCACGATGCATGTGGATGCGGTGACCGTCAGCAATACGCAAGGCGTGCAGATTCAACACATGACTGATATGAATTACAAGAATGGAGAAGTGGTTTCCGCCGCCACCCTGGAGGCCGGACGGCAATACATGACGGGAGTGGCCTATAAAAACGGCAAGCTCGACTATGCGGCGACCATGACCATTGCCAACGAGGACGGTAAAACGGCCACAAAGATGGAAGCCGTGACTTTCAACGAAGACGGGACGCTGAAAGCGGCGGACCGCTACGAAGCAGGCGTGCAAACCATGACCGGGGTGAAGTTTGGGGCCGAGAACAGGCTGGAATACGCGAAGACTCTGGCCATAGCCGGCGAGAAAGGCAAACCAGTCACGAAGATGCAGGGCGTGACGTTCAACGCGGACGGGACGTTGAAAGCGGCGGACCGCTACGAAGCAGGCACCCAAACCATGACCGGAGTGAGGTTCGGAGCGGAGAACCGGGTGGAATATGCAAAGACTCTGGCCATGGCGGGCGAGAAGGGCAAGCCAACGACGAAGATGGAAGGTGTGACTTTCAACGCGGACGGGACGTTGAAAGCGGCGGACCGCTACGAAGCAGGCGCGCAAACCATGACCGGGGTGAAGTTCGGCGCGGAGAACAGGCTGGAATACGCGAAGACCCTGACGATTGCGGGCGAAAAGGGCAAAACAGCCACGAAGATGCAGGGGGTGACGTTCAACGCGGACGGGACGTTGAAAGCGGCGGACCGCTACGAAGCAGGCGCGCAAACCATGACCGGGGTGAAGTTCGGGGCGGAAAACAGACTGGAATACGCGAAGACCCTGACGATTGCGGACGAAAAGGGCAAAACAGCCACGAAGATGCAGGGGGTGGCCTTCAACGCGGACGGAACGCTGAAAGCGGCGGACCGCTACGAAGCAGGCAGCCAGACCATGACCGGGGTGAAGTTCGGCGCGGAGAACAGGCTGGAATACGCGAAGACCCTGACCATCGCGGGCGAGAAGGGCAAGCCGGCGACGGAAATGCAGGGGGTGACCTTCAGACCGGATGGGAAGATCGCCCGGGCGGACCGGATAGAGGAAACCATTGCCCGCCAGGACGTGAAAAACAGCGAGGGCCGGGTGGTGGGCGAGGAACGGGGGATCCATCGCGTCCTGACGAACGCTCAATTCGACGAGAAGGGCAACCTGGTCAGCGCCACCCAGAAAGTCCGGATCGATCTCCGTACGGAGTTCAACGCCGAGAAGGGCCTGACCATCGAGAGCCGGAATATCCGTTCCGAAGCGAGGATCGATGCCGGGAGAGTGGTCGAAAGCCGGACCGAAGTCGCATCCGTCAGGACCCTGAACGCCCACGGGAAAGTCGTTCAGGAGCAGTTCAACCCCTTTGAGACGCAGTTCGAGGTCAAGGTGGGCGGAAAGAACGTTGTGGTGCAGACCACGCAGACCAAGGAAGGGTCGCAGGTCACGCTGAACGGCGACAAGGCCCATGCCATTGCCTTGGGCACCGGCGTGCAGGTGACCACGGACGGCAAGTCGCTGTACCTTCAGGACGACCGCGGCGTGATCCGCCGGTTTACGGCCGAAGGCAAGGAAACCACGGGCTGGTTCAGGGAACGGGCGAACAACTGGCATGAATTCACCGACAAAGCCGGGACCGCCTGGAACACCTATGCGGGCCGCCTGGTCAAGCTGGACAACTGGGTGAACAGCAGCAGCGGCGTCGGCCAGGCCGCGTGGCGCGGGTTCGTGCGCGAACTGGGCGGGGTGGCTTCGCTTGTGGCCTTTGGCGCCAGCACGCTGTTGGACGCGGGCCTGACCCTGGCGGCCCAGACCGTGGGTGCGGTGATCGGCCCGACTTTGGAATGGTCGATCAATGTTTTTGCCTACCCGGCCGCCATCGCGGTCTATGTGGCCACCGGCAAGTCGCTGGGGCGCGTGATGCTGGACGCGGCCAAGGACGGCATTGCCGCGGTCTTCGCCCCGCTGGACGCGAAAATCCAGGCGGCCCAGGGCTGGCTGCTGGACAAGGCGGAAGCCGCGTTGAGCAAGGCCGAGATGTCGGACAGCGTCGTGGGCACGGCGTTCTGGGGCGCGGCGGCCGCGGGCCTGAAAGTGTTGGGAGAGAATCTGCCCATTGTCATCATCCTTTCCTTGAATGCGCTGCCGTACGTCGGGACGGCCCTGAGCAGCGTTTTGGGCACGGTGCTGCTGGCCAAGGACGCCGTGCTGCACGGCCTGGGCCATATGTTCCAGTCGTTCTTCATCACTCCCTTCAATAATATATCCGCCGGCCTGTTCCAGATGGCCGACGCGTTGTTCAACCCGCAAGCCAGCGCCATGTCTCAAACCCGGCAGATGGTCAATGCCGCGGCGGCCATTGGCAACGGCCTGGTCGGGCTGGTGTTGGCCAAGCAGATGCTGCGGGAACCTTCCGCCGAGGCCAAGGGCGAAAAACTTGAAACCGGGCTGAGGCCGCTGAAGGAATCCTTGCAGGCCCGGCTGCTGGAGGCGGGACCAGAGGGGCTGGGCGGCGTTCTCAAGCTGAAACTAAGCGAACTGGTAAGCAGCGCGCTGAAACTGCCCGAAGGATTGCTGAATAAAACCAGTTGGGGCAAGCTGACCCTGGAAGACGCGGCGTTCAATCTGGGCGGCAACCGGGTGAGCATCAGGGAACTGCTGACCAACAAGACCGCTTTCCCGGACGGGGCCGTGCAGGTCATGAAGCTGCTCACTGCCCCGGAGTTCCGTTTGAGCAGCCTGGAATTTGCTTCGGCCGGGCCCAAGGCGCCTTTCCTGCAGCGCCAAGTGGCGGCCCGCTTGGAGCGGGCGATGGACAAGGCGCTGGGCAGAGAGCCGCAGGCCGGCGCCGGGTCGGCTTACAAACCGCTGACCCAGATCATCAAACCCGGCCAGGTCGGCCTGGCTTTTTCCTTTACCGGCACGCTTCCGGCCATGCGGGTTTTCGGAACCGCGTTTATCCAGCACCAGGTCCAGCAATTCGTGACCGCCGGCCGGATGATCGCCGGGCTGGGGCGCTGGGTGGGCAACGCGGAGTTCATGCAGCCGATCACTGATCGGATTTCCACCCTGATTCAGGGGATGCAAACCTGGGCGGCGCGCGCGTGGGACAGCGCAGCCATGCGCCTGTTCTATCCCGAACCGCTGCGCGCAGCCGGTCCGGGCGTCGCACAGGCGCTGCGCAGCGGCTCCTGGCGGGAGGCGGGCAGCCAGGCCGCCGGGGCGTTCAAGCAGGTCGGCGTTGGCCTGAAGCAAGCCGTGGCTGACCTGCCGCAGGCTTTGCGAAGCAGATCCGAAGCAGTGCTGAAGCCCGCGGAACGCGCCGTGGCGCGCGAAAACGGTGCCCTGGCCCGTACGGGCATGGCCGAGAGTCCGGCCGACCGTCCGTTAAAAACCGAAAGCCCGGCCGGCCAGCGGAACGAAACCGGCGGGCTTGCAAGCCAGCAGCGGAGCGAACCCGCCGCCAAGACCTCCGGAACCAAAGGCGAGGCTGTGGCCGCGGCCAAGCCGGAGGCGGTCAATGCGAAACCTGAAAGCAAATCCGGGGCGGCAGGCAGAACCGAATCAGCGGAATTGGCCAAAGCGAGGTCCGAAGTCGAGCACTTCCAGAAAGAACTGACGCAAGCACGTTTGAGTTTGGCTGAGGCGCGTCAGGCGGACAGGCCGCAAGCCGAGATCAACCGCCTGGAACAGCGGGTGGAAAAAACCGAAGGCGCCCTGCAACGCGCCCAGAAGCAGGCGTTTGACCAGAAGGTCTTGGACTTGCAGGCGCAAAAACAGCAGGCCGCCGGAACGGACGCCGGGCAGGGGCGTTCGCCGCTGGAAAGGGCCAAAGCCCGTATGGAGGAAGCGGCGCTGGACGGCGAGATCCGCATGACCGAGCTGGAGTCCCGGGCCTCGGCCCTGGCGCACGAAATACGCGGCCTGGAAATCCGGGCGGCAACCGAACCTTCCGTTAAAGCCCGGCTGGAAAACCTGAAAAACGAGCTGGAAGGCCTGCGCAACGAGCAGGCCCGGCAGCAGCAATGGCAGGAGGCGTCCCTCCAGGCCGGGCAGGCCCAAGTCAGGCGGCTGGAACTGGGGACGCAGTTGGGCGAAGCGCGGGCCGCGCAAACCGAGGCCGCGGCGACGCCTGAAGCCCGCAAGGCGGCCGAGCTGAAAGCCCGGCGGATCGAAAAAGAAATGCGCCAGGTTGAACTCGAACAACAGGCCGCCGAAGCCGGACAGCGGGTGCTGGAATTCCAGGCCGAGCTGGCCAGGGCCCAGACCACAAGGGACTTTACGCGGGCATTGGACAAATTGACCGGTGCAGAGCGGGCGCTGGCCCAGACCCAGTTCAAGCTGGCCCAGGCGGAGCGGCAAACTGAACGCGCCGGCCGGGCCGAGTCCAAGGCCGCGGTGCCGGAAATGCTGCGGCAGGCGGCGGCTGATTCCAAGTCAGGCCTTGGCAGCCGGGAGATGCGCCAGGGCGTGGAAGCTGTGGCCAAGGAACAATCGCCGGGGAATAAAAGAGTGCGGGACGCGGTGACCAAGGCCATAGCCGAGCTGATCAACGGAAAAGCGGCTGACCCCGCGGAAGCCCTGCGGGTGCTGGAACGCGGCACCGGCAGCCTGCAGCAGGTGCTGGAATCCATGGCTCGCCACGGCCTGAGCCAGCAGGCGCAGAAAATATTGGACCAGCTCTGCGAGTCGCGGGGGATCAAGGACAACGCAGCCCGGGAAGCGTTGGCCAGGGAACTGGGCCTCGCGCCCGAAGGCAAGGCTGCTGAATCCGGGGCGATGCAGGCACTCAAGGAACAAGTGTTTGGCAGCCGGAAAGCTTCTGACCCGCGGTACTCAGCCGATGCCCTGGATGCGCTGCGGAGCCTGGGAGCGGATCTCAAGGAAGGGACGTCCTTTGACACTGCCCTCCGCCGGAGCGGCAGCCGGGTGGAGCAGGCCTTCCGCCAGCTGGAGCAAGGAGCGGGGAAAGCCGCGGTCGAACAATTGGTCGAACGCATGACCGCGGAACAACTCAGGGAAGTGCTGACCTCCTCCAATCCCCTGGACACCCTGAAAAACCTGCTTTCCCGCCAGCAGGCGGGAAATGAAACACAGGGGCAGGCGCCTGCTTTCAGCGAACAGCTGGCTAAAGCTCCCGGTCAAGCCGAAGCCCTGCTGCAGCGCATGCAGCAGGTGCAGGAAGCCGGGGCAGCGATGCGGCAGGCAGTGGATAAAGTGAACCAGGCCCGGACGTACGCAGAGCGGCAGGCTGCGCAGAAACAGCTGGCGCGGGCCGAGCAACGATTGACACAGATGGAGCGGCTGGCGGGCATCAAGCCCGAGGCCGGGCGGAGGATCCCCTTCACGTCCGAATGGCGGGCCAGCCGGCAGGCAGGGCAGGAGTCAGCGAACACGCAGCGGACGACGTATCTCAAACAGCAGCTCAACGCCGTGGACAACATGAGGAACCTGAGTCCCACCGAGCGAGCGACGCTGCGGGAGTTGATCCAGAACGAACTGCAGATCCTCAAGCTCCAGGGCAAACAGGAAGGCTGGCTGGCGCGGCGGTTCGAGAGCTTCCGGAACCGGAATGCCTCGCAAATGACGTCATTGTACAAGGCGCGAACGCAGCTCGTGGAAGCGCTGACGACCCGGACGGAGAACGGGGAGAAGGTCTACAGCAACGAAACCGTGATGAAACTGCTGGCAGCCGAAGGCGTGTCTCGGGGCATGATGGAGACGGCCGCGGTGA
>JBFLYH010000006.1:0-12972 GCA_040756875.1 candidate division FCPU426 bacterium
CGCGGCAGGTGGAAGAAGACCTGGTGAACCCGTACTTTGCGCTGATCCGCAACCGGAAGACGCCGTTGGAGAAGCTGCTGGCGGAGAACCAGAACATATTGGCGTTGGCGCCGAACTTTCCGCAGGTAACAGAATCCGAGGCCATTCTCACCCCGGCCGATATTTCACAGCAGCCCGAAAACGTGCGTGTTTTTCTCGATCTCCTGCGCTTGGCTTTGCAGGAAACGGCGATAACCCGTTTGTTGAAAGATGGCACGACCGGGCTGGAAGCCCTTCAGGTTTCATCCGCGGAGGAGCTGGCCGGGTACCCCTACCTGAACCAATTGGCCGTGGATTGGGCTCGCGCCGTAGGCCGGGACGGGGCGTACATCATTCCTTTTAAAAACATTTCGGTGGCAGTGGTCATTCAGCCTAAAGGGGCGATGCCGGTCAGGACGGCCCTATTTCCGAGCCTGGAAAGCGAGTCGTTGCCCTTTGAAGTTGAAGTGGTGGGAACCAAAGAAGCGGAAGAAATTCAGGAACAAATCCTGTCCGCAGGCGGCGCGCTGCGCGGGAACGAGGTGCGGACGGCATTGTTGTCCGAACCCCTTTCGCCCATGGCAATCATGACTTCGATCGGCCTGGTTATGCTGGGCGCGCAAGCGACCGGATACGGATTGAACCGAAAACGCCTGCAATATTTGACCGGACTCCGGACGTATATCAGGGCGCAATGGACCGATCGTGAACGGCTGAAAATCATTGGCGCCGATTTTTTACGTCTGGGACTGGCATTGTTGGCCTTTGTTCTGCCAGTCATCACTTATCTGGCCGCGGGAATTAAATACCACATATTTGCCATGGACTTCCTAAAAACGCTTCCGGGCCTTGGGGAATTCATTGCCGGAATGCAGATGCTTCTGCAGGGTGAGAGTTCGAATTTTTGGGTCAATGTGCTGTTTCAATATCATTTCACGGATATTATCATCATTCCCTCCACCTTGGCGGCATTTTACCAGTTGGTCGTTTCCTTTCCGGCTCGCATTCGAACCTGGGCGAATACGCTGTCCGTTCGGGAAAAAACCATGAACGCCCTCTTTGGGACGCTTTCCGTGTTTGGGGCGTTCTCGTTGGGAATTATGCTGCTTTTGACTGTGTTAACCAATCATCCGATGGTACTCGGGGCGATACTTTCCGGGTACCTGGCCTCCTTCATTCTGCGGCACATGAAACGGGAGGAGACTGCCGCAGCGCCAAGCAGCGAAGCGGCCACATATCGCGCCGGCGTGCAAAGGGCTTTGCGGGGATTGACAGTCTTCCTGATGATCGCGTACAGCTTGAACGAGCTTCTTGAAGGCCGGTTAAATCTTTTTAGCGGGACGTCGGATCCCGTGGATCTTTTTTTTATATTTGTTACGGGTTTGTTATCCTATCAGGTATTCAGGGGCTTGGCTTTTTTCACGCCTTTCGGGCGCGGCCAGGAAACGCTGCCCGCGGTTTTTGCAAGGCAGCAGACGCCTGACGGACAAACGCGCATCAGCCTGGCTTATTTGTTGTATCTCCAAGCCTTCCGGCGCCAGTGGACCTCGCGGTTTTCCGGAATGATGAATATCAATATATTCAAGGACAACAGGCTTTCTGAACGATACGGCGAAGTCGGCCGGCGCTTCGGGTCCGTCTTGATCGAAATAAATAACCAACCCATTTCCGATGAAACCTGGCAACTGTTACTGGAGAATGAAAGCGTATTGTTGGAAGCCTCGCGACGGTTGGGAACAACCGAATGGGAAGAGATTCCTGAAGGTCAGGAAGGGAATGCCGCGCTGCGGGACGCGCTACATGAAATCATTAGGAAGGCTGAGCAACAACCGTTGGGCGTGGCTCAAGGGTCCAGTGGAGAGACAGCCGAAATGGCCGGAATATCACGGCGCCCGGTTGCTCCTGAAGTCAGGGCCGGCCCTTGGGGGCTTGGCAATCTGCGCCGAGGAATGCAAACCATATTCAATTTCATGCGCGCTCGTTTTACGGGGATTCTGCCCGATTCAGTACGCCCGGTCCACCGCGTCGCCCTTGCTTTCATTCATGCCCGGCAAGCGGAAGGCAAAATTCCTATGCAATCGGAAGTTGCTTTGTGGCTGCAAGCCCGGGGGTTTTCTGCGTCCGAGATAGACGCTTACTTTGCTTACCGGGTGCAAAGCGGATTGAACCAAGCGGGCGTGTCCGTGCATCCCTTCCGGGCTGCGCAAGGATACCGGGCCGCGGCCATCACCGCAGTCCTGAGCCTGGCGCTGGTGGGCGCCTCGTTTGTTTTTCAGTATGCCATTCCGGATCTGACCTTCGCCTTGGAGATCATCGGCATCGCGGGCGTGGCGGCCGGAGGATATTTATCCATTGCGGCCCTGAATTATTGGAAACTTGCACGGGCGGTCCGCGACGCCATGCTGGCCAGCCGCCTGGAAGAAATCTGGCAGACTGAACGTCATACACCGCATCCTGATTTTTTAACGCTGCGGGCCGACCGGAAAGCTTATCGTTTGTGGTTGAACGGCATTCCTTCCCAGCGGTTTCGCGAACTGAAAAGGCAGGCGAAAACGCAGGCGATCGCTTTGTCCGACGGCTGGGTGGACGCCGATGCCATGCGGATCTTGGAAGGGGAACAGCCGTATTATGCCCAGCAGGTGAGACGGCATGAACGCTATCGGAATGAATTCGCGGCCATGCTGGCATTGCTCCCGACCTTCAACCTATTGCGGGCCTGGTTGCGGACTTGGGGCCAGGCCAGAAAGCAGGTCACCACCCCGAGCCAGGGGGCGCGTTTGGCTTTTTCCCTGGTGATGACCGTTTTATCCATGATTACCTTCCTGGCGGCTTTCGGCGTCTGGACCTATTTCCTCGTTTATAACACCGTGCAAAATCTCCGCCGCGAACGGGATCAGACCGCCTTCCGGCAACCCACGAATGTCCTGGCGCCGGTCCTGGAAAAGACCAGCGACATTATCCCCCTGCTGGGGGCTTATTATCCGGTCGGCGCAACCATGCGCATGCAGGGCGACAATTTTATCATCACTGCGGATCCGAACCACCAGCAAACGTTCGGGTCGGTCATTTTAAACAACAACCGCAGCATCACCGTGGATTTCAACCAGAAGGACGTTTTGGTTGATCTGGACGTGGTCTCAACCACGCATGACTGGTTTTTCATCGTCTACAACGCGGAGTTCCCGGACGGATACCTGAAATTGCAGCCTGACACCCGCTATACCGGCCAGCTCCGGTTCCGCTTGAGCGACCTGGGGCTGACCGGCGTGCGCGAACTGCGCTTCGAAGCCGGCATCAGCTCCTACCCGAAGCCGATTAACGCCCAAAAAACCCAGGTGGTCTTCAATGCCAAGAACAGCCGGATCCTGGTGGTGGACCGCCAGCCGGCGGAGGCCCTGGCTGCCCGCAAGCCGATCACCGTGGCGCCGCATGCCTCGCTGACCGTCGGGGGCATTAAATCCGTGGCTGAAGCGCAGGCGATCCGCGACCATGCGCAGGAGTGGGCCCGCAAAGAAGGTCCGAAGATCATTCCGCATGCCGTGTGGTGGTACACCATGGATCCCAACTACCGTCCTGCTGACGAGACCGATCAGTGGGGATGGTTTGCGTTCAACCACCATCCGGACCGCGATCCCAAAAACATTGCTTCCGTGCATCATCCGCTCTTGGGTGATTTCACTTCGGCGGATCCGGAATACATCCGCTGGCTGATTCGCACTTCCAAGGCCATGGGGTTGAACGGATTCAGCATTGATTACTACGCCGAAAAACGGCCCTATGAAAAACAGTTACCCACGCTATTCCGGATTGCCGAGCAGGAAGGCAACTTCACGCTTTCCCTCATGTACGAGACGCGTTTGGCCAAAAACGCCGAGGGCAAGCCGGATCCCGAGTTGATGAAGCAGCACATCCGCCACATTCTCGATACGTACGCCACCAGCCCGGCTTTCCAGCGCCTGGGGGGCGTTCCGGTCGTTTACCTTTTTGGCATGCTGTCCACGGGGTTTTATCCCTGGGACTACGAGCGGGTGATCCGGGAATTGGAAGCCGAAGGGTATGTGTTCATCCTGATCGGGGATTCCACGGTGCACCCGGCCTATTACAAAGTGATGAACGGGCTGCATGAATGGATCAACATGGGGACTTTCCTGCGCAGCCAAAAAGCCACTTATTGGCAATTGCATCCCGACCAGTGGGAACAGAACGCGCGGAGCTGGCTCTATAAAGTCATGGCCACCCATCCCAATTTGTTTTCCGTCGCTTCCATATACGGCGAATTCGACGACCGGGAGCTGGGCGGCGGGGATTGGGGGCGGGGAACCGTGCGGCGCCTTAAGCCGACCGGCGGCAGTACGGTGGAAGCCGGCAACGTCCTGAAAAGCACGATTGATTATGCGGTCAACAACGCGGATAAACTGCTGTGGGCCAAACTGATGACTTGGGACGATTGGAACGAAGGCACGGAAATGGAACCTTCCTTGGAAAAGGGGTTTTCGAGTTTCTTTGCGGTGATGGAATTTTCCGCGCGCTACCGCGGTTATCAAACCGATCCAGGGGCTGTGTTGGATTTGACCGAAGCCTACCTGAAGGCGAAGCACGGCGGCCGGATTCCGGCCGAGGCGCAGGCTGTGCTGGACCAGGCCCGGGCCTATTTGCCCACGGTACGGGCCAATATCCGCAAGGGGATCCAGGAATATCAAGCCCGGCAAACAAGCCAGACCCAGCCGCAGGCCACCCCCACGCCGCACCGGTTCAGGGCAGTCATCGGTTACGTTGCTTCTGCGGTGACCGGGACGATCAGCCTGGCTCTCATGGGTTTGGGCGCCGCTACGCTGGGAATGGCAACGCAGGGAGGTTCGCTGTTCATTCTTTGGCCGTTGCTGGCGCTGGTCGGCGGCGGATACCTGGCCTGGGGTGCGGTGAGTTTCTTCCGGACCGGCCGAGCGGTGGAAGAAGCCATGGGCGGCGTTTTGTTGGAGCGGTACTACGAGTCCCGCGCCGGTCCCCAGGCGCCGGCTTTTTCGGAATTGACCCGGGATCCGCTCGCGTTTTCCGGGTGGCTGGAAAGCCTGCCGGGCACAGTGGTGAACGGCATCCGTCAGCAAGCCCGCGACGAAGCCATTGCCTGGTCGGATGGACGCATAAACGAGGCGGCGATGGCCGCTTTAAAGAAAAACGATCCCCGCGCCGCGGCCCAGGTGCGGTGGCACGAATCATTCCGCCGCGAGCTTCCCGGCCTGCTGGCCATGCTGCCGGGGGTGCGAAGTGTTTTGCGCCGGGAACAAGTGGATTCGGAAATTGCGCCGGGAAGCGGGAAGGATTCACGCAATGCGCTTAGGTCCCTATTGAGCTTGAATCCCTGGGAAAGACGGGCTGCCATTCGGAAAGCCGGCGAAACTAACGACTTGGAGATTGCCCTGGAGATTAAAAAAATGCGCCCCCAAGCCGGGTGGCACGGAGGTATGCTCGACGACTTGTTTTATTGGATTACCAGAGAAAAAGCGCATATCACGGGTTCGAAATTGGGCATTACCCGCAAGGGGGGACGAACGAGGAATTTAATGAAGCATCTTCATAATTTATGGCCGGAATTGAATCGGCGTTTCCCCGGGCAGATTCTAAAAGTTCGCGATGAAGGCGCCTCTACCGGTGTTGTAAGCAGCGAACTTTTCGGAAAGTTGGAGGTTTTTACCGAAGGAAAGCTGGATTATACCGCGACTGACCTTGTGACCAAACTGTTCTTCATACGCAACGACAAAGAGGGGATTTTGGCGGTATTTAGTGACACGACTGACACGAACGATGCTCTGCTGCAAATAAAATATAATGGGCGGATATACTACCGCTCCGCCGCAGACGGGAAGTTTCATTTGCCTGTTCAGCAACCGGAGTCTCGTGCGGATGAGTTGAAGGCGGTTTTCGAAGAATACCGGGAGACCGGCAAGATCCTGCCGGGCTACAGAATCGAAGAGGTGGGGGCGCAGGATCATCAAGTGGAAGAGATGGCGAACGCTGATCCGAGATTCCACATTCAGCAGCATGATATTTTTACGCCTATCCCTGAAGCGCAGCGCGGGCACTTGACTATTCTGTCAAATGTTTTGGTTCCAAAGTACTATACCCGGGCAGACTCCATACGGGCTTTAAGGCAAGTCGGCAGGAATATGCTGGATAAAGGGTTGCTATTAGTCGTAAACGAGTTTAACTATCGGGATTTTCATAAAATGTTGCCCACCCGCGACCATTATTACACGGTATTCGAAAAGCGGGGCGAACAACTCGTTGCTATTGATTGGGTAAACAAGGAAAACAAGCTTTGGGCAGGCGGATTTCGCTTTGAGACGCCTGAGGCTATGATCCGCGTGATCGACCTGCAGGAGCCGTTTGTAGCAGGGCAAACGGACATGGCCGAAGAAGAACAAGCGGCGGGTGCGATAAGCAGCCAGGAGGAAGCCCATCCCTTCCGGGCCCTGAGCGGTTATACGGCTGCGGTGCTTTCCGGCCTGCTCAGCGCGGCTTTGCTGGGCATTGGTTTTGCCACCGGCAGCATGCTGCCCGCTTGGAACACCTGGGCCGCGCTTTTACCGGTTGCGGCTTTGTTTGGCGGTGCGTATTTCACCGCCGGCACGGTGACTTTTTACCGCCTCAGCCGGGGCGTGCAGAGGGCGATGAGGGAGGCGGCTTTACAAAGGCTGTACACTGCACAGGCCGCGCCCGGAAGCCCGACCTTCGCCGAGTTGCGAAATGCTCCCCGCAGTTATCAGGCCTGGATTGACAGCCTGCCGAAACAGGATCTGGCGGCCATCCGCCGGCAAGCCCTGACTGCGGCCATTGCCTGGTCAGACGGCCGGGTGGATGCCAGAGCCATGGCCATTCTGGACCGCGACCAGCCCGAGGTGGCCAATCGCATCCGCTTCCATGAAACACTGCGCAATGACGTGGTGGGTTACCTGGCCCTGCTGCCGGGATTTTACCGCTTATTCGGCTTGCCGCGGTATATGCCCGAAGTCCTTCCCTTGCCGGCGGCGCTGGTCCGCGAGACCCGCGATTTGAGCGAAGGCGACCGCCGGATTCTGCGCACGGTCTTCCAGCACGGAGCGATTTCCACCCTGGTCACCTTGCCTTTGAGCCGCATCCGCCGCGCAGCGGCCCAAAGCCTGATCCGCAGCCTGGGTCCGGTTTTTTTGCTGACCTACACCTTTATTGCCCGGCATGTGGTGGGGTTGCCGCGCACTGAAGTCTTCCTTGATATATACCAGTTCGACGCAGCGCGGCGGTATGGGGACAAAGGCCTCCTGGACATCACCACCATGCATGCGGATTTCGGGACCGGCAAGGCGCCTGTCAATGCCGAACTCTTCTATCGCACCCTCAACCACCGCTTCCGGCCCGAACAGCAGGCCAAGGTGATCCTGCACATCGAAACCCTCGACCGCTTCATCGACGATTTCGCGGCCCGAGAGGGGCTGGCCGGCCTGGAACGCGAGGCAGTGCTGATGCGCATGGCCGAGCGGGCGCACGCCAATCACCTGCTGCTGCTGTTCGAACCCGTGCGCGTGCGCACGGCTAATTCCCAGGTGGACCGGTTGCTGGCGGATGTCGAACGCATCCGCGCCTTGCGCCAGGCCTGGAAAGAAGCCCATCCGGGCCAAGCCCTGCCCGCGGCCATCGTATTCGACACCTGGCATTGGATCATCGACGGCTATCCGGAACTTCAACGGCGATTCCACCGGGTCCGCACCCAGGAAGAGCGCGACGCCATCCGCCTGGAGGTCCTGCACCGGCTGGAACAGGCCTTCCTTTCCATGGAGGACATGATCGCCTGGGTGCATTTCAGCAACGAGGACCAGCAAGTGCGGTCCTGGCGGTATTGGCTCCTGTATCGCAGCCAGTTGTTCGGCGACCGGACGCTGATCCCCAACCTGCAGTGGCTGCGGTTCATCAATGAGCGCCGGCCGGATCTGCTGTACCGCATGACCTTCGAACTCAGTCCGGTGTATTTCGTGCGTTCGCTTTTCGGGTTCGACCGCTTTATCCGCCGCCTGGCGCGGCGGGCCGGCGACCTGGTCATGATGCTTTCGCCCGAAGAGGCCGAAAACCAGGCTGATCCAGTGCCCGCGCCCAAGCCGGGAGTGGCGCGCCCGAGCAGCCGGGACCTGCGGCCGGAGACCCTTGCAGACCCTGCGGACTCTGAATTGGTGCGGCAGCTGGTTTCGCAGGGGTCCATCTCGACCACCATTCTCTATCCTTTGAGCCGCTTCCCGCGGCTGGTCACGGCCGCGCTGGCGGCGCTGATTCTGCCGTTTTTCCGGACCTACGTCTGGTTTGCCCAGGCGTTTTTCGGCATCACGCGCCTGGAAATTTACGGCGACACCCTGCAGCTGGACCGGGCGCTGGCTGAGTATGCGCGCGGCCGGCTGCCCATGCGCTCGATCCACACGCAGATGCACCCCTATGCCATGGATTCGATCCGCCGCCTGGTGCAGCGCCCATGGACGCACCTGCAACCCGGCCGCTTGGTCATCCATTCCTCGGATCTTCAGCGCCTGCTGAAATACATCCAGCAGCACGAAGAATTGGACAGCCCGGATCAGGCCATGCAGTGGCTGCTGTCCACGGCGGACCGCAACAACGTGCGCTTGATGATCGAGGCGCACAACTGGTACAACTTCAAGTTCAGGCTGCCGTACAGCCTCGAAGAGCAAATGGCGTTCGTCCGCTCCTGGCGGGAGCGCTACCAGCGGGACACAGGCCGCGCTCCGCCCATATTCATCCTTTTTGATCCCTGGCATTACATCCACGAAGAACACCACGATTTGTACACCGCGTTCGCCCAGGCGCAGACGCCGGACGAAGTCCGCGCCATCCGCGCTCAGGCGTTCGATGCGGTGGCGGACTTTTTCGAGCAGCATATCGACATGATCGATTGGCTGCACCTCGCCAATACCGCTAATTTGGTTTGGGCTCCGGGCCAGGTCCGGCACGGCAATGCCATGTTCGGAAATGACACGCTCCTGCCGCTGCTCGACATTGTCCGCTATTTGCGCGACCGTCGGCCCGACCTGATGGATAAAACCACCTTGGAGTTCAATCCGGCCTATTGGGTGCGCAGCCTGTATGGGTTCGAGCGCCAGGTCCGGCTGACCGCGAGACGGCTGGAGGCTGAACGCCGGGGCATGGACGCGCGGCCTTGGGTCCGTGCCTTGCGTCTGGCCCTGAGCCCGGACCGGACGCCCGCGGCCCGCGCCTTCATCGGCCGCGTGCTTTCGGTTTTATACGGCTGGACTAGGGAAACCGTAACGGATGTCGGAACCGTGGGCCAATGGGCAAGGGACTTCCAATCTGAACTTGAACAACAGGGATTTCCCAACCGGGCGCTGGCCGATATTGATTTCCTCGGCGATTTGCGGACGGACAGAGCCTGGCAGGTGCGGTTCAATGATTTGACGGCGAAGGTTTTTGAGGTGGTCAAGGGCTTCGACGGGCGGCAGGCGTTTGTGGCCGGCCTCTACAACCGAGACCGTCAATTGGTCGGGCATGCGCTTTTCTTTGCCGAGGCCGGGCGGGAAGGGAGCGTGCAATTCCGTTTCTCCATCCACGAAGCTTTCCGCAGCCGCAACCTGGGCACCCAGGCTCTGCGCATGCTCGCGACCCTGATTTGGCAAGGACAACTGTTCGACCGGCCGGTGGCCTCCATCGGATACTATACCTTTGCCGACGAAGGCCGGATCATGGTGTACGCCCTGAATTTCGGCGTGATCAGGCGCCTGCTGATGCGCTCGGGCTTTACGAACCAATTGCGGCTGGATTTGTCCAAATTCGCGTCCCTGGTCGCGCCCGCACCCGGTTTGGTGCGCTCCCGTCAGCTGGTGTTGGAACCCAGGCCGGAAACGGATTGGGCCAGTGAAATGGTGCTCAACCCGGGAATCATCCAGGACCGCCGCACGGGCAGGCTGCACATGCTGTTCCGCGCCACCGGCCCATACGTGCAAAAACAGCTGCCGGGAAAACCCGCCCCCTTCCCGATCTTCCTGGGATACGCTTACAGCGACGACCAAGGACTGACGTGGCATGCGGACTTCTCGCGGCCGGCCCTGGCGCCCCGGCTCGAATACGCGCCGGAAGGGATTTTGATTGAAAACACGGCGGGCCAGCGCGTTCCCAATCACGCCAACGGTACCATCGAGGACCCCCGCCTGTTTTACTTGCAGGGCAAAGCCTATCTGATTGCGGCCTGCCGCATGTTTCCGCCGGGCGCCTACTGGGCGAAAGAAGATCCCACGCAGGCTTTGCCGGATTGGACGCAAACGCCCCAGAATCCCTACGGCCGGGCGGCCGCGGGCAACGTGACAGTCAATGTATTATTCGAAGTGGATCTGGACGCGCTGGCAGCAGGCAATTATGAACGGGCGTTTGGATATGTCGGACGGCTCACGGACCCGGCTTTGGGAGAAAACCGGGACGTGGTGGTTTTCCCGGAAAAAATGATGATCAACGGCGAGCCGCAGATCGTGATGCTGCACCGGCCGGAAACGCCGGGCGGGACCCGGCGGCCTTCGATTTTCATCCGCGCGGCCCGGACCTGGGAGGAGTTGGCTGTCCCTGAATCCGCGGCGACCCTTCTGGCTGAGCCTCGCTTCCCCTGGGAGCGGGAGCGCATCGGCGCGAGCGCGCCGCCCCTGCGCATTTCCCCGACTGAATGGCTTCTGAGCTACCACGGCAAGCAGGATGCCGCGGCCGGCTATTCGCAGTCGTTCATGATCCTGGAGGAACAGCCCAACGGCCTGCCCAGGGTCAAGCACCGCTGCCCGGAACAACTGCTGATCCCCCTGGCGGAATGGGAACAGCCGGGTAAATTCCGCACGCCCGTGCTGTTTGTGACCGGCATGGCGCGCGTGGGGAATGAGCTGTTGCTTAGTTACGGCGCGGCGGACGAGAAAGCCGGCGTGGCGCGCTTGGATTACCAGGCCCTGTTGGACGTGGTGCGCCAATACGACGCGGACGGCAACCGCATGGGGCCAGGGCCCGGCGCTCCGCAAGGCCCGGCGCAGGGGCCGGGACCCGGCGGGGACATGAACGAGCATTTGCGGCAGATGAAGGAAGTGCTGCCTGAGGGCGTAAACCGTCCGATCCGTGGCTTGCAGAGCCTGCCGGGGCGGCTGCTGGACTATGGGGTGAGGACCGTTTTGTTCGTGACCGACGGACGCGGGATCGGGAACCTGAACCTGAAGCTGCCCATGCGTTCGCTAGCGGCGGTGGTGCTGGCAGGGTTGGCCCTGTTGCAGACCGTGGTGGCGGTGTTCGCCGGAGTCCGCGCCGACGCGACGGCCGTGGACGATCTCAGCCCGCGGTTTGAGGCGATCAAACGAACACTGGTGCTGCCGGACCGGATCACGGCGCGGGAATACAACGTGAAGCAGATCCGGTTCCGCCCCCTGTCGGAGCTGGGTGGTTTCTGGCAGCGGTTGTTGCGCGGGCAGTTGCTGGGTGCGTACCAGGAGAACGGCCAGGCAGCGGAACACGGGGAATGGGCCTCCATTTACGTGCCCAACCGGCTGCTGCTGCGGATGTCAGAGCCTATGCCTGCGGCGGACGGGACCCTGCGCTCGGCCATGTCCCGGCTGGGATACCGCGTAGAAGCCATGCTGTTCGGGGCGATTGTGGGGTACGAAGCTGAACAGTATTACCAAGCCGGCCGGTGGGACGGGGTGGCTGAAACGTTCGGACTGACGCCCTCGCTGATCGATGCGGAGGCAGAAGCACCTGGGGTGGTGAATCTGCAAAGAGGAGTGCCTGCGTCCGAATGGCACCAGGCCACGCGCCAGAAAGTCGGCGTCACGGCCATGGAGCTGACCGGGTTGGTGGATGATTACCTGCGGGAAGCTGCGCAAGTGCGAAACCTGGGCGCGGACAAGAGCCTGCAGGCGCTGAAAGAGGCCCTGGGCCGGGAACTGGAGCAAGGCGCGGAGCCGAACTTGGCGACCGTGATGCGGATTGCGTCGGGACTGCAGGGGGTATCGCCGGGCAGCCTGGCCGGGGTCTTGCGGGAGTTGACGCGCGAAGGGCAGGAGTTGAGCGGCGAGGCGAGGCAATTGGTGGCCAACGGAGTGGTCGGCCGCCTGATCACCGGGGAACAGGTGGCGGCCGGCCGCGCGGGATCGAGGGGAGTGGAGACGGCGGTAGCAGTGGCCGGGCAGGAGGTTTATGTGCAATCCATGCCGGCGGCAAACCGCGCGCAACTGGCGGCGGTCAGGGAAGCCCTGTCAGGTTTGCGCGGCCAGAGTGGCGTGGAGGGGCTGATCAGCCGGCTGGAACTGGCGGAGCGCGTGCTGACGGCAATAAGCGGCGTGTCGCCAGGAAGGCTGGGGCTGTTGGACGAGGCGACGGGCCTGGCGCTGCGCGGAGAAGTGGGACAACAGGCACGCAGCGAGCAGGCGGAATTGTTGATGATCGGCGAGGACCTGTCGCGCAATGTCCACGGCGTGAAGACCGGCCGGGTAACAACCGTGGAGATGGAGGGGGTGGAGCTGGCGAATCCACAGGTGTTTGAAGTGTCGGCTCCGGTCCAACAGGCGTTGGAGGCAGCGGACATACTGAAGGCTGAACTGCCTGAAAATGTCGTGGCGCGGGTGTATGGCGGAGAAGTGGAACAGATGATGCCGGCGCCGAAAGCGCGGCTGGGGCTGATGGCGCGGCTGATGCGTCTGATGCCGTCGCGGCGCATGCAGCAGATGGCAATGAGGCTGGATCCCATGGGTTACTGGCAGAGCGTGGTGGGAGGGTTGGGCCTGAGCGAGACGGCGTTCGGCGCGCTGCTGCAGCGCGGCGACAGCCCGATCGTGCAGGCGTACCTGAGGTACGCGGCCAGGCCGGAAAGCCGGAAGGCGGAGCGCGACCTGATGAAAGCCATGCTGCGCGCCTTGAAAGCCGAGGGCGAGAAGGCGCAGACCGCGG
>JBFLYH010000007.1:0-5844 GCA_040756875.1 candidate division FCPU426 bacterium
TGGCAATGGGCGAATGGGAACGCACGGCGCGTGAAAGCCTGGCCGGGCGGACGATCTACGCGCCGGGCATCCTGCTGGAAGTGGGCGGGAAGGGCGCGTTGGGCGCGTATTACGACCTGTTGCACCGTCTGCCGGCGAAGGTGGACGAAAACGCGCTGGAGCAGCAGCGTCGGCGGCTCTTCCGCAGCACTTCAGTGGCCGCGTAAGGGCGGAAATCCGGGTCCTGACTGCCAAAGGATGTTTCTAAACCAAGAGCAATTCTTATTTCCTTGATTTTTTTCTCTAACCCCTCTTTAATAGTCCCTGGAATTCCTACGCGCTTTCTTAAAGCATAAAATCTGGGGGTTGTAAATGCTGCAATTCGGCACCAGCGGTTTGCGGGGGTTGGTTACGGACATGACCGACCAGGAATGCTACGTCAACACCTTGGGGTTTGTCCGTTACCTGCTTGACACCCGCCAAGCCAAAACCGGCCAGGCTGTTTGCCTGGCAGGGGACTTGCGTTCCTCCACGGACCGGATTCTCTCGGCAGTGGCCGGGGCTGTGGCGGACGCCGGTTGCAAGGTGGTTTTTGGAGGCAAAGTCCCCTCGCCGGCCATAATGTATTATGCCATGCA
Organism: candidate division FCPU426 bacterium; assembly: GCA_040756875.1. Taxonomy (GTDB): domain Bacteria; phylum Oederibacteriota; class JAAXVQ01; order JAAXVQ01; family JAUVAV01; genus JBFLYH01. The sequence goes on from JBFLYH010000007.1 coordinate 618, forward strand.
GCACGGCCAGGCCAGCATTATGGTCACTGGTTCGCACATTCCTGATGACCGCAATGGCATCAAATTCAACAAACCGGGCGGAGAAGTGCTGAAAGACGATGAAGGCGGAATCCTCGCCCAGGTCGCCGGAGCACGGACCGGGATCCCGGAAGGCCTTTTTGACGCCAGTGGCGCTTATGCTGCGGACCGTCGTCCCAAGCTGCCGGAAACCAATCCGCAAATCGAGGCGTTCTATCGGGCGCGCTATCTCTCGGCCTGGCCCGAGAAGGCTTTGGAAGGGTTGCGGATTCTGGTGCACCAGCATTCCGCCGTGGGGCGGGATCTCCTGGTTCATATTCTGCAGGGCCTGGGCGCGGAAGTTGTGGCCCTGGGCCGCAGCGAGCGGTTCGTGCCCGTGGACACGGAAAACGTCAATGCCGACCAGCTGGCCACATTCCGCGAGTGGGTCCGCCATCATCATCCTCATGCCATCGTGTCGACGGACGGCGACAGCGACCGGCCGCTGGTCGTGGACGAAACCGGCGCTTTTCACCGCGGCGACGTGCTGGGGGCGGCTGTGGCCCGGTTCCTCGGCATCCGGTTCGCCGCCGTACCGGTCAGCGCCAACGATGCCATTGATGCCTATTTGCAGCAGGCGGGGATCGAAAGGGCTTCCACCCGTATCGGCTCCCCCTATGTATTGGCGGCCTTGCATCATGCCAGGCAGGCTGGCAAGCAGCCGGTGGCAGGCTGGGAAGTCAACGGCGGATTTATGCTCGGCACGGATCTGCACCTGGGGCCGGACCGGTTACTGGCCGCACTGCCCACCCGGGACGCCCTGTTGCCCATTCTCTGCGTTTTAATGGCCGCCAAGCAGAGGGGCAGTCTGCAGGCAGTATTCCGCGATTTCCCCCCCCGGTTCACTCAAGCCGGGTTGCTGGACAATTTCCCCCAAGACATCAGCCGGCGTCTGATTGCCGGTTTGCAGCCGCCGGACAGCCAGGTGAACCAGATTGATTTTCAGGCGCAGCGGTTGCATTATGTGTTTTCCGACGGCCATGAAGAAGGTCGGAGCGCCGCTTACCTGGCTGAAGCGCCGATCGTACCCCGGGCTTTTTGGAAAGAAAACCAGGCTGAACACCCCGAATGGAGCATCAAACGGCTGCTGGAGAAATACTACTTTACGGCGGAGAAGGGATTTGCCCCTGTGGCCCGCATTAATGTTGTGGACGGAATCCGCATTACCTTTGAAAATCATGATGTGGCGCATATCCGGCCATCAGGAAACGCCCCCCAACTGAGGATTTACGCTACGGCCAATACCCAGGAACGTGCAGATGAAATCGTGCGTTTGGGATTGGCGGTGGATGGGATTCTGCAAGCCATGTCCGCGGATATTGCTTAAATCATTGTCAAAAGCACGGATGTGGCAAAGGCAGATGCAATACGTCGTAATAAGGGTCTTCTGCTTCTCTCTCTGGTTTTAAATCTTGAACCACTCCCTGTATAAACCTACCCTGGGTTTCTCATGTGTGTTTGGGTGTAAATATTTGTTTGGACCATACGAAAATAGAGAAGTGTTGAGGCTCGGACATCTATACGAATTGTAGGTTTTATAATAAATAATTTTGAAAAAGATGGTAAATTTTATGGAATTAAGTTTGATTTAAAGGTTGATCCATAAGAGTTTATCAGTTAATAGGCAGCTATAAAAAATAATCAAGTAAATTAATATTTTTCAAGACTGAATGCAACTTAATATAGTGTTCCATAATAGAACAAAAGCGATTTATCTATTTAAAATAAACGGTTATCCAGAGCTGTCGAATTGATTTTTAATTTTCTCTATGCTATACTTCAACTACGTTAGGGATAAGGAGTACTATATCCATTGAATATATTTCCTTTCATTCATCATGTAGGACAGGAGATGAAAATATGAATCGCGCACTCAGGGTATTGGCTTCGATCCTGGATCCCGAGCAGTGGGTTTTGCTCGGGAACTGGCTCAAACCATCGCGCCGATTATTGACACGCGTGATCGCCTTGCTGGTCACGGTCACGTTTGTCTGGCCATACCTTACTTGGGCGTTCGAGGCTGAAGCCTACTCGACGCTGAAGCACGGCGTGGTCTTCCAGGGCAAGGTGGTGGAGATTCCGGAGCGTTTCGGCACCGTGGAAAAGTTTTATCCCGGCAACGAGCAGTTGCTGATCCACGTCCAGGATCTGCACTGCAACTTCGAAGTCCAGAACAACATCGCCAATATCATCGATTACCTGGCCCGCGAACACCAGCTGACCACGGTCGGCATCGAGGGTGCGTCGAAACCCGTCAATGTCACTCATCTGGCGACTTACCCGAACGAACGCGTCCGGCAGGCGGCCGGCAAGCACTTCATGCAGCAGGGCAAAATGAGCGGCGCCGAATATTATGCGGGCGCCGGCAGCCGGCCCATTTTCCTGGACGGCATCGAACAGGCGGATGCCTATGCGGCCAGCCGCCGCATGGTCATGGGTTTTTTAAACGACGAAAGCCAGGGCTTGCTTTACGACCTGCGGGAACTGCTCGATGAATTGAAAGACGAATTGTACAATCCTGAATTGTTGGCCATCGACGCCAAAAAACGGTCTTACCGCGACGGTGAGATGCCGCTGGTGAAATACGGCGCCTTTTTGGTCGGCCAGGCGCAGGCGCTCAAACTCGACCTGCAGACGGTTCCGCATCTGGCGAAGTATGTTTCCCTGCGCCAGAACGTTATTCCCCAGGAATTGAATCCGGACAAAATCTTCGAAGAAACCGACCGCCTGGATGCGGACATCCGCCAGCGCCTCTACTCCTCCCCGGACCAGCGCAAACTGGATGAATTGCTGCAACGACTCGACTTGATGGAGAAACTCCTGAATATTTCGGCCACGCCCGAAGAGCTGGCGCGCTTCCAGAGCCAGCCGGAGCTGTTCCGCGTGAAACCGTTCGCGGAGTTCATCCAAACCTTCGACCAATTGCGCGATTTGCTGGTGGATACGGACCTCTACGCCCTGGATCAATACCTGCAGCAAGTAATGGCTTTCTACCGGCTGGCGGATGAACGCAGCCAGGCATTCGTGCAGAACGCGCAGAAACGCATGACCGTCCATCACTCCACCTTGGCTTTGATCGTGACCGGCGGCTTCCATACGGAACGGGTGATGGAAGCGGCGCGGGCCCAGGGCATGACCTGCCTGACCGTACGGCCGCGGTTGAGCCAGCAGGATTTGGTCAACCCGTACTTTGCCTTGATCCGCGAACGCCGGACGCCGCTGGAGAAACTCCTGGCGGAGAACCAGAACATCCTGGCCCTCGCCCCCAATTTCCCCCAGGTTGGCGACAATGAACGGAATTCGATCCTGACCGCGGAACAAGAAGCGTCCCTGCCGGAAACGATCCGCCTTTTCCTCACGCCTTTGCGCATGGTGCTGCTGGCGGAAGAGGTGGCCCAGAGCGCGGCTGAAGGCATTGGGCAGCTTCCCGCGCTGGAAGCCGTTCTGCAGAAGGCGCAGGACCAGTATCCCTATGCCGAAGGCGTGGCCATCGATTGGAAAAACGCCCTGGCAGCGGGCAACACCTTCATCCTGCCGTATGTGAAATTCGGATTATCGGCGGTCATCCAACCCGTTAACGCGCTGACGCAGGCCGGCGGGGTGGAATTGATGCGTCTGGAGCGGGACGGCGTGACCTACGCCATCCGTATGTTCGACAATCAGACCGTGGCCCGTTTGCAGGATCAGATGCTGGCTTCGGGCCAGGTGACCGCCGCCCGGGGGCAGGAAGCGCGGGTGGCCTTGCTGCGCTTGATTTCGCCCGTGGCGGTCATGACCGCGGGTGGCGCCTTGGCCGTTGCCGGGCAGCCCACGGGCGCGTTCGGTAACCTCGGCACCTTTGCGGCTGCGGCGCCGAACTGGCTGCGGAATTTCAGGAACAATGCGCAAACTTCCCTGAACCGGTGGCAGGACGGCCTGCGCCGGGTGGTGGTGGATGAACAAGGCCGTCTGACCCCTGCTTTCCGTTTGCTGGCCGGAGCAGCCATGCTCAGCCTGGGGATCGGGTTGACCTTGCTGGCCGGCGTGCCCGCAGTAGTGAGCCTCGGCATCGCCGGCGTCGGCATTGCCGCTCTCAATTACGGCGCGTTGGCCCGCGCCTATCAAGCCAATCTGCAGCCGGTTGTGTCCCGCCTGCTGCGCGGCGAACAGAGTCCGTGGCAAATGCTGTCCCAGTTCGATCCGCGCCGGGCCGCCCGGGGAATCTTGACCAATCCGGCGGCCCGCTGGGCGCTCATTGGTTTGATCGGCCTGGCGCTGGTGCCGGTCATGATTGTTGCATTAAACAACGCCACTTTGGTCCCCGATCTAGCCATACCCCATCTGGATGGGATTTTAGCCGTGGCGCCTATGGCAGTGTTTGGCGGCCTTCGGGCCCAGGGTGGTCTTACCCCCGAGCAGCAAACCGAGGCCTTGAGAGCCCAAACCAATGAACTGGCCTGGTCCGTTCGCCAGGCTGCGAATGACGAGGCTTTCCGCCAAATCCTGGACCGCTTGGCTGCACGGCTGGCTGACATAGACAATCCGCGGCAAGGTGCGGCGATTTTGACCAGCGTGCTGGCGGCTGCTTATCAGAATCCCAGGCTTACTTCTTCGGCTGTTTGGCCTTATGTGATGGCCAATCAGGCGCTGAGCGAGCGCTTCCGGTTATATGGCGAAGGGTTCACCACTTCCGTTATGCCGCGCACCGTTGCCTTTATCGCCCGCGCCACGGTGGATGAAACGGTCGGAGATCAGCTGGCCCAGGAACCGGCGGAGGTTAATTTCCGCCTGCTTTCGATCTTGTCGAACCCGGCGCTGGTGCTGTTCAGCTTTGACCCGGCGCAGGCGACGGCCGAGGGGCAGATCGCGCGGCAGCGGCGGGTGACGGAGTTCTACCAGACGCTGGAGGGGCTGCGGACGGCGGAGGAACGCCGGGCGCACATGCGGGCGCACCTGGACGACGCGACGCTGTTCGACCAGAAGACAGTGACCGAGCTGCACGGGCAGCGGGTGCTCTCGAAGCTGATGTACGGCGTGAGCCGGAGCGATGTGAAACTGGCAGGAGTGCAGGCGGAAGGGGCGAAAGCCGGGGCGTCGTACTGGTACCGCGCGGCCGGGAAGAACGTGGAGTCGATGGTGGCGCTGTCGCGGGTGACGGAGCCGACGACGGTGTACATGGGGTTCGCGGTGT